>NZ_JBBORH010000001.1:0-3610161 GCF_038004525.1 Paenibacillus sp. FSL R5-0914
GTTCAGCCGTTCAATGTCAAGCTCTTTTTTCAACTTCTTTTTCGAGCTCGGCATGTGTGTTTCTCGGCCAGAAATAGAATATATCATGTATAGAGATTCATTGCAAGCATTATTTCAAAAAAACATATTATTTCATATTCCGTTACTTCTCCATCATAATAATCCGCTAACTTTGCTAGCTTCTTGGTCAGTGTAAGGTTTCATATAAAAATCTTATTAAACACAAAGGGGGTCTCAGCCGATTAGCTGAGACCCCCTTTGTTCGATACAAACTAAGCTTGAGTTCATTTCACGCAGATAATAGTTTACTTCTGCCCTTTTTCTAATAATGCAAGGATTACGGTAACCGCCTCTGCTCTTGTTGCCTTCTGGTTAGGTGCAAATTTATTCTGCCCTACACCATTCACAAGGCCTGATTTCGCTGCCGCTGCAATATACGGCACTGCCCATGCTGGTACATCCTTAGCATCATTGAAGGTTAATGTCGCTTTAGGATCTACCGTAATACCAAGAGCGCGTACAACCATAACTGCTAATTCTGTACGTGTTAGCTCCTGTGTAGGACGGAATGTTCCATCATCATAGCCACTGATAATTTGCAGAGATACAGCCTGTGCCACAAAAGACTTAGCCCATGCTGGAATCTTCGCAGAATCCTTAAAGCTTGAAGTGTCACCATTCTCCGGCAATTGCAATGCACGTGCCAGCATTGTGATAAATTCAACCCGATTTACTTTCTGATTCGGACGGAAAGTATCATCCGGATAACCACTAACGAAGCCAGCTGCTACTGCTTTCTGGATAACAGCAGCCGCCCAGTGATTGCTAGTATCCGTTAAAGATGGCTTACTTACTGGCGTCGCAGTTGGTGAAGGCGCCGTTGTCGGTGCTGGTGTAGCTGTTGGCGCTACTGTTGGTGTTGGTGTTGCTGTCGGTTTTATTGTTGGTGCTGTTGTTGGTGCTGTTGTTGGTGCTTTTGTCGGCTCTGTTGTTGGTGTTGGTGTTGGCGTTGGTGTTGGCGTTGGTGTAACTCCACCATTCTCATCGCCCTTAACAATACCGAACTCTTCAAGAACATATGGTTTAGCCTCATTAACATTCTGATCAATCTCATAAGATACAGCTGTCAGCTTCCCTGCATCTACAGTGATACCAACAAAGGTCTGAACTTGACCGCGTTTTGGACGCGTAGCATCACTTGGGTCCGCTCCGTATTTAGCTGCTGTATTCTCATTGGCCACTTCAAAGAGATTATAGTAAGCATCTCCCAATTCTTTCTTCATGTTCTTATAGTAAACCTTCGCTCCTGCCGTAGCTGGAATCAGATAGATTGTTCCATCTGGGTTTACTGTGTACTCTACCGTTTGACCATTGAAGCTCTCCTTGATTTTCACTGTGTCTGCTGCAGTTCCGTCAGCCTTGATTGGCTTGGTTCGTGCATAGATATGATCGTGACCTTGAAGCACCAGGTCAATACCCAGTTCAGCCATCATTGGAGCGACTTTCGCTCTTTCTCCATTAGCGCCCATAATATCTTTGTCAGTAGCGTGGTTAGAGGTTGTGTATGGTCCTTTATGCATAGCGACGATAATCCACTTCGCTCCAGCAGCCTTCGCTGCTTTTACATCGGCCTTCATCCAATCCAACTGTGCTTTGCTGAAGTTAGCATATTCATCCGAATTCTCATTCGTGTTCAAGACTACAAAGTGCGCATTGCTGTAATCATAGGAATAGTATGCTCCTGTTTCTGTTGGTGAGCCTGCGGCTTCCTTAATATTGTAGTGCTCATAGAAGGCATTCGCTTTATCCTCATGGTTCCCCGCAACTGGAACAATAGTGGTATTGAGCAAGGTTTCCTGCGAATGGCCAAGCAACCAATTCCATTGTGATTCATTGGTTCCAGTATCTACGATATCTCCGTTAATCGCCACAAACTCAGCATTCGGGAATGTCGTAAGTGCTTTTGCCATCGTTTCTCCAGAAAGAATAGCCTCATCTTCGGTCTTAGCTTGTGTGTCCGCCAGATCGATGAAAGTAAATGCACCTGTCTTAGCAGCTGTTTCGAAAGTTCCCACTGCACTCCACAATCCCAGTGCTTTATCACCTACACGGAAGTAGTATTTCGTATCAGCCTTAAGGCCATAAGCTTCAGCTTTATGAACTAATTCATCCTTTGAATTTCTGGAAACAGCTGAACGTCCTGTAAACTCAGCAGCTTTTGTAAAGTCTGGAGTAACGCCCGTGTTCTCTACAACCTGCAGGTCGCTTCCTGCAGATTTCAACGCTGTGTACCAAGTGAATCCTTTTGCACTCACTGGGTCGCCGTTAAAGGTAACTGTAACTTTTTTGATAGAATCGGTAGAAGCAATTTTAGCTTCTGAATTGGTTCTGTCACTTACCGCTTTGATAACAAATTGATAGGTTTGGTTCGGATTAGTATTTTCTACAGTGTAACTATAAGAAGTTTGACCTTCCGTATTAGGAACACTGACCGTCCAGTTTGCAGATACCAGATCATTTTGCTCATAAATGCGATATCCTGATACCGGTGCACCGGATGCAGGCGCATCCCAAGTTAACGTGATTTTACCACCATCTGCTACAGTAGCTTTTGCATTTTGCACAGGTTTAACAGCTACGTCAGACTTATGAATGCTGTATTTATCATACAAGTCAGTAGATCCACCAGTTGTCGTGGTGTAGGCTTCGTATGAAAATTCATTATTCGTTACAGTCATCCCTGTGAACATTTCCTTACCAGGCTGCTCGTATTTAGCTGCAAAAGGAAACGGACCTGCGCCAACATTATATTTTTTATTACCCGCTGCATTTGTAATCAGGTATAACGTACCCTTAGGATCAGTTACCACTCCGTTTTTGTCCGGCTTAATATCCGTCAACGGCTGATTGTTGTACATTTGATAGCTTCTAGTATAGGTGTGGTCATGTCCTCCGATAACCATGTCAATACCAAGCTCATCAAATACCTTTGTCAAATTAGCTCTGTAATAGAGTACATCTGTATCATTTGTGTGACTGGCAACTGAATAAGGTGATTTATGCAAAAGCACAACCTTCCACTTCTGATCGCTTTTCGCGGCTTCACTGCGCAGCCACTCTACTTGTTTTTTGTAAATTTCGTTATTCTCAAGACTCGAGCTAGCACCATAATATTCTGTATTAATAACCATAAAGTGTGCTGATCCGTAGTCAAAAGAATATACAGAGCCATCTGGTTTTGCGCCCGTATTCGAGACATTAGGTAAATTAAAATGAGTTGTGTAATTGCTATAACTCTTACTTTCATGATTACCTACCAGTGGAACCAATGGGATATTTGCTAGAATATCCTTTGGTTTATTGAAGAACCATCCCCATTGCTCCTCAATATCACCGTTGTCTACCAAATCACCGGAATTCAGAATGAATTCACTTGTCGGGAATTTAGCCAATCCCTCTTGAAGGGTATGATTCCAAATATCAAAATCACCTTCAGTTGTTCCTTGAGAGTCCGTTGTATATAAGAACTTAAATGCCTGATTACTGGAGCTTTCTGTTGTAAACGTTCCGATGTCACTCCAATTGTCAGCTTGTCCATCCCCAGCACGGTAAGCATACTCCGTTCCCGGCTGCAGATGATCAGCAATGACCTTATGGCTAGTCAGTACAACTGGTTTTTTAGCTGACTTATCCGCTTTGGTCATATACACGCTTGTTGTAACCGATGTTCCTTCGTAAGTTTGAGCACCTACCGGGAACTGACCGTCCACTAATTTAGAAGCTTCTACTACTTCAAGCTTGGTACCCGTCACACTCTCAGGTGCATACCAGTTGAATCCCATACTAGTCTGAGGGTTTCCGTTAAAAGTCAGTGCGATGGACTCAGGCTTACCAACTCCAGGTTCTACAGGCTCTACTACCGGATAAGCAATCAGGTTCATATCCCAATAGAGGTCAGAGCTACCATCACTTGACTGATGCACCTCAGCTGAAAGCTCATTACTTCCGTCCTTCAAGTTAGCCTTTACTACTTCGGTAAGGTCTACCTTGGTATATTCGTTTGGATCACTTAAGTTAGTTGAACTTTTTGTTTGAAAATTAATTTCGCCCGCTGGCATAGCCTCACGGTAAATTTCTTTACCGTTCAAATATAGTACAGCTCCGTCATCAAATGCGAAGTTACCCAAGATTTTATCGGATTTCGCAATCTCTTCCTTATTCACCGTTACGTTTGTACGGAAGTAAGAAGTACGATATTTCATACTCTTATTAGAACCGTAGCTTATATTTGTGTTCAGAGCACCAAATTGCTTACTGCTGACTCCGGATCCACTATCTTTATAACCAAGCGGTGCTTGGCCAGACGCCCATGTTGAATCATCGTACACGGACCGCCATACCGTCCCTTGATCTGTTCCGTGATCTAGATACTTCCACGTAGAATTCCCTGCCAATAATGTAACAGGCTCTAACGATTGTAATTGCAGTAGTCCAGCATCCCCATTGCTGTCTTCAGCATAAGCTGGTATTCCTGTGAATGTAATTCCCAGTACCATAACGAAAGCTAAGGTCATGGATACAGCTTGTTTAAATAACCTGTTCATAATCAGTCTCCCTTACTGTTCTATGAAATGCTTGCATCCATTTATAGTAACTATTAAATATTTTCGCAATGTCTTTATAAACATAGAAGTTTGTAAAGTACATCGTGTATGTATTCTTACAAAAGTGGTTACAGTAACGGCAAGGTTGCCAATCAAGGAGGATAAACATGGACGATACTCATGCTTTTGTAGAAAAAGTACACGATACCCAAAAGAAAGCTGAAAAGAATAAAGAAAATCACGGTAAAAGTACACCAAGTCAAAAGCTGCCAAATAAACAGCACAGTAAGTAAAAGCGTTTAAATCATTGGCTTCCAAACACGACAAAGAAGCAGCAAGCCTCTCCAACTATGGGAGACTTGCTGCTTTACTTTTTAAGGCACAAAGATAAGTGCTAATGAGGGCTTATTTCGTCCATTTCACTACATTCACTGCTACTTTCTCTAATTGCGTCTTACTCAGTGTTTTATTCGGGGAACTAATAGTAACAAAACGATCATCCAGTTTATAGGTCAAGAACAACGAATCGGTGGATGGACTATACCATTTAGCTTCGGTTCCGTTAGAGAGCTTTACGGTTTCACCTTTATATTCGTAAGCGTAATCACGAGGAGAAATATTCACCTTCATCTGCTTAAACAGAAAGTTCACACCATCATCTGAACCCACTACTTTTTGAAATGCGTCTCCACTCACCATTTGAGTAGGTGCATAGGCTGTTTCAAAACCTTGGAAATTAGCGAAGGCTTTAACAATCTCTTCTTTCTGAGTGTTGCTGTATTGTACTGGAGTCAGAGAAATAGTGTCAGTCACCGAGCCTCCTGTGCCAAGAATAACCTGATTGTTCACCGCATCAAAGGTCACAGGCACCTTCATTACATCAGCAATCGCACGTACAGGAAGATAGGTTGTATTGTTATACGTAATTGGTGCCAGTGCATTTCCTTTATTATCAACTGGCGTATAAGCCGTGCCATTCACCTTAAATCCTATGCTGTGATTGAGATATGCCGTGATTTTCTGAAGTTTAGTTCCTGCGTACACACCGGCTGATCCTGTGACTACCATCCCAAACACCATTGTTGCTATAATTATTTTTTTGTTTTTCATAAGTAAGCCCTCCTCGAAAGTTCCATCTTTGTTCTTACTTTAGCTCAAACAAAATAAGATTATGTCTCTAAGTTGTTTCTTACTTGTACCCATTTTGTAATTAAAAAAATCAAAATATCATTAATTCAAAAAAAATAAAAACAGCAACCCGCTTGTCCTAAAAAGGATCGTACGGATTGCTGTTAGATTAACTTTGATACGGCGTTGTAACCTTATACACTTCTGTATATAAAATTTCTCTATAAAGATTGAATTCTTCTACATCGACAGGGTTAGGGTAAGTCATAATTTGAAGCGGTAAATCCGCATTTCCCTCACGCAGAGGGGGCTGCACATAAGCATAAGGATTCAAATGGAAGCCCAGTCGCTCATAAAAGCCAATTCTCCGTTGTTCCATTTCACCCAGTGGCGGCTCTACTTCAAGAAGCACAGGCTTGCCCGACTGACGGATATATTCTTCCATCAGCTTTTTACCAATGCCCCCACCTCTTATACTTGGGTCCACGGCAATATGTTCTACAAATCGAAATCCTGGAAACTCCCAGCAAGCTATAAAAGCAATGATTTTCCCCTCAGCATTCACTTCGGTAATCAATCGGTAATGTGAAACATCCAATAACTCCTGTTGTCCCTCATAGGTTCTGATCTCGGAGGTAGGAAAAGAGGCTTCCATAATGGCGAATATTTCATCAAAAGTTGTGTGATTCATAACATAGTTCTCACTTTCTGGATTTATATTTACACAAGTTATCTTAACCTTCTGAACCCTATGATATCAAATTTAGGCATCAAGGTACTAGTACCTGGTACTAGGATAACGTGCTATACTAAGCATAACAGTTATACACATCTTGTTTTATATAGGAGAGGTTCATATTGAATAATCAGCAGTGGATCGCACCTGAGTACTACAATCTCACTTCGGAAATGGAACGTCATGCTCCGGAAAAGATTGCACTTAAGTGGTTGAATGAACAAGGAGACTACGAGGAGATCACTTACGGAGATCTTCGCAAGCAAGCTAACCGACTTGCTGGAGGGCTCGCAGCAGTTGGCCTCCAGCAAGGGGATCGTGTTCTTGTAATGGTTCCACGCCGAATCATCGCTTATGTCATCTATTTAGCATGTCTGAAGCTAGGACTTGCCATTATCCCTTCATCAGAAATGCTTCGCGCTAAGGATTTATCCTATCGTCTGCGGCATTCCGAAGCCAGAGCCGTTATTGCCTGGTCCGAGATCACTGATGAAGTTAATAAAATCTCGGACGATCTGCCTGCTCTGGATTACCGTCTTTCCGTATCCGGCGCCCCTGACGAGCTCGGTCATGGATGGCTAGATCTGGAAAGTCTAATGATTAATCAGCCAGATATGTTCACAGCAGTCGAAAGCCACCGGGACGATATGGCAATCTTGGCATATACCTCTGGAACAACCGGCAACCCCAAAGCAGTCGTTCATAGTCATGGCTGGGGTTATGCTCACTTGCGGATCACATCGCCTCAATGGCTCGATATTAAAGAAACAGACACCGTCTGGGCAACAGCGGCACCGGGCTGGCAAAAATGGATCTGGAGCCCCTTCTTATCCGTCCTTGGCAACGGGGCGACTGGGTTTGTATATAGTGGATCTTTTCATCCCAAAAAATATTTGCAGCTGCTGCAGGATCACAACATCGAGGTATTATGCTGTACGCCAACTGAATATCGTTTGATGGCCAAGTTAGAAGATCTCAGTCATTATGACTTGTCCCACCTTCGCTGCGCAGTTTCCGCTGGAGAGCCTTTGAATCAAGAGGTCATCAACACCTTCCAACGTGAATTCAATATCACGATTCGTGATGGTTATGGTCAAACAGAAAGTACGCTTATCATCGGAACACTCAAAGATACTCCTATTCGGATAGGTTCTATGGGTAAGTCTATTGCTCCGGGGCTAGTTGAAGTAGTAGACGAAGACGGCATTCCGGTACCTGCTGGAGTCGTTGGAGATATCGCAGTACACTTAAGTATGCCAGCGTTATTTCATACCTATTACAAAGATCCTGGTAGAAAAGAAAGCAGTACTCACGGTGAGTTCTTCATAACTGGAGACCGGGCACGGAAAGATGAAGAAGGTTATTTCTGGTTCGAGGGCCGTGGAGATGACATTATCATTAGCTCAGGTTACACCATTGGTCCTTTCGAAGTAGAAGAAGCCCTTATGAAGCATGCTTCGGTTAAGGAATGCGCGGTCGTTGCTAGTCCGGATGAAATCCGCGGACATATCGTTAAAGCTTTTATTGTACTAAAAGATGAGACCGCCGCTTCTCCTGAGCTTGTGAAGGAGCTGCAATCCCATGTTAAAGAGTGGACCGCTCCTTATAAATATCCACGCAAAATCGAGTTCATTCAAGATCTTCCAAAGACGACCTCCGGAAAAATACGGAGAGTAGAGCTTCGTGAGCAGGAGAAACGCGCTGCGCACGAGTAACATAACAGTAGATTTTAAAACAAAGAGCAGCTAGTCCGTAATCGGACTGCTGCTCTTCTTTATAGGGTATTAGCTCGTTACTCGGACCAATATTTCGCATCTGGGTTCAGAGCCGCGCCTACTTCGCCCTCTTTTACTAAATCGCAATCGAGGTATCCCTCTTCATCCAGGAAATAAACTTCCTGCTTGTAGAACTCACATAAAGTCTCCAGGAACTTTTCTGGTGATTCATACATCACAATCAGATCCCCAAAATCATGCAGCAGGTCACATACACGTTCCACACCATCTGTAGATTTGTAGTAACAAATGAAGTCGCTACCGTAGTTCGTTAAGATCGGCAAGATAACGCCATCCACTTGATGGCCTTTTTCCTCCAATATTCCAGTTAAAATCTTCATCTCTGCTTCATATTCATTAATATGAATTAGACGATACCCTGGAATAAATTCGATTAGACTTGGTTCTTCTTCCTCACTGCTTGTACCTGAAACTATGCTATAAATAACTTTCAGTAGTTCAGGGGCTTCTGGAACAATCACCGTCATCTTCTCTTCATTATCACCCTTGCCTAAGCTGGCAATATAGTCAGGACGTAAGTCAGCAGAAAGCTTAAGATATTCTTGAAATTGTTCTGTTAATTTGTTGGTTTGCATGTTGTCATCCTTTACTTGTTCGCGGAAGTCCACATCTTCATCAGCCACGCGTCGAAGTCATCGCCCTTTTCGCCTTCATAAGTGTCGTAAACGTCGATTCTCATCTTCTTCAGCTTCTCTTTGAAATCTTCGTACGAATGATCTCTTGGCAGGCTCTTCTTGATTCTCAGGAGTATTTTGGATACGCCTTTTACTAGCTCCGGTTTATTCTTGGAAGGTGCTTTAACATCTTCGCCGAATGCCTTCAGTTTAAGGTAAGCAGCTTCTTGAACTGTATATACAGGATCGCTCTCCATTAAACGCGTCAGGATATCGATAATTTGTTTGTGGTTCGTCTGACCCAGTTCTTCAACTGCTTCTAGACGTGCTCTCCAATCCGCAGAGCGGTTGGCAGCTTTCTTTAATTCCTCGTAATTCTCCGGTAGTCCATTATTGTTCAGTTCTTCGATCATTCCGTTCAATCCCCTTCTATTCAAAACTATCTATCTAACATTAACAGTATAACCAACCATTGCGCAAGCTAAGAGAGGAAGATCTTTGCATGACCTTTTCCTTCAAACATATTTCCACAAAATTGGGGTAAAGTATTCGAAAGAAAGTGTCCCGCAACATTCTATAGACTCTTTACGTTAGTTAACTAGAGAAACGTAGATCAAACACACCAAGGAGAGTGACCTAATTGAAAAAACATACCTTCATTCTAGCGTTAACTATTGTATTAAGTGTAATGCTTAGCGCCTGTTCCAGTAGTAACAATGAAGCAGTTGTCGAAACCAATCTGACGCCGAAAGAAATGATCGACGAGATGCTCGCAAAAGTGGAACAGCCTTCATTAATGGAAGTTGAAGAAGATATGGTGGCTCAGCTGTACCATCTAGCTCCATCATTACTTGAAGATTATAGCATTAGAATGCCAATGATGAATGTGAAAAGTAACGAAATTGCCATTTTAAAAGTTAAAGATGCAAAAGATATCTCTACTGTCGAAACCGCCGTCAAAGAGCGTGCGACTGATATTCAAAAGCAATTCGAACAATACCTTCCGGATCAGTATGTGAACGCCCAAAATTATAAGCTGGTCACAAAAGGCAATTACATCTTATTCGTGATTTCGGAGAGTGCTGATCAGCTGGTGACTGAATTTGATACCTTGTTTACTAAAAAATAATTAGCGATGGTATTCAGCAGCCTACTGTTCCTATTCCTGTTCCTGCCGGCTGTCCTTGCACTCTACTATGTTTCGCCTTGGCGAATCAAAAACCTCATATTGTTCTTAAGCAGTCTGGTGTTTTATGCTTGGGGCGAACCCGTCTACATTGTAATTATGTTGCTGTCCACCATTACGGATTACGGCTTTGGTCTACTTCTTAGTAGACCGAAGCTAACTAAGGTACAGCGCAAGTGGATTGTGGTAAGCTCTATGGTTATTAACCTGGGCTTATTGTCGTATTTCAAATATGCAGATTTTCTCATCCAAAATGTAAACGAACTCCTCGGTACTCATATCCCATTAACTGATTTACCACTACCTATTGGGATTTCGTTCTATACCTTCCAATCCATGTCGTACATCATTGACGTATACAGAGGAACTGCTAAAGCACAGCAAAATTGGATTGATTTCGGTACGTTTGTAGCCTTGTTCCCACAATTAGTAGCCGGTCCTATCGTTCAATACAACACCATTGCAGAGCAATTACGAGCGCGTTCGGTGGATATCCCCATGTTCGCAGAGGGTGTACGAAGATTCATTATCGGACTAGCCAAAAAAGTGCTGCTTGCCAATAACATCGGTTTGCTCTGGCACACCATCTCCAGCTCCAATCTAGATTCCATGCCTGCTTTAACCGCTTGGATTGGCATTATTGCATTTGCTTTTCAGATCTATTTTGATTTCAGTGGATATTCGGATATGGCGATTGGCCTCGGACTTATGTTCGGCTTCCGCTTTAACGAGAACTTCAACAAACCTTATATTTCACAGAGCATTACCGACTTCTGGCGGAGATGGCATATTTCCCTTAGCAGTTGGTTTCGTGACTACGTATATATCCCGCTTGGAGGCAACCGCCGGGGTTTAGGCATTCAAGTGCGCAATATCCTCATCGTCTGGCTGTTGACGGGAATCTGGCACGGAGCAAGCTGGAGTTTTCTACTCTGGGGATTATACTTTGGGGTTATTCTTATCTTTGAAAAATGGTGGGGATTAAAGCTACTGAGCCGCCTACCGCGCTGGGTTAGGCATCTATATGCCATTGTACTTATTCTCGTCGGATGGGTCTTGTTCGCCTTTGAAGAACTTCCATTGGTGCTTAGTTATTTGCAAGCGATGCTCGGCTTTAACGGTCAGCCATTGTGGGATACCACTACTTTATACTTCACTTACACAAATGCGATTCTACTTGTGGTACTAACTTTAGCATCCGTGCCTTTGAAACTCTTCAAGCGTATGGATGATAGAACGATCCCTTCTCTGATTTGGTATGGTGTGCTGTTCTTCCTATCTGTCGCTTACTTAGTGGATGCTACCTTTAACCCATTCTTATATTTCCGATTCTAGGGGGTGATTGTTTATGAAGCAGAGAACGGATCGAATACTAGTGGTAGGATTTGTCGCGACGCTGTTTCTGGTGGGTATAACCTTTTTCTTATTGCCAGTTCAACGTTTCTCTGAGCTAGAAAACCGATATTTGCAAAGCGCTCCCCAACTGACATGGGACAATTTATTATCCCACACCTACGCGGAAGAGGCAGAAAACTTCGTAACCGATCACTTCCCTTTTCGCGCCAAATGGGTATGGGTGAAATCGGCGGTGGAGCAAATGAGGTTGCAGCAAGAGAATAACGGAATTTATAAGGGGAAAGACGGCTACTTATTCGAAAAATTCGAGGCACCTGATCACAATAAGGTTCAGCAATATACAGCGGCTGTGAAGCGTTTTGCCGATAAAAATGCTGAAGCCAAAACGACCTTTCTGCTTGCGCCGACATCGGTAGGCTTGTACAACGAGCGTCTTCCCTGGTTAGCACCCGTATATTCGCAAGCCGAGGTGAATCAAACGATTGCTGAGGATGTAGGGGATAGCCTTACTTTTATAAATGGATTTAATGTTCTTGCTCCTCATGCCGCAGAGGACATTTATTATCGGACCGATCATCACTGGACAACCTACGGCGCTTATTTGGCTTACGTAGCTTATGCTAAAAGTATGGGATGGCAACCTCTGTCCCAGAGCGAATTCGAGATTGAGACGGTAAGCGATTCGTTCCTTGGAAGCTACCATACGCGGAGTCAATTCATTGGGGTGGCACCAGATTCCATTCAAGTGTATAAGCCTGTTCATGATGTATCCACCAAGATGCATATTGTAGATACAGGTGAGACTTTAACAAGTATGTATGATTCAAGCTATTTGGAGAAAAAAGATAAGTACTCTTATTTTCTAGGGGGCGTTCATGCCCTCATGAAAATCACAAGCCAGCTTGATCCTAAAGTGATCAAACAGGAGAAGCTACTCGTCATCAAGGACTCCTATGCACATAGTGTAATTCCTTTTCTGACTCAGCATGTACCGGAAATCCACGTGATCGACATTCGTTATTATAACGGGAGTATCAGTGAGTACATGGCTCAGAATGATATCAAGGATGTATTGATGCTGTTTAATACAGCTACCTTTGTTGATAATGCTTCGATCTTGAAGCTGAATTGATGGTAGGGCGATGAATATGGTGATGGCTGGTGAAGAATAATGGTGATTGTGTGATGAATATGGTGACGGGGCGATGAATATGGTGATTGTGTGATGAATATGGTGACGGGGCGTAACTGCGGGAATGTTTGGACTTACGGTCGCTGTTGTCTCCAGATGTTTTTGATTTTACCGCTATCAGCGGATAACATCCGGAGACAAAGGCGAACGCTCCGCTCCTACAGTTCCAAAATTCCCTCCGTTACTTTTCACCATATTTATGGGTTAAATCTAAAAACCATTCACGATTATGTGTAGAATCGTGTCTCTGCTGATAGCTTTAAAGCGAATGAATCCTCCTTGAAGGAGTGCTTCATTTATTATGAGCTGCAATTCAATTCCACTAGCATTGCATTAAGCTTCACATCACACCACTTTGCGGATTAGGGAAATCCTCCCTAAAATTAGTCAATTATCGGCTCAATTTGTGACTTTTAAGGAAATCCTCCCTAATAAATACGAGAATACCCTCTTTATGAATGAAACAACCTGATAATTGGGGAGATTTTCCCTAATTATCGCTTGGAGCACGATTAATCTCACATAATTAGGGAGGCTTTCCCTAATCTAAACATTTAATCATTGATAGTGCCTGATACATATTCATTATGAGGTTGATTAAGAGTGAAAGAGTTGCAACAGTAACTGAAGATTTCTTAAGGGACATTTTCCTCCCACTAGCAATTATTTTCTGTAACCTCAACATCAAACCAAACACTAAAACTAATATACGAGTCCTCTAATGTGGCTTCATATTTTAGATCATTCTTAGCTAGAATCTCCGCGACGATAGACAGGCCAAGTCCAGTTCCTGAGATTTCTTTATTCCGAGACTCCTCAATGACATAGAACGGGTCCCAAATATACGCTAAATGCTCCTCTTTCAGGCGCGTGGTTTTATTAGTAATGGTGAATTTCAGTGCATCGTGTATGTCACTCGCTAATGAGATGCTAAAGACATTCTCTTCCCCATATTTAATGGCATTACTAATTAAGTTGTTGAATACAATTTCTATCTGGCTGCTATCCTCCTCAACGATGGATCGTTCAACCGAATGGAAGTCGGTCTGTAAGATCAGGTTTTTATTTTTAAGCGTAATGTTATATTGTGAGATCACTTTGAGCAGAAGCTCTTTAAGATCGAATTTTTCTTTATACACTTCGGTCTTTTGAATCTTGGACAGTTTAATTAAGTAATCCACCATATCAGACGTATACTTCACCTGTTCCAAAATGATATCCGTATACGTACCATCATCCAAATCGTCTTGAATGCCAATGGTATACGCCTGGATTAAGGATAACGGTGTTTTTACCTCGTGTGAAATGCTTGAGATCAGTGTGTTTAAGCTTTGATTTTTCTTCTCCAGCTCTGCATGGGCACTTTTCAGGCGCTGACTCATCTGGTTAATGCTCTTTGATAATTCTTCGATTTCATCCCCCGACTTAATCGTCACTTGTTTAAAATCAAGATTGGAGATATCCTTCGCTACATCCTGCAATTGCTCTAACGGAGTAATGATTTTCCTCGAAAAATAAGCCACTAACAGCAAACTGATAATAATCCCCAAAAGAATGGAATAGAAGCTGAATTGGTTTACGATGTTTAAAGCATCTGTATTGTGCACAACCACTGTGCCGATGAGGATTAAGCTACCATCCTGCTCATATATTTTCGTTAACAGGCTGGACTTCAATTTCCCCTGATTAAATAATAGATTCACCGTTTTTCCTTCATTTACCTTTTGCAAAACTTCTTCCGTAATCCAGAACTTATTAAGTGCCACTTTATCTTTGTACAACGCAAATTGAATGTTCTCGTTGATTATTGTTGCGCTTCCGTTGTTCTCAACCCTAACTATCGTTACATTGTTATTGTTCTCGATCGCTGTTTCTTTCTCCATGAGCTGATCCAGGCTGAGATCCTTTACTTCGTCATAAATGTCGTTAATTTTGGTTTTCATTTTGTAAAGGTAATAATCGGACGAGAAAAAATTGTGTAATGAATAGGACGTCCCAAACACAATCAGCAGAATAATACTTACCATAATCAATAACTTCGTGCTTATTTTATTGATTTTTATCATGGAAGCTGTACCCCATTCCCCTGTGTGTGATTACGTGGTCAGCCCCAATCTTATCGCGTAATCTTTTGATATGTGTATCCACGGTTCTCTCTTCACCAAGATAATCCATTCCCCAAACGGAAGATAACAAAGAATCTCTGGACAAAATCCGGCCTTTATTCTCATATAGGAAGGTTAGCAGTTCAAACTCTTTTTTATATAGGGACAGCTCCTCCCCATTCTTGAACACTTTTTTTCGCTCAAAATCAATTTCTAAATCCCGTATAGCAGCTACTTTTTCGGTACCCAGCATTTTTTTGATTCTCAGCATTAAGATCCGTGGATCGAATGGTTTTCTTATATATTCATCTGCACCGATATCTAATGCGCTAAATTCATCGTCATGGGAAGATCGAGCGGTCAACATGACCACCTTAACTAAACTAACCTGCTTGATTTCATTACACACCTCAATCCCGCTTCGCTTAGGCATCATCCAATCCAGTACCACAAGGTCGATCTTATTCGAAAAAAAGAGCTCCAGCGCCTCCTCCCCATCCGCTGCTACCCAAACGTTATAGCCCTCTTTTTCGAAATAAGTCTTCAATATAGTGGTCATATGTTTCTCATCATCGGCAATTAGAATGTTCAAGTAGCATCATTTACTCCTTTCCTTCAATTCCTTTCTTCAATACTTCCCATATCGGGCTATCGACTACTTTTCGAGGAGGCTGTTCGCCATTCTCTATCGCTTGCCAATATTCCCAGGTTGGGGGCTTACTTCCCAATTCATAATCCATACCGTCCCAAGTATCCTCGCGGAAAGCATAAAACGCCCAATGCCAGCCGAAATCATCAAAAATCGAAATTAAATCAGCCATGTATTGATCTGCACCTTTTACTAATCGATTCGTTCCAAACTCTTCTGCAACAATCCGATTTGCGGGGATGTTATGTTCCTTTGCCCACTGCGCAACAGGTTCCAGAAATTCCTTTAAGGCTTCCTCGTTAAAAGCTTTTTCCGTTTTATTATCCCCGACCTTTATCGTTCCAGGATACTCATAGGTAAGCCCTTTTTTCTTATTTTGACTGGTTAGCTCGTAAGGCTCGTACATATGAAAAGCATACAACACATTCTCATCATCGATCGGTTTTAAATATTTAAAAGCCCAAGGTGTAGCATACAGCCCAGAATTTACGATAATTGGTGTCTTCGTATCTACGGTACGAATAGCGGTCACTATCGTCTCATATAAAAGATTCAAATCCGCAGGGGTATTCTCTACTGAGCTATACCATTCGCTGTAGTCCTGTGTCCAGAAGTCATTAAATCCCGTGGCGGTCTCTGGATGTGGCTCATTTATCAGGTTATAACCGATTACCGCAGGATGATCTTTCAACCGGCTTGCTAGATCTCTCCAAAACACTGCCGCTTGTTCATGATAACTGAAATCTTTCCATATCCGGTCATCATTTTTGTAATTATTGAACTGCCTCCAGCGATCTCCGGGGAGACTGAGGACGGTCAGCACCACTTTGGAGCCCCGAGCCTCGGCTGCATCTAAGTCCGCTTTTAACTCGGCAAAATCCTCCTCAACAATCCCTTCATACTTATCTGCATTCCCTATTAGAAAATCTTTATCCGGGTTCGCATCCGGTTTGTCATTAAATAAATAGTCACTGTCTTTTGCCCATTTATCTGGTGCCAAACGAATGAATTCAATATTTTGCTCTTTGGCAGCATCATAGTTTTCCGGTAAAGATTTTGAATTCATGAAATTGGTTCCTTTTCTCTGGCCCTCCCAGAAGGCTAACTTCTCATTCCTTTCTGTCTTCTCTTCCTTCTTCAGTTCTGGATTGGCTTGTGATGGTACCGAACTGCATCCGACAACCAACAATAAGATCAACACGATAAAAGCTTTAGATTTCTTCATTTTCTCACCTCGTAGCATATCGTAGCGAATCTCTGTTACAAGAGTGTCACAAGGGGTCGGAATCAAGCTCTACAAGTAGGTAGCTGATGAATTTCATACGAATCCAAGAATCGAACCTTACTCTTTCATATTCTATTTCTAGGAGGTGAGTATAATATGACCATTCAGTTTGTAGATTTAAGACTTTCCAACCAAGCTGCTTCGGATGCTACACCAGCAGTTATTCCACTAGCAGCGACTCCCCTTGTTTTTGGGGATATTGGTATTCAGACCGCAGGCGTATCGGCAGATAATCAAGGCAATGTCCGCATACTTTTGACTGGATTTCTAAAAGTAGAAAACAATCCTCTTTTCAACACTAATACCGTTAATGTTCGCAGAAACGGAACCATCATTTTCACCACAACATTTGGTGTTGCGATCAGCAGAGAAAACGAGGCTTTCGGCTTTACAGCAGTAGATGTTCCACCGCCAGCAGCGGTCGCAGCAGGTCAAATTCAGTACACGGCGGAGATCTTCACTAATGCTGCTGCAACAGATCCCTTTAATAATGTCCAAGCCAGAAACTTTAGCGGCGTTGCAGCAGCAGGTAACTTCTAGGATTAATATGCAGCGGGTGGATGAGCGAATTGTGTCGTTTAATAACAGAAGCTCAACCAAAAGTACTGGTTGAGCTTCTGTTCATTCTCCAAACAACAGATCCAAAATCCGTTCATCCGCTTGGCGGTTCTTGCCTTTAAAAGGATAACAGTGGATATGAATCGCTGGATTAAAATTGATCTCAATAATGCTGTAATTGGTATCGCTAGCCTCTTCCCTAATATCATCAATCATCATGTCTACTCCACAAATAGTGGCCCCTGCAGCTTTAGCTGATTGAATGGCTAGATCTTTATAGCTGTCCGGAATCTCATCAGTAAAGTCTAAGCTATCTCCACCGGTACTAATATTCGAATTCTCCCGCAGGTAGATGATCTCATTCAATGGAGGGATATCGCTCCAAGTCATAGTGTGATTCTTCAACAACATCTCTTCTGCTTCGCCAATCCGAATCTTCTCAAGCGGAGTTTTGTAGCCACGACCTCTTAGCGGATCCTTATTCTTTTCGTGAACCAGCTCTTCTATTGTATGTACACCATCACCGACCACATTCGCCGGAACCCGGTGCAATACTCCGACTACTTCATCGCCCATGACTAGAAAACGATATTCTTTCCCCGTCATAAATTCCTCAAGCAGCACTGTTCGATCATGCTCGAAGGCAATTGCGAAGGCTTTTTGATAATCTTCTTTGGAGAAATCATCTGTAAAAATAGTAATGCCGAGTCCAAAGTTGGTTGATTTGGGTTTGATCACTATTCGCTTATTACGATAAGTGCCATATGCATTCATTGCCGCTTCCAGATCTCCAAATGCCTCACCTGAGGGAACACGAATGCCTTGTTGTTTGAGAACTTCCTTCGTAACAATTTTATTCTCCATAATTAGTATCGTGCTGTAAGAATCCAGGGATGTCTTCGTAGCCTGCTTAACGTATTCTTTATGATCGCCTTTCGTAAGTACAACGAAGTTCTCTTCCCGATCGAGCAATTGGAACTTAATCCCACGTTTAACCGCTGCCTTCAGCAGAAGCTGTGTAGATAGCTCCAAATCCTCATATCCTACAAATCGGTATCCATTCGCAAGACTTTCCTTAGCATATTGTTTGGCTTTATTCAGATGATATTTAATAAAAGAGGATTGTTGAACTTCCGACTTCACAATCCCCGCAAAGCTCTGATCTGGATTTAGAATCTTATCCTTAGCTCCGTTCAGAACGTTCGAGAGCTGTTTATCCTCTGGGTTCAATAGCTGAATCATATCCTGCATTTCTTGCATACAAATTAAAGCCTTCTGTTCCATTGTCCCGCAAGAATCTCCGTAATCATGCAAACAGCCTTTGATCCCCTCCATGATCAATTGATCATGATTAAGATTCGCCATCTTCTGATCCTCTACTCCGAACGGTTCATCCTCTTTCAATAGCATATACAGGATAAACAGATGAATGAAAGTCATTGATTCTTTGCTAATTCCTATTTTATAGAGTGGATTGAGATCAATAAAACGAAGCTCCAAATAGGCAATCCCATCCTGCAGCAGCTCCTCTAACGGATGTTTACCTCTTGCCGTCTTCACTCTAACCGGGCTATAGAACTCTTTTACACTTAATAATTCTTCCGATTCAATCAACGCTTGTAAATCATGTACATATTCCGTAAGCGAGTCAAAAGACACATAGAGAGGCTTTTCATTCCGATACCCGCATTCGCTATTTCGCAGTGAATTCATATTCAGATAATAGAAGCTTTTTTCATCATCTGATTCACCACGTGCCACACATTGCTCCATATAAGTCTTATCAAAAACAGGACTAGCACCTGTTAAAAAGATTAGAAGCCAGCGGTATCGCAATAGGTTGCGGGCTATTTTTAAATAGGTAGCATCTTTGAAATCTTTAAAGCTCTTTTGTGGATCTGTGATATCATGAAGCTTTTTTAGAAATTGTTCATCAAAAGAGAAATTATAATGGATCCCACTCAGCAATTGTCTTTTACGACCATACTTTTCGGCTAACTGATGTCTATACTCGTCCTCTACCGGATTACCCATTTTGGCAATGGGAATGTCCTTATCATTCGGCAGCATGGGAGGATTACTACTCGGCCACAGATATTCTTCATTAAGCTCTAGCGACACAATATCCTGCAGCGCCTCCAGAAAGTTATAAGTCTCTTCAATAGAATCAAAAGAGGGTGTCACCATTTCAACCTGACTCTCTGAGAAATCCGTTTGAATATAGGGGTTCTCCAGCTTGTTTCCAAAGGCTTTTGGATGTGGTGTCAGCGCAAGTCTTCCCTCTGGATCCACTCTGACATTTTCTTTTTCCAGTCCAAATTCTCCGTGAAAAATCTCCTTATTCAAATGGTTATCCTTTAAAAGCTGTATGAGTTTACGATTTAATAAAGCCATTCCTACGCTCATCCTTTGCTTAGTAGTTTGCCTGCTGTTTATTCATTCTGAACAAAGATCTTCTAAACCAGAACACAAGAATAACACCCTTGAACACACTGCTTAGCGCAATCGACATCCACACCCCATTCAAGCCAAAAGGTTCGGATAAGAGTAGGGCTAGTGGAATTCGGAGTGCAGTAAATGAAATACTAAAGATCGGTGGGATGTGGGTTTGACCCATGCCGTTAAAAGCACCTACTGTCATCAATTCCATACACATGAATAATTGTGAGTAACCGATGATCCGCATATAATCTGCGCCCAATTCCAAACTTGTCTGGTCTGATAAAAACAATGAAAATAGCTGCTGCGGGAACGCAATAAATATAAGCGACACGATCACGCCAAAAATGGAGGTTAAAATTAAGGCCTGACGATACCCCTGCCCAATACGATCGAAGCGACGTGCTCCATAATTTTGACCAAAAAAGGCAGCAATAGCTCCCTGTAGTCCGCCAATGGTCATATAGGAAATGGATTCAATTTGGATTCCTATTTTTTGAACCGCAATAGCATCCGCTCCAAATCGTACAATGATCTTGGCAATGATGATTGATATGATCGTAAAGGTGACCCGTTGGATCGTTATTGGTAGCCCCATGCGGATGACTTCTTTCATTTGACGACTGTCCCACGCGGATGTGTTTGAAATGAGTTCTGACTTTCTTGTCTTCAGGATAAAAAGAGCCGTAACCAAAATGTTCGCCGTTAATGTTGCAATAGCTGCCCCCGCTACTCCCCATCCTTCAAAACTGCCCCAGCCAAAAATCAAAAATGGATCAAGGACAATATTAACCATAAGACCAATGGAGAAGATCTGAAACGGTTGTTTACTATTTCCCATAGCGTTTAAGAGCGTTGCGAATAACGTATTCACGATGGAAAATACCGATCCAAATATCGAAATCACTAGAAATTGTCTAGCCATCCGCTCTACTTCATCACTTCCAAGATCAAAAAAACCAATCAACTGATTCTTAGTTAATAGCACTAAACTCATATAGAGAAGTCCTAATAAAATAGACATCATAAATCCGTTCTTTATATAAGATTTAGCCTTCTCTAACTGACCAGATCCCATACAATGCGCCACCTTAATCCCTGTGCCGATCGTAACCATAGTCGATAAAGCAATCGCTAGATTAATGAAAAAACTCGCTGTACCAATCGCGGCAACCGGACCACTTCCTAATCTTCCAACCCAAATCATATCGACTAGACCATAAGTAGTAGAGATGAAATTCGTCGCAATAATCGGAAGCGTTAATTTCATTAAGGTAGGCATTATAGGACCCTGAGTCAAATCGTTTGTGTCCTTCAAGTCCTTCAAGTCTAATTACACCTTCTTCATCTAATTTCAAATCCATTATATAACCGCACACTTATATAATCAATTGATTATATTTGAATAATATTTTGAGTTCGGATTTTTCGGTGAAATGGCTATTGAAAACAACGAGTAGTTCGTTTACAATAAAACCATTAATAAGTTCTATATTTATAGAACTAATAACAAGTTCAGTATTTCACTGAAAGAATGGAGCAGCTCTTGGATTATAAAGTAGAGGTCGATTTTGCACCCATGTATGAATGTGTTAGTAGTATGACTGCTTTTCTAAGTAAGCAGAACCATACTGCCATGGATTCCGGTAAGCTCTGGGTACGCGATGTTCAAGCCAGATTCGCGCCAATGCTGCTACGTAAAATGCAGGAAGTCGTTAAGAAACTTGATGATTTCAGTTTGGCTCCCTATATTTGGTGCTGTCCGGGAGAGCGTTCGGTAGAGGGGTTTTTGGAGTGGTTCGATGGTTTATCTTCGGGCGAACTGTATGAAATCTCCGGACGTTTCGGCCAATCGGTCCCTTCCAATCTTGCGGAGCTTAGGGACACTGCCGCTGACATCCTCCGCGAATGGAACTCAGGTTACTTCAGTGGAATCGATCCTAATATCATCAAAGGGCTTGAGCAAGAAGCCGAATCAAGACGCGCGATGCTAAGCGGGAACAATGATATGGAAGTCTTTGAAGCAGCTACTGCTGGAATGCGCCTTTATCCAACCGAACATCTGAAGCAGGTCATTATCATTCCGCAATATCATGCTCGTCCACTGGTTACGACCGCTATGTATGATGAATTCGTATTCACCAGCTACTCTTGTGATGCTCTCCCTCCGGAAGCTGGACGGCCTGCTCCAGCATTACTCCGCCTTACCCGAGCGCTGTCAGATGAGACGCGGCTGTTTATCCTTCGTTTGCTCACAGGCAAACAGCTCAATTTCACAGAAATCGTACGTGAGGTCGGACTTTCCAAAAGTACAATCCACTACCATCTTATTGCACTGCGCGCAGCTGGCCTGGTCATTGTCCATAGCAATGTTAAGAGCACTTCGTACAGCCTACGTTTAGAAGCCTTAAACGGACTGCCTCAGCAGATTGAGGCGTATTTGGAGAGTTAAGAAAGGAGCTACCAAGCAATGATAAAACGCAGCTATTATGGTCTACTCTCCACCATCACTTTAAGCGCTTTTGGAGATGCTTTTGGCTTACTGGCTATGGAATGGCTCGTCTATGAGCTAACCGGTTCTAAGCTAGCGATGGGAGCACTCGCGCTCAGCTCCGGCATACCTGAGCTGCTGTTGCGCTTGCTCGGTTCACCGTTGTCCGATCGGCTGCACCGGGTCCGTTTTATGGCCTTCTTGGCAGCCATTCGCTTGCTGGCTATAGCACTGCCACTCGGCATGGGCCTGGCTGGCCAATTGCAGCTGTGGCATCTGTTTGTCGCCGCGGGTCTCAGCGGATCTTGCGCCGCATTGTTCATGCCAACAGCGATGGCTGTTATTCCTGGCGTTGCCGACAGCCGGAAGCTGGTGCGAGCTTTTGCTATCATTGATGGCAGCAAAAGCGCAGCAGTCCTGCTGGGGCCTGCCTTAGCAGGTGCGTTGACCGCTACTAGTGGAGCGCTGCCCGCCCTTGGCATCAACATGATATGTTACGCAGCCGCCATCACTACCTTGCTGTGCTTACAAAAACTACCGAAACCTTCTCCAGCCCCAGGTAGTTTCTCCATCACCGTTTACGTTCGCGAGATAGCCGAGGGCTTTACCTTCTATAAACAATTTCCTGCAATGCTTACGATTATGATCATGGCCTCCATCAGTAATTTAAGCTCAATTGCCGTCTGGACGATGATGGTCCCTTTTGTACGCGAAGTGCTCCACCGCGATGCGGCCACGATGGGCACGCTAAGTACAGTTTTCGCACTGGGAACCTTAGTCGGGCTAAGTGTGATTTCCATGATAGGGGAAATTAAAAAAAGACGGCTTGTCATGCTTAGCAGTCTGGGGACCATAGGTTTAGTGACTACCTTATGGGGGTTATTCCCTAGTTTTTCTTTTGCTCTCGCCGCTGTATTTGCTACTGGGACGTTAGGTCCCTTCTTCGGTTCCTTAAGCTCTTCACTCCATGGACGTCTAGTTCCGAGCCATCTGCAAGGAAGAGTCAATTCTATTCGCTTTCTGATCGGTGGCGGCTTGCAGCCTTTTGGTGCTTTTGCCGGTGGCGCGATTGCCCAGCATTACGGGGTGCCCGCACTTTTTATAATCGCCGGACTGCTTCCAATGCTCTGTGCTAGCGCAGCCTTGCTTCTCCCCGGACTCAAAGCGCTGGATGGTGACCTTTCCATCCTTGAGGCCACCCATAGGCGCCCCGTTGTGGAAGTTCCGTCACAAGGTGTTGTAGCTGAACGATAAGTGGGGATATGTAGAAGAGTTCACTGATTCTAATAGAAACAGCGATAACCTAGGACAAGGAAATCACGTCCTAAACTACCGCTGTTTATTTTAATTTATCAGGCAACAAAAAAGGAACCTGGAATTTCAATTTTTTCACAATAGACTACCCTCTGTCGTTGAAGGCGGTGGATGGCAGTCTGTTTTTTTATAGTCTTGTTAACGTTCCATTCACACTACTCTGATAATGTCTATAAGCGTTAGGTGGATGATCATCCAATCCCAATAAATGATGATGCGGAGGATAATAATGTTAACTTCTATAAAAAAAAGACTGATCGCTGGTCTAACCCTATTGGCTGTGATTAGTGCCGGATTAGGCGCAAGCCTGGTGTTGCCCGGGAAACAGGCATCGGCCGAGACTAAGACGGATCAAACCGCGCTAACTTTAACTCAGACTGAAGCCCCTGCCAATCTCGATGATACCGAGAGTCTGACCACCTTCGTTGATGGCATCATGGAAAAAGATATGAATCGGCTACAAATTCCGGGAGCCGTAATCTCCATCGTAAAAGATGACAAGATTATTTTGGCTAAAGGTTATGGTAGTTCCAATCTAGAGGCAGCAGCCCCCGTTGACCCGACAACCAGCATGTTTCGAATCGCTTCAACGACAAAGCTGTTCACCTGGACAGCGGTGATGCAACTGGTCGAGCAAGGCAAAATTGATCTAGACACGGATATTAACACCTACCTGAAATCAGTGAAGATCCCTGCTACTTATCCTGAACCTATCACTATGCGCCATTTGATGACACATACAGCAGGGTTCGAAGAAGGTGGAGTTGGTTATCAAATCACTACAGACCCTGCCAAATTGCCGGGGTCAATCTCTGAAACACTCAATAAGCATATGTTGGCACGGGTAAGACCACCCGGACAGATAAGTTCTTATTCGAACTACGGTGCTACACTCGCAGGTCTAATTGTAGAGGAAGTTAGCGGTGTTCCTTACAATGATTATATAAAGAAATATATTTTCGATCCGCTCGACATGAAATATTCGACCGTAGTAGAACCTTTGCCGGAGTCATTCATGCCCAACAAAGTTGTGGGGTACAACAGCGAGAACGGTAGTTTTATTCCAGGAACACCTACCTTCGAGGGCGGCTTTCGTCCTGCCGGCTCGGGTACAGTATCAGCAGTAGATATGGCGCATTTCATGATCGCCCATCTGCAGAACGGGAAATATGGTGATCAGCAGATTCTGAGACCCGAGACGGCAGAACTAATGCATTCAACGGCGTTTCAATTTGATAAACGTCTGCCGGGAGTGGATCTTGGGTTCGCAGAGAATCAAATCAATGGGCTCACGCTGATCACTCATGGTGGTTCTGACCCCATGTTTAATACGGGATTGTATCTTGTGCCTGCCAAGCATGTAGGCATCTTTGTATCCTACAACGGCGGTGAGGGCGGTGATTCCGCAGCAGACCTCATCCAAGCCTTTTTCAACCGCTACTACCCTGCTCCTGATGCGAGTCAGGCTGAATTCATCGCTTCTGATGAATCTATTCAGAAATTTGCAGGAGCCTATCAATTTACCCGCAGAAACATCAGTGATATTGATAAGTTTTTCAACTTTTTCGCTCAGCTGAATGTCTCGGTTGAGGATAATAAGCTATCCTTGGGAAGTGGTAGTGAACAACAATTGTATAATGAAGTCAGTCCGAATATGTTCCAACTCGAGGGAGGTACCGAACAAATTGCCTTCCGCACGAATGAGTCCGGTAAGGTTACACATATGATCTTAGGGATGGCACCGGATATGCCGCTGGAGCGTACGCCTCTCTTGGATCAGAATAAATTTTGGTTTATCGTACTAGGGTTCTCGGGGTTGATTTTCATCACTGCATTGCTCGGACTAATCTTCTCCAAACGCAAGATTAAGGCGATGACGCCACCTGAAAAGTGGGCCATCCGCCTATCTGCGGGAACTGCTGGTTGGGCACTGCTATCTTTCGTCACGATATTTATGGTGGTTATGTCCATGGACATGATGCAGAAGTTCAGCGGGATCAGTCTTTCGCTTTATCTCAGTTTAGTTATGCCAATCATTTTGGTTGGTCTGACTTTAGCTTTACTAATCTCGGCTATACTGGTTTGGAAGAATAAATACTGGACAGCTTTAAAGCGTGTGCATTATACGTTAGTGACGCTTTCGGCTGTGGCAATGACTCTGTTCTTCTACTATTGGAACCTGTTGGGTTGGCAGTTCGGATAACACCATTACTTGCCAAGTACAAATCAGATATAATGAAAGCTTAATAGAGGAGGAAAATCGTGGCTACTATACTTATCGCTGATGATGATGATAACATCCGAAAGCTAATGTCTTTATTTTTGCGAAAAGAAGGTTTTGACCTCAAAGAAGCCAGGGATGGTACCAAAGCTCTGTCCATTATACAGAACTCGCGTGTCGATCTCGTCATTCTAGATATTATGATGCCAGGATTGGATGGTTGGGATCTATGCAGAGAAATCAGGCGCTGGGATGCCAACATCCCCCTCCTCATGGTGACAGCTAAAGCAGAATCTGCACACAAAGTGAAAGGCTTTCAACTTGGTACGGATGACTATCTAACGAAACCATTTGATCCGCTTGAATTGGTAATGCGAGTAAAAGCTTTGCTTAAACGCTCGCTGGTCGTTTCTTCCCAGTCCGTGCAGTTGGGTAATGTGGCGCTCAACCGGCGCACTTTTCAGGTCACGCGTGGTGAAGAACCGGTCACAATTCCTTTGAAGGAATTTGAGCTGCTGTTTCTACTGGCCAGCCATCCTGGGCAAATCTTCACAAGAGAACAGTTGATCCTTCAAATCTGGGGATTGAATTATGAAGGAGACGGCCGGACTGTAGATGTGCATATAAGTCGGTTGAGGGAGAAATTCAGCGGCAAGGGCGAGCAATTTCAAATCGAAACGGCCCGCGGACTGGGATATCGGCTGATCCCTACGCCATGATCAAGACATTGTATGTACGCGTCATTCTCACGTTTCTGGGCATCATTATCTTTAGTCTAATCTGTTCCTTTTTCATTGGCTTGTATGTCTTTCAGAAACAAATAAGTTACGAGGGACAGAATGAAATGATCGTAGTGGGAAAAGAGATCATTCACCGCTATGATGACGCCAAACCTAAAGATACGGACGAGTTCCTGAATAGTATGGTTAAGGTATCTGCACACCCTATCCACCTGTACAATCATGCTGGAGAACATACCTTTTATGGGCTCAAGGGTAGTCCGGCTGTCACTGTCCCCCCCGAAGCTGTCAAACAAGTACTACAAGGAAAGCTCTACCGTTCCTCCGCGGAAGATAAGGATATTTTTATCGGGATGCCCTTTATGTTGGACGGGGAGTGGCGTGCGATGTTCTTGCAGTATTCTGCTGAGAACGAAAATATCGTCAATCGGATGGTGCTCTTTGTGCTTTTACTCGTGCTTTTGCTGGGTAGTGTATGCATTCTTATTGCCGCCAGATATTTGGTGGAGCCGATCAAAGCGCTGACGAATGCGACAAAAAGACTGGCCAAGGGTGATTTCGAGGTGGAGCTTAAAGTGAACCGAATAGATGAAATCGGGGAATTGACACAAAGCTATGTGGAGATGGCAGGGGAGCTGAAGCAGTTGGAACAAATGAGGCAGGATTTCGTATCCAACGTTTCTCATGAAATCCAGACACCGCTTACGTCGATTTCCGGCTTTGCCAAGGCGTTGCAGAACCATGATTTAATCGTGGAAGAGGAACGCAGCGAATATCTTGATATCATCATTGAGGAGAGTGAACGTCTGTCGAGGCTAAGTGATAATTTACTGAAGCTCGCTTCCCTGGATTCTGAACATCATCCCTTCAACGCAAGTCCCTTCAATCTTGACGAGCAGATTAGAACCATCGTTGTGACTTGTGAGCCCCAATGGTCAGCCAAAGGCATTGTTATCGATCTTGAATTGCCGGAAGCGGTCAAAATTAAGGGTGATGAAGATCAGCTGAAGCAAGTATGGATGAATTTGCTCAGCAACAGCATCAAATTCACACCGGAAGGCGGGAATATTCGCATCAGTATAGTTAGTAGTGTAGCAGAAGTATCCGTCACCATCATCGATAATGGAATCGGGATGTCCCCGGAAGAGTTCAATGCCGTATTCCAAAGATTTTATAAAATAGACAAGTCGCGGAACGGAAACAACAATGGCAACGGTCTCGGACTTGCGATCGTTAAAAAAATTGTCTCTCTGCATCAGGGAAGGATAGAGGTAGACAGCGCTATCGGAGAGGGAACGACGATTATCGTTAGGTTGCCCGTCTCCCCGTCTGCTCCCAGCCGAAAGAGCCTTAAGTCCTTTGAAGATACCTCAGTACCTATAGATATCGTAAGGGAATAATCGAAAAACAGGCGATACCGGTAGACCGGAGCATCGCCTGTTTTTTAAGGTTAGATCTAGAAGCATCGCTACTAGAATTCCATACCGATTGTAATATCTTATAGTGGCCAAACCTCCAGCCACTAGGTACTACCGCCCCCCTTCGGCTAAAAACCGAAGGGGGGTTCTTTGAGCCTTTCGTCGATGTGGGTTTGGGTTTCGCGCTGATAGCAGCGGAGAGAACGGACTGATTGTGGAAAAGCGGAGCGTTCGCCTTTGTGTCCGGATTTTACCCTAGGGGAAAAATTCAAAAAAATCTGGACACAACAGCGATTGTAACAACAGTCCGTTCTCGGAGCATCCGCCAGCGCAAAGCGCACAACACCCCGCACAAACACCCTAAGGCTCAATCAACCCATACTTCGTTTTTATCCGATCCAACTTTTCAATCATAGGGTTAGCAATGAAAAAGAGGAACACCACCGTCGAGACCGCATGCACCATATCAAACCAAAAGGCGGAAATATAAGTCGTCATCAAAGCCGACCATGAGAACTCTGAAGTGAACATCATCAGCGATCCTATATTGATAATGCCTCCATATACCAAGAACGTTGCTAGCCCTCCAAATATACAGAGAGACAGCTTAGTCTTTTTAAGCAGACCTTTCTTGAAGAAAATGCCCGCCAGGAAGCCAATGATGCCAAAACAAAACATTTGCCAAGGCGTCCAAGGTCCCTGCCCAAAGAAGAAATTGGAGACGAAGCCCGCAACAGCACCGACCAGAAATCCTGCCTCAGCTCCCAAACTCACCCCTGCGATGATGACAATGGCAACAACCGGCTTAAACTGCGGCAACATGAAAAAGGCTGCGCGTCCAGCAACGGCAATAGCTGCTAGCACCGCTATGACGATGAGTTCCCTCGCCTGCGGCTTCCGATTCTCGAACACCATCGCAAACGGAATCATCGTATAGAGGACGATCAATAGGCTGATAAAGTAATATTTTCGATCGTCTAGGACAAAGATACCTAGCAAAATTGTAGCTGGAATAACTATAAAGATTAGTAGTGCTGCTAATAAAGTTCGACGACTCAAACGACGACCCGTTACCTGCTTCGTTGACATAAATCAATCACACCCTCTATCGTTACTCCCTCGCTCCATACATGACGCGCCATTCGGTTGGCGGCAGTCGTATAGAAGCTGTTTCCAGCAAAAAACTTCTGGGCTTCATTCGTAGTGATGATACTTCCATCAAAGAACATGGCGCAGACCTCAGCATATTTGGCACAGAATTCAACATCATGCGAAACCATTACGATGGTAACACCTTCAGCATTAAGCTTCTGTAAGAATAAAGCTAATTTCTCTTTAAAAGGTCCATCCAGTCCCTTCGTCGGTTCATCCAGCAGCAGAATCTTTGGTTCTAACAAAAGCACTTTGGCCAGCGCCGCACGCTGCTGTTCTCCCCCGCTAAGATCATACGGATGCATCGAGAGAAGATGTTCCAGTTCTGCGAACTTAACCACGGCCTCAACTTTAGCCGTCTTTTCTTCCTTCGTTAAAGAGAGCTGGGATAACATTTCGTATAAATCTAACTCGACTGTTTTCTTCACAAATAAGGTTTGTGGATTTTGCGGAAGGATGCCCAGATTGTTAGTAAACAGTTCTTTGGCATTCATCTTCGCTGGATTCTTTCCACTGATTAGAACCTTCCCTCGATAGGGCTGAAGAATACCGCTCATTAGCGACAGCGTCGATGTCTTGCCCGTTCCGTTTCCACCAACAATGCAATAGAACTGTCCCTGCTTCACTTCAAAGGACAAATCCTTAATAATATCCGATCCGTGTTTATCATATTTAAACCATACATCCTTGAATTTTATGACTACTGGGCCGTCCTCTTTCGTGCTTGGCTGAGATTCCGCGATCGTTGCAGGTGTCTTATCCTCTAGAAAAGCATCCAACCATTGGCGTCCTTCCTTCACTGTAACAGGCCATGCTAAGTCATTCTCTACGCCTGCGTAAATTTGCATCGGTGAGGGCATGGACAGAAACATCGGATGGTTCAGCTTGCTTAGAGCTTCTCCAACCCTTGGCGGGGTATCATCAGCAATCACGACGCCCTCATTCAGCACAATCAGCCGATCTGTAAGCGGAAGAACATCCTCTAGACGATGCTCGGTCATGATAACGGTTGTTCCAAGCTCGCGATTAATCTTTTTGACCGTCTCCAAAAAATCGGAAGCCGCGATAGGATCTAACTGAGAGGTAGGCTCATCAAGGATTAGAACCGAGGGATGCATAGCCATAATCGCCGCTAAATTGAGTAGCTGCTTCTGGCCACCCGATAGCTCAGTCACACTTTTATGGAACCAGGTCTGAATTCCGAAAAAGCTCGCCATCTCAGCCACGCGCAAACGAATCGTAGAATTGTCATAACCTAAGCTTTCAAGGCCAAAGGCCAGCTCATGCCACACCTTGTCTGTCACAATTTGATTGTCCGGACTTTGGAGTACATAACCGATTTCCGCTGCTTGTGTCCGTTGATCGATCTCTTCTACAGGTTGACCCTTATAATAAATCGCCCCTTGGCGTTTGCCATGTGGGGTTAGGATTGTTTTCAGTTGTCTTAGTAAGGTACTTTTGCCGCAGCCTGACTTTCCACAAACAGTAATAAAGTCTCCGCTTGCAATCGTAAGATTAATATTCGAAAGAGCCATCTGCTCTTGTTCAGGAAAAGCAAAGCTTAGTTCTTCGATTCGATAGATTTCCATTTCATTGCCTCCACCATATTGATGAGCACAGGGATCATACATAGCGCAAAATAAGCGATATATACAAGGATACTAAAAGGTGTAATTGCGCTCGCTTTAATCGACGGATAATATCTCATCGTGTTCTCACCCATTGCTGCGCCGATGACTACCATCGCAATTAAGCCTGTCATGATCAAGAGGGCTACTTTGTCCCGGGCATCTAGACGGAAGATCGAAAAGCTTGTACGTCCAGGCAATCCATATCCTCTTGACTTCATGGAATCTGCCGTTTCAATCGCATTTTCCAGAGCCCAGGTAGTCATTATCGATAGGATCGTTATCCCATTTCGCGCTCGCGCGAGGAGATTTCCCTGCGTGACATCCCGGCCTATACATTTTTGAGCATTCGAAATCACCTTGATTTGCGCTAAATATCTTGGAACAAAACGAAGCACCATCGAAAAAATCAACGACAGTGCCGGCAGTATTTTTCCGAATATATAAATAAACTTATCCGAGGTCATCACGACGTTATAACAGGAGAACCATATGATTACCGTCACAAACATGCACGCCGCTGCTACACCATAAAGAATGGATTCCTTCGTGATGGGATTTCCATTGTTCAAATAGAACAAGATCGTTACCCCTTGATGATTAAAAACAGGGTTCATAATCGCCATAAATAGTAGAAAAGGAACCATGTACAGCAGATTAAATCGAACGGCTTTCTTTCCTTTTAACATAAAGGAGTAGACCACTGCACTGATAAGGGCAATCACCTGAAATATGGGATGCATGAACACCATGCTAAACAGCAATACAACGACAAAATATAGAAAATTCACAAACGGATGAAAGGTAGAAAAGCTATCCTTCATTATTTCTGAGCTCCTCCTGTGGCTACATAACCACCTACATCTCGACCTAAATCACAAGTGTATACCCATTCAACGACATCGCCATCCTTGAGAACATAACGACTACTGCCGTAGTTAGGGAACCAGCCATTTACTTTGTACATCCATCCACTGAGCTCTCCAGCATCAAATTCATACAGATTATTTATGCCTTCAATATAATTACTGTTATAGATCGGAGTCATACTGAATTCCATATGGATTTTATTCTTCTTCATCTCTCTTAGCAAAACATCAAACACAGACTCACCTGCATAAAAGGTTACCTTCTGCGCTTTATAAATGATACCATCTGCCGGCAATACTTCAACCTTATCCTTATTGAAAATATCCATATTATCTAAAATCGTTGCTGCCGACACGGACAAAGTAGCCGTTAATTGCTTCTCCTTATCTACCGTTGCATCTTGCCATTCCACGGGCTTAGGTTTCCCGCTCGGCACTGGATCGGTAAGGAATTTATCCTTTTTCGGTTCCTGCTTTGTTTCTGTTGTCGCTACTTTTGAATCCGGTTTGGTTACTGGTTTTGCCGTCGCTTTCGTTTCCGGCACGGACGTTTTAGCCACTTTCGGTGTTGCGGTCGGTTGTGCCTTTGTATCCGATTTAGGTGTTGCAGTCGGCTTTTCAACCTCTGTTACCGCAGTTTCGGTTGGCGTTACCTCTTCAGTTGGTTTTAACGTTTCAACGGGCTTAGGCTTAGCTGTTTCACCAGGTGTAGCTGTAGGAGCTATCTCCGTTGTCTCGGCATCACTTGAGGTTGTAGGCTCTACATCAACATTCTGATTGGAGGCCGTATTGGCTGATTCTACAACTTGAGACTCAACACTGTTACTCGCAACCTTGTTCGGGCTCTTCTGATAATTCCCGCCCCAAAAGAAGGCAATCGCCAACACACCAATAATTAGTATCGCTGTTAGCCATTTTTTCTTATTCATTTCTTAAGTTCCCCACCTTAAATAATAAGCAAGGGTATACATGCTACCCTTGCTTATCTCTTTAAATAAAGTTCTATTTAACGTCTTTCATGTCATAAAGACTCGTCTGACCCTTAACCAACCGATCATAAGCAACCAGTGCATACATCGCTTGATCCGTAGCCATAAGATCTACTTCTCCGGGTTTCGCGCCTCCGTTGCCTACTCCACCCTGCTTCACGTGATAAAAACCACCTTCAGGTGCAGCAAAGCCAAGCAACGCATCAACTGCGGAACGACCATTTTTAATGAATCTGGAATCCTTATGTGGATCTATACCAAGTCCAGCTAAAGCTACGATCACCTGAGCAATGCTCTCGGAGTTCGTAGACTCCCAGCTTGCATAACCTCCGTCTGCTGTTTGCGTTTTGGATAACCAAGCAATTCCACGATCCACAGCAGCCGTTACTTTGGCATTCGTTTTGTAATAAGGGGTCAAGCCTTGTATAACCATTCCCGTAATATCCGGATCGGCCGCAGTAGCATTACTGCCTAGTGCCCAACCCCCGCCGTTGATCTCTCTACCTAAAATGTAATCAATGAGCATCTCTCTAGTTGTCTGCGTCTTTACATCCTTAACCACTGGAATGTCGTAATGATTACTATCCAGAGCGATCAGGGCAAACACAGGTCCATTAATGCCTTGCTTGATTACAGTATCAAAATCCGCGAGTGGTTCCAGTAGGTTATAACCCGCCACTTTATCAATATTTTTGCCGATTGAAGTTAATGCCAAAATAACTCTATCATATTCGGTATATTTTACGCTATGCAGCTTCCCAGCTTTTTCTTTAAGGGTGGCTTCTACATTCGCATAGTACTTAGCGTAATAACTATCTGGAACCTTCACACCAGAACGTGCCAGCCCGAACACTGTCCAATCCCCGCCAACCGAGGATATGACCGGGTTTGTTACTGTTTTTTGCAAAAAGGCTGCTGTGTTCTGAATGTATGGACTAACTGCTTTATCGCCACTCTTATAATCATGGGTTCTAGTAGCTACAACAGCTGCCATTTCTCTAGTTACAAGCTCTTTAGGCTTAAACTGATTATTGTCACCTAACATAAGTCCGGTGGCAACAATGGTTTCCACATCTGCTTTTGCCCACGCAGACACAGTATTGATATCTTTAATAGCTGTACCTGGCTTCGTAGCCGGGATTGATAATGCTCTGACAATAATGGCTGCCATTTGTTCGCGAGTAATCTTGTCATTTGGCTTAAATTCATTATTAAAGCCTGTAATTAGACCTGCTTTATGAGCAGCGTTCACATATGGATAGAACCAATCACCCAAAGCGACATCCTTGTAGGTAATTCCTTTGTCACTCTTGGTATCCAGTTCCAATGCTGATACTAGGATCTTTGTAAATTCTGCTCTTGTAATATCAGACTTCGGATTGAAATTACCATTGTTACCTTGAATAAATCCTTTTGCTGTGCCCGTCTCAACCGCCGAGTACGCCCATGATGAGATCTTATCGGCGTCTGTATATAGTTTTTTGATATCATTGGTATTCGAGTCATTATCTTTCGAAGTATCCTTAGGAACCTCTGTTGGAGATGTTTTCCCGTCAGTATTACTATTGGTCCCCGGTGTAGATCCACCACCCGGAGCTGAAGTAGGCGTTGGTTTAAATCCTGATCCCAAGTCCTCACCTAGATCCGTAGTATAACGCCACTGAAGACTATCTCCAGCATTCAGGGTATATAGAGATGCCCCATACCCAGGATACTTTCCATTCACATTATACATCCATCCACTACCGCTGCCATGATCAAATTCCCCATCACCAGCAATAGATTCGACATATACACTATTGTATATTTCTGTCCACTTAAACTTATATACGATACCGCGGCTATCCAGAACTCTTTTTAGTACAGTCCAAGCTGTGTCACCAGGTTGTAGCTCTACCTGTGCAGATGGAACAACATACCCTTTATTAATATTAAGCTTATCCACAGACAAAGTTACAGTTGATTTAGGTGGAGTGACTTCGCCGCCACTACCATTACCGTCGCCACCAGGTGTTTGCACTGCACTGGAGGTATACGCAATGTAATCCGTGAAGTGTTTGGTTTTTACGATTAAATCATTACCGTCGTCATAGGCGTACTCAGCCTTGCCGCTTGCTAAGCCTAAGTCGTCACTTGTAAATTTTTGAATCGCATGAGGTGTGCCTTCTTGAATATAGGCTGCATCTTTTCCCTTAAGGTCCTTAAAGGTTAACGTAATAAATTGACTGAATACTACTCTTGCGCTGCCACCCATGGAAAACGCTTGAACGATGTTATCAAGCTTCTTGTCCCCGGGAATAATCTGATTCAAACTATCTTTTAGCGCAGATTCTGTACCCGTTGTAGGTGAAATCAATTCAACCTTAGAAGAATCTCCATCTGTAACTTGTGTGCCCTTAGGGATGACTACAGATACGTCACCTTTGGTAACCTCTAATTTGGGCAGATTACTATTACTAGGTAAATCAACACTTACTGTGGATTGCTTATACTCTGGGATTTCCACTGTGATTTCTTTGTTGCTATCTTCGGGGCGTATCGGAATGATGTAATCATAATTATCGCCCTCTGGAATTTTAATTTCTGGTTTATCTCCTGATGGGATCTGTACTTCTATCTCTTCTGGATCTTCTGGTTGTTCAGGTCCCGGCTTTTCATCATTCATATCATACAGACGGTTCTTATGATTAATCAGACGATCATAAGCAACAAGTGCATACGTACCTTGATCCGTTGCCATTCCATCTACTTTTCCGGTGAGAGTATGCTTAAATCCACCATCCGGTCCAGCAAAGGTAAGTAGCGCGTCTATAAGCGAATTTCCTTCTTTTACAAATTTAATGTCACTGTGCGGATCTACGCCTACGCCAGTTAAAGCCACAATAACCTGTGCGATGCTCTCACTGCTTGTGCTTCCCCAGCTTGTATATCCACCTTGAGCATTTTGCGTACTCGATAACCATGCAATTGCCCGATCCACGGCAGCTTTTACATTTGGATTAGTTGCATAATAAGGCGCAAGAGCTTGCATAGCCATCGCAGTAATATCGGTATCAGCTTTTGCTGGGCCTAATGCCCAACCTCCGGCGTCCGCTGTACCTTTTTTGATTTCTTTATCTAAAATATACTTAATCAAATTCTCTCTTGTAGTCTGATATATTACCCCATCTTTATCAGGCTCAGGGAATAGAACGGGGATCTCGTACGTACGACTATCTAAGGCAATCAGTGCAAATATGGGACCATTAATCCCTTGCTTCTGAACATATTGATAATCAGCGAGTGCATTGATTAGATTATTACCCGCAACATTCGTGATATCCTTCCCGATCGAGGTAAGTCCTAGAATCGCTCTGGAATGCTCTGTGCTTTTAATAGCATCGAGTTTTCCATCCTTCATTAATTCTGTTACTTTCTTAGCTACGTTGTTGTAATAGAGATCATAATAACCACTTGGTACTTCGTAGTTGGCACGTGCTAAAGATAAGATCGACCATTCCCCACTGCCAGTACCAAATGACGGATTCTTTACCGTTTTTAAAATATAGGCCAAGCTTTTATCTAACTGTTCCTTTGCGCCAGTGGTAGCATTCAGCTTGTAGGTAATTTGATATGTTTTCTCTACTCTATTTTCTGCTCCGTCTACTGCCGTTACAGTGATTACATTACTACCTGGGCTTAGAGATGCTTTGTACTCACCATTAGTAGCAGATAGAACGACTCCATTAAGTTTTACTGCTGGCATGATATCTTTAAATATATTGTCTGTGACAGCTACTCTGAAACTTAATTCTTTATCGGATACTTCCTGTTTATCCTGAATACCACTTACAGTAATAACAGGTGGCTCTATATCCAAAGAATTGGTAAGCCCGACAAGCGCATGATCTACACTTACTTGAGAGCTTTCCATATTTTCGAGCACGGAATAGGCTTGGTAAACTGCCTTTTGTACTACTGCTCTGTCCAAAATACTTTCTTTATTCGGGTCACTGTTAATTTCTGCGATTTCCGCAGTTAAAGCATCCTTATTGGCAAATGGAAATGGAGGTTCTCCCCAACCACCAAGATCAGAACTATAGCCATAAGTGGTGAACTGTGTTCGGATGATGTCACCGTCTTGAGGGTGATAATCAGACATCCCGAACGGAGGAAACTCATTATTTACGGCATACATCCAACCCGACATGTGAGTGTAGTCAAACTGACTTAGCCACTCTTGGTCTGCTTTATTTCCGACTGTATTCCCATCGGCTGAAATCATATCTAAAATATATTGCGGTATATTGACTTCACTTCTGCCACTATCTTTAACTTCAGATAAATAAAAACTACTAGCTATACTTCCAAAGTTTCTATAATTACCTTCTCCTAGCGCACGTGTTATTAGTGATGCGCCATTGTCCCCTTCGTAGAATGGAACTTTAATAGGTTCCTTAATATACCCTTGACCCAATGTGAACTTCTCTACGGATACAGTTACATACCCTTTAAGTGTAGAGCTTGCTTCATTCGCATGAGCCGGGATTACACTTGTAGAGAACGTCGTGATAAATACTGCTACAATAAGTAACCAAGCTAAAAACTTATTTTTCTTCATGTTTCCATAACCCTTCCCTTCTCTTCCTATGTTAAAAAACAGAATAAACTTTCATAGCACTACAAAAAAACCACTCAACATAACGTCAAGAGGTTTAAGATAGTGAACCGCAACAATAGCAGGCATATACTATATCAAACACCTCTCTATCGCTCGTAGAGTTTAACGGTGTATCAGAAATAGGCAGATATTCTGGCTCAAGTATCATCACCCTTGCTACCTTCCCAGTTTCCCAGTGGTACCTTGCAAGGACTCCTCTTTCACAGCGGCGGGACCGCGCGGGATTCACACCCGCTTTCCATTTAACCAATCTATGATTGTATTTCCGAAACATTCATAATTGGCACCTATTGCTAATATTAATTTTTCCATGCTTCATCATATCTAATATAGTTGCTTTTGTCATGCAATATTTGATTTTTGTATAACGAGTAGTTAGCGATAATCCTATTGAATATCAAATCATTTTAACCACAATATACTCTTTTTCTCTCAACTCAAAACCATCCTCCAGTGACAAAGAGGCCAAATCAAAGATTCGATCATACTTTTTATTACGTGGGAGCCCTTCTTCCTCAGCCCAGCATGTATAAAGCTCAAACTCGGCACCAGATACCCCATAATCTGTCATAAGCCTAAATAACTCCCGACAACACTTGAGTGAGGCGTTATACGATCCCGGTAAAGTATCTTTTAGCTTAGGGGATACAGAGAAGCCGCCCCAATTCGGTGAAATCCGGTACACATACGGACTCCGAAAATGCTTGCGAATCTCATCGTTCCAATACCCAAGTTCCTCTATAAAAATACCCGCTGCATCTTCTTCCGAGTCGTATACAAGACAGTCCTCATCTCTTAAATGAGATAGATCTGCGATGTCATCCAAAGGAATTATACCTTGCAGGCGCAGAGCCTCTCTTTGTTTCTTATACTCCGGGGAATTTTTCACTTCATTATATGTCTTTGCTGACGGTAAACTGCCTCTTTCTCCTAACGGAAGCTCTGTAGCCGAGCCTATGTAATGAAATCTGCTCACTGGATTGCCCTCCATAACTTTGGAATCACTGCAAATCACTAATTCATATATGAATTTACCACAAATTAGTAAGGTACTCGTTGAAATTATTCTATGTTAGGGTATTTGGTAAGCGTTTACAACGAATTCATGGAGGTGTACGTGTTCATCTAAGCACCAAAGTACCAAGGAAGGTCAGGTTTAAGCATCCTCAAAAATGATCTTACAAAGGAGAATTCAATGACTACTCGAATCCAGAAATCATTCTTATCATTGACCCTTGTCACCGCTCTTCTGCTCTCTTTGTTCTCATCCATTGCCGCCGCTGCCACTAAGGACGAGCAACAAGCTAAGGCAGCACCAAAGAGTAAGGTCCAATCCTATGTAGACGATATGCAGCCCGGATGGAACCTTGGCAATACTCTAGATGCTACAGGTGAGGATGAAACCTCCTGGGGCAATCCGCGTGTGACCCAAGAACTGATTAAGAAAATCGCCGCACAAGGCTACAAAAGTATCCGTATTCCTATCACTTGGGATTCACACATAGGTGAAGCACCGAACTACACCATTGATCAAGCTTACCTCGACCGTGTCGAAGAAGTTGTAGGCTGGGCGCTAGACGCCAAGTTATATGTAATGATCAATGTCCATCACGACTCCTGGTTATGGGTAAGTCATATGGAAGAGAAGCATGATGAGACGCTGGTGCGTTATAATGCAGCATGGACTCAAATTGCGGACCGCTTCAAGGATAAATCCGATAAGCTGATGTTCGAAAGCATTAATGAACCTCGTTTCACAGATGGCGGAAGTACGGATGAAGCGAAGATGGAACAGATGCTTGCAGAGCTCAACAATTCCTTCCATCAGATCGTTCGAAACTCAGGTGGAAAAAATGATGTCCGTCCGCTAGTGCTACCTTCATTAGAGACTTCTCCTACCCAACCTAGAATGGATCAGCTCTACAAGACGATTACAGCTCTTAACGATCCGAACATAATTGCGACCGTTCACTACTATGGCTTCTGGCCGTTCAGTGTGAATATCGCTGGTTACACCACGTTTGAAAAAGATACAAAAAACGATATCATCCAAACTTTTGATAACGTTTACAACACATTCGTAGCCAAAGGAATCCCTGTTATCGTTGGTGAGTTTGGACTGCTAGGATTCGATAAAGATACAGGTGTGATTGAACAAGGCGAGAAGCTGAAATTCTTCGAGTACCTTACCTATTATTTAAAAGAAAAGAAAATGACCTCCATGTTCTGGGATAATGGGCAGCATTTCAACCGCAAAACGTATAAGTGGTCCGATTATGAGCTGCAGGGTGTATTAATGTCTGGTCTGAAGGAACGTTCCTCCAGCACTGAAAGCGATCTGGTCTATCTAAAAAAAGGTGCAGCGATCAAAGACACCAAGGTGAAGCTGAACCTAAACGGCAATAAGCTAACCACGATTAGTGCAAATGGGAAGTATCTAACAAAGGGAAAAGATTACACCTTGAATGGCGAGGAGCTCACACTCAAAGCCAGCCAACTCAAAAAACTCACAGCTTCCCAAAAATACGGTGAAAATGCTGTGTTAACGTTGAAATTCAACAAAGGTGTTGCGTGGAGACTAAAGATCATCGTGAACGACACTGCCAAATTAAGTGATGCCAAAGGTACGACTGAATCGTTTGCGATTCCAACTACCTTTAATGGTAACCAGCTTGCCACGATGGAGGCTGTCTATACCGCTGGTGGCAATGCAGGCCCGCAAGACTGGACACCATTCAAGGAGTTCGGCAATACGTTCTCACCCTCTTATAACACGAAAGAAATCAAGCTGCTTCCAGCCTTCTTTAAAGATGTTAAAGATGGAGAGGTCATCTTGAAATTCCACTTCTGGAATGGTGATATCCTTACGTACAAGATCACGAAGAGTGGAACAAACGTTGTAGGAAAGTCTTCTTAGCTTTCGCTGTATAATATAAAAAGGAGTGTCCCTTCACGGGGACACTCCTTTTTTAACTACATCATACATATACTTCTTCATACGTCATCAACATCAAGCGATAGACCAGATATACTCCAAGATATGCTCCCGTTAAAAGGAACATTGGATTCAAAAAAATCGCATGGATCGAGGTCATAAATACCGTGTTATCTCTTAATATTTCATATATAGCTAGGGCAGAAATATTACCTAAAATAAGCGTAGACAACACAGAAGTTACATTAAAAACAATACGCCACTTTATCCATTTCCGTTGTATCATTAGCATGGCGACGGGAACCACTATACTGCCAAATACGATTAGAAATTTCATTTAGCCAGCCACCTCTGTATCTCTTTAATCCTCCAGTTCAACACTTTCGATTTGCCCCTCGGCATTCACTGTCCACTCGATATCAACACCTGGCATCAGTCCAAGCTTGTCCTCATCTTCGATCACTACATGATCGGGGATGGTTAGGGTCTGCTCTCCCCCACCTTCGACTTTAACGGTAACCTGTTTACCATTAGACGTAGTAATCTTCCCATCATATTCAATCTGCTGCAAAACAATCTTTTGGCTCGGATCCGTAATGGTAACCCGCTTGCCGCCGTCTGTCAGCAGCTCAATCTTTTTATGATAGCCGTCCTTTAAAGTGACTTCCTTAATGACTCTCTGAACGCTAACATCCGCCGCAAGTCCCTCTGTATTTGTACCGGATGATGCATTGGGTTGTTCTGTTGCATTGTTCGTAGCCGCAGGTGCAGTGGCTTCTGTTATAGGCGTTGGAGTTACTTGTGTGGTTTCATTGGCAGCTTTAGAGCAGCCACTTAATAGGACGGTGCAGGCACAGATCAAACAAAGAATTGAAGTTCGAATCTGGCGTTGTGAATTTCCTTTATTCTGTATCATCATTTACCTCCGCATTTAAATTTCTTCCAGTTCTATTTTGTGAACATAGTTTTACCTCTTCCCTTCCTTTTATTCACCAGAAAATGGACCATCTGAATTACTCTCTGATTATCACAGCGTCATAGCACGCCCATATCTAGCTAAATACTCCTCCTTCTCCTTATAATCCGGCATGAGGCTTCCAACCTTTCGCCAAAAAGAGCGGTCATGATTCATATGAAGTAAATGACACAGTTCATGGATGATTACATAATCGATAACTTCCACTGGAGCCATCGCTAGGCGATAGTTAAAGGTTAGCTTTTTATCCGAGCTACAGCTTCCCCACTTGGTTCTAGACTCAACAATGTCAATCGTCTTAGGCTTTACTCTAAGCTGTGTCTGATATTTATTGATCCGTTCACCTACAACCTTCTTACAGCTAGCGAAATAGAATTTCTTCAGCTTAAGTTTAAGCTCTTCCTCATTTAAATCCCCTGTCTCTATTAGCTCTTGCAGCGAATAATATTTGCCTAGATACAGGAACTTACCCTCGTCTTCATACTCTTTGAGCTTTGGTGTTTCTCGGTTCGCTTCAATACTTTGCAGCTTCTCCACTATTAATTTCCCATTACGCTCAACCACGCTTTTAATCGTCTCTTCACTTGTTTTCTTGGGAGCTTTGAGCGTTATACGCCCTGAAGAATCTATGTGAATGGAGATTTTCTTGCCGTTTCCATATTGAACATTAAACTCGATCACCTGATTGTCGTACTCAATCTTCATACCCACCATCGTTTCTATAAGGTTATTCGCAAAAAAAAGGAGAACGCGTTTAAGCGTCCCCCCCTATTTTAACATGATTCCTCAATACACTGGATATCCTGCCACAAACATCGCTAAATACAAAAGACTCCCCGCAACAGAAACTACAGTAAGGATAGCATCCTTTGATTTCTCTTCAGTGAGCGCGACAGCAGCAAAAGCTAGTGGAAATGCAACAAGCAAGTACCGCGGGGCTGACAGCAGCCAGGTAGCTCCGACTACGAACGCAAAATACACGATGAAATAGGCGGTGTATGAAGGTCGTATCTTTTTTGCACCCATGAACATGATAATTAGTGCTGAGAATATAGCGATTAAATTAGGCAGCCATAAGCCGAGAAAAGAACGACTATCTCCACTCTTAAAGGTGCCCACAGCGTATTCCATCTGATATCTTACCGTATCAAAAAAGAGATAAAACCGCTGAGACCAATGCTCTCTCTGGTAAATACTGAACTGAAACGCATTTCCCGTCACGTGATAATTAATAAACAGATAGGCCAGCAAGCCCGTTGATATGATAGCGAGAAAACATACAGCGCTGATGATTCTATGTATAAAGACTTTTTTACTTAATAGCTTATAGTTGCCTATCAGATCCCGTCCAAATTCAATCGCAACCGGTACAATCAGAAGCACTCCGGGAGAACGTGTATAAGCTGCAAGTGCACCGCATAAGCATCCGATCAGCCATTCCTTTTTTCTCACAAAATATAAACACATCAAAGATAATGCCAGAAATAGAGCCTCGGTCATCGGAATGAAGAAAAAGAACGCGGCAGGGAATATGAAAATGTATTTCACGACCCGCATGGCATTCTTTCGATGCATGTCTAATGCCGCCAGTTCATAAGCAACCAATGCAGCGACAATCGATGAGATATTGGAAACGATGAATCCAGCGACAAGATAATTGCCTACGAATACTTGAACTACTTTAATTAGATTTGGGAAAAAGGGAAAAAATACAATATGGAACTTTGGATCTCCCTCCGTTACGTACCAGTTCTCGGCAATCCCCAGATAACTAGAAGCATCGATTCCAGAGATATGCCAAGTCTCTGCCATTTTGCTAAGCAGACCACCTGAATAGCCATTCTGTATGATCAAAAATGAATACCCGATGAGCATAAGCAGGATACGACTCGCCAATATCCATCCAATAATATAAAGCCAAGCCTGTCTTCTATCCTGCTCCTTACTCTTCCAAGTCACTTCAGGTGCTGGATTCGTCAAAACAAAATCCGTCAATACAGGTATAGTGCGGAGCCCCAATAGCACAAAAAGCCCGAAACAGACCACAGAAGCGAGGGTGCCCAGCATGGTCCAGCTCTGAGTCGAAATGGCCCAGTAAATAGCCGTCACCATCATAACAAGTATGAAGATGAAGGAAATGATTTTGTCGTGCTTTTTCATTTGATCCTCCAGTTATTTAGTCCGAACAATTGTTTAGGAAAAAAAGGATATAATTACCTATAGAAATATAATAGTCTTTGTGTATTTTTTTGTAAATCACATCTTATTTCTTCGTCCTTACTCCCCCTCATAGCTGAAATAAAAGTTCAAAGGCAATTCATCATCACTTTGAAAACTGTTCGACATTCTGTAGATTATATACAATTTATCCTCGTCCTTGCCGTATGACCATGATTCTTCGATAGAGCCTGTTAATGGCTTTAGCGGAAGAGCCATCCTGTCAATCGTTTGGATGGATTTTTCGACTTTGTCAGCCGCCTCCTCATCCGCAGGTTTGTATTGGTTCATAAAAGCACGTACCAGTTCTCTCGCATCTTGATAACCGCTTTCCGATCTGGGAAAGGTTGTATCGTATTCACCCACTGTATCCGCAATTTGCAAAGCAGCAAGCCCTTCTTCACGCGGCTGCATGAACACAGCCCGATGCTCTTCCACATGTGTGAAAAGCTCAGCATACTGGGGTCTTTCCTTACTGCATGCAGTGAATACCAGCAAAAGAATGACTATTCCACAAATGAGATTAAAATATGATTTTTTCAAACGAATACACCTCCTGGCCTGACGAAACCGGTTTGGTTGATCAACCCCCTAAACCTTACCATATATTTAAAAAAAGACACAGATATTCATGCCTTATATTAGAAAAATGAAGCATGCCCACGGCAGTGGGCCCCAAAGAAAAAGCCCGAGCGTTTATGCTCGGACTTAATATCATTCAAATGGATAGATCCAGAAATGCTCTGTTCCAAAACGATCTTGGATTTCTTTATCCTCTAGCGTTTTGCTGCCTAACAGTTCAGCGGCTTGGAATTGGGATTTATGCGCCTGAATGGATGCCATCTTTTGCTTCAGGAAATCTTTCACTTCAATGATTACCTGAGGCTTTCCAATCTCTTCAATATTATTGGCGAAAGCTATACAGTGAACAGGAGGTCTCTCTGCCTTAGGCATTCTTCCAACCGTTCCAACCACTGCAGCTCCGGTAGCATCATGATCGGGATGAACGCTGTACCCCGGATAGAATGTAATGACCAGTGAGGGGTTAAGCTCCTTCAGAAGCGCATCAATATGGCCCTCGAGCAGAGCTTGATCTTCAAATTCAATCGTTTTATCGTGGAAACCAAGCATTCTCAAATCCTGTATTCCAATCGCTCGGCAGGATTCTTCCAGCTCCTTTTTACGGATCTCTGGGAGGGTTACCCGATTCGCAAATGGCGGCACGCCCATATTCCGGCCCATCTCTCCAAGTGTCAGACAAGCGTAGGTGACTTGGGTGCCGTTTTGCACATGCTTGGCAAGCGTTCCGGATATACCGAAGGCCTCGTCATCCGGATGCGGTAATATAACTAGAATATGTCTTTCCACTGAACTCCTCATCTCCTCTACCATTAGAACGGCTCCCGGCTTAATTGCAAGGATACGACCAGTTTGCCTTGGCTGTCATGACCGGCCAGAATTAATCTTTCGGTCTCACTCTCTTCATAGTGAGTTAGTCCTTCCGAGTACACCCAGCCTTGTGACATTTTTAGGCCTACGCGATAAGGTCCATGACCGGAAATCGAACCATGAGAATATCGGATCACAGCATTAGTAATGAAAGTAGCCGCTGGGTGCTTAGAACTATCGAAATGGGCAGCGTATGCTCCCGTCGTCATCTCAAGATGGATATATAGATCCTGATCTTTAAGCAGGTCGATCCTCTCTTGTATTTCGGATTGATTAATTAGCTGCAAGGTTACGCCTCCATATCTGAATGAAATTATACCTACGAAAAATAAGATCCCTACCCTATTAAGGACGGATCTGTTAAAGGATAAGCGGGTCCGTATTTCTCATCAAAGTATAACTTCCAAAGGTTTGTAATTCAATGGTCACTCCTGAGAAGAGGCCTTACACATAAAAAAAGAGCATTAGCCCGCGTAGCTTGATCAAGCACTGAGATCACAATATATGGTAAAATCATTGTGGAGCCTTTGAATTAGGAGAAAGGATGGAGTGACTTGGGATTTCATGAAACGTCTCTTTCAATCAAATATCCAAACGTAATGAAAACACTAATTGCAATGTGTTTTTTAGAAGTTTCCTTAATAATTACTATGTATAATAGTACTAATCGCATACCTGACTTCCTGTTCTTCTTTCCAAGAATATGGTTCATCTTTATATTCATTATTATCATATTTTCACTCTATCGATTGCTCAGTTCCAAGAGTATTACACTTGGCGACAATTATATTATTTCTTTAAATAAGAAAAGATACGATGCGGATGAAATAAGTTCAGTGTTTATCGATGGTAAACGAATTGGAATTAAGACTGTTGACAAAAAGTTGGTTCCACTACATCTGTACTTTACTTTTAAAAAGGAGAATACGGCTAATGGCATAGAGGAAATTAGGGAGTGGGCAAAAAGAAACAACAAACCCATAAGATATAAGTTCTTCTTTGGATGGATTTAAGCAAAGGGGCGTCTTATATCCATTTTACATGGATTTTTGGACAGCCCCTTATATATTTATTCACACTGCTGTCCAGATTGAATTACTTATGAAAATTGTATTCAGCCATTCATTCTTTCAGCCTTTTATCAAGAATTGGGCGGATGAACCAGATATAATAAACCAGACAGAGAAGCAATACTACAGATGTCAGAAAAAAGGGGATTTCATAATCCTGTCCAATCAAAATCCATCCCGTAAGCAGAGCGGCGCCAGATGATCCGAGGCTCCGAAATACGGATCTCATCCCTGCGTAGAGATTCCTCTCCCGCTCCTTAAAGGCAGACATCAACTGACTATCCAGCAGATTAGACAGCATCGTAAGCCCTCCCCCGCGAACCAGAAACACGATTGTGAACATCCAGACCGGCATAGCCCAGGATAATAAGGCGAACACGAGTATGTTAACCAAAAAGACAGATACGATCGCCACATTGTGGCCGAAACGCTCTAATACATAAGGCGTCATTAAAGAAGCTGCAAACAAAACAACTCCGCTTACCGCCAGCAGAATGGATACTTTATCATCCATCCAGTTCAGTCTATACTTCACAATTACATTAAGAAATGACCCAGTGATGGCTATCGCTCCTCCGAGCAGGGCCATGAATACCGAGAACAGCCAGAGTGTGCCGGAAGGCAGCTTTTTCCTCAAGCTAGAGACTTCACGGTTCACTTCCAGAACTTCAGAGGTTCTAACCGTTTCGCTTTCCTTCCCCTCAGAGGGAAGCCAGAGTCCTCTAATCATACTGTGAACAACGAAAACCAGTGCAGCAAGCAGCAGCGTTAGCCCATACCCATCCCCGCTATCAGCCGAATTCGGCAAGTATCCGGCAGCCAGGGTTCCTGCCCCTGTAAATGCCGTAAACACGGCAAACATCAGGGAGAAGGCACTTGCTTCTTCCTTGCGCGAGGCACAATAGTGAAATAGCAACTGCACCTCAGTCGTCTCCACAAAAGTAAGGCCAATCGAGACCAAAGTTTGAGCCAAATAGAATATGCCGGAATGATTGCCAATCGCATAAAGTGCACTTCCTGCCGCTATAAACATGATGCCGGATACTAGCAGCTTTTTACGACCTATACGGTTTGCCGATATGGATACAGGAATAGCCAATGCACCCATGATCAGTATACCTATGGACATGAGCAGCCCGATTTCATCCTCCTTCATTCCTTTGGACAGCAAATGCAAATTAAGAACTAGCGAATACATACCGATGCCGATGCCATACATGGCTTCGGTCATAAGAAACCGGCGGACGCCGACAGACAGGCGCAGCAAGTTCCTCATATACCCAGACATACCCATAACCCCTTTCTTTGGTGATACAGTCAAATAGGAAGGGCTCCAAACGGAGCCCCTCTACTTTCAAATGTATATTTTAATTGTAGGGACCAAGCCCTATTCCGGCTGTGTCTTCTTTAGATAAGCCCGCCACGTAATACACCACTTTGCAGGATCATCAAGAGAAGATTCCACATTCCGGTGAACGGTACTGTTGTGCGGAGCTAGTTTGACGATATGCGGCTGCGTGTAAGCTTCATTCGAAATATGGGTCAGCGCCTCGATATATTCATCAAGATCTTCCTTCGAATAAGATTCAGTCGGCTCCAGGGTGAACGGCTGCGGAACGATGTACGGATGATGGGATGTCCAATAATGCAGGCCGAAATCACACATCCGGCGGGTGATGTCTTCTGTCGTTACGCCAGTCTCATCCGTAAGCTGCTTCCAGCTGTACCTTACCTGTTCAAGACGTCGACCTTTGATGTAAGGAGCGCTGGCTCCGCGGATTTGCAGAATTTTGTGATACAGGTAGTTATTATTCAGTACAGCGATTTGGGCCACATTCTTAAGACCGTCTGGCCCCAGGCTCATAATCCAAGCGTAGGAACGAAGTACAGTCTGGGCCACGCCGTGGAAGCTGCGGACTTTGCCGATGCTATCACCGCTTTGCTCTACAAGGACATAACGACTACCGTCCCAGTCAACAAGCGGACCGGGCAGGAAACGCTTAAGGGAATCGGTTACCCCAAGAGCGCCTGTAGCCGGCCCTCCGCACATGTGAGGTGCGGCAAAGGTCTTATGCAGGTTGAAGAAACACATGTCAAACCCGGCTTCCTTGGCCCGGGTGATACCCAGCAGCCCATTCGCGTTCGCCTGATCGTAGAAGCAGATTCCTCCTGCTTCATGAACCACGTCCGTGAACTCGCGGATGCGATGATTGTATATACCTGTGTCTTCCGGATTGGCCACGACGAAACCCGCCGTGCGTTCAGAAATGGCATTCTTCAGCTTCTCCAGATCCGGGAATCCGTCTTCATCAGGATGCAGTGTAATGATCTTATACCCCTTGACAGCTGCGGTCGCCGCTTGGGACGGATGTGAAAAGATCGTCGTAATGATCTCATCCCGCTGGTCTCCCTCGCCACGTGAATCATGATATGCGCGTACAATGGAAGCCATGGCCAGCAAGGCCTGGGTGCCACTGCTTGGCTGGAACGAGAAAGCATTCATCCCTGATATTTCACGCATCGCCTGGTCCAGCCTATAGTAGATTTCCAGAATTCCTTGAACGGATCCAGCATCCTGCAGAGGATGCAGTTCCATCAGATTTGGGGTACGTATAAGCATTTCATTGATACGGGGAATATATTTCATAGTACATGTCCCCTGTCCGATCTCTACATTAAGGTCGGAACCCAAAGTCTCTTGAGAGAGTCTTAAATAATGCCTAAGAACTTTGGCCTGACCGATCTCGGGCAGCGCCGGTGCTTCTTTTCGCCGCATCGCTGATGGAATTCGGGCGGAGCCTTGACCGACAACCTCGGCAATCCCAGCCTCGGTGCCCGGCGGGATCACTCCGCGCTCACCCGATCGGTGAAGCTCGAAGATCACCGGTTCATCCCATTTGGCCTGGTGAAAGCGGCGTACCTTATGATCTCTACGAATCCGTTTCATGGCTTTCCTCCTACTCTTCTGTACTATTAATTCTTGCAGACAATGTTCTCGATAGCTGAGGCAAGCCGGTCCAGATCTGCCTGCATATGAATTTCAGTTACGCAGTACAGAGCACATTCTCCCCACTGGGGATATGCGGAGGATATATCTTTTCCTCCGAAAATCCCTACTTCCAAAAGACGCTTGTTAATCTCAGCAACAGATATTCCAGTCTCGTTGAAATCTAAGACAAATTCTTTGAAAAAGGCTGTATCTTTAAAGCGCAAAGAGACCCCGGGAATGGCACACAGCTTATTCGCCGCATATTGAGATTTCTGTATAATGGTCTCCCCTACTTCCTGCATCCCCACTGGTCCAAGCAGGGATAGATAAACTCCGGCGGTAATTCCCCACAGGGCTGTCTGTGTTCCCACCGACTCTTTCCCCTTCTCCCGTTGGGCAAAGGATGTACGCTCATAGGCTACATCACCGAAGCCATATTCACCTTCCACTTCAGTAGGAACAATACCGAACAGGCGGGACGGATATTCCATCACATAAGTCTCTTCATCCCGGGTAGCGATGAATCCGGCTTGACCCCCACCATAGTTCATATGCATGCCCAGCGGCTGCAAATCCCCACAGACAATATCAGCGCCATAACGGCTTGGAGGTTCCAGTACGCCAAGGGAGATCGGATCAACGCCCACAATAGAGATAGCATTTACCGCGTGCACAAGCTCAGATATTTTAGCACCCTGATCCTCAATAATTCCGAGATAACCTGGATTCTCGAAGTAGAACGCCGCCGCTCCTTCCTCAAGCTTGCCCTGCAGATCATCCAAATCTATTTTTCCTGTCACCGAATCAATCTCCACGTACCTAATCTCCATTACAGGTGTACAGTAATTGGTAATGATCTTGGCTTTATCCGGATCGACGGATCTGGAGAGCAGCGCAATCCTACGGCCTGTAATCCGACCTGCCATTCGGATGGCCGTGGAGGCTGCCTGTGCCCAGTCGAAGGTAGGGACATTAACTACGTCCATATCGACGAGTTCGGCCATCAGGCTCTGATACTCGAACAAGGACTGAAATCGGCCGTGGTCTTCGTAAGGCTCTCCTGCATAAGCCGTCACGAACTCCGAGCGCTGATTAATTTCGTCGCATACAGCCGGAACGAAATGCTGCCAGCAGCCAGCCCCGAGAAAGTTGATATAATCGGCGCCATGCTTGTTCTTCGCAAGCAGAGCCTCGATATGTCGACGAAGCTCATATTCATTCATAGCTGGAGGAAGATTCATCTCCCGCTTAAGCTTCAGACTGTCTGGAATTGCATCATGCAGCTGGTCGACGGAGCTCAGGCCGATTTCCTTCAGCATTGCCTCACGGACTTCCGGTGCTGTATTCGGGATATAGGGATGGGCATAAGTTCTGTGTTCAGACAAGGTTAACGCCTCCGTCCTTAAAAGGTTGATTTAAAGTATTTATTTCTTTAACCGTTAGGCAATGCCGCCGCCATCCACAACAAGTACGCTTCCGGTGACCCAGGAAGACAGATCGCTAGCTAGGAACAATACCGCATTTGCGATATCACGTGGTGTACCCAATCGCTCCAATGGACGCCCCCCAGCAGAAGCTACGAGGAAAGTAGCTTCGTCCTGTTGAAGCTGCTTGGCTTCATCGCGTAAAAGCGGCGTATCCGTGTCGCCTGGGGACACGCAGTTCACGCGAATGTTCGCGGGACCGTGGTCAATGGCCATGGCTCGGGTGAGATTGACCACTCCAGCCTTGGCTGCACAGTAGGAAGCGGCACGGTCCCCGCCTTTAAGGCCCCAGCCGGAGCCGGTATTAATGATACTGCCACCGCCTCCGCGCTCCATCACCGGGATTATATATTTGGAGAGTAGATAAACTCCCTTAAGTGATACATCCATTACCAGATCCCAGTCGGCTTCCTCAAGCTCGACAACGGTCTTACGGCGGATAATCCCCGCATTATTGAACAGAATATCGACTTTGCCGTACGCGTTCTCAATCTCTGAGGCAGCACGCTTACAGTCCTCCGAAGAGGAGACATCGCAGCGGTGGAAGCTTGCTTTCCTTCCCCGCTCTTTCATCTCATGAACAGCCTGCTCCCCTTGCCTTACATTGATGTCCAGCACAACCACATGTGCTCCGAAATCCGCAAGCAGTCCGGCCGTAGCAAGGCCAATACCTGAAGCACCTCCGGTAACAACAGCTATCTTTCCGCTTAAATTGAGTACATCCTGTGTGTGGAGCATGCTGTCCCCTCCTCTCATTGATGCGATTGTGGTAACCCGTACAGCATTTGTCTACCAAGCCACTCTGGCGTGGTATCTTCTGATAAAAACGGAGTGAGCAGAATACGGAATGTAAAAGCTTCCGATGTTACCTTATGATCCGGCATCTGGGCAGGTCCACAACTGTTGCTGCCCAGCCCATTCTGCCGGTAATCCAGATTCAGCGTGACGAAGTCACGCGGAACAAGCTCGCTTGCATGTTGTGCCTCTTCAAGATCCTTGTCCGTATAACGGCGCGCGCTGAATTCAAGCGTCGGACTACCTGTAGCAAGTAGACCAAGTCCGGATGCGTCTGTGACGGATAACCATCTGACATCCATCCGGTTCCCATTCTCCTGCGGATATATATATGGAGTGAATAGTCCATCAATTGAAGCTGTGTACACTCCAACACGGCATGCCTCTTTGCTGTCCGAATAATTCTCACCAGGTCCCCGGCCATACCATTTCACTCGATCCATGTCGCCTGGAATCTCCATCTGAAGTCCAATCTTAGGCAGCATTTCTGGCGGCTTGCCCTCCGGTGTGCCCTGCACATCCATAGTGATTTGCCCTATACTGTTTACGGTATAGGTGTTTACACACCGGAAACCCCAATCAAAAACTGGCGGAGCAATCCTTGAACTCACAGTGATGCGGATGTTCCCTTCATCAAGCCAGGCCCAGCTAACCTCATCAACACGTTCTGTTAGCCGGTCCAGGTGTGCTTTGCGCCAGTCCGGTAGCACATACATGTCATTGTCGATCGGTGCACGCCAGAAATTCAGCCGCGGTCCGGCTTTCATTAGTTCCTTGCCATTCAGACGAAGCGAATCGATTCGCCCGCTCCGCGTGTCAAAGATCATCCGGAAGTCCTCATTTGCGAGAATGATCTGTCCAGCAGCTTCTGTGCAGTGAAGATTCCGCCTGATCTGCTGACTTCTCATCCCAATAGCAGCATTGGAATGGTCATCTGAATGCCCTGTATGATTTTCGCCAACACGATTTCCCAACTCATCCTGCATTAGAAACTGAGCCCAAGCCACTTCATGCCCCTGCTCCGCCCAAAGACAGTCAGCGGCGATCGAGAAGCTGATGTTCAGCCACTGTTCCGCATCCTCACTGCGAAGGAGAGCATCAAGACTGTGGTCATAAGGAATCTCCACTTCTGCCTGTCCGCCCGCTTCAATCTCTGGCAGTGCAAGAACCCCGCTTTGAACGGTACGTCCATCCATGGTAATGCTCCAATCAGCATATAGGTGATCCAGTGTCAGGAAATCATAGCGGTTAATCACATTAACCTTGTTCCTGCTTATATACTCGACGCGAACCGGCTCGATAATTTTCTTATATTCAAGCAGGCCCGGTGATGGCGTTCGGTCCGGCCGGACTAGACCATCTATGACGAAGTTGCTGTTATTGGGCACATCCCCGAAGTCCCCGCCATAAGCATAATCAGCCTTCCCATCCGCCGTCTTCCAGCTCAGCCCGTGGTCAATCCATTCCCACACAAAGCCGCCCTGCAGTCTATCGTACTTGTCAAAAGTATCAAAATAAGGTCTTAATCCACCGGGGCCGTTGCCCATGGCATGCGCGAATTCACACAGAATATGCGGCTTCGGATGATCAGTCAACTGACCGAAGCCTTCCATCTTCTCAACGGAGGAGTACATCGTGCTTACCACATCACAGACCTCAGCTTCGCGATCTTCTTCGTAATGAATAAGCCGTGTTGGGTCAGCTTCTCTGCACCACTGCGCCATCGCCCGGAAATTGCAGCCGAAGCCGGACTCATTCCCAAGCGACCAGAAGATCACGGAAGGATGATTCTTGTCGCGCTCAACCATTCGCTGAACGCGCTCCACGTAGGCTTCCTGCCAGGCAGGATCATCGCTGAGTCTGGAAATGTTGCCTAGCAGTTCGAATCCGTGTGTCTCCAGATCGGTCTCTTCCATAACATATAAGCCGTACTCATCACACAGATCATAGAACCGGGGATCATTCGGGTAGTGCGCGGTTCTTACAGCGTTAATATTGTGCTGCTTCATCATCTTGATGTCCTGTAGCATGGTGGAGACGGTGACTGTGCGACCTGTATCCGGGTGATGATCGTGACGGTTGACTCCTTTGAGTTGAATCGCCTTTCCATTCACCAGGAATTGTCCGCCGCGCACCTCAACTGTGCGGAATCCAACCCGCTGAGCCGTCATCTCTACCGTATCTCCACTTTCATCCAACAAAGTGATCTTCAGATGGTACAAATTGGGGGATTCCGCACTCCACAGTTCCGGCTGTCCTACCGGCATTATAAGCTGCACATTCTTTCCTGCAGTAACCCGATCCTCAGCCCATGCAACAGATTCACCACTTCGTTTAAGCAGTTCAAGCCGCAGACTGCCCTGTTCAGCAGCTTCCCCTTGTATGTTCACATGAACAGACAAGATCCCATCACGGCTTGATTCATCCAGTTCCGTTATAATCCGATAATCGGCAATGCGGAGCGAAGACGGCTCGGAGAGCAGATACACATCTCTAAAAATTCCGCTCATCCACCACATATCCTGATCTTCCAGATAACTGCCGTCCGACCATTGGTACACTCTAACGGCTAAAGTATTGTGGCCCGGTTTCACATAAGGAGTGAGATCGAATTCTGAGGTTAGGCGGCTGCCCTGACTGTATCCGACCGGTTTGCCGTTTACCCAGATATGAAACGCACTATCCACCCCGTCGAACTTAATGGCGACATTCCGTCCGTTCCAGGATTCAGGCAGCATGAACTCTCTAACATAACTGCCTGTCGGATTCTCGTCAGGCACATGCGGGGGGTCTGCCGGAAACGGATAATATAGGTCCGTATAATGTGGAGTTCCGTATCCCTGTAGCTGCCAGTGCCCCGGAACCTGAATCTCATCCCAGCCGGAAGTATCATACGCCTCCTCGTAGAAATAATCCGGAGCCCACTTCGGCCCTTTTGCATAATTGAACTTCCATATGCCATTCAAGGATTTGAACCAGGGGGAGCTTCCCCTATTGTAAGTTAGTGCCCCTGACCAGTCAGAATAGGGGATGAAGTAGGCCCGGCTTTTGGCCCGCCCTCGCTGAAGGATGCCAAGATCATCCCAATCCCTCCTGATAGTTTGCTGTGACATGGTTCATTTCTCCTCTCTTTTCTCTACTCTACTCTGCGCTGTGTGCTGTTATTAGATTTCCGAACCCGCTGCGGCGAATCAACCTTTGATGCCCGTAGTCGCAATGCCGCCAACGATGTAGCGTTGAGCGAAAAAGAAGATTGCCAGCGGCGGAATCGAGATCAGAACTGTAATCGCCATAATGGACTGCATATCCACACCGTACATCCCTTTGAACTGTGAGAGCCCTAGGGTCAATGTGTATTTCGTCTGGTCGTTAAGGAAAATGAGCGGACCCAGATAATCATTCCAACATCCCATAACCTGGAACACAGCGACCAGGATCAGCGAAGGCCCCATCAGCGGGACAATAATCCGTGTTAATACGGTCAGCTTATTGGCTCCGTCGATTGTAGCTGCTTCGTCTAGCTCCCGCGGGATGGTGAGAATGAACTGCCGCAGCAGGAAAATGAAATAGGCGGACCCGAAGAAAGACGGTACAATAAGAGCTTTGAGCGTATTAATCCATCCCAGAACGTTGAACAGCATATACTGCGGGATCATAGTGACTTCCCAGGGAATCATCATTGTTGCCAACACAACCAGGAACAGAAAATCCCTGCCCTTGAACTGAAATCTGGCGAATCCATAGGCTACGAGCGTGCATGAAATCAGTTGACCAAACGTCGACAGGATGGTAATAATCAGTGTATTTTTCAGAAACATATTGAAGGGCTGAATGTTCCACGCCTCTGCAAAATTGCTGAACTTCCATACAGAAGGAATCCATTTAGGTGGAAAAAGATACAGCTCGGACTGTGACTTGAGCGCAGTCGTAACCGCCCAGAACAGCGGAGCTATGAACAACAGTGAAAAAAAGAGCAGCAGAACGTATACGAGTATTTTCTTCACAAAGAACGTCTCCTTCCTTGAGCCTTCAGCTTCTCCTGAGGATTCTTCTTCATTTCACCTTCGTAGAACACCCAGGCTTCCGAGGATTTGAACACAAGAAAGGTCAAGCCGAGCACGATCAGGAACATGAACCAGGCGTTAGCTGCCGAATATCCCATTTTGAAATACTTAAACGCATTCTCATACATGTACATGGCATAAAAATAGGTTGCTTTCATTGGACCGCCTCCGGTCAGCAATAAAGCCAGGGTCAGCTGCTGGAAGGCTGCAATGATGGATGTAATTAAGTTAAATAAAATCGTCGGAGTGATCATCGGAATCGTCACACTGAAGAATTGTCTGAGCTTACCTGCCCCATCAATGGAAGCGGATTCATAAAGATCTCTCGGAATCCCTTTGAGGCCAGCCAGAAAGATCAGCATCATCGAGCCTTGTCCCCAGAGACTTGCGACCACCATCGCTACTAATGACCATTGCTTATCGTTGAGCCAATCAGGGCCCTGAATTCCGATCAGGGACAGGAAGTAATTCAGAATCCCGTAATCACCGCTGTACACCCAAGACCAGATCATAGCCAGAGCGACACCGGATATAACGGAGGGAATATAAAAGGCGGTTCGGAATATAGCACTGCCCCGTGTCTTCTGATTCAAGAGAATCGCAAGCCCAAGCGCCACAATGATGTTCAATGGAACGAACAGAGCTGCAAATTTGAGGGTGACCCCGAGTGAGGTCCAGAATAACGGGTCATCCGTAAACATTTCCGCATAATTGCCAAACCCGATAAAGTGTACTTCGCCGACAATCGGCCAATCAAAAAAAGAGATGATAAGGGAAAATAACAATGGCCCCAAGGTGAACACGAGGAATCCGAAGATCCAAGGAAAAATGAAGAGGTAGGGAACAGCCCTACCCCAACTACGTTTTCGTGTAGGCTTGAGCTGGGCCATAGGCTCCCCTGCTTGATGCAGAAAGGTCTGAGCCATCTCTTAACCTTCTTTCTGTAAATGTGTTATTTCAAATAACGTTGACTATCTTTAACAGCCTGATTCAGCACTTCCTGGGCATTGCTGCCGTGCATAACCGCTTCCACCGCAGCAGAGAGCTGGCGGTTCACTTCATTCCATTTCGGATTGAGCAGGAACGCAGGTGTATTGCTGGAACGCTCCAGCATCGTGTAGTACGGTTTATAAAGCGGGTCCTGATCTTTCTTCAGCTCATTTACGACACTGACCCTTACAGGCAGATCCGCCACACGCATCTTGATCGAATCATTAGACACATAGAATTTCACGAATTCCCAGGCCAGATCTTTCTGCTTCGAATCCTTGGCGATGGACAAAGCGGACTCCGCAAGCACCCCTTTGACCGGTTTGCCTGGGAACGCCGGGATTTCGACCGTACCTACATTTATACCAGCCGTCTTGAACGATTCCAGCGGCCAGATACCGCTCTCCCACATAGCGATTTTACCTGCTTTAAAAATGTCATCTCCGCTCTGCTGGCCTTTGCCTCCGGTCAGCACAGCCGAGCCGTTCTTGACCATGTCGCCGAGCATCTGGATAGACTCAGCTGTCTCTTTGCTGTTCATAAATCCTTCAATCGTTTTCCCGTCATCAGAGATGAACGAGCTTCCGTTGCTCCATACGAAGCTCTGAAGGTCATACGTATCGTTCTCTGCCCGAACCCCGAACCCGTACTGCTTCTTCGACTTATCGCTGAGCTTGGCCGCGATGTCCTGGAACTCCGTCCATGTCCATCCATCCTTCGGATAAGGGATCTTGGCATCATCGAACAACTTCTTGTTGTAATAGACCACACGTGTGGTGAACCCTGCCGGAATGCCATATAGCTTGCCGTCAATTTTGCCATAGTTGAACAATCCCGGATAGAAATCTTCGATGTTCAATTCTTTATCTTTGCTCGAATAGCTGTCCAGTGGTTCCAGGGATTGATGATAGGTCGGGAAATCCCACATATACATCACATCTGGCGGATTGGTTGCCCCGAATCCGGCGGCAAGCTTCTGGTCAAAACCGTCTGCATAAGCCTCTACCTGAACCTTCGTGCCCGGATGGGCTGCTTCGAATTTCTTGGCGATGTCTTGCTCAATCTTGAGCGCGTCTCCGGTATCCCACGTCGCAAAACGAAGCGTCTTCGTCTCCCCTGAGCCTGCAGCACCTGTAGATGATGAAGGCTCACTGTTCCCCCCGCAAGCTGTGACCATAGTTGCCATTAACGTAGTGGCAAGTACAATAAGAGAAATTTTCTTTTTCACTGTGGCAGCCTCCCCTTTGAATGAGGTAATAATAATTGAACCGCTTTCATCTTAACTTTTATGAAAGCGGTTCAAAACCGATATCTATTCGAATGTTTGCGTACTTTTGTTCGATTTACAGATCGGGGTGTCCATCTGTTCGAATCACGGCGTCTTTTTGTTGTATGCGGTAATAACTAGGCGTCTGACCCGTGCAGCGCTTGAACCATTTGCTGAAATATTTACTGTCGCCCAGCCCTGTCCGCTCCGCAATATCCTGCATCGTCAACTGCGTATCCCGCAGCAATGCCTTGGCAAGCTTAAGCTTCCTTTTATATTGAAAAGCCACAAAGCTGTCGCCAACCGTCTTCTTAAATAGGATCGAGAAATGGCTTCGGCTAAGTCCCACCTGGCTCGCCAAATCGCTAACCGACCAATCCGCTCCAGGGTTCTCATGCAGAAGCTTCACGGCATTCCAGATCGGCTCAGGCCAGTCCTGAGACGAAATACCATGCAGCTTCTCCACTTCCGCTTCCTTGTGAAGCGCCATGAAGGCCTTGCTTAAATCTTCAGCGTTGCCCAGCGGTCCTCTCTTAGCCCATTTCAGCTTCTCGATTTGGCTTTTCATCTGAACGAGCAGACTGTCCGCAATTTCCTGCTCGTCACCAGGTACAATCCAGTAGCAAAGGTCCTCACCGTAAGGGATGATAACAGGTGCACTGTGGGGCATCCGGCTATTCTCATCCTCATTAAGCTTGACGAGATCCAGGTAAGTACAATCGCATCCACAGGTCTTGATCAGATAAATGTACAAGGGTTCCCTATTCAGCGGCAGCTTCTCCCTAATGAGCTTATCTATTTCGTCAACAAATTTGCTGCTGTGTCCACTCTGCCAGGCAAACAAGAGAGAGCCCAGACGTTCTCCATAGATTTCGCTTGTTTCAGCATCCGCTACGGGAGCAGACGATGTCAGCTCCCTCTGGAAATTCTCCAGCATTCCTTCCAGCTCTTCATCTTCAAAGGCCGTCTTAAGCAGATATCCTGAAGCCCCAAGCTTAATTCCCTGCTGAGCAAACTCGAAGTCACGGTGACAGCTCAGCAGAATAATCCGGGTGTCCTTATCGACCTCTTTAACTTTGCGTAACAGTTCAATTCCATTCATCTCCGGCATGACGATATCGGTAATCACTATTTGAGGCAGGTGAATCTGATAGGCCTCCCAGGCTTTAAGGCCGTTCGGCGCATCCGCCACCACTTCCATCCCATACTTATGCCAAGGAATTGTAGAGCGAAGTCCTTTGCGCACGATACTCTCATCATCTGCAATTAACACTTTAATGGTCTTGGTTGTCTCCATGCGGACTCTCCTCCTTCTTGGGCCACCGAATTACGATAGTAGTGCCTTCACCTTTCGTAGAATGCACCGTCAAGCCATACTGCTGTCCGAAATGAAGCTTGAACTTCTGATTCGCGTTCTGAACACCGAGTCCTCCGCGTCCCTGCGGTTTGCTTTCCGGCTTTGCACGCATAAGCGCCTTCAGCTTCTCTTCAGTGATCCCTGCACCGTCATCAGACAATGTTAACAACAGATGCTCGCCTTCCTCCCGTACACTTAACGAAATGTTTCCCTTCCCATCTTCAAATCCATGAAAAAAGATGTTCTCGAAGAGCGGCTGAAGGGTCATACGGGGAATCAGATACGGCTTAAGCTCTTCGTCACAGGTCTGTTCATAACTGAATGCCGACCCGTAACGGATCTCTTGTATTTTCAGAAAATGCTCAATCATGCGGAGTTCACGTCCTAGCGTGATCAACTCCTGAGAGATATCCAGATTACCTTCGAGCACCATCGTCAGATGATAGAGCATCTGGCGGATATCCTCTGCCCCTTGGAGTCTTGCCTTCCACTGGATAGAATTCAGCGTATTGAAGAGCAAGTGTGGATTAATTTGGTAGTGGAATGCCTTAAGCTCGGCCTCTTTCTTCAGCCGCTCACTCTGCTCCACTTCCTGCACAAGGGATTGAATCCCCCCCACCATACGGTTGAAGCTGGTGTCCAGGCTACCGAGTTCATCCTTGCCTTCCACCAGGGTCCTCGTGTGTAGCTTGCCAAAGCTGACCTTCTGCATCGAGTCTTTCAGCCTGCGAATTCGAGCTGTGAATTTCGATGAGAATATATAAGCTAGCCCAAAGGCAAGCAGACAAGAAACTATGGCTACAAGTACTGTGTTGGAGCGGATCAGGCTCGAGGAAAAATAAAATGCTTTGGCCGGCAGCCTTGCTTCAATCTTCCATCCGTTGGCTGCCAGTGTCCTATTCCACACCACGTCACTATCGTCTGGAGTGAATGGAGAATCTGACTGGTAAATGGGTTGCCCTTCAGAACCAGTTATCGTCAAATGCGCTTTGGTATCTTCCTCAAACATATGGAACATATCAAGAAGAACCTGCGCATTCTCTTCTATTAAGATTGTGCTTCCATGCTGGGTTCCAGCCGGATTATTAATCCGTACAGCGAGCCCCAGTATAGGTTCTCCGGTATCCGAAGCTTCCATGCCATGATTCATAGGATAGAAGCCCAGCCAATAGGGCCCTTTGGATGAATAAGTAAGGGCCCGCCAGGCGGGGATATCATTAAGCTTACTGACATTCAGATTATTCTCTCCATAGTAATAACCAGAGCGGGTAATCAGATAAATACCTCTTGTCAGATCCGTCTTAAGTGATTTAAGCAGCGCCTCGAAGTCATCTTTATCCATAATCTCCTGATACGTAGTTGGAACGTGATCACCTAGTCCCACCCGTGCAGGATCAAGGAGATACGAATAAATTGTTCCTGTCGTCTGATTCATCCGGTTCAAAGCGGAGCTGATCTGCTGATCAAGTTGTGCCACGGTGTTCTCCCCGTATTTCCCGAATTGAGAGTTGATGACTATAGCGGATTGATAATAGTTCAAGGCTCCCAGTGACAGTAGCGGAATAATCGCGACTATAAGAAAGCAAAAGAGCAGCTTAGTCCGGATGCTGAAATAAGAGCGAATAGAGAAGCGATGATATAACTTCTTAAAGAAAAGACTCCACATGACTTCTCATCCCCGCCTTATATATTTCATTTTTATAGTTGAAGTGTAGCACGGACTGGCACACTCGGGAATATCTCGGAAAATGGGAAAGCACTTCCCCTCACGCCGGTCTTGACCAAGAGGAAGTGCCCGTATATTTTTAAGTTGTATACTCGTGCCCTAGGATTAAGAAGACACTTGAGGTCCAAGTAAACGCCCTGTCGCGAAGCCCTTGACCCGTCAGGGCATCGAAGTTCTCGGCCATGCCACTCTTGTTCAGCATATTGCAGAATCGGCGGGCTACCTCGCTTGCCAGTTCAACATCCCCCGCCGCGGCCACACCTTCCACGAGCAACATGGTTGATGGCGCCCAAATCGGGCCCCGCCAATAGCCATCCGGCATGTAGTAAGGGCTCTTCACACTCTCTGTAGCCCAGCCGTTCGGCGTCAAGAAGCGGCTCTCATCCCGCAGGCCATCCAGCAGTGCGCGCAGGATTGGCTCCGGCAGCCGCTTGCCAAGCAGAATGGGCACGAAGAGCAGCAGGCTGTCGCCGTCGGATGCTTCGTGAGTTCCAGAACGGCAAGCGGTGAACCTTCCATCCTTCCAGAAATGACGCAGCATTTTCTCCAGGGTCTCCTCGCCTAATCGTCTCCATGCGGTGCTTTCGTCGGTAAGCCCCAGAAGCCCGGCAATTTCGGCAAGCAGTTCAATCTGCAAGATTAAAAATGCTGCCAGATCCGGACTCTCCACCGGAATCCCGTTATTAAAGGCAGTACTGTTGTCCCAACCCGAATCGTTTCCATGATTGTACTGTGGTATACCGTCCTTGTCGTTATCCCGGTAATGGAACCACCAGTTCGTCCACTTGCTCAAGGGCCCATATACTTCACGAAGATGGGATTCCTTAATATAATCCGTCCGCTGCATCATCCAGGCCAGCGTCCAGCCATGAATAGGGGGTTTGTTGCAGTTCCAAAGCTCGTACTTGTCGTTGATAAAGTCCGGAATCAGGCCACTCTCATCCTGGCGGTCGAAGAAAATCATAAACTGGTCCCAGGCCAGCTCCGGGTGATGTCTGACCAGAGCCATCGCATTGAAGCAGTGATCCCAGCTCCAAATATTCGTCATCCAGTTCTTCGACATATACATTGCTGGCCGGGTCAAACATCCTTCCGCGGGAACCAGACAGGACCAGGTAATATAAGCCGCCAGTTCACGGCCGTCTTGCCAGCGTTCGGGAACGGTCAAGCTGGCACCCAGCCACTGGTCATATTCCTGTTGCACCGCTAGTACCGCTTCCTCCCATGGTGTCCAGGCATCACGCCGTTCCCATACCGTGCGGAATTCTTCCACCGCGAACTCGGCAATTTCCGTACCCGCTTCAGGGATGAACTCCGCCACAATGCGGGAACTCTTGATTTTGTCCCAAGGTACCTCCATCCGGAGAGCCCCGGTTAACCGGGTGAGCATGAACCGGCATTCATGGGTGAAGCTGTTTACTTCCCAACTGCCTGCGCTATGTTCATAAGCATAATCGTAGGCTGAGGTACGGAAGGTTAGGCGGATGCCACATCCTCTGCTCTTGAAACGGACCGTACGGGCATCTGTGATACAGATCTCCGCATAGATATTGTCGGTATCCGTATTCAATCGAAGCAGTGCAGGCTCTGCCTTAGCCTCGTACGGAATATACTGATTACTCTCATCCAGCAGTTCAATTTGAAAAGCTTCACCAAATTTATCATCCCCACCACGCACGGTCCGTAAATAAAGTCCCTCCGCCCTGACATCCGATTCAGGTAGTTCAGAAATAGCCAGAAAGGTGCCTCTTCGGCTGAAGGGTACCGTGTTAAGATTAAAGTTCATATCGTTGGACTCCTTTCAAAAGAAGTATGCGCTTTCAGTTTATCCAAGGCGTCAGAATTACGAAACAGACAGGTGTTAGCGATGGGGAGTCATATTGTTGGAGTGAGAAGTCTGAGGCGTACACGGGTGTCTTTTTGTTAGATGATCAGGGGTACAAATGTTAGCACGTCTTTGTAAACGAGCATATCGATAGGGAAACGGCATATGAGTTTGGTAGAAAAAAAGGTTATCCGTAATACCTCATGTAGGCATTAACGGGATAACCTTTTGCTGGTAATTTAATTTAATGGGATCGAATAAAACAGTCGGGATCCTTTGTTGTTGGTATACCATACAATTTTGTCGCCGCTAACAATAGGGCTGCTTTCTGATAGTACAAAGTTCTTAATCGTTTGGATACCGCCAGTGGTTGCACCCTCTCCATTTATAAGAACATATTTCAGGTCACCCGGATGATTCTCTTTATCAAACTCCTGCCACAGCACCATCATTTTGTCGTCTGTGATTTTTACTAGTTTAGGAATGGAAGCGATCTGGTTCGTACCAACATATTTAGCCAAGGTGATGTGGTTCACTGCTGTGCTAGACAGGTTGGCTTTTGGTAGAACACTAAGAACGATATCTCTCTGATCCTTCTCCAGTCCCACCATCTCATAAGACGTATATTCTTTGACAAGCGAATGGTCAATCGTATTCATAGCGACAATATAGTTCGCCGAAGACATCTCAAATCCGCCTATAGAAACGCCTGTGGTGTTCGCTCCGATTTTGCCGGGAATATTAAACAGGTCTACCTCGTTATAGCTGGTTCCATTTCCTTTATTCAGCACAATCGAACGAGGATAGGCATCACCATGATCCACTAGAACATGCGTAACACCATCAAACAATACATATTGATCAAAAGAGTGGCTGACATGATTCTTCTGGAATCTTCCCAGATCATTCGTCACGGTCATTGTTTGGGTATTCACGATAATGGTCAGCTGGGATTGATGATTTAGTTTATCTTCTGTCGTGTATCTTGTACGTGAAGTGTGGAATACAAGCGTATCACCAGCCTCGGCCATACTACCAGAGCCAGAATCAAAAGGGCTAACCGTATAACTCTCGCCACCCTTAATGGAGACACTATCTACTCTATTAAAGCTTTTATCATAACGGACAATACGAATCACTTCTTTGCTATCATTCTCTTCGCGATTCTCTTGTCCAAAAGCAATATAGTTATACTTCTCCCCACTATAGAAACCACCAAATATCGGAAGCTCAAAAGGGATACTCTTATTTCCAGTTAGTTCAAACTTCTCATTATATGATTCAATCGTAACTTCCTTATTCGCCTCAAGGACACTTACAGTCCCGTCATTATTATTCACGAGATAGGAAGTGGCCGTACTTTTCCATCTGGGAAAATAAGAAGATACAGCGTTACTTTCGGTTTTCACCGCCGTCTTTACCCGGTAAGCATGATCTGGAACTTTTGAGAACAAGGATATTCGATCAGACTGAACGTCATATTCGATATCGAATGGAATTTTCCCCGCCAAATCTCGCAACTGAACATAGTTATTCTCGTCAATATTGTACGCCGTAATCGACTGTAGCTGTCCGTTCACTAGCACTTTAGAGGTCGACAGCGTAGCTGAATAATTTCTATTGCGACTATAATAGTTGCTGCTAGCTTTCTTTTCGGGAGTATAGGCTTGCCCGGTTATGATCTCTATCGCATTGTTTGCTTTATTCCAAGTGATATCAAATTGACTGGCTGTTCCCGAGAAATACTCCGCTACATCGCGCAGCCGGAAATAATTGTTGTTCGAGATATTGAATCCGTTCAGATCCCTTTGTTCTCCGTCAAAATATGTACTGCTCTCGGTTACCTTAGCCTTCACCGTACTGCTCGCAAAGGTTGTAGTGCCGAGCGCTGGTATAACCAGTAATACAATTAGCAAAACACTAAAAATCCTCTTCATCCAACTTTTCCCCCATTTATATATAAATAAAAACACTATAATTTTTATCGGTATTTTATTCCTATTCCTCCACCACATAACTTACAAACGCCAAGCGCTTACTATCCGGAGACCACGAATTCACGTTAATCGTACCTTGTCCTCCAAACAATTGTACTAGTGTGCGATAATCTCCTCCCGTGCTTGCCATCAATCGAATCTCAACATCCTTATTCGCAGGGTGATCGCCAGGATCTACATCTCCTTTGCGGTAACTCAGGTAGGTAATCGTCTGACCATCTGGCGATACATGCGGGAACCAGTTATTACTCTCATCAAAAGTCATCTGTGTTTGCTCAGTGCCATCGGCATTCATTCGCCATATCTGCATCAGCCCTGTACGCACCGAATTGAACCATATATGTCCCCCATCTGGTGAATATTCAGGCCCATCATCCAGCCCAGGCGAATCCGTCAGTTGTACCTCTACTCCCCCGTCTACTGGAATGGTATAAATATCATACTGACCATTGCGCTCTGCACAGTAAGCTAACTCAGCACCGTTTGGAGACCAACCATGTAAATAACTTGGAGCATTCGGTGTAACTAGAACCGGTTCGCCACCCTCCATGGGAAGAATATATATACGAGATTTACCATCTTCTTTCGTATGGTGACTAATTGCGATCTTAGTGTTGTCAAAAGACAGAACATGATCGTTATTACATTCCGCAGCAAACCCCGAGTCAATTTGAACAAGCTCACAGGTTGCGATGTCGAACGAATAGAGACAACCTCGACTATTATAAATAAGACGCTTACCATCGCTAGTCCAATTGGGTGCCTCGATTAAATAATCAAATGAGCGGAGCGCAGTACGTTCCCCAGTCTGTACATCTACGATTTCTAATGTGCTAATCACTTTCATTGTCCTCTCTCCCATCGTTAAAATATGTACATAACCCACTTCGACAGCTATTCTTAATCCCCTTTCTTTCTTGGTAATGCAATTATAAAGACAAAAAGATCTGCCTCGAAGAGAGTTCACTCCTCAAGGCAGATCCATAATCATCTTATAAACGTCCAGCCGCTTTTACTTTTACCAGCAAGGCATTGCCCGGCAAGTATGCAATCGGAATATCCTCAGACAATACGATCTGAACGGTATCGCGATCTGCACCGGCTAGAACAGCTTGCTCTATTGCATGGCTGCGGGCATCTTCCTTAGCTTCATCATAAGACATTTCGTCCAGGGAATAAATCCGCTCTGTCTCCCCGCTCACCTCACCTAACGCAGCGCCAATTGCATTCGCAGCATCATAGTGATCCGGTCTTACAATCCGTGATACACCTTCAAGCTTGTCTGCCACAAGAATACTTCCGCCACCGACCAAAATGACGTCAACAGGCTCTGAGCTTGTCTTCATCCGATCAATCGCTTCCTCGATATCCCGCGTAATGATCTCATCTGCTCTCTTGCAGATCGATTCATCAAGTGCCTCTGTCTGCGCATCTTTCCACTCGTATCGATTAAGCTTCACCGCCACATCGGTTGCTGTGAGCGTATCACCACCAAAGATGAGGCCGCGCTTCAATAGCTCGTACCCCACGCTATCCGGACCCACTGTTACCTGATCCTGCGTTTCATCCAAGCGAACGATTGTACCGCCGCCGATCCCGATCGATAAGATATCCGGCATGCGGAAGTTCGTGCGAATCCCGCCAATCTCAACCGCAGCGGAGGATTGACGCGGGAAGCCTTGCATCAGGACGCCGATATCTGTCGTGGTGCCACCGATATCAACAACAAGTGCATCATTCAGACCTGACAAGTGTGCCGCGCCCCGAATGGAATTCGTCGGACCGCAAGCAATCGTCAGAATCGGGTAACGAAGCGCATATTCACTGTACATCAGTGTTCCATCGTTCTGACAGATGTATAGGCTCGCGTCAATTCCATAAGTGTGAAGCGCCTCTTCAAAGCCCTTTACGACTCCAGCAATGACGTTAAGTAATGCGCCGTTCAGCAACGACGCGTTCTCACGCTCGAGCAATCCAATACTTCCAATCTCATGAGACAACGTCACAGGCATATCTGCGCCAAGTACTTGCTTCGCTAGTTCTTCGACACGTTTCTCCTGCGAGGTATTCACTGGAGAGAACACACCACAGATCGCAACCGCTTCGACTTCATCCTTCATTTTCAAAAAGCAGTCTAGAATCTCTTCTTCATCCATTTCAACAATCGTGCGCCCATCATATTCATATCCACCATGAACAACATAAGCATGTGGGCAAACCGTTGCCTTAAGTGTATCGTCCCAATCCGCAAGTGGAGGAACCGCAGTTGTTGCCGGTGCCCCGATTCGAATCAAGCCGACTTTCCCCAAGTGCTTGCGCTCTACAATAGCATTCGTACAGTGCGTAGTTCCGAGCATTGCATAACGAATCTGCGCCGGATTCACACTACTCTCTGCTAACAAACGACGGATGGATTCAGTAATGCCTTCATTTACATCACGTGTGGTATGCACTTTTATCGTATGAATGGTGTTTAACTTGGAGTCGAGCAAGGCTGCATCTGTATTTGTCCCGCCGACATCAATCCCAATGCGGTATATTTCTTCCATGTTGTCTACATTCGTATGAGACATTACTCTGCTCCCCCTTTCTCTGCTGCCAATTGTTCAATTGGAACATAAGGTGCATCATAGCCAAAATATTGTGGACCTACCGTCTCGAGGCCCTTTGGTGAACGCCATTTCGGATCACAAGGGAAACCAACCACACTCACCCGGGCACCGTATTTCAAATTCTCAGTCGTGATTGGCATACCGGTGTCCTGGTCAAGCACAGAGATCAGGTCAGGAGTAATAGCAATTGAATGTCCATCTTCTGTGGCAAGAAGGACCTCATTCTGGAAGAACAAAGTCATCGTACGTCCCTTTTTAGCATCTGTACCTTCGAAGATCGCTTCACCGCGTGTAAATCCGCCTTCTGTACGACGGCGAATGTCTACTGCCTTCCCCTGGAACAATGCATATCCATTCAGCTGCTTCAGGAGCATTTCAATTGGATTCTGCTTCAATTCCTTGGACTCGAACAATGTTTTTCCGATCTCATACGCAAGCGTCAAGGTATGTGGGATTGCACTTTGCTTTACCTGCGCTCCAGTTACCGGATAATCACAAATCGAAGCTGATCCGCCCATTTGAATCGTAACCGCACGCGCCATCCGCTCTTCCCAAACACCGTCGATCGCATGCATAAGCACACCGTTGCCGCGTTCATCTGCCATCGTAATCGGACTGCAGTCAATACCGTCCAAGTAGAACGTCACCATTTGCGATTCTGGAAAAGCCCGTCCCATGGCATCCGCATCTACGATAGGAATATTGCGTTCCGCAGCCGTAATTACGGGAACCAGAGAGTTACCGCCACCTACCTCAATCGGCATAATGGCGCTCACCTTGCGTCCAAGCTCTTTCTCAATCATATCCAAAGGCTTGATCATTTGCTGAATCGAAGGAATCTTCTCATTCATAACCGTAGGTGCGCCAATCATGGATATAGGAACAACCAATGCATCGTCCTCCAGATCCTCAGGACTTAATAAATGAACAGGACCATATTTGCGAATGGCTTCCATCGCCATCAATTTACCAATATGCGGGTCACCGCCCCCGCCTGTTCCAAGAACGGCTGCACCAACAGCAATGTATTGCACCGCTTGTTCATTTAATTCTGTTAGTTTGTGATTTCTCATGTTGTTATCCCTTCTTTGTCATGATTTTGCCGACAATCCACTGCACGATAAAGGCGAACATAAACGCATCTAATGCCGGTACGCTCGTGATTTGGAACCATCCAAATCCATCTGGCGCTGCGGTTGTCATAAAAGCGAACAACGTAGCTGCAACCCACACCGCTAAGGAGCGAATCACCCAGTTCTTATTGCGATCCAGACCTTCAAAAGTGAATTTCTTTCGATCTACAAGCAAAAATTCGGACGTGTAGATCCCCCCGATTGGAGAGACAAACACCGTAATAATATTTAGGAAAGATAAAAACTTATCATAGATGCCAAGTACGGCAAGCAACGTAGCAAAGATACCTGCCACAATAGTAATTAGCTTTTTCGGAACCTTTTGGAACACGACAGAGAACCCTAGCGAAGCAGAATATAAATTGTTCGTGTTTGTCGTCCATTGGGCAAGGGTTAAGACGATAATGGCTGGAAGCCCAAGTCCTAGCGCAATGAAAATATTCGTCAGATCATCTGTGTCCATAATTCGAGATAGGAAAATAGCTACAATCGTCATGAAGCTGTTACCCACAAAGAAGCCGATAAAGGCCGCGGTTATAGCATGCTTAGGTGTGCGCGCCCAACGAGCGATATCCGGTGAAAGCACCGTGCCGACAATAAAGATACCAATAACAAGCGAGATCGCTGTCCCCATCGGGATCGCTGCTCCGCTAATCGGTTCCCACACGGCTGAAGCTCCTTTGGTATGGAACGCGGAATAAATAGCCACTCCGATAAACAAGATAAGCAATGGTACGGACCAGGTGCTTAGTCGTTCAATAGATTGATATCCCCAAATAGCTGTAGACATCATCAAAAGCCCACCTATGAATGAAAGCACCCCTAAGGACAGATGAATATCCCATAATTGACTAAAAGCAGTCTGCATATTCGAAGCGAAGAACCCGACCTGCACCCCAAACCAACCGAGTGAGAAAATACCGAGGATAACTGCTACGACACGTGCACCCATATTTCCGAATAGAAACCGAGAGATCATCGATGTCGATAACCCTGTTTTCGCTCCTACATACGCACATAACGCTCCGATCACCCCTAGGATTAACGAACCGATTATTGTTGCTGTGAGTGAATCCGTCAGATTCATTCCATTGCCAAGCTGAGCACCCAAGAACATCGCTGATAGGTCAATCCCGATGGCGATCCAGACGAGCGACATAGATAGCCATTTTTTACGCAAATGCGCTGGAACCGGCTCTCTCTCAAAATCCCCCGAGCTAAGCTCGTTCCCCTTTACTTCACTTACTTCTGCCATTCTCCCCATCCCCTTGTTGTTATCTTCTTCTGTAGCGCTATGAGGACGCACCCTTCCAATACATTTCAAACGCATGGTTCAGCTTACGCTCATAAATTCCCTTAGAAGTGTAATAGAAATACTGCATGCTTAATCCATCCATCAAGTTGAGAAAAGCATCTGCGAGAAGCTGAACGGATTGATCGCGAATTACGCCCTCTTCCATCCCTTTTGAGATGAATTGTTCAATGATCTTCGTCAGCATCGCGTCGGACTCTAGAAATGCTTCCTCAATCGTTTCCTTTAAGAATGCCGGTGGGAAGACCACATACCTCAGTACAATTTTGCTTGCTTCAGGACTCTTCTGATAGAACTCATACTGTCTAGACAATATGCCTCGTAGACTTTCCTGGGCACTCAGTACTTTCTGTTCTTCCGACAGCTCTTGAATATAAGTGTTATAGGACTGCATAGCCTCACGAAAGACCGTCATAAACAAATCCTCTTTATTCTCAAAAAAGGCATAGATCGCCGGAGTCTTCACGCCAACTTCCTTCGTAATTTCAGAGAGAGCCGTACCCTCGTAACCCTTCTCTCCGAATAGTCGCATCGCTACTTCTTTCAACTTGTTTTTGGTCAAGACATTCCACATCCCTTACTTACTTAATTAACGTTAATTAAAAAACACTATACATCTCTATGCATAATAATTCAATAGTTTTCATAAAAAATAAACCTCAATACATGCAAAAAAGCCGACCAACGTCAGGATAATCCCTGAATTATGATCAGCTGAGCGGTGAAATGGGTTTACTTTAAATGCATAAACGTGCTTGGGTTAATGTAATCTTTCATCAAACATGAGTTGAATTTGAATACCAAAGGGATCTTCAATGATACCATAGGCTTTACTAAACACATTACTAGATAAAGGAGCAATAATTTTTACGCGCTCATCCGTGATTAAGCTTTTATAGAAACCTTCAATTTCCTCTAAGTTAGCACTTTGAATACATAATGAAGTGTTATTACCCACTGTATATTTCTCATTCGTATTCATTGTATCTTCTGCTATCATTATTTTTGTTTTTCCGATTAACAGGACAGAGTGAGTAATATAATTCTTATTTTCATCCGTAAGCTGTATGGAGCTGTCACGTTCTGCTAGTTGTTGATAGGTAACACGTAACAATTCCTCTGCATCAAAATGCTTTTTGTAAAATTCTATAGCTTCCTTGGCTCTTCCCTTCATCGATAAGAAAATAGCTACTTCTAATGTTGTACTCATAGTGTAAATCTCCTTCGTATATTTGATATGTGATCTTAAACTTATTATCATATATAAAGGTATCAAAACATGACACCTTAATAAGGAGTTTTTTATATGAAGAAATCAGAACGATTAAATGACATGATGAGATACTTAAACGGGCGAGAGTTTTTCAATCTAAGTGACCTTATGGAGAAATACAATATTTCAAAAAGCACAGCGCTACGTGATGTTACTTCATTAGAACAATTGGGTATGCCTATTTTCGCGGAACATGGAAGACACGGACGTTATGGTATTTTGAAAAATAGATTGTTATCCCCTATTATTTTCACGATAGATGAAGTCTATGCACTGTACTTTGCTATGCTGACGCTAGAATCTTATCAATCTACACCTTTTCATTTAAGTGTTAATAAGCTAAACGAAAAGTTCGAGCACTGTCTATCGAGTACACAAATCAACCAGATTCATAAAATGAAAAAAGTTCTACAATTCGAAATGTATCAGCATAAGCATGTCAGTCGTTTTTTAGATAAAATCCTGGCAAGTATTCTAAATGAATGTGCCTGTAACATTGAATACACAAAAAATAACCAGACTAAAAGCTACCCTGTACAATTCTTCAGAATTTCCGCGAAGTTTGGTCAATGGTATGCTACTGGAATAGAGTTAAATACGAATACATATAGAGTGTTTAGATGCGATCGAATAACCTTCATTGAAGAAGAGGAGAGCAAAGCTCGTTATTCTATAGAAGAACTTCTTAGTCGTTCCTTAGAATTTTATCAATCCGAGAACAGTATTCACTTTGAAGTTGAGATTGCAGAGCAAGCCAAAGATATTTTTTATAAAGAGCATTATCCCTCTATGGAAATAGAAGCTGGACCGATAACCGTCATTAAGGGATTCTATAATCCAGGCGAAGAAGAATTTCTAGCTAATTATTTCATGCGTTATGGTCAGTATGTTAGAGCGGTGAAGCCTGATGCCTTGAAACAAATGATTCAGAATAAAGTTGACAATCTCTTAAATCATTATCAAAAATTATAAATTGGAAAAAGAAAAGAGGGGCCTACGCCCCTCTTTTTTGTATGAATTATGATTTTATTTTTCCAATGGATAGACTCACTCGATAATTGCCATGCTTCAAAAGTTGTGCCAGAAATGCCTCAAGCTCCTCATTCGTAGCAAAATGTCCAGTTAACACATAACATCCTTCTCCGCTAATTCGATGCACTTCGGAAATAGCTTCCTCCTCCATCACGAACTTCTGGAATAAAGGATGATTGGTTGATTCCACAAAAAATGTAATAAAGGCCGTGATAGAAAGACCTAGCTTTGCTTTATTAGTAACGATCGTATATTGTTCGATAACCCCTAAATCTTCTAAACGCCTAATGCGATTTCCGACCGCTTGGCCGGTCATATGTATCTTTTGGCCGATGTCCTTCCACTGAATTCTGGAGTTTTCTTTTAGTAATGCTAGTATCGCAAAATCGATATGATCAAAAATAAAAATCAATCCTTTCGTCATGAAAGCAAATGGATATATAGCGTTTCGCCAACTTATTCAGCATTTAAGCATGAATATCTATACTTAGTTATATCCTGATTCACTAGTTAGTAGCCATTGAAACAGTGATAACTAAAACACTTCAAAGGAGGCCCAAGAATGCTATTACAAGAAATTTTGGAGTATAACGATCAGTTCGTAGAAGACAAGGAGTATCTACCTTATGAGGGAACGAAATTCCCTAAAAAACGCATGATTGTCGTAACGTGTATGGATGCGCGACTGATTGAGCTGCTGCCTAAAGCCCTAAATATACACAATGGGGATGCCAAAGTCATCAAAACAGCAGGTGGAACGATTACCCATGCATTTGGAAGCATCATGCGCAGCATCGTAACGGCTGTCTACGAACTGAATGCGGAAGAAATTTATATCATCGGTCACCACAATTGTGGCATGAGTCAAAGTAACCCTGAAGGAACACTTCAAAAAATAATGGATCGCGGAGTCGCGACACCAGAAATTCTTTCTTCACTTGAATATGCAGGTATCGATCTTCATAAATGGTTGTTCGGCTTTACGAATGTCGTAGATTCGATTAAAGGAAACATAGATCTGGTGCGAAATCATCCGCTCATTCCGAAAGAGGTAGCTGTTCATGGTCTGGTGATAGCACCAGACACTGGTAAACTCGATCTGATTGTAAATGGATATGAACAATTAACAGGCCACGACAAGCACTAAGCGATACTCATTATACTAAACTAAAGGGAGCAATGAAAATGAATAGAAAAGAAGCGACACAACAGATATTGGACGCTAAATTTGCAAAAGGATTAACTTGGGGCGAAATCGCAAAGGAAAGCGAGCATTCAGAAAGCTGGGTTGTAACTGCACTGTTGGGCCAAGCGACAATGACGCGTAATGAAGCAGATAAAATGGGGAAATTGCTTGAACTCGACGAACAAGTTGTTCAAGCACTCACACAAATCCCACACCGTGGCGATGTCATCGATATGCCGCCTACAGATCCAGGACTGTATCGCCTATACGAAATGCTGCTTGTATACGGTCCAACGATTAGAGAACTTGTTTTGGAGAAGCTTGGCGAAGGTATCATGAGCGCGATCGATTTCCAATTCGACGTACAAAAGCAAGAAGATCCAAACGGTGACCGCATCATTCTGACGATGAACGGAAAGTTTTTGCCATATCGCAAATGGTAATAGATTAAGAAGCGAGCCAGCCACCTTTTAACGATTTCACATCGAAAGGTGGCTTTCATTTTCCTTATAGATTGTATAGTTAACAATAGTAAAGGTGAGTTGATATGGAGAACAAACGTGTTACCGATAGTCTCAGCACTGTACAATGGTTCATTTTTTTGCTAGCCAATGCAGTCGCTCTGCCCATTGTCATTGGAGGTATTTTTCAATTGTCGTTTGAACAAATTTCAACCTTAATGCAGCGGACATTTTTCGTTGTAGGAATCAGTTCATTTATTCAGGGATGGTTAGGACATAAATACCCTATTGCAGATGGTCCTGCGGGATCATGGGTAAGTATCTTTGTCATATTAGGCAACTTAGCCTTAATTCAAGGGCAAGATCAAATGTATGCATTACAAATTCTAGAAGGAGGATTAATCGTAGCCGGGCTTGTTCTCTTCGTATTAGGAACTACAGGGCTAGTTTATAGGCTTCAATTTTTATTTACACCCTTAGTTTCGGGTTCATTTTTATTCATTCTCGCCTTGCAATTAAGCGGTGTATTAGTCAAGGGCATGCTTGGGTTACAGGGAACAAGCGCCGAACCAGATGTTATGGCAGCACTCATATCCTTTTTTATTTTTGGACTTGTTATTTTTCTCTCTATTAAAGGAAGAGGATGGATTAGTAGTTACGCCGTACTGATTGGAATCGGCTTAGGTTCGGCATTATTTGCAGCATTCGGGAAAGTGGAGCCAACATTTACAGATTCAACTCCCGTCTTGAAGTTCCCTCATATTTTTGCTTGGGGAGTACCTCAATTCGATCTAGGGATCGTGATTACCTCACTGTTGTTTACGTTTTTGTTAGTATCCAATACAATTTCGTCTATTTCCGCTGTAAAACAAGTAGTTCCGGTTTTACCGAAAGATGAAAAAACAGCATTAAGTCGAGGGATTTGGACGGGAGGGATCTCTCATATACTAGCCGCCCTATTCTCAACGATAGGAGTTGTTCCATTGCCAGCCTCGGCGGGCTTTATGAAATTAACAGGGCAAAAGCGAATTGGGCCATTTCTTATGGCCTGTATGTTACTAACCGTTATCGCCCTTATGCCATCCGTTGTCAATGTGCTAGCGTTACTTCCAGCTCCTGTAGCCAGTGCAGCACTTCTAGCTACTTTTGTACAAATCGTAGGGATTGCATTCCAATCCTTGCTACAGGAACAGCTTGATCATCGCCGATTAACGATACTAGGAATAACGTTGTTGGTAAGCATTGGACTTATGTTTTTGCCTCCAGCGGTATTTCAGAGTCTTCCTTCCACACTTCGATATATTTGCAGTAATGGTCTGCTTGTCGGCACTATACTGGCCATGCTTTTAGAGCAAATTTGGAAAGCTGAAAAGAAAATAAGCCACTATCAGAAATTATAAAGCTACTCAAAAGTGGTAAAAAACACATCTTGAAGAATGGCCTTAGCTTTCTTAAGATTGCGTGTATCAAGTTGGTTAAGCATGTCTACGATTTGACTCATTTCATCGGTTTCCATTGCCTCATGAGATTCTCCAGCATTTAATCGTTCTTCTTCAGCAACCGATTCCGGATGAACCCATGATGCTTCTAAAGTATCCTCGAACGCTTGGATCAGAAATAACAATTCATCTGTGTTATATCTCTGTAGAAACCGATTTATCCCTTTATTCATCTCTTTATGTAGTGCTTGATGCAAATCGAATATTTCTTTTCCAAGAGGTGTTGTAAGAAACAGCACTTCTTTTTTATTATCGGGGAGAAACTCCGTGCGAATAATTTGCTGCAGAACTAATTTTCTAGTGATTTTGGACACGCTACCTTTCGGAATTCCGAAATGCTTCGAAATGGTAGTGCCATTCACCGGCTCAAGCTGTCCAATTGCATCGATTACATGCAGCATCATGACTGTGGAGTCTTGGAGGAAATCAATGATAAGGGGATTACTACAGTTCTGAATCAGCCACGCCTTCTCTTCATCATCCTCCGATTGAAATCGCTTTTGTAATTGGGGAATCATATCTATCAATTTTTTTATCATAATATCCTTATTAGGTAAGTTCTCGAAAGAATGCGTCACTGTTAAGTCTCCTCGTAAATTCATCTTATGCTCATTTTAACAAGACACAGCTCATAAATAAAGTTTCCCAGAAATAATATTGACAATAAGGAAACTTAAAACGTATTATTGTTTCCATGGTTAATATTTAATTTCTAGGAAACAATAAAACGAAGAGAAGGTATTTATATGAATGTCTTAGTTATTTTTGATCATCCCTACGGAGCATCAGCGTCCGGGAATATCCCACATCAGCGAAGCTATTCCGCAGCCTTATTAGCCTCCGTAATGCGAGGTCTTACCACCAAAGGTCATACGATTGATCTTATCGATCTGCATGCCGATGGATTTGATCCAGTCATGTCGCGCGAAGAACTTGCTGCTTGGCGACAAAAGAAAACCACCGACCCCCTAGTCGCCAATTATCAGCAACGGCTTTTGGCAGCAGATCATATCGTCTTCCTATTCCCCATTTGGTGGGAGGCCATGCCCGCTCTCACCAAAGGCTTTCTTGATAAGGTATTCGCAAAAGGTATTGTCTACGAGGAAATTAAACCTGGAAGGCCCTTCAAATGCTTGCTCACGAATCTTAAAGGAGTGTCACTGCTGACCGTAATGAACACGCCCGACTTCTTTTATCGCTGGATTTTTGGCAACCCCATCACCAAAATTCTGTTCAGAGGGACCTTCCGCAAAATGGGAATACGGAAGAACCTCCGTTGGTATAATTATGCCGGGATGTCAGATCGCAGCTTAGAAGAACGGGTGAAGCATCTTAATAAAACAGAACAACGTTTTGCACGACTAGAGTAGATTAGATTACTGAAGCTGGGACTGATTTCGAGAGCTGAACCTCGGGTTTGTTCGCCTCCCTGAGCACCAGCAATCCGATGAATAAGGACACAACACCAATAATGATCAGCAGTGCTCCCAGCTCCTGGCTGTAGGCTGTTAACGCCACATCCCGAAAAGCCATCCCGCGTATAAGGCGATTAAGCCAGTTCATCGGCAATGCCCAAGCGGAAATTTGAAAAAACTCCGGAAACGCTAATGGGCTCAATTGGATTCCAGTGGCAAGAAACGACGGATACAATACGAAATTAGTTCGTAAATTAACTTTGGATACGTCTTTGGCAGTATAACCAATCAACAGGCCCATAAGTGACAGAGCAAAGGCATACACAAACAGCGGAATAATAAAAAGATAAGGCTCTGCTTCAAAGCGCATTCCCCCTACCTGCTTTAATAAGCCATAACACAGGAGCAGCGAGATCGTTGATAAAACAGCGTAAGGTACACTACGAACCCAAATCTGCCAAGGAGACTTCCCGTTTGCAAAAAGTTTCCCCCCCTGCCGCAAGCGAGGGGCAATTGAACCTGCTGCGCTTGTTGTAATCATCAGCACCACAATATTCACAAATCCAATGACCATAAAGCTCACATAACTTGTGGTCGGATTAAACAACATCCGCTGCTGCAGGGACAACGGAGAAGCAAGTCCTTTAGAGGTTTCGGCATCCATCCCCTTTTGGAGGAGACGGGTCATAGAAAGAGTCATATTTTCCGTCTGGATGACTTCCTGAATCGCAGTTCGGATGCCGGTTAGACCTGATGGCATGGTGTTATCCATTAAGAAGCCGAGATTCGTTGATATCCCCTGCTGCTGATGCAGCCCTAACGCTTTGGGAAGGGTGATGACCGCGACAGCCTGCTCATTTGCCAATAATGTTTCTGGATCTAAGGGGCTGGCATACACATTAGTTACCTTCATATATGGAGAAGCATTTATTTTAGAGATCAGCTGTCGTGAATACGAGCTGTGATCCTCATCAATGACTACAACATGCGATTCGCTGATTTGATTCTTCGAGAACATCAAGCCAAAAAATATAGCCGCGATAAGCGGACCAATAAAAATCAGGCGTAAATACTTACTGCCCGCCACGTACTTCCACTCGTCAATCAGTGATTTCATCGAGCTTCACCTCCGCTGTCATCCCCGGAAGCAAATCAGCATTCGCATCCATAGCTATACGGACAAGAAACATGCTTAAATCGGCTTGCCCTTTTTCACGTGACATGCGTAAGCTCGTAAATTGAGGGGCGGCTGCGATGGAAGTAACCACACCCGTCACCTCGGCTTTATGGTCCAAATACGGAAAATGAACGTCGATACTTTGATTCACCTTTAACTTTTGGATTTCGCTCTCCTGTATGTAAAGGTCTGTATAAAAGTTGTTTTTTTGCAAAACCGCCATTGGCATTCCTAGCTGTATTTGATCTCCCGGCTTCACAACAATCCTGTTGACCGATCCGTCCTCCGGCGCGAGTACATCTGTTTCTCCTTCTTCAGCGGATTTAACCTTGAACAATACCTCTCCCTGTTTTATAGAATCACCTACAGCCACACTGACCTCTACAATTGACCCTGGACTGTTCTGATAAAATATAGTCTTTTGCTCTGCATCAAGAATCCCTTGTTTCCTGCTCTCAGCTTGACTGACAGCATCCTTTCCTTTTATAGCAAGTAGCGAACCTCCAACGATTAACGCAATCGCAATTCCAATATATAAACCTGCTTTTATCTTCATTTCCCACTCTCTCCCCTTACCATTTTTTTAGCCGTATTTTCGGCAGCTTCCATAATCACTTCTCCCAATGTGGGATGAGGGTGAATGGTCATCGCCAAATCCTCTACAGTTGCTCCCATCTCAATAGCAAGGGCAAGCTCCGACACTAGTGTAGATGCTTCTACTCCAACAATTTGGGCACCCATAACGATTCCCGAGGTCGGGTCCGCTACAATTTTGACGAACCCTTCCGTTTCCCTCAAGGCCAATGCTCTTCCGTTAATCCCAAAAGAAGATTTGCCAATAACCAGCGGGATGCCTTTTGCCTTTGCTTCTGTTTCACTTAAGCCAACACTGGCCAGCTCTGGATCAGAAAAAACAACAAGCGGAATGGCTCTATAATCAACCTCGGAGGAAAGACCGGCAATGGCTTCTGCCGCAATTTTAGCTTCATAGGACGCTTTGTGAGCAAGGGCTGGACCCGACGTAATATCCCCAATTGCAAAAATATTCGGGATAGCCGTTCTGCACTGTTCATCTGTCTCAATGAAACCCCTGCTCGTCACTGGCAAACCTATACGGTCCAGCCCTAAATCACCGTCTGTATTTGGTTTTCTGCCGACAGTGACTAACACATATTCCGCTGTCACATGCAGCTGCTCCTGATTTTTCAAATAATGCAGTGTAATGGCGTCTGCACTCTGCACTACGTTCACAGCTGTCGCTCCGGTAATCATCTTAATCCCATCAGCTTTCAACTGCCTTCCAACAGGGCTCACAAGCTCCGCCTCAAATCCAGGCAGCACTTGATCTCCTCCCTCCAGAATCGTTACCGTTGTTCCAAATTTGGCATACATTTGCCCCAGCTCAACGCCTATATATCCACCGCCAATAACTACTAGGCTAGTTGGAACTTCACGGAGCGACAGAGCTTCTGTCGAAGACAAAACACGTCCGCCAACTGGAAAGGCTTGCAGCTCAATCGGACGTGATCCTGTGGCTAAGATGGCATTTTTAAAAGAAATGCTTTGCTCTTGTCCGGACTGACTGATAATAGCGGTATGCTCATCGACCAATCTGGCCTCCCCTTCCAAAATGCTCACACCTGCAGTCTTTAATAAATAGCCAACTCCACCTGCCTGCTTATTCACAATTCCTTGCTTGAAATCCTGAGCATTCTTAAATGACACTGCCGCATCCGCAGAACTGAACGGTCTAAGCAACTCGTAACGATGGGATTCAGCAATTAATGCTTTGGAGGGAATACACCCAACATTAGTGCAGACCCCACCTAGCTGATTACGTTCAACAATCGCCGTTCTCATTCCAAGTTGTGAAGATCGCAGCGCCGCCACATACCCACCCGGACCTGATCCAATGACCAACGTTTCTACGAACTCAAGATTCCCCATCTCCTGATACCTCCTGTACCTGCTATTTTAAAATATGATGATCGTAATATATTATTACCATCATATTTTAAAACCGTCAACAACCGTGTTTATCCTTTCATAAGCAGACAGTGCTCAGAATCGTTAAATTGACAGGCTTTATTATGATGCATATAATATTTTAAAAGTAGAATTATGAAGCTATGGAGTGATTATGATGCCCTATCCCAAAGGCCATAAAATAAAAGTACGGAATACGATTGTTGAAAGTGCTGCCCAGGCTTTTCGCACCCATGGCATTCATGATGTAAGTGTTCCATTCATTATGAAGGGAGCCGGATTGACTCACGGCGGGTTTTATTCACATTTTGACAACAAAGAACAACTCGTCGCCGAAGCCTGCCGGTATGCCATCAGCGATACCATCGCACTTTTGCAGAAGGTCGCGGACCAGGAAGAGCAGAACCCCAAAATCAATGCGGTCATTGACTATTATTTAAGTCCGTATCACCGCGACAAAACGGAGATGGGCTGTATTATCCCTGCCCTTTCTGCCGAGATATCTCATTCTTCCGAAGAAGTTCGGCAAGTATTCACCCAGGAACTGGAGCGGATGACTGCTTTTATCTCCGATCTGGCGGGAATTGAACCCTCCAAAGGTAGCGCACTGTTCAGCACCATGGTTGGCTCTCTAGTTCTTGCAAGGACTGTAAATGACCCTGAACTGAGCGACAGCCTTCTTTCGTCAGGCAAACGGTATGCTAAAGAGCTGGTTACGATCTAAAAACAATAAACACCCCAAACAAATGAATCCAACTCAGAAAATTTTCGTAATATTATGAATTATAGATAACTGAGGGGTGTATCCAATGAATGAGCAGTATGCTGCAAGGGTTGAATTGTTCGCAGAGAACGCGCAGAGGATCAAAAAGGCTTTTCCTTGGCATAATGCAATGGTTAGCCGTTTGGCGGGGTTACTGTACACAGCAGAGAATAAAAGTGCAGATGAGGATGCGATTCGTGCGAGCCACGAGCTTATTAAAGAAAATACCGGAATGTTTTCTTCGTTTAGGGGGAATTCGGCAATCAGTATTGCTACTATGCTCTCTCTTTCTGCTGACAAGGAACAACAGCTTGCAAACACACTGACCGTGTATGACTTATTGAAGGACGTCAAATTTAGAGCCTCTGATTATCTCGTCGTTGCCGCTTATCAAATCGCCGCTAATACGACAACAGATCAGTATCAGCGTACGGTAGAACGCGCAAAGATGTTTTACGATAGTATGAAAGCGAAGCACCGTTTCCTTACCGGACATGATGATTATATCTTCTCTGCCATGCTCGGCCTTTCCGATATCGACGTGGACAGCGGCATCGACCGGATGGAGCAGCTTTACACTACACTAAAGCCTGAATTTATGTCGGGGAACAGTGTGCAAGCTCTAACACAGGTACTGGTTCTTGGAAAAGAAGCTTCAGAAGCAGCGGATCGTGTACTGGCATTACGAGATGCGTTCCGTGCACATGGCATCCGGTTAGATAAGGAATATACCCTTTCTTCGCTGGGCGTGCTAACTTTGCTCTCCTCCAACAATAAGGACATGGTTACGGAAGTCTCAGAGACCTTCGAATTACTGCGTACCAAAAAAGGCTTTGGCAGCTGGTCCATTGTAAAGCAGGAATTGCTACTGCTGTCAGCTGCGCTGGTAGCCTTCAAATATGTAGAGGATGTGCAAAGCGGCATTGTAAGCTCGATGCTTTCCACCAGCATCACTAATATTGTGATCGCACAGCAGGCTGCTCTTGCTGCGGCTGCGTCAGCTGCGGCTGCAGCTTCATCTTCTTCAAATTAAGTGGAAATGCGAGGGAAGACATGGACTCGATACAACCAATTACCGCTAGAAATGAAGAATGTTTATACCGTCTACTGAATATTTGGGAATTATCTGTGCGGCATACACATCTATTCCTGTCTGAACAGGACATTGATGCGTTGCGGCCACTGGTTATACAAGGGATGGAGCATATAAGTCATCTGCTTGCTTTTATAGATGACCATGACCAATCGCTTGGATTCATAGGGATTCAGGATAACAAGATTGAAATGCTATTCGTAGAACCTGCTGCAATGGGAAAAGGAATTGGTAAATCGCTCGTTGCTTATGCTATACAGACACTGAACGTACGCTACGTTGATGTAAATGAACAAAATCCGCAGGCCTTAGGTTTCTATGAGCATATGGGTTTTCAAGTTTATGAGCGTTCTGCACTGGATGAACAGGGCAATCCTTTTCCTATCTTGCATATGAAGTTATCGATCGACTCACGTTAAAATATTCCATCGCCTCTCAAAGCAAAAGAGACCGCTTCGAGTAGCCATAACAATGGCTGTTCGAAGCGGTCCTTTGTGTTTAAGTAGGATCAACTTTTGTTTTTGGTGTGGAAGCTCCGCTTATTCTACCGACTTCAACGCCTCAATCATATGAATCCGTTTGAGCTTAATATGCATGAAAGCCATGACTATCCCTGAGAATAGCAGTGTTAAGAGTGCGGCATACACATAGCTTGGCCACTTAATAATCGGCGCGAACATCGTCGCATCCAGCTCAGCTGTATTCAAGACGAAGCTGTGCAATATAATGCCAAGACCCGATCCGGCTACAATGCCAAGTAGGCTTAGCAGCATATTCTCGCGGTAAATATACAACGTTACTTCCTTATCATAAAATCCCAATACCTTGATGGTTGATAGTTCCCTGATCCGCTCAGAGACATTAATATTGGTCAAATTGTAGAGGACGACAAAAGCTAATGCAGCAGCCGATACAATGAGTACCAAGGTTACAACATCCATACTCTTCATGGTGTCATCAAAGGCAGTACCTACGTTGCTGGAAAAGCTGACCGCGGCCACCCCCTCATTGTCCGTTAGCTTCTCGCCGAACTTGTCCTCCCATGCTTTATCGTGCGTGGTATACTTCAGCAGCTCTGTGTTGAACACCGGTTCTTGTCCAAATACGGAAGAATAATACGCAGGTGTCATATAAACATAGTGCATTACATAGTTCTCTGTAATCCCTATGACCTTAATCTTGAATGTCTCGTTATCCTTGTCCACCACATTCAACTGGTCGCCGGGCTCAAGCCCGTATAATTTAGCCAGCTTCTCCGAGATTATAGCGCCCTCGTCCGAAAGCGTGCGTTTTTCTCCACTCACTCGATCCCGCAGCTCCACATAATCGGATATCGCATCAACAGATGCAGGGATGAACATATGCACATCCTGATCATTTACACCACTGCTGTGCGCTTTCATCGTTTCCTGTGCCACACTTAGTGATCCAGTTATAGTGGACTCGCCAGTGATCAATTGCTCGTAGGCATCCCGCGCATCAGCAGACGCATCTTCATGCAGCGCTACAAGTGCATCATATTTCATAATCGTGCCGAACTGCTGAGGGGCAATGCTGCCGATCGAGTCTTTAAGACCAAACCCGGTCAGAATCAGCGCCGTACAGCCGGCCACGCCGAACACAGTCATGAACATCCGCTGCTTGTAGCGGAATAAATTCCGTGCGGTAACTTTCTGAACAAAGCTCAGCCGTTTCCATACAAACGTAACTCTCTCCAGTAGAATCCGCTGCCCGCTCTTTGGCGCCTTCGGACGCATTAACACAGAAGCATTGCTACGCAGCTCTACACGTGCGGCAATCCAAGCCGTCAATGTAGTGCAGATAAGCGCCACTATAATGGAAATGATGGAATACGACGGATAGAAGCTTTTGATAAGCTTCGGCAGATTATAAAGCGAACTGTACGCATTATAGATAATGGTTGGAAACATGGTAAAACCGAGCGCAAGTCCCGCAACCGAAGCCGTCAAGCTGGCAAGTGTACCATAAACCAAGAATTTGGCCATAATGTCACGGTTGCCATACCCAAGCGCTTTAAGTGTCCCGATCTGCAAACGATGCTCCTCGACCATTCGAGTCATAGTCGTCAAGCTGACCAGCGCAGCAATCAGGAAAAAGAATACCGGGAAAGCACTCGCAATTGCCGATAATCGATCAGCGTTGTCTTTATATTCGGCATATCCCGGATTGGCACTGCGGTCAGTGACATAGACCTTCGGGAGCCCTAGTTCTGCAAGCTTTTGCTCCCCTGCAGCCAGTTCCGCCTTGGCAGAGACCAGCCCATCAGCAATGGCTTTCATGTTTGCAGCTTGTCCCTGCTGCACCACTTCTGGCTGGCGCTTTAAATCGGCGAGCTGCTTCTCGGCGGCGGCCACCTTGCCTCGTCCACTGGACAGCTCTTTCTCGCCTTCCACGCGCATCTCCGCAAGCCGAGCTTCCGGCACACTGGACATCGCCTGCTCTACTGACTTGGTATGCTGTTCGATCAATCCCTCATACTCTGGTGAATAAGCCTTCACTCCGGTTGTATCCTTGAAGGATAGATAGGCTTCCGTATAGACCGGGAGCTTAAAATCTGACTTTAGGATCGCTGCGAATGCATCCGCCGTCCCTTTACCAATTCCGCTGGTGCCCCGGGTACTCTTCTCTATAAATTGAGGACTTCGCACAAAGCCCACAACAGTATAATTCAATGTTTCAAAGTTGTTCGACAACTCCGCATCCGTTCCAGCTCCGCTGAACGTTATTTTGTCGCCCAGCGCATACTTTCCAGCCAGCTTGTCATCCAATACGATTTCTCCGGAATCCTCTGGAAGACGTCCTTCAATCACACTGTACTGGTTAAGAGGTTTATCTGAATTGTAAGAATGGACTTTGAGTATCAAAGCATTATCGCCGCTGAACACATCTGCGCTGTAACCCGGCTGGACTTCATCGATCCCCGGTACATCGCTCAGCAGATCTATGTTATCTTCGGTCAGACCATAGTTGGTCTGCACCTTCAGATCCATTAGTCTCGTCTCTTGATAAAAGGTTCCGGCTGTATCCAGCATATCTGGACCGGCTGACTTGATGCCAGAAAAGAAACTAACGCCCAGCATAATGATTGCAAAAATCGAAATAAATCGGGCCTTAGTGTGCCTAATTTCACGAAAAATATCTTTCCATAACGCACGCTTTTTCATAGATGCCTTCTCCTTACCATTCGATATCTTCAACGGATACTGGCGAAGGATTGGTTACCATCTTCCGTACCTTAGCATTATTAATCTCAATAACCCGGTCTGCCATTGGCGCAATCGCCAAATTATGCGTGATTACGATGACCGTAGTGCCTGTGTTACGGCAGGTATCCTGAAGCAGCTTAAGCACTTGCTTACCAGTATTGTAATCTAGCGCACCTGTTGGCTCATCGCAGAGGAGCAGCTTCGGCTGTTTAGCTAGCGCTCTGGCGATAGCGACACGTTGCTGCTCGCCACCAGACAGCTGAGCCGGAAAATTATCCAGCCGTGCACCTAATCCCACATCCTCCAGCACCTTACGCGCATCTAGTGCACGCGGGGAAATCTGAGAAGCAAGCTCAACATTCTCCAGTGTGGTAAGATTCGGCACTAAGTTATAGAACTGGAACACAAAACCCACGTCATTGCGGCGGTAGCCCGTCAACTCCTTGGCACTGAACTTGGCAATGTCCGTACCGTCCACAATGACCTGGCCTTCGTCAGCAGAATCCATCCCGCCAAGAATATTAAGCACCGTCGATTTACCCGCACCGCTGGGGCCGACAATCACTGCAAACTCACCTTTATTTATCTCAAAATCAATTCCGTCGTTGGCAACAATCACACTTTCACCCATTTTGTAACGCTTGTACTCATTTTTGACAGCAACAAAGCTCATTTTCCATCCTCCTGTCTCTATCCAAACCAAGCCTAATCACTTTACATTGTTTCAGTTTATCATAATTAGAACGCCCAAGCCCGAATGGCAAACCCTCATTACTCAAGGATAAATTCACATCATTAATAAGTTCATTTTTTTGTAACAATAATGTAACAAGGAAATTTTACCGTAAACGATACTTAGTCAATTGATAATGTTATAATCACTTTGTTTTATTCACTCTTTTCAGGCAAGAGTGAAAGAACAAGAACAATCAGAAACAGGTGATCAGATGTTCGAACTGAAATGGCTATGGCAGAACTTAGAGGGCAACCGGACACGGTACATTCTAGCGCTCTGCCTCTCAGTAGTGGGTTCAAGTCTTACGATTGTAAACCCTTACATCAGTCAGCGCATTGTCGATACGTTTATAGCAGGTGACAATGCGCTGCAGAATCTTACACAAGAACGGCAATTATTGATTATGCTCTGTCTGGGCATGATTGGATTTTCTCTACTGCGCACAGGACTTGCTTATATTACAACCATGCAGTACGAAAGATCCTCGCAAAACATGATGTACAATATCCGTATTTTTTTGTACAACAAGATTCAAGGACAGGACAGAGAATATTACGACCGTAACCGTACCGGTGATCTCATGACCAAGATGACCGGGGATCTGGACATGGTTCGGCACTCGATGGCATGGATTTTCAAAACGATCATTGAATCGCTAACGATCTTCATTGCTGCTGTTATCTATTTTTTCACTATAGATGCTCAGCTAACGCTGTGGATGCTAATCCTGTCACCGCCCATTTTTATCGTGGCTTACATATTCGCTAAACGCGTCCGTCCTATGTATATTGACCTGCGTGAGCGGCTGTCCCAGCTTAACACGACTACTCAGGAGAATATTTCAGGCAACCGTGTGGTTAAGGCTTTTGCCCGCGAAGAGTTCGAAGTTCAAAAATTTACGGAGAAGAATGTCAATTACTCTACAGCGAACAAAAAGGCCGCCCTTGTATGGCTTGATTACTTTCCTTTTCTGGAATCGTTCGCTCAGGGCTTCAACGTCATTCTAATGCTGGCAGGTGGTTTGTTCCTGATGAACGGCCGGATCACCTTCGGTGAATTTACAGCTTTCTCTTCACTGATCTGGGCTATATCCAACCCTATGCGCAACATTGGTATTATTATCAACGACATTCAGCGCTTTTTTGCGAGCTTGTCCAAAATCATTGATATCTATTACGCAAAGCCTAATATCGTAAACGAGCATAAGTCTACTGACAAACGCCGTTACGAAGGCCGTATTGAGTTCGATCATGTTCGCTTCAAATATGACAGCGCTATCGTACTTGACGATGTTAGCTTTACCGTAGAACCTGGTGAAACCATAGCAATCATGGGCTCGACCGGATCAGGCAAAACAACAATCATCAACCTGATTCCTCGCTTCTATGACGTAGCCGAAGGACGTGTACTCGTCGACGGCGTTGATGTCCGAAAGCTGGAGCTCGATGAGCTGCGCGATAATATCGGCATGGCGACCCAAGATGTGCTCTTGTTCTCTGATACTATCGATGGAAACATCGCCTACGGTGATCCTGATCTTCCGGAAGAAGATGCGATAAGCTTTGCCGAGCTCGCAGCCGCACATGACTTCATTACCAAAATGCCTGAAGGTTATGATACAGTTGTCGGAGAACGAGGAGTCGGCTTATCTGGAGGTCAAAAACAGCGTATCGCTTTAGCACGTGCTTTGGCAGTTCGCCGTCCGATCCTCATTCTGGATGATACGACCTCTGCTGTCGATCTTGAGACGGAAGAGCATATTCAGAAAAGTCTACGCGAGCTGGATTATCCTTGCACGAAGATTATTATCGCGCAGCGTGTATCTACGACCGCGCAGGCTGACCGTATTCTCATTCTGGATAACGGGAAGCTGGTTGAGGAAGGCACCCACGCCGAACTGCTAGCGAAACGAGGCTACTACTACGATGTGTTTAAACTGCAGAACGAGGGTATTGGAAGGCAGGTGACCGCAAGTGGCAAGGAATAAATTCGACGTCGATGAGAATCTGGAATCGCCGTTTAATATAAAACACTTCCGGCGTGCGATGGTATACATCAAACGAAAGAAAACGCCAATGATTGTTGCATTTATCCTCAGTGCACTTTCAGCGGCCATTTCACTATCAGCTCCACTGATCATGCAGCATGTGATCGACGTGACCATTCCGGCAAAAGCGAAGCTTGCGCTACTGGGCTGGGCTGGACTGATGCTTCTGACCATTGTGGTCAGCGTTTATCTGGCTACTATTCGTTCACGTATCATGACGAGTGTTGGGCAGGATATTATTTTTGACATCCGTACAGATTTGTTTAAGCATCTGCAAGAGTTGCCCTTTAAGTATTATGACGACCGTCCGCAAGGCAAGATTCTCATCCGGGTCGTAAACTACGTTAACGCCGTTTCAGATGTGTTATCCAACGGTATTATCAACTTTATTCTGGAAATCGTGAATTTGCTCTTTATCGCAGCCTTCATGTTCGCTGTTGATGTGCGTCTATCATTTGTCATCCTTGCAGGGCTGCCAGTATTCTTTGTCATCATGATGCTGATCAAAACTCGGCAACGCCGGGCTTGGCAAGCAGTATCCAATAAAAGCTCCAACCTAAACGCCTATTTGCAAGAAAGTATCAGCGGTATTGGTGTGACGCAAATGTTCTCCCGGGAACAACGCAACGAAGGAATCTTCACACGTCTCGCGGGTAATTTCCGTACAGAATGGATGAAGGCTCAACGTTACAACTTACTTATTCCGTTCTCCGTAGACAACTTGTCTACGATCGTTACATCATTGATTTTCCTTGTAGGCCTACTAACACTGAGTCCACAAGATATGACCCTCGGCGTCATTCTGGCGATGAGCAGCTACGCTGCCCGCTTCTGGCAGCCGATTCTGAATCTTTCGAACCTGTACAATAACTTCATCAACGCCGTTGCCTATCTCGAGCGTATCTTCGAGACGCTGGATGAGCCCGTTACCGTCAGTGATATTCCGGATGCGAAGACACTGCGGCCTGTAGAGGGCCATGTCACTTTCGACGATGTGACCTTTGCCTATGACCCAGGACTCAATATTCTGGAGAATATCTCCTTTAAGATCAAAGCGGGAGAAAGCATCGCTCTAGTGGGACCAACAGGTGCAGGCAAAACTACGGTCGTCAATCTGATCTCGCGCTTCTATAATATTTCAAGCGGTAAGATTCTTATCGACGATCAGGATATCTCGCAGGTTACGCTGAAGTCCCTGCGCAGCCAGATGGGGATTATGCTACAGGACAGCTTCATCTTCTCCGGTACGATCTTGGACAATATTCGTTACGGTAAACTCGACGCCACCGAGGAAGAAGTGATTGCTGCGGCGAAAGCCGTGTGCGCCGACGAATTCATCCGTGAATTCGATCAAGGCTACATGACGGAGGTCAACGAGCGTGGCTCCAAGCTGTCTCAGGGACAGCGGCAGCTCATCTCGTTCGCAAGAACGCTTTTGGCTGATCCGAGAATTCTCATATTAGATGAAGCCACTTCATCGATCGATGCGAAGACTGAGCGTTTGCTGCAAAAAGGTCTGAATGAGCTCCTTAAAGGACGTACCTCGTTCATTATCGCGCACCGCCTGTCCACCGTAAAAAACTGCGACCGCATTATGTATGTGTCTAACAAAGGCATCGCAGAAAGCGGCTCACATGATGAGCTTATCGCACAAAAGGGTCTTTACCACCGCCTATATACGGCGCAGAAGATGGAAGCTTAATTGAATAAACACCAAAAAAGCTCAGGCCGAATTGTAGCTTGAGCTTTTTTGGTGTTTATATTTTATTAAAACTATGAAAACTAATCTATCACCGTCCAAATATTTAGCGCAAGTGAGCGAACCGCAATATTCGTGTGATTTCTGTACACCCTCAAACGCTCTGCAGGCTCTGGACTCCAGAGTAGAGCACTTCCGGCAACCTCAAGCAACGAAAGTCCAATATACTGAGATTCGTAACTCCCCTCAGACCCTAGCACATCTACAATTTCCAATAAGGTCTCCGGACTCCAGTAGCCTGTGCTGTCTTTTAAATTATAAGCAACCTGCTTGTAGGCGTCGCTCAACAGCTGCGGCTGATTTGAAATACAGTTAACCATCTGATTCAGATAAGCGGCGGATTCCTGCACATTATTCCAGTCTATTACTGCTATATACAGCTTCATCACAACTTGCTGTAAAGTCTCATCCGATGTTAGACACTCAATCAATCCCGTATACAAAGGTTTAAGGTGCACCCGGGTGATTGTTGGCAAAGCGTTTAGCTGGTTGATAAGTTTCAGGAGACGTTGCCGATGAGGCAAATCTCTACTGGTAGTTGCATTCCATTCATCCCTTATCGCCGCACTAGCTAATTTCTGACAAACGACGATTACAACCTCATTGATCTTACCATCGCGGCAGGTTTGTATTAGCGTGTTCATGGCAAATTCCCATCTGGTGCTGTCTTCCAAATCCATAATAGCTTGAGCGGTGGCAGCTGCAACAATGCCTTCATTTCCATTGGTCCACCACATCATAGAACTGAAAGCATACTTGCCAACAAACCCATCCGGATGATTTCCAATTTCAATGATTAATTTTAAATAGCGAAGTCTATAGTCTAGCGGAAGATCATTAGGCTGTTGGGATAACAAGCTTCTTGCGATATCACTTTCTGATGAAGCAGCCATTGCACTTAAAATCTCCCAAGCGCGCTCATCATCTAAAAGCTGTTTTGCAGCATGCCCTATGGCAATGATTACATCCTTGTGTGCATTTGGTTTCTCGAACTCGTTTATCAATAGCGGAATGCTGTCATCGCTTCTATAAGCACCCAGTAAGCGGATGGCCTCTTTTCTGACAGTGATCTTCAGCTTATCCCGATTCAGAAGCTCTTTCAGCATGGTAACCAGTAACACCGGATTCACCCTGCGGATGCATCTGGGTATCGAGTACATGGCTACACGTGCCCGGTCCCCATCCAGATTCTCCAGCAGAGTGGGAAGTGCCTTCTCCGGTTCTTCCATAAGTGAAAAGGCATGAAGTGCAGCTTCTACTACAGTTACTTCCTTATCCTGCATAAGCCCAAGTAACCTATCCGAACCGAGATCAGGCATGCTTGCCATGATCTTAATAACTCTTGCACGCTCCCAAAGATTACGTTTGGCATCGTATGCAATTTTTTCTAATAAGGCACTTAAAGCTTGTTGCTGACGTGGCAGCCATCTGTGGAATCCATCCGCGGCCGGCACAAGATAGATCGTTTTGCCTGATAGGAACTTGCCCTTAATGACAGCCCCTGAAATAAAAGGATCGAGCCATTCTTGACGTTTTAGATGGAGATGCTGGAACACTTCATGGATCGTAATATACGATTTATCCAAATCTAATAATTCCTTAACTCTGACATCACGCGTTGTATGAGGCGAGAGCCAATGTCTGACCGCTTGTATGGCTGTAGAATCTGCCTTTGCTCTCGTTGCTTCCTTTAACAGATTCTGAAGTTTTATAATGCCGTAGCCTCTTTTACCAAATGAGCTAGCCAGGCTAAGCACCAGATTGTAGTCTTCTCTTTTGTTGCCCTGTACAGCTAATGTATAGATTTCATCAAAGATGACCTCTTCTACTCCCTGTGGTAAATTCTTCTCCAACGATGGAAGTGAAAGCTGTCCGTTCTGCTGGGCCAGTTTCCGGATCGTATTTAAAGAGAACTTGAGCAACTCACTGTGAGGATTTAGTGCGTTATGCCGGAGAATAGCAAATGCCAGTTGTTGAACGGAAAACTTCGTACCATATGAAGTATCTCTGGCATCTATAACACTATCAACAAGCATAGTAAGTTCTTGTACATGGGCATCGGTGAACACAGATGCAGGACTTTCTGAAAGCTCCTTAAACACAAAACCTCGAACAGGATCTTGCTCATTTCTAATCCGGCCCAAAAATACCAAAGTCTTATGCATACCCTGTCTCGACAGAACCGTACTTCTGATCAGTTGCATAAGCGCCGTGGAACGTTCTTCTGAACTGGATACCTTTGTTGCTTGTTCAAGCCCCGCTCTTGAATGAAGAATCGAACGGCAAGCGGTGAGTCTGATTGTTCTCTCCCGGTCATCATTGATTTCACGAAGGCCAAGCATCCGGGTGGCTTCCTTGTCACGCAAGGCATGCGGTAATACATAAAGTAATCTTTCCGGAAAAACACGTTCTTGGCGTTTATCTTCTTCATACACGGCATCAAAAATTACTTGGCGGTTGGAAGGTGCAATATTATGCAGCAACTTCGCTAAATGCATCGGGTGATCTGCGAGTAATTTCGCTATCTCAATCCATTGCTCCATGGATAAATATTTTTTTCTTTTTAGTACCCCTTCAGGCACACCATAAGAAATCAGATCGCTACGCGACTCCGTTCGTGTCAGCAGCTGATACACTATATTCGGATTTTGGCGTACAAGCGTGCCAAGTTGTTCCTTTAACGCAGGATGTATGATACCCTCGGGTCCATGATTCATCGCACACGCAAGTACCAGATCTGCCTTCAGATTGCATAGAATCTCCATAGCTGATGAGAACCTCCACCAGACATATCCCTTTTCCCTGAGTGGTGTGCTTTCTAGCGTTGTTTCAAAGTATTCCGCTACTACGTCAAGATGCCTGCTGGCTAGTTTCTTCCAGTCTTTTATGGCATATCCTATATCAGCAAGCCACTTACTAACTGTTTCCGAGTAACAGGCCTGCAGTACAATCGCTGCCTCCTCCGCTCCCCACCGGTCGTACACCACAGGCAATAAACGTTCCGCCAATTCCTGACGGTTAATCTGTGAAATACTGTGCAGTAGCTTACGGCGGCAATCATATGATAAATGGGGGAGCTCACGTTCAATATCAGCATCTGAAGCCACCTTTGCCAAAAGACCCGCAGCCGTATTTCTGATACTTGCCATGGGATGCCGCAGGGCTGACAGAATAATAGGGGCATCATGTGTTGCAATGGCACCAATTAAGGCAAGACGTGCTTCATAAACGCCATCCTCCAGCAAGGAGGCTAGTAATTGGGAGTACTGGACAGATCCAAGATGATCACGGCCTAATATTGCTACTTTTTTGACTCTGTCAGAATAGCCTAGTGAATCCAATTCTTTAAGTAAGCTCTGTTTGTCCAATGGATCTCTTTTAAAAATCATAAGCCCTCCTCTTTCACCTGTTCTTATTCCATCCGAACTTTATTCTCTATACTGCAATCTATCCCCTTTAAAAAACTAGAATTTCCCATCTGGTTTCGTTGACCAAAAATAAAGGTAACCCTGAAGCTGGTTGTTCAACCACCTCCAAGATTACCCGTAGTACTACTTACTCTAGTCATTCTTTTTCTGAATAAACACATACGTACTCTCATCCGACAGCTCATCAGCAAAGCTGAAATCAAACCCGTCGAAGCCTTTGATATCCTCCACACAGGTGATTTGCCGCTCAGCCATGAAGCGTACCATTTCACCTCTGGCCATCTTGACCAGGGTCGCTCTCTCAACGATCTTACCGCCGATTTCTTGCCCGAATACACAGCTAATCATTCGAACGTTTCCGCCAACATACGGGGAGATGCACTTGCTATATTCCTTAGAGGCCAGATTCAGAATGATATCAGTCTCCGAAAATAGCTGATCTGCCAGCTTCCTGTTCCAGAACTCATAGATAGACTTGAAACTTGGTCCGCTTAGCTTAGCCTGCATCTCCAGCCTGTACGGAACAACGCCGTCAAATGGCCGGACGATTCCATAGAATCCGGACAATATCCGTAAATGCTGCTGAAGATATTCCAGCTCCTCCATTTGAAGTACCCCAGGTGCCATGTACTGGTACTGGATACCCTCATAAGAAAAGATAGCCGGTGTAAGATTCCGAGTTACATCCATATCCCGAATCCGTTCCACATTCAGCGTGGCGATGGCATCATTGCATTTCCATAGTGATTTGGCTTCTTCATAATTCAACTTTTGTAATAAGGCCAGAAGAGTCTGCGACTCGCTTATGAATTGCGGCATCTGGCGGCAATCCATAAAATCCGTATCCATCTTCATCTTCTTGGCAGGCGATATAATGATTCTCATGTTGCTCCCTTTTCTCTTTTCTTACCCCCGCGGGGAATTTAAATGTAATCTTATCCTATCACACTTAATCTTCGTAGGCTTGAGGCAAGTTCATGAAATTTGTTCACTGTCGCCCACTTTGCCCGCTAACTCCTCCATCTGTACCTTGGCTGCCGTTTCTTCTTGTCCCACCATTCATGCCGGGAGAGCTCCCTCCATCTTTACCCCGGCCACCGTTAAAGCCCTGTCCCCCGTTCGCCCTTGAACCAGAATCTGTACTTGATATCTTCTGAGCGGTGATGGCGTCACAGGAGATGAGCACCATGGAACAACTAAGCACTACTATGAGCAAAGTGAGATATCGCTTGATCCGCATCTTTGAACCCCCTCTTTCCGAGCAAACATGGTCAACGTGGAAAATATCTTTTTAACATATAATCATATACATCTTTAAAACCCATGTAGGATAACACGATCAGCAGCGGATATACCGGGTAAATATATCGAGACTTAATCTCCCATAGTAGATAAAATCCGATAAAGCCCAGCACCACAAGAATCAAAGAGGTCTCTTCAAATCTTTTGGCTCTTATTCCACCGATTAAGCGAACGAGTATAAAAACATACATCAGAAAATTCAGGACATACAGCAACCACAGTAGCCCGCTTCGGTAGCTCGAATCCCCCTTAAATAGATCCGTAGCAGCATTAGTGTAGCTATAACGGTCCATGACAAAACCCATTCTTCCACCGTTACTGGATGATCCATCATTCCCAAGTCCATATCGTTCCATCTGGTATGTTCCTTCTGTCCAGGTCCAAACGATTTTTTTATAATACATTTTCACTACGTCGCTTAGGCTCGCCTCGGAGAGTTTATGGCTGATTTCCTCTTTAAATAGCTTCGTACTTTCTGCCTTATTATAATTGGCATCCTGCTGATAGATCGTATAGCTCTGCCAGTTATCCCAGAATCCAAACGTCTCCAGATTGATCCCCATATTCAGCCACATATAGACCGGTGCGGAATTTTCATTAATCGGTTCATCTACGACATTCATCGCCTGCAGCACAGCATTTTGCGTCCAGCCTGGAACATTAAACATTAAAGCCGTAATAAACAACGCGCTCAGAGCTTTTTTTACCCCGATCGCACGCATGTTGAACAATAGACTGACTACCACGGCAATCAGAAAAATAACACCAATACTTCGGAAATAGTTGCCGACTGCCAGGAAGATGGCTGCGAAAACAATATCCTTTATGAACTTTCTTTTTATAAATTTCACAGCAAAATATAAAACACTTGTCAAAAAGGCAGTCGCGATCACATCGTTATAAATTAAATTACTCGTAAACAAAGAAGGGATATAGGTAGCGGCAAACACGAGAATGCCATAATCATGATCCTCAGACTTACCCTTGAGCTCTTTATACAGCAGGTAAATCATTAACGAGGTTAAGAGTGTGAATAGAATATTGAATATTTTGATTACCAGATAATTATCCGGAAATAACTGTAGCAACGTCTTTAAGTACACAACAATCGAGAAATTAAACGGGAACATATGCAGATAACCCGTCGTGTCAAAAGATGAATAATCATTCCTGTACATCATATCGAGTGCCAGTGAAAGCACCGTCTGCGAATCATCCGTCGGCAAGCGAGGAAATAGAAAAATGATCACGAGCTGAATGGCAAAAGAACATAGCAATGTGGCTGGAATGACGATTTTCCAACTGCACTGATTAAGCTTCAGGCATATTTTATACAAAATAACGCTTAACGCCAGCACCACCACAATCCCTAGAATAAAAAGGCTGAGCTGTTGCTTCTCCAAAACTGGCGTGTCCCCATATACGAAATAATTATATTTCGCTCGGATAAAAAAGGAGGAAGCGATAAACAGTCCTATGAAGCATGCCAGTATGAGATACAATGTTTTTTGAATTGCCCTTACCATGGAAAACCTCCTTTTCACAGTCGAAGTCTATACAAGCACATCCCCCGATTCATAAAAAGCATTATAAACACCCAAACTGAATATTGAATGAAAGCAGCGAACAAACGTAAATAGACCGCCTCCCTCGCAAAGGGTTGCGGTCTGTAATGTAATTCTTTTTAAGATGAAGTTCATTTAAACCCTTGGAAATCCAAATCTTTCAGGAAGCGATTACTGCCCAGTATGCTCTTTACCCTCTTCGATACATTAGGTCCTTTAGGTGTACTGCCTCGTCTATTCAGTAAGATCCATCTTAGACAAGCCCATGCTTCGAACACCTCAAGCTCTTCCTGCTCCATAAAATTCTCCAATAGATAAGCAGAACGGAACATATCAGCGTAATGCTCGGAGATGTGGACTTTCAGCAGAATAAGTGACCATGCAAAATCATATCTAGGGTCTCCCAACTGGCCGTTCGTCCAATCGATGACGGTAAATCGCTGTTGTTCCTCTACTATATTTCCTAAATGAAAATCTCCATGAATGATACGATCTTGTCTCATAGGCGTTTGCTCCACTAGAGAAATCACAGCTTGATTAAGGTCTGTATGCTCTCTCAACTCAGGAAAAAAGTAGTCGATGAAATCGTACTTAGGTAGTTGTATATGTTCCAGCTCAGCGATATCTATTTGATGAATTCTGGCCAAAATGCTCGCGAGCTCCTTCATTGTCTTATTATTCACTTTATGAATTGGCGTTCCGTCAAAGCTTGTTAACAACACCTTATTCCCGTCTGGATTGATTCCCCAACCCACTGGTTTAGAGACGGCTACCCCTCGTTCGGACAGGACCTCCAATAAACGGTATTGAAACTGAACATCTGGTTTGGAGCTCTTACTCCATGTTTTCAAGACATAGCTTTCCTGATCTAGATTGATCTTTAGAACCTCAGCTTCAAAGCCATCATCCATCGGATGCGTGGTTAAGCTGGCTTCATGATAGAGTAGCTCATCCATGATTTCATGGTGTTCAAGCCAGTTTACATTGGTTAGAGGGGTTCTCAAGAGCAATTCTTCCTTTCTGGTAATTGTATATATCCAATTATTCTTGTGAAATGCCAGCTACGATCTCAATGCCACCATCTCATTCTATAGCCATATTCATGACGTCCCTATAGAATGTGGTCATCTTTTCCATGTCTTTTACAATCAAAGTTACAGCACCGATTTCCATGAAATCCACCCAATCTTCTAAATTATTCCTTTTATGATCGTAGATATAGTAGCATAGGCGGTAAAATATTGAAATGAATTATAACAATAATAAAAAGCTCTGTAGAAACTCTACAGAGCACTGTCAGCTTGAATCTAACTTTTCTACCTATGTCACTGAATAAAATGCTAATCCGATACTTGAAAAGATAAGCAACAGTATGGTAATAAAAACCGCAGATCCTATATACTTATTCTTTCTAGACTTACCCGTAATTGATATTCCTCTTTTTCCAATAAGAGAATATAAAATGAATCCCAATATGGGAGTGGTCGCAATCATTAAGAATACCCAAATCCAAGGATTTATTCCTCGATACAAACAATCATTGTAGAGCCATAGACATGATAGCGTTATAGTCAATAAAGCAAATACAACCACTAATACAACTAATGGAATCATAACGTTCTCCCTCCTTTCCTATTTGATTTAGAATTCACATGTCCCAAAAAAGAAATGGATACAGTTTGCATAACGAAAGCCCGCGCAATGGCGACTCTTTGCTCCCCCCTATTTCACTTTTCTTTTGTACTTTGGAATATTCATGCCCTTGATAACCTACATTGAAATCATAAACCAATATTTTTTTGTTTTTTGATGCTCGTTGTAATCCGCACAATACTCGTTGTAATCTGCAAAATAAAAAAGCGATTTCTCATTCTTTTGAATGGAAAGTCGCCTTTTTTTTATTTTATGGAATTGGTAAGACCACGATTGAATTAAAATAGCCCTCATCGTACGAAAAGTCTGAGTATCCTTTTAACTTTTTGACTCGTTCATTGATACTGCTGATTCCAATGCCGTACCTATTTTTCCCTTTTTCAGAGATTAATCGCCCATAGGAGAAATCCACATTCACATGATTCGACGAATTTACAATGATTATGAATAATTTACCCTCACTAAACTTTATTTTGATTTCAATTTCCTTTTTTATTTCTTCTGTTAATCTAAGTACTGCTTCAACGGCATTATCTAAAAGATTCCCTAATATGGCCGCTAGGTCAATGGTATGTTCTATAAATAAGTCATGAGGAACTTGGAGGTCTAAAGTGCATTCTATATTATACTTTTTGGTTTGTTCTAGCTTACTATTAAGAATGGCATCGATGGGTATACACCCGGTTAATAATCTATATGAGAATACATTGGTTTTCAATAACTCCTGTAGCTCCTCTTTTACCTCGTCTGTTTTTTTCCTCTCCAATCCATAGGCTATATTTAATAAAATATTTTTCAGATCATGTTTTAGCTTAGACATTTCTCTTTGATTCTCTAAGCTCTCTTCGTAATATTTATTTTGTGTCTCCATTATGGAGTACTTATGTATAAGAAAATTTTTCCCTTCTAAACTATTGTAAATCAGCATAATGCACACATTCACAATTAACAAAAAAACACATGGAACGAATTGATTGATATCTTTATACTGAAAAATCCAATATATACTCATTAATGATAGACAAGGCACAATACTTAATAACAAACATTCCTTATTACTTAATCCGATCTCATTATCAGATCTAAAATAGAGTAACAGCTTTGCCGACAACATCACAATTAACAACGATAAAAAGTTTGCACTAAAATATACGACTAGCATAATGAATAACTGACCTTCAAATTTTTGATCATAATTATATGTAATAATAGACAACGCCAAGTCTGCAAGTGTAGTGATCAGCGTAAAAAAGATAATGTGGTAGATCCTTTGAGCCATTGATCCGTAGAACGAATACAGTATACAGATACTCAAAAGAACAGCAAATAAAAACAACTTAACCATAGAGTTTGTATCACTAGACAATAATTTTATTACTCCCATAGCGAGAAATGTTAAGGAATAAAATTTATACTTTGAAATTCTGAGGTTAAGAAATCCATTGAAATAAATAGAGATCGATGTTACCTGAACAAGCGTATAGAGAATAGCTAGAACTGCAATGCTAATAACCTCAATATTTCTCAATAGCCAATCCTCCTTTTTATGAAATGGTTATAGGCATCTTTGACTATTTTCCTTTGCCCTCTACTAATTGCGAAGTTTACTTTATTGGTGAGAATAATATCTGTTCCCGAAACAATATGTACATAATTTAGATTTAAAATGGTGCCTTGATTTACTTTTATAAAGGACAAGGGATCAAGCATTTCTTCAATCTCTTTTATCGTGCCATAGAATGAGAATTCGTCATCAACGGTTACAACATGTATAATCCTACCTTTCTCAGATGAAATGGATAGAATCGTCTCACTTTTGATTTGATAGTTAAGATTTTGAGTTTTGAAGAATAAATACTGGTTATTCCTTCTAACCTCATCAATTGCGTGGAGTAATACTTTACTTATTTGCTCTTCTTGTATTGGTTTTAGTATGTATCGAAAAGGAGAAACTTCAAAGCTTTCCATGGTGTAATTGTCATAGCTGGTAACGTAAATGATAATCATATTTTTATCTATTTTTCTAATTTCCCTAGCGACCTCGATTCCATTTAAAATCCCCATCTCAATATCTAAGAATAATATTTGATACTCTTCGTTTCTAGCTTTTAAAGCATTCAACAATGATTTTCCGGATTCATAAATGTCTATATCTAGCTCTATGTTTTGATACAAACCTGCACTATCCATAATAATCTTCTCTAACTTGGAACTATGTAATTGCTCGTCATCACAAATGCAGATTCTAATCATTCCTCTAAACTCCCTTTTTAAATAAACATATTATTTTGAAAATAATACCTTATTAGTAATAATTCAATAAAGAAGATCAGTAGTCCTTGTAAATAAAAAAGACGACCGAAGTCGTCTAGTAAATGCTTATTAATCGATTTCATAGCCAACGGTAAATCTTGAACCGCACAACTCATACCCGATCTGAGTGTATAGCCTAATAGCTTTCTTATTATCACCATGCGTGCCCAAAGTGGCGGTTGTTTTTCCCTGCTGTTTTAGATAGTTCAGAGCGGTGCAGATGATGTTACGAGCGACACCTTTTTTCTGCCATTCAGGAATGACGAATACATTCTCCGTTGCACTCCTCTCGTCCGTGATTCTCCAGGTTGAGGTGTTGCCGATCAATTGATCGCCATGAAACGCGCAGAAATTAACGATTTCGGGAGATCCCTGCATCCACCCCAAATGGTTCAGACTCCACGCCACACCGTCAAAGGCTGCGAGTTCAGCATGACGATATTGTTCCTGAGCTTCACTATTGTTCAGTGCAGTTGGCTTCACCAGAATCCCTTTTGGTAAAGGATACTTAGGAATCTCCCTACTCAAGTCAAATTTATACACGACAATCGTATCGCAAATCGTAAATCCACGCGCTAGACAGAAGCTCAACTCTTCGAGATCATCTGTGTCGAGATATTGAGCCATGATAATACGCTTCTCTTGATACCCAGCTTTAATTTCTCTGACCCGTCCGATTAATACTTCAATCAGTGCAGCTTTGATACCTTCATCCTCGGCGTTCTCTGCAAATATAATTTCGTAATTAAGATATCGTTTGAAGTTTGGGTCTTCATCATGTCCAACCGCATGAAAAGTATCATGCTCCATCAGATGAGCAACGGCCAGAACCTCTCCGTCGCCACTCACTGCACAGAACATATTTCGCTTATCCAGATCTCCATGATACAGATATAGCATTTTTAGAACAAAATCCATGCTTTCAATTTGCTCCGCATCTTCATCCTTCGGATTTCGGATTACAAAGTCCCTCATGAATAAACATCGTCTCCAATCTTTTATGGCGCTGCAAATCATTTCTTAGTTAAATAATGGATGAGGCAGGCCATGCTCAGCAAGGGAGAGTTTAGTTATAGTCATTGTTGCGAGGGATATTGTGAACATAAGCGTCGGCAGGATAGCCACAGCTTGAGCTTTTTATTCAATCTTACTAGTCCCCAATCGTTCTAATAATCGTGTCATACGGATCTAATTCCAAGGTTTGCTGTCCATATTCCGTATGAATCGTAGTTTTTTGAAGCTGATCGCTATTGTTAATGACCACGAGTATTTTGCTTTCTGGATAATAAGCACACTCTGTATATAAGTTGTCCGTAATGTACTTGATCTCCGTGAACTCATTACCCGCCAAACGAATCAAATTCAGCAGCAATCTTGTATTCTCAAAGCTGAATTGGAAAGATGGAAGGTAGATCCCCTTTCCTTTACCGAAAGCATGGGTGGACAGTGTTATTAGACCATCCGTTTCAGTCACAACCGCTGCTGCTCCATCAGTAAGATAAATGTTATTTTTGGGTGTTATGCTAGCCCCAATAGGTACTACACCAAGCTCATCCTTCACTTCATATGTCCATTTTCCATGCGCTACTCTGGAGCCTGTATCCTCATCTACACCGAGCACATGTGCCATTCTGAAAAAGCTGTCATACCCTTCAAGCGCCGAAGGCTGATTCACACCTATAAAAGTACCACCTTCATAGACCCACTTTGTCAGTAAGTCCACACACTTGTTGTCCCTCCAGCGTTCTCCACCACTCCATGCTGAGCCAGCAGATCCGGCATTGATCACTACATCACAATCTTTTAAAATTCCCTGACGGATATCCTCAAAATCAATGAACTGTATTTCAATCGGCAATCCGGATAAAGCCTCGTTGATATGAATCAAATCATGCATATACGTTTCATGGAAATGCCCGGACAAGGTCCACGATCTCCATTTGCCCCAAGCGTGCAGAATGGCTACCTTCGTCTTAATATGATACGGTTTGCCTTTATGATGCAGCTCTTTAATTACTCTGAACTCATCCGCAATCTTTTCGATATAATCACAAAAATCCGGATAAGGCTCTACAAGATGCAAATATCCACCCAATCCAATTCGATCTATAGGCTCTCTGAGCAGAGCACGCCGAATATTGATCCAATATTTTTTGGCATCTAGTGTAGGGTTCCCTCCCTCCATAAAGGTAGGCAGACCACCTAAACCAACCGGAAACAAGTAGGGATGCAGCCGAATCTCATGGGTATCTACTTTTACACCTGAACACATTCTTGCCTCGAACCCTGAGAACACACATTTAATCATCCCGTCAAAGCCAAACTCCTCGAAACGATCATTGTAAGGCTCCATGCCAACCCAACTGTCATCATAGAAGACATATGCCAGCTTGTCGTGCCCATGCACAATATCAATTAATTTCTTACTAAATTCGATGACAAAATCATTGATAAATGCCATCCAGTCCAGTTTGCGCTGCTGCGCCGGGATATGACTCACACGATATTTTCCACCATTCACAAAATCCTCGGCCGTGAGCGAATACCCATATTTTTGAGCAAACAGATCAAGCGCTCTTGAGCTTACCGTAAAATCATATGAACCCCAGTCTGAGAACAAATGGCGATTGCGCTCATTGCTGCCCCAGATCCAGGCGAAATTATAAAATAGGGACGTAAACCGAACCACCGTTGTTTCCTTATGCTTACGGCACCAATCTTCAATCCAATGGAGCAAATACTTTTGCGTTTCAACATAGATGGGATCAATCTGCATTAAATGTTCTTTTTCCCAGTGATTCGTGGTGTGATTGTACATGGAGATCTCTTCCCAAATCCGGTAGACCATGAAGCTGACCGTATATTTGTGCCAAGGCGCAATTCCAGTAATGACTACATTTCCTGATTCCCGTTCATAATTCCACTGTTCTTTTGGAACCTCTTCACCAGTAGTTCGGTCAAAAACCTGCCAGTACTTAAACGCCTCTTTGGAATCATTTACTCGGAATTGCTCAGCGAAAAAGTCCTCCATCAAATAGATGGATAAATAATCTTCGACCGCTACCTTCGGATTAGTAATTAAAAAGCTTTGCTGTAGCTTATCAGGGTTTTGAGATGCCCATTCGTTATGATCTCTGATGATACAGATTGTAGAATAAATGCCGTATCCTGCGTTGATAATCTCATCGGACAACTGTGTACCGTCACTGTCACGGATGACATCGGCACCCCACCGTTCAGCTAACTCTAAGGTCAGTGCCTCATAACCGGATTCGCCCGGTAGTGTAAAGGCCCCCGTTGTTTGCTTGGACAACTTGGATCCCTCCTATTTGAGCATATCGGACAGAAAAGAGAGTGCTAAGCCTTGGCCCCAGCCTTGAATCCAGTCTTTTGGAATATTGTGATAGCCTTCCCGGTCTTTCATAACCGCTGTTCCACCCGATACACCCAGTACTCGTCCATCCTCGCTGATATTGCTTAGAACACCCTTCAGGGCCTTTTGCACATACTTGGTATGCAGCGGATTGCCGTTATTGATCATTGCAGCCGCTATCCCGCAAGAGGCAGATACTTCTTCATAAGATTCTTCGTCATCAAGCACTGTCCGCCACAGGCCGTTCTCCGTTTGCAAAAGCTTGAGTGCCGCCAATTGATCGCGCAGCGAACACTCCACGTCCATACACGCCGGATACAAATACCATTCTTTCAAAAGCTTTTTGACTTGCGACATGGTATATGTGCCCCAAGCATTTGCTCTGCCCCAATATAGTCCGGACATATGATCCTGCTTCACATTATTGTAGCCATGGTACCAGAGGCCGCTGCTAGGGTCTTGCAGGTATTTGATATGCCAGTAATATTGATTCAGGGCATCCTGGATCATTTCCTGATCGTTTAATTTACTTCCAACACGGAGCAGAAAAAATGCCGCCATAAACAATGTATCTGCCCATGCCTGCTCTGGAAAATCATTAGAGACGGATACGGTATGCTGCAGCACATGATCTCCGAATCTGAGCGCATGGTTCTGCAGATAATCCACCTTGCTCATTACAATATCCCAATATTTCTGATTGCCTGTTTCTTCATATAATGTGATCAGCATATGCCCCATGGCACAGGTGTTTACCGTCCAGTCCGGCAGGCCCAGCTCAATATATTCATCTGCCCACTGGACAAGCATATCCAAATACTCTTTATTGCCTGTCGTTTTATAAGCTCTGGATACCCCATAATAAGCCACACCACAAGGCCAGTCCCATGTTAAATCCATCGTCATTGTTTTTCTAACTACTTTGTCGATAACGCTTAGAATCTCTTCTCTGTCATAAGTTAATTGAAGCATCTTGATTCTCCTCTCTTTCGCACACGCCCCCATTGGCGCTGAGAGCTGTCCGTCCTATGTAAACGCTTTACTAACTCCATTGTAAGGAGTAAAATGGTCTGATTCTAAGCATAATCATAACTAAACTGTGCAATTTCAACCATTAACTAGTGGTTCTTATATTTCGGGATTGGCCGTGACTACAGAGAATGTTTGGACTTCCGGCCGCTGTTGTCTGCAGATTTCTTGATTTTATACCGCTCTTCGCGGTGGAAATCTGCAGACAAAGGCGGACGCTAACGCTCCTACAGTTCCAAACTTCTCCTCCGCCACTTTTTTCCAAAATTGTATAATATCAAATTCTTTTTATATAGTTGAATTTGATATAACGTTAACCTATAATCTACTCAACCTACGTAATAAGAATGGGAGTATTGAGAATATGCCCAGAAAAAAGAAGCCCGTCATTGAATACCGCCACTACAGCTTGCCGATAAACTTCCCTATTTTACTGCTAAGCGGTGAACGTTGGAAGATTTCCGATATCAAAAGTGAACATCTCCATTTCCATAACCATTTAGAGATTGGCATTTGTCATTCGGATAGCGGCATCATGGAGATCAAAGGTGAATCCGTACCCTTTAAAGCCGGTGATGTGACCTTCATCCCTAGGTATCTGCCTCATACAACATATAGTTCGCCAAATGAAGCCAGTCTGTGGTCTTATATCTTTTTCTCGCCAGAGGAGCTCTTTCAACATTCATTCAAAAGCGCTTATAGTGACTTCGAGCCAAATTTGTGGGCGATCAAGGGGATGAATTGTATTTTGAATAAGGAGGAACATCCCAAGGTTTATACCCTTGCGACATCGATTGTAGAGGAATTGAAGCACAAAAATCCTTACTATCAGGAAAGTGCCTACGGCTTATTATTATCCCTTTATATAGAACTGCTTAGAATACATTCCCGGAATGAACCCTTAGTAGAGCAAGAAACAGAGCATAACCTGAAAGGCGATTTTGTCATCTCTCCAGTTCTGGAATACATCACTAAAAACTACATGATGCCGATTACCATCAATGACCTGGCTGATCTGTGCCATCTAAGCACCACTCATTTTCGCAGAAAATTCCATGAGATCATGGGGACCGCACCTCTAGATTTCCTAAACAGTACCCGCATTGAAGAGGCCTGCAAGCAGTTAAAAAGCACGGATGCTTCCATCCTCTCCATCTCTGAACAAGTCGGTTTTCAGTCCATTTCCAGCTTCAACCGATGTTTCTCCAAGCTTATGGGCGAATCTCCCAAACAATGGCGTAAAGGCGCACATTCCGAAGCCCAATCTGCAAAAGCATCTATATTGGAGTTTACGGGGTGGGTATAGGGAAAGGGAGTCCCTGTTTACTTCACTTCACAAAATCTACTTAACACATGAATGATTTGCTCCTTGCTCATAGGGGCGTCGTGCCCTGGGATATACGTAGTGAATGAAAGAGTTTTTAGAAACTCAACATATTCCTTCATTTTTATGGGATCAATTTTACCTTCTCCATGATAATAATCTCCACTATGTGCATCACCTGCAAATAAAACCTCCGCTTCTTTAACATATACAACACAAGAGTCTGCTTCATGCGGCCCTCCTACCTTGAGGATTTGGCAAGTGATGCCCCCTAAATCCAATGTTAAAGAATCCTCGAAAATAATCGATCCTGTGCTGACCGAAATCTTATCGAACGTATCATATTCTTTTTTCATACAGTTATAGGCGAATTCTATTTCTTCTTTTGTCTCTAAACGTTTTACAACGGACTCTTCATCCCATTTCCACGCTTTCAATCGTTTTAGTACCTCATTCGTCGCTGAAGATACTATGGTTTCCCCCTCAAAAGCATGCATACCAAAGGTATGATCCCAATGCCAGTGCGTAATCAAAGCATATTTGGGACGTGGTAGATTGTGATCATCCAAACCCTTTATAAAGGCATCAAAATGCGATTTTGAATTCCCACAATCAATCATAATTGAAAAGTTCTCACCTACAACATATCCCAAAACAGGTCTGTCTGTTTCCCTAACATTTTCTAAGTAATAAATAGATTCATTTATTTTTTTCAGTTCCATAAGATTGTTTTCTCTCCTTTAGAATAACGGGTCATTTTGTAATTTAATAATGGATCCGCAAGACTTATTGAGCAAGGGAGAGTTTAGTTTTAGGTGTTCTCACCAAGAGCACAAGTCAATCTTACTCAAAAAAAAGAGAGTCCCCCGGTAGCCACTTTTTATGACTATCGGGAGACTCCCTCAATGAGGTATCTGTTATAAGATTATTTAGATTTCTTTACAGTCGTCGATTTAACTTGAAATGCTCCATTTTTGTAAGCAAGAACAGCGGTTTCTTCGCCTTTAATTACGGAAGTAGCTTCACCATGAATCGTTTTTGTTGCAACAATCTCATAGACTCCGTTTTTATCTACATCAGATGCTTTCATTGTATTGTAGAGTGAACGTTTGCCATTCACTTTCACGTACTCATTAAGAAGAACTTTCACACCACTGTCTTTGAAGGATACTACGTAAGCATTGGTGCTGCCGTTGTTACCGCCTGAGTATACAGTAATCATGACATCTTTAGATTTATCTCCGTTGAAATCTCCAACGAAGTTAATTTTTGGCTGGTAACCCGTGAAGCCTTTGAGATTACTGTTAATCACTTTTTTAGTTTTTCCTTCTAGAACGACGATGTTGATATCTGTAACCAGTCCACCATTTGCGGCATCCTTGTTACCAATCAGTAAGACATTATCCGCAACACCATTACCAGTTACATCCACTTGTTGTTTCGCTAGCAAAATCGTTTTTGCTGTTGTTGTAATCCCCTTAAGCTCAAAGCGTTTGCCAACGGTGAAATCACTTGTTGTAGTTGATGGTGTAGTCGCTGGTTTGCTATCGGACTTAATGGTTTCTGTACCCACAACCTTGAAGGCACCGTCTTTGAAAGTAAATGTTGTTTTTTCCTCGCCTAGAACTATAGCTTCAGCGTCACCGCGAATTTTTCTAGTTCCCACCAGATCATATACACCATCTTTATTAAGATCTACTTGCTCTAAAGTGTTGAAAAATGCTGGTTTACCATCCACAACAGGTTTTACACTCAAAAGTGGTTGTACCTTATCACCTGTGAAAGACAATATGTAAGCATCTGTTGTACCATTGTTACCACCGGAGAATGCTGTAAACATTACATCATTTGCTTTGTCCCCGTTGAAATCACCAATCCATTGAATTTCTGGTTTAAAGCCATCGAAACCGCTGATTTTTGCATCCTTCAATGTATTTGTTTTGCCATCGACAACAACCAGGTTGATATTGCTTACATAACCAAGTTCATCTGCTTTGTCACCGATCAGATAGATTTTATCTTGGACACCGTCTTTATTAACATCGTTAACTTGTTTTCTGATAAGAACAGTCTTATCTGTTGTGTTAACACCTTGCAATGCGAAAGGTTGGCCAACAGTCAGTTCTCCAAGTGCAGGTTGTTTGAAGGGGTCTTCTTTAGTAGTTTCTGTTTTGCTAACTTGGAATTCGCCGTTTTTGTACGCAAACCATACTTTTTCATAGCCTGTTACCACTGAAGTAGCTTCACCATGGAGGATTCTGATTCCAAGCAGTTCGTTCACGCCATCATTTTCCACATCGACTGCTTCTAATGTTCTGAATAATGCCCGTTCGCCTTTCACCTTCAAATCCCCGCCCAGAATAATAGAAGGGGTATCATTCTTGAAAGTTACGATTCTAGCATTGGTAGAACCTTGGTTGCCACCGGAGTACGCAGTAATCATCACATCAAGTGCATGGTCATTATTGAAATCACTTACATAGCTGATTTTCGCGTTCAAACCACCAAAGTCTTTAATCCCTGCGTTTAACACTTTGTTTGTTTTGCCGTTTACAACGATGAGATTAATGTTGTCGAAGTCAGGAGATTCATTTTTGTCGCCGATGAGATATAAAGTGTCTTTCACGCCATCCAAATCAAGATCAACCGTTCTTGTTGCTATCAATACTGTATTAGCGTTCGTTTTAACCCCAGCCAGTGTAAATTTTTGTCCAACTTGATTAGTGGATGTTGCTACGGTTGAACTGGTTAGCGTTGTGACAGGATTGGCCATTGCTTGAGATGAGAAAGATGCGACTGCTGCTACACATAATGCAACGGATAATGTTTTCTTAATTTTCATTGTGTTTCCTCCGATGGTTTATAAAGGTTGGTGTCGAATACAATCTCATTATATTCCTAGAAACATAGGACAGAGTGACGGTAAGGTAACATTATCCTATTGAAAAAAAACAATAACTAAATAAAATATCCAAATCAGAGGAACTTCAAGCACTAAATAATGCCAATTTCTTTGGGGGATAACGGTCGAAAAATCAATAGAAACGCTTTCATTGGCTATACCATGGGATTTGAACAACCCTACTTTTTTTTAATAGTTTGATAACAATTCTGTAAAATCAGTTTGATTCAAATGACGCGCAAACCTATTCAAAGGCTACAACGCTTGGAACTCCTCCAATAAGACGACCTCTTCTCCTTGTTCTTGTCTGATTCTAATATTTTCTTTTCCCCAAGAACACATAACGTCAACGATCTTATTGGCTGTAACGCCATATTCCGTGAGGCTATATTCGACTTTTGGCGGCATCTGCTGGTATACGAATCTTTTGACAAGTCCATCTCTCTCAAGTTCACGAAGCTGCTGAATCAGAACCTTTTGTGAAATGCCCTGTATATTACGCTGTAATTCACTTGTTCTTTTGGCACCGGACATCAATAAGCAAATGATCAAAGCTTTCCACTTTCCGCCGATGATTTCTAGTGTTGCCTCTATCCCTAGATTATATTGTTTCATAGAATAACACCTCGTTCATACAGATCTAATTAAACTTACCCAAAACTTCATTTTTGCATATATTTTTTTGTGAGTCTAGTACGCACTTCGAAGTAACCATCTTACTTTATTGTTTGTATTTTCTTTTTATAAAACCTGCAGGATAATTGATGATATTCATAAAAATAAGGCACAGCATATTGAAGAAATACGCTTAATATAGGCCTGAGAATGGAGATTCATCATGAAAACACTGGTGATTTTGGCGCATCCCAACCTTGAGAATTCGAGGGTCAACCAGCGCTGGAAAGAAGCGCTACTGCAATATCCGAACGATATTACCCTTCATGAGATTTATAAAGAGTATCCTGACTGGAACATTGATATTCCTAGAGAGCAAAATCTAATGGAAGCCTATGACCATGTGATCTTTCAATTCCCTTTGTATTGGTATAGTTATCCGCCTCTACTGAAAAAATGGTTTGACGATGTGCTCGCTTACGGATGGGCTTATGGATCAAACGGTGACAAGCTTAACGGGAAAAAGTTAGGGCTTGCTATATCCATCGGCGATAAAAAAGAAAATTATCAACCTGATGGCTCTGTTTCTTTTACCGTAGACGAAGTAATTGCACCCTTTAAAGCCAGTGCCAAACATGTAGGTGCAGAAGCATTACCGTACTTTGCTGTTTTTGGAGCTTCTTTTCAAGCCAGCGATGAAGAAATTAATACTAGTGCAAAAGAATATATCCACTATATCTTTAAGTACCATATTTGATACAAAAAGGGCTATCCCAAGTCTTGATCAAAGACTTTAAGGATAGCCCGCTATTAAAAAATCTAAAGCGTTTCTGTAGTGAGTGTAAATCCTTCGATCACAGCATCTTCGTCAACCTCAATCAAAATGCAGCGTCTACCTTGATAATTCACTTGCTTCACATATTTCAAATCCTGTGGGCTGACCGAAATCGTAGCTACCTTTGTTTCGATCTTTATCGATTTTGTAGTGAATTTCGGCATCACACTACTTGCCTTCATCTCATAGTGCTTGTTGTCTACGATGGTTTCAAACGCACGTTCCACTTTTTCCATCGTCACGTCTTCAACACCGCTTACCTTCAGCACACGTTCTACATCTCTATAGTCGAGTTTAGGAGGTTCTTCTTCATCTTGGTTGGTTTCAATGACCTGGTGGATTTCCTCGTACAGCTGAGCAATGGTGGTCGCGTCAAGTTGTTCGCCCGCCACTTCCTTCACGATGTCTTCGAAAATAGCTCTCTCTTCCAGTGCCGTCACGGATCTTTCGGCGTTCAAGACTTGCTCGATGAAATGCGGATCTGGAAAATTCGATTTTCCCGTACAATACAGAATGCGGTTCACATCGGAATAATTGTCCGTCACGCTCGGGTAAAAGAAACCCTGCTCCGGCGTACTTAACTTGACGATCGGATCTACAATGACATTGTACTTAAATTCCCTTTCCACATAATCAAATAAGAGAGCTTTCCGTTGCTTCTCCGTGGAATTCACGCTGCATAGAATAAACGGATGCGCGAACATTTCGTTTTTCTCACTTTCCTCGGCTTCATCGTTTCTATCTTTGGTCGGGCGGTAATACTGTCCGCGAACAAAAGTGATCACCGTATCACGTTCATAATGAGTATCCGCCATCATTCTGTCCACCAACAGCAGCATCAGGTCCTGCCATTCATCTGGATCCCCTGTCACCAAAGCTTGGTGAAGCATCACCTGCGCTGGTTCCTCCACTTCCGCCTGAAACTTCAACTCGAACAATTTCTGATCCAGTTCGCCGGTCAAGAGCTTTTTGAAATTGCCCATATACAGCTCCTGCTTCTCTCTGTCCACCATTCCAAACGGCAGGCGCTCCCAATGATAGATCTCATTGCTTTCCTTCATAATATACACGTTGAGAATATCGTAAATACTCATTAAATCGTGATCTAGCTTAAATTGCTTGCGTATATGCGCGACTTCTTTCTTTATCATGATTCGTTAGACAACTCCTAGGAAGATAAATTGGTCTTTTCAGTATAAAGGATAAAAAAAACCTTCGCTATACTAGTTGAACTTAAGATTTTTCTATTAAGGTAAGTTCGTGACTCCGGTGAATGTTTGGACTTTCCCTCCATACGTGCTCGTTCTAATCAATTTATCGCATGCTCTAATGCATAGTCTTCAAGCGGAATATCTACCTGTTGATCCATGGCTAGCTTGGCTAGCTGTTCACCAAGAAAGGGTCCCATCGTTAATCCGGATGACCCTAGTCCATTAGCAACAATTAGTTTATTCCATCCTTGAACCCTGCCCAACACGGGAAGAAAATCTGCTGTAAATGGACGGAACCCTACTCTTATTTCATTTAGGCTGCAATCTGCAAGACCGGAAGCCGTTTGAAGACCTTTATTTAAAATTTCTTGCATTCCACCTGCGGTTACAGAGGTATCATAACCTACGACATCATTTTCGTGAGTAGCACCTACTACGATATTTTGATCCGCAAATGCAAGGATATATTGATCTGTAGGCGGCATTACGACAGGCCATTGCTCTGTACTCGCTTGTTGAGCAAGCTTCAAGTGCATAATTTGAGCCTTCTGATAACGCACCTGAAGCATGATCCCAAGCGGATGAAGCAAAGCGTTAGACCAAGCCCCTGCACACACAATCACCTCATCCGCTGTGAATGTCTGTTCTCCTACGCTAACCCCTTTAATTTCATGATCAGCATGCTCTAGAATAGCATCTCCCTCAATCATTTGCGCACCATTACGCTGTGCCGCCCTTAGCAAAGCATCACGTAATTCACGTCCATCCACTCTTGCTGCACCCGATACATGAAGCGCATGATAACCTTCCGATAATAATGGAAACTTCTCTTGTGCTTCAAGATCCGTCAGCATCGTAAGCTCACCTATTTCAGGGGCGTCCTCTCTACGAAGCTCCGCTCTTTCTTTCATCGCGAGTAACTTTTTCAAATCCTCATGAATACATATCGCTCCAACTTTTGCGTATCCAGTCTCGGTTTCTCCAGCCTCTTCCAACTCTTGAATAAGTGCCGGATAAAAGCTTGCTCCCGCCTTAGCAAGACGATACCATGCTTTGTTTCTGCGTTGAGACAACCATGGACAAATAATCCCTGCTGCTGCATCTGTTGCTTGTCCAACATCTTTACGATCTATAATGATGACTTCAGCACCTAACTTGCTTAACTGATAAGCTGCTGAAGCCCCTAATATCCCTGCACCAATTACAATAACCTTGTTCATGTCCGAAGTCCCTTCAGTTATTCACTTTTAATCAATACATTAACACATCCACTATATATCAATGTAACAACCCGAATGATGATTCATTCACTACTTATCCATTGTATCTTAAATTTGACATTTATAATGAATTATCGTACTATAAACACCACTCAGTTAAAAGTACTTTAATTAGAGTACTAAAATAAAAGTGTTATTGAGAAGAAAGAAGGTATACAGTTGAAGTTTTCACAGTTTTTGAAGTCCAAAGGGGCCATTGGTTCTATTTTTATGGGTGTGTTCTATGCCATTGCTATGCTAGGTATTTTCTTACCAGGGTATACAGCACTTCCAGGGAACATGGATGATTTAAAAATTGCTATTGTCAACGATGATGCAGGTAAATATGGGGCTCAGATTTCAAGTCAGTTCTCGGAGAGCTTACCATTCAAAACGATAAAAACCGATGTATCGAATAAAAAGGCGATGGATGAATTAGAGCATAATAAGTTAGCTCTAGTTGTCCATATTCCAGAAGAATTTTCCGCCAACGTTCAAAGCGGTAAGGTATCCGCAAGTATTGATTTCACAGTCAACGAAGCCTCTGCCACCATGGTATCTTCAGCCATGTCTTCCGTTGTAGGAGAGATTAACAAACAATTAAGCGCGAACTTCTCAGAGCAAACCGCAAAAGGTGTGTTAATGAACTTTAACGTACCAGAAGAACAAGCTACCGCAATGGCTACACAAATTGAAAATAGTTATGTCGGGAATTATGTTGTCATCAATGATGTTCCAGACGGCATGCATAACAACATGCTACCTATGTTCTTAACTATGGCTGGTTATGTTGGGGCAATGATTGCCTCCATGCAATTAGTTGCTTCTTTTAAAGCGAACCGCGGGAAAGCAAGCAAGACAAAACTGTTTATGTTCGTTCAATTAACAGCTTTATTAATCGCTATATTATCAACAGTCGTTGCTTTAGCCATTGCATTCTCTATTGCAGATGTAGACCTATCCTTACTGTTACCAGTTGCTGCTCAGCAAATTCTAATGTATATGGCTGCATTTAACGTATGTGCGATTATGGTCTTCCTAGTTGGCGAAGGCGGTATGGTCTTAAATATTCCAATCCTGCTCATGCAAACCATCGCCAATGGTGCTACCATGCCTCGTGATATGATGTATACACCATACGATTGGTTCGGCCGCATCACCCCAATGTATTATTCTGTGCAAGCTTATTTGGCACAAATGTTTGGTTCTATTAGTCCAGCCCCCTTCTTATGGGGATTAGCAGGCGTATTTGCCGGGGCTATGATGATTAACATTGTAATCGTCCGGTTTGTTCATAAACCTGTACCTGTGACTAAAGAAACTATACTGCCCGTTGAAGTTAAAAATACAGCTGAAATAACCGCCTAGGTTTGGTAAGATAGAGTTTAGCCAACAATTAGGAGTGGGTTCTGTGATGTCAATTCAAATTTATATCTTAAGTAAGTTAATGGATGAAAATAATTATCCTTATAAATTAAAAAAAGAACTATCCACCCCTATTCCTTTTGATAAATTGCTCAATCTATCTGAAAGCAAGCTATATTATCACTTTGAATCTCTTTCGAAACAGGGCTTAGTTGAACAGGTAGAGATTATCAAAGAAGAACATCGCCCAGACAAACAGGTGTTTTCCATTACTGATAAAGGGCGTAAAGAACTCCCGCTCAAAATTTATAAGGTAATAGAAAATGCAGAATCTATTTCAGAGATGATTGTCGCTCTTGTGAATCTTCGTTTTGTAGAGACTGATAAAGTGATCCCTATTATCGAGAAGAAAATTGAACAGTCACTGATAAGAAAAGATCAATTAAATCAAATTTACCATCAAATAGATGTAGTTAGCTCCACTCGTGAAGTCGTAGATTTCATGGAAAGCTACTACGTTTCTCAACTAGAGCAATCTATTCACTGGTGGAAAGATCTTTTAGAAAAACTGAAAACGAAAACGATATAAAGAAGACGCTCAGGGTAATCCCCTAGCGTCTTCTTTATGTGTATCTATGGGCATCTCTACCCTGAGTAGACCATCTTATTTTGAATCTACAACCGGAACCGAAGCTGGAGCTGCAACTACCCCTTCATTCTTCTGCAAATTCTCTTTCACTTCTTCAGTTCCTAAGGACTTTACAGGAGCACCGATGCTAAAACTGTCGATGATCTTCCCAAGTGTAGCTTGGTCAAAGTCTTCTTGGGCATACAGTTCAACGGTAAAGCCATCTTTTTCCCAAATCACAATTCCATTCGCAAAATAAACCTTAGTCCCGTTGATTACTTCTGTCTTCACTTCTTCCGTAGTGCTGATCCCGTTGTCTCCGCCCTTGGAGATTAGGAAATTAACAGCTTTATCCCCGGAGTTATACTGCACTTCAACCATGCTGGTCCCCTGAAGAACAACATTCACAAACTCATAGTCTGCCATCCAGGTTGGTGCCGGGAAGTTCATTCCAAGCTCCGCACGTGCTTCATCCAGGGTCAACTTGGCTGCAACCGGCAATTCAATGGCAACATTCTCCCCGCCTTTGGTCTCTTCAGATGGAGTCATCGACTGTGCAGCCGAAGGGATTTCCTTATCGTATTGCGTGATTTCGAGATTTCCCACTTCAAACTTTGCCATGATCGATTGGAACATATCCTGTGCATAGGAGGTTGCAGAGAATGCTCCACCTAGACAAATTACTGCACTACCAATCACTATTGCATTTCTCCAGCTACTTTTTTTCATCGTTATCCCGTCCTTTTTCTCTGATTTGAGTTCAAGAGCTCCATGGTCCAACTTGTATACTAAACGGTTATAAATTCTTTCTTTGGCGGCAGTGTTATCCTGTTCGACATTCTCAAGCAGCTCTATGGTTTTGCTGAATTTTGTGAGATCATCATTTTTCTTATTCATGGTTGAATCCTCCTGCTTTTAAGGAAATATGCAGTTTCTTCAGACTTCTATGCAATACAACACCAATATTGGACTCACTGACTCCCATGATCTGTGCGACTTCGGAATTTTTCAGCCCAGCCCCATATTTCATTGCAATGATATTACGTTCCTTCTCACGTAGCTTGGAGAGCGCCTTAAACAGTGCTTGATTATTATCCTCACGAATCGCCAGTTCCTCCGGAGACGGCTTGGGAAATATGAGCTCCAGCAAAGAATCTAGTGAGGTGTAGCTTCTTTTCTTCTGCCCCCGGAAGTAATCCGTCACAGCGTTCCTTACAATGGCAAACAGCCAAACCTCAAAATTCGATTTTTCTTCTGAAAAGCTGTAATACTTACACATCACCGTCTCAAATACCTGACTGCAAATGTCCTCTGACACGTGATGGTTATTAATACGATAACTAATATATTTGTAAACACGTTTGTAGTACGTATCGTACATCCGGGTAAATTCCTCTTTTGACATCATGGCACCACGTGATCTTTCGATATTCTTGTAACGGTCCGCAGTACCCTGGATAACTTCCATCTTCACCCTCCTTCCACCTCACCTTCATCGAAAAGCTAAACAAATTGCGCAATTTGTTGTGAAGAAACTTACATAAGTTAATACGTAGAAAAGCCCAAACCATTAACAAATGTTTTGATAATTGTGGGATGGTGGGAAAAGGGTGAAAGATCACAATCCGTAAAAGCGGCGATACTTGAGTTGCGGGGTGGATATATGTGTGGGAGAGAAGGGGAGAGTCTCAGCGCTATAATTCAATGATTTCATAATTATGTACTTCAAGACTTTCAGAATCTATACAAAACAACTAGTACATCCAGTGCATCTATAAGCTTTTCCATGTGATCTCTTTCTATATAACTGTTATCATAACATGTTCATTCCAAGTACCGTCTATTAACAGGATGTTTTGTATTTGCCCAATTTAAAAATCCTGCCATTATCCAGCGGGATGCTTGATAAATGGCAGGACAATAACCTTACTTCATGTTCACTAACTTTAAATATTCCGAACTTCAACAACCTTACCTAAATCCACAAACTGCTCATGATCCACCTTCACCTTCACTCTGCCCTTTCGGCGCTTCTCACGCCATTCACGAAGGTCTTCCTCCGTTTCTAAGCGAAGCTCCGCGATTTCCAGCGCTCGGTCTAGGACATATTTGCTTGTGTAAAGGACTGTATTTATCCCCTGTCCCCCTAAAGCAATGTGAGGCTTTAAAGGTATCCATTCCTCGACAGTGAATCTAACATAATCTTTCTCTTCCTTATGAGGTTCAGGGACAATCTCCTTTATTTCCTTCCGTTTCACCACTTCCCAATCTATCACTTTACCCACCCAATGAATCCCTGTCTTTGCAGGATCGAAGAATTTCCTTCTCGATTGGCACATCGCTACGTATTCAATTTGGGTTATTATCTTCTGGCTTGCAAGGTTCTCCACAGGTACATGGTAAAAAGAATGCTGCCTGGCCACCTCCACTTGTTTGGGGCCACGAACAGAGCCGACAAGAACATTTTTACCCGCGAGTTGGTTGGCATAGTATTCTTTCGTACCGCGTGGACGAGTCGAGCGTTCATAAGCCTTTTCCGGACTATCCTGAATAATCTCATCTAAAAATTGCTCCACCAGGCTTGTAGAATTCGGTAGGAACGGCAAAGCGCCAATATTCAATAGCTCGATGCTTTTGTAGAATTGGTGGGTCTTATACCGCTCCTCATCCGGATAGGGAAATAACACATAGGCGCCGAACATGCTTCGTTCGTATTCCCCCGAGCCTTTCTCCTGATACACTATGGCGTCACGATAGCGGTGCATCGTGTTGATGTCATCCTCTTCAGGTCCAGGTTGTCTATAAGTCCCGTGATAGGAAGTCCCTTCATAAGCCGGATTTAACCGATACTTCGCATCAAAAATATACTTATACTCTTTGATTTTGCCAGCATCCTTCTTCTTCAGTGTCAGCACATTATCCGGACGCTGATTGAGCGTCGGGGTCCTATCCGAGCTAGGAATCGCATTATAATACAGGATGAACTGCTCTCCGTTAACTGGATTCTCGTACACCATCTTAGCGCTCTGCGAGCGGTCAAGTGTAACAAAAATACCGTTCCGATTCACCTTAATAATATCCTGCTTCACCAGTTTATACTTCTGCCCCAGGAGCTGATTCAGCTTCAAGAAGCACCAGTACTCATAGAGCTGAGCGACATCCTTCATAGACAGGCGCAGCAGATCGCCTTGGATCGACAAGCCTTTGAGCAGCATGAGATAACAGCGATAGACTTCGCGGTATCCAGGGGCCATCTGCAGCACCAGTGTAACGGACATCTGCCTCAGTACTCCAACCTCACGCAAAAAATCCATCTTGAGCACCCGCTCTAGTTGAGTGAGCATGGTGTCTATCCTTTTTATTAGTAATGGATCTGGGGTTCGGTTTTTAATCTTCCAGCGACTCTTGAGCTCTTTCAACTTTCCATGAATACGTTCCAGCATCCAGCGGATGAACCGATTCTCATTAGTATCATAGGCGAGGCGTCTTCGTGTCTCGATTAAATGTGTAGCTGTGTAATTTCGGCTGCCGATGGTCAGGAATCCATGGTCCATGTCTTCTCTTAATCGTTCGGGATGCTTCGCGAGCTCGCGGATGTTCTCTCTTCCTGCCTTTTTGACCCGATTGGCGTCCACTAGTCGGCGATCCTGGAGCAGAGCATAATTAGGATTCTTGTTAATCCGCTCAACGGCATCCAGAAGCTGTCTAAATACATGCTGAAGTATAGTGAAAAACTCCGTCAAGCTCTGATGCTGCGTTTCCCGCAGGCCTGTTAATTGGTAGGTTTTACGCAAAAAATCAAAGGCCAAATTATAAATCTGCTCATTCACTTCATTTAAAATATTCTGGTAATCCAGCTTGTAATCCATTTTAGAGGGAAAGATCTCCATCTCTACCCGCAGCAAAGCCTGTCCTGAACTACGGATCTCCCACTCCGTCAAACCTACCTCATTCCCAAAGTTCAGCACACCCGCAAGAATAGACTCACCTAGGGGCTTAATCGCCTGCCGAAGCAGCACATTTTCATGATAAAAAGATAGGTTAGCAGCGGTCTTCTTCTGAATCACCAGCTCATACGACTGTGTCTCATAAAAACAAGGAAAAACTGACTCCCCCGGCTGCCAGTCCACCATCCCTTGGGCTTCAGGAGAAAAGACTTTAATCTGAACATTACCAAGCCGTTCGGAGCAAACAAGCCCTAGCTGCGCACTCACCCATTCCTGACCAGAAGAACGATGAAGCTGCAAGGTCTCCACCGTAGGATGATAAGGCCGTCCTTGAAGAAAAAGCGTAAAAAGCTCCGTTTCTACACGGAGCAATTCTACCGTCTGATTAAGAGAGCCAGTAAGAGGTAAATCCATCTTCCTCTAACCTCCTAAGCATAAAAGCCAATTTACGCGCACTTTGTGGATGTTTAGCCGTAGGTGGAGTTTGGCCAGCAGCCCATTTCAGGTAGAGTGGAGAAGCATCATTGTCCATAAGATCTTCAATATTTACCGTCACACCAGATCCGGTACCAAGAGCCCCTTTCATCAATTTCAATAATACCCGGCGAACCGAAGAATGACTTCCTTGAATACGTGGTAGTATCTTTTGCAGCAGTTGCCAGTCAAACGCTTCTTCCTCACTCATCAGCTTGTACCGTTCGTTATAGATCATATAGAAGCAAATCGCATCCCGTACCCGAAAACCTACATGAGCGTGGATATCCTCAAGCAAAGCATTGATCTTAACCAATCTCTCTGTCGTCCGTACAACAAGCTCTTTGTTTGTATCATAGGCATCCACTAGCTGCAAATAATCGGAACGCAGAAAAAGATGATTCAGTTCGGCAACGTCAGAGCTATCACTGGTCTCTACCTGCACATTGAAATCCGGATACTGCTGCAGATTAATATAATTGAATTCTAGTGTATTGGCTCGATCCAGTACCTTTTTGCTAAAAGGATGTGTCGTTTCGTCCATGTTCACAGTCCCGATTAAGAACACATTCTCCGGGATACCCAGGCTGCCAAACTTCACTTGATCCTCAGGTGTATCCAGCAGGGTAGAAGATATGAGATCCTGTGTCTGTATCTTCCCCTCCTGCCAGTCCTGTGTTTCCAGCACACTTAACAGATCACTGAAATAATGCTCTACCCGCGCCAAATTCATCTCATCCATACAGATAAAATATGGCTTATGTCCATTCTCCGGCTTCCGCGCCTCTACTAATACTTCCGTGAGCGGACCCGGTTTGAACCTGCCCGAAAGATCCTTGTATCCCAGCAGATCCGCAGGATCACTCCAATCCGGCCGCACTGGGATCAAGGTAAACTGGCCGTTATTCCCCGTTGCACCAAAAGCCTCTGCAAACAGCTTCACCAACCGAGTCTTCCCTGTACCCGATATCCCCGCTAGTATGACAAAAGGCTTTGTCTTTAGGGAGAGGTAAAAATTCTCGATAAGGTGCTTAGGGAAGAAGAAACCTTTGCGGCGGATGTGGGATTGGATTTGGTGGAGTAATGTTATAATCGTAGAATCTGTCGGTGGTAAAATAGGGATCACCTCATGTGCGTTCTCCGTATTGGAGGCAGCCTCATCTTGATCTAGAATGGTAAAATTAGGCCAAATGACCTCAGCAGTTAACGATTGAAGCACTTGAAGTCCTTGTCTTGAAAAGCGAAACAAATATCCTTGATTAACTCCGCCTCCAGAATGAAGCGGACCTTGGGTTAAGTTTACTTGCATAATTTGCTGATTAAACTGTTGTAGCATAATGGGCGGAATGAGTTCCACATACTCTGTTCGAACCAAACGACCATCCTCTTGCCAGTTCGTATTGGCCATAGAGCCTGGCTTGGGTGCTTCCACCGCAGCATCAGTTACCTGGCTTACATAACGAATAGCTTTATTTGAATAATGGAGGATGATATCTCCTTGTTTAACTTCCCTCATCATCTCCCAATGATATAGCTTTCGGCCTTGCGAATTCAGTAGGGGCGCCCACAGAATCCCCTCTTCCTTCTCCGCTTGAATAGTCGTTCCCTGATTCACCCACCATACATTAGGCTTCGACTTAAACGTTATAAACTCTAAACGGTATTCGAAAGGAACTCCTGTGGCAAAGAAATCTATGTATTCAGCTTGATCTTCAGGAACGACAACCTGAGGTCTCTTCGCATCATCTGCTTGTTGGTTCGTTCTCTCTTGCATAATGTAGGAATATGAATGCGAGAAGGTTTCAATTAACAAATTCTTCAACGTTTGATTTCCGTTATAGCGGAGTTGAAGGGCTTCCCGACCAGCAGATACTTGATCAATTTTAAATAATGTGGCTTCATAGTTCTGATCTTCATGCACCAGCTTAACTTTTCGCCCTTCACCTAAACTAGGCTGTTGACCTTGGTTAGCTTCTAAAAAATCCGGATGAAACTCAACTGGAATATGAGTGCCATCACGAAACATGGAAAAGTCCACCTTTTTCCGACCGATTAGGTTAGGGATCTCTGTATCCTTCCACCAGCTTCGTAGTTGTTTGATCATTTATGTTAACTCCCTTAGTACAATGATAGGTAACTCATAGGTACTTCTAGTTTTTTTGCTTTATTCTCTGTACGTGAAGCTTGCGAATCTCCGCATCGGTTATATTGGCCTGAAGCAAATGCTCATAAATCGTTTGTATTTGCGCCGGAGAGATAGAAGGTTCAGGAGTTACTGTTTTTAAACTGATCAGCTTCCTAGAGATAAACTCACTTAGTTCCACATCATAGACAACCAGTTCGTCCGAGTGGATTTTCCGAAGCTCCGGATCAATAATGAACCGACATCTCATCGTGAATGAAACCATAGAGATAAATTTCACTGCAGCTATACCTTGTATCAGGCTCTCGATGGCCTTAATATGTCCATAGTTTTGCTTCAGCGGATTATACATCTTGTAACGATTGCTCACTGACCATTGTTGATCCGTTCGCCCACCTTTAATTTCTCCATTATAGTTTTTCGTCTCAATGACAAATAAGCAATACGGGGAAATAACGATATGATCAATCTGGGTATACCCTGTTCGAGACTTGGGATTAGGGAGTAATAGATCGCTTAACGATTTACACTCCTTAGGTAACTGGTCGAGTTGAATATTGATTTTATGCTCACCTAACTCTCCAATTCGTGTGGAAGCAACCTTCGGTTTCGACTTAGGAGTTTGTGCCTTACGCACTGCCTGTGGTGGCTTAGTGTCGGATATTTTAAAGAGAGACAATAGCGCTTTAAACATAGCAAAACCTCGCCTGATATAGATTTACAATATGTATGGTTATTCGACAATATGGGAAGTTATCCCTTTATTCAAACCATGAATGGAGGTCTGCCCTCTTTTTGGATGAACAGCATCTAAAAAAACAAAAATTCCAAACATATATACACAAAAAGACTGTCGCAAGGACAGTCCGAAAATAAAGTATGCGTTTATCCCCTTTAGTTCCGATCCTTATATGCTTTTCCGGCAGCCACAGGACATGTCTTAGTCTGAGGGAACTGAAGGGGCAGTAAAGGCATTTGCAAGCTGCATGCCATCCTTCAGTCCTTGTAGATATAGACGTTCATAAAGAACGGCTTGCTTCGATTGAAGCCTATCCTCCCAGTACTCAAACTCTGGCATACGTGCAATGTCCATGGAGTCAAACAACGCTTGAAAAGCTTTGCGCTCTTCTTCAAAAACATGCCTAGGCTCGGATTGATGTTCAATCTGTGCGGTCACCTCATCCAATCGACCTTGAATCGTCTGTAAAAACCATGCAGGAAAGCTCAACATATCCCCTCCAAGATAGAAACTCAAACGAAACGACGCTGCATGTCCGTTTTTTTCTTGGTACATCCGATTAATCAGTTCGTCAACCTTACGACTCTGGGCCTGAACCTCTTCATTGCTGCTTAACGGAATTCCCTGCTCTAGTGATTGCTGTCCGAGTTCATTCAGCTTACGCTTTTCCTCCTCATATTTGCACATCAGATGTTGCATTGCACCCCCACCTTCCGGAAAAGCTATATCTGTAGACGATGTATGGAAATTTTAATGCGTTTATCGGTTTATTTCATTTTAATTCGATATCCGCATTAAAACAACACTTACCTCGCATACAATTTGGTTAAATTGTGAGGTGAGACCAAAATGAGGCATCGCAAAGAGCCCCCAGGTGACAAAAATATCATTGGAACCCGAGTTGTAGCTATTCGAAAAGCTAAGCGAATGAAGCAAAAGGATTTCCTTGCCAGGTTGCAAACCTTCGGCTTAGACATCAGTCCAACCAGTTTATCGCGCTTGGAGGGTCAATATAGACTCGTGCAGGATTATGAGGTGGTTGCCATTGCGAAAGCTCTGGATGTTTCTGTTGGGGAGCTGTTGGGGGAGGGTTAGTGAAGTGATGTTGATGGTGAACTCTACTGCTGAAAAAAGATTTGGCGATCAAGCGTAAGTACGTACGTATAACGTCCAAAAAGATGGAGAACTGAAGCAACTTCTGATTCTTACTTTGTATGCTTCAGTCGCTTACAGATGATTTCTATTGCTAGGTAGACATCAAATAATACCTTTCAATGAAGAGAAGGCAATCCCCCAATCCCATATAACTTCTCATTCGTTATTTCCGTTGTTCGTATTAATAAACTCCTGTTAAAAAACCGTAATTTCCCCAATTATTTCCTTTTTTATATCACGACTTTATAATAATCTGAATAATATCCTGATAGAAAGACAGGGGAAAGGCTTGATGGATAAGATTTTCACTTCTTCACTCATGCTTTTCTCCGATGTCTATCACGTCTTCATTCGATTTTAGTCACGAGTTTATTGTGGGGCTACAACTTTCGCACAAGAAACGCCACACTTTCCACACTTATTGGACAGTCCTGATGTGGCAGTATTCGCTTAATTGTTATAATAGCCCATACATCTTAGCCTTGGTTGATTCTTAAGCAAGAAGGAACTAAACTTATATATTTAATAATTCTAAGACATCTTGTGGTTTTTGATTGGCTTGAGCCAATAACACTTGAGATGCTTGAGCAATGATATTATTCTTAGTCATTCTCATCATTTCTTTCGCCATATCCACATCTCTTATCCTTGATTCCGCTGCCGTTAAATTAACTCCGTAATTCGAAACATTATTATGTATGTGTTCTAATGCATTTTGATAAGCACCGAACTTAGACCGCTCTGCTGAAACTATTTTTATTGCTTTATCAATTTTGGATATTGCTGATTCTGCACCCTGTATTGTTGAAAAGTCAATCCCATTAATGCCTAGGGCAGTTGTCCTCGCGTCTGATAAATTAACTATAAAGATATTACCTGCATTCGGACCTACTTCTAAATGTAATGTATTACTATTTTTAGCAGCATCAATGATTGTTAGATCAGATACCGTATAACTACTACCATTCATTTCTCGCTCAAACTTAAGTATGCCGTTATCATTTTTAGCAATTATACCAGCACTAATTTTGTCAAATTGATTATTAAGGATATTAATGAAATCGGAAGTAGTATATGAACCTGCGCCTAATGTAACTTGTTTTTTGATTGAACCATCAACGGTAAATTCCCAATCTTGACTATTTTCTATTGATATTCCGTTTGAAATATCAATATTGGTTAAGAGGTAACTCTTTGTACTTGGAGTCCAAACATCACCAGGATTAGCCAAACGTATAAATAATGGATTCAATGCATTGCCGGATACCAACTGTATGGCATTCTTAGAATTGCTTGAATTATGCTTCAATGAGAGCATGTAATGAGTATTACCCGGCCCTGCGCTCGTGTTTACGCCAATTGGACCAGTAAAAGACGCCGTAACTTGGGCTCCGACATTCGTGAGTTGTTTATTTAATTCAATAATAAACTCATCTCTGCTATAGGCCCCCTCAGTTAGCACAATCGTTTTGGATACTCCATTTTCTTTAAAATCAAGCGTATCGTTTACACCTGAAACCACGGTATAACCTATTGAAAAATCCGCCTCTCTTCCCCACACATGATAATTCCCCAAAAAGTTATCTTCTTGAGCAAATATCTCATTAAATGCAGTTCCCTCGATTTCGATCATATGATTGCCTGGTATTGTGCTCGTAAGTAATGTTCTCATATGAGTATCATCCCACTTACTATACACATCAGTAAGTTTTACAGGTGCCCCTAATGCTGCAAGTTTGGAATTAATATCATTGTATATAGCAGTTGAAGAGCCGTTATACATCCCTGAGGCAATAGTAACAGAATAAGAATTCCCATCAACTTTCACCGTCAGCTCATCATTCACCCCGGCAATAATTTCAACCCCTGCAGCATTATGAATATTGTCACTATTTCCAATTAAAGTTGAACTAGTTAATGAAGAAATATTCTCACCTGTATATATTGTATAGGTTCCTGAATTGCTCGAACTGGCATTCAATAAGTTAATTCCGTTAAAATTTGTGTTATTTGCAATTTCATTTATCCCTTGCTTAATTTGTTGAACTTCTTTTTGAATATGACTTCTATCTGAATCAGTTAAAGTACCATTAGAAGCCTGTACAGCAAGTTCTCTTAACCTTAAAAGATTAGGGTCTTGTATTATCCCTAATGCCCCTTCAGCGGTTTGAATTAGTGAAATACCATCTTGAATATTTCTTCCAGCTTGAGCTAATCCACGAATCTGCGCTCTCATTTTTTCCGATATTGCCAATCCCGCTGCATCATCTGCCGCTTTATTAATAAATAATCCTGAAGACAACTTTTCTAATGAAGTTCCTATGGATTTGTTATTTTTATTTAATTTATTTAATGTATTTAATGCAGAGATGTTATGCGCAATTCTCATATTGTCACCACCCATAATATTACATCGGTATTTCGTATCCATTTTATTAGCACTAAATACCTATATTTTCTCTTTTTAGAAATCAGCAGTAATTTTGTTTGGTTTTTTCATGGTAGGATCCTTCTAACATCTCCATGCTTCAAAGCCAATGAAGAACTCTAAAGAGGAGCTTTGATTCACAAGATGAATTAACTGTTTAAACGTTCACAAAGACGACTGAATAGAAATCAGTTACAACTTACAAAAGCAACTTAAAAAGGGGTTTAGCCATTTGGCTAACCTCTTTGTTCAATATGAATAACCCCCTGTTAAAAACAGCCACAACCTGCAATCACCATTGTTCGCATAAATAAAGACACACTTGAATTTGATGATTCCCCCGTTTTTTTCACGAGTTTTTGGGGTTGCGACTTTCTTTCCATCAATACTATGCATTCTACATGAGTGGGGTAGACAGTGTGAACAAACTTTATACGATGAGCCCTCATCATTTGAGGAGATTCCTCAACCTGTGCAAGCATTAGACTATATATTAAATTATCAAAGCGTTTGGCATGCTCGTCTATATCATCCATATATACAATAGGTGCAAGGTATTTAATCAGATTGGATTGATCCTGCTCCAGCAAGCAGACAAAAGCCGCATTATGTTTATACTTCTCTATGTATTGTAGCTGCATTTTCACAGATACTAATTCCGTATTAAGTGCTTGAATTTGTCCAATTACTATTTCTATCAAATCAGCACGAATCAATTGATAGGGTTCATCTATAAAGACAAACTCCTGCATATGATGAATTAATCGGACAAGCTGTGGGCTTCCCCCCCCCCTTGTAATCCCTCCTTATGTTGACAGAAGAATCCGAAATTACACAAATAATCAAACGTGCCTTGACCAATCCTTCTCCAAACAGATCTTTACGAAGCCCTATCAAGAAAAAAAAGCGGAATTCAGCCCTATGCTGAATCCGCTTTTCATTACCCTTCACAATTTAATCAATAAGCCCCGACTTCTGCAGCAACCGCTGAATCAGAACTGCCACTTCCGCGCGGGTGACATTAGCCTTTGCCTCCAGCTTATTGTCACCACGGCCACTAATCAAGCCAGCTTTGGCCGCAAGCGCCAGACTGTCCTTAGCCCAGACACCTATGTTACCGGCATCTGTAAAGGCTGCGAGCACGTTTGTCACATCCACTGTGCCAGTCTGGTCCGCAAGGCCTGTTAACTTCATCGCTTTAGCGATAATGTTCATGGCCTGCTCGCGAGTGATTGGAGCATTCGGTTGGAATGTCCCGTCCTCAAAACCGGTGATCAGACCGTACTTCGATGCCGTTTCAACCGCACCTGCATACCAGCTATTCGCTGATACATCCGCAAATGCTGTCTTACTTTCACCAAGTTTCAGTCCCAGACCGCGTACAATGATCGCCGCGAACTCTGCCCTGGTGATATCTGCATTCGGGTTAAAGATCGTTTTGTTCACTCCATTAATTACTAGACGAGATCCCATATCGTTCACGGCGTCCTTCGCCCAATGATTCTCCACATCCGCAAAAGTCAGCGGATGCCAGATCACCGAATACGAGCTATTCGTCACACTCTTAATAACTGCGTAGTATTTGCCCTCCTTCAGAACGAATCTAGTCGGTACATGGCGCACTGTGCCATCTGGCTCCACAACGACTCCAGTCGTAATCCGATTCGGATCAATACCACCTGGAAGTGTCACTATCCGCTCTACGTAAGCATTGAACTGACTCACTTCCACTGTCGATGTACCGTAAGTAGCGGTAACAGTGAAATCTAGTGACGGTGCAACAAGTGTGAATCCACCACTGCTTGCAGCACCTGTCACTACTTGGTTCATAGATGGCGAGGTCTCACTGATCGTAATCTTCAGTATGATATCTTCCAGCTTCAAGCCGCTTCCAAGTTTTTTAGCTAACGCATCAATATTGATTTCGTCGGCTGGCAAAGTATAAGTACCTTTACTTGTCTGAAACACTAGGGTAGCCGATGCGTTCTCCATGTTCTTAATTATTTGACCGTTTAACTCAGCGACGATGATGTTGGAATCCTGCGTCACCGGAACGGTCACCACCGCCCCGTTACCTTCCGCGTCCAGCTTCACTTGGAGTTTAGCTGGGTCGACGACGATAATAGTTGTTGCCACGTTTCCTAAGGTCGTTGTTGTTGCTTTGCCCGCGTTCTCTTCCTTACCGTTAACAAGGACGATCACATCGGTAACGACTGTGTTCGCGTTACCGGGGGTTGTTCCACTATTCGAGTTGCTTCCGGATCCTGGGCTGACCGGATCAGTACCAGGTGTTACGGTATCAGCCACCACAGCTGCTGTTGCACTACCGTATTTCACCACTTTGCCGTCAGCATCTACCTCTGCAATCCCAATCGTATCTCCATTGGCCGCAGGAACCAATCCCTCACTGCCTACAAGCGTGTATCCAGTCAGGACATCTCCCACATTTGGTACGACGACGCTACCAGCGCCAAAGTTCTTATAAAGGAGCTTATGTCCTTCAGCCAGCGCAGGCGTTACGGTGATTTGTGTATAGCCGTTATTTGCCGAGCCACTTGGATCGATGGCGATCACGTTCAAGCCATCGGCAGGGTTAAGCATATTAATTGTAAAGGTCAGCGTGGTTGCCGGTCCTGCCGGAACGGACCCGCTAGCTACCACACGTACCTTAACGATGTGCTCACCACTCAAATCCGGCAAGTTTGTTCCGTCGTACCGTACGTAAGGTCCGTCGTCCACAGAAAATTCCATACTTGTGTCCAGACCAGCAATCGTATTGTTCAGATCATCAGCCGTGACTTCAGGCGCGGACGGGATGACCGCATTCGAGTCATGAACGATAACCTGAGCAGCAATAGAAGCGAATGCTGTTGCCGTTGCCTTTTCCCGAACATAATACGTGTCCGGCGCAAGGTCAGTAATCATTGTGTCTGTAACTTCTGTCCAAAGACCAGTGCTGCCTATTTTGTATTCCATTTGGACTGTCAGATTCTGAATGGTACCGTTGTTAGCCCCATTGTACGTTACATCCGTAACAGTCACACCTACCGGAGCCGCTGCACGAGATGGAATGCTTAACGTCTGTACCGCACTGTCCGTAGTTGTTGAACCGTCACCTTTCTTAAGGATGCTCAGTGACGTTCCCAACCAGCTGCTATCAATTTCCAGCTTACCATCTACTGGCACCGTAATCGCTGTATCGTTTACCATGTATGAGCCACTTGGCGTTAGGCCTGCCAACTGTTCAGTAGCATAGTCGATGATCGCCGCTGGCGTCGCTTCTGGCATTTTCGTGAATGCCGATACCGTCACTTGCACCGAAGCCGAGGTAAATGCCGTCGCTGTTGCTTTCGTCCGCACATAATACGTGTCTGGAGTAAGCCCAGTCACGCTTGTACCAGGTACATCCGTCCATGCACCTGCTGTACCTTTCTTGTATTCCATTGCAGTAGTAACATTGATGAGCGTACCATCGTTTCTGTTCAATCCCGTTTCACCCGTTGCTGTCACACCAATCGGCGCCACTGAACGGGACGGAATGCTTAGCGTCTGCACTGCGCTATCCGTTGTCGTCGAGCTGTTGCCCTTCTTCACGATGCTTAGCGATGTTCCTATCCAACTACTATTAATGGCCAGCTTACCATCTACTGTCGCCGTAACCACTGAACCATTTACCGTGTACAAGCCACTTGGCGTCAAGCCTGTCAACTGCTCTGCCGCATAGTCAATGATGGCTGTCGGTGTTGCTTCCAGCGTTGGCACGAACGTAGCCACCGTCACGATCTTCGCTTCTGACGCAAATGCTGTCAAAGTCGCTTTCGTCCGCACATAATATGTGTCCGGAATAAGTCCTGTCACGGTTGTGCCTGACACATCCGTCCATGCACCTGCTGTGCCCTTCTTGTATTCCATCACGGTTGTTACGTTCGTCAATTTGCCATCGTTGGCATTTATCGCCGTTTCATCCGTCGCCGTTACACCAGTCGGCACCCCTGCACGGGACGGAATGCTTAACGTCTGCGCCGCACTATCCGTTGTCGTCGAGCCATTGCCTTTCTTCACAATACTCAGCGACATTCCCAACCAACTGTTACCAATAGCTAATTTGCCATCAGCTGTCGCTGTTACCAAAGCTCCGTTTACTGTGTACGAGCTGTTTGGCGTGAGACCTGTCAATTGTTCGGCCGAATAATCAATAACAGCTGTCGGCGCCACTTCCGGTGTTGCTACAAAAGCAACCACCGCCACTTGCACTGAAGCTGACGCAAATGCCGCCCTAGTCGCTTTCGTCCGCACATGGTACGTGTCCGGAGTTAGTCCCGTTACGGTTACACCCGTCACATCTTTCCATGCACCTGCCGCACCCTTCTTGTATTCCATCTCGGTTGTCACGTTCGTCAAGGTACCATTATTAGCATTTATCGTCGTTTCGTCTGTCGCCGTCACACCTATCGGCGCCCCTGGACGGATCGGAATGCTTAGCGTCTGCGCTGTGCTATCCGTTGTCGTAGAACTATTGCCCTTCCTCACGATGCTCAGTGACGTCCCCAACCAACTGCTGCCAATAGCTAATTTGCCATCAGCTGTCGCTGTAACCAAAGTGCCGTTTACTGTGTACGAGCCACTTGGCGTCAAACCTGTTAACTGCTCGGCCGCATAGTCAATGTTAGCTATCGGTGCTGCTTCCGGCGTTGGCACGAAAGTAGCCACCGTTATGCTCTTCGCTTCTGAAGCAAATGCCGTCGTCGTCGCTTTCGTCCGCACATAATACGTGTCCGGAACAAGTCCCGTTACGGTTACACCTGCTACACTCGTCCATACACCTGCTGTACCTTTCTTGAATTCCATCTCGGTTGTCACGTTCGTCAATGTACCATTGTTAGCACTGATCTCCGTTTCATCCGTCGCTATCACACCAGTCGGCGCCTCTGCACGTGGCGGAATGCTTAGCGTCTGCGCCGCGCTATCCAATGTCGTCGAGGCATTGCCTTTTTTCACGATGCTCAGCGACGTATCCAACCAACCACTGTTAATGGCCAGCTTACCATCTGTTGTCGCTGTTACTGCCGTACCGTTCACCGTGTACGAACCGCTTGGCGCCAGACCAGTTAACTGCTCTGCCGTATAATCAATGATGGCTGCCGGTGTCGCTTCCGGTGTTGCCACGAACGTAGCCACCGTAACGCTCTTCTGTTCTGACGCAAACGCCGTCACCGTCGCTTTTGTCCGGACATAGTAGATGTCCGGATCAAGTCCCGTTACGGTCGCACCTGAAATATTCGTCCAAGTACCCGCCACACCCTTCTTGTACTCCATTGCAGTTGTTACGTTAGTCAATGTACCATCGTTAGCACTTATCGCCGTTTCATTCGTCGCCGTTACACCAGTCGGCGCCCCTGGACGGGATGGAATAATCAGCGTTTGTGCTGGGCTATCCGTTGTCGTCGAACCATCGGCTTTCTTAACGATGCTCACTGACGTTCCCAACCAGCTGATGTCTATAGCCAGCTTACCATCCGCTGTCGCCGTTACCGCCGTACCGTTGTTAACCGAGTACGCGCTGTTTGGCGTCAGTCCTGTCAGTTGCTCAGCTGCATAGTCAATGATGGCTGCTGGTGCCGGAGCTCCCGTTTCAAATATTTTAGCGGTTATTCTATAATGATCAGCGTCCGTATTATCGGTTGTCACCAAGAGAAGCTTGTCACCAAAGGTAGGATACAACCGGAAGCTTGGATAATATTCCACATCGAACATCCAAGTGTCTTCATTGTAACCCTGAAAAACCACCGGAGCGGAATCCACCGGCTGATCCGATGTAAAAACCAAATTACCGTCATTGTCATAATAATTCAGGTAAGCATACTGCGTTCCAGACCATTCTTTACCATAGTTGTACGCATCATCGATGGCTTTATTGGAGGTAGAGTCTGTACTTACGGTTACAAATCCCGGAGTTGCAGAATTCTTATATACGGCAGCGGATGATTCACCCAGAGAGCCATTTACCGTAAAATCACCTTTGCTCGTACCGTTCTTATCATATAAGGAGACTGTTGATGTGCCGTTTCTATAGCTATATTGGCTGAACATGAAATTGCCGTTGTTCAACGTGGATAGAAACAGCTGTTTTTCATCCGTTCTTATACCTTTATCAATCGTTTTTAACAGAGTCCCACTATTACTGAATATTTTCAGATGAATAGTATCCGTCTGGGGTCCTACTCCCGAATTGTAAGCAACCATATATACACCGTCTCCAGCGGATACATAAGACATGCTCGCATTATGGTTAACCAATAGCGTTTCACTCGAGACCGGGGTTCCCGTAACAGAGAACACACGCGTAGCCGTGCTAATATTGTCGTTTCGTTGCCAGGAAAAAGCTATATTGCCGTCAGACAACTCCGTTATAGAGACAAAGCGCGTGAGTGCCGGGGTACTGGCGGCAGAGTATGTATTAATCTGCGTCTGACCGACCACCTTTTGTCCTGACTGGTTTAGCACCATGAAATAGGCATTGGGAGTACTCTCCCTAACGGTTCCCAATTGCAAATTGTTATCGCCGCTGTCGCTTTTATGGTAAGTAATCAGAATCTTTCCGTCACTTAGCGCAAGCATATTCACATCAGTCATTTTGTAATAGGTATCCATTAGACTGCTCAGATCAACATCTGTTCTAAGTGTCCCCGTGCTGTCAAAAATCTTCAAAAAATAAGAATAAACGTAGGAATTGCCTTGATAAGCGAATGTGTTCAACACTACTGCGGTACTTCCGTCAGGAAGAACATCAACATCAGAAACATTCTTACCCGAGGCGTTTGTAACTGGAGGCTGAATGGGAATGTCCACCGTTTTGGTGAATGAGGGGATGGCAGCGTATGCCCGGAGTGAAATCATCGGTAGCAGTCCAATGACTAATATAAAAGCCAATCCAATCTTGCCTAACTTTTTTAACATTGCTTTCCTCCTTGTCGAATGACTATTCATATAATTGTTAACGCTTCCGTAATTGCAGTTAATACAGAAAAGCAGATTTCTATCCTATTATATCGACATTTCTCAGAAAATAGTTTATTTTTCGACAAAAAAATACGCTGAAACACGAATTTAATATGACTTTAGTCATATATATTTGTATTCAAAGAAAACATCATAGATTCGCACATTAAAAAAGCCCTCTCTGTCTATTAAACAGATTAGGCCGTCATGTTTTGAATTCCGCATCCTGATTGCCGATGGAAAAGACGATCTATGATCGTAGTTCTAGTTAATACAAAAAAAACCGAGAAAGGCACTTTATTTAAAAGTGTCTATTTCTCGGTTATAGTTTATTCGTCCGTTACGTTAACTAGCTAGATTGCCCTTCCATCGCTCTAATAGATTCATCAACCTTCACCATCATGGAACATTCGACCCTCTTGCGGAAGATGTCACAGCTGAAGTCATAAGTTCCGACCAGGGAACCCGTCGCGTGCAGCGCATTGGCAGGACAACCGCCGCTGCAGTAGAGTTTCGCCCAGCAGTCCTTGCATTCCGGCTTCGAGTAGCAGTTGCTCTCTTGGAATTGACATTGCAGCTCAGGTTGTGTGATTCCATCCCAGAGATTTCCCATGCTGTACTCTTCATCCCCTACGAACTGGTGGCAAGGGAAGAGCTCTCCCCAGGGTGTGACAGCAAGATATTCCGTTCCTGAACCACAGCCAGTGATTCTCTTCTGGATGCAAGGTCCTTCCGAGAGGTCAAGCATGTAGTGATAAAAGGTAAACCCTTTACCTTGTTCACCGCGACCGATCATTTCCTTGGCAAGAATTTCGTACTGGTTGTATATCTCCGGGAGATCTTCCTCGGTAAGTGCATAGGGTTCCTTTGGATCACAGATGACTGGTTCCATCGAGATCTTGTCAAAACCAAGGTCTGCGATATGAAATATATCGTTGGTGAAATCGACATTGTTACGAGTGTAAGTTCCTCGAACATAGTACTCTTGGTCCCCGCGCTTACGAACGAATTCCTTGAACTTCGGAACAATATGATCGTAGCTGCCTTTTCCGTTAACCGTTTGGCGAAGTCGGTCATGAACCTCTTTTCTTCCATCCAGGCTTAATACGACATTGTACATTTCCTGATTTAAAAACTCGGTGACCTCATCGTTCAGCAGCATCCCGTTCGTCGTGAAGGTGAAGCGGAACTTTTTTTTGTATTCTTGTTCCTTGCTTCTTGCATAAGCTACGATCTGTTTAACAACTTTCCAGGCCAAAAGCGGTTCCCCGCCGAAAAAGTCGATGTCCAGGTTTCGATGATGACCCGAATTTTCAAGCAGGTAATCGATAGCTTTTTGTCCAACCTCATAGCTCATGATTGCCCTATCTCCGTTGTATTTCCCCTGGCTAGCGAAGCAATAGTCGCATGACAAATTACAGGTATGCGCAACATTGAGGCAGAGTGCCTTGACATAAGTTTTTCGTTTTTTTAAATCAAGCGAGAGGTTCTCATACTCATCTTTTGTAAAAAGCTGTCCATCATTTTTAAGTTCCTCGATATCCGCGATGGTTTCTCGAATTTCGCTCTCGGAAATGCTGGAATCATCTTTATATTTATCCAACAGCGTTGTCACGATTTTTTCGGCAGAAGTTTTCTCATACTCCGCTATAATTTCATATGCTAGGTCATCAACAACATGCACCGAGCCACTATAGGTATCGAGCACGATATTGTATCCGTTTAGTTTATATTGATGAATCATACTTACTAATCAAGCTCCTTTTGCACACAAGTAGAAACGGCTTTGCTATCCTCTAGAGGAAGCGTCCATTTCTTAAAAATAGCCGCCCATCAGCAGAGCAATGGGCGGTAAAATTCCGAATCCTATCTGTTCATTGCATTTTCACACTTCTGGTTTGCAACGCCGCAGGAAGTTTTACAAGCGGATTGGCAAGATGTCTGGCATGCGCCGCATCCGCCGTGTTTTGCGGTATCCATCAGTTTGCGGGTGCTCAGTGTTACGATTCTTTTCACGATAAATAACTCCTTCTGTAATTTCTTGTGATCACTTTCACTTAATTTCCATGGAACATCGTAGCAACATCACGCAAGTACGTCTATGATTCCCGTCACCTAGCAGAGCAGAGCAGAGAGAGCTTGAACATAAGCATCAACGCTAATTATGCTGCAGTCTTCGTACTTGTGATCGTAAGATGCGGTAGCGGGAACCAGAGTCAGCGCAATACTAAAAAAGTGAAACAAAAAAGAGACGGCAATGATGCCATCTCTTTAACAACGATTTTTCCTCATACTTGTCCGTAAAGTCCAATAAATATAAGGATTTCATAACACTGTATCCTTCCTTACCAGTAGAGCGACACTCTCCGATTCCATATGCACCATATGCGAACATCCCTCTCATTATCATGGCTATTGTTATGGTGGGAAGAAGTCGCGTAGAATTAGGGATTTTTGTAGGGAGTGTTTCTTGAATATTCAATGAAGTTATTTATTTTTATAATGTACTACGCCTTAGTTCATAAAAATATTGCACACTTGGATGCTTTAACTTCATCTTCTCGCTCATGTTTAAAATTCGCTTTTTTCCAACTCGTCTGTCCACTAAGGCTAGAATATTCAATAAGATATCGTCACTTTCTAAGCTCTCCTCTATGGAAATAGATAAATACTTAGTAGCTATAACAATAAAATTCGATTTACTTAATGACGTCTGTGCTGACAAAAGCTCCTTTGCAACTTCTGATATTTTTCTGCTTCTTGCAATGACTATTAAACGATCCTCCGGGATGATCCCCTTGCTATCTTTTCTAACCGCTTCAATGTCTTCATGGTTGATAGGAATTTGAAGATCTGAATCATTCTTAATCTCCTGCTCCGTCTGATACCATCTAATTGAGCTAGTTCTATCATTCATATTAAGTACGTTCTTTTTATCTACCGAAATATAACAATTCCCTGATTTATCAGGTAAATAACGGTAACTACTTGCGCGATATTCAACCCTGCCGTATAACGCAGGACAGAGAAAACTCTCCAGTTGTTGCTTCAATTTGCTCCAGGACATGTATCCTCCTATGTTTTATGTTATAAATACCTGTTGAGGCAGTCGTTCTATTATACAATACATAATACAATCCCACTAAAACCTGAATAATATCTTGATATAATCTAATCCTCTATTTGTCACGTCTACATAGAAACAAGCCGATTAGGTATAGACCCCGTGGTCTGGTACCTAATCGGCTTGTTATGTTACGCCTCAAACGTTTTTACTTCGGTTATAAGTCTTCCTCGGACAGATAATTCGATAACCGGTACAGGAAGTTTCAGCGCGGGTCGTATTGCTGCTTGGATGATTATTTCTCCATTACTTATCGTGACCTTTACCCGGGTTTTCTTTTGAGTATTCAAAGGTCACTTTTACAGGCTCGCTCATATAGCCAGTCGATAGATACGCCTCATTGGTTCCCTTTAAATTACCTGTAAGTTTGAATGTGAATTGGAAGCTTCCCGCGACTGTACTCTTCGTCTCATCTTCAAGATGAACCTTGCCTTTTGGATCAAGCACCTTCAACTTCACATTTGTAAGGACGCCATTCATCAGCAATCCATCAATCGTTACTTTTTTCGCTTCCTCGTCAACCTTTACTTGTATGCCCTCAATGCCCTTCACGTCTACAGCGCCCGAGAGGTTATAGACACCAAACTCGTAGATGGAATATCCGTAATCGGTTGCTCTTTTTATGCCTTGTAACTTCATGTATCTTGCCTTGACCGGGTTGAACTGAATCGTTTCTTTGCCATCATGCGCGGTAATAATTCCGTCATTTGGCATGACATTGATCCAGTTCTGCTTATCGTTCGACACAAGAAGTTTGTATTTATCGGCGCGAGCATATTCCCAATCGATTCGAACCGTATCCATTTCCTTCACTTCATCGAGATCGACCAGGAACCAAGTATTGTCCACGTATTCGCTCGCCCATCTTGAAGCAGGGAATCCATCGACGGCTTTAGCCGGTGCATAATTCGCATTATTGCCTTCGGTCGATGAAGCTTCTACCGTTTTATTCTGCGCCAAATTGCCTATCAGGTAATAGACGCTTTCCTTCAGCGTATTGTACGCCTCATCTTTTATCGTACCTGCCTTCTTGAATTCATCCAGCTTTGCGTTAAAGCCTTGGAGATACTTGGTGACTTGCGCTGCATCTTTCCCTTCATAGCGCTTCATCATTTCCAAATAGTTGTTCAAAGAACGCACCGTTGCAGAATTGGTAAATTGCTTCGCTTTTTCGAAGCGGTCGACTAACGCTTTCATACCAGATGCATTTGTCGTTGCTTCGATAACATATGACTTTGTCACCATATGCCCCGCCGTAACGGTAATGTTAAGCTCATGCTTACCAAGCTTGCCTGCAAGCGGAATAACGGTACCCGCTGTATAAGGCTTGCCGTCATACGTCGCCGTCACTTTCGTCAGACCATCATCCGTTCTAAGCTTCCATGTAAAGGATACGGATTCTGAATCGGGCACCTTCATCCCGCTCTGGAACGGCTTGCCGTTCATCTGCACGTCTACCTCGGAAGGCGGAGCCTCGTTGACCTGATACGTTCCTTTAACAAATTGATACAGCCAGTCGTAAAGAACGCGTGTCGCTGGATCTTTACTTACCGCGGTGTTATAGACTGCATTGTTGCCTTGGTAATACGATTTGAAGCCATCCTTCATGAGTCCTGTCTTCGCACCGCTGTTCAAGTAATCGATATACCGCTCGCGGAACACGCCGTCCGTCAGCATCCGATCATCGAACTCGAGTTCATTGGACATGCCATACTGCTTCGCCAGATTCGCAGAATCCTCCAAGCGCTCGATATCCGTCGGCTCGAAGAAGTAGTTCGGTTGGATCGTCACCGCATCGAAGCCGACATCCTTCCACATGAACGCTTTATAAGCGAAGAAGTGCGGAATCCAGAAGAACTTCAGGTCCTTGCCGCTAATTTGCATGTCATGCAGGGTGCTGCTCACCGAACGGATCAGATCCGGTCCGGATTGGCTTGTGCTGATTTGCTCTTCGAACCAGTACATACCTACAAGCTCGAGGTTAGCATAACCTTTTGCTTCCCATCTCGATTTGACTTGCTGCAGCCACCATTGAACTGCTTTTTCACGGTTCGCAAGGGCTTTCTCTTTGCCAACGGAATCATTAAAGTTCAGCGATTCTCCACCTTGTTCAATAGCTCCGAAATTAGTGATCGATTCACCTGGATCCGGAATCATGAGGACAACCTTTTCCTTCACGCCAGACTCGTTCAGCGCATCGGATACTTCCTTAGCCGCTGCGTTTAACGCATCCATATCACCGCCTACCGCAAAGGTCTTATCCAGATACCATTGCCAATCTTCCAGATAAGCCCGCCCGCCGAAATCACGACCTGGATTTGGAGAGTTAATGCCAAGATACAGGACGCCGTCGAAGAGTCGATCCTTAATCTTGCCGTCCTTATCGACATAACTAATGTTCGGAATGATCCGTTCTTTCGTCCAGATGCCTAAGTCATTCGCATATTGCCCGTTATACAAAAGTCCAAGATGCTCTATACCCGCTGTCGCTTCGCCTGCCGCCAAGAATTTCGGCGTATGCGTTGGAACAGTTACGGCTCCGGCAACTTTTCCCTCTTCACCGAGGATTTCAATCTCATCCACGAAGGTCATTGCTCGCGTATGCATTGTGAATGTTACTTTCACGTACCGAGCATACGCGATTTTCGCATGTGGGCCGATCGCTTTAATACCGTCCTTGCTGCCATCCCACACATAGGTCTCCGTGTATTTACCATCATTCCACAGCTTCTGCGTGGCATTGTCTTTGAGCAGTCCCCAGTTCACCTTGTCATCGGAGACGTACATCGATACCGTGAGTGGCACGAGTACATTGTTCGTTGGCCAATCTTCGAGGAAATTGGCTTTAATACCCGTGAGTGATTTCTTCGCCCCCAAATCAAACACAACTTCGCGTGTCTTACCCAAATGATGTCCAACCCATGCTACGTCGGATCTATTGCTTGCCCCATATATACCATCCGTAAGTTTGTTGCCTTCATCCGGATAGGAAGCTTCCGGCTCTTGCGACCACTCATAAGATAAGCCCGCTGCAAGATTGTGATATACCGCCCCATACACTGACGCAATAACACCCTCCGTACCCGCTCCCGGTAGGTCTGATGGAATCGTCACCTCGACCGGATCGGCTTCGCCCGGCGGGTTCGCTGGTGTCTGTTCCTCTGTCTGTGTAGGCGGCAGCGCCTCTTCCGCTTGCGCGATCGGCATCATGGTTACGATCATGATCGCAACCATGACGAGAGCTACCCATTGTCTACTCCTCTTCATATCGTACGAACTCCCTTCTGATTCTTGAGTCAAGAAACATCAATCTCCTAAATGGTATGCGCTTCCATTTCAGCTTACCTCGATGCTCTTTCCTCCCTTCCGAGATTCCGACACGTCATAGAAGCTTATAACATATGTCAATGTCCTTATAGTAACATTATGAAAAGTGGCCTTTCTTTCAAATAGATAATTAATGACATTGGGTATACACTTGTTGACATGAAGGCCTTCACGTCGCGTCTTTATAGGTATAAAGATAGCGCTTACCTCCTTAGGTCCTACCTATTTTCTATCAATGTCCTCTAAGCAATCCGCCAAATAAAAAACGCAACCCCCTCGAGGTTGCGTCGTGTTTATATATGGTGGCGCCTAATTGCTGCGGCGTTCTACTAACTTGATGCCCTATCCATAACCGAACGGATGCTTTTTGTACTCTAAGGGGCTTGAACCGACTCTATTTTTGAACACACGACTAAAATAGTACTGGCTCTTATACCCTACCTTCACGGCCAGATCCCCGATTTTGATATTCGGCATTACGTCATCCAGAATCTCCTTCGCCTTCGATATCCGAAGCTCGGTGACATAGTCAAGGAATGAAGCACCGATTTCTTGCTTCATACGCTTGCTAAGATAGGTTTGGTTGATATGAAATAGCGCTGCTACTCGAGTAATAGACAGCTCCGGATCCTGATAATGACTGTCAATATACTCGGTCACTTTTTGGATAAGCACTGTTCCATCCCCTGTATACCCGGGAAGCCCCAGCTCCTTATCCACCCTGCTTTCATGTGAATGCAAAGGATATTTTGCCTGAAGATGCTCATCGATCCGATGAAGCAGCTTGTTCAGATCACTCTTCGGCACAGGTTTCAATACATAATCGAATGCTTGTAGTTGCACGGCTTGACGCGCATATTCAAAGTTATCGTAGCCGCTGATGATGACAACCAGAACCGACGGACAGCGTTCGCGCAATATATTCATCAGATCGAGCCCATTCATATTCGGCATGTTGATGTCCACAAGACATACATGTGGTGGGGCTTCCTCCACCATATTCAATGCTTCGTTTGCACTTTTCGCTTCTCCTGCAACCTCAAAAAGATACGGACTCTCCTCAATGTATTGTCGCAAGCCTTTGCGAATGATCGTTTCATCATCGACGATGACAATCTTCCACATCTTCTTTCCACTCCCCGTCCAAAGGTATTCGAATGACCATAACGGTAATGCCATCTTCGCTCTTCACTGCAAGGCCATATGGCACCCCGTAAGCTAGTCGAATGCGATGGTTTACACTGTATAGCCCAAAGCCTGTGGCAGAACGATCATATTTATCATCAAGAAGGGCTTGATTCATCTGTTCAAGCTTCTCTTCAGGAATCATAACCCCATTATTTTCAACCTCAATGACCAAATAATCGACCTGTTTATATGCTGTGATCGAAATTTTGCATTTTTGATCCCCAAGTGGCTTAATCCCGTGATAAATCGCATTTTCCACCAACGGCTGCAGCATGAAGCGAACGACTTGGCACTGAGCAAGCTTTTCATCATATCGAAGCTCGTAGTCCAGAATCTCCTCATATCGTACGCCTTGAATATGAAGATAACTCTCGACATGGTACAACTCCTGATCAAGCAGAATGTAGGGACTGCCTGTGCCAAGCCCTAATCGAAAATACGCGCTAAGCGCTTCCACCATCTCCACCACATTGTCTGCTCCATGTTCCGTTGCCATCCACTGGATCGTATCCAATGTGTTGTATAAAAAATGCGGCTTGATCTGCTCATGAATCAGTCTGAGTTCCATCTCCTTTCGGTCCTGCTCCACAGCGTATAATTGAACAAGCATGTCATTGAAGCTTCGCCCAAGATCGCCGATCTCATCCGAGCGCGTAACATCTGCTCGTATGGTTTGGTTGCCGTTCTGCACATTTTCCATTACCTGGCGAAGCGACTGAATTGGACGAATAATGGAAGAAGCAAGCAGCATCAGAAAGACGATAAACGCACTACCGATAAGAACGCCTACCAGCAATGCAGTCCGCTGGGTTTTGATCACCGCTAGCGATAGACTTGAATTCGGTACTTCGAGTACTAGCTTCCAGCCTTCCACATTTTGAATTGGAGCCTCAAATACACTCATGTTCTTCTTATCTGCTGCATCCTCCGCTCCATCTCCTTCACCCAGCTCTCTGCAATCGATGATAAGCTGGCCTGACTGGTCATATAGCATTACATCTTGAGCAATCTCCTTCATCTTCTTGACGGAGACGGCTGCGGCAATATAAGCTACTTCATCATTCACCGATGGATTCACGCGATAGAGAATGACGACGATTTCAACTGCATTCGCTTTGGATACGATCGGATTACTCACCACATAATTGGAATCTGAATTTAGCAGTTGTTTTCGATAGTAGGGTCGGTTTAGTATCGAAAAAGGCTTGTCCCTTGCTGACCAGGAATTTCCGTGAATATCCACCACGCGTATGGATTCGTACTCTACTTGCTTCTTCACCTCGAACTTATCGATCTCTTGCAGCAATTCATCTCGTGTCCACTGATGGTCCGAAGCTAGAGAAGCAAGCATGTCTATCTCTCCAATGCGCTGATTAAACCAATAATCAATCTGGTCGCTGCGTGCATTAACCACTTGCTGCGTTAAGTTCTTATTCAAAGGGACAACCGTATGGTTCATCTCCAAATATATTGTTACAAGCAATGCAACGAACAGCAGCAAGAAGCAGCCTCCTGCGATTAACGTAATTTTTAAGTGAATTGATTTCATTGTAATCATAGCCCTTCACAATATCCGTTTCTTACATGCCCGAAAAAGACAAAAAAACGCTAATCTGTGCAAATACATAATGCTGTACTAAATCTATAATAGGTCTTGTGCATATTTTCACATGAAATAACATTCATGTCTAGGCTAGAGATAAGGGATTTGCCTAGCAAATCTTCCTCTCCCTAGTGTATGTAACCAATTCACAACAGAATGAAGGAGATATTATGCGAACTCACACGAAAAAGCTGTTATCTATTCTACTAGTCCTCAGTCTTATGTTCACGCTTGCTGCCTGCGGCGGTAAAGATGCAGCACCCGCTGCAGATGCAAACGGAGTTCAAGTCTTTGAAGGAGTTGGGCAAGGTAAACATGGCGATATTAAAGTACAAGTTTCCTTATTAGATAACAAGATCACTGACATTAAAGTAACAGAGCATAAGGAAAATGAAGTACTTGCAGAACCTGTTTATACGCAGCTCAAGCAAGATGTCATGGCAACTAACAGCGCAAAAGTTGATGCCATTAGCGGATCTACGGTTACAAGCAAAGGATATCTCGAAGCCATTCAAGATGCAATTACGAAGTCTGGACTTACCCTTGTCGCTGGCGCTGCAGTCAGTGGAAGCAAAGACAAAGAAGAAGCCGAGCAAACCTATGATGTTGTCGTCATCGGTGCCGGGGGTGCTGGCTTTAGTGCGGCTATCGAAGCGAACAGCGCTGGAGCTAATGTAGTTCTGCTCGAGAAAATGCCAGCTGTTGGCGGCAACACATTGATCTCCGGTGGTGAGATGAATGCGCCTGACAACTGGGTTGAACGTGCTCTAGGCATCACAGATGACACGACTGAATTGTTCTATAATGATACGATGAAAGGCGGAGACAACCTCGGGGATCCAAAGATGGTTCGTATTCTTGCCGACAATGCTCTATCATCTGCCGAATGGCTGCGCGATGATATCAAGGTAGAGTTCTTACCTGATCATCTGTTCCAATTTGGAGGCCATTCCAGAAAACGTGCGTTGATTCCTGTAGGTCATACAGGTGTTGAATTGATTACTAAGTTAAAAGCCAAAACAGACGCTGATCAAATCACGATCAAAACGAATATGAAAGCCGAAACCTTGCTGAAGGACGAAAGCGGCAAAATAACAGGTGTAACTGCGACTTCAGGTACTGGCGACAAGATCACATTCCATGCGAACAAAGGCGTCATCATCGCTACCGGTGGTTTTGGATCCAATGTAGAGATGCGTAAAAAGTATAACCCTAAAATGGATGAAAAATATATGTCTACCGATACACCAGGATCTACAGGTGACGGTATCGTTATGGCAGAAACGATTGGCGCCAAACTGACAAACATGGAGAGTATTCAAACGTATCCAATCTGTAATCCTGAGACAGGTGTTATTTCCCTGGTTGCAGACTCCCGCTTCGATGGTGCGATCCTGATTAACCAAGAAGGCAAGCGCTTCGTTGAGGAATTAGAACGTCGTGACGTTATTTCTAAAGCAATTCTTGCCCAAACGGGCGGATATACGTATCAATTATGGAATCAAGGCATTGAGGATATAGGTAAAACGATCGAAGTTCATCAAGACGAATACGATCAACTCGTTAAACAAGGCTTGCTCTTTAAAGCCGATACGATTGAAGAGGCGGCTGATTTCTTTAAAATTGACGTGAACACTTTGAAAGAAACGATTAATAAAGTAAATGATTATGCGAAAACAGGTAAAGACCTTGATTTCAAACATCGCGGTGGATTGAAATCTCTTGAAAAAGGCCCTTACTACATCGAAAAAGCTGTACCCTCCGTTCACCATACAATGGGCGGCTTGGTGATCGACGAGAAGACTCGCGTATTGAATGAAAAAGGCGAAGTCATCCCTGGGCTGTTCGCTGCAGGTGAAGTAACAGGGGTCATTCATGGTGCAAACCGTCTTGGCGGTAATGCCATCGCTGATATCTTCACATTCGGCCGGATTGCAGGCAAACAAGTTGTAGCAGAGTAATCTTATGTTTGTGTAACTGCTCTATTAATAAGTTAGCCTTAAAAACGTGCAAGATAGTTTGTAAAGTGCAGGTTGACTGCTAACTTTCAAGCTGCCCTCTATGACATAGCAAACCGCCCTGTAAGCAACATTGCGAACAGGGCGGTTTTTTATGGTGGAGCCTACGGGCTACGCTCGTCTAACTCGCTGCTCTTTTATCGTTCTCCGTTAGTGGAATTAAAATTGCCCAATTATTTAGTGTCTACTTGACAAGCGTTCCTCACCAACAAAGCCACCGACTCTACGTGCACCGTATGCGGGAACATGTCCACCGGAGTCACCTCCACTGTCTTATACCCTCCATCTTCGAGCACCCGCAAGTCCCTTGCCAGTGTCGATGGATTACACGATACATACACCACACGTTCCGGCTTCATCGCCAGAATCGTCTCCAAAAGTCGTGGATCGCAGCCCTTACGCGGAGGATCGACCACGATAACATCTGCCGTAATCCCCTGCTCTTTCCAGTTAGGGATTACATCCTCAGATGCGCCTACCTCAAACACTACATTATCCATACCATTCAAAGTGGCGTTCGCCCGCGCATCCTCAATCGCTTCACGTACGATCTCTACACCGTAGACCTGTTTAGCATGCTGTGCAAGGAACAATGAAATCGTCCCGATACCGCAATAAGCATCTATAACAGTCTCGTTTCCCGTAAGTCCTGCATACTCTACCGTCTTACCGTAAAGAACTTCAGTTTGAGCCGGGTTAACCTGATAAAAAGAACGGGCAGAAATCGCGAATTTCACATCGCCGATATAATCGTAAATAACATCGTTCCCCCAAAGGGTACGTGTTGTATCACCGAAGATTACGTTCGTCTGCTTAGTATTCACGTTCTGGCAGATGCTTGTAACAGCTGGGATTTCACGGCGGATCTCAGTGATCCATTCGTCCACATGTGGGATGCGTTCGCCATTAGTGACGAGTACGACCATCATCTCACCAGTACGGAAGGCTTTCTTTACTACGACATGACGCAGTAAGCCTTTGCCGGATTCCTCGTCGTAAGCAGTAATGCCGCGCTTCCGTCCGATTTCTTTCACCTTGCGCACAACGTCATCATTATCTTCATGCTGAATCAAGCATGTTTCCATATCGATGATCCGGTGGCTTCCTCTCGCGTAAAAGCCGCCCACAAGGCCGCCTTCGGTTACACCGATCGGCACCTGAGCCTTGTTGCGATATCGCCAAGGCTCGTCCATGCCCAGTGTTGGGCGGACGAGAATGCCCGCTGCCTGATCCGTTCCAGCGTCTCCGCCACCACCACTCACCTGGAGCTTCCCAATCCGCTCCAGGTTGTCCACCACCAGCTGCCGTTTCCACGCCAGCTGTGCCGCATAGTCCATATGCTGCAGCTGACAGCCGCCGCATTGGTCATAGATCTCGCAGGGCGCCGCGATGCGGGCGCTGCTCGCCTCTACTAAATTCAGCAGCTTGGCGTAGCCATACTGCTTCTTGGTCTTGAGCACCTTTGCCCGGACCTTCTCTCCGGGAAGGGCTCCCTGCACAAAAAGGGTAAAGCCTTCTACGCGGCCTACCCCTTCACCTTCATGGGTCATGCCGATAATATCGAGCATAACCTCATCATTTTTATTCACAGGCAGTCCGGCGACAGGCGCCTTGCCGACTGGGCGGCTGGTGCTGCGTCCACTGCGGTGTTTACTCATTATTTATAGTTCACTTCTTTCATTATCATCGCTGTATAAACCCAATTATCATAACTATATATCCCACAATCATCTACAATCGCTCTTAGCTTAGTTATTTTCAGCAAAAATCCGCAAATGCTGTGGCAAAATCCGGAATCGCCCTGGCAGTTCTCCACCCAGTTCGCCGTCCAAGTTCAATTGGACATGTCCTGGAGAGATTACATCCATCGCATCCGTACGGAAATAAATAACCTTCTTATCATTCAAATGCTCACCACGAAGAGCCAATCTGACCAAACGGACAAACTCTGCCAGGTTGCATTTTTTAACCGCTATAACATCTAATAGACCGTCATCGATCCGAGCGCCGGGAGCAAGCTTTTCGAAGCCGCCAACAGAATTCGTATTTGCAATCAGGAACAGCATAAACTCATCATGAATAACTTCCTGCCCATTGGCACGAATGATTAGTTCCTGAGGAGATAGGCTGACCATTTTTTCAATACCTTTTAAATAGTACGCAAGCTGCCCAATCATGGTCTTCAGCTTACTAGGAACTTCATATGTCAGTTCGGTTAGGCTACCGCCGCCTGCTATATTAATAAAATAACGGTCATTTGCCTTACCGATATCAATCGGACGTGTCTCTTGGCGAATGATCAGATCACAGGAATCTTCCCAGTTCTTCGGGATCCCCATTGCACGTGCAAAATCATTAGTAGTACCAAGCGGCAAAACGCCGAGCGGGGGAAGATTAGGCTTCTCCGCCATACCATTAATAACCTCATTTAAAGTGCCATCGCCACCGGCTGCTATGATCAAATCATAACCGCGTTCTACTGCATCTGCAGCAGCTAGCATAGCATCGCCTTCTCCGGTTGTTGCATGGCAGGTAGCTTCAATGCCACCAATATCCAGCCGGTCCAAAATATCGGCGAGCCGCTTCTTCATTTCTTCCCGTCCAGAAGTGGGATTATAAATCAATCTCGCAGTTTTCATTACCGGAACGCCACCTGTTTTTATAATAGAATAACCTAATTGATTATACCTAATTCGGACCACTACAATCAATGTTAAAGGCCCTTTCATGCAAATATTCCATTATACAGCAATTAATGACACTAAGTTTAGAGAAAACAACTATTTATATGTGTATGCAACAAATCCCGTATTATCCACGGATGTGGCCACTTTTTTTATGATTAAGTGTGCTCAAGGGTAGGTGCTTTATCGTTTCATTCGAATCTGTTCGAGGAGTGTCTCTACCTGTCTCTCAATCCAATGCGGAAGAAGGGGATGGGGCAGAAGCGTTTGACCAGAATACTTATAGGTTAACCCTTTAAGTCTGTTCGGAACCACATGCTTAGTAAAATAGCCTTCACTCAAAAAAAGCGGCGCCACCAGAACCTCGTGACCCTGCTCCTGCCAATACTCTACCTTGCTTCTTATACTATCCGGACTCAGCAGACCATAGTCGGCCGCCGCTACGCCACTTACCTCACGTACACGTCCCGCCAGCGAAGATATACCCTTCTGCCAGCGCTGCCGGAAGCCATCATATACACTGCCATGACCCACCAGTAGAATCGTCTCTCGCTTGGGTTCCGTAGACAGCTCACGCAGCTTGTCCCAGATCATTACAGCGATGTCCGGATCATCATCGATAGGATAACCGTAATGAACTTTAGCCTTCACTGAGAACAGCGCTAAATCCGTCTCACGTTCAGGCTCAGGTTTGGCGCCAAGTGCATATTCTATCTCATCTACATGTGTGCTTCCTGAGGAAACGAACAATGGGACCACAATAATATCTGTGATCCCTGCGTGTTCCAGCTCATTTATTCCATCTTGAATCAGACGGCCCTCTACCAGCTCTAAAAAAGAGACCACAACAGGAATCTCTTCACCTAGCGATAATCCGCTTACGGCCTCCTCTACGATTGACACCCAAGCCTTATCGCGAGAGCCATGACTGATAATAAGTACGCCCGGTACCATAAATTAGCGTCCCAAACGTTCCAGCGTTAATTTATATCCGTCATTGCCGTAGTTCAGGCAACGTTTTACACGGGAAATCGTAGCTGTGCTTGCGCCCGTCTCTGCTTCGATCTGGTTGTAGGTGGAGCCTTTGCCGAGCATACGCGCTACTTCCAATCGCTGCGACAGCGATTGAATCTCGTTCACAGTGCACAGATCATCAAAGAACACGTAACATTCTTCCATATTTTTTAACGTTAAAATAGCTTCAAATAATTGGTCGATACTTTTATCATTTAACTTCTTAAGTTGCATCAGCTTTTCATCCCCTAAAAGTTCTATCAGCATTAGTTTCTCTAATTAAGCTCCGTACAAAACTAGCTCCGGAAACATAAACCTCATGCGACTATCCTGCCTTTACTATATTGCACTGGAGCGCATTTTTCAAGCATTAACGATTTCACGCTGTAAAGAGTGAAATCGATGGACAAACGTCCACCCATGGCGCACACTCAATATGTACCAAACTACGTTTGTTTCTTCCTACATAAGAAATAGCACCTACACTATAGTACTACATAAGCGCCGAAAATCAAGCATGTACACGCTTTTTTCACTTCTTAAAGACGATTATAGGCATTCGCCCTTTTCCGCTCCTATCACGGGTAACCCGGGCATTCGTCTATACCGTATGTTCGCCCATGACATACAGTATAGCAAACCACTAACAAAGGAATGTGATATTATGCCTGATCATTACTATAATCATTCCCGCCGGAACCAGCGTTCACTGACCGATACTTATAATGCATCTGCTTACCCCGGGCTCAGTCCATATGCGCCTTCATCCCCCCCAGGAGAGAGCGGAATCCTTCCCGCTTTAGGAGCAGAAGCTGCCACTGAAACAGCTCTAGCGCTTCCTGCTGCTGAAGCTACAACAAAGGCAAGCGGCGGGCTTGCCGGATTGCTTAGCGGCTTAGGCGGATTAGGCGGCGGGGGCGGAATCGGTGGGAATATGGAGCAAATTAAAGGTATCATCGACCGAATGGGCGGTATCGACGGGATCGTAAACTCCATGGGTAAAGTGCAGAAGGTGATGTCCGGCTTCCAGCAGATGGCTCCGATGGTTAAGCTCTTCATGGGTAGCTTCGGCAAAGGAAAAGGAGCAGCAGGCGCACTGGCAGCCGAAGAGGATGCCGCAATGTTCAGTCCGAGTCGGCGCAAAAAAAGACGCTCCACCTCTGGGCGTCGTAAATCTACTACAACCACACGCCGGCGCTCTACTCCCTCTACCGGAAAACGTCGCCGCAAATAGCGGTGACGTTTTATTTTTACTTAAACCACCCACTACGCCGGAACCATCTGAACATACTAACACCCACCACCAGCATAAACAGCAGAACGCCAAAATACCCATACTTCCATTCGAGTTCAGGCATCACCACAAAGTTCATCCCATAAATTCCGGCGATCAGTGTCAGCGGCATGAATACGGTGGTGATTACTGTTAGTGTTTTCATGATCGAATTCATCCGGTTGGAGTTAAGAGAAATGTAGCTATCACGTAGATCCGCAGTCATTTCTCGATCCGCCTCAATCATATCCGACAGTTTTAACAAATGGTCATAGATATCGCCAAAATAAATCCGTTCCTCACCGTTGCTCTGGACATGCTGCGAATTCACGATCCGGTACATCAAATCGCGCATCGGCACAATCGTCCGCCGCATCTTGAGCAGCCTTCCGCGCACATTAAACACTTGGCTCATCAAATCCTCCACCGACTCACTGCCGCCATTGCTCTCCAGATCCGCAAGCTCGTCCTCTAAACTATAGAGGCATGGAAAATACTTATCTACCAGCTTGTCCATTACAGTATATGCAGCCGCCATCGGACCACCCGACCAGCCTTTACGACTATGTATTTCACGCTTCACCTGCTCCCAAGCTTCATTCATCTCTGTTTTTTCCTGATGATGATAGGACACGAGGTAATTCGCACTCAAAAAAAGGTCAATCTCTTCAGCATCCAGCGTCTCTTGATTCAGCGCATGCAGTACAAAAAACTGTACTTCCTCATAATGATCCAGCTTCGGCCGCTGCAGCACATGCATACAGTCCTCAATCGCCAAAGGGTGAAAATGAAAATAGTGATCCAGCAGCAGCGTCTCCTCTGCCGTAGGTGTAGCAAAATCTGCCCATATCCATGCATAATCCTCCCGCCGGATATCCTGCAAAGGTATGTCTGTCAGCACCTCACCTGTATGCGTCACCGCAAGTGTACGTATCATAAATGTTCCTCCGCTTCATCTTCTTCCACGCATCTATTGTACCGCAAGAAGAGGAGTCTTCCAAAAATAACAAAAAAGAATCTCAACCGAGAAGTCGTAGCTCTGAGGTTCCATTATTCTATAGCGTCCCATTCCGGAAAGGATGGAATACCCTTTAGTAAGTTTCGTTCATCCTCTTCTCCCTCTGATCATTCGGCTCATTGTGTATATAACGATGCTCCTCAGATGGCGGGGATAGAATGGATAGAGTAAGTTGGGTTGGGTTGGGTTGGGTTGGGTTGGGTTGGGTTGGGTTGGGTTGGGTTGGGTTGGGTTGGGTTGGTTGGGTTGGGTTGGGTTGGGTTGGGTTGGGTTGGGTTGGGTTGGGTTGGGTTGGGTTGGGTTGGGTTGGGTTGGGTTGGGTTGGGTTGGGTTGTCACCGAACTTAATCAAATCGTATTAAGTGATTTGTTTAATGATCAGTTAGTTTAAATTCTAACCCGCCGCTTAGATTCGACAGATGCACAAATAGCTACGCCCAGACATAAGCTCATACGCACCTTATCCAAGCTTTAGCCACTCTCGGTTGTACGAGCTAGACTCTGCAAATTTAGGGCACTTATACCCTTCTTTATGCTTCTTCGACGTCATTCACCAATTCTGGGGTATTTATACCCCTCTTTATGCTTCTTCGACGCTATTTCGCCAATTCAGGGGCATTTATACCCCTCTTTATGCTTTTTCGACGCTATTTCACCAATTCTGGGGTATTTATGCCCCTCTTTATGCTTCTTCGACGTAACTTAGCTAATTCTACGGGATTAATACCGCTCTTCCCCCTCCAATCGCCCAATTCAATCATTTTTACGGGATTTATACCATTCTTTCTCCTCCCAGTCGCCGAATTCCGTCATTTCTACGGGATTTATACCGCTCTTCCTCCTCCAATCGCCGAATCCCGTCATTTCTAAGGGATTTATACCGCTCTTTCCCCTCCAATCGCCGAATTCCACCATTTCTACGGGATTTATACCGCTCTTCCACCTCCAATCGCCGAATCCCGTCAATTCTACGGGATTTATACCGTTCTTTCCTCCTCCAATCGCCCAATTCCGTCATTTTTACGGGATTTATACCGCTCTTTCCCCTCCAATCGCCAAATCCCGTCAATTCTACGGGATTTATACCGCTCCCGCCCCGCACCACCCAAACAACAAAAAAAGATGTCCGCAGCCAAAGGCTAACTGACATCTTTTTATTAAAGGGATTTAAAAAATGATTTTGAAAATCAGACCGGCTAATACCGCACTGATTGGAATCGTAATAAACCAAGTGACTACAATACGTCCAGCTACTCCCCATTTCACGGCGGAGAAGCGTTTTGCGGAGCCAACACCCAGGATCGCTGAAGTGATAGCATGTGTGGAGCTGACTGGCAAATGAAGCAGTGTTGCCGAGAAAATAACGGAAGCCGCGGAAATATCAGCCGCGAAGCCGTTGATAGGCTCGATTTTGAAAATCTTCGTACCCATGGTCTTGATAATCTTCCAGCCGCCAATGGAGGTACCGAGTGCCATAGCCGTAGCCGCAGCAACCTTAACCCATAGAGGGATTACATCCATAGTCTCTTGGCGTCCTGATGTAACGAGGGCAAAGGTAATGATCCCCATCGCCTTCTGCGCATCATTCGTACCATGAGTAAACGACTGTAATGCCGCCGTCACAACCTGCATGGAGCGGAAGCCCTTGTTAACCGTATGTGGACTACGCTTTGCAAAAATCCATTTCAGGACTGTCATGATGATATAACCGATAACAAATGCAATAATTGGCGAGAAGATCAAGCCCTCGACAATTTCCACAAATCCGCCCCAGTTAATATGCGACGAACCTGCACCCACATATACTGCACCAGCCAAAGCGCCGATCAATGCATGAGAGGAGGAGGACGGAATTCCGAGCCACCAGGTGATCAAATTCCAAATAATCGCAGCAATCAGCGTGGCTATTATGATATCCAGACCATTTTCCAGCAACGTGGGGTCTGTGATACTTCCGCCAATTTTCTTAGCTACACCTGTAAACATCAAAGCTCCGACAAAGTTCATCAGTGCCGCCATAATAATAGCTGTTCGAGGTTTTAACGCACGTGTAGAGACAGAGGTAGCAATCGCGTTGGCCGTATCATGGAAACCATTAATAAAGTCAAACGCAAGCGCGAGAAATATAACAATTCCAAGAATCCATATCGATGTTTCCATATTCTAGTACCCCTTATGAGTTGCGCATGATGATCGATTCCAACATGTTGGCTACATCTTCACATTTATCTGTAGTGGTCTCGAGTCGCTCATATAATTCCTTGCGCTTAATCAGCTCAATCGGGTCCTTAACGGTTTCAAATAGAGCTTTGGTACAAATACGAAGGACTTCGTCCCCTTGATTCTCAAGGTCATTCAAACGGATCGTATATTCACGAATGGCCAGCAGCTTCTTCTGGGAAAGCAAATGAACCGCTTTTTGGATTTCATAAGCACACTGACGAAGGATTTCGGCAAATTGTACAATGTATTCATCCGGGTCAAGAAGGTTGTACATATAGAAACGTGAGGCAGATGCCTCCAAGCCATCAATGACATCATCCATGCTTGTAATCAAGTCCATAATGTCGTCACGCTCAAGTGGCGTAATGAACGTCTTGTTCAATTCCTTAATTACGGTGTGCGTGTAAGTATCACATTGGGATTCGTACTTCTTCATCTCTGCAGCGAAACTATCGACATTATTCTGGAGATCAGTGATATTCTGAGCAAAATAATCTGCAGCTTGGACAATGGTATCCGCCATATTTTCCAGCGTCTCAAAGAATATGTCCTTTTTTCTCAACTTCATTGTTTTAAACCCCTTTACATAATATTACCGTGAGTACAGAGTCACCCATATGTAAAAAGCATGAAAATGAATGACAACCCTTGTTATCTTAACATATCCGTAGAAGGTATAGAAGCTATAGAAATGAACTTTTTTACACTCTATTAACACTTACCCATAATTCCGAACACAAATCTGTATAACACTGGATATTCCGACTTTCTTAGGTTGCACTATCTGCTCCGCCATATACCACATGACTGCTAAATGAAGGTGCATTAGGGACGACCAAAATATGGGTGATTCCTGGATACATTAGCTCTTCTTTACCATCCTTCACAAACCGAATCACATCACCTGGCTCACGCGACCATCTGCCCTTTGTGACCTGTCCCCGCTGAAAGAGCAGCGCTTCTCCACCAAGCTCCACGTCAACCTGAAGTCTTCCAACATCATCAAGTACTTTATGATCGGAACCCATCACCATCACATTTGCAGCTTCTACTGGCTTATTGTTATTCAAATCCAAATGTGGTTTACCATTCACGTAACGCTGATAGGTCTGGAGCTGAGTATCGTATTTATAGTCAATTTTATAGCTTTTAAGTAAGAAGTTTACGCTAAACTCAGCGGCCTGTTCTCCGCCTGTTGGTATGTAATCTGGATTGTTAAAAAGATACCCTGGCACCTTCACACTTTTCTCATAACCCAGCTTCTCGGCACCTTCCCGCAGCTTCGCTGCATTACTGTAGAGATTATGAGGGGCTTTACGTGCTTTGTCCCGCCAGAAATAAGCTCCGGCACGACCGATCTCGTCCATATCTGCTTTTTTCTCTTTTTGCAAAATAGCATAAGCCGCGGGGCTCCCCCCGGCATGCACCGTCACACCACCGTAGCTCTCGCCAATATCGAGCAGATAAGGGCGAATACTGCGAATCGGTCCGATTTTGACAACTCCGGTATGACTTTGAAAAATACCAATCAACCGCGTAATGCCACCTTCAGCAAGAACCTCATATAAAATATCCGCTTCACTTACCCCCGATTGTGGCCGGGCCGCTGGAGCATTATTAATCATAACAGCTAAGGGACGTGGGAGACTGTTTTCAGAAACGGGAAGACCTGTTAATCCGGAAACGAGTTCAGCAGTTGGATCTGCAGTAGGCGATGGCTGGATCGTTTCAATAGGCGCGGGATCTGCTGTAGGTTGCTGTGTCGGGGCAATTACATTATTTGCACTCTCTGTTCCGCAAGCGGAGAGCAATAGGGTACTTAGTACAAGGGCAGATAATAGACGGGAAGAAGAGCAGTTTACTTTCATAAGCTTGTAGTTCCTCCTAAACGTTTTATGTATCTTAACTGGTTTCTTCCATTTAATCACAGCCAGTCCCATTTGTCTTGATCCGCTTGCATCAAGTGTAATCGACTTCAGCGTCCTTATTAGGACGATATACGTTTAAGCGAGAAATATAAGGATAATGCATAGCGTGAAACTTTTACTTTCTTATATTTAAAAAAGGGCACAGCCGATCTCCGGCTGTACCCTGCGTGTATCTTATCCATTTAGTCTAGCTTCCAGCAATTGAGGCTTAATGTCCCATATTGATACGCTTGAAATATTCGCTCTGCCTTCCTGCTGCCATCCGCTGTTCCCATCGCATAAAAGAGAGGTGCGAAATGCTCTCTTCCGTAAGATGGAACCGCATCTCGAACATGCGGAGCTTTTTTCTCATAAGCAAACAGTGAAGGTAAATCCCAAGATTCTAACCCCTTTGCAATCCACGCATCGAATTCAAGCGCCCACTCTTCAGGCTGATCACTTTCATTAAGCATCCGCAAATTGTGAACAAGTCCACCGCTTCCTATCAGCAGTATGCCTTCGTCACGCAGAGGGGCTAACATCCGCCCGATATTATACTGTTCCTTGGGAGAACGTAGTGAATCGACGGATAAAGCGACTACCGGAATATCGGCTTTCGGAAACATTTTTTTCAGTATTACCCAGACTCCGTGATCGAGTCCTCGCCCCAGAACGGGCTGATGTGAAAGATTGTTACCCTTAAAGAGCTCGGAAATCCGCTTGGTTAGAGCTGGATCGCCTGGGGCTGGATAGGTCAGCGTATACATTTCTTCAGGAAATCCGTAGAAGTCGTGTTGTGTTTCGTGCTTCTCATCCATGGTGAGTAGCTGTTCTGGGCTATCCCAGTGCGCTGAGAATACTACTATACCCCGTGGTGCTTCTAGTTCTTGACCAAGCCGCTCCAGAAAACGGGTATACTCGTTATCCTCCAGTGCGAGGAGCGGAGAACCGTGCGCGATAAAAAATGACGGTAATTTCATAGGATGCCAACCTCCATAACCCAGTATATGGTGTGCATCTTTATTTTACCGCTAATTTCAAGTTATTGCGAGTAAAGTCCATCACCTATATCATCCAATTTTGCCACTCTGTCTGCACATGCTCCTGTTCGTTCATCCACTCTCTTGTCCGCTTAAGCAGCTGCTGCTGTGCTGGCCCAGAAGAAAAGGTATGATCACCTTGAAAAATGATCTCTTTATCGCATCGTCCCTCAGGACGCGTCCAGAATAATTTCTGGTAAAGGAATGCATAATCCACGGGGATGACATCGTCAGACGTACCATGAATGACGAGCACATCACCGCTGAATTTACTAGCCTCTTGGAAAGGCTGGAAGGCCGCCAAAGAATTGAAATATACCGGTGTGAATGAGTAGCCCACGTAATCCGCCGATCCATTCTTCACCGATCGATCATAAGCCTCCCGCCCTACGATCTTCACAATATCATTGAAGGGGTAACCCACGGAGGCCCACAGCACGAGATTCTTCACGCGGCGATCACGAATACTTGTCAGAAGTGCAACCGCTCCACCCAGACTATGGCCAATAAGCGTCACACGCTGTGGATCCACATCGGCAGAGCTAATTCCGTAATCGAGCACTGCTCTAGTCTGAGCGATCATCGACTCCATATCCTCACCGCCGTAATTACCGCTGCTCTCGCCGCAGCCCGCATAATCAAATCGAATGACCATATACCCATCTTGCGCCAGCTCACGAGCTGCTTTGACAAATATCCGATCGACTCCAATCCGGTTACCCACAAATCCATGGCAGATTACAGCTAATGGCAATCTGTCCTTGCAACGTGTGGAAGTTCCCTTCTCTTTACTCGGATAATGGATGCTCGCTGTCAATTCTTCGCCGTTATGCCGAATTACAATATTCCGTTCCATTGCCGTAACCTCCTATATTTAATCATTATTTTAATTTATTAGAATTCCGATTAACTTAGTGTGAATTATATTCTTATTATAAAGATTTCGTTCATATTGTCAACAGAAACGGGACAGATCTTAGTAATTTGCAAGAGCAAATTCGGAGTATAAACCGGAACGTCAAACAGCCAGTCTCCAAAATAATGGAGACTGGCTGTTTTTCAATCGCATGCTGAGCTTCCAGGGTCGTCAATCAATCATAGCTGTCGTTAAACATCTCATGGGTTTCTTGACTGCCTTCCCAATCCTTAAGCGCGCCCTCTGTTGCTGGTTCTTCTGTGGAATTCCACATGCTGAATCCATCAGAACCGCCCCAATCCCCCATTGAATGATTGGGCGTAGGCTCGAAACCGTTGCCCATGACTCTGTCCTGTTCTTTCTTGTTCTCATGTTCCATAAAGCTCCCAACCTTTCCCAAAGCTATATTGATCAAGCAACAACATTATCAGTGTTCACTCTTATAAAAGGATTATGCATAGGAAAATAGAAATGCTTGTCCTTGCACTGACCTGTCAGGCAAACGTATACTCTAGGTTAAAGACTATACCGATTAACACTACTGGAGGTTTACATCCCTATTATGAAAGTGAAAGATATGATTAAGGAAAATAACGCCCTGCGCGAGCAGATGACGCCTTTCAATCGATCCTATTTTGAAGATATGATCCTGACGATGCGCGCCAGTAGGGTAGAGGCTCTCCGTGCTGAAGAACTTTTACTGGATGCAGCCAAGCTGCTTCTGAAAGAACAAAAAAAAGGTAAAAACGCTAAACAGGTGTTTGGCGAGAATCCGGATGATTATTTTAAAGAGATCATAGACAGCGCTCCCACACGCTCAGCACGCAGCAAATGGAACTATTACTTGATGATTCCCTGCGCGGCTCTAACCTGTTTGTTCGGGATCTTTGCTATAGGTGGACTCTTCTTGCAATGGACTAACGGATCCTCCGGGATGTTCGGAGAGATTAGCCTCTTCACCCTCTTCGCTGTTGGGGCAGGTTCCATTATCTTGATCGAACTTATTATGAAATGGTTAACCTCCTTGTCTGAGGGGGATGCACCTAAAGCCAAGCCCTTTGATATCAAGGGCCTTGGCGTCTATATCGGAATCGCCGTAGTTGCCGTATTCATTGGCTTGTACCTCGACCGATTGTTTCCGGTCATTACTTTATCCCCGTGGGTAAGCTTAATTGTTTCCCTGATTGGGGCAATTGGACTAAAGTTTATATTTTTTAGAAAATAAAAGTCATGCTCCACCCATATTTCATCCGATAGACAGGGGGAACTTTCATGAATAAGAAGCAATATATTCTCTATTCTGTTCTAGCAGTAACATTGGGACTAGGCGCGGTACCTATAGGAACGATTCAAGCTGAAGGCGCTGCCAGCCCTCCTGTGGGAGGCACTAAGGCAAATGCTTTGACAGCAAACAATAATCATGCGGAGGCTATCTATAAAGCAGCATTGCCGCTGTTGTCTTCCTCTAACAAGTTACCCGAAGCTATTAAATATTTGAACGCCAATATGTATGCGGTAGGTTCGTATCGTGCCACGATAATGACACTGAAGCTTGAGAATTTGCACAAGGCGGCGCTTCCGGCGTGGGAGAGCAAATTCAGTACCAGCAATGTCCAGCGGAAGCTCACCGCCATCTATAAAGCTGGCGCAAGTATGAAGACCCTTGCTGATGCCACAGAAGATCTAACTCTGCGCACACTGCTGAAGAGTGCCAGCGAAAATGGATATAAACTGGAGACCGCGGAAGGCACTTTTTTCCCGGTGATCGATTATGAGGCTTACCGCAAATATAAGCTTTATGTCACTGACGATATCAGCGCGTATCTATCCATTATGGCTACGGAGTCTGATCTGCCCTCCTCCAAGGATAACGGGCTTGTCATTGGTTGGACCGATGTAGCTGCGCGAGCACTATCTCAAGAGCAATTTATTCTAAATTATCCGAAATCGAACCGAATTTCAGCCGTGAAATCCTTATATTCTACCTATGTTAACAATACGTTTTACGGCCAGAATAACACGCCCCTTTTCCATTATGACAATCTTGAAATGGACTTGGAGGCGCAGAAAGCCTACTCTAGCATTCTCACCAAGAATAAAGACAACAGCCCTTTCCTGCAGAAACTAGATGGCTTCATGAAATTGATGAAGGACAAAGATTATAAATTAACAGATGAAGTCGAACAATACCGTAAGACTGAATTACCTCTCTAGTATGATCTACAAAAGGCCCGTCCCCATTCATTCTGGGACGGGCCTTTCTATGTTCATTAACGAAATGATTAAAGTGATGAAAGAAATTAAATAAGGATGTTAAAGAGATTGGAATCCTTATTGATTTCTACATAATCTACACCCTTCTGCTGCATCCGTTCGATAAGTGGTTCATAAGCTTCAATGGACAATAGCTCTATGCCTACAAGCGCGGGACCATTCTCTTTATCATGCTTCTTGATGTACTCGAAACGGGTAATGTCATCCTCTGGGCCGAGGATTTCGTCCAAGAACTCACGCAGGGCACCTGCCCGTTGTGGGAAGTTCACCATGAAGTAGTGCTTTAAGCCTTCGTAAATCAGTGACCGCTCTTTGATCTCCTGCATACGGTCAATATCGTTGTTACCCCCACTTATGATACAGACGACCGTCTTCCCGCGGATTTGATCACGGTATTGATCAAGTGCTGCGATAGGTAAGGAACCGGCTGGCTCAACTACTATAGCGTTCTCGTTATACAGCTCCAGAATGGTGGTACAAGCCTTACCTTCAGGTACCATCACGATGTCATCCAGATGCCGGGAACAAATATCATAAGTCAGTCCGCCAACGCGCTTTACAGCCGCTCCGTCCACGAACTTGTTAATTTCTTTTAGCGTTACCACTTCTCCAAGCTTAATTGCTTCAGTCATTGAAGCAGCACCAAGCGGTTCCACACCAATCAACTTAGTGGATGGACTCACCGTCTTCACATAAGTGGCTATTCCTGCTGCCAGGCCGCCCCCACCAATCGTTACGAACATAAAATCCGCAGGGTGGTCCAGATTCTCCATCACTTCCATCGCTATCGTTCCATTGCCTGCAATAATTCTCGGCTCATCAAACGGGTGGATCAACGTCATACCATGGTCTATACAAGCTTGCAGCGCTTCATCATAAGCATCATCGAAGGTATCACCCTTCAGAATGACCTCAACAAACTCACCGCCGAACCGTCGAACTTGCTTAACCTTCTGGTTAGGTGTTGTGCTTGGCATATAGACCTTGCCCTTAATCCCAAGTGCCTTACAGGAATAGGCTACACCTTGTGCGTGATTTCCTGCACTCGCGCAGACAATACCTTTGGCTCTATCTTCTGCGGATAGACTACGAATCATATTATAAGCTCCGCGGATTTTAAAAGAACGGACAATCTGCAAATCTTCGCGCTTCAAATATACATCGCAATCATACTTGGCCGATAGTACGGCGTCACGCTGTAGTGGAGTCCGGATGATGACCTCCCGCAGTACGTGATGAGCCCGTACGATATCTTCCATTCCTACGATTCGGTCTTCCTCTTCTCTCATAACCCTCTCGCCTCACTATCATCTATTCATTCTACTTCTTGTAAACATACTCTCCCAAAGACATTTTTTCAAGCATTGTCCGCTGTATGCAATACAATTATTGATGCAAATCTTATACTTTCTTATACATGCAAAAACGCCTTCATCGTCCCTATAAGGACGGTAAGCGTTTATGCGAGAAATATAAGGTAATTTATAACGTGAAACAAATAAATTCTTATATTTTAAAAAAAAGAGACTACAGGAATCTCCCATAGCCTCTTTAAGTTCATGTCCGTCCAAGATCTGAATTCTACTAATCCTGTTGCTTCAGCATCCACTTCAGCAGATCAGGTAGGCTTGTCCACAAACGCGAGTGTACAATCACATATTCGATAGCTTCATTAGCGTCGCCCATTCCCACAAAATCCGGAAGGTTATGCGGCAATCTTTTGATCCCTAACAAATAATCCGGCACATGCTTGTTCACATTCCGCGCTACGCGGTACAACATTTTCAGTTGGGAAGTAATCCCATTCTTCTTATATTCTAAGACCATCCGGTCGTAAGCTACTGTCGCCGCTGCATCATTTCCGAACTTTTCCAGCACCTTTTCTGTCTTCTTGAGCTTGTTGGTGTAGAGATACGCAGCCGTTAAAAGGTAACGCGCACCAGTGTTATCTTCAGGATTCAGCTCTAAAATGTGCTCAAGTACTTTTTGTGCTTCTTCTGCATTTCCGCTAAACCAACAAGAGTCGGCGTAGCTTTTGCAAATTCGAATGTATGGACGAGTCTCGTGGAGGTCCCAGAAATGTCCTTTGTTCTCAGCGAAAAAGGCTTCTCCAAGCTCACGTTCACCTGCATCCATCCCTGCTTTTAGAAAAGCACGAGCATCTGCTTCATTCTCTGCTTCCTCAGCCAAAATGAGATACGCATCCGGACTGTCCGGATAAACCTCTAATGCGGCTTCAGCTAACTGTATCCGGCGGTTGGATGAATTGGTTTGCATAGCCTTTTGTAATAGTGCTTGCTCCTGATCCTTCGGACTGCCTGAGATATTCAGCAAAAGTAATTCTTCTTCCGCACCACCCATACCGTATTCCTCAATGTAATTGAGCATCTCTTTGACTTTTCTAGAGATGGTAGGCGTAGTAACCTCATGTTTGGTAGCAAGATCCGCTTGTGTTAGGGAGAAGCCATATTCCTCAGACAAAATAAATTCGATCGCCGCGCAGAAAGAGCCCATTTTCTTCACAGCAGGCTTAGTCTTACGGGAATAACCATTCCACAGAACTAGAGCTTCCCAAATAAGCTCTCTATCATAGCTTTCTCTCATGCTCTCAATAAGGTGCAGCGCCAGTTGTTCATGTGCTGGATGCTCCCAATTCAGATCACGTGACACTTTTTTTCTGAGCGTAGCAAGAGTTAGCTTCACTTCAGGTTGTGCTACGGGCTCCTGTTTCTCAGCCACAGTCTCGCTAGCTGCCGCTTCTTCCTTGTTTACAAGTTGCATGATGGACTCTACTGCAGAAGTTTCTTTACCAAGGCAGCATTTCTTATATTTTTTCCCGCTTCCGCAAGGACACATATCATTTCTTCCAATCTTACTCAAAACGAATTCCTCCTTAAATCTGTGAGTAGCCATTCGCCATAAGCGTATCGCTAGTATGCACTATAAGTATCATCATTTCCAGGCACGAGGCATCCTTTATAAGGTTACTTCACAAAGTCTGAAGGACTCCGATTTAAAAGGGCCTTCCCATGATCGGAAAGACCCTTATCTGTATATATCCGCACATTTTCCCCCGTACGTGTAGTATTATAGCACTTCTTCTATCACTTGTCAGTCCTTTTTTAGGACTTTAAGCGCAAAAAATGCTAGATACAGTTCTTTATCCTTATACCAAAGCTTTCATAGCGATGTCGCTGCGGCTTTGTTTTCCGGAAAAAGAAATTCCTTCGGCTCTAGCGTAAGCTGCAACACGAGCTTCAGCAATCGTAGCACCTAGGCCTACCACGCCTAGTACCCGACCACCATTCGTCACCCAGCTTCCGTCTTCACCACGCGCCGTACCAGCATGGAAGATCAGCCCTCCTTGGCTGTCTTCAAGACCTTCAATTGGTACACCCTTTGGATAAGGGCCTGGATATCCTCCCGAAGCGAGAACTACGCATACAGCCGCTTCGTCGCTCCATTCAATGTCGATATCTGCAAGTCTGCCCTCTGTGACTGCCAGAAAGATTTCTAGCAAGTCGCTCTTGAGTCTAGGCAACACGACCTGAGTCTCAGGATCACCGAAACGAGCATTAAACTCAATCGTCTTTGGTTTACCCTCTGGAGAAATCATCAGTCCCGCAAATAGTACACCGCTAAAGGGACGACCTTCGTCCACCATAGCTTTTGCCGTCGGCTTAATGATGGTCTCGATCGCTTCTTGGATAATAGCCTCATCAATATGTGGTAAAGGCGAATAGGTACCCATTCCGCCGGTATTAGGACCTTTATCCCCATCAAATACGGGCTTATGATCCTGGGCAGCAGCCATAGGACGTACCGTCTCTCCATCGACAAAAGCCAGAATCGACATTTCCTGTCCAGCTAGAAATTCCTCAATAACAACCTGAGCGCCTGCTTCACCGAATACCTTAGTGACCATAATATCAGCGAGTGCTTGCTCTGCTTCTTCCAACGAATAGGCAACCGTCACGCCTTTTCCTGCAGCCAGACCATCTGCCTTGATTACGATCGGAAGCGGCTGTTCCCGCAAATAAGTTAGCGCAGCTTCATAGTTGTCGAACTTCTCATAGGCTGCTGTCGGAATATTATATTTATGCAAAAGATCCTTCATAAAGGTTTTGCTGCCTTCGATCTCCGCCGCATTCTTGCGTGGGCCAAACACAGGAATATCCTGTGCTTCAAAAGCATCCACAATCCCAGCAGCGAGTGGATCATCTGGACCGATTACAACAAGACCTACTTCCTTCTCTTTCGCAAAAGTCGTCAGACGATCGAACTCAAATACTCCGATCGGCACACATTCGGCTAACTGCGCAATCCCGGCGTTGCCGGGTGCGCAATAGATTTTACCTGCCTTTGGGCTTTGGGATAGACTCCAAATCATCGCATGTTCCCGGCCGCCGCCGCCAACCACTAAAATATCCATCCGAATATGATCCTCCCAGTGCTCTAGTGTTTGAAATGACGGACGCCTGTGAAGACCATAGCAATACCATACTCATTAGCGACCTTAATTGACTCTTCGTCTTTAATGGAGCCGCCTGGCTGAATCACTGCAGTGATTCCTGCTTTTGCTGCCATTTCAAGCGTATCGCCCATTGGGAAGAACGCGTCGGAAGCGAGTACGGCTCCCTTAGATTTTTCACCAGCTTGTTCGATTGCAATTTTAGCTGCACCAACGCGATTCATCTGTCCTGCACCTACGCCAACGGTCATATCATCAGCAGCCAGCACAATCGCATTAGATTTCACATGCTTAACTACTTTCCATCCGAACAACAATTGTTTCAATTCTTCCTCGGTTGGTTTACGGTCCGTAACGACTTGTAGATCATCTGGGTTCACAGAGTGCACATCGCTCTCCTGTACAACCATTCCTCCATCAATAGAGGTAACTACAAAGCTGCTCTTACGCGCACTAGCCGTACTAAGGTTACCGATTTTGAGCAAACGGAGATTCTTTTTCTTCGTAAGGATTTCCAGTGCTTCTTCCGTAAAGCCTGGTGCCAACACGATTTCGAGGAAAATATCTTTCAGCAGGTTCGCTGTGTCTGCATCAATAATCCGGTTTGCTGCTACAATCCCACCAAAGATAGAAGTTGGATCCGCGTTGTAAGCTTTTTGATAAGCTTCGTATACACTTTCACCAACACCTACACCACAAGGGTTCATATGTTTAACCGCTACGACAGCAGGCTCTTCAAATTCTTTCACGATTTGCAGTGCTGCGTTAGCATCGTTGATATTGTTATAAGACAACTCTTTGCCATGCAATTGTTCAGCCGCAGTGAGTGTATCCAGTGCCGCCAATGGCTTGCGATAGAACGCCGCTTTTTGATGCGGATTCTCGCCATAACGCAGATCCTGAATTTTCTCATAAGTCACGGTGTAGCGCTCTGGCAGAGGCTCGCCAGTAACGTTAGCCAAATAATCGGAAATTAAGGCATCGTAAGCCGCCGTATGACGGAACACTTTTGCCGCAAGACGTTTGCGTGTTTCTAGCGTTGTATCTCCACCTGCGCGAACCTCTTCAAGTACAGTAGCGTAGTCATTAGCATCCACCACTACACTCACAAAAGCATGGTTCTTCGCCGCAGAACGCAGCATCGTAGGTCCGCCGATATCGATATTCTCGATGGCTTCCTCGTAAGATACGTCAGGTTTTGCGATCGTTTCCGCGAACGGATACAGATTCACAACAACCAGATCGATGTAGTCCAGACCAAGCTCCTTCATTTGACGCGTGTGCTCCTCGTTATCACGAACCGCAAGCAATCCACTGTGTACAGCAGGGTGCAAGGTTTTGACACGTCCGTCCATGATTTCTGGGAATCCTGTCACATCGGAAATCCCGATAACTGGAACACCTTCTTTAGCCAAAAGCGTGCTTGTTCCACCTGTAGAGATAATTTCTACGCCTAATGCAGACAACTCGCGGCAAAAATCCACGATACCTTGTTTATCCGATACGCTGACTAGCGCTCTTTTGATACTCACTTTGAATAGTCCTCCTTCAGGTTGTACGTGCGATTTAATATGAAGAAAACCCACAACGCGACACATAACGCCGCTTATGCAATATTTCCCGAGAAATACCCTGAAACATCTCGGTCTGTCACCAAATGTCGATCCAAAACTTCGAATGGCTGCGGTGCAGCTTACTTTTCGCGGATAATCGTCTTTCTTCCACTCAGTTCCACTTTCCCGCTGGCAAAAGCGCCAACCACTTCGGGATACAGCTCATACTCAACCTTATGAATACGTTCTGCCAATGAATCCGCCGTGTCGTTATCCTGCAGGGCTACGCTGCGCTGAGCAATAACAGGCCCGGTATCCATACCTCCATCGACAAAATGCACAGTAACACCCGTCAGCTTCACGCCATAATCCAGCGCTTGTCCGATTGCATCTTTTCCTGCAAAAGCAGGCAGCAGCGATGGATGAATGTTAATAATTCGTCCAGCATACGGCGTTAAAAGCACTGGCGTAATAAGACGCATGTATCCTGCCAGCACAACCAGCCCGATTTCTCGCCGCTGAAGCTCTGCTACAATCTCTGCTTCGTAGAGTTCACGGCTGGCGAAGTCTTTTGGCCGCAGCAAGAGGGAGGGAATGCCCGCATCCTCCGCTCGCTTAGCTACAGGTGCCTCTGGCTTGTCGGATACAAGCAACTCAATATTGCCATCACCAAGCAAGCCTGCTCTCTGTGCATCGATCAGTGCAGCAAAATTACTGCCTTGCCCAGAAGCAAAAACAGCGATTCGACTCAATTGCATCACACTTCAGCTCCAGTAAAGGTTACTTTGCGTTCCCCTTCTGTCACTTTACCAATGATAAAAGCCTCTTCTCCGCTCGCTTTGAGCAGTTCAAGAGCATGTTCTCCATCAGCGCTACTTACTACCAGAACAAGTCCAATTCCCATATTAAAAGTAGTAAACATATCACGGTTGCTTACGTTTCCTTTGTTCTGCATCAATCCGAAGATCGGCAGAATCGGCCACGATCCGTAATTAATCTCCACATCTACACCGTCAGGCAATACGCGCGGGATATTCTCGATGAATCCGCCCCCCGTAATATGTGCCATCCCTTTCACCGGAAGCTGCTCCAAGAGCGCCAGCAAAGGCTTCACATAAATCTTAGTTGGTGCAAGAAGTACATCCACAAGCGGAGCTCCAAGCTCCGGAAGCACATCATTCAGGCCATAGCCATCTTCCTCAAGCAAAAGCTTACGCACCAGTGAGAAGCCGTTGCTGTGCACGCCGCTAGAAGCTAAACCAATCACTGTGTCTCCAGCAGCGATGTTAGCACCTGTTACCAGCTTCGCTTTGTCAGCAACGCCAACTGTGAATCCAGCGATATCATACTCACCCGCTGAATACATGCCCGGCATTTCAGCCGTTTCGCCGCCAATCAGCGCACAACCTGCTTGGTGACAGCCCTCTGCGATTCCTGCTACGATCGCTTCGATTTTCTCCGGTACGACTTTGTCGCAAGCCAGATAATCGAGGAAAAATAGCGGCTCCGCGCCTTGCACTACAATGTCGTTCACGCACATAGCTACAGCGTCGATCCCAATCGTGTCATGGCGATCCGCAGCGAACGCGATCTTAAGCTTCGTGCCTACACCATCAGTTCCCGATACGAGCACTGGCTCTTCATATTTATCTTTATTGAGGCCAAACAGCGCTCCGAACCCACCAAGATCCGTCATTACTTCTGGACGGTAAGTACGTTTTACGTGCTTTTTCATGCGTTCTACCGCTTCGTTACCAGCCGCAATATCCACTCCGGCGTTTTTATAAGCTTCCGACACTTGGGACACCTCATCTTTTAATAGTTTAGAGCGCGTTTGGGCGCATTCGGGACTAACTTCATTGGTGGTTATTGGAGTTATTACGAGGAATGTTTGGACTTCCGATCGCTGTTATGTTTGGATTTCCTGATTTAAACCGCTCATCGCGGTAGAAATCCAAACATAAAGGCGAACGCTAACGCTTCTACAGTTCCAAACTTCCTCTCCATAACTCCCTCCAACCAACGCTTTCACCCTACTGCAAGCCGCAGTGCGCGCCTTGCACACGGACCTCAAGACCTCGGTGCATGAGCTGCGCCATGCACCTCCTTAAGCGAAACAAGCGGGTCCTGCATTTGCGCAGCAAACAGGGACGAGCTTGGCGAGCTGCTCTTGGCGCTTTTGGCGCAGCCGAGCGCCTTCCTTAGCGAGACTAGCGGGTTCCGCATTTGCGCAGCAAACAGGGACGAGCTTGGTGAACTGCTCTTGGCGCTTTGGGCGCAGCGGAGCGCCTACCTTAGCTAGACTAGCGACAGCTTGGTGAGCCAGTCCCGGCGACGATAAGCAGCCGGGGGGCGGAACGCCGTAAAGCGTGTCCCGACCGTGCGAAGCACACATGGACAAAGCGAGCACCAATACCCACACCCTCTTAGCAAGTTAACACCAAACTCCTACCGCCGAGCTTTCGGGTGGCCGGAGGGCAGAGCCCTTCGGAATCCCCCTTAGCAAGGGGGACTTAGGGGGATGGACCTAATCTAGCAGCTGCAGCCATCTTTTTCCGCCCCGCCAAAATCAACCTGCGTCGGGTAATCATTATCGAAGCAGGAAAGGCATAGCCCGCCTTTGTAATCATCTTTGTTGTGACCACCAATGGAAGTGATTAAGCCCTCCGGTGACAAGAATGCCAAGGAATCGGCATTAATCTCTTCGCACATTTCCGCAATGGACTTGTACGACGCGATGAGATCGCGGCGGTCTGGGGTATCAATGCCGTAGAAGCAAGGATTCTTGAAGGGCGGCGATGTAATCCGCACATGAACCTCTACGGCTCCCGCTTCGCGGAGCAAATTGACGATACGCCGTGAAGTTGTTCCACGCACGATGGAATCATCGATCATGACAACACGTTTGCCATCGACCACACTGCGCACGGCGCTTAGCTTCATTTTCACACCTTGCTCACGCAGCTCTTGGCTCGGCTGGATGAAGGTCCGGCCTGTATACTTATTCTTAATGAGCCCAAGCTCATAAGGAATGCCCGTCTGTTCCGCAAATCCAATCGCTGCCGAGATACTTGAATCCGGTACACCAGTTACGAGGTCAGCATCTACGAAAGCTTCTAATGCCATTCGGCTACCCATCCGCTTACGGGCGGTGTGCAGGTTAGCGCCATTCATATCACTGTCTGGGCGAGAGAAGTAAATATACTCCATCGCGCATAGCGCTTTACGTTTTGGCTCGGTAAAACGGTCCTCTAACAGGCCATTTTTATCAAGCACGAGCAGTTCGCCAGGTTCGATATCGCGTACTAACTGTGCTCCGATAACTTCTAAGGCGCAAGATTCGGAAGCAAAAATATAGGCGTCGCCGATCCGTCCCATTACAAGCGGACGCAAACCATGGGAATCCGAAGCGACAATTAATTTGTCATTCGTCATAAGCAGAAAAGCAAATCCGCCAACCAGTTGTTTTAGCGCATCCTTAGCCGCTTCAACAAAATCCTTAGACGAACGTGCAATCAGATGCGCCAGCACTTCTGTATCACTTGTGGTTTGGAAGATCGATCCGCTTTGCTCAAGCTGTTTACGAATCAACGGTTCATTTACTATGTTACCGTTTGTAGCAATCGCCAAATCACCGTCACGATATTTGAATACGAGCGGCTGTGCATTAGTTAAGCGGCTGTCTCCGCTGGTGGAATAACGTACATGCCCGATGGACATGTCTCCAACCAGTGAGGCAATTTTGTCCTTGTCGAATACTTCTTTTACTAACCCCATTCCGCGGTGATAGTTGAAATCACGACCATCTGCTACGCAGATGCCCGCACTTTCTTCCCCACGGTGCTGTAAGGCGTGCAAGCCGTAATAAGACATGGACGCCGCTTCCGGGTGTCCGAAGACCCCGAAAACGCCGCATTCTTCTTTTAATGTGTCAAAAATATCTCCCGAGCCCGTTCCTTCATTGTAAAAGTCACCAGTCCACAGGATAGGAGTCTCCTGCTCTTTCCCGGTCTTTATTTCATAAGACATGGAATAGCATCCTCCCAAACGAATTTCAATTCTGCTACAGCTTCATCTAATACGGATGCACCGTCCAGATTCACGCGCAGTCTGTCTCCACCTACAGTTCCGATGATTTCCACTGGAACGCCGCTTGCAGCAATCGCTGCTTTCAGCTCTTCCGCACGTTCAGGTGCTGCCGTCAGCACGATACGTGATTGGCTCTCACTGAACAAAGCTACATCGGATCTAAGTCCATTAGCAGAAAGTTCAACGTTCGCACCAATACCACCACTGATACAGCTCTCTGCAAGTGCTACAGCAAGACCGCCTTCGGACAAGTCATGTGCTGAACGCACCAGGCCGCCGCGAATCGAGGTAAGCACTGCGCTCAGCAGTGTTTTCTCAGTAGCCAAATCCAAAGCTGGAGGGCGGCCTTCGGTTACACCATGAACAGCATATTGAAATTCACTACCACCAAGCTCAGCTTTTGTTACGCCTAGCAGAAGAATGGAATCTCCTTCTTGTTTGAAGCCTTGAGTCGTAATATGATCCGTATCCGTTACTAAACCAACCATGCCGACAACCGGTGTTGGGTAGATGGATCCCGTCGTATTTTCGTTATAAAGACTGACATTCCCGCCGATAACCGGAGTATCCAGCACACGACAAGCTTCAGCCATACCATCAACCGCACGCTCCATTTGCCAGAACACATCAGGTTTCTCAGGGTTCCCGAAGTTTAGGTTATCGGTAATAGCAAGCGGTTCAGCACCCGAACAAACGATGTTACGAGCCGCTTCGCTGACTGCAATCCGTCCACCCACTTCAGGATCAAGATAAACATAACGCCCGTTACAGTCCGTGGTCATCGCAAGTCCTTTACGTGTACCATGAATGGTAACTACAGCCGCATCAGATCCAGGTCGAACAGCCGTACTAGTCCGAACCATGTAATCATATTGGTTGTATACCCAAGCTTTGCTTGCTACGGTTGGTGATCCAAGCACTGTACGCAGTGCGCTGCCCAGATCTGTAACTTCCGCGTAACGAAGCGTATCTACCGATTCATTTTCTACATAATAAGCAGGAACCTCAGATGGTTTGTTATACACTGGGCACTCATCCACGAGCGCTGTTACAGGCATGTCGCCAACAACCTCGCCGTGATGATACAGCTTCAAGCGACCATCATCCGTTACTTTACCGACCTTACAGCAGATTACACCCCAGCGATCAAAAATCTCTTGCGCCTGAGCTTCATCCTTCGGTTCTACTACGAACAACATCCGTTCTTGCGATTCTGAAAGCATCATTTCATAAGGGGTCATGCCGTCTTCACGTTGTGGAACCTGATCAAGATACAGCTCCAAACCATTACCAGCTTTACTTGCCATCTCTGCACTAGAGCAGGTAAGTCCAGCCGCACCCATATCCTGAATCCCAATAACGATGCCGCTGTCGATTAACTCTAGACAAGATTCCATAACGAGCTTCTCCATAAATGGATCGCCTACTTGTACAGCTGTACGTTTAGCTTCTGACTCTTCACTTAGTTCAACGGATGCAAAAGTAGCCCCATGAATCCCATCACGTCCAGTAGGAGGACCTACGTAGAAGACTGGGTTTCCTACACCTTTAGCGACACCACGCTGGATTTTATCATGATCAATCAGACCGACACACATTGCGTTAACAAGCGGGTTACCGTCATAGCTATCATCGAACATGATTTCGCCGCCCACGGTTGGAATCCCGATACAGTTACCATAACCAGCAATACCCGACACGACATGCTCGAACAAATATTTCACGCGATCGCTTTCCAGCTTGCCGAAACGCAAGGAATTCAGCAGTGCGATAGGTCTTGAGCCCATGGAAAAAATATCACGAATGATACCACCTACGCCTGTTGCCGCGCCTTGAAAAGGTTCTACTGCAGAGGGGTGGTTATGACTTTCGATTTTGAATACAACCGCTTGGTTGTCTCCGATATCTACAATCCCTGCGCCCTCGCCGGGTCCCATCAGGACACGTGGTCCAGTAACTGGGAAACGTTTCAACAATGGCTTAGAGTTCTTGTATGCACAGTGTTCGGACCACATTACGCTGAATACGCCGATTTCAGTATAATTCGGCAAACGTCCCATAAAAGACTTGATGAGCTCATATTCGCTGTCCGACACACCGAATTGGCTGTAAATTTTCTGCTCTGCGATCTGTTCTGCGGTCGGTTCCTTAACGGATACTTGCTGCGTCATGACGATCCCTCCAAGTCTTCAGTATAGATGTGAACATTCGTTTGCCATCTTCAGATCCGAGCAAGCTGTTAGCTGCACGCTCAGGGTGAGGCATCATGCCGACTACATTCCCCTGCACATTACTAACACCCGCAATATCAGCTACAGAGCCGTTAGGATTATCGCTATATGTGAACACAATCTGATTGTTAGCTTTCAGTTCTGCTAAAGTCTCTTCATCACAGTAATAGTTTCCTTCGCCGTGAGCGATTGGGATGATGATTTCTTCATCCTTAGCATAATCAATAGTAAATGGGGTTTCGTTATTAACAACCTTAAGCACTGTATCATGACAACGGAACTTCATGGACATGTTACGACGCAGCGCGCCTGGCAACAAACCAGCCTCAGTAAGAATTTGGAACCCATTGCAAATGCCTAGCACGAATTTACCTTGCTCTGCTGCTTTAGCAACTTCAGCCATTACAGGAGCAAATCTTGAAATCGCGCCGCAGCGCAGGTAATCACCATATGAGAATCCGCCTGGAACCAAAATGCAATCATACGCCGACAAATCTGTCGCTGTATGCCACACATAATCGACTGGTTCGCCGAGACTGTCCTCTACCGCCTTGTAGCAATCAATATCACAGTTAGAGCCTGGGAAGACAAGTACAGCAAATTTCATGTCGTTTAGTCCTCCAATTCGTAGCGGTAATCCTCGATCACCGTGTTGGCAAGTAGCTTTTCGCACATTTCCTTGAGTCGCAGTTCTGCTTCAGCACGGTTATCCGTGTCCAAAGTCAGCTCCATATATTTCCCAATACGCAAACTTTCAACTTCTTGAAAACCTACCGAATGAAGTGCTCCTTGCACTGCTACACCTTGTGGATCGAGAACGCTCTTCTTAATGGTGACATATACCGTCGCTTTTAACATATGCTTGTAGTTCCTCCTAAATTTTTATGTGTATATACTTTCTGAAAGCTGAAACTCTACTAAAAGTAACTCTAGCTTTAAAAACATACACTTCATTTATTCCCATGAGTAAACACACAATGTTGAGCTATAAAGACTTGCCAGTAAGACGATGATAAATGTCCAGATAACGGCGCGTTGTTTCTTCAACTACTTCTAGCGGAAGTGGATCAGGTTTGCTATTTTTATCCCAGGAGGATGCAGATAGATACGTACGAACAGGTTCTTTATCCATACTATCAATTTCGATATCAAGAGCGTATTTGTCCTTGGCCCAGAAACGTGAAGCATCCGGCGTAAAAATCTCATCAATCAGAATCACCTTGCCATCCAGCAAGCCGAATTCAAATTTGCAATCTGCTAGAATGATTCCCCGCTCAGCACAATACTCTCTGGCAAAAGAGAACAATTGCAAGCTCTTCTCCTGCAGCTCGAGTGCCAGATCAGCACCGATTAGCTCCTGCATCTTTTCAAAAGGAATATCCTCATCATGACCTACATCGTTTTTAGCCGCAGGGGTAAAGATTGGCTGTGCCAGCAGCGCATTTTTGCGCAAGTTCTTAGGAAGCTCAATACCATTCACTTTGCCAGTTTCTTGATACTGTCTCCAGCCCCCACCGGTGATGCACCCACGCACAACACATTCGATATCGATGCGCTCTGCTTTGCGTACCACCATAACACGGTTTCTGAGAGCTTCCTTGTCCTTAACGATATCTCCGAGCAGATCCACATCGATATGAACGACATGATTCTCCATTAGCTCTTTGGTCTTTCCGAACCAGAACGCACTCAGACGGTTAAGCACATTGCCCTTTTCAGGTACCGCTGGGTCCAGCACATAGTCAAAAGCAGATATCCGATCCGTGACGACGATCAGTACATTCTCCCCTAAATCGTATAGTTCACGAACCTTCCCTTTATAGAGCAGCGGCGCATTGATGAGTTCCACGGCTGTGGATACGGCCGACGATGTCATGACCTTTCCTCCCTTGAACTAATGATCTTGATTACTGCAACTGGTCTCAAAGGCGTAATTCCGAGGAATGTTTGGACTTCCGATCGCTGTTATGGTTGGATTTCCTGATTTAAACCGCTCTTCGCGGTAGAAATCCAACCATAAAGGCGAACGCTAACGCTTCTACAGTTCCAAACTTCCTCTCCATTACACCATTCGACCAATTTCCTTTATATCTAACTCCTTAGTTCACCACTAACCTATCTTTTTTAGATAAGCTCTAGCTTGCGGAAGATGGTGTCCACATGCTTAAGGTGCCAAGAAGGGTTAAATGCATCTTCAATTTCTTCTGGGGTAAGAACGTTAGTGATCTCAGGTGTAGCTTCCACGATATCGCGGAATTGTTTTTGCTCTTCCCATGCTTGCATAGCACGCGGTTGAACGGTATCGTATGCTTGCTCACGGCTAAGACCTTTATCGATCAGTTTGGTCAAGATCCGACCGGAGAAAGGAACACCGAACGTACGGTTCATGTTACGCTTCATATTCTCTGGGAATACAGTCAGGTTCTTCACGATGTTTCCGAAACGGTTCAGCATGTAGTTGAGCAGCATTGTCGCATCCGGAAGGATGATACGTTCCACAGAGGAGTGCGAAATATCGCGTTCATGCCAGAGTGGCACGTTCTCGTAAGCTGTAACCATATGTCCGCGAATGACGCGGGACAGACCTGAAATGTTCTCGCAGCCAATGGGATTCCGTTTGTGAGGCATAGCGGATGAACCCTTTTGACCTTTGGCAAAAGCTTCTTCCACTTCACGAATCTCACTCTTTTGCAGAGCGCGGATTTCAGTAGCGAACTTGTCTAACGATGTCGCTACCAAAGCAAGAGCAGCCATGTATTCAGCATGACGGTCACGCTGTAACGTTTGTGTAGAGATTGGAGCTGGGCTTGTGCCGAGCTTGCGGCAAACGAATTCTTCTACGAAAGGATCGATGTTAGCGTACGTACCAACGGCACCGGAGATTTTTCCGAACTGTACACCGTTCGCAGCATGGCGGAACCGCTCCAGGTTACGTTTCATTTCTTCGTACCATAGAGCCATTTTCAGACCAAAGGTAGTGGGCTCGGCATGAACACCATGCGTACGGCCCATCATCGGTGTATCCTTGTAAGCAATAGCTTTATCTTTAAGGATCTCAATAAAGTTGATGATATCCTTCTCTAGAATTTCATTCGCTTGACGCAGCAAGTAACCTAGCGCCGTATCTACCACGTCAGTAGAAGTAAGACCGTAGTGAACCCATTTGCGCTCTGCGCCTAGGCTTTCGGAAACCGCGCGTGTAAATGCGATAACGTCATGACGTGTCTCTTGTTCTATTTCATCAATGCGTGCGATGTCGAATTTAGCGTCTTTACGCAGTTTAGCTGCATCTTCGTGCGGGATAACTCCCAGCTCAGCCCATGCTTCACAAGCGCAAATCTCAACTTCCAGCCACGCTTTGAATTTATTTTCCTCCGTCCAAATAGCTCGCATCTCAGGTCTGCTGTAACGTTCGATCATATTCTTTAGTTCCTCCAAAGTTTAGATTGCTCCACCCAGGACATGCCGTCTCCGGTATCCTTGCAGAGCAGATTGATATGGCCCATCTTGCGGCCGGTCTTACTCTCAGTCTTGCCATATATATGAAGCTTAGGTACAACACCCAGCTTATTATCTTTTTCGTCCTGTGTACAGGTCGCTTTAATCGCGCCATCCAAATGCTGGCCTAGTACATTTACCATAACTACAGGTGTCAAAAGCGTTGTATCGCCCAGCGGCAGATTACAAATCGCCCGGACATGCTGCTCGAACTGTGAAGTCGCGCAAGCATCCATGGTGTAATGCCCGGAGTTATGCGGCCTTGGTGCTAACTCATTGACGTACAATTGTCCGTCCTCTGTGACGAACATTTCTACTGCCAGCAGTCCAACCGCATCAAGTCCAGCGATTAATGTCTCTGCCAATTCGCATGCTCTCCGCTGAATGTCCTCTGCCACTCTTGCAGGCACAATGGACAGATGTAAAATATTATTTACATGAATATTTTCCGACGGTGGGAAGCTTTTAACCTCACCAGAAGCACTGCGTGCAGCAACAACGGATATTTCACACTTAAAAGCTACAAACTTCTCAAGCACCAGCTCCGGCACAACGGCTCCGGGTGCTACTTGCCGGAAGGCTTCTTCCAGCTCTTCTACCTGACGGATCACGGCTTGTCCCTTGCCGTCATAACCGCCTGTGGCTGTCTTCAGCACACAGGGTAGTCCAAGTTCAGCCGCCGCCACTTTCAGCTCCGCAAGGCTATCCACCTTCCGGTACGGGGCGACGGGTACGCCTGCCGCCTCGATGGCGGCTTTTTCGCGCAGCCGATGCTGCGTCGTATACAGCAGCGTGCTGCCCTGCGGTACGTACGATTCCTCCGTCAGCAGCGCGGCAACGCCCGCGTCGACGTTCTCGAACTCGTACGTGATGACATCCGAGCGGCGGGCTAGCTCCCGCGCCGCGTCCCGGTCGTTATACGCCGCTGTAATCTGCGGCGTGACTTGACCGCTAGGCGCATCCGGCGCAGGGTCCAGCGCCACGAAGCGGTAGCCCATGGCGCTGCCAGCCAGCGCCATCATGCGCCCGAGCTGCCCGCCGCCGAGCACACCGACGGTCGCGCCGGGCAGTAGCGTCCGGACGGTGTCCGTGCCGGACGCATCCATGGCGGCTGGCGAAGTAACGCCGCCAGCCTCCTGCAGCTTCAGCTCCTCCGGTCTCATAAGCTGTCGCTGCTTTCAAGGACTTCGTCGCGAATCGCATCCCGCCGCAGCTGCGCGCGCTGCTGCACTTCTGGATCGAATGCTCCGATAATCTGTGCAGCCAGGAGGCCTGCATTAATGGCCCCTGCCTTACCAATGGCTACCGTTGCCACTGGAATGCCTCCTGGCATCTGCACGATGGAGAGAAGCGAATCCAGCCCATTAAGCGCCTTCGACTGCACTGGCACTCCAATCACAGGCAGGATCGTCTTTGCTGCCACCATACCCGGCAAATGCGCTGCACCACCCGCTCCTGCAATAATGACGCGAATACCCCGGCCCGCGGCTTCCTCCGCATAGCTGAACATCAAGTCCGGCGTCCGGTGCGCAGATACTACCTTCTTCTCATAAGATAATCCCAGCTCTTCAAGCACCGTACAAGCGTGCTCCATCGTATCCCAATCCGATTTACTGCCCATGATAACAGCTACCTGCACAGACATGATTCGACCTACCTTCCAGTCACTAGTATGGATATCTTTATCTTGTAAATTCGAATAAAAAAAGCCCGATGACCAGACGCATTTTGCTGCGGGAGGATCGGACTAGTAAAGAAATTAGGAAAAAATAATCCGCGTGCCTATCATTAGGCTGCATTAAGCGCGGAAAATGGCATAATGCATCATTCCGTTACCCGGACCGCATTGCCGCATTCTATCATCCTATTTCCTCGTAGTCCGGTAATTTACGGTTCCCGGGTAGAAACTTCCGGGCCATATCCCCGGTTTTATACGAGTTGCTCATGACATCAGTTTAACAATCCCCTACACAGGATGTCAACTCAAACACGAACATTGGTAAATTCCGATTAATAATCGTTCGCTTTTAGGCGTATTTAATTTCTCGATAGCCACTTATTTTGATGATAAAGACTTCTTTCCGTACACTATTAGCTCTAACAACAGATGTTATTTTAACTGTAGAATAGGCTTCATGGAAATACATACAATTCCTCTACTGGATATGAATTTAGTCATTTCGTTTCTTAATAATCAAGTATAAACGCCTTTGGCGTCCCTGTATGACGGTTAGCGTTTATGCGAGAAATATAAGGATAAAGTATAGTTTGAAACATATACTTTCTTATATTTGAAAAAAGGAACGCCATAAGCGTCCCTTTTAACTTTATATTATTTTACTACCAGCACTGGAATGCGGGCGCTTTGTACTACATTGTGGCTCACACTTCCCAGAACAAACTCACGTATTCCGCCAAGTCCGCGGCTGCCGATAACAATTACATCTATAGCATGTTCTTTAGCATATTTCAAAATCACTTCAGCGGGTGATCCTTGTAATAGCTCAACCTCAGCATTCAAGCCTTCAGCCTCAAGGCGTCCCTTGACTTCTTCCGTAGTCTGCACTGCTAAATCATAATATTCTTTATTTACTGAAGCCGGTAGTGGTGCTAGAGCTTCTCCGATAAAAAATCTTGGAAATTCAAATGCGTGTACAACATGCATCGTAGAGCCCGGAGTTACTTTTGCGAGTTCAATTGCGCGCTCCAATGCTTGATTAGAAGCCTTAGATCCATCATAGGCGAGTAAAATTTTAGAGAATAACATGTACGCCACCTCTTTTTCTAGTTTGTAATCATTAAGACTATCACCTTAAAAAATAGCTGTACAAAAAGATATTCAGCAACAGAAGTAACGGAATTCCGATCCTAAAGGACATATGTCGCGTCTTGTGGCGCTTACGATACATGGCAATCAGCACGCCTAGTGCCCCGCCCATAGCTGCCAGCAGAAAAAGTGTCTTCTCAGGTACACGTTCTCGCCGTTTACGGGCTTTGTTCTTGTCTTCGGACATCACTACATATCCGATAATATTAATTACCACAAACCACAACATTATAACCTTGACCATTCTCCCGGGCTCTCCTCCTTGCTTCCTATCTATCTCTATTATATTCCTCTTTTTCACAAAAAACCAATCATCCTTACACGCTCTGATAACTTCGCTACTCCCTCTTTCTTTTCACTGCTTCGCATCCTTCATCCATATCCATGACAACACCGCAGCCAACGCCGCCGCAATTCCACCCAGCCAGAACCCTCCGGTCAAGCCATAAAGAGCGCTCATCCAGCCTGCCACGAACGGCCCAGCCGACATACCTATTGCATAAACCGCCTGATAGAAGCCCATAGCTGTTGCACGCTTATATGGATCTACTTCTGACACCGACTTGCCTAGCAACAATGGAAAAATCAGTCCCTGCATAAATCCGTTTCCTATCTGAGTCAGACAGAGCGTCGCTAGCGTCGGCATTGAAGGAATAAGAAGTGTAAACAATGCACTTCCCGCGAAGCCTAAGAGAAGCGTGCCCCGGTCTCCTAACAGCCTACCAAATGTCCGTGAGCCATAGAGGGTCGCGACAGCATGCGGAATCATAAAAGCGAGCGTCAGCCAGCCCAAGCTTTCTTTACTTGCTCCGATATTCAGAGCTTGGTTTGGCGTATATCCGAACATCGTTATGAATAGCACACAGTGTGCCAACACTGACAGCAGAGAAACTCTTACCAGAAGTGGCTCCTTCATAACACCCGCTAAGTCCTTGATCTGGATCGCACTTTGCCGTTTCTCCTGTTTTTGTTCAGGCAGTCGCAGCGCAAGCAGCAGCGCCGCAATCGCTACAATTCCTCCAATCAGAAACGGGGTATTCCAGCCCCAATGCTCCACCATATAGCCACTGATCATCATACTGGTCAATTGGGCAATCACCGTAGTGAATTGCAGCATGCCCATCGCTTTTCCAGCTTCCTCTTTCGGGAAATATCCCGCGAACATCACAGTGTACACAACCCATGCCGAAGCCGCTATACCGGATACTGCACGTGCTGCCAATGCCCACCCAGGCTGTGCTCCCCATATAAAAAGAAAGCAGCTGGCTCCGCTCGCAATCAGTCCCAGGTAGATAAACGGACGACGCCGATCCAAATAATCCGAACCGATGCCAATCGGCAGTCGGAACAGAATCTGCATTAGCCCATATACGCCCAGCACCATGCCCACCATAAAATATGATGCTCCCAAATGCTCCACATAAGGGGAAAGCACAGGAACATAAATATAAGAAGAGAACCAGAACATAAATACAATAACGAGAAAGAAAAACTTACTGCCTCCCTGCCCCTGTGGGCTACCTGCTGCTTTTAGTTGATCCACTTGTTGTTCAGCTGCCACCCTAATCACCTGCTCTATGTATTTGCTTAACATTCTAATTCAAAGCCTATCTGTAGACCACAAAAACTTACGTGGACAGAAAAAAGGCTACTGAGCACACTCAGCAGCCTTTTTATTACGATACATGCGAACCTTTTTACTTATCCTTCTTTTGCCCTTCAAGCGCTGCTTTCAGCAGTTCCCCAAGGTTAGAACCAATGCTTTCTTGCTTACTGTATTGCTGTACCAGCTTTTGCTGTTCGCGTTTATTCACATGCTTATGATCCTTATCCAAGGTTTCTGTGATTCCACAGCCCAAACATTGTACGAACATACCTGCTTTACCCTCTTTGAGCTCCATTTTCTTATGGCACTGTGGACAGCGGCGATTCGATAGTCTTTTCTCTCCGGCACGGGTATAACCACAGTTATCTGCAGGGCACACAAGCAGCTTGCCACGTTTGCTCTTTTTCTCCAGTAGTCTTGTACCGCATTCCGGACAATTACTGTTCGAGACATTATGCGGTTTGTATTCTGCTCCACTAGTTTTGACGCCAGTTACCAGCTCCTGTGCCATACTGCGGATACCTTGCAAGAAGAGCTCTGGCTTGCCTTGACCACGCGCTATTTTCTCCAGCTCAGCTTCCCAGCGAGCGGTTAGATCTGGTGTCCTTAGCTGTGTGGATACCAACTCAATAAGCTGTTTGCCTTTACCAGTCGGATGCAGCAGATTCCCTTGGCGTTCAATGGTATCGGAGCTTACCAGCTTCTCGATAATATCCGCGCGGGTTGCCGGGGTTCCCAGTCCGTGCTTCTCCATTTGCGTCAACAGCGAAGCTTCATTATAACGCTTCGGTGGCTGTGTTCGTCCAGGACGAACCATACAGCGACCAATTGTGACAGTTGCCCCTTCGCGCAGCTCAGGTAGCTTCACACTCCCAGCTGCTGGCTCATCCGATGGCTCCTCGTCGTCATCGTTACTCATATCTCCGCCGTACACTTCACGCCAACCGGCATCCTTTACCGTCGTCCCTTTGACATGGAAGCTTTCTCCTTCCACGTTGACGGTGACAGCTACCGCATCATAGCGAGCTGGTGGGTAGAACAAGCTAATAAAACGCCGTACAATCAGATCATACAGCTTACGTTCCTCAGTACTCAGATTATTTAACAATACGGTCTGCTCTGTCGGAATAATAGCATGGTGATCGCTTACTTTGCTATCATCCACGATCCGCTTCGTAATCGGCAGCGGTTTGCGAAGCAGTGGACGTGCCAAAGCTGCATATGGGCCGACAGCTACACTGTCTAATCTTTCCTTGAGTGTGCCCGTCATATCTGATGTTAAGTAACGACTGTCCGTACGCGGGTAAGTTACAAGCTTGTGCTGCTCATATAACCGCTGAAGCACACTGGAGGTCTGCTTCGCGGAGAAGCCGAACTTCCGGTTCGCATCACGCTGCAATTCAGTCAGATCATAAGCGAGTGGATGAGGTTCGCTCTTCTCACTCTTCTGTACCTTAATAATACGGCCGCTGCGTCCAGTAAGCTTATCCTTTAGACTTGCCGTCTTATCCTTTTCAAATATCCGACCATCGCCGTTACTGGCCCGCCATGCCGCTTGGAAATCTCCAAAATCAGCAGTCAGCGTCTCAAAATCAACGGAACGGAAACCCGTAATCTCCTGTTCACGATCCATGATCATCCCTAATGTCGGCGTTTGTACCCGCCCTGCGGAGAGCGGTGAACCGAACTTACATGTTAAAGCTCTCGTGACATTCAGTCCAATCATCCAATCCGCCTCTGCGCGGCAACGTGCAGATTCATACAGACGATCAAAATCGCGACCTGGGCGGAGCTTTGCGAATCCCTCTTTAATCGCCTTATCAGTCTGCGAGGATATCCACAGCCGCCGGAATGGCTTTTTCCACCCTGCCATATTCATAATCCAGCGAGCCAGTAGCTCCCCTTCACGGGCAGCATCTGTAGCAACAATAAGCTCCTCAATGTCCTGACGCTTCATTAGATGCTGAACAGCTTTGTATTGCTGGTTGGTCTCACGCAGCACCTTCAGCTTTGCCTTCTCCGGCAAAATCGGCAAATCCTCCAAAGCCCAAGTTGCAAACTTTTTATTATAATCTTCAGGCTCTGCCAGGCCGACTAAATGACCCAGTGCCCAGGTAACCACATATTTTGGACCTTCAATATAGCTCTTCTGTTTATTATTACATCCCATGACTCGTGCGATCTCGCGTGCAACAGACGGCTTCTCCGCCAATACTAATGTCTTCATAATGCTCCCCTTTCCACATCAAATTTCATTATAGCATTAAATGAATGATAGCAAATATCGTCAGGCTTTACCGGGTCACTCCGTTATACACTAAATAAATCAAACAACGAAAACTCAGTGAGTGAAATCTTCATTCCATTAGAAAAGCCCGTATCTGCTATGCAGACACGGACTTTTTTTGCTTATGGGATTAATAGTTACTCTTGCTTCACCTGAATCGTTTGTTCAAGCTCCGGATAATAATGTTTAACTTGTTTTCCTTCTTCATCTCTTAATGCTTTATGGCTCTCATCAATGGAATAAGTAAACGGCTTAACCGTAATTGTTTTTGGTGTTTGTGGGAACGGACTGAAATCTTTGTCTACCATAGGATAGACTATAGCCGGCAAGTTGAATGACCCACTTGAAGAAAATGCATTGCCTAGTTCATCAACAATTTCATAGAACATTTCAGAGGTTGTGTATCCATCCTTTTCTTTCACAGTTGGCGCTTTACCTTCTTCGCTGAGCTGTAATCTGCTTGTGGCTGGAGTTAATTCCAGTTTGGTAATCGTATAACTGAATTCTTCTGCCTCTTTTGTTTGGTTCAGATCAAGTTTGATAATTCCTTCCGTTACTTTTTTCACCGGCACCTTGATTTCAAAAAGCTCTGCGATTTGTGTAACCGGCACAGTGATGCTTAATTCAAATTCATTCCCCAAAGCCTCTACATTATTTAGATTTCTATAATCGTATAAAATAGCATTCTTTTTACCCTCAACATCGCCAAAAGACGACATTTGGGCCTCCAGATTCTTTCCATTCGGCAATTTCACTTCTGCTGAACCCAACAACCCTTTTTCGGACTGGTTCATTGTCACTTTCGCATACTGCTGTTCTTTTACCGCTGGATCGAATTCAGTCGGTTCAATAATCATTTCTGCCATCATCTTATCCTTATCAATGCCTTCCCGTTCAATCGCAAAAGCCAACCGCGAGCCGTCATAATAGGCATCGGTAACCTTCAAGGTCACTCCATCATGGGTAACGCTTTGGTTAGGCGCAGTAGATAATCCTTTTTCTTTAGCAGCATTTAGACCTTTATCGTCAATCCCCTTAAAAATACTTCCTACAACAGGAATCTGCTTTAACGTTTCAGCCATGACTGGGGATATAAATCCGCTACCGATTATTCCCGCACCCAACACTGCTGCTGCCGCGGCAGCCACCAATGATTTTTTCAGAAACTTATTCCCACTTTTTCTTGACGCTCGCTTTTCCATTCCCTCGTCTCCTATTCGCTTCATAATTGAATCGCTGAAACTGTCTACCGGCATTTCATGATTTTGGAATGTTTGACGAATGTGCTCCATCTTCTGACTTTCAGTTGGATCTTGCCATTTCTCCATGAGGGCTTCCTCCTTCATTCATTCTTTGCCGGACTAACTTTTTGCGTAGACGTTCAAATTTCTTGCGTAAAGTAGCTGAATTACAATCCATAATCTGACCCATTTCTTCAAAACTGTACTGCTCTACTACCTTAAGAATCAGAAGATTGCTCTCTTCAGCTGTCAGATCATCCATAAATAACTTCTGCAATGGCTCCTCATCGTTAGGATTATAATAGGCTTTCGGCTGCTGCTCTTTATATAGCGACAACAGACGGTTTCTTCGTTTGCGTTTGCGAACCTGATCCAAACAATGATGATAGGCCACTTTATACAGCCATGAATTAAAAGAGACTCGTTTCTCATAACGTCTGAGTTCCTGATACACTTTTACAAATATATCTTGCACAGCATCCTCTGCTTCTTCATGACTTTTCAAAATATAATAGCAATACGTATAAATCTTTCTTTCATAGGCTTGTATTATAGTTCTATAGGCTTCGCGGTTACCCGCAAGAACCTGATCAATAGCCTCTTCAATTATTGTTTGATTCACTTGGACCCCGGGGCTGCGACGTTCCAAAGAATCACCTCCTTGTTATTGACTACAACTATATAACGATTGTGATCCCTTTAATTGTGACAGGCTCAAAAATTTTTCCAAATATGTTACAAACACCATCTGTTTTTCAACAAAAAAAGCGACTACCCCGATTGATGCACGGAGAAATCGCTTTTATAATAATATTCCATATTTATAAACTTTTACTTATTTATATTTTTCAACTCAATACATGCTTCAAAAAATACAATATCACTATTCTGGCCACGGACATATATACCATCATCCGTTACAGCTGAGCGTAAAATAGTCAGTTCATCCCCAAACTTAGCTTCTTGTAGATATGTAATCCGGAAGCGTGTGAACTCTGCATTATCCCATTCCGCTAAACTAAGTGCATCACAACATAAATCTCCGTATCGGGCATTATTCAGATGTCCGTTGCTATCCAGCCCACTATATCTTACCTGATACCGATAAGCTTCTTCCATAATAATATCAGTAGGGATCGTTACCTTAACAGGCATATCCCCTACTGAATCGCCATTATAGTGCTTAACCTGAACTGGAAGAGCGTTCGGTCTGAGTATCTTTCTCTTCTCAATATCTACTAAAGCCCATATAGAACGCGCTGTGGCAACCTCTATATGATCTGCATCGAAAATACGATAATCCCGTTGCCATAAAGCCCCTTTAGTACCTTTACTCCAGGTATGTACGCTAAGCACATCATTTGGGCGAGGAATACGCTTAAAATCAAGATCTAACGTAATCATCATCCAGCCCATTCCTGCACTCAGAATTTCTTCCACACTTATCCCCAAATTACCCACGGCGAAGTCTGCCGCACATTGCATGATATCCAAAATAAAGGATAACTTACTCTGCGAACGATAATCCGTGTCGCTCGCATGTACAGAAAAATCTTCTATCCACACAAGATTACTACTGTTGTCCATTGTTTATCCTCCTGCCATGCAAAATATCCTTGCATTTACTTGAAGTATCCACATATACCACTGCTCTATCCACATAAATTGGGGACTACTTTCATTTTTGAATATATTTTATTATTCCATCCACATGTTAGTAACTTTTATTTTTTCGTTATTTCCCTATGACTTATCCACATTATTTAAATTAAGCGATAAAGGGAACAAAAAAGCCATTGTTGATAAATCAACAATGGCTTCGTGTGCTTGGCAACGTCCTACTCTCCCAGGACCCTTCGGTCCAAGTACCATCGGCGCTGGAGGGCTTAACGGTCGTGTTCGGGATGGGTACGCGTGGAACCCCTCCGCTATCGCCACCAAACATGCGTCTGTGAAACAGACGCTGCCGCGTGAAATTTCGTTCATCACCAGAAGTGAGAATGAATTTCTAAGCGTGTTACAGGCTTGATGCCTGAAAACTGAATCCGAATTGAATTTGCATTTTAAGTATAGGATAAGCCCTCGACCGATTAGTATTGGTCAGCTCCATGCATTACTGCACTTCCACCTCCAACCTATCTACCTCGTCGTCTTCAAGGGGTCTTACTAATTGGGAAATCTCATCTTGAGGGGGCTTCACGCTTAGATGCTTTCAGCGCTTATCCCGTCCGTACGTAGCTACCCAGCCATGCTTCTGGCGAAACAACTGGTGCACCAGCGGTACGTCCATCCCGGTCCTCTCGTACTAAGGACAGCTCCTCTCAAATTTCCTGCGCCCACGACAGATAGGGACCGAACTGTCTCACGACGTTCTGAACCCAGCTCGCGTACCGCTTTAATGGGCGAACAGCCCAACCCTTGGGACCTACTTCAGCCCCAGGATGCGATGAGCCGACATCGAGGTGCCAAACCTCCCCGTCGATGTGGACTCTTGGGGGAGATAAGCCTGTTATCCCCAGGGTAGCTTTTATCCGTTGAGCGATGGCCCTTCCATGCGGTACCACCGGATCACTAAGTCCGACTTTCGTCCCTGCTCGACTTGTAGGTCTCGCAGTCAAGCTCCCTTATGCCTTTGCACTCTTCGAATGATTTCCAACCATTCTGAGGGAACCTTGGAACGCCTCCGTTACTCTTTAGGAGGCGACCGCCCCAGTCAAACTGCCCGCCTGACACGGTCCCCGTACCCGGTAAGGGTACTAGGTTAGAACCTAGATACGATCAGGGTGGTATCCCAACGGCGCCTCCACCGAAGCTTGCGCTCCGATTTCTACGGCTCCCACCTATCCTGTACAGATCGTACCCAAATTCAATATCAAGCTGCAGTAAAGCTCCATGGGGTCTTTCCGTCTTGTCGCGGGTAACCTGCATCTTCACAGGTATTAAAATTTCACCGGATCTCTCGTTGAGACAGCGCCCAAGTCGTTACGCCATTCGTGCGGGTCAGAATTTACCTGACAAGGAATTTCGCTACCTTAGGACCGTTATAGTTACGGCCGCCGTTTACTGGGGCTTCGGTTCATAGCTTCGGGTTACCCCTAACCACTCCCCTTAACCTTCCAGCACCGGGCAGGCGTCAGCCCGTATACTTCGCCTTGCGGCTTCGCACAGACCTGTGTTTTTGCTAAACAGTCGCTTGGGCCTTTTCACTGCGGCCCCCTCGTGCTATTCACACTACCGGGGCACCCCTTCTCCCGAAGTTACGGGGTCATTTTGCCGAGTTCCTTAACGAGAGTTCTTCCGCGCGCCTTAGAATTCTCTTCTCGCCTACCTGTGTCGGTTTGCGGTACGGGCACCTTCTCCTGGCTAGAGGCTTTTCTTGGCAGTGTGAGATCATGACCTTCGCTACTACAATTTTCGCTCCCCATCACAGCCCAGCCTTAACGATGTGCGGATTTGCCTACACATCAGCCTCACTGCTTAGACGGACATATCCATCAGTCCGCGTCACTACCCTCCTGCGTCACCCCATCGCTCATAGCGGATTACGGTGGTACAGTAATTTCAAACTGTTGTCCTTCGACTACGCCTTTCGGCCTCGCCTTAGGTCCCGACTTACCCTGAGCGGACGAGCCTTCCTCAGGAAACCTTGGGCTTTCGGCGGATCAGATTCTCACTGATCTTTTCGTTACTCATACCGGCATTCTCACTTGTATGCTGTCCAGCGCTCCTTACGGTACACCTTCAACCCACATACAACGCTCCCCTACCCCAGATACATACGTATCTAGCCATAGCTTCGGTGGTGTGTTTAGCCCCGTTACATTTTCGGCGCAGAGTCACTCGACCAGTGAGCTATTACGCACTCTTTCAATGGTGGCTGCTTCTAAGCCAACATCCTGGTTGTCTGTGCAACTCCACATCCTTTCCCACTTAACACACACTTGGGGACCTTAGCTGATGGTCTGGGCTGTTTCCCTTTTGACAATGGATCTTAGCACTCACTGTCTGACTCCCGGCAATAAGTATATGGCATTCGGAGTTTGACTGAGCTTGGTAATCCTTGCGGACCCCGCACCCAATCAGTGCTCTACCTCCACTACTCTTATACCGAGGCTCGCCCTAAAGCTATTTCGGGGAGAACCAGCTATCTCCGAGTTCGATTGGAATTTCTCCGCTACCCCCACCTCATCCCCGCATTTTTCAACATGCGTGGGTTCGGGCCTCCAGTGCGTGTTACCGCACCTTCACCCTGGACAGGGGTAGATCACACGGTTTCGGGTCTACGTCCACATACTAAATCGCCCTATTCAGACTCGCTTTCGCTGCGGCTCCGTCTTCTCGACTTAACCTTGCATGTTAAACGTAACTCGCCGGTTCATTCTACAAAAGGCACGCCATCACCCATTAATAGGGCTCTGACTTTTTGTAAGCACACGGTTTCAGGTTCTATTTCACTCCCCTTCCGGGGTGCTTTTCACCTTTCCCTCACGGTACTGTTTCACTATCGGTCGCCAGGTAGTATTTAGCCTTAGCAGATGGTCCTGCTGGATTCATACGGGGTTTCACGTGCCCCGCACTACTCGGGATCCGTCTCGGAGAGAACACAGTTTAGGCTACAGGGCTTTTACCTCTATCGCGGGCCTTTCCAGACCTCTTCGCCTACCATATTCCTTTGTAACTCCATGTGAGACGTCCCACAACCCCTAAGAGCAAGCTCTTAGGTTTAGGCTGTTCCGCGTTCGCTCGCCGCTACTGACGGAATCACTATTGTTTTCTCTTCCTCAGGGTACTTAGATGTTTCAGTTCCCCTGGTCTGCCTCTACATCCCCTATGTGTTCAGAGATGAGTAACTGCGAATTACCACAGCTGGGTTTCCCCATTCGGACACCCCCGGATCAAAGCTTGCTTACAGCTCCCCGAGGCAGTTTCGTTGTTCGCCACGTCCTTCGTCGGCTCCTGGCGCCTAGGCATCCTCCGTGTGCTCTTATTAGCTTAACCTTGATTTTTCCGCAGGAAAATATCATACAATGACATTCTCTTTGGAATCATCTCACTAATAACATTTACTTGTTTGCACAAGTTGCTAAAAGATGTTCTAAAACGCAAATTCGTTTCGGTATCCAGTTTTCAAGGATCAAGTCTTACTTGAGAGCTTAAACTCTCAAAACTGAGCAACGAGTGAGTAACAGGCCTAAACCTGAGATTTTGGAAGTTTAACTTCCGATTTGAATGTCTTCATTGCAGAAGACGATTCTCCATAGAAAGGAGGTGATCCAGCCGCACCTTCCGATACGGCTACCTTGTTACGACTTCACCCCAATCATCTACCCCACCTTCGGCGGCTGGCTCCCTTGCGGGTTACCCCACCGACTTCGGGTGTTGTAAACTCTCGTGGTGTGACGGGCGGTGTGTACAAGACCCGGGAACGTATTCACCGCGGCATGCTGATCCGCGATTACTAGCAATTCCGACTTCATGCAGGCGAGTTGCAGCCTGCAATCCGAACTGAGACCGGCTTTGATGAGATTGGCTTCACCTCGCGGTTTCGCTTCCCGTTGTACCGGCCATTGTAGTACGTGTGTAGCCCAGGTCATAAGGGGCATGATGATTTGACGTCATCCCCACCTTCCTCCGGTTTGTCACCGGCAGTCACTCTAGAGTGCCCAGCTTAACCTGCTGGCAACTAAAGTTAAGGGTTGCGCTCGTTGCGGGACTTAACCCAACATCTCACGACACGAGCTGACGACAACCATGCACCACCTGTCTCCTCTGTCCCGAAGGCCTCCACTATCTCTAGTGGATTCAGAGGGATGTCAAGACCTGGTAAGGTTCTTCGCGTTGCTTCGAATTAAACCACATACTCCACTGCTTGTGCGGGTCCCCGTCAATTCCTTTGAGTTTCAGTCTTGCGACCGTACTCCCCAGGCGGAGTGCTTACTGTGTTAACTTCGGCACCAAGGGTATCGAAACCCCTAACACCTAGCACTCATCGTTTACGGCGTGGACTACCAGGGTATCTAATCCTGTTTGCTCCCCACGCTTTCGCGCCTCAGCGTCAGTTACAGCCCAGAAAGTCGCCTTCGCCACTGGTGTTCCTCCACATATCTACGCATTTCACCGCTACACGTGGAATTCCACTTTCCTCTTCTGTACTCAAGTCACCCAGTTTCCAGTGCGACCTCAGGTTGAGCCCAAGGTTTAAACACCAGACTTAAATGACCGCCTGCGCGCGCTTTACGCCCAATAATTCCGGACAACGCTTGCCCCCTACGTATTACCGCGGCTGCTGGCACGTAGTTAGCCGGGGCTTTCTTCTCAGGTACCGTCACTCCGGTAGCAGTTACTCTACCGGACGTTCTTCCCTGGCAACAGAGCTTTACGATCCGAAAACCTTCATCACTCACGCGGCGTTGCTCCGTCAGACTTTCGTCCATTGCGGAAGATTCCCTACTGCTGCCTCCCGTAGGAGTCTGGGCCGTGTCTCAGTCCCAGTGTGGCCGTTCACCCTCTCAGGTCGGCTACGCATCGTCGCCTTGGTGGGCCGTTACCCCACCAACTAGCTAATGCGCCGCAGGCCCATCCCTCAGTGACAGATTGCTCCGTCTTTCATTCTTTCTTCAGGAGAAAAAAGAAATTATCCGGTATTAGCTACCGTTTCCGGTAGTTATCCCAGTCTAAGGGGCAGGTTGCCTACGTGTTACTCACCCGTCCGCCGCTAAGTTACTTTGAAAGCAAGCTTCCAAAGTAACTCCGCTCGACTTGCATGTATTAGGCACGCCGCCAGCGTTCGTCCTGAGCCAGGATCAAACTCTCCAATTAGTATTGAAAAGAGCGATATGCTCATTTTGAAACATCTGACGAGAAAATTAATTCTCTAAATTTTGGATTTCACTTTCGTGATTTCCTACTCACTCGTTGTTCAGTTTTCAAAGATCAAGTTCTCGTTGACGCCGTTTAATGTCTCAGCAGCAACTCTTATAATATATCATGTTGTTCTCAGTAATGCAAGCTTTATTTTTCGAAAGCCGTTTATATAACTCTCTCAAACATTGCCTGTACGCTGTCTAACAACGCTTAACTATAATAACCTATCTATTCATAGAAAAGCAACCCCTAATAGAAAAATAAACAACTAGCTTAATAATTAAGCTAGTTGTTTATTTAATAGAGTTATGAATCTAGCGATGCAAATTAATAGTATTTTGCTGCAGTATACTTACTTGAAGCCTTAATAAAATCCGTATTCTTCTTACTCTTCGCTGACGATGCATCTACCGTTGTATCAATAGTAACCCATTTCCCATCCATCAACACTTCATTCCATGCATGGTATTGCGTAACGTAGCTAGTATTCCCCATCACCAATTTAGCAGGCACATCTACACTACGCAGCATTGCGGCAAAAAGAGAAGCATAGTCATAGCAGATTCCTTTTTTAGTATTCAAAGTGTTGTTAATGTTCGGAATGTAATCTGTTGTTACGTTATTAGCAAGAGAATAATCGTATTGTACATTAGCAACTATATAGTTATAGATTGCCTTAACTTTCTCTTCATCTGTTGTTTTGCCTTTTGTAAGCTCTTTTGCCTTAAGGATCGCTTTATCAGAAGAACTCCATTTCACATTCTGTACGGAGCCCAAATATACGGAGTTCGAGTCACTCATGGTTACGTCTACTACTTCGGAATATAACGCTTTGTATTTATTGCCGGTTGTGTTCTCAAGAACAGAAACCTTATAAGTACCATTACCTTGTTGTAAAGGGAAGTCCTCAGCTTGTCCAGAAGCATATAAGTTATATGTATAGCTGCTGTTGTCTTTAGTGATCATGAGTTTGATTCTTTTATCTTTCGGAATATCATAGTTAATTCCAATAACACCTTGAGCCACTTTCGATGTAATCAACCAGCTTGCATCTACACTTGCGGCTTGAGCTGTGCTTACCGGAACCGCAGTAATCAGTACGAACAGCGCCACCATCATAAAATAAACCTTTTTCACGGATAAAACCCCTTTCGGTAGCTGGCTGCCATCCTTTCGGGAAGGCCCTTTAGCTTTGCGTCCCTACCTTTCGATAGGTTTGCCGTTATCGTATAAGCTCTATCTGTTCTAATTTCACTAGACAAATTAAGAGAATCAGTCCAAGTAGAAATATGAATCTAAGATTCTTATATATTTTATAAAAACAAAAAAAGCCTCTTCATTCGGTAACTGGCTGCCATCCTTACGGGAAGGCCCTTTAGCTTTGCGTCCCTACCTTTCGATAGGTTTGCCGTTTATCGTGTTTAGCTTTTATAGTCTTATACTACCATATTTATCCTCGTAAACAAGAACAAAATTGCTAGATTTACTATTATTTTATAGTTATTTCTCTGTATTTGAATTCTCTTGTTATTTCTCGTCAACGATTAGGAAAGCTTGGCATGAACAATCAAACGATGTGTAGGATCTACTAGTGGGTCACACGTAATTAGAGTAAGAATTTTATCTTTGTTATTCCCGTCTAGAACAGACACATCACTAGGAAGTACAACAGAAATATCATAAACCTCGTAATTATAGGTCTGATCGCTAGTCTTTACCGAAATCGTATCCCCAATCACAACCTCATTCAATCTGTTAAACAATCTGCCCGTAGTTCTAGCTCTATGTGCAGCTATTGCGGCGTTCCCTATTTCTCCTATTGGAGTTGTTTCTTTCATATGGGCCGCCGCATGCTTCATATTCGCTTTAGTAGCCCCTTCTAATACTGGCAGCTTCAGATCGATCTTATCGATCTCAATTAATGCGATAACTTTGCCACCCACTTCAATTTCCGGTTCCGGCTTTTCTGTTTCTTGCGGCTGTGCTTGTGCATCTAAAGCTGATTCCTCAGCTAGTAGCTGAGTGACCTCGGCATATCTGCTCTTCAGATCAGGTGGTGGAGTACTTTCACTGGTGCTCAGTTCAGCCGATTCTAATAGCTTATCCTGCTGCCAGTCGTTATACCATTCGTTAGCTTTTGGATAGAGCATGATAAGGATCCCCGCCAGTATGAGCACATACGAGAATTTACGCATGATTTTCACCTCCGTAGATTGGTTCTACTGAACTTTAGAATACCCATTTACGACTTCCGAAGAAGTTAATGATCACCGTCACAAACGTTACTAATACCTTAGAGATCAACACTTGAATGCCTAGTTTGTCAGTCAACAGATGCATTAGCAACAACGATATTCCGAGTACTACCAGATTCAGTACGATAAACTTCAGCAACTGCGTCTTATCAAAACCCTCTTTATTGCCACGATCACGATCCTTGAAGGTTACTTTTTTATTCAATATAAAGCTGTTCGCTGTCCCTGCACTATAAGAAATCACCTGTGCCAACGCATATACCATCCCAAGTGAGTTCAGTAATGTGAAGATTACGAAATCAATGAGGGTATTTACCAGACCTACAGCATTAAATTTGAGAAACTGTATGAAAGCAGTCCGAAAGTTCTTATCTGACATCTTTGTAATCCTTCCGGTGATCCACTTCTTCTTCGTTACGATATCCTATGGTCTCACTGACAATATACAACGGTCTATCCTTAGACTCGTCATAAATTCGTCCAATATACTCACCGATTACACCTAACAGCATCAGAACGATACCGTTAAAGAGCAAATTGACCCCTACAATGGAAGCCCAACCTGGAACCGTCCATGAGGTGAAAAAGATTCTTTGAAACAATACGAAGAATAAATAGAGAAAGCTCGAGAAGGAAAGAAAGAATCCGACATACGTAGCAATCTTAAGTGGCTTATGCGAAAAGGAAGTGATCCCATCCAGCGCAAAACGAATCATTTTCTTAAGAGGATACTTAGTTTCTCCTGCAAATCGTTCTTCCCGCTCATATTCCACCATCGTCTGCTTGAAGCCGACCCAGCTCACTAAACCTCTGACATACCGGTTTTTTTCCTTGAGACCTCGCAAGACATCACATACCTTACGATCAATAAGACGAAAATCACCTGTGTCCGTGGGAATGTCTACACTTGTCATGCTGCTGAGCAATCGATAAAAGATCTTGGCCGTTACCTTTTTGAACATCGTTTCTCCACGGCGCTTCAGCCGCTTCGCATACACAACGTCATAGCCCTCTTTCCACTTCTCGATCATTTGCAAAATGACCTCCGGTGGATCTTGAAGGTCAGCGTCAATAACAACAACCGCTTGACCTTCGGCATAGTCCATGCCAGCTGTAATCGCTACCTGATGTCCGAAATTACGCGAGAAGTCAATTAGCTTGACGCATTCATCCCGATCACTGATCTCCCGAATCATCTGGGCCGAACGATCACGACTTCCGTCATTAACGAAGACTAGCTCATAAGTATCGCCGCATTCGTCCATTACTTTTTTCAAACGTTCGTAAGTAACGCTAATTACTTGCTCCTCATTGAACATGGGTACAATTACACTATATCTGGCTTTCACCTTTATTCCTCCTAAAAGCTTTATGGAGCGTTACATCTTTCTGTACTTCATAATAACGCTGTAAGCATAAACTTATTGTTATAGATATTTTTAAAAAATCTTAGAAAACCCAAGATGGGAACCAACGCAGCATATTCTTCACATAATCTCCGCTTACCTGCATCCCTGACAGGACAGGGTAGAACGCGACAAAGAGCAGTAAAGCAACAGCCACATAGACATAACTAACATAACGAGCCTCAGGATATTTGCTATCTAGCAACTTCATTATATATACAATACCAAGAATCATAAAAGGCACCATAGCAAAATAATGGTAGATAAAGGTTTCCCTTGGGACAAGCATCCACGGAACATATTGTGAGAAAAAGGCGATCCAGATCATATAGAGGGTCTTATCTTTGCGTTTCAGTGTAATCCACAGTGTTGCCAGCATTGCGAAAATCCCCGTCCACCAGATAAGCGGATTCCCCATAGTCACTATACTGCTGACCTGACCTTGCGGCAATCCCTCACTGCCACTGAAGAACCAGACGGGTCTCTTCATAAACGGCCATTGCCACCAGGAGGAAGCAAAAGGATGTGTAGCTACAAGCTGACTGTGATAGTTGTACATGTTCTTTTGGGAATCAATCAAGCCTTTTATAGTAAAGCCCTCTGCGGATGCAGATAAACCCGGAACAAAAGATAAACTATAAATAATGACCGGTATGATTACGAAAAATGCAACACAACTAGCTAGCGTAATAATGGTATTTTTCCAGAACGAATTTACGGCTTCGCGACAGGTGCCCAGCAGTTCCTTATCTTTGATCTTCCCTTCCGCGAGCAACCGTCCCGATGCTTGGTATTCTCTGTAGCGCTCGAAGAGCGAGATAGCTAGCATAATGGCCAGCCCAGCTCCTCCGTACAGTACAATCCACTTGGAGGCGACACCAATTCCGAAGAATAGCCCGGACCAGAACAACGGAATTAGCGTTTTTCTTAAGGGCTGCCTGAAGAAATTCATAGTGTAATATCGCTGCATGAAATAAAACATTAACATGATGAAGAATACTCCGTATACATCGATCGTAGAGATTCTTGTTTGTGTGAAATGCATGAAATCCAGTGCGAACAATCCAGCTGCAAGTGCTGCGTATTTGCTCTTTTTAAAGAGACGTAGTGCCATTACATAAATGAGAGGCAGCATGGCAATCCCGAACAATGTTCCGATAATACGCCAGCCGAAAGGATTGACTCCGAACAGTTCCATCCCTACTGCGATCAATAGCTTGCCTAGTGGTGGATGCGTGTTCTCATAAGGCACAATCCCGTGTGTATATTCATAAGCTGTCCGTGCATGGTAGATCTCGTCAAAATAAGTGCTATTCATAAAGTTAGAATATTCAGGGATGAGCGACTGCTCGTCAAAAAGATTGGCAGGCTCTCCTCTTTTAGCGACTGCATTAGCATCCGGTGTAACACCGGCTATAGGAAGAGGTACTCTTTCGCCTCCCTGCTCATAGAAGGCCATTTCATTTAAAGTGAACCCTGGAGAGGTGACTGTAAACTTCACGTATCTTGCTGCAACGTTCAGAGGTTGGCTTTTCCAGATGAAGACATTCCCAACATCCTCGCTTACATCCAGCGGACTACTCCAGACCTCAGGGGATTCACTGAATTCGAGCTTAAACTTCCCGGTACCTACGCCACCGAAGATATTCACGCGTTCCAATTGTTTACTCTGTCCTAGATCTACATAGAAGCTTTCACCGCTGGCAGCTGGCTCCCACAAGGTCTCTGGAGATTTAGTAGAACCTAAATTATATAAAGCAATTGCCGCGTAAACGGCAGTAATGGCAAGAATACATATCCAATCTATACGTTTAAACTTCATCGCTTAAGTCTCCCTCCCTTCTGGTGCGGTCTTATTTGCTCGACGACTTTAAGGTCTTCTTCATATTTTTCTTCAGGTGTTGGTGGTGCTGGAAGAGATTTTACTCCCCCACGAACATACACGTCATAACCAATGTAGAGCATGTATAGCAATAATGACAGGTTAGCTATAGAAGTAACCAAAACGATTCCATCTGCACCTGGATTTACACCTGCATTTAGATGAGTTAACGTATAAGCCACATTGATATACTGCGTTAAGCTGAATCCAAGGAATAGGGATAAAAACCTACGATCCCGACTCGCTATATAAGTGAACATACATAGAATAACAGCAGGGAACATATAACGTTCATGCATTTTGGTTCCAAGCACAAAGACTACTACAATGAGCGCCATACCGATAAAGTAGGATTTGGATAAATCCAAGCGATCTTTTTTGAAGGAATAAAACGTTGCTATGGCTACTGCCACTAAAATAAATATGAAGCCCCATACACGGTAAGTAATACCTAACCAAGTTAGGTCAAGAGATGACCACATCGGGTCAGTCAGTGCATATAGATTAAATGCATTCACAGAAGAATAGGGATAGGAAGATAACGTACTCTTATACAGATTAATAAGGCCAACTAAACCACCGTTATTCCAGAAAAATGGTGCCGCGAGCAATCCGAATATCCCTAATCCATACAAAGCTCCAAATCCAAGCTGCTTCCAAGCACGGTGATGATAGAAAGCAAACAATAATACCGGTGTGAATATTAACGCTTGTGGTTTAATTAAAGTTGCTAATGCAAACAAAATCGCGGATTGAACAAACTTTTTGTTCGCAGCGCCATGGATACTGAGCAACAGGAAAATCAAAAAGAACGAATCCGCTTGTCCCCATGCCGCTGAATTAACAAGCACCGCCGGATTAAACAGAAATAATAGCGTTAAGCCAAAAGCGATCCCTGAGCCGAGTTTTTTGCGGGACATTTGATATATGAAGTAACCCAATACCAAATCAGAAATAATCGCTGGCAGTTTGAATAGCAGATTTTCTCCACCCGAACCATGCGCAAAGCCAAATACACCGCGAATAAGACTAAGCATGTACAAAATGTACAAATAACCAGGAGGATAATCGGCAAAATACCCTTCTTCATAAAACTTGCCTGGACCTAAATCAACCATACGCTGGCCCCAAGCTATAAAGGTATTCATGTCGTTCTGATAGCCTTGAGCAGTCAGACCGATCCAAATCCTTAGTATAAAGGCAATTCCGATGGCAATGCTCAGCCATTTGGAATAGACATTCTCAGGTTGCTTCATAAGCTTCTCACTGCGGAATGCCTTGGTATAAAGCACTGCAAAAAATACACTGAAAAGCGCTGAGATCAGCAGCATCTTGGTTGGAGATACCTTATGTGGGGTATCCGCTTTTTTACCACCAGCATCCTGACTAACTGCTGCACTATCCAGCGAAATGACGTTTGCCCCTTCGGGAGCAGCGTCTAATTTTTCTACAGACAAATCATCAAAATAAGCTTTACCTTGAATCAAGCTGGAGTAGCCCCCCAAACTTGCACCTATGCCGAATTCTTTCTGCTTAGGTCCTGTCTGGCCTATGTATTCAAGATACTGCCACTCTCCTGCCGTATCCGTTACACTGGGATAACCCCCGCCTACTCCAACGGCAAGTATATTGGCGCCCATTCCCTCGCCTGCGGTACTTACTACTTTGATCCATCCAGAGATTTTATAATAGCTGTCCGGCGTTGCCTTAATCGTCTGCACCCATTTCAAATGATTGGGCTCGATATTCTCAATGACTGCCGCTTTACTACCGGAGTGAACCTCGTCCGATTGGATTGAAAGTATGCCAGAGTTGTCTCCAGAAATCCACATATCCTTAGTCCAGTTAGAAGGAGCGTCCTCTCCTCCCTCCTCAAATCCAGGGTTTTGCAATAGATTTCCATCTGCATAAATGCTTGTTACAGGAAGCAAAAACAATAACAGCATCAATACAGTCACTGCGGCCGTACGTGTACTCTTGATCATCGTTCCAACCTCACCTCGTCTATATTAATCCAGCCTTTACCGCCTTTAATAAAAATTTCAGTTTGCTCATTCTGACCGATAGATACCATTGGAAGTGTAAGCTCTTGATAAACCTCACTAGCAGGTATTTCAGCCTCCGCCCGCACTACGCAATTAACTCGGACGCCAAACCTTCCTTCTTCTCCACCGGCACTAACCATTATACCAAGCTTATATTCTCCAGGTTCTGCTATTCTGATAGATTGTGTAATCGTTTTGTCAAATCCCGGATCAAGATAGGCCAGATAACTTCCATTATAAGGATTATTGGTTGCCACACCCGTACCTGATGAGAAGCTCCAGCCTGATATCCCCTCTTCAAATCCTCCATTTGTAAAATCCGAGATTCCCTCTACTACCCCAGTCTTAGCGGTCACAACAGTATAGTTGGCAAACCGTTTAACCGAATAATTATCGCTTTCAGCAGGAATGGGATCACCATTCCACAAGATATATGTCGCTGTCTCTCCCGGAACTATGCTTGAATATCCAAATCTATATCTCCCAAAGGAAGACACCTGCTGAAATGCACCTCCAGGATTAGAATAATTAACGGTTGCTAAGAAATCATGGGGATTGATCTGCTCATAAAAAAGCACATAAATATAAGGCATATTAACTTTATCAGTCACGTAGATGTTCCCAGCACTCTCTTCAGACGCATATTGTATAGCCTCACCGAAGGATTCATAGAAAGCTGGTCCTATCTCTTTAGGATAATCGCGGAAATAAACTGTAGTGAATAGAACAAAAAATAAGCTAAAGGTTACAGCCGACAGAATTGCTAATACTTTTACTTTCTTGCTTAACCACATAAACCCTGCAACAATCAGCAAAATGATTGGATAGAAAATCACATTCATCCTATTAATGTTTACGTTCGTAACAAAGGTCATCAAAACGGAAACAAACAACCAAAGTAAAATAACGAGCAGTCCCGTCCGCTCACGACCACGGTTCCGTATTGTCGTTAACATAAATATAAGTCCTATAAGTACAAAGGGTAACGCAATAGGATACGCGTATCCATAAGGTGAAATCGAATTCCAAGGCAAACCATCAGATCCGCTAATTAATATCTTCAAAAATTCCCGGAAATTGCTTAATGCTGTATGTAATAGTTGCCCTCCGAATATAGAAGTTACCTGTTCCACACGCGGCGTTGTCAATCTCGGAATTGAGAACAATGGGGTCAAAATCCCCTCTAGCGACAATCGATTGATCATAATAAATAGGAAGATTGGAAGTGCCATTAATATAAACAGAGCACAGTTCCATAGAATGGTCCGAAGCTTTAACGCTCTTGTATAGAATAGAAGAATTCCAGCACCTAAAGCAAATATCGGCACAAAAAAATAGGATGTTCCATAAGCATAAAGTGAAAGGGCAAGCATAATTGTAAATCCATAAGACCACTTCGGAATATGAAATGATTTAAGTAACATATAAACGGAGAACAGAATCAGGGTGGGAAATAAATTAGATTCCAGTGCCCATCTTGACATCATAATATGCCAAGGATTAATTGCGATAAAAAACATCGCCACAATACCAGCAGTTCTGGAAGTAAATAGCTCTTTGGAAAGAAGATAGAATACGAGCATACCCAGTAGACCCATGATTAAGCTAACAGCACGTACAGACATTGGAGTGAGTCCGAACAATAATATGAAAGGCATTGATAAGTAAGCATAAAGTGCATTCTGTCCGCTTCCCCAAGCAATGAGGTGAATAGGTAAATGAATACCATTGCGGTCTATTCCATAATGAAGAATAGCGTAAGCATCATAACCTATAGATGCCTCATCCTGATTCAAGCCACCTGGAATCGAACCAAAGTAAAAAATGCGAATCACAGCCCCCAGCAAAAACAATAAGAGAGGCCAAGGATTACCTTTAAAATAAGAAGACCAATTGCTAAATCTTGTGGACAACATTCATCACCTCTTCAACAATATAATCTAAATATTGGATGATGGAAAGGAAGAACATCCAACAAGTTAAGTAGGAGAATACATTATCCAAAATAAAAAAAACGGCCCCTTCAGTAATGAAGGAGCCCGAGATGAATTTCAGAAATACTGTATATATGTTAGCCCTCGCTACCAAGGAATACATAACGGAGAACGATCAGAATCGCAAGTACCCACATCATCCAGTGAATATCGTATTTCTTCTTACCCGCAAGGTTAGCAACAGAAGCAAGGATTACATAAGTTACGATACCAAAGGAGATACCGTTAGCAATATTATAAGTGAAAGGCATGATTACAAGTGTTAGGAACGCTGGAATTGCAACAACCATATCTTGAAAATCGATTTGACGGATCGATTGTGCCATCAGCACACCTACGACGATCAATGCTGCGGCTGTAGCAGATCCAGGAATAAGAGCAACCACTGGAGCAAGGAACAATGCAAGCAAGAAACATACGCCCGTTGTTACAGCTGTAAGACCTGTACGTCCACCTTCAGCAACACCTGCCGCGCTTTCTACAAAAGCAGTAGTAGTCGAAGTACCCAGTGCCGCACCACCTGCTACAGCAACTGCATCGACAAACATCGCATTACCTACACGTCTATTACCTTCTTCAGGGTTATCCATAATACCTGCGCGTTGAGCAGTACCTACAAGTGTACCAAATGTATCAAACAACTCTACAAATGTGAAAGTTGCAATCGCTGAAACAATACCTGTGTGCAGGATACCATCCCAGTCAAACTGGAAGAAGTTCAATTGTGTGAAGTCAGGAACCCAAGGCGTTGCCGGACTGGACAATGCACTGAAATCAACTACACCCATCAGCATACCAGCGACAGTTGTTCCCAAGATACCGAATAAAATCGCACCTTTAACGTTCAATACCATCAGGATAGAGATTAGAAGAAGTCCGATAATTACCAATTGGACATTGGAATTCTCTAGGCTACCCATGTGAATGATAGTTTCAAAGGAAAGGACATCTGTGAAAGTGTTAGCAGGAATGTCTTTACCGGCTTCAACACCAATCGTCATAAGTCCACTGTTCTTAAGACCAAGGATCGTAATGAACATCCCGATACCTACTGTAATCGCATGTTTCAAGCTGTCAGGAATTGCAGTTAGTAAGATCTGTCGCACTCGAGTTACAGTCAGCAAGATAAAGATCAAACCGGAAATAAATACGGCTGTCAGACCCATTTGCCAAGTGAATGGATGCTCTGATGTGGCGGAAGATAGAATTACGGAAGCAAAATATGCGTTAAGTCCCATACCAGGTGCCAACGCCACTGGAAAGTTTATGAACACGCCCATTGCGATGGTGAAAATACCTGCTGCCAGCGCAGTCGCTAGAAATACAGAATACCAACCCATATCAATACGGCCAAATGCTGTTAAAGTACTCGGATTAACCGACAAGATGTAAGCCATTGCCATGAACGTGGTCAAGCCCGCCATGATCTCTGTACGAACTGTGGTGCCGTTCTCTTTCAACTTGAAAAACCGATTCAAATTGTTCTCCCCCTAAGGTATGTTGTGTGTCTGACAGCAACAAAAAGCCGGTATCTGTTAGACACCGGCTCGAAAAAAAGAGTAGTCCCCCATGACCATAGTCCTAATTAAGGACAATGCGGGGTTGCTCTGCTCTTCTTAATCGTAGCCAGGTCATTACGGTGACCTCGTAGAAACTTCCAGGCCAATTCCCGGAAATATACGAAAGAATTATGTTGTTGTGCTCTATCATTTTAGGTGGATAGCACGTGAGTTGTCAATGATAAAAAACGAACATTTTCGACTTTATTTTTTCCATTGTTCGTAAATTATGCATTTTCATGCTTTTATCTATCTTCAAACTCGTTCTATCAATGCAGCTTATTAACTATCCAACCACTTTTTATATGGGTATATTTTACTATGTTTCTAATTATTTATTTCTGGTGTACTGATAACTATGCCAAGAGTTGGCTAAATGCCCTATCGCTAAACAAACTACTGCAATACTCAGCCAAATGGATTTGCCCCAAATCGCTGCCAATCCGAATGCACATACTGGAAGAACTGCCATCGGGATCGGAATAAAAACTAAAGGGTCCCATAATAATTTAAATTGCTGCCCCTTAACTATATATCGAACCCATAGACCATAATAAACAACGATAAACAAGACGATGAAGGCAGCTATCACACCGAATTTCACATGTTGAAAGTTATCCTTTGAGATTGCAAGAATGCCGATACAACCCAATTGTCCTGCTCTCTCCAAGAGGGTATAGATTAGTCCTGCATCTCGCAAACCCGAAGGTACATTTTCAGGTGGAAACTTAATCATTAGCAAACTTGGGGCAAGAAGGATTAATGCCATTAGTGTGCCGAGAAGAGAAAATCCCATGTTAATTTCTCCCTATGATAGATTTTTCCCATTTTATCACATTCATATTGAGCAGCTATATAGCGTCTATCACATTTTTTTGAATACAAAAAAACCTACAGCCCCTTCTTCAATAAGGAGTTGCAGGTGTTTGTTAAGACTCTATCGCAAAAAATCCTTTGAGAAAAATTAGCGAGTGGATGCCCAAAAGGCCAAAGCAAACATTGTCCAGTCATTCATCACGTGCACTATAAACGATGTCCATATATTTTTAGTCTTAAGATATGGATATAGCAGAACGATCCGTGCAATACCAATACCGAGAATAGCTTGGACAATATTCCAATTATACGTTGGTAAATGGTATGCCCCAAATAAAATAGCTGAAACTATGCAGGCTAAAATTATAGCAGACTTTCTACTCATCTTAAGTTTCTTAACTCCAAATGATAGCACGACCAAGAATGGAAGTATCGTGATTAATTCTTCACCAAACAGCATCGGGATCGTTCTCAAGAAGAACGGAATTGCATCAGCAAAATTACCATTGAAACTATCGGTTGCGGGATTAGCGCTCGTACTAAACAATTTCGTAATAAGGAAACCAACAATACCTGTCACAATCAAATTTGCAACGTAAGTTCCAAGAATTAAAAGAATATCTTTAGCTACTAATTTTCTGAATAATGATGTCCATTGACTTCGTGCCACAAAGATTACTGCTGCTAAAGGAAAAATCACATTCATAAAGGGCTGTACATTGGGACCTCCAAACATAATAAGAAACAGAGCAAAACCAACCGCGACAGAAACGAGAAAAATGAGGCTGCTCTTCAAATTTAGACTAGGCGATGACAGTTCACTGTAGAACGGGAAATCATCATTTTTACGCTCAAATCTGAAAAAATCACTTTTATTATTCATAATAAATCAAATCCTTCCAAGGAAATATAAAACTTATGCTTCCATTAATCCATCTAACGTACTTACATCATAATTGCTTTTATGTCCCATTTCGACAAAGGTCTTATAAATAGGACCTTAAATTGAAGAAATTTCCAACGGATTCGATTTATTTACTAATATTTCCAATCAGCTCAAAAAACCACAATGAGCAGACTTTCAAATATCAAAATTTCGTAATCAAATTAGATTCTCTCTGAAATATAATAAAAGCTCACGATTTCAATAAGAGGGTGGCGAACGAATTGAATACCTACGGTGAGGTTGTTCGAAATATACGGACCAATAAGGGATTAAGTCAAAAAGAAGTGTATTTAGATATTATCTCGAAATCATATGCCATTGAATTTGAAAAAGGAAACCATGAGATCACATTAAGGCTGTTAGAACAAATTTTAAATCGACTTATGATGGGGATTGATGAGTTTTTCTACATTTATAGAGGTTATAAACTATCTAAACACGATACATTTACCAACAAATATTCCAAAGCTGGAAACAATAACGATCTCGAAGCATTAATTGAGATTTATCAAGAGCTACATCAGAGAGAGGATCTGACCTCAAAAATTCATCTGGCAGAAGTCAGGTCTCGTATAAGATTATTGAAGCACTTTAACTTGACGGGTCAGTTTGAGAAGAATGTCATTTTGACAGAAGATATCGAGACGATCACTAACTATCTCAACAATCTCCAATCCTGGACCCTCCAAGAAATGCAGCTGTTCACAAATACTTTAAATTACATAGATTACGATCAAAGAGATATACTCTTTCAAACGCTTATTAAGTCTATGAAAAAATATGAAGCTCACGAACGCGGACGAGATGTCATATGTGTAATGCTAACCAATATGATTTACGAATTAATTATGATCAATCAAATAAGCTATGCAGAGATCTTACTAGAGAACTTAAATAATATTAGCAGTCCTCAATATCAAACGCTGTTCTTTAAGATTGTATATAAGTATTATAACGGTCTAATTAAAATTAAAAGGAACAGTAAAGAAGAAGGAACGAAGCTTGCTCAATCAGCAATCGATGTATTATATGAATTTGGCGAGCCCTATCAAGCAAAAACATTAGAGTCTATATTGTCACAGATCTTACAATAGAGTTTCTAGAGGGTGGTGATGATTTCTGTTGCATAAGGGAATCTTGACTTTTTTATCATGATTATTTTCTTATCCTGAGACCAGACCTGCTGACCTCCAGAAAAGAAGCAAAGAATAAGGATAAAGCAGATAAGTTTCCTATATTTTTCACTAACCTACTTTTATTATAATGGGGCTATCTGATGTAAGGAGGATTTCCATGATGACAGCAAAAAATTTCGTATGTTCCTCAGCAGAACCCATTGTACAGACCAAAGCTGGAAAAATGAGAGGCTTTCAGGTCAACGGCACTTATACCTTTCACGGGATAAAGTACGCAGATGCCAAGCGCTTCCAGATGCCCACAGAGGTAGCGCCTTGGGAGGGAATTAAGGATGCACTCGCTTACGGTTATGTATCTCCCATGTTAACCCAGGATCACCCCGTCATGGAAGTGCTGGTTCCTCACCGTTACTGGCCTATGGATGAGAATTGTCAGTATCTGAACATCTGGACCCAGAGCCTTGAACCGCAGGCCAAAAAACCTGTTATGGTATGGCTACACGGGGGCGGTTTCGCAGCTGGCTCTTCTATTGAACAGGTAGCTTATGAAGGAGACAAGCTTAGTGAGTTCGGCGATGTGGTCGTAGTAACCTTAAATCACCGATTGAATATTCTGGGATACATGAACCTGTCTGCTTTTGGAGATAAATACGTCAATTCCGCTAATGCCGGAAATGCCGATATGGTAGCAGCTTTAAAATGGATCCAGGAAAACATTACAGCTTTCAGTGGCGATCCGGACAATGTGACCATCTTCGGACAGTCTGGTGGCGGTATGAAGGTATGGACACTAATGAATACTCCGGCAGCAGACGGCCTGTTCCATAAGGGCGTTATCCAGAGCGGATTAATTGATGGGTTTTTGGACACCCGCAAGACCGATAGTACCGCCATCGTAAAGGCACTGTTGACAGAGCTTAATTTTGGCGAGGTAGAAGTAGAAAAATTGGAAGCGGTTCCTTATCCTCAGTTAGCTGCAGCATATAATAAAGTTGCACCAGCACTCGCAATGCAAGGGGAATACATTGGCGGTAATCCTATGCCTAATGAATTCTATGTAGGCGATCCTAGAGAGGTGGGCTTTACCGAGCATGCGAAGACCATTCCGGTATTGATTGGTAGCGTATTTGGTGAGTTCGCTTTTGGTCCCGGTGTTCCTAACAAGCAGGACGCGACTGAGGAAGCCACCATGGAGATGCTGTCTCAAAAGTATGGCAGTCTTACGGAGAAGCTTGTCACACAATTTAGGGAAGCGTATCCGGATAAACACTTGACCGACCTGCTATTCTTAGATACCTTCTTCCGTATTCCAACCAAGGACTTTATTGAGAAGAAGTCCGTACACGAGGAAGCTCCTACCTACTCCTACTTATTTGCTTATGAATTTCCTTTTGAGGGCGGCAAGATAGCATGGCATTGCGCTGAGATCCCTTTCGTATTCCATAATACGAAACGTGTTCCCGTGTGCCTCATTCCGGGAGTTTCCGATCGGATGGAGGAGCGCATCTGTGGGGCATGGGTAAGCTTTGCACGCTATGGCAATCCTAACATCCCTTCCCTTCCCCAGTGGCCGGCATGTAAACCGGGAGATGAGGCTACCATGATTTTTGACCGCAACTGTGCAGTAAAGCATAATTTTGATCATGCATTGATGGATACTTTATTGAAAACGAACCCGAAGCTGCCTTTCCTGCCAAACAATGAGGCCGAAGAAGAAGGATTTATTTTGCATTAAGCAATCACCCCTCGAAAAACTCTTTGATTCGGGTCAAAAAAACTCCCTTCTGTCTGCTAAATGTCGCAGATAAAAGGGAGTTTTTCTAATCCATTATTATTGGTTAACCTTTAGACATATTTAATTTTAAATTTGAGAACTGCTGTGGGATATAGAATTTATTATACATTAACGGATAATCTGGCTCTGTTTTGTCGTAAAGGGTTTCTAGTAGCAAAAAGCACTCGTTCTGCCCCATTAATTTATCTTTCCGATCTGCTAAGTTAACGGTATGCGTATATTTTATTTCAATATTCCCATGGTTAGCGTCTACATAAGCCTGATTCTCTAGAAAATCCAGCATTCTCTCTTTACTATCAAGATCCAAAGATAACCTCTCTACTGTTTGCATAGACATAAAAGTAAAAGCGTAAGCATGTAGCTCTCCTCCTACTCTATACAAACGTTCCAAAGCTACAACTGTAGCTGATTCTCTTCTTAAAACTTGTTTGGTATGTTCCGTTTGCGGGTCCAGCCGATAATGTAGATCTACTTGGTCAAATGCGCTTATATGACATTTATGCATGGGGTTGCTCAGTTTCTCTAATTGAGTATCCTCTTGGTTAAAAGAAGATTCAAGTACAAAGTTCCCCTTACCACGAACATTTCTTACTAATCCATCATCTTGCAAAAGAACTAAAGCTTGCCGTAAAGTAGCGCGACTAACCCCTAGTTTTTTGGCTAAATCTGGTTCTGAAGGAAGCTGGCTACCTACGAGGTATTCTCCTTTGTTAATCTGAAGAAGAAGCTCATCATATACATTGATATAAAGCGGCCGTTTCAATTTATCTAGTTTATGCGTGTTCATTCATCTGATGTCCTTTTCTCCCCATTATGACACATCATTTTTCAAGCGACAAGGAATGTCATTCTCTGCTTCAATCGCAACGTAAAAACCTCCAAAAAGAAACTTTGGAGGTTTTTATGCGATATCAATTATTTAAGAAATGGCAGGAAAGACTCACCGTTGTCTGGCATATCAACATCAAAGTTATCTGCTATAGTCGCACCGATATCAGCAAAGGTATCATGCTCAGGTAATGCCCCACTGTCCTTTAATTGCTTGGAATAGACTAGGACAGGAATAAACTCACGAGTATGGTCTGTACCAGGGAAGGTTGGGTCATTTCCATGGTCAGCCGTAATGATTAACAAATCATCTTCTCGGATGGAATCGAATACCTCATCTAATCGTTTATCGAATTCCTCTAATGCTCTTCCATAGCCTTCCGGATCACGACGATGACCGTATAAAGCATCGAAATCAACTAAATTCAAAAAGCTCATTCCAATGAAATCTTTCTTAATTACATCAAGCAGTTTATCCATACCATCCATATTGTCTTTTGTACGAATGGATTCTGTAACGCCTTCACCATCGAAAATATCATTGATTTTACCAATGGCGATGACATCATAACCTCCGTCTTGCAAGCTATTCATAACCGTTTTATGAAATGGTTTCAAGGCATAGTCATGACGATTGGAGGTTCTCGTAAATTTCCCGGGTTGGCCTACATAAGGTCTGGCAATAATACGACCAATTAAATAGGCAGGGTCTTTGGTGATTTCCCGAACCTTTTCACAAATATCATATAACTCTTCTAATGGGATGATTTCTTCATGAGCTGCAATTTGCAGAACTGGGTCAGCAGAGGTATAAACGATCAGATCCCCTGTTTTCATTTGATGCTCGCCATATTCATCAAGAATAGCCGTTCCACTTGCAGGTTTATTCGCTACTACTTTTCGGCCAGTTATGTCCTCGATCTGTTTAATTAATTCGTCGGGGAATCCATTTGGATACACATTAAAAGGTTGATCAATATTTAAACCCATGATCTCCCAATGACCTGTCATTGTATCTTTCCCGACTGATTTTTCCTGTAATTTAGTATAATAAGCAAGTGGTTTCTCAGCTTTTGGAACACCCAAAATTTTTTCAATATTAGATAGACCCAATTTGGCTAGGTTGGGCAGATTTAATCCATTCATATGTTCTGCAATGTGTAATAGGGTATGGGAGCCAACATCGTTAAATTGATCCGCGTCTTTTCCTTCTCCAATGCCTACTGAATCCATGACGATCAAATGTACACGTTTAAATTTCTTCATTCTACTCTCATCCCTTATCTAGTAATTAAAAATAATATAACCGGAACGACTTTACATAATAGGCTTCCAATATCTCATGCTGTATAAACTTTATATCGTTTACATTAGTTTCACATAGAAGGAAAGCATTTACGCTAACTCTAATGCGATCTCCATCATTTTAGTAAATGCAGTTTGGCGTTCCTCCGAAGTGGTCTGTGCTCCTGTAATAAGATGATCACTCACTGTTAGAATGCACAGCGCATTTACACGTGCTTGGATAGCGTTCCAATAGAGGGCTACAGATTCCATTTCAACGCCCAAAATCCCTACATCCTGCCACTTTTTATTAGCTGCCCGATCCGCATTATAAAATATTTCACTGGATAAAATATTACCAATATGAACCTTTTGTCCTTGATCATCTGCTATTTTTTTAGCTTTCTCCAAAAGCTCAAAAGAAGCCGTTAGTGGATATTGTCCAGGTAAATTATATTGATGACCATAATTGGAATCCGTTGCAGCTCCCATACCGAAAATTACATCGTATAGCTCAATGTTTTCTTGCATTGCACCACAGGTACCAATTCTGATTAAATTCTTAACTCCAAATACATTGATTAATTCCCAAGAATAAATCCCCATGCTCGCTGGACCCATTCCCGTACCCATAACAGAGATTTTCTTCCCTTTGTAAGTACCGGTATATCCTAACATTCCTCTTACCTCGTTAAAGCACTGGTAATCTTCTAAAAAAGTTTCCGCAATGAACTTAGCTCTTAAAGGATCACCAGGCAACAGAATCGATTCAGCGATCTCTACCCCGTTCGGTTTAATATGAGGTGTCTCTTTGGTAATAGTCATCAATTTGATTGGCTCCTTTAGTAGAAAATGCACTTATTTGTCTTGTCTATTTTTTAGACAAGTACAATTTATCATAACTTTTCCGGGGTTGCAAGCCCTTTCAACAAACCGTATTCATGAAAGATTTGTGAAAAACGGTGTCTCCAGCACAACCCTTTACTTGAGAAATAAAAAAACTCCCCTTTATTTGCTGGATAACGCAAATAAAAGAGAGTTTTTTTCAAATCTATAGTTGCACCGATCCTATTCCCACTCGATTGTTGCTGGTGGTTTCGAAGTGATGTCATACACTACGCGGTTTACATTCTCAACTTCGTTGACGATACGTACCGAGATTTTCTCAAGAATATCCCATGGGATACGCGCCCAGTCAGCCGTCATGCCGTCGATGGAAGTTACTGCGCGCACACCTACTGTGTAGGAATAAGTACGAGCATCCCCCATAACACCAACACTCTTCATGTTAGGCAGGGCAGTGAAGTATTGCCAAATTTCACGGTCTAATCCCGCTTTAGCAATTTCCTCTTGCAGAATGTAGTCAGAGTCGCGAACGATAGTAAGCTTGTCCTCTGTTACTTCACCTAAGACACGGATAGCAAGACCTGGACCAGGGAAAGGTTGACGCCAAACGATAGCACGTGGCATTCCCAGCTCTTCACCCAGTTTACGAACCTCATCCTTAAACAAGGTATTTAGTGGCTCGATCAAGCTGAATTTCATGTCTTCCGGCAAACCGCCCACATTGTGGTGAGATTTAATCGTTTGTGCCGTAGCTGTTCCGCTCTCAACGATATCCGTATACAGTGTACCTTGTGCAAGGAATGCGAAATCTCCGAGCTTAGCCGACTCTTCGTCGAAGCAGTAGATAAACTCGTTACCGATGATTTTACGTTTTTGTTCAGGATCTTCAACACCTGCAAGCTTGCTCATGAAGCGCTCGCGTGCATCGATTTTCACGACATGAATATCGAATTTACCTACGAAGGTCTCCATAACACTTTCAGCTTCACCTTTACGCAAAAGACCGTGATCAATAAACATACAAGTTAATTGGTCACCGATTGCACGGTGAATAAGCATTGCAACTACGGAAGAATCTACGCCACCGCTAAGTGCGCAGAGTACTTTTTTGTCTCCAACTTGGTTACGAATATCTTGAATAGCTTCATCAATAAACGATTCCATCGTCCATTTGCCGTCGCAACCGCAAATTTGATACAAGAAGTTCGAGATCATCTCATTACCATGTACAGAGTGACGTACTTCTGGGTGGAATTGAACCGCGAACAATTTACGCTCATCATTGCTCATTGCCGCGATTGGAGCACTTTCAGTTCCTGCCTCCAGCTTGAATCCTGTTGGAAGTTCAACTACATGGTCACCGTGGCTCATCCATACCGTCTGACGGCTCTCTAGCCCAGCAACGAGTGCAGTACCTTCTTCAAAATCAATATCGGCTTTACCGTATTCACGTTTAGCGGAGCGTTCCACTTTACCGTCAAGTTGGTGAGCCATTAGCTGCATACCATAGCAAATACCGAAGATCGGTACTCCTAAATCATAGATCGCTGGATCTACATGTGGAGCATCTTCAGCATATACACTGCTAGGGCCACCAGAGAAGACAATCCCTTTAGGTGCAAGTGCTTTGATCTTGTCTACTGGCGTATTGTACGGCAAAAGTTCGCTGTATACTCCCAAGTCCCGAATTCTGCGCGCGATAAGTTGGTTGTATTGTCCCCCAAAATCGAGAACGACGATAATTTCATTTGGCTTATTCATTACGAGCCTCCCTTGATTATTGGATTCATTATACTCATGGTTAATTCTCATCGTCAAGGAAAGGAGAACACACTTCTCATAATAGGAGAGAGTTAAACTTCATGAAGAACATTCCTTTCCATGGAAGGAATTGTATAGCAGCATCAGCTGTTCTGACCGATTAAGTTAACCGGAAGGTGATGATCAGGCATTCACGTATAAACGCGGACGCATTATGAGTAGTAAGCTCGCTGATCTCTGCAGGTGATGCTGGCGCCGCAGACATTGCAGGGATTGCAGATATCATCGACCTTGCTGAAATTCTAGACGTTGCAGATATTGTAGGCATTTCGTTCGCGCGATCGACCGCGACGAAGGCTGAAGGCGCGGGCGCGTACGCCAGGGTCTCCCACTGGCGTACGAACTGCCGGACGGCTTCGCTTAGTCCGGCATCGTAGATCTGCAGGGAGTCCACATACTCCCTGCCAGTGACACCGGGCGGCGGCGGTCCATACCGCTCCGCCAGCCCGTGCCAAGCTAGAGAGGCAGCGCGCAGCTGCCTCTCGCGGCTCATGCTGCTGGCACTGCGCGCGGCCAGCAGCAGAGCCAGGCTACGCCGCCAGCGCCAAGCGGCGGCGGGAAGCATCGCCGCGGCAGCGAGCGGCGCAGCGGAGGTCCCGCCCGCCAGCGGCAGGGCGGGCAGGCCCGCGCTTCGCGCAGCTTGCGGCGCGAGCGAGGCTGCCGCAGGCAGCGCCGGCGCAGCGAAGCCGGCGGCAAGGGCGGGGCCAGGCGTTGGGTCGAATGGGACCCAACCGGCGCCGGCGAAATAGACCTCCACCCAAGCATGGGCATCGCCCTGGGTGACTAAATACTTCGCCGGCATAGTATCGTCCTGCAAGGTCCCAGGCCCAAAGCCTTGGACATAACGAGCAGGAATTCCTGCACTGCGCAGCAGTACGGTCATAGCTGTTGCAAAATGAACACAGTAGCCTTGTTTTGTCTCAAATAAAAAGTGATCCACAAAATCAGATCCGGATGGTGGAACCGTTGTGTTCAACGTATAGGAATATCCATGTTGTAAGTAATCCTTAATGGCAGTTACGGAGTCATAGCGGTTACCTGAAGAAGCTGTAAGCATCTCCGCCAGATCTCTCACTCGTACGGGTAACAAATCTGGCAATTGCAAATACTTGCCCATAATTTCCTGGGGATCGTTACTGCTTAAACCACGAAGCAGTACTGGATCGCTCTCAGGAAGTAAGGACTCCACTGAATATTCTGTGATCCGTGCAGAGCCTATTGAATCAGGCAGACGAAAACTCTCTCTGTCTATGTTAGACAGCACATATCCCAATTTACTTCCGCCCAAGAGTTCAACCGACTCAACATCAGTTATTATTCCCGCATTGAATAAAGGAATTCCCCCTGAAGAAGGGGTGGCAAATTGTATCCGCTGCTGAAGTGTTCGTTTCCTAGTTTCACCGCTTAGCATCAATGAAGGATTCTTTGGAATACCGGACAGATTAAGCGGCATAAACTCTTCGCCCCCCCTGATCCATCGGCGGCCATCATAGTAAGCAATGCTCTCACCTCGCCAGTAAGTACGCTCGCTAGTTATAGCTGTAAAGACTGGTTCAGTATTGCGGGATAACGGGGCACCGAGTTCACCGTCATTCGAACTATACCCTGTTGTACCAGAAGCAGTAGACGCCTTATCTTCTGGCAAATGGCCTGAAGCCCAAGTCTGCAGCTTCTGAAATGTCGATTGCAGCGTAAGCTCGCTGGTTGGTCTTGCCCCGAGCAGCTGCCCACCGAACCATGCTGTTGCCATCACGACAATGGCTGTCGCCAAAGTCAGCCCTCCCCAACGCGCATAAGGCAGTGTAGTAACTCCCTCACGTTCTTGAAGACGCAGGAGACCACTCATCGCGTGCATCCAAAAAATAAGACCCATGGATATCACAATATCCATTGTGGTATTGACGTCAAAGCCCATATCCAAGATCAGCAAGTAAATGATTGTAACTGCTGTGAATAGCACTGTACTCCCTCGGAAGAGTGCAAGCTGCTGTACTGAGGATACTAGTAGCCCCCAGCCTACAATCAATATCAAAAGCCTGCTGATCTCGCTTAACTGAGAAACATGTCCAGAAAGAAGCAGAATAAGATCATTCGGAATTTCGTCCGCATAAATCCCTAACCACCCTATGCCTTCGCCCCCACTGCATAAGTAAAGCCATGCTGAAACAGTAATAAGAAATTGAATACTTAGCAGTAGCCACCCCGGAATCTGAAATATCCCCCATAACAGCAACACTGCCGCCAATACCATTAGAACTTGTAGCATCTTGGAGGTATCTTCTAATAAAGCAGACCTATATAAAGGGAGTAACCATTCAATAAATAGCCCCATAATGGCCAAAGAGAACAGCAAACGATAGTACAGAGGCACTTTTCTCTGCTTACCGGCATGTCTGTTCTCTATTTGCCCCAAGTTGAACTGAAAGCCATTCATAGCCAGTTCTGTATCACCCGATTTTCCCTTACCGTAGTGTTGGTTTTCCGGATGATTCATGGAACTCTACCTCCCTGAATCTGAATGCTGGCAATGCATCATCCAGACAAAACATTCGTGCTCCAAGACGAGCCAAACTATCTCCGACAGTTCCCCTTCCAGGCTGGCGAGCCTCCCCTGGCTTCGGTGCTGATTGGTCCCAAGCATAATAAAGCTCCACCTTCACACCTTGCATCAAGAACTTGGCAATCACCTTGGCAGATTCCTCTTCTAGTCGTCCCGTGATAATGGCTACTGTCATCCCCGGAATCCAGCCTCGGGAAGCATCATCAAGCAGCAGCGACAGGTTTCTAGTGCCATCCAGAGAAATTTCAGTCAGAATATCCAGCACTCTCCCTGGGATTTTACCCAGACCTTCATGTCTAGCCATACCTTCTGGCCAACCGCCGCTAAACAACTGAACATAAGCACCTGAACGCTCAGCGGAGAGCATCAGCCCCATCGCTGTCGACACCGCTTTCTCAAATGCTGGAGGCGAATCGTCTCGGCTCCCACGAGGTTTAAGCGCATCTGTAGGAACCTCGTAGCTGAGCGGGTCATTAGCCAATACGATACAGGTCATTCTTGCCTTTTCCCGTTCTGGAACTTTGCTCTGCAGCGCTCCCGTTCTTGCACTATTCTTCCAATGAATTCGGCTAAGTGGATCTCCTGGCTCATAATCCCTGGATTCCAAAGCCTCATCACTGATGCTTCTTCCCCGTCTAGAATACAAGGTGTCACCCGTCATAAATCCGCTATCTGGTACAGTTCCACCAAAGTATAAAGGCGCTGGCAGCACCTTAAAACTCTGTCCTCCATCCGGTTCAGATCTTCCCGTGAACCAACCCGGAAAATCTCCCCAAGTCACTCTACAGCCCAGCAGATGATGATTGCCGCGAGATAAATTTTCAATCGTGTATGTGTATGAAAAAGAACGTTTGAATCCAGGAAATAGCAGCTTCTGATGATGGCTATCACCCCAATAATCGGCAATGGTCATCCAAGGGAGAGGCAACCGAGAAGAGAAGCTCAGCTGTACCTTCACATGAAGTGTATTTCCAGCCATCGGTCTCGCAGGAGTAATTGTACGAACTAGCTTAATCGTCCGTGGACCAGAGAGCTGAAGCATAAGTCCACCGAGCATAATAACTCCAACAACGATCAGGAGAAACAGCAAAGACGGACCTCCTCGCCAAACATATAAAGCACCTATAATTCCAGCCACAGTCAGCATCCTTAACCATTCCATCAGAGCACTTCGGCTACGCGGATAAGAGAAGCTTTTGACACTTCCGGCATCTTTCTTCAATTGATCAATTAGTGATGAAGAGGACAATGGGACACCCATCCTTTGGTCATAGACTTGTTCCCAGCTCAGGAACTTATTACTATCTATTCTTCCCATGAAAAAGGGTGCCCAGACATTTGTTTTTTCTTTTTACTAGACAGCCTCAGCTCTTCTTTCAGAATGTTTTTACTCGGCGTTCTACTTCAGTAACGCTTATATTAAGCGGAGGATGACCTGTTGTCTCCAGCAGTTCTCGTAGCGATACCCAGATCGATCCACCAATCATTTCTACCCTCGCATCGATTGTCTTTTGACCGTTATCAGGATGGTTTAGAATCAATTGTTTGTTCATTACATCGGCAATGATCGCTTTCCCGTTCCAATCTATTTCTCCACTTCGGCTATTCACATCCCAGCTAACTCGACCTCCAAGCCGTTCAATTACAGCACGAAGCGGAACCATATACTGTCCATTTCGCACGGAATATTCCCCGGGATTCAGCTTCGTCTCCAGCTTTCCTACCTCCAGAATCAATGGCTTTCCAGGCGCAAAGAGCTCCGCATTCGGTGTGATATTTGAGGCGACCCAAGCTTCTGAAGGCTTTTTCCGCCCCAAATTAGTGGCTTTTGCAGAGACTCTAAATTGTACAGGTTCTACCGTTTCATCCAATAGGCCAAAGTCATATCCAGCCGCCTTATAGCGTGCAATAATGTCCGGCAGCGCTTTGACGCTCTCTTGATGACCGCCACCATCATGTAGCAGCAAAATAACCTGGGAAGACTTCATATCCATTGTGGATTCCTTCAAAATTTCTGAGGCTGGCACGCCTTTCCGTTTAGAATCGCCGCTATCCACCGTCCAATCCATCACCTTATAACCTGCTTGCTTCAATAAATTGAAATAGGTATTATCAAAATGATCATAGGTTCCACCTGGGGCGCGGATAAGCTGTGGCCGAACCCCTGTAATCCCCTGAACAATCTCTTCAGTCTGTTTAATTTGATTCCAAAATTCCGTGAATCCACTATATAAATCATGGTAATTATGATTATAGGTATGATTGCCAATGGCATGGCCCTGTTCCCATATGGAGTCGATAAGCTCAGGATGGCTTTTCGCTTGATTACCAAGAACAAAAAAGGTTGCCTTCACACCTTCCTGATGTAAAATTTCAAGTACATTGAAGGTGTTATCGCTAGGTCCGTCGTCAAATGTAATATAGACTGTTTTTTTAGATTTTTTGGCTGCTGTGATTGCAGGACTCGTTGTCGAAACCTTGGATATTTTCTCTACCCCATTAGCTTGAGGGAGTTGAGTCACAGTAAGGGCCGCACTTGAAGAGGAGTGAACTTCCGGAGATGCAGGAGCGAGTGGTTCTACTGCAGATGGCAAATCTTGCATCGTCGCTGCGGTAAGCTTATTCTTAACAGATACAGACTCCGCGCTAGCGGGCTGCAAGGATCGGAGCTCCCATGAATTCAAGTTTTTCCCTATACTCCATCCGAGCATTACGATGAATATTACAACCATAACGAGCAATCCGCTTATCAACTTTCGGCGGCTGTGTGCGCTTTTATTACCCTTCATCTTCTCTACCTCCAGCATTCTATTGGCTTAAAAGCCATTTGGTAGATTGTATGAAGACAAGCTGTAAAATAGAATAAGGCAACTGCCTCTTGGAGAGTGACAATCTTATGGAAATGCTGAGTTTTATACAAGAATTATTCACCAAATATGGATATAGCGTATTATTCTTTGGATTACTTCTCGAGTTCGTTGCCCTGCCCTTTCCCGGAGAGACCACTATGGCGTTTGCCGGTTTCCTTTCCTATACTGGGAGACTTGATTTCTTTACGCTAATTGTAGTTGCTTTTGCAGGTACCACAGCTGGGATGACCCTCACCTATTTTGTCGGATTAAAAGCCGGTATGCCCTTTATCCAGCGATATGGCAAATGGTTTCTATTCTCACCTACTAAGCTAGAAAAAACACAGAAATGGTTTGAGAAATACGGAAGCTTTCTAATTTTTATCGGTTATTTCATTCCAGGGGTACGGCACTTTACAGGTTATTTTGCTGGTATTATCGCGCTTCCCTTCCGTAAATTCGCCCTATATGCTTATAGTGGAGCCGTATTCTGGGTAGTACTGTTTCTTAGCATCGGAAAGGTGTTTGGTCCACAGTGGATGGGCATCTTCCATTTGTTCGAGTCATATGCGCTTTGGATTATTTCTGGTGGTGCAGTAATAGCAGCTCTTGTGATCATTTACCGTTATCGCAAAAACATAGGTGCCCGCCTCCTCCCTGGCAAAGCTGCCACTCGGATTCAGGCCCAGATTAAAAAACCTTCCAAGGAGCGGTGAATTCACCGCTCTTTTTACTACGTATCAACGCATACCCTGCCAACAGTATAGCAATTACAGAAAACCCTGCTCCCCCAGCAAAACCCAGCGCCCGAGGCTCCATCCATTCTAATAACCACCCCGCGACCAGCATGGATAACCCAAGCAGCGTATTTCCTACTGCCGACAAGAGTCCAAAAATAACAGGTTGCATAACGGAAGGCGTCTCTCGCATAACCAGTGTATCCAGGCAAGCATTCCCCGTCCCTCCGGCAAAAGATAATAAAATATATAACATAAAAACCATCGTAAAATGATTGCTAACACTAATGCTCATCAGCAGTAATCCTTCGATCATAAGCCCACCAATCGCAACACCCAGTAGCCCTTTTGTTACATATCGTCCGGCAAAAAAGCTGAGACTAAGCCCGATTCCGAGCGCTGCATAAAAAGCCCCTACTCCTATATCTCCCGTTTCAAATTCCTGCACTGCATATACACTAATCAGTACATTATCCAGACCATTCAGCATCGGAACAAGCAGCTCATACCCGAAAATAACCTGTAACGTGATACTCCCGCTGATTAAAATCCACAGCGCACGCATTTTACTTGTCTTTTGCTGACGGTCTACTTTAGTTTTGAGTTTATCCGGAGAATCTATCTTTCTCTTATCCTCATTTACCCTATTAGTATTTTGTGGAATATCGATACCGAAGATTAAGAGCGCTGCGACCATAAAGGATATTGCATTCATCACGAATGCTGCCTCTGGGCCGAACCACATCGAAACTACACCCCCACTTAATGCACCCACTATAAGTACACAGCCACTCATAAGCTGCTCTAGTCCATTAACGGTCAGTAAAGAGTCTTTGGTCACCAACAAAGGAATGGAGGATTTACGAACAGGACTGTAGATCGCTTCCCCCGCCGCCAGCAAAAAACTCGCTATATATAACAGCCATAGCTTATCTTCCCCATCTACCCACAAAAAGGTTAGTGCAACCGGAACCCTAAGCACATCCGTAGCGATCATAATGTATTTACGAGGGAATTTGCTGCCAAGTACACCTCCAAGCGGTGCCAGAAACAAATAAGGAAGCAGCCGCACACCTAGCGATATCCCCACAGCCATCCCTGACCCCGTTAATTGCAGCACCAATGCCAACACGGCAACACTAGTAAAACGATCACCGATTCCATTGATTAGTCCGGCTGTGAACAGACGTGAATATCCCTTTTGAGCTTTAAAAATTGCAATAGCTGTTTGGTTACTCATTATCGTAAACCTCGCTCCATCTATTTATATGAACATCTAATTAGATATTAATCGAATTATTATTTTATGACAATGCTTTATTTTCAAGAATTTGCTAAGATGTAGTACATCATTACATAACGAAATTATCCGAAAAGGAGGGCTCTATTTTTGAAAATTGATCGATTGCTCTCTATTGTCATTCTACTAATGAACCGGCGTCTCATTCAGGCGAAGGAGCTCGCCGACATGTTCGAAGTGTCCGTTCGCACCATTTACCGTGATATTGAAAGCATTAATGGGGCTGGAATTCCTATCGTCACCTATCAGGGATCGGGTGGTGGTATCGGCCTTATGGAAGGCTACCGGTTAGACCGCAATGTATTGACTGACCGCGAGCTGGCTGATATTTTCTCCGCTCTGCAAAGCGTCTCCTCTTATGGCGGAACTGAACACACTCTGCTCATGGAGAAGATCAGTAGCGTAATCCCGCCCTCACAGACCGCCGCTTTCCGAAGCAAAACGACCCAGCTTATCATCGATTTCTCTCCTTGGGGTCTTCAGCCTATCCTAGAAGAGAAGATTGCAACTCTAAAAGAGGCGCTGGAAGAAAACAGAACTGTGGCCTTTGATTATGTCAATGCCGAGGGGCAGTCCAGTCAGCGTTCTGTCGAGCCCTATACTTTAGTCTTAAAAGGACAAGCATGGTACTTGTATGGTTACTGTCTGCAACGCCAGGATTTCAGATTATTCAAGCTGCATCGTATGAAAGGACTCGTTAAAGAAAAACGGGAGTTCATTAGAGAAGATAGGGACATGCATGAGCTGCCCTGGAGCACTGATTATCAGCGAGTGACTTCAACCTCAGTAGTGTCGCCAATCCTTCTGCACTTCACAGCTGCAGGCAGACATCTAGCGGAAGATCGCTTTGACTCCACTGAGCTTCAACCGGACGGACATGGTGGATATAATGTGTCCATCCATTATCCCGAGGACGGATGGCTCTATGGTTTCTTGCTCAGCTTCGGAACGGCTTTAGAAGTGCTAGAGCCGGAACATATTCGTCAGAAGCTTGGAGAGTTGGCTCTTGGGGTTGCCAAAAAATATGCAACCTCGCTTTAAACCTGACGGTATGTCGTCAGATTCATAGTTCTATAATGTACTTAAAGCGAGTGCTCATAAGCTTCGCATACTTTTAAAAGGAGTGCTGTATATGAATCAAGAGCATGTAGGGCAAATGCAAGGCGAACCGAAATTTTGTCAAAGCTGTGGGATGCCTATGCCTACGGAAGATTTACTTGGAACGAACAAGGAAGGGCAAAAGATCGAAGATTATTGTGTATACTGCTACGAAGATGGAGCATTTAAACAGCCTGATATTACGCTGCAAGAAATGTCTGACATTTGTACAGGCTACTTGGTTCAAGAAGGAATGGATGAGGCTGTCGCCCGCAAATTACTCGCCGAACAGCTGCCTCATCTGAAACGGTGGAGAGGCGTAGCCAGCTCTCCTTCAACAAACTAATAATCAGCACAAAAAAGCGGACCAAGTGAATTCTTGGTCCGCTTTTTATAATCACTTCTTCTATATGTTACCTTTTTAAGCTCAGGTCAAACTGTAGGAGCCTTCAAGTAGGGGCTGCTGCAGCGGTTTAAGTGATGGTTCTAAATCAGACACAGCATTCCCTTCATGACTGCTAGCAATCGACATCATCAGCTTGATTCGATTCGCTTGGTTAACTACACTAACTCCAGCATCATAATCAATGGCTACGATATTCGCGCCTGAATATAACTCCTTAAGGCCCTTAATCATCCCACGCCCGGTAATATGATTGGGCAAGCAGGCGAACGGTTGAATACAAGCAATATTATTCACACCATTATCCAGTAGATCCATCATTTCTGCAGTCAGGAACCATCCCTCACCCATCTGATTTCCTACGGATACCAGTCGGCTGGCCTTCTCAGCAAGACCATAAATATTTTCCCGTCCTTTAGCCAGTCCGGCATCCTCAAGAGCTACCTTTATCGGCTTGCGATAAATCTCCAGATAGGAGATCAACATCGGATTTATATATCCTAGCCGTTTACTTTTACCGAATTGCTCGGCTTTGTAGATCGGATTATACACGCAATAAAAGATGAAATCTAAGAAGTCTGGCATTACCGCTTCTCCGCCCTCCGCCTCAATCATCTCGATGATACGGTTGTTGGCGTCCGGGTGAAATTTAATCAGGATCTCTCCAACAATGCCTACTCTTGGTTTAGTAGCACCTGTAACGGGCAGCTTACAAAAATCGGCTACAATTTCACGAATCAGACGTTTATATTCTCGGAACGAGAAGTTGACTAGGCTGAACTTACAGCGCTCCATCCCCTTACGGAATAAACGCTCAGCACTCTCTGGAACGACCTCATACGGCCTAAAATGATTTAGCAACCGCATCATTAGATCACCATAGCAAGCCGCAGCGATCAGCCGATTTGCCAGCTTAAGACTGATTCGGAAGCCTGGCTGGTTCTCCATTCCAGAAGCATTCAGCGAAATCACAGGAATCTGTTCGAGATCTGAATCCTTTAAGGCTTTGCGGAGCAAAGAAATATAATTCGTCGCCCGGCAGCCACCGCCCGTCTGTGACATGATTACAGCGGTACGATTCGGATCATAGTCCCCACTCTTCAGTGCCGACAGAATCTGCCCTATCGTTACAATAGCGGGATAACATGCATCATTGTTAACGTATCTAAGGCCCTCCTCCGTCTCTTCAGGTCCAGTGGTTTCAAGGATCTTGAGACGGTATCCCGCATCGCGGAAGACCTGTTCAAACAATTCAAAATGAATGGGCGACATCTGCGGCGCAAGGATCGTGTATGTTTCTTTCATTTCCTTCGTGAATGCTACATTAGCCTGTATTTTAGGCGGCTTCTGTGGCAGCACCTTTCCTTTTTCCCGTTCGCGCATCGCTGCCAGCAGTGAACGCAGCCGAATGCGCGCAGCGCCAAGGTTGCTAATCTCATCGATTTTGATCAGCGTATATACTTTGTTATGCCTTTCCATAATGTCTTGTACGGCATCACAGGTGATCGCATCAATCCCACAACCGAAGGAAGTCAATTGAACAAGCTCCAGGTCGGTTCGGACTGCGGCAAGGCGGGCTGCGCGGTACATTCGGGCATGATAGGTCCACTGATTAACTACCGCCACATCCCCTTCACTTCGGTCCAGATGGCAGACAGAATCTTCTGTCAGCACGGCGAGTCCCATACCGGTAATCATATCTGCAATGCCGTGATTAATTTCAGGATCCGCATGATAAGGGTGACCACAGAGAAGTATTCCCTTGTTCCCAGTGCTGGCAAGATACGCAAGCGTCTCTTCACCTTTGGTGCGCACATCACTTTTGGCGCAATCAGCTTCAGCAAGTCCTGCCTGCACAGCATTCGCAATCTCTTCTCTCGGAATCCCTGTAAATGTCTTCACGAGTCCCTTAGTCAGCGCAGATCTATCGTCAAAGGTCAGAAACGGGCTGACCAGCGTGATTCCATTATCCTTTAGGCCATCCATATTGTTGCGAATGACCTCAGGGTAAGAGGCGACCACCGGACAATTGAAATGATTATCCGCTGCTTCATCTTCCTTCTTCTCATACACTACGGCAGGATAAAAAATAAAATCGACGCCTTTACCAATCAAGCTCTGCACATGTCCGTGCGCCATCTTTGCAGGATAGCAGATCGATTCTGAAGGAATCGTATCCATCCCACTTTCATAGAGCTTCTTGCTTGATTTAGGAGAGAGAATTACCCGGTAGCCAAGTTTGGTAAAAAAAGTGTGCCAGAACGGGTAATTCTCGAACATATTCATCGTACGTGGAATACCGACAGCGCCCCGTGCTGCACCTGCCTCAGGTAATGCTTCATAGTCAAAGAAACGTTCATACTTATACTGCATCAAATTTGGCAGTACATTCTTCTCTTTCCTGCCTCCTGCACCACGCTCGCAGCGATTGCCTGTAACGTAGAAGCTCTTGTCCGGGAACCGACTGATCGTTAACGCACAGTTATTTCCACAGCGGCCACAGCGACCTGAAGATACCTCGTACTTAAAGTTGGCTATTTCCTCCGGTCCAAGCAGTGTACTTTTTCCGTCAGCCCCTGCTTGCTCACGGGCAATCAGTGCACAACCGTACGCTCCCATAACGCCAGCAATATCCGGTCTGACTACCGTTCTCCCCGTTAGGCGCTCAAAGGCCCGCAATACGGCTTCGTTATAGAAGGTGCCGCCCTGAACAATAATATTCCGCCCTAAATCCTCAGGGTTGCGAATTTTAATTACTTTTTGCAGGGCATTCTTAATTACGGAATAGGCAAGACCTGCCGAAAGATCAGCCAGCGACGCACCTTCCTTCTGAACCTGCTTCACTTTAGAATTCATGAATACCGTACAGCGGGAACCCAAATTAACAGGTTTGACTGCTTCCAGCGCTGACTTGGCAAACTCCTCGATACCTAATCCGAGCGCAGAAGCAAAGCTCTCCAGAAAAGAGCCGCAGCCTGCCGAACAGGCTTCATTGAGCATTAGACTGTCGATAGCACCGCCGCGGATCTTGATGCATTTCATGTCCTGTCCGCCGATATCCAGAATAAAGTCTACCTCCGGCATGAACTTAGATGCGGCCTTGTAATGAGCAACCGTCTCCACTTCACCGCCGTCCGTCCATAAAGCGGCTTTGATTAACCCCTCTCCATAACCTGTTACATAAGAACCTGCAATATAACAGCCTTCCGGTAGAACCCGATACATTTCCTTCAGTGCCTCACTGACAGAATACAAGGGATTCCCCTTGTTGCTGCCATAAAAGGTATGTAGAATTTCGTCAGCAGAGCCGGTCAATACGAGTTTGGTTGTTGTTGACCCCGCATCGATCCCCAGATAACAAGGGCCACGATACACAGCCAGGTCTGATCTGGCAGCAGAAGCTTTACCATGGCGCTGACGGAACGCAGCAAGCTCTTCGGGGTTCTCAAACAGCGGTGGTAATTCAGCATCCGCTGCCCGATCCGCTGTAAAATCCACAGCCGCTATTCGCGCGATCCAGCCTGAAAGCGGCAAAATAGTAGGATCCGCTTCAGAGAGTGCTGATCCAATCGCTACGAAATACTGCGACCGCTCGGGGAAAAGAATATCTGACTCCGCAAGTTCAAGCGTCTCCGCAAAACGCTGACGCAGGGCTGGCAGGAAGGTTAGCGGTCCGCCAAGGAAAGCCACCCGTCCGCGAATCGGACGTCCGCAAGCGAGACCGCTGATCGTCTGATTAACAATACTCTGAAAGATTGAAGCCGCCACGTCCTCCCGGCGGGCCCCCTCGTTTAATAGCGGCTGCACATCGCTTTTGGCGAATACACCGCAGCGTGAAGCGATAGGATAGATTCGCTCATGCTTCTCTGCCAATGCATTTAAGCCCGCTGGGTCGGTCTGTAGCAGTGATGCCATCTGATCAATGAATGCTCCCGTTCCTCCCGCGCAAGCCGTATTCATACGCTGCTCAATGCCGCCTCGGAGATAGATGATCTTGGCGTCCTCACCACCCAGTTCAATCGCCGTATCGCATTCTGGAATCAGCTCGCCAATCGCCTTTGTACAGGCGATCACCTCCTGAACGAACGGTACGCCTCCCAGTTTGGATAAAGATAAGCCTGAGGAACCGCTTACAGTAAGGGCTGCGCCTCTCTCAGGAAATCTGCTCTGTACATCAGATAGAAGAGAGAGGGCTGCTTTTTTTATATCGCTATAATGTCTTACATAGTCCTGATAAACAATAGTGTTACGCTCTATAACAACCACTTTCGCAGTAGTTGATCCGATATCAAGGCCAATACGCAGCATTATCACTACACCACCTCGTCTTGCTCCAAATTTGAAGCAATTATGAGGAAACTATATCATGACAACACCTTATGAAAGCTGTTAAAAATGTAACAGACTTTTACAAAAAGTTATTAACAAACTTTATGATTTGGAAATCCCTGCTATGGCAGATGCTACATGACCCTTCACTCGTACTTTCCGCCATTCTTCCACTAAGATCCCCTGCTCATCGATCAGAAAAGTAGAACGTACAATGCCCATGAATTCTCTACCATAGAGCTTCTTAAGCTGCCATACACCGAACATTTCACTGACCTTATGATCCTCATCAGACAACAGTGGAAAGGGTAGACTGTTCTTCTCCGTAAATCTCATATGCGAAGCCAAAGGATCTGGACTGATGCCTAGAACAACCGCACCAAGCGTAGTAATCTGATCATGGGCGTCCCGGAATTCGCAGGCCTCCTGCGTACAGGCTGGTGTCATATTTTTAGGATAAAAATATAAAATGACCTTTCGGCCCAGGTAATCACTTAAACTAACCTCTTGCCCGTTGGAAGACGGAAGAGTGAAATTCGGTACTTTTTGTCCAATAGCTACTACGTTCAAGTTATATCCACTCCTTCTTGATATTGGAGGATCGAGCATGAATTGCGCGTATCCCCAAAAGAAATTATAATGTAGAGAATGTGAATGCGAAAGGAAGAACGAGAAATGCCACCTAGAAAGAAAAGGCACGCAAAGACTGGTAAGTCAAAAAAGAAACCGCTGCTTTGGACACTGGCCATTATACTCCTCCTTATTATCGGTGGAGCCATTTACTACTTTACATCCATCTACACTGAGCTTGGCAGCATGTCGAACACCGAGAATTCACCATTTAAGAATGCTGAAACTGTTGATGTCGACACGCCAGAACCTCCAAAATGGGAAGGTACAGAGCCTGTTAATATACTGCTAATGGGCGTAGATGCCCGCGGTGTCAAGAAGGGAGAAATTCCTCGTTCTGATACAATGCTCGTAGCCTCACTTGATCCCGTGAAGAAGAAAATCAGCGTATTCTCAATTCTTAGAGACACTTACGTTCCGATTCCAGATCACGGCGAAAAACGTATTAATTCAGCTATCATTTATGGACCTAACACGGCGATGCAGACTGTAAGCGATCTGCTCGGCATCCCGATTCAATATTATGTCTACACGGACTTCCAAGGATTCATCAAGCTAGTAGATGCCGTTGGTGGGGTAGATTATGAAGTCGAGAAAGATATGGTGTACAAGACCATTGCAGATGGTCCCGAGTATGACATTGATCTTAAAAAAGGATATCAGCATCTCGACGGTAATAAAGCTCTGCAATATGTACGTTTCCGACATGACGCTACCTCCGACTTCACTCGGACTGAGCGCCAGCGTGCTTTTCTCAAGGTTGTGGCTGACAAGCTGATCAAGACCACATCCATAATCAAGCTACCGAATATCCTGTCACAAGTTACGCCTTATATCGAAACCAATCTGACAGTAAATGATATGTGGAAGCTTGCAACCGTTGGGTACGATAGTACCATGGGCGGTAGTGAGCAAATTCCGCCAATGGATCTGCTCAAAGAGGAAACTACAAGTGACGGATCGCAGGTTATAGGCATTCGCAGTGAGAAAAAATTAAAGGAATTTGTTCAGGATACCTTAAATGGCCCTGAGCCAACGCCTACACCTTCAAGTTCACCAGAGACTACTTCAAATAGTAACACTAGCGGAACCCAATAAAGATCTGACAAGCAACGTTCACAAGTAGACACTACAGGCAATGGTATAATACGGGCGGACAGCGGAAACACCGTTGTTCGCCCGTTGCCATGAGCACCAACAATCGAAAGGATGATCACATTATGAATCGTTCCACATCTGAGCAACTTTATCACGAAGCCCTTCAACATATCGTTGGAGGTGTAAATAGCCCTTCCCGCTCTTTTAAAGCCGTTGGAGGCGGAGCACCTGTATTTATGAAACGTGCCAGTGGATCTCACTTCTGGGATGTAGATGGCAATGAATATATCGACTATCTCCAAGCCTATGGACCGATCATTACCGGCCATGCTCACCCACATATAACGAAGGCAATTACCACTGCAGCTGAGAATGGTGTTCTTTACGGAACCCCAACAGAGCTCGAAATTAAGCTTGCTAAAATGCTTAAAGAAGCTATTCCGTCTATGGATAAAGTCCGGTTTGTCAATTCCGGCACAGAAGCGGTTATGACTACCATTCGTGTCGCTCGTGCTTATACAAAGCGCAGCAAAATCGTAAAATTCGCTGGCTGTTATCACGGCCACTCTGATCTAGTGCTCGTAGCAGCAGGATCCGGGCCTTCTACGCTTGGTATTCCAGATAGTGCCGGCGTTCCTAGCAGTATTGCACAGGAAGTAATCACTGTTCCTTTTAATGATCTGGAAAGCCTGCAAGAGGCACTAGAAAAATGGGGTGAAGATGTCGCCGCTGTAATGGTTGAACCGATCGTCGGTAATTTCGGTATGGTGATGCCGAAGCCGGGATTCCTCGAAGGGCTCTGCAAGCTGGCTCATGCTAACGGCTCACTCGTTATTTATGACGAAGTCATTACGGCCTTCCGCTTCCACTATGGTTCCACACAGACATATGCAGGACTGGATAACCATGAAGACATTACCCCTGACCTTACAGCACTCGGCAAAATCATCGGCGGCGGCCTACCAATCGGCGCGTACGGCGGACGTAAGCATGTGATGGAACAAGTAGCCCCACTAGGACCGGCATACCAAGCGGGAACAATGGCGGGAAATCCTGCTTCCATTTCCGCAGGGATCGCCTGTCTGGAAGTGCTGAGCGCAGAAGGCGTATACGATGAGATGGAACGGCTTGCGATCCGCCTTGTCGACGGTCTTCAGGAATCTGCTGACCGTCATGGCATTCCACTGACGATCAACCGCATTCGTGGTTCATTCTCTACTCATTTCTGTAAGCATCCAGTTACGAATTACGATGAGGCACAGGATACAGATGGCGAATTGTTCGGTAGCTTCTTCCGTCACATGTTGAACCGAGGGATTAACCTCGCCCCTTCGAAATATGAAGCTTGGTTCCTAACGACAGCACATACCGATGCAGATATCGACGCTACGCTGATTGCAGCAGAAGAATCATTCCGCGCTATGGCGGCTGAGAAATAAGACGTTATTTACAGCCACTAAACATACTAAAACCTACCACCAAGCTTCTGGTGGTAGGTTTTTTTTGCATAGGCACTATTCGAAGTCAATTTGCTTGTCCAATATAATCTCTGTCATGGCAGGTCGAAACATTTGGTCTCCTCCGGGTATTAAGGCAAATTGAACCGTATCCAGATCCGCTGGCAGCGGTGGCGAGACCAAGAACTGCATTTGTGTATGAGCTCCCCCTCCGTGACCTCCATGCTGCTGGATTTCATAGGCTGCCTCGCTCAAAATCTCCAATGTTAGAGCCGGTTTAAGATAAACTTGCTCCACTGTTTCTTTTAAATACTTAATCTCCACAGTAACTATACTGAGCGTTTCATACTGCATAGCATGTGTAAGTGTATACTCGCAATCTTCGAGGACTGTCCGCTTCACAATTGGAAGTACGCCGAGCAGTAAACCGGGCTCTTCCCAATATTTCCGTCTGGGCACAGCCTCATTCAGACTGTGTATATACTGTACAATCTGAGAAGTGTCCATCTCGAATCTAGTTGACCATTCCTCAAGGAGCTCACTTTCGGGGGAGAACCGTTTTTTGCCTGTTATAGCTTTACGTTCCTGAATCAGAGTCAAAATCTGCTCATCAATCTTCTTAACCTCATCATTATATTCGTTGACCACGCCTCTTATTGGCATTCTACCCCAACCCATTTAATAACCTCCTTCTTATAATAAAGTTAATTTATACCCATTAGCTACATGGTACCTCCTGTGGATTAATTTGTAAAATATTCGAAATAATTCAATCTTGCAGATAGCAAAAAAAGCATGTGCCCCTCAGCTTTATGCTGCAAGACCACACGCTTTATGATTCAGAGATTTTCTTTTACTCGTACAAGTTACGGATTTCCACTCCCTGAGGAAGCTTGAATGGATTTTCCTTGTTGATTCGGTCGTAGAACATGATCCCATCGAGATGATCAATCTCATGTTGGATGATGATGGCTTGGTAGCCCTTAAATTTAAGGACCACTTCCTTCCCCTCAAGATCATATCCCTTTACCTTCACAGATTCATAACGAGGTACAAAACCATGCACCGGTCGATCAACGGACAGACACCCCTCGCTCTCCGGTAAGTACACCATGGTTAGTGAGTGACTGATGATCTTAGGGTTAACCCAAGCATGCTCTACAATCCTCCCTCTCTCGTCCGTAGAATACATCACGAACATACGCTTCAACAGTCCGATTTGATTCGCCGACAGACCTACGCCAGAGCGTAAATTGTATTCTTCGGAAATCTCCGGGTCCTGGCTGTTCTTCAGAAACTGAAGCATACATTGCAGAGTCTCACGATCCTCCTCCTGTAGAGGAAGCTCCACTGGTTGAGCTACGGTACGAAGTACGGGATGACCTTCCCGTACAATATCATCCATAGTGATGATATATTCAGCACTAAATTTTGAACTAGACAATATTCCATCCACCTTTGCCTTACGGGCTTAATTTAAAATACCTATGATATAGTATGCAGATTTATGGATTTATGAAAGCCGTTCGCAGTTTGCTACTATAATTAACATCAAATCCAAGTCCGGTCGCCAATGCGGCAAGGGGAAGATAAGTTTTATCTTCTTTGCCTACCTTTTGCAGAAAAGCAGGGGTATCAATGGCTACATTCTGTCCATTCACCTTAATAAATTTGCTACCGATCGTGATTACAACCGTCCGGCCACCGTATTCAATAGTAGCACTGGAGGTCTTATTATCCCACTTTCCATTAGCGCCTACGGCATTTAGAATATCTTTAAGCGCCAAGAAGTTCTGACCATTCTTAAGGATGGGCTTATTCGGCGTATTTAACTCTACACCCTTTACAACAATCGACATCGGTAAAGTATCCGTAGCCATCGCCGCTACAGTGGGAATGCGGTATTCCCCCCATTGTAATTCAGCAAATACTTTTGCAATGGTCTCGTATCCAAGCTGCGTAGGGTGAAAATCCGCTTGTCCTGCCCCGATAATATGCGTGAGTGATCCCTCTGAGCCGGCAAACTTTGCCGCTACATGAGCTACTACTACCTTTGCTCCCTCTTGATTCATACTTGCAGCCACACGATCTGCCGAATCCGTAAATTTCGCTGCTGCGGTCATCAATTTAGTGTACATCGCACCAAGAGCGATCTTAGGAGCAGGCTGGTATTGGTCAGCCAATATAATTGTTGCTTGAGGATTTATCGCACGAATATTCTCAAGACTCGCCTTCACATTCGTATTGTAATCCGCTAGCTTCTGCTCCAGTTGAGATTCGAAATCTGTATCTGTCAGCTCCTTAACCTGTAAGAAAAGACGGCTTACATCATTCCCGCCAATTGTAATCGTAATCAGATCGGCTTCCTTCAGCTCTGATGCGATCTGCGGGGTTAACTTTACGAATTGGTCAATCCGCGGATCTGGAAGACCTGACTGAATACCTTCAGCGGTAATCGCTGAGCCGTCCTTGATGGCTCCAGTGTAATTACGTAATCCAGCAGTGGTCAATCCAAGAATACCATAATTGGTAAGCTCGCTCCGGCCATGATACCACCCCTGCTCCAGTAGTCGCTCCGCATAACCGTAAGGCTTGGTATTCACATCCGTCATTCCCGGCTCGTATCCGGCAGTAATCGAATCGCCAAGAGCTACGATGCGAAAGACATCCTGACTTGCATCTTGTGTTATAGACGTGTCAGCTGCATTTGCCGATCCGGCACCTACGCCAATCAGCACAGATAACAAAAGCATACTGCTTGTGCTAGCTGCTAAAATTCTTCTCCACTTGCTTAGCATCGTATCCCTCCCAAAATGTTCTAATTCTCATTCTACCATCCCTGATAGCAACGCAAAAGAGCGGCCTCCCATATTCGGGAAACCGCTCTGAACATCACAATTATTATCACAGCTAGAAACGAATGTCTTATTCTTTATTTGAATCCTCTTGTGAATTCAAATGTTTCCCGGCACGTTCCAGATATTTATCATAACGATCGTCTAGTTCATGTCCAATCTTACGATACCGCAGCGTCTCCTCCACAATAGGATCCATTGTGGTCTGGATACGAATTTCATACTTCGGAGAGATCTCACGGATTTCTTTAGCTATACGGTCACCCTGTTCCATCTCACCATCAACCAACATTTCGCTTAGCTTGCGTTCCAGATCATCCTTCTCGCTCATGATGCATCGTCCTCCCTAAAGCTTATATCCTGTTGCTTCAGCATTCTTCAGTGACGAAACCAAATATTCGTGAATATGACCATTACTTGCTACTATATGACGAGTGCCAATATCGTATGGACGCCCAAGCGTATCCGTAATTCTGCCCCCTGATTCAAGCACTAGCAGTACTCCTGCTGCACAATCCCAAGGGCTTAAGCCTACTTCCCAGTATCCATCTACCCGACCTGCTGCCACATAAGCCAAATGTAGAGCAGCCGAGCCTCCTGCACGAATTCCACGAATCTGCGGAAGAACGCTCTGCAGTCCTGCCATATTCACAGGTTGCGCAAATTCACGGTCCGGTGGAAAGCCCATGGCGATCAAGCTGTCTCCAAAAACGTCCTCCGTAGAGACTACGGTAGGAACACCATGCATGTAGGCTCCCTTACCTTTTTCAGCAACGAACATTTCATCACGAATCGGATCATAAATTACACCCACTGTTAATTCTCCACGAATCACTAAAGCAATGGAGACACAGTAAAAAGGAAATCCGTGTACAAAATTAGTCGTACCATCTACAGGATCTACAATCCACAGATATTCATGCTCACGAGCTTCTTCCAATGCAGCGGTTGCTGCTGCTGCTCCCGGGGAAACGCCTTCCTCACCGAGGATCGCATGATCTGGATAATGTGTCAGGATCAACCTGCGGATCATCTGTTCAACGCCTTTATCTACTTCCGTGACCAGATCCTGTGCCGATGTCTTTGTATTAAGTTCCTTCACCAGGCCCTGTCTGCTTTTTATCCATTCTCCTGCTTTGGCAGCAGCATTAATGGCTACCGCCGTATGTCCCTTGCTTGTTACTACATAGGGTTCACGTTCTTTCTTACCCTCTGGTTTTAAAGGACTCATATCTTCACTCCGCTTCCTTGAACATAATCGCCATTGGCATGAAATTTAAAGCAATCCTATTCACAATACCGTTCAATACGCCAAAACGTTCTCAAAGTTCCGCCATAAGGGATACCCATTTCTATGATCCCTTGAATGTTAATCGTAATAGAGTTTCATTCAACGTACCCTATTTCAAGTTACATATCAAGTCATGATAGGGCCCGTATTCGGGACCTATCGCCTTATTTTCATTGTTTAAGGTTCGATATACACACTTGCCCCATTTAATACAGAAATTCCGTTACCGGCATCAGCCAGCTCCTTCATTGCTTCCATCAATCCAAATAACGCACCATCTTTTAGTTTTGCCTCAATCATAACATCAATAGCAGGGGTATCTGCAGCTATCCGCTTTAAAAAAGCTACTAATGGCGCAGGCTCCACACCATCTGCATGGCTGCGTGGATCAGACGGACTGCGCGGACTAGATACATGAATCTTAGGCGGGAAAAGCTCTCCAGACGGAACATCCTTCTGTGCAAGCTCGCTTCGCCATGTCTGCTGAATATCAGGCCACAGCTCCCAAGGGAGCTCTCCTTCATTATTCACCCATTGATGGTGAATATCCAGCACCATCGGCAGGCCTACGTTCTGGCAGACTGCCAGTGTCTCCGGAGCTGTGAAGGTCTTATCATCATTCTCCAGCGTAATACGTGCCTGCAGCGCTGCTGGTAGCTCGCGGAAATGCTTCTCAAACCGCTTGGCTGCCACCGGCTTGTCCCCATAGGCTCCGCCAATATGAATATTGTTCTTCGCCATGGCAGGAAGTCCCATGGCATTCAGCATGTCCGTGTGGTGCTGCAAATCCCGGATGGAACTTACTAGCACCTCAGGACGGGGTGTACTAAGCACTGTAAAGTGATCTGGATGAAAAGACACCCGCATCCCATGCTTTTTCACATATTGCCCCACTTCCGCGAATTCCTCAGCGAGCGCAGCAAACGGATTCCAATCCTGTAAATCAGGATGCGTCGCCAAAGGAATCAACTTGGAAGTGAGACGGTACACGAAGATGTCCGAACCCACATTATGCTTCATTAGTCGCAGCGTATTGTGCAGATTCATCCGAGCGAGGTTCTCCAAACGCCGAAGTGCCGCTTCACGGTCATCCAGCTTCTTGAAGGAGGCCATCGTCATAGTCTTGGATGGTGAGCAGTCTTTGATAACGGTGGACATCGCTACATATCCAAAACGGACAATCATCCCTGCGCTCCAAAAAACATTTCATCTGCTAGTGCAGTTTGCACTTTTGATTCTTCTTCATTCAATTTACGCACGAGTTCCATTTCGACCGCTGTAACCTCATGCCCCTGAAAATTAATCTCTGCGATCGAGGCTGAGATTTTGACGATCGCTACAGCTACATTCTCAGGTGTGTAGGCAATCACCTTCTGACCCGTCGGATACACGCGAAAGCCCTGCTTCACCATTTTGGTACGCCCATACTCCAGCAGCTCGTACAGCTCTTGTTCATTCTTGAACTTACAGACGGAATTGAATTCAGTTTGAAAACCCATATTTTGTCGCCCCTTTCCAGTCGGGATGAACCCGCTAGTAGCTTCAATTACTCGTTGTCATACTTAAGACCTTGTTTGAAATTATAGCGCTCTAAGGCTAACTCAATCATACGGTCTAACAGAGCTCTATAGGATACACCTGTCTCACGCCACAATAGCGGATACATGCTGTAAGGAGTGAAGCCAGGCATCGTATTCACTTCGTTAATTAGAATTTTACCATCCGATCTCCGCAGGAAGAAGTCCGCCCGGGTAATCCCGCTACCCTCAATCGCTCTAAAAGCGGTTATCGCGGACTCCCGCAAACGATCAGCAACTTCAGAATCTACTGGCGCAGGAATCATCATTTGCGATTTACCGTCCGTATATTTAGCTGCGTAGTCATAATATTCTCCAGAAGAAACGATTTCACCCGGAACAGAGGCCTCTGGCTCATCATTTCCGAGCACACCGACCTCTACCTCACGAGCATCCACGAATTCCTCAATAATGACTTTGGTGTCATAACGGAAGGCGAAATCTATAGCTTTTACAAGACTTTCCTTATCAGAAGCCTTAGAAATACCTACACTTGAGCCCAGATTAGCAGGCTTTACGAATACTGGATATCCCAGTTTATCCTCTACACCCACAATCAACTCATGGCTTTTTCTTTTCCAAGCGCTGATGTTAAAATAACAATATTCACACTGATCCAGACCTGCATCAGCGAATAGCTTCTTCATAACAACCTTATCCATCCCTGCCGAAGAGGCAAGAACACCAGCCCCAATGTAAGGAATATTCGCCATTTCGAACAACCCTTGAATTGTTCCGTCCTCGCCATACGTGCCGTGCAGCAGTGGGAACATAACGTCTACCGCTTTATCCGCACCGGATAGTCCACTAAATACTACATTCAGGGCTGTGCCCATATCTTCCGTTGCATCTGAAAGCTTGAGCTGCTCTACCTCACTATAAGGTGCCGATAACGTCTCTCCGACTTTCCACAAGCCCTGTTTTGAAATATAAAAAGGGATAATCTCATATTTATCGTAATCAAATGAGTTCATCACGGCAAAAGCCGTCTGTAGCGATACCTCATGTTCTCCGGATTTGCCCCCGTACACCAGCCCTACGGTTAGTTTTGCGTTCCCCATACCTTTACAACCTCTTTCTGTCTTATAAATAGTCGTTAATATGAAAAAAACGGTATTTCGTTTGTTCCGTCCATGCGTAGGAATCACGATAGTCCCAGAAGCGATGACGACTGCTAACTGTACGTGCATTCACAAGCGGCATGCCACCAGCATCAAAGGCTGTGACGATCGTGCTGTGCTGATATTGCCCGTTACCATCCCAGTCATATTGAATGATATCGCCCAGCATCAATTGCTCCGGCCGCTCCATGACTTCCGCACGCAAGCCACTGCTCCGGCTAACGCTCAAATAGCGCTGCAGACTGTCTGATACAGCCCAGCTATAACTCCACCATTCTTGTTTTCCTTGGTAGCCTTTGTACCACCAACCCGTTTCTCTTTTACCAGTATAGTTGATAGGCGCGCCCCCTGCAAAGAGGCATTGGGAGACATAATTCGTACAATCTACCTCAAATGTTTCGAACTCCGGATTCCCGTCTTTCCACCAACGATCAGCATAAGCCACCGCTTCTTCACGGTTGTAGCGAACCTCTCTTGAGCCCGAGATCTCACCAAGAATATTCCGGTTTAGAAGGGGCTGTGATGGCAGCGGAGCAGGCAAAGCTTCCCCCCATTTGGACAACCTGCCTGATAACTCCGCCTCAGCTCTATGAACTGTATTCCTTTCGGGAATGGTTCGTTCTATAGCAGCGATTTCCCAACCCCCTCCGTCCCGCACAAAGGTCAACCGCTCCAGCTCAACCCTATCCTCGCGGTGGTTAACGCCTCCTTTTTCATAATAGAGTGCACTATGCAGCGTAACCTCTGCTACCACCTCAGTCGGAGTCTGCCGGACGGTCCGTAAAGTCTTTACACCTGTTTCCCCACGCAGCGGAGTGATCCCACGAGCGGTATACCATTCAGCGATACGGCGTGAACGTTCCCCTTGCTCCACCAGAAAACGTGGATCTTTAACGGATACGGAAACTGTTTGCGATGAGGACTTAGGTTCCACCCTGGCCTTATTCACTTGATCTACATATACATATAGACTCTGCTTCCACTGTTGTTCCATTATACTCGCACCCCTTCATTCCCTTTTAACTACTGCTCTATGTATATGAAAGGAAACAGGCCGCTATACAGATCGCTTCAATTTACATGGTAGGGCATATGCTTTGCTTATAGCTTACGTTTTAGAGGTAACTCTAAATGGTTTCAGAGATGCGATATTCGGGCTTTATATATAGGAAAAAAAACTTTACTCCCCTCTTTGTAACCGTTATAATTAAATAACATGCAATGTGAAATTGAGTTTCAATAGATGAAACAAGGAGGCGCACATATGCCAAGCAAGGATCATTTCTCGTTGGCCCGCACCCTGGAATCAGGTGGCAAATCTTATCGCTATTATGATCTTAACTCCCTTGAGGAACAAGGATTGGGCTCTATCTCTTCCCTTCCTTTCTCGATCAAAGTATTACTTGAGGCGGCTGTTCGTCAATTTGACGGACGGGCGATTACAGAAGAACATGTGAAACAATTGGCTGATTGGTCAGGCGACATTGATCGCAATAAAGAAATTCCGTTTATCCCTGCTCGTATCGTACTTCAGGACTTTACCGGTGTTCCGGTAGTCGTAGATCTGGCAGCTATGCGTGACACCGTAAAGAAAGCCGGCGGAGATCCTAAACAGATCAACCCGCTCGTTCCCGTTGACCTTGTAATTGACCACTCTGTTATGGTTGATGCTTTCGGTACGGCAGACGCTTTGGAATACAATATGAACGTGGAGTTTGAGCGCAACGAGGAACGCTACCGTTTCCTTCGCTGGGCACAGACCGCTTTCAATAATTTCCGTGCAGTTCCTCCAGCTACCGGTATCGTGCATCAGGTGAATTTGGAGTATTTGGCTTCCGTAGCCACCACTAAAACTATCGATGGTGAAACTGTCGTTTATCCAGATTCCCTTGTTGGAACGGACTCCCACACTACGATGATCAATGGACTTGGTGTTGTGGGCTGGGGTGTAGGCGGTATTGAAGCTGAAGCAGGTATGCTCGGACAACCGCTCTATTTTGTTACACCAGATGTAGTGGGCTTCAAGCTTACAGGTAGTCTTATCGAAGGGGCTACAGCAACAGACTTGGCACTGACAGTGACTGAAATGTTGCGTAAAAAGGGCGTAGTCGGCAAATTCGTCGAATTCTACGGTCCTGGTCTTGCTAACATCAGTCTCGCTGACCGGGCAACGGTTGCTAACATGGCGCCAGAATACGGAGCAACGATCGGTTTCTTCCCTGTAGATGAAGAGACACTTGCTTATCTTCGCAGCACAGGTCGTCCAGATGATCTGGTAGAGCTCGTTGAATCTTATTACAAAGCACAAGGCATGTTCCGCACTTCGAATACGCCAGATCCTGAGTTCAGCGATGTAATTGAACTTGACCTAGCTTCTGTCGTTCCAAGCTTGGCTGGACCAAAACGTCCGCAAGACCGGATCGAACTTACGCATATGAAAGAAAATTTCGAAGGTATTATCCGTACACCTGTAGACAAAGGCGGTTACGGTCTCAGCGATGAGAAAATCGCCCAAGTTGTAGAAATAGAACATAAAAATGGCACCAAAAGCAAGCTGAGCACAGGCGCGGTCGTGATCGCAGCGATTACAAGCTGTACGAATACTTCCAACCCTAGCGTTATGCTTGGTGCAGGTCTTTTGGCGAAAAAAGCTGTGGAACGTGGTCTGACCAAACCAGCATACGTTAAGAGCAGCTTGACTCCAGGATCATTGGTAGTTACTGAATATTTGGAAAAAGCAGACTTGCTGAAGCCACTTGAAGCACTGGGCTTCTACTTGGCGGGATATGGCTGTGCTACTTGTATCGGTAACTCCGGTCCATTGCCTGAAGAGGTTAGCCAAGCCATCACTGATAACGATATGACCGTAGCTGCTGTAATCTCCGGTAACCGTAACTTTGAAGGCCGCGTACATGCTCAGGTCAAAGCCAACTACTTGGCTTCACCGCCGCTCGTAGTTGCTTACGCACTGGCTGGCACTGTAAATATCGATTTGCAGACTGAACCGCTTGGATTTGATCCACAAGGTGAGCCAGTATTCCTGAAGGATATTTGGCCAACTACTGCTGAAATTCGTGAAGCTATCGGTCTCTCCCTTAGTCCGGAGATGTTCCGTCGTAAATACGAGAATGTATTCACTGCTAATGAACGTTGGAATTCTATCCCTGTTCCACAAGGCGAGCTGTATGAGTGGGATGATAATTCCACGTATATTCAGAATCCGCCATTCTTTGAGCATCTGGCAGACGGTCTAGGAGACATCAAGGATATCAAGGATGCACGCGTTCTGGCGTTGCTTGCTGATTCCGTAACCACCGACCATATCTCACCTGCAGGTAATATCTCTACCTCTGGTCCTGCCGGCGAATATTTACGCGATCATGGTGTAGAACGTGCAGACTTCAACTCCTACGGCTCACGCCGCGGAAATCATGAAGTCATGATGCGTGGTACATTCGCTAATATTCGGATTCGTAACGCAGTAGCTCCAGGTACAGAAGGCGGAGTTACAACCTTCCTACCAAGCGATGAAGTCATGTCCATCTATGACGCTTCCATGCTGTATCAGGACGCTGGACAGAATCTCATCGTTATCGCCGGTAAAGAATACGGCACAGGAAGCTCACGTGACTGGGCTGCCAAGGGCACGCTTCTGTTGGGTGTTAAAGCTGTTATCGCTGAGAGCTTTGAGCGGATTCACCGCAGCAATCTGGTTGGTATGGGTGTGCTTCCACTGCAATTCCAGGAAGGCCACGGCTGGAGCAGCTTGGGACTGACCGGACGCGAGACCTTCAACATTACCGGTCTCGATAACGAGGTGACGCCAAGCCAAGATCTAACTGTTACCGCTACCCGTGAAGACGGTACTCAGTTCGATTTCCCTGTCACAGCACGCCTCGACAGTACGGTTGATATTGATTACTATCGCAATGGTGGTATTCTACAAACTGTACTTCGCCAAATGCTGGCGGATGCCACAGATTCTTCGGCTGTATCTGTAGAATAGGTTTATCGCATGACGCACAAGGGAGTGCCCTCTGGCCATTAAGGCTAGAGACACTCCCTTGTCTTATTATATTTGGATATTAAACGGCCAGCCTCCGATCATCCGGAGACTGGCCGTTTTTCTCATGTTGGGCTATGGAATCATCATGCCCATTTCACTTGCTGCTTCCTTCAAGATGGCGGCATACTCCACTAACGTATCCCTAGACAGGCGGCTGACCGGCCCTGACAGTGATAACGCCGCAATCACATTTCCACTACGGCCTGTGACAGGTACCGCCACAGCGGCCGCACCAGACTCACGTTCTTCGAAACTCGTGGCATACCCCAGCCGGATGATCTCATTAAGCTGATCTTTGTATACACTCTTCTCAACGTAATCCGGCCACTCCGAACTCTCCAGTAGCTCTCTCAACACCTCAGGTGGTGCATACGCTGCTAACACCTTACTCGACGCCCCTACAGATAATGGCAGCCTCGCACCGATCTGTGCGACTCTACGGATCGCCTGCTGGCTCTGTACCGCCTGAATACGTACGCGTTCAATACCATCCCTTAAGTAAAGACTTACCGTCTCACCGAGTCGATCTCTCAGCCGTTCCATAGATGGCAGCAATACCGCTGCCGACTCGTCAAAAGCAGGCAGATGCGTAGACAACTCCCAGATTCGTATACCCAACCTATATTTTTCTGTCGCCGGATTGCGAATAAGAAAGCCCTTTTCCTCTAGTGTTGCCAGCAATCTGTGGACTGTACTCTTATGTAAGTCAATCTTTGATGCGATCTCCGTTAACCCTAAATCTCTGTCCTGCGTAAAACAAAGTAATATATCAAGCGCACGTTCTACCGCGCGTACCGTTAGCTTTCGGTCCTCCACAGTAATCCCCCTTCGTGTTTCATCAAATGAAACGCGGTTACATTATAACTAACTCTATCTTAGTGCAAAACTCTACGGAAAGTCCAGTATATTCACTGAGCCGAAAAAGACTGGTCCGCACTTTACAGTTACATTACAAAACGGTCCAATTCATTGACTTTGTAAGTGCTTCAACTTACGATAAACATATTAAATATACTAATGCTTTAGTATCATTTTCGACAAATTATCCTAGGCACTAGTACTCACATCATACTTAGGAGGGGACCTTATGGATCTGACAACCAGCCGAGCCGGCACGTCAGTCTCCCGTCGTCCTAAACTACCTAAACAGGGCAGTTCATCACGACTATCGCTGCGGATGATCCGTGTTAAGCATATTATCGTTGCATTGCTATTATCTATATTTTTCTTTTTAGCATTTTGTTTTGTCTCGCTCCATGGCTACATCGCTTGGGTACTATCCAATCCAACCGTCGCGCCACTGTACTCCAATCCTATGATGGCCAAAGGCCTCGCCTACGAGGATGTATCCTTCCCAGCTAAGGATGGCAGTCGCCTGATGAACGGCTGGTATATTCCAGCCAAGGATGCCACTAAGACTATCGTGTTCAGTCATGGCTATGGTGCCAACCGCGAAGAGTCTTGGGTACCTATGTACGATCTCGCTCACTATGCACACAGTCTGAATTTCAATGTCGTAATGTTTGATTACGGATTTGCTGCCCAAGGTAATAAGGATATTGCAACCGGCGGCAAAAAAGAATCCCAGCAGCTTCTAGGCGCCATTGATTTCGCAAAGGAACGCGGGGCTAAAGAGCTCGTTGTTTGGGGCTTCTCCATGGGTGCTGGCACAGCACTGCAAGCAGGATTAGTATCTGAGGACATCGACGCGATGATTCTGGACAGCACCTTTTTGTTAGAACCAGACACGCTGTATCATAATATCAAGCAGAATATCGATCTGCCGCGCCAACCTTCCCTGGCGATCATGGAAATGCTGTTCCCGGTACTGAACGGTACGGGACTAGATCAGATTCCTTATGCAAAGGTTAAATCCAAAGATTATCCTTTCCCAATCCTTTTCATGCATGGAACCAAAGACGATAAAGCCCCTTATCCTATTGCCGAAGAACTAGCAGCAAATCAGAACAATCCGTTCTCTGATTCCTGGATCATTGAAGGTAGTCATCATGAGCTGTTGTTCCGCGAGCATCCCCGTGAGTATTTGCGGCGGGTCTCCGCTTTTTTAGGGAATGTCCATCTGGCCAAAAATAATAATGGCGATCAGCCGGCGATGGCAAGTAATTAACTAAGCGCTAATAACCATACGAACAGCCTCTTCCAGGGACAGAAAGAAATGTATCCTAGGAAGAGGCTGTTTTCATCCCCTGGAAAGAAAGAAGCCAAAGAGGCACTCTAAGTTTATGTTCTTCATAACCTTCCAAGACCGTTCATATAATGGACTGATAAAGACATATCACGGGAGGTTTTCTTGGCATGCTATATGTATACGGGCCGATGCTGCCAGTACGTATCCTGGAAGAAATCGTATTTTGGAAAACACAAGAGAAAGAGCATACCGAAGTCATCAAAGCGATCGTACCTAAATTAGAGGATCCTTATGTGAAACTCCTCGATGAATGGGCCGTTGTTTTTGGTGCAACTGAGCAGGCGGCACAGCAGCTATTGAATGCTGCCCTTTCCTCTTCTCCTCCGCCACAGGCAGAACTCACTGCGGAAACGGAGAAACTGCTACATATCTCCTGCAATCAATCCCAAGAGTTCGTCCGGCAGCTCTTTGCCATCATGGAGAGTAGCGCAGCGGTCAAAGCCGTCCCCCTTGCAACTACTGTGATTCTGCATATTATTCGCGAATCAGAATACTTCCTAGCCGTACTGCAGACACTCAGCTCGCCCGGAAAGCTATCACAAGTCATGCGCGATTACACAGAGGATTATGTCGTAAACATCGATACAGACGATACCATGCGGAATGATGGATTTTCTACTTTTACTGACACTGTTCCTGATATCCGCGATAAAAACGACGCGGTACCCATTGGCGGCCATACGCTACCTCCCTTGCCTTACGCCTATAATGCACTAGAACCTTATATTGACGAAAAGACGATGAGAATTCATCACGATAAGCACCATCAAAGTTATGTAGATGGATTAAACAAGGCTGAAGTTAAATTAGCAGATTCCCGTAAGAACGGTGACTTCGATCTCGTTAAACATTGGGAGAGAGAATTAGCCTTTAATGGTGCAGGCCACTATCTTCACACGATCTTTTGGAACGTGATGTCTCCGCAAGGTGGGGGCCGCCCAACAGGTGCTTTACTAGAAGCTATAGAACAAAGCTTTGGAAGCTATGAAAGCTTCAAGAAACAGTTCACTGAAGCTGCGAATAAAGTAGAAGGTGGCGGATGGGCCATTCTCGTCTGGAGCCCACGTAGCCATAGACTAGAAATTCTCACTGCGGAAAAACATCAAAATTTATCGCAATGGGACGTTGTTCCGCTCTTGGCCTTGGATGTATGGGAACATGCCTACTATCTGAAACATCAGAATAATCGTGCGGATTATATTAACGATTGGTGGAAGGTCGTCAACTGGCCATATGTGTCAGAGCGTTATGCCGCTGCCAGTAAACTTGCATGGAAGCCTTACTGATCTCTTACCACTTCGTAGAAGACATCACTTCTATTCGCTTATATTGACCCAAAAGGACCCATCGTTCACAAAAAGTGAATGATGGGTCCTTCTAATTTCGAGGCATAGACACCTCTATATACTATTCTTTAATCAAGTTCAGAAACTCCGCACGAGCGGCGACATCCTCCCGGAAGACCCCTCTAGTAGACATGGTTACCGTCTTACTTCCTGGCTTCTTCACTCCACGTGCGCACATACAAAGATGTTCACCTTCCACAACGACCATAACGCCGTGAGGGCTTAGTACCTCCGTCATAATATCCGCAATTTGCGTCGTAATGCGCTCTTGAACCTGCAAACGCCGACTCACTGCTTCAACTAGGCGAGCTAATTTGCTGAGTCCAGCAATCCGTCCGCTCGGAATGTATCCAATATGCACTTTACCGAAGAATGGAGCCATGTGATGCTCACATTGGCTGTAATAGACGATATCCTTCACGATCACTAGCTCTTCATGAGACTCATCAAAAGTAACACCGAGCGCCTCGCGGGGATCTATCGAATAACCGCCGAATATCTCCTCGTACATCCGCGTAACACGTGCTGGTGTTTCAAGCAGTCCCTCGCGGCCGGTATCTTCACCGATTAATTCTAATATTTTCTCAACGTGATACTCGATTTGCTCACGGTTCTCTGATACTTTACCGTTCACGTATTCATTGATGTTCCCCATGATGTCTCCCCCTTCCGCACCCGTATAATTTCTATCCGGACCCGGTTACTTACTTCTACGTTTATTCCCTTTAGCTGCTCCTGGTCGGGCGCCTGTCTGGTTCTGATTCTTCATCATCTGTTGGGCACGTTGCATTTGTTTCCCATTCAGGTTATAACCCATTTGTTTCGCAACCTTTTGCAGCATTTCAGGATCATTCTGCATAGTTGTCATTTGTCTGCGCAGATAATACACACCGATAAAAAATCCACCGATGAGACCTACGACCAATGTAATAATAGGTAATGCGATATTCATCTAAAGCCCACCTCTACACTCTATTGTCTGCATCGCCATATGGCACGCGAATCTATCATAGCATTTCGAGAACTGGACAGCAATTGGGAAAATGCAACCTGTCTATGATCTTTTTCCTTCATTAAACATCGCTGTCCTCTCGTGCCTGCTTCGCAGTAAGGAGCACATCCTGTGCCCGGCTCAGCATTTCTTTTACCGTGTCATGCTCTTCGCGCTCTAAAGCCGATTCAACAGCAGCTAGAGCCTCCTCACCACCGATGCGTCCCAGCGCCCAAGCAGCAGTGCCTCGCATCTCAGGCCGCGACTCTTTCAGAACAATTTCTGTTAGCTTTGGCACCGCTTCTACTTCCTTGAAATTACCGAGAGCGATGATCGCATTTCGTTGCATCGGCTTTTTGCCTCTCCAGGCAGCAGAGCTATTTCCGAATCTCTCTTTGAATTCACGGTTGCTAAGATCCAGGATTGGCATTAACAATGGCTTCACGATCTCAGGATCAGGCAGCATCTGAGGGCGATGATTCCAGTTCTTCCCTCGATTCTTGGGACATACAATCTGGCAGGTGTCACAGCCGTATAGACGGTTGCCAATCTTGGTCATGTATTCATCACTCAGAAATCCTTTGGTCTGCGTCAGAAAAGAAATACAAGCCTGCGCGTTAAGTTGACCCGGACCCACCAGCGCGCCGGTTGGACAAGCATCAATACACTTGGTACATTCCCCACAGCCTTCTTCAACAGGCTCATCCGGAGCAAAAGGAATGTTCGTAACCATCTCCCCTAGATAAATCCAAGATCCCCATTTGGGCGAGATGATGGAACAGTTTTTGCCGCTGAAGCCTATTCCTGCTCTTTCCGCAACCGCTCTATCTACCAGCACACCGGTATCGACCATACTTTCCAGCACAGCCTCCGGCACACGCTCATGAATAAAGTCCTCCAGCTTACTCAAGGCCTCCCTCAGCACATGATGATAATCCCTGCCCCATGATGCTCTGGCGAGAATACCTCTTCGTGCACCTGGCTCAGACTTCGGAGGATTCTCCATTTTGGAAGGATAGGCCACAGCAATTGAAATAATAGATAAGGGCTTGTCCCCAGAGCTCAGAGCGGGGATTGTCCTTTTATCCAGATCCGGTTCCTCGAAACCAGATTCATATCCTTTGTCTCGGTGGTCTTGCAAAATATTTTTCAGATATAAAAAAGGCTCTGCTGTAGTAAACCCGATATCATCAATACCGAGTGACGTCGCAGCCTCCTGAATCTCCGCTTTAAGCTGTGCCCACTTGGAAGGCGGGGGTGCATACGGTGACTGAAATGTATTGTTCATTTCCGCCTTCTCCTTTTCATGTTATCGATAAAATTCTTATAACCCTTTCAGTTTAGACAGCGGCCACCAGATATAATCCGCCCTGCCTACAATCATGTCCTGTGGGATGGAGCCGAAATAACGACTATCTTTGCTTGCTGAAGCATGACGGTTATCTCCCATGACAAAATAGTTTCCGCTCTCCACAGTTAACGCCGCGAAATCCGGGTCTTCAATCTCGGTATCTATATACGGCTCATTCACTATTTTTCCATTCACATATAACTGGTGATCCTTCACTTCTATGATATCTCCAGGTATGCCAATGACTCGTTTTACTAAAAAGTCCTTCCGACTCGGTCCAGTGCTAGGATCATGAAGAATGACGACATCCCCGTGTTTTGGGTTTACAAACATCAATGAAAGCTTATTAATAAAGAGCCTCTCACCTTCCACAAGCGTTGGCTGCATAGACTGACCTTTAACCGTTGATATATTGAACACAAAAATATTAAGAACCGACATTACCGCAAATACAACTACCGCTGTAAGCAACCAATCCTTCAATTCCGCGGCCAAACGACCACCAAAGCCTTTCTTTGATCTGGAGGATCTATGTCTTTGCTTCCGATTACGCATGAACTCTACTTGGGACTCCTGACTCAATATGTCACCTCTTATTCTCAATTATTGATGTCTATACTTGCAGATATTATAACAATAAAAAAGCATATCTCCCAGCCATTAGTAATGGACTTCTGGAAAATACGCTTGAGTATGAGTGAAACAGACTATATCATCAACTATAGTTCTATATTTAGTAAATGTTTCCGCTTACGCAGCTGAGTGATCAAAATTACCCAACAATGCTCAGCTTCCGGACAGATTTAAAAATTTGATTCTCGCTATATCCCATAGCTTCATACAATGGCAATGCAAAAGAATTATGCTCATCGACGGCTACGTAGATACCACTAACCTTACGAGCTTGAAACCTGGATTCCATAGCCGATACCAGACTCCTACCGACTCCTCTGCGGCGATAATCAGGATGTACAGCAATCCGGAAATAACAACCGTGGTTTTTCTCAATCGTACCAATCAGTGCTCCAACAATTTCTTCTTCATCTTCCGCAACTACAATGAGATCTGAATCCCATGAAAGCTGCCTGGAGAAAGGCTCGATAGTGTTCTCGAAACATTCTTCCGATAATGCTGTTTGCAGCAAATCAGTCACAGGGCTAACGTCGCTTAATTGAAAGGAACGAACGTGCATTCTTTAAAATCTCCCTTGTCTATGGCTTATGAATTTAACAAAAAGAAGGGGTTCCCTTAACATTGAGAAAATAAAAAAAAGCATCAAATACCGAGGAATACCTGCTTTTAAATCTATTAAAGCACACTTTTCTCGTGATATCATCATTTTTCTTTTGAAAGCGCTTAATATCAAGCGTTTACATTTTGGTTGAGATTCATTGTTTCATTATAAGGGTAATTATACAGAGTTATGTCTATGGGGTGACGGCTCTTTATTTTAACATTTTAAATACAATTGATGATCCTGTTTACACTCCCAACATACTTTATAAACATTTATGTTTGTTTAGTGTTGCATTATTGATCCAGATACTGTTTAATTAAAGTATCCTATTGGGAGATACCCTATAGTACATATCAACAATAAAGAATTTTGACGATAAACCGCCGAAGTTCTTTATCTATACAAATTCTAATATACTCAGGAGGGATTTTTCCATGGCATTTCAATTACCAGCACTTCCTTATGCAAACAACGCACTCGAACCACACATCGACGCTTTGACGATGGAAATTCACCATGATAGACACCATAACACATATGTGACTAATCTGAACGCAGCTTTGGAAAAGGCACCTGAATTGCAAAGCAAAAGCATCGAAGAACTTCTTACAGATCTGAACGCTGTACCAGAAGCTATCCGCACTGCTGTTCGTAACAATGGTGGCGGACACGCTAACCACACCTTGTTCTGGGAAGTTATCGGACCAAACGGCGGCGGCGCACCAACTGGCGCACTTGCAGCAGCTATTGACAGCGAACTGGGCGGATTCGAAAAATTCAAAGAAGATTTCGCAGCAGCAGCAACCACTCGTTTCGGCAGTGGCTGGGCTTGGCTAGTTGTTAAAGATGGCAAACTGGCAGTAACAAGCACACCTAACCAAGACAACCCAATCAGCGAAGGCGCTACTCCAATCCTCGGACTTGATGTATGGGAGCACGCTTACTACCTGAACTACCAAAACAAACGCCCTGATTACATCAAAGCGTTCTGGAACGTAGTAAACTGGGAAGAAGTTGGCAAACGTTACGAAAGCTCGAAATAAGGAATTAAATTCGGCTTGAGCTTATAGCTTAATAGCCAATTTAAAAAGGTATCCCCTGGCCTAATAGGCTGCGGGATACCTTTTTTTATGTTGCTCTACTGGGCAGAGTCCCCAAATAGCCTTCGTCTTACTATAATTAGGGAAAAACTCCCTAAAATTCAGCGATATTCTCCATAAACACTAGTAATAAGGGAAAACTTCCCTAAAAACCAGCGGTTCTGGAGCATAAATAAGATATTCACCGAATTTTTAGGGAGGTTTTCCCTAAAATGATTAAAAATAGGCGGAAAGGGCATAATTTCAGGGAATAATTCCCTAAAAACAATTTTGATCACTCTTGAGGTCATAAAACAACAGAAGCAATTAGATGTAAGCATAGTACATTCCATACTTTGCTTACATCCCATACTTCTACATCAAACATTCTCTACTTCCCCGCCTTCGCCAGCTCTTCCTGCTCATCGAAATAAAGATTCAGCAGCTTCAAGAAGACATTAGGGAACGCATAATTAGCCATGTCCTCACGGCTGATCCAGCGAACAGCTCCGCCATCCTCTGGACTAGCATTACCGTCCTCAAATCTCTCGACGGGCACGTTGCTGTCCATCTCTGGGAACAGGCCTGCATCCGCGGTGTAGGCTGCCCGTCCTTCTGCCGCTATTGGCAGCGGAAGGGCGTCCTCCTCCCTGCAGCGATACACCTGCAGGGTCCACACAATATGGCTGAAGATATGCTCAGCAGCCATCCAGTGCTCCTCAGGCCGGGCGGAGATCCCGGCCTGCCGCAGTGACCGGCGCAGCCGGTCCAGCGCCGCGGCCTCCGGCAGCCGCGCGCTCTTGGCGCCGCCTTCCGCTGGCGGCGCCTGCCAGTGCGGCAGCTCCCACATGCGGGCTAACAGCCCGCTTTGTGGCCGCTGCCGGATGAGCACTTGGCCCGCGTGGGCACCGCGGCCCTCGATTAAGGCCGCCAGCCGCTCCTCTGGGCGCGGCGGCTTGGCCTTGGTCTTGACGGGCAGCGAAGTCTCGCAGCCCGCCAGGCGCGCAGCACAATGCTCCATCACCGGGCAGGTTAAGCAGCTCGGTGATTTCGGGGTGCATACGAGCGCCCCGAGCTCCATAAGCGCCTGATTAAATGAGGCAGCTTCCCCCTCCGGGATCAGCTCAGCCGCCAGGCGCTCCATTTTCACGCGGGTGGGTCCCTTAGCTATATCATCCTCGATGAGGAAGTATCGGGACAACACCCGCATTACATTACCATCTACCGCTGGCTCTGGCCGATTAAACGCGATACTGAGAATAGCCCCTGCTGTGTAAGGACCCACTCCCTTTAAGCTGAACACCGCCTCACGGTCATTCGGTACCTGTCCCCCATAAAGCTCCTTTACCTGCTTGGCTGCATGCTGTATATTACGTGCGCGGGAATAATACCCTAAGCCTTCCCAACACTTAAGCACGTCTTCTTCAGGGGCGTCAGCGAGTGACTCTACCGTCGGAAAGCGCTCAATAAAACGATTAAAATAAGGGATTACCGTATCTACCCTTGTCTGTTGCAGCATAATTTCAGAAATCCAAATATAATAAGGATTGCGGTGCCTGCGCCAAGGCAAATCCCGCTTCTGCCCTTGATACCACTCCAGCAAATAATAACTGAAATATTGCTTGGCCTCCCGCAGCTCCTGATCTTTTTTATCTTGGTCTTCTCGTCCTTCTTCTCGTTCCTGCAAATCCTGTCGTTCTTGTTGTTTCATTGTAACTCTCCTTGCCCTTCTATAATCACGGTTCAATTCATGAACCTAGCTCCTCCACCACCGCAAAAGCTGAAGCCAAATCACGGCCATGCGTTATCGTAAGATGAATGGTATACTTCTGTCCTTCAGGTAGATCTAGTCTGCTCCAGGCTTCGCATGATAAGGTTACTTCCGGCTTACCTTTACGGTCAGGTAATATCTCAATATCCTGAAAACCAACCACATTACCAATGCCACAACCTAAAGCCTTCACAACGGCTTCCTTGGCAGCAAAACGCCCGGCTACGAACTCAGCCAACCTTCCACCTCGTTGCTCAGCAAGCTGGTACTCTTGCTTCGTTAGGATGCGCTGGTTGAATTTCTTGCCCTGTCCCCTGCGCATTACCTCTGAGATTCGCTCAATTTCTAACACATCATGTCCGATTCCGTAAATCAAAATTTCACGCTCCTTATGGACGTGTATCCTATACTACTTCAATAATGGTATGATCATTATACAGGTCATTCATTTCAATTTTAAATTATAGTCCTATAAGATTCTTTCTGCTATCTTAAAAGAAAATGGTTTGGAAGTCTATCTAGGCGCCTTCGTGATGGACTTGCTGATTTACTTCATTTATATATAGAGAGAGGGGATTACCCTATGCAGCATCGTAATTTCGAAATACCCGCAGGTGAAGACGCTGTTCTCCGCTGCTCACACTTTCCTGCCCAAGAAGCACCTAAGAGCCTTATCGTTATTGCACACGGCTACAAGGGCTTCAAAGATTGGGGGATGTTTCCTTACATAGCCACTACTCTCAGCCAAGATCATGAAGTGATCACCTTCAACTTCTCTCATGCTGGAATCGGAGAGGATCTGCTGCATTTTACCGAGCTTGAGAAATTCGCCCGCAACACCTTTCGTCGCGAGCTGAAGGACATGGAAATACTGTTGTCCTACCTTAGCCAGCACCCGAAATTCGGCAGCTTACCCTTATTCCTTCTAGGACATAGTCTTGGAGGGGGAATTTGTCTGGTCTACACGCTTGACCATCCCAGTGAAGTTAGCGGGGTCATCTCCTGGAACGGGGTTACGAAGCTCGATTTGTTGACGGAAGAACAAAAGCAGGAGATGAAGCAAACAGGACGAACCCATGTCCTTAATGCACGCACGGGCCAACAAATGCCGCTGGATGCTGTTATTTTAGAAGATATGGAGAACCAACAAGAACGTTATAACATCCTTGAACGCATGAAGACAGCGTCCTTCCCAGTTGTTCTTATTCAAGGCAGTCTGGATGGAGTACACCTCCGGCTAGGATCTGAGCAGCTCATTGAGCTCCGACCCGATATTAACTGGGTTCATATTCCTGAGGGTAATCATACCTTTGGTACTGTGCATCCTTTTTCCGGTACTACCCCACAATTGGAGCTTGCGATTGCTTCGACCACTAATTTTATCGATCAAACGCTGGCTAACTAAGATTCTTGTAGCTTATCCATCTCACAAAAAACCGCCACGAGAGCTGCTACAACGCAGACCCGTGGCGGTTTCTACTTCTACCTATTCTAAATTCCAGGAATGACATTGCGCTTATGCGCCGTTCTCCGGTAATAATTCTCGAGTTTCTCGGCTACCTCAGGGTTAACCTGTTTGCCTTCCAAATAATCGCTATTATCGTCATAAGTAATGCCCAGCTCGGTTTCATCCGTCTGCCCCGGCCATAAGCCTGCCGTAGGTGCTTTAGTAACAATATCCGCAGGCACACCAATATGAGCAGCTAATTGACGAACCTGACGTTTGTTAAGTGTGGATAGAGGTGTAATATCTACAGCACCATCCCCCCACTTGGTGTAGAAACCCGTAATGGCTTCTGAAGCATGATCCGTCCCTACTACAATCAGATTGTTCTCAAAAGAGAGCGCATATTGCATAACCATACGTGTTCTCGCTTTAACATTCCCCTTGCCTTGATGGGTCATATGACGATGTTGGCCCAAGGACTTCAGGCTATGCTCAACTTCAAGCGCAATCTCATTTACAGCTTCCTCAATGTTTGTCTCCACGGTATGGGTCAGATTAAAAGCTTTTGCGACATCATAACTGTGCTGGATATCCTCTTGAACACCATATGGCTGGTATACGCCAAGCGTAATATACTCTGTGCCTTCTTGAGCCGACAGCTCGTCCGTAGCCTGCTTACACAGACCCGCAGCTACCGCGCTGTCCACCCCGCCGCTAATGGCGATCAATAATCCTTTGGCACCTGCCTTCAGCACGTACGACTTTAAGAAATCAACCCGTTTGCGTACCTCTGCTTCTACATCAATCGTTGGCTTCACACCAAGATCTGCAATAATTTCTTCCTGTAAACTCACAAACCACACCCCGTTCCATCAGAAATGGTTCCATATCCATCAAAATATCCATACCAAGTGAAGCTCTATGCTTCTAAGTATATTCTATCCCATTATCGCTCTTATATTTTGAAAAATCCCGCAACAGCCGAATTACCGACTAATGCGAGATTATATGGAATAACTTTTTTACTTGCAAAAACGATCAAAAACTTCTTTCAACTCAGCAGCAATTTCAGCAGCCGAACGATTCTCAACACTATGGCGTTCAATAAAATGAACGAGCTCTCCATCCTTCATCAATGCGATGGAAGGGGAAGATGGCGGATAAGGAGCAAAATATTCACGCGCTTTAGCAGTAGCTTCTTTCTCTTGACCTGCAAACACTGTGAACAAGTGATCCGGAGCGATCTCATTTTGCAATGCCTGAGCTACACCAGGACGGCATTGTCCAGCGGCACAACCACAGACCGAATTCACGACTACAAGCGCCGTACCTTTTGCGGTAGGAAGAGTGGCTTCCACCTCTTCTGGAGTCATAAGCTCCTGAAACCCAATGCTTGTAAGGTCATCACGCATAGGCTGAATCGAATCTCTCATATATTGATTAAAAGACATGGACATTTCTCTGCACTCTCCTTCACTGATTACTGTTTTGTCAGATAACATTACAGCAGTACTTACTAACTTTATTATACATTCATACTCTGTGAAAGCAAGAGATGCTACAGTAACCTGATTCAATCCGCAAGCATGGCTTCGCTATATTCTTCCTTTACTAAAGGGAATGAGATGGTAAATACTGTACCCTCTCCTTCTACAGAATCTACAGTTATTTTACCGTTATGCCGTTCCACAATACTGAGACACAAGGATAACCCTAGACCCGTTCCCTCCCTTTTTGTTGTGAAGAACGGGGAAAACAACTTCTCTCGTTGACTGTCCGACATACCGATTCCCCTATCCCTTACAATCAGCTCCACTTGTTCCTGAGTACTATGTGTTTCCAGTGTCAGAATCCCCTTGGATCCCATAGCCTCCATGCCGTTTCGGCCTAAATTAAGGATAAGCTGCTTGATTTCCCGAACGTTTAACTCCAATTCATGGATGGATGCGTTCAGCTTTAGCTCAACACTTTGACCACGAAGATTAGCATCCGCCCACAGCAGCGGACTGACTTCTTCTATAACTCGGTGTAATAGCACTTTCTCCTTATCGGATATCCGGCTTTGCGCCAGCGATAGAAAATCATTAATAATGCTATTCGCCCGATCCAGCTCCTCTAATACGATCTGATAATAAGAATCCAAATCATCCGAGCTCTTTTCTCTCATTAGCTGTAAAAATCCGCGAACTACCGCCATAGGATTACGAATCTCATGGGTAATTCCGGCAGCCATCTGCCCTACTAAGCTCAAACGTTCCACATGATCCAGCTCTGAGCGGAGTTTCACTTCATCCGTAATATCCTGTGCAATGAGTACCACTCCACTCGTTAATCCTGAGTTCTTATGCATTAGTGGTGCTGAATAAATTTGATAGATCCGCGTTCCATGAATCATTCGCTCATGGGAACGCCGTTTATGCTGAATGTTATCCCGTACCCTCATATATGCATCAACATCCGCTGAACCATTAAAAAATTCCCTAACCGGCTTGCCAATAATATCTTCCCTTCTCAAATTGGGATAATGAATTCGTGTCATTCCCAACATACAATCATTGAGATCGGTCACAACTCCGTGATCATCCAGGGACATAATACTCAGAGGTACTACATTTGTAATCTGCTGCAGCTTCTCAGACTCCAACTGGAAATTATCACTTATACTTTCCATATGTACTTTAGCCCGCCAACTACTCCAGACCATTTCAACAAAATAAACAAAAATACCACCTAGTGCGATGCTGAAAAATAGATACAAAGTAATCAAAAGTGACTCGCCAGAATGAGCCTCATATATATTTTTTCCACCTATAATAGGCACAAGTGCAATGAACAACATATTCGGACAAAGAACCATCCATAACATACCTATCTTCTCTACCACTGTGCCTTTCTTAAAAGGCTTAGCTAGCCCAAACAGCAACGGATATAATAATATTCCTGAATTTAATATCATATTACTTATTCCTGCTGGCTCTGCAATGAATATATTACAGACAAGCAAAAAGATGGACAGCAGAATGCCTGAACGTACAGTTCCATATAAAATACCGATATAAGCAGGAATCATTCCTAAATTCAAATAAGCAATACCGAATAAAGTCGTCGAAAGAATAGAGCATAGCATAAGACTTAACGCACACGCCAAAACCAAAAAAGTTTGATTATCCGGGAAACTACCTTTTTTTCGAGCCACAAGCCCTCGGTCCACCCACCACTGAATCAGAAAAAGAAAGGAGCATGCTGCCGATATTTGCAATAATATATCCTTAATTGCGCCAATAATTACAATCACACCCCAAAATGGACAAATTCCCCTACATGACTAGATTAAAGCACAGGATTACTCTCCTGACAACGATTATAACCAAGTGAGCGGACAAGACTGGTTACATGACAGTCAGAATGGTATGATTCCGTTAGGAAAACACGAAGTAACACCCGTGTCTTAACATGTAAAGGAGTAAAATTTCATGAGCAACTTCGATGTGATCGTCATAGGTGGCGGCCCTTCGGGATTAATGGCAAGCGTGGCCGCAGCAGAACACGGGGCATCCGTACTACTGATCGACAAGGGAGCTAAGCTAGGACGAAAGCTCGGGATATCTGGTGGCGGACGCTGCAATGTAACGAACGTCAAGGAGAGAGATGAGTTAATCTCCCATATCCCGGGAAACGGGCGGTTTTTGTATAGCGCCTTCGACCATTTTAATAATCAAGATATCATTGCCTTTTTTGAAGGCTTAGGCATTGCATTAAAGGAAGAAGACAACGGACGGATGTTTCCCGTCTCCGATAAGGCCTCCAGCGTCGTCTCCGCCTTAATTAACAAAGTACGGGGTCTAGGTGTGCAGATTATGACGGATAGTCCTGTTTCACATGTAATATATGAAGAAGGGGCCGTTAAGGGCGTTCAGCTGGGCTCGGGCAAAACGATTTCCAGTGCTGCCGTAATCATCGCCACCGGAGGAAAGTCCGTTCCTCAGACCGGCTCTACTGGAGATGGGTACCCATGGGCTGAAGCCGCAGGCCACACCATTACTGAGCTATTTCCGACAGAGGTACCGATTATTTCACGGGAAGAGTGGATTAAATCCGGTGAGCTGCAAGGATTGTCGCTACGCGATGTGACACTTACTGTATGGAATCCAAAAGGAAAGAAGGTCATTTCTCATCGCGGAGATATGATCTTCACCCATTTTGGATTATCCGGGCCAATTGCGCTGCGCTGCAGCCAATTTCTGAGACAGGTCCAGCGTAAATCAGGGAATGACACGGTTGAGATGTCCATCGATCTCTTCCCTGATCTGAACTTGCAAGAAGTGGAATCATCGCTGCAGGACAAGCTGGACCAGGAGCCGAAGAAAGCGATCCGCAATTCACTAAAGGGGCTGCTGCCAGAACGTCTCATTCCCCTCTTGTTAGCTAAAGCTGACCTGGATGGAGATATTACGGGTCATCATGTATCCAAGAATGGATTGCATGCGCTAGCAGGTATCTTGAAAAGGATGCCCGTTAATGTTCATGGTACCCGCTCCCTGTCCGAAGCCTTTGTTACGGGTGGCGGCGTAAATCTGAAAGAGATCGATCCCAAAAGAATGGAATCTAAGCTTATGCAAGGGTTATTCTTCTGTGGAGAGGTACTCGATATCCATGGCTACACTGGTGGCTACAATATAACAGCAGCGTTCTCTACTGGATATACAGCAGGCAAACATGCCGCTGACCTTCGCCTTAGTTAATGCGTTGCAACTAAAAACAGCGTGACTTGAGAGGTTTCTCAAGTCACGCTGTTTTTTATCTATCTATCAATCTTTGCCCAGTCGGAACGTACCAAATATTCTGCTGATAAAGAGTCCAACCATGTATCCAACCGGTACGAACAAGATGATCCCCCACCATCCATATAAAGAGAGACAGATTAGTGCGGAGGTAATCATTGTAAAGGGAAGTAATAAAATAGGGACCGCATGCATACCCGCTTCAGCCTTTTGTTCTTTCGTAAATGGAAGTATCCCAATGTAATCATCTCCAACAAACAAAGACCAGAACGAAAACAGCCAAAAAGTCATAAGCGATGTTAATACTACAAATCCTAGCCATTTAAATCCCGATGGAATGATAAGGATCGCTACCGCGGACACGGCAGTGAAAGCCAAGTAAAGCTTTAAATGGGCCGGATTCCGTATGAGTGCCTTAATCGCTGCCGCAGAGAAACGGCTCTCGGCAGTCTTTGATTTAAGCAAAGGCTGCGACTTCCGGAAAATCCATGGCTTATGGCGAGTCGGGCGAGGTTTATCCAGAACATGGCGGAGCAGTATGGCCGCTATCTTCATTCGCTGCTTGTAGTCCTCGCGCACATCGTTCATAAATGTCCCACGCATCAATAGGCGCCACCGGAAAGCAAATATTGCAACGACTGTAAATACAACCGCACTCAGCAATATGATGAGCGGGCGATCATTCCAAAGGCTAGCTACTCTGAAATAAATAGCGTTCGGGACGGAGATCGCCAGAAATAGCCATAACCAGCGACGCCAACCTTGCTTCTGTACTTTTACAAGATGTCCAAGTAACTTAACACACCAACTGCACGCCAAGGTCAGAGCGAACAGCGCCCATACCTCCGATGACGTCATCTCAAATCCCCGAATCAGAAAAGGCAGTAACAGTGCAAAAGCTACACAGAACTTCAGCGAGGTTACAATCAGGCTGTAGAGCAACCCGCGAAATAGGATCGTATTCATCCATCGTTGCCGTTGTCTAAGAAATAATAGATCGCCTTCCTGCAATAATAGCACCAAGCCCCCGTTGCAGATCAAGAGCACTAATAATGAAGGAATGAGCATAAACGGCAAATTCACACTCCAAGCCGGTAGCGCCTCATTCCAGAACCCGTAATACAAACGCCCTCCCAATAATCCCCCGGGAATAAGAATATATAATAGAACGGTCCAATCAGCCGCCGTACGGATAATAGCGGATTGCTCACGCCAATGAGAGAATAGCCGCCGTCTGAATAGTTGTTTAGCGTTAGAAAAAGCAAACGCCCGCTGTCCCTGCTTACTCATGTTAGTTCGTCGAAGCAATCAAACAACGACGCCTCCGGCAGTCCAGCATAATCACGTATATCTTCGAGTGTTCCTGAGGCGGCAACCTTTCCCCCGGAGATCAATACGAAATCATCGCATATCTTCTCTGCTGTATCCAGTACATGCGTAGACATTAATACACCAGCTCCGCGCTTCCGCTCCGCTTCTAGCAGCCGCAGGAAATCTTTAGTGGCGCGCGGATCTAAACCAATAAATGGCTCGTCCACAATATAAACATCCGGCTGTACCAAGAAGCCAAGCATTAGCATCATTTTTTGTTTCATGCCCTTAGAGAATCCAGCTGGAAGATCATTGCGCACATGGCCCATACCAAACTGCTTCAACAGTCTTTCTGCAGTTTCTTCGAACTGTTCGTACTTCAGTCCATAGGCAGCGGCCGCTAAATCCAAGTGCTCCCACAATGTCAAATCCTCATAAAACACAGGTTGCTCCGGTACATAAGCGTAAGATTTATTAACTCCACTAAAAGACACCTTAGCCTTGGTATTCTTCAACAAACCAAGCAGGGTCTTAATGGTTGTACTTTTCCCAGCACCATTAGGTCCGATCAGTCCGAGCAGTTGACCTCGCTTCACTTGAAAAGAAATATCGAATATGCAAGGATCTCCCGCTTCATAGCCAGCTTCATCGATCTCAACATCGAGCACAATGTCGTCATAGCTCTCGGTATCCACTGTAGTTTCTTCTTTTTCCATACTCTCCATCTCCTAGTACTTCTAATAAATACTATTATAAATTGCATTCCCTATTGCGTATATGAATGATATTCAAATGATCAACAGAGGCAATCGCAACTTATCTAATCGTACTATATATTTTTCCTGAAAATAATCAAGCTGCTTTTTTCACAATAATAACTTAAGCCCTGCGCAATAGCGAATAAAAGAAACCTCCCATCAAAGGGAGGTCTGTCCTACAAGGTCCATGTTATTCGTAGCAGCTATTCCTTCCTGCTTCTTGATCGCCGCTTCATCCCTGCGCTCGATTTTACCACGCAGCATTAACAGCCCTAGTCCTAGCAATCCTGTAAGCAAACCAGATAGAATAAAGGCAGATACCGGCCCCGATGCTGTCACTAAGGCTCCACCGGCTACAGGTCCTAGAATAACAGCTGCGCTTGTCAGGCTGCCTATGGTTCCAAATACACGACCGGTGTATTCCGCAGGTGTCCGCTGCTGGAGCATTGAATTGAAGGGGATAAACGCTAGTCCTGCACCCACACCAGCAAACATGAAGGACCCAAACAAAGCAATGTTCATCCAGATTCCGGCTTGACCATGAGCAGTTACGATCCCTGCACTTGAGAAGACAATGCCCATGATTATAGCCCCTAATCCCATAAAAATAAGCGGATGCTTACCACTGCCTAATCGGCTTACAAGCAGCGCAGATAGCAAGGTTCCAAAGCCACTGGCTGCTACACACCACCCCAGCAGATCTCCGTTCACACCTGGAATCTCCCGGAATAACGTTACAATCTGAGAGTCTCCGATCTGTAGCATTAGCAGCACCAGTACCAGCATAACAATGCCACACAGTACTACAGGCATTCCTGCAATCACATGCAGACCTGCCGACATTTCTTGGCGGAAGGAGTTACGCACCTCCGTATCCCCCCTGCTTGTTTCCGTATCTTTCTTCTTAATCGCAGCTGTACGCGGTAATCCAAGCAAAATAATCGCCGATAAAACGAACGTAGCAGAATCGATCATATAACAAACAGATATGCCGAAGGCTGCAACTAGCAATCCACCAAGAGCTGGACCCACAATTTTAGTTATCTGCTCTATAGATGAGCTAAGCGCCATTGCTTTATCCATCTGAGCCACAGGAACAAGTTCCTTAATCTTTCCGCTTTTGGCCGGAGAGAACAACACATCCATACATCCCTTAGCCAGCAGGAGCACATAAACCTGCCACAGCGAGCCTGCAAATACCAAGCAAATAACAACCGCTGCACGGGCTATATCCGAACCAATCATTAGTGCCTTGCGGTTAAATCGATCACTTAAGTAACCTGCAAACGGTCCTCCTAAGAGCAAAGGCACTGCCATACATAAAGATATAGCCGTAATTTCCCACGGTGTGGCATTCCATTTAAACCCTACCATTGTCAGTAGCGCTAGTATATGCAACCAGTCTCCTACATTCGATACAAGCTGTGCCGCAATAAGCAGCATGAATGGTTTATTTGCGGTTAGCTTACTTTCTTTTAAATCATCAATATGATGTTCTTCCATCCTTCCTTCACTCCCCGTTACTATTTCTCAATGAAATAATAGTAAAATATTGGGGATTGTCATTCATCCGTCTGGAGGCGTAAATAACACTGAACCGGGGGATGAAATTGATATCCTTTCAGAGACTGAAGTAAAAAAACATTCAATTTCAGCATCTTCAAAAAATTGTTTGATTTTTAATAATTAAAAGTTGCTCATTGTGACAAATCACATGTTCTTCATTCGATCTTTCACGTATTCTATTGTTATCTCAAAGTTCGTTGCACAGGTAAACCGTGCACTAATTAATATGATTACAGACGTGCGACGAGTTCACATGATTAACGATAGAGGGTGGAGAAGCATGATACAATCTTATGAACGTGATACACAATTAACACTACATTTGTACCGGGTATTTGCCAAATCATTCAAGAGTATTAATGAGCATGCTGTTACCGGCAGCAAAATTGAAGGTTTTAACCCTACTGCCTTTGCCGTCATGGAAGTGTTGTACTATAAGGGACCACAGCCCATTCAACAAATTGGTGCCAAACTACTGCTACAGAGCGGCAACGTCACTTACGTTATCGACAAGCTTGAAGAACGCGGCTATTTGCAACGCAAGCCTTGTCCAAGTGATCGTCGTGTGATTTTCGCAGAGTTGACCGCGGAAGGCGAACGTCTCATGAATGAGATGTATCCGAAATACTCAGAGCGTCTTCATCTTGCTTTCAGCGGACTGAATGATGAAGAGAAGGAACAAATGATCACTCTGCTCAAGAAGATGGGTCTGCAAGCTGAGAAGCTTTCTCCTCTTCCCCGTAAGTAGAGCTAGAGGCTAGGCTGCTTTTTACTTCATATGTGTTAGACAAGCTGTTATTGAACGAAGAAGCCCGACCGGTAAATACCCGGTCGGGCTTCTTTATGTGATTTAGAAAATGAGTTATGCCTTTTTCAAAGACGACGTAGCATCCTCTACCGAAGGTACACCCTTGCGCAAACCCCAAGATATAACTAGTGACAAGACTGCGAAAACTGCCATCACAATAAATAGTGAATGAAGTCCCCCTTCTAGTGCACCACGTAAACTGTTTGATACTTCGCCGGAGAGGTTAGTGCCTGTATGCGAGCCTAGCAGCTTATTAATATCATCACCTGTAACGTTTGAATCCGGTTGTTTTCGCAACAGCTGATCAATATTCAAGTTCAGCCAGGAACCGAAAATAGCCACCCCAATGGTCTGACCTAGTGACCTTGTAAATGCATTAAGTGCTGTGGACGCACCGCGTTGATCATATGCAACCGACGACTGAGCGATAATCGTGAAGACCGTAGAGGAGTATCCGAAACCTACCCCACAGACCAGCATCAGGCATAAAAGGATTACCTGTGAAGACTCTCCAGTCAAGAAAACCAGACCAATAGCTCCAGCAGCAATCATCATTAATCCAAGCATTGCCGTTCGGCGAGAACCCGCTCGCAGAATCATCCGTCCGCCTGCGATTGACCCAAACATCCAGCCTACAGACATTGGCGCAAGCAGCAAGCCTGAGATCGCAGCGCTTTTTCCAGAAACGCCCTGAACCCATAAAGGGATATACGTAGAAAGTCCAATAATTAATGTGCTTACAAGCAGGTTAGCGCCCGTTGATACTGCGATATTACGATTTGAGAATAGGTTCAGCGGAAGCATTGGCTCTGGTGCACGGCGCTCCACAAACAGAAATAGGATTAGCAGGATAACCGCTGCACCCAGTGTTGCGAGTAGTAACGGAGAGGTCCATGCCAGGTTCTGCCCTCCCGTGGAGAGTCCAAAGAGTAGAGCACCCATGCCTGCTGCGAACAGAAGAACGCCTGGCACATCGATCTGTGTCTTCCGACGCACCTTTTCTTCCTTCAGGTAGCGCGCAATAAATACCATTGCCAACACGCCAAATGGCAGATTGAATACAAACACCCAGCGCCAGCTTAAGTAATCTACCACATAGCCACCAAGCAGTGGCCCTACCAAAGAGGAAATCCCCCATACAGAGCTTAGCAACCCTTGTGTCTTTGCTCTTTCTTCAATGCTGTAAATATCACCGATAATGGTAAAGGTCATTGGAATAAGTGCACCCGCACCGATCCCCTGTATCGCGCGAAACAGGATCAGCTGTTCCATACTTTGAGATATGCCGCATAATAATGAGCCTAGTAAAAAAACAGCCGCTCCCCACATGAATACAGGCTTGCGTCCGAACAGATCACTGATTTTGCCGAAAATAGGTGTAGTAATAGCCATTGCCAGTAAATATGAAGTAAATATCCAGCTCAGCCACTGCATTCCCTGAAAGTCGCCTACAATCGCCGGTCCGGCTGGTCCTGTTACAGTTCCCTCAATAGCCGCCAGAAACGTGGCCAGCAGTACCCCTGTTAATATAAGCTTACGTTCTAAATCCCCTGTTGACTTCAATGTTCCAAACCCTCTCTTTATGTATTAAGTGGATTGCCACTTCTCGCGCAGTAGAGCATGGAGAGCTGTATCCTGAAAGCCGGAAGCGATCTGCCTGTATTGACGCAATACGCCTTCCTTCTGAAATCCAAGCGTATGAACCAGCCTCTCCGCACGGATATTATCAGGATGACAGAGCGCTTCAATCCGATTCAAGCCCATAATATTGAAACCAAAATCGAGTACAAGCCCAAGCGCTTCTTTCATATATCCAAGCCCCCAAAAGGCAGGCGACAGATCACAGCCTATTTCACCACGGTAAGCTCCCTGAAGCTGCCAATGGTTATATCCACAGCTACCTATGACTTCCTCCCCAGGTCCAATAATACTCCAACGTAAGCTCTCCTCTTCCTGAGCCATCTGTGATAGAAGGTCGATAAGCTGCTTCGTCTCTTCAATAGAGGATAATGCCGGTGCACCCAGCCAGAGAGAAACTTCCGGATGTGACCAAACCTGAAATAACGCTGAAGCATGTTCAGTAGTCATAGCACATAATTTTAATCTTCTACCGATCAGTGTAGGTGTCACTCCATTGCATAGATACAATTCTCCGCTCCCCCTTCAACTTATCAATTATACATCATTCAAGAGTATATCCTTAAGCTAAAAGTTCTAATTTCTTTAACTTTGAAAAGAACAAATTGTATCCTCTCACGTAAAAAGCGCCTGCATCAGAAGGTTAATTCTCCCTTGATACAGACGCTTTTATGGAACTTTGCTTTAAATGATTTCAATCTGCTCCCTGAATAACTTCACTACACAGCACCTGAAGTTTGGCTCGAATATCCTTGAACTCTTCAATACCCGTGCCAGTAATACTGTACCCTTCACTATGTGCAGTCAGAAAGTTGTCCAGCGTCAGCTTTTCCAATTCCTGTTTCACTTCGCGTTCTCCTACACGATACCCCATGTCTTCCAGTCCGAGCAGCATCTCCGAGATCGTCACATCTTTATCATGAGCACAATAAAGCATGTGAATTCCTATGAACAAGTTCTGTACATCAGCGCGCATATTCCACTCCTTCTGGCAACAAAGCCTTCGGTATTTACTCTTGCATTACCCTATGACAGTTCATTGGAAACATCATCACAAGGGTTCAGTGCTACAGAGGGATCATAGCCCATCCTAAAATATTACAAAACAATGTTGTGTCTTGACGTACCCCTCATAGCTGTACTATGTTGTTAGTTACAGTTATGGTTTCATATTGAATTTAAAGTACAGGAAGGTGATGCTTCATGTTTCAAGCTATGCCATATGATGGAACGCGCAGCGAGCAGTTTGAAGCCGTTCTAATCCAACTCGAAGCATTGATAAAGGACGAACCAAGTGCTACAGCCAATCTGGCTAATGCTTCGGCACTACTTAAACACGCTCTACCGGATACGAATTGGGCCGGTTTTTATTTATTTGACGGCAAGGAGCTAGTACTTGGACCTTTTCAAGGCCTCCCTGCATGCATTCGAATTCCGCTATCTCGCGGGGTGTGCGGAACGGCAGCCGCCGAGCGGCGCACACTTGTAGTAGGTGATGTGCATGCATTCCCAGGTCATATCGCCTGTGATGCAGCCTCCAACAGCGAGATTGTTGTTCCTTTAATAAAGGATGATCGCTTGCTTGGCGTACTTGATATCGACAGTCCGCTCAAGGATCGCTTTGATGATGAAGAACGCCGGTTTCTGGAGCGGTTCGCAGCTTTAGTATCGGAAGCTATCTAAAAATTTCTTCGTTTTATATCCCATAAAAAAAAGGCTGTCTTATTTGTAGGGGTTACCTACTTATAAGACAGCCTTTTTATGTTGATCCTACAGTCGAACTGGACTAATGTTCCAAATCTCAGCTGCATAGCGACTAATTGTGTTATCGCTGGAGAATTTACCGGAATGACCAATATTAATAATGGACTTCTTCAGCCATTCTTGCCGGTTGCGATATGCCCGATCAATTTCGACGTGCGTCTCAACGTAACTAGCGAAATCCTTCAGGACAAAAAACTCATCGTTATTATCCAGAAGTGAGTGGAAAATGCTCTCAAACTCCGTAGCGTGACAACATATAGGTCCTGGTTTGATTAACTGATCCAGCACTTCTTTCACACGACTATCCCCGTTGTAAATATCACGCGCATGATAACCGCCATGCTGGTAGTAATCCATGACCTGCTCAGCACGAAGTCCGAACAGAAACATATTGTTGTCTCCCACCATTTCATGCATTTCTACATTTGCGCCATCCATCGTTCCTACCGTCAATGCACCGTTCATCATAAACTTCATATTCCCGGTACCGGATGCTTCTTTGCTGGCTGTAGAAATCTGCTCACTGATGTCCGCTGCAGGAATGATCTTTTCTGCTAGGGATACCGAATAATTTTCAAGGAAAAAGATACGAATCTTCCCTTTAACATCCGGATCTTTATTGACTACCTCCGCTACTGTATTAATCAGTTTGATAATCCGCTTCGCCAGATGATAACTTGGCGCTGCCTTTGCTCCGAATATAAACGTGCGTGGAACCATATCCATCGAAGGATTATCTTTGATTTGATTGTACAAATGCAGAATATGCAAAATATTAAGCAACTGGCGCTTGTAGGCATGTAGACGTTTCACCTGTACATCAAAGATAGAGTCAGGATCGACATGTACTGAATGCTTACTGTAGATGTACTCTGCAAGACGAAGCTTATTCTGGCGCTTAATACTGGCTACTTGTTCCTGGAAGGAAGCATCCTCACAATATTTAATCAAGCCAATCATTTCTTGAGGATGGCTCACCCAACGGGTTCCTATCGATTGATTGATCAAATTAGCCAGATCTGGATTGGCATGCAGTAACCATCGCCGATGGGTAATTCCGTTCGTCTTATTATTGAAACGGTGTGGATACATTTCATTAAAAAGTCGCATCTCGCGCTTCATTAATATTTCTGTATGCAGCGCCGCTACTCCATTGACACTATGGCTCGCTACAATCGCCAGATGAGCCATCCGAACCTGATCATCATGAATAATCGCCATCTGCGCAATTCGATCCTGATCCCCCGGATAACGACTCATAAGCTCGCCACAGAAACGCGCATTGATCTCTTCAATGATAAGAAAAATACGTGGCAGTAGCTCCCTAACCATTTGAATAGGCCATTTCTCAAGCGCCTCGCTCAGAATAGTGTGATTAGTGTAAGAGACCATACGCGTCGTGATACTCCATGCCTCATCCCATCCTAAACCATGTACATCCATCAGAATCCTCATCAATTCAGGAATCACCAACGTTGGATGTGTATCATTAATATGAAGAGCAACCTTGTCTGGCAGCGATTCTATAGGAATCCCAAGCTTGGCATAGGTACGCAGAATACTTTGCAGCCCCGCGCTACAGAGGAAATACTGTTGCTTCAGGCGAAGCAGCTTGCCTTCGTATTGAGAGTCATCTGGGTAAAGGAACTCCGAAATGGATTCTACTGAACGCTTATACTCCAGAAACTTATGATAGTCCGTCCCGGCAAAAGAACCAAAGGTTCTTGAGGGCTGGGTGATGGATTCTGCACTCCAATTACGCAGTGTATTCACATGCCGGCGATCAGCACCAATGATAGGGACATCGTAAGGCACTGCACGAACAGCCTCATATTGCGTATGATCAAATATGAGCCGTCCGTTCTCTTCGCGGGTCTCAATAGTCCCCCAGAACCTAACTTCAACCTGCTTGTCTTCGCGGCGCACTTCCCATACATTATCATTCTGCAGCCAGTAATCAGGAAGTTCCACTTGATACCCATCAACGATCTTCTGCTCGAACAGGCCATATTTATACCGTATACCACAGCCATGTCCCGCATATTGCAGGGAAGCGAGTGAGTCCAGGAAGCAGGCGGCCAAACGACCGAGACCTCCATTCCCTAACCCAGCGTCCGATTCCTCCTCTTCTATATCCTGCAAACAAAAGCCAAGGTCCGCTAAACCTTCACGTACTACTTCCAGTACCCCCATATTCAACAGATTGTTCCCCAGAAGCCTACCGATCAAGAACTCCATTGAAAAATAGTAAACCTGCTTATCTTTATCGAGCTTATATTTCTGGTTCGTTTCCGCCCAATTTTTCCCGGCGTTCTCACGAATCATGTTGCCCAGTATTTTATAGACATCGGCATTCGAGGCTTCCTCAAGCGGTTTACCTAATTTACCAATGAGGGTCTCACGGAATGCCTGTTTGAAAGATTCTTTATCGTTAAACAACAGTAGGTCCTCCTGACAAATGCTTTTATTAGAAGTGCAGCAGACTGTGCCCATTAGATCAGATAGGTTAATACTGCTTTGTTCATCTAATCCAGTCGTTAGATCTTGCTGCTCTTGGCGATGACGAATGGACGTTTGCTATCTCCAACAAGAATTCGATTCTTACTCAAATGTACGTCTTTATCCATGATTACATTCTCAATGACCGCATTTTCTTCGATGACGCATTTTTGCATAATTACTGAGTTGATGATCTTCGCTCCCTTACGTACCTGAACCCCCCGAAAGATCACGCTGTTCTCTACCGTTCCAGCTATAATGCAGCCATTAGCCACCAACGAATTACTGACATTAGCACTTTCCAAGTATCGGGTCGGAGCCTCATATTTAATCTTCGTCTGTACCGGGCTTTCTTTGAACAAACTGAAGTAATTCTCCTGCTGGAGCAGTTCCAAACTGTTCTTATAATAACTCTCTAATGAATTAATTACGGCATGATAGCCATGATATTCGTATGCGGCGATATTAAATTTGTGTCGGTTCTTCTGAACTACATCTCGGAAAAAATAACTCTCTCCATGCGCAATGCAATGCTCCACCTGCTCCAAGAACAGTTTTTTCTCCATAATGAAGATATCCAGATATAAATTAGGATGGTCTTTCTCATGATGGATATTAGTCACCTTATTCTCTTCGTCTACTTCAATACGCTGGCATAGATCATGTTCTGGCTGCAGTTCTTCAATCTTTTTATACACTACTGTAACGTCGGCACCCTTCTCCAGATGGTAACTGTACAAATCCTGAAGATCGATCGTATTGATATGCTGGCTGCCGGAAAACACGATATATTTAGCAGATCCCCGTTTAAAAAGATCCAGATTGTTATGATAATGCTGTAAGTCCCCGAGAGAAGTATCCGTTGGATCGTTCCAGTCTGGAGGCAAAATGAATAATCCCCCATGCTTGCGGTTCATATCCCACGATTTCCCGTCACCCAAATGGTCCATTAGAGAACGGTATTTACGGCGGACGAACAGGCCAACGCTCTCCAGGTCTGCACGCATCATATTAGAAAGCACGAAATCAATCAACCGATAACGACTGGCAAAAGGTACGGCTGCACCACAGCGGAAATAAGTGAGTTCATTTAGTTTGTCGAGTTCATGATCCAGATTAATTACACCCATGAGTTGCTTCATCGGAATCCACCGTCCTCTTATAATTTATAAGAAAGTATAAGTTTCACGATATACTTTATCCTTATAAATCTCGCATAAACGCTTACCGTCCCTTGAAGGACGCCGAAGGCGTTTTAGCTTGATTATATGGTTTTGGCCACAGCTGATTTACGTTTTTTGCTTTTATTGTCGATCAGCAGAATTTCGTTCTCGTTCTCCCGTTCGATGCCTATTTCCATATAATCGTCGATTACCGTATTCTCACTAATAATCGCTTTATGAATGCGTACGTTCTTGCCAATCTTGACCTTAGGCATAATCACGGAGTCCGTAATTACACTTCCTTCACCCACTTCTACCCCATAAAAGAGAACCGAATGATTCACTTCTCCGTGCACTATGCAGCCTTCATTAATAATGCAGCCTGACACTTTCGCCCCAGGGGCAACATATTGGGCAGGTTGATTCGGATTACGTGTAAAAATGCGCCAGCTGGGATCATTTAGATTAAGTGGCGGAGTATCGCTTAGCAAATCCATATTTGCTTCCCATAAGCTAGTTACTGTACCTACATCTCTCCAGTATCCTTCAAAAGGGTACGCAAATAAGGAGTTTCCGTCCTCCAGCATCAAAGGAATGATATCCTTGCCGAAATCGTGGGATGATCCTACATTCTCCCCATCCTCTAGTAAATGCTTGCGGAGAACCTCCCATTTGAAGATATACACACCCATAGAAGCTAATGTGCTTTTTGGCTGAGCGGGCTTTTCCTCAAATTCGTAAATTTTTAGATCGTCCTCCGTATTCAAAATTCCAAATCGGCTTGCTTCCTCCAGCGGAACGTCAATGACAGAAATTGTGCAATCAGCGTTTCTTTCCTTGTGGTATTGAAGCATAGCGTGATAATCCATTTTATAAATGTGATCACCGGACAGAATAAGAACATGCTCTGGATCAAACTGATCCACAAACTTAAGATTCCGATAAATCGCATCGGCTGTTCCCCGATACCAGCTGCTTCCATTCTCACGTTCATGCGGTGGCAACACGAATACCCCACCGTTCTTACGGTTCAAATCCCAATCACTGCCTACTCCGATGTAAGAATGCAGTATGAGTGGCTCATATTGAGTCAGCACACCAACTGTATCAATACCTGAATTGGAGCAGTTACTTAAAGGGAAGTCGATGATCCGATAGGTCCCTCCAAAATAAACAGCGGGCTTGGCAAGCGATTTGGTTAAACCTTTCAATCTTTTGCCTTGGCCTCCAGCCAATAGCATGGCTACCATTTCCTTTTTCTTCATGGAAAAGCCTCCCTTGACTTATGGGTAATATGAAGTTCAGCAAGCACAGGTTGAATGAACAGAAGTTCCAAAAAGAAATGAATGAACAAGAAATACACTTGAAAGAAATGAGCCTTGATAGGAAGATGGACAAAGATGAGAAAAACGTGGAAGGAAATGTAACACGGTCGAATGATCTTTCCTAAAATGGGTAACTTTCACCAAAATCAGGAGATTATCCTTATTGTAAAGTGTTCTATATCCGCCGTCAAAACCCTTTATCACATTTTCGAAAATCCGAATTTTTTAACCTTGTTTGTTATTAAACACATTAATATTACTTATAACTAAATTAACCGCTTTGAATCATCATGAAATAAGAAAAGGCTCCTTTAATCGTAAAGCAAAGGGACTCATCTTCAGCAAACATTCAACCGAATATGTCATAATGTAGCTATCTAACACTGATTTGGAGGTACCTATGATGAAAGCAGCTCAAGGCGTTCGACTACTGCTCGTAGATGATGAGCCTCATATATTACAATTTCTAGAGTTGGGTCTCCTTAACGAAGGATTTGAAGTCAGAACCGCACCCGACGGAATCACAGCCATCTCGGTCGCTGCTGAGTTCAAGCCACATGTAGCCATCCTAGATGTCATGATGCCTGGCATGGATGGATTCGAGTTATGTCATTACCTTCGCTCGGAAGAGACGGAACTAGCCGTTATCATGCTAACTGCAAAGGATGAAGTGGACGATCGAGTCAAGGGTCTCACTATTGGTGCTGACGATTATATGGTCAAGCCCTTCAGCTTCGACGAATTGCTTGCCCGAATTCAAGCGCGGCTACGCAATCAGTTTCCAGGTCTGCTCGGCGAGGTACGCTGCGGTCCATTCCGAATTGATAGCCGTAGAAAAGAAATTCGCTTCAAGGAAGAAGTCCTTGAACTCTCACCCACGGAATACGAGTTATTACAGTATCTCGTTATTAATCACGGCCTTGTACTAAGTAAACCCATGATTCTTGATAAAGTGTGGGGCTATGACTTTGGTGGTGAGGAAAATATCGTTGAGGTCTATATCCGTTCGCTTCGCGAGAAGCTCGGGGATAAGGAGCACCGTATTATCCGTACCCTGCGGGGAGCAGGCTACCGGGTAGATCTATGAGTACGCGCTTCTCTAAATGGTTTCGTAAGCTGCCCGCACCACGTTCTCTACGCAAACAGCTGCTAGCCATTTCGCTGCTCATTCTATCAGGATTGCTTCTTCTAATCGGAGTATTACAATATATACTCATGCGGGATTTCATATATAGCAATAGAGCAGAGTCTATGGAAGCGCAAATACGTTCAGTTCCCCGTGAGATGTTTTTCAACTTTTTCAATTCCTATGACGAGGACACCACAACTCCGAATGAGGGAAACACCGAGTATAACGGCAATTTGCCGGGGGAAAGAAACGGCGAGAATAAAATCCCAAATGGTCAAAGAACCGGTGAGAATAGGCGTCCACTCCTGCTGGATGCCCATACAACCCTCGCTATTTATAGCTCAGATGGCACCTTCAGGGACTTACAGCAAATGACTTTATCTGATTCAGCCGCGCCTAGATTAACGAATGAGCAATACAATAATCTGCTCATTCATACCACGGATAGAGCAACAGGAAATTACAAGCTCATAGAGGCCGATGACGGCACTGAACATCTGGCTATATTCGTGAATCTCTATAGACCTGGAAATACTCGATTGCTTCTCCAAATGAGCGTGAATACCGGACCTCTTACGGATGTAATCTTACAGCAATTGATGATCTACGCAGGTTTGTCAGTGATTGCTTTATTGGCTGGCTTCTTCCTATACTTGCCTGCCCTTCGAAAGACGCTGGTCCCTCTTTCAAATATGGGAGAGTCCGCCGAGATCATTGATGCCGGTAATCTGGATATCCGATTTCCAATTAACCAAGGCCAAACTGAGATCGACAAGCTGGCCCATTCATTCAATGGTATGCTCGAGCGTCTCGAAATATCCTTTCATAATGAACGGGAAGCCAAGGAACAGATGCGCCGCTTCGCTGCCGATGCTTCTCACGAGCTGCGAACGCCGCTGACCTCAATCCACGGTTTTTTGGAGGTCTTACTGCGTGGCGCTGCGGACAACAAAGAACAGTTATACAATTCATTGCGAAGCATGCATGGCGAATCGAAACGGATCAATAAGCTGGTGGAGGATTTGCTGCTGCTCGCTCGGATGGACGGCGCCCCTCAACTGAGGATGACGGATCTGCTGCTCGGTGAGGTCATTTCCGAAATGAAGCCGCATCTGCTCTTGTTAGCGGATCAGCGTAAGGTTACTTTTGATATCTCGTATGGCATCCATGGTAAATATGAACCCAATAAAATCAAACAGGTGATTCTGAATCTATTCCACAATGCAGTTCAGCATACGGATACAGAATTTGGCACCATTCATCTCTCTTTACATGCTAGAGGAAATGAGGCCATTCTAACGGTGCAAGACAACGGCTGCGGGATTTCTCCAGAGCATATCCCACATATCTTCGATCGCTTCTACCGGAGCGATTCTTCTCGTACACGAAAATATGGTGGATCTGGACTCGGCCTTTCTATTACCAAGTCTATCGTGGAGGCACATCACGGTAAGATAAGTGTAAGCAGCACTCTCGGTGAGGGAACAACGTTCAGGGTTACCCTTCCTTGCGAGGAAGGATTAGCCAAGAGAGAGTAACAACCGTTATAATAGATGATAGACTTAAGCCTATGTCTACGATGCCAGTTTTGCTATGTTGTCCATTCTAAGGAGCATCGCTCCGCAAAACTTAAGCCTATGCTTTCGATGCGAGTTTTGCTTCACAAAACTTTTAGGAGGTCAAAAAATGTACGAAATCGCCGTAATTGGAGCCGGTCCTGCCGGTGCAAGCGCAGCCCTGTTCGCCGCCAAGGCGGGCAAAAAAACGCTGCTGATCGACAATGATAAAGGCATGACCCGTAGAGGATGGTTTGAAAACTTTTATGGAATTTCCGAAGTAGGCGGTCCTGATCTCGTAGAAACCGGACATAAGCAAGCCGTCAAATTCGGCGCTGAGCTGGTAGCAGAACAAGCTATTAACCTCACTTCCAGCGGCAATGGATTTGTCATTGAGACCGAAGACGGAATTATTTATGAAGCCAAACATGTTATTCTTGCAACAGGCGCCCTTACCGATCTAGCCGCCAAAGCAGGCGTGGAAACTAAGGATGGTACAGAGCCGAGAATCAAGACAGTAGTCGCTGTTAATCCAGAAGGCAAAACAAATATTGAAGGCATTTGGGCTGCAGGTACCGTTGCCGGAGTAAGTGTACATGCCATTATTACGGCAGGCGATGGCGCGAAGGTAGCCATTAATGTGATTAGCGAGTTAAATGGTACGCGTTACGTGGATCATGATGTACTAAAGGCTTAATCAATGACTGAAAATATAGATCCGGAGACGATTCTTAGGAATCTGTCCTCCGGATTTTTTATATCGCAAAAAATAACTGCACTTGGTGCAGTTATTTCATACTTCATCCCCTCTATGACTCTTTTAAGTGTAGTTTATGCAACTAAAAACAGATGGAAAGAGTATTTCCATTGGATTATGAAGAAATAAGTGTATCAAGTGCAACTAAGTCGATACATAGCAGTCTGATGCGCTTTTTAATTGTATAAAGTACACTTATTTATTCATCCTCACCTCCCCTGTAAACGCCCCACGCGCAAAAAAACTGCCCCAAACATCATCCCACCGCCGCCGAAGACGATGTTAGGATCGTTTGAAACAGTCTACTTTAATCACTAGCGTGTACCCCAAGGTAACGCCCCCACTTCTTCACTTTCCTTCAGACTCGCAGCCAGCTTTTGCAAATACGGAACCAGTAATGGACGCAACTCCTCCCGCATCAATCCGACCTCCAGCGTAGCCTGAATGTAGCCGAATTTATCACCAATATCATAACGTTTGCCGATCAAATCCAGGGCCAGCAAACCTTCATTACGACATACCTCATGCAATGCATCAGTCAGTTGATATTCACCACCTGCTCCCCGTTCAAGATTAGCCAGCACTGAAAATATCGAAGACTCCAAAATGTAACGTCCCATAATCGCATGCTCTGAAGGTGCCGTATCCGGGGAGGGCTTCTCCACCAAACCTTTAACTTCATGGACGCCTTGTAGAGAACCGCTTGATGAAATAATTCCGTATTTATGAACATCCTGCCGTGGTACCGACTGAACACCGACGATGGTCTTCTCCTCTTGTTCATATAATCGCATCATTTGCAGCAGCGCCGGGTCCTCCGAGACCATGATATCGTCACCGAGCAGAACAGCGAAGGGCTCATCGCCAACGAACTGTTCCGCACAAAGGATGGCGTGACCTAGTCCTAGCGGCTCTTTTTGCCTAATGTAATGAATGCTGGCCAGTTCGCTAATCGCTTGGACTTCACGAAGCAGCTCCTCTTTTCCTTTTTCCAAAAGCGTCTGTTCCAGTTCCACTGATTTATCAAAATGATCTTCAATCGACTTCTTGTTGCGGCCCGTCACGATAATGATGCTTTCAATACCGGATTGAACAGCTTCTTCTACGATATATTGAATCGCCGGCTTATCCACAATGGGCAGCATTTCCTTGGGCTGAGCCTTTGTTGCAGGCAGGAAACGAGTGCCTAAACCCGCGGCGGGAATAACCGCTTTTCTAATCTTCACAACGAATCCCTCCCTTGCATTTATTGACGATGTAGAACTTGCTGCTCACGAACATCCTGCTGTTTCTTACCTTCATAGAACTCTTGAACAATATAGAGCGGACGTCCCTTGGTCTCATCATAAATCCGACCGACATACTCACCCAGAATCCCTAACATAATGAGCACAAAGCCATTAAAGGTCAGCGTGATTCCGATCATCGATGCCCAGCCCTTAACGACTGAATCCGTAAAAATCACCAGATATAGCACATACATCAGATATAGAAAACCAGAGGCCGACAGCAGCATACCAAGGTATCCTGCCAGCTTCAGCGGCTTATAAGAGAAGGAAGTAATTCCATCCAGAGAGAGCTTGATCATCCGTTTCAGCGGATATTTAGTTTCTCCAGCCAGACGTTCATCGCGTTCATATTCAATGGCTTTTTGCCGAAAACCGACCCAGCTGACTAGCCCGCGTACGAACCGATTTTTCTCCGGCAGGCGTTTGAGCTCCTCACAGACTTTACGATCGATAAGGCGGAAATCCCCCGTATCGACAGGAATAGAAATATCGGTTGAATAACGTAGCACTCTATAAAAGAGGCTGGCCGTCCACTTTTTGAATAAGGATTCTCCGTTTCGCTTTATCCTTTTGGCATATACAACTTCATACCCCTGCTTCCATTCCGCAATCATGTCCAGAATCAGTTCCGGCGGATCTTGCAAATCGGCATCAATAATGACAACTGCATCCCCTAGGGCGTAATCCATTCCGGCAGTAATAGCGATCTGATGTCCAAAGTTACGAGACAAGTCGATCAGCTTCACACTCTCATCCCAGTAGCTATATTCCTCAATCATCTGGGCGCAATTATCTGTGCTGCCGTCATTCACAAAGATCAGCTCATACACTTCATTAGTTAAACCCATTACTTTTTTGATACGTCGATACGTCTCTTGAATGACCGCCTCTTCGTTAAACATCGGTATAATAATGGAATAGCGCACGTTGGTACTCATGAGCAGCTCCTCCTTAAATTTGAATAATGAAGCGTGCCTGATTTATCTCATAACACGCCTCATAGGATTAACATTTGCCTAGTTTACAGTAACTTTGTATAATGTCCCGCTGTTTCCTCCATCGCTTCCTGCCCAATCGGCTGCTGGAACTTCTGTACCATTCTCTGTGATCCAAGTCGTCAACTCGGAGCTTCCCCCGCGTCCACCACCCATACCACCGCTATTGATCAGGAAGTACTTCACCTTTCCGCTCTCTACAGACGCCTTTAGGGTATCTGGGGTATACACGGTGTCTGAGTTAGAAAATCCGTTCAAAATAACAACCGATGCACCCTTGTCAACGATATAAGGAGCTGCTGTGCCATAATCCAATGTAGCAAAAAGATAAGGCTCCCCAGTATTGTTCTCCTCCAAATAGGACAACAGACTCTCATTCGCACTTGCGGCGCTATTACGTCCAAAATTGCTTGGACTTCCTCCCATTCCCCCTCTAGCCTCAGTACTGCTTGGGCCCGCCTCAGGGGTTTGACTGTTCAAGCCATAAGTAATGGGAGTAGCTGCCCAGTAGAGCGGCCCAATTAACAATACTAATACGGCTGCAATGCCTGTCGTATAAATAAAGGATTTCTTCATGCCTTTAAGAACTACCAGTACCAGCGAAACCACTATGCCTGCAGCTAAAATCCCAATGGACCAGCCACTGCCAATCGTATCGTTATAAGGATGAACAATGTACCACTGGAAACCTGCTGTAACCAGCGTTGCGGCTGGCAATAGCCAAGACAGCCAACCAGAGTGCTCGCGATATAGCGTCCAGAGCTTTGACCATCCTGCACCGACTAACGCTGCAACTGGTGGAGCCATCATCACCAGATAATATTGATGGAAGAACCCTGCGATACTGAAGAACCCCATAACGGGCACCAGCCACGCTAACCAGAAGAGAGCTTCTTTATGAGCCTGGGTAAAGTTCTTTCTCCGCAGATTGGCGAATAATCCAATGATGCCTAGCAATACAAAAGGCAGCATCCAGCTAGCTTGACCTGACAGTTCTGATTGGAACAGGCGCAGTGGGCCTGCTGTTCCTGTATTGAACATTCCGCCTCCGCTTCCACCGCCATTCATGCCGCCGCGATTTCCTCGCCCGCCGTCGTCGCCACCAAATTGCCGACCTTGACTGTTTGTTCCACTAGGAGGCTGACCTGGTGCACCTCCATCATCGTCACCAGTCTGGCTATTCGAGGTCGAATTTGTGCCTTGCCGGCCCGAAAATGCTGCACGTCCACCATCAGTGCCACTATTACTGCCTGACCCATTCATAGCTGGCGTCTCGCCGTTCATGTTCGGCATCTCACCATTCATAGCGGGCATTTCACCGTTCATGTTTGGCATCTCACCGCCATTTATTCCTGGCATTCCACCACCACCACCACCACCACCACCTGCCCCACGATCCCCCGTTAATCGGGCAACGCCATTGTACCCAAAAGCAAGATTCAGCACTGAATTGGTACCACTGCTGCCGATATAAGGCCGTTTGCTGGCGGGAATCGAATCCACGATCACTGCCCAGGATAAGGAGACTACAAGCAATATTGCTGTGGAGGCGGCCAATACTCCCGTCTTCCGCTTCCAGTTCACTTTGGCAGCTAAGACATAAAAGAGATAAAAAGCCGGTAGAACCATGTACGCCTGCAGCATCTTCTCGTTAAACCCAACACCGATTAACGCAAATGCGGTAAGAAGGCTACCCATCTTGTTGCTCTTCGTCCCTTTAAATAGAAACCATGCCGCGAGCAGAAGGGTGAATACAAGCAGCGCATCAATATTGTTCGTCCGGCTGACTGCCGCTGCTACCGGAGTAGTCGCCATGACTAGAGCTGCTATACGTGCTGCCGCTCTGCCAAAGGTAGGCTTCACCAGCAGGTATACAAGTAACACGGAGCCCACGCCGCCGAGTGCCTGTGGCAAAATCACACTCCAACCATGCAGCCCGAAGATAAGCGCGCTAAGTGTCTGAATCCAAAAGGTAACTGGTGGTTTATCCACCGTTACTGAACCCGCGGAATCCAGTGAAGCGAAGAAGAAATTATGAAAGTTCTGCAGCATACTTCCCACCGCGGTGGTGTAGTATGTATTCACATAGTGGTCATTCCAAACTCCATAACCATACAAAAAAGCGGCAAGTAATAAAATGAGCCAAAGTATAAGATCCGAGCTTATTTTTTTGAACCTACTCATCTCCATCCACTCCTATCCTTTGATCGTCTATATTCCGGCAGTTCTGTGCCCCCGGTTCAATCTTTCTGTAGGTGTATTATTTCACCCTTACCTTAACTCTCAATGAGTCCAAGCTGAATGTTTGCTGAATATACAAGGCCGCCAGAACGCAAAAAAAGCCCCACAACTGTGGAGGCTTTCTGTTCAAATCCCAACCCAAGCAAATATTTTAAAATAGACTATTCCATCCTGCCCATAGTAACGAGCTTATTCACCGTATTCCAATTACGTGCTGTAATCGTCATACCCAATATTCTGTCAAAAGGAACCTTGAAAAGCGGCGACTGGCTCACACTGACCTCATATAATATATACATCTCTCTGCCGACAAAACGCACTTTATCCGGTCCATTCTCATAAGTGCGCAGTTTATCCAATGCTTCCGCTGAAGGCTCGGCTGGTAAAAAAGTAACATACCATCTTTTGAATTCCTCTGGCTCGGAGAGCTGAAAGGGATCGTTAGCGATCACGTTCTCCATTTCTGCTAAGGTACGGATAATAACAGAGACCTCGAATCCAAAAACCTCATGAATCTTACGTTCAATGACTCCAGTAAGCAGACTCTTCGAACCTTCATCACTCTCAAACACAACATTTCCGCTCTGAATATACGTTCGTACATTTTCAAATCCAAGAGTCTGAAACATCGCCTTCAGGTCCAACATTTTAATAATTTTGTTCCCGCCGACGTTAATTCCACGCAGCAGCGCAATATATGTAGTCATAGAATACGCCTCCGTTTTTGTGCCATGATCAGCTTACCTCTGCGGCTAAGATTTGTAGACGTTTACGAACTTCTTTTACCAGCAGCTCCTTCTCTGGAGGCGAAAGCCCCTCCACCAGACGCGCGGCAGCGATCGGCAAAATCCAGCGGTCTACGTCCTCATAAGTATGTCCTGATAATCTGAGATACTCTTGAATATATCCCTTAGTCAATTTTTTTCGGATAAAACCAAGCATTAATTTGGAGAATGCAGAAGCTCCCGGAGGCATAGCCCCCAAACTGAACATCACTACGGAACGCGCAGCATCTCCAGCAGGTTCTCCCACTACACCTGTCATCCAGTCGATCACCCAGAGCTGTTCATCCATAAGCACATTGTCGGGATGAAAATCCCCATGACATAAACGAGTGCCTTCCGGCAGCTTCTCCAGATACTTCAGAATGACGGATTTCTCCTCTTCGCTCAGCATAGGCGCTTCCAATATCTGACTTTTCAACATATCCTTTTGCTGCCCGATTTCCTCTGTAGTTTCAAGCTTATGCAAATCACAATGAAGCCCCGCCATCAGCCTGGCATATTGGGTAACTTTCCAAGGCTTCTCACCCATCACCTTTAGCAGGGAGGGGCCTTTAATTTGTTGAAATACAATACCTTGTCTTGATTGTTCAAAAATAAGCTCAAAAGGCTGAGGGGTCCGAACACCCCGAGCATGTACAAACTGGCTGATTTTATATTCCCTGCTGACGTGTTGCTCTGCTATATCCTCCCGGTACAATTTAAGAATCCTCTGATCGTCATGCTGCCAGATCTCCGCAGTTCTGCCTTCCCCAACAAGCTTCGCCTTCATTCGCCAGCCTCCATTTAGTCCAGATTAATGCGGGTAAAATGCTCAACAACCGGAAATGGATCGTAGTAATGGTGAAGTAGCGCCTTCCATTCCTGATACTGGCTGGATTCTCTGAATCCTATGGTGTGATCTTCAAGCGTTCTCCACTTCACAAGCAGCAGATACTTATGATCATCCTCCAAGCAATGTTGCAATTCATGCCCTATGTAGCCTTCGATCGAAGAAATTAAGCTTGATGCCTCCTTGAAGCTTTTTTCAAATTCAGTAGTTAAACCAGGCTTCACTTGCAGCATCGCAGCTTCCAAAATCATAATCAGCATCCTCCAAAGGTTATGTATTTAAAGCATCACGGAAAAATTCATGATAAAAATTAATAATAACAAGCAGAATGGCTAGTGACTCGTTGACCAGCTCTACCTCAAGGCTATGATTAGCATCATCGATTCTATACACTTTTAAATGATGAAGCCCACTAATTTCACCAGAAAGCTGTTCGCTAAATAAAGGGTCGCTTCCGCCATAAATTACAGTCCCACGACTCTGCTGTATCAAAGGGATCGCCTCAGGTAATGGTGTTATATATAGATGAGACGTCTTTTTCTGTATTTCTAGCTCTTCTGCAATTCTCCCTGCTATGACCGAACCCACGCTTTTGCTAATGAATAGAATCTTTTTGTATTCAGGAAGAGATGCAATGGCCGCCTTACATTCCTGAATGAGAATAATCATTTCATCACGCTTAAAACCTACTCTAGCACTCTGGTAGCCATATTCAAGCAGCAGGACATCGCAATTATGTTCCCGAGCTGCTTTGGCCGCATAATCTAGCAGAGGGCGTTCAGCCGAGTAATTTTTACCTGGAAAAATAACAGCCAATGCCTTAGATCCTTGAGTAATATATTTATGTCTAACCTCTCTACCCCAATAAGAGGACATAATGATGTTGCTGACGTTCATACCTGTTTCCCTCTTTTCTAAAACAAACATTCTATATATATCTATCATTATAGCTAACTTATGTTTAGTTTTAAAATCAAAGAATTCCTAATCTTTACTAGAGATCAGGAATGTTCGAAAGTAGGTCTATTGCTGTGATGCCACCTGCTTATTTTTACTTTTACTAACCTTAATTTCAGCACAAATCCACAATACCAACGGAATAATTACCTGAAAAGGAAAGGCGTAGATTTTATAAATATGGTAAGAAAAATACTGCATCTCCATGATATCCTTGTACACAAAATCCGCAAGATAAATCATTAACAGTCCTATTTGGAGTACAACAGATCGATAACTCTTTAACTTGAATACTTTAGCTAATCCTATGCTTGCTACGTACAGACATACACTCGCTTTTATGAATGTTGTGATTACAAATGCAACCGCCGATGAAGCTTCAATTCGCGTCAGAAAATCGCCTACATTAATACGCCCTGCAGACACATAAGAGGGAAAATATTGACCGGACAGTACTTCAGGACCAAGCATTAGCAGATTGCGCAGTGTAACTATAAGAATAACCACCCCAGAAATCAACACATTTCCTAATAAAATTTTCTTCGCTGAGCTCTTGCCCGATAAACTACTGAATGCTCCTAGAAATATTACAATCTCTGCAAATGGAAAAGAAAACAGACCCAGCGTATCGCTAACTACCGGATGCCAACCTTTATCGAACAAAGGAAGAAAGTGATGATATTCCAGTTTGGAAATGGCTAGTGTAAGAATTACTATCTCCACAGCGACGGTGAACAGAAGCAGAAGTTTGGCACTTCTCCCCAGCACCTCAATCCCCGACTTAACCACCCAAACGCCCAGTAGGCCAAGACATAACATAGGAGCAAGCATTGGAGTTTCGGTCAAGGCAACCGTCTTACTGAATTCTCCAAAGACATTGAGAACTAGCGCCCCCAGATGAAAAGCATACCAAATGTAGAGACAGGAGATGAATCGCCCGATGACTTTTCCAAACACAGCGATTAGCATATCAAATAAATCCTTACCTGGAAAAATAAGATGAAGTCTGGCATAGATCAATAGAAGAGGAACAACTAGCACCATGGCAAGAAGGACGGAAATCCAATTGCTGTTACCGGATTCCTCCGGAACTCCCATAAATATCGAAGTACCCACAGTAAACAGGACAGCAATACTGATAGCATGGCCTGTAGGTATCATCTCTTTGTTCATCATCTATCTCCTTTTAGTCTTTTCCTCTAAAATAGCTTTTTGATCCAGAATTCCAGCAACGGTGAAGGACTAGGGATCGACCACTTCATTGCCAAAGCAAAAGCAATGCAAAATGAAATTAGACATAATGCGGAACAGACATAAAAATCCCGTTTCATTCCCTGTTTTAACAGTCCGTAAGGATCAATCAATACGATAACCACATAAATAAACACCACCACAACAACCAATTTAATCACCTTTTTGATGGATCTTGATAGATCTTGACGTCTGCGCACTACTGTCAATAATCACTTCGGAATTCACAACGACTTCCACTTCAGAGAATTCCTTTCCCCAGTCTTTCTCAATCTTCTTCCAGGTCTGTGGCATTTGCTCATGGAGAAGCTCACCAAACCCAAAAATATCAGCATGATAATCTTTCTGTACTCTATGGATAACAGAAAGGATAGCCTTCTGCAATTCCTCCCCAGCCCGCTTCTCTATAACTTTCTTGCTATCACGGTTAGTGAATTCCTCCGGAACCTTCACCTCATCCAGTCCGGTATGCGTTAGCGTATTTATTTGCATTTGGAGCTTACCCTCTACCCAAACCGGCTTTACTTTTGTTCTATTGGACAGAATTTCAAGGGAAAAGGCGGGCTTCCCGTTTTTGTCATTTACGGCTAAAACCCCTCCCTTGATTTGATTATTGGCAAACAGCATGTATTTCGTTTCTTCACCGCTGATCGTGCCGATCATTTTATCCATGGAGAATATCGCTGCTCCACTTACCCGAGCATTTTTTATCTTGTTTGTTTCATGAATATAAATAAGTGGTGCTATAGCATATTCGCCAGAGGCCTCTAACTTATCAATGAAATCCCAAATTTCCACGACGGGAGCAGTACTAACACTATTCTCAAATCTCATCTGTTGTGCAAGTGCATAGGCCATAATACTTTCCGTTAAACTACTTAGATTGATGATTTCCTGGGCCGTCTTCTCTTTGGAGACAAATATATATACATCCGATCTAGTTTCTGTATCTCTGTTATACCAATCAATAATATTGATAACCCCTTCTCGGGCGATCTCCTCACTGAGGATAATCGCCTTAGAATGGCTCCAAAATAATTTTTTCCCTGTGATAGAGATCATTCCTCGCACAATATCAAACATCGTCTCCCCCGTGAGAGAAAGCATCTTAAAGCCAGCCTGACTTGATTTGGAGCCTTCCTTCGTGTCCACAATTTCAGCAGTTACTAACAGCTTTCCATCAGATGCCCCTTTATCAATCGCCACCCCGGCTACAATTGACATGTCTTCAATTTCAATGTAGTTCCAACAACCCACAGTACTCATAAGCACGATCAAAGATACAATGGCAGGAACCATCCTTTTCCACTTGTTCATGGTCGTCTCCCTATTTTGTTGGACCCTTTTCTCTTCATATTTCGTGCCCCGATCATTGCCGGTCGTAGATACATATGCCACCACGGCGCTCTGATAGCTGTATCCTTAATGTCCTGCGGACGGATGGAACCTATCCCTAGCATATAAGGAACCCCAAAGGAGCGAAGGCTCATCAAATGAACCACTAAACCGAGCATTCCAAGAAAATATCCATAAATCCCTAGAAAAAAAACTGCAAATAACAGAACTGCTCTTACTATGATTAACGGACCCGTCAGCCTTGGATTGAGCAGCGTCATGATCCCTGTTAGACCGACTACAATAATCATTGGGGCACTCACTAATCTTGCCTCCACAGCCGCCTGCCCCAACACAAGCGCCCCCACGATACTGATCGCCTGCCCAATATAGGTAGGAATCCGTTCGCCCGCCTCTCTTAGGATTTCAAATATGGTTAGCATGAATATGGCCTCCACTACTGTAGGAAAGGGGACTGCTACTCTCGCAGTAGAAATGCTGAGCAATAACTGGGTGGGTATCATCTCCTGACTATAAGTTACCAAGGCCACATATAGAGCCGGAATACTAACAGACAGCAAAGCTCCAACCATTCTTAGCATTCGGTTGAATGAACCAAAATAAAAGTTAATATAATAGTCCGAACTCGCTTGAAAATTCTCCACAAATACATAGGGTACAGTCATCGCATACGGGCTACCTTCCATAAGTAAGGCGACTCTGCCCTCCATTATTTTACTGACTACGGAATCCGGGCGTTCTGTACTTCCTGTCATCTCAAAAGGTGAATATGGCTCGTCTCTTATTAATTCCGAAAGAAATGACGTATCGAGAACAACATCTATATCTACCTGCCCAAGCCGATCCTGCAATTCTTTAACAATATTTGGTGATACTAGGCTTTCCATATAGCAAATGCATATCTGTGTGTTAGAACGTGATCCGATCTTGCTAAAAATAAACTTCAAGTCGGAATCTTGTACTCTTCGGCGGATTTGGGTCAGGTTAACTATCAGCGATTCTGTAAATCCTTCCCGCGGGCCATAAACACTTTTCTCGGTCACTGGCTCCGTAATAGCCTTTTTATCCCAGCCTTGTGCATTAATATTGAGAATACCCGCATAGCCATCCAGCAGTAATAAGGTCTTGCCAGCTATAATCGCACTGATCATTTCATTTAAATCTGTAGAGGCAACTACATCCGAAATGTTAATGACCTGCGTCCTAATTTTCTCCATTAGCTCCGCTGGGTTGCCATAATCCATTCTGGTGAAGTCAAAAGCCATCAATGGCTTAATAACACCCTCCTGAATCATATGCTTATCAACCATCCCGTCAACGTTAACTAACCCAAAACGAAGAGTTTCACTGCCCTCATTATTTATCACCCTTATTCTAAGTGTCCCATCATCCTTGAATATTTGCCGAAATAGGTTCATCATTTCATCTAGTGACGTACTCGGAGTCTGCCCAGACGTCGTATTTTGTTGAGAATCTTTGCGGTTACCTCCTGCTGTCTGTTCCTCCACAGTAGTCACTCCTGTCACAATAGTTTCCTAGAAATTATCCCCCATCTCACTAAATACTATCCGCCAAAATTATACTGTAAAGGGATCAACTTCTTCGCAAAGGAGAGTAAACTCCATACGTTTAAAATAAAAAAAAGCCGCTTTAGCAGCGGCATGTTGAATGTTTATGATTGTAGTGATCATCTGGTATAATTTGATAAAAATAAGAGATAGGAGCTCCCTATGACACCATTTACAGAACAAGTGATTCGTATCATACAATCTATACCTGAAGGAAAAGTGATGACTTACGGAGGCGTTGCTCGTGCGGCAGGAAGCCCAAGAGGCGCAAGGCAGGTAGTTCGTATCCTTCACTCCATGAGTAGAAAATATAAGCTTCCCTGGCATCGGGTTATCAACGCCAAAGGAATGATCGCCTTGACTGAAGATGAATCCAACTCCCTCCAGAAGCTTTATTTGCAGGAGGAAGGGATTATTTTTAATGAAAAAGATGTGGTAGATCTGAAGCAATACCAATTTGATCCCGAATTTATGGATTAACCACGTATGCGCTTAGCGCCCCTTCCTCTTTCACTGGTTCCAAGACCATTCAGCAAACAGTACATCGTAGCGTAGATAACCAGCAATACAAACGCTATGAACAAGCTAAAAAATACCGACTGTCGATTCAAGCTGTCCATAACCAGTTGGTACAACTGATGCCGGTCCGTCAGTACGTCCCAGCTATTCAGCCTGTAGACTCGGCCAAGCAGGACACCATACCCCCCAAGTACACATGCTGCGAATACGAATATCCAAGAGAACAGCAGGCTGCTCTTGCGATAAACAACCGTCTGGAACTGGTATAAAGAGAAGAAACCAGTCAACCATCCGCTCCAAGTGAACAATAAGAGGGTAACCAGATCATACCAATACCGATTCTGAATGGTGCCATCCACGATATATCTGCTTTTTCTTATCGTCAGATGCACCAGATCCGTCATGAGATAAGGCGCGTTCGGAAAGAACAGCAGCCAAGCGACGCCTAGCGGAACAAGCAGCAATCCACCTATCTTCCTTTTATCCAGTTCATAAGCAGCCATAGAGAACAGGAACGGAATCCAAGCCAGGAATAAATTCCAGAGTAAAAATGCATAAAACGAATCCGTCTGTAGTGACACTACACGATATACGGCCAATGTCGCCACAGACAGACCTGCCAAGAGCATAAACACCTTCGGATAATTCAATTCCTTCATGAGCTTATATTCTCCTTATCGAGATAGTTTACATTTAACTTATACCCAATTGTACAAATTTGGCATTCCCAAGTCCAATCTCAAGCATAAACGCCTTTGTCGTCCTTATTAGGACGATAAGCGTTTAAGCGAGAAATATAAGGATAATATATGATGTGAAACTTAAATTCTTATATTTGAACAGAAAAACCCGGACGCAGAAACGTCCGGGCTGACTCTTATCTATTTCACTCAAAGACCACTATTTAGTTCAGGTGCAATTACAGGTTTCTTACGCCCTTTCAGACCGCGCACACTTCCCGCCTCTTCCAGACAGGAGAACGCTGTACACTCCCTAAAAGCGGCATGGCTACATCCAATACACTTGTTGTAATCGATGCTGTTAAGTGCGTCATTAATGGCTTCCCCGGTGTGCGGATAAAACTGAGCCTCACCTATGGTACTATACAGTCCAGTTCTCTTGAGTAGCTCAAGCGGCTGTGGCTGAATACCTGAGATCATAAGTTTCCCTCCAACAGCTTGTAAATGCCGCACCAGCTCTGCTAAATTGGATTCTCCAGTGGTATCCATGAAGGGTACTTTCCCCATCCGCATTAATATAATTCTAGGTTGATCTGAACCATAGCTTGGCATAGTGTCATCGAATCGATAAGCAGCGCCAAAAAACAGCGGACCTTCCACCGTGTAAATTCCAATTTGCGGACAGTCATGACTCTCCGTAACCATATGTGCCTCTACCTTAACGGACTTCGGATCAGGCAGCACTTTGGCTACCAAATGAACCTCTCCCATTCGTTTCACAAACAGAATAACCGCAAGAATTAATCCCACCTCTACAGCCAGCGTTAAATCTGCAAATATCGTTAACAAGAAGGTGATGAATAACACCAAGGAATCGCCGGTCTTGATCTTAAGCAGATGAAGGAACTCTTTGCGCTCACTCATATTCCAAGCTACTACCATTAAGATCGGTGCCATCGCAGCTAAAGGAATACTGGAAGCATAGGGTGCGAGCAACAGGAGAATTAGAAACACCACAACACCGTGAACGATCCCCGAGATCGGAGAAACAGCGCCACTCTTGATGTTCGTCGCTGTTCTAGCAATTGCTCCTGTCGCTGGTATGCCCCCGAACAATGGAGCAGCAATATTTGCGATCCCCTGACCGATCAGCTCTCGGTTACTATTATGGCGGCTGCCTGTCATTCCATCCGCTACAACAGCGGATAACAATGACTCTATAGCACCTAGCATTGCAATGATAAATGCCGGACGAATTAGCAGGGTAATTCGTTCCCAAGTAATGTCCGGAAATCGAAAGCTCGGTAAGGTATTAGGGATTTCTCCGTAAGCAGAGCCAATCGTAGTCACTTTGCCGCTAAAGAATAACGCAGCAATCACAGTCGCGCACAGAAGACCTACCAATGATCCAGGCACCTTCGGAGCGAATCGAATCGCTAGGATAACGACGGCAAGACAAATCACGGCGGTCAGAATACTGTATCCATTCATCGTCGATATATGAAGCCCTATTTCTTTCATGTTATTTACAAAGCTCTCATGCCGTTCTATATTCCTTAATCCAAGGAAATTAGCAATCTGCCCGGTGAAGATAATGACCGCTATCCCTGCTGTGAAACCAATCGTTACTGGCCTCGGAATAAACTTAATCAATACACCCAGCTTTAATAATCCCATGAGAACTAGAATAACCCCTGCCATCATCCCAGCGATAAGTAAGTTCTCATAACCATACTCCATCGCAATGGCAAACAAGATAGGAATAAAAGCACCTGTTGGCCCACCAATTTGAAATTTTGATCCTCCGAACAATGAAATACATATTCCGGCAACGATTGTCGTGTAAATGCCATACTCCGGTTTTACACCAGATGCAATAGCAAATGCCATCCCCAAAGGAATGGCAATAACACCAACGATTGTTCCCGAAATCAAATCCTTGCGAAATGCATTCATGTTGTAGCCTTTATATCGGCCCCACCCTGTCATGATCAAACCTTCTTTTCTTTAAATATCTGATTATTTGAATATAAGAAGAACATTACTCTAGGACGCAACTGTTGTCAACGCCAAAATAATGTTATTCCTTTATTCTCCGCGCATACCTTCGAGCAATGAAATGGTATTCACCAGATGGTTATCAAATATTTGTTTAGCTACGACCAGAAGATCTTTAATTAGAGGATCACGTAACGAATAGATCACAGTGGTACCTTCTTTTACACTGGCTACTACATTCTTAGCGCGTAAAACAGCTAACTGCTGGGATACAGCAGAACCTTCTGATCCTAGAATGGCTTGTAGCTCATTCACATTCTTCTCACCTTCGCTGAGCAGTTCCAGTATACGAATTCGCATTGGATGAGCCAGCGCCTTGAAGAATTCGGTCTTAAATTGCTGAATTTCGGTGTTCATAGATTTCTACTCCTCATAGCTTACTTCTGATTCTAATGTCATCTTTGTATGTTATCTTAGTCCCTGATAAGCGTCAAATACTCAAGGGGTAGATGCTCACATTACGAACCTGTACTTCTACAAACACACCAAGCGCCATAGGCTCACCGAGACACTCGAACATCACTAAACTTTCACCTATTCGCAAAAATCCTGTTCCGTCCTCTTCAATATTCTCCAGCACACCGGTAAAAACAACCTGATCTCCCTCTAACCTTGTATTGAACTCACTAGCAGGTGCAGGCAGAATATCCACCCATCTCATCAGCAGCTCCGAAAGCTCGAATTCCACATCTGTTTCCGTATCTGGCTCCACAGGAGCTCCGCACCAGATCCCCCGACCCTCGCCAAACTCTGTGCGAAAGAATACCTCATCCTTTTTCATGCCACTCTTTGTAATTTTGATTTTCATAGCTATTATTCCACCTTGATAATTTATAACGATCATTATACATGACAATGAACCGATATTATCAAGTGTAATTCTGAGTAATTTTATTCAGATACATACTAGGATGCAGCCAAGGATGCTTAAAGAACTCACTTTTCTTCGTAATTCTCCGTGAGACACCCAGATCATAATCGATCATAGACTTTATCCGCGCTGCGAAGGCCTCCCCTTTCACCAGTATTCCCAGCTCGAAATCGTGGCAGGCGCTTCTCTCATTGATGTTGTAGGAGCCATGAAATACCGCCCGTGATCTATGGTCATAGGTTATTTTCCAATGTGAAAAACGACCTGTGAAGCTGTAATCATAAAAGGAAACCCCATTGAGAAACGGCTTATACATATTGCCTCGTACCGCCGCAGTATTGGTAGGATGATCATTAACCTTCAGCGGATTGCAGATGCTCAGATGACAGGAACAGTCTGGCCCCAGCTCCCCCAGCCGATCCCAAAACTCTTGATCAATCAAATAAGGATTTACAATCACCGTCTCCTCAGTCGCATAGGTAATTAAATTCAAATAGTATTGCTGAATTAAGTTAACTGGATTACCCGGAAAGCTTGCAAACAGTGTACATTCTTCCTCCCCAAAATGATAATTTACATTCGGATGGTAGAAGGCATCATCCACGTCAAAATGATCACCTCCCAGAAGTAACCAACGGGAATGAAACTTAGCATTTAAAGGCTGCGCCGCCGCGCCACGGATCCGGAAGCAGCCATCATGCCACTCCTCTTTTTTACTAGGAATCCCCTGTAGATGTCCTTCTATACTGATCGAGGAAGATGCCTGAACAGGCGTCACGTACGTGTATTGATCTCCAATATTCAGGCTGCCAATAATAGAGGTTACCCCATCAATGACCATAAATTTCCGATGATCAATGACATTCAGCCCAGTGAATTCAACGTCCTCTTGTACTTTATCCTGTAAGAACAGGATACTTTCCGGTACGCCTTGTTGCTTCAGCGCTTTCCGCTTCACACGCCATTCTACGGCTGTATAATAAGAATTGAAGGTATTCAACAGCTTAGCTCCTGCATTCTCGAGCCTTTCAGAAATCTTGGAAAATTGACCAAACGCCAGATTGTTCTCATACCCTAAAGCTGTCAGCGTGTAATTGACCATGATCCGTACCTTCACCCCCCGTTTAAGGGCGTGAAATAATTCATCTGCAACCAGATTGCCTGAACGGTCATTAAAGAAGAGCATCACGGACAGGTGAATATAATGCTGTGCCTTCTTTATTTCTTCTAGTATCATCCCTAGGCACTCGGGTCCATTCACGTAAGGATCTACTTGGTTATTCCATGTGGTTTGCGGGGCCAGAACTTTTAGCTTGTCTGAATCTAATCTGCCTAATACTTCAATAAGTTGCCCCAGCAATCTTGGGCTAAAGCCAGGAACCTGAAATAGCTGCTGAGCCTCCGTAATGACTCCGCCAATGGACTGTCGGTATGCTCTAGCCGCCTCCAGATCGATCCCCATTAGTCTGCGCTCTGCCTCTTCTCCTGCTTCGCCCATAATGCAGACAAGTGAACCGCCTGATAAATAATAGTTCACGATATCGATCATATTTTTCTGTATTTCCATATGTAAGATCCCCTATCTTTATTGTGAGTGCACATGTATCAAGGTAAGGATAGATACCCTTGAACTCCTCCTTATAAACGGGGAACATAAAAAACAGGGATGCCCCGCAGCCATTATGGCTATGGAACATCCCTGTTTAAGATCAACCAGGATTCACTAAGAATCGAGATAACTTATTTCACTTGCTCTGCGCTAAATACTTTTACGTCTAGTGGCGCAGCCAAGAATTCACCAGCTTTAGCTGAGAACGCGGTAAAGTGAGCGCTCGTATTGTGGCTGGATACGGCTTCAGCGTCGCGCCAAGTCTCCACCATAATAAATGAGTTCGCTTCTCCAGCATTCTCATACAGCTCGTAAGAGAGATTTCCTTCTTCAGTGTGAGTAGCTGTGAGAAGTGTTTTGGACTCCGCCAAAAACTGCTCGCGACGTTCCGGATTCACTTTAAGTACTGCATGGATAATGATCATTGCATTTTCCTCCTAAGGTATAAAGTATTATTTCCACTCAGCAATCTTATCGATAGGCAAACGGACAGATGGGTAACCTGCATCAACAGCTTTACCGATGGAAAGCAACATTACAGGAACATAACGATCTTTTTCCATGCCAAACGCTTCTGCGATTTGATCTTTTTCATAACCGCCAATTGGGTTTGTATCGTATCCATGTGCACGGGCAACCAGCATCAATTGCATTGCAACAAGAGCACCATCAATAAGCACAGTATCTTTGTTAACTTCACGTGGCAAGGTAGCAAAGTGAGCAGATAATCTAGTTAATTGGTTTTCTTTTACTTCAGCAGGCATTAGTCCACGTTCAACAGCTGTACCATAAATCTCCTCAGCGTAGTCGAAATTGTTCAAATCACCAAAGATGGCAATCATAGCTGCAGAGGTTTCAACTTGTACGCCATTAAAGCGAGCAAGAGGAGCTAAAGTAGCTTTTGCTTCGTCACTTTCAATGACAAGAAACCGCCAAGGCTGCATATTTACAGAAGAAGGTGCAAGAGTCGCTTCCGTAAGAATCTGAGTCATCTCTTCTTTACTGATCTTAACGGATGGATCATATTTGCGGATAGAGCGGCGACCCGTAATAATTTCTTTAAAATCATTGGTTTGTGTTTGTGTAGCGTTCATATGTGTATTTCTCCTTTGAGTGTGTAATTTTGGTAGTTACAACAGATTGATATTAGATTGCAGACGATTAAGCATATCTATGAGCACTTTTCGCTCCTGATCGTTAAATCCAGTAAGCAGAGTAGCGACAAATCGTCTCTTCTCTTCGCCATATTGAATCATTCTTTCCCGCCCTTGATCCGTTAATGAGACCAATGTAACCCTGTTATCTGCTGGGTTGTTGCGGCGAGTGATCGTACCACTCTCTTCCATCCCTTTCAAGTGCCGAGTGACGGCGGCCGCATCTATATCCATGCCCTTTTGCAGCGTAATTTGGCTGACTTCATCCACCTGGAATAGTTCATGCAGGAGGCGAAGCCGTGTGGGACTAATGCCAGCACATCGTTCGAATTTCGGACAGATTCCCTTGTTTAATGCCTGCAGCAGTTCAAATATGCGGTCTTCCTCAGGATAGTGCTCCGTCAAAATATACCTCCTTTATAAATTTAATTGTATGCAATTGTTTTGTATAAAATTATACTAACTGATAATCATTGACCCGTCAACTAATATATCAAATCATTTTTTAAAAATCAATATTGCTTATCCTCTTATGGTGCTATAGTCTTGAACAAAAAGGAGGAATCCTATGAGAATCTCCCTGATTCAGCTGGATATAGCATTTGGCAAACCCGATATGAATTATGCTGCTGTAGCAAATAAAATTAGTGTAGCGGCCGCCACAGCCCCCGACTGTCTTATTCTCCCTGAGCTTTGGACCACTGGCTATGATCTTACCCGACTAGAAGATATTGGCGATCCAGAAGGAGAAATTACCAAGGAATTCATCTCCAGCTTAGCAAGACAATACAACATCAATATCGTCGCTGGTTCAGTCGCTAGCAAGAACGCCTCCGGTGTAACTAATCATATGTTTGTATTTAATCGAACTGGCGAACTCGTTGGCGAATACAGTAAGCTACATTTGTTTCAGCTAATGGATGAACATCTATATTTGCAGCCTGGAGAAGACAAAGGCCTCTTCACATTGGAGGGCACGTTATGTGCCGGATTAATCTGTTATGATATCCGATTTCCAGAATGGGTTCGTGCCCATACCGCACAAGGCGCAGAAATCTTGTTTGTCAGTGCAGAATGGCCATTATCCAGGCTATCACATTGGCGTGCACTACTGATCAGCCGAGCGATCGAGAACCAATGTTATGTAGTAGCCTGCAACCGTGCAGGAAGCGATCCTAACAATACCTTTGCTGGGCATTCTATGATAATTGATCCTTGGGGAGATATTTTATGTGAAGCTTCTGAAGGGGAAGAAATCCTAACGGGGGATATCGATTTACATATGGTGCGTGAAATTCGAGCACAAATCCCGATTTTTGCAGACAGACGTCCGGACTTATATGATTAAAAAGAACGTAACAGATGCTGGCCTCTCGCCAGATTTCCGTTACGTCCTTCTTAACGATGCTCAATATCCATTTATCCTTGGGCATAACGTTCATGCAGAACTCGCGCAGCATCCAGAACACGCGGATCTTCATAGTCTAGGAAATATCCGGTCTCCTGCTGTAGCCTGTCAGAGGATTTAAGCGCCACTCCACGGTGGGCTAATGCTTGTCTAATACCTTCGGCAAATACTTCAGTCGCATTCGGTCCACCTAGTTCGCCAAGCCCAGCGATCGTCTCTGGACGAACCCGTGGATAAGATAATGCTGAGTCTCCTCCAGAGGCTTGCTCATAGAATTTATGAATAAGTTCACCACGTTCCTGTCCCGAACCCGAAACCACTACAAATGCATGTACAAAATAGGCATTATTTTGTCTGCGCTGAGCAATGCCGCAAAATTTCCGCCCACCGATCGCCAAATCGAAGTCCCCCGGGCAGTAAGAACCAACAATTTCACCAGCCTCAATTTGAGCCGCAGCCTGTGGATGACTCATAGCAACTGCCTCAGTGATCAGAGAAGCCAGAAGCCTAAAGTCATCATGAAAGTCCAGCTTTCCGCGTCCTTTGGGGAGAACTAGCGAAACATTAACAATTCCATCATCCAGAGGCACCGCAGCACCACCGGAATGTCTCACCGCTGTACGAATGCCTCGCTGCTCCAACTTAGCCATCGCTTGGGCCGCGTTCGGAAGCTTGCTGTCCCGTAGGCCGAGCACAACACCCCCAGAATGACTCCATAGGTGCAGACTAGGAGGAACAAGTCCCGCTCCGACATCCCTACAAAGGGTCTCTTCAAAGGCGAACGGGATCAACATCTCCCCAATGCCCCCTGTTTCCTCACCTATCCTGTCATCCTTTAAGATTAGATGCTGAAAAAGTCCCATTTCTGCAGGAAGTCCGATGACTTCTTTACTTCTATCAACAGATCCATTGATCATTGCATCGTACTCCCGAGTATCCACCGATTCCCCTCTTTCCCGTATTATCCGTGATATTGTAATCGTTCTGCCTCGCTAGTCGAAATCAGAATTGAAATGAGGTTATGATAACGCTATCCTTATAGTATACGAACATGCCCCAGCTCGAATAGGGGGTAGCCTTAGGTTCATGCTATACACAACGTTAAGGAGTGATGCCGCATGACAGTGGAAGTGATGAAGGAACGACAGTTAACCAAGACAAGACAATGGGAACAGGCACTTAACCTGCTGTATATTGATTTCTGGGATTACTGCCATGATGCAATTAGCAAATTCGATGACGAGGACATTCACCAAGCAAGAGTGAACTGCCGTAAGCTGTTAACACTGCTTTCCATTCTCGACCCTGGTCATACTCTAGGGCTATACCCCCTATTTGAAAAAGCCCAAAAGAGATTAGGCAAGGTCAGAGATGCAGACGTTCTGATTGAATCGTTCAAGACTAAACGTAAACACGCCAAGGAAAACGGCGATACAAAGACAGCAGAACTGTTGAAGGCTGTGATCGACCACCAAAAGGACAAGCGCAAAACTTATCGTAAAAAGCTGGCCGATGAGCTACCTAAGCTAATCAATGAGGATCTGGATGAGAAGTGGAAAGCTTTCCTAAGTGAACAGCTAGAGGCCCTGGTAGCGAAAAAAGATGCCAACGTTGTCATGCGCGAACTTGAGGTAGCTTACGAGCAGAAGAAAAAAGCTTGCAAGGCTATATTTCGTGGACAAGATGCCGAATCAGAAGCAGCCTTCGACTCACTGCATGAGCTGAGGATGGCTGCTAAGGAACTGCGATATACCGCTAGTGCAGCCTCTTTTGCGTTAAATCAGAAATTTCATGCCCATGAGGAAATATATAAGCAGATTCAAGATCAACTCGGGCTAATTAACGATAAACGCCTATGGCTGGAAACACTAAATGCTATTGGGCGAGAAGAGCTGAATGTCGGCAAAAAAACATGGAATACCTTTACTGAAGAATTAAAAACCGAGGTACTCGATGCACTGCACCAAAATGATGTCATACCGCTCACACATCAAATAAAGTAACTCTGAATCTTTTATAACCTCTTTATTCAGCCGTTGTATCTGATGCGCCGTATTCTTCTATATTCACATTTACTTCATAGGTAATCGGAATTTGGCTGAAGGTTTCGTCCCAGTTATCCTTGACGCTCCGCCATACGGCTGGATGCTGATTATGTAGACTGGTGCCGAAACCGGCAGCTTCGGTATGCAGTTCCTTCTGCATCTTTGTTACAGTAGTTTGCACTATTTCTAGGACACGCTTCTGCAGCAAGGCTTTATCCTTCTTTACAATTCCGTCGTGTAATTTCTTCGCTTTCTCGGCAAAGACCTCAGCATATCTACCTGTAGATGTTATTTTCACGTTAAAAGAGATCTGACCATTATTCACATTGGCTTTGATCTTGCTATGCATGGTTTTAACCTCATAGGTTAAGAGGTCATTGTTATCCGGATTATACGTCTTAAGCACTCCTCCTAGCCCCTTCCCGGTCAGCCAGGCCATCCCCTCCAACTCCGACTCATCCAAAAAGCCAACAAGCTTTCCCGTTTCCCCGTTGATTACACCTGCTCCTGATAGCTTTGTCTCATGATCTATAGGAATAACATTTTGCAATAAGAAGCTTTTCTTTGCTTGCAACGGACCAACTACTTTGGCCAAAGTTACCGGCTCCCATATCCCCATATTACGGTCTCTGTTATTGAATATCCCTTCAAGTACAAATGCAGGAGTCTGACCCGGCAGTGCATTTTCCAATACATCCTTGGCCATTCCCTTGCTGACAAATAACATAACACTCGGACGGATATCATTATCCCGAGTAAAGAAATCTATGAGTTTAGTAAGATTATTGGAACGCGCGAGTTTTTCACTAATCACAATAACCTTTAAATGATGACCAATCGGAGTGCGTCTAGTACGCAGTGAAAGCTGCCGCATCGCTTCAAAGATAGAATCGCTAGTTTCACTCATATTATAGTAATTCTTAAAGGAAGAGGAACTGGCAGAAGACTTCATGACGGCGCCTCCCGATCCTTGTGGAATCGTAAATTGATAGGTACTTATTATTTTTTCAGGCTTCTTATGGCTCCCACCTTCCGGATTAGCTACTTCCTCGCCTCCTGACTCCTCCGCACTGTCCAGTGCAACACCAATCTGCATGTTTAATTCCTCGATCGGTACGCTGCTCCAGCAGCCTGATAACAGAGAACATAGTACAGTGAGTACGATCCACAACCTCCATTTTTTCATGAAGCAGCCCTCCGGAAGTATGTGATGATTAATAATGGTAAAGGAAGCACTCCGAATAAAATAAGCATAAAATCACCAATGCCTGATCCTAAAGCAAACAAAGCATTCACATTGGGAGGAATCCTAGAAACTATATAAACAACCGGAAGTAATGCCAATAAACAGCTTTTGAAGCTTCTATGAATGATTTGAGACAAACCTAACGCCGCTGCATAAATCGCAACACAAAAGGTACAAAAGATCTGCATAATCCAGATCACCAGCAACAACGACTCAAACCTTTCAAAGATGAGATAGTTCACCTCAAAGCTACGTACAAGATCGAGAAACGGCCAGGTTCTTGTGAGAACTCCATCTATAGAAAAGGCACCTAAGGTTGCTACAACTGCCAGGACATAAAATATCGTCGATATACAGGTTCCGGCTATAATTACCTTTACTGCTTTTTGGGGCTTGTCCATAAAAGCAACAACGAACAGCATCGCTTCACCAGCTGTAAAGGTCAGGATGGTTGGCCTGATCCCTTTCCATACGGGTTCCATTCCCTCTCCCAGTACTGGAAGTAGATTATTGAGGTCAAAAACTTCGAAACTTAGCAGACAAACCCCCAGAAACACTGTCCAGGTAATCGGAACAATAAGTCTGCACATGCTAGTGATCGCATTAATTCCTCCTCTGCATAAATAGAAGGCGATCCATATAAAAGCAGCCACTATCGCCCAAGGAGGTGTTCCTTCCAGTAGAAAAAAAGAGGTCACTTCCTGCACCGAACGTATCTCAAAGCCGGCAATACTGAGAAAATACCCAATGACTCCTATTGAGAGAACCACTCCGAGTGGTTTGCCGATGATCTTCCCGATATATTGAAAAAAAGTTTGGCCTGGAAACCTTTGACTAAGTTTCACAATGATCAAGCCTAACAGAAAGGAGATTAATCCCCCTAAAAAAATACTTATCCATACATCTGGACTACCACTGGCCTCTACAATGGTCCGAGGAAGCGTAAGTACCCCTGCCGCAATCGTATAATTGGCTAGAATGATCGTCGCTTGAACAGCAGTTATTCGATCCTTTACCTCGGCGCTCATGTTCTCTTCCTCCTTCACCTAGACTTTTCACCCTTTACGCAAAGGGTCCTTGGGTTTCAACAATGTAGGCCGCCCGGTTAAAAATTGCAAAGGCATACGGAATATAAAATCTTTCCAATTGACTGTTCTATTCGGGACTGCCAGACCAAGATAGGGAACACCAAAACTCTTCAGCTTAATTAAATGACTACTAAGCAAAAGAAAAAAAAGTACCACTCCGTATAATCCAAAGATTGCTGCAAAAAACATAGCCGCAAACCGGAGCATACGAAGCGTCATCCCAGCACTATACATTGGCATAGAGAAGGAAGAAACAGCAGTAATTGATACTACAATGACTAGGATTGGACTCACGATTCCTGCTTCTACCGCGGCCTGGCCGATGATCAAACCGCCGACAATCCCCATCGCCGGACCGATAGGTTTAGGCAAACGAAGTCCAGCCTCCCGTAAAATTTCAATCGAGGTTTCCATAATCAATGCTTCGATTAATACAGTGAAGGGAACGCCTTGCCTGGAGGCAATAATGGAAATGGCCAGCTTCGTTGGAATCAATCCGGGTTGGAACGAGAGAAAGGAGATATATAGTGCCGGCGCAAACAGTGATATCGTTGCCGCAAAAAAACGTAACAGACGTAGCAGCGACCCTACCATCCAGCGATCGTTATAATCCTCTGGAGATTGCAGTAACATCCCGAAGGTAACCGGCATAATCAACGCGAAGGGAGTACCATCAATTAAGATAGCTACTCTTCCTTCCAGGAGTGCTGCCATTACGCGGTCTGGTCTTTCTGTATTCTGAATCTGCTGGAAGGGACTATAACTATTATCTTCAATCAATTGTTCGACATAACCAGATTCTTGAACATCATCTATATCTATCGTTTTAATTCTTCGTTTAACCTCTTCTACAAGCTCATCATTCGCAATATCCTTGATATAGGTTAAGATGAGTTCCTTCTGCATTCTCTTTCCTAGAGTAAAAGAAATCATCGCTAGCTCCGTACTCTGCCCGTGTCTACGCAGCATTGCCGTGTTGTCGCTTAAAGTTTCATTAAATCCGCTCCGTGAGCCCCGTAAGACTGCTTCAGATTCTGGCTCTTGAATCCCTCTTGTAGCCCCCTTTGGACTACTAAGCACAAAAACTTCTGATATCCCCTCCACGAGCAGCACGGCAGATCCAAATAACACCTTCTGAAGGGAGAGGTATGCATTATCCGTAAGCTCAACTTCCGAGATAAGCAGGATCTCGTGGATGAGAATATCTTGTAGATCTTTCGCAGCCGGTACGGAATTCATATCCTTAAAAGGCTGATACGCATTCATTAACGGCTTCAATATATTCTGATCCATTTTGTCTTTGTCCGTTAGCCCGTCTACGTAAAAAAGTGCTGCTCTTGTCTTTATGCTTCCGATTCGCAACTCCCTTACATTCACATCATGCATATCGGCGCTGATCTCTCTGAATTTCTGCAAATCATCCTCAAAATGGCCACTATAAGTTATTCTTTTCCCCTTATCCTTAGTTACTACATTCGAGCTAGACTGCTTCACCGGCCCTTCTAAAATGCTTGTTTCTCCAGAGTTTTCTACGGAAGAAACACCTCCACCTTTGCTGCCAGTAGCTTTTTCCGCTCTAGTCGTTATCCTGTCTTCTTTAGCTTTAGCCCAGCTTATTGTACGAAGCAGGAAGAAAGGGACACAGAAAATCATAATCCCTTGGAAAACCACACCCCAACTTGGAATTAATTCTATTACCTCATTCCACACCCCTAACACCTCCTTTATAGCTGTGACCGTATTTTTTACCGAAGATGGATAATTCATGCATACAAAAAAGACCCCACAGTATGGGGTCTCCCTAAGTTAAACTTCATATGTTCTTATACCTCTATTGTATCTGTAAAGTGTCGGATGCTAGCTTTGGACGTTCGGCTGACGTAATTAAAGTTTATTGCGGCATCATGCGAGTGGTGATCGCGATGCGATTCCATGCATTGATTGTAACAATTGCCATGATGATCTCGCCAAGTCGCTTAGTATCGAAATGGCGCTCCGCTTCCGAATAGACATCGTCCGGTACATGTCCTTGCGTCACGAGTGTAACTGATTCGGTCAGCGCAAGCACTGCACGCTCCTCGTCGCTGTAGAACGGCGCTTCACGCCATGCGTTCAGCATGTAGATGCGCTGTTCCGACTCGCCTGCCTTGCGGGCATCCTTCGTATGCATATCGATGCAGAAGGCGCAGCCATTAATTTGTGATGCTCTGATTTTGATTAACTCCAATAACGACTTCTCCATGCCTGTCGATTGTACGAACGCTTCAAGACCCATCATCGCTTTGTATGCGGCTGGAATTTCACCGGCCAGATCCATTCTTTGTTCCATGGGGATAGCTCCTCTCCGGCTGTAGACCGGTTATCTTTTGATTGTTTCACTAATAAGACAATGCAAAAGCTCCGTTTGTGACAGGTTACCCCATTCGTTGTAATTTATCGGGATTGAGTACGATATAAATATGCTCGATCCGCTCCCCGGCCGCATCAAGCTGGAAGCTGATTGTCTTAAGCGGCCGGCCATCCCGATAGATGACGATGCCCAGCTGGCCGTTAAGTAGCACCATCCTTTGCGAATCTCCGAGGAATCCCTTCGTAATGACGCCTCCAATGAAAGCTTGAACACGATCTCTGCCCGTAATAGTGAAGATCGCTGCGCGAACTTTACCGCCGCCGTCCGACGTAAGCAGCGCGTCCTCGGTCAGCAGGCTGACAAGCGCATCGACGTTCCCGCCTCGAGCAGCTGCGAGGAATGCTGTCGCAAGAGGTGTTGCCTGAGCCGTGTTGTTTGGCAGAACTGGCGATTGTTGATGCAGCTTATCATTAGCGCGGCTAAATATTTTTCGACAGTTGGCTTCTGATTTTCCTAATACATCGGCAATTTCGCTATATTCGAAAGCGAAGGATTGGCGCAAGATGAAGACGGCTCTCTCGACAGCCGATAAATGTTCCAGCATGACGAGCAGGGCGTAGGATACATTTTCATCGTGATCGAAAAGATCAGCAGGATTATCGCCGCCTCCATTCGTAAAGCTGACGAGCGGTTCCGGCAGCCATGTGCCGACATATTGCTCTCTCCTTATACGAGCGGATTGCATATAGTTGATGCAACGATTTGTTGTCATACGGATTAAGTAAGCTTTCGGATGGGTGATATCTATTGTTTGTAGCTTGCTGTACTCGATGAATACGTCTTGAACGAGGTCCTCTGCATCTGCTATAGAGCCGGTCATACGGTAAGCGATTGCTTTCAGCAGAGAGTGATAGTTGGTATATGCGACCTGAAAATCCATACGTGCTAGACTCCTTCCAAAGCTGTGCCTTTCATACCGTCACGGCTCACCGCGGCGTCTACATCGTTCAGCGGATGATCAACAATGTAGACGCTCTCCTAGGGCTTCATGTCTAGCCTATTTAGTGCACGCAGGAAAATATCCGGATGAGGCTTCTTAATGCCTTCTCAGCTTGAGATTAATATAGCATCAAAATACAACTAAATTCCAATTCCCTATGCTAGAATAACCTTGTTCAATATCCCTTGGTAGGCTGCTATCGGACGTAAGCCAACCAACTTTTCCATTGGCTGCCCATCTTTATATACAATGACTGTAGGCATCCCCATAACACCAGCTTCCCCAGCCAGATCCGGCAATTCGTCACAATTCACCTTCACAATAGAGACATCGTCTCCATATTCCTGATGAAGATCTTCCAAAAGAGGCAACAGCACCTTGCAAGGGGGACACCATGGCGCACCGTAATCTACCAAAACCGTTCCACCACCGCGAATCTCTGCTCGTACCCAATCAGCGCTATCTGCATTTGTAATAGCCATTTGTCATTCCTCCTCAAAGTTTTCAACTCCAGCAGTACCTACTCCAAACTCTCCAGTGTACATGCCTCTAAACTACTCTCGTTCTGCTCTTGCAAGATAGAGGCCATTCTTTCTTCCAAATTGCGTTTGATCTGATTCAGTTCTACAAGCTGACGTTCAATATCCTCAAGCTTGCTACGGTATAGTGGCATCACTTCTGCGCAGAAAGCTTCTTTGTTCTTCAAAACACAATGTAGAAAGCCCGCGATCTGCTCTGTGGACAGACCCAGGTTCAAATATAATTTTATCGTTTCTACCGTCTCCACAGCGAGCGGAGAGTACTCCCGATATCCGTTGGCCTGACGGATCGGCGAAATTAATCCCTGACTCTCATAATAACGAATTGAACGGACGCTTACGCCCGTCAGTTTAGCAAGCTCACCTATTTTCATAGCAATCTCCCCGGGGTTCATGAGAATTGTTCTACACCAGTATAAACCCTGACATCAATGTAAGAGTCAACAAAAAAAATCCAACCGTAGTTATCCCACAGTTGGACTCATTTATAATCTTACAACAAGTATATCCGCCGCTTATATTCTACAATAATCCTGCTGCCCAAAGCCCACCTCTACGAATCATTTCGCGGAATGGTTCTACTGAGAATGATGGTAAATGATGCCCTGGCATTAAATAAACAACCCGGCCCAAGCCAAATTCGTGACACCAAGCCGCTTGGCGCATAGCTCCCTCATGAGAATATTCAGCGAGCACCGTTGTTTCGAAATAAGGATGCATCTCAAAATAATACGGCTCATCCTCAATTACAAATTCTTCAATTCCCTGCATAATGGGATGCTCTCGTGCGGGTATGGACATCTGCAGCGAAGTATACTCTGGATGATGGGTGAAATGTGCGCCCAGCATAGCACCAAGCTCCTGATTGCGCTGTAAGGAAATTCCGTTATGTACCACTAGTAGTCCGCCCCCGCCAGCCACATAAGATAGCAAAGCACCACTTTGTTCCGCGGGGATTTTGTCATCAGAAAATTCAGTGTAGGAGATTACCAGCTTGTAGTCAGACAACGTTTCTTTATTGAGAAGTGCATAATCCTCTGAAGAGAAAACCTGTAAGTCATTCGCAAGGATTTGTTCGATCTCCCGGTCCACGCCAGCAAAGGGGTGATATTTAACCTCCGAGTAGCTTCCGAGTGCGAGTGCTTTTAGTGTAGACATGTTATCAGCGCCTTTCTTCTTATCTATTTTGAAATATCCGTTCTACCACGGCCATGAGCTGCCATCCGTATCCAGATAGGCTGGTTCCTCGCCCATATATTTTTTATAATCCAGAACAAGGTCGATAATCTGCTCCGCGGACTGTTCAGGAGTCATTTCCGCTTGCTCATCCTTCTTACCATGCATATAAGTCTGCAGCCAGCCAGGATGGAACACCATTACTTGACCGCCAAGCGTTCTCAGATGATTGTGCATCAAGGAGGATTGCATATTCAGTGCTGCCTTCGACATACAATAGCCATACATGTTGATACGCTTATTTCGGGCAATACTGCCTGCCTCCGATGAAATATTGACGATTAATTTATCCTCACTTTGTAGTAATAGTCCCATCAGTGCATTGCTGACTCTTAACGCGCCAAGCGTATTTACATTATATATTTCTGCCATGCCTTCATCATCCAGCTCCACCAGCACAGTAGCATTATCAGCAGAACGAATAATACCTGCATTATTAATAATCATATCGACATATCCAGTTTTACTGGCTATCACTCTTGCAGCCTGCTTCACACTATCTTTATTGCTGATATCTAGGGGGATAAGCTCCAACTGTTCAGGATATTGCTCTTTAAGCGCTTTCAAATCTTCCGATTCTTTTAAAAACTGTCCTGCAAATACTGAGAACTGTTTGGCCAGCAACGAACGTACAAGCGACAGTCCGAGCCCCCGATCAGCTCCAGTTACACATGCAACTCTCTTCATTCTTCTGAACACTCCTATCTCGTAGCGATATGGTTAGGCATGTTGCTTCTTTTCACCTTAGCATGCTGTACTCTTTTTTTCAACGCGATTGGTTTCAGGTATATCGCCTCTTGTGCAAGCCTTTTAGAATCCTTTTTGTTTTAATTTTGATATATGTTACAATCATGATTACAGGTTGTTAACAACACAATTGTTAGCAAAATAACGATCCCAGGAGGGTGATATCTATGTCTATTCAACAACTCCATACGCTGGAGGATCTTGAGCAATATGTAGCTAAGCCTGGCAAGAAGCTGCTGTTCAAACACAGCACGACCTGCCCGATTAGTGCTAAAGCTAATGAAGAGTTTCAGGCTTATCTAAAGGATGCGGATACTGCCGCTGCAGTGGTCTTAGTCATCGAGGATCGTCCCGTTTCCAATCAAATTGCTGAGGATTTTGGCATCAAACATGAATCTCCACAACTCTTCCTGCTTGAGGACAATGAGGTTCGCTGGAACACTTCCCACTGGAAAATTACAAGAGATGCTATCAAAGAGGCTGTGAACCAATGAGTGAGCCAGTGATTGTCTATTCAACCGCAGGGTGCAGTGACTGTAATTTGGTTAAAAATTATCTTACGGAGCAGGGTGTCCCTTTTGAAGTAAGAGATGTTATGACCAGCACAGTCTATCAAGAGGAAGTTGAGAAGCTTGGATTCATGGGTGTTCCTGTCACTGTAGCAGGGGATCAAGCGATCAAGGGATTTAATCTTCCTGCGCTCAAAGCACTCATCGAAGCTGCCCAATAATTAAGCCATTAAACTATTCAGTACATGATGTAATTCATAGCTGCAAAAAAGGGTATCCTCATAGCCAATCGGCTTGAAGGTACCCTTTTTCAAAATATAAGAATCTATAATTTTCATGCTATACATTATCCTTATATTTCTCGCATAAACGCTTACCGTCCTTTAGGGACGCCGAAGGCGTTTTTACTTGTTAGTCATAGTCTATGCTTCCTCACGTATGAGATCTGCCACGACCAGCACATCCACGTTTCTGGCAGAACGCAGAATCTGCTTGGTAACATCGCCGCGAATACTTTTTCGCAGCCATGAGCGTTGTGATTGACCGATAATAATCTGAGTGCTCTGCAAAGCTTGAGATCTTTCAAGCAGCAAGGACGCCACTCGGGCGGGGAGCCCACTCTCAATCATCTTAAACGTTCCACCCAGTCGTTCCGTCAATTCCTTTAAATCATTTATACGTTTATCATATACGGGTCCATTTTGTTTAAATTCCTGCACATACGTAACATACCAGCAAGCTTTTAGACGATATGCAATCCGAAAACCACGCCGAATTAAACGCTCCGCATGATCCCCCAAGGTGATACACACATATATAACTTCCTGACGCCGCCAAGGTCCCCGTAACGAACCAACACGTTCCCAAGATTCTAGCCTTTCATCAACATCATCAGCAATTTCCCGCAACGCCAGCTCCCGAAGGGCGATCAAATTCCCGATTTTGAAAAAAGCCCCCAGCGCCTGATCCACCTTGGCCATGGCATATATTTTTCCGTCCTTCATTCGCTCTTGAAGCGTCTTGGGTGATACATCGATAAGCTCTACCTCATTTGCCCGCTGTAGAATGCTGTCCGGAAAAGTCTCCCTTACTCTAACTCCTGTAATTTGCTCTACGGCGTCATTCAGACTTTCTAAATGCTGCACATTCACGGTAGAGATCACAGATATTCCCGCATCCAGCAGCTCCATAACATCCATATACCGCTTCTTATGTTTGCTGCCTGGCATATTGGTATGAGCAAGTTCATCCACAAGCACAACTTCTGGATTACGCTTAATAATTGCTGCCGTATCCATCTCCTCAAGGACAGTCCCGCGGTACTCCATACGTAGACGCGGAAGGGTCTCCAATTCGCCGATTTGTTCAAGGGTTTCTTTGCGGCCATGTGTCTCCAGGAGTCCGATCACGACATCGATCCCTCTCTTCAAGAGATCGTTCCCTTCACGCAGCATCTTGTAAGTCTTGCCCACACCGGGAGCAGCCCCAATGTATACCTTAAAGGTTCCTCCGCGAATCGCATCGATTTTATCCTTTACTTCCTGACTGCTTAACCTGTGATAGGCATCCGCTTTCCGTTCATTACGAGTCTGCCGGGTTGGAAGTACACGTTCTCCCTCACGGTCTGCGCGATCCGCCACGAAGAACACATCCACACCTCGGATTTGCTTCAGTAACGAATTAGCGATTGAGCCTTTCCATAATTCCTGCCAAGCGGTCTGCTTGGAGTGTCCCATAACGATTCGGGTAATATTGTGTTCGATCGCGTATTTTACCAACAGACGTGGGATCTCCCGCTTCGAGCGAAAGGTGATCTCCTCCATAGAGGCACCAATCTTCTCGGTCAGCTTCCAGAGGGAACGCTTAAAGGTAGCTGCTTCCTTAGAAAGGGTGAGACCCTGCTTCCAGAATGACACCACTGACAGATCCCCATTTAACCGCTTGGCAATCTGCTGTCCACGTCGGATATGGATCGAGCCGTTCCAATAATACTGCGCAGATACCAACACCTTTTCTGCGATCCCCGAAGCTCCCTGCAACCCTTGTTCTTCCCGGTGTTTCTCCAGCGAATCATTAACATCCTCAGCAACCATCCGAAGTGCCAGCTCCCGCAGCTTGCTTAAATTACCCTTGTTAAAAAGCGATCTCTGCTGGTGCTTCCCTAAATGTCCATCGGACAAGCGCTGAAGTATCTTTTCTGGAGTCACATCAATTAGAACGATATCATCGGCAAGGGTAAGCACCTCTGCAGGAAGGGAATGCTCTACCTCAATCCCGGTCCACTTCCGCACTAAATCCGCAGCACCCTCCAGTTCGTATACATTTACAGTTGTAATGACACTAATCCCATTGCTCAATAAATATTTGATATCTTCCAGTCTTCCAGACCTCTCCGCACCCTCGCGATTCTGGTGAGCCAAGCCATCGGTTAGCACAACTTCTGGATTACGTGCCACAATAGCAGCTACATCAAGATCCTTCTTCTCTATATCTTTCTGAAACCAATGAATACTTGGTATCCGTTCCAAATCGCCCAGCTGATCCTTAGTTTCTGGACTCTGATTCGTCGAAACCGCACAGATCACAACATCGATTCCCTGCGCTTTTAGCGCCTGGCCCTCACGCAGCATCTGATACGTTTTGCCCGACCCACTGACCGGACCGATATAGATCTTCAGACGTCCCCGATGCAGCTCATAGATAGAGAGCAGCAGCTCCTCCGGCGTCTTCCTCCGGTATGTTCCCATCAAGACCACTCCTTAATAACCCCGATCATGCATGTACCCTTCTGTTCCAAGAAGAAACGACGTTGTCGTCCTTCAAAGATGACAGCCGTTTCTCGTAGAAATATAAGGATGATGTATAATGTGAAACTTATACTTTCTTATATTTTAGAAAGCAAGATATCCCTGCCCGATTCTAGTAATCTGGCAGGGACATTTACTATATTTATTTGTTCGCTAGTTTCAGTAGATCCATGTTCAGCTTCAACACATTGACCCGTTCTTCACCAAACAACCCTAAGTCACGACCCTCGGTATGCTTATTTACGAGCTCTTCCAGCTGTGATGCAGGAATACCGGTTAAATTGCTAATCCGAGGAATCTGCACCATAGCTGAAGCTGGTGTGATATGCGGATCAAGCCCCGAACCCGAGTTGGTGACCAAATCAACTGGCAATTTGTTCACGGGCACATCCGGATTATCGAGCTTCCACTGCGTAATGAAATCCTTTGTCCGCTGCAGCATATCCGGATTGGATGGAGCGTAGTTATTGGACCCTGAGGCTTCTGCTTTATACTCAATACTAGACACACGACCATGAAATAGTCCTGGGTTCGTAAAGTTCTGCCCAATGAGTTCCGAGCCTACAACTACTCCAGCATCATTCTTAAGCAAGCTGCCGTTCGCTTGCGACGGCATTAGAACCTGGGCAAGCGCTGTAGTTGTCAGAGGATAGATCACTCCGCAGAGAACAATAAATACTAAACTTAGTCGCACAATAATAAAGAAATAAGCACCTTTCGATGATGATAACTGCTCTTCAGTGTCCTCCATGGAGTTTCCGTTATTCACGATGCTCTCACCCTTTCAATGATTAGTCAACACGTCGTTAAATCCATACACTTACGATCATATCAATGAGCTTGATGCCCGCAAAAGGAACTACCACTCCGCCTAGCCCATAGATAAATATATTGCGTCCAAGCAGCTTCGTAGAGCTCATAGCTTTATACGACACACCCTTCATAGCCAGTGGGATGAGCAGCGGAATAATAATCGCATTAAATATTAAGGCGGATATTATAGCCGAGCTTGGCGAGCCTAGTCCCATTACATTCAGGGCTTCCATTTCAGGAATAGCGAGCATGAACATCGCCGGAATAATGGCGAAATACTTCGCGATATCATTCGCGATACTAAAGGTTGTTAACGCACCCCGCGTCATCAGCAGCTGTTTACCAATCGCCACGACCTCAATAATCTTCGAAGGGTCAGAGTCCAAATCGACCATATTTGCTGCTTCCTTAGCAGCTGTAGTGCCGCTATTCATGGCTAAGCCCACATCAGCTTGTGCAAGGGCAGGGGCATCATTTGTACCATCCCCAGTCATCGCAACCAGCTTACCCTCGTTCTGTTCGCGGCGAATGACTGCTATTTTATCCTCAGGTGTACTTTCCGCGATGAAATCATCTACCCCCGCTTCACGGGCAATCGTAGCTGCGGTCAGCGGATTGTCACCCGTACACATGATGGTCTTGATCCCCATTTTCCGCAGCTCATCAAACCGCTCTTTCATGCCTGGCTTAACGGTATCCTTCAAGTAAATAAGTCCATAGATCCGATTGTCTACCGCAACCGCTAACGGGGTCCCCCCCATCCGGGCGATGGCATCAGAATTACTGTCGAGGTTCGCGGGAATGACACCGCCTTTCGACTGTACCCATTTCTTCACGGAGTCTACCGCACCTTTGCGTACGCAGCGTCCATCTTGCAGGTCAATACCACTCATCCGAGTTTCGGCCTTAAACTCTACGAATTCGCCACCTTCAGCAAGCTTGCTGTCATAGCTGCGTTCCAGCTTTTTGGACAGCTCAATTACAGAACGTCCCTCAGGCGTCTCATCCTTTAGGGAACTGATGGCCGCCCATGCCGTAAGCTCCGCTTCGGATTCATTTCCGACTGGTACAAATTCACTCGCCATCCGGTTCCCAAAGGTAATCGTACCGGTCTTATCTAGGATCATCGTATTAATATCGCCGGCAGCCTCAACTGCCTTACCCGACATGGCGAGTACATTAAACTGGGTCACCCGGTCCATACCCGCTATTCCGATTGCGGAGAGTAGCCCCCCGATTGTTGTCGGAATCAGACAGACCAACAAGGCGATCATGACGGGAATATCAAGATCAACACCTAGATAAGTTGCAATCGGCCGCAAAGTCACTACTACAATCAAGAAAATCAGCGTCAGACTGATCAAAAGCGTATTTAGCGCGATTTCATTAGGTGTCTTCTGACGTTTCGCCCCTTCAACGAGGGAAATCATCCGATCTAGAAACGACTCACCAGGATCACTAGTAATTCTGACTTTGATCTCATCACTGACGACCCGTGTACCGCCTGTAACGGAGCCAAAGTCCCCACCAGCCTCCTTGATTACAGGTGCGGATTCACCTGTAATCGCTGATTCATCTACGGAAGCTAGCCCTTCAATCACCTCACCGTCACCAGGGATGAGTTCTCCCTGACTGATAATGACGATATCTCCTTTACGCAGCTCGGAGGAAGAGACTGTCTTCACCGACCCTCCAACCAGTTTGTTGGCAGTGATATCTTGTTTCGTTTTCTTAAGCGAATCAGCTTGGGCTTTACCGCGGCCTTCCGCCAGTGCTTCAGCGAAGTTCGCAAACAGCACTGTAAATAGCAGAATGAACAACACTGTGATATTGAACCCTATCGATTGCTCTGCATTAAAATATCCAGGAGCCAGCACCATGAGGAGGACAATGATCGTACCGACCTCTACCACGAACATGACTGGATTTTTGATTAGCGTTACTGGGTTAAGCTTTATAAAGCTATCCTTTACAGCGCTTAGGAGTATGGGTCCCGTCAGCAGCTTTTTTCTTTTTACAGTACTCATCTTATTCTCCCTCTTCCTACCGTAAGGTTAGATATTCTGCAATGGGGCCGAGTACAATGACCGGCAGGAACGTCAACGCACCGATAATCACTACTGTACCAATCAGAATTCCCGTAAACAGTCCATTGTCTGTGCGGAACGTGCCAATCGTCTCAGGAACCGGCTTCTTCTGAAGCAAAGAACCTGCTACCGCCAACATTGCGATAATAGAAACATAACGACCTAGCAGCATGACAATCCCGGTTGTAACATTCCAGAAGGTTGTGTTGTCCGCAAGTCCTTCAAATCCTGAGCCATTGTTCGCGGCAGAAGAGACATATTCATATAACACTTGGCTGAGTCCATGGAATCCAGTGTTCGTAATCGCCCCTTGCCCCAAATCGGTCAGGAACGCAGCTGCAGTTGGCACAAGGATAATGAACGGATGCACAAGGATCGCAATGGCAATCAGCTTCATCTCCTTGGCCTCTATCTTCCGTCCGAGGAACTCCGGTGTCCTCCCGACCATCAGACCGCACAGGAAGACACCCAGAATCGCATACATCAGCATATTGATCAGTCCGACACCTTTACCACCGAAGACATTGTTGAGCATCATCAGTGCAAGAGGCGTAATGCCTCCCAGCGGCGTCAGCGTATCATGCATATTGTTAACACTACCTGTCGTAGCTGCGGTTGTTACTGAAGTAAACAAGGAAGACTGCGGTATGCCGAAGCGCACCTCTTTACCTTCCATGCTACCTTGTGAAGATTCGATTCCTAGTGCATTGATCGCCGGATTACCTTTTGATTCAGCATAGAAGTTTAGGCTTAATAGCAGAACAAACAAGGTCATCATTGCGGTAAAAATTACCCAGCCCTGACGTTTGTTCTTGGCAAACAATCCGTACATATAAGGGAGCGAAGCTGGCAGCATCCACATAGAGAGAATCTCCAGAACGTTCGTAAGTGGATTAGGGTTCTCAAAAGGATGGGATGAATTGGCCCCGAAGAAGCCGCCACCATTCGTGCCCAGATGTTTGATCGATTCCAAAGAAGCTACTGGACCGATAGCAATTTGTTGTGTTTGGCCCTCTAGTGTAGTGACTTCAAGTGATGGCTTGAGCGTTTGTGGCACATGCAGTCCTACCAGCACCAATGAAACTAACAAAGCTAGCGGAATGAACACACGAATATGTGCTTTGACGAAATCCTCGAAGAAGTTCCCGACTGATTTCCGTCCCGTGATTCCTCTGACAAAGGCAACCGCAACAGAAAATCCGCTCGCTGCAGATGTGAACATCATCATCGTGATGACAGCCATTTGTGAAAAATACGAAAGCCCCGTCTCCCCGCTATAATGCTGCAGGTTCGTATTGGTCATAAAGCTGATCACTGTATTAAATGAAAGCGTCTGTTCCATATCCGCAATTCCATTCGGATTTAGCGGTAAACCCCGCTGCAATCGAAGAAAGATATAGCTGAAAGTAACCAGTACGATATTCGTTAAAACAAAGCTGAGCGCGTACTTCTTCCAGGACATACCGTCCCGTTTTTTCAGGCCGATCAGCTTATAAATTCCTTTTTCCATGCCTCCAAACCATCGATCCGTACGGTTCGGTTCATTAGAAAATACATAATATAAATACGTGCCCATCGGCTTAACCAGCAAGATAAGAATTACGATTACAGCAACTATTTGCAAAATGCCCATGAATGCCCCTCCTTAAAATTTCTCCGGATGAATCAATGCGTAAACCAGATATACAAACAACAGTAGGGTAACAGCGATTACTAGAATCACAACTTATCCCTCCCTGTATCCTCAACTACACCTGCGCACCAGCGCATAAATCCATAAAACAACCCGTAAATTACAGCTAACGAAGCTACCATATACAGATCCATCATATCTCCCGCACTCCTTCTTTTATCCTTGATGAGGTGATTTATCGATTAGAAAATCAGCATCACCACTGTGGGAATAGATTACATAACTTGCACCAAGTCTTTTATAGACCAATCTAGGATTTATTGAGCTTGTGATTACAAAAATCGGCTGCGTCGTCCAAGTGCGGCACATCTGAATGTAGCGGCAGCATAACGTAAAGCTGCTCTCGAACAGATATACCCGTCCTACCGGGAACGGCGGGCGAAACCAAGTATTCTGATGGCGGGTATCAACTAGAACGACTTGTTCAATCCCCATCTCTTCGAGTAGGGCCTTCTCAGGCAAGTTGTTGGTCAATCCGGCCATCTTAATGCCTCTGAATTTTAGAAGCTTAATAAAATGTTCGCCTGCCTTCGTTGGCGCACATACCAGTACATATTCATTCTGATCTGTCATCTCTTATTCTCCTCAAATGCTTTGCTTGTAAGATCAGAGCTTGATCACCCTGATCTTGAAAGAAAAGCTACCGCTAATGATGAATATAACGACCTCTTCGTGAGGTTTTCCATAAATGCTTTGCTTAAAAAAGCACAGCAAAAAGCCACAAAGGATTCTCCTCTGTGGCTCGCTAGCGGTCACATTGCACTCATCCTCTCTCCATACGCTTACGAGGTTAGCTGTCGGATTCGGGCGGTGAGAGTCGCCCTACCTGTATAGATGCGAGCTCACTCGCACCTTCTACAGGATTCACCCCATAACCGGCTTCCGACTCTCACATCGTCTGCCGATTGTTGGTTCCCCCGCTTTCCTTATCGGAAATTAAGCGGATCAAATATTCGATTGTTGTTGAAACAGGAGTAATCATACCCTTATGCAGGAAGAATTGTAAAACCTGATTGATGCCAAAATAATGCAAATTAAAAACTATTTTCGCGTTGGATAGCGCTTACTTGATATCCAATCTCTCTATATCTCTTGTTTACTCGAGTTTTAATCCATTAGCGAAAAGCGGGCATACCATGTGATTTTATTCACCACAAATGTAGAAATCTCAAAAAATCGCCTTTATAGGTAAGAAAACAAGAAGTCGAGATTAAGCGAGGAAGAAGCCCGATAACTCGCAATAAATACCTATTTGGTTCCCTTTTCCGTCGTAGTAGGCAGGATTTGGTTTAAATTGCGCTCAAAAGAACACTTTCTGTTTTTACAGAAACACCTTGAAAAGAGTATGATTCGGGTTGAATCTATTTCACGAAATACATTCAACGCTGAGTTCCTGCATTTGCAGGGAACGGGGGAACCATCAGGCCACATGGCCTACTTGGGGTGAATCCGAAGGAGACTGTTCAAGTCTCACATAGGTAGGGCGACTCTCACCGTCCGAATCCGACAGCTAACCTCGTAAGCGTAAAGAGAGAGACCCTTGATCCGCCACGCTTTGGCACAGGTGTGTGTATACCTGTATTCCAAAACCGCAGCAGAGGTCCTCCTCTTGCTGCGGTTTTTGCGTTACCTGAATCTATAGGGTGATAGCATGCTGGACGGGGTGAAAGGAATGAAACACTATTATTGGGGAACTCAGCAAGGGCTACTTGAGCCGATAAGTCTAAATTATGTTTGCTTTGGAGCGTTGTGGTTCGAAGAGGATCATCACAGAACTATTGTCGGCTATGCTTTTGGTCAGAAGCAGATTGAATCACTTCGCCATTTCAGCAGCCCATCTACCTGTGAATACTGTATGGACCGAACAATTATATACGAAATATATAAAAGTATCCGAGAAAAGCAACAGCTGCAGGATTGGTCAGCACACCAACGTTTTCCGTGGCTCACCGCTTTTAAGGAACCGTGGAAAGATGTTGCAGTCGGTTGGTACGTAATGAGATCCCGCAACACCTTTCCCTTACATTTATCCGTTATACGCAAACAGAAATTCAGACTATGGCTGGAGCATGCCGCAGTCTGTGAGAATGAAGCTGAAATGCTCGCCTGTATAGAGAAGGCTAATGACATTCACCATGTAGATCTTAAGCTTTTGGAAACCTAAGGAGGAGAAAACTGTCATGGACCAGCGAAGACTATCTCGCATAGAAGTATTCGTCTTTGATTCACCTGAGCCTATTCATTATGGAATGGAGGCTGATCAAGGCAGCCGTTATGGCATCCTGAAACTTACCTGTAAAGGAGGTAGCAGCTGGGGGGCATGTCTTATCTCTGCCAATACCAAAACTTTCGATCTTATTAAATGGAGTTCTTTTCTCAGAATGATATACCATTGCCGGCTAGAGGAAGCGATAGATAAAGTACGTACCCATGGTTCAGAGTGGGATCAGACTCAGTTTGAGCTAGTACAAGGTGCTTTACAGGATTTAAAAGCCAAGCTGCAGGGCAAATCCTTGGCAGGGCACATTGAACAAGGTCGTCTGTACAGAGCTGTCGCTGGTGGGAGAGATTCCAAAGGAGGGCGGCTATATTATAAACCATCCAGTGTTGCGCTTCAAAAACATAGTTATCCAGAACCTGATACCGCCGAGCTTATCAACAAATCCATTTCTTACTTTTCTATATTATAGGTTCATCCCATAAACAATTCTGAAAGGATCGTGTTTATCATGCCTGACCCCTTACCTGCCGAATCCCCCCGTAGAACTATATTTGCAGAGTGTGTTCAGAAGTGTACGAATGATATCTATATGCTCAGTTCCATGTTGTTACAACAATCAGCAGAAGCTGAGGAGGTTACTATCCGTACTTTTAAAGAGCTTCATAAAATATTCCGTCAAAAAAGCTTCGACAGCCAGCTATTCTCTGTCGAAGCTTACCGCTCTTGTATCCGACAATGCGCCGATTATTACGCACGCCGCTCTCTCCTGTCTGCCAAGGCATTGCCTTGGGAGGAACAGCTTATAAAAACGATGTGGTATGGCCTAAAGCTATCTTTACCTCAAATAAGCATCATCCTGCAAAAGAGTGTTCCTGTACTAAAAGCGCAGCTTAGGCGTGTGCGGGAGCAACTGACTGCTCCAGAGGATTTGCTGCCTAGTGGTAATCTATCCGTTGTCTAATCCCTCAAAAGGAAAGACATTTGAGTGTACGGAGCATATATTGGACTCAGGAGCCCTGGAGTCCGCAACTATCTTCCAAATAACTTTTACGATACGTACACAAAAAATAAAAAAGCCACGGCATCTGCCGCGGCTTCCTTATCTCCTACTATTACGCTTTACTCTTACGCGCCTTACCGTACATCCACAATCCCGCAATCATCCCCACCATGGCAATCCCAGTCAATACACCCTGAGTGAAATCCATTAAAGCGGACCCATTGGTCGAGAGCATTCTACTAACCGTAGCCAGAGATACCGAACTCATTAAAAGCATCATATTGTATTGTTCACTTTTAGTCATGATTACCACTCCTTAAAAGTTTATATGAAGCCACTTAGATCTTGTAAGCCTTCATCGCTTTTCTGATCTCTTTAATACTTGGACGTTTGCCGTACATCAATACGCCTGTGCGATAGATCTTGGCAGCCAACCATCCAAAGATGAACGTGGTAACAAGCAGGATGGCTAATGATACAATAACTTGCCAGATCGCTACTTCACCAACACCAATTCGGAGCAGCATGGTCAATGGAGAGGTGAAAGGCACATAACTCGCTACCTTAACCAGCAGAGTATCCGCATTAGAAATACTGAACAGTGGAACATAGAATGCTACGAAGCCTAACATCATAATCGGCATAACCGCTTGGCCAAGATCCTCTGTACGGCTGACAATCGAACCTACAGCTGCATACATCAAGGCATAGAGGAAATAACCTAGTACATAAAGAACAATTCCATAAAGCAACAAGTTAATATTAAGCTGGCCTAAATCCAGGTCTAAATCTTTCAAAATCGTTGCATTATGCGGAAGCTTAAGATTGACAACTACCGCTGCGATAATGACGCCAATTTGTAATAATCCTACTAAGAAGACACCGATAACTTTACCAAACATTTGCGCTAAAGGTGAGGCACTTGTAATCAGAATCTCCATGATCCGTGAGCTCTTCTCTGAAGTAATCTCAGCTGCGATCATATTACCGGTCATCATGATAGACATGAAGAACAGCATAAGCATGGCGTATACAATGACGTAATTAATAGGTGGAGCGGATTCCTGCGACGCATCCTTATCTCCCGCAGTCCCATCAGGGTTGAGCTGCTGAGTAGCTATCTGTACCGGTGTTGACATAGCAGCAATCTGCTCCTGCGTCAGCTTGTCGCCAACGATGAACTGGGTGTTGGCCTGCTGAAGGGCATTTTGGAGATAGATTTGCACATCGCCCTTCAATTCACCATTTTCACTATGATAAGTAACGGGTGGAAGTCCTTCGCCAGTAGGTTCTGCAAAAGTAACGTACCCCTCTACAGTCCCTTCATCTAAAGCTTTCTTTAGCTCCGCATCGTCGGCAGAAGTATATTGCACAACTTTTGCCTGCGGCATTCCCTCAGGTGAAGTATATGCCTTCAACAACTCTGCAGCCTGATTTCCCTCTTCCGCGATCACAGCAATTTGAGTCTCTGCGTTTGTTTTAGAATCACCCTTAAACTGATCGATGATGTACGGAAGATTCATCCCAATGCTGAGCAGCAACACTAGAATTAACGTAGTAATCATGAATGATTTCGTTCTTACTTTATTTTTAAAGGTAAAGCCAATAATTGTTCCCATCTTATTCATGAGATTCACCCACCGCTCTGATAAAGATTTGATTTAACGTTGGTTCCTTAATTTCAAAATGCTCCACTTCACCCTGCGCCATCGCCTGCTGTAGGATACGTTGTGCTGCGCCGATCTCACTGATGGACAACAGATAACCTCGCTCCTGTCGCTGTACTGCTGTTACACCTGCAATTGATTCTAGACCGGTCACTTCGTTATCCGTACGCAACAATACTTGTTCACGAGGATATCCACTCTTAATCGTACGAATATCGCCCTGCACGACAGTATTGGAACGATCCAAAATCGTAATATTACGGCAAAGCTCTTCAACATGCTCCATCCGGTGAGTAGAGAATAAGATACTCGTTCCTTGATCACGTAATTCTTTTACCGTATCTTTCAGTAGTTCCACGTTAACAGGGTCCAAGCCACTGAAGGCTTCATCAAGGATGAGAATTTGCGGTTTATGAACGACTGCGGCGATAAAGCCCATTTTCTGCTGATTCCCTTTGGAGAGCTCTTCAATCTTCTTATTGTAATAATCTGGAACCTCAAACCGATCAAGCCAATAGCGGAGGCTCTTATCTGCATCACTAGCTGACATCCCCCGCAGACGTGCCAAGTAGACGATTTGATCGCTTACCTTTACCTTTGGATATAATCCTCTTTCTTCGGGCAGATAGCCCATGATTTGCTGAAGTTCGCTGTTATACGGCTTTCCATTATACAAAATATTCCCGCCATCAGGGTAAATTAGGCCAAGCACCATGCGCATGGTGGTTGTTTTTCCTGCACCATTTGCCCCAAGTAATCCGTAAATTTCCCCCTTGTCTACCGTTAGGTTAATTCCGTTTACAGCGGTTTTTTCTCCATATTGCTTCATTACACTTTCCAGCTTTAAGGCTTCCATTTCTCTAGTCCCCTCTCTTGTGATCAATCAGGATAGGACGGTGTCCCTGTGTCCATAAACCCAGTATTTCGTCCAATTCTAAACTGCGACTCTTGATAACCTTTACGCCCAAGTCCTGAATGCGTTTCTCGTTCTTAGAAAATTGTTCTATGATAAAAGAAGCTACACCCGGTGTATCCATGGTAAAGTTTATACCTCCCGGTAATTCCGCTGATAACTCAGCAAGCTCCTCTTCACCTGCAACCTGTACCCATACCTCGGTCCAAGTACCGAATAAACTGTCTTTCTCGGCCATACCCAGCAGTTCACCTCTATGCATAAGCACGATATAATCTGCCAACCGCCGTACCTCTTCCACAATGTGTGTCGAGATGATGATCGTAGCGTTGTTCTCATCCATATATTTAAGCAGCGTCTCGATCATAATCTTCCAGGCAAAGGGATCAAGACCTGATGAAGGTTCATCCAATAGCAGCAGACTTGGGCGTGACGCAAGTGCTGCGGCAATTTCGAATTTCCGACGCTCACCCTTTGACATCTTAGAAAGCCTCATATGATATGGAACCTCAAAGCGATCCATTAGATCCTGAAAATACGACTCATCCCAGTTCGGATACCAATGCTGTCGAAATTGAGCTGCCTCTTCTGCATTCCAGTGGTTCTCCTCAGTAATCGATGTCTCAGGAACATAGGCAATGGTCTGCCGCAGCTCCAGAGGCAACCCGCTATTATACCTGTTCTCAAACCAATATATCTCGCCTTCCTCTGGATTGGTCAGCTGCATTAGTAGATTCAGTAGCGTGCTTTTGCCAGATCCATTCTGACCTACCAGGGCTGTAATATATCCTTTAGGCAGATTCATGGTCAGCGGTCCTATCGTCTTGTTTCGCCGTTGTTTAAGTACATTCCGCAATTCTATAGCCATCTGTACCATATGAGTATGCGCCCCCCTTTCATTCCTGTGCTCTATACTTGCGTTCTACAATCTCCATAAAAATCTGCTCAAGTTCATCCTTGCTGCAATGTATCGATCGGCCGATATCCACAGCACTTTCAAGTGCTTTGCCTACCGTGTCCCGTTTGTATTCTTCCATTGCTCCGTCGCCTACATGGGATACAAAGGTACCTGTTCCTTGTCTCGTTCGTAGCAAACCTTCATTCTCCAGATCCTGATATACGCGCCGCACTGTAATTACACTACATTTCAGATCTCCTGCGAACTCACGAATCGAGGGCAGTAGCGTACCTTCTGTAATGACTCCGCTAATGATTAAGGATCTAAGCTGAGTCTCTATCTGATGATAGAGGGGCTCTGCACTATTTTCGTTGATTTGTACCGGTATCCACATTATTTACACCTCGCCTTCCACTCTAGCGTGCTAGAGCGCAGTCCTTGCCATTCCGATTTTTTATACGAGATTGCGACTCTTCAGTCGATGTATAGTCCATTTAGAGAATAACTGCACAGATATTGTCCCCAGCAGAAGTGACCCCCACATGATCGGAGATAACAGCCCCCACTCCTTGGAATAGGAGATACTGTATAAAAACAAATTGCCTCCCCCAAGTGTAACTAGGAATGATATTCCCCACGATAACACTACGATAAGCAATGTTAGCCATAGATAAGCTTTGCCGCTAAAAAGATACTCAATAAAAATATATAGACCTGAGACCATGAAGCCGAAGCCGAGCCATGTAATGGCAAAAGCTATATACGAGGGAACCGCCAGCTCTGTCCGGAAATTTTCCCCTAACAAGTAAACAATACCGAAGAATAACGTACCATTTAGAATAAAGGAGCCTACCCCCTGAAGTTTTCTCCGCGATAGTATTACTGCAGCTGGAATTGGTAAGGTTCTTAAGTAAACCAACATTTTTGTGTAAGAGTCTTCACTCCAATATTTCATAGAACGGCGAGAGAATGTTAATCCCAATAAGGGTATAAAGGAAAGAAATAAGAAATCCGTTATCATCGTCCGATCCTGCTCACCTAGTACGTCATTTGCTACTAGGCTAGTCATTCCACCAAGATAACACATAAAAATAACTGTTATTACGAGGGTCCCTAATATCTTTAATTTGTCTCCGCGAAAATCAGAGCGCAACATAAACCATGAATCTTTTAATGTTCTCATTAAAACTAACCTCGCTTTACAATGTCTTCAGCGTCTAGCAGAAGCAGGTGTTCATATCCCTGTGCTTACTGTATATATCTATATACACAGTATATGTCCTTAATTTACCATTGTCAATCCTGTAAATGGAAAACATTCAAGTTGATTAGGAGGTATGCGTTCCCCCCCTTTGGAGAAGGCTTTGCACGTATGGGAAACTGATCATTATCGGGATTAACTAATCAGAGGATTAAACATAACTTATGGAGAGGTTGAATGTGAGCGAGGGACGCGGAGTGAGGTCAGCCTCATTGTTACTTCGCCAACGGGTTGTAGGTGTAGGGCCAGTTGTTGCGGCTCGGTGGGGTGATTGAAGGGCGGTTGCGACTCCTCGGTGGTTGTGACCACTAATGGATGCGACCGCTCAATCGATGCGAAGGCTCGACGGGTGCTACTGCGAGTGGATGTGATCGCTAGGTGGGTGTAACTGCTAGTAGAAGCAACAATTAGTGAAAACCTCCCTCTAATTACTTGGATTTAGCCTGAAATCAACGTTTTTAGGGAATTCCTCCCTATAAATTCAGCCATTTCTACGTTTTAGAGCTTAAACGGTTAAAATACAGGGAGGAATTCCCTAATTACCGATTTTCGAGCTCAAAACTTATCTTTTTCAGGGAGGTTTTCCCTAAACACTCCCCAACTCCATAAACTAAAATAAGCCCGCCATCCATCATCCCTATTTAGGAACGAGCAGATGCACAGGCTTATTTCATTACTATTCACACAAATTCACGTACGATTCGCACGCATATTCACATGCTCTTTTCACATGCCAATCACAAGCTCTTTTCATGCAACTATCTTACGCGCCCAAAATAACTTCCCACACTGGCTTGGTGTGTCCACCTGGATACAGAACATAAAGCAGCACATACACCATAACGCCAGTAATCGCAGTAATGAACCAGATTATAGATGTTACTCTGCCCCACTTACGGTGCTTGGAGTACTTCGCCTTAAAACCAAGAGTTAACGTAGTAAGTCCGAATACCGCAGCTACCGTTGCCAGCACGATATGGAAGATCAGAAACACTTGATAAATCGTCTGAAGTTCATCCGGTCCGCCCCATGAGGTGTTTCCCACGAACAACGTTCTAGATACATAAACAATAAAAAACAGGAGCGCAGCGATTGCGGCAGCAATCATCGTCTTCTTGTGCGCCTCGCGTTTGCCCTTAATGATGAGCCACCAGCCAATAGCTACGAGCACCGCACTGAGCACGATGAACGATGTGCTAATAGTTGGAAACACCGTAAAAATATCCATGATTCTCCTCCTTGGCAGTCTACCAGTTATGCACGGGTCAAGGTGCTCTCCTCGAGTGCTGAGGAAGGCGTCGATAATTCATCGCCCTCTTGTCCGTTCTCTTTTTTATACCAATGATAGAACACATAAGCAAGCATAGAGGCAAAAATAAATTCCTGAATGAACTTCATCGCGATACCTCCCACCTGCTGATCCACTTTTGGTGACAACAATGAAAAGAACGCAGGACCCCCAAAATTCTGAAGTAAGGCAGAAGGATCACCCGATATACAATAGCCCATGGCAAGTGCCCAAGTCTCCGGATCACTGTAAGTAGCATAGAGCGGTTGATCTGCAAAAATAATCAGTCCGCAGGCTGGTGTCAGCAATACCATGTTTAGAAAAATAAACCCAATCTTGCCCAGTCCACTCGCCATTCGGCGCTCCGGTAGCGGATTGATCAAAGTCCACCACATTAAGGCAGCTGTTAGGAATAAAACAATATAGTAGATTCGGTGAACGGTAAAATGCAGCATCACATAATCATGGATAACAGGAATATGGTACAAAGAAAATAGTCCATTAAACAGTAAAGCAGCTACCACCGGTCGAGCTAAAAAAGACAGCCGGCGAAATGGATTTACTCTCAATATGCTGCGCCAGATAAAATCTGGAATCCCCAGCATAATCAGCGGCACCGCCACTAGGTATGACAAGGCCATACTAACCATGTGGAATGAAAACATCATATGTCCTAATAGACTAACAGGACCGCCTTGTGCCAGATAAAGCGCAAGCATTCCGCACACAAATAGTGCTCTTCGCCAGATCGGAACCGTAACTGAATCGGCATGACGTCCAGCAATCGGACCAATCCAAACGAAATAACCCGCCGTCAGCAGCAGCATGACCGCCAGAAAAAGCGGGCTCCATAGTTCTGCAAAGCTAAAATATTGTAATCCGAGCATAACCCTAACCCCTCCTAGCGCAGGATCTAGTTAAACACCAAAAAGAGGGGGCATCTCAGCCCGCCTCTTTCTTTATAGTCCGTTAATTCCACCAAACCCAATACAGCGACATAATAATACAGGTACCGGCGGTAAAAAAACCACCCAGCATGAAAATAATCGGTATTAGATGTCCTTTATCTTTCAGGTGCATCCAGAAGCCCATCTGTACAATGACCTGAATGACTGCCATCACCAGTAGTAGAATAACCGCAAAGGTGGCATTCACACCTCCAGCCGCAACAGCGGCGAAAGCAATTAAGGTCAAGACAATGGACAGTATAAAGACAACAATATGCCTCTGTGGCCCTTCATGCCGATGACGATGCTTATACCCGTCGTTCTCTGGCACATGCTGATCTGTCGTCATAGTGTCTAGCCCACCTTTCCAAGTAGGTATACAACCGTAAAGATGAAGACCCATACCACATCAATAAAATGCCAGTACATGGCTGACACATACACTTTTGGTGCAGTAACTACGGTTAATCCTTTACGCATGAGTTGCCCAATCAGGATGGCGATCCATGCAATCCCGAAAGCTACGTGCGCACCGTGGAATCCTACTAATGTATAGAATGCCGAACTAAATGCACTTGTAGTCATTCCGAAGTCTTCGTGTCTCACATATTGAGTAAACTCATAGATCTCCAGAATCAGGAAGCCAAGCCCTAAGGCTACAGTTACCAAAAGCCAGTTACGAAGCACTGCCGGACGGTTTCTATGCATCGCTTGGATAGCGAACACACTCGTCAAACTGCTTACCAAAAGAATGAATGTCGCAGCAGCTACAAGCGGTAAGTGAAACAATTCATTCGCCGATGGCCCCTCATTCGTCTGATTACGCAATGCGAGGAACGTAGCGAACAACGTACCGAACAATACCGCTTCCCCACCTAGAAACAACCAAAAGGCAAGAACCTTGTTTCGTCCTTCGAGCGTAGCTTTTTCCGGCTCGTGAGGAAATTCTTCCTTAGAAGCTTCTGCATGTGCCGTTGTCATGTCCGCTCACTTCCTTCCAGCTCTTCAGGTTCAATATGCCATCCATGATCATCATACAGCGAACGCAACAGCATAGATCCAAACGTAATGATAAGACCGATGGCTGTAACGATATAATTATTAAACATAAAGCTCATAAAGGCGTTGCCGAAGTCATCCCGACTAAACATAAAGCCCAGTCCAGCGATGAAAATCCCAACAGACATTGTGAACGGCAATATGGTTGCAGACGGCATATGAATCGAACCAACGGGTTCAGCCGGAGTCATGCCTTTATTTCCTGCCATCTTTTCTTTCCAGAATGCATCAATTCCACGGATAAGCGGGGTTTGCTTGAAGTTATATTCTGGCGGTGGCGAAGAAATCGTCCATTCTAGTGTACGTCCATCCTCCCACGGATCATCAGCTGCATCCATTGGCTTTCTTGAAGTTAGGAAGACATTGACTAAGAAAATAATCGTACCGACAGCCATCAGCCCAGCACCAATTGTACTGACTAAATTCAGCAAATCGAATTGCTGATTCGGCAAATACGTAAATACCCGACGTTGCATCCCCATGAGTCCAAGAAAATGCTGTACAAAGAATGTCAGATGGAATCCGATAATAAACGTCCAGAAAGTCCATTTGCCCAGCTTCTCACTTAGCATCCGACCAAACATCTTCGGCCACCAGTAATGCAGACCTGCAAACAGGCCAAGCACCAAGCCGCCCACAATAACGTAGTGAAAATGCGCTACAACAAAATACGTATCATGGAACTGAAAGTCAGCAGGCGCAGAAGCCAGCATGACGCCAGTGACGCCACCCATCGTAAAGGTAGGAATGAATCCTGCCGCGAACAGGTTTGGTGTCGTGAAACGTACTTGCCCGCCCCACATCGTGAACAACCAGTTAAAAATCTTGATTCCTGTCGGAACCGCAATCAACATCGTTGATACAGAGAACAATGCGTTAGCTACCGGCCCAAGTCCGGTAGTGAACATATGGTGAGCCCAAACCATGAAGCCCAAGAAGGCAATCAGGATGGTAGCGAACACCATTGAGCTATATCCGAACAATCGCTTCCGTGAAAAAGTCGGGATAACCTCCGATATAATTCCGAAGGCAGGCAGAATGAGGATATATACTTCTGGATGACCAAATATCCAGAAGATATGTTGCCAGAGCACCGGATTACCCCCAGCCCCAACCTCGAAGAAATTGGCTCCAAGTATCCGGTCGAATGTCAGCAGTACTAAACCTACTGTAACTGCTGGAAATGCAAACAAAATAATTGCGGAAGTAATAAATGTAGTCCAAGCAAACATCGGCATCCGCATGTAGGTCATTCCCGGCGCGCGCATCGTAATGATCGTGGCTAGAAAGTTAATCCCCCCGATGAGGGTACCTAATCCGGCAATTTGAAGACCAATCGTATAAAAGTCTACACCGTGTGTAGTGCTGTATGTACTCGTAGATAGTGGGGTGTAGGAGGTCCATCCGGCATCAGGAGCGCCACCCATTATCCAGCTGAGATTCAGTAGAATTCCGCCGAACAGGAAGGTCCAGAAGCCAAGTGCATTTAGAAAAGGAAAGGCTACGTCACGTGCACCGATTTGTAGCGGTATGACGGCATTCATTAAGGCGAAGATGATTGGCATGACGCCGAGGAATATCATCGTCGTACCATGCATGGTAATAAGTTCATTAAACGTTTGGGCATCCAAAAAATTATTCATTGGCTTGATGAGTTGCCAGCGAATCAGAAGTGCTTCAATTCCGCCGATACCAAAAAATAATCCTCCGGCCCATAGGTACAAAATTGCGATTTTTTTATGATCGACGGTTGTTAGCCAATCCATAAGTCCTGTATGGCGCTTCACACTGTGGCCATGCCCCAGAGGCTTGGATGAATTCAAGGTATGCGCTGCTTGAGCCAAAGTTCGTACCCCCTTTTTCGAAAGTTCCGCCCGCCTTTAGGCTAAGGCATTAGTCCAGCTTATAGTTGGCCAGATACTCAGCAATGCCATCAATCTCCGCATCACTTAGGCCTAGATCTTTGGGGTTAGGCATCAGATTGCCCGGTTTTACGGATTGTGGATCATGCAGCCATGTTTTGAGATTCTCCTCAATTGGTGCACCATCCTCCCTCGTGTCGTCGTTGAGCAGGATCCCTGCAATCGACTCCCGAGAACCAATTCCGGTCAAGTTCGGCGCATTATTAATCCCTTGATCACCTACAGCGTGGCAAGTCAGACACGCCGCTTTGAACTTCTCAGCTAAAGCAGGATCCTCTGGCAGCACAGCTACGGGTGCTTTCATCGAATCTAACCACTTCTGAAAATCTTGTTCACTAACCGATTTCACCTTAAATTCCATGAATCCATGAGACGGCCCGCATAGTTCCGCACATTTACCACGGTAAACGCCTTCATTAGGTGCACTGAAGCTGAAGCGGTTAATCGTCCCGGCTGGGTTGGTGTCGATTTTACCGGAAAGGGAAGGGACCCAGAAGGAGTGCAGCACGTCTTTAGTCTCCAGTTCAAAAGCAATATCTTTGCCCACTGGAATAATCAGATCCTGCGCTGTAGTCACCTTGTAATCGGTATACTCAAATTCCCACCAATATTGGTGGCCGGTTACTTTAACCTTAATCGCATCCTTGTCATTGGCATGATCATCTCCTGCGGCGAACACTGCTTTCACCGTTGGAACTGCCAGTACCACTACGAGGATAAGCGGAATGACCGTCCAGAGAATCTCAAGCTTGATGCTACCCTCAACCTGCTCAGGGATTTCATTCTGACCCGGCTTTCGACGGAAACGGATCAGTACATAAGCTGCAATCGTAAAGACAATCAGCAACACGACGATCATAATACTGATCGACAGCTCCATTAATCCATAAGACATTTCCGCCTGAGGTCCCTGTGGTCTGAGCACTGACAAGTCCTCACGACCGCACCCGGCAAGAAAGAGACCAAACATAGCGGTCATGGGAAGGAGTCGCTTTACAGCCTGCCACGTTTTCATCATTGATCTACCCCGCTTTTCCCGATTTCGTAGGTTCCTGTTTTTTTCTGTCAATTATAACAATCACTATTAATATAAGTTTAAGGGAAAGTTTTGTCAATCGTTCACAACTAGTTCACATTGTAATTTTCGACATAATAATTCCTTGTCCCACCTGCATTTATGCGCATTTTTTGAAAACGCAATCAAATAAAAAATGATCGTTAAAGCGCATTCATTGTGAAATGTGTCTATTAATTCATTTGACTATTTTATGAGAGACAATATTTCTTATTCATAAATGTACATACAAAAAAAACCGATTCCTGCAACAAACGCTGCTCGGGCACGGTTTATAAGAATCCTCGTGGATGTTATTACTCAAAATGATGTCAAAAGTAAGTGACACTCGTATCTGTTAGCTAGGAGACGGATGAATTCATCTTTACCAGCTCATGCTCCACGACCATGGTCAGTTCTTCTTCATAGCCTCCGGTAATCCGATATTTTCGGACGTACTCCTTTACGAATTTCTTGGGATCTTTGGGCCGGAAAATACGTGTCATTTCCCGTAAACTTTCCTTGACTTCGTTATGACCTTTACTTGCCATGATCAGTTCCCTCCCAAAACATTGAAAATGAATGCTCCGTTGTAGAGAATGCATGATGAAAAGTACGCCGTAACCTCGAATGCAAGTGAAGTAACCATTACACATACGTGGCTTGCATTATCCGCCAAAACGTAAAATTCAAAGCTTCAAAGCCTTGAGATACTGGTTCGCCGGTGAAGCAGGTTCGTCGTGATTTGGGCTGAGAGTAAGGACGCCTGTTGAACGAAAGCTCCTTGACACTTTTATTACCCGAAGAGCCACTTACTGAATCACCCCTTTCGGGCCTTATCGTTATATTGTATCATATTCCGGTCCAACTTCCACCTTTCCTTGTAAAATGTGCTAATTGGAAAATTTTTATTTTTTTACAATGTTCTTCGTAAGTCATATTGCTCGTGTCGGGTTAAAATACAATATGCTCTATAGCAGGCCTCACCTAGCACATACCACAGCAAGAAAAGGAGAGCATTATGGGCCAACCTACACCATTACTGACTTCATCTTATAACGTAGTTCCCGCGATGACTACCGCGCTACCCGAGGAAACTGCAACGCGCCGTGAGGGTCTTGAACAAGCTGATTATGCTATTCAGAAAGAATATCCAAAGATGCATAGTATGCTTATTGCTCGCCATGGCAAGCTCATTTTTGAACGTTATTACGGCAACCATCATGCCGGGGCATTAAATGATCTTCGATCTGCGACTAAAAGCTTTATCAGCGCAATTACCGGAATCGCTATCGATCGGGGAGATATCCCTGATATCGATGTCTCGGTTTCCAAGGTACTTCGTAAACATGTTCCATACCTGCACTCCCCTCATTTATCAAAAATCACTCTCCGTCATCTGCTTACCATGACTTCCGGATTTAGCTGGATCACGGGCAAGAAGCTGGGGGAGCCTTTCGTCCGGAATCTCCATCGTAGTCGCCGCTGGGGTTCCTTTGCTCTTAGTATGAACATAATTCCGGAACATATCGGTCAATTTCAATACCGTAGTATCGACACCCATCTGATTTCGATGATCCTTAGTGAATCTACAGGTCTCGATGCATTCACCTATGCTGCTGAGCATTTATTTAGCCCTCTCCGAATGACTCACACAGCTTGGTTACCGAGTCCCGAAGGACATAGTATGGGACATATTGGTCTGTACATAAACTCAAGAGATATGGCTAAATTTGGTATATGTCTGCTTAATAACGGCGAATTTGCAAAACAGCAGATCATTCCGAAGCATTGGCTGCAAGAAGCACTAACTGCACAGACTACGGGATACCCGGCTTTTGGAGATTACGGATATCAGTTCTGGGTGGGTACGATGAGCGGCCAACCCTACAAGCTTGCCCACGGTCATGGCGGACAGCAAATCCTTCTCCTACCCAAGTTAGATGCGGTAGTGGTCTTTACAGCAGAAAGTAAGACAAACAATTGGAAGAACCCCCGCAAGCTGTTGGAAAAGTATATTATACCCACAATGAGCTAAACATACTTTTTCCTGACAAGTCATAGGCTTTTAAGGAAGAAGGAGTAGCGAACTAACCCCCTTCTTCTCCAAGTAGAAGGAGAGTGAGCCCTTTGTCCCCTTTCAAATCATCCACCGGATTGCCCGATAATATTGCGGGCGCGCTGTGCTATTTTTTCCCTTTTATCGGCGGCGTGGTCTTTCTCGCTCTGGAGAAACGCAACCGCTTCGTGCTGTTCCACGCGTTGCAATCACTGCTTACGTTCGGCGTGCTGATGATTCTCCATGTCCTAACCGGATTTATCCCTTTTCTCGGTTCCCTGTTGAGTGCAATCCTTTCTCTTTGCAGCTTTGCTATATGGTTGCTTATGATCTATCAAGCTTTAAGCAGCAGATGGTATAAGCTCCCTTGGGTTGGGGATATCGCAGAAAGTCAGATTCGGCATCTATAAACACCGCTGAACTAACACCTCTTATCGCTGAAAAGTATTCCCTTTTGCCCATCCACTCCTTACAATGGAAAGACGGGCATCAACGGAATTCTACAGGCTGGAGGAATTTAAATGTATCTATTCATCATAAACCCGCGTTCCGGCGGGGGCGCAGGCGGGCGGACCTGGCATACTGTAGAGGCGCTCATGAAAGAGCGGATGCTGCCATATATGACCTTGTTTACGCATAGCGCAGAGGGTGCAGAAGCCCTCGTTCTAAATACAATTAAACACCGTGAGGACTGGAAAGCCGCGATCGTAATCGGCGGCGATGGCACGCTGCACAGCATTTTGGGTGCCCTTCGTGGCAAAGATATTCCTATGGCAATCATCCCTGCCGGCTCCGGTAACGACTCCGCACGCGGCTTCGGCATTCCGCTTTCGACTGAAGCCGCGCTGGAAGCTGCACTTAGCGAACGGTATATCGAAGCCGATCTGATCTCAGGCGCAAACGGACTGACTTTAACAGCCGTTGCCAACGGCTTCGATGCTCAGGTGGCCGAGAATGTGAATGCAAGCCGTTACAAACGGCTGTGCAATGCAATTGGCGCAGGCCAACTGGCTTATATCATCGGCATATTGCATACGCTGATGACGTTTAAGCCATGCCGGGTGAGTGTTGCGTGCGACGGGACGGAGCACGTCTTTGAGAAGGCATGGCTGGTCTCGGTCTGCAACCTGCCCAGCTACGGCGGTGGGCTCTTGATCTGCCCGCAGGCGAAGGCCGATGACGGCCAGCTCGACGTCTGCGTCGTGCACGGGTGCAGCCGCGGGCAGCTGCTGCGGCTGTTCCCAACGGTACTGAAGGGCAAGCATGTAGCGTTGCCCTTCGTGTCGATGCTGCGTGGACGTAGCGTAGCCGTCAACTTCGCAGAGGCCCGGCCGGCGATCGGCGATGGCGAGAGCTTCGGCAAAGGGCCGCTTGCCGTGCGCTGCGAGCCTGGATCGCTGCGGGTGCTCTCGCCGCTGGCGGCGGTTAGCGCGCAGCGCCACGCCGATCCTGCAGCGGCATGCGGTAGCAACGGGTAATCCATACCCGTGCATCACAACAAAAAACAGCAAGAGACAGGCTTATAAACCTGTCTCTTGCTGTTTTTTGTTAACTTCATCCGAATCTACACCAAAGAGACTTAGCTAAGTAGCCCTTCCTCTTCTTCCACGAAAGAGATTCTTCCGTCCTCCAGTGAAGCGATTCGCACGAGTGATTCTACCCGGTAACCAGCTTCCTGCAGTAACCGATTTCCTGGCTGGAACGCTTTTTCGATCACGATACCAATCCCAACCACACTTCCTCCTGCCTGCTCAACAATACGAGCAAGTCCGAAGGCGGCTTCGCCATTCGCCAAAAAATCATCGACAATCAGAACTCGCTCACCCGGAGCAATGAACTTCTTGGAAACGGTAATTTCATTCGTTTCTTTCTTCGTGAAGGAGTAAACCTTTTCTACATAAATATCCTCTGTCAGCGTCAACGATTTCTGCTTACGGGCAAAAATCAGCGGAACCTCCAGCTCTAATGCCGTCATAATCCCCGGAGCAATTCCCGAAGATTCAATCGTCAGTACCTTCGTAATCTCTTCGCCGGAAAAACGGCGGGTAAACTCACGGCCAACCTCACGCATTAGAAAGGGGTCCATCTGATGATTCAGAAAAGAATCTACCTTGAGCACGCCTTGCCCGAGTACAATACCTTCTTTTAACACCTTTTGTCTCAACAGCTCCATTGTGCTCCTCCTTCTCCCATCAATGAATCCTTTCTCCCCACTTTATAGACCTGTCGGTTTTTGTGGCAATAAATTTCCAACGATAGATTTTAAATTATGGTCATCCTTGCTCTTTTCTTGCCCATTATCATAACCCGTAATTCGGATCTCCACGAAATCGCCCGGATTTACCGGTTTAAAGATCAATTTCTCGCGATCTTCCAGTCTCACGTTAAATTTCATGTCCTTGAACATTTCAACTAGCTCTGCTTCTCCGGGACTTGCTCCTTTATCCAGAAACAGCAGTCCACGCAATTTTTTAGGACCATCCTCATGCACCACTTCAAAATGTACGATACATTCCATGCTTTTCACCTCCCTGTAATAGCTACTGCGCCTGTTCTTCCCCATCATCGCCTAGATCATGCATCACATATTTGCTGTGAATTTTGCTGTAACGCTCACCATAACGTTCTTCTAATTCTGCGCCCATATCCTGCTCCAGCTCGAACAGCACCATTTCCTGTGCAAAATGATTCAATAGCAGATCTACTAACACCGGGTGCTCGGTTACAACCGCTTGCGCCGATCCATCTTCATAGCGCATCCCGAGCATACACCAGCTCCGATCGATTACGAATGAGAACTTCCGTCCATCTGTTCGCTGAGAATCTCTTCCGAGAGGCGGCCATACCGGATAGGCGGCAGGAGCAGCATTGCCACCATCAAACGCCCACAAGAGTCTAACGCCACGCAACTCCGCCTGTTCAAGTTCACTCCGTAGAAGTGACGCTTCCTCACGCCACATATCCACTACGATCTCTTGCTCAGCCATATTAAGTTGGCGAATAAGAGCGCCCAATACATTGCGGTCACCTTCCACATTATAAAACGAAGGGCTAACAGGTCCACCGCGAGGCATCTCACTTTCCATATAAGCCAGTGAAGCTTGAACCCGTCCCGAGATCATGGTCGCAAGCTCCTCTGGATTGAGAACACTGTACCGCGCAGGTTCTCCTTCGCCACATCGTACATATCCCTGCTGCGTAAGGCGTTGTAACGCCGCATACACATTCGATCTTGAAACTCCGAGCTGTTTGGCAACCTCATAGCCAGAAGCCTGACCTTTTGTCGCAAGCTCTACCATAATTTTGGACTCCATCTCTGTGAAGCCCAGATTGCGCAGATGCAGCAGCAGCTGTTCCATCTTGTTGTCCCCCTAAGCTGACTGAAATCCGTACTATATTTGCTCTGACCCACATCGCGGACACCATAAGGAGCCCTTAGGTAATTCGTTCCGACAGATTTGGCACTGGATCATATCTCGTACACCATTGTCCTCAGTGACCGCAGATTCCTCCTGGTGCTCATTCTTGTGCCATTCGCCGAAGCGACGGTCTAGTTCAAGTTGTCTTTTTCTTTCCCGTTCCAGCTGCTCGGCTTGTTTACGTTCCCGCTCAATCTCTTGCTCGCTCGCCTTATATTCTTCAAGTGGCAGCTCATCATCCGGATGCTGAACTTCAGCATATACAACACTCTGCGGGTGCAGCTTCATTGCAATTTCCTTCTCTTCATCCGTAAGCTCATCTGCACCATAATATTGATCTTCGTCATCTTCATTCACAGATTGAACAAATACCGGTGTAGAAGGTACCCTTCTCGAAGCGGACAATGGCTCCAGCTTACTTCCGCATTTCGGACAAAAGTTTGCATCAAGCGCCACAATATGACCACATGAACATAACCGCTCATTTTTCAGCTCAGCAATTCGTGTCCGCAGGACTTCGATTTTTTCCTGAAGTTTGGAACAGTTACGGGACAGCTCCACCATTTTACCTTCAGCTACCGACATATCCTTTGAACGATATCCTTCATAAAAAAGTCTGCCCATTTTCGTAAATTCAACTTCCATCTCTTGTTCAACATCGGAAATAAGTCCGTTCAGCTTGCCGATCTCTACTGAGTTTTGGGCTTTTTCGGTAACCCGGCTCGCGCTATCTTTAATTTTTTTGATAAAACTCATTACAGTTCCTCCCTCTCCAGCGATACGTGTTTCTATCATACCAAATGTATCGAGTAGATTCATTAATGTGCTTTAATACGCGATTTAGAGGAGAATGTTCCTATAAAATCCATACTAATTGATTTAAGCCACTTCCCCCTTACACTTATGGGTTATATTTCCTAATTTTGAATGTAATTTTGCGTCAGGGGTTCTACATCGGTTAAAATAGAATTATCACAAATAACGAAATCGGGAGAGTTTCAGTGGAAGAACATGAGAGCACACAGCTTACGCTTAGTCAGCTACAGGTACACGTAAAGGATCTGCAACAGTGGCAAGGTAACAGCAACGAGGATTTCGCCAAACTGGTTAACGAATTCGAAGCCTTACCGGCACTCTATCGCCACGCGTTAAATGATCTTCAGAATAAAATTGATGTAATCAAGACGGAATGGCAATCCCGCGACGGCTTCAGTCCCATCGAACATGTCAAATGCCGGATCAAAGAACCAAAGAGCATTCTTCAAAAGATGGAGCGCAAAGGCTACGGTTTCAGCTTGGAAAATATGGAGCAATACATTCACGATATTGCCGGAATGCGGATTGTATGTGCCTTCGTTAAAGATATATACCGTTTAGTAGATCATCTTAGTACACGCGAAGACATCCGCGTGCTTGAGATTAAAGATTATATAGCTCATCCTAAACCAAACGGATATCAAAGCCTTCATCTTATAGTCGGTATCCCACTCGTCCTGCTGGAAGGAACACGCTGGGTCAAGGCTGAGATCCAGCTGCGCACCCTAGCTATGGACTTTTGGGCAAGCATGGAACATATTCTGTATTATAAATTCGATAAGCAGTTGCCTTCGCATGTCGCTGAGGAACTAAAAGAAGCCGCGCGCGCTGCTGATGAACTAGATCAAAAAATGCTTCGTCTTCGCCGCGAAATTCTAGAGCTTTCAGAAGGAGAATTGCCTCCTGCTGGTCAGCATTAGAATAACTAACCAGAAACTCTGTTAGATAATTAGGCAAAACAAGAGGCTGTTTCAAGAGTAGCATTCACTACTTTTGAGACAGCCTCTTTCGTATTTTCACTTACCGCTTAATCGGACCCTTAGTCGCTCGACGTGCAGACGCTTCTGCAACCCGCTGCATAATCAAAGTTAATCCCTCAATGGCTTTAGGTGTCTGCGGTAGCAATGTTCCCCAGTCTTCTGTAACTTCAGCTACTACTACCGGCGAAGGAAACGGTCTAGCCGCAATCTCATGGAACTGTGGCCCAGGCTGATGTAGCGAACCTTCAGCAGCCGCTTCTGCCAACCATTCGCCAGAGGAAATGGCCGGACCCTTGCGTTCAAGCCGAGCCAATTCCGTAGAAAGTTCACTAACCGAGGCTTCTTCTTCCTCTGTTTCAGCTTCGTCGCTAGAAATATTCCCTTCAGCCCAAAGGGCAAAAATTCCGTCCAAGAGCTCTCCTTTAGTAAATCCTCTCAGCGAAAGTGCCAGCAGTGGCTCTTCAGCAAGACGTTCTTTAATAAGCTTCAAAGTTTCCGCCTTATACTCCACACCTTCACCCTCAAAAAGGGCTTGCTCCAGCTCACTATCCGTAGGTAGAAGCTCAAGCTCTGCCAGTTCACCCGTCAAACGCCCTTGCAGCAAGGCAAATACTTCCCCGGGACTTAGTGCCAGACTTCGTAATATTTCTTTTCTTCGGGAAGCATGCCATACCGGAACCTTCAGAGAGAGAGGTCGATCCGCTTGTTGTTCCTGAGCAGGCGCGCTGGCGTTCAATTCACCCTTCGACCGAGACCCTCCCGTCACTTTCCCAGGTAGCACCGTCCATGCTGCTTTTACTAATCCAGGCACAACTTCCAGCTGCATCTCTAACCGTTCACTCATTGTTCGATCCCTCCGTAACACTCATATCTGTCTTACATCCAGTCCTGATCCTGCAGTTCAATAAGTTCCTTCAGCTCATGATTGGACATCTCAGTCAACCATGTTTCGCCAGAGCCAACAACCTGCTCGGAAAGATTTTTCTTACGCTCAATCAATTCATCAATACGTTCTTCCAACGTTCCTTGGCAAATCAACTTATGCACTTGAACATTTTTATCCTGACCAATTCGGAACGCCCGGTCTGTCGCCTGATTCTCAACTGCCGGATTCCACCAACGGTCGTAATGGATGACATGATTAGCTCTTGTAAGGTTCAACCCTACGCCACCCGCTTTTAAAGAAAGTACGAAGAAGGATGGGCCTTTTCCCTCTTGAAAATCATGAACCATCTCGTCGCGCTCTCGTTTTGGAATTCCGCCGTGCAAGAACAGCGGCGCTGTTCCATAACGCTTAGTCAGCTTGCTAACCAAGAGCTCACCCATCGCTACATATTGAGTAAAGATCAACACAGATTCTCCGACCTCCGCAATGCTATCCAGAATCTCGAACATGACTTCCATTTTACCGGAATGCTCACTTCGCGGACCCCTGCCTTCTTCTTTGCGGAATAGCTGAGGATGATTACAAATCTGCTTCAATTTCGTAAGAGAAGACAGCACGAGTCCTCTGCGAGCCATCCCGCTACTCTCTCCAATCACGCCAAGCATTTCATCCACGACACCCTGATATAGGACTGCCTGTGTTTCCGTCAGCGGACAATAAGACTTCAGCTCCAGCTTCTCCGGTAAATCTTTAGAGATATCGGGATCGCTTTTCAAGCGGCGCAACAAGAATGGAGATACCAAGCGATGTAATTCCCTTAGTCGTTCTCCACCCTCTCCAGATACATAACGCTGCCGGAAGGAATGGTAGGTTCCTAGATAACCCGGGTTTAAAAAGTGAAAAATAGACCATAACTCACCTAGTCTGTTCTCTACAGGTGTCCCCGTCATAGCTATGCGATGCGGCGCTGATAGCTTCATCACACTTTGCGCCTGTTTCGTCCGATGATTCTTAATATACTGAGCTTCATCCAGCACCACAGTGGACCACTGAACATTCGCTAAATCCTCGCTGTCACGACCTGCTAAATGATAGGTCGTCAATACAATATCATGACTGGCAGCCAGTTCTAAAAAGCTATCTCCCCGCACTCGGCGTCCACCATGATGAATGTGAACTTTAAGAGAAGGCGCAAAGCGCTGCAATTCCCGCTGCCAGTTCCCCAAAAGTGAGGTTGGGCATAGAATCAAGACAGGCTCCTGCTTCTCTTCAGGTGGAGCACTTAAAGCGCGGTCCAGCAGGCAGGTAATGACCTGCACCGTCTTACCGAGACCCATGTCATCGGCCAGACACACCCCAAATCCCAGACCACTGAGAACGGAGAGCCATTGATAGCCTCGCTCCTGATAAGGTCTCAGGGTGCCGTGCAGACCTTCAGGTACGGCACGCACTGGAAGATTACGCAATATGTCGCCCCGCATCAGCGATGACAATAGTCCGGATGTTTCCATCCCCGTGACCGACATCCCTTTCCAGAGCCGCTCTTCACCATCCTCAGCCTCTAGGCGCATCCAATCGGCTGCGGTCATTTCCCCATTTTCATGGCGTTTCATATATCTAAGAACCTGGCGAATTTCTTTAGGATCTACCTCAATCCATTCTCCGCGGAAACGTACAAAGGGTACGCCTGCCTCCACTAGTGCGTTTAGTTCTTCTTCACTGATTGTACTCTCCCCAAGTGAGGCTTCAATGCGAAATGAAATCAGTTCTTCCATCCCAAGAGCCACTGGAGCAGGACTATCAATCCCACTCACTACCGGCTGCATTTTCATTTTCATGCCAATCCGGCGGCGTCCCTCACGGCTCCAGCGCGATGGCATCTGCACGGTTATTCCACGCTCACGCAGCTGCTGCACCGTCTCCTTCAAAAAGAAATAAAGACGCTCTGGTTCCAAATCTGCTCCCGTAGGTGCAGGCATAGATAGAGCGCGCTCTATATCTGGAGAGATTCTTGCCGCTCGGCCCAGCGCTATAAGAAGCTGCTGCTGTATATTACGATAGCGTTTCCCCCATAACGTAAACTCTCGTTCCTTACTGCTCCAAATCGATTTTGCCGGAATCCAGAATTCCCCTTCTTCCTTGTTCTCCGCCCAGAAGGTTAAGCGCCAGATTTCGTCATTATCTCCAGGGGGCTCAAGACGTAGCCCAAGACCCAGCTGTCCACTCCGCGCTTCTTCAGGTTCCGATTGCGGCACATCGCTACCAGCTGTCTCATTCACAGTAGCCAGAAGATCTGTCACCTCTGCTTGAGTTCCCTGCACGGGTATATCCCGGCTGCCTGTAAGAAGACTATTCCACCACAGCTCAGTTAAAGGGGAGTAACCCCGGCGATAATTGGCTTTGTAAGGGGTAAGTTCACTTTCAATACCCGCAATCACTTTCTTTATCTCTGCAGTCATTACCGCCTGCATAAAGGAGTAAAGCACATAGGCGCCCGCCTCTTCCCTCGAAGATAAATCCCCCGCTTCAGCAATATGCGTCCCTAAGGCCAATACCGGCATGGACGACGCCAGCTGCAGAAAGATCTCCTTATCCTCCTGCTTTCGAAAAGCTGGAGACCAGCAGACCGTTGCTGCTTGTTCACCACCACGACGGCGTGAACCTACCGGACGTGGGGGCAAGGCTCCTGGTGTAACGCCGCCAGTACCCATCAATTCCAGCGCAAAGCGAGCTGCTGCCGCCCAATAGCGCAATTCGCCTCCAGGTTCTACTCCCTGATCTCGGCATAACGTCTCATCCCATGCCAGAAGCAGTTCAAATGCATCGCTAGGGACTAAGGCAAGCCCTTCGAAAGTTCTTCCGGGCAATCCACGGCGTGCTGGCTTCCCCTCTACAGGAGGAGCCGGATATTTCACTTCTGCGAGCCGCAGAGCAGCACTCGCAAAAGGGCGAACTCCTCCCTGCAGCTCCAGCCGCTTCACCACTCGGGTCCAAGCGTCAACCTTCGGCTCCGAAGTTTCGCCAGAGAAGCAAAATAACACATCCCCCAACCATATTGCATAAAGATGCTTAGTCATCGGTGATCTCCTGTCTTTTAAGCAAGCAAAAAAAGAACCAGTCCGCCACCATCAGGTGGTAACTGCAACCTTTTCCGCGAGAAATAAATTTTGAAGCTATACAAGTAGAAGTAGTTTCTCCATCCTTTTAGAGATGAGATACACTCCTGTAAGAAATATAAGGATAAAGAACTAGGATAAAACTTATCTGCTCTTGAATCTTCATCTCTTCATCTTATACGAAAAAGCGCTGATTTAAAAACGTTTCTGCATATTTTCTGTAGATTTTTATACAAATAAAGTTGAAGTACGTAGAAACACCCATGAATTTGATTCATTTCAGCATATTTTTAATAAATGTTCTAGCCACTATCGTAAAATACCCTTCACCACTACCATACTATCCATGAACATTATGACTCACTAGTCACTTCTTTTCTTGTTTATAGTCTTAATTGTGCCGAAAGCGGGTATATTCTAAGTAAGCATCACCCTATTAAAAAGCTAGGGAGTGAATTCTTTGAGACGTTATAATCCTTATAAATGGTGGAATCTTCTGTTCTTTTTAGGTGTGATTATCGTGAATGTGCTCTCCGTCACCTTACCATTAGGCGGGCACAGCACTGGAGAAATCTCTGATAAATATCAGACCTACATCACACCTGCCGGTTACGCGTTTTCCATCTGGTCATTGATTTATCTACTGTTAGCCGGCTTCGTTATTTATCAATTCCGCTCCTATACAGCCTCTAGAGATTCTGTGCGGGCGATTCAGTTCTGGTTTGTTCTGAGCTGTATTTTTAATATGAGTTGGCTCTTCCTTTGGCAATACTTATACATTGAGCTCTCTCTGGTTGCTATGGTGCTGATGTTAATCACACTGATTGTCATTTACCGAAAAACACGTTTGATCGCTAATCCTACCTCAGGCGAGAAATGGCTGATGAAGCTACCCTTTAGTATATACCTTGGATGGATCTCTGTGGCTACTATCGTGAACATCAGCGTTGTTCTAGAAAAGAATCATTGGGGAGGTTGGGGTCTTAGCGGCAGCACTTGGGGCGTTATTATGCTCTGCGTGGGAACTCTACTTGCAATTGTGGTCAGCTATCCTTACCGAGATAGCATTTATCCACTCGTATTCGTGTGGGCCTTCATTGCGATTGCCTTGGAACACAAAGAGACCAGCGATGTCTATTTAACGGGACTGATTACAGCAGGCCTCCTGCTTCTTTACAGCATCTGGTTATTTTTCAAACCCCGCCGTAGCAGGTATCGGAGATACAGAAGTTACTAATTCTAATATAAAAAATGGCAGGCTAGGTTTTCCACCTTAGCCTGCCATTTTGGTAAAATAATAAAAGTGCAAAGGATAACTCCTTATTTCTTACGAGCTACCGCTTCAATCTCAACAAGTCCGTCTTTAGGTAGACGCGCAACCTCAATAGCACTGCGGGCAGGATAAGGTTCTTTAAAGAAGGTGCTATAAACCTCATTAACGGCCGCGAAATCATTCATATCCTTTAAGAATACAGTTGTCTTTACTACATGGTCTAATGTTGCACCAGCTTCCTCAAGAATGGCTTGTACATTGTTAAGCGCTTGACGCGCTTGTTCTTGTACACCCTCAACCAAATTACCCGTTTCCGGATTCAGACCAAGTTGTCCTGAAGTGTATACCCAGCTACCCGTGGTTATAGCTTGACTATAAGGACCGATTGCTCCGGGTGCTTTTGTTGTAGCTACTTGTTTTTTGCTCATCTTACTACCCCTCTCCATTATGCGCTGATCATTTATTGTCCATTGTAAGTCCTGTTCTCATCTTAATGCAAATTTATTAGAGACTCAAAAAGCTTAGCGTTTCCCAATCACATGTATCACTTCATTCGTATAAATATGTAATCCATGGGTATCCGCAGACGCAATGTTAACCATAGCTCTTGCGACTGTCGTACCAGGTATCGCACGATATTTAGCCGCCTTACCCACCATTACAAAATCCAGCGCTTTCATCAAACTGGCTCCGACTCTCTCCCCTAATCTGAATTCTTCACGTTGGCCTAGTAGCAAGGAGGGGCGAAATATATGCATACCTTGAAATCCAATAGCGGTTAAACCTTCTTCCGCTCTTCCCTTAGTCCGACTGTAGAAATTACGCGACTTCGCATTTGCCCCTATTGAAGAGACGACCAAAAACTGTTTAACACCCTGTTCTCTCGCTATGGCTGCAGCATCAAGCGGATAGTGTAGATCGACTCGTTCAAACTTTTCTTGTGAACCCGCCTTTTTTATCGTAGTTCCTAAACAACAGAAGATGGAATGTACCCCTTCGAACGACTCTGTATAGTTTCTTAGGTTCTCCCAATCTACAACGATTTGTTTAAGCTTAGGATGTTCTATGGCTAACGGTGTCCGTACAAGCACCCTTACTTCTTCCCAGCTATCACGATTTAACAATTCCTCCGTAACCGCTTTGCCTACCAATCCGGTGGCACCTAATACCATCGCTATTCTTAACAAGGAATAACCCCCTTTTACTTCTATTCGTCCTTTAGAATACGACGACCTAGCAGAAACGCAAGTGCAATCATCAGCGTCCCTACCACTAGCTGCATACCGTATACCTGAGTCCATTGCGGCCAGTGCGCAATTTTTTCATAGAGCTGACCGCCAATAAGCGGACCAAAAAAGGATGATAACCCGGTAAGCGCCGCATATGTGGCCATATACATCGGCCGTTCTTTTTTCGGCGTGTCTCCAATAATAAAGTTAAAGGCCAGCTGGTTGAAACCGCCTACACCAACACCAAAAACGATATGGGCCGCAAATAAGACCACCAGCATCGGCATCACAGACAAGAGTCCCCACATCAATGAGGACAGCGCAATAATCGGCAAAGTAAAGAATAACAGTCGCTTATTGCTGTATTTCGCATTTAGATTGCCCCAAACGTAGAAGCTAGCCATCATAAACACGGTCTGGGACACATTAAGCAATGACAACGTTTCATAATTAATATGAAGTAACTGCAACATGACATAAGAGTATAGCGGAACCGTTAGGTTCTGCAACAACAGCCAAGCAGCCAGAAACAAGGTTGACTTCATAAATAATGTATCTTTAAGCGGTTTCTTAAACATGGGCAAAAATTTATGCTCTTCTGATTTCTCGAACGGTACATCCGGATAAAAAAAGAATACTACGACATTCGATATCGAGAAGATCCACACAACAATATATAAAATCAGAAAACCATGACCCCCGGGATAACGGTCCAGAATAATACCTCCGCCATACATAACCAAACTTCCAAGCGCATTCAGGACCGTGTTACGAATCCCAAAATAACGTCCACGTACCCGTGCGGGAACCAGATCACTAATCACAGAGCTCCACAGCACACCACCAGCAGTATTGGCAATAAAAGCAGTAGTATATAAAGCAATAAATGCGATGACCCAATATTCTTTAGGAAAAATAAACGGGATTAGTCCCGTAGAACCCCAAAGTATCCTATGCAGACCGATAAAAGTAACCATGGCCCATTTGCGACTTGGCAGCTTCTGAATCAGAAAAGCTACCCCAATCTGTGCCACATTAACTAATGTAGTAAGCGCTAGCACAAATCCAATTTGACTAGAGGAAGCTCCTAAATATAGTAGAAATCCTGTTAGGAACTGCCCTTGCAGCAGTACCTGAAAAATAGTTGACGGCACACCTTCCAGCGTAGCTATACGCAAATTTCTGCGATGCACTGAAGGTTTACGAACACGTTTTGAAACCGTAACCTTATGCTTATTTTCCATGTTGTCCATAGAGGCGGTAACACTCCTTTGATGCGGCATTGGCTTCATTCTACTCCGCATCAATCTACTGTCAATACGCCAAATCACCAAATAATATTGGAGCTTTACTCACTATCCACTTCAAGGGGCAAATAAAGCGAAAATCGACTCCCCTTCTCTTCCTTACTCTCCATAGAAATGAACCCGCCGAGCAATCTGGCCAAGTCATTACTAATAGAAAGTCCTAGTCCTGTTCCACCATATTTCCGGCTAGTCGTTCTGTCTGCCTGTTGAAAGGCTTCAAAGATCATGGCATGCTTCTCCGGTGCGATTCCTATGCCACTATCCTCCACATCAAATACAAGCCAATGTTGCACGGCATCCCCTTCCCCACCTTCCTGCTCGTGGATATGCAGCGATACGTAACCTGTCTTTGTAAACTTAAAAGCATTTGAGAGCAAATTACGCAAAATCTGCTGTACGCGATGTGGATCGGAATGAATCATTGGAGGGACATTCTCATCCATGGAGATATTAAAATCCAGTCCTTTTTGTTTGGCCGTCACAGCGAACTGCATTGCCAGCAAATCTGGGATCTCGCTAACATTTAATTCTTCATTTATAATATCTAATCGACCTGCCTCCACCTTGGATAAATCCAGAATGTCGCTGATGATCATCAATAATTCATCACCCGAACGATGGATAATGGCTGCATACTCTCTTATTTCTGCTTCCGTAAGCAAATCATCATTTTCTTCAATTAATTGCGATAAATTAATAATGCTATTCAGTGGAGTTCTAAGCTCATGTGACATATTGGCGAGAAATTCCGATTTGAATTGAGATGCCATCATTAACTGATTAGCACGCTCTTCAAGATCAAGCTTGTTCTTATGTAATTCTTCAGTCTGAGCAGACAACTGTTCGTTAGCATGCTGGATCTGCTCATTCCTTAGAAGACCGAGTTGAAAATCACGGATAATTAATGAGAACAAAATACTTAAAATTAGCCCCGCAGGGAACGTAATTGGCATGATCTCTCTTATGTACTCTTCCACAGGGATAACGCCTAAAGCCATAATGTTTATGGCATTCATAAGATTAACGATTAGAATAACGATCAGACCTTGATTCACAATACTGAGGGTTGAGCGTCTGACCCAGTAGCTAAGCGCCGCGCAAATAACTCCCAAAATAAAAAGATTTAGCATTCCTGCAACCGCTGCCTCTGTCACTCCAAAAGTTAACCTTGTAAGCCCCGTCCCTATACCGATCAATATAAGAGTGATGGGTCTAGGATACGCCAGCGTCGAGATGATTAGGGGTACAAACCGCAAATCAAAGATCACATGGTCGTCCAGATTATAACCAAAAAGAGTACTGATCCAACCAGCAAAGATCGCCAGGATCACCCAGCTCGCCTTCTTTATTCCTATACTTGCATTTGATATGGTATGTTTATAGATCAGATTAGCCAAATAGGCCACGGCAATAAGAATTGCGGTATTCCCGAAAAATATTTTAAGATACCCCATAGTTTTGCTCCTACCTGCACAAGATAAATTACAGATTTCATCTCACAATAATACCATAGCTTACCCTTCGCACACCTAATTGTTGCATAGGAAGAGCGCAAATCGTATACGATTTGCGCTCTTCCTATGCATTTTATATTTGGGTACTTAGCGTATAAGCTAATTTGAATTAATCACGGTAGGAACGTCCCCAGCTTTGATACTCTTTTTCCGCGTCTTCTTTCGAATGACCATAACGCTCTTGTAGTTTACCTACCAACTTATCCTTTTCACCATCAATCACATCAAGATCGTCATCTGTAAGCTTGCCCCATTGCTTTTTGGCCTCGCCTTTGAGCTGTTTCCATTTTCCTTTAAACACATTGTTGTCCATTATATGCTCATCTCCTTAGCTGAATTAAGTAGGGTAGAATACTATCCTGTGTTATCGTTACATTACCCTGTCCTATTCGCCATGAATCTTACCTAATCTATAGAAAGTCACAATTTGTCAAATAATAGTTTAAAAAAAGGTATTCAAATCCTTTAAAATTTGATACAATCAATGTATAAATTAAACATTTAATTTTTTAAGTGATTTTTTTCACATGAGTTATTTGCTCTATGTGCTAGAATGCCCTCGGAGATGAAACAACATCATTAAATTTTTTTCTATTGTATGCCGATATATGTCATGATACTGTTAGAGTTTGGCTCTTCACCCCAAGATTAAAGTGACAAATATCATTTATAAAGTGATTTTTATCACTTCGCATTACTATTAAAATGTTTTACATTTTAATATATATATTTTAAACTATATTTTTGGAGGTCATAACAAATGAAAAAAACAACAGTAATCTTGTCGACTGCCCTTATCTTAGGTAGTTTGCTTGCAGGTTGTGGTAACAACACAGACAACACACCGGCGGCTACTAATGCTCCAACAGAAAACAGTACAGCAACTAATTCCACTAACACTGGAACTGAAGCGGCTAAGTACAAAGACGGAAATTACTACTCTGCTGCTGAAGTCGACGCTAAAACTGGCTGGCAGTATTATGCGCTTCTGACTGTAGAAGGCGGTAAGATTACTAAGGCTGACTGGGACGCTTTTAACGTAAATACTGCTGGTGACTCTAAGAAAAAACTTTCTGAAGATGGTAAATATGGCATGAAAGCTGGTGGTGCTTCTTCTGAATGGCACGAGCAAGCAGCAAAAGCTGAAGCTTTCCTGATTGAAAAACAAGATCCAGCAGCTATAACTTTAGACGCTGAGGGGAAAACTGATGCTATCTCCGGTGTATCTGTACACGTATCTGACTTTGTAAAAGCTGCTCAAGCTGCTCTGGCTGCTGGACCTGTTGAAGCTGGTCAATACAAAGACGGAGGTTACCATGCTGAAGGCGAAATGGATAAAGACTCCGGTTGGAAATCCACTGTTGACTTGACTGTTGCTAACGGTAATGTTGTTGCTGTTAAATTCAGTGGCGTAAATGCTGCTGGCGACGACAAGAAACAATTCTCCGTCGATGGTAAATACGGTATGAAAGCTGGCGGCGCTTCTGCTGAATGGCATGAAGAGATCGCAAAAGTTGAGCAATACTATCTTGAAAAAGGTACTGCTCCAGAACTTACAGCTGAAGGTAAAACTGATGCAATTTCCGGCGTGAGTATTCATGTTGGTGAATATTTTACACTTGCTGAAAAAGCACTCGAAGGCGCGAAATAATTTCGCATAACCTTCTGCAGTTAATCAGACGAATGAGGTGAATTTCTTTTGAAAAAAATAGTCATTTTGGGCGGCGGCTACGGCGGCGTACTCACGGCTAAGAAACTGGCAAAGAAATTTAAGAAAAACAAAGATGTTGAAATCACACTGATCGACCGGAATCCATATCACACTCTATTGACTGAGCTGCATGAGGTTGCCGCGAACCGTGCTCCAGAGGATTCAATCAAGATCGATCTAAAGAAAATCTTTGCTGGACTTAAAGTGAATGTTGTTCTTGACGAAATCAGCAATATTGATTTCAAGGGTAAGAAACTCAAATCCAATAAAACTACCTATGCGTACGATTACCTTGTAATCGGTACAGGTAGCAAACCAACCTTCTTCGGCATTCCAGGTGCAGAAGAGAATACCTTCTCCTTCTGGTCTTACGATGATGCGGTAGCATTGAAACGTCAAATCCGCGACATGTATACCAAAGCCGCTATGGAGAAAAATCCAACTGTACGCCGTGCAATGTTAACTTTCGTTATCATTGGTGCCGGCTTTACAGGTGTCGAGCTTGTTGGGGAAATGGCTGAGCAACGCGAGGAATTATGCAAGGAGTTCTATATCGACCCATCCGAAGTAAGATTGATTGTGGCTGATATGGCTCCGAAGATTCTGCCTATCCTTCCAGATAAGCTGATTCAAAAAGCTGAAGCTCACCTTCGCAAGCTGAACGTGGAAATTGTAACAGGCGCCAAAATCACTGAAGTAGGCGAAGGTAGTGTTGCCCTTGGTGAGAAAAACGTCGTTGCTTCACAAACCATCGTTTGGACTGCAGGTGTTGAAGGTTCTGAAATCGTGGGTGGACTTGAAGTACAACAACAAGGACGCAAACGGATTGTTACGAATGAGAACCTTGAAAGTGTAGATCATAAGAACGTATATGTAGTAGGGGACAACATTTTCTTCATTCCTGAAGGTGAAACTCGTCCTGTACCACAAATGGTTGAGAATGCTGAACAAGCAGCTCCGATCGTTGCTGGTAACATTGCAGCTGACATTCAGAACACTGCTAAAAAAGCATACAAACCAGGTTTCCACGGTACCATGGTATCCATCGGTAGCCGCTACGGTGTAGCAAACGTTGGTTTGCCAGGCAAGTTCTTTATGCTTACTGGTTTTATGGCAATGTTATCCAAACACTTTATCAATATGTTCTACCTGTCTCAGGTTGTAGGCTTCAATAAGGTTTGGACTTACATGATGCATGAGTTCTTCCATGTTGAGAACCGTAAGAGCTTCTTGGGCGGACACTTCTCCAAGCGTTCACCTAACTTCTGGCTCGTTCCGCTTCGCATGCTGCTTGGTGGAATGTGGTTATATGAAGGTATAGATAAGCTACGCAAAATTTGGGTAGATCCTAACAAGATATTCCTAATTCCAGCCGCTCCTTTTGCAACGGATGCTTCATCAGCAGCCAGCGTAGCGGTGGATGCAGTTAAAACAACAGTAGATGCACAATCTGCAGCTTCAGCAGTATCCACTGCAAAAGAAGCGGTTGAAGCATTGCCAGTTCCTGGCTTCGTATATAATATTACAAACTGGTTCATGGATTTGATGTTCTACAACAACGACGGAAGTTATACTTTCCTCGCAAAATGGTTCCAAATCGGTATGGTATGTGCAGAAATCGTGTTCGGTATTATGCTCATCGTTGGTCTGTTCACAGCTATTGCTTCTATAGCGACGATAGCCATGTCCGTCATGATCTGGTCGACCAAAATGGCTTCTACAGAAATGTTATGGTATGTTGGTGCGGGTATCGCCTGCATCGGCGGATCGGGCAGCACATTTGGCCTTGATTACTATGTACTTCCTTGGCTTAAGAAACATTGGAAGAGAGTTCCGATCGTCAGACGATGGTATCTATACACCGACTGATTATAAAGCCCTGAATTCGTGTAATTTATTTTAAAGAAAATATGTAGATTGCATGTCAGTAAGCTAAATATGGATGTACTTCAGAGTAATGTGTCCCTAGGACACATTACTCTCCTTATTTACAAGAAGAAAATAATTTTCCTAATATCAGGAAATGGTCAATTTATTCTTTAATGAATGGTTTTGTAGGGATGATCAGGGGTATGGTTTCTTCCGGCAAAACCGACAAGAAGGAGAGAATCTTGTGAACAAACAACTCATAGAAGATACCCTCCGGTTGTTGCATACTGAAATGTCACCTATTGCCGGAATTGAGCTTAATCCCTCTCCGGCTGCATGTGAGCAGCTAATCTCGGTACTAGAACGCCATGATCTGGAATACAACCGCAAAGTCAATTTGCTGGGTATTTACACTATTCTCACTTTGGCAGCTGAGCGCCATATGGAATGTATCCCACATCATCCCGACCTTACACGCAACATTTTGGATGGAGATTATTTGTACAGCTTTTACCTTCAGTTTGCGGTGAAATGCCGTGAGCTCGACCTAGTTGCTTATCTAGCTCCTTCGATCAAAAAAATGCAAATTAGACGGTCAAATGGAGACTTCGCGGAACATGATCCAGCGGCTGGAATCGAACAGTTCTTGATTCAAGAGTGCAGACAGCGCAGTCGCACAAGCAAAGCCATTTGACAGGTGGGATCTATAAGATGAAGCTGCATGAGGCCTTAAACATAGACATAGATGAAATTAATCGTGAAATCGTAAATCTTGTGGCACGAGATAAGGATGTTCCTAAGAAATCACAACTCGGGCAGAGTATTCTTGAGCTTATAAATTCTGGAGGTAAACGCCTCCGTCCTCTTATGGTCATTGTTGGCAGTCGTTTTGGCCGAAAGGATACGGGTCGAAGAGCGCTTCAATTAGCTGCTGCCGCTGAATTTATTCATGTTGCCTCATTAATTCATGATGATATCATTGACGATTCTGAGTTACGGCGGGGCAAACCCGCCCTACATACTAAGACGGGCACTCTATCAGCAGTGCATATTGGCAATTATATGTCCGCTCGGGTTATCGAACTGTTAAGCAAATATACCGGAGACAAAAACAAATATGTTCATGACTTATCTTCTGTAGCTACTGCTCAGCTCTGTCTAGGTGAGTATCAGCAAATGGAACATGCTTTTGATTATGAGATTACAATGGAGCAGTATCTGGAGAAGTCCTTAAACAAAACAGCTCTTCTTATGGCCACCTGCTTACGTGTGGGTGCATTATCCACCGAAAGCTCAGAGGAAGTGGCCAACCTTCTGTATACCTTTGGCGAAGCCTTAGGCATGTCTTTTCAAATACAAGATGACCTGCTGGATTTCACGCAGTCTGAGGCTGTGCTGGGTAAGCCCGCCGGCAGCGATCTGCGTCATGGTCAGGTTACCCTGCCAGTGCTTTATGCATTACAGGATCCAAAGCTTTCGCCTGTGATTCGTTCAATCGGCCCTGATTCTTCCGATGCTGAGGTGGCACATGTGCTTGCCCTTATTAAGAGAAGCGATGCCTTAGCTCGTGCAGAACAGTTCAGCCAGAACTACCTGGATAAGGCTGGAGCGATTGTGCAGCAGCTCTCCTCCTATCCGGCGCATGCCGATCTGGATACACTGCTGCAATATTTTGCCGACCGTGATCGCTAAGGACCTGCTCTCGGAGCAATCAAAAACGGATACCCCCATTTACTTGGGTTGGTATCCGTTTTTTTGTGTGCTTGCTAAACAAGCCGAACGTAGCGCAGCGCCCGTGAGCGTGTTTAGCTCTCGGAGATTAGTCCCTCAGGAATTAGCGTTACTATATAGGGAATTCCTCCCTATAATTAGCTAATAATCGCTTGAAATCCACGATTATAAGGAATTCCTCCCTCTAAAAACCTAAATTCGCATGGTTTATAGACCAATCAGCCAATTTAGAGGGAGACTTTCCCTATAACAAGATCGAAAGTCACTTAAGCTCGGAAATATAGGGAGTTTTCCCCTATAAGTCTACCTTAGATTAGTTCAGCCCTCTCACACTGCTCTAGCCCCCCTCGCAGATGTCCACAAAAACAAAAAAGGAAAGCCGCGTAGCCAGCTTTCCGATCCCATTGCCTACCCTCTTTTGGGTAGGCTGTTGTCTTTTGTTGTTAGCTTGGAGGCAATGCGCCATTGGTTAGGACGGAACGGAGTGGAATTTTGGAACTGTAGAAGCGTAGCGCTCGCCTTTATTCTCGGATTTCTACCGCAGACAGCCGGTTCAAATCAAAGAAATCCGAGAATAACAGCGATCGAAAGTCCAACATTCCACGCAGTGCAGCTTCCTAACCACACTCAACGATCAACGCTCCTAGCTAACATAAAAAAAATCAATCAGCGTACACATTAAAATCACTATGCTGATCACCTGATTCAGATTATAAGAAGCCACCTTCATCAGCTTACGATTCGATGGTTTTATAATCTTATGCTCGGTCATCAGGAGCAGCGTCGCGATGCCAATCCCTACCAGATACATCCAGCCGAGATCACGCCATAAATATAGGAACAATAGCAGCATAATCATGATGAAATGTAGTCCTTTTGCAATGCGCAGCGCGTTCTCTAGACCGAAAAAGCTAGGAATAGACCATAGACCATGCCGCCGGTCAAAGTCGATATCCTGAGTGCCGTAAATAATATCAAATCCGGCAATCCACAGCATAACCACAGTACCGATAACAAACGGTGTAAATGCGATATTTCCGGTTACAGCGAACCATGCGCCAATCGGTGCAGAAGCAATAACAAATCCTAAATATAAATGACTGAGAAAGGTAAACCGCTTCGTGTAGGAATAGGTTGATATCAATACGATAGCCACCGGTGACAAGATCAAGCAGAGCAAATTAAGCATGCCTGAAGCCACAATGAAAATGGCATAGTTGACAATAACAAAGACAACAACTTCTTTTTCCGCCAGTAAGCGTTGAGGCAGATGTCGATGTGCCGTACGAGGATTCTGTTCATCGAACGTACGGTCCGCCAGCCGATTGAATGCATTGGCGCCATTACGGGCGCCTATCAATGCAATCAATCCCCAGATCATCACATGTCCCGATGGCCAGCCCCCTGCGGCCCATACCATCGATATAATAGCAAATGGTAGCGAAAAAAGCGTATGAGAGAACATTACCAATTCGCTGAACATTTTAAGTTTTAGACCTGCAGTTTTACATATGTTTAGAATCGCCATTCGTGCATTCCTCTTTCTTCACTACTGTGTTTATGTCCATTAATGATTATGGTCTGCAAGAACTTCGTTCAGGACGTTAAGCATCCCGTCGATATCTTCTTCCGTAATAATCATCGGTGGCTGGAAGGCTAGTACATTGCGTCCTATGCCATTTTTACCGATTAGATAACCTCGGTCCTTCATCGCCTCCAGCACTTGATCTGTAAGTGCCGCTGCACCCTCAGCATCTACACCCGTTAGCTCCGCACCCAGCATTAGTCCAGTTCCCCGCACATCAACCATCAACGAAGGATAACGAGCTTGCAAAGCCTTCAGACCTGCCTTCAATCGTTCTCCTAGCTGTACCGAGCGTTCAGGAAGCCGTTCATCTCGAATATAATCAAGCACAGCCAGCGCTGTTGCAGCAGATACCGGATTCCCACCAAATGTGGAAGCTGAAGGACGGTTTAGAGCAAGGGCAATCTCATCGGTTGTAGCGAAGGCTGCAACTGGAATTCCGTTACCGAGTGCTTTGGCCATACTTATAATATCGGGTACAACGTCAAAATGCTCCATAGCAAACATCTTACCAGTACGTCCAAATCCAGTTTGGATTTCATCAGCGATTAGGAGTATACCGTATCTCTCTAACAATGCTTTTACATCACGGAAGTAGGTTCGGGTTGGCATAGTCATTCCGCCGTTGCCTTGGATTGGCTCTACGATCATGGCAGCGATAGTATTCCCCTTCTCTTCAAGCACCCGCTCTAGCGATTCCAGGGATAACGATGCCGCTTCCTCCAGCGATAAATCCGGATGATAAGGGCGAGGAATAAACTCAACGTCATGATCCAAGTATTTATCGGTACGCCACATAGGCAGGCCTGTCACACTCATAGTTAGATTGGTACGGCCATGCAGGCCACTCTCCAGCGCTATAAACCCTTTACGTCCCGTATACATCCGAGCGAGCAGCAGAGCTCCCTCATTAGCCTCAGAACCACTGTTAACAAAGAAGGTCCGTCGTAGTCCACCCGGCATAACCTCTTCCAAACGCTCTGCCAAATCTACACTCGGTTGAGTTAGATAGATGGTTGTCGTGTGCTGCAGCTGCTGCAGTTGTTCAATCGTGCGTACTGTTATAGCCGGATTACAGTGACCACATGCGACTACGGATACGCCAGCGAAGAAATCCGTATAGGACTTTCCTTTTTCATCATAAACAAACTGCATTGAACCACGAACAAGCTGAGGTGCATCACGGTAAAAATGCTGTGTACAAGGATAGAAATATTGCTTACGTTTGGCTGCTACTGTTTCTCTTCCGATGAAGTCTTGTTGTTCCATGAAGGGTTCTCTCCTTTTTGTGAAAATAGTAACTTATTCATAGAGTCCTGTGCACCGCCCTATCACTAGGCGATATTTAGTTCCCATTAAAATACAATTAGTTGAACTGTAGCGAGCCCAAAGTATAACCAGCATAGACTGGCTTAAGGCCGCCCAGCATGTCATCCCTGCTATCAGATCCGTTGATTGCCTGTTGATAAGAAACAATAATTTCACGTAGCTGTTCGACGCTATAGGTTGCTCCTTCAATACGGAAGCTTGATATCCCTAGTCCACTCATCTCACTCAACAAAGGTAAATAGCAAAGCTCTTTTGCGAATAAAAGATGGCAACGGCCGTGCTGATCACGATATACCGGATTCTCGCCTTGATCTGTCTTTAGTACCAATACATTATTGTGCACATATTGATTATCCTCTTCAGCAATAGGCTCCATTAACTCCGTATTCTCATAAAGATCATGTTCCATATACATTAGTGCAGGTGTACCATGAACAACAACTTCCAAAGGCGTTTTGCAACGAGAGGCAAAGGTAGCAAAATGCTCTAGCGTCATTTCTGGCGATACCGAAAGCTGAGTTAAACCTAAGTTAGCATATAATTGCGCTGAAAGATGATTGTATACATTTAAGTTACTGTCCCCAATTAGCGGATAGCCTGTATTGTTATAACGACGAATAGCTCCTAAATTTGTAACGATAATACCGTCAATCGGCAAGCGTTCTCCGCCAAGCAATTGATCATATTGGTCAAAATGCAGCTCAGTCATCATCCGTGGTAAACCCAAGTAGATTTTGCTATCGCCCTTTAGCTCACCCAGTTCCTTGATGTCACGCTTTGTAAAAGGTTTATCTGGTTCAAATACATCCCCTGGCAAGTACAGGCTATCTACACCAAGCTCTAAGACCATCCGTGCCTGTTCCATATTATTCACACGTACAGCTAACTTAGCTTTTGTCTTTTTCGGTTGCTCGACCTCAGCCAATCTTTCCCGCAACTGCTCAACTCGTTTCTCAGACAGCTCACGCTCTGCAGTTGGTGTACTGAATACTTTTCCAGTGCTATAAAATTTACCAGTTCCTTCATAACGGCGGTTAATGTTAGTCAGTCCTGGTTTGCCGAAGGCATACGCCGTCGAAAAGTCACGTTTACGGTTGTTATGAAGCTCTTTCGTATCTACCGTACGATCAAAGCCAATCGGATCATCGATATACCGGTCAATGGCTTCGCCGTAGCTATTCGCCAGCATCACCATAAACTCCTTATCCCGCATGCGGCCCTCTATTTTGAAGGAGGTAATCCCTGATTCAATCAATTCCGGAAGATGTTCATACATGAACATATCTTTTACAGCTAGGGGGTATTCGGCCGGATATACATACCCGTCTTTTTTAACCCTATAATCCCAGCGGCAAGGCTTCATACATTTCCCACGGTTACTGCTCATACCGAATACATGGGAGCTGAAATAACAATTCGCGCCGTGAACGGAGCACATATCCCCGTGAATAAAATACTCCAGTTCCATCCCACTCCGCTGACCTAGCAGCTGAGCTGTCTGCAGATCCATTTCCCGCGAAGTAACCACACGACTTACACCCAGATCACGCAATGCGTAGATCATTTCCAGATTGTGAACATTCATCATGACCGAAGAGTGAACAGGAAGATTAAGCTCCATCTCGCGAATTAGCCCCAGCACTGCCATATCCTGAACAATCAAGGCATCCGGGCGAGCACCGTCAAGGAAACGCAAATATTCTCTAGCCTCTTCCACATCTTCTTCACTAAATAGGTTATTCACTGTGATATACACTTTTTTGTCTAGACGGTGAGCGATATCTAGCGCCTCTACGATCTCCTCATGAGACAGATTATATCCTTTACGCATCATTCTCATATTCAGTACTGGTCCACCAAAATAAACTGCATCACATCGTGCCTGGATCACTTCCTTGAAAATCTCAAACGTTCCTGCGGGTGCTAATAATTCAACTTCTCTACCGTTAAAATAACGTGCCATTCAAGTTCCCTCCCAAGTTGATACTCTTCATACAAGTTGAACTTCTACTTTACACCAAAGCTACTGCAATCCCCATTACAATAAACATAGTAATAAAAATAGTATCGAATATGCCCCACCTTAGGCGGTGATACTGGCTACGCGGAGCATCCATACGAAAACCACGAGCTTCCATGGAATATACCAGATCCTGCGCACGCCTAAACGCACTAGCGATAATCGGAACCAGCAAGGACACTAACATTCGTCCCTTTTCCTTTAAAGGTAGCTCCTTCAGATCAGCACCCCGTGAGGCCTGCGCTTTCATGATAATCTGCGACTCATCTAGAATCGTAGGAATGAAACGAAGGGAAATGCTGATCATCAGCGTGATACGGTCGGGCTTCAAGCCAAACTTTTTGAAAGGAGCCAAAATCCCCTCCAGCCCTTGATTCAGCTTACCCGGCGTTGTGGTGAATGTAAGTAACGCCGTGAAAGTGATCAGAAAGAACATGCGGATGACCGAAAATGCGCCTAATCTTAGCCCTCCCTCATAAATAGACCACGAACCAAGCGTCAGAACCGCATCACCCGTCTTCACAGACAGCAGCTGTACGATAAAGATAAATAGCATTAAATACCGTAAAGGCTTAGCTGCTTTCAGGAAATATTTAAGCGGAATCCGAGTGGAAGCCATAACCGCTATTGAGAAAATAGCCAGCAGCGCCATAGCCATCCACGAACGGGAGAGCAGGATAACAGCTACGTATAATAGCATTCCGGTGATTTTGGCACGAGCATCTAGCTTATGCACCCATGAACCGGTCTCAATACTGCGCCCTATGATTAGCTTCTCATTCATGGCCATCCCTCTTTCCTTCATGCTGCTCGCTAGAGTTGCCTGATCCAGATGGCAGCGAAGCGATTAGCTCTGCTAAGCTCTCTGCCGTTAAGCGAGGAGCTTCATCCGTAAGACCAAAGCGATCAGCTACTGCACGCCAGTAACGAAGGGACTGCGGAACCGTCAAGCCACACTGCTCCAGAATCGAAGGGTCATCTGCCAGCGCCTTTACGCTGCCTTGAAATGCCGTACTGCCCTCTTTAAGGACAAGCCAGTTGTCCGCGTAAGGCAATAACTCATCCATCCGATGCGTGACGACGATGATCGTTCTCCCCTGCTCACGGCATAAACGCTCCAGCAAGTGGATTAGTTCTGCACGGCTGATGGGATCAAGCGTAGCCGTCGGTTCATCCAGAACGATGACTTCAGGGTCCATAGCTAGTACGGAGGCGATAGCTGCCTTACGCATTTGCCCACCGCTCAATTTAAAAGGATTCCGCTCTAGCAGCGCCAGATCCAGCCCCATATCCAACATGGCCTGTCTTGCGCGTGCCTTTGCCTCTTCGAGGCTCATGCCAAAGTTAAGAGGACCGAAGATAAGATCCTTTTCGACCGTATCTTCAAACATTTGCTGCTCTGGAAATTGAAATACCAATCCGACTCTACGGCGCAGCGGCATCAGCTTAGGTGATTTCTCCCCCGCCTGGATGGTTACATCGAGTACTTTTACCGTACCCTCCGTTGGTTTCAGTATCCCGTTAAACAACTGCAGCAGTGTCGATTTACCAGAGCCTGTCGCCCCAGCAATACCAACCATAGAGCCTGTTGGAACACTGAGGTTAATGTCGCGGAGCGCCGTCAGCTTCCATAGGCTTCGGTCAGCATAGGAATAACTTACTTGCTGTAATTCTATGGCCATAACGTGTCTATAAGCTCCTTTTCACTGGCGGGAACATCCACATGGATGCCATGATTCTGCAGCTCGCGTGCAAGACGCCAAGGATACGGCTCACACAGATGGCATTTTTGCAGAAGCTCCTCGTTCCGGAACAGCTCCGCCGGTGTAACATCAGCAGCTAAACCACCTCCATGCAGCGCAAGCACCCGATCCGATGCCAAAATTTCATCTGCATCATGCGTAATCATAAGGATCGTATACTTTCCTTCCGCTCGCATATCCTGCAAAATACCAAGAAGATCATTTCTGCTTCCTTCATCCAACATAGAAGAGGCCTCGTCAAAAATGACGATGCCTGGTTCCATAGCAAGAATGGAGGCGATAGCGACACGCTGCTTTTGGCCTCCAGACAGCTCACCTGGGTGTTTGGACAGCAGATGATTTATTCCCAGCCTCGTCGTATAAGAGTGCAGCCGCTCAGCCATCTCTGCGTACGACAAACAAAGCCCTTCCAGGCCGAATAAGATATCTTCCTCTACAGTGGCTCCAATAAACTGATTATCTGGATTTTGGAACACCATACCGATGCATTGCCGAATGCTTCCGATCGTTTCCTCACTCAGTTGCATACCACTAACCACAATCTCGCCAGCACTCTTAGGCAGCAAAGCATTTAGTAGCTTAACTAGCGTAGACTTCCCGCAGCCATTGGGACCAACCAAGCTAACCCATTGTCCCTGAGAAATAGATAACGTTATATTTTGAAGAATCGGATGCTCAGGATCATAACCAAACGATACCCCATCCAGAGAGATGATAGCTTGTCCTTCTCCCTCTAATTCTTGACCTTCATATGATTCATTCATGTTAGTCATCCTTCCGCTGATGTGACTAATCAGTCCAAAAACTCTTCAAACAACGATATTTTTGACAATGAAGCCACCAAATAACGGACTGCATAGCCCACGGCAATTCCTGTTACTACTCCAGTGATTAGCAGCATGGGAAGATAATAAAAAATACTAAGGGATGAGAATACCATAGAAGCTGCCAGCAGCTGACCGATATTATGTGCAATCCCACCAGCTATACTAATGCCGATCAAGCTTATACTCTTGCCTTTGCCACTAATCAGCATTAACACGAACATTACAACAAAGCTAAACAGCGAACCGAATAAACTGAATAGTAAGCTTGAAAAAGTACCTAGCAAAAATGCAGTAAGCAACGTTTTGAGGATGACAAGCAGGAATGCGTCCCGTCCACGTAAAAAGTAAATACAAGTCAAAATCATAATGTTAGCTAATCCTAGTTTAGCACCCGGCACCAGTCCCATTCCTGACAACGGAATCTGCGCTTCTATTAGACTAAGCACTACTGCCACTGCGGCGAAAATCGCAATAATTACCGTTCTTTTTAAAGCTGTTGCAGATTCACTACTGGACATAGGCATCTATATCATCCTCCCCCGACGCACTTGTGATTTCCACTAATACTCTATGCGGTAGACAGACAATCGTCTGTTTGGGCAGGGTAATAAAACCAAAACCTAGGCATACTTGATCCGGGCAGTCGGCATCGTACATTTCAATCCCGTAATCATGCACCTTCAAGAGGTTATAGCCACGTTCGGTACGAACCTCAATGGTTTGTTCTTCTTTTGTAAGCTTTACCGTTTTAAATAACTCGCCGTCCACCGTTACATTGGCTACGAGATTTTTACCGGCCCCACCTTTATCATCATTGTCCGAAAACCATCTCGGTGCGAGAAAAGCGAGCGCAGCAATCAACACGATGGAAATCAACCACACATCTGCGCGTTTCATAAAAATCTCCCTTATTTTTTAATTAAAATCCAGACTTATTAATTATAACGGTCTACCCTCAATCCTTCAATCAATGTTGGGGTTTAATGTAAGTTTTAGAGGCCAGTTCACAAAATAGGCACGCAAAATAACCCCCACAGCCCCATTTACTCTGGCTTTCTAGCTTTTCCGAATTAATCCACAAATAATCCAGCATACGATATATTCAAATCAAACGCTCTCTCTTGCTCTGCTTGTTCCCCTTCCAAATCAAACAACCCTTATCTTGGAATTCATTATTATATTTGCCTTTTAAACAATACTGTGTTATATTTATATCGTATTTGTTTTCGATATATTGTATATCCCCATCAAGAAGATGTCAGGCCGACTATTTTACACTTCGGCAATTTGGACACAGAGGCTTCATGTTTTCTTGCAGAAACTTTCCTTTTTATGAGACTAAATTCGAAATATAGCATTCCGATTCACACTGGCGCGGTCAATGGAGCCGCAAGGGCAAAAGAGAGGTAGGGCTTTTGTCGTATTGGAAGGATTATTCTCGCCACACGGCTGCTGGAAATAACAAGGAATTAAGACACCCGTTACTCACGAACGGCGGGGGATGAATATAACGAAAAAGCATGGCTGTACGAACCTTACATAAGGACACATGCCATGTGTGGAAAAATATAGGCGCCCGATAACCGCTACCTAGCGGATATCGGGCGCTGTCTACGTTCAGGGCATCTAATTTACATACTGATTCACAAAAGCTGTTACTACGTTTATATACCCCGTCTTATCCATATCATAAGCTAACCCATGCCCTGCTTGTGGCACTACGAACTTCTCTTTGGGACTCTGACATGCCTCATACAATTCATTCATCATACTATATGGTACAAAATTATCGGCATCCCCATGAATAAAAAGAATCGGCACCTTCGCCTTCCTCACCTGTTTCAAGGCAGACGCTTCACTAAAACCATACCCTGCTTTCAAACGAGTAATTAGACTCGCACTTTGAATAAAAGGGAAACTTGGCAAGCGATACATACGCCGTAGTTGGTAGGCTAATTGTGCTTTAACTGAGCTGTAAGCACAGTCCGAGACAATAGCTTTGACCTGCGGCGGGAGATTTTCACCTGAGGTCATTAGCACTGTAGCACCACCCATAGATACCCCATGAAGCACAACTTGAGCACTGGGCCCAGTCTTTTCTATTATATATTCAATCCACTGCAAATAATCCTTGCGCTCATGCCATCCAAAACCAATATAATTCCCAGCGCTTTCCCCATGTCCCCTGGCATCGGGAATCAGGATATTAAAGCCCAGTCTCTCGTAATAGATTTTGGCGTACGCCCCCATATCCTTCCCTTTTCCAGAATAACCATGAGCTAGAATCGCCGTACGACCTTCAGCACGATCCGAAAGGAGCAAGTACCCTCTTAGTTGTAGCCCGTCCTCAGATGTAATCTCCACATTCTCAAAGCTCTGACTGGAGATCCAATCCTTCCCCTCACCCCAAGAAGCCCCGGCAACCGGGGGATCAACCTTCAAATCACGATTATTACTCAGGAATTCCTTCGGTGCTCGTTTAATAGCAATTCCATAAAAGAAAAAGCCCGCATAGATCAGAGCTCCTATGACGATGACAGCGCTAATGAAGAACCATACCAATTCATCTTCCCCGTCCTTTCCTCATATCCGTTGTAAATCAGTATAACATCTACTTAGAATGCGCCAAAATATAACAATCACAACAAAAGAAAACCGCCATCGGAATATGTCCCGAAAGCGGCTTTACTATTCTTCACGGCATAACTTGTATTCAAGCTACAATCACCGTTTATTATTTCTTGCTCGAGAATCTATTTCTCATTAGTAATCCAATAAGTGCAAAACCTAGACCAGTTACATAATAAGGGACTGAACTTGATTCTCCCGTTTTTGGAAGTTCATCCACAGGTGGATTACCTAGCGGGATTGTATCATCCACTACAGCAATATCCTCTGGTGACGGCGTTGGTGTTACTGTCAATACTGGTCCTAATGGAATCTCCTCCTCATCAACAAGTACCTCTGTGTTGCTCGACGGTGTTGGTGTTGATGTTGGTACTGGTGCTGGAGTCGACGAAGCTACAGGGCCCAGCGGCACAGGATCATCATTAACAACGACAGTGCCAATTACAAATGATGGTGTTGGTGTCGGGAACACCGGAGGCTCAGATGTTGGCGTTACTTCTGACGACGGTGTCGGTGTTGGCGTCACTTCCGACGACGGTGTCGGTGTTGGCGTTACTTCCGGCGACGGAGTTGGTGTTGGCGTCACGGTCGGCGTTGGTGTTGGTGTCACGATCGGCGTTGATGTTGGCGTCACGGTCGGCGTTGGTGTTGGCGTCACGATCGGCGTTGGTGTTGGCGTCACGATCGGCGTTGGTGTTGGCGTCACGGTCGGCGTTGGTGTTGGCGTCACGATCGGCGTTGGTGTTGGCGTCACGGTCGGCGTCGGTGTTGGCGTCACGGTCGGCGTTGGTGTTGGCGTCACGATCGGCGTTGGTGTTGGCGTCACGGTCGGCGTTGGTGTTGGCGTCACGGTCGGCGTTGGTGTTGGCGTCACGGTCGGCGTTGGTGTTGGCGTCACGATCGGCGTTGGTGTTGGTGTCACGGTCGGCGTCGGTGTTGGTGTCACGGTCGGCGTCGGTGTTGGTGTCACGGTCGGCGTTGGTGTCGGAGGTGGTTCTTCCCCTCCATATGGATACCAATGCATCTGCACCCCACCAGCAAATCCCTTTGCAATCAGCGTCCCATGCAGTTCACCGGAATTATAAGTTACTTTTGCAAGCGGAGCTAGGATAGTTCCTTCTATTGTTAAACTTCCAATATCAACAGTGCTAGCTTCATAAAAATTAAATAATACCTTGTTAGGGCTACCTCCCCAGATTTGAAAGCTTGGAATGTTAACTGAACTTCCGCTAACGTTAATGATAACTGTGGCGCTATTTGCAATATTAAACTGTAAGCCATTAGCACCAGCGAAATCGGCAGCACTAAGATTAAGAACGTTAAATGGTTCCGGAGCATCAATCGTTATTTTCCCATATTCCTTTTTGAAAGTTCCTATTGTAGCAAGCGAAGAGAATTCATTAGAACGTCCAATAAGAAATTGCTCTTCAGCATCAAAATCAATAGGAGTCCCTTTTCTCGCTGGTTCTTTAAGATCTACACCGTTGCTGGAAAAAACACCACCATAAACGGATGCTCCATGAACAGTCCCATTAGTAAAACTGATGTCATTACCAGCAATAAGAACATCTCCACCTGGATTATCCTTGGATACGCCGTAATTCTGCAAAGTAATATTACCTTTGGCCGCAAGGCGCCCATGAACCTGATCATTAGATTGTTTGAAATCGCCAAAAATAAAAGTATTAAAATTCCCTGCAATACCTAACACAGGTGTAGGAGTATAGGGAAGCACCTCCCCAGCCGCATTTACCAAATGACCTCCAGAAAGACCACTACCTACTGTCAAAATCCCCGCTAATATTAGTGCTAGCAGCGGTTTCATTCTTCTTTTCAAAAAGCACACCTCCTAAATCTATGATTTATATTCAATCAGAATAATTACCAGAAACTCTAAAGGACCTAACAACAAAAAAGACCGCCAAAAAAGAAGTGGAATTCCCTTCTCATGGCAGTCGGACGGTCATAGCGCATTTAAGACACTTTAGACTCCTGGACTTTGCGTCCCACCCTTTCAGGCGGTTTGCTATTATCATGATAATATATGTATTGACTTGCAGATTAGAACTAGCATTTTAAGCATCCTATTAAATAATCGTCTATGACTTTTAATACTTTTGAACTAATAATAGTTTAGCGCTCCATCCCCACAATTGTCAATCAATTCCTTTTGATATTCATACGCGTAAGCAAGCACAAAAAAAAGCGCCTAAAGGCGCTTCACACAAAGGTTTCCCTTTAATTTTAAAGTAACTTTATCCAACCTAATATCGATATCCATAATGGAATACTTAGAATCAAACCAAATACCATTCCACGGCGGAGACTTCCTTCCTCATTCATCCTAATTCTCCCTTTATATAAGTCTGAAGCATTATTTTTTATTATTACAATTTTAATATATTTTATTCTTTCTAATTTAGTTGTGAATTCAATCACATTGGACTAGCTGTTTAGAAATACCATTGATTATTTTTGGAATATCGGGGTAGAATACGAATATACGTTCCCATTAGAGGTGATGAGATTCATGAATAGAGCTGAAAGCAGGGACAACATGCTGGTGAAATCTTATTTATTGCTTCCGATGATTTTATCAGCTTTCGAACGGGACTCCGCCATTCTATCTGCACATTTACGAACACCCACCCCCTATCTGGAGGTTCTTGAAACAGCCGCAGCAGTTGCTACAACAGATCTAAGAGATGTTCGTTCGGAGATGAGAAAACGGGGAATCAAGGTTTATGAGCAGAACAGACTTAACACGGGGATAGAAGCCAAATTTATATGTCGTGGCTACCATGAACGAATGCTGCTGTTAAACGACATTGTCGCTGCCCAAGCTGCCATTCATATGCGCAGATATCTCGGTCTGGATATTTCATCTTTTAAGAGCTATGAAGAGCAGTATCAGATTAAGTGAAGTAGCGAAGAAGCTGCCCCCCTCCCCCATTTAATTAGCGAACAAAAAAATAGGCCTTACCATGGGAGTTGGCAAGACCTGAGAGATTTATACCACAAAACACTGGGGGGTGTTTGGTGTCTTCAATATATACCTTGAACCTGAAAATAAGATGATGCTCACATGAAAATTACATTAAAAAACTTCAATTCGTCGCTTAGGCTAGATCCGGATGCTCCCATAAGCTTAATCTACCTTTAGCCGGGATAGGATAACTCAGCGAAAGATCATTCTCAAGTTTCCAAGCAAAGCGGCCATCACTATAGTCACCAAAATCATATTCGTTCCCCTTATCCATTCCCTCAGGTCCAGTACCGGTGGAACCTCATAACACCCCGTGAGCTGACCTGTCGCAATAATAGCTCCTGTCGGCAAATTATTCGCTGTATGACCATGCTTCGCCAATATCGATTTGAACGGTTCCTGTTCCCATATTTTCTTATCTATACTCATCTGGCATGAATCCCCGACGCTCCACGGTAGGCTAATCTCCTTGACCGAGCTTCGAATTGTTTTTCACCAAGAGCAATCAACTTTGCCCAAGGCTGTCGTATCGTTAAACATCGCATCATACCCATCCCTTCAATCCATCCAGAAGATACAGAAAAGCGCGGTCTCCGAATTCCCGGAATACCGGCTGTATAAGCATTGTAAGAATGCCGGTGAATGGAATTGCCCCCGGACTACGCATTACGAGTGTTCCCCCAGCATATTCTACAAAGTTCTGTATGGTACAGTTTTGTTGCTCATTATAAGGTTCTATAAGGTTTTGTAAAGTTCCTCATGATGGTAGAAGAAATGGTGGAATGATATTCATTCTATCAAACTATTGCGTATATATAAAAATTTAGCAGTATGTCCCTTTCTTAGAAACTATTTCATCCATAATATAGTGATGTATCCAAGGAGAGGAGATGGAACATGTCAAACGGTTGTAATACAAATGCTTACGCTCCCTGTTCAACAGCTGAAGGCAATTCAACTGCAGCAACGGGAGTGGCGTCACACGCAGAAGGCTTTAGAACGCAGGCTGTCGGCGATACTTCCCACACTGAAGGAACATTGACTATATCAAGAGGGTTTGCTTCCCATGCCGAAGGCTTACTCACTCAGGCAAATGGTCACCTGTCACATACAGAAGGAGCAGATACTTCCGCATACGGTCCGGCTTCTCATGCGGAAGGAAGCTCTACTGTAGCTATCGGCGGCGCCGCTCATGCCGAGGGCTTCCGCACTCAGGCAGTAAACGAAGCTTCTCATGTGGAAGGGTCGCTGACCATCGCACGAGGTGCTTCAGCCCATGCGGAGGGTATACAAACTCAGGCGAACGGTCCAGCATCGCACAGTGAAGGATTCAATACATTTTCCGGTATTGATACCGCCCATGCCGAGGGCAACTCGACCGCCGCTACCGGATCCGCCTCTCATGCGGAAGGCTATCGCACTCAGGCAGCGAACGATGCCGCCCATGCCGAGGGCACACTCTCGATCGCAAGAGGTCCATCCTCCCATGCCGAAGGAAAGGAAACCCAGGCAAATGAGAACGCCGCCCATGCGGAAGGGATTGAGAGTATTGCCAGCGGTATCGGTTCACATGCCGAGGGCAGCAGAACCACCGCTACCGGAGGCGCCGCCCATGCGGAAGGCTTTTTAACCGAGGCAAGCGAGGACGCCGCGCATGCAGAAGGGATTGAGAGTATTGCCAGCGGTGTCGGTTCACATGCTGAAGGCAACTTCACCGCCGCTACCAAAACCGCTGCCCATGCGGAAGGCTTTAGCACTCAGGCAAACGATAGCGCCGCGCATGCAGAAGGGATTGGGAGTATTGCTGATGGTTTCGGTTCACATGCCGAGGGTAATTCGACCACCGCTATCGGATCCGCCTCTCATGCGGAAGGTCGTCGCACTCGGGCGGCGAACGATTCCGCCCATGCGGAGGGGATGGACTCGATCGCGAGTGGTCCATCTTCCCATGCCGAAGGCCAAGGTACTGAAGCATCGGGACTAAATTCACATGCGGAAGGCTTTCGAACCCGAGCCACCAATAACATGACCCATGCTGAAGGGGCGATTAATGTTGCCAGCGGTCCCATTTCGCATGCCGAAGGACAATTAAATACAGCCAACGGAAATATATCTCACGTGGAAGGAAGCAACAATACAGCAGGTGGTGCCGTCTCACACGTTGAAGGCCAGCAGAATATCTCTGTTGCTGATTTATCTCATGTCGAAGGATTAAACAATGTGGCGAACCATTTCGGGTCACATATCATGGGCACGAACGGGGCTACCCGGTTCCCCTTATCCTGGCATCTGGCCAACGGCCTAGTTGTCGGTCCAACGCTTAATGCCGCTGTGCTTCAAGGATCGACCGGAAATCTGTTTCTCGATGGTGCAGTGATATCTCCTGCAGCTGCGGATTATGCAGAAATGTTCGAGACTTCTGACGGACTTCCGATTGACGTCGGATATTTCGTAACTTTCCATGGCGAAGGAGAGATGATCCGCAAGGCTACCGCTGAAGATGAATACATTCTTGGTGTCGTAAGCGCAACGCCGGCAATGATCGCAGATGCAAGTGATTTGCGCTGGCACGATCTGTTCCTTAAAGATGAATGGGGGAGAATCCAATACCACGAGGTGGTTATCCCAGAACTGAAGGAGCCTGATGGCACCGTAACCCGTTTGGCCTTCACCAAATCGGAGCCGGTCCTCAATCCGGCCTGGGATCCTACAGCTGAATATGTGTCACGCCTTGACCGTCCAGAATGGGTGCCTGTTGGAATAGTTGGGAAACTGCGAGTTCGGGACGACGGAACTTGCAGTCCCGGCGGATACTGTTTTCCGAACGCTCAAGGCATAGGGACCGTTTCCACAACGGGCTTTAGAGTGATGAAGAGAACTGGCCCCAACCAAGTGCTTATTTTCATAAATGAGGCCTGGAGCAAAAAGTAATCACGTCATTGTCGCGAGAAAGAAGCCTGCTCCATTGATCTTTTGTTTCCCCCTTCGGCATGCGAGAAACTGGCTGTTGCTTGGGGGCCTGAAAGAAGGTAAGAACGGAAAGCTGGACCAAATCACCGGTATGCTCTAGAGTCCAGTGTGTAGAGAGTTTTCAAATGAAGCAGCAATAATCCGCCAAGCTCATGCTCGGCGGATTATTTTATGTATGCTCTAAATTCAAATCTCTGCCGGACGAAAGCGCCGTCTTCAATCTTGATGAAATTCGGCGTGTACCCCTGCACAATGCCGCCGTAATCCATCATATGGCCGATTAAGTCCGGCTCTTCCCTGTACCATACCGAGTCCTTGGATTGGACGAGTGCGTCAGTCAGGAAGTCCGCACCACTCTTCAGAATTTTATACTTATCCCCCAGAAAACTCTTTATTCAAATAAAGGGTAGAACAATTAAAAAAAGCGCGCCCCTCGAAATTCCAAGAATCCGCGCCACGTATGTTTTTTTTGGATGCTGGTGAAGGGAATTGAACCCCCGGCCTACGCATTACGAGTGCGTTGCTCTACCCCTGAGCTACACCAGCTTAAGGCTGATTTTTCTGTCAAACAAAAAATATTATACAACTTTCAGCCAGAAACGCAAGCCTATTTCTCCCTATTTCCCTACTCTCCCAAACTGCTATTCCACCTGTAGTTTACGCTCCACAGACTCCAGCTTTCCACGGCTAGTGGAGGGTTTATCGCGGCGGTCGTCTATTTTAAGTGAGGTAGAGACACGCTCTGCACCTGCGGCAAAAGGAGACTCGTGCAGCGCTTCGACTGCAGCAAAAATACGCTGAAGAGGCCCTTCGATGATTGTACCCATGGATGTAAGCTCATAAGTAATCCCTTCTACCGTCTTCAGCACTCGCTGCATATCCGCAACATAGCTGCTAAGGCTCGTACTACCTGTTCCAATCGGAATAACGGTTACTTCAGCAATAGGCATGAGAATACCTCCTCGGAATTTTAAAGTATGTGTCTCCTTCTATTGTAACAACTCCACCGCTCTCCCACAAATGATCTCATCTTTATTATGCCCCTTCTTCTTTCCCCAAAATTCTCCGAAATATGACTTTCGCCACAAGTATTTTTTCTAACATGAATTCTAGGGTCATCTGCACTACATTTATGGACTCTTTGTGGCATCTTTTCGGACAATTTATGAATCATTTTTTATATGCCTGTGGATCAATTGTGGATTACTTATGGACAGCCTGTGGATCATTTGTGGAGTACTTTTGAAGAACCCGCTCCCCGCGCGGGTTTTCTAAAAAACTGTTTACAAACACAACATCTTGGGTTATTTTTATCTAACGACAACAAAATATAGTGGAGACAGGCGCTTTGATCCTTTATCGGAATTAGAGCTTAATAGGGAAGTACGGTGAAAATCCGCTGCGGTCCCGCCACTGTAACCGGATGCCCCTTACAAGCTTTTAGAAGCTTAAGATGGGCAGATCTCCTGGCAGAAGCCACTGAGGGGTAAGAGCCCCCTTGGGAAGGCGCTGAGAGGTCCTACGGAAGCCAGGAGACCTGCCTGTTTCGACGACACCAACTATGAGTGCCTGCGAGGAACAGGAACGGTGTCCGCATGCGGTCATCTTCTTAGAGGCCACTACAAATATCTGTGTGGATATTTACATAACGCATCGGGCATTTTCTGCCATCCTCGCTAGAGGATGCTTTTTTTATGAGATCACAATGAATATACGGCCGCTTTTGCGGCCCCACTTCTTAATGATAGGACGATAGACTGAGAGGAGAGCTATACAATGACGTTGTTGGAGAGACAATTTAACGGTACAACAAATGCACGAGAAGTTCTTTTAGAAGAGCTCATTGATTTAGGACGCGATATTATCGACAGCCGGGATTTGGACTTGCTGCGCGAGAATGCCAATTTGAACGGAGAGAGTTTCTCCGGTAAAATGAGCAAGTTCGGCAGTGAATATTCAAAATGGTACGCCCGCAACTTTACGATGCCACCGCAGCTAGTGCAAGCCATTGATGACAATGTCGTCTATGTGCATGATCTGGATCAATACGCAATCGGAACGACTAACTGCATTTTTATCCCGTTTGATAAGCTTCTCCGCGAAGGCTTCAACACCGGCAACGGCAGTGTTCGTCCTCCGAACTCCATAATGACAGCTATGTCACTGGTAGCAATTATTTTTCAATCCCAGCAAAATGCTCAATATGGCGGCGTATCCGCCAATAAGCTCGACTATGATCTAGCACCTTATGTAACCAAATCCTTCGCTAAGCTGTTCCGCAAGGGTCTGGATTATTTTGATGAGGGACAAGCTAATGATTCTTTGGGCGAGATTACAATGAGTCGGACCGATCTGGCGGAGTTATATCCAAAAGCGTTTCGTTTTGCACTAAAGGAAACCGAAATCGAAACCCTGCAAGCGGCTGAAAGTATGGTACATAATCTCAACACCATGTCCAGCCGATCCGGTGGGCAAATTCCGTTTACCAGCATCAATTATGGTACTTGTACTTCACCAGAAGGTCAGCTTGTGATCAGCTCCCTGCTAACAGCAACGATGAACGGACTTGGCAGCGGAGAAACACCTGTGTTCCCGATTCAAATCTTCAAATGCAAGCAAGGAGTCAATCAACAGCAAGGTGATCCTAACTATGAATTGTTCCTAAAAGCGGCGGAATGTTCTGCACGCAGACTATATCCGAACTTCGCTAATCTGGACGCTCCGCTCAACTTGCAGTATTATGATCCAAGTGATCCTGATACGGAATTTGCTACAATGGGCTGCCGCACCCGAGTGCTCGGTGACCGTTTTGGGCGTAATCATTGCTCCGGGAAGGGCAACCTTTCCTTTAATACACTGAATCTGGTTCGTCTCGGTCTGGCACACGGCACAGTAACAGGCCGACGTACCGTCGCAGACGAAGCTGGCTTCTATGAGGATCTAAATCACTATATGGATATTGCGCTGGAAGGACTTCTTCATCGGTTCCACATCCAAAGCGCGCAAAAAGCTAAAGCATCCGATTTCATGATGCGAGAAGGCGTCTGGGAAGGCGGCGAAAATCTCGCTCCTGAAGACTCTGTAGGCGAACTACTTAAGCATGGTAGTCTGTCGCTTGGCTTCATCGGTATCGCGGAATGCATGAAAGCCATGTACGGCAAACACCATGGCGAGGATATGGAAGCCCATGCCAAGGCTGTGGCTATCGTGCGTCACATGCGGGAGTATTGCGACCTTAAAAGTGAGGAACTTAATCTCAACATTACCTTGTTCGCAACACCAGCAGAGGGCCTGTCCGGCAAATTCACCAAGATTGATCGCAAGGTACTGGGTTCTATTCCGGGCGTAACTGACCGTGAGTATTATACGAACTCTTTCCACATCCCTGTATACTACGATCTAGGTGCTGCTCAGAAGATCAGCTTGGAAGCTCCTTTCCATGAATACTGCAATGCCGGGGCTATTTCTTATGTCGAATTAAATGGCAATGCCCGCAGCAATCCATCTGCTTTTATCAAAATCATTAAATATGCACTAGAACAACAGGTCAGCTACTTCAGCATTAACCATCCGATTGACCGCTGCTCCAGCTGCGGATACGAAGGCGTAATTGGGACAAACTGTCCTTCCTGCAACGCACATGAGAATGACGTGCACATCCGTCGTTTGCGCAGAGTTACAGGTTATTTAACTGGCGACTATCAGACCCGCTTCAATGCCGCCAAACAAGCCGAAGTACGGGATCGCGTTAAGCATCTATGAATATTTGCGGATACTATCCGGAGTCGATTAACGAGGGAGAGGGCATGCGGGCCGTCCTCTTCATCAGCGGCTGCCGTCATCGTTGCCCGGGATGCTTTAATCCCGAGACATGGAACTTTAAATATGGAGAAGTCTTCACCTTAGAACGTCAACATGAAATCATTGCAGAAATCGCCGCTAACCCTTTGCTGGATGGTCTAACACTGGCAGGCGGCGATCCTTTTTTCTCGGCAGAAGAGGTACTTGGGTTCATTCATGAGCTTCGCGCCGTGCTCCCTGGCTTCCCCATCTGGATTTACAGTGGTTATACGTATGAGGAACTAACCGCCCTTCCCGGTTCGCCGGAGTGGAATCTACTTACACAGTGTCAGGTATTAATAGATGGACGTTTTATAGAAGAATTGAAAGATACTACACTTCCTTACCGAGGAAGCTCTAACCAACGCATAATCGACATTCCGGCCAGTACGAACGGCTCGGAGGTCTTTCTGTGGCAGCCTACTGCGCTATAATATATCAATTTTTGATATTCAAAATTAACCCAAAATAAGAAGGGATGAAATAACCATGCCACAATTCGTAGTAAAACCAGATAATCGCCAACTGGCTTTTGATGAGAAGCGCCTTTCCGTATACGCCGACCGTATCTTAGAAGGTCTTGATCAACTAAATAAAGAAACATTGCTGCGGGGAGTAATTTCCAAACTGCGTCGTGACTCCGTAAGCGGAGAAGAAATTAGCAATGCCTTCACCATGAGTGCTCTAGAGCTTGTAACGAAAGAAGAGCCTACTTGGAAGTTTGCAGCTGCCCGTGCCCTTCTGACTACCCTTTATAAAAAAGCAGCCGTTCATCGCCGCTATAAAGCTTATCCAGAAGAGCCTTACGGTGAGCTGTACCCGCTAATTACGGATCTCGTAAAAAAAGGAATCTATCGTGAAGAGCTTCTAAGTCATTACACCAAAGAACAAATTATCGAACTAGGTGGGTGTATCGATTATACACGCGATCTTTTGTTTGACTATATCGGTCTGCTTACGCTATCCGACCGTTATTTGGCGCATGATTTTGACGGCCGTGTAATGGAGCTTCCGCAAGAACGTTACATGATTATCGCCATGTACCTCATGCACCGTGAGCCAGCTGAGAAACGTCTTGAGCTTGTAAAAGAAGCTTACTGGGCTATGAGCAACATCTACATGACAGCTGCTACCCCTACAATGTCCAATGCCGGCAAAAAGGTCGCTGGACAGCTCTCCAGCTGCTTCATCGATACGGTGGACGATTCCCTAGAGGGTATCTTTGATTCTAATACAGACGTAGCGCGCCTTAGCAAAATGGGCGGCGGTATCGGCGTCTACCTTGGTAAAGTACGGGCACGGGGTTCGGATATCCGTGGCCATAAGAACACTAGCTCCGGCGTAATTCCTTGGATTCGCCAATTGAACAATACAGCAGTCAGTGTAGACCAGCTCGGAACACGTAAAGGTGCTGTCGCTGTCTACCTTGATGTATTCCATAAAGATATTCTCGCTTTCCTCGATCTTAAACTAAATAATGGTGACGAGCGTATGCGTGCACATGACGTATTCCACGGTGTAACCCTGCCGGACTTGTTCATGGAAGCCGTTGAATCACGCAGCCACTGGAACCTCTTCTGCCCACATGAAGTGAAGAAGGTTATGGGCTGGACGGATGAGAACGGTCGTCCGCTTGGTCTGGAAGACTTCTACGATGAAGAGCTTGGTAAAGGCACTTTCCGTGAAAAATATGCTGAAGCTACAGCCAATTTGGAATTGTCCCGTATTACCGTTCCTGCGATTGACATCATGAAACGGATTATGAAATCACAGCTTGAAACAGGTACTCCATATATGTTCTACCGTGATACGGTTAACCGGACGAACCCGAACCGTCACCAAGGTATGGTCTTCTCTTCCAACCTGTGCACAGAAATTATGCAGAATCAATCCGCTACCGTTATTGAACAGGAAGAATTAGTAACCAAAGATGGCAAGACCCGGATTGTTATCTCCAAAATCCCTGGCGATTTCGTAGTCTGCAACCTGAATTCGATTCACTTGGCACGTGCGATTCCAGCTGGTGTGCTGGAAAGACTTGTACCTATCCAAGTACGTATGCTGGACAACGTAATCGACATTAATAATATTGAAGTTCTGCAAGCACAATACACGAACAGCCAATACCGCGCAGTGGGTCTCGGCACATTCGGCTTGCATCACCTATTGGCACTCAAGGGCATTCGTTGGGAATCTGATGAAGCCGTAGAATATAACAACCATTTGTATGAACACATCAACTACCTGTTGGTACGTTCGAGCATGGAGCTTGCCCGTGAAAAAGGCCGTTATCCGAAGTTCGCCGGTTCCGATTGGGAGACAGGTGCATACTTTACTTCACGTGGCTACGTTAGCGGTGAACAAGAAGGTAAATATGTAACCACTGAACAATGGCGCGAGCTGCAAGAAGAAGTGGCTAAAGACGGTGTTCGTAACGCATGGATGTTCGCGATTGCACCGAACGGCTCCACATCGATTATTGCCGGCTCCACAGCCAGCATTGATCCTTTGTATGAATTGCTTTCCTATGAAGAGAAAACAACTTACAAGATCGCTAACCCAGCACCGGATCTGTCCGACAAGACGATTTGGTACTATAAAACTGCGTTTACAATTGACCAAAACTGGTCGATCCGCATGGCTTCTGCTCGTCAGCGTCACGTCGATCAAGGCCAAAGCTTTAACCTGTATGTTCGTCCTGACATCAAGGCTACCGAGTTCCTTGAGCTGCATCTGAACGCCTGGAAGGGCGGATTGAAATCAACTTATTATGTGCGTAGCCGTGCTTTGACAATAGAAGAGTGTGATTCTTGCGCTAGCTAAGAGTCTTACTGCTTTAAAAAATTCGGTGATTTAATCGTAACTGCGAGCAATGTTTGGGCTTCCGGTCGCTGTTATCCTCAGATTTCTTGATCTATACCGTCTTCGCGGTAGAAATCCGAGGATAAAGGCGAACGCTATCGCTCCTACAGCTCCAAACTTTCTCTCCGTTACTTCATCAACCTCATTTAATTAAAGATCAGACAAGACGAATTACCCGCGCAAAAAAATGGAGGGAAAATAAATGCAACTACAAAAGATTTTTAACACTGAAGCACCCAACCAATCCACACGCATCATCGACGGTGAGTGCTCCGGTATTCTGAACTGGAACGATATCCGCATGCCGCATATGTACAAGCTGTACAAGGTGCTGCTGCTGAATCACTGGATCGCGGATGAAATCCCAATGTCCAAAGATGCGCAACAATTCCCTATGCTCGATGCAGAGGAGCAACGCGTATTTAAGATCAACATCTCTCTACTCGCCGTGTTAGACTCGATGCAGACGATGTTCGTAAGCGACGTGAAGCGTTATTTTACTGACTCTTCTCTAGAAGCTATCTCTGCCATTATCGGACAACAAGAAGTGGTGCATAACCAATCCTATTCCTATGTTCTTTCCTCAATCGTGTCGGAAAGTGAGCAGAAAGAAATTTTTGAATATTGGAAAAAAGACCCTGTCCTGCTGGAACGCAATCAGTTTATCTCTGATATTTATCAAGAGTTCCGTGATAACCCTACGAGACAGACCTTTTTCCATGCGCTGGTAGCGGATCTCATCTTGGAAGGAATTTTCTTCTACAGCACCTTCGCCTTCTTCTACAATCTGGCCCGTGACCAGAAGATGATGGCGACCAGCCAAATGATCTCTTATATCCAACGTGACGAGAACCAGCACTGCTATTTCTTCGCAGAAGTATTTAAGCAGCTGCTTGTAGATTTCCCTGAGTTGAACACTAAAGAGAACATGGATTACGTGTATCGTACGATCGACCGCGCGGTAGAGCTTGAAACCAACTGGGCTTACTACACCCTTACTAATGTCCGCGGTATTGATCTTAACGAGCTTAGTGACTACATCAAATATACAGCGAACAAGCGCTTAACCTTGATGGGTATGGAAAAAGCCTACCAAGGCGTTGATGTTAACTGCATGCCTTGGATCAAACCTTTCTCCGATGATGCGCTTAATGCCACCAAAACCGACTTCTTCGAAGCAAAATCCCGTAACTACGGTAAGGTTGGCGACGATAACGGATTCGACGATTTGTAAGACCGGATTATAACGAACCCTATATAAAAAAGAGGCCATTCTCTACTTTCATAGTGAGATGGCCTTTTTGCTATAGCAAAAAGCGTCCCTTCACCCCTTGGATCAGGTATGAATGAGACGCTTATATAGTTGGTATGAATCCATCCGAAACAGAATGCTTGCTACTTAGTCTTAAGCCTTGCGTTCCACACGATGTGTAGTTTCTTCTGCCAGCTCAGCTAAAGCATCATTCAGTCGCAGCTTCAGCTCCTCAGCAAGCTCTACCACTCCGTGATCATTACGAACCACCTGAGAATCCACGGCATACACTCCACCAAGAATGTAGCGTGCACCGAGTACAGACAACACAGGTTTCAAAGCATAATCAATCGTAAGTAGATGTGCAAGACTGCCACCCATGAAGAGCGGGAGTACGATTTTGCCGGCCAATCCCTTTTGTGGAACTAGATCCAAGAAGGTCTTGAGCACGCCTGTATAAGAGGCTTTATAAACCGGGCTAACCACGATTACCGCATCCGCTTCGGCTACAAGGCCGTTCGCTTTGACGATAGAATCACTCTCAAACTTGGTATGAATCAAATCTTCCGCTGGCAGCTCTGCTACGTTAATACGCTCAACCTCAAAGCCCTGATCCGTTAAGCTTGCCTCCGCATACTCTATAACTGCATTGATGCGCGATACCAAGGAAGGCGTTCCGTTAATCACAACAATTTTAGCCACTTCTCCACCTCTTTCATCCTATTAAGCAGCTCACACTGCAAGTATTTATCCCGACAGGAATACTTTAAATTAATATTAATCCTATCGCAGATTAGATATTATTGTCAAACCATAAACGCTTGCGCTCATCCCACTCTTGCGATATACTAAGCAACAATATTAAATCCAACAATCAGGCCAATGATCGGCATCCAACCGTGAGGCGTCTGCGACCGGAGCCTATAATGACTCCCTAAGTTCACCGGGTTTCGCCCGTTACCGCGAAGACCAAAGAGGGTCGAATTCTTTCCTGCTGTTAAGGAGATTCGATCAACCTGGGTGGCACCGCGAGCTGACGCTCCTCGTCCCATGGATGAGGGCGTTTTTTGCGTTTTTTCAAGCATAAATACCTTCGGCGTCCTTATAAGGACGGTAAGTGTTTGTGCGAGAACTAGAAGGATAAAGTGAAGTGTGAAACTTACACTTTCTTATCTTTTAAACAAAAAGGAGCGAGCGAGATGCTGGAAATGAACTGGATCAAGGATAATCAAGAGCTTGTAAGAAACACTGCTACCTGGAAAAGAATCGACTTCCCACTGGATGAATTGCTGGATTGGGATGAGAAGCGCCGGGGCCTGCGACAAGAAACAGAACAAATGAGAGCCGAACGTAATGGGCTAACCAAAGAGGTTGAACGATTATTACGGCAGGGTGACCGCCCTGCTGGAGAGATCGTCAAAGCACAGGTACGAGAACTCAATCATCGGCTGAGCCTGCTGGAAGCAGATCTGAACGAGGCTGAACGCCGCTGTAGAGAGCTCATGCTGCTCGCACCGAATCCGGTGTCGCAGGATACACCCATCGGCCACGATGATAACGATAATGTAGAACTGCGGTTGAACGGAGCGGTGCCGGAATTCGGCTTTGCGCCTCGTGATCATGTGGAGCTAGGTGAACTCCACGATATTATTGATATTCCCCGTGGCGTCAAAGCAGGCGGTCCTCGCAGCTATGTGCTCAAAGGAGCCGGCCTGATGTTACATCTCGCTGTACAAAGACTTGCCCTAGATGTGCTCACTGCACGCGGATTCACCGTGATGGATGTTCCTGTGATTGTCCGCCCTGAAGCGTTGGAGCGAACCGGATTCTTCCCGGGTGGGATGGATCAGACGTACGAGCTCAGCGGAGATAATCGCTGGCTGGTAGGCACATCTGAAGTGTCGCTAGTTTCACTCTACAGTGATGAGATTGTAAAGCTTGACACACCCATGCGACTAGCCGGAATGTCGACTTGCTTCCGCCGTGAAGTTGGATCAGCGGGGCGAGATGTGCGCGGGCTGTACCGCGTACATCAGTTCTCGAAGATTGAGCAAGTCATCTTATGCCGAAATGACGAAGGTGTCTCGGACCATATGCTTCACGAGATCCTCGCGAATGCCGAGCACATTCTTCAGCTCTTAGAGCTCCCCTATCGAGTCATGGCTGTCTGCACAGGGGATATGTCCCTGAAGACGCATAAGCAGTATGACATCGAGACATGGATGCCTAGCAGAGGCGCATACGGTGAGACCCATTCGGCTTCTAATCTACTCGATTTCCAAGCTCGCCGTTCGGGCATCCGTTATCGGGATGCGGACGGTCGCTTACAATACTGCCACACCTTAAATAACACCGCAGTGGCTACGCCAAGAATTCTGATCCCGCTGCTGGAGAATCACCAGCAAGAGGATGGTTCTATCTACATTCCTCAGGCGCTGCGCAAATATATGGACGGATTAGAGCGGCTAGAACTTCCACAACAGTAGTCTGTTTTATCCAAGTAAATTTAAAATAAATAATGCCTATTCACTTCTCAACAAGAAGCTGAATGGGCATTTTTTTGTTCTAAGACCTCCCAAATAGTCGAGCCCAATAACTCCTTCTCTATTGTTATTCAAATGTAAAATTTAACAGAAGTATAGAATACATTTGTTGTAATCCTTTGATAATTCAACTATAAAAATTAATTCATATATGGGACTATTCATCATCCAATAAACACTAGATTTTAAGGATTATTGTATTTATGCACTATTTTCAGCCCCTATTCTTATGCGAAAACAATAACTTTTTATTTTTTTTATTTTAATTTATAGAACCTTTAATTTATATTGATGCAAACCAACCTTTCATTTTACATTTGAATGATAAGATTTAGTAGGTTTCTAATAAAAGATTTGAGGGGAGAATACTTATCCAAATGATTATTTCTTCAAGAGTAAGGAAATGGTGGGCTAGTGGACTGGCAATGTTAATGCTTGTCGGCAGTGTGCTACCAGCTATTCAGACTGCCGAGGCAGCACCGGATAATAGCAATATTGTTATCTCACAAGTCTATGGCGGTGGTGGAAACAGCGGAGCAGAGTTTAAGAATGATTTTATTGAATTATACAATCCTACCAACAAACCAGTAGTCTTGACTGGATGGAAAGTTCGGTATACTTCCGCAACTGGAACCTTTAGCAGCGGAACAGAATTAACAGGAACTATTCCTGCAAATGGATACTACCTCGTCCAAGAGGCTGCAGGAACAGGAGGAACTGCTGCACTACCTACTCCTGATGCCGCAGGTATCCTAGCTATGAGTGGGACAAACGGTAAAGTCGACTTGGTTGACCCATCGAATAATACGATAGATTTAGTTGGCTATGGTACAGCTACAGGTGTTGAGGGAACTCCAACCCCTGCTCTCACCAACGCGACAGCCGCTATTCGTAAAGCCGCAGCTGGTGCACCAGCTGATAGCCGTGGTCTAGATACGGATAACAACGTTGCGGATTTTGTTGTTCAAGCAGCAAGTCCACGCAATAGTAGTTATGGTAAAGCACCAGAGACAGCTAGCTCCGTAGTAGCTTCACCAGCCGCTAATGCCTGGCCGGTAGGCACTGAAATTTCTCTGAACTCTCCGACAGTTGGAGCATCCGTCTATTCAGCTGTTTATGGATCAGGTGGTTCAACTGATTTCCAACCTTACACAGGGCCTATTACCTTAACTGAGGACACTACGATTAAAGCGTATGCTTCAGAATCGAATATGCCAAACAGCGCAATAACGACTTTTGACTACACGATTTTGACCAAAACAGACGTCGCAACAGCACGCCTTGGTAATAAAGGTCAGAATATTTCAACAGAAGGTATCGTAACTCACATTAACGCAGCAAAAATGTATATTCAGGATGGAACCGGCGGGATCGTACTTTATGGATTCCCAGAGTTCGCAAACGTTGGAGATCGTGTTGCAGTTAGTGGCGAGATGGATATCTACAGCAACCTGCAAGAGCTCAAACTCCAAAGCGGACTTCAATACTCTGTCGTTGCGAGTGATGTAGGTGTACCCGCACCTAAATTGATTACAGCAACCGACTTGTCTGCAGCGAACGGAGAAAACCATGAAGCTCAGCTGGTAACTATGAATAATGTCACTATAGATAATGTAAATGGAAATACAGTGACTGCAAGTCAAGGCGGACAACAATTCACAATTTTCTCAACCCTGCCTAAACTAGTAAAGGGTGCAACCTTTGATAGTATCACTGGGGTTATCGAGCAATATAATACAACTTATCAATTCATTCCACTTAACGAAAACGCTTTGGTGGAAGAAACCTTTTCCGTAATGGCGAGCCCTGGTGCAGGTCGCATCATTAAAGGAAGTGCTGTGACCCTATCCAGCCCTACCCTTGGAGCACAAATTCATTACACGACCGATGGAACTGAACCGACAGCAGCAAGCAAGCTTTATTCAGATCCAATTACAGTTAGTAAAGATCTTACCATTAATGCAATTGTCGTAGCAGATGGTAAGACAAGTAAGGTGTATACCTTTGCTTATAAAGCTTCCGATCTCCCTCGTATACATGATATTCAAGGAGAATCTCATGCCTCTGAGTATGTAGGTCAGAACGTTACTGACGTAGAAGGTATCGTTACCCAATACGGATACACATTCGCAACTGGCGCTTATAGAGGTTTCTTTATGCAGGACCCTCAGCCGGACAATAATGTGAACACATCGGAAGGTATTTTCGTTTACAGCACAAATGCATCCCTTAAACCTAAAGTTGGAGATTTAGTGCGCGTTAATGGAGTCGTTTCCGAGTATAACGAAGGAAGTGCGAGCAATCTAACCTCCACTCAAATTAATATGACATCACTAACAGTAGATTCCTCTTCTAGTTATACTGTGCCTGAACCTATCGTACTTGGCAAAGGTGGAAGAGCTATTCCTTCTTCCATCATTGATAATGACAGCATGGCTGATTTTGAACCTAGTGAAGATGCCATAGATTTTTATGAATCGTTAGAAGGTATGCTTGTAAAACTCCCTACCCCTACGATTATTAGTCCTTACTGGACAAGTGGTAGCGGAAATTCCATGCTTTATAACATCCCTACAAGAGTAGAAAATGATACTCCTGATGTCATCACACCAGCTGGTGGACTAGTTCTAAAAGAATATAACCAATTCAATCCTCAGCGCCTTATCATTGCTTATGGAAATCCGGGTCAAGAAGTCATCACCGGAGATAAGTTCGCTGGAGATGTTACAGGGGTCATCGGATACAACAATGGCAATTTCAAAGTAATTCCGGAGAACGGTAAGCTGCCAACCATTACCCCAAGTACTTTTAAACAAGAAACAACTACTCTTGAGGTTAATGAGGACAAGCTATTAATCGCTTCATACAACATTGAGAACTTCTACCCAGGCGTCGGAACAACAAAAATCCAGAAACTTGCCGACTCCATCACGAATAATATGAAAAAGCCTGACATTATCGGCGTGGTCGAAATGCAGGATAGCAATGGTGAAACCAACAATGGAATCACTGAAGCAAGTGCTGACGAACTGATTAAGGCTATTGAAACTGCAGGCGGTCCTGTATATAAATACACAGACATCGCTCCAGTCAACAATCAGGATGGCGGAGCTCCAGGCGGAAACATTCGCGTAGGCTTCTTGTACAATCCAGCAAGAGTACAGCTTGCGGATAGTGTAAACGGTCAAAAAGGTACATCTACGCAATCCGTTGCTTATGATGCAGCGACAGACAAGCTGACTTACAATCCGGGACGAATTGATCCAACGAATGCTGCATTTGCTAGTTCACGTAAACCACTTGCTGCACAATTTATTTTCGGTGGCGAAAAAGTGATCGTGATCGCAAACCATTTCAATTCAAAAGGCGGCGATAATGGTCCTTTCGGGAACGTTCAGCCACCGGTATTGTCCAGTGAAACACAACGTCATAAAATTGCGGCGGTCGTAAACGGATTTGTCAAAGAGGTTCTGACTGCTAATCCTGAAGCCAACGTCGTAGCTCTTGGCGATTTGAATGATTTCCAATTCACTAAAACTGCAACTATTTTAAAAGGTACAGAGCTGGACAATTTGATCGACACATTGCCTTTAAATGAGCAGTATACGTACACCTATGACGGAAACTCTCAAGTACTGGATCATATTCTTGTCAATAAAAATCTAACGGCTTCTTCCAAAGTAGATGTCGTCCATCTAAATGCCGACTTCTCTCCATCGAAAGGTCGGGTATCCGATCATGATGCGGTTGTAGCACAGATTGATTTTAGTACTGCTGAAGATTTTCCATTAACAGTTCTACACACCAACGATACGCATGCAGGATTAGATACTGTAAGCTCACCAAACAACATCTTGCGCCGTGTAACAGCAATCAAAACTGCTAAGGCGACTACAGAAAACCCTATTCTTCTCGATGCGGGTGATGTGTTCTCCGGAACACTCTACTTCAACAAGTATCTGGGTCAAGCAGATCTGGCCTTTATGAATCTGGTCAAATATGACGCTATGACTTTCGGTAATCATGAATTTGATAAAGATTCTGATACGCTTTCCAAATTTATCGGCAACGCTAAGTTCCCTTTTGTCTCATCCAATGTGAATTTCTCTGCAGATGATACGCTAAGCAAAATGTTTACCAATGAAATCGGTCGTTCGGGTAATGCGGCAACCATCTACCCTGCTCTAATCAAAGAAATTGACGGAGAACAGGTTGGTATCATTGGTCTGACGACAGAAGATACTGCCAACATTGCTTCACCAGGTAAAGTAACTTTTGAGAATGCTGTAGTGAAGGCAACAGAAACTGTCGCTATGCTGCAAAAAGAAAAGATTAACAAGATTATTGTTCTCTCACACCTTGGCTACGAAGAGGATCTCAAGTTAGCCAAAGCGGTTAACGGTATTGATATTATTGTCGGTGGTCACAGCCATACGCAATTAGATCAAGCGGTTGTAGATAACAGCGATCCTAATGCACCGAAGCTTATTGTACAAACTGGTGAAAAAGGACTCTTCCTTGGTCAGCTTGAAGTTAAATTTAACAAAGATGGCGTACTGACAGATTGGAAAGACCAATTAATCTCCATCGACGCTAAGAACGGCGCTAACTATGTTATCGCAGAGGATCCTGAAGCTAAAAAGATCCTGGATACCGACTATAAGCCAGGTATTCTAGAACTGAGCAATGAGGTAGTAGGAAACTCAGAGGTTGTTCTAAACGGCGTTCGTGATAATGTTCGTACAAAGGAAACTAACCTTGGTAATCTGATTGCCGATGGTATGCTTTTTGCAGCCAAGAAAGCTGGCACTAATGCGGTAATCGCCCTGCAAAATGGTGGCGGTATTCGCGAATCCATTAATGAAGGACCGATTACACAAGGTGAAGTACTCGGAGTACTTCCTTTCAACAACGATCTGGTTACGATCACTTTGACCGGACAAGAAATTAAGGATGCAATGGAGAATGGGGTTTCCAAAACTCCAGCAGCAGACGGACGTTTCCCGCATGTTGCAGGGTTGAAATTCTATTATGACTCCACGAAGCCTGTGAACGAACGTGTATTACGTATCGAAGTGAAGAACGGAGACAAATACGTTCCTCTAGATCTAAAAGCATCTTATGAAGTAGCTACTAATGCTTTCACAGCTAAAGGTGGAGATTTTTATACTTCCCTTGAGAAGGCCTATAAAGAAGGCCGTGTGAATCTGCTGTACCTGCCGGACTTTGATGTATTTACGAAGTATCTTAAAGAAGTTGGAACTGTCACTGCGAACACTTCCGCTGTTGAGGGCCGGATTGTGGATCTGAAAGGTGCACCACTGCCGGAGACAACTGAAGACTTCCCATTAACAGTTCTACACACCAACGATACGCATGCAGGATTAGATACTGTAAGCTCACCAAACAACATCTTGCGCCGTGTAACAGCAATCAAAACTGCTAAGGCGACTACAGAAAACCCTATTCTTCTCGATGCGGGTGATGTGTTCTCCGGAACACTCTACTTCAACAAGTATCTGGGTCAAGCAGATCTGACCTTTATGAATCTGGTTCAATATGATGCTATGACTTTCGGGAACCATGAATTTGATAAAAATGGTGAAAGTTCTGAAGTGCTTTCCAAATTCATCGGCAACGCTAAGTTCCCTTTTGTCTCATCCAATGTGAATTTCTCTGCAGATGATACGCTAAGCAAAATGTTTACCAATGAAATCGGTCGTTCGGGTAATGCGGCAACCATCTACCCTGCTCTAATCAAAGAAGTTGACGGAGAACAGGTTGGTATCATTGGTCTGACGACAGAAGATACTGCCAACATTGCTTCACCAGGTAAAGTAACTTTTGAGAATGCTGTAGTGAAGGCAACAGAAACTGTCGCTATGCTGCAAAAAGAAAAGATTAACAAGATTATTGTTCTCTCACACCTTGGCTACGAAGAGGATCTCAAGTTAGCCAAAGCGGTTAACGGTATTGATATTATTGTCGGTGGTCACAGCCATACGCAATTAGATCAAGCGGTTGTAGATAACAGCGATCCTAATGCACCGAAGCTTATTGTACAAACTGGTGAAAAAGGACTCTTCCTTGGTCAGCTTGAAGTTAAATTTAACAAAGATGGCGTACTGACAGATTGGAAAGACCAATTAATCTCCATCGACGCTAAGAACGGCGCTAACTATGTTATCGCAGAGGATCCTGAAGCTAAAAAGATCCTGGATACCGACTATAAGCCAGGTATTCTAGAACTGAGCAATGAGGTAGTAGGAAACTCAGAGGTTGTTCTAAACGGCGTTCGTGATAATGTTCGTACAAAGGAAACTAACCTTGGTAATCTGATTGCCGATGGTATGCTTTTTGCAGCCAAGAAAGCTGGCACTAATGCGGTAATCGCCCTGCAAAATGGTGGCGGTATTCGCGAATCCATTAATGAAGGACCCATTACACAAGGTGAAGTACTCGGAGTACTACCATTCAATAACGATCTGGTTACGATCACTTTGACCGGACAAGAAATTAAGGATGCAATGGAGAATGGGGTTTCCAAAACTCCAGCAGCAGACGGACGTTTCCCACACGTTGCAGGGTTGAAATTCTACTATGACTCTACGAAGCCTGTGAACGAACGCGTATTACGTATTGAAGTGAAGAACGGAGATAAATATGTTCCTCTAGATCTAAAAGCATCTTATGAAGTAGCTACTAATGCTTTCACAGCTAAGGGTGGAGATTTCTACACTTCACTTGAAAAGGCCTATAAAGAAGGTCGCGTGAATCTACTGTACCTGCCGGACTTTGATGTATTTACGAAGTATCTTCAGAAGATTGGAAATGTCACTGCGAACACTTCCGCTGTTGAGGGCCGGATTGTGGATCTGAAGGGTGCACCATTGCCGGAGATAACCCCAACACCGGTGCCAACATCACCAACAGTTCCAACATCACCAACAGTTCCAACATCAACAGCAACAGTAGCACCAACACCTACTGCAACAACAGCACCAACGGCTGCACCGCAAGTAACAACAATTGATGCTGCTGATCTGACCAAACAACTTGCTGAACTGCCAACTGGTAAACATGAACTGGTTATTCCGGTTAAAGCGACTACTGGCGGCGCTCAAGTAGAACTCCCAGGCAGTGTGCTTGTAAAACAAGCTGCTGCACAGCCTAACACCATTCTTACCCTTACTACTGATGGCGCTTCGTATTCCTTGCCGCTCAGTGTTGTAAACAGTGTATCGCTTGCCGCTCAATTAGGCACCAGCGACTTTACAATTACAGTATCCATTCTATTAGCGGATTCGAAAACGCTAAGCAGCACAAACCAAGCTATCGCTTCACAGCTAGGTAATGCTACTTTAGCTGCTCCAGTAATCGAATTTAGTGTTTCAGCAGTAGCCGGATCTAAGCGTGTACCGCTGAACAACTTCGGCAGTACTTATGTTAATCGGACGATCAATGTACCTACTTCCTTAAATTCAAATAACGCAACGGCAGTCGTCTTCGATCCTGCTACAGGCAAGATTTCCTTCGTGCCTGCGATATTTGCCCCTAAGGCTAATGGAACAACAGATGTTACGATTAAACGGAACAGCAACAGCTATTACACCGTTGTTAAATCTTCCAAAACGTTCGGAGATATTAGCGGACACTGGGCTAAAGCGTCCATTGATCTGTTAGCTTCCAAACTGATCGTTAGTGGAACCAATAGCGATACATTCTCTCCTTCACAGTCGATCACACGGGCTGAGTTCGCAGCATTAATTACGCGTTCTCTTGGACTTGTGACAACGGGTGGCGAGACAACTTTTAAGGATGTAAATCCAAACGCATGGTATGCTGATGCTATTCGCACTGCTGCAGAAGCCGAATTGATTTCTGGTTATACCGATGGCAGCTTTAAGCCAGGTAGCCCGATCACTCGGCAAGAAATGGCCTCTGTATTAGCTAAAGCCATCAAGTACACGGGCAAAACCTTAAATGCCGATCCTGCAGCACTAGCTAAATTCAGTGACGCAACAAGCATTCCTGCTTGGTCCCAAGCAGCAGTAGCAGAAATCGCTGCTGAGGGCATCATTCAAGGAGCGAAAGACGGTTCCTTTGCTCCACAAAAGCTGGCAACTCGTGCTGAAGCCGTTACGATGCTGGAGAAGACCTTGAAATCTCTTCAGTTCATCAATTAATAAAGGCCCACAGCTCTGAGGACAAAAAGGCGGTTCCTAGGGTGCATAATGCACTCGAGGAACCGCCTCTTTTTCATATAACCTCTAGGATTCCATCCCAGCCTCATTCTCTTCATAATGACTTGTATCCCCGTGCAGCAGGATCTCCGGCACGCCATCCGTAAAATCAATCCTGGATAAGCAGGTTGGATATATGTAAGGCAGATCCCATAGCTTAGGCAACTCTCTGCCCTCAAAATAAGCCATCAAGAGCTTGATCACTACCGTATGCGTTACGATAAGAATCGTCTCACCCTGATGGGCAGTGAGAATTTCCTGAAGCTTCTCCAGTGTTCTTGTCTGCACCTCTGCGAAGGTCTCGCTGCCCTCCACTTTAAACCGGTCGGGTTCCTTCCAGAAATAACGATGCTGGTCTGAATACTGGGCTGCCAGTTCAGCAGAATCTCTACCTTCCCATACGCCCATGCCAATTTCTTTAAATGCATCGGAAATCTTCAGCGGAACATCCCGCTCTCCGCGTATAATTTCAGCTGTACGCAGCGCCCTTGGGCTAGAGCTTGCATAAATGACATCCAGATTTGTAGCCTGCATTCCCCGACTCAACCATTCCGCCTGTTGTACGCCAAGCGTCGTCAGCGCAGAATCCATATGACCTTGCATACGATTCTGCACATTCCATTCTGTCTGTCCATGACGCGTTAGATATATCGTTGTAGTACTCATCCGTTGCCTCTCCTCCTAATCCCAAATCCAGATAGTCTACTTCCTGTTTCGCTCCATCCAGTTCACCGCATAGTCAACAATTTCACGCTGTGGAATCAATTGAGCTGCAGCTGAGGCGATACGACCATTTGTAATGAGCCCTGTCTCTTGCCCGAATTGCTCAGCAAGTTCAACGAAATCGTCAGAGTTCCAATCTAGCTCCTTGAATTCCACCCACTCTCTATGACCATCCACTAGTATAGGTGCCCCGCCAATGACTTCCTTCTTTCCTTCATAGAAGGCCCGGCATTCAGCAAGATGTAATGAAGTATTATTCAGATTTCCAACGCCTAGCAGCAGCACACTTCCCCCCAGATCATAAATACGAGCTAATGGAGAGTCATCCCCCAAACCGTTTTCAAGGGAGTGACCATATATAATCTCATCCCTATGCTTGCCCCAAGCCGCAAATGAATGAATGGGGTGATCGCTGCGCTTTACCTCTTTTTGTCTACGGAAGCAATCCGGAATAACCCCCATTCCCCTCAGTGGGGTCAGGTCTGGATCATAAGCCGGCATCTGCTCACGGATACTTTGCCACCAAGATTCGGGCACCGGTGGGTTACTCCAGCCAGCAGGGTCCGTCAGATCACTAGAATGCGTGGGCATCACAAGTGTACCTGACTCTCCGAGGACCTCCTCAAGCGCCAAAATAACGGCAACCGGGCCACCTGCCACCCATTGGCCTAGTGATTTGAAGGACGAATGCAGTATAATCGTCATCCCCGCCTGTACACCCAGTCGCCGAAAGTCCTCTGCCAACGTCTGAACTGTAATCAAATTGCCTTGAATTTCTTCCACCCTTCATTCCTCCAAACTCTCTTGCTGCTAATCCTAGCAAAGCTTCTCACTGCCATTATATAGGAGGATCACTTCTAACGACACCCTTAACACCCATCAAGGTACAGTACAGCAATGATATTTATACTAAAGCTACTTATCCTGCCGTTTACGAAAAATCTTCAGACAGCATTTTGGCTCTATAATCCCCTGGAGAGATCCCTTCCAACTCTTTGAATACACGGGCAAATTGCTTACTGTTCTCAAAACCTACTTTCTCCGAAACCTCAGCAAGCTTGCCACAGTCTTTCGCTAGCAGTTCTTTAGCATGACGGATGCGTACCCTTTTTAAATAAATGACAAAATTCTCACCAGTATATGCTTTGAAGGCTTCGCTAAAATAAGAATAATTCAAAGAAACATGGTTACTAACCATAGCCATATTTAGTGGACGAGCATAGTTGGCTTCAATATAGTGCAGCGCTTCCTCCATGTCAGCATGCTCCGTATGAGCAGAGCGTACCCCTACAATGTAATTACTCACACTCAGGAGCAAATTCTCAAGCGCACGATAATAATCATGAAAATGACGATAATTGTACATATTGCCCACTGTGCGATACAGCTTCAACACCTCTACCGAGGCCTCGCCATGCACCCGAAATACTTCATCCAGCACCAATTCATTGATATTCTGTCCCACCGACTCCAAATAAGACAGGTCAAGCGCCTTCAAATGCTCAGTCTGAAAAATCACAGCCAGAAGATGCTTCATCTCCTTCTCGCGTTCTGTTCCAAGCATATTGAGCAGCTTGCGAATTTCCTCCTTTGGTAAGGGGGAATTAGACCGTTCTTGACTCACATCCTCGTAATTCAACAAGTTCACTTGAGGATATACAAAAGTATACTGTAATGCCCGACAAGCTTCCTTATAACAGGAACGAAGGTCTGCAAGACTTCCTCCTTCGCTACTTATCCCAATCGACAATCCCATTATTTCTTTGGCTTCAGCTTGTCTGGACAGCTCAATAAAGTCCTGTTTTCTGGTTCCGAGCAATACTAGCTTACCGTCCCAGTCCGTTGTGATTTCCGAAAAACATTTTTCAAGTGGTCCCATCAATCGTTCAACCAGCCCCTGAACATCCCCAGGCTTCATTCTTGTTCCGTCATTACAATAGTAATTCAACACACCTACTGTAAAAGGAACCTCCAAGTCATCTAGGCTCTCCTGCTGCCCTCGCTCCAACTGAACTTCCTGCTGCATAAACAGCTCGCGTAAACGGCTAGAACGCAGCTCTCGGCGAAAACGTTCTGCTTCCTGTTCCTGCTGCCTTGCGCTGAGATTCTGCTCCTCCTGCTCCTTATCTATACACTTCAAGATTTCGAATAATTCATCTCTACGAATCGGTTTAAGTAAATAATCCTTCACGCGATAACGGATCGCACTTTTGGCATATTCAAAATCGTCATACCCGCTTAAAATTAACACTGCCGGACTTTTCTCACCTCCTGTCGCCGAAGACAACCGCTCCAACAACGTAATTCCATCCATTACTGGCATACGAATATCTGTAATAATAATATCTGCACCTTCGGTCTTAAAGATATCTAACCCCTCTGCGCCATTACTCGCCATTGTGATGGTATACACGGACGGAAATTCTCTTTCAATCATAGTTTTGAGACCGTAACGGATATTCTTCTCATCATCAATGATCAGTAGCTTCTTCATAGTTGTTTATCTCCCGTCAAAAGAACTTTCGGCAAGGTCAGACGTACCATTGTCCAACTTCCTGCTTCACTCTGTACTACAAGCCCATATTCATCGCCATAAAAAATTTGCAGACGCTGATGCACATTTCTCAGTCCGATGCCACCTGTTCGGCGGTCAGCCTCCCTCAGTTCAGCAGTGCTCTCACAGCGTTCATCTTTTGCATAAATCGCCTCGTTTAAAGCATGCAGACGCTCTGGTGTCAGCCCCATGCCATTATCACGAAGCTCTATGAAAATATCGCCTTCCGTTTCCGAAATATGAATATGAATGCTCGGGTCCTGTAAATTTTCTTTCTCACCACACCAAGCATGCTTAACACTGTTCTCCACAATAGGCTGCAGTGACATTTTAAGCACCTCCAGCTCCAAATATCGAGGCTCAATATGAAGCACCAGCTTAACCGGATATTCAAAACGAATATTCATCACTTCAATGTAGTTCTCAATATGACGAATTTCATCTCGCAGCTTCACATACTCTCCGGACCATTTGAAATTATAACGCATCATCCCCCCCAGTGAGGTTAATGCATCCGAGATCGTTCGTTGGTTCTCAATTTCAGCCAGCATTTTAATATTTTCCAGCGTATTATACAAAAAATGTGCGTCAATCTGGTTATGCAGCGTACGTAACTCAGCCTCTTTTGACAATGCCTGCTTACTCACTGCTTGAGCCACCAATGTATTGATCGTGTTCATCAGTTTTGAGAAATGATGGGCAAGCTCACCGACTTCCCCTCCACCCCGAATCATAATTCCACTGTAGGCTTCACCTCTGCGCACTTTTTTCATTGTTTCGGTCAATCTACGTAGATTTTTTAGAATAAAGGCATTTGTCACATAAGCAATCAGCGTTAGCAAGGTAATAAACCCGACATTGGCGCCAATGATTAAGTTGCGCGTTCGGGAGATATCCTTCATAACTCCCTCCATGGACACTACATTTAACAAATAAGCATCAATACGTTCTAGCGGAGTGTTAATCAACAAAAACGATCGACCATTCTCCGAGTATTCACTGTCCCATGCTCCAGTTTCCCGAAAATGCTTATACCGTTCTGCAATCATATCGGACATCTTCAGATTATCCTGCAAAAAAGAATGGTCCGGTCTGGTGAAAACCTGCAGCTCACTATCCACAAGGAACATCTGGGTCTGATTATCCCGGACGTCTGTATACGTCTTGGGTGTAAAACGACTCAGCAGCATATCCACCTGCACCATACCGATATGATTGTCTGCTGGACGACTCTTCTCACGCAACAACGAAACCTTTGGCAGACTTTCCGCCGGTGCTTCCAAGTATCTCTGCATCAGATCAGGATCACTTTTCTGAAAAGACCAGTATTCCTGTCCCTTCAATTGAAGCGCTTTCTGAAACCATGGCTTGGAAGAAACCCGCTCTTCCCGAAAGATAATCGGCCAAATTTCATGCACTTTATTGCTTTTCGAATACAGCCTCAAATGCTCAATATTCGGATTATTAAATTGAATACGAGTCATATTCACATAGGCATTTGTATTGAAATTAATCAAATCTACTAGCTGGGGTTCAGTTTCATTCGCAAGGAATTCTTCTACATCGGTATCAGAATAAGCCATCTGCGCCGCACGTTCCATCGCCTCAATTTGATTATAGATATGTAATTTTTCCATTTGCAGCAAATAATCATTTTTCTCGACGGCATCTCTGAGATAGGTGTTATTGATAGACTCATAGAAGTAGACGGATACCAGCAAGCACGGGCCTAAAATAATAAAAACATAGGCTGCAATTAAACGACTCTGGAGAGATCTTCTTCCCCACCAATAACTAAAAGAATGCCATAATGCTCTAGCTCGCTCACGCCTGTTCACACTATACACTTCTGTTCTGTCCACCTCGCTAAATAGTGAATATTTAACCTATTTAATATCTATACCATATTATAGATTGAAAATAACCCAATCGCCCGCATTAGCGGGCGATTGGGTCTTGTTTATTTTATTTTTTTGCGAGTTTTTGCTTATTCTCTTCATATTTTGTTTGTTGGAAGGCTTGCACTTTAGCCAGCCCCAGATCCTCTTGCTTCTTGATGTAATCTGTCCAGATGGAATCAAATTCAGCATCGGATGGAGCCATCAAAAGCTTCGGTAGCGTTTTGCTGCGCAAATCTTTGATTTTAGATAAGATGACGCCCTCAGGGGAGCTTGCCAACGGATCGATTTGATCAAACTCGGAAATACTCTTTGTTTTTCCGCGAGTCCAGTCTTCAAGCTGTTTGAAAGGCTCTACAGCTTTTGGTGTCCATTGAGCTGTAATATTGGTATTCATCAGCATCCAGAACGTAAAGGAAGAACCATATTGCTTGTCGAATGCCGCACGGTCTTTATTCATCAGATCAAAGACTTCTGGTTTAAATTGGTCTTTGCCGTCAATGGTATCATAGCTGACGCCTTTTTCGCCAAGATAGAGGTCTTTATTACCTTCTTCACTGTTCAGGTAACTGAGGAATTTAATGGCGCGTGCTTTATCTTTAACATCTTTGGAGATCAGCGTTACTGTCCAGCCAGAAATAGCAGGGCCGTTCAGAGTAGGCGCATCCAGGTTGGTATTAGCCGGACCATCAACTGCGATATAAATTTTGTTTGGGTCTTGCTGGTACAGAGTTCCCAGTTGGGTTCCAAAGTCAGTACGTTGGTACAGCATCGCGAAGTAACGGCCTTGAGCGATTTTTTCTTCCATTTGAGGACGTTTGTCAATAAAGATATCTTTAGAAAGCAAGCCGTCTTGGTTCGCTTGACGCAAAGTTTTCATCCAGCGGATATATTCAGGGTCAGTCTCACGATTATATAACTTGCCGTCTTTTTCTCTTGGAATAGCTAAGAAGTTCTGAATGTATTGTTCCAGAGAATCGTTACCGGTTGCGGTAAATTCGTGCAGACCGAGCGGAATTATCGGTTGACCATCGATTGCAGGGAATTTCTCTTTAGCGGCCTTCAGCGCTGCCACGAATCCTTCCGGTGTGCGCATATCAGGACTGCCAATCGCTTCATAAATATCTTTGCGGACTACGAAGGTTTGGTTGGATACATAAGTGTCGCCATATTTCTCGTAATCTTTAGGAGAGGAAGAAGCATTCGGATAACCGTATACATTGCCGTCAGCTTGTGTGTACCAGCCCAGTTTGTCAGGGTCGGATACTTTGAAGAAGTAAGGATCATATTCTTCGGCCAGTTTGTTAAGAGGAAGCACGAGATTGCCTTCAATCATTTTCTTAACGGCATCTTCATACCATCCCAGTGTAATGAAGTCCGGCAGTTTACCGGAAGCAATCAGTGTGTTCAGCTTTTCATTTTCATTACCAGCTGGAACGATAAAGTTAATGTCAACACCGGTTTTCTTAGTGATATATTGGGAAGTTGGATCCACACCCCATTTATTAGGGAACCAGGCAAAGTTCAGGTACCAGTCAAACGTAATTGGTGATGTGTCGGATTTCCAACCCGGCTCATCAGCGGACAGTGCTGTAGCTTCTGGCGCTGTTGTAGCTGTTGCCTCTGCTGTGTTACCTTCAGTCTTCGTTGCGGTATTACCTTTGTTTGCGGCGTTCCCATTATTGCCGGAACAGCCCGCTACGGACAGAACCATGATTGTTGCCATAAGCAGCAGCATTATTTTCTTTGGCTTTCTTTTCATGTCCATGCTTGTTTACCCCTTTTCTGAGATTGATTAATAATTATAATTTGCAACTCCAAGACTGCGGGAGCAGTCTGGAGGAGATACCACTAGTTCGGATGAACTGCGACCGGCACTTAGCCCTTGATGGAGCCAATCATCATCCCTTTGACGAAATAACGTTGCAGGAACGGGTAAGCAAAGACAATCGGAAGTGTTGTAACCACCATGGTAGCCAGCTTGATGGACTGCGAGGTCACCGTCCTAGTCACGGCGCTTCCCTGTACGGCAGTCATCATCAAATTGGAACTAGACTGAGCAACAACCCGGTACAGGAATGTTTGAATCGGTTGCATGCTTTCATTGTTCATATAAATCATTCCGGTAAAATAATCATTCCATTGGTAAACGCCATGGAATAGCGCAATGGTAGCCAGTACGGGCAAGGATACCGGTAGGACAACCCGCAGGAAGATGGACCAGTCATTAGCTCCGTCAATACGCGCCGCTTCCTCCAGACCATCAGGAATATCCCGGAAGAAGGTCATGAAGATGATTAGATCGAAGAAGCTGAACATGACCGGAATAATATAGACCAGGAAATTTTCTAGCAGATGAAGATCTCTGATGAGTAGGTACGTCGGAATAAGTCCTCCTGCGAAGATCATGGTTATCGTGCCTAACAGGATGTAGAATTTGCCCCCAATCAGTTCCCTGCGGGAAAACGCATAAGCAACCATCGCTGTAAAGAACACATGCAGACCTACGCCGAGAAGTGTTTTGGCTACGGTAAGCCACATCGCCCTCATAATACCCGGGCTATTGAATACAGCACTAAAGTTCTCCAATGAAAACTTGCGCGGAAACCAGTAAATCCCACCCAGCATAGCATCTTTTCCGTCATTAAAAGCATTAATCAGCACGTACCAGATCGGATACAGCGTAACGAAGCAAATACAAAGCATTCCAATATTGTTGACTATATCAAAGACGACTTCGCCCTTGGTTCTGCGATTCAGTGTAATCATATACAGGTCCTCCTTGGCCTAAAACAACGAGGTATCGTTGAGTTTTTTGGATACTTGGTTGGCAATCAGCAACAGAATGAGCGAGATAACCGATTTGAACATCCCAATTGCTGTTGAATACGAGAAGCGGGCTGAAAGCAGACCGGTATAGTAAACATAATAGTCAATCACATTGCTCGCGCTGTCATTCAGCGAATTGCGCAGTACCAGAATCTGGTCAAAATTGGAGTTCAGTACACCGCTGACTGCCAGAATAAACAAGATGCTGATCGTTCCTTTAATGGTCGGTACGGTAACATACCACATTTTCTGGAATCTTCCGGCACCATCGATGGTGGCCGCTTCATACATTTCGGGAGATATGCTGGTAATGGCAGCCAGATAGATGATCGCTGACCAGCCCAGCTCCTTCCATAAATCCGAGGTAATAATAATAGTCCAAAAATATTTTGGTTCAGCCAGGAACGAAATTGGCTGGTCGATCACATGCAGCGCCATCAGAATATTGTTGATGATGCCTATATCTGCCAGCCAAGTGGCAAGAATCCCGCCAAGGACGACCCAGGACAAAAAGTGGGGCAGATACGATATCGTCTGAATACTCTTCTTAAAGCGAACGGATCGGATTTCATTCAGAAAGAGAGCGAATATGATTGGCAGCGGAAAGATCAATAGTTTGATTAAGCTGATGCCCAGCGTATTCTTCATTACATACACAAAATTATCGTCCGCCAGGAACTCTTTGAAATTCGCGAGACCGACCCAAGGAGCTTCTGAGATTGGCTTGACGATGTTGTACTCCTTGAAGGCGATAATAATGCCATACATCGGAATGTAGTTAAAAATAATCATCCATACTACACCGAGCAGTGCCATTGTCTGCAAATGACGTTGGGTAATGAACTTCTTCCAAAGCGGGGTACGATTTACTTTACCGGTTTCGAAATTGCCCGAAAATTGAGGCTTCATCGCTGGGCTTAATTCCCCATTTGTTTTTTTCTCCATCATATGGACCTCCAGAATCTCTATATCCGCTCTTGTATAAAGCGCTTACAAATATTATATATTCATTGTATTTGCTTTTGCCTGTCTCCGTAAGGTATTGAATTTCGGATTATAGGTTCCATTTTTCGGGTTCAAGCTAAAACGCCTTCGGTATCCTGTAAGGACTTTCTTATATTTGGAGAAAAAATAAGGGAGGGCCTAGGCCCTCCCTTATTTTCTATGCCATTATTGCTCGAATTTGCTTGATCTCTCCACGCCGCAGAGCCTCTGCCTCATCGCCACGAACGAGTGCTCCTGAAATTTCGGTCACTGTTCCATCGTGATAGACGAGCGTCATGCTCTGAATAACAACCTTCCTCTCCCCAAATGTATTCTCACATTGTGGGTTCGAATAAGTTACTTCCGTGCCACCTAGAAATGTGAAAGAGAGATTGCCTTGTTCATCAAATAGCCAGCCTGGTAGAACCGGATCCAAAGATAATGTAAGCTGTCCATCTTCTACTCTAAAAACATGGCTACCGGCCATCATCGTTCTCCACATACTCAAGAACTCAGCAGTCGACCCACTTAATCTTGCAACGAACCCTCTACCATGATTGTTCGGATCAGGATTACCTCCGGTAGCGATAAAGGATGAATTTTCAAGCGTGCTGCGTCCATAGACAGCCGGATCTAGGAACGGAACTAGCGAGGTCTTCAGTTCTCCGTAGAACTCCTCATAAAGCCCGCCCTTCAACAGCTCAAGCAAATATTTGTAGGACATATGCAGGAAGTTGGACTCCCGCTCTAGCCAGCCTGGCGTAAAGGCTCTCATTCGTCCGATCTCATGAGACTCACCCTCTAGACTAACCGAAGTTTGATACATAGACGTAGTCGGATCATATAGCTCTGTTTGCTTAATCAGATTATAGATTTCTTTGGCTTGCACCGGATCCTTCAGCGTCTTCAACAGGCGAGTAGGCCCCTCAAGGAAGTATGGCAATGCATAGACCTCAAACTCCTCTACCACAGCTTTTGGCAGGCCGTATCCGCTAAGTACTGGTTGACCTTCAGCATCTGTTACCTGCTGGAATTTCTTCGCCTCAAAGCGGAAATAGGTTGGGGTAAGTCCGTTACCAAGTTCTACTGCCTTGTTGATTCCCTCGTCGATTTTGACCAAGAACTTGGAGAGGGCCTCACGAATGTATTCTAAGGTTACTTCAGACTCAGTTCCAGTAATACCGAAACGGATACGTGCTCTATAAGCCTCACGCGCCGAAGCTACAGTATCCCAATAATTAAATTGTTCCAAGTCTCCCGACAGAACCGCCGTGACCGCATGATATACCTCTTCAAGCAACTGGGCAATTTCTTCTGGCAGGTCTACAGCTCCTTGGACGTTCTCTTTGCCGTTCAGAGCATCTAACAAAAAGACTACGGTACGTTTCAGCTCAAAAGTCTCACTCATTCCGGAGCCGAACAATCCAGGCAGTCCATTCATAGCATCGTTCCAGCCCGGCTTATTGCCTTCCATTTCTACACCCATACCATAAGGATCAAGCGTAGCAAATTTATTCAAGGCAAGAGACAACATCTTCACGAACAGATTGGTGTGGTAAATGGCGCCGAGACCGCCTTCAGTACGCAGCCAATGGGTATCTCCAGCTTTCCATTTCAGCTTGTGCAGCTTCTCCTCATCCTCAAGGAGTGCACCATATTGCCGGGCCTTTCCGTCACTGATTACATATTTCTCACTGCGTGGCAGCACATACGCTGGGCTGTCATAGAACGCATAGGTGTTATCCCCAAATAGAAGCTCCTGCTTTTTGTCAGGGAAGATATCCAAGTAACCTACTACCAGATCCATATTATATGTCCAGTGATCCGACCAGAAGCCTTCGCCAAAAGCTGCCTCAATGTTTTGCTGTGACAGGGCAAGTAATCCCGACAAAAATTGTTGCTCGCTTACCTTCAAGGCAACGTTATGATCCGCAATATAGTTCACTAAGCTACCTGGTGTGAACCGAGTGCTACACAGCTTTACAAGCTCAGCTTGATGATCTGCCGCAGCTTCTCCAATCCACTCCGCAGCTTGTGCCTTACTATCCGGTTTCACTTCAAAGGTTGTTCCTTGCACGCTCAGTGGATTGTAACCATCCGCCTGAATCAAGCTATAGAACATTTTGATGTTAAAGCTACCCACCTTCGGATTAAAAAACACATCATTTCGACGATTCTGATTCATATCACGGAAGTTTCCGTTCCCCTGTGAATAATATTCTGGGGCGAGTGAGAAGAAATTGTAGTCACGCTCCAAGTCACCGTGCTTACGCGAGTATAAGTGAACTACAAAGCCATCACCACCATTGTCAAAGACAAAAGGATAGCCTCCACGCAGGAAGTTATCGAGATAGGATTGACGGCAATACGCATCAAACACAGCCGATGAAGTGTGAGTAGCAATGTCTTCCGTTAAATCCTCCGTCAGACCTGCGGCCTCTTGAGATTTAGACAGGATATATTCATCGCGGCATAACTGCTCCGCCTTCTTATTGATTTTGTCGATGTCATTTACATGTCCAACCAGAGTGTTCAGGATCAGATTGCTACCTGGCGCTAAACGTCTTGCCACTCCGCTAAAACCGCACGGAACCTTGTTGACCGGGTATTGCGGAAGCTCGCCCAGTTCGGCAAGGGTTAATCCTGCAAAGCGGTCTGGGTAAGTAAGAGAGGTATTGCCACCAAAGACTAGCTCGAAATCGACGATTGGCGAGACTTTTTCTCCTTCACCAGTGAACGACAGGTAGAAATGACCATTCGTAATTTCGCTAACCTGTGCATCATCATTGGTGCTGGAACGCAGCTTATAGAACGGAATACCATTCTCTAAGTTGTATACGTCCATCCAGCTGCGCAGTAGATTCCCTATTTCCTTGTACCCACTGTTCTCTACGCCATAAGGCAAGATTTCAGGCAGACCATCCATCAGCTCCAGCTCGATCTCTTTACCGCCGATGTTCTCAATCTCTACCCGACGTACCAACGCTGCATAATCATCATTAGGCAAATTAAAATAGTGTACGGTCGTCTTCAGACCATGTCCGGCATGGCTTTCTTCAATGGTAAGCCCATTAGGCAAAATGGTCATGAGGCGCTTTGCAGCAGGATCTGGACGCGCAGATTGAAACGGTTCATAAATCTCTTGCTCGCCTTTAATTTTGATAAAGGTTCTGAAACCGGTCGTCCCTACGTTCTTATAAGAGATATTTGCAGGAGAGAATTCCATGATTGGCGAATTCTTATCGCGTACCCCGAAGCTGCAAATGGCCTGCCCCCGATTCACATAAAAAGTCCACATCGGAATTCCCTTCAGTCCGGCAAGACCCGGTAAGAAACTGGAAAAAGGCTTTCCTTCATCAAATTGCTCCATTACAAATGTACCTGATTCGAAATAATAGTTGCTCATACTTATGTCCTCCTAGGTTGTAGATTATTTATGAAATCAAATGCGTTACGATGGAATGAGGCGATAGCTCGCAGCTTGCAATCTCTTCGCCTAGACCTAGCGTTACACTGTGCACTTCTTCACTTTCATTCATCAGTACGACAGCAATGCTACCGTCAGGATTGCGGAATGCTGTGGTTAAGATACCTTCCGCTTCAGAGGTAAATCCGATCCGTACCGCACCTGGCACAATGAATTTACTGAAATGCCCAATGTAATAATAGGAGCTGTTATAGTGCACTTCATCCGTTGTAGTATCTGCAATAATCGGCGCATCGCAGAGATTGCCTACATGGTTAGGACCTCCAGTCTCATCCAGTACCAGGTTCCAATCCAGGTATCCTTCTGTCCACGCATTGAGATCTCCAATCATGTTTCTGCCGTAACGTTCGCCTGTAAACCATTCTCCCAGCTTAACGCCGCCCTCTTGGCAGCCCTCTGTGAACAACAAATGCTTGTCAGGAAATAAATCATGTACCTTTTCTACTTTGTCGAACTCCTCGCCTCCGTACCAGTGAATACCTGTACCCCACACATACTTTGCAGCCTCAGGATCAGATAATACTGCCGAAGCACGCTCGACCATAATATCGCGGTTATGATCCCAGATTACAATGTTCACATCTGAATGGCCGGTCTGATGCATCACCGGTCCAAGATAATTTTTAACAAAATCCCGTTCCTCTTCCGCACTATAAATACATGAATCCCAGATCTGAACGGCAGCCGGCTCATTTTGCACGGAAACTGCCCAAATCGGTACTCCCTCTTTTCCATAAGCTTCAATGAATTTCGTATAGTAGCGTGCCCAAACTTCTGCGTATTCCGGCTTCAGTGATCCACCGTTATTCATTTCCCCATTTGTTTTCATCCATGCCGGAGGGCTCCAAGGAGAAGCTAGCATCGTGAATGCACCGCCTCTTACTTCCATGGCGTCTTTTATCAGCGGAAGTACCCACTTATGGTCATGTGAGATATCAAAAGTAGCTAGCTCTGTGTCATGATCAGCAACATAAGTATAATTGCCGAGGGCAAAATCACAGCTGTGAATATGAACACGCCCCATGCTATAACCTAATCCCTCTACTGGATGGAAGTACCGATGAATAACCTCTGCTCGTTTCTCGGAGCTCAGACGTGACAACGTATAAGCAGCAGCTTCAGTGAAAGCGCCGCCAAATCCAATCATCTTTTGAAACTCCTGCTCTGGCTTAATCTCCACATCGGCAGACCCAGATCCTACTCTTGCGCTAAAAACAATTGCATCTTTTGGAGTTAAGCGTTCCCCTGTATCTTTTGCAGTTACCACAGTTTGAACTTTTGCCATTTCATCCATCTCCTCTGAATTGTTTTCTTACCAAAGCACTAGTCTTTACTGGATCATCTTCCGATGTTATAGATTCGGAGCAATGAGCCATCAAATCGAAACAATCGAAACCGGTTTCGATTGTTTCGAAAAAAAATGATCTTCCAAATCAATTGAAAGAGCATTTATAACAATGGGTCTATTATAGCTCCATCTCACTACATAAGATGTGCCAAATACCACTATCTCATCTCATAAGAACAATTGAAAGCTATACTGTCTTTTACTTTAGCAGGACTCTTTTCAGTTCGTCAAGATTTATCAGACTACTTTCCGCTAATCGGAGGTGCACAGGATTCCCGTTCAACCACTTCCACCGGAACTAAAATCGCTTCCTTATCTAATACTTTACCTTCAATTGAGGTTAAAAGAATGTCCGCCGCTTGGCTTCCAAGAAGCTCCGTATCCTGACGCACCGTTGTCAATGCAGGTGTAACGTACTCGGCAAGATCGATGTCATCGTAACCCATAACTGAAATATCCATCGGTACGGAAAGTCCACTATCTTTAGCGGCCATAATAGCCCCTAAGGCTAGTAAGTCACCGGAAGCAAAGACGGCGGTTGGACGTTCAGGGAGCTTAAGAAGCTCCAGCATCGCGTTATAGCCGCTTTCCCGAGAATAAAAGGCTCCGTTTACAACATAGGACTTAGGTACTTTAAACCCTCGCTGCTTCATAGCGGTCTTGTAACCCAACTCCCGCATTTTACCTGGAAATGTGTTCATGCCGCCGGATATATGGGCAATCTTGCGATGCCCCAAAGAGGCTAGATACTCCACTGCCAGCTGGGCTCCAGAAGTATTATCTGAGCATACCGTATGCGTCTCAGAAGTCTCGAAATCCATAATAACGGTAGGAATATCACTCTCAAGCAGTTCACGGAAATACGGATCCTCATAATCGGACAAGAAGACAACAACGCCGTCTACGCCACGAATCCTGCAATTCTCTAAATAACCGCTTTGCTTACCACCGACATCTTTGGAGATAAACATGAGGGCATAACCCTTTTCAACAGCAACCTTCTTAAAGCTTTCGATCACAGCGCTGAAAAAAGGATGGCGAATACCAAATCCCGTATTCTCTACGAACAGCACGCCGATGGTCCACGATTTCTTAGTGGTCAATGTACGGGCATGTGAATTTGGCAAATACCCCATTTCTTGGGCAACCCGGAATATTTCCTGACGAGTTTTCTCACGTACATCGGAATAATTATTAAACGCCTTAGAAACCGTTGTTGGAGAGTAACCGGTTCTTTTGGCAATATCGTATATCGTTGTCAAATCGGCTCGCTCCTTGCCCTGACAAATGAAATGCCTTTTGTTCACTGCAATTTTAACGTCTTTCCGTACCGCCGTCCAGCGAAAAGTAACTTTGTACAGAGGGGAGTAGTGTAACGGTCTGAATCAACAGCCCTAGACTCATATAGATCAGATGTATCATTGCAACACTATTCAGCATGTACGTCTGCACCGTTATCCAAATGATTTGCCCAAACCCGATATACAGAGACAAAGCCCAGAAGCTATATAATTGCTTGAACGGATTTAATCGTTCCACCAAGTGCCACTGAGGTCTCTTGACCAGACCATAAACAACGAGGAGGGGCAGTAATCCAAATACGATAAATAGCAGAATACCCGGGAATAAAAAATCAGAGAATGGCGATCTTTCCAGCATAGAAGTCGGCATTTTCATTAGATTCCCGCTTGGATCTATTACAAGAGCACCGCCCCCTCCTAACGCTCCAACCCCTAAAAAAATAAGAAGAATATAAAGCCATGTTACTGTACCCGGCCTTCCCTTCGTTAATTCCATTTCACTTCCCCATTTCCAAATAAGAATTAGAGCAACCCTATCTAGATAACGAATCTGCCCTTTTTTCTATTTTACAAGTTTTCCCTGTTTATCACCGAGATGCATATCACAAATTTGGCTGTGTTTACGGTTTTTTTACGTACGATGTGAACAGCAGCGCTTTACGTTATACTAAGTTTAGAAGCTAACATTTCAATTAACGGAACTCATAAATGAACATCATTGAATCCAAAGCATAAACAATTTCTACGTCCTTATAAGCGAGAATCCCAAGACATAAAGTATGGTGTGGAACTTATAGTTTATATTACAAAAACAAGGAGACAGGACATGCGTACACATGCGCTGCACCTAACATACCTATGAACGATACCGACCTTCTATCTACCAAGCAGTGTGCTTATTGCCATAAGCTAAAGCCGCTCACAGAATTTCGCAGACGTACAGGCAAACGTTCCAAGGGGCAGTCACGCCGTGGTGCCTGCCGTGAATGTCGCAAACAACGGGAAACACTAAATATAAAACTCACAGCAAACCCCTTACTGGTGAAGCTTGATACGATCCAAACCCATCAGATTACTCTATTGGAGCGTCCCAAAGAGGGAAAGCCGTCTTCCGCTGCTGCTTCTTCAGGACAATCTAATCCGAACCGACGCGTACGAGGTTTGGAACAGCGAAGAAAACGGCCGCATTCGCAAGGCACAAAGCTAAATCCCGAAGATCCAACCCAATTGATTCCTTCTACCAAAGGGATGATTCTAATGCGCGGTCATAGCGACAAGGGACGGCGCTGGCATCAGGAGATTGATCTAGCGCTTGCAATTATCCTGGTCAGGGAACATGCCGCTATCGTTGTAAACCGTCGAACGATTCGACGATTGTATAGTAATAAGGATTTTCGCGCTTATATACTAGCCAGAGACAATTACACCTGCTACTTCTGCGGCGCTTATGGGGACACCATTGATCATTTACTACCTCGTGCTAAAGGTGGTCATACAACCCCAGATAATTGCGTCTGCGCTTGCACGTTATGTAATCAGACTAAAGCTGATAAATCTGTTGAGGATTTTATGGGCCGAATATAACAACTTAAATCAAAAAGCCCTAATCTCGTAGGTTGTTCTGTTTCCGTGAACAGAATAACCTACGAGATTAGGGTCGCTTTTTAATGTGGAGAAGTGTAGTTTATTTAGTTGCCTGTAATATTCTTAACTCGTCCTACCTGTCCGCTAGTCAATCTGACCTTAATGCCATGCGGATGCCGAGGCGAGTTCGTGAGAATATCTTTCACCGTACCGTGTGTTAGCTTGCCTGTAGGCTGATCCTGTTTAAGTACAATATCCACTTCAAGCCCAGGACGAATATCCGCTCTTACTTGTCCGTTCATAATGTAATCCCCTTTCATGGGTTATAATGTTGTCAACTACAATAGATAAGGATGAGACGTTATGGCCTTCGGCATCAATAGAGAAGAATTAACCCGGTGGAAAAAAGCGGTCTCCGCAGGAGAGATCGCCTTCTTGACTCATTATTGGCTGGATCCACGCTTTCCCGGCATCACTACCGTCACCAAGGTGGGCTGTAGTGATCTTACCACACTGAAACACTGGTGCGAGGAGAATGGATTGCCTGCCCAATATATTCATAATCGTTCATCGTTTCCCCACTTTGACCTCATTGGACCTAGGCAGGCAGAAATCCTTCGACAAGAAGGTCAATGGGATCAGCTGGAACGTTTCAAACTGCTCTAAATACAAATTGTGATTTGAGACGTATTAATTACTTCTTTTTGCGTAAATCCTGCATGATTTTACGGCCGGTAGGTGTCTGTGCTAAACCGCCCCCTGCAGTCTCGCGGTGTTTCTCTGGCATAGCTGAGCCTACCTCGAGCATGACCTTGATAACTTCATCTGAAGGAATCACACTACGAACACCAGCCAGTGCCATATCTGCGGCGGCAAGTGCAGTAACTGCACCGAATCCGTTTCTAACAATACAAGGAATCTCAACAAGTCCGCCAACCGGATCACAAATCAGGCCTAAAGTGTTCTTAAGTGCTAACCCGACAGCATGCACTGCTTGTGCAGGCGTTCCGCCGCGTAGCTCGGTTAACGCGCCTGCTGCCATCCCAATGGCAGAACCTACCTCAGCTTGACAGCCGCCTTCCGCACCCGATACAAAGGAGTTATTGGCGATGACATAACCGATGGCCCCGGCTGCGAACAATCCGGATACCATGTAGTCATCATCCCAGCCAAACCGTTCCTGACAGCTGAGAAATACACCCGGAATAATCCCGCATGAACCAGCAGTAGGCGTCGCAATGATCCGGCCCATAGAAGCATTCACTTCGGATACAGCCAGCGCGTAAGCCATAGCTTGACCTGCAGGTCCACCTAGGCATGGCTCATCAGCCGCGTTGTATGCTCCTACACGCTGGGCATCCATGCCTGTAAGGCCGCTGCGCGAAGTTGTATCTTCATGCATCCCGCGATGAACAGCCTCTTTCATCACGCCATAATATTCACGCATCGTGGAAAATTCATGATCACTGGAACGTCCAGATTCCGCACTTTGCTCTTCGAGCATAAGTGCTCCAATCGTGAGACCACGTTCCTCACACAATACAGCCAGCTCGCTAAGTGTTTGAAAATTCATGTTAAACTTTCCTTCCCCTTCTCATCTTGCTTACCTTCGTTTAAATTAACCAGCTTCACGGATTTCACAGCAGTGAGCGCTTTAAGCGCTTCAAGAAGCTCCGGTGTAGCCGCTTCATCCAGCTCCAGCACCGTTAAGGCTGCACCACTACGATTCTTACGATCGAGAGACATATGCCCTATATTAAACTGTCCGTTACGCATCACTTCCGTAACACTTGCCAGAACACCTAAATAATCCATATGATTAATCAGAACCGTCGGATAGATCCCCGTAAGCTTCACTCCAAAACCGTCGATATCAACAATCTCGATGTTTCCGCCACCAATAGATGTCCCTGTTAGCGTCAGTTCGCTTCCTGTTTCTTGTCCGATGAGATGCAGCTTAACGGTGTTTGGATGTGGGAACAGACCTGTTCCTTGCTTAAAAGAAACTTCCATCCCGGATTCGACCGCCAGTTCTAGGGAATCTGGAAGCCGATGATCGTCGGTAGTGAAATCAAGTAACCCTCCAACAATCGCTCGATCTGTGCCATGTCCCTGATAAGTTGCTGCAAAAGAACCAAAAAACGTTACTTCAGCCACACGCGGTACTTCACCCAACACCTGCCTTGCAGCCCTCCCGATCCGTGCCGCCCCAGCGGTATGTGAGCTTGAAGGACCGACCATCGCCGGACCAATAATTGAAAATACATCCTTAAAACGCATAAAAGACCTCCTGCCTGCAAGAATAGGCAATTATCGTACTCCTATATAGTATACTGCACTAGCAGTCGGAGTTCACCGTGACATTTGCTGTGATATCCAAATGCCTGACTTTGCGTATTCAAAGGCTAGTATTTCTATTTCATGTCCTGAGTATCACAAGATATCCTGGGAGCACAGCATAATTCCACCTCTATACTGCCAGCCCATCCCTTCCCAGAACCCTCTTCCATGTTCATTGGTTTCAATAACTATCAGGTGGCACTTGGTAATACCGGCTGCGCGGAGATTCTCAAGACAAGATCATACTTGTTCCCTCGCTTGAACAGAATGGCATAAAGCATGAAGAGCGCTCCGAGGAAGCTTTTCCAGCTCCAGCAGCGCTTCGTAAGGATCGCCCTCTAATCCCATAGCTTTCGCAAAGGCAGGCTCTGTCTTCCATCCGCTTGATTTTAAAAGAATGATCCGTTCGCGAAAATCATCATCCATCTGAGCTAAAATTTCAGCTTCAACGATCATATGCAAATAACCATTCTGGAGCTCCGTTCGCCTCGGCTGTCCAAACAGTTCGATAGGCCAGCCCTTTACCATAAAGTTAATTTTCGTTCGAGGAATCCCTTGAACCACTCGTGATTCGCTAACAAACCCCTCCATGGCTCCAAAATACCGAACAACTAGCGCCTTAAAATCCGCAGGATCATGAACCTCACATATGATATCCAAATCGCTGCCCTCCACTTGAATTCCAAGCGGTATTGTCCCAACCAACAAAGGGTTATAGTCCTTTAGCAAATTCATAATATCGAGCTCTAAAAGAAGGTTATAGACCTCTTTCTGAACCGCGGTTCCATGAATCAAATCATCGATATTTCGCCAATCATTCATTTTGAACAAGCGCCTCCTCCGACTCGGGTTTATAAACGCATATGTATGTATTGATGACAGCGCACGCTTTTCTGGGCGCATGCATAGAAATATACGGAAGGAAGAACGCAAGGAGGTTATTTAAAAAAAATGAATCCCATCTACCCCTATTATGGGGAGCGGACAGTATGTAAAGAGCAGCCTATTGCTTTTCCTCCACAGCATCAAGATCGTCAGCCGGGCCTGGAGAGTCTGATGAATCCTCGTCCCATCAGTGAAAACCCGGAAATTATCGGCAGTGGAAAACTGAAGGGAAAGGTTGCACTCATCACCGGAGGCGACAGCGGGATTGGTAAAGCCACAGCCATTGCTTTTGCAAAAGAAGGTGCAGACATTGCTATAGCTTATTTATACGAAGCCTCAGATGCGGAAGTCACTCAAAAGCGGATCGAAGAATTAGGGCAACGCTGTCTAAGGATTGAAGTTGATTTACGCCATAAGGAGAATTGCTTCAGGGCTGTGGAGCATACGATTCGCACCTTCGGCAAGCTGGACATTCTGGTCAATAATCACGGGGTCCAATATCCACAAAAAAGTATTTTGGATATAACAGAAGAGCAATTGTACCAGACGTTCCAGACGAATATCTTTTCATTCTTTTACCTCACTCAGGCCGCACTTCCACATCTTAAAAAAGGTGCATCCATCATTAATACCGCTTCCATTACTGCCTATCAAGGAAATAAAGAGCTCATAGATTATTCCTCCACCAAAGGGGCGGTGGTCTCTTTTACCCGCTCTTTAGCCTTATCTCTCGTAGACGCTGGCGTCCGAGTCAACAGTGTAGCTCCCGGTCCGGTATGGACCCCACTGATTCCCTCAAGCTACTCTGCAGAGGAAGTTAGTATCTTTGGTACAGATACACCCTTTAAACGTGCTGCACAGCCTTATGAGCTAGCAGGAGCATATCTATTTTTAGCGGGCCCTGATTCTTCATATGTTACCGGGACATGTATGCATGTCAACGGTGGAGATATGGTCACCAGCTGATACACAACACACCACGAGAGGAATGTATACCTATGAATAAGATGCCCGATTATGATATTCCTTCAGTCCGTTTAACAAGCGGCATGTATGCCTTAACAAAATTAGCCTGCGCAGGGCTAACGTACGTCCTTATCTCTTTACTTATGCTTGGGTTTCCACAACATAACGGCATACCAGAGGGTTGGCCACTTTCGATCCCCTATGCGATTTACGCTTATGGACTACCAGCCGCACTAGTAGCCGATGTTCTGCTGCGCCTCCTGCGTTCCACTTCCCACATCGTTTCCCTTGTTGTATACGTAGCCGCAGGTTTCGGTGCAGGTCTATGGCTGGCAGCAGAACAAGGTGCAGAGCTACTGCTGTGGGGCTTGGCTGGAATTTTGGGACTGTTGCTGCTACGAGTGACGCAACTGGGTGTAGAGCGTTCCCCTCTGTTACTGCCTGTGTTTGCACTATTTCTTCCGCTGCTCTGCTTGCTGCTGCTATAAGCTGCACTCAGAGTGCTTCTATGATATCACCGGCAATGATAGCCGCTGGATTATTCCGCTGACGGGCGGCTCTCTCCCCTGCTAATCCGTGTAGATATACACCAAAAGCTGCTGACTGCGCCTCATTCAGTCCCTGAGCCAGCAGGCTGGAAATGATGCCCGTTAGCACATCACCGGCTCCACCAGTACCCATGCCGGGATGGCCTGTGGTGTTTACATAAGCTTGCCCTTCAGGCGTTGCTATAACCGTATGTGCTCCTTTTAATACAAGCGTAACCTTATGCTCTTTCGCATATCCCATAGCCAGACTGATGCGGTCCCGTTGTACCTCAGCTGTTGTTATACTAGCAAGACGGGCCATCTCACCTGGATGAGGCGTCAGAATCACCGGATGGCGTCTACTTGCCCAGCTCTTGTAATCAGCGTCAGCTAATATATTTAAAGCATCCGCATCGATCACCAGAGGACAATCCGTCCCTTCCCAGAGATTGCGAAGCCATTCTGTATCAGCCTCGAACCGACCAAGACCGGGACCAATGGCAAGAACATCTCGTTCTTTACTTAGCTTCAGTAGCTCTGAAACGCTCCCTGCTTGCCAGGTTCCATCTTCATTGCCCCCAACATCGGCTAACATGAGTTCAGGGGCAGAACCGATGATACAGGGCAGCAGCTTCTGAGGAAGCGCCCATGTCACTAATCCGCAGCCTGCCCGGAGCGCAGCACGGGCAGAGAGCAGTCCGGCGCCGCTCATTCTTAAGGTGCCGGCAGCAAGAAGGACATGCCCATAAGTACCCTTATGGCCTTCAGGCGAACGCCGGCGGGCCAGATCTACGCCCAGATGGGCATGCAGCACTTCCGGTGTCAGCAGGTGAACCTGCACACCGCTTTCAGGGGCCAAAGAAGACGGAATGCCGATGGCCCGGACCTTCACATGCCCCGCTGCGCCTGCACCGGGGTATTGCAGGAGACCTCGCTTGAGAAACGCGAGGCAAACCGTCACCGACGCATGAATGCAAGGCTCATGCGTCTCACCGGTGTCCGCGTTCAGACCACTCGGGATGTCCGCGGACACGATCACTTTGCCGCTGCTATTCGCTGCGGCAATCAGCTCCGCATAGGCACCGCGAGGGGCTCCCGCGGCGCCGGTGCCGAGCAGCGCATCCAAGATGCCGCTGCACTCGGCAAGGTCCAGCCGATCCCTGCCGTATACCACGGCAGGAAGGCCCATGGCTGCAGCCGCATCGCGCTGCAGGGCGGCCTCGCCGGAGAGCGATTCCGGCGGCACCGCATAAACGAGCGTGACGGCGATGCCGGTCTCGCGAAGATACCGTGCGGCGGCGAGGCCATCGCCGCCGTTGTTGCCTTTGCCGACGAGGATGAACCATCGCTCGGTGGCGGCATTGTCCAAGGTCAGCGCATGATCTGCGCTGACCTGAAATGCCGCGCTGGCTGGCGCGGCATCCTTTCCTGCGTCTTCCCATCCGGCTGCATTTCTGCAGCCCTCTCCACCTCTCCGCCGGCACAGCGCAATGATCTCCTCTGCGATCACTCTTCCCGCATTCTCCATCAGCGCAATAGCTGGAATCCCCAGCCGCTGGATTGTTTCTCCGTCCAGCCGCCGCATTTGCTCAGCAGTTACCAGATACATGGTTCGGCCCCTTTCCGCTACACTTCAATCCACAACTAGCTTGATATCAATAAGCTACAGTAAATCTCGTCCGGCTAAAATTCCCTTCCTCCAGCTCGTCCACCATAGCTACAGCAAAATCCTCTACACTGATTATACTTTCGCCATTTTCATCAAAAACGAGACGGTCGAGTCCAATGCGAAATTGACCTGTACGTCGACCGGAATGAACTACCGCAGCAGGACTGGCATACGTATAATCCAGTTCTGTGTTTTTGTAAATTTCATAAGCTTCCGCATGTGCCTCTGCCAGTGGTCTAATCTGAGCAGGGAAATCTGCCGTATCCATCAACAGCTCTCCTGATTCAGTCTTCAAACTCCCTGCACCACCCACAACTAACAGTCGATTTAGCCCAGCTTCTTGCATTCCCTCTACAATTGCCTTAGCTGCTGTTATCAAATCCTTCTCTTGGCCGAGTGCTGGACCGTATGCACTGATTACCTCTTCATGTCCACGGACTGCAGCTGCGACTGAAGCAGGATCTAGAACATCTACAGTCGTGATGTGCAGACGTTCATGTTCAAGAGTTGCTGATTCTGGATTCCGTACCGCAGCTGTTACCTCATGTTTTCTTTTTAAAGCCTCCTGTACAATCGCCTTTCCAATCGTTCCTGATGCACCCAATACTACAACATCCATCTGTTTTTTCCTCACTTTTTCCGGGTAAGGCCAGCGTGCGGCCTTCCTGCTTTATTTATATTTTTCAATACTGGTCTCAATAGCCTTTCCCTTACAACCTTTAATCATTATTTATCCCCTGAGGTCCATTTGAAATCAAAACGCATCCGTTAACTTCCAAACGAAAAACCCCTTCACCAATACAAGGGGCACTCTCTACTAAGTAGCATGTCCTCACATTAAGGGCGCAAAAACATTCCCTGAGAACGTGGCATGACCGATTCAAAGCCATATTGTGCATATAATTTAGAGGCTTCCCCATCTGCAATCAAACTTACATAAGCCTTCTCCGGTACAGTATGAAGGAACTCTCTGATTTCTCGCATAATCAATTTCCCTAAACCCCGTCCTTGATGTGAAGGCTTAACCGCGATATCCGTAACCTGAAAAAAGCATCCCCCATCGCCAATCACCCTGCCCATCCCGACCAAGGAATCCTCCTCATACAAAGTTACCGCAAAAATAGAACGAGGTAGCCCTATTGCAGCACCTTCCGCGCTCATTGCACTCAATCCAGCCTCTTTTCTCAGCGCTAAATACTGTTCCACTGAAGGACATTCATGACGTATATCCAGCTTTCCTGTTGTCCCCATACCGTTCCCCTCCTAGCATCTTACAATAAAATAGAATTAGCGCCGTTCAGCATTGCTGTTCCAACTATATACGACTCAATGGTGCACAGGCAAGACTCGCCTCCGTCGAATATACAAAAGCCGCCTGGCACATAGGCTAGGCGGCTTTTTTTATCAACGATTTTCATTATTATGAAGTATTATCTTCTTATTAAATAGGCGATTACTCCCAATAATCTGGTTAACTGATCTGGTATATCGTTTACTACCACAAGAACAAGTCGTTCCCCTTTAACTTAAAAATAGCTTCCATAAAGTAATAATCGCCATAAATGATTGAAACATGAATGTCTTTATGATGATACGCTGCAGAACCGCCCATTAAAAGATGATCAAAATCTTTCGTCCAGTCGCAGCGAGTAGCGTCCACTGTTTTCAGGAGCTTCAGCGCAGCGTTCAGATAGACCTCCTTTTCGAGCTCGCCAACAACTTGGGCGATCTCGATCAGTCCGCAAGCTGCGATCACCGCTGCCGTGGAGTCTTCGTAAGCGGGCTCCTTCGGTTGCCGGAAATCGATTGGAATAACCCCGTTATCCGGAATATTAGCCATAAAATAATGCGCCACCCGTTTGGCCGCCTGCAAATACTCCGGCTTTCCCGTATGCGTATAACTGATCATAAAGCCGTATAAAGCCCAGGTCTGCCCACGTGTCCAGGACGAGCCATCCTCGTAGCCTTGGCCGCCGTAAGTTCGGACCACGCCTCCATGGAACGGATCGAACTCCACGATATGATTCACGGAACCGTCCGGCCTGATAAAAGCTTCTAGAGCAGTGTCCGCATGCCTCATTGCGATTTGCGCATATCGCGGATCTTTAGTCTCTTCGCTCGCCCAATAGAGAAGCGGGAGATTCATCATGCAGTCCACAATCGCCCACCCTCTTGTATCTTCGCTGGCCGTATCATCGTTCCAAGCGCGGATAAATCCGCCTGCCAGATTAAATCGTCCAGCAAGTAAGTTGGCGGCATGCATTGCCCTCTTACGAGATTCCGGATTTCCGGTAACTTTATAATTGGCCAAGCTCGTAGGCAACCACATAAATCCGACATCATGATGCAGACCGTAGAATTGATGGAAGCAGGCATCCAATGCATCCTCCGTGAAATTGGCGATTTCCTTGTACTTCTGAGCACCGGTTTCATGGTGCATGAGCCACATCATACCGCCCCAAAATCCATTCGTCCACCAGTTGATATCTTTTTCGATCTGATTGTCGTGCGTGCCATTTCTTGTCGTGTATGGAATTTTGTTTCTTGATCGTTCACATACGGCGTCCATTTTGTCCGTTAGTTTAGAAATGACATTATCTACCCAAATTTGATCATCAGCCTGAAGGTTCAACAATCTGCTCACTCCTATTTTTAACTTTCTAAGGGTCCCCCCTTTTCAAGCCCGTTTGCTTATGTGCATATCTCTTTCGTTTATCGAAACCAAGTACTGATCTCCAAGCTCGAAGCTAAATACACCTTCCTCTTCTTCAATAATCTGAACGGCAGGCTGTTGCCCCCCTTGAAAAGGAATAAGCACGGTCAAGAAAGTCATAGTACCGCTGTATCTATCCTGAAAGCGGACCCTTGTCGAAGGCCTTGAGAGATCGGTCTCATCGGATAATCTTCCCTCCAAGAGATTCAATTCTCCCGTATGGCTTGTCGCTATCGCCAGATTCGCAATATCACTTGTCGCGACCACACCGTTCTTGTTCTCCTCCACCTCGACAAAATCTAGATGGAAATAGCGCTGAACGCTATGGTCATTCAGCCCTTCTACCCGATCGGCAATAAGCACGAATCGATTATCCACTAGCGAAATATGCCGGTAATGAACAACCGGATCGTAGTTGGTATGACAAGCACTGGCGAGCCGGTAGAAGCCTCTATCTTCTACATTGTAGATTCCACCGGGCTTTTGCGGCCCGAATTTAAACGGAGAAATATACTCGAAATGATCTCGCTCATCGATCAGCAGTGTGGAGTGATAATTTGAGCTCTTAAACTGTTTGCGGTCTTCATCATCCCGATAACAAAAAAATCCGGGATCGCAAATCATGTCTTTTCCAAGCGCCGTAAAATCAAAGCTCATCAAATCGATATGGGCATGGGCATTCTGTATTGGGCTTTTACATGTAAATAAAAAGCTAAGAGCCTTCGAATCCCAGCCGCTGCGGATAATCGCTTGATCTAGCGTACGATTCCAGAATGTCGTCTGCTTATCTAATACAAATTGTCTGCCCTGCAGAGAATGCAGCTCTTCCACGAATTGGCGAACATCGAGTGCTCTCCATACATGCTTGCTTGCTTCCCGTACCACCTCAGTCACATCGATCAAGTTCGTTGCTAGCCCCAGCCAGGAAACATCATCCAACGCAAAATACCCATAAACACCGGACATTACAGCAAGCGGGTTCGCATAGGAATCACCTACAGGTACACATTTCCCGGTTGGTCTTAACGAGTAAATGGAGTAATCCAGATTTTTTCTAAACCGTTCCATGTACGCTGGGGAGAACTGAAACTGGAAACGCTTAGCCAGAACCACAGCCAGCCCAAACCAGAACATACAGCCATTATGATACGATGGGCAGCCCTCGATTTGACCGCCGTCCTCTGTCAGTTGCGCCATGCTGCACTTTTCGATGCCCTCGATCGCAAAAGCCTTCCATTCCTCAGCTTCTTTCAGCTCGGGAAAGTAAAGGGCAGTCGTCAGAAGGCCCAAACATTCCATTAAATAATGGTTATGATCTGCTTTAGGCCACAGCTGAGGCGACACGTTACGCAAAGCTTTTACTTGCTTGTAAATGACCGTTAAATACTGCTCTAATACTACCTCCGTAAACAGCTCCGAGCGGCCTAGATGCTCCAAGACAAGCGGCCAAATTTTGTAGCCCCGGATACCAATCTCCAAAACCCTCAGCGGATGGCATTCCGTAAAATAGCCAATCGGCTTATCCAGTAAGTCCTCAGGAATAGTGACCGTTTCGATCCAGTCCAGCATTTCGTCGATGACCTTTAGTCCGTATTTCGCGTCCTTGGTGAGCGAGTAGGCTTCCAGTAAATCCTGCCAATGAGTCATGCGGTTCAGCTGCCATAAATATTCATTGTCATTATGTCTGCGCTCTAGCCAGCTAGGCGGATTCCCGACAAACTCCCTGACTCCCCCTGTGCCAGGAAGCATGATCATTCCTTGATAGGCGAATTCAGCATTCGCGATCGTCTCACGCACGTGATCAGGCATATGTGCTGCGATATAGGCGGCCTTCTCATCCATCGGCTCCAGCCGCGAACGCAAGTTAGCTAATAGCTCCGTCGTAGTCATCTGCTCTTTCAGCAATGATTGCAGATTCATTTATCCATCTCCGTTATGTTATTTTCGATTATGAATGCTCCCTCCGAAATCATCTAGACTCCGGAAGGAGCGATGCCAACTATTTCATGTAACGGTCGTATGCAACTTGCTCTAACGCAAGCAAATCCTTGATGCCTAAGTCTTCCAATTCCTTGATATACTTACTGAATGTCTCATCGTTGACCGGTTCCACACCTAGCACCCATCTCTGCAGCTTTTCCTCAACATAAGTCAGTACGCCAGCATTTAACTCTTCAAATTCGCTCCGTTCCTCATCCGTATACGAAATCGGCGGATAAGCCTCCATAATATAGCCATTATCAATGTATTCCTTGATGCCTTTCAATGCAGTCGCGTTTGTCCATTGTTCTTCGTAAGCATAGTCTTGATGGAAGGCGAGCTCAATTTGTCCTCCCTCTTCCTGAAGCTGTTGAATCACTGTCTTTTCTTTATTTTCCAATATGGATTCTTTAAACTTCGGCTTGCCGTCCACGAGATCGTAGTGTTTTCCTTCGATACCAAAGTTCATCAATCTCCGGCCCTCCTCTGAGAACCAGAAATCCATATATTTGATCGCTTCGACGGGATGCTTAGTTGCCGCCGAGATTCCCCACCCGCTCGCATGCGTCTGCTTACGGGAGCTCTCTTCGACGACTTTGCCCTCGGTATTCGCTGGAGGCGTCATCGGACCAAAGGAGAAGCCAGGAATCTTAGTCGCAAGAATGTCATTGAAGTTAGCCGTGCTGGCGAACCAGTCGTGCGTTATGCCACCTATATTGTCTCCGAGCAAAATGTCACGCGCTTTCGCTCCGCGGGTGAAGATTTCTTTATCGATTAGGCCTTCCTTGTACCACTTCGCAATATTCTCGATTGCTGTCTTATAGCCCGGCTCATACATGCCGTACTTGACGACACCGTTGTCCGCGTAAAATCCGCGTTTTGCCGCATCGGCCCCGCCCCGCACGCCCCACTGGATCAACAAATCGTAAATCCCATCCAGCTTGGTTCGGCTAAAGTATGGAATTTCATCGTTTACTCCGTTACCGTTCGGATCTTTTTCTTTGAATGCTTTTAATAGTGCATGCAGCTCATCTACCGTTTTCGGCTGCTCAAGTCCCAACTTATCCAGCCAATCCTGGCGTACAAACCAGCCCTTGGCAGCCGGTCCATCTGGAGTAAAGTTTAGAAAATACGTCTTGCCGTTATAAGCCTTCATAAATTTGGCTGCATCTGGATGTTCGGACAAGAACTTTTTAATGTTCGGTGCATGTTCTTCGATCAATCCATCTAGCTCGAGAAAGGCTCCTTCAATCCCAAGGCTGTCGTACTGCTCTTTAATTTGATGATGAACCAGATCCGGAATTTTCCCTGAAGCCATCATTGTATTGAACAGTTCTTTACTATTCGTTGAGGCCTTAGATGCGGTTCCCTTCAGCTTAATATTGGTCATAGCTTCCGCTTCTTTAAAGATAGGCCAGTTATCATCGTATATAAACGTATCTGTGTAGTGCATGTGGATCGTCAGTTCAAGCGGGTCTTTGACGATCAGGTGCCCAGACAACTGGGTTGTGTCTGACTCTTTTGAATCATTCGCCGCACTTCCGCTATTTTGCGGAGCGTTATTATTACTACAGCCTGCCAGCAGCATACCGACTGTCATCATGATTATTGCAGATGATTTCATCCATTTTTTGTTACCCACATTCATGACCTCCCAATATTGGTTTCTTGCTTTCATAATAAAAAGTTGGAAACAGCCACTAGCCTTTGACGGAGCCGATCATGGTCCCTTTGACGAAATATTTCTGAATGAAGGGATAAGCTGCAACAATCGGAATAATGGAAATGATGATAGTCGCATAGATGATCGTTTCCTTTGAATATACCGCCATATTGCCCATCTCGTCATTCACGTTCATCTCAACAATCAGCTTCTTTAGCAGGACTTGTAGCGGCACCTTGCTCTCGTCGCTCAGTAGGATCATCGTCCAGAAATATCCATTCCAGCGGTGCACCGCATAGAACAATCCGATCGTCACAAGAGCGGCTTTGGACAGCGGCAGATACACCTTCCATAAGATCGTCAGATCATTTGCTCCGTCAACCTTCGCCGCTTCCTCGAGTTCCTCCGGAATGCCCTGGAAGAACGTTCTCATGAGGAACACATAGAAGGTCGTAATCGCGAATCCGATAACAATTGTGAACCTGCTATCGAGCATGTTCAAATCTCGGAAATTAAGATACATCGGAATCATGCCCGGTTGGAACCACATCGTCAGCGCGATAAAGAAGCTGATGGCCGTGCGCCCCATAATCCGTTTCTTAGACAAGGCATACGCACCGCAAATGGTGAGAATCAAGTTGGCCATTACGCCGAATATGGTGTAATAGAACGTGTTTAAGTAGGCAATCCAAATTCCCTTTTCCGATAATACCTTTGCATAGGAGTCAAAGTTAATATCTTTCGGCAACAAGATCACTTTGCCGGTAACGACCGCGTCGGAGGAGCTGATGGATGCGGATAAGACATACACAAAAGGGTACAACGCAAGCAAAGCAATAATCCCAAGAAATACGCAGTTAAAGATATAAAACAGCTTTTCGCCTCTGGTTTTTTTCATCTTCCATCACCTACCATAATCCAGTATCCGTTAACTTCTTGCTCATCTTATTGGCAAATACGACGAGAATAAATCCAACGACGGCATTAAACAGTCCCACCGCTGTAGCCAGATCGTAACGTGCATCCTGCAGACCAGCCCGATATACGTAGGTGTTAATAACGTCGGCCGCCTCATAGGTGGCTGGTTGATACAGAAGAATGATCGCCTCATAGCCAACTTCCAGCATGGAACCCACCTTCATGACAAGCATGATTGCGATCGTTGGAATGATGGCGGGAAGTGTGATATGCCACATTTGCTTCCATTTGTTAGCTCCATCGATAACCGCCGCTTCGTACAAGGCCGGATTGACGCCGGACAAAGCGGCTATATAGATGATGGTACCAAATCCCGCTTCCTTCCAAATATCCATGGACCCGATAAAAATAGTTCGGAAATAATCGGGATTGGTCAGAAAGTATTGCTTCTCGCCACCCATCATCTCAATCAGGATATTGATAATACCGTTACTAGGAGCCAAGAAGTTGGTAACAATCCCAGCTACGACAACGACCGAAATAAAATGGGGCAAATACGTAAAGGTCTGCACCGTTGTCTTGAAAATTCCATTCTTCAATTCGTTAAATAACAAAGCGAGGATAATCGGCACAGGAAACGCGAACAGCAATTGATACAAACTGAGCAATACTGTGTTTTTTAATAGCCGCCAGAAATATGGACTTTTAAAAAAGCTCTCGAAGTGTTCAAACCCCACCCAGGGACTCGCTTCAATTCCTTTATATACACTGAAATCCTTAAAGGCGATCTGCAGGCCGTACATCGGCTTATACGCAAAGATGATATACCAAGCCAGAAACGGTATCAGGAGCAGGTAAAGATAACGGTCCCTGATCAGGTTGGTTTTTATTTCTTTAAAGTTAAGCAGCACCCTCTTCTCCTCTCGCAACGATGTTTAGCTGATCCCTTCAGGAGCGCTCCTATTTGAAAGGTCAGCGTTGCAATTTAAACTATAGGAATGAATGTAAGCGCTGTCTATCGCCATTATTTCATCTAGCAGCAACTCTTTATGTCTGGGTTCATAATGTGCATTATTTTATGTATCAACAATTTCTCGTATATAGAGAAACGCCCGTCGAACATACAATAGCCGCCTGGCAATTAAGCTAGGCGGCTTTGTTTTTGAATCAACGGTTCTCATTACTTGAAGCCTCATTCCTTCTCGTTAAGCTTCTTTGCGTATTGGCCAGGAGCTAATCCTTCATACTTGCGGAACATGCGAATAAACGTATTCGCATTGTTGCACCCAACCATTAGTGCTAAATCTCCAATTTTGATATCTTTCTGCTGGCGCATAATTTCTTTAGCTTGCTGCACACGATAAAAATTCAAGTAATCTTTAAAGTTTTCTCCGGAATGATTTTTGAACGCGATGCTGACATAACCGGGAGAGAAGTTAAACTCCTCCGCTATCATGCTAAGCGATAAATCCCTATTGTAGTTGTCATGAATATATTCAATCATCCGCTTTACCGTACTGTTATCCATCATTTCATTCTGCTGATCAATCGTATCCATCATGGCGCCAAACAAGGAAGTAATGGCGGAAACCATTAGCTCCTTTGATTCGCCGTGCTGTACGATGTCCAGAGATTCCTTATGAGCTTGAACGAACTCTTCGAAAGGCATATTCAACTGCTGGATAATTCGACTCAGCGTAGCCAACACAAGCAGGCTGAACTGGTCGAGCTGCTGCCTGGTTAACTGCCTTTGCTCCAGATTTTCCGATAGCAGGCGATTTAGCGTATTTAAAGCATTCTCCCGCTTGCCGCGAATCACATAGCTGATCAGCTCTCGTTCCGTATCGATAGGATAATAATAGCTCACCATCTGAACTTGACTGAGTTGTTTATACGTAATGACGGAAGTCTTATCCACTGCCGATCTCCTCTTCAGAATATCAAGGGCCTGGATAAAGGAGCGGTCAATTTCGCCAGCAGAGGCTACGGGCTGGCCTACTGCTGCAGTCAATCCGTATGCATGTGCGTCCTCGATTTGAGCCATCGCTTTCATGAGCTTCTTCTGAATGGATTCCGTATCGGATTCACTGATTATGAAGACAAATTTGGTGAAATCGTGATCAAGCAACTCACAAGGAAAATGAACTTTCAACTGCTCATGAATAATCAAGGAAGTCTTTAATTTTATCGTAAGAATCGCATCTTTCGAATATTGCTCCTCCAATTCCTTAGCGTTCGAGAATGAAATCACACAAACGCTCAAGTTGCTAGAAAGGCTTTGCAGTTGATGTGCATTTAGCAGGTCATCCACCTTCTCAGGTGGAACGAGTCCATGGAGCAAATCCCGCAGGAACTTGTCTCTCATCGAAAGCTTGTGCTCATGTAGCGCGGATTTCATCTGTTCATTGGCTTTACTTATACTCGTCGCTGTCTCGTTCAAGAAAGCGAATTCGTCTGCTCCCGCAGGCTCACCGTAGCTCTTGAACAATCCAACGAGATGACCCACAGGCCGGTACATGCGCCTGGAAACTGTATAGGCGAACGCAAGTCCCACAAAGATAAGAATGGCTAATAAAAGTACAGTCCCTTTTAAATTGGGGGAAAAGGAGTCCACCAAAGAGTAGTTCTGTGTAACATACATATACGACCATTGCGGCATTGTATTCGAGCGGATTAAATGGAAATCGAATTCATCATTGGATAGCTTCTTATAATCCACGGTTGCCTGTTCATCCAGTTGTGCCAGTGGATAGGCAAGCAATTGCTTTTCCCGTTTATCGTCAAAGCTTGATTTAAGCGTCACGTATCTACCATTCTCGATAATGGCAAAAGCTTCTTGCGTATCAGGGGATAGGGGCGGTAGCAGCAATTGTTCAAAGAAGGAGACCACAAAAAATAATGAATTCCCTATTCCTACCCGTTCCGGATTAACGATAATTATGGATGCGCTTTCATTATCTGTCGAAGTTGTCTTTTGGCGGCTCGATAGCGTTATGGTTGGACTCGTGCTGTCTGTGCCTAATTGTGCCAAATCCTCATTCGTCATTCCCATATCTTCCATATAGCGTCTTCTATCCGACGAAATTTGCGGCGTTATGACCAGATCGTCGTTAGTCTTCATTAAATCAATGCTATATCCGAATTCAGAGAATGCGTCTATATGATTTTGCAGTGCATAAGAGGTTTGTGTAATCTCATAGTAATTGCGTTCTTTTTCAGCGAATTTAACAACATGATCATTACGTCTCAATTGCGCAATTAAATTGAAAGAAACGCCGAGTTTCGTGTCAATTTTGTCGCGCGATTGCATGAGAAAATTCTGCTGGTTTTGACTCAATTCCGATCGCACTCTTTGACCGTCTTTAAAAAAAGAAAGGCAGACCGCAATCATCGTGTAAGCGAATACAATAATAAGATAAGCTATAAGTAGTTTTGTGAAAAAGGACTTTCTAAGCACTGTGATCTCCCCTTGATGATTCCTTTATAAATTGAAATTCACCCAATAGTAAAATTTGTATCCTTATTGGGTGAGCGTATATCTTTACACTCTTTTGGAAATATCTAACTCACACTATATATGAATATGAAAATGCCGTCCATTCCCAAAATTCATACACATCCACCAAAGTGGTAAGTATTATATTCTTGAATCCTATTACTCACTGTGTGGAATAGTATTTATAACAATATTCTAAAAAGGTTGGTGGCATAATGTCTCCTGTAGCAAAGCTGTTTAAATGGGGAACGTGTGTGTATGAGGCTTTTCTGGCTCTGCCTGTCCTCGGCGGTCTCTTTATTATAGCGAATGGTTGGGTCCCTCTTGCCGTTGCCTTTTTGCTCCACGCTGTAGCCATTGTAATCCTGCAAAGAGAGCGGAAACCCATCGTAGGGAATGTTCTAGGCACTATCACCTCGATTTTAGCGTTTATCCCACTCTTAGGTTGGATTATGCATGGCATCACTGCGCTCGTACTGTTGGTTGAAGGGATTTCCTCTTCACGTCAGGCAAATCGTTATTAATAAGAGCACCTAAATCGTCAGAAAAATAACCCGCCCCTATTCAGGAGTGGGTTATTAGCGTTTATTCTTAAATATGATATATACCTTTATGATTGCCCGAGATTGTATCAACGTCCTGCCGATTGGGAATCGGCCCGCCGGGTTCCACTCTCATTAATGTAACGCCCGTTTGCGTTGCCATTGCCATTCTCAAAACGTTTGCGTTCCGTACGCTCCATCTGAACAATCTGACCTTCATGCACTACGATGTGCAAGGAGCCAAATTCCATATCATCCAGAAGCCCTGCAATCCGCGTAAGCCATAAATCATCCACTTTCAGCGGTTTAGCCATTCTCTAGCCTCCCTTTCCCCATCCAAAGGATTATATCCGCCTAATCTCCATAATTCCGTTATTACCAACCAGTATACTATGAATTAACTTAGCACGGAACCAAAAGTACTGTCAATGGGCATTTTTTCGTGATAACCAGCTTTTAATAATCATCGTCACCAAAGCCAACAACAGGAGCAGAGATGCTACTGCAAAAGAGGCTGAAAATTGATATTCATTGTACAAAATCTCAACATGCAGCGGCAGTGTATTTGTCTCCCCACGTATATGCCCGGATACCACAGAAACTGCGCCGAACTCGCCCATGGCCCGCGCATTACACAAAATAATACCGTACAATAAGCCCCATTTAATATTAGGAAGCGTGACTCTGAAAAAGATTTGCCACCCATGTGCTCCGAGGGTAATCGCTGCCTCTTCCTCCTGTGTCCCTTGATCCTCCATCAGTGGAATCAACTCACGTGCCACAAAGGGAAAGGTCACAAACAGCGTGGCCAACACGATGCCTGGAAGTGCAAATACGATCTTGATATCATGGGCGCTCAGCCAAGGGCCAAACCAACCGTTAGCGCCGAAGACGAGCACAAAGATCAGACCGCCGATGACAGGCGATACTGCAAAGGGGAGATCAATCAAGGTAATGAGAAACCCTTTGCCGCGAAAACGAAACTTGGTTACTGCCCATGCAGCCGCTACGCCAAAAAAGGTATTCAGTGGTACAGTGATCGCTGCAACAAGCAACGTCAGCCGCAAAGCGGAACGGGCATCTGGATCGGTCAGAGCAGCTATATATACGTCCCAGCCCTTTTTCAGCGCCTCTGTCAGCACAACAATCAAAGGCAAGGCAATCAGCCAAAAAAGGACTAGTCCAGCAGCTCCGATCAACACCCATTTTACAGCCTTGGTTTCCGTTGTCGCTGGCGAGGACGTATTCTTCTGTAGCCGGGGGGCTTGGAGTGGGATGGTGCCTGCCACAAGTTATTCCTCCTTTAAAGGGTTTTACGAAAGCATGATTAGCTTTTGAAAAATACTGAATCGACGGTAGATATGAAGTGTCTTCGAGTAAATTTGGGAGTTATCGGATGGTCTGCTATCTCCGAATTTGTTGACCCTAATTACTGGTAATGAGTCACTCCAAGGAATATTGGACTTCCGATCGCTGTTATCCTCAGATTTCCTGATTTGAACCGCTCCTCGCGGTAGAAATCCGAGGATAAAGGCGAACGCTAGCGCTTCTCCAGTTCCAAAATTCCTCTCCGCTCCTTTTTACCAGTCATCTGGTTTCAAAACTCGAGATCGCTATCGCTCCTCCAACTACAAAGCAAATTTACTCTGCAACTCCTCAATTCGCCTAAAGATTCTACATTTTACGGAAGCAAGTATGCTTCGTAAAATAAAGTCGTCATTTACCTGTTCGGTTATAGCTTCGCTAAGAATCGCGCAGCAAACAAAACTTCCAAATTAAATACTTGCAATATAGAGAGTCAAAACCTAAAACCTACCGAGAAGTCTTACGCACCCAACGCTGGAGCGTATTAATGACTAACAGCATTAAGAAGGAAATGAGCAGCAGGAGCAACGCAACGGCGGTAGCACCAGCGTAATCATACTGCTCCAGTTTGGACATAATAAGCAAAGGCGCAATCTCCGTTCTCATCGGCATATTACCGGAGATGAACACGACAGAGCCGAATTCACCAATACCACGGGCAAATGCCAAAGCAAAGCCTGTTAACAACGGCGGGAATAGCTCAGGCAGTACTACTGAACGAAAGGTTCTCCAGCGGCCTGCACCGAGGGTTGCCGAGGCTTCCTCCATATCTCGGTCCAAATCCTCCAGCACCGGCTGTACCGTTCGCACGACGAACGGTATCCCGATGAACATTAAGGCAAGGGTAATGCCAAGCGGAGTAAATGCCACCTTTAATCCTAGTGGCTCAAGCCACGCTCCGATCCAGCCATTTGTGGCATAAAGAGCCGTCAAGGAGACACCAGCTACAGCTGTCGGTAAAGCAAACGGAAGATCGATCAGCGCATCAAATATTCTTTTGCCCGGAAATTCGTAACGCACTAGTACCCACGCCAGCAAGAGACCTAGAATAGCATCCACAAAAGCAGCAGCCGCTGCCGTAGACAGGCTGACACGATACGAAGCCAATACACGCGGATCGGTAGCTACATCCCAGAATTTCGCCCAGCTCAGCCCAGTAGAATTGAACAACAATGCTGAAAGTGGCAAGAGTACCACGAGACTCAGGTAAAGTACGCTGTACCCCATCGTTATCCCAAAACCGGGTAGTATCTTTCGCCGCGTTGTCGCCGATACAGCTGTAGTCGTTGCGGTGACATTCATCCCCTATTCATCCTTTCTCGCCTTCGGCAGGTTAGCCGATCAGCCCCTTACTAGGGACAAATCTCTTAAAGAAAAATATAATTTTCGTTTTATTAATCTGTTATTTAGCACCCGGCACATAGATCTTGTCAAAGATCCCGCCATCGTTAAAATGCTTCTCTTGCGTTTCTTTCCAGGTTCCGAATTTATCAGCCAATGTGAAGAGCTTTATTTCCGGAAACTTATCTTTATATTGTTCTTTCACGCTTTCTAGCGTTGGACGGTAGTAGTTCTCAGCCGCGATTTTTTGTCCTTCTTCCGTATAGAGATACTTCAAGTAAGCCTCGGACACTTCACGCGTATTTCTTTTATCCACAACCTTATCTACTATTGCTACCGGCGGTTCAGCCAGAATGCTCTCAGATGGATTTACGATATCGAATTTATCTGGACCAAGCTCTTCTACAGAAAGGTAAGCTTCATTCTCCCATGCAATCAGCACATCGCCAATTCCACGCTCTACAAAAGTGGTCGTAGAACCGCGCGCACCCGTATCCAGCACCGGAACATGTTTGAACAATTCTTTTACAAATTCCTCAGCCTTAGCTTCGTCGTTATTGTTGTGGTCTAGCGCGTAACCCCACGCCGCCAAGTAGTTCCAACGTGCGCCACCTGATGTTTTCGGATTCGGTGTAATCACTTCTACGCCTTCCTTAAGCAAATCCGGCCAATCTTTGATTCCTTTTGGATTTCCTTTGCGTACTAAAAATACGATCGTCGAGGTGTACGGTGAACTGTTATGATCAAATTTACTTTGCCAGCCTTCATTAATAAGTCCCTTTTCCTGCAAGGCATCAATATCATAACCAAGTGCTAAGGTCACAACATCCGCTTCCAGACCATCAAGTACAGCACGGCTTTGTTTCCCCGATCCACCGTGGGATTGTTTAATGGTGACCTTCTGTCCTGTTTCTTTCTCCCAATAGGCAGCAAAGGCTTTATTATAATTCTCGTACAATTCGCGAGTAGGGTCATAAGATACGTTCAGTAGTTCTACTGGATCTTTAGATGGAGTTTTTGTTGCTTCAGCCGCATTTGTGGCCTCCGCAGAATTGGTTGTTGCTGGTGCGTCTGTTGCCGAACTAGCACTATTGCCGTTGTTGTTATTGCTGCCGCAAGCAGCAGTAAGCCCTGCCGTCAGCAACAAGCTAAACCCTACAAGAAGCCCTTTATTCATCTTTTTCTTCATCTTTTCCACTCCCCCATGTTTTTCTTGCCTTCATTTCTTTCCTGTGGATAACAAAAAGAACGGAGGAAAGCCCACGTATGGCAGGTCAAACCGGTCCTATGACACGTGTCTGCGAGCCTAATGCAGGCGTTCCTCCGTCTGTACGGTAAGAACTTTCTTCAATTATTCCTATCTACTTAGTTGGTTTATATGGATATAATACTGAAACCCTTTAACCGTGTCAAACCTTTTTTTCCAACCAATGACAAAGGAATCTTTCAAATCCCACGCTATACAGGCAATGGTGTGGGTTCCTGTAAGATCCACTTGTTATTGATGCTATAAAGTAATATTATTGCTACAGCTTATGGTCTAGAGAAATTACCGCTTAATGTCGGGAGTGAGAATCATGGGTATGGATTTAGAGTACGTCCCTGCGCCGATAAGACCACGGCTTCATAGGAGAATGACTCAAGAAATTAGTCGAAGGATTAGGGGAACTTACCGTTATGATACAACGGTCTGGAGGACAGCAATCGCTGGTCTTTGGATCGTTTGCTTTTTGGCCTTCACCACTGCCGTATTAGGTATACCCACTGGATTAGGGGTGCCAACTGATATTGCACTTGCTGCAGGTACGAGTACCATTCTGCTGGCCATTGCCAGTAATATCATTGCTGTACTGATCGCGTTGACCGGACTGCGCATTCCACGACTATTCGCAGGCTGTGTATTGAGCGATGTTGGAGCGATTCTACTAATCTTATATTACGCAGATTTTGAGATTGAAGCTGCGGCTCTCATTGCTGTTCTACTATCCGTATTAGGTGCATTGGGCGGATTAGCAATCGGTCTGCTGCGCAGTAAAAGAATAACCATGGGAATTCTGCTTACCATTACGGTGACTTTTTCCCAACTTGCTCTGGCAAACGGAGTGCAGGAAATACCTACTTTGGAACCCATTGATATCAGTGATTCCGATGTGATTCCATTGACAGCCGCAAGTCCATCACAACCTGGCAATCAAGCCTATCAGACCTTCACTTATGCCAGCGGTAAGGATCTGCATCGGACCGAATACGGCAAGGATACCAATGTGATCTCTTCTACAGTAGATGCTTCTGCTTATATTAAGGATTGGTCAAAACTCCGCACTTTATTCTGGGGTTTCGATTATAATGCACTTCCACTGAACGGCCGAGTATGGATGCCTGAGGGCGATGGTCCCTATCCGGTAGTTCTGATGGTGCACGGAAATCATATGATGGAAGATTACTCTGACGGAGGGTACGCTTATCTCGGTGAACTCTTGGCCAGCCGGGGGTTTATCGCAATTTCCCTGGATGAGAATTTCCTGAACTATTCTGCTTGGTCCGGTATTCCGGACAATGATTTCAAAGTACGGACCTGGATCATTCTGAAACACCTGGAACAGCTAGCAGCTTTCTCGGATGAACCAGACAATCCTTTTTATCAAAAAATAGATTTCACAAAAACCGCCCTGCTCGGCCATAGCCGTGGAGGACAAGCTGTTGCTATGGCAGCAGACGCCGAACGTTGGTTCAAAAATGATCCCGTTATGAAGGCAGTAGATCGTTTTAATATAGCCTCTGTGGTCGCCCTTGCCCCTACGGACAAAACGATAGACGATCAGCAAGCCCGTCTCAAGGATGTCAACTATTTGACTCTGCAAGGGGCTCGTGATGGGGATGTACATGATTTCTATGGTGACCGGCAGTATATACGTACTTCATATTCTCCAGGATCCTCCGCTTTCAAAAGCTCGCTGTATATTGCGGACGCCAATCACAGTCAATTCAACAGCGATTGGGGCGCGTATGATCAGACATTACCTGCTGGCCTCTTTTTAAATCGAGCGCAAATTATGGATGCAGAGAAGCAGCGGCAAATCGCTAAAGTGTATGTGTCAGCTTTTCTGGAGACCACTTTGCATGGAAAAGACGAATACCAGAGCTTGTTCCGGGATTACCGCAGCGGACTGAAATGGCTACCGGAGACCACTTACTACAATCGATTCCAGGATGGGGGATATCGGCCAGTAGCCACATTTGACGAGGACCGCAACAAGAATACCGTTAATCTCGGAACAGCAGAAGCATCCGGATTATCCTGGTCGGAAGAGCTCGCGAAGGATCGTGAATCGAAGAGCAAAGCCACATATGGTGTCGTTCTTGAACGCACAGCCAAAAAAGACGAGGAAGCTTATTACAACATTAAGCTTAAAGACAGTGTTGTTACTGAAATGGCCCTTTCAGACGCAGATGGCCTTACATTTTCCTTAGCAAACCTCAATGGTGATATCAAAGATGAACTAAGTATTCCGCTACCTCCCAATGTAGAGGTTGAGTTAACCGACAAAAATGATACCTCGGCACGCTTGCCGTTAAGTGAGGTAATGGATATTCTTCCACTTCCGCAAACTCAGTTCACGTTATTCCCATGGCTTGAAGAACGGATTAATGATGGGAAGTACGGTGATCTGTCCGAAGCTGTATTTCAGACCTATGAGATGCCGTTCGAACAGTTTCAAGAGGAAGAACCTGAGCTAGAGCCTGAGAACCTGACGGAAATCACCTTCTACCTTGAAGCCGAAGGAGATAAAATCATGCTAGATGACATCGGCTTTTACGATCTAGGAATTCGAAATATGTTTTAAGGTAACTTGCAATTATACCATTTAAGGCCCTCCCCTCAGCACATGTACAGCTGATTGGAAGGCCTTTTATTTTGATGAATTTGGGGGAATAGCCTCTAATATTGAAACATACAATAGCCTATTCCCAGCCTACACGGCTTGAATACAGACCGGTGTCTTTATCTTCAGCTCGTTCCCTGTAGGAATTAATCTGCCACTGTCACTATCGATGGAGAACGAAGTAATAATATCACTATTTTGATTCGCAGCGAGCAGCTTGCCACCAATAATGGCGAAATTACGCGGAGTACGTCCGCCTGTAACCTGCCAATCTACCGCTTCAAGATGACCTGTTGAACCCTCAATATGGAACAAGGCGATACTATCTTGTCCCCGGTTTGAGACATACAAGAATTTACCACATGGCGATACATGAATATCGGAAGCTGTATCATCACTACCCGCATTATATTGCTCTGGAAGCGTGCTGACATGCTGCAAAATGCTGAGGTTTCCATTCTGCTCATCATTAGCAAATACCGTTACGGTACAGTTTAGTTCATTCGCCAGATAAATCCATTGTCCTGAAGGGTGTACCGCCAAATGGCGTGGGCCTGAACCTGGTGGAAGATTAATCTCCCGATGCTTAGACAGCTTACCTTCTTCAAGGCGATAAATCAGGATTTGATCCAGTCCCAAGTCGCAAACCAGTATATGCTTGCCGCTTCCATCCGGAATGACGGAGTGTGGATGCGGAGCTTCCTGACGGTCTTCACGAATTCCTGAACCTACATGTTTCACTTGATCAGACATGACCTGAAGCGAACCATCCTCATTTACTGGAAATACGTTGGCATTGCCACCGGAATAATTAGAGACGAATATGTAATCTTGCTTAGGACTGATCGAGACATAACAAGGAGCGCCACCTTCCGTAGGACGACTTCCAAGTGGACTCAACGCTTTAGTAACAGGATCAATAGCAAAAGCATAGACCTTGCCCTCATCCTTCTCACTAACCGCATAGAGCACGCTGCCTGTGCTGTTTACTGCTAAAAACGATGGATTCTCAATGCCCTTAGTACCCTCAAGAATCTTCATTTCCCCTGATGAAGGACTAAGTGAGCAGAGTAGAATAGCTTCCTCACCTTCAGGGTTGTACGTTCCCACATAAAACAATACCTCATTAAGCCGTTCCATAGTAGCGACTCCTTTGTTTGTATAAATTGTATTTACTTCTTAATTACCCTTTACTGATAGCAACTCACTCAGTATTTTATAATATTTTTTCACTATAGCATGTTTATAGTTGTAATACATTATCGAGTTCAATTTTGAAGCCATTTCCTAACTCTCCCGGCAGTAGTAAGTTTTTACAAGTGGTTTAAACATGATTGGCAAGGTTAATAGTAGACATCGAAAACAACAAAACGAAGGAGTTGAAGTAACATGAGTTTTTTATGGATGTTAATTGTTGGTGGGATCATTGGTTGGTTAGCAGGTCTGATTATGGGCAGAGATATTCCAGGCGGGGTAATTGGTAACATTATCGCAGGTATTATCGGTTCATGGCTTGGTGGCGTGCTTCTGGGAAGCTGGGGACCTAAAGTAAGTGATTTCTATTTCTTCCCTTCTTTGATCGGGGCCGTTGTTCTGATCTTTATCGTCAGCCTTATTCTTCGCTCAACAAATGGGCGTAGCCGTTCATAAGCTTAGGCTGAACCAATAATTGTTGGACTACTTATATTATTAAAAAAATAGCAGGTCAAGGTTAACTACCTTGACCTGCTATTTGGTGTTTTCGGCCTCTTTCTACTTAATGTAGTATGCAGTGCTTTTCACGGAGCTACTACCTCCATACAGCGGCTACACTTCAATGTTCTGCCATCGTTTTTCTGTTATAATGGAGATAAAAGTGACTCAAATCATAGAGAGGTCGTGAATCATGGGTAGCATTAACCCCTCACTCCTACATATCGGCTCCACTATAGGGACCTTGCTCATGGCGCTAATGGTTATTTTTATTCGTCTAAAAGCTAGCGCACGTCCGGTTACCATTCGAAAAATATGGATTCCACCTCTCGGGATGTCGACTGGCTTTGCCATGTTCGTTGTACCTGAAGTTAGGTTTCCTTTATGGTGGGCAGCACTCGCCTTTTTGATTGGCTGGTTCATCTTCGCGTATCCTCTAATGCGCAGCACAAACTTCGAACAACGGGATGGACAAATTTATGCTCAGCGTTCTAAGAGCTTTGCTTTCATTCTGCTCGGACTCCTTTTAGTTCGCACCTTACTTCATGAATTTATTAATAGTTATGTCAGTATCCCTCAGTCCGGTGGGTTATTCTTCATCTTAGCCTTCGGAATGATTCTTCACTGGAGATTCTTTATGTACAAACGTTATAAAGCTATGACCTCCTCGGAGGCACAGTCCTTACAGACATAAGTATATATTGTTATTCTAAGAAGCCATTTCAATTCATACGATTGAGATGGCTTCTTACGTGGATGAATACCTTGTAGGAAAAAACATTTTTCTGTGTCCGATGTTAGGTAACTTGTGGAGGGATACGTTAAAATATATGCATACCTAACAATAGAAAGCGAGGTCAAGGCAATTGAAAAGTAAATCAAGAAAAGTTGCCATCGTCGGTGCCGGGATGGTCGGTTCCAGCTGCGCCTACTCCATGGTCAATCAGGCAATTTGCGACGAGATCATGATGATCGACCGCACCTATGACCGCGCTATGGCACAAGCACTTGATCTCTCACACTGCATGGATTTCACAAACACACGCACCAAGGTGTACGCCGGAACCCATAGCGACTGCGCAGGAATGGATGTAGTTATCTTAACAGCCGGCGCTAATCCAAAGGCAGGGCAGACAAGACTTGACGTCCTGGAAGCTTCTGCAGTCATTACTAGAGAAATTATTACCAACATTATGGCTGGGGGATTCGATGGAATATTCGTAGTCGCCGCTAATCCAGTCGATATTGTCACTTATATGGTATGGAAAATATCAGGGCTGCCTCGCCACAGAATTATTGGTACAGGAACCTCCATTGACTCCTCGCGCCTAAAGACACTACTATCTGATGTTTTCTCCATCGATCCACGCAGCGTAAACGGCTACGCACTTGGAGAACATGGTGAATCCCAGTTTGTAGCTTGGTCACATGTGACGATTGGCGGCAAGCCCATCCTGCAAATTATGGATCAGCATCGTGAGCGGTTCCAGCATCTGGATCTGGAGGATATCTCCCGCAAGACCAAAGATGCGGGCTGGGAGATATTCACTAAAAAAGGCTCCACACATTTCGGTATTGGCAGCGCACTGGCTTACATTACTCGTTCCATTCTGAATGATGAGCATAAGATCATTGCCGTATCCGCAATTCTGGATGGAGAGTACGGGAAAAGTGGTATATGTACCGGCGTACCTGCCATTATTGGCAACACTGGAATTCAAGAACTACTGGAGCTTAACCTAAATACCGAAGAAGCGGAGAAATTCAACGCCTCCTGCAGCATTGTTCGCTCAGGCATTGAGAGCCTACACTTGGAAGACAGCATTTAATCTCCTGCAAACAGAAAAAATCGCTCTTTGGGGATCGGTAGATAACACCAATACCCTATAGAGCGATTTTTTTATCCTTGATCTTTAACTTTTAATGCTCGGATACTGTTCAGTACAGCCAGCACGGTTACCCCAACATCTGAGAATACAGCCTCCCACATCGTGGCAATCCCAAATGCGCCGAGAATAAGAAATACAGCTTTAACACCTAAAGCGAAAATAATATTTTGCCATACGATCATCCGTGTACGCTTGGCAATTCCGATAGCAACAGGAATCTTCGAAGGTTCATCGGTCATAATTACAATATCTGCCGCTTCAATCGCAGCATCGGAGCCCAGTCCGCCCATTGCGATCCCAACATCTGCTCTAGCTAGTACTGGGGTATCGTTAATTCCATCACCGACAAAAATAATTTTCTCGCGATGTGACTTTTCACGATCCAGCTTCTCGATGGCCTCTACCTTATGCTGCGGCAAAAGCTCCGCGTGAACCTCATCTACACCTAACTGCTTCCCAACATCTTCAGCTACAGAAGAAGCATCGCCAGTTAACATCACCGTTTTACGGATGCCAAGCTTCTTGAGGCTCTGAATAGCCTGCTGCGAGTCCTCCTTCACTTCATCAGCAATCACCAGATAACCCCCATACTGATGATCCACCGCGATGTGAACAACTGTACCGCTTTGCGCTGGCACGTCATAAGTTATGCCCTCTCGCTCCATCAGACGCGCGTTACCTGCAAGTACGGTCTTGCCTTCAATCGAAACCTCGATTCCATGACCGGAGATTTCGTTGTAATTCGAGATCGTTTCCTTAGAAATCTGTTCTCCATAAGCCGCCCTAATCGATTCGGCAATCGGATGGTTCGAATGGCTCTCCGCATAAGCAGCTGTCTGCAGCAATTCATCCTTAGACTTGCCACCTGACGGATAAATTCCTGTAACCTTAAATTGCCCCTTAGTCAACGTTCCGGTCTTATCAAAGACAACTACTTTCACATCATTTAACGCTTCAAGATAGTTGCTTCCTTTAATCAGAATACCACTGCGTGAAGCTGCTCCAATCCCTCCGAAGAAACCAAGTGGAATCGAGACCACAAGCGCACATGGACAGGAGATTACGAGGAATACAAGCGCCCGGTAAATCCAATCTGAGAAGGTTGCCCCGCTAATCACTAACGGAGGAACGACAGCTAGCAGCACAGCTGTGATCACTACTATAGGTGTGTAAGCCCGTGCAAACTTAGTAATAAAGTTCTCTGTTTTGGCTTTGTTGCTTGAAGCATTCTGTACCAACTCCAGAATTTTGGATACGGCTGATTCACCAAAGGTCTGTGTGACTTGCATCGTAATAACGCCGTTTCGATTAATAAATCCACTTAATACTGTGCTTCCCGGTCCAGCCGAACGCGGTACAGACTCCCCGGTAAGTGCTGATGTATCCATCATGGCGCTTCCCTCAAGGATCGTTCCGTCCAGAGGTACCTTCTCACCCGGTTTCACAACAATCACATCACCGATCGACACTTCCTCAGGAGAGACTCGTTTTAGATCATTTCCAAGCTTAAGGTAAGCAAATTCGGGACGGATATCCATAAGTGCCGTGATAGATCGACGTGAACGGTTTACTGCTAGACCTTGGAACAACTCTCCGATTTGGTAAAAGAGCATAACCGCTACGCCCTCTGGATACTCACCAATCGCAAAAGCACCGATGGTTGCAAGAGCCATCAAGAAATTCTCATCAAATACCTGACCCCGGATAATGTTCTTAACCGCCTGCCAGACAACTTCACTACCCACGATGAGATAGGCTGCTAAGAAAATCAGCAGTTCTACTACACCCTCCACCGGTAAGAACATTCCTGCAAGCGCGAGTATCCCACCGCCACCTAACCGCAGTAGAATCTTACGGGTATCGCCTTCTCCATGCTCGTGGCTGTGGCCATGGCTGTGACCATCCGCATCATCATGCTTATGTCCGTCTGCAGCCTGATGATCGTGTTCATGGCCATGTTTGTGATCCTCTCCATGCGTATGACTACTGTTATTCTGCAGCTTGCGACTGCCCTGAGTCTTCTCTCTTACATTTACATGGGGCTCAAGTGCCTTCACCGTTTTCTTTGCTTCTACAATCGCCGATTCCTCATAACCTGCGGCGGTTTCCATCGTCATTGTCTTCGTAACAAAATTAACGGAACAAGACGATACGCCCTCAATTTTCTTCACTTTATCTTCGATTTTCCTTGCGCAATTGGCGCAATCTAAGCCTTCTAATTCCCACTGACGTTTTACTTTTCCTTGCATCGTATCCATACGGCACATCTCCTCAAATAAAAACCATATATGAGCACTTGTTCATATGTTTTCTTATTGCTATTATATTCTCTTTATTTTTGAAGGTCAATACGTCATATACACCATTTTTCTCCGCTCTCATAAAAATTAAATAAATTGATCTTTTCGTGAAAATATGGTAAATCATGTATGATCACACCCGAGATGAATTGGCAACTAAATCACACAGAAGGAAGGATGAATGTAGATCATGTCAAAGCTAGCCAAGACGTCTTCTTTTTCACAGAAACACCCTGTTTGGACCGTTGTTATTATTGAGGTGCTGTTACTTCTAGCTGTATCTGCCGCCGGGACTTACGCTACAATTAAAGAGCTTTCGTACACCGCCCCTGTACTGATCTCCTTTATTCCAATCGCGCTTGTACTGATCATCTACTTCACGGTTAAGAACAAATGGAGTGATCTTGGCTTCCGTCCTCTGAATACCATTTCCTCTGGGAAGTGGATCTATTACGCACCTCTAGCTGTCGTCCTGATCACCATATCCTTTAAAGGTTTTCGTGAGATCAGTACGTCTGAGGTGTTGTTCTTTATCTTCTTCACCCTGCTTGTAGCCTTTGTGGAAGAAAGTATTTACCGCGGATTGATTTTCAAGACTTTACTCACTAAGGGCGCTAAAACGGCTGTGATTACTTCAAGCATACTCTTCTCTATTACCCACTTGCTTAATGCTTTATCCGGTACAGACATGACGCAAATCCTCCTACAGCTCGTATATTCTCTTCTGATCGGTTTTGTGCTTACCTTGTTGATGCTGAAAAATAATAATATTCTACCGCTGATATTGTTTCATTTTGTACATAATCTAATTCAGTTTGTTGGTAACGATAATACAAGCGAATATATGGGGATCGATCTATTCATCCTTCTCGTACTCGCTGTGCATTGTCTCTGGCTGGCTCTATCCTTTAGAAAACCAACCCTATCGAGCAACCTAAATCAATCTAGTTAACGCAAAAGAGCGGTTCTCCAATAATCGGAGAACCGCTCTTTTTTTTGAAAAGTACAGCTATTCATGACGGACATGTTCATGCGTCTGCAGAAAAATCTGCTCTACATGCGCATCGTTGAGCGAATAGAATACCGTCTTTCCTTCTTTACGACGCTTCACAATTCGTAAATTCCGTAAATAACGGAGCTGATGGGATATCGCAGATTGTCCCATATCAAGGATCACGGACAAATCGTGTACACATAATTCTTTCTGGGACAAAGCGTAAATGAGCCGCACTCGTGTGGGATCACCCAACGCTTTGAACATCTCTGCCATTTTATCCGTTATTTCTCGGTCAGGCAGAATCAATGCAATGGATTCCGGTTCAAGCTCCGAACCCTTGCATGTGTTATCGCAATCTTCTAATGCCGTTGGCTCCATGCTATCGCCTCCTCCACCAGCTAGTCAGCTTTGCTGATTGTTTTCCTCAATTATATGAAAACCAGCTCTGGATGTCCATGGAGAAGGCTTTTATAAGAATCGCTGTAAATCAGACCGCTTTACGATAAAAGGAGAATAGTCCTGCCGCAAAAAACACAATAAAACTACCGCCCACTACCATCATCAGCGTTTCGAACGGTAAATTAAAAGCCCCAAACGTGTCATCACCATACGGCATCATAGCCAACATCGGTTGTACCCAAGGATAATAGGGGCCATAGGTTGAAGAATTGGCGATCAGCATATTAGGAATGGTCAGACTCACATTCAGCGCCAGCGGTGCGCCAAAACTGCTCCAGCCTTGAGAGATAGCCAGTTGCAGTGCAGCGAGTGGCAGACAGGCAATAAAGCCGCCAAATACCGAGCTAAGCAGCAGCGACCAAGGGATCGAATCCGGAATATTTCGGAAAAAACCCATTCCCAGCACCATCACCAGGAACGTTAGTTGAACCGCAGCCAGCAATCCGATAATCATCACATATTTTGAGAGGTACACTGATAACCGAGTCACAGGCAGAGACAGCAACATCTTCCAGCCTCCGTCATGATGCTCATAACGACAGATCAGCGCTGCGAAAATACCCGAGAGCACAGGTAGAAACAGCAAGGCATGCATCATGGACATCACATTTAACAACAGTTCCCAACTCATCTTCTCCCCTTGATTATCCGCCAATGCCCCGGGAAGTAATGCTAAAATCGGACTGCCTATAACTAAAAGCCAGACATATGATTTAGACATTTTTAATCGTTCTGCCGACAACACTCTCCAAAATGAATTCATCGTTAATCCACATCCTTTCGTGCGAAGTGCAGTGCACCCGGCAAAAGAATCAGCAGCCCCAGCAGCAACCCTGCACCGCTAAATAAGAGACGATGCGAAGATTCCCAAGCCATATATGGCCATGTTAAAGGAACCCACTCCGAAAGTAACATGGAGAAGATAGACACCAGAGATAAGGTTATTCCAAGAGCAACTGGCAATGTCTGATTACGGTTAGCCAGAGAAAGCCACAGCTGCAAAGCGATAACCGGCAATGCTGCAATATAGGACATAAAGCCAATTCGTAACACATCCAAATACGGAATCAGTTCGACCTTGAAGCCCAAAACAAGCCCTAAACCAACTGTACCCACCGAGAGCAACAAACAAGAAACCGCCACTAGCACCAAACATAACACCAGCTTAGCCATAAATACTGAAGTACGTGAGATAGGTAGTGCCAAGAGCTGCTTCCACGAGCTCATCTGATGTTCTACATTTGCAATCAACGAGCATACTAAGGTCCCTCCAAGAAAGAGAGCAATGGGCACAAATGCAGCCACATTGTTCAGAAGCCCACCCCATAAATCCGCACTATACTGCTCGCGAAGATAATCATAACGAAGGCCGAAATTCAAGCCTTGCATGGCTACAAGTCCAAGCGGTCCAAGAAACACTAGAAACCAGAGTCCCTTGCCACGGATTTTGAGCCAATCCGCCGACAGTGCCCGCCACATCATGATTCCTCTCCTCCTACAACCTGCAGGAAGAAGTCCTCAAGTGATTGTCTCCGCTCCTCTACACGATAAATAGCATACCCATTCTCTACCAACGCTTTGACTAGCAAGGCAACTCTTGCATCGATCATCCGGGAGAAGACTAGCTTTTGGTCTTGAAGTATCCCTGTGTACCCCCGTTCTTCAGCAAGACGCAGCGCGGCCTCCGGGTCCGAGACTGCTAACCGCATTTCTCCCCCGGCTTGCCGCTGCAGATTCGTTATACTATCTTGGTACACCATTTGCCCTTGACGAATGATCCCTACGGTATCCGCCATTTGCTCAATTTCACTAAGCAAGTGACTGGATACTACGACGGTAATCCCTTGCTCCTGCGGCAATCGTTTAATCAGTCCGCGAATTTCCTGAATCCCTGACGGGTCAAGTCCGTTCGTCGGCTCATCCAGAATAAGCAGCTCCGGTTCCCCGAGCAAGGCAGCAGCAATACCTAGTCTCTGCTTCATCCCAAGGGAGAACCCTTTAACTGGACGCTTCTCTTCCCCTGTTAAGGAAACAATATCTAGCACCTCAGCAATCCGTGACTTCGGAGCACCAAGGATACGCCGGATGGCTTCAAGATTATCCACAGCGCTTAAGTGCCCGTAATAGGATGGAGACTCGACAAGCGACCCTACCTTCCGCAAAATTTGCAGTTTATGCTTGCGAAGATCCTGGCCGAAGACTTCAATCCTTCCTGATGTTGGAGTGATCAGTCCAAGCAGCATACGAATTGTTGTTGTTTTCCCTGCCCCGTTCGGGCCAAGAAAGCCATAGATCTCTCCCTTGCAGATGTTCAAATTTAAATTTTCCACCGCAGCCCGGCCACGGTATTTTTTTAATAAATCCTTCGTTTCAATCACTGTTTCTTTCATGTTCCTCACCTCGGTAATTAGCATAACGTCCCAAGGTTAAGAACAAGGCGGCACGAAGTTTAAGTTTTGTTTAAATTTGACGATATGGATGTTCAATGAAAATAAAGTCCTAGACCGCCGCTGTTTAATCAGCAAGATTTCTTAGAACAACGGCATAAGGGCAAGGCTTGGACTTGGTAGCCACTCCGTCCTTCTGTAGTCTGCGGCTTCTCACAAAGGCAACAGTATGGGCGGCGATCGACGAGCGCTGTGCGAATCAGGCATTCAACATTACGAACGGCGACCTGTTTCGTTGGAATGAGTTATAGCCGAAAATCGCTCAATACTTTGGCATGGAAACAGCGCCTCCGTTGCAGATGTCTCTAGACGTTGTCATGGCGGACAAGGAGCAGCTTTGGAACAAAATGATTGAGAAGCATAGGCTTGCTCGGCATTCCTATAAAGACGTATCCTCTTGGCTATTCGGCGATTTGCATGGGACTACGATTTTTTTGCCGACGGAACTACGGCTCGACGTTTAGGCTTTCACGAATTCGTCGATACCGAAGAAATGTTTATGAACATCTTTGACGACTTCCGCAAGCGTAAAGTCATCCCGTAAATTACCGTATAAATTAAGAATGCCTACCTTATACGTGCTCAACATTTGGTTTTGTTTTATGTGGTTTTAAGCTTTGCAGCGTTTCTAATTTTACGCCTAAGAATCTCCGTTCTGTCCATTCGTGCTTTTGATTAAACACAAATGACCCGCAGGAGGGGACACTTTTTAAAAGTGTTCCATCTTACGGGTCACCATTCAGAATCGAGGTTTTTGTACTCCTATTCTCCGACCAACCCAACACTGATTGTATTGCCTCGAACAAATACCTGGAAGAACAGTTTAGTTCAGTCCTTGTCCTTTTTAGTGTAATTCAACATGATCGTTTTTGGCTCTGGATTATCCATTGGGTTCTATACCTCATGCGCCTTGACTTGTTATTTCTTCGATGGTGTTTCATTTTTGTGTTCAATAATTTGTAATACTTTTGGTTCAATAGCTTTTAACTGTTGTTCATTTGAACGATTACTTTTAGGAACTTTACCATTAATTTCACCTTGAATTTGTCCATCAACCTGTGTTTTTGCAATGACATCAATTACTTGTTGTTTAGAGACATTTTTAGATGCTGCAATCTCCACAACAGATTTACCTTTTGCTAATTCTTGTTTTAATTCTTCTGGGCTAATTTTTAGTAAAGAAAACAGTTTTGCATCATTTAGATAGGCATCAGCAGAATAATCAGGCTTACCATTTCTAGAGAAAAAACCTTCTACTTTAATGTTTGAAGGTGTAGTCTCACCTCCGATCAGAGAAACACTGATTGTATTGCTCTGAACAAATACCTGATAGAACGGTGTTTTTGATCCCTTTTTGGTGTAATTCAACATAAACGTTTTTTGATCCGGGTTCTCCATTTTCTCCATAGCAAATTCGTACTCTTCGATGTTGCCATACATTTTATCAATTAGATAATCTACCTTCGACTTGATTTCCTGATCGGATAAAGTAGTGATTGGCTTCTCTTTAGGCTCCCAGTTCTCTTGAATCACGTGTTCAATCGCACCCGTAATACTGTTTGTATGAAGGGTAATCTTTTTACCGGTTCCTTCTTTTTCCTGCAGTATGATGCTTGTTTGGACACCTTGAACGCTGCTTGCATCGATTATCTCAAAAGATTTTGTTTCGGGAAATGTGCTATACAGCTTCTCAAGTGTTGCTTTGCCAACCTCATCCACCTTGACTTGTTCAGCAGTCATTGGTGTTCTAGTAAACATTTCAATCAGGGTAGGGGCCGCATATGCTGCGGTTGGAATTAAAATCGCAGCAGCAACTATTCCACCAATTAATCGTTTTTTCATGGTTATTCCGCTCCTTTTTGGTTGCAAATATTGAGAATAGGATTGTTCTATTCGTTTGGAAATAGCCGGAGGGCACTCCATAGTTTCTGCCTCTTTGTGCAGATGTTCACGGATTTTGCGTTCAGTTAGCATTGATCTTTTCCATCCTTTCTGGGGGGAGATTCCATAAGTTTTTTCGAAGCGCCTGAAGGCCAGCATGATATCTGGACTTGACTGTACCCAGCGGAATATCAAGCAATGTCGCGATTTCCTCAAGAGTATAGTCGTGAAAAAAGCGGAGGATAATCACCGTTCGCTGTTTGTCGGTCAGTTTTTGGATTGCCTTCGATATCATTTGATTCGTCCCATCCATCAACACAGCAGGTTGATCCCAATGAGACTCTTCCCGAGAGAAGGCACGAATGCGTTCAAAAATTCGGAATCTCCGCCAGCTCTTGACCCGAAATCTCTGCACTTGACGGATTACCAAGCCGTGTAGCCAGAAGTGGAAAGGTCGGTTCGTATCGTAGTTAGCAAGTGATGTCCACATTTGCATATAGATCTCATTCATGACATCTTCCCGATCCTGCTGATGATCCACCAGAAAGGAGACTGTCCGGTAGACGTCCTGATAGGTGGCATCATACATCGTATGAAACGCCTGTTGATCACCATCTTTCATTTTTATGAGTAACTGGTACATGTATTCACTTTGCATTCAGAGGGCCCTCCTAAGTAAGCTGCTTACACACTATATTGCCTCTCTATTAAAAAAAGGTTCGGTTTTCTTTGTTTTTTTTTGCAAAAGGCTGAGTGTCGACGACCATCGATCAGGAAGACTACCAGGAGTGCAACGACCCTTATGGCAGCCGTGGCCTGTCTAGTGCTTTATTTTTCAGTCTAATCACACTGATCACTGGCTGTCGTAAAGGGGTATCAAGTATTAAACATTACGTCCACTACGAGAATAAAACAAAAGCCGGATTCCTTAGAGTAGGAAAACCCGGCTTTTGTTTTATTGGATAGTCCTTAGCGTATATTTTCGTTAAAATGTTGGCGGGGCCCCTGTAAGCATTGAATTAGCCAAAACGGTAGCCTTTCCCTCGTACTTTCTCTCTATATGCGAATCCCCCCAACGGCACATCAGATGTAGGAGTTCCTTTAGACTCCAGCTCTTAAATTCATTATTACGTTTCTTACCGAATGTCAGATGAAAGAGAATAACAGGTTTCCATTTCCCACCATCACCTCTAAAGTTGCCTCTACTGCAGTGTTGTATATTTTTTCAGTCTTTTTCACACAACTTGCCCTTTTTCGAAATATTTCAACACAGGTCATTGGTAACTCCTAAGAATTGGAACCATTAAATGGCCCTATTAAACATTATAACTACAACCAAATATATTACGCTATTCTGCTCGTTAGTTGTTAAAACAGATGCCGTTGAGCTCGTTTTTATTGACTATTTTTTCCCGTGAGAGCTTAATGACGATGGTAAGTCTAAGATATTATTTTCTTTCTACAGCGGATTAAAGATTACTACGGAAGTTCCATCTCCTGTACTCTCCATATCCCACTCTAACTCCATATGCTTCATTAACAGATCCACGATGGACAGCCCTAATCCTGCCCCTTTGTAATCGGATGGACTCTGGATACCTCTGCCGTGATCCGTAATCAAAATAACACGTTGCCCATTACGGGACTCCGTAGAAATCCCTACATAAAGACCACTGCTGGCATGACGTACAATATTCTGAAACAGATTATCAAGAATACGGCGGAACCAGACCTCATCCACCATCCAGAACAGCGGATCAGCCTCCAAGTCAATATCGATCTCTAAGTTCTCTTTTTCCCATACGGGGTACCAAGCAGCAGCACTTTCCCGCAACAAGCGCAAGACATCTTTACGCTCCTTCTTCAAAGTGATCCGTCCGCTGTTGAGGAGATTGTAGGATAAAAGATTCTCGATCAAGACGCTAAGATCTGCTATACGCTTATCCATTAGCTCTAAGGACTGTTGTCCTTGCGGGGTTAAGCTCTCTTTAGTCATTACATGGATGTGACTGCGAATAACCGTTAGTGGTGTACGCAAATCATGAGATAGGTTAGATACTAGACGTTTACGCAGCTCTTCCTCTTCGATTTCCCTCTTTCGACTTTCGTCAAGCTTCGCCACCATCGTGTTAAAAGCTTCCTCCAGTCTGCCAATCTCATCCAGCTTGCCCGTCATAATAGACTTAGGCATTCTATCCGGTCCCGTAATCGTCATCGCGGTTTGCAGCTGTAGTAGCCGTTTGCGTATTTTTCTAAAGAACAGCAAAGAAACCAGTGCGAACCCTCCAAAAAGTACAAAGAGCACAAAGTAATACAAAGCCCAAGCCCCGACTCCCCCATAAGCCCCTTTGTTGAGCAGCTTGTTTGGAATTTGCATTACCATAAACCCTTTACCCGCATCCACTCGGTCTCCCATGAAGGCGACGATGGCTAAAGGATCACGTTTTGTACTTTCTTTCATAAAAAAAATAGCCTCAGCCGCCGTCCACTGCTCCGGAACTCCGCTGCCATGATCCGGATTGCCTTCATCAGGTGTGAGAATCAACTGGGTCATTCCCTGCCCATCTACCCAAAACATAGTAGCCTCAGTGTATTTCCGGCTCATTTCATGTAGCCGCTCATTTATGCCTTCTGAAGAAGCATCTTCCAATTGAAGCGCCTCTTTATGCCACATGGTCTCCAGCGCTGCAACACTCGAATACAGAGAGGTGTCTACAGTTGGAGCCCCTTTAGTCACTTCATTAACCATATTGTAGAGAACAAAAGATAACGGCAGGACCACAGGGATAAAAAGCAGTGCAGAAACAATAATAAGCAAATATCCCGATAGCAAAGAGGAGTTACGCTGCTTGCGAATGCGCCCTAACCCCCTCATGCTCTTACCCGATATCCGATCCCCCGGACAGTTTCTATAATTTCGGGATTGCCCGGATCAAGTTCTAACTTTTCGCGCAAATATCGTATATGTACCATTAAAGTTTTATCCCCTTCGAGATAGGCTTCTCCCCAGACGGCTTCATAAATCTGCTCCTTCGTCATAATCTGGCCGAGATGACGCAGCAAATAAGAAAAAATCTGAAATTGCTTACCCGTAAGCATGACTTCTTCCTGTGTCTGAGCATTTATTACTCGGTTATCCTCTTCATATACGACTAGGTGTTTAAGCGTGAGCGAATCCTGAACAGATGCCCCATTCCGCCTGAGCAACACTTCAATTCTGGCAGCCAATTCATCCGGATGAAAAGGCTTCGTCAAATAATCATCGGCGAATTCAAGCCCCTGCAGTTTATCATCAATAGAGGTTCGCGCAGAGAGCATCAAGATCGGAATCTTAGGGTACGCCCGCTTCAATCGTTGTCCGACAGTAAAGCCATCCAGGCCCGGAAGCATTACATCCAGAATGGCCAATTGACAAGGCGCCGCTTCCTCCGTCGCTCCCTCCCCGCTCCGCAGCCAACGCACACTATAACCACGCTCACTTAAATCCGCAGACACGACGCTGCCGATTTCATGATCATCTTCAATATATAACAGAGTAACGGTCATGTATTTTAAGTCCTCCCCTGAGAAATTACGTAAAAAGTTGAAGTCATTATAACATGTTTTAACAGGTCACTCAGGGACTTATCTTTTAAAAAAGCCCTCCTAAACCCGTGGGGGATAGGAAGGCTTTCGGAATCGATTTTAAATTGGTTTAGGGAGTCCACACGCCGTGCTCTTTATCACTGCCAACATACTCAATACGCGTTGGAGTAAGTTCAAGAATCACATAATTAGGGTCATCAGGCCCTGTAAACCATGGCTCCAGCTCTTTGTTCCACACCTTTGTGCGCAGCCCTTCATCCTTAGAAACGGTAGCGGTGGCTTCAATCTCCAGCACGTCTTTGCTTCCGCCTGACTCATATCCAAGCAGCAAAAAAGCATTCGGATTATTCGATAATTCCTCCACCTTATGAGTTTTGCGATTCGTAGCTAAATAAATCTTCAAATCCTCATGGAAAATGGCCATGTAACGTACTTTCGGCTTATTTCCTTCTTCGATCGTACCAAAGGAACCAAACTTGTTGTCATCCAATGCTCTAATAATGAGTTGCTCCAGTTGTTTGTTATCCATTACGTAAATCTCTCCCTTCAAGCATGTAAACAAAAGTTTATATATCCAAGCTCACCGTTTGGATTTATCATAACAATGGTGCTTATTATAATGTACCCTTCAGGTTCACATTGAATCCGACCTTACTCCATAAACTACTTTCAATATAAGGGGCTTACTTCGTGAAAAAACTGATCTGGATCGGCTGTCTTTCCTACTTTGTCATTGGCCTTGCTCATGTAGTGCTGGGATCTATTCTTCCCGTTCTGCTACAGCATTATGACCAAAATTATAGTGCCGGCGGGCAATTAATCTTTAGTCAATTTGCTGGTTTTCTGGCTGGTGTGCTTGTCTCTCCCCTACTCAATCGCCGTTTTGGGAAACGAGGAGGCATCATTATCGCCACCGCTCTTCTCCTGACTGCTGAGATTGCGTATGCTTTTCTACCCCCTTGGGAGTGGATGTATGTCATTGCTGTTGCGGCTGGCTTTGGTTTCGGTATGATCGAAGCCGTCATCGGCACCATCATTATCGGAGCTGTGACAGAAGGAACCGCGATTGCGATGAGCCGACTTGAAGTCCTATTTGGGATAGGAGCACTTGTAATGCCTCTTATCGCCAGTCCGCTCATTGCTAACGGAGCATGGAGATTGGCATTCCTAATTGTCGCTGGCTTCTCATTACTTTCTCTCATCCTCTGGGGAAGAGGCCATTTTGGGAATCTGCAGCGTATACTAGACGAGCGAGCACCTCGCAAAGTCTCAGCATCCGCACATTCCTCGCAGTCCAGCACACAGCTTCCGTATAAAGGGAAACAATGGATTCTGCTGGGCATCTTCATTTTTTTCTTCTTTCTTTATGTAGGTACGGAGATGAGTCTGGTCAACTTTATGCCCGCCATCTTTATCGCCAAGCTAGGGATGACAGAATCTGCGGCGGCGCTGACAGTCACTTTCTTTTGGCTAGCTATGTCTACGGGAAGATTGTTTGCTGGAGTGATTGCAGAGAAAATTTCTTACCGTGTATACATTTTAAGTAGCAGTTTACTAACCCTGTTACTGCTGGCTCTTTTTCCGTTCACAGATAATCGATTAGCTGCATTCATCGTAATTATGCTACTTGGGCTATTTATGTCCGGTATTTTCTCCATAGCTCTAGTCTTCTCCAGCAAGATGCTGCCAGGAGCCGAAGAATCAACACCCAGCATAATGATCGCTGCTGGAGGTGTCGGTGGAGCTCTGCTGCCCCTATTCATGGGCTGGTCTATGGACCATCTAAAAGTGGCACAAACTGCTGGATTACTTGCTGGTTTTGCCGCCTTCTTGTTCTTGCTGAGCATTGCCGCATGGAGGTTCCAATCCAGGCAAGCAGTCCAAAGAAAGAGTTCCAGTATTTAGAATGTTAGAATGGTATCAACCTAATCCTTTTAGGGTAATGTCATCTATAAGCATATTCTGAGCACAAGGATGGACGATGAATGGATAAGCTTTCAACTGAGCCTTTATTACATACTGCGCTTATGCAGTTTATTTTTCCCTTTTCAATAAAAAAGGGCGATTCTAAGAAGCTTATCCAACAATTGCAGGATGATGGCTTCACACGTTTTTTTCTGGATAATAAAGAGTTAGAAAATGCCTATTACGGAGAAGATCACTGTGTTTCCCATGAACGGATGGAGCGCACCTATTTACCGTTTGCTGCACACATTCTTTTTCCACGCAAGAAGGACGTAGACTCTTTCTGCCGCTTTTCCAGAGTCAATAATCTGGACTGTATTCTAGAGATTCCTCAGCAGTCTATATTTTTTAAAATTCTTTCGACGGATATATTCATATGTCCTTTTCAGCTTGGATTTGTGACGATACGTGTCCAGCTTGAGGGGGATTCGATTCCCTTTAGTATTGCACTGGAATTCGCGGACCGCTTCCGGACGCTTGAGAATACCTTCGTACAGGATGACTACACCTATATCCATTGCGGGGAACAGACCTATGAGATGGTAGAGGATTTTGTCTTCCGAAATCTGGTGGATGGACTGGAGCCTTTTCTGGATCACTCGGATATCAATGGGGCTTATTTCGAGACCCTTCCCTTTTTCGTAGATGAAAGAATGCAGGTGCAAGCCTTTTATGGCTTTCAAAGTGAAGGAGATTCTGATGAGATTAGTATAAATATGCGCTATCGCGCCTCTCAGCTTGATGGAATTGATCTGAACGGGAAGCCCTATGCCAGTGCCAGCGATCCAGCGTATATTGCGAACTACTGTCATGAGCATTCCTATAATCGATGGGGCCCAGACTCGTATTATATGATGAATGAGCAGACCTTTTGCTGTCTAACCCGAGCTGAACCAAAGATCGCCGTTAGCCTCGCCAACCAGATGTACGGGCAATATTATTACGGATTTCTACTCAATATTTTCCACAAAATCGTTCTGCTAAAGCTGGCAAATATGCATTCCCGACTACGCATAAACCACGATTATGATGAGATCGATAATTTAATCTACTCGATTAATAAATTCTCGGCAAAGTTCTATTTCTTGGAGCTGATTTCACAGTCGCAAGGACGGGAGATTTTTCTTCAGCTGCGTAAAGTATACGGGAACGACGCTCTGTTCGAGGAAGTAAAAGAAACCTTGACTGACCTTTTTCAGTATCAAGATAAGTTCCAGTCGAAGCGCCGGGATAATCTGCTGATGATCCTCACTGTATTTACGGTGGTAAGTGGGATTTATGGCATGAATCAAGTCATTGACGATCTGGATGGAAAGATTCAATGGAGTAAGATGGTTAGCTATTCCCCCTTTGAGTTTCTTGCTCTTTTCGTGATTATGAGCGGGATAATGATCAGTGTTGTCCTTACGCTAGGTGCTCTGGTTACTGAGCTTAAGCGGCGTCATCGCAAGAAACATAAAGATCTGGATTAATGAAAACGGACGGAGAGATTTGAAAAATTTAGGAGCATGCTACTAGACATTCCGAGAACAGCCGTCTATAATACACCGTATGCAAGCATAAACGCCTTCAGCGTCCTTATAAAGACGATTAGCGTTTAAGCGAGAAATACCCGTTAACTTCATAGAACCAGGGGTGCTGGAATTGGCCGGCTGAGATTGTATCCCACAAGATACTGACCCTTATACCTGATCTGGATAATGCCAGCGTAGGAATCGCCAATTGGTTTTGGTCCCTGTGACCTTTACTAACCTTGCGCCAAGCCAGCGTCCCGATCACTCGGGGCGCTTTTTTTGTGTAGATCACAAAAGATGTAGAAGAAATGTACATACTACACTTTATGGTTCATGTTGGATGACGGGATCTGGCAACCTTAAAGGAGAGAAGAAGACATGCAAGTCAAAAAAGTACTTATGCTTAGCCTCACCTGTATGCTCATTCTTGCGATTGCCGGATGCGGCAGCAACAATGGGAATACAGCCGGAAACAAAGGAAATGCTGCGGAATCGAATGCAGCGACCGGATCAAATGCTCCAAAAGAGCTTACCAAAGTTAAGGTTGCACTGGATTGGACACCGAATACGAACCACACCGGTCTATACGTAGCCAAGGATCTTGGTTATTACGCGGAAGAAGGTCTGGATGTAGAAATCGTTCAACCTGGCGCAGCGGGTTCTGATACTATGGTTACCTCTGGCGAAGCTGCTTTTGGAATCAGCGCTCAGGAAGGATTGACTCTAGCTCGTCTACAAGGCGTTCCCCTTGTCTCGATTGCAGCCATTATTCAGCATAATACTTCGGGATTCGCCGCTCCAGTGGATCGCAATATTAAATCACCAAAAGATTTTGAGGGTAAAACTTACGGAGGTTGGGGCTCTCCCGCTGAGGAAGCAGCCATGAAGGCGATCATGGACCCTGTTGGTGGCGATGTGAAAAAGGTGAAGCTAATCAGTATTGGTGAAGCTGACTATTTTACTGCAGTCAAACGTGACATTGATTTCGCTTGGATCTTCTACGCTTGGACCGGTATTGAAGCCGAACTGCGTGGTGAGCCTCTGGATATGCTCTACTTGAAGGATTATGCGCCTCAGCTCGATTATTACACACCTGTGCTGACCACGAGTGAGAAGCAGATTTCTGAGAATCCAGATTTGGTGAAAGCTTTCCTGAAAGCCACATCGAAGGGTTATCAATATGCGATTGATCATCCAGAAGAGGCTGCCGCTACATTATCCAAGGCTGTGCCTGACCTTGATGCCGAGCTTGTCCTAGCTAGCCAAAAATGGCTTAGCCCGAAATATAAGGACGACGCCCCACGCTGGGGAGAGCAAAAAACCGAGGTCTGGCAGAATTACGGCGACTGGATGTATGATTTGAAGCTGCTGGACAAACCGCTGGATGCAGCTAGTGCATTCACGAATGATTTTTTACCGGCGGAGTAAATAACAATTATAAATGAATCACTTCGTTATCAAAGTTGGCTTTTTGAACTTACCTATTTCAATGAGAGTTCAAAAAGTCGACTTTCAGAACCAAGAAGGTTGAACGTTACTTGAGGAAGGAGGAACGGAGCGTAGTGATGTGCTACGTGAGTACCGGACTTCCCAAGTTCGTTCAAGATTCGACGTCGAATCTGCTTCCTGAAAACACTTCGTTATCAAAATTGACTTTTTGAGGTTACTTATACAATGAGAGGATTGATTATTGTGGCTAACACATTATTAAGCATTCAAGTAATTCCTAAGACTCCAAACAATGAGGACTCCATCCCATACGTAGATAAAGCGATTGAAGTTATTCAAAAATCCGGCGTTAAACATCAGGTGAATCCACTGGAAACTACTATGGAAGGTGAACTGAGCGAGCTCCTGGAGGTTGTACGTCAAATGCAGGAGGCGCTGATCGAAGCAGGTAGTCCAAGCGTGATCTCCCAAATCAAAATCGCTCATAATCCTAACGGAATCAGCATGGATAAATTGACGGAGAAATATCGGCCGTGAGATCGACCTGGAAGCTAATATGGCCGCCCCTTGTGGCGGTCGTCTTCTTTTTAACCGTATGGCAGTTATCTGTTTCTCTATTCCATATCGAATCCTGGATTCTGCCGAGTCCTGCTGATATTGCTCGCGAATCCACCAGTAATGCCTCAGGTCTCTGGGCTCATACGATGGCTACGCTCCGACTCACATTAATCGGTTTTCCTATTGGTACAGGTGTAGGCTTGATCGTCGCTCTACTTTTGCATCTTTTACCTTGGGCTAGACGGGCTTTTTATCCACTCATTATTCTGAGTCAAAATGTTCCCTCTATCGCACTCGGACCACTGCTTATCATCTGGTTTGGCTTCGGTCTTTTGCCCAAAATCGTGCTGATTACACTGGTATGCTTCTTCCCGGTAGCTGTCGCTGCAATGGGCGGCTTGTCTCAAAGTGATCAGGTCATGATGAATTATATGAAAATGGCTGGCGCAAGCAAGTGGCAAATCTTCACCAAGCTGGAGCTTCCGTCTTCTATCCCGGCACTATTTTCCGGTGTGAAAATATCTGCTACTTATGCGGTTATGGGAGCCGTGGTCGCTGAGTGGATTGGCGCGGATAAAGGGATTGGCTATTATATGCTGCTGCAAAAATCGGCTTACCGTACGGATCGGATGTTTGTCGCTATTGTTATTATTGTGCTCCTTAGTCTTGTGCTTTTTGCGATTATCGCCTTGCTCGAAAAATGGTTAGTTCGCTGGAAACCGCGCCGTAACTCATAGAAAGGAAGATGCCTGTATGTCTCAAGCGACGCAAATAGAGCAAAGAACAACTGAAAACATAAGCTCTCCTGAAGCTCATACTGCACCACCTGCTCTTGAAGTAAGCGGCATCTCCAAGTCCTTCACCCATCGTCGCCGCGAGACGAACGTGCTTAACAACGTCTCTCTTAAGGTAGAGCAGCAAGAGTTCGTTTCGATCGTCGGTCCTTCCGGCTGCGGAAAAAGCACCTTATTCCATATGATCGGCGGACTAGTGAAGCCCGATGCAGGAACGATCCGCATGAACGGCAGAGCCGTTACGGGTCAACGTGGTGAAATCAGTTATATGCCGCAGCAGCCTGCGCTTTTTCCTTGGCGAACGATTGAAGATAATGTACTTCTAGCCGGGGAAATTAAAGGCGCTCTGCAGGATGGAGCTCGTGAAGAAGCGCGCCAGTGGCTCGCCAAGGTTGGCTTGAATGGATTCGAACAGGCTTATCCGCATATGCTGTCTGGTGGGATGCAGCAGCGTGCTGCTTTTCTCAGAGCATTGCTGGCTCCGCAAGAGTTGATGCTGCTCGATGAACCTTTCAGCGCATTGGATGCACTAACTCGCAGTGAAATGCAGCGCTGGCTGCTGGAGCTGTGGGAGGAGAATCGCCGCTCCGTGCTATTCATTACCCATAACATCGAAGAAGCGTTGCTGCTCTCGAATCGTATTTATGTATTCTCGGGTCGCCCCGGCTCCATCCTACATACTGTTGATGTGCCATTTCCACGGCCACGCCGCGATGAGATTACGGATTCCCCGGAATTCCTTAAACTCAAACGCCAGCTGTCACAGTGGATGCGAGAAGAACAAGCTAAAAGCGAGAAGTAGCTTTTTGAATAGAGGTCACTCCACTCACTTTAAACGAGAGATTAAACAAAGAACCGCCCGGGCTTCAATTAGCCCAAGCGGTTCTTTTGTTTTAACCAGAATAGCAGTTAAATCTTATTGTGCTTGTACAAACTCAGCAGATTTAATCCCTGCTTGACGGCCGAAAATAATGATTTCAGCTACAGAGTTACCACCGATCCGGTTTTGACCGTGCAATCCACCTGTAACTTCACCAGCCGCATACAGGCCAGGAATAGCAGCGCCGTCTTTATTTAATACTTCTGTGTTCGTATTGATCTTCACACCGCCCATGGTGTAATGAATCCCTGGGGCGATCTTAATAGCGTAGTAAGGACCCGCGGATAAATCGTTGTCCATCCCTGTTGTTCTGCCGAATTCAGCATCGTTCTTGTTCTTTACCGCGCTGTTCCAAGTATCAAGTGTCGCTTTTAGCTTATCGGCTGGAACACCGATTTCTTTCGCCAATGCTTCGATGGTATCCGCTTGGATCACGAAGCCCATTTTGTCATATTGTTCAATTGCTTTCACGCGTGATTTGACGCCGGAATCAAAGACAAGCGTTGCCGCTTTTTCAGGAAGTGCATTGATCGCTTCGGTAACTTTATCACGTGTAGTCAATTCGTTTACGAACCGTGTGCCTTCGCTATTCACGAGGATAGAACCTTCGCCGCGTACAGCTTCCCCGATCAGATAAGATTTTTCTTGTTGAACTGTTGGGTGAACCTGGATTTGATCCATATCAACGGTGGTTCCGCCAAGTGCCTCAATCATCTTGATGCCGTCGCCGGTACTGCCGATTTGGTTAGTCGTTACGTATCCTTCCAGATCAGGTCTAACTTTTGATATCATATCCATGTTGGATCCAAAACCACCTGTTGTTACAACAACTGCCTTCGCTGTAATGGTTTTTTCATCAGCTTGGTTAAAGAGTACTTTGACGCCGTTAGCCTTACCGTCTTTTTGAGTAATTTCTTTAACATCCGCGTTCACAAACAGTGGAATTTCTTTTTCTTGTACGTTTCTAACCAATCCTTTGACAAGGTATTGGCCTACCGCAGAGCCGTCTTCTGGACGGTGGGTGCGTTTTTCGCTCATGCCGCCTGTGATCGTAATATTGTTCAGCTTGATTCCGATCGAATCCAACCAATCGATTGCACTTGCGGAATTGTCAACGAAGAAACGAAGCATCTCTTTATCGTTCGTGTCATGGCCGCCCTTTAGTGTCTCTTCATAAAACTTATCATTGCTATCTTCAATGCTTTGCTCTTTTTGAAATTTCGTTTGGGAAGCGTTCATTCCTGAGGAGGATTTACTTGTATTCCCACCTGCAACCGGCATTTTTTCTAAAATAACAGGGTTCAAGCCTTTGGCCTTAGCTTCCAGTGCAGCAGACATTCCTGCACCACCAGCACCAACAATAACGATATCATAATTATCTTTTAATTGATCCAGTGGTGTGTAACTAGCTTCTGATGCACCTGATACGGCTTCAGCTTTATCATTTTTGGCCGTCTCATTTACCTTACTTTTGTTCTCGTTGCCATTACTATTACCTGCGCTGTTGCTATTACTGTTACCGCAGCCTGCGATTACGAGCATGACAGAGAGAATGAGAATGAGAGCAGTACTTGTTGTCTTCTTCATCTTTATAACGCCCCTTTGTGAATGTTTTCACATTAATGATAACGCAAAGATGCTGTTTTGGGAAGTTTTTTATGTAATTAGTTATGGTTACTGTTACATTTCCATGAATATTTTCATTTAAATTTTCATAAAAATTCTTAATTTCAATATTTCCTCAGCTTACTACTCAAAAAAAGCCACCCTTTCCAGGGCGGCCATCTGCCTTATTTCCTAATCATAGCTCGATACACGAATTTAGGAAGAACTGCTTGCCTGCGCCTGCGCGACTTTTGTCCTTTGGCCACAGGTGCGAATAAGAGTCGATGCAGCCACTCCAAATTGAGCTTCTTCCATATCGCAGGGGCTGGAGTCACTTTTCCCGCTATAACATCCAAGCTTCCCCCCACGCCAAACACAACCTTAACCTGAGAAAGCGCCTGTTTATGCTTATAAACCCACTTGTCAGAGTATGGAGCCCCCATCGCGACAATCAGGAAATCTGGCTGTGCGTGCTGAATCTCTGCCACAATGGCCGGTTCCTCTTCTTTAGCAAGAAAACCATTATGTCTTCCGGCAATTTTCACATTCGGATATAGCTCTGTAATCTTTTCGACCGCTTTACAGCTGGTATGCTCATCCGTGCCTAAGAAATAAAAGCTCCAGCCCAGCTTATTCCCTTGTGCGAGCAGCTCAAGAAGTAGTTCATACCCCGTAACTCGTTCAGCTATAGGGTCACCTTTTCTTCTCGATGCCAGCACAATGCCAATCCCATCAGGAGTAATCAAATCTGCCTCATGGAGTATGGTTCGAAGCAGCTCATCCGATTGGCTTGTTATCGTAATTTCCGGGTTCGCCGTAATCAAATGAAATAGCTTCGGTTCTCCGGATTGAATATGTTTTGTTAGATGAAGTGTTGTCTCGTTTAGTGTTAGTTTTGAAAAAGGAACGCCTAATATAGAGACTGTCCCAGCCATTTAATCACCTCTTACTGAAAAGTTCATTCCAGTATACCTTACCGTAATCAAGAAGGATAGTCAGCGTCATTACTCCGTTTATTCATCCAAAAACTTCCACCACTCTATTAACCAAGGTTCATCGATCCCCCGCAGGCGGAATTCCTCCAAAAGTATCTTTCGAAATTGTTTTTCCATTTTGACAAAATTATTGTCCTCCTGGTACATGGGAGCAAAGGATTCATCCTCTCTAAGATAACTCCAAAAATCGCCTGCACACTCCAAAATCTTTCGACCTACGACCGTTTGCTGCGCTACGGGAACAAGCCATTTGTCATAGGGATACGGATAACCTTCAATAGTGATTGCACAGCGTAAAGCCTCTTTATAAAGGGAAACCGCTAAGAACAAGATTGGAAAGGCGTCGCCACGAACTACAGGATTATCTAGACTTCTGGCATAGCTTCTTAGCTGTATGTATGAATTCTTACGAATTTTCATTAGTACTTCAGGTTGGAGTGGAACATAGGAATGGAAAAGTGACTTCAGATCCAGCAGATCGTAGTAAATATAGGACACTGATGCATTCCACAGCCATTCCATATCCCCGCTCATTAAAGCTTCTTTGATATCAGATATTTTATGGAGTGTATAATGCCCTGTCTTCCCACTTGGAAGCCTTAAATCCATAAAAAAACTACTGTGCTCCGGAATCAGCCCTTTTTCCTCGAACCGATGATTAATACTGTTGTAAGACTCATCCTCACAAATAATGATTATATCTACATCCGACTGCCCATCTACCACCCCGAGTGCGGTCGATCCATCTAGGATAATGCTTACCCTCTGACGATCTTCTTGCAATAACGGATGATTCAGGATCTCTTGCGTAATGAACTTTCCAATCTCCTCTAGTAATTCGCGATGAAGTAGCAACTTATCAGGTGTTAGTAAAATATCCGACAATACTGATTTCATCATCATATCCATTAGCCTCCAATCGATCTCAACCCCACTATTAATATAGCGCTTACATTTAATCTCAAATGTAGATTCGGGAATATTATTCTACACTCCGAAGATACATCTTGCAACGATATATGTAGTACCCTTTTGCCTAAGCCTAAATATAATGAAGTATCTATTTACTTGAAAAGGGGTATAAGCATGGCGCAGCCAAAAGTGATTGCTACAGTCCGCTCTGCCGGACCGATCGGAGATATCGAAGTAAATGTCAGCACAAATAGGGTATACTTTGTTAACCCAGACACTGAGGCTGGAACTATCGGGGTACTCGATGGCATAACGAATCGAATTATCGCACGCATCAATGTTGGAAGACTGCCAACACAGCTTGGGATTAACCCCCAAACTAACCGAATCTATGTAACAAATTTTCGTGACGATACGGTTTCTGTTATTAACGGGCGGACAAACCAGGCGATAAAGACTGTGAAAGTGGGCCGCATGCCTGATAATATCGGAGTAAATGTTCGAAAAAATTTGATTTATGTAACTAGCATAGCAGGAATTATATTCGTCATCGATGGGAAAACAAACCAGATCAAAACGAAGATTGAAGTCGGCGGTCGCCCTTCCAGAATCGTTATTAATGAGCTTACAAATCGTATATATGTGACCAATACAATAAAAAATTCCGTCTCCGTCATTAATGGAAATACACAGGCTATCATTGCCACCATAAAAGTCGGTAATAACCCTGTGATACCACCCGCACTTAATGTAATCACAGGCCGCATTTATGTCGCTAATAACTTAAGTCGGTTTCTCTCGGTAATCAACGGCCGCAACAATAAATTGCTGCAAAATGTACAGCTGGGGCGTCTGCAAAGTGAGGTCGTTATCAATCCGCTGACAAACCGTATCTATGTCTCAAGTGCACAAGTTGAAGGTAAAGGAAAGCTATTCGTCATCAATGGAAGTAACAACAAAATCATCACTACAAAGGTTCTGCCTACCTCCTCCAACATAACCATTAATCCGAATACAAATCATTTGTTTGTTGGTAATTTCGATAAGAACCACATGTCCGTTTATAACGCCACCACGTTTAAAAGGCTCGTAAGATTCCCTTTAGTGTCAGGCAGTACTGTGCTAAACCCAGTCACCAATAGAGTTTATGTTGGAGGAAATGATTCCATCACAGTCATTCAGGATGTATCAGAACTTATATTTAAAAAAGGCGCCCACCATTAGGTGGGCGCCTTTCTATATAACAAATCTCGTAGAACTAATGCGTTGTAACCTGCTTAGCAGCTACTTTCTTTGCAGTCACTTTCTCTTCTGCCGTTTCCTTAGGCTGTACACCTCTTTTAATAAAGAAGGCTAGAATAAATGCAATAATCGCTACGCCTACAGATACTAAGAATGCATCATTGATTCCTTCAATAGTAGCTTTCGCAATGACTTGATTTTGTATACCAAGCAATTGGTCTGCCGAAGGTTTAGTCGTTAATTTACTTACAGCATCAGCGACCATATCTTTCACATGTGAAGTGGTACTGTTAGACATAATGGTTACGAGCAGTGCCCCACCTATCGCCCCTGATACTTGCTGAATCGTACTGTTCATCGCTGTACCATGCGGCGTATATTTGGCTGGGATAGAATTCAAACCATTGGTCATAACTGGCATCATCACCATAGAGATCCCGAACATTCTCACAGAATATAGAATCATGAGTGTCGAATATTTAGTCGTTTCAGTCAGATCACTAAAGAAATACGTACTAATCACTACAATCGCTAGACCGATTAGCGCTAATACCTTACCGCCGAATTTGTCGAACAATTTACCTGTGATTGGTGACATAACACCCATAATTAACGCACCAGGCAACATTAGAAGTCCCGAATCCAGTGGTGAAATCCCTCTAATATTTTGCAGGTAAATCGGCATTAGCATCATCGCCGAGAACATTGCCATATTCAGTGTAATCGAAATCGCTGAGGATAAAGCGAACATCGGATATTTGTACACTCTGAAGTTAAGCATAGGCTCCTTCATCTTCATTTGGCGCATAATGAAGATCACTAATCCAATCGCTCCGATAATAAGCGCGGAGTAGACCATTGGATCATCCCATCCTTTGTTCCCAGCAGAACTGAAGCCGTATAGGAGGCCCCCGAAACCAATCGCTGATAGAACTACAGATAAGAAATCAATCTTAATAGCCACATCTTTTTTAGGATCATGCAATTTGAAGAAGGCCAGAATGAACACCAATACGGCGATTGGGGCAATCATAAAGAATAGTACAGGCCATTCATAGTGCTGAATAATCCATCCAGATAATGTAGGTCCGATAGCTGGTGCAAAAATCATAACCAGCCCGAACATCCCCATAGCTGAACCACGTTTCTCAGGTGGAAATGTAGTGAACAATACATTCATTAATAATGGCATCATGATCGCAGCCCCTGAAGCCTGAACCATTCTGGCGATCAGCAACACAGGGAAGCTTGGTGCTAATCCGCCGATAAAGGTTCCTATCGCAAATAATCCAATCGCGATTAAGAACAACCGTCTCGCGGTATACTTTTGAATCAAAAAAGCTGTTGAAGGAATCATGATCCCGTTCACCAGCATATAGCCCGTTGATAGCCACTGTACCGTTGAGGCACTGACATTAAAATCCTTCATAATCGATGGTAAAGCTATATTGAGTAGGGTATTACTCAGTAAAGCAACAAATGCACCAATCATGAGGATTGCCAATATCCCGTAAGACGCTTTACTTTCTTTTGCTTTCATTTTGGAATCCTCCATTCTATAATCATACTAACGGTTCAATTTTGAACTCGTGTTATAATCCAGTGTAGAATATATTACTCCCTTATTTCTCGCTTGGCAAGACAAAAATCATTTAAAATTGAAATTGTATTAAGTGGAAATATACGCTAGTCTATTATTGGAACAAAGAGTTCAGCTTAAAGGGGAACCTCAGATGATAAATAAACGAAAAGAGCAAGTGGTTCATAAAGCGCATGAATTATTTATTGAAAAAGGCTACCACGCCACATCCATTCAGGATATTTTGAATCATAGTCGGATCTCCAAAGGGTCTTTTTATAACTATTTTCCTTCCAAGGGGGATCTTTTTAAGGCTGTATTCACTTCTATTCACATTCAGCTGGAAGAAGGGCGAAATTCACTGCTCATTGGTCAAGATCCTTCTGACATTAAGATATTTGCCGAGCAGATTCAGCTGGTCATGAAAATCAACAAGAAAAATAAATTGTTACAGCTCGTAGAAGATGCTTTGGTCTCCAATGACCCAGACTTAATAACGTTTATCAAAAAAACAAAGTTCAACCTCCTTACCTGGGTACATGAACGTTTCCTTCATATTTTCCCTGAGGATAAGAAACCCTATTTACTGGACGGAGCCATCATTTTTACCGGAATTCTGCAAAATATGCTACAAATCAACAGTGCTATGAATGAAGTCATCACCTCTAAGCAAATCATTGATTATTGCACTACGCTTATCCAAACCATTGTTGAAGAAGTAAGTCAAATGGGCATTCAACTCATCTCACCAGAGCATGTGGGCAAATTATTACCCGCAGCGGAATACAGTGATTTTTTCAATAATGATTTATCCTTTGCGACCATCAGCTTAAAAAAAGTAATAGAGAGATCATTTACAACTGGTGATGCGAACCTCACTAATTATCTAAAGCTGTTATACTTTATCCAGGAAGAAATCATGAACAACAAGGAACCGAGACAGTTCTTAATCGAAAGTGCTCTACTATCCTTAAGGACATGTCCTAATCTAAATGAAGCCAAAGAGTTTAAGCATTATCAGGATGTATTATCTAAAATGCTGTAAAGCTAACTAAAAGTGTGGTGAAGCATTTGTTCAAGCTATTATTAATCGAAGACGATTCAACGCTGTTTAATGAGATCAAGGAGCGACTTACCCAGTGGTCTTATGATGTGTATGGCATTCAGGATTTCAGCAATGTCACGCAGGAATTTATAGAGATCAAACCTGATTTAGTCATCATCGACATCCAATTACCTAAATTTGATGGGTTTCATTGGTGCCGAATGATTCGTTCCCACTCTAACCTTCCGATTATCTTCTTATCATCCCGGGATCACCCTACGGATATGGTAATGTCGATGCAGCTTGGAGCCGATGACTATATTCAAAAGCCCTTCCATTTCGATGTACTCATTGCCAAAGTACAAGCGATTCTTCGGCGCGTCTACAATTACAACACGGATAACCTTGAGCTCAAGACATGGTGTGGAGCAACCGTGGATTATGAGAGAAATGTATTGACGCATGATATGGGATCGATTGAGCTTACGAAAAACGAGATCTTTATATTGAAATTGCTTATTGAGAAAAAAAATAAAATCGTCACCCGCGAGGAATTAATCAATAGCTTGTGGGATGATAAACGTTTTATAAGTGACAACACCCTTACCGTCAACGTAAACCGGCTGCGAAAAAAGCTGGATGAGATAGGCTTGGGTAGTTTCATTGAAACGAAAGTAGGACAAGGGTATATGGCCATCGAAGAGGAAGCACTATGATTAAAAAGTATCTCTTGGAAAGAAGTAGCTGGATCCTACTAGTCCTCTTTACCAATCTTTTTATACTTTTTGTCACCTATATGGATTCATCAATCCCATTCTCTTCAGTTCTCTATCTGGTCTCCTTGTCGATGCTTTTTTTTGTGATGTTCTTAATCCTTCGCTATCCCAGAGAAACCAGGTTCTATAAAAGCTTGGTTGAGCGAGATGATGATCTGGATGTAACGAGTATCGCCACCCCCGAAAGCCCGTTTGAGCATATTATTGAAGAGAGTATTATCAATCAAGCTAAATGGTTAAAACAGGCTGCCTCGAACAATCAAATGACGTTAGAACAGGAAAAAGATGAACTATTATCGTGGATTCATGAAGTGAAGACCCCTCTGACAGCGATGCATCTAATGATGGAGCGAATCGAAGATGATGTAATGAGGAAACATCTGACCTATGAATGGCTGCGTATACATCTTCTGCTGGATCAACAGCTACATCAAAGGCGAATTCCCTTTATCGAAAATGATCTGTATATAGAACATATCGATTTAGAAACGCTTATTTTCGGGGAGATTAAGACGTTGCAATCCTGGTGTATTCAGAAGGGAATCGGCTTTGAGCTGAACTTGGAAGTAGCTGAAGTGCTTAGTGATGCCAAATGGCTGGCTTTTATTATCCGACAACTACTAACCAACGCCGTAAAATATAGTGAGGCTTCAGATATTACAGTGAGTAGCTATCAGCAAGCTGAGCATATCGTTCTTGAGGTGAAGGATGGTGGGCGCGGGATAGATCCAAAGGATCTGCCTCGGATATTTGATAGAGGATTTACTTCCACCACCGTGCATCGCGACAATGCCGCCACAGGTATGGGATTATATTTAGCCAAAAAAGCGGCGCAATCCTTGTTGATCGTCATCGGAGTTGAATCGAGGCCCGGATCAGGGACGACGTTCACTTTAACCTTTCCGCTTAAAAATGAATTCGTGAAGCTCTCAAGCGTGTGACAACAATGTCACATGCTTTTTTATTTTGTTCGGGCAATCGAAGGATAAGAACGGCAAAGCCTTTTATAATAAAGCTATACAAAAAGAACGAGTATAAAAAGGGAGTGAATCATTATGGCAATTCTTGAAGCCACTAAAATTCATAAAAGCTACGGAAATAAATTAAACAAACAATCCGTGTTGAGTGGACTGGATATTTCTATAGAAGAAGGCGAATTTGTTGGGATCATGGGCTCTTCCGGTTCAGGAAAGACCACCCTGCTTAACGTTCTCTCGTCAATTGATCAGATTAGCAACGGATCGATTACCATTGAGGGTACTGAAATTTCTAATATGAAAGAAAAGCAATTAGCTGAATTTCGGAAAAATCATTTAGGATTTATTTTTCAAGAATACAATCTCTTAGATACGCTGACGGTGAAGGAAAACATCCTGTTACCTCTATCCATTACCAACACCCCTAAGAAAATTGCCAATGAGAAATTCGAAAACGTCGCGAGGGAGCTGGGGATTTTAGAGTTGAAAAATAAGTACCCGAATGAAATCTCTGGGGGTCAAAAACAACGCACCTCTGCAGCTAGAGCCTTCATTCATGATCCAAGCATTATTTTTGCTGATGAGCCTACTGGTGCCTTGGATTCTAAATCTGCTTCTGATTTGTTAAACAAGCTGAGTGAACTAAATCAAAGACGAAAAGCAACGATCGTTATGGTTACACATGATCCAGTGGCAGCTAGCTATTGCAGTAGAGTTATTTTTATAAAGGATGGTACGATCTATACGCAATTAAATAAAGGAGAACAATCAAGACAAGTCTTCTTCAACGACATCATAAAAACACAAGGTGTATTGGGTGGTGTGCAGAATGAGCATTAATGTACTGATGCTTCGAAATCTGCGAAAAAACATCAGAAATTACTATCTGTATGTATTTGCTCTCGTTTTTAGCGTGGCCTTATATTTCGCCTTTGTTACGTTGCAATACGATCCCTCGATGGATGCAGTAGAAGGCTCGATCAAAGGTGGCGCAGCAATCAAGGCTGCCTCGGTCTTACTGGTCGCGATTGTATCCATTTTCCTGTTATATGCAAACACTATCTTCATCAAACGCCGGGGAAAAGAAATTGGTCTGTTCCAGTTAATAGGGATGACCAAAAGTAAAATATTCCGAATCCTTTCGGCAGAGAATTTCATCCTATATTTTGGTTCTTTAATTCTAGGAATAGCCGTGGGCTTTTCTATTTCCAAATTAATTCTTATGATTCTTTTTAAAATAATGGGGATCGATGCGATAGCATCCCTTCGTTTTTCTACCCCAGCCCTGGTTCAAACGCTGATCGTATTCTTTGTAATCTATCTTTTGATCATGCTGATGAATTATGGATTTATTAAAAGACAAAGCATTCTATCCTTATTCCGGGTGACCTCAACCACAGAAGGCAACGTGAAAAAGCTGTCCTTCTTTGAAATGATTATAGGGATCGTTGGGATTGGATTGATTCTGCTTGGCTATTCGATTTCATCCCGATTATTTAGCGGAGACTTAACATCAATGACTGAGCTATCTATATCCATGATCACTATTCTGGCTTCAGTTATCATCGGGACTTATCTTTTTTATAAAGGCTCGGTAAGCTTTATCTTTCATCTCATTCGTAAAAAGAAAAACGGGTATCTGAATATTAAAGAGGTGTTGTCTCTCTCCTCCATTATGTTCCGAATGAAATCAAATGCCGTACTGTTAACCATCATTACAACGGTATCAGCTCTGGCGCTGGGTTTATTATCCTTGAGTTATATTTCGTTCTACTCTGCTGAGAAAAGTGCGAAGCTCTATGTTCCGTCAGATTTTATTCTTACGGATATCCAGGATGCTAAACAATTTAAAGAGGCATTAACGACTGAAAATTTGCTGTTTACGGAAAAAATAACCGAAGTCATTCAAGTGGATGTAAATATAGAGAAGCTTCTGGCAGAAAATTCCAAGGCGCTCGGTATGATGTCGAATAATATGACTCTTCCCGTCATCAGTGAAAATTCGCTGGAGGGCATTGATCTATCCCCTGATGAGGCCTATTTTACGAAGACAAGTAGTGCAATGGAGAATCTGATTTCTATGAAGGACCAGGGTGGCATTGAATTCAAGGGACAACATGAAGTCATTCCGCAGTTTTATAAAAGAATTGATATGGAAGCCCCCGTTTTATACAATTTCACAGGTGGTGGCTTACCCCTTGCTATTGTAGACGACACAACCTTTGAACGCTTAAAGAAGGATCTAGATCCAGCCCTTCAAAGAAAGTCCTCTCTTAATATCGGCATCGATATGAAAGAACGGGCAAGCGTTGAGCAGGCTAATGAGCTTTTTCAGAACATGAAATTTGCAAAAGGCCACATAACCGACTCTCAACTGGAGACGATGAACAATCAAAAGCAAACTATGGGACTTATCATGTTTATCGTGGCCTTTCTGGGGTTAACGTTCCTGATTACCTCTGGATGCATTCTTTACTTTAAACAAATGGATGAAAGTGAGAATGAAAAGCCCAACTACACGATCCTCAGAAAGCTTGGTTTCACGCAAGGGGATCTGCTTAGAGGGATTCAGGCGAAACAATTATTTAATTTTGGGATTCCATTAGTCATTGGATTGCTTCACAGTTACTTCGCCGTAAAATCAGGATGGTTCTTCTTCGGTACAGAGCTCATGACACCGATGATTCTGGTGATGCTGCTATACACCGCTTTGTATTCGATTTTTGCAGTGCTATCCGTGTTCTATTATAAAAAGGTAATTAAAGAGTCACTTTAAAAAAAGAGGGGTTCCACAAGCCAGCATGGCTTAGGAACCCCTTGTTGTTATCATACCTCTATCTCCTATCTTCATATTCAATTCTAGTTAACCCGTAGAAGACTATATCCTCGAATTTATCCCATTTTAAAATATGCCGTTTAAATTCCCCTTCAAATCTCATTCCAGCTTTTTTCATAACGTTAGAGGAGGCAGGATTTCTAGTCATTGCCGCTGCCCATATTTTATTTAATGCGAGGTCTTCAAATCCAAAATCAATTAATCGCTTAGCTGCTTCAGTCGCATAGCCATTTCCCCAAAAAGGTCCTCCTACCCAATAAGCAAGCTCACCTCTTTGATGCGATTTGTCTATATTTAGACTCATACAGCCTATTAAGGTATTACTCTCTTTACTAATTAAAGCAAAAGGAAATCCTTCCCCTTCGTCTGCGCTTTTCCTACAGGCACCAATCCAAGATTCAGCCGCTCCATCAGGGTATGGATGAGGAATAGACAGCGTTGTTCTAGCTACTTCTATATCCCCAGCAAGCTCTTGAACTTTACTTGCATCTGTGGATTGAAACGGTCTTAGTATTAACCTTTGTGTTGCAAATGTAGGTTGCATAGAAAGTACCTCTCACTATTGGATTTTCAATAGATTATATTACAATTGTTGGATATTGCAATACATATATCAGCTATTCACAATCCCCAATACGAAACCATCATACCCTTTACTTCCCACTGTCTGAATGGCAGTAGCCGAAATCTTAGGCTCTTCAGCCAACAGATCATAAAATTCCCGTACGCCTACTACACGAGGATCTTTGCTATTCTTGTTAATGATCTCGCCTTCACGAATCACATTATCGCCTATAATCACCGTACCGGGTCGAGAAAATTGAAGCGCCCACTGTAAATAGTTAGGGTTGTTAGGTTTATCAGCATCAATGAATATAAAGTCAAAGGGCTCCACACCCTCCTGTTTCATCTGAGACAATTGCCCCAAAGCATCGCCTATACGAAGTTCTATCAGATCATCTACCTGAGCAAGCGCGAAATTGGCCCCAGCCACCTGAGCATGAGATGGATCTAGCTCTAAGGTAACGATATGTCCGTCAGACGGGAGCGCCCTTGCCATCCAAATTGTACTGTACCCACCCAAAGTGCCAATCTCCAGAATCCGGCGTGCACCTTTCATTTGAACCAATAGGTTAAGGAATTTGCCCTGACTAGGTGAGACATCAAAGGGCGGCAGCCCTGCCTGTTGATTAGCGGACAACACTTCCTCCAGCACGGAGTCCTGCGGAATTAAGCGCTCTGTAATGTACTGATCGACTTTATCCCATGTAGTCGTTTGATTCATATTTATCACTTCTCCTTTGGTTTTAATTACTTTACTGAAAAGAACACTCCAACCCACAATTAGGGATCGTTCGTACCTACGAGGAGTGTTTGGACTTCCGGCCGCTGTTGTCTTCAGATTTCTTTAATTTACTAATTGATAGTGGGTGAAATCCAAAGACAAAGGCGGTCGCTAACGCTCCTACAGTTCCAAACCTCCTCTTCGTTACTCCTTTCCCTAACTAAAGATTTAAGTCCAAAATATAAGTTCATATTCAACTTCAAGTTCAACTTTATACCTGTATTGTAAATCAGTTATAATCATAAATATAATATATCTTTAAAACTAAACTATATATTAAATATATGAATTAAACGATAGCAGATAGGAGCTTAACCATGAATCTACACGCCTTGCGCTTATTCCATGTAATCGCATCGACAGGAAGTGTGACACGCGCCTCCGAAACTTTAAATATCAGTCAGCCTGCGATTACGGCTCAGATCAAGAAATTCGAAAAGGAACTATCCTTCGCCCTATTCAAGCCTCAAGGTAGAGGAATTGCTTTAACGGATGCGGGTGAAGAGCTTGCCCTACTCGCGAAAAGACTGTTCGCTGTCGAACAGCAGATCGAACAATTCACTCAGGATTATGTTAACGGCACGAATGGAAGTATCCGCCTAGCCGCGACGTATTTACCTGCTCATTTCCTTATTCCTACCTGGATCGCAAAGTTCAAGCAACAATATGAGCAAGTGGAAATGGTGATTACTACCACCAATTCAAGCGATGCCCTGAAGCAGCTGTTAAATGTAGACGTGGATATGGCGATTTACGGAGGGATTACCGAAGCCTATCCAGATACGATCCGGACAGAAGAGTTATTTCAGGATGAGTTATGGTTTGTGGTCGCACCCCATCACCCCTATGCGAATCTGCAAATTTCTTTATCCGAAATGATGAAGGAGCCCTTTGTCATGCGTGAGGAAGGGAGTTCGACGAGAGAGAGATTATTATCGTTATGCCGTACATATAATACGCCAGCTCCCACGATCTCTTTGCAATTTAACGGACTTCATGAAGCGATTCAAGCCGTTATCGCCGGGTATGGCGCCAACTTCGTCTCTTCACTCGTTGTTCGCGAATATGTTGAACGTGGAGAGTTATGCCGAGTTTATGTTGAAGGCATACATCTGAAGAACAGCATTGCGATCTGTACGCGAAAAAATGAACCATTATCCGCCTCAGCGGCAAACCTTATTCAAATGATTCGCCAAAATCCTTATACGATGTAGCATTTTTTAAAAAAAGACTGCTTACTAGGCTGACTATATCCAGCCCGGAGAGCAGTCCTTGTAAGTACCGGCTTTATTGGAACGCCTTACGCTTGCTTCTTCTCCGTTAAATAGTACAGAAAAGCCAAGATCGGCAGCGCCAGACCGATCAAGCTGGTCAGACTCCAGCCCCCGTACGCATATGCCCAGCCGCCTAGTGAAGAGCCAACGGCTCCGCCTACGAAAAATATCGCCATAAATAATCCGTTTAAACGTCCTCTCGCCTCGTTGCCAAGGGAATAAATTGCCCTTTGTCCAAGCACCAGATTACCCGATACCCCCATATCCAGGATAATAGCTGCTGCAACCAGCAATCCGAGCGTCACTCTTGAATCATTCTGAAACAAGTAAGCAAGAAGAAAAGCCACAGCTGCCAGCACAAACGCAAGTCCGGTCAAAGGGCGGGTCCAGCCCCGGTCAGCCAATCTCCCAGCGATGGGAGAAGCGATAGCCCCAGCCACTCCGGCTAGCGCAAACAAGGCAATGCCTTGCTGACTTAAATGATACGTATCGGCCAGATGCAAAGAGACCGTCGTCCAGAACAGGCTGAAAGCTCCAAACAGGCTAGCCTGATAAATCGCCCGGCGGCGTAACACTGGCGTACTCTTCAGTAAAGTACCTAGAGAACGGATCAATCCGCCATAATTCATTGTAGGCACAGGCTGACGCTGCGGCAGCACACGGGACAATAGAAGTGTTAATAAGGCAATCACTACGGCGGATATGGCATAAATCGCATGCCAACCCCACAATCCAGAGACAAAGCTGGCCAGTGGCCGGGCGAACATAATACCGAGCAGCAGCCCACTCATTACATTACCGACCACCCGGCCGCGCTGCTCTTCAGCAGCCAGAAAAGACGCATACGGCACAAGAATCTGGGCAGCTACGGAACCGAGACCAATGAACAGGGATGCTCCCAAAAAGATCGCTGCATTCGGAGCTAGTGTGGCTGCTACCAGTGATACCACCACCACAGCCAGCGACACCACTGTCAGGCGGCGATTCTCAATAATATCGCTAAGCGGTACTACGAACAAAAGTCCAAGAACGTATCCTACCTGGGTCAAAGTTACAATCAGACCCGCTGCCCCAGAAGAAAGCTGCGTAGCTTGGGCGATCTGTCCGATCAGGGTTTGGGCGTAATACAGATTGGCCACAATTAGTCCGCAGGAGGCCGCTAATAGAAATGTAATCCATCCAGGGATCGTCTTTCCTTCCGCATGCTCCTTGACTGGATTCACTGAACTTACTGAACTTACTGAACTTACAGGATTCATTCGTCTTCCTTGATTCATAAGATCTCCACCCTTCGATTCTAAATACTGAACGCAACGTTCATTAATTGATTTAAATATATACTGAACGTTCAGTTTTGTAAATAGGCGATTGGCTACTTCGTTCAACCTTTTGTATAATGAACGTATAGTTTCTTTTTAGATCGCAAGTTAAATAAAGGATAGATTAATCGGGAGGGATCTCTGATGGATAAAAAAAGAGGACGGCCGCGCAATAGCGAAGCCGAGGCTTCTATTCTGGCAGCATCGTATGATCTACTACTAGAGACTGGATTTGGTGCGGTGACCGTAGAGAAAATCGCGGAACGGGCCAAGGTAAGTAAAGCGACCATTTATAAATGGTGGCCTAACAAAGCAGCTGTGGTCATGGACGGCTACCTCTCAGCAGCATCCGCAAGATTGCCAGTGCCGGACACCGGTTCGGTCATGGACGATATTATGATGCATGCCACAAACCTGGCTAATTTTCTTCGCAGCCGAGAAGGAAAGATCATTACCGAGTTGATCGGCGAAGGTCAATTTGATGCCGGCCTTGCTGAGGCCTATCGTGCGAGGTTTTTCGCTCCCCGCCGCCAAGAGGCGCGACAGTTGTTGGAGCGTGGGGTGACCCGAGGCCAATTAAAAGCGGATCTGGATATTGGGATCACGATTGATCTGCTCTATGGACCGATATTTTATCGGCTTTTGATCACAGGGGATGAGCTGGACGAAGCTTTTGTGAAATATATGATCACCTCTGCCTTTGAAGGCATCAAAGCATAACGAGCATAAACGCCTTTGGCGAAACTTATACTTTCTTATATTTTAAAAAGCCATCCTTTGCAGGATGGCCTATCACTTATATTTACACCGTTCGATCCAAATTAACTTCAAACGTGTCTCCAGTTACATAATCCATATACCTCGTATTCCCATCGTAATCCAAATAAGCTTGATAGCGGGTACGAATAGCCGGTTGTGTAATCCAATCAAGTACTTTCTCTTTTGCCACCCACATCACTTCAGAGGTTTCCTCCGAGGTACATAATTCCCCACCCACGGGCTTGCAGATAAAATCAAACATGACCTTGGTAGGAACATCGGTTACACCGTCATACCATTTATGAATGCCTGTATTGGAATACACACCAATCAATTGAGATACCGTGACATCTATTCCACTTTCCTCTTTAATCTCTCGAATTAATGCATCCACCAGGTTCTCTCCGACCTCTACTTGTCCACCAGGAAATACCCATCCACCATCATGCGTCTTTACTAAAAGGACACCTCCTTGTTCATTTTCTGCGAATCCACCTGCAGCTACAATATGTGTTGGCCAAGCCATAGACTGCACCTCTTTTTAGAAGAGGTTAACAATTTAATCAGCATTTGTAAACGATATTTTTCTATTCCATAACGCTTTAAAAGCTTCGCAATGCTCTATTAAATCATCAAACTTTCCTTCACCCACGACCGAGCCTTGGTCCACTACCAGTATCTTATCAACGTCTTTTATAAAATTTAGTCGGTGGGCAACAATAATGATGGTTTTGTCCTTAAATTCCTGCAAAATCGTCTCCATAAGGCTTTGCTCCGTAATATTATCAAGTGCAGAAACAGGTTCATCTAGAATTAGAATGTTTCTTTTCTGAGCAATGATTCTGGCAAAAGCTAATCGCTGTCTCTCCCCGCCTGATAATTTAACCCCTTTTTCACCTACCAAAGTGTCTAAACGATCCGGTAATTGGCTTACCTTTTCCTGCAGATGAACCTTTTCCAAAATCTCATACAACTCTTCATCGGACAAGGAATGCTCATCAAATATAATATTGTCCCTAATCGTAGCGTCAAAAATCGGCGTGTCTTGTGATAAGTAAGAGATATGATCATAGTAGCTATCCAGATGGATCTCATCGATATCCTTACCGTCCAATAAGAGTTCACCTTTGTCCTTTTTTAATAAGCCTACGATCAGTTTAATCAAGGTAGATTTCCCGCCCCCACTTAATCCGACAATAGCAACCGACGTTCCTCGTGCAATCGAAAAGGATAGATTATTCAAGATCTTCACTTGCCCATAATCAAAAGATACATCCCTAAATTCAATATTACCGTGGATCTCAGTGATAACTTCTCCTCGTTCTAGATTCTTATCTTCTGGGGCATGAATAAACTCTTCAAATCTCTTGTAGGTCACTCTATTCAGTCTGTAATCTACAAAGAGGACATTGAAGATAGCAATCGGCGAATAAATCTTATCAATAAACATAAACAAAGCGACCACAACACCAAGTGACGTCTCACCTGCGACAATGCTTTTCACACCGTAAATTAAGACAACGACTTTAATAATCGTGACAAACAACTCGAATATCGCGAAAAAAGCTTCATGGATCATTTGTAACTGAGCATTTTTTTGAATGATAGTGCGTGCAGTCTGGCTTAATTTATCGATCTCTTTCTCATATCTTTTGTTCGTTCGGAAAACGACTAATTCCATAAATCCACGGATAGAGAATCTGGACATCTTTTCTTGTTCCTGTAGAATGGCCGCCTTCCTCGCATACAGAAATTTCAACAGCAGATTCGTTATCAAAAAGACGACCACGTAGCCTACAGCAATCACTACCATGATCCTTAAATCATAGAAGCTGATAAAGATAAGACTGAACAGAAGAGTGGGCAATAACTCATGTAATGTTTTGAGGAAAAAGGAGAAAATCATGCTGTTTCCAGCTGCTGCTCCATTCTCGATCACTTTAATCATCTGACCTGTGCCCATATCCTGATAGGCTTGATAGTCGATTTTGGATATTTTAGATAGTGCAAGTATCTTTAACCTCTCCGTTATACTGTTCGATAAATACACACTAGGGTATTCATCCACATAATTTAGGATCACCACCCCAGCCAGCAAAACGCCGTACACCAAGATTAAATTAAATATCTCACCAAAGCTGTTGATCACCGTGACCTTGTCTAATATTTTTTGAAACACTACAATGCCTAAACTACTCAGCAGTTGAATAGTAAAACCCAATAAAATATAACCGCATATCCACCATTTCAGGTGAGCTAGACTCTTTTTCAACATATCGTTAATCCCCTATCTTTTAATTGAATGCAAAAAAGCCAGGCAACCCCACCATCCAACTATTAAAACCATCCACAATTAAACGGTTCTCAAAGTTAAATAGGTTACGTGCCTGGCTCTATACAAAAAGCTGCCTATGGCACCGTTCAAAGCTCTAGTTAATGTAATCAAAAAGGTAGACTCCCCCCTTGATAGCTGGTACGCGTTTGACCCAGCCCGATAACTAGTTACTTCGAACGATACGGAAAGACATCCATTTCACCCCAATTAAAAGAATTGTTCCTATTATAATTCTCTAATCCATATATTTCAAGAATTACGTTTGACGATACGTAGTCCTGCGACTTGGCCCACCTTATGTCCTTCATGCGAAGCGAACTTGATCGTAACCGCTGAGTTGCTGCTCGTGATCGTCTGCGGAAGCTCGTAACGAATGGTCTCCAGTTTGTTCATCTCTTCAGACTCAAGGACGCCTAGCCCAAGTTGTTCCCCATCTGCCGTAATATCGAAAGCCACCGAAGTATCATTGGACTTCAAATACGTTACCACCAGATCCACTTGCTCCTCTGGCAAGACTTCCATCGTGAAGGAGAACCAGCCATTGATCCAGCTATCGCGATACTTGCGGTTGTAGATTTTGCCTAAGCCTACATACTCTCCTTCGAAGTTATGGTCACGTTCAGGTTGCATTTCAGCAGGTTGTACCGAATCGACGGTTAGCTGTTCAAGCAGCAAGTTATTCTCCACGGCTTCGCGATATTCAACTTCTATCAGCTTCCATTCCTCCGGCGTGAACAAATCCCAATACACGGAATAACGATGATCATGCATAGGGTAGAATGGACGAAGCTCATGGTCTCCTGGATATCCTAAACCTTTCATCCGGAACACATTTTTGCTAACGTTAGATTGAATCAGGCTGTCCGTTAGCATCTCGCGATCTCCAATTAATACAGAAGCAAGGGCGCGATCACTGCCTAGCTCAGCATTTATAGGTCCAAAATCACCTGCAAGCACAAGCGGTCCATAGAGGAATGCAATTCGGTTTGGATTATCCGGCATGGACTCGATTCTTACCGACATCGGAATATCATATTCGACAACGTCTCCATCCTGCCATACTCTATCCAAAGCTAGGTAGCTGGATTTGCCCACATTCACTTGAATGTCTTCACCATTTACTTTAACGCTCATGCCTTGCTCAGCCCAGTAGGGGTATCTTAGCTTCAATGTGAATTTTTTTGGTTTCTCCGTGCTGATACGCAGGGTGCCTTGTCCCTCTTCAGGGAACTTGGTCTCTTGCTTCAAACTAATGCCTTGCTCTTTCCAAGTCACTGTTGAGGGTACGTACTGATTCACATACAGCTCATCTTCACTATGGAAGTAAATCGCCGAGCCATACATAGAATGGCTTTCCATTCCTGAGCCTACACAGCATGTAAAGCTCTCAAACTGGGAGTTGAACGACTTATGCCCACCCATTTCAAGGGATACAAAATAACACACACGTCCATCTACCGGCTCCTGAGAAGCTAGGATATGGTTATACATCGCACGTTCGTAGTAATCCGCATATGCGGCATAACCATCCCACTGGAACATATGCTTGGTCAGCTTCAGCATATTGTAGGTATTACACGTCTCACATGAACCCTCTCCCAATCGGTCGTTCAGCTTATCCGGTTCACCAAAATGCTCATTATAGCTGTTGCCGCCAATCACGTATGAATGATGATTCACGACCCGATCCCAGAAGAAGCGAGAGATGCCTGCGTAATGCTCCTGTCCCGTTACCTCATACTGTCTTGCCGCTCCAATAATCTTCGGAATCTGAGTATTGGCATGTCTTCCTGCTAATGTGTCTTTTTCTTCGGCAAGATCATTAAGGACTTCTCCATGGTAAAAGCTTTCGGCTAACGTGAGGAAACGGTCATCGCCAGAATCCTCTGCCAAATCTGTGAGGACTTCATTCATACCGCCGAATTCACAGCGCAGCACCTCTTGGATCTGATCTTTATTCAGCCCTGCAAAAATATCTTCAAGCCACATTCCAAGCTTCGTTTCAATAACGAGCGCCTTCTGATTTCCGGCCAATCGATAAGCATCACGAAGACCCGCAAACAGCTTATGCATCGTGTACACCGGTACCCAGCCACCGTTAAGGTCAAAGCCTTGTGAGCGAATGTCGCCTACCTTCACTTCCTCAAACAGCTCTTTGCCACGAGGAATACCGGAAATGAAGCCATTACCATGCACATCCTGACAATGCTCCAATTCGTCTACTACATAATTCACGCGGGTGAGCAGCTCTTCATTCCCTGTAGAGGCATACATTAACGCACATCCAGAGATATAATGGCCTAGCGTATGGCCGCTAATGCCTTGAGATTCCCAGCCTTCATAATGAGCAGCCTTAGGCTCTAAGCCAGCATATTGGCGAAAACGCGACAGAAGCCGATCTGCCTCAAGCTTGAGTAAATAATCCGTGTTTAACTCCATCGCATGGAGAAGTGGACCTGAATCAATGCGTACATTCTGCAAATCAAAAGCTTGCGTCTTCAATGAAATCGCTCCCTCGCAATCTTGTCAGGGTGATATGACAAGTGTATATTTGTATCCATAAGATAACATCGGAACGTTGATTTGTCGGTAGATCAGCCATACAAATAGTGGACAAACCCGACTTATTGATTGCTAGGAGGACCGCATGACCTATTTAAAAATTAATGTAGATGTACCTGTTCATTTTACAGCGGCAGGTGAATTTATCTCAGAAACACCATGGAAGCATGTGGAGCGTGTTATGGGGAACTACGAACTAATCATTGGCGTGAACGAAACGGTATATTTGAGTGAGCAAAACAAACAATTTGAAGTAGGCCCTGACGAAGCCCTTTTACTTATGCCTAATCGCACACATGTCGGCTATAGAGAGTCACGACCCGGGGTTAAGTTTTATTGGTTTCATTTCGAACTGACAACCGAGGGGTTATTACTGAGTGAGGAGGAAATGAAGCCTGAGGCAGAAGAAATCTTTTCGCGCACACAGCGCTTATGGTCCGTACATGATCTATATCTACCACAGTTCATAAAGATCGAGCACAGTGACCGGATTCATATCCTAGCGAATCAAATCCTCCATGTGGCTAACTCAGGATATTTGACCTATTCCAGCGTTAATTATTTGTTGACCTCACTCTTAATTGAGTTATCTGAGCATGCACTTCAGCCGTTCGCCAGTAAGCTAATCCGTGCGCAGCAAGATGTCACCTTTGTAAAAATAGCCGAGTGGACAAGAATACATGCAAGTGAACCTCTTACGGTGGCAATCATCGCGGAGAAATTCAATTACAACAAGGATTATTTAGCTCGGCTATTTAAACAACATACCTCGATGGGGCCTTTGGAGTATATTCATTCAGTACGTGTGACTAAAGCGAAGGAGCTGCTAACCAGAACCGCCCTCAGCGTGAGGGAAATCGCGACAGAGACGGGGTTCACCGACGATAAATATTTCATGCGACTCTTCCGAAAATACGAAAACATGACACCGACCCAATATCGTAACGCCTATCATAAGACGTTTATGAATAATGATTGAAGTAAAAAACTGCGGCAGGCTTCAACGTTTTGAAAAGAGTTTGAAACAACACTCCGTCCGCGGAGCCCCCTCGCCATGGGTTGAAGAAGGGGGAAGCGGATCCTCCGATAGATAATCAGGGAATTTCTCCCTAAAAAATCTGATATTCTGTTCATTTGTCTAGTGATTAGGGAATATCTCCCTAAAATTCGACCAATTTGTTAAAAAGTATAGATATTACCCCGATTTTAGGGGAAAATTCCCTAATTTCATTCGTTTAAAGCAAAAATCAGTATTTTTCAGGGATTTTTTCCCTAATTACTCTCAAGAAAAGAAGCTGCCTCTAAGTAGCATTCACTACTTTTGAGACAGCCCCTTCTCTAACTTACAATCTTTAAATTATTGAATCGTTTGCGAAGAAGAATTCCATCGCCAGCGCGGAGTTGATCCTTGCAGATGCACCCCGCCATACCATTCATCGATTCCTTTTTTCTGAACCCAGTCTTCATTTCCAGCCAATACACTTTTGCCTAGCTCGGTTAATGCAAGCTCGTAGTCTATGAATGGCATTACTGGATCGTTATAACCAGGAAAATCATTGAACCCATGGGTTTGCAGCAAAGGGTACGGGCGTTGTGCCATCTGTCTTAGAATATGCCAATATTGCAAATCGCCCATGCCTAAGATATGAAGTTTATCTCCCACATTTTTGAATAGCTCATAGGGTGATTTTATTCCCTTATGAATCATCTCCAGAGTCATCTGTTCAACAATACCAAGTCCATTAGAGGTCGATGGGAACCGAGATAAATGCGCTATGAAGGCGTCATGTGCAAATGGCAATGCGGATGTATCCTTAGTTAGTAGCTGTTGTAATGATTCTGGATTCGGTGATACATAGGCTTCCCAGAGTGCTTGGCCTACCTTTAGCTCCTTGTCGCCGATTAACTTCCACGTTCCTGATAAAGTCTCCATTTGCTCTACAGATAGTTGTCCAAGTCCTCGAAACAGCTCAATGCCGGGATATTTTCCAATGCACAATAAACTCAGCTTCGTGGATCCCTTCTTCTGCTTCGAGAACCAATGGAGCAAATAGCACAGCATCGTCTGATCGAATAGATCATGCTCGAACCATAATACAACTTCATCATATTTATGAAAATCAGCTAAGATCTTTTCCTGTTCCTTACTGATCTGTATAAATTCCTTCTGCGGAATCCCCATCGTTTGTTCTAAATAATGCGCTCTTACTAAGCGGTTATTCTGTTCCGCAGGCTCTAAAAAGACCGGACCATGAGAGTAGACCTCTCTCCATACTAATACATCCCCTTGCACAATTCCCTGACGCAGCTTCTCTCCCACTACATCTCCATTTACAATATGAAGCACACCTTTTCCCCCTTCGTACAAATGGTTGAATACGGAAAGAACATCTGCCACAGGCAATGCACCTTTCAGTTTGCGGCGGGCATCAAAAAGTCGTTTCTTCAATACCGGGACTGAAGTCCCCAGAAAGTCAGCAATCTCTTGAAGAGAGTATCCCTGAAAATAATATAATTGAACGGCGATCCGCATATTGGATGTCAATGCAGCTATAGACTCGTGAAGCAGTCGTCGCGCTTCTTTTTTCTCAATAATGTCTGTCACATTAAATGAAGATTCTCTCGATTCCACTGCTTCATCGTAGGGTAATGCAGGATGCTGCTTTCTTCGCAAGATGCGATAACATTGCCGCACCACAATAGCTTTAAACCAGCCCGGGAATGCCTCTACTGCTCGTAATTTATTCAAATGCAAAAAGGCTTCTGTGAAAGCTTCCTGCACAGCATCTTCCGCTAATTGATAGTCACGCAGCTTTTCGAACGCAACTGCATTGGCCATCGGTGTAAAGTGCCTAACAATCTGTTCAAAAGCTTGTCGATCTCCTTGTTTAGCCTCTTCGATATACTGAAGCATTTTCTCCCCCGCTCCCTTCTTTCGTATTATATACAAGTGCCAATGAAGTTCCTAAAGGTTACGGATGGGATTGAAAAGTCAGACGTTATTTATTTTTTCCTATTACATCCTTTGCAACCTCTAGAGCTGAAGAGGCTCGCGGCCAACCTACATAAAAAGAAAGGTGGGTGATAGCCTCCACGATTTCTTCAAGTTGTAAGCCATTCTCTAAAGCCAAGCGCAGATGATAGGGGAGTTGTTCCGTCATGCCCCCCATCACCAAAGCAGAAATCGTAATCATGCTACGATCCCGAAGTGATAATTGCTCACGTCTCCATAAGTCCCCAAATAACACATTTTCCGAGTAGTCGACGAATGCCGGAGCGAACTCCCCTAACGATTCCCGTACATTTGTGACGATTTTCTGATGCGCCATATTACACCTCCCTAACCGGAGGTTGTAGCATTTGAGCAACACCGTTACCAAACGACCAATCTTCGAATTCCGTATCGACGAGCACAATGAATATATCTTCTTTTCTGATGTTTAGCGTCATCGATAATTCCTCGGCTAGCCTCGCGTAAAAGCTTTTCTTCTGTTCCGTTGATCTTCCGGATTTTAGCGTAACTTGGATATATATCAGTCCGTCGCTTCGTTCAATATTTAAATAATCTTTACTATAAAAAAATCCCCCCGCTTTATGCGCATGAAAAACCTGAAACATATCATCCTCCGGTACATGGAAATGCTGAATTAACGCGCTCATAATCGCTCTGCATATTCCTTCTAGCTGATGATTGTCGTATTGTTGCTCCAGATAACTGACTCTAATGAATGGCATTTTAATTCACTCCTTCTATGGAATTCTTTTATTGTACTCTCAGTATTTTGATTTATATAATTGAATAAGATAATAATCTTAATCAATTATACCGATAGAGGTGACAATCGATGGATCTAAAAGAACTGATGGCTTTTAAGACCATTCTTCAAGAAGGCACTTTCTCACGCGCTGCCGAGAAGTTGAATTATGCACAGTCTACCATTACCAACCAAATTCAACGACTTGAAAAAGAACTGGGCATACAACTCTTTCACAGAGGCTGGGAAGTAGAACTGACAAGTGCTGGGCAAGTTTTTGCAGCGGAAATCGATAACCTTATTCAACATTGGAACTATGTATCAGAACTCACCAAGGCTTTACAGCATGACGAAATTGGCACACTTCATATCGGAGGCATTGAATCCATGATGGAATCCGTCCTACCGAACGCCTTGCGAAAGTTTCAGGAGCAAAAACCCAAAATGGCATGTAACTTCATTCAGGGTAACACTGATTCCCTCTCACAACTTGTTCTACAAAGTGAACTGGATTTCGCCATCTGCGGTGAGCCGTCCGACCTGTCTTTCTTTTATTTCGAACCTCTCTATCACGAAAAGATCGCTTTTATAGTAGATGAAAATCATCCTTTAAGCGGACGAGACGATATTTCATTTCGAGAAATTCTTGAATATCCAATTATAGCTGGAGGACGCACTTGCTTATATTACCTTCGGTTAGCTAAGCAATTTTCCAGATTCGAATCAAAGCCCACTTTATCCACCATAAGCCAAATTTCTGCTATTCCTCATTTTATAAGAAAGAACCCTGGGGTGGGGGTAGTGCTTGATTCGACAGCTTTAATGACAGATATCGTAAAAATCGATGTTGAACTAAGCGAGCCGTTCATTCAAGTTGGTATATTGCAGCGGCGCAACCGAGAATATCTAGCAACATCATCAAAAAAACTATTCATACAAATCATAAAAGAGGAAATTGAGAGGATTAGTAACGCTAATCCTACTCTCCATATTTGAACCTCAAGCTAGTTCCATATATGATAGCTATATCATTGTTCTCAGGGAGGATTCACCCAAGTGGCCGTATTAATTAACGAACAAATTAGAGCATCCGAAGTAGTACTTACTGGACTTAGAGGTGAAAAGCTGGGGATTGTGTCCAGAGAAGAGGCGCTGGCCATGGCTCGTTCAGCAGGTGCTGATCTGGTATGCACCTCACTAATGAGCAGCCCACCGCCCTGCAGCCTAACTGCAAAGGGCAAAGCAAAAGCGGCCGCGCAGAAAGAAGCAGCCTCAGCACGCAAGGCTAGTGGTGGCTCAGCAGCAAAGGGCGGCAGCAAGGAGAAGGTCAAAGAGCTCCGCTTCACGGCTCATATTGAAGAGCATGACTACGATACGAAGCTCCGTCAGGCTGAGAAGCATCTCCGCTCCGGCAAGCCGGTGCAATTAGTCGTGAAGGCATCCGGCGCCAAAGAAGCGGCTGCCTCCAAGGCCGTATTGGAGCGACTAGTGACTGACTTGAAGGAAGTTGGAACGAAGGACACTGGCATCCAGACAGGTGGTAAAGGGTCACAGGTGAAATTAAATCCACGTTGAAGAGTGCTCTATTCGTTCCGATCATATAGAGCTAGTAAAAAGGCCATCCTCTGTGGGATGGCCTTTCACTTCATAGGCAATGTTCTTACTCACTCTTAAGCATTCACTTTAAACATGATTGCCCATTAATCCCCTCGGGCGATAGTTCATGCCGCTAGCATAAAGGTGGGAGACATCTCCTAGTCCAATACATCTAGGAACCGCAAAGTTCTCGCTGCGCTCTTCAAACAAGATCGTCGTTACCGAGCTTGGCGCTAACCAAAATACGGACCAAGCCAAAGCTAAAGGAATCTGTAATAAATGAGCTAGCCATGCGAGACCAAAGCCGCCATGGCATACTACTCCAATCTTCTTGGTAGAAGGCTCAAGGATCCTATACAGGCCATCTTCTCTTTTATAATGGTGTCGAAGTAAGAATTGATCTGAAGCCACTTGTAATTCGCTGAACCGCAATCTGTATTCCTCTTGCTTCAACCAATGATCTGTTTCATCAGACCATACTCTCTTTCCACTCGATAGTTCGCTAATATGTTCTCCGGGGCTATCCCAAATAGACGACAATTGTCCATCTAACATAATCTCTGTCCAATCCAGTTCACAAGTCCAAGGTTCTGTCTGAATTACAAGTCCCGTCTCTTTGGCCACATAACTGGCTGTTGTCTGTGCTCTACCCAGTGGTGAAGCATATAGTTCATCCAGACCGATAGATGCCATGCGTTTTCCTAGTGCTGCTGCTTCCTGATGCCCGAATTCTGTTAGACCATCTATGGAATAGTCCGGATCACCATGACGAATCAGAAATATTTGCATAATAATGCCCTGCTCCCCTCAAATCCAGCCTTTTTCCTCTGCCAGTCGTACCGCCTCAATTCGACTTTTCACTTCCAGCTTATTGAGTATTTCTGAAATATAATTGCGAACAGTTCCGTAAGAAAGGTGTAGCGAAAAAGCAATCTCCGCCGCCGTTTGCCCTTCACCAGCCAACTTTAAAATCTCTCGTTCCCGTGCTGTTAGTGGATTTTCTTCCCGCAGGCTACCAAAAACTAACTCGGGGGATACCTCCCGATGTCCAGCCATTACACGGCGAATAGATTCAGCCAGCTTATCTACAGGCTCGTCCTTCAACAAATACCCTTGTATACCAGCCTTCACTCCACGCTCGAAATAGCCCGGACGGGCAAAGGTAGTCAAGATGATAATTCGAGTCGGACAACCTTTACTCCGCAATATTTCTGCAACCTCCAAACCGCTCTTGAACGGCATTTCAATGTCCATGAGACATACATCCGGCTGAAGCCTGTCGATTAAAGCTAACGCCTCAGCTCCATCACAAGCCTCTCCGACGACTTCGATATCATCCTCAAGATCCAGCAGCGATGCCATCGCTCCCCGAAGCAGACGTTGATCCTCCGCTATAACGATGGTTATCATGCACTCTCACCTCCTGTTGCTTCCTTAACGATTAGAGGGATCATAACGATCAGCGTAGTTCCCTGACCTTCTTCTGAGCTTAGCGACAGAGAGCCATCAATCAGGGATAGACGTTCCGCCATCCCCTTCATACCATTTCCATCACTAAGCTCACCATTACATCTCTCACCGTTCTGGAGGCCAATTCCGTTATCTTTAACGGTAACTCGAACTTCTCCGGCGGTCTTTACCACCCCGATGAAGCATTTATCCGCTCTACTATGCTTCACAATGTTAGTCACTGCTTCTTTAATACAGAGGCTGAGAATATTTTGCGTCAGATCGGATACTCCCTCTAGCGAGATGTCCCCTTCCACTTCCAAGGCAATCTCCGCCGTGCGCAGCATTTCCCCGGTTTCTGCCAGTTCTTCTGCTACTGAGATCGCACGCATTTCCGACACTAGCTCGCGCACCTGACGGAGCGCAGCCCGCGAAGTACGCTGAATTTCCCGCGCCTCCTCTTGGGCTCGCTCCGTATTTTTGGTCACCAGCTTCTCTACGAGTTGGCTTTTTAATGTAATTAAGGACAGCGTATGCCCGAGGGTATCATGTAAATCACGAGCGATTCTCATGCGTTCCTCACGCTTCACCAACTCTTTAATCACCTCATTAGCTTGATCTAGCTCTTTCTCCAGCTTCTGATGTTGATGCATGGATCTTACGCCGAATGGCATAATCAGCATAATAACGATAAACGGGATTAAAAACATAATACTAACCCATTCCAACTCACGGCCTACTAAGACCAGCACCGCAAGTACCATAACCACAAAAGAAGTAAATGCAATTTTAAACCCTTTATTCTCCGTATAATAAGCTATAAAATTCACGGTGAAAAAGCCCATATACAGATTAAAGGGCGTATAAAACAAGCTAAGCACCACGATGATCACCATTTGAGTCGTTAACCAAACATTAAACACGCCACCCCGAACCCAATACAGCTGGCGATAGCTGATGGCAAACACCGCTATCATAATCCCACCTAGAATGAGCTTCATTCCAGTCTCCCCGCGCAAATTCAGGATGGGCAAAATCAGATAAACAGCCCATACATAAGGGAAAAACCCCTGACTTCTCGGAAATAACTGGAACTGTCCACGCTCGGTCATTACTTTACACCGCTTCCTGTTTTTTTCGAATATAAACCGATAGTAACATAAAAACTACCAAATATCCGAGCAAAATCAAGACATTACTCCAATGTGGGGCTGAACCACGTACAATCTCCCACGCCCCATTTCCATAGTTATAAGAAGGTAACCAATGACCAATCTTCTGCATTAAACGTGGTAAAATCTCAATTGGCATCCACATGCCCCCCGCTACAGCAAGCGCCATATAAATCACGTTACTGACTCCACTAGCCGTATCTACCCGTTTCATAGCACCCACAAGCGTACCAATCGCCAAAAATGGAAGGGAACCGATCAGGATCCAAAGCCCACTAAGCACCCATTGACCCGCAGATAAGGAGACACCATTGATTAAATATCCTGCGGCAAAAATACAAATGACCGAAAACAGATGCATCATCGTTTGCCCGAACATTTTTCCGAAGAAATAGACGGAACCCGGTAGCGGGGTAATCCGAATAAAGGTAGTCCAGCCTTGTGTTCGTTCTTGCACTAAACGGATGCCAAGCGTCATGATCGCAGAGCCCATTACACTAAAGGTTGCCATCGACATTAAGTAGTGAGCGCGCCAAGTCGGGTCATCGTTACCTGTATTAACCACGCGGGTGAAGATGAAGTAGAACATAATGGGCATGAGCAATGACCAGAATACGTAATAAGGATTACGGATGATCCTCAGCATCTCGGCTTTACACTGTACAGTAATTAATCTCATCTTTAGATAGCCTCCTCTTGGTTCATGGTCAATTGTTCAAAAGCGTCATCCAAACGTCCCTGATCTATACGAACATCCTTCACGGGAAGTCCAGTAACAAAAATCGCTCGCAGCGCTTCATCTGTATCGTCTGTCGTCACATGAATTCGGCCTTCTTTTTCATAACAACCCTCAATAGCGGTTAGTTCCAGCAGGCTCCTGCGTAATTTTGATCGATCACCTATTGGCAAAAAGGACAGCGAACGCTTCACAATCCGCGATTTAATCTCATCTGGACTTCCGTCTGCAACTAAATGGCCTTTGCTAAACAATAGAATACGATCCGCAATATCTTCAGCTTCCTGTAAGTAATGTGTCGTGAACACAATCGTCTTGCCCTGCTCCGCAAGTCCACGAACCGTATCCCAGAACCGCCGCCGGGAGGTAATATCAAGTCCAACCGTAGGTTCATCGAAGAAGATCAGCTCTGGATCACCAGCCAGGGCCAGCGCGAAGCCTAGACTACGCTTTTGACCGCCCGAGAGCTTCTCGGCGTATCTATTCAGATCCGCTGGCGCAAGCCCTGTAGCTTTAATTAGAAACTCCATATCCATCGGCTGTGGATAATAGCTACGGATCAGAGCAATGATCTCCCGAACCTTCAGCCGATCCATCACACTTACCTCTTGCAGCATCGCACCGGTCTTTTCACGTACAATTTTATCTTTTGGATGTTGTCCAAATATTTTCACTGTACCTTCAGTGGGCTCTAATAACCCCAATAACATTCCCAATGCCGTTGTTTTGCCTGCTCCGTTTGGTCCAAGAATAGCTGTAATCGAACCTTTGGCAATGTTGAAGCTGATATTATCTACTGCTTTCTTATCCTTATATAATTTGCTAACTCCATTCATCTCAATAACACTATCCATTTCGTAACCCCTCCGATTCCGAATGCGTTTGATCTATTTCAATCATATGGAAAAAGGAGACCTGACATTAGTATGGACTGTCATTTCTTTAAGATGACAACTGTCACCTTCATGCCTCAGGGTACGAAAAAGAGGTTGCCCTACCCGTAGTTTTAACTACGGATAGGGCAACCTCTTTAATAGAAAATACTAGATTACCTCTTAAAGAATCCTTTTCCGAGAAGGAATTCCTTCATATGCATTCGCGCTGGCTGTGCCAACCGTTCTGCCATAATCACAGACCAAGGTGTATCCTTGGCACCATGAGTCCGCTCACGCATATAGTCTGAAGAGACTTTATCGTAAGTCTTGACCTGCTCCACTGTCGTTTCGGCATTGTAGCGATTACGATGTAGAACAGCCTCTAATGGCAGACGCGGACGCAGGCTTGTGGCTCCATCAGGGTAGCCCACACACATTCCAAATATCGGGTAAACCAGCTCGGGCAGTCCAAGCAGCTCAGAAACCTCCGCAATCCGGTTACGGATTCCGCCGATATAAACAATTCCGAGCCCAAGCGATTCCGCAGCTACAGCAGCATTCTGAGCAGCAAGCGCAACATCAACGGTAGCTACAATAAGGTTCTCAGCAGAATCTTCATACGATGTCTCTCCCTGCAAATGAGGTTTTGTCACCTCACGCAACCGATACAGATCCGCGCACCAGACCAAGAAGACTGGGCATTGTTCTATATAAGCCTGATTACCCGCTAATCCGGCAAGCTCTGCTTTTATAGCCGGGTCAGTCACTGCAATAACACTATAGGCTTGTACACTGCTGGAAGTCGAAGCCATTTGGCCTGCTTCAATAATAGCTGCAAGCTGCTCTTCACTTACTGGCTTATCCTGATACTTGCGGACAGATGCATGGTTCATTAATAGAGATATTGTCTCGTTGTTTTCTTGCACAGCGGCCACTCCTTACATAGTTAGGTTTCTCTTAAAGCTTTACCCGCTGCAAACGAAGTGCATTCAAGACGACGGACACAGAACTGAATGCCATCGCAGCTCCAGCTAGCCATGGAGCTAGAAATCCGAGTGCAGCAATCGGTATACCTATTGTATTGTATGCAAGTGCCCAGAACAAATTCTGCTTAATATTACTCATCGTTTTACGGCTCATCATAATGGCATCGGGTATGCTCTTCAGATCTCCCCGCATCAGTGTAATATCTGCAGCCTCCATTGCTACATCCGTCCCTGTACCAATCGCCATGCCCGTATCTGCAGTAGCCAGTGCAGGAGCATCATTGATGCCATCCCCAACCATAGCTACCTTTGTCCCATTCCGCTGCAGCTTACGAACTTCCTCCGCTTTGCCTTCTGGTAGAACCTCTGCTAACACTTTTCGAATACCTGCTTGCTTCGCAATAGCTTCTGCGGTGATTTTATTGTCACCTGTAATCATAATGACCTCTATGCCCATCGCATGAAGCGCAGCTACAGCTGCTTTTGAGGTTGGCTTAATCGTATCCGCCACAGCGACAATCCCGGCAATCTCATCGCCCACCGCTACAAGCATAGCTGTCTTTCCTGCCTCTTCCAGTCTCTTCATGACTGGGGTCCACTCTGTGATGTCCAATTGATGATCTTCCATCATACGCCGTGTACCCACCCTAACTTGTTGATCGGAGACAACAGCCATAATTCCCCGTCCAGGTACATTATCAAACTGTTCAGCGGTGGGTAAGATCAAACCTCTGTCAGCGGCTCCTGCTACGATAGCTTCCGCAAGCGGATGTTCTGATAATTTCTCGGCTGCCGCAGTTAAAGCTAATAGACGATTCTCTGCACTTTCTTTACCATAAGCGGCAATTCCAGTGGTAGTCACGATATCAGTCAGCACGGGCTTACCATTTGTAACCGTACCTGTCTTATCCAAAACAACGATCTTAATCCCTTGTGCGCCTTCTAAATGCTCACCACCCTTGAACAGAATACCAAGCTCCGCAGCGCGGCCCGATCCCGCCATAATGGAGGTCGGCGTTGCAAGACCTAACGCACATGGACAAGCGATTACGAGCACCGCAATAGCTTTTTCAAGGGCATCGGCAAATTGACCAGGTGCTGCCCAGAAGTACCAGACCAAGAAAGTGATCATCGCAATGCCTACAACAATCGGTACAAAAATACCTGAGATGACATCCGCGATCCTCTGGATCGGCGCTTTGGAGCCTTGGGCCTCCTCCACTACTCTAATGATTTGAGCGAGTGCAGTGTCTCTTCCTACTTTGTTGGCTTTGATTCTTAAGATCCCATTCTTATTTAATGTAGCACCGATAACGGTATCTCCAGGTTTTTTCTCTACAGGAATACTTTCTCCGGTCAACATAGACTCGTCCACAGAAGAGGAACCCTCTACTACCTCGCCATCCACCGGCACCTTTGTTCCGGGCTTCACCAATACAATATCGCCGGGAATCACTTCATCTGTCGAAATATTCATTTCTTTGCCATCGCGGATCACGAGAGCCGTCTTTGCCTGAAGCCCCATTAAGCTCTTAATGGCGTCAGAGGAACGTCCTTTGGCTAGCGCCTCGAACCATTTACCGACGAGGATGAGTGTGATGAGTACAGCACTCGTCTCATAATACATTGGGGCGGTATGATTCATTCCCTTCATACTTAATGAATCAATCGTCAGATAAAGACTGTAGAAATACGCTGCTGATGTCCCCAGTACGACCAACACATCCATATTAGTACTTCCGTTACGAAGTGCTTTATACGCGCCTACGTAGAACTGCCAACCGATGATAAACTGTACGGGGGTCGCCAGAACAAGCTGAAACCAAGGATTCATAAATAACTCCGGTGTTGGAATCCAGCTTGTGAATGAGAAATGACCTGCCATCGCCCATAACAATGGGAAAGAAAGAATAGCAGAAATGATCCACTTCCACTTTTTATGCTGAATTTCCTGTACACGACGATCCACATGATCCTTGCGGTCTTCTTTAAGAGTAGCTTTATATCCAATATTGCTTACCTTCTCCATGATCTCTCTTGGACTAATATTACCGGGAGTATATTCTACATGTGCCGTTTCCAGCGCTAAATTCACATTCACTGCTGCGATCCCCGGCGTACGACTCAACACTTTTTCGATCCGCGCCGAGCATGCAGCGCAGGTCATGCCTGATATATCAAAATCCGCGGTCTCTTTGACGGTATCATAACCAAGAGCGCGGATTTTATCTTCAATTTGTGGTAACCCTGATGCAGAAGGATCAAATCCAACTGTGGCTTGTTCCAAGGCTAAATTTACATTTGCGCGAGAAACACCCTCCATCCGGGACAAACCTTTCTCAATTCGAGCTGCACAAGCAGAACAGGTCATGCCTGTAATCTGTACGGTTGCTTGCTGTTCATTGGGTGAAGCTGTTGTTTTTAACTTATCCATGATTCCAAAGCCTCCTCATACCCCTATAGAGTATGATAATTTCTATAAAAAGAAAAGGCATTGGAGCTTATGGCATTCCCATACAGCTCCAAGCCTTATTACTTTGCTTCAAATTAAACTACATCATACCCTTGCTCTTCAATAGCTTCTTTAATAGCTCCAAGGCTCACCTTGTTCTCATCATACTCAACGGAAACTTTTTTAGCAGCAAGATCAACTTTAGCAGTAGCTCCAAGATTACCTACAGCCTTCTCTACAGAGTTGACACAGTGACCACAAGACATTCCTTCAACGTTTAATGTAGCGTTCGACATTATTATTACCTCCAGTAAAAGTTATGAAGCCATGCTCAAGGAGCATTAGCTTATTATTTCATTAATTTGTTAACCGTAATTAGCAGCTCATCGATAACCTCATGTTCACCGGCTTCGATTCGTTCAATAATACAACTCTTCATATGCCCTTCCAGCAGCATCTTACCAACACCGTTTAGTGCCGCTTGAACCGCTGCGAGCTGATTGAGCACATCGTCACAATAAGTATCCCGCTCTATCATACCCTTTATCCCGCGGATCTGGCCTTCAATCCGGTTGAGGCGAGTATTCAAACCATTTTTGAAATCTGTCGAATGATGACTCATTCGTTCTCCAGATGCTGAAGAATGACAGTCAGCTTCGCAGGATTTCTCAGTTTGTTCTTGCTTACTAGTAGACATAAGAATCAGCCTCCTTGCCAATAATATAATATACCCCCGTAGGGTATGTCAAGAGGCATTCTTTATTTCCTATCCCCCAAATCCCATTTTTTCAAGCATAAACGCCTTCGGTGTCCTTATAAGGACGGTAAGCGTTTAAGAGAGAAATATAAGACATATAGTATTGTGTGAAACTTATACTTCTTATATTTGAAAAAAACTATTGCTACCCTATTCAAATTTGAATATAATAAATTTTGCTTCTAACCTATGAACATTTTTTGAACGGATTTATCACTATTAGAAAAAGGAGCCTGCGAAGCATGCATACTAAAGAAAGTAATCTTAAACTCGTAGTTATCGGCCTGCTGCTCGGTATTCTGATGTCCGCGATGGACAATACCATTGTAGCTTCAGCTATGGGAACCATTGTTTCCGACCTTGGCGGTCTGGACAAAATCGTATGGGTCACTTCGGCCTATATGGTCATGGTAATGGCTGGGACCCCTATCTTCGGCAAGCTCTCGGATATGTATGGACGTAAACGTTTCTTCATGTTCGGACTGATTGTATTCCTGATTGGTTCAGCACTGTGCGGTACTGCAACCAGTATTACACAACTAAGTATTTACCGGGCAATTCAAGGAATCGGCGGCGGTGCACTAATGCCTATCGCCTTCACCATCGTTTTCGACATTTTCCCTCCTGAAAAAAGAGGAAAGCTGACCGGCCTTTTCGGTGCGGTCTTCGGAATCTCCAGTGTACTCGGACCCTTATTGGGTGCATATATTACCGACTATGTAGGCTGGCAATGGGTATTCTACATTAACCTGCCGCTCGGAATTATTGCACTTTTTCTGATCGCAACTTCTTACAAAGAATCGATCTCTCACGCTAAACAGCGCATCGACTGGGGCGGAGCCTTCACTCTCGTCGGCGCCATTATCTGCCTAATGTTTGCGCTAGAACTGGGAGGCAATCAATACGCTTGGGATTCCAGTGTCATTCTCGGCTTATTCGCCGGCTTCGCTGTACTCTTGCTGGCATTCATCCTCATTGAGAGAGTGGCGGCTGAACCTGTTATCTCGTTCGCGATGTTCAGTAAACGGTTGTTTGCAACAAGTAGTGTGACAGCCTTGTTCTATGGCTCTGCCTTTATCGTAGCCACCATCTACATTCCTATCTTTGTACAGGGCGTATTTGGCGGCTCCGCTACGAACTCTGGACTGATCCTCATGCCGATGATGATCGGTACGGTCGTGGGCAGTCAGACCGGTGGGCTACTTACAACCAAAACCAGTTTCCGCAACATTATGATCCTATCCGCAGTCTGTTTTGTAGCAGGTGTCTACAGTCTAAGCACTTTATCACCAGATACCTCCCGTCTCATGCTTAATGTATTCATGGCCTTAACTGGATTCGGCGTGGGCTTCTCCTTCTCCGTGCTAAGCATGGCAGCTATCCATAATTTCGATATGCGCCAACGCGGTTCGGCAACTTCAACAAGTACTTTTATGCGCTCGCTTGGGATGACGCTGGGGATTACGATCTTCGGTATTATTCAGCGTAACAACTTCACTAGCAGCATTAGCGAAGCTTTTGGCGGAAGTGAGCAGTCAGCAGCCTTCGGCGATCCACGGGCAGCCCTGACACCTGAAGCAAGAGCCAAGATTCCACCTGAAATTTTAGAGAAAATATCTAGTGCACTGTCCTCTTCAATCGCACATACCTTTATGTGGGCCATGATTCCTGCCGTCCTTGGTTTAGTCTTTGTGCTGCTTATGCCAAAAGACCGTCTCACCATTCCGAGTAAAACTGCTCAGGCGTCCGAGGGTAAAAGGTAACGATTATGTCGATGAAATTGGCTATTCTCGGACTATTGCTTGAACGAAACATGCATCCCTATGAAATTACACTAGTCATGAAAGAGCGCTCCATGGACCGGATTACAAAGCTCCAGCTTGGGTCCCTCTACTATGCTGTCGATAAACTTGCACAAGATGGTTATATCGAAGCTTTAGAAGTGATTAGCAGCAGTGATCGCCCTGACAAAACCATTTACGGTATTACTGAGCAAGGTAAAAATTTATTCGAGCAGTTAATTCTACAGCAAATTAAAAAGAACGAGCCCTTCTATCATCCGATGTATATGGCTCTAGCCATGTCCCGTCATGTTGATCAAAACAAGGTGGAGAAGCTGCTCGAAGAACGTATTCGGGAAACCGAACATCAGGTGAATCTGGCTTATCAGGTATATGAAGAACATATTCCTATTGTTCCTCGTTCCGCCCTTCATCTCATGTACGGCACCTATGAACACACCCTTATTGAACTAAAATGGCTACAACGTCTCTATGATGATGTTGTAGCACGCAAGTTGAATGACATTGGAACACCACTTAATACAGAGTAGAGTCCTTAGGACCTCTACTCTTTTTTTCGCTTTTGCAGAGACAATAAATACCACACTAGAATCTAAGCGTGTACAATATGTACGTGTACGCAATCATATTTTCCTAGGAGGAATCACATTGTTGAGAACACTGCCTTTAAACAAGCGCGGTATACCAGCCAGCCGTATTGCTCTAGGTTGTATGGGATTTGGTGGGGGCTGGGATCATGAACCGATTACCGCCGAGAATGTTAAGCAAGGACATGCAGCCGTCGACGCAGCACTATCTATTGGTATCAATATGTTTGATCACGCAGATATTTATACCCGTGGTAAAGCCGAGAAGGTATTCGGTCAAATCTTTAAAGAACGCCCAGGACTCCGCGAAGAAATCATTATTCAATCGAAGTGCGGTATTAAGCTAATGGAGCCTGGAGACAGCTCTAATGTCTTTGACTTCTCAAGCCAGCATATTCTAAGCAGTGTAGATGGAATATTGTCGCGACTAGGAACGGAATATATTGATATTCTGCTGCTCCATCGGCCTGACCCCCTAATGGATCCAGAGGAAGTAGCTTCTGCTTTGCATCAATTAAAGGCAACAGGTAAAGTTCGTCATTTCGGCGTCTCCAATATGAGCACAGCGCAGATCAAAATGCTGCAAGCCTATTGCGATGAACCTTTTATCGTAAACCAGTTACACATGAGCCTAGCCAAGCTCAGCTGGGTCGATGCTGGAATCAGTGTAAACCGTGAACCTTGGAAGGATATTACCTTTCCCGAAGGAACCCTTGAACATTGTCGAATGGAGAACATTCAGCTTCAAGCTTGGGGCCCACTCGCACAAGGCTTATTTAGCGGACGTTCATTAGAGGATCAACCAGAGAATATCGTCCAGACAGCTGCCATGGTTAAACAACTTGCAGATGAAAAAGGAACAACACCCGAAGCCATAGTGCTATCCTGGCTAATGACACATCCGGCAGCTATTCAGCCTGTGATTGGGACTGTGAATCCGCAGCGCATCGCTGCCTGCGCCGATGCGGACAAGCTGGAGCTTACTCGTAAAGAATGGTATGACCTATATGTTAGTTCACGTGGTACTCGTCTTCCCTAACTGAGCCCACAATTAAACTCGCAAGAATTCTTAATAGCCTAATCGTGCCTCTCGCATGATTAGGCTATTTTTAATACTTTCCCCTCCTATGTATCGTTCTCAATTGAGAATAAAAATAGATATCAAGCGATAAACCGAGATAAATAGAGATAAATTAACATTTTTGTTCTTTATAGAGCACAAACGAGACTTATTGACAGTTTTCTTTTCAATTTATTCCATGTATTATTCATTACAGAAGTTGTTCTCAATAAAGAACAATAATAACGAACCAAAGAAACTCAAGACATTGAGGGGAGGTATTCCTCTGAGACCCAGATCAGCAAAAAGAAGACCTAAACGAAAGAAACAAATCGGATTACGTGTTCTGCAATCAGGAATGGCTGTCTCCGTCTTGTTTCTGACTACCTCGCAGCAAGTGGGTAGTACCTATGGTGGTTTTGGAGCTACTACGCAAACCACTAGCACAATTAGCTTTTGCGAAGTATTTCCAAACTCGATCAAGGGGCTTCTAACAGAACTCAAAGATCATATCGAAAGAGCTACTGCTTTAAAAGGATCGCTGCAAAGCTATACCCCTTCAGGCAGTCTCTCAGACGTTTCGGGAATAGAAGGCATGACGCTGGATGAGCTTGATGTCGCAGCGCAAGAGATTTCCACACAAATCTCCGCGCTTCAATCTCAAATCGATGGCGTGAATGAGCAACTGGCCACCAACAGCCAAATTTGGAACGAAATCAATGGTGAGCTGAACGCAGCAGCAGCCGTCCTATTCCAGATTGGAGGATATATGACCTCTCTAGATTCAAACTGTCTAGAAATCAAGGATGAACAATTCTTCAGAGAGCTGCAAAGCAGCCTGAATCAAAGCGGTGTAATCTCTGAATCCCTGAATGCTTCCTTAAAGGGAGTCATCCAATATCTAAACTCCATACACGACATCGGGCTTCCATTTGCTTCGGTAGTGACCAGTGATGTATATGGACAACCCGAGTTACGCAACGAGGCGTTTCAGCAGCCGTTACCTTTCCTGATTCCTTTTAGTCAGCCGGCCGGAAATATCTCTAGCGAACTTACCTCCACTTATGAAAATCTCAATACTGAAATGAATGGTCTTAAAGAATCGGCTACTTCAGGAATCAGCAATCTTCAGAGTCAGCTCCAAATGATCAGTCAAACCCGTGAACAACAATTGGAAGCACTTGAGAAAGCCCGACTAGAGGCGCTGGAACAAACGAAGAAAGAAGAAGAACGTTTGGCACTGGAGAAAAAAGAAAAGCAAGAAGCTGAGGAGAAAGCAAAATCGGAAGTGACTCCACCGACAGGTGAAGCTGCTCCAGAGAAAATAAATAAAGAACAGCCTGAAGCCCCAGCCACTAACCCGGTCGTTCCGGAAATTGGTGAAGAGCTAACGATTCCAAAAGATGTACCACAGCAAGCGGTTCCTCAGGAGGCGCCAAAAGCGGAAGATACAACCACTTCCCCACCGGTAGCAACACCAGCCCCTTCGGACCCTCAACAAGTTAAAGGTGGCGAATAATATGCGGATTAAAAAAATGATCAACAATACATTATCGAGCATCATGCTTGTGATATTCATTCTGCTGGTGGTAGCCGTAGTTTTATCAAAGGCCTCCGGCGGTGAACCTGCCTTCTTCGGATACCAGATCAAATCGGTACTCTCAGGTTCGATGGAACCAGGGATTCAAACCGGATCGATTGTCGCTTTAAAACCCGGAGGAGATATGAATCGCTTCAAAAAAGGCGATGTGATCACCTTTAGAAATGAAGAAAACCTGCTCATTACTCACCGTGTTGTAGAAGCAACAATGAACAACGCTACTGGTGAAGCCATGTATCGCACGAAAGGCGATAACAATGATGCGCCCGATATGAACCCTACCAGTTCCACGAATGTTGTAGCTGAGTATACCGGGGTCACCGTACCTTACGTAGGTTACGCTATGAATTTCGCAGTTTCCAAAGCTGGAAGTGTTGTGCTCATGATCGTACCAGGCTTGATGCTCCTGCTCTATGCCCTGTATTCATCATGGAAGGCTGTAGCTGCACTCGAAAAGAAAAATGCTGCTATACTTCCCACCTCCCCACCTCCAACTGAAATACAGTAATCCGTTGATTGTCCGCTTCCGCTTACGAACCGGAAGTTACAATATATAACTTTTATAAAAAAACCACAAAAACCGAGGAGGAATTTTAATTATGGGTATCAAAAAAACATTGGGTCTTGGCGTAGCATCTGCAGCACTGGGTTTATCATTGATTGGTGGAGGAACTTTCGCTTACTTTAGCGACACTGCACAAAGCACCGCTACATTCGCAGCAGGTACACTGGATTTGAACTCTGATCCTTCTGTTATCGTTGATTTGAAGGATCTGAAGCCAGGCGATACGATCAAAAGAGACTTCAAACTAAAAAATGACGGTACACTTGATATCGGTTCGATCCTCCTCAAAACAGCTACCTCTATTAATGATGTAGGTGGTAACAACGGCGCTAACGATTTGGCAAAATCCATCAAAGTTAAATTCCTGGTGAATAAAGATAAAAGCGGCATCTTACCTGGTAGTGAAGAGAAAGTAGTTTGGGAAACTACCCTGGCCGATTTGAAGACTCAGACACCGGATCTCGTAAAAAATACTGGACTTGATGCAATCTGGGGTACTAGCGAAGCATCTGGAATTAAGGCCGGCACAAATGATAGCTTCACCGTTCAATTCGAATTTGTTGATAACGGCCAAGAGCAAAACTACTTCCAAAAAGATTCATTAACTCTGACTTGGGATTTCGTAGGTAAGCAAACTGCTGGATCCGCTAAATAATCTAATAAGTCTTCCATTCGAAGAGCAGCAGATTCTTATTCCGGAAAGCGGATAAGTAGATGCTGCTCTTCTCTTTACAATAAACTTTGTCGAATTTATTGATATTTGCTATACTAATAACAAAAATTACGGAGGGGCGTCAGCATAGTGCCACAAAATATGGGCCAACGTATCCAGCATCTCCGCCTAGAAAAGGGATTGTCCCTATCTGAGCTTGCGGACAGAGCGGATGTTGCTAAGTCGTATCTTAGCAATGTGGAGAGAAACATCCAATCCAATCCTTCAATCCAGTTTATCGAAAAGATCGCCGATGCGCTTCAGGTATCCATCCACGCTTTGCTCTATGGAGAACCTAATGATGCTGAGGAGTCACCTTTAGATTCGGAATGGTTCCGATTGGTGCAGGAAGCTATGGCCTCAGGCATAAGCAAACGCGAATTCAAGGAGTTTCTGGACTACCAGAAATGGCGCCTTGATCAGAAGGATTAATATTCCACCTGACCTGATAAGATCCTCTTCTACTCATACTATTAAACATAAGCGCCTTCGCCTCCTAACATGGACTGCGAAGGCGTTTGAATTCTAGCAGAATATAAGGACCAAGTCTGAAACTTATAGATTCTTATATAAAGAAAAAGAGCACAGCGAGTTATCGCTGTGCTCTTTTGATATCTAATGCTCTGAATGTATTACTGCACGGCTTGCACAGTCTTCTCATGAAAGAAGCGACGAATTTCATCTGCCTTTATGCCAGCCTTCTTAGCTGCTAATAATAAATGGACCCACTCTACGTCTAGATCAATGACCTGCTGTTCTCTGTTGCTTCCCTGGTTGGACTTGTCCAAAAAATCTCCTCCTAAGATTTTAGTCCCCAGGCAATCCGGCTGTCATAGTATTTCTACCTTAGACCCGCGACTTTGTGCCCCTGCCTTTCGGCAGGTTTACCTTTTACTGGACCCTTTACACGAAAGGATCTACTTTGAATATATGAAAATCGCTAACTGCAATAACATTATACTATACTAAAGTGGAAAAGTGTGTCGATTTCTGATTAGTTTTTCCATTAAAAAACAAAAAATAGAAGCGATTTTGTGCGATATCTTGTCCTATTAACACGATACTCGTCCCATTCATAAAATTAATTAAGCCAATATAATGATACTTCCTTCCCTATTAGTTAAAAATAAGGATATTAGAATCATTTTAGTGGGCCTTAGGAATGGGTAATGAGAAGAAACAGCGTTCTTTTCATTAGAACAAGCTAACCCATACCATTTTGCGAACGTATTGGACGAAAGAATGAATTGATTACACGTGTGGAAAGTAGCACAATAAGATGAGAAATGAAACCGCAATCATCACAGCTCCAGTAAGCGTTGACACAAAATGTCACGTATGGAGTTCATCCGTTAAGGAGGATGTATTCATGGCAGCCAAAGAGCCCTATAACGAATCCATTTGGAGTAAGTATTACGGACCCAATTTAGGCTACATTCAAGAAAGATATGAACAGTTTGTGAAAGATCCTTCCACCGTAGAGAATAATTATCGCGAGCTTTTTACAAATTCGGGTCCCCCACCCCTAACACCGGATAGCGAACCGGCTCCACAGCCTCGCATTTCGGGAGACACCGAATGGCTTAGAAAGGCAGTAAGAGCTTCCAAGCTAATCGCTAATATTCGTATATATGGCCATATGGCCGCTGATATTGATCCGCTTGAGCGCGATCACAATCCCATGGCTAAATATCTTGAACTCGAAACCTATGAGCTGACTCGTGAGGATCTGCTCGCACTACCTGCCACGCTCATTTGGGAGAATGCGCCGAATGATGTGCATACCGGATGGGATGCAGTTCAGCGTATGCGTCAGGCTTACACCAAGACAATCGCCTATGAATTCGGGCATGTGCATGAAGAACAAGAACTGAAATGGTTGAACAGACAGGCAGAATCCACAAGCTCACCAGCGCCTTTAAATAATGCAGAACGTAAAGAGCTGCTAAACCGCCTGATCCAAGTAGAGCAATTCGAAACCTTCCTCCACAAAACCTTTGTGGGTCAGAAGCGGTTCAGCTTGGAAGGCAATGACGCTCTCGTACCGATGCTGGATGAAATCGTACGCGCTGCTGCGCATGACGGCGCAGAGCATATTCTGATGGGCATGGCGCATCGTGGTCGCCTCAACGTTCTTGCACATATTTTGGGCAAACCTTATGACATTATATTTTCAGAGTTTCATCATTCTCCGAACAAGGAGCTTTTCCCTTCCGAAGGCTCTACAGGCATTAACTATGGCTGGACGGGTGATGTGAAATACCATCTGGGTGCAGATCGCGCTGTCCGTGAAGGAGAAACCGTACGCACAAGAATAACACTAGCGAATAACCCAAGTCACTTGGAATTCGTCAACCCTGTCGTGGAAGGCTTCACTCGTGCTGCTCAAGAAGATCGGAGCACAGCCGGATTGCCGAAGATTGATACCAGTAAAGCTATGGCGGTACTGATGCATGGCGATGCCGCTTTTCCAGGTGAAGGGATTGTTGCAGAAACACTTAATATTGGCAAACTTCAAGGTTATCAGAATGGCGGGACGATCCATATCATTGTTAATAACCGGATCGGCTTTACGACAGAAAGCGAAGACTCCCGTTCAACGCATTATGCGAGTGACATCGCCAAAGGATATGAAATTCCAATTATCCATGTCAATGCTGATGATCCTGAGGCCTGTATATCAGCCGTTCGTTTAGCTAGTGCATATCGCAATCAATTCAAAAAGGATTTCGTTATTGATCTCATCGGCTATCGTCGTCATGGACATAACGAAATGGATGATCCTGAAACTACACAACCTATCGTGTACGGTAAGGTACGCAATCATCCAACCGTTTACAAGGTGTATGCGGAGCGGCTACAGCGTGAAAAAATTCTTACAGCTGAAGATGTACAAAAGATGCACGTTGAAACAGAAGGCGTATTGCAACGTGCGTACGATAGTATGAAGGAAGGCAATCACAAGAAAAAAGAACCAAAGGCCTTCATTCCTCTTCATACAGATCGCTCAGCGGCAGGCACTACAGCCGTACCGATCTCCAGTCTGCAAGAGATTAATCGTGAGCTACTGAGCGTACCTGATGGATTCCAAGTCTATCCGAAACTGGAGCGAATTCTGCAGCGTCGCAAGGACGCACTGAATGAGGGTGAAAAGGTCGACTGGGCACTCGCTGAGTCCCTCGCCTTCGCAACCATCCTGAAGGATGGAACGCCAATTCGACTTAGCGGTCAGGATGCACAGCGTGGCACCTTCGCACACCGCCATCTGGTGCTGCACGACAGCAAGACAGGAGAATTATTCTCTCCGCTTCATCAGCTAAGTAATTCTCGCGCTTCCTTTGGCGTATATAACAGTCCGCTATCTGAAGCTTCTGTGCTAGGCTTTGAGTATGGTTATAATGTGTTCGCACCAGAAACCTTCGTCATCTGGGAAGCACAATATGGCGACTTCGCCAATGCAGGTCAGGTTATATTTGATCAGTTCATTGCCGCTGGACGTGCGAAATGGACGCAGCGCAGCAATCTCGTCGTCATGTTACCGCATGGCTACGAGGGACAGGGACCCGAGCATTCCAGTGGTAGATTGGAACGCTTCCTACAGTTATCCGCGGAAGAGAACTGGACCGTTGCTAACTTGACCACTGCTTCTCAATATTTCCATGTCTTGCGGCGCCAAGCTGCTTTATGTGGACAGGAAGACGCTAAACCACTGGTGATTATGACGCCGAAGAGTCTCATTCGTAATCCGCGCAGCACATCTGCCGGAACTGAGCTCGCTTCCGGACAATTCCAGCCTGTGTTAGCTGAGCCTCTGCTAGGCCAGAAGCCAGGTGAGGTCAAACGTCTAGTAGTCTGCAGCGGTAAAGTAGCTATCGACATCCAAACAGAGCTAGAAGCTGCTTCAGACAAAGATTGGTCATGGCTACATGTACTGCGCTTAGAGCAACTCTATCCGTTCCCAGAACATGAACTGAGTGCTCACTTAAGCTCCTTCACATCCCTTCAGGAAATTGTCTGGGTGCAAGAAGAGCCGAAGAATATGGGCGGATGGAGTTATACCGAACCTCGGTTACGGGCCATCGCACCGCAAAACACTAGCGTGAGATATATCGGACGTCCTGAACGTTCCAGTCCTGCGAGTGGTTATGCAGATGTTCATAGCTTTGAACAGCGTAGAATTGTTTCAGAGGCCCTAAAAGCAAATTCACAAGTACAAACAGCTGTACCGTCCTCTTAAGAGGACGGTATCACAATAGCGTAAACCATTATGTTTGGGGAGGTAACGGCCTGTGTCAGAAATCTTAGTACCCGATCTGGGAGAATCTATATCCGAAGGAACCATCTACAAATGGCTGGTTAAAGAAGGCGACACGGTAGGTCAAGGTGATGTGCTTGCTGAGTTAGAGACGGATAAAGTGAATTTGGAAATTAGTGCGGAGGTGGAGGGTGTCATCTCCTCCATCCTACGTCAAGCGGGCGAGAACGTAGCCGTTGGCGAAGCCATCGGCATCATTGGAGCCGCTAGCGGTAGTACACCGCAGGCCGCTGAGAGCAAAGCGCCTGAAGCGGCACCGGCAAGCGGCAGCGCAGCAGCCGCACCTGTAGCAGCGCCCGAAGTCGCTGTAGCGGGTGGCGAAAGCCCCGCTGCACTGGCATCGCCGGGCGCACGCAAGCTGGCACGGGAGCGCGGCATCGACCTCGGCGATGTTAGCGCCCGTGATCCTATCGGCCGGATTGGTCAGGCCGATGTGTCGGGTCATGGTGCAGCAGCGCCACAGGCCGCTGCACCGGTAGCTCCGGCGGCACAAGCCAAGCCGGAGCCAGCGAAGCCGGCAGCGAGCAAAGCCGCGCCGGAGGATGGCAAGAACGTGGAGCGCAAGCGCATGTCGCGCAGACGGCTCACGATTGCTAGCCGCTTGGTAGAAGCGCAGCAGACCGCAGCCATGCTGACCACCTTCAACGAGGTGGACATGACAGCGATCCTCGACATCCGCAAGCGCCGCAAGGATGCTTTTAAAGAGAAGCATGAAGTAGGACTAGGCTTCATGTCCTTCTTCACCAAAGCCGTGATCGGTGCGCTGAAGACCTACCCTCTGCTGAACGCAGAAATTGACGGTGAAGATCTGGTCGTTAAGAAATTCTACGATATCGGTATTGCCGTTGCAGCTAAGGAAGGTCTGGTGGTTCCGGTTGTCCGTGACGCAGATCGCCTCAGCTTCCCGGAAATCGAACGTCAGATTGGCGAACTCGCTTCCAAGGCACGCGCTAATACACTTAGTCTCTCCGAGCTTCAAGGCGGTACGTTCACTATCACCAACGGCGGTGTATTCGGTTCACTATTATCCACCCCGATTCTGAATACCCCTCAAGTAGGTATTCTAGGGATGCATAAGATTCAATTGCGTCCAATTGCACTGGATGAAGAAAGAACCGTTAACCGTCCAATGATGTATATCGCCCTTTCCTACGATCACCGGATCGTTGACGGCTCTGAAGCGGTTAGCTTCCTTGTCAAAGTGAAGGAATTGCTGGAAGATCCAGAAGCACTGCTGCTGGAAGGCTAACCCTGATCGATCTTTCGACTTAAGAATATAAAGAAGGTATCCCTAAAGCTTTGCATTAGGGATACCTTCTTTTATATCTGAATCAACTTTGAGATGAAGTATTTCATAAGTACAAGGTGAATCATGAATCCCTAGGATAAAAAGTCCGGCGTTGTCAGGAATGCTTCCTACCTTGCATATGATCTAACTGTATTTTATACACTTATTTATTTCTGATCTCCCATATCCTCTTCCTTAATTGCATTCTCTACAACTAAAATCCGTAAAAACGTTTATTTCCACTAATTTAACCAGTAATAGCTGTATTAAATACAACTACAGGGCTTATATAAACGTATTAGTTAACTTTAATTGTACATAGTACAACTAACTTAGCCCATGCAACTACAAAACTACAAGAATCTACTTCAACAGCTCCCCAGCCAACTGTAAAAATTGTTCCTTACTCAAAATCTTATCTCCGTAGCTGCTGAGTGTATAATACGCATCCTGCTTCTCGTTATACCAATTCAGATAATCGTAGCTTACCTCTTTCTTCACTACTTTGTTATAGATCACTTCTGTGCCAGCCACTATAATCTTATCCGCTTGATTCTCAGGTTCTTGCTCCACGAACACTTTCCCGCCATGCATGATCGTGGCAGAGATACCTATAAAAGCATTATTCTTCGAATAAATTGCACTGATCCAGCCTGGTTCCGACCAAGGTATAGCCTTCATAAATAAATTACTACTTTCCTTATCTTTGTTTGCTTGGACAGTAAGATCTTGTAACGTCTCCTGATATAGAGAACTTTTCTTATCCGCATCCGTATTCGGATGATTCGGGTTTATAACCCCATAATTAAAAGCATACCCTGATGCCAATGCAGGGAGCGTCGGCGCCCCTGTCCGCTTGATTTCCTTCAAAAAATCAGAATATTCGCCTATCCGCTGCTCTTTATACTTAAAAGACAATTCTGTTGCCAAGCCTGCTGCGCCTGCATTATTGTTCACAAGATAGGCGATCAATTCTCCCGGTTTAGCGAAAGCATCTACTTTCTGTGCATACTTATCATAGGAAGCTACTCCTGCAGATTCATTCGGCGCAACATGCTGAACCTTTACTACGCCTTCACTATTGCGGATCTGTATATATTCCGATGCAGCATACGCTGTCACTGAGATCATCAGGAACAAAGCTAACATACTGGCAACTGCCGTTGTTTTATTCATCGTCTTCAGCGAGAGCGAGAATGATCGCTTTCGATCTGATATGCCACGGATATGTCCCATAACCTTCTCTTCTACATCGATCTCACCCAGAAGTTCATTCCCGGCTGAGGCATAAATTATATTTTGGTATTCATCGCTGATTGTGGTTCGTTCCATCTGATCTCCTCCTCCAATTTCATAGCTTCCTGCACCTTCCGCTTGATCCGGTTCATTCTCTTCGTCAGTGCATTGGGACTGACGAAGAGAATTTCGCTTATCTCTGCATAAGTCTTTTCTTCAAACACCCGCAGAATAAGCATATTCCTCTCTTCCAGCGACAACTGTGCTAAAGCGGCTGACAATGAGGGATTAAACAACCGATCATCCAGCTCTTGTTCAGGACTTGCAGACATAAAATCAGGATTGAAGATACTCATGACTCGCTTTTGCAAACGCCGTCTGCGCAGCAGGTTTAAGCAATGATGATACGCGATTCGATAGAGCCATGCCGAGAAATGCATCTGTGACTTGTATTGATGGATAGATTGATAGCCTTTTACCAAAATATCCTGAACTGCGTCCTCCGCATCCTGCTTGTTTTCTAACAAACGATAGCAATAGTGGTAGATTGGCGTTTGGAAAGCTCTAACGATAAAAGCATACCGTTCGATATTGCCCTTTTGAATACTAATGATGAACTCTTCCAGCTCCTTTGGGTCTAGCGAATCCTGTGGCGTTGTAAGCACCTCCTTAACCTTTATATCTTCTATAACACTTGGGCAGCGAAAAAAGTGCCTATGCAAACCGAACTATTCTCCCAAATTCACTCCAATTATACACATGTAGAGGCTAATAAGAGCTATACAGTCCGTAACCCTAGCAGAATGAGCCAAAAATCAATAATAGCTGCAATACGGACCGTGTTTCTGTAATATTCTCCAATGAGTAATTCATTCTGAATTCAGATCACCTTAGTTTTTTTGTTTCACATGCTCCACGGACTACTGCCCGCCAATAGAAAAAAGACGTACAACTGTTGTCAGTTTGTACGTCTTTGTTTAATTTATTGTCTTTTTACCTTTAAGCCGTCCGTTCTGTAGCTTTGAGCCGAAGCGCTTTCTTCTCTTTTGCTTTCTCCACCGGCGGTTTTAGCGAAATCGCGATGATGCAGGCCAGAAGACACAAGAGACCAAAGATCACGAAAGTAGGTTTAAACCCGCCCAGGAAGACGGCGATGAACGAACCTGAAAGGGCTCCAATACCGAAACCTTGATATACGATTCCATAGTTCTTACTGTGATTCTTAAGACCAAAGAAGTCACTGACAATTGCCGGGAACACTGTAATGTTACCCCCGAAGCAGAATGCAATGGCAGCTACACAAGTGAAGAACAGTCCGAAATTCAGCGTCGCATAGCTAAGGGTCAACATAGCGGCTGCCGTTACTGCAAGCGAAGCGCCAACCAGCTTCAAACGGCTCATTTTGTCAGACAAGGCACCCAAGATCAAACGTCCTGCTGTATTAAAAATTGCGATCATCGCTACGGCATTAGCTGCCGTCTGTACATCAAGTCCAGCCAGCTGCACACCGATGTCTTTTACAATACCGATCAAATACAAACCACACATACAAGCGGTAAAGAAAATAATGAATAACAGATAAGCTTCTTTCGTGCGTAGCATTTCTTTTACCGTGTAGTCTTTTGGTTTAGCGATAGTCGATGTTGATGTTGCACCCAGTGATGCCGCTTGTACTGGAGCTTCTCTGACGAGTAAGGAACCGATTACAATCATCACCATAACAATCATGCCCCAATACATAAACGTATTAGACACACCCACCGAGTCTATCAAACTACCATTGATATATTTAAAAATCAAACTCCCCGTTCCGTAAGCACCCACGGACACACCGGAGATTAAGCCTTTATTATTCGGAAACCATTTAATTAAGTTAGATAATGAAGTGATATAAGCTGTTCCGTCTGCAAAACCAACGATTACACCAGCCAATATATAGAACATTAGAAGCGAATTCGCCTGAGAGCTAAGAATCAATCCTAGACCAAGCACAATCCCTGCGGCGGCAGTTAACCGGCGAAGACCAAAACGATCCTGCAATTTCCCTGCGAACAAAGTCGCAAAAGCGAGTGCAAAGCTCGTGATCGAAAACGTAATCGAAACAGAATTAAGCTCCCATCCGAATTTTGTTACCAGATGTGCATTGAACAAGCTCCATGTATAAATGGTACCTAGACCCATCTGCATAATTACTGTTCCTAATACGATAAGCCACCGTTTGGCGTTTTTGTTGTCCATCGTCGAAGTCATGGTCTATTCCTTCTTTCCCTCTCGTGATCTGCTACAAGAGCTTCTATTGCCTCTTTATTGTAGCTAAACCAGCGGATGTTGAGAGAAATCTGGCATGAGATGACGAAAATGAAGAATGAACTGCATTTATAGGCGCATGATCTGCCTGAATTCCTTTACCTTGCTTCGACTTACCGGCACCTCAAACTCCAAATCATGCAGGCGCAACAAGTATGTATTGTTGAACCAAGGGATGATTTCCTTGATTTTGGACAGGTTAACGATATAGGAACGATGGCAGCGAAAAAAACGATCCTCCGGCAGTCGATTATAAAAATCGCTGATGCTGAGCGCCATACTATACTCCTCACCTTTAGTTATTACGCTCGTACTTTTCTCTTGTGCGGAGGCGTAATAAATATCATCAGCATTCACTACGATAATCTTTTCATTTTTCCACAGATTCACTTTATCACTAACTGGATTACGCTCCTCTTCCCCCTGTCTTCCGCGAGCAGCGAACGCCCCCTCTAGCTTGTGCAGCATAGCCTTAATGCGAACCTCGCTGTAGGGTTTAAGAATATAGTCAAACGCTTCAATCTCAAATGCCTCGGCGGCATGCTCCTTATACGCAGTAATAAACACTATATAAGGTTTTACCGAGAATCTGCTAATATTCTGAGCCAGCAATACTCCGTCAATCGAGGGAATGTTAATGTCCAGAAAAATCACATCTACCGTCTCAACCTGTAAAAATTTGAGTGCATCCAGCCCATCTTCAAATTGTGCGGCAATGTCGATCCCACTGTGAGTTTCTATTAAATAAGCCAGTTCCTGTCTTGCTAGCTCTTCATCCTCCACAATAATTGCTCTCATAGACCCTCCTTTTTGACATCAAAATAAATGTTCGTCCCTTTATCGAGCCTCTGAATCGTAAGACCAGTTCCATAGATGAGCTTGACCCGTTGATGTACATTAAACAGTCCGATCTTATTCTCCGGCATATCGCCAGCATAGACCTTCTCTATGGTTTCTTCGCTGATGCCAGCTCCGGTATCCCGAATGCCAACTCGCACATTATCGCCCTGATCTTTTACAGAAATCGTTACGGTTCCCGTCCCTCGTACCTTCAGTATGCCATGTATGATCGCATTCTCTACAAGCGGCTGAATGATTAGACTCGGAATCCGAACCTGAACCTCATCAATATCATAGAGGACATTAAGCCGGCTTCCGAAGCGCGCTTTTTCAATCTCTACGTACTGTTGAACCTGTTGCAGCTCGCGCTTAATATCAATGAATTCATCCGTTAGCTCCAGATTGTATCTCATATAACCGGACAGATTCACGATCAGCTCGCGCGCCTTATCCGGGTTAATCCGAATCGAGGACGCAATCGCGTTCAGCGCATTGAACAGAAAGTGTGGGTTAATGCTTGTCTGCAGCGCCTTTAGCTCCGCTTTGTTCGCCATTTCTTTAATGCCCTCAACCCGCGATACTTCCATTAGCGTAGAGATCATTTGCGACAAACCTACAGCCATAGCTTGTAGAGAATAAGTGATCTTGTGGGCTCTGGTGTAATAGATTTTGAGCGCTCCCGTCACTTCGCCTTTTTCCTTCAATGGAATAATAATCAGCGATTTAATCTCCGGATTCACATAATCACTATCGTCGTTACGGATCGTAATTTCACCACTGGACAACGTCACCTTAGTTTCTTCACTTATAATTTCATTGGTCGTAGTATAGTCCTCTTCCCCAACACCAACGTAAGCGAGAATGAGTCTTGTATCCGAAATAGCTACAGCGTCTGCACCGATATCTTCTTTGATAATTTGGCAGATGGTACGAAGCGACTCGGGATTAATATTGCGAAAATAAGGCAAGGTCTTATTGGCAATATCCAGCGCCAGCTTGGACTGCTTCGCCGCAATCCGTTCCTTTTCACCTTCCACACTCTGCACTAGCATGATAATCAGACCGACACTAATCTGGCTCATAATCATCGGAAAAGCAATTTTGGACACGATATCCACACCCAGCGACGACGGTTCGGCCATCACTAGAATGAGCAGCATCGTCAGGGCTTCACAGGCCATCCCGGCCAAAATACCGGCCATCCAGCGACGTTCACCAGAAGTGCGGCGGTATATTACCCCTGACACAATCCCTGCGGTAATACTCGTAATCAGACAAGGAAGAGAGGTTACCCCTCCGATATCAATTAAAAAACGGTGAACCCCTGAGATGATGCCTGTTATGAGTCCTACCCATGGCCCGAACAAAATCCCACCAGACACGATGGCGATAATTCGCACATTCACAAGCGAGCCTTCCACATTAATGCCACTATAGGTACCGAAGATGGCGAATAAACTGAAGATCGTCGTCGCTATGGCAAGCTCCTGCGGAGCGTAGGTTCCTTTTTGAAAAATCTCTTTAAACCGCGGCAGACGAGTCAGCACGAACAGACACATCAGCAGTAGTGCAGCTCTTTCGAATAATTGCAGTAATATCGTAAACGTATATTGCACGGTCTCCGCCTCCAAAGGACTAGATGTCGACTTATTATAAAGATAGTTCATGCCTCTGTCCATTCAGCCTATCCTTTAATACCTCTATTGAAACTCTTGTTGTATGATATGAACAGAATAAAAGCATACATATACGGAGGTGGGCGGTTTGCAAAAATTAGAACACGAGGCAGATATCATACAGCTTGTACAAAATGATCCCTGGATGATGGATATATTAGAAAATGCTAGATCGCTGCAGTTACCTGACTGGTGGGTTTGCGCTGGCTTTGTGCGTGCAAAAATTTGGGATACCCTTCATGGCTTCGAAGAACGGACACCTTTGCCAGATGTTGATGTTATTTATTATGACGACAGCAATCTTCAAGAGGAAGTGGAGAAGGATTGGGAGGCGAAGCTAAGAGATTTAAACCCCAATGTTCCCTGGTCTGTTAAAAATGAAGCAAGAATGCATACCGTCAATCAACTTCCACCTTATACATCAGCTGTTGATGCGATATCCAAGTTTCCGGAAACCGCCACAGCGCTTGGGCTCTCCCTAGATCCATCAGGTAAAATCATCCTAGTCGCTCCACACGGAATTTCCGATGTTATTCATGTAGTATTACGACCTACCCCACATTTTACTGAAAACCCGAGCTTACTCCCTATTTATGAACAACGCGTTATTAAAAAGAACTGGCAGGCGACGTGGAAACAGTTGCAGATCAGCACTACCTAAAATAACAAAAAGCAAGCCCCCAATATAGCAGGGCTTGCTTTTCTGGTTTTATTACACCGCCAAATCGATACCTACTACACCAACGACATCTCCCTGACGATTCTTAATCGCTCTGGATAATGTAATACAAGAACGCTTCGTAATCGCTGATACATAAGACTTCGAGACATATTGACCTTCATTTATGGCCCCATTCCACCAATCACGTCGCTTGGCATTCAAGAGGCCAGCCGCTGGCTCGGAATAGATAAAGGTCCCATCCGTCCGATTGGACCAAATGGCTTGTACATCCGGAATTTTTTTAATGTAAGAGGTCAAAACACCTTGATGAACTTCAGTATCTGGGTCGTACAGTTCTTCCTTAGCTGAAATTGTCTCCAAGAGACTCTGCATTTCTTGAAGCCGGGCAGCATATTGGCTCATCTCGATTTCTTCTCGGGCTGCTATGCTGGTAACCGATTGCTGCAACGATTGCGACTCCGCTAACAGATTAGCGCTGACTTCGTTCAGCTGCCCGATCTGGCTCCGCTGCCGTGTCACCTGTTCCAGCGTAAGATCGACATTGGCAATCGTCTCATTCACGATAGCCACTGCCCCACTCAGCTCCGTCGTCACTTCAACAATCAGCTTGCTCTGCTTCGCGGCAGCATCGATGGTTTCTGTTACGGCGCTGCCTACCTCATCGACTCTCGACGCGATATCATCGAGTCGAAGCTTCACAGTGCCGACCTCGTTCACCCCACGTTCCACTGAAGCTTGCTCTTTCGTCACGGATTCCAGCACCTGCTGTACTCCGTTATTTATGTCGAGCAAGATGCCAGAGGAACGGTCTACCGAGCTCTTGCTTTGATCAGCCAGCTGCCGAATCCGGCTGGCCACCACCGCAAATCCGCGGCCCTGTTCCCCGGCCCGGGCCGCTTCTATAGAAGCATTAAGCGCTAGCAGTGAGGTCTCATCCACAATTCCGTTAATAAGCGTATTGATCTCTTCTACCATCGCAATATGATTACTCAAGATAGTAAACTTAGCTAACATGTCCCCGCTCTGCATCTGTAAATCTTTCATCACAGCATCTGCGATACTCAAGGAATCAACCATGGTTGTCATTCCTTGACGAGCATATTTCATATTTGACCCCAGTCTCTCCGTCAACTCTTCGATATGTGCTGTAACGGATGCTACTCCGCCCATTGTCTGATAAGCACCTTCAATATTAGCTTTAGCTTCGTTACTGCGAATCCGCAAATCCATCTCGTATTCATGTGAATAATCTGCTGTCTGCTGCAGCTCTTCTGTATGACGACTGATTTCTTCGAGTGCACCATGCAGTCGGTCCGAAGTAACTACAATCTCATTGCCAAGCAGCTCCACTTTACTATTAGCTTCCTTCAGCAGCACTTTTTTACGATAACCGTAGCGGGACACATTTAGCAGGACCCAGCCTAGAGAAGCCATAAGCAGGATGATTACCAGCTTATGAATCCAGAACATGTCTATCAACAAACTGTAAACACTGACAAGGAGCAACAGGACGACTACAAAAATCTGGCTAGGGCGAATCTGCATCATTATTCCCACTCCACTCGATTGATGTTATGTATTCTAACATTATATCAGCAGAGTTAATTAAAGGAAATACTTTCTATACTATTCCTTTTCGATCAGTCTTTTCACACGCAAATCCATATCCCTGGAGGACCTAGACCAACGTTACCGTAATATACGAATATATTTGGAGATAATTGGTCGAGAGGGAATCCGTAATTATTGTCGAATATATAAGCAAATTGCCACTGGAAAAGAGGAACACATTATGCATACTACATCTCAAACTCCTCGTCAGACCCATTGGAATCGCGTGCTGCTTAATGCATTCTGGATCATCCTGATTGTGGATTTAAGTATTCATATGTTTGTTTCTCAATGCCTATGGGGCCAACATTCGGATACCCTAACCATGGGAGAGTTTATTACTCAGTCGCTGATTCCTGATTCCATCATATTGACTTTGATCATTATTCTGGAATTTATCTATAGATGGAAACCCTTATGGTCCGAGCTAGCTATTACAGTAGCGAGCCATTTATTTGCGCTTCTGATTATCATCAATCTCAATGATGAACTGTATGTAATGTCATTAATTATGCTGCTGCCGCTGCTTGTATCCATGATCTATATGAAGTCTAGTTATATGATAGCCTCTTCTGCTGTTTGTCTACTGTACACGATCATTTTATTCATCAAGGCATCTAATCACGGATACGTCCCCATCACCCAAACTATCATTATTGTTCTTATTTTTGCTGCTACTGCTTTAGCAGGCTTTGCAGTCATCGGTCGTGGGCGTGATTTGATGAGATCACTGGAGAACTCCGTAAAGTCAGAACAGGAATTACGCATTCAGAATATAATCATGGATCGGCTATCCAAGATCGATCCTCTGACGGACCTTTATAATCATAAGACGTTTCATGAATACTTAGGATGGCTGATCGATCATCAGCAGAGTAATCCATTTCCCATGCAGCTAGCCGTTATGGACATCGACAACTTCAAAAAAGTAAATGATTCCTATGGGCATTCCGTTGGAGATATCGTATTACAAAAGGTTGCAGCGATCCTCCTCGAGCATGTCGGTCCTGATGATTTCGCGGCTCGCTTTGGCGGGGAAGAATTTGTCGTCATTCTGACTTCTAAAACCCTTGATCATTCTCATGAGATTATGAAGCATATTCTAACGTCCATCTCCGATACCCCCTTTGCGGAAATGAACGATAAAAACGTAACCGTCAGTATCGGTATGCACGATTTTATAGGAACAGATTCCAAAAACTCTACATTTCAGAAAGCAGACGATGCACTTTACGAGGCTAAGAACACCGGGAAGAACAAAATCGTAATCAGCTAAAGACCGAACACAAGCAAAAAAGCCTTCGACGTCCCTAATGGACGGTAGGCGTTTATGCGAGAAATATAAGGATAATATATAGCGTGAGACTTATAAATTCTTATATTTGAACAAATAAGCCCACGGATCTTTTCACGGGCTTGTTTGTGTTCATCTGTTTGAATCTGACTGCTAAATCCCATAGCGCCTCTGTGTTTCCAAAAGCTCTTCGACTGCCTGCTTTGGCACAGGTCTGCTAATCAGGTAGCCTTGAACCTTGTCGCAGCCTAATTGCTTGAGCAAATCCATTTGAATAACCTCTTCTACACCCTCTGCTACAACTTTTAGTCCCATATTATGCCCCAACTGTATAATGGACTGCACAAAAGACTGGCTGTTAGCTTTTTCTGAGAGTGAATCAATAAAGGTTTTATCCATCTTGAGCGTTGAAATCGGTAATTGCTGCAAATAGCTAAGTGATGAGTAGCCCGTTCCGAAATCATCCAAGGCGATACTAATGCCCTTAGATTTAAGAAACTGCAGCTTACCCAGAATACTCTCAAATGATTTCATAAAAATAGACTCCGTAATTTCCAGCTCAAGACAGCTTGGATTTAGGCCACTTACTGCCAGACTATCCTGTACCATCTCGATAAAATCGTTCTGGAATAGCTGAATAATCGAAATATTGACTGATATTTTATAAGGAACACCTGTACTATCTTGAATACCTTTCATAAAGATGCAAGATTCGCGAAGCACCCATTCACCAATATCGATGATCAGTCTGGAATCCTCAGCAATTTTTATAAACGAAAGTGGAGATACAGAACCAAGCGATGGGCTGTTCCAACGAATTAAAGCTTCAAAGCCTGAGATGAATCCGGATTCGATATCCATCTGGGGCTGATAGTTCAGTTCAAATTCATTATTGTTCATTGCATTGCGCAAATGTTTCTCTATATTCATTCGTTCATTAAACGCTGTATGCATCGATTTGTCATAGACTACATAAGTTCCCTTGCCATCCTCTTTAGCACGGTACATCGCCACATCCGCATTACTCAAAATTTGCTCGGCCGTCTCCCCATCCTCTGGATAAAAGGAAATTCCGATGCTTAGCGAGACATACAGATTACTCTCTCCTATTAAAAAGGACTGCCTAAACGCTCTCATTATACGCTCTGCCAGATTCAACACAGCCTCACGATCCTCAGTATCCTTAATAAAAATGACAAATTCATCTCCACCTAGCCGTGAGAGCATATCTCCTTCCCGCATCAGTGACTGCAATCTCTCACTTGCCTTCCGGATGAGTACATCCCCGGATTTATGACCTAAGGTATCGTTGATGTATTTGAAATTATCTGAATCTAGAAACAGTAGTGCAAATTTCCCTCCCGGATGCTTTAGATACTTCTCCATGGTCTCCAGCAGACATAAACGGTTAGGTAAATTACTGAGCGCATCCACATAAGCCAGACGATGCATATGTTTCTGATTGTCTAGAAGCATATTATATTGTACTAGAAGCTCCTGTTGAGTAGTCGCGAGCTGCTCATAGGTCGCCCCAAGTTCTTGGTAGCTGTTGCTCAGATTAAGCTCCGCTTGCTTCCGCTCGCTGATATCAATCAAGGAGCCCATGAATAACAGAACTTCATCCTTTGGATTAACGGTAGCCTTACCCCTAACTTCAAACCACACGATTTGATTGTCTTTGGTAATCATGCGGAACTCCGTTTCGAAAATAGGTGTAACACCCTCCAGGTGATCATGTTTAAGCTTACGGGTTGAAGCTAGGTCATCGGGATGAACAATACTAAAAGCTCCCTCTTCAAACGAGTTGATTTCATCCTTCGTGTAACCTATGAGGTCATACCATCGGTCTGATAAATGAAATCGTCTCGCCTCCAAATCAAACTCCCACATATATGCACCAGAACCTTCTGTGGTGAGCCGGAAACGTCGTTCACTGATTTGAAGCCTATTAAATTGTTCCTGTAGATCGACCTCTGTCGCTGAGAGCTCTTCATATGTAGCTTCCAATTCCTTATAACTTAGCTGTAGCCTCAGCTCATTTTGTTTACGATTATCGATATCCACACCTACAAGTACAAAGATATCGGCTGCTTGCTTATCAAGTCCTTTTAATAAGGCTGTCCGGAATGAGAAATATCGCGCTTCAGATGACTGGTCTGGGAGCTTAATTTCTACGTTGTTAACATATTCATTCCGTATTGCCCGCATCAAAAGATCACGGATTGCAGCCGTACTACCTTTTAGACCATTGATATCCTCAATATTTACTCCCAGCACCTCTTTTTCGCTTAAACCCGTCATCCGCTCAGCAAACTTGTTAAACCGCACTACCTTTTTATCTGCCTGCACCGCCCAAACTACCATACCACTATGCTCTATAACATCCTCAAAAAATTGATGCTCTGAATAAACAGCACGCCGTAAACGATTAATATTCATTTTAAGCAGGACTCCACCCAGAATAAGAAGACAGAATAGAAGGATTGCTCCGTAAACCCATCTTTTGTGGATCATGCCTTTATAATAATCAGAATGAACGAAGAAATAGTTCTGGTACAATTCTTCAAAAGCACCCGAATGCTGTAATTCCTCCAATCTCTCGTTAACATAAGAAACTAACTCCGGTGTAGACTTATTGATTGCAAAAGCCACATCCCTGGGATAAAGATCATTCATTTTCTTAATAATACTGTCCGTCTTCCCCTGTTCAACGAGCAGATAATCGACCACCTCCTGATTCTCAAATAGAAGGTCAATCTCCCCTTTTTCTAAAGCCTCCAAGGCTTCAGGTATCGTTGCATATTCTACGTAATCATTAATTCCCAGTTTTCCGTTCAGTACTGTTTCAGAATACTGCCCGTTTCCTAGACCTATCTTATAACCTCCAAGCTTATTTAAATCGATCTCACCCTTAAGCCCTCGCCTTGCGTAGATTGAAATATAGCTTTTGAAAACAGGTTCCGAAAATAACAACTCTTGTTTTCGGCCTTCCGTTACTGCCATTAGACCCGCTGTTTCGATATCTCCCTGAACGAGCCGATTATATACATCAGGCCACTTCCCTGTACTGTAGTGGACATCGTAATCCTGCTTCTCAAAGATCATATTACTCAATTCAATATCAAAACCGGTCATGTACCCATCTTTTATATATTTATAAGGTGGATATTCCAGCTCTACTTGATATTCGATCTCCTTTCTTTCGGCGTGAATGGCAGTAGGAGGTAAGAGCATAGATAGAATGCTAATCAGAAGCAACAGTCTGTACTGCTTCATCGCTCATTCCCCCTTTTTACTGAATTTACAGTAATATCCTAAATGTTATTCGACAAAATATGGCAATACCCCTGCTTTTTCTTTCCTCGTCACATAATATACGCAAATCCCAGCAATGAACCCTTCCCTTTGTAAATTATATAAAATTACGGATGCTACATTTTTATATTGCTTTTTAGATGGAAAATGTGGATAATAGCAATAATGATACAAGTTGATAATGATTATCATTATTAAATAAGTTATTGATTTCACTTTACTATATTTAAGTTAAAAGGAGACTGATCACCCATGAACGTTACCTCTACCCGAACAACACTACAGGTTGACGATTATCTGGATCTGCTCAATCTTGCCGTTAAAGTTGGAGATTTAAAATGGCAAAAAGAAATTAAATCCAGATTGCAATACATTCTTTGTCTGCCGACAAGATAATCTTTCTGAATATTCGCCGCATTCCTTTAGGGAATGCGGCTTTTTTTGCTTGTATGATTGGCAGCCATGTAAGAATAGGAGTATCCCCGCGTCACGTGAAGGTTAATGATATAGTATAATTATCAGCATAATATATTGAATACAAAGTCCTTCAGATTGGAGCGTGTCAGCTTGAAAAAGTATTTAGCTTTATTCTTATTGATCAGCGTGTTATGGATACCCGTTGCATACGCCGCCGAAATCCCTGCTCAACAGGGATTAGTAACCGATAAAGCTGGAATGTTTAGTTCCGCAGAAGCGACGTCCATTTCTGCTGCTGCCACTGGAGATCTCGTTACTATGCATGTACTCACCGTAGATTCCTTAAACGGCACTCCGGCCGATAGATACGCCGAGGATACTTACGCCTCATGGGGACTGTCCACTCGCGATATTCTCTTGCTGATCTCTGCTGGCGATCAGTCCATTGAACTTAATTTTAACAATCCTGGCTTTCAAACCTCGTTAAATGCCTGGTCCCAAAATCAGGGAGGAAAATCAGGAAGTGCTGCCATTACAGCGCTGCTTGATACTTATTTCATCCCTTATGCCAGAGAAGGAGACTTCGCTGGAGGGACAAAGGCTTTAATTAAAGCGGTTCATTCCATCGGGGAGAGTACCGGAAATGCTGGAGGAAGTGCAGGAAGCGGTAGCGCAGTTGGCAGTACGAATAGCGGTTTAGGGAACGGAACCTCCGGTAAACCAGGGAACTCGGTCAGTACAGGAAGCCGCTCCAGTAGCTCCATGTTTACGATTGCCGCCATTCTAATCGGAATCGTACTAATACTACTTGTGCTATTTTTAGTGATCACAGGTCTACGTCGACGCAAACAGCTAAACGTACAACAAGAGCAGTTATCCGATTTGCTAGTACGGGCGAATCGAGCATTGGAGTCATTAAAGCCATTTCAAGGGATCGTTCAGGGAAAAACCGAGGTACTGGTAGAAGGCATTTCAAAACGACTCTCTGCAAAGCTCGTTGAAATCTCTTCACTGCAAAATGATGGGCAAGGTGTACAGCCACCCTTTTATCGTTTGACTGCCCTTAAGGCAGCCGTGGAACAATTACAGCAGACAGAGGACTCCTTCCGCGCAGCGCTTGAGGAGGAAGAGAAGAACATTGCTGTCATCAGTGAAGCTGATCGCAATGTTAAACAGCGAATTACAGAGCTGAAAGAGGATGCACCAGAGCTTGAAGAGCAGCTACAAGGTGCGGTTAAAGAAACCGGCTATGCACTTCAAGAAATTGTAGAAGAGCTCAAGGAGCTTGCCGAGGAGACCTCTAAGGCAGATCAATTGGAGCTTTTTGACCCTATCGCCGCACAAGAAATTACCGAGGATGCACAAGATCGCCAAGAAAAGATTGAACAAGACCTGAAGGATGTCGATCTCTACGATGATAAGCTAAACCAGTTCCCTACGGTATTAGCTGCAGCCCGTACCAAAATCACAAACATCATCGAGCAGAATTCACTCCACAACATGAAGGTAAAACCATTTGACCGTCTGGAGCAGGCCCGCGCAGAATCGCTGACTCTTGAAGCGCCGCTGCGTGTTGGAGATATGGATGAGGTGCGCAAGATTGGCGCCACTCTTGACCTTCTCCTGGATGAGGCTGTTGCTATGACAGAACAACAAGCACTCCTTCGGCAGAACAACCGCAGAGATTTAGAGACATTCCGTACCGAATGGAGCCAATTAAAACAGCGGCGAGACGGACTGCAAAGCCGGATTACCGAAGCACGTATGTATTTTGAAGAACAACATGTGTCAACTGTGGAGAACATCCTTACAGAGTGGAGCACACGCCTTCGGGAAGGTGCTAGTGAAGTGGCGCAGATTGAGAATTGGACCAGTGATGAGCGCGGCGAATATGATAAGGCCCACAATGCGCTAGAACAGTTGCTGTCCCTCCTAGATGAAGCTGCAAGACAGTTCGATGGTGTCTCAGAAAGTCTAAATGCACTTCATGAAAGACTGGATAAGGTCACTCGCCTCTTTTCCGAAGGGCAAAGCCGGGTGGAAACGACCCAGCGAATGCTGCTTAGCAGAGGATTATCTTCTAGAATTCACTTCGAGCTATCCTTACTGCCGGAATACAGTGCACTGGATCACCGCCTGGCATCCCGGCCTTATAATCTTGAGGAACTGGAGTCCCTTGGCCGTTCTTATGATTCACAGATCACTTCCTTTGTGAATGAAGCGAACCGACTCGTTCGTCAGAAGGAAGAAGAAGAACGATTAGCTCAATTAGCTATGATGAGAGAACAGCAACGTCGCGCGCAGGCTCGCAAGCGAATGTCCTCTGGCCCACCTTCATCAGGTGGATTCGGTGGAGGACGCTCCTCCGGTGGCTCCTCCTGGGGTGGCGGCGGCAGCGGTGGCAGATCCTCCGGCGGATCTTCTTGGGGCGGCGGAGGGAAGTCCGGCCGAAATTCATCAGGCGGATCCAAGTGGTAGACTATCTCCAAACAAAAGACTCTTCCAGCCTGCTTGGGCGGAAGAGTCTTTTATTATGAATTACTGCTTGCATGACGAAGAAATAACCAAGACAAGCCCTTTATTTTATTGGCAGATAAATCGTAACGGCCGTACCTACGCCCACTTCACTCGCTATGGCCACTCGCCCTCTATGTGCAGATACTATCTTTTTAACAATCATGATTCCCAGTCCATTACCATCACCTCTGGTCGTATGAAAAGGCTGGCCTAATTTCTCCAGTACTTCCTGGTTCATACCCTCTCCGTTGTCTGTGAAGGTAATCTTCTGGAAGCCATTCTCCACATCTAGGGCAACTGTAATGCTTCCGCCAAAGGGTAAGGCTTCCATTGAGTTTCTTAGGATGTTTAGGAAGACCTGCTTGATATGATTGCGATCACACAAGATATTCGCATCAAAATGGAATTGCGTGTTCAATGATATATTATTCATCTCCACTTGAATCGCAAAGATGCTGAGCACTTCCTGCAGAATCGTGCTACATTGTTCTACCCTATAATGCGCGGCCTGCGGTTTACCTAATATGAGGAACTCACTCACAATGAGGTTCATTCTTTCTACTTCTGACATAATAAGATCATAATGTAGCAGTTGCGAATCTTTATTGGCCAGTTGAAGCATTCCTTTGACTGTAGTTAGCGGATTGCGAATCTCATGTGCGATACTCATGGCTAGTTGTCCAGCAACCACTAGCTTCTCTGTATTGCGCAGCACTTCTTCCGTTTTTTTCATCTCTGTGATATTACGAAGACTCCCAATCACACGAGCTAAACATGCATTCGAATCATAAACCGGAAGCACATCCAGCATATAATGTTCAAACAAACCGTTGCTCTCTTGAATCACTTCCAGCCCAGCACATGCCTCTTGCTGAAGAATGACATGCTGAAAATAAGAGCCCACATTTCGAATTTCGAAGACACTGGCACCGATAACAGATTCTTGATGTTCACCATCCAAATGAAGCATGTTTAAGCAGTTCTCATTTATATTGACGATCGTTCCGAGTTCATCCGTTATAATAACACCCAAATAATTGGTATCCAATAGGATTCGATTTAAAAGCTGAAGCTCAGCATTCCCTCTACGCAGCAAAATCTCGCGTTCGATGGAGTCAGCCATGGTACAGAGTAAAGGCAATAAGTGGGGATGCGCCACATCTATATCCGCCATAAATGATATCGTCCCCAATATTTCTCGTCCATCCTCTTTATAAAAAGGAGCCGTACAGCATACTAAACGATGAAGAATTTGATGATAATGGTCTTGTCCCTTCAACTGAAAAGGCCGCTGGTGTTCGAGACACAACGCAATTGAATTTGTACCCACTTCTTTATTTAGTTGTACACCTTCTTTGATGCCAACCTGCCCAACGAGATCAATAATTGTCGGATCCCCTTTGAACGCCAATAGATAACCTGCATCATCCGATATCGTAACAAGGATCGGATTACCTTTTACTGAAGAAAGGAACTTAGTCACAAAAAAATCAATAACCTCAATCACTTCACTATATACACGGAGTTGTGACCCCAGTTCATCTGCAGCATAACATTTTGGAAAAATAGGAGGCTGCTCAGGGTCTATTCCTTGATCCATGCAATGCTGATTGGAAGCCTTAATGATAGTCTCATCCGTCAGTACCCCTGTTGTCTTTTCCAAAGCCTTACCCCATTCTGTATGAATCTTCAATTTTGTAATACTAATATGTATTCTACTTCTTTCCCCCTAATCCTTTTGAACCCTAAAAAATCAAAATATCCCAATGCGAATAAATTTCTTGCAGCACAAAAAAACTCCGCTCTTTTAAAGAGCGAAGTTGCGGATGCACATTATTTCTTCTTAATCCTTCGTGTCGTCAAGAAAAGGTTTGTTCACATAATAATACATAACCCCCATCAGAACTCCACCGCCAATTAGATTTCCGATTGTAACGGGCACAAGATTATGTACCACACCGCCCCACGAAACCGTTCCGGGATGGTCAAGGACTAATGCAATTGCAAAGGTGCACATATTGGCAATACTATGCTCATAACCGGAGATGAAAAAACAGAATACGAATAAGACCATTGCGAACATTTTGGCCCCATCGCCCTTTATATTCATCGGGATGAAAAAAGCCATACAAACGAGCCAGTTACAGAGGATAGCACGGAAAAAAAGCTGACCTGCCGGAGCCTCCATTTTATGCTCAACCACATATAGTAAAAAACCATTTACATCAGAACTGTAAAACAGGCCTGTTAAAAAAATCAACAGTGCAAATGCAGCAGCACCAAGAATGTTACCTATATAACTCATGACCCACATACGTACAACCTCGGTCCATTTCATTTTGCGCCTCAAAGCCGTGTACGTGTAGTAGAAAGTATCTCCGGTAAATAAGTCCCCTCCCCCGTATGAGATTAGGATGATCGCTGCTCCAAAAGTAATCGCAGCCATTGGATACGCAAATGGTGAATGCTCCATATAGAAGTAGTTGCCTGTCTTGAATGCTACAATTACGCCGAACCCGATAAACATACTGGCCAGCATGGCTCTGGCAATATAGCGCAATATACTTTGCCGATAGATCTTTTGTTTCTTAAGTGCTAATTTTTCAACCTGTAGCAGCGCCTCGTTCTCCATGTGACCTCCTTAGGAATTTGGGTTTTCCAGCTAGTTATGGGCTAATCGTGCAATCTTGCGTTATTATACCCAATAACCAGCTGGAAATTACTTGAACCAAATCATGGTAAAAATCCTAAGTGTCCTCATTCATTTTTGCAATCGCTTCTGCTCTTTCACTACTGGCTACGATGATAAGCACGAGTATCAAGCACCCTAAGATCATATGCCTATCCTCACTTCCTCCACATGTAGTCTTGTGACAACTTATGTGTGAAGAGAGGGCTTTATGATTGAGTATTGGCGTTTAAAAAAGCCTGTTGAATGAATTCAACAGGCTTCTCAATCTATTCTCTGTATTTTTATTATTGTCAAAATAATTTAGTTCAAGAAACTGCTCAGTTGACTCTCAGCCTCTCCTTGCTTCAGTGCCTGAGGCTTGTCCGCCTCATTTAATCCTAAACGATTGCCTAGTTGAGTATTGATTACCGTCATTTTAGACGTATAATCCTGGCAGCTCTCAATAATGCGACGGTTGGACTGTTCTGAAGTGTCTAATGCGCTAAGCAGATCACCGATCGCTTGATTCACAGCTTCCATAGACATAGAAGGCTTAGACAGCAACTCGGTTGTTTTCTCTGTAGTGGTACGCAGCAGACGTGCATTTTCTTTAAATTGATCTTCAATCGTCTTATTCGTCGCTTCTACAGCATTGATGACGTTCTCCTGATCCGCTAAAGACATCGCAATCATTGCCGACACCGTGATCAGATTAGAGGTCTTATCAATAGCGTTATTCACGGAATCAATCAGCTTGTCATTATTGTCATTAATAATATCTGTAGCAGCAATCGCTTGATTGTACAGCAGAATCATTTCTGTCATCGACTGAATTCGAACCATCACTTTACGCAAACCGCGCTCCAGATAAGCTTTACGGTACTCATTCTCAGGCTTCGCGATCTCTACCTCGAACAACTCTTTCAACTTAGTGCCGAAAGCAATTTTGGTCTGTAGGTTATAGATCTCTTCCATGGAAGTACGTTTCAGCTGACGCATATTCACAATGCTCTCTTCGAGGGTGTCTCTACCATCGCGAAGCCCTGTAACAATGGCATCAATGTTCGTGCGGACCGACTGATATTTGTACACATAGTTCTTCATCGGACTCTTGCGTAGCATCTTGCCAAAGAAGCTCACATTCTTACTTTGCTGCAGATTCTCACACTCATTCCGCAGCTTCATAATCATGTTAGGCACTTCAACGCGTTTACCAGACATCAGGTCATTCACTGGGCGATCCAGCAGCTTCAAGGTTTGTCCTGCTTTTTCCTGCGTCTTAACCCCAAGCTTACCGATATCATCCATCAAGGAATCCAGTGTAACAGTATCCGTTTGGGATACCTTCTCAATTAATTGTGCCGCTTCCTCGACTACCTTTTGTTCATCTTCTTTTTTTAATTGGATCAACTGCGTGGACATGGGATTCCCTCCTATAATTCGGAACTGCTGTACCGCTGATGAATCAGTTCCGCCTTCGTCTGAAGTTCCATCAGGTCTTTATGTTCGATCGTGGACGCAATATCCGATATTTTGGAATCGACATCTCTTAGACCGTTCAGCAGCATTCTCCGATTCTTCGTCTTTGCTTCACCGCCTAGGCGTAAGAACGGGTTGATTACACCATTCAAATCCTTCAGAATCAATCTGCGGACCGTATGATTAATCTCGCCGTTATTCAGCTCCTGCAGCAGTGGAATTACACGTTGAAGCCTCGCGAAGAGCGCCAATGATTTCTCGACAATTTCATTGTCCAGCGTATCCTTCTGCCCTTCTGAGATAATCATATCTTCCAGAATGCTAAGATACTCCACAACCGGAGCGAACTCCGGTCCAATCTTCACCGCGCTCTCAGTTCTACCGTCATAGCTGTGATTACCTGATGTAGTATCATTTGTCGTGTTGCTTAATTGAGGAGCACTCGCAGCGGGTGTCGGAGCAATAGGTGTCGTCACAGGGCCTGCTGGCAACACCTCCGCTGGGAGATTGGTTTTTGGACTTCTCGTTACCAGAGCACCTATCCCCGCACCCGCTAAAGGCAACAGCAGAGAGATGAATTCGGGAAGAAAAGAACTCGTTAATACAGCAACAACGTAGCCGATACCGGCGTAAAGCAATACTTTCGATTTAAACTGAATTGTTCTCACCTCTTGTGAGCGACTTTATGAACGCTCAATTCACGGCATCCGGAATGACAGATTGGCCGTTTATTTTCATAATCATCGGTTGCTCCAGATGGCTAGCCAATACATCACCTTCAAAATTCATAGGCTGAACCTCGCCACCGAGTGCGCCTTTGACGGCTAAATAAGGAAAGTTAATCCCTGACAGACATGACATATGCAGTCCACCGGACATTCGTGGGTTAATTTCCAACAGCTTTGGAGTATCTCCATTGTATTTCATTTGAATATTGAAATTGAAGGGGATCTTGTAAACTTCTGCAACTCTAGCTGCAATCTCCTCCAGTTCAGGAATATGCTCCATCAATCGCAGGCGACCGCCTACTTTTCGACGTGGCACAGCTACTAACAGCTTACCGTTCTCATCTGCCAGACAATCTATACTATACTCGTAACCCTCCAGTAATTCCATCACCATCAAATCAGGGAAGGTCTCTTTGCTTGCAAGAATACGATAGGCATCATCAAACGTAATCAATGGAGTTACATACCCAAAAAGCTCTTGAAGAGGATCGCGGGTATTGTCGATAATACGGAAGCCTAACCCGCCTTCTGTTTCAGTAGGCTTAAAGCAAACACGATGTCCCTTGGCAACAAGGTCCTCGTAAGCGTCTTTAAACTGCTCCGCTGTACTAACTACATGATAATCCGGGATACTCATAATGCCCTGCTCACTAACATTCTCGTAAAATTTACCTTTGTCCATAATGGACTCCAGCAAATCAAGATCTCTACAAACCAGAACCTTTGTACCAATCGCATCAAACATTGCCGCATGGAGAGCAATATCAAGCATATGCAACCGTGGAATAAAAACATCGATCTCATTACGCCGACAGAAATCAACGCAAAACTGAACATATTCTATTCCCTTCAGCGCCGGCTCGGTTTCAGCAAAGTCAGCACCTTGTAGCGACATATGGCGGATATCCGGGTGTGTCGCAAAGATTTGAACCGGTATACCATCCTCGTTATTGCGGAGGAGATTCATATAATGGTAAGCCACGGAAAACCAACGATTGAAATAAATATTTACCTTTTTCATAGTGGCCCCACTCCCAATGCAGTTAGATTATTATAGATCATATTTACATACTGCAAAATCTCATCTCCAGCAAATACACCTGATTCTTTCGTGAATGGATATCTTGATTTTACAAGACCACTCTGTTGCTCTGCAAATATTTCACCATGGCAAGGGGCAATAGCATAGTCGGCACTCTCAAGCAGACTCTTATCTAGCAGTGAGTCCCCGGAGGCCACCATAGGTTCAGAGCGAACGGTGCGCCGCAAATGGAGTATAGCGTCGCTTTTGTTCACGGCAGCCGGCACAGCGTACAACTTGCGGCCTTGTAAAGAAACTCTCCAGCCGAGATTATAGAGCCGATCTGATAGATTAGTGATTTCATCTAAAGGCAACTGATCCCGATAAACCATGAAGGAATAGAATAGATCATCACAATAATTCTCACTAATGATCCAATCCTCACACACGACCGCCTTGATATATGATCTAACCTCTTCAGCCCCAGCAGAGTGACGAGCTACCAATCTACCGATTGATTCTCTCCATTCCTTATCGACAACTCCACCGATTAGGATATTCCCCCCATTGCTCGTAACCGCATAGTCAGGTATGACCGTTTCTTGAAACAGATTAATACGCTTATATTGTTGTATCGTACGCGTAGTAACCGGGATGAAAATAATCCGCGTGTTCAGATCCATCAGCTGATTTAATGCTTGCTGCGAAATGTAGGATCTCGTCTTTCCCTCTATAATTTCCGCCGGAATTAGACCTGGGGTATTCTCCGGCACACCTATTGCACCTAAAGAATAGATCAAGGTACGATCTAGATCACTAGCATATATCATTCTGTCTCCCCCTTCAGCGGTTTAATTATTCCGCAGCAGGAGTACGTCATCCCAGGAAAGATCTCAACAGGAACGCCCCGGTCCTTCGCTAAGAGAAGAATATGCTTTAGATTCGGATTATCCATAGTATCGACAAGAATTTTCCAAGGTACTCTGCGCAGTAATACGCGGGTTGTTTCGCCGACTCCCGGCTTTATCAGATTAATGTTATCTATACCGAAAGTCTCCTGAATACTCTGAATATCACGAAGACCCTGCCAAGTGATTTCTGGCGGATGCTCCAACATCTGTCCAGCAATATTCTTCGCTTCTGCTACTACGGATGGAAAATACGGGAAAATCGTATCAATAAATACATTGGACTCGTCCGCATCCAGCCACTCCTTATAAAACTTTGAACCATGAAATTCCTCAGGACCAATGAGATCAGCGTGTAACACCGTTCGGCTCATCAGCCCTGAAACGGTAGAGTTTAAGCAGGCGCTAGGAATGAGATAGTCTTCTCTAGTCCCAAACATGCCTGCGCAGTTTCCCGGGTCAGCCAATACGGCAAGATCATCATTTAAGCGAATACCATACTTCTCATAGAGGGTGTTGCAAGAATCAATCAGCACCCCACGGATAGCCCCTTTTCCTGTCCACCCATCCACAAACTGCAAATCAGCATCAAGTCCATGCTTCTGCAGAATGTAGAGTATCGCATTCTCATCTATACCTTTTCCTCGAATGATAGAAATACTATAATGCGGCAAGTCTACCTTGTATCTCTCAGCTATATAACGCTTAATCAGTATACCAATGGGTGTTCCCGCTCTAGCTAAAGAGACAAGCACCGTACTTAGTCCTCTTCTTGAGACAATCATCTCAGAAACAATGGCAACAGCTAAAGCAACCTTCTTAGCTGATTGCTGCAGCGTCTCATGAAACAAGTCGATATACTGCTCAGTAGGCTGATATTCAACGGGCAACATCTCAGAATAATGGACACCCGATTGGATAGCTTCCTCCCTTTCCTCTGTCGCAAGCTCCAGCGAAACGTCACTAAGATCCTTGAGCAGAAATGTAACATCTGACGGTGGATAGCTACCTAGCGGAACCGGTTCTGCTATTTTTTTGTCCATGACTTTATGATTACTTGTTCCCTTCATACTGGAGGCCTCCACTTCTTCCTTCAGGAGTCAGTACAATAAGATGCACTTTATGGCGGGCAAGTGTCTTCAGTATATCAAGCATAGGTTTCATTCGTTCATGCGGTACATCACGCTCAATCAGCACGAATATATCATCATACTGATCAGAATCCACATTGTAAATAAAGTTTGTAATTTCCGGATCGCTAGCTGAAGGATATGCGGCAGCACTATGCACTCCGTAATCTGGTCGACGTTCAGGGTGGATTGGACTGCGAGTAGAGGACTGATACGAAATGACTTCCCCCATCTCAGCCGCTATCCGCATAGGAAGGTACATAAATTCCCCTACACCCATCACTAGAGTCTTAGAATCTCCCTCTCGTAGTTCTCTTAGCTGTGCAGCTATCCGGGTTACTCCTACATCAAGATCAACATTATTCAGCGACTCCAGTCCGAAACGTCCGCTGTACTTCAAATAAGGAGACGAGTTGGTGTCACCATATGAATCTACGGATGTTGCCTGCAGACGTTCTAAACCGTCCACTACATAAGTGGTCACTACTTCGGATTCCACTGAAGACGATAACAAATCTTTGTCATTCCTAGCATTTAGCAAAGGCGTGCCTTTTACTTCAATACTTCCTTGAAGCAAACATAAGGACTTAATCCGAATCCCCAGTTCCTGTTCTAATTCGCTATAGGTATGAAGATTATTACCGCTCCTCCAATCCAAAATAGAAACGACTACGTATTCCTCCCGAGGGAATTTAGACTGAATATCACGGATCGTATTAATTGCTGTATTCCCTGTTGTAATCTCATCATCCACCAAAATAATCGGCTCAGTCCCTGATAATAGCTTAGTATTCAAGGCGTAACATAGATGGTCAACCGCATGTGAATGCTCTTCTTCAAAGCTAACAATGGACTCCAAATCGATGATATGTTCACGGGTAGTATGAATATATGATGCTGCATCGGCAAACATGTTGTACACACTGTGACCCAGCGCAGTTGCAGTCTCAGCAAAACCAATAAAGACAACAGGCCTAGGAAGAACTAATCTTGCCGCTAATAAATGCTCATAGGCTTCCTTGGCAGACTCAGGGTGCATCAGTCCGTGTACAGCTTTATCTAATAAATCTTCCATCCTATCATTATCCGCAGAATTACCGTTCATCTCCTGATATAACAGCAGCGCTAATGCAGCACCACTTAGCAGAGAGGTGTACGGATTAACAGGGATATGTTTACCAAGTACCTTGCTGACGAACAAAAAGGAGCGTTTCTTATTAATCCGGGCTGCCATGGAGAATAAAGTATCCACAGGCAAATGAAAGGGATTAGATGTTTCGGTAACCGTAACCTGCAGGTTCTCGACTATGTTATACGTGTGTAAATTCGTTTTCGGGTAATAATCCGACAAAATGCTGTTGTTCATGTAACACCCCGTATATTTGTGATCGTAGTAAAATCCGTTTTGCCCAGTTCAAATGCGGCTTAATCTCGTTCATCTTATTAGAATATTGACTCTTGAAGACTCCTAGGCTACCATCGTTACTCTCTACGATACTGCAGGCGTCAACATATTCCTCGTGCATTACCGTGTACATGGCCTGAACAGGTCTGAGGTGTGAGGGATGTATAATCGTCTTGCCCAAGATCCCATTTTCTTTATCTAAAATCACTTCACGAATAAGCCCATCCATGCTGCTAGAAATGTAACTATTTCGCATGTCGCGGCCGTTTTTACCATAGGTGTCCTCAAACGGAGTCTGCCGTAACTGTGGTCTGAGCACCCGATGCCCTTTATTCGCGAAATATTCCCAGACTGGTCCGGAAATTACATACCCTTCTTCCACTCTGCCAAAAATATTAATAATATCCGATATGCAGTCTCGAATAGGGGTAAGATCATAAATACTAATATCAGGACTACGGCGCAGTCCGAATAAACTTGAGAAGTCTGTTGCTCCAATTCTAACGTTCAACACATATTCGCGGTAGTTGCCTAGCAAATTACGAATAGATAAAAGACTATCTACCCGGCTCTCCCGGTAAATAATAGGCGCACTTTCCAGAATTGGCATGCCATAAAGCACTGGGTCTGAGTAACTACGAGTTCTATTGTAATCGGCTATTGCCTCGAAATATTGGATTCCGTTGTCGACCGAAAACTTAGGGAAAACAAACCCTGTTAACATCGTAACCAAAGACCCTAACCGAAAAATTAGCTGCCGTAGCTGCTCCGGGTTACGAACTCGGATAAAGAGAAGCGGAAGACTATCACTCCCGCTTGGCTCGTTCTCCTCATATGCGGCGAGAAAAATAAGATGCTGAATGAGAGACTCCTCTGCATGGTCAACCTCGTTATCTCCGATCGCATCCTCCAGATCAATAATAACGGTTACAAGTCCTGCACTTTTAAGCTTCAAAATGTCTTCGGGAACACTAGCACGAGTTGCTGGCATATAAAGGGCAGCTCCAACAGCATGAGCCAGCAAATCTTTACTCGTAGTATTATGGTTAAATGAAATCGGCGGATTATAAAATAAGGCTATTTCTTGTTCTTTCGTCAGGTAATCGAAGTATCTCAAGATGGTTCCCCCTTATAGTTTTGCGAAGCCAAGCAAAACAAGCGCAGGCCTCTCCTATAGAGAGTGGCAGAACCAGCTATACCCTATCCGGTTCTCTCATATATAAGTGAAGGCCTACGCTATAAACATATACGATTACCTGAAAGCAGCAGTGTTCAACTAGCTTTGAAATCAAGCATTTCTATGGGCTTCTTTTTTCTTACGCAGTACGCTGTAAAGGATCGTACCACCGAATACAAGAATAATGATTGAAAAGAATAATACATGTGGCATTTCGTACCCAAAAGCGCCCGCGAGCATTTTACCAGCAATAATGGCAATAAGCGCAAAAGCGGCACGCTCGAGTTCCGGAATTTTATCAATAAGCTTTAAGAATAATTGCGCTACTCCCCGCATCATCAGAACGCCTATGATTCCGCCCATAAAGAGCACCCAAACCTGGTTACTAACACCAAATGCAGCAATAACACTATCAATACTAAAAGCAATATCCATTAATTCAACAAGGAGAACCGTCTTCCAAAAAGAGAACCCCTTATTCTCGATCTTCTCATCGCCACCGCCCTTAAATAACCCGCCATAAGCGATATAAAAGAGATAGGCTGCACCAAGAACCTTAACCAACATGAATTTAATAAGAAATGTCCCTAGACCGATAGCCAAAAACCTGAATACATAAGCTCCTATAATACCGTAAAAGAGCGCCTTCTTCTGTTGTTCTTTAGGTAAATGCTTAACCATGACGGCGAGAACAAGCGCATTATCTGCAGAGAGCAGTCCCTCTAGCAGAACTAAGCTACCAATAATGCCCCAGCTAACCGGGTCTGAGAGCGTACCTACCACATCGCTCCATGAGAAAAAATGACCGTAGTTCTCACTAATATTCCTAAAAAAATCAGCGAACCAATCCATTACACTTGCGCCTCCGAAAAAATCGTCTATTTACTGCCAGCAACCCAGCGCAGTCCCCAACCATATGCCTCATCAATCTCCCGATGACCACTGTAATATTGGACCAGCCGTTCAACACTGAATGTCTCGTTATTCACATTCCGAAATAACGCGATGGCACACATGCCTTTGCGGTTGTTATGCTCGTCCAAATTGACAATAATATCGGGGCCATCACCCTGGGTAATCGTGACAACACCGTCAGCTTCTGACCAATTGGTAACACCCTTATAAATAAAAGAAAAAATTAGAATCCGTTCAATATCAGCAATTTTGCTGCCATTAATCCGCAGATTCTCACCGGTTGTTACAGAGCCTGTCCGGTCATCTCCATCAAGCATGACATAAGGAGGTTGGTTCAATGAGCCAAAAGCATTGCCCAGCGCCTGAACTACTCCCTTACTGCCATTCTTCAACTCATATAGACAAGCAAGATCTAAATCCACACCATTTTTACGATTAAATAGCCCTCCACCCTGCTTCTGATTCCAGTTAAGGTTAATTAGCAATTCGCCCAAACCACCAGCTGATTTCTTCAGGTTGATCGAATCGCCTTTTTTCTTCAGTTCGATCTTCTTCAGGTTGAGATTGACCGGAGGGGGTGTTACAGGTGAAGGCGCAGCTGCAGGAGGAGGTGGAAACTGAATCTTAGGCTCCGCTACCGGCGCTGATTGACGTTTAAGCTCTGGCTGCGGCGGAGCAGCAGGCTTAGGCACTGGCTGCGGCGGAGCAGCAGGCTTAGGCACTGGTATTGGTGTCGGTGCCGGTTCATCGTTCGCTTCTATCCCAAAGTTCCTACACAGTTCCTGTAGACCACCAGCAAAACCCGCGGCAATGGCGCTGAATTTCCATTCACCGTTATATCTATATAATTCTCCTACCACAACAGCCGTTTCCACGGAGAAATGATTTTCAAGATCACATCGGAGAAGCTCCGCACCTGTTACTTGATTCAGAATCCGAAAATAGGCCTGATTTACCTGCCTAAAACTTTGACCTCGCTTCTCGCCATCATAAATGGTAAGTGTAAACGCGAGTTTCATCACATCAGAAGGAACTTTGTTTAGTTCCACGTCAAATTGCTTGAGGCTGTTTGATGTAGGCATTTCCTTATATCTGATATAAGGTGTAGACGGATTATTATAAAATATCAAATCCTCATCTTTGCTTACTTTACCTTGCGCTCCAAGCAAAAAAGCAGAAGTATCAATCTCAAGTGAAGATGGCGATTGCCAGCCAATCTCTACGATAAGAGAATCAAGTCCAGGATTGCCTTTAGTTAAATCAACCTTTTGTCCTTTGACAACTGTAATACCCATTCTTACACCACCTTTATAAATGGAGCAAGCATAAACGCCTTCGGCATCCTTATAAGGACGGCAAGCGTTTAAGCGAGAAATATAAGACATAATGTATCGTGTGAAACTTATATTTTTAAATAACTCCACAAAGTGGAGTTTATACTTCGAGACCCATTCCATTTCCTTTGTGAGGCAATCCATAAAGAATTAAAAAAAGGGCAGGATCGGTGATGACCCCGCCCGGAAGATGCTATTGCGCGTCCAGCCCATAATTTTTACACAATGCGCTAAGGCCGCCGCCAAAACCACTACCTACTGCCTGGAATTTCCAATCCGCACCATTGCGGTAGAATTCGCAGAATACAACTGCCGTCTCTGTTGAGAAATCTTCACCCAGGTCGAAACGGAGTACTTCACGATCTGTGGAAGCATCCACAACACGTACGAAAGCATTGGAGACTTGTCCAAAGTTCTGTGCACGAGTTTCGTAATCATAAATCGTTACGGTAATACCAATACGCTGAATATGGGCAGGGACTTTGCTAAAATCAACGATAATTTGCTCGTCATCTCCGTCGCCTTCTCCTGTACGGTTATCTCCCGTGTAGACTACAGAGCCTGCGCCACCATTTGGGTTGTTATAGAATACAAAATCATCTGTACCTTTAGCTTTGCCGTCTTCATGAAGCAGAAACGCTGAAGCATCGAGGTCAAAATCTTGACCTCCACTATACTTATTAGTGTCCCAGCCCAATCCAACTACTACCTTTGTCAGACCTGGATTAGTCTTGGTAAGATCAATCCGCTGTCCTTTGGAAAGACTGATCGTCACTGACATAACCTTCTTTCATGAGTGGATTCAGTTCACTGTGTACTACAAGATTTATTGCAAGCCGTAATCGCGAGTCAAACCGCTCAAGCCGTCTTTGTAGCCGCTACCGATTGCATTGAACTTCCACTCTGCACCATGACGGTACAATTCACCGACAACAACGCCAGTTTCAATAGAGAAGTCTTCACCCAAATCGAAACGGATTAGTTCTTCATTGTTCAAATCATTTACGATACGCACATAAGAACGAGAAACTTGACCAAAGTTTTGGCTTCTTGTTTCAGCTTCATAAATTGTAATAGTAAAAGCTACCTTTTCTACATCCGCTGGGATACTCAAAAGATCCACTTGAATCTGCTCATCATCACCATCGCCGTCACCTGTACGGTTATCACCTGTATGAACAACAGAAGCGTTCTCGTTCTGTTTATTATTGAAGTAAATGAAGTTGGTTTCTTTTTCAACTTTGCTGTTCGCATTAGTCAAGAATACGGAAACGTCCAAGTCGAAATCTTTACCGCCGTCATATTTATTAGTGTCCCAACCAAGACCTACTGTGATTTTGGATAGACCTGGATTTGTTTTTGTTAAATCGATCTTTTGACCTTTGGATAGATTAATTGCCATGATAACATTCCTCTTTTCTTTTATTTGGATTATACGTAGCGTTCTGCCAGTTGATTGATATGTGCCGCGTGACTACCCTCACCAATTGCGGCGAACTTCCACTCTCCACCTTGACGGTAAAGTTCCCCACAAATAAGCGCCGTATAGCCATTATAATTATCAGATAGGTTGAAACGGATTAGCTCATTGTTGCCTACAGCGTTCATCACACGGATATAAGCTGATTTAATCAATCCGAAATCCTGTTTACGGTTCGTGGCATCATAAATATTCACAACTACCAGAACCTTGTGTACATCGGAAGGAATGGCATTCAGGTTAACCATGATTTGCTCATCGTCTCCGTCACCATCACCCGTGAGATTGTCTCCGGAGTGAATGACAGAGTTACAAGGACTTTGCTTGTTATGGAAGCACACCAGGTTACCCTTCTTAACTAGCTTACCATTCTCGTTCAGCATCAGTGCTGACGCGTCACAGTCCACGTTAGCCTGTTTCTTCACACCGAAGAATCCTCGAGCTGGCTCAGCCGGATCCCAACCTAAACCTACAATTACGTTAGATAAGCCTGCATTACCTTTTGTGAGATCAATCTTCTGACCTTTTACCAGATTAATTCCAGCCAACTTTACGTACCTCCATTCCCTAAAAAGAATCACCATCTATTAGTCTAGCTTTTGGATGTTATATGAGTGATACGCTAAAGAACTAAATACGTTTCATCCGAACTCATGTATATGGTATTACATCATTTATAAACTGAATTCACCAGGGTTTAATCCCAAGACACCGCAAATATGCCGCACAACTGCTTTTTCATTGTCATCAAAATCACCATCAGCTGATCCAATAGCTGAACACACACCCACAATTACACGTCCCACATCTGGTTTACCGGTAAACTTACCGATTGCTTTCAATGCTTCCTGCTTACCGATTTCTGGTGAGAACTCAAAGTTACTTACATAAAAGTTGAACTGGGTAATGACATCTCTCATGTCAAACACCTTAAGCTCATTACTCATATTCATGTAACCAGCCATTTTATTCTTTTCAGCTTCTTCTATTTTACCGTCGGCAGCAGCAACCAAGGCGCAGCCCGCAACTACCGCATTCATGAAATCTTTATTTTTGAATTTCTTTACTTGTTCTGTTAGTCCGTTTTTGGTTGTGTTCAACCAGTTTTTAAATGTGCTCATCGTTTTCTCCTTCTATCACTGCAAGATTATGATAACAAAAGATATCCCAGAGCCTCCTCTCCACGTATCCGACAGAATTTTCATAGTAGATCCCTGAATCACGGTTTACTCTTCTAATATACCTGATAAAATAGCAATATTCTACTTTTCCAGACTTTTACAGTACTTTTGATAGAAAAGATTGTGTCCGATCTTGCACAGGAATTCCGAACAATTGCTCCGGACTGCCATCTTCCACGATTTCGCCCTGTTCCATGAACAGCATACGATCACCAACCTCACGCTCAAAGCCCATTTCATGGGTCACAACGATCATCGTCATTCCCTCACTTCTCGTTGAAACACCAAAAAAAGCATTGCCAGAGATTCTATCCTCTCTAGCAATGCCTTTAGCATATTTAACTGTGAAGTCTTTTAAAGAATGATGTCCCCATCATAAGAACCAATCATTTTGTACAGATCCGGTCGGCGATCACGGAAGACGCCCCACTCGATCCGTCCGACTTCCAAAGCATCCAGATCAAATTCGCTCACTATTACAGCTTGCTCGTCCCGGCCTGCTTCAACAATTTTATTGCCTTGCGGTCCCGCAATGAACGAAGAGCCGTAGAAATTAATGCTAGAATCTTCATCAATTTCTTCACCGATACGGTTGGAGGCAACGACTGGAATAAGGTTAGCCGCTGCATGCCCAAGCATACAAGTCTGCCAATGATCTTTAGAGTCGATCGATCCATCCTGCGGTTCTGATCCGATAGCGGTTGGATAGAAGAGAATTTCTGCTCCCATCAGGCTCATCACTCTAGCCGCTTCCGGGTACCACTGATCCCAGCAAATCCCTACACCAATCTTGGCATAGCGAGTGTTCCATACTTTAAAGCCAGTATCTCCCGGATTGAAGTAGAATTTCTCTTCATACCCTGGGCCATCTGGAATATGGCTCTTGCGGTATTTGCCCAGTATCGTTCCATCGGCATCGATTACAGCTAGTGAATTGTAACGTGCGTAGTTCTTTTTCTCATAAAAACTGATTGGCAGCACCACTTGCAGTTCCTTGGCTATTGCTGTGAAATGATTAATCGCTTTGTTATGCTCAAGCTCTGTTGCATATGCGTAATAATCAGCCTTCTCTTTCTGACAGAAATACGGAGTCTCGAACAGCTCCTGCAGCAAAATAATTTGTGCTCCCTGTGCCGCCGCTTCTCTGACCAATGTTTCAGCTTTGCTGATATTCTCATCAATATTGCTGGAACAGCTCATTTGCGTCGCAGCTACTTTTACATTTCTCAAGAATCTGTCCTCCTTATATATAAATGTCCCTTTGGACGTTTAGTTTCCTTCAATTATTGCTGAGCAGGCATTTGTTGCGTAGTGCAGTGAACGTTCCCGCCCTCGGTGATGACCGCCATACCGTTAACTGTACGAATCTTACGTTCCGGGAACAAACCAGCCAGTACTTCCTCGGCAAGTTTATCTGTTTCCACCGCTGTACCGCCAAACACAGGTAAAATAATTCCACCATTTACGAAATAGAAGTTCAAATAACTGAGCGTCAGACGGCTGCCGTCATGATCCATCCGTGGTGGTTGCTGAATCTTGATGATCTCCAGCTTACGCCCTTTGGCATCTTTGGCATTCTCCAAAATACGAAGATTCTCCTGTGTAATCTCAAAATTCTCGTCCTGCGGATCCTCACAGACCTGAATAATGACTTTACCTGGAGCAGCGAAGCAAGCGATATTATCCACATGACCATCGGTTTCATCACCACTTAGACCACGCTTAAGCCAGATAATAATTTCTGTACCTGTATAATTGCGCACGTACTCTTCAATATTCTCGCGCTTCAAATCCGGGTTGCGGTTCGTATTGAGCAGACATTCTTCTGTAGTAATCAAGGTGCCTTCTCCATCCGTATGAATCGAGCCGCCTTCCATCACAAGAGGCGCATCAAAGCGTGTCACTTGTGAGTGTTCGAGAATCTGTGGAGCTACCTCATCATCCAGATCCCAAGGTGAATATTTACCGCCCCAGGCATTAAACTTCCAGTTCACGCCTGCTAGAACGCCGTCTTTATTAACAACAAAGGTAGGCCCGTTATCACGCAACCAAGCATCGCTATGCTTTATAGGTAGTAGCGTTACATTCGGTCCGCTGACCAGACGTTCTACCTTTTCCACGTCCTCCGGGTTAACGATGACCGTAATCGGTTCAAACTCGGCAATAGCTGTAATAATGTCAGCATAACCTTGGCATACCGACTCGTGGTTGTCCGGGAAACACATAGATTCCTGCACCGGCCAGGAGATAAAAGTACGTTCATGCTTGCCCCATTCCGGTGGCATTGTATAGTTCAAATCTTTAGGATTCATGTGTTAACTACCTTTACTATTATATTTGGAGCCAGCCCTGCCCTAAAACTCCTACCTCATCATACAATAATATGTTCTAGTGCTCAATTCCCTAGAACACTAATAATGTTGGAAGGAATTCGGGCCACATGTGATCTGACTGAGCTTATAGTGTAATCCTTTTTACCACATCGCCCTCAAAATCCTTAACGATGAATTCTCCACCCTCAAGGATACCATAGGAATTCGGATTATTCTCTTTAGGCAGCGATATCGAACCGGGATTCAGCACGTATACGCCCTCTTTTACATCCGCAACGGGAAGATGGGTATGCCCCTGAATAAAGATATCCTTCTCAGATAATGCCGGTAAATTCTCAATGCTAAAGCCATGTCCGTGTGTAACATAGATTCGTCTGCCTTCATGCAGGAGCATGACATAATCACCCATCATCGGGAATTGAAGCAGCATCTGGTCCACCTCAGCATCGCAGTTACCACGTACTGCCGTTATAGGCTGCTTTTTGTTATATTCATTCAGTTTATTAGCAACACCCTGTGGGTCGTAACCCTTCGGCAGTGGATTTCTGGGACCGTGATATAAAAAGTCTCCTACGATAACAAGACTGTCTGGCTGTTCTTCCTCTACCTTTTCCAAAGCCCGTTCTAGCCAGAATAAAGATCCGTGAATATCGGAAATAAACATTAGCTTCATCATGTATTCTCCTTTTCGACTAAAGTAGATCATGTTCTTAGGTTACAATTTTAACCTTGAATAGGCCAACAACGCAAAAGCGGACGTCCCCCAAAAGGAACGCCCTGCTCTATATACCTCAATCCTTACGGTAAATTCGATGATCCCATCAAGAATCGGTCCACTTCGCGGGCTGTCTGACGCCCCTCATCAATGGCCCAAACTACAAGGCTTTGTCCGCGGCGCATATCACCTGCTGTGAATACCGCCTCTACATTGGTCGCTTGTGCTCCGAACTCCGCCTTGGCATTTCCGCGCTCATCACGTGCCACCCCAAGCTCACCTAGCACAATCTCTTCGGGCCCTGTGAATCCTAATGCGAGTAGTACCAGCTGTGCCTTTAGAACTTCTTCACTGCCTGGTACTTCAACCGGAACTATCCGTCCCTGTTCATTGCGAGTCCACTCAATGCGCACAGTATGCAGCTCCTGCACATGTCCACCATCGTCACCAACAAAACGTTTCGTCGAAACGAGATAACGACGTGGATCTTCCTTATACAGTGAAGCCGCTTCTTTTTGGCCATAGTCCACCTTAAGAACCTTTGGCCATTCTGGCCACGGATTGCTAGGCTGACGGGTCAGTGGAGCTTGTGGCATAATCTCAAGCTGGATCACACTACGACAGCCGTGGCGGATCGACGTAGCTACACAGTCTGTGCCAGTATCTCCGCCACCGATTACAACTACATCCTTATCTGCCGCAGACAAGTATTCACCATCAGCAAGCTCTGAATCCAGTAAGCTCTTAGTATTCAATGTCAGAAACTCCATCGCCTGATGAATGCCCCGCAGCTCACGGCCCTCTATAGGAAGCTCTCGTGCCTGCGTAGACCCGCCACACAAGACAACAGCATCGTGCTCCGCCTTGAGTTGTGACGCCGAGATATCTCTCCCAATCTCTGTACGAGTTACGAATGTAATGCCTTCAGCCGTCAGCAGGTCTACTCGGCGCTGAACCGTCTTCTTATCCAGCTTCATGTTCGGAATACCATACATCAACAAACCACCAATCCGATCTGCCCGTTCATACACGGTCACCGAATGCCCTGCCTTGTTAAGCTGAGCTGCACAGGCAAGACCTGCTGGACCCGAGCCCACTACAGCTACCTTTTTACCTGTGCGAGTAAGCGGGGGCTCAGGAACAATCCAACCTTCTTCAAAACCTCTATCTACAATCGACTTTTCAATCGACTTTATCGTTACGGGCTTGCCGTTCATCCCTACTGTACAAGAACCTTCACAAGGTGCCGGACACACACGTCCAGTAAATTCAGGGAAGTTATTGGTCTTATGCAGACGTTTCAGTGCAACCTCCCAGTTCCCACGATAAACCATATCATTCCATTCAGGAATCAAGTTGTGTAGAGGGCAGCCGGAAGCCATACCCGACAACAGACGTCCTACATGACAAAATGGCGTACCACAGTCCATACAACGTGCGCCTTGCTCGCGCAGATTCTCTTCATCCAGAGGAATCGAGAATTCATCCCAATTCTTAATCCGCTCCAGCGCCTCACACTCCGAAGGCGTCTGCCGTTCAAATTCCAAAAATCCGGTTGCTTTCCCCATCTCTCTCATCCTCTCTAAATATCCCCACAGATATATACTTCCTAAACCGTTAAAAAAGAAAAGTACGCGCTATGTTTGTCTGCTGCCAAGCCTATGCCACTCTAAAGCGCCAAAGTAAATGCCTTCATATTAACATCCAATATCATCATCGAAAATGAGTAATGTCACCTTTTTATGTAAAATGAAACAATCAAATTAAGAAAATGGAAAAACAAAAAAAAGCACACAGTGTACTGTACCTGATTAAAGTACGTTACTCCGCATGCTTTTCAATAATGATCTTGTAAAAGACTATTTATTTCGCCGTCAGGACTACTGTCCCAATTCCATTTACAGTTAGCTTATTTCCAGTCAGCTCCTGCGTAAGATCAGCCCCGAAGATGGTCTTCCATGCTCCAAGCTGCGGCAGAACCACAGTGGTCTGTTCAGCATTCGCATTAAAAAGAACATAAATATGCTTCGCTGCATCTCCTCCAGCATGGCCACGTAGCGTGTAAGCTACTGCACTTGCCGGTGCTTTTTCAAAAACCAAATGGTTCCGAATGTCCGCTGCTGTTCGCATACGGAAGGCCGGGTGAGCTTTACGCAGTTCGATTAACTGTTTCATATACGCCACATCTTCCTGATGCGCGGCGCACAATTCCCAGTCCATACGATTGATCTCGACCGAAGATTTATAGCTGTTCTCCACCCCGTCCTTCGTACGCATAAACTCCTGCCCTGCATGGATAAAAGGAATCCCCTGACTCATGAACACTATCGCAGAAGCTAGTCTGTGCATGGAACGGCGCTGAGTAATCGTCTCACCCTCGGTGGACAATACGATTTTATCCCATAAGGTATGATTATCATGACACTCCACATAATTAACGTTTTGCTGAGGCTCCTCGGCAAATTGCTTAATTCCTGGGCTGAAGTCAATTCCTCCCGCAATCCCCGCCTTGATCGCAGGCTCCAGACCCATCATTCCACTGATGAAGCCCGGCTGATCGTACAAAAAGATATTTCCTTTAATAGCATCCCTGAAATCATCATTAAAATGTCCGATTCCCGGCATAAGGGAGGCATTCTTCTGATGAGCGAGCCGTTCCATCGGTAGCTCAGTCCCCATCATCCAGCCTTCACCGATCGTCATGATAGACGGATCTATTCCATCCAGACGCCGCCGGGTTTCCCGCATCGTATCGACATCCATCAAGCCCATCAAATCAAAGCGGAAGCCGTCGATATGGTATTCTTTAGCCCAATAGACCACGGACTCCACAATGAAGCGGGACATCATCAAGCGTTCTGTAGCCACGTCATTGCCACAGCCTGAGCCATTCGACAGGCTTCCGTCTTGTTTATAACGCAAATAATAGCCAGGAACCAGTTTAGTGAAATTCACGCGATATCCGTCGTACACATGGTTGTAAACAACATCCATAATGACGCGGAGTCCACGATCATGAAGCGCTTGAATCATTGTTTTTAGTTCTTGAATGCGTAGTCCGGGCACATAAGGATCCGTAGCATAGGAGCCTTCAGGAGCATTGTAGTTCTTCGGATCATAACCCCAGTTAAAATGAGGCTCATCCAGCTTCGTCTCATCTACACTCTCTGTAGAATAATCATAAATAGGCAATAGCTGCACGTGGGTTACACCGAGATCTGCGATATGATCGAGTCCGGTGAGAATGCCCTCTGGTCCGCGGGTTCCTTCTTCCGCCAAAGCGAGATATTGACCCTTATGAGCCATACCGCTTGCTGGATGAATGGATAAGTCACGCAAATGAAGCTCATAAATAATAGCGTCTACAGGATCCTCAAACGACGGCTTATCTTCCGTCCACCGCTCAGGGTCCGTCTTGCGCAAATCTAGAATAGCACCTCTGTCCCCATTCACGCCGACAGCACGCGCGTAAGGATCAGCTGCTTCATTCCACTGTTCACCTAGACGCACTCGGTAGGTATAGAACTTGCCATCTAAATCACCGTCAACCGTAGCTCTCCACGTTCCCCGAATATCGCGAATCATAGCATATTTGGACCCCGCAGCTCCCTGCCATGAATCATAAATTACTAGCTCTGCCTCCTGAGCCGTAGGGGCCCACAAGCAAAATGATGAACAGGCCGATGAATATGTAAGTCCGAGATCATCCCCGTCATAACTAAACAACTGATCAAACTCCTGAGCGAATACGGAAATCCCTCTAGTAGTCGCAGGATCACCATAATAAATCGGTTCCTTCATTTCCTTTTGTACGGACAAAGCACCTATCCCCTTTTCCAGTTATTAACTGGATTATAGTATGATCCTCGAATTTGTGCAAACGTTTGGACTCAAAATAACCAGATCATTTTTCCAGGGTAATTGCATAGCTAAATCACGATTAACTAGGCGTTTCTATGATATTCATTCCCACCATTGTAATGATGTCTTTATTTGCATAATATGGGATGCGGTGTTCTTTACAAAGAGCAATCCTTCCATCCTTATACCTCACACCATTATCCTGAACGATGAGGATTGGAAGATCCCCGTTATCAGGTACTTCATATCCTATTCCTAATACCCAATGGTAATCGTAAGCAAAATTCCCTCTCCACCGAAAATTAAACCATTTATCAAATTTAACAGCTACTGGCCGACCTGCATCAATCTCCACTTTATACACATCAAAATCGTTAAAAGTAGAGACAGAAAGCTTATGTCCCCCTTTTGGCGAGGTTGAAGAGTGGATATAAGCTGTGATCCCCTTTACAAAACTACGTGTACTCATCCCCAAAGGGGTACCTCCGTGATGACTGTATATGTAATTAATATGAGCTGCTTTAGAGTGAAAATGACCTTTGCCACGAATAAAGTCCATTCCTAGCTGGGTATTCCAATACTCGGTTAAAGCTGCCAGCGTAGCTGGTCCACATGCAGAAGACGGGGATGAAACCCCAGCCTCCCACTGTGTGTATGGATCTACCGATAGTTTGTTACTGAGACTGGAGTTTCTATGCCTCATCAGGATGGTTCTCCCTTTGAAGAGTTCGGCTTAGAAGCTGAAAGGGCAGGGCCTTCCGGAAGTAAAATCACATTTTCACCGACATCCATAGATCCCTCTGAATTAGATCGTGATTCCATTTCCTGTGCGGGCTTCTGCTCTGCCTGGGCAATATCTTCCTCATCGCCCTCATATTTACTTTCAGGATTAATCTGTAGCGTGAAATAGAAATTAGAGCCGTTTCCTTCGCTACTCTCCACCGCAATGGCTCCGCCCATCAGCTCGACAAGCTTCTTGCAAATGGCTAGTCCTAAACCCGTCCCGGCATACTTACGATTAAACGAGGAGTGCAGCTGGTAGAATGATTGAAACAACTGATGCTGCTTTTCTAAAGGAATACCTATCCCCGTGTCTCTGACATTAAACTTCAAGGTCAATTTCTTTGAAACCACGGACAATTTTTGCTCCACATAAATACAGACTTTACCTCGGTCAGTAAATTTAATCGCATTACTGACCAGATTAACCAATACCTGACGTAATCGTCCCGCATCTCCCATAATGAACGTAGGAACTCCTGGTGCCATGCTGTAAGACAGCTCAAGATTTTTTTCCAAAGCCTTAGCCATAAATAGATCCGTTACACTGTCCATTACCTCTCGAAGATGTACGGGCTCATGTACGATCATCATTTTTCCGGCCTCAATTTTACTGTAATCGAGAATTTCATTCAGAATATATAGAAGAGAGCTACTGCTCTCCTTAATAATATTTGTGTACTCACGTTGTTCTTCATCTAGTTCTGTCTCGGCAAGCAGATCAGTCATCCCCACAATACCGTTCATCGGCGTGCGTATTTCATGACTCATAATGGCTAGAAACTCTGATTTAGCCTGGTCCGCTTTTTCCGCAGATTCCTTCGCCCGAATGATCTCCTTCTCATCTGTAATATCCCTGAACACGACTACAACACCCTTAGGTTCACCTTTATCAAAAAGAGGGGTTACTTGGTACTCCGCAAGAAAGCTTGTACCATCTTTACGCCATAAGACTGCATCCTTGCTCTGGTAAGATCCCCCTGACCTAATGGCTTTGATAAGTGGCGACTCCTCTGGCCGGTAATGGATCCCATCAAGCGCTGTCTGCTGAATATGATCTAGATAGGTATGACCCATGATCTCATCATGTTCATAGCCGAGCATATGCAAACCTGCAGGGTTGATGAAGGTCACCTTCTCCTCCATATCGAGTCCAAAAATACCCTCCGAAACTGCATTTAATATAAGGGTGTACTCATTGCTTAGCTTCTCAATTTGTTCTGTATATCTTATACGTTCCGTAATGTCACGGGAAATACCATATACACCAACCACTTGATCGTCTACAATGATCGGAATATTAGTGGTATTAATCTCTACAAGATGGCCTTCTTTATGAATAAGCGTCAGATCATAGCTTTGGGGATAGCCCTTAGCAGCTAAGTTAAAATGATACAGCGTCTTCTCCATGTCCTTCTCATGCACAACGGGACCAAAGTACATTCCGATCAGTTCTTCCAGCGAATACCCGGTCAGCTTCTCCAGATTCGCATTGGCTGTTAAATAATCCCCTTGCAAATTCATTGAGTACACAGCAGAGGGATTATATTCAAATAAGGATTTATAGCGCTGTTCATTCTCCTGAAGCTTGAATTCGAACTGTTTGCGCTCTTCAACTGCATGACGCGAGATTAAATCCAGCGAATTCTCGGACATCAATCTATAATTACGTTCACTTTGATAAATCTGTTCCTCTAGATCTCGTTGATCTGCCATTTGTTGATCTGCAATCTTTCGGTCCGTAATATCTTCGGCGTACACAATAATACACGAAGGGGCTTGTCCTGCTGTTCCAAATCCTGAGAATGTCAGGGAAAGCCATACCGGTTGATCCCCTTTGCGAAAGCATTCTTCCTTCTTCCAGCTCCCTGCTGGAGAATTCTGAAGCTCATCCATCACCAATCTATAGGAAAGCTCTTTCGAAGACGTCTGTCTATTTTCCATTTCTGCAAAAATAGCCCCAGCAAGAAACTCAGCTTCCGTAAAGCCAAGGAAATTGCAAAAAGCCGGATTGACCTTCAGCCAGTTACCCTTACCATCATTTAAAGACAGTACGGCTATTCCCTCTGGGGACCTCATAAATGCATGTTCCAACATTGTGCTATATTCTACCGCGTTATCCATCTACGCCAGACCTCCTTTGTTGCGAACGTTGCATCCTTTATTCCATCCTAAGTTCAGTATACGATAAGAGAAGTGAGTATAGAAATGCCCTCCGTATCATTTTGAATTGTGAATAGCTTAATTTTAAATATTGACTGGATGGCCTGGGGCAAACTATTATTAAACATAATAATATCGTTCGTGACCTATTACGCTGGAAGCACCCGTAATAAAGGCTTTTGCCTTTGCTACGGGTGCTTTTTTTTGTTGCCATTAGGTTACGACAATAGGAGGAGAATAAATGAAAATATTTAAGTCAGTGCCCTTACTACTGCTTACGATCCTGCTACTGCTAAGCACATCATCAGGAGCTATTGCTGCATCTACAACAGAATTAACCCCCTCTGTTAAAGCGGCTTTTGATCTGACGGCCGCAACGGCAGATGGTCCTGCCAGGGTTAAGCTGACTTCTCTTTACAATGATTTATCCACCTTAAAGCTGCAGTATGATCAGCGCGAGGAGCAAATCCGAATCCTTCACTACAATAATGAGCAATCGCTAGTTGGGGTTCGTCAACAAATTAAAGGGATTGATCTTGAAACAGTGACCCGATTGGAAGCCTCCGTTAAGAGTAGCAAGCAGCGCTATCAGCCTTTATTTGACCAGTATAGTACACTTAACAAGCGAATTAGTATCGCCAAGTCACTTAAGGACAAGACCTTGAATACCGTACTACGTGCCCAAGGTGATGCTATGAAGATCTTGGTTCAGTTGGCACGCCAAGAGATCAGTGACAAGCAGAATCAGCTGAACGCCGCGAAAAAGAAACGTTCCCAAAAGATAGCCGAAGCTCGTAAAACCTTGTCTGGCATTGAAAGTCCTCAAATCACGATCAAATCTAACAAGAGCGTGATCACCTCGTTAAACAAACGTGTCTCAGCAGATTGGACTGACTTTAAAGCAGCGATTCGCAAACAAAACCTTACTCTAACCACCCAGTCCTTAGCTGCACTGGTCTCCGGTTACCGTCAGATCGCAACCCATAAGCAAAAAATAATTGAGCTCGAACAAAAGGTTTCCCTTGTTATTGCGAATACGAAGAAGCAAATCAGTTAGCGGACTTCTTCTTCTCATTTGCTCTGCGGTAAGCCATCACTTTGCGGTACATGCTTTTATTAGAGAGATGTTTGAAAATATATGGATCTGGACTCGTATTCACTTCAATAATCCAAGGCGTCATGTGGTTATCTAATCCTACATCTACACCAATCTGTTTAAAGCCAGGATATTTCTTATGGTAGAAACGTCCGGTATCCTCACCTAGCTTTCGCAATATCTTAAGCATCTGAGCTTGTTGAGCATCGTTCAAATAAGGCGACAGCAGCTTCTCCATAGACATTAGCGTACCACCGTTATGATAATTGGTAACAATCTTGCCCTTCTCAGCTACTCGGCCAATCAATCCGGTAGTTTCCCATTTGCCACGCGGACTGAGCTGGACCATCACACGGATATCAAAACGATGCTTTCCGTGCTTTAGCAAAACAATCCCTCTCTGAATCAAGTAACTGCGTCCGCGTGTTGCTTTCTTAAGGGATGAATAAAAGGTGTCATAGGCTCCAAAGGTTTTTATCTTTGTTCCACTTTGGTATTTGTATTCTGTTCCATGAGAATCCTTACTCTGTTCAACCTTCATTACACCGTTACCATAGGTGCCATGTTCCGGCTTAACGTAAATCATCCCATATTTCAAGAGCATCGTTCTTAAGTTTGCTTTACTAAACTTCACTGTTTCTGGAATGAGCGGTGAAATCTCGGAACTTTGCATGAGCACCTTGGTTTTAATCCATTTGCTGGTCAACGCAGACTTTAACTTTGTTCCCAATTGCCCTCTCCCCTGTCACTCAAATAATGATCACAGCCTTGCTTAACCTTAGTATTTTATGCTCCGACTATATGAATGGAATGGGTTGAACGCCCTCTCCGCTCTCAGATGTATCTCTAGATACTCAAGCTGCATATGGTGGGAAGAGGATAACCATTAGCGGATCAGAGGAGGCATGAACCATGCATATTTGTATTATTGCGCCGGAACGTCTCCCGGTTCCGGGAGACGGGTCAGTAGAAATCTGCATTTGGGCCATTGCCAGAAGGCTGGCTGAGAAACATAAGGTTACCATTGTGAGCCGCAAAGTGCCGGGACTGCCCGATGCTTCCATATTGGAGCGGGTCAGAATCATTCGGTTGCCCGCAAGTACTCCCGTTCATTATCGTACTTCGGTATTAGACTACATTCAGAATGAGTCATTTGATATAGTTCAGGTCGATAATCGCCCTCATCTTATGTCTGCTGTAAAGAAACGGCTCCCTCATCTTCCGGTATTTCTATTTCTGCATTCTCTTACATTCACACCGGACACAGTTAAGACTGCTAGGGCCTTGGCTAGAGCAGATCTGATTATTGCGAATAGCCACTCTCTACAGCGAAGACTAACCCGTCGCTTCCCGCAATTGAACAATGAAATTCGTATCGTCCTGCTCGGAGCAGATCTTGATCGATTCACTCCTGTAGCGATACAGGAAAAATACCATCTTCGCAAACTTTACAGACTCCCGAGGATCTTTACCGTATTGTTCGTCGGTCGAGTCATTCCCCGCAAAGGCGTGCCCGTATTGATACGTGCTATGTACCATTTAAATAAACACCTTCCCGCTCATCTTGTAATTGCAGGCAAAGGGAAACCATCATATTTGCGACAGCTGAAGCTGCTTGCACGGCGACTAGGCGTATCCGTCTCCTTCCTTGGAAATGTAGCTCATGAGGATATCCATACCATTTATCAAGCAGCCGACTGCTTCGTATGTCCTTCTCAGAATCATGAATCCTTTGGGCTTGTTAATGTAGAGGCCATGGCCTCGGGACTACCGGTCATCGCTTCTAGCAATGGCGGTATCCGTGAGATTATCGACTCCGGCCATAACGGATATCTGGTGGAACGATATCGCGAGGCCTTGCCCTTTGCTAGAGATTTGCTGCGACTAGGCCGGAATCCGGAGGTAGCAGCAACCATTGGGAAACAAGGACGAGCGGATGCGCTTGAAACCTTCAATTGGCAACGTACAGCAACTGATTTGGAACGGCTTTATCAAGCTGCCTTCGTACAGCAATAGATCCCTACAATCATAAAAAAGTAGTCCGCCTCCATTCACTGGAGACGGACTACTTTGATTTAAATAAATTGAACAACTGTAAGTACAAGCCCTACAACAAAACCGCATAAGGCACCGTTCACACGAATCCACTGAAGATCTTTACCTACTTTATCCTCCAGCATATTCACTAGACTAGCATCGTCCATGCTATCCAGATTCTCCTTCACCAAAAGACCGATTCGGAAGTGGTTAGCCTCTACAAATGCAATCAATGAAGCGCGAATCCGCTCCTCCCAGCTACCGATCCACTCTTGTTCCTTACTAATACGGCGCATAAGAAGGGTGTATAGTGCAAATAGTTTTCGTCCGCCAGCTGCCCGGTCCTCTTCTAATAAGGAGAGTGCCTTACTACGTACGTTCTCCAATTGAGTATGCAGAAAAGCAGTTACTGCTTCTCCCTCAAGCTCTTGTAGTGCCCATTCTTTCACAGAAGTCATTCTAGCCTCATCATTAACAATCTGGAACAACGCCACCCGGATTTCCCGGATGATCTCTTCACGATAAGGGCTATCCTCTTCACGAAAATCGCGAATACCGGACTGCAGCATGCCTTGCAGCATTTCACCAAGCATATCCGCATCCATGAATCCAACGAAAGCCTGAAAAGCCATCCCTTTCAGTCCACCGAGCTTTACTTCAGCCAGTTTCTCGCTGGCGATCTTACCCAGCATAGCTTTCGTTTCAGGACGACCGCTCCAGTTAGATACCCCTTCCAGCGCATAATCCAGAGCCGCTACATCTTTTCCGTCGTTCATTAATTTAGTGACAATCTTATCAGCCGCAACTCCAAGCTCCGCTTCACGAATATAGTCAGAGGCTGCCTTTTGAAGAAAAGGTACAGCTTTCTCTACCGGAAGACGTGACACGAATTCGCTAAGTTGCTCTAGGATCTGGGCTCTCGCCTTCTTCTTGCTAAAGAACTTCGTCAGCAGCTTGGAACTCATAGACATAATGCCAAACTTGCGCAGCTTGTTCTCAATACTCTCTTTGTTCAGCAGCTCAGTCTCCATAGCGGTAATTAACGACTGAATAATCTTATCCCGATTCTTGAGCAGCAGTGAGGTATGTGGAATACGCAGCCCGAGCGGATGGCGGAATAACGCGGTTACCGCGAACCAGTCGGCAATCCCCCCAACCAGCCCAGCCTCAAAGCCACCTCTTAGTAGAATTACAGCGAGATTTTCAGGTAGAAATAGTGTAATCAGAAACCCACATGCCATAAAAGCTAGTGACATGGTGGCCAAGTTTTTGGATCTCACGATTAGTCCCCCTTACATACACAGCTGCCGATGTCCTTACGCAGGAAAAATACCGACGGATCACGTCCCACGAACATGAACTGACGATAAACTCGGCTAGTCGATTAGTTTAACAACTATTGTACCACGACTGAACTATATTCTAAAAATATACGATTAGACTAGGAATGAAAAGGTGTTTTTGGTTTTCAGAATATTAATGATAAGATACAATTAACGTTCTCACTAGCCCGCGAAGGGGACAACTATGACTGGATAAGGAGATCTTACATTATGCTGATTGCTTTAGATATGGATGGAACATTGCTGAACGAAGAAGGACAAATTAGCCCAAAGAACCGCGAGGCGATTATAAAGGCTCAAAATTTAGGTCATATCGTAATTATTGCTACGGGACGCTCTTTTATGGATGCGGAACGACAACTGCGGCTGGCAGATCTGGAATGCCCTGTAGTCAGTCTGAATGGCGCAGTGGTTACATTGTCTGACCACACGCTGGCAGCAAGTAAACCGCTGAAGAAGGAAGACATCATTCCTGCATTACGCTGGATGAACGAAATTCCGGATTTGTATTACGAGGTATACACAGAGGACAACGTATATGTGGAGCTCAATAAACGGGTACGATTAGAGAAACTATCTGCACTAAGTGAAGAAGAAGTACCTGAGGAAGTCAGCTGGCTGCTAAAAGCAATGATCGATCAGCAGTTTCAACAAGCGGCTGTAACTTACGTCGAAAGTATGGAAGAGATCTGGAGTAAAGAAGAAAACGTCATTTATAAAACATTAGCCTTTTCTCTAGACCGGGAACTGCTCAAAGAAGCCTCCACCCGCTTCGCCGCGATCCCTGGCCTTATTATTACAGCCTCCCATGTCAATAATATCGAAATTAACCATGAGGACGCCAACAAAGGCTCCGGTGTAGCTATGCTCGCCGCCCACTATGGCATCCCGCTAACAGATGTAGCCGTAATGGGTGACAGCTATAATGATCAACCGATGTTCGAGGTGGCAGGCTACCGGATTGCCATGGCTAACGCAGCACCGATTCTAAAGGAAATGGCTGAATTTGTTACAGTCAGTAATGCCGAAGATGGAGTGGCGACAGGACTTGAGCATCTTATGGCTAAATTCTGAACCAACATGCCTGGCTTAAATCATAAACTGCCAAAAAAACCTCTAACATCATCCTGAGGATGGGTTAGAGGTTTTTTTAAGATTGTCTTAACTAATTATAGCTACAGCTTTATACAAGGATGATTGTCCAAGCTCAATGGCTTGGCAAACTCAACGTCTTTTAATAACTCGTTATTCCGCTTATTGTGCATAACACGTGATTCGGATAGCACTGACTGAATCTCCTTGAGCATTTGACGATTCTCATCATATAAGGTAACTGCCAGTGTATGATCATCTTGTCTTACAACCAGCTCCATATTGGGCTTAACTTCAAGCGATACCGTTTCGAAAGGAGACATATCGATGATAACTTCCAGTCCCACATTCTTGAATGTATAGGCGTAAGTGATTTCAAGTCCACGGTTATACCTCGCTTCGATCTGTCCCTTTCCTATGTTCACATTATAAGTCAAGGATTCAAGCTCTTGCGGAATTCTTGGAGCAATTGTCAGTGTATTGTTAATCAGGTCTGGACGGATACCTAAGAAATATTGGTACCACACACGCAGGTGCTCAGCATTGGACCAAGCTTGCAGGTATGCACCCGTCAACTTCGCCCAGCTCTCACCTTCCTCTGGATAAGCATCCATATTCTCACAAAGTCCACCAACAACACCTAAATTCAAGGCCTGCCAGTTCATATTCTTGAATAGCTGATAGGCCGTTTCTTCCTGCCCTGCTTCAATCATACGCTGCATCGCAATACCATTAAGCCAAATCCAAACCGCACCGTTATGGTAAGCCTCGTCTTTCGGATAATGAGATGTTAAATGAAACGGACGAAACAATGGATGATGTCTATCTAGCGAAGCAACACCCCATGGATAGACCAACTCTTCCCACGCGGTACGAATCGCTCTAGCCTTAAAATCGTTATCATCAAACATTTCAAATGCAAATAACTGGTTTGGGCGCAGGGAGAATTCCGGCTTATCTTCTGCATCCAGTCTGTCTGCTAAATAAGGATGCGCTTGATCAATGAAATCGACCTCAAAATGGCGCTTCAAGGTTTCAGCAATGCCCTTCCATTTATCAGCATTCACCTTGTCATTCATATATTCAGCAAAGTAAACACCAGCAAGCAATTGGTTATACCAGAGTGCTTGAATATCGTTGGCACGGGTATCCCGAGGAGAATATGACTCCAAATTGCCATCCCGGGCATCCATCCAAGTTTCATTATCTGCGTGCTTCAAGTACCCTTTATCATCTACCCAATATTTTATGGAACCTTCAATACTATATTGTACATTGTGATACAGCTCTTTAATGATCGCTGTATCTCCTGAATACTTAACGTAATCCTGCAACTGGATAATGAATCGCGGCGTACCATCCGTTGTATGGTAATCCACTTTTCCAGGAGACAAGATATTTGGAATTCTACCAAAGTATTTAGAATCTTCGTCCGTATTCTGAAACTCTGCGAATGATAGCAAGATATTTCTAGCCGTTTCGAATTGCCCTGTAACGAGCACAGCGCCTGGAAGAGCTATGAATTGATCCCGTCCCCAATATTCGTTAAACCATGGTAGTCCTGCATAGATACCATCACCCTGCTGTCTAGTAACCAACTGATCCATTGTGATGTTCAACCAATTCATGGCTAAAGTAAACGTATCATCACTGCTGGTTAGATGGGCATTATGGTGTAAGAAATCTTCCATCCGCTTAACACGTTCATCTTTCAAAGTACTAATATCTTGTCTAGCTTTAAGGATTAAGCTTGCTGCTTCTTCGGATGTCTTACCTGCAGCGATATAATAACCCCCAGCGTTTGCATCGGCAATTAGAACTTCATTATCCATATGCAAAGGTGAAAGGTTGATAGCACTAACTGCAATCACCCAATCTCCCTCGATAGCGCTAAAGAACGCGAGATGATCCTGTTGGTTTATATAGCTAACATTCTCTCCCCTTAAAACGATGCCTATGTCTTCCTTAGCATTAGCGAGACTAATTTCTAATAGATTATGATAATCCAACAACCACAGCTCTTCTGTAAGATCGGCGTGCTTACGCACCATTTTATAAGGATAGGCCCAAACTTCAGCTTGTCGATTGTCTAGCTTCTGTTCACCTACGAATAAGGTGTATCCACCGAAAATTCTATTCTTAGCAATATTAAGTCCCTCAAAAAATGCATGTTCCACATGATCCGTATGATGGGATTGCGTAAAATAAAATGCTGCCTCTTTATTCGTAAATGAAATACTCCGATTGGCTTCTTGAGAGACAAATGTCTTCATGTCATCCAGAATTGATGTATGAACTTGATTACTATTCATTGTAAGCCTCCTACTTGAAAATAGTAGGCCGCTATGAAGCTTCATAGCGGCTGTCTACTAATATTTATTCTTTAACCGAACCAACGACAATCCCTGATACGAAATACTTTTGCATAAACGGATAAATCAACAACAATGGTAGCGTAGAAACTACGATTTTAGCAGCGTTCAAAGTCTTATTCGAAACTTTTGCTAATTCCAATAATTTTTCAGGATCCGTAATGTTTTGAACCTCAACGCTAAGCTGTTGGATATAGGTTTGCAATGGATAATTCGCCGTCTTATTAATATAAACCAGGGCACCAAAGTAATCATTCCAATGGCCCACAATAGTAAAGAGCGTAACGGTGGCAAGCGTAGGCAATACTATTGGGAGATAAATTGTCCCTAATATTCTCCACTGTGAAGCTCCATCTATATTCGCTGCTTCCTCTAGAGATTTCGGTACAGCGCGGAAAGCATTCATCAGCAAGATAACATTCCCTATCGGTACTGCACCCGGCAAGATCAATGACCAGATGGAGTCTAGAAGATTAAGCTCTTTGACTACCATAAAGGTTGGAATCAATCCGCCTGAGAATAACATCGCGAAGATAACGAGATTCATATAAACCTTCTGACCCGTGAATACTCGTGAACTTTTAGACAATGGATAGGCTGTAAGAATCATCAGTACCATATTCACAAGCAGACCTAACACTACCCGTTCTACAGAGATCATGAATGAACGCCAAAACTGGCTGTCAGACAATAATTTTTCATAGGAGCTAAACGTCGGATTAACCGGGAATATACTTACTAGATTTGCGGAAGCCGCCGCATTATCACTGAAAGAGATGGCTACTAAATTGACTAACGGTATGAGACAGGACAAGGCGAACGCTAGAACAAATACCCAGATAATAACATCTGCAATACGACCCTTGATGTTAGATGCGTAAATGGGAGAACCCCCCTTTCTTTAGAAAATACGATAATCCGTAAGTTTTTGGGCCAATTTATTCGCAGAAAGAATCAGTACGATACCAACGACCGACCGTAATAGGCCAACTGCTGTACCTAAGCTGTATTGTCTTTCTACCAGACCCACCCGATAAACGTAGGTATCAATAATATCCGAAGATTCATACACCAAAGGATTATACAGATTGAAGATCTGATCAAAACCAGCATTCAATACATTCGGCAAGTTCAAGGTTGTAACCAGCAAAATAGTTGGCATTAAGCCTGGCAACGTGATGTGCCACAGTTTCTTAAACCGGTTGGCTCCATCAATGGAGCCCGCCTCATAAAGTCCGGGATCAATGGATGTCAGGGAAGCTAGGTAGATGATTGAACCGTACCCAAAACCCTTCCAGACATCTGTTAATACTAGCATCGGTCTAAACCAGGTATTGCTGGCCATAAACAAGACCGGGTCAATCCCAAACCAACTTAACATGGCATTAACAGGACCTTCATAAGAGAAGATATTCATGACTACAGTAGCTAAGATCGCCCATGACAAGAAGTTCGGCAGATAAACAACCGTCTGTATGAATCGCTTAGCAAACTTTACCCGAATTTCATTTAATAACAGGGCAAACACGATGGATGTAAAAGTACCCACGATAATTTTCCATAACGCGATAACGATCGTATTACTGAAAATCTGTTTGCTGTCCGGAATTTGGAGCATAAATTTGAAATTATCAAGACCTACCCAGGATGAACCACTCATTCCCTTAGCCGGAACATAATTTTGAAAAGCCATTATAATACCGAACATTGGAATAAACGAAAAGATAATTAGGAAAATCATGCCTGGCGCCATCATGAGATGGAATGCTGTCTGATCTTTTTTATTTTTCATTTACGGATCATCTCTTTCAACATCATTTGGTTGCTATCGCTTCGTTAACTTCCTTAGTAATTACTTCGCCGCCAGTTTTATTCCAGCTTTCTACAAACTTATCAAATGCGTCAGGTGTTTGCTCACCTGTAATGATCTTCAAGTACATTTCAAGTTCCATTTTAGTAAGTGTCGGCCATTTCAACGTCATGGATGATGTACTTCCAAAGAATAATGGATTCACTTCTTTAATATTAGAGGCTTTCACCAAACTAGCTGTCGTAATACTGGAAGTATATCCAGCCCATGCATTGGAGTCTGGTGTTTCTCCATTCTTCTTACTATCAAGAAATTTCTTATAGGAGTTATAAGCCGTTAAATCCTCATTGCTAGTTAATTTACTTGTATCGCCTGTTTCTAATGCTTCTTTCATGATGTCAACGTTACGATAGAAAGCGTCATAATAATCGATATTAATGGCGAGCGGAGATCCGCCAACATTCATGCTCTTATAATCTTCAAATTCTTTCAAAGCTTTTTCATCTTTTTCTTGGTAACGCTGATAGTCATATTGAGCACTCACAAGCTTGGCTGCAAGTTCAGGATGTTCAAAGCCTTTGCGAACAACCAAATAACTGCTGGAAGGATTTCCAGTGAACATTGTAAGCGAGCCATCCTCTGATTGTGGGGCAACATAAGATACCCATTCCGCTTCTGGATTCAGCTTAAGTGTGTCAGCCACAGTCCAGCTTCCCCACCAGTTATCCATGAACGACCCACTTTTTCCGCTTGTAAGTAGCGCCTTGCGGTCATCACCAGTACGTACTGCAAACTGACGATCAATCAAGTTATTCTTGTACATTTCAGACAACTTGGTCAGTGCTGGCTTCATCTCTGGTTGAACAGATCCGTATACAGCCTTTCCACTTCCATCATCAATCCACTGTTTTGGATACGCACCATATAGTGAAAAGATATTATTAAATGAGAATTGTCCACCAGAGACACCGGCAACGTTTTCATTATCGACAACAAGACCTAGCGTCTTACCCGCTCCGTTACCACCTGGATCTTTTTCTACAAATTGCTTAATAATGTTCTCGACATCAGCCATTGATTTCGGCTCAGCAAGTCCCAATTTGTCCATCCAGTCTTTGCGAAGCCAGAGGATACCAGGACCATGTGAGATTTCAGTAGTTGGTATGGCCATCAGCTTGCCATCGAACTTTGCGCTATCCAGAACACGACCACCGTAGGAATCATAAATTTCCTTAATTCGATCGCTGGCAGTATTTTCATAAACCTCGGTCAGATCTGCAATCAGATCGTTCTCATAAAGCTGTTGCAATGTCGCGTAGTCAGGAACCACCATTAGATCAGGGATTTCACCGCTTACAATCGCCATCGAAACTTTCTGACTATAGTCTGTACCATCATTGGACTCAAACGAGGTCGTATTTTGAATGTTCAGCTTATCCTTGAAATATCTTGTCCACACATTGTTTGTGGCATTATCTTTCTCATAAGGCGTTCCTGCAAGTGCTGAATAGCTCGTTGCCACTTGTCCAACAGAATAAGTAACTGTTTCAGGATAGGCGCCAAATGGAGTCGTCTGTGCTTCTTTCCATGCAGGATCACTCGCATCTGTCTTTGGGGTAGATGCTGAAGAATTATTAGAACTTGAACAACCTACCATAGCAACAGCTAATAGTGATGCTAATATTATGGAGCTTGATTTTCTCAATTTATGTTTCATTATAAGAGCCTCCCTTTTTCTATAAAAAAACTCGTATTAGAAAACGATTTCAAAGCGCCGGCCAGCTTCAAAAAAAATTTATATTGTTACTTCCTTAAGTTTATAGATTATTGCTATCCATCGTAAACGCAAAAAAATTATGTTTTACACAAATAAATACTCATCATTAACGATAATATCGAGGAATAATTGCTACGGTCGAAGATGTTATACTACAATATCAATGTCACTACATGTCGAAAGGTGGTAAATAATGTTATCCATATTGGTGGTAGATGATCATAAGGAGGAGCGAGAGGGGATTGCTTTCCTCATTAAGGAGCTTGGCTTCCCCCTCCAATTGCATGTTGCAGAAAACGGTCGTAAAGCACTTGAATATGTAAGCGCACACTCTGTCGATATTCTATTTACCGATGTGCGGATGCCTATAATGGATGGATTACAGCTAACAAAGGAAGCATTAAAGTTGCACCCCAAATTAAAGGTGATTTTATTCAGTGGATTCGCTGAATTTGAGTATGCCAAAACAGCCCTCTCCCTGGGCGTATCCGAGTATCTTTTGAAACCGGTTAACATTGAAGCATTCCAAACTACTTTAGAAAAAGTTATTCAGGAATTAAAGAGCCAGCAACAAAAAGAAGAAGCGTCACAAAGAAAGCTAAGCTATGTGAGAAAACATCTACTCTTCTCTCTAGTCAATGGCATCGGAAGCCCGCCTCCTCTTCAAGAGCTGTCTATTGAATTACCCAGCCATTACAATAAAATGCTTTTGTTAGAATTCGATAAGCCATTTTTTGAATCTGTGGATTCGGAGTTCGAAGAGTTTGTTCTTGGTTTAGTAGACACATCTGCTGATTACTTAAATCTAAACGGATGTCAAAGTCTACTACTGTTTCCCGAGCAAGAGTCCCCTTCTTCCCAGTTTGATAATAATTCAGCGATGCACCTGCATCATTGTATCCTTGATAAATATAAAGTGAATTGTTATCTCGCTATGAAAGAGGAACTAACCTCAATACTAGATTTAGGTTCACTTTTGACTTCATTAGAAGAATTGATGGAATATCGTTTTTTTCTCCCAGATACCTTTGTGTTTAATACACAAAATGACTTACATTTCTCTGAGGCCTTGTATCCAGACCTTACAGATAGCCATCTACTAGATCAGATTCGAAATAATCTGAAGGATCAAGATATTTTTAGCTTACGAGCAAATACTGAGATTTTATATCAAAAATACGTACATCAAGTACAGTATTCACATTTATATGTAAAGTATATGTTTTCCACAATCTATCAAGAGATCATGACACAAGCTGCACCTATATCAGAAATGGAGCTGCAGACTGCCGTCGAGACCATATATGGATCTGAAGATTTGCGGGATATCAAAGATATCATATTTGAAGGTATCGCTCGGATTGATCAGAACTCCACCAACCATGAGCCTACTCAGAACCGTGATGTCGACGCCGTCAAACAATATATTGAACAATATTATGCAGATGATCTCAGTCTGGAAATGCTTGCTGCTAAAGTGTATTTGTCTCCACATTATCTTAGCTCCATATTCAAGAAGCAGACAGGCTGTGGGCTTAATAAATATATTAAGAATGTCCGCATGCAAAACGCAAAAGAGTTGTTAACAAATACGCATCAAAAAATATCAAATATTTGCACCGCAGTGGGCTATCGCAATATTTCATACTTCTGCCAAAATTTCAGGGATTTTTATGGGTACACACCAGAAAAATATAGACAGTATAATCAGAAGTCCTCTGTATATCGGGAGGAGCATTATGCAACTTTGGCGGACACTTAAGCAAAATATTCGCGACTTGAAGTTTCAAACCAAGATCATGCTTTCATTTATGTTAATCAGTATGATTCCTGTGATTGTATTGGGCAGCTTCTGCTATCAAGAAGCCAAATCATCCCTCATTAAGCAATCCAAATCTGATTTGAAAGCAGCCTTAAATCAAGGGGCTTTAGCTTTAAATAGTCATCTGGATGTCTACAATAAACTCATGAATTTCTTGAGTTTTAATCAGGAAATTATTAATTCAGCTAATCATACCTATACAAGTATGTATGAAATGTATGATCAGTTAACCCATGTGATTGACCAAAATTTCAATACGGCACGGTATCTAAATACAGGTGTAGAACAAATCACTCTGTATACAGGAACCAATCTTTTGGCACATGGCAATACCGTCCGAGCCCTAAATGATATTAAACAGGAACATTGGTACCCGCCGTTGATGAAGTCAGTCGATGTCCTGTGGTTTACAGATAATAAGGAGATTTTTGCTGTTCGACGCATTATTAATACGAAACAGAAAGATCCAAAAGAAAATGTGCTGTATGCACGTGTGAATTACGATTCGTTATTCACACCTTTTGACTCCCTACTCTCTCAAGGTTCAGAGATTCTCGTCAAAGATGCTTATGGAAAGTCGATCTATGCCTCGCCTGGTATAGAAGGATATATTCCTTCCAATAGCACAGATAACTTGGATACGCTGCAATGGAAAAATACAAAGTACACTGTACTGCAATCTGAAGTTCCTATATCAGGATGGACAGTGATGTTGTGCAAACCTACGAAGATGATTACGAATTCTGCTTGGAAAATCCTTTCGACAGTTGGGCTTGTTATTGTTGCCTGTATTGCTGCCGTTGCTATAACCGCCAATCTATTCTCTCGAAAGTTCAATTCACAAATTAAGCGTCTGCGCAATAATATGCGCACCGTAGAAGAGGGATCCCTGGAAGTCACCGTCACCAGCACATCCAAAGATGAAATTGGGGATTTAATCAGAGGCTTTGGCAATATGGTTGACAAAACAAAAGTGTTAATCGATAAAGTCTACATTGAGGAAATTTCACGAAAAGAATATGAAATGAAAGCCCTACAGGCTCAGATTAATCCTCATTTTCTATATAATGCTCTTTCGCTCATCAATTGGAGAGCCATTCGAATCCATGCAACAGATATAAGTGAAATGGCGCAGCTTCTATCCACGTTCTATCGGACTACGCTGAATAAAGGGAATAATATTATTTTGGTTTCAGATGAACTATTGAATGTACAATCTTATATACAGATTCAGCTTAACATGCATAGCAACAGCTTTGAGATAGAATATCAGATCGACGAGGCTATTCTCTCTTATTACATGCCTAACCTGATGCTTCAGCCTCTAATTGAGAATGCTATTATTCATGGTATTGAGAATAGAGAAGAAGAAGGAAGCAAAATTATTCTATCCGGAGAACTGGTGGAGGAGTGTATCATCTTCAAAGTAAAGGATAATGGCGTTGGCATCCCACAAGAACGACTCAATCTTCTGCTTAAATCCCAGTCTATAGGCTATGGGCTCAAAAATGTAAATGACCGGGCTATGCTAATGTACGGACCAGAATACGGCTTGTCCATTACCAGTATTCTAGGACTGGGAACGGAGGTCACATTTCGATTTCCATCCAAAAGATACGAAGGTGGCTCAGATCTATAACTCTTTTAAATGCAGTGATGTTAATTAGCTACACTCTAAAATTAAATTCAACCGGGACATGTACGCTGGATTAAACCCGGTTGATTTTTTTCAATCTATTGAATTACAAATGATCAGGAGCGCTTTCCTCCTCCACCCATTCGGCAGAAACACGTACATAATCCCCCACATCAGAAGATGTCACCAGTTCAATAATGATCAATTCGAGCGGCGTAATCGCCCGTAAACCATGTCTCGCACCGGCAGGTACTATAACTGTGTCTCCGGCTGCAACTGCGTGAAGAACGCCGTTCATACGGTACTCTCCATTCCCCGAAAGAAAAGACCATATTTCTTTGGTATGCCTGTGAAAATGATAGCTGGTGTGCTTCCCTGCCAACATCGTGATTTTGGAAGTCGTAACCTCAACTCCTGCTGCTGTTCGTGAGAAATCCAGAATGCGTGAGCTCCCCCACCGCTTTTCTTCAATCATCGGCTTCGCGGCATGACCCTCCAACTTCTGCTTAATCCGTTTCGCCTGCTCGATCCCAGCAACCAAAATACCATCCGCACCCGCCGCCACAATCAAACCTGGGGCACCGATGACATGTACGGGACAAGAGAGTTCGTTCACTAAATAGGTTCCTTTTGAATCCTCAGAAATGCTCCCCCTGCCAATTACCTTTTCCTGCAAATGAGGGGTAAGCGCATCCCAACTACCAATATCCGCCCAAACTCCGGTGTAAGGAATAACTACCGCTCGCTGCGTATGCTCAAGCACTTCATAGTCAAAACTTCGTTCTGGCAATTCGTCATAATGCTCCACTAGCTCCATGTAATCTGCTGAAAGATTCCGTTCCATCATAGTTGAGAGCAAGTATCCTAATGAGCAAGAGAACACCCCACAGTTCCATAGTCCTCCACAGGTAATGAACTCGGCCGCCGCCAGTTCGTCTGGCTTCTCTGCAAATTGCTTCACATTTAGAAAAGACGTCCCCTCTGAACCTTCACTCGGCAATATATACCCGAACTGTGTGGATGGGAATTCAGGCGTAACACCGATCAGGGCAATATCCGCTTGTGATTCGGACAGCACGCTGGGAAACTGCCGAAGCTGACTGAAAAAAGAAGCCTCCACATATGAATCCACCGGAATGACCACAACGATCTCTTCTAAGTTTATTTTCTTCACGGAATGTAAATAGCTCGCCGCCAATGCAACTGCAGTAAAAGTTCCCCTCTTCTGTGGCTCCGCCAGTAAAGCAACCTGATTGCCAACAGATTTGCGGGTAATTTCCACCTGACTGCGATGGGTTACAATGCAGCTTGAATCTAACAATCCTGCCTCATCCAGTCCTCTGCATACTCGCTCGATCATCGACTCCATGCCGCCATTTTCTGTTGGAAGAAGTCTTAAAAATGCCTTTGACCTGATCTCATTCGACAGCGGCCACAGCCTCTTCCCCGATCCCCCTGAAAGGAGCACGATCTGCAACGCTATCGCCCCCCTGCGCTGGACTTACTACTCGGTGTTCTCACATACCCCTTCCGTTTATGAAAAGACAATGATCTATACTTTTCCGCCAGCTCATTCAGCTTCTGCTTGGACAGCTGACCTGCATTCATATGGAGGCCTTTATTGCGTGCTTTTTGGATCTTCATGCCCCCACGATCCTTCGAATACAGGTAATTCCCATAAGTTTCGAATTCAGAAAAAGCAAATTGCTTAGTTCGGTTCATACTGTGTATAATCGCCGAATACCAAGGCTTCTGATGCTTTGCTTCAATCTCTCTTTTCATCTGAGTCAATTGGCTGCGTTCAAACAGCATATAATGCGTCACAAAAGAAGAAGCAGATGCCGCCTTCTTACCCATTAGCTTCCTATAGGTTGTAAAGTACTGAGGCTGACTCCAATTACGACTGTAAAAAATCGTCTTTCCCTTTTCACGGAATCGATGAGGAGCGATTAAGACCGTATCTGCATCGATGACTAAAAAATAGTCAGCCGTACACAGCTTGTCACCATTCAGCTTCAACAATTGCTGGAACAACCAACCGGATCTTTCCCATTTCCGTGAACGGTAATGGATATCTTTTTTTGTAATCGGGAGGACTGTATTCTCATCGACAAAGGTACAGCCTTTTTTTCGGCAGAAATCCAGTATACGTGTCTTTTTTGGAGCAACAATCAGTATTCGACCTATCGGATGCTTAACATGTGTTCGGACAGCGTCAATAACATAGGGGAGTGTAGCCAAATCTTTCTCGATAGCCGGAATCAGTACATCTATGGTAACGGCATGTCTTATGCGGACCTTATTGGCTGAGGGCATACGGTCATCTCCATATCATGATTTTGCTTTAGGATATGAGGATAATAAGGAAAGGGAATGGGCTTTACTGTAAACTTAAGAGAGGACAAGGGGGGGGATTTATACCCTTCTTTTCGCCCAGAAAGCCAAATCCGCTCCTTTCTGGGGTATTTTTACCTTCTTTTCGCCCGCAGGGCCAAATCCGCTCACTTCTGGGGCATTTTTACCCTTCTTTTCGCCCACAGAGCCAAATCCGCTCACTTCTGGGGGATTTATACCCCTCTTTTCGCCCATAAAGCCAAATCCGCTCACTTCTGGGGTATTTATACCCCTCTTTTCGCTCACAGAGCCAAATCCGCTCACTTCTGGGGGATTTATACCCTTCTTTTCGCCCATAAGGCCAAATCCGCTCCATTCTGGGGTATTTATACCCTTCTTTTCGCTCACAGAGCCAAATCCGCTCACTTCTGGGGGATTTATACCCCTCTTTTCGCTCGCAGAGCCCAAATCCGCTCACTTCTGGGGCATTTATACCCTTCTTTTCGCCGCCGGAGCCAAATTCCCGCATTTATACGGGATTTATACCGCACATTTCACCCCCAGAGCCCAATTCCCTCTTTTCTACGGGATTTATACCGTACATTCCGCCCACAGAGCCCAATTCCCACTTTTCTACGGGATTTATACCGTACATTCCGCCCACAGAGCCCAATTCCCACTTTTCTACGGGATTTATACCGTACATTCCGCCACCTAAGCTTCACTCACACAACCAAGCTCCACACTCCCCCATACTATATCCAGCATTTTTTTCTGTGCAGTAAAAAGGCTGGGATGGTATATTGTAGATTGGCTAAATCTTCGGCGTATTTTAATCGGCACATTTTAAGATGAACTCAACCATTCTCCAACTAGTTTTGTTGAGCTCACTCTATACAGAAATATATGAAGGTGAATCTATTGAATAAGCTCTTATTTCATAATATTCCGCTGGGAGCAACCGGCGAACGCATCCCGCAAGCGGCTGTAGCTTCAGCGCAGACCAGCAAGGAGCTAGTGAAGCGGGAGGAGGGGGACTCCGCTTATTTCCGCAGGCTGGAGGAAGGCGGCATCCTGCTCAACCGCCCGCAGATTGCTGCGGTGCGGCATCATAAAGGGCCGCTGCTGACACTGGCCGGTGCTGGCTCCGGCAAAACCTCGGTTCTGATCTGCAGAACCGGTTATTTGTTGTCCGTGCGCGGCGTCTCGCCTAGTCAGCTGCTATTGCTGACTTTTTCGAGTAAAGCCGCGGCAGAAATGCGCGAACGAATCGCCCTGCTCCCTGGAGTCAGCACAGCGGACGTTGCAAGGCTTCAGGCCCGTACGTTCCATTCTTTTTTCTTATTTTTCTTGCGCAGACAAGGATTGCAACAGGAAATTTTCAGTGAGACACGGCGCCAGCACATCCTATTGAAGCAGATCATGCGTGAGCTCGGACTGCCGAAGGATGCTTATCCACCGGAAACCCTACTCTCTCTGCTCTCTTCCTGCAAAATGAACATGGGCACGGTGGAAGATCTACCAGAAGGCACCACCGCCGAAAAAGAAATGAAGTCCGTTCTGGAAATATACGAACAATGGAAACTAGACAATTTCAAAATCGATTTCGATGATGTCCTCTTAATTGCTTATCGGATGCTGAAGGAGCGTCCGGAGCTTTTGCAAGAGTTGCAGATGAGATATCTGTACGTGATGGTGGATGAGTTCCAGGATACAAACGCCTTGCAGTACGAACTTGTCAAAATGGTCGCTCACCCACAGCATAATCTAATGGTGGTTGGTGATGATGACCAAACGATTTATTCCTTCAACGGAGCGCGCAGTGAGTTCATTCTAGAGTTCGAGAAGCTCTATCCGGGAGCAAGGGTTATTACGCTCGATATTAATTACCGCTCAGGCCCAGCTATCGTTGGACTTGGCAACGGCATTATCAAGCACAATACACGTCGGCGTTCCAAAACCCTGCAAGCCGCAAAAGGTAGTGGAAGTCAGCCACGATATATGCGTCCGCAAACTGCAGATGAAGAAGCCGAGCAGATGATCGAGCATATTTTAAACGAGGTCTCTAGCGGCAAAAGAGAATATAGCGACTTCGCCATGTTGTACCGGGCGTCGAGCAGTAATCGGGCCGTTCTCGAACTGCTCCTTTTACGCGATATTCCCTATATTGATTACGGAGAAGGGCAATTATTGTACGAGCACTGGCTGATCTCTCCGGTAGTTGATCATTTGCGACTCTCCGTGAATCGGCGAAATTTTGCGGCGATGGAGAATATCCTGCCGACGCTATATATGAACCGTGAAAAAGGCATGAATCACATCCGCCAGATGGAAGCTAGACAGCCCAAGCAAGGACCGTTAATCCACTTATTGTCTATGCCTGGCATGGAAGACTTCAAAGGGACTAAACTAAGAGATCGGCTCGATCTAATCCGAAATATACGCGAACTGACCCCAATACAAGCAATCCGGCAGATTCGTACCCAATTCTATGATTATTTCATCGAAGCGAATGAACGGCATCAAGCGACGCTGCATCGAGAGACGTTAAAAGAAATGCTAGATGAGCTAGAATCCTCCGCGGCGCGTTTCGACAGCATCCCTGCCTTTCTTGATTTCATAGATAATGTCACGGAGCGTAACGAGCATAATCGCCAACCAGGTACTAAAGAGCAAGGCAATCGGATTGCATTAATGACCATTCATAAATCAAAGGGGCTAGAGTTTCCTGTAGTCTTTTTAATTGGAGCGTCTGAGGGAATTCTTCCGCATAGCTCTGCACTGGAGGGCGACCGGTTAAAAGACCGCAAGCTTGCGGCCGGAAGCAGCGGAGCCTCAAGCTTAGCAGCACTGGAGGAGGAACGGAGACTGGCGTATGTAGCCGTTACGAGAGCCCGAGAGGAGCTATTCATCAGCTCACCTGCACAGCATCGGGGTAAAAAAGCGGAGGTCTCCCGCTTCATGTTATCCGCCTTCCGTTCAGCGGTTTCTTCCACAGCAGCAACTACGGTGAGTAGAACCGTGACAACAAGATCCTTGCCGACCAGCCGAGCGACCACGACAAAAACAAAAACCCATGTCGTTCCGGTATGGAACTGCACGGGCAACAGTTGTCCTGGTTGGACACGCATGAAAGCTGGCGGAGCTGAGGATCATCTAACCTCAAAGCCCTGCCCCTTATGTAGCTCACCTATGGCAAAGGATCAGCGAGAAGTTCCCGTATGATCTAAACGCAAAAAAAGCAAGTTTCCTCTTCCCTGGAAACTTGCTTTTTTTAATATAAATATATATTTAAGCTGTAGTTACTACTGCTTCTTCAACTTCTTCATGTACAGTCTTAATCTGAATCATTACTGCATTCGGATCGGTCAGCACTTCGATTCCATCTTGGAAAATCAGGTCAGAAACTAGCAGCTGATCGCCAATATCAAGTTTACTAATATCTACTTCCATAGAAGTAGGCAAAACGCCCGGCATACAACGAACTTCTACTTCATACAATTCCACTTGCAATACGCCACCGGCTTTCACGCCGATTGCTTCCCCTGCAAAATGAATCGTAACTTTACTATCCATATTTACAGACATGTTCACATGCTGGAAATCAATATGCAAGATCTTACCTGACAGAGAATCCTTTTGAATATGCTGAACAATGATCGGCATTGCTTCATCGTCCGTTGTTTTTGCTTGCAGAATAGCCCGTGGATTTTTTCTCAAAGTACCCAACAGCTCTTTTTCATCCACTTCTACGTTCAGAGTATCTTTACCCACTCCATACAATACAGCCGGGATACGTCCCTGTTTTCTCGCTAATTTCTTTTGGGACTTTGTTTCGCCAGTACGCTTGTTTAATTGAATAAATTTACTCATTTTTTATTTCCTGCTCTCTTTGACCATAAATTCTTGTCATCCTAAGTATAACATGACCATATAATCTAGTCAAATTTAGCAGAAATCTCCCTTTTCCACACAAAAAAGAAGACTTGAGTGAATTCAACTTCCCATTCCTCAACTCTTCCCAACTGCACTTCCTCAATTTATTTAACTCTTACTTAATTCATCTTCACCTATCACTTCTTCTATTGTACAATCACTTTCATTCAACTCTTCGATTCCGATGAGTTCCCCAGGCTGTACATTAAAATATAAACAAAGCTTTAAGAGCAAGTCTCTGGGATACTGTACCATCTCATCCTTATACATACGGCGAACCGAATCAAAGTGATAATTAATATCCTTAGCAAGCTTTCGTATAGAGAGTTTGGGATCATGATTCTCCATGACCACACTTAATTTACTTCGGATAACCGGCATACATTCACCTCCAGCTTAAGTCCACGCCCACAAAAATCCATCGCGATCCCACGCGATTTTGCCGCCGTGCAGCTTCCGGAAAGCTTTCTTTACTTCCTTGGACAGTGAGGCATTGCCATTCTCATTCACAAATACAAATTGTTCCCCAAAATTCTCTTTCACATATTCAATCGCCGCGGTCTGATACAAGGTACCCGTAAACCGAATTTCCTTAACCATCCATTCCGCTACATCTTGTGCTGTTACTTCCATATGGATGTGCCTCCTTTCATGTACTTCATGCTAAAATGTGCCCTCATTATAACATGAATACAGCCCGACCGGACAAACGTCCGAATCGGGCTGTATTAGGATGTCTGAATTAATGTGGATATGTATGATTCGAAGAATGACGAGTCTTCTGTCCACCGCTTACCATCAACAAAATCCCTGTGATCAAGTGTAGTACCCATCCCACGAATGGAATCCAAGCGAGTAAAGAAGTTACAATTCCGAGTACTGAACCATAAATAGATTCTTGGTTCTTTGAAGATAAAATCAAAGTAACCAGGTGAAGAATAAACATCAATCCCAGTGCGGAGTACCCAGTGCCAATTACAATAGCAGCACCCAGAATTGGAATTGCTAAAATAATTTCAAATGAGCCTGTAATCCATTTCAAAGCTCTAGAAGCGCTCAAAAGACAACCTCCCAATAGGTAAAATATACTATTTATTATACAAAAAACCATCGTTCCCGTATATGATTTTTATCGTGATTTACTATTTTATTTTCATCCTAAAATCACAGGTTCATTCACCTCATGAAGTGGTTGATTTTGCACAAAAGGAGGCAGTCCTTCCTTGCTCATTGCAGCCGAAGGTGCAAGCCCTAAGCAATGGCACATTAGCGGAGCTAGCCGTAACTGGGGAATTGCTTGATCCTCTTTTTCTAGTGGTAATACATCTACTCCGAACGTATATAACGGCACATCCCGCTCGGAAGAGGTTACCCCACCATGGTACCCATTTGCGTTCATTCCATGATCTGCCGTAATCAGAATCTTATACCCCTGCTCCATCCAAATAGGCAAAACAGTGGCTAGCAGACCGTCAGCATTACGCACGGAAAGCTCATATTCCTTACTCTCCCCCCCATAACGATGCCCGGCGTCGTCTATATTCATGGAGTGAATGTATAGAAGATGCGGATCATAAGCACTCCGTAAATACACGGCATCGGCAAACACATGACTGTCAGGATAGTGATCCTCGAAATAAAAGCTGCCATGCTGAATTGGCTTCATCACATTATGCTGATGGCGATCAGCCAGTGGATCAAAGGGGGCCGAATTATAAAGCTCACTGACCCAATGATAGGCGACAGCAGCTGTACGCAAATTAGCGGCTACTGCCAAATGAAATACACTTTCTTCATGGCTAGGTCTCACAATATGGTTAGCCGTAATTCCATTTTTGGACACGGGTGTACCCGTTAAGAGCACTTCATAAAGCGGACGTGATAGACTGGGTAATTCCGACTGTACTCGATAACAAGATAAGGATCCTTGCTCCACAAGATGCTCCAGATAGCCCATGTATTTGCGAGCAGCATCATATCTAAGTCCGTCCAAGACAACCACAATGAGTTTATTGGTCATTTCCGTCAATCTACTCACGCTCCTTCTCGCTCTAAATGTAAAAGCTCGGAAGGGTTCAACGCCAATGTGACTTTGTCCCCTTCTCCAACCCGCAGCCAGCGTCCATCATTTAAAAGATCAACCGTTAATCGGATTCCTTCAGCCTCAACCGTACATCGAATAATATTGCCTAGCACAGACACAGATTTAATCACTCCATTCACCAGTTGTGCTCCGGCAGCAGCCTCCTGCTGACCCGCCCCATCATGCAGTAACGTTACGGCTTCGGGGCGAATAGCAAAGCTGTCCATCCCACTATCTATTCCGTGGAACAGCGCCATCACCTCTGGCCGAGTCAATACGTTATAACTGCCCATGAACCGGGCAACGAACTCTGTGCGCGGCGCGGTGTACAGTCCTTCCGGTGTTCCATCTTGGACGATGCGTCCACCATTCATAATGCAGATGCGGTCGGATAGAATCAGCGCTTCTTCCTGATCATGCGTAACGAATAGAGTCGTCATGTTAAAGCGCTTCTGAATATCACGAATTTCAGCACGTAGATTCTTGCGGATCTTGGCATCGAGTGCACTCAGGGGTTCATCCAGCAGTAATACTTTGGGCTGCACGGCTAGAGAACGGGCCAGCGCTACCCGCTGCTGCTGTCCACCGGAGAGTGACTGCGGATAGACGTCCCGCTTCTCCTCTAGATCGACTAAAACCAGCAGTTCCTCGCAGCGGCTACGTCGGGCGGCTTTGGACAAACCACGCATCTTCATTCCATACTCAATATTTTGGCTCACCGTCAGATTAGGGAATAGAGCATAAGACTGGAACACCATCCCCACCTCGCGTTTACGGGGCGGCAGATTTGCCAGATCTTTATTCTCTAGAAGGATTCTGCCGCCATCCAGCTCCGAAAGGCCAGCTATGCAGCGAAGTAACGTACTTTTCCCGCAACCGGAAGGTCCTAGCAGCGTCACAAGCTCCCCTTCACGTATCTCCAAATCTATATTGTCTAGCACACAGGTCTCACCAAACATTTTGAGTATTCCCTGCAGCTTCAGATAATCGTTCATCCCTTAACGCCTCCTCCCATCTTTTTGCCAAGCTTCATTAGTACCATCGAAAGAACTAGAATAAACAGAAAATACGAGATGGCAATCGCACTGGCTAAATGTCCGCTTTCGCCCATTCTTTGATATAGATACACCTGAATCGTCTGAATATGCCCGCCAACTAGCATGTTTGTAAGAACAAATTCACCGAACAGAACGGAAAATGATAATAAGGTAGAGACGATAACGCCAGGCCAGATATTTGGCAAAATCACATTCATAAAAGCCGTTCTACGGCGAGCTCCAAGCAATTCTGCGGCATGCAGCAGTTCTACGGCGTTAACGGTCAACAGACTATTGCGAATGCCCTGATACATATAGGGAAGAATGACCACAAAATACGCCCCCACCAATAAATAAGCTGTTCCAGCGATATCAAAGAGGCCAGAGGAATAGGTACGAATAAGTCCCACCGCAGCCACTACACCAGGCACCGCATAAGGCAGAACAACAATCACTTTCATAAAGCTCTCCCAGCGCGGAAAATAAATGGTGATGACAAAAACAGCTGGCAGCATCACGGCCAGACTCAGCACCACGCTAATCAGGCATAAATACAGCGAGGTCCAAAGCGCCTCCAAAAAACGAATATCCTTAAACATTTCTCCAAACCAATTCAGTGTCCAAGCTTGAGGCAACAAGGTATTCTGCCAGTCCTGCGCGAAGGCATAAATACCGGTTGCTAACAGTGGAAGTAATAAATACACCATGAGCATTAGCATGAAAGTGCGCGGAGCGAAGCCTGCTTTACGTATATTCATTGCCCCACCTCCTCACTAGCTGCCGTCCACAAGCGCCGAGAAGATTTGGTTTTCACATCCGGTTTACTGAGCGCTTTAGCTCCAAATCTCTCCGTTCGCCGAACCATCAGATGATTCAAATAGACGGCCAAAATCGTAGTCAGACCCAGCAGAACAGCAAGCGTACTCCCCATTTCTGGCTGAGTAACCACATCTCCAGCAACCAGTGAACCGATACGTACCGCCAGCAGATTATAATTCCCGCCAACCAAAGCATATGCCGTTGCATAAGCACCCATCGCATTGGCAAACAGTATTCCCAGTGTGCCGAAGATCGCCGGAGTTAGAATTGGCAGCCCAATCGTCTTCCAGAACTGCCACGGTCCTGCTCCCAGCAAGGACGCCGCCTCTCTCCACTGCTCACGAATTCCGTAAAAGGATGGATACAAGAGCAGTAAGGCTAAGGGAACCTGAAAATATACATACACCAGAATCAGACCAGACCAGCTATATAAATCAAAATCGGTAAAAACACTCCAGCCCCACTGTTTGAATAAGAGCGTAAACACTCCATTGTTACCAAGCAAAATAATATACGCAAAAGCCAGCGGAACCCCTGCGAAGTTAGAGGTCATATTCGACAGCATTAAGAGTCTGTCTCTTACTCTCGGAGTGAACCGAGTAATACAATATGCACAAAAAAGTCCGACAATGATCCCTATCAGACTTGAGGTTAAAGAGATCAGCAAGCTGTTCTTGATTGCCTGCATGTAATAGGCACTTTGCAGTGCATGCAGATAATTGCCTAGCGTAAGCCCAGTTCCATCTGCCTTTTGGAAACTTCCCGTCAGCATGGACAATACAGGTACCAGCTGAAATGCCAACACCATCAGTGCAAACGGAATGAGTGCCAGGATCACACCGCGGCTTTTCTGTTTCAACTTCCTCACTCCTTGTCGCGGGAATAGAACAAGGGCACCTTACGGCATCGTAACGAAGGCGCCCTGTTTCTTTTTTTGGGGGAAGAACAATTCTAGTTCAAATGCACAAGCACACGTTCCTGCCATAACTGTGGAATGGTCTTCGCCGTTTCTTCCCATACCTTGTAATCACCAACAGGCTTAGCGTTAACATACTCCTCTTTTGGCAGCAGCTTAGCCGCAACATCATCCGGCAGTGTTACACTGTCACGAATCGGACGAGCGTACCCTTTGGCAAGATTAATCTGTCCTTCATCACTAAGGATGTATTGACGTGTCAGCTTCGCAGCGTTAGGATGCGGCGCATATTTGTTAATGATCGTTGCATATCCACTCACCACACTGCCTTCCTTCGGAATGGCTACCGCGAAGCCATCTTTGTTGATCTGATCTCTATAGTTCAAAGCGTTGAAATCCCACAGCAGGGTAACTTCTACTTCCCCTTTTTCAATGTTGGCAAGAGAAGCCTCTGCATTGGAGAGACGTCCTTTTTTAGCTAAATCCTCGAAAAAAGCAATCCCTGGCTCAATGTTCGACTCATCGCCACCAAAAGCAATCGCTGCGGCCAATACAGCCATCTGCGCTTGAGCAGCTTTGGTTACATCACCAACGATGATTTTGTAATTGCCGTTCTTCAGATCTTCCCAGCTCTTCGGTGGATTAGCCACGAGCTTGGTGTTTGTCAGAAACGAAATCGTCCCTTGATAGCCGACAATCCAATTTCCGTCCTTATCCTTAGCCCAATTAGGGATCTCATCCCAGTAGGTCGTTTTATAAGGCTGTGTTACTCCTTTTTCCACGGCAACCGATCCAAAAGCGATCCCTACATCTCCGATATCAGCCGTTGGCTTATCTTTTTCCGCATCAAACTTGGCAATTTCCTCCGCGCTCGACATATCCGTATCTGAATGTGTAAGACCATACTTACTACTCATATCACTCCATGTATCTTTCCAGTTCGCCCAGGAATCCGGCATTCCCACGCTGATAACACTGCCCTCTTCTTTAGCTTTACTCTCGATCTCGGTCAGACTTAATTCTTTGGTGCCAGCATTTCCATTCGTTGATTCGTCAGCCTTAGCCGAATTTCCACAAGCAGCAAGCAACAGGACGAGCAAGGATAACATTAGACCCATCGATAATTGATTTTTGATCCCTTTTTTCATGATTTCCCCTTCACTCCTATTTCTTATTTGCGGGCTTCTCTATGCTCCAACTGTTAGGCACCCAATTGCAGTATAGGCGTGTACTATTTTCGCGGCATTAAGGAGGATAGGAATATTTGTAAATAAAAAGTAAGACATACCCAAAAACCACCTGATTCACTCAGGCGGTTCTCGTGTTTATGCTTAAAGCTATACTACCTTCTACGCGCCGCCACACTTACCACGCCGTATCTATAGAGCACTTTCTTGCCGAACCATCCAAATAACCGATCCGTGAAAAAGCCCATAAAGCCAAGACAGAATAACCCTACAAAGATCCAATCTGTCCGGAAAAACAACCTGGAATTCCAAATCAGATAACCTACACCTTCGTTCGAAGCAATCATTTCCGCACCGATAATCGCCATATACGAGGTTCCCATCGCTAATCGGATGCCTGTAAAAATATACGGTATCGTCGCCGGGACGATCACATGAATCAGAATTTGCCACTCACTGGCGCCCATACTACGGGCTGAGCGGATTTTATCCTCCTCTACGGACATCACACCGGTCAAGGTATTCAGCACCACAATAAAAAAGGTAGCGTACATAATCAACGCAATCTTCGACTGCTCCCCAATGCCAAACCACACTAGAAACAATGTAATGAATGCAATCGGCGGGATAAAGCGAATAAAGTTCAGAAAAGGCTCTGCAAAGATACGAATCACATTCACCTTTCCAATAATCAGACCTACGGGAATCGCCATTAAACTGCCGAGTACCCAGCCAATTAGCACCCGGTAAAAGCTAATCCCGATATATTGCATCAAAGTTCCGTCTTCCAGCAGTTCCCGTCCACCCTTAAGCGTACTCCAGGGTCCAGGGATCACATCAGGACCGTAGATCACTGCCCCAAGCTGCCAGACGCAAAGTGCGGCAATCCATAGTATGGATACAGAAACCCATTTCTTTTCCACCCATTTCATCATCTGTCCCACCCTATCCTATTCTTCGAAATGGCTCTGAATCTGGTTGTATAGCGAGTAAAATTCCGCTGAGCCTACGTCCCGTGGATAAGGCAGCGTATTGTCATAAATATCTGTGATGTTAGAGGAAGGGCCTACAGACATAATGCCGATCCGTTCCCCCAACAGCAAGGCTTCCTGAATATCATGGGTTACAAAAATCACCGTCTTATGCGTCTGTTGCCAGATGTTGACCAGTTCTTTCTGCATCGTCCTCCGGGTCATCGCATCAAGTGCACCAAAGGGTTCATCCATCAGCAGGATCGCTGGATCATTGGCAAGCACCCGTGCCAGCTGAACACGCTGCTTCATGCCTCCCGATAGCTCCTTCGGGAACTTCTCCTCATGCCCGTTCAGTCCTACAAGTCCGATGAACCTATCCGATATCGTGCGCCGTTCAGCCTTTGCGATTTTCTTCATTCGCAGTCCAAACTCCACATTCTCTCGAACCGTTAGCCAAGGGAATAAAGAGGAATCTGCTTGCTGAAATACAACTGCCCGATCTCTGCCAGGCTTATTCACCTCTTCGTTATCCACCCGAAGGTTACCGCCAGATTTGGAAACAAATCCGGCGATCATATTCAGCAGCGTCGACTTTCCGCAGCCACTTGGACCGAGTAGAACGAAGAACTCTCCGCCTTTGATTACGAGATCCACATCTTTAATAATATAATGAACATCTCCAGCGGCTGGCTCACTGTAGCTCTTGCGTAGCCGCTCAATATGAATGGTGTGCTGCTTAGCAGGTAATGACATGCTGAACCCTCCTATTTCTTATACGTGACTTCTTCCGGCAAAGCTTTGGTAAGCGGTTCAAGATTCAGCTTGCTATCCAGATCGAAATCCTTCTCAATGATTCCAGTGTCGACCATATATTTCTTCTGCTTCGTCAGACTGTCATACGCCGCCTGTGTGAATCCGAGCGCCCATGGATTGTTCGGAAGATCTTTGATCGTCGATTCCTTAGGCTGCTTCACTTCCTCGTACATCAAATCAGCAACCTCATCTGGATGGGCCTGGGCATAGCCCCCTGCTTCATCCACTGCTGCGAGAAAGTTCGAGATCCCCTCTGGATTTTTTGTTACAAAATCATTCCCTGCTACAATGCCCATCCCTAACCGTACGGTTGTTTTGGACATATCCGTCAGCTCATGTACGCCTGAAAGGGCACCCAGCTTATCATTAAGAACTGAACCATAGAACCATGCACCATCCACAGCCCCCTGCTTCAAAGCGATATAAGATTCGTCAAAGGCTCCCTGCCCTATCAATTCCACATCACTGAGCGCGATGTTATGCTCTTTTAAATATTCATCCCAAAGGTACGGAATGAAGGTTCCACGAATAAAGCTCAGCTTCTTGCTTTTCAATTCCTCAGCTGTCTTGATATCATCCTGTACGAATAGCTTCCATTCTGTAGAAGCTTCATCTGTCGCCAGACCCGCAGAGGCGATGATAGCGTAATCTCCCTTCGACACTGCGTTCAGCAGGGGAAAATCCGCCCCGAAAGCCACATCTACCTGTTTAATGAAGAGTGCATTTACACCTTCTGCCGGGGAACCAAAGTTGACTAGTTCGGCGTCTATCCCGTGTTTGGCAAAGATACCTTTATCTAATGCCACACGAAAGGTTGGATTCGTATTGATGTCAGCGATTTTAATCTTCAATGTCTCTTTTTTGCCGTTCAATGCTCCATCTTTAGAGGACGACGCATCACCTTTGGAGCTGCAACCTGATAATAGGATAACAACGGATAAGGATAAGAGCAGAAAGCTTGAGCTGATCCATGACTTTTTCACAACGACATCCCCCTCAAATGTATTAGTTGGCTTTGCGGCTACTACCTTCATCAGTCGTCGCCACACAAGCAGCCCCCTCAACAAACGGCAAGGTGGTCGCCACGCTTACTACAGAATCCGAACCTTTAGGAGCGGCCCCTGGCACTCTGAACTGCGTGACATCTATCGGCTCAATCGCTTGTTCTTCCGGCTTCTCCAGCTGTGGTACCCACGCATAAGGCACACGATAGGAACGGTAAACCATGTTTGTATTTCTGGAATCGTTATACGGTGAGATATATTCCCAGACCAGTTCATGCTCTGGCGTAACCTCGAAAAGTCTACCGTTAGATCCTTCCGTTATTAAGGTGTTGCCATTCGGAAGCCGCTGGGCGGAGCTAATATAAGGACTATAGAATTTATAAGAATCCGTCGGAACAGAGAAGCCTGCTTCTGCCGCGGTATACTGCCATTCAATTTCGAGTGTCACTGGATTAATCTCTAGAATTCGAGAGTAGTCGCGGAGTGCATTTTTTTGCCCAAAGGGTGAAGATGGATTGGGAAGACCATAACCGCCCCAACCTCCGTTATCAAATACGAGTAGGTTTCCTTCTCCCGGCAAGCCCTTCGGAATGATGTGCGCATGATGCTGGCCAATGATCCAATCGATATGCTTCAATTCTGGCAGTGAGTAGTCTGGACCGATTCTCCACACGATAGCCCCGGTACGCTTATCTGTAATTGCGATAATATTCGCTTCCCGTGCATCCCAGATCACGTTATCTGGATGGAAACGCTCATCGCCTGCATCGTAAAACTTATTAGGTCCTACATACGAAGCTGAATTGATATGCAACCAGTCACCCACACCGCCCCCCAGATTCCCGAAGGAGCGTGAGTTAGGATCACGGAATAAGACGTTTTTCGCCGCTTCATCAAAGCCTAGCTCTGCAAAATGTTCATTCGGAGCCCACTCCCAAACGATATTCCCTTCCCAATCCACTTCGATAATCGTGTCATCCAGCAGCTGCTTGTCGGAGATTTGGTGGTTGTAGATATTTTTGTGAGCGAGGATTAGGGTTTTGCCACCGTCAACCTTAGGCTCTAGCCCTGGTGCAAAATAACCTACTGGATTGCCCTCGCGCTGATAGTCATGATGCTGGCGGGCATACCAGAGCGGTTCATAACCCGGATCTTCTATATGTTCATAGCTGTTATATTTCCATACGATGTTACCGTCCCAATCGACCTGCACCAGATCTACATTATCCTGAATGCCAAATTTGGGATCTCTCCTTCCTGTACTGCCTAGCACATAACCACCAGGGAAGATTTTAGCCGGAAACCCAAGCAGCCCCTTCCACAGATGCACTTCTTTACCGTTCATATCAATCAGTACAACACCTTCTTCACCCGCTTGAAATACGGTATAGCCACTCCACGCTTTGCTCGGATTAAATACGGTTGCTCCAGTTGGAAATATGGTTGAATGTCCCATCGTTCATCTCTCCTACATTTAATTTATTTTAATAGCTAAGATAATTACTTTTCTTTGTGACTGCACGTGGCTTCTGTTCAAGGTTTGGAGAAGCTTCAGCCTCAGCATTCTCCTTCACCAGCTTCAGCAAGATGTCTGAGAATCCTTCGAGATTACTAATGATCCGCTGATAAAAGTGACTTTGCTGCACCAATTCCTCTTCCGTGAACCCCTCAAACAGAAGCGAAATACATCGTTCCCCAATGTTGCTGTTAAGCTCTGCCATCTTCCGGCCTTTGTCTGTGATGTCCAGCATCACCGTCCTGCGGTCCCCTTCCTTACGTCTGCGTACAGTAAATCCGCCTGCCTCAAGCTTATCGCTCAAAGCTGTGATCGCACCTGACGTAAAGTCCAGTTCATCTGCTAAATCCCCAAGCCGCTGTTCACCCTCGCGAATGATTTTATGTAGAATCAGCATGCCGGGTAAAGAGATGCCTGCTACTGCAACCTTATCCCGTTCCTTAACAAATCTGCGGACCATCTTGCGGAATACCCAATCCGTCTCCTCCAGCTGTCTCCAATACGTATCGCTCATTCTTACCTCATCTCTCTCCATAGCCAACAAAAAAAGACTCCCAGCACAACTCCCAGGCAAGGGAAAAGTGCGGGAGCCTTTGGCGGTCCAATCGGCTCAGATAAATTATTTCACTGTTCATTTAATTAGTGTTTAAGTATTGTTGATATCATATAACCCTTTATTCCTACCTGTCAAGTATGCATTTTTAATTCTAAAAAAATCACCCCAGTACCGGTGCAGATCGCATGCTTGTACTAATTCAAAATCAAATAAATTTTAAGCTTTTTCATTGACATTTTGCCCATTGTTAAATATATTGTACCTAAGAATAAATGTTTACCTAGGGAAACAAATTAGATAATAAAAATAAATGTTTCCAATAGGAAACAAATCAATAAATTTCATGACGAGGAGCTTTTTAATGATTGAGATTAGAAACCTAAACGTGGATTATTTCGGTAATTCAGCGCTAGAAAATGTAAATATCGATATCCCCTTTGGGTACACCATCGGAATTATCGGGCCAAATGGTGCAGGAAAATCGACATTCATTAAGTCATTGTTAGAAGTAATCAAGAAAAGAAGCGGGACGGTGAGGGTAGAGGGAAAAGACATTTCTGAGTATAAACGGAAGATCGCATATGTACCGCAAAAAAATGATATTGACCTTACTTTTCCAATCACAGTGAACGATACAGTGCTAACTGGAACCTATCCAAACTTAAGAATCTTCCAGCGCCCCGGGAAAAAAGAGCGGCAACGCGTCGAGGAATGTATGGCCATGGTAGATATAAGTGATCTTGCAAATAAACAAATTAGTAATTTGTCTGGAGGACAACTACAAAGAGTTTTTATTGCCAGAGCGCTTGCCCAAAAAGCAGATGTATTTTTTTTAGACGAACCTTTTGTCGGCATAGATCTAGTCAGTGAGAAAATTATTGTAAAACTGCTTAAACAGCTTCGCGAAGAAGGGAAAACCATATTGATCGTTCATCATGATTTACATGAAGTCGAAGAATACTTTGACAAAGTAATCATTCTCAATAAAAAGCTTATTGCTTTTGGCGATGTGAAAGACACCTTTACAGCCGACAATATCCTCAATGCTTACGGGGCTTCCTTAGGTAATCTTGTAATCAAAGGAATGGGGGGCACCGAAAATGATTGACTATTTCTCATCATTATTAAACATTCCGATCTATGCGCTTAACGCCGGATTGTCTGCTATCATTCTTGGCATTGTTTCAGGGGTTTTAGGAAGTTTTATTGTACTCAGAAAGATGTCATTAATGGGCGATGCTTTGTCTCATGCTGTATTACCAGGTGTGGCGTTATCTTATATTTTAGGGATTAACATTCTTGTGGGAGCTTCATTGTTTGGACTTTTAGCGGCCATCCTCATTCAATTCATAACAAGTCGCAGCAATATCAAAAGTGATACCTCGATCGGAATTATTCTCAGCTCATTTTTCGCTCTAGGAATTGTCTTAATCACTTTCGCCAAGAGCGGGCTTGATTTAACTCACATTTTATTCGGCAACATCTTAGCCGTCCCGCAGTCCGAGTTAATGCAATCATTTATTATCATGCTTGTTGTTATTGCCATCATTTCATTGTTGTATAAAGAGCTTTTAATTAGCTCGTTTGATCCTGTCGTCTCTAAGGCATTTGGTTTAAAAACGGGATTCTATCATTATTTATTGATGATGCTGTTATCCGTGGTTACTGTGTCCTCATTATCTCAAGTTGGAATTGTGCTTGTTATTGCAATGCTAGTTATTCCAGCAGCTACATCATATCTTTGGACAAATAAGCTGATCCATATGATTATCCTGGCTTCCACCATCGGCGCTGTATCTGGAATTATAGGTGTGATCATTAGCTTCAGATTCAATTTACCTACAAGTGCCACCATTGTTCTAGTAGGGGTAAGTTTGTTCGCTATATCATTTATTATCTCGCCCAAAAATAATTTTCTAAGAAAAGGGGTTAAACAAGGATGAAAAAAACAATAAAGATGCTCTCTTTGACAATGTTCATCTTACTATTTACCGCATGTTCAAACGTTAGTGAGGGAGAAGCAGACAATGACAAGTTGAAGATTGTTGCAACCTACTCCATTATCGCGGATATGACCGAAAACATTGTAGGGGAAAAAGCTGAGGTCTATAGCATGGTTCCCATCGGAACAGACCCGCATATGTACGATCCATTACCTAAGGATACAAGTAAAGTATCTAGTGCAGATTTAGTTTTTTATAACGGATTGAACCTGGAAACAGGTAAGGGGTGGTTCCAAGACCTTCTTGATGTCACTAATAAAAAGGATGTCGCTTTTGCCGTCTCAGATGAAGTAACTCCAATGTACCTAACAGAAAAGGGCAAAGAAACTCAAGAAGATCCTCATGCCTGGCTTGATGTTCAGAATGCTATTAAATATGTAGATATCATCACTAAACATGTAATCGAAAAAGATCCGGACAACAAAGAATTTTATCTGAATAACCAATCAGAATATGTTAAGAAACTTAATGAATTGGATCAATATGCAAAAGAAGCGGTAGAAAAAGTCCCGCAGGAGAAACGTATTTTGGTTACAAGCGAAGGGGCATTTAAATATTTTTCAAAAGCCTACGGATTTGAATCCGCATTTATTTGGGAAATCAATACCGATAGTCAAGGAACGCCAGAACAAATGAAAAATATAATTAAAATCATTGATGAAAATCAAGTGCCGGCTTTATTTTTGGAAACGAGCGTTAATCCGAAAACAATGGAAACCATCTCCAATGAAACGGGTGTACCGATACATTCTAAGATTTTCACCGATTCTTTAGCTAAGAAAGGCGAAGAAGGCGACACATACATTAAGATGATTAAATGGAATATTGATAAAGTCGTTGAAGGATTGTCGTCATAAAAAAAGGCTGTCGAGATTTTTCTCGACAGCCTTAACTTTTATAATAACGAACCATTATTGGCCACTTTCCAGCACAATTGCGTGACTGTCCTCATCATAAACCTGCATAAAAGCTGAAACCGTCGGCAAATATTCAGCTGCCACATACAAAGTGCCCTTTATGTTTTGCACATTAAGACTTGCATCTGGCTTTAGGGAAAGTATCCACTCCCCTTTGCTAATCATCGTCTCTTTGCTTGCCGAATCCCAACGAATGTCCGCTCCCCATGCGCTAAATAGCGCTCTAACCGGCAAATAAATTTTGCCGGATTGCTCAAGTGGTAGATTGTTAGTATTCAATTTCACCTGTACTCCGTCCAACCATACTTGCATCTCCTTACCCACTGGTAGTAGCGAGACTGCATCGAGCAGATCACCCTCGCTACGCAGTGGCTTAAGGGCTTGCAAATCGAGACTCAATACCTTCAGCTTGTTATTCAGCGTATCCGTCACATACAATTTCCCGGAAGCAAACGCAACACCGGAAGGCTGATTAAACATCACTTTATCCAATGCTCCAACTTGATCTCCCAAGGTGCCCTGCCCTGCAACTGTGATGACTCTTCCATCTTTCTGAATGGCCCGAACCCTATGGTTCAGACTATCAGCAATCAGCAAGACTCCATCGGCATAGGCGAGTCCACGAGGACGATTGAACAGCGCAGACAGACGATCTCCATTGTGGAACCCTCCAGCCATATATCCAGTCACTGGATCAACTGTCGTTGCTTTGCCCGCAAAGGTCTCAACCATATTGCCTTTAATCAATCGAATCATCTGATTCCCACTGTCAGCCACATAGAGATTACCGGTTTCATCGAACACAAGACCCACGGGCTCATTAAATTTGGCCGAAGCTACCGAACCATCTAAATAAGCACCAATATTACCCTGCTGACCTGCAAAAGTAGTCACAATACCTTCCGGTGTAACTTTGCGAATCACATGATTCAGCGTATCGGCTACATATACATTGTCATTACTGTCTATTGCCAATCCACCCGGCGCGTTAAACTGCGCGGTATTGGGTTGTCCATCTTTATAGCCAGCCGCTCCCGTTCCTGCGAAGGTATATACTTCTCCATTCTTAATTTTACGGATGACATGATTGTCGGTATCACTGATATAGATAATGCCTTTACTGTCAGCAGCGGTATACGTCGGATGATTAAACAAGGCCTTTGCACTCTTCCCATCGATATATCCTTCTGCACCTTGTCCAGCCACTGTCTGCAGCTCACCATTACTCCACTTGCTGATAGTACCGCTTCCGGACTGTACGATAATGAGATCATTGCTGCCAGATACAGCAGTCAATCCCCATGGCTGTTTAAGAGAGAGTACAGCGTTAGAAGAGATATTCTGATTTATACTCCCTTGAACATTGCCGCTTACGGGTTGTACTGCCTCTGCGGTAACGATGCTAGATGATACTGCGCTTATGAGCATAAATCCACAAACGATGGAGATGAGTTCCTTTTTCATTATGTTTGTTCTCCTCTCGAAGGTTATTGCGCCTTTAAAATAACAAAGATAATCTAATCTGGAGGTTGTCTACTACTACCTCTACAGGGCCGTTTTCTGTATCTTCAATCCTCACGAGAGGAATGGTAACGATATAAGGTTCGGGAAATAATCCATTCAAGAACTCCGGAGTAAGTTTAAGCACAAAAGTATTCTCACCGTTCCGCTCCAGTACATAATCTGTATCTTCTAGTGGAGATGGATCTCCTAGATCATATTCATAACGATATCTAATCTCCCCTACATCATAACCCAGCGAATGGATGATAAATTCTGGTGCTTCACCTTCACCTATAGGGCCAGTATGGTTAAAATAACTCGGAGTGATCATTCCCTTGTAGGTAAAACCGCCATCTGCTATCAGTTGATCCTCTTCCTGTACATCACCCCCGGAAAGGGCATTCTTTAACAAACCGCCGTTCACCTTGATTTGAACGAAAGAGCTATAAGGAAGTGATTCACGCAGCTGAATGTGAAGCTTATTCTCTCGAATATATACCTCACCTAAATCGAGCTTGTCCTCACTTTGATTCAAAGTAACACTCACCCCATCCCTCGCAGCATTAGGATTAGTGTCATCTGCGATATTAAAGAATAACGGTGCTGTAAACGGCAAAACAATCTTATTATCACGGACGAGATAGTCATAGATATGTTCTCTAAATTCCTGCTGGTCTAGCTCAGGCGCACCTAGGGGATTTGGTGTTGGCTCCGGTGTTGGTACCGGCGATGGTGTTGGCGTTGCCGTTGGTGTTGGTGTTGGTGTTGGTGTTGGTGTTGGTGTTGGTGTTGGTGTTGGTGTTGGTGTTGGTGTTGGTGTTGGTGTTGGTGTTGGTGTTGGTGTTGGTGTTGGTGTTGGTTCCAGCGTCGGCGTCGCTGTTGGCTCCGGCGTCGGTGTTGACGTCGGTTCCGGTGTCGGCGTTGGTGTAGGTCTCGTCGGCGGTGTTGGTCTCGTCGGCGGTGTTGGTCTCGTCATATCTAAGGGAGCTGAACTAGATAGATCATAGTTAATCTGAGGTGGAATTGTTGGAATAGGCGGACTTGAGTGAACGGGAATAGCGGCTTTGATTTGCTCGAGTAGTTGCTCGATTTTTTTCTTAGCCGATTCGAATTCCAATACCTCTTCTTCGTTCAGATATTTCAAATGCTGCTCTAGCGCAAATTGTGGTAATGCATTTAGGGACAACTGCGACTCTATCCATTGTTGATTCTCCATAATTAACTGCTGGGAGGCTGTTATCATACGCTCAATCAGCGTGGGATCAATAGTCGAAACTACATGAACTGTTCCTTCCAGAACTCCCAGATAATCGCCGTTATTCCCTACCCCATTATTAAGGACTACGTTACCTTGGCTATTAACGCTAACAAAAAACTCTGTACCCATAACGCCCATAATAGCCGTTGGTGTCTCAATCTCAAAGCGAGAATCGCCATCCAGTTTCTTTTTTACCTTGATCAAGACTTGTCCGTTTTGCAGCTTTAGACTTGTCTTACCGCCCAATGCCTTTGCGCTTTCTACTAATTGGCTAATGGTAAGCGTAGTACTGGCTCCGATCGTAACTTCTTTGTTAGCATCAAGATCGAGGCTAATTTGCCCATCATTGCCTGTTATAATCGTATCACCTTGGGTAATCGCCATTCCTTTAAAAGCGTTGAATTTCTTCGTTCCACCGCTCTTTTTCACTTCAGACTTGCCCGAGACCGCAGTTATTTTCCCAACTTTGACGCTATCCTTCGCCTCTGTGACAACTGCTGGCCAAAGAATACTGAACAACAGCATAAACGACAGTGTAAGCTTTAACGACCTCATCTCAATCCCTCCAGTTCATAGACACTGATTCCTTGTTCCTTGCCCTTTAACTTGATCTCTCCTAATGAAACGGCTGATACTCTATCTTTTACAAAAGCGTAGGTAGCCTCACTGATGAGGATTTGTCCAGGCTTCGCATTGCTTTCCAGACGGGCTGCCGTGTTGACGGTGTCGCCAATCGCTGTATAATCCATCCGGGTCTTGGAGCCGATATTCCCGAATACAGCTGGACCAGTATGCACCCCGATACCGAATTTCACTACAAGACCAAACCGTTCGAACAGCTTTTGTTCCACCGCAGCCGAGCCTTCCTTCATCGCCCACGCCGCCTTCACCGCTTGCATTGGATGATCCTCCAGCAGCAATGGAGCATTAAAGATCGCCATCGTGGCATCCCCGATAAACTTGTCCAGCGTGCCATCATACTTAAAAATACAACCCGCAGTCAGATCCAGATACTCATTCAGAATCTCAACAATCTCCTCTGGTTCAGCAGCCTCCGATAACGGAGTGAACCCGCGAATATCAACGAATAACAGGGTTAGCTCTCTGCGGCTTCCTCCCAGCTTCAGCCCTTCTTGACCGTTCTTGAGAATTTGATCGACAACCTGCGGAGCAACATATCGACCAAAAATATCCGTTACTCTACGTTTCTCCATCAGTTCTTCTAAATATTGAAAAGCTATTACGATAATACAACTAACGATTAGAAAGGGAATCACATAACCCAGTGAAATTACTATACCTTGGTCATAGAAAAAACGACCTGCAAAGATAAGAAGTGCAATGATGACCACAATGACTGCGTAGGAATATAGCATCTTCACTTTACGGAATAGTAGATAGGCTAGGAGCGCAACAAAAAGCAACACTACCTCGTTCCACTTCCAATCCAGTACCCGCTTATAATTATCGTCCAGTAGAGATTGAATGATATTTGCATGAATTTCCACACCATATAACGTATTTTTTCCGCTAATTGGTGTTAGGAAGTCATCCTTAAACCCTGTAGCATAGGGCCCTATAAGCACAATTCTATTCTCAAAATAAGATGGTGGAACCTCTCCGCTAAGAACCGCCGAATAAGGAATCTCCTCAAAGTCGCCCTTGCCACCTGAATAAGGGATATAAAAGCGCCCAAAGTCATCCAGTGGGAGTTTCTGCGGATCAGCACTGCCCCCCATCGCCTCTCGATATTTCTGGTAGACCGTCCATGACAAGCTGTGAATAGACTCCCCTTCATAGTCAAAAGAATAAAGAGCCTTACGCACCACTCGATCAGTATCGGTAATAGTATTGATATGGGCGGTTGTAGCCGCGGCCTTCCGCAAAGCCTCAAACGGCTGGGATAGCTCCAGCGCTTCGATCTTTCCCTGCTCGGTATTTGGCGCAAATGTGCCATATACCGGCAAAACAACATTCTCCGCACGGGCCACAGCCGCAGCGAATTCTGTATCCGCCTCCGGGTCCTCCGAGCCTACAGGGAACGTAAGGTCAAAACCGATCACTGCTGGATGTCCCTCGGAGAGCGTATCTAACAGCTGTGCATGAACATTTCTGCTCCACGGCCAGCTGCCAAAGTCCTCCAAGCTCTGATCGTCTATCCCGATGATAGCAATCGTTGTATCCACAGACCGCTCGTGCTGCATCACGCGGTCTTGTAACAGATGATCAATGGAGTCAAGACTCCCTCTATACAGTAGAACCGCAAAAATTACCGTAAGTAGAAGCAAAATATGTGCTAACTTTACTCTCAAGGTTCGTTTCTCCAATCTATGTATTATGCAATGAGTCCGAGCCAGCGCTATAATAAGCGTTCAAATACGTTGGTAATTGATAAGCAAAGAAGAAGGGGGCAGTGGATAACAGAATAAGGAATACAAGCAATCGTGGATGAATACCCATTCCTGCGCCAATTGGAAGAAGTGCCGTAACAAGGAGAATAACTGCCGGATCATCGTGAATAACTAGTGTAACAACGAAAGATATCATTATGACTGCCAGCAGGAAGCTAGATTATGTCTATTAAAAATTTATTCAAAAATATTATATATGAAAAATCATATGAATAGTAAGAATTTCCTGCTTTGCTAGAAGAAAAGGAATATTGAGTGCAAAAAATGACAAAAAACAGGCCAGAGTTACCTCTGCCTGCCTTTGCCATACTATTCTTATAAATTGATTATTCCATATAACAGTTTTGCAATTTCAGCACGGGTTACTTTGCCACGAGGATCGAAATGATTGTCGCCCTTACCGTCAAGGATTCCCTTAGCTTGCAATTCACTTACCGCTTGCTTCGCCCACTCTGATACGTTGTTTATATCCTTAAAGCTTGCAGTAGCAGCAATGGAAGACTGCACTCCAGCTTTGTATTGTATCAATTTCTGCAGGACAACAGCCGCTTCTTCACGTGTAATTGCATCTTTAGGACGGAACTTGCCATCACTGCCTTGGATAAGTCCAAGCTGGACAGCTTTGTCTATCGATGATGCATAATAAGCATCTTTTGATACATCTGCAAAAGCACTATTCCCCGTAGTTTCACTTGTCTCATTCAATCCGAGTGAACGAATGGCTAGTGTAACAAAATCTGCACGGGTTACATTCGCTTGTGGACCATAGTGCGTATCGTCGATACCCTTAATCACATGCTTAGCCGTCAGCTTGGAAATGTACAGTTCTGCCCAGTGACCAGCGGTATCACTAAATTGCTTATGGTATTCCAGTACCGCGAAGGAAGAGAAATGATCTGTTGTAAAGGTAACGGTATTGCCTTTAAACACTCCACCCAAATATTCCAAGGTACTGCCATTTACATAATAGACACCCGCAAAATCTGTATCGAGCTTAGCAAGCTGTTCCTTCGTCAGCGTCAGGGTAATCGTAACAGCACCATTAAGCTGGTGGATAGCCGTTTCTTTGCCTCCTGCTGATGTACTGAGGTTCAGCGTAACGTTAGCTCTGGATGGGCTCATTCCAGAGACATTGGCCTGTACAGAAATCATACTCATATCAATGCTTAGTAGCAGCATATCACTGCCTGCCGGGATAGCTGGTAAAGAGCTTGTTGGTACGCTTAATGTAACGCTGGAAGACACAATATTCAGATTCAGCTTCTTGTCGGCAGCCTGTTCGATGCTCGTTGCATCAAGTGCAATTCTAATCTGATCTTGAGCCGAGGTTGCTCCGCCTACGCTAATCTTTAGGCTTCCCCCTGTAGCAGCTTCCTCTATCAGCTTCTTCAAGGCTGCAGAGTCAGCGGTATAAGTACCGTCACTTCCCAAGGTCAGTTCAATGCTTCCTTTTTCCGCTCCAGGTGTTGCTGTAGGACTCGGGGTCACTGTAGGCACTGAAGGTGCCGTTCCCCCTGGTGTTGGTGTTGGTGTTACATCCTCTTTTCCAGTGTAGAAGCCCCAAATGTCTGAAAGCACACTGCCAGAGTTATCATCCACGACTTTTGTATACCACTGGTAGTAGCTTTCTGGATTAAGCTTACTCCAAGTGACCTGAGTCTCCGCACCGCTCTCTACTTGCTGCTGGGTCGCGATTGTCTGATCACTGTAAACCTTAACTCCAATGTAATCGGTAGCTACACGTTTTGTTACAGGCTGCAGATCGAGATCTAGTACGAACTCATCTTTGCCCGGGAACTCATTTTCATCATAATAATTATAATCATCCAAGTAAGGCGAATAAGTCTTCACACGAAGCTTGTTGTTAGCTACATCGAACTGAAGCAGACGAATATAACCAAGTCCACCCTCTTCGGCACCTTGATAATCTGCCAGCATTTGATATACACTGCGGTCCGCAATGCCATCTCCATTGTCATCCAACTCATCTACTTTAAGCTCCGCATCATGATAATGACCGGACAAAGCTGCGATTACGTTCTTGTTAGGTTTTACAACCTTTTCAAAGATCGTATCGGCAATCGGTGCGCGGTTATTAGATACGAGCAGGTATTCATGAAGACAAAGAATCGCTTTACGTTCTGGATAACGAGCAACGATCTCATTCATCCATTCAATTTCTTCTTCAGCCAGTCCCCAGCCCATATATACGATAATGAAGTCATTTCCATTCGCAGATACTAAATCATAATGGCCTCGGTTGTTGTCATAGGATCCGCCAAAGGTTGGCATGTCCTTAAATCTCCATTCCCCAAAGTATTGCCAGAATTTCGTGTAATCTCCGGTTTGATGGCCTACATCATGATTACCCGCAAGAACACCATATGGAATACCTGCATCCTCGAGTACCTTCATATCCCGATCGGCTTCTTCCCATTCATATTCCTGATAGGATTTGTCCACTACATCTCCGGTATGAATTACATATTTCAAGTTCAAATTATCCTTATTGTCGGCAATCCACTTTACATTTTTCTGATAAATGTAAGGGTAACTTTGAGAATAATATTGCGTATCAGACATCCATACAAAAGAAAAATCATAGGTATCCTGCGTAACTGTAGGTGCAGTCTTAGTCGCGGACGCAATCTCATCCTGAACCATGACAGCAATGCTATCTCCGCTAGCGAATTCTCCAACAGTCACCGTAGATTTCAGTTCAAAATCCTCAGTACCAGCAATCAAATGATCCAGCTGTATCCACTTCTCTTCAGCAGGACTCCACGCGTAGAGACTTACTTTACGACCTGGAAGTGAATTACCCTTCCATTCAATATCCACACGATCTGAAGCCTTCACCGATTCATCCAGCTTAATTTCATAGCGCTGATATGGGAATTGCTCAACAGCATCGTTAATTAAGTACTGTCCGTCAACTGCACTTATTTTGCTGTATTCGTCACTGCTAAGGGCTTCTTCGCCCGCAGGAACGGATTGCTTCGGCGGTTCTGTATCGGATGCGTTCTTAAATCCAGTAAATCCTTGCTCTGGATGGTTACCATCGTACTTGAAGCCTCTATAGAAGGTAACATCCATCTTATCCTGGTTAGGATCTTCAACCTTAACCTTCAAGGTCGGATTCGTACCCACACCAATCTCCCAGTTCTGAGGTGAGATCAGGAGTGGTGCAAATGGATTTTCATTCGGTACATGGAATGTAATTACCTGTTCCACCTGATTACCTATCTTATCCAATGCGGTGATAGAAAGCGTATGGTCTCCACCGGACAGCTTTCCGGATGTAGTAGCATAAGGCAGTTCAATAACATTGCCGTCCAGCTTCACGCTAACTTTATCTACACCTGCGTAAGTATCCTTGATCTCAGCAGTAATTACGAAATTACCACGATAAGTTTTTCCATCTTCAATCGATGCTTTAATAGATGGTGGCGTGTTGTCTACAACTACGTTTGACGATACCTTGGATCCACCTTCGGTCACTGTTACTTTATGTTCTCCGTCCGTTACTTCTGTAGTATTCCAGTTATAAGCCTTCGAACGGAACAAATCAGATTTCAGATCGAACCGGAAGCCGATGGATTCATGCTTACCTGCGCTGTCCCCCATCTTAATTTCTTTATCACGTTCTGCATAAGCAGGGTCCCAAACTTCAGTACCGTCTGCAAGTAATAGGCGCACATTCTTTACTTCAAAATCATCTTTATTCTCCTCGGGACGAGGGTCAAAAGGCGATGATTTAGAGCCCGCCCGAATGTAGATCACATTATCCTTGCCCACTTGCAAAGCGGCAGAGGAGATCGGGAAGGTCAATGTCGTATACGTAGTAATCGGGTCCATAAAGGTGTATAGAATACTCGCATCCCCTAATTCTTCTGGTCCCATGGTGATACCGTTTTTGAAATAATAATCTACATTCTTCGCATCAAATACAAAGTAAACATCATTCTCAAGCGCGGCATATACCTCGTTATTGCCAAGTACCTTATTGTCGATGCTCAGGCCCACTTCATCAGCCTTTGCGGTAGCAGAGGTTCCTTTTACCGTCATAGAGCCATTAATGAATTGCCCATCCTTCACATTCAAACGAAGTGATGATTGATCTGGGCCACCTGTAATTTTCACTTTCATTACCGGAGATTCGGTCTCATTCGTGCCATCAGAAACGACGAAATAATACTGTATTTCATTTCTGCCGATCAAATCAGCAGACGACAATTTATAATGATACAAGCTATCGTTAAAGTCTTGAGATAGATTATGGCTGACAAAATCAGGCTGCTTATCCGAAGCTACCCTTACTTCTACAGACGTAACGGCTTTATTGTCATCCGCGAAAGCCTTCAAATCCAGACTCATCGACTGATCAATCTCCGTTACAGCAGTCAGATCATTTACCGTCGGATTTTCGGTATCCGGATCCACATGGATCGGTGTGTTAGGAAGCAGTGCAACATCTACCTGCCCTGGTGACGGAACCGCTGATCCTGTGCTAATCTTGAGCATTTTACTTTGCCCATTCACAGGATACTTGTATAGAAGGGCTTTATTTTCTTTGGTGTCGTCACCTTTAGCCCCACCATCATAGGTAAGATCAGCATCATAATACGCAGAGGAGATTTCTTTCTCGGTATTACTTTTGATTACGACGGCCCGGCGGCCAGAGTTCGCCATCCCATCGCTTTTGATTTGAAAGAGATTTGTGCCATCCATCAGATTAGTGTTGAATTCTGCATTAAAATCACTAGCGGTGTATGTACTGTTAGCACTATTAATAACCCAGAACACTACGGACTGCTGTGCAGGAATTACAAAACTCTCTTTCGTAGAGGGCCACTTCACATCGGAAGCATTGCCTTTATCAGGATAGCGATAATAGATCTTGTAGTTTTTAAAATCAATCGGTGCATCAGTATTGTTATATACCTCAATGAATTCAAAAGCATCGCTGCTCGTTCCTTTTACATTCGTCGAATTGGGCAGCAGCTCTGTAATTAACAGCGGTGGCACATTATTCGAATCAAATGCAGGCAGGTTCACATGAACAGAATAGCTCTCTGTTACATTGTTTACACGAATGCTGTAGTGCAGTTCTGGTTCTTCCAGTGCAGCCGCAGGAATCACGGCCGTGTATTCCCCCTCACCTTTTGAGGTCATGGTGATTACCGTATCTTTCACCTGAGAAGGAGAGCCGTATTGCAACTTCACTACCGGTAGCGTTCCGTCTGGTCCAATCTCTAGGTTCGTAATCTTCGCGGTGACGGGAAGATCCGCTGGATCCACACTGCTCTGCGAGTGGTGTTCAATTACCGGTTGCTTGTCTCCAGGTACTAGCTCAGGCAGTTGCTCTGGATCTACGGTTCCTGGTGTAGCCGCAACCGTTCCCGAAATCGCCATGAGACTCATCATAGAGCTGTCGGATTGCGAATACTTATAGAAAATCCCGTTGTTTTCCTTCACCTGTTCTTTTCCATAAGAAGCAGAGACAATAAGAGCATCTCCTGCTTTACTTTTAATTTGTAAGTTGCGCGGAGAAGTGTTTGCCATACCACCGCCACCGTTAATACGGAACAGGTTTACACCTTCCTGCAGAGATGCTGAAGGATTAAAGTTTTTGATGAAATCTTCGGCAGGAACACTCAGATTATTGCCGTTCATAATCCAGAAGACGATATTTCCATGCGCCGGTATGACCGCATCGCCATTTGGTGTCCAAGTATCTTTGTCATTATAAAAGAAATAATAATCCTTAAAGTTAACCGGCTCGTCCGTATTATTGTAAACCTCAACAAATTCGTAACCATCTACAGAACTACCATCCGCGCCTTTTACATTTTTAGTATCTGGAACAACCTCTGTAATAAGTAAAGAGCCTGGATTGGTTGGTGTCGCGTATACATCTGTCATTACAGTCGGTTGACTTAAAAGCGTGTTGAGCTCAACCTGTTCATCAAAATGTGCTCCTAATTCGGAAGATGTCTGCTCTGTATCCGGCCGCTGTTCTTCCGCATATCCTGCTGGAACCATGATCCCCAACATCAAACTACTTGCAATTACGCTGGATAGAAAACGTTTAGCTTTTGCTGTTATTCTCAAAACTCCGAACACTCCCCGTAAGTTTGATTGTGACCCTTCTGCATAAATATGCAATTTAGATCATCTGGAAATTATACTAGGGGTATATTATCGCTATATCATTTCAATGTTAAATCTTTAGGTTATCTTAAATATTGTTTAAGCTTCAGCTCAGCTTTCCGGGTTATAATAGAAATAAGTTAAACCACAACCATCACAGACACTTTCAACAGAAACCATAGAACGTTATTCGTAAAATAAGAAAAGAGGACTCTAATGGATATAAAAAGAGTGATTATAGTAGGAACCGTAGTTATAGTAATGTCTTTCGGAAATGCTTGGAGTAGCCTTACTGCTAACGCAAGCTCGTCAACTCAATGGTCCACCACAAGTGTTGCGGATAAAGACGAATTATTATTGAAAGCCCTTAACCAACCCACAGATGATGATCTGTACGATGCCTTATATGACGGCAAATCACTTCAAGATATTGCAATAGAACAAAACACAGATATTGAAGATGTGATCGATCTACAGGTAACCCAGCTAACGGAACAGCTAGATTCACGACTAGCCTCTGGAAGCATTACAGCCGAGCAGTATGCAGCACACAAAGCGGAGCTGAGGGACATCGTTACGGAGAGTGTTCTCACTTCTTTCGGCTAAGAAAGATACATATAGTGGCCGTATAACATTTCTCCGCGCCAAAATAAAGAGGGTGATCCGAAAGCCATTGAATGGCTATCGGATCACCCTCTTCGTATATTCAACGCTATTTAACTGAATTCCTAAGTCTCTATCTTGTTATCTCTATTGATCTCCAGTATATCCAGGAAGAATACAAAAATTGGAATGCCGAGAATTAGACCCCATACACCCATATAGTGCTCAGAGAAGAGAAGTACGATAAAGGTGTAGAACATAGGCAGGTTCATTTTGGATGACATCAGTTTTGGATTTAAGAAGTAACCCTCGACAAAATGTAGTATGGCGATCATAACCAATACATATATCGTCATTGCTATGCCACCAATGTTGTAACCAATAATACAAAGTGGTATTAAGGAGATCACAAAACCTACAACTGGAATCAAACTAAGCAGGAAGATCATAATCGATAAGGCGAATAAATACGGAAAACCTAAGATCCAGAGTCCGATCACCGTAAAGCATGTATTAAACAGCGCGATCAGAATTTGCGCTTCGATCACTTTACCAAACGATGAGATGAATTTTCTACCGAAATACTCAAGCTCAACATAGAACCAAGAAATCTTGCTCTCTTTAAGACGGGCAGTGAAACTGACAATTCTGTTCTTCTCAAGGATAAAGACAAAGCTCAGAATGGTGGATAATACGAAGCTTGTGCCCCAATTACTTATTTTCAGGACGTATTCAAGACCATCTTTCACATAAGACTGGTAGTTCAGATCCTTAAGCTGGGCAAATAAATACTGCACGATTTCGTTCTGCGGAATGTTTGCAGGGGTTAAACTGGTCAGAAAATTAGTTAACTGCTTTATCTGTGTGAAGACCTTCGGTAAATAATTCACTAAGGTCACAACGATCAGAGCAATCAGAGCTAAATACAAAATAACAATAATGACTTTACTGTTGACCGCAACATATTTATTGATTCGCTTCGTGAGCAGCACCTGAAAGCTGTTCATTACATAAGCAATCAGAAATGTTAACAGTACTAAATTGAGCATATCTCTAATACTGAATAGCAGCAGGGCAACCAGCCCTAAAATAAAAAAACGCCGGACCGTTAAATTCGCGTAATAACGCTTAAATACTTCCATCTGTTCTCTCCATTCGCCTACCAAATAGTACTCTATTTATAGTCTACAGTAAGGAATTCACTTATAGCAACTAGTGATTCGCCCAAATTGGCGAAATTTCTCACTTTTTGTAAACTCCTAATGAACATAGGGAAAGCTGATATCCATTCCATACATTTCCTTAGCCGTTTATGAGCCTCCCGTTGTGTTCATTAACTTAACGATTCGACTCTTCTGATCGTAGTTAAGATCAATATGTAGATCCTTGCATAATTGTATAAACGGAACCATCAGGGTCCCTTTCCTCATTTCGGGCGCACTACCAATCAGAGCTACTCTTTGGTTATTCAGGGTTAATTCCATAGGCGAATCTATATGTTTAACCTGCTCAAGAGTTTGGACTGCAGTTAGACTCTGACTTCCCCCGTTGATCCGGGAGGCATTCCGGTCCGTTCTCGCATTGATCCCATCCTGGATTTTAAATGTTAGCGAAATTCCGAGTGAATCACATGCCGATAGCAATCGGTCATTGTATGATCCATAAGGAAAGGCAATCGCTGAATCGGTATTCCCCAGCTCTTCCTTCAGTCTTTGCTCCGCCTTGGCTAAATCACGAGTAACTCTGCTGTAGTACTCCGTATTCATTTCGTTTCTGTTCTCATCATCGATATATAACAAAGCACTGGCGGCTGGCCGCTCCCCACCCTCAGCATCTACGATACCATAATGGTGTAAATCGTACGTGTGACTATAGAATCCCATCCCGTCCCGCTTCATTTCCCGCATCTGCTCCCAATTGAGCTTCGGCACACTATTCGGATCTGGGTGATCAATCGTAGATACGATAACAAAATTCACTGCCGTATAGCCATATTTTTTGAGAATAGGAAAAGCCAACTCATAAAAGCTCTCATATCCATCATCAAAAGTCAGCAGCACCGCATTATCTGGAACCGTGCCGCCATTCAGCATAAATTCACGGTATTGTTCCATCGTAATCACGTGAAACCCTTCTTGCTTCAGCAGGTTCATTTGATCATCAAACCGATCGGCAGATAAGATCCAAGGAAACTGCGGCATTGGCTTCTCTGAAAGATGATGGTACATCAGCACAGCTACATGATCTCTATAGTAAATACCTTTCGGAAGTGCCCCCTGCTTCTGCCAGCCGATATGCATATTAAGGGCCTGTTCTGCTGCAGCCTTGGGAATCATTAGCTCATCAGGCGAGCCCGGATTTGTAGCTACTGTCTTAATGATTTGACCGTTCACATCTATAGTAACTGCAGAAGACTCGTGTTGATTGTTGAAAATAGCAGCAAGACTTATTAGCAGAACAATGACTAAAAGTATCATATATTTTTTCGTATGCAATCTCTGAATCTCCTTAAAAAGATCTTTTATTCACTATGTAACTACATATTTGGTGACAGTTCCACCTACTTTTGGTTACATTTTCTTTTTTATTTTGTTTCTTATCATAAAAATAGGAGGCGAACCCTAAGCCTGAACTGACTTAAGGAACACCTCCCTCACATGGAGATCTATATATAATTATGTACATCTATGTGTAATTGTAGACGGTCTAGGACCTTCTCTTGTCTACAAAGTAATTATCTTCCCCTAGCTCGTCCACAAACTGCTGCAGCCAATCATAATATTGAACGGCATGCTCCAGCTTCTCCAGATCCTTCAGACAGAAGTGCCTCTCCTCCTCAGGCGTATCCACGGCATGAACCAATCCCTCCAGCTCAGGAATAACAACATCCAAGGCTTGCCTCATGACATCAATCTCCCGCTGCAGCTTCATTCCAAAAAAGTTCTTAAAGGTCTGAAAGAAATCTGTTTCCACTGCATACAGATCCTTTCGCTCCCGCTTCTCCTCCAGCTTGGTCACCATCTTGGAAGCCATCAAAGAACGAACTCCATAGCTCATATTACTCTTACTCATATTCATCACATTCTTCATCTCTTCAAGCGTCATCGGCCGGTCTTCAAAGAACATAATTCCATACAGCTGCCCGAATGAGTAATTGGCGCCATATAAGTCCATCGTCTGAGCAATTGCATCAATCATCGGACGCAGCAGCTGCTCGCGTGGAGATAAGTCTCTATTCTCTTCACCAAAGGCTACCTGTTTCATAGCTGCACCTTCATTCCACTTAGAATCTACTTTCTATTTTACACAAAATAGCAACTACTTTCGCTAATCTCTTAAATTTTTACATAATCTCGCATCGATCTTTACGCCCGCTTGACCACGCAGCTGCTCGATGAGTGTACAATTTTTTTTGAACGGAGGAGCTTTCCTCAGAATTATACCGCTAAAAACAGAAGATGGAATGGGGTATCGACAGAATAATGAAACGCACAAGATTTATAGGTGAGTTGAAACCGGTGCTCTTCACCTTGCCGGCAATGATTCCATTCGTGGTATTTTGGCTCGCGCCATTACTTTATGTATTTTATCTCAGCTTTACTGAATGGGACTTCATGAGCCCCGAGAAAACCTTTGTCGGACTAACCAACTATCTGGATCTGTTCAGCAATCCCGCCTTCTATAAAGCGCTAAGAGTAACCTTGTTATTCTGTGCGGGAAGTGTACTGCCCGTTATTCTGATCGGACTTGGACTTGCACTCCTGATGAATGGGAAGCTGAAAGGCTCCACCCTCTATCAGGTATTGCTTTTCTCCCCTTGGGTCACGCCGACCGTGGCGGTATCCATTGTCTGGTCCTGGATCTATGAACCTGAAATTGGCCTTGCTAATACTGTACTTGACCTCTTAGGTCTAGAAAAAATCGGTTGGCTTCAAGATCCTAAATGGGCACTGCTCGGCGTTCTGCTCGTGACGATATGGAAATCGGTAGGCTGGGCGATGATTTTTTACTTGGTGGCACTACGCAATGTCCCTACCGATCTGTTGGAAGCCGCTGAACTGGATGGAGCAAATGCTGTGCAAAAATTCAACCGTATTACTTTACCGCTAATCTCGCCAACGACACTGTTTCTGTTCATCGTACAGATCATTGGTGCCTTACAGGCATACGACCAGATTAACGTACTGACACAAGGTGGACCTTCGGGATCAACACGTACCTTGCTCTATATGTATTATCAGTCTGCCTTTGAAGCCTTTCAGATTGGAGAAGCCTCTAGTGTCGCAATGATTCTGGTATTTATATGTATGCTGCTCTCCGTAATCTCACTAGAGGTTAGTAAACGGACAACCCATTATCAATAACTACTGCTGTAAAGGAGAACGACTGATGAATGCAACGACCGTACGAGTGGGCAAACTGGCCCGCCATCTATTTTTTGCAGCTATTGCACTGATCATGGCCTTCCCCTTCTATTGGATGGTCACCAGCGCCTTAAAAACCAATGATGAAATCTGGCAGTCTCCGCCGACGATCTGGCCGAAAGAGCCGCTGTGGGGTAACTTTTCAGCCGCCTGGCACGAAGCCCCTTTCTTTAGATATATGGGCAATAGCGTATTTGTCGCCGTGTCGATTGTTATTTTGCAGGTGATAAATTCCGGGATGATGGCCTATGCGCTTACGCATATGAAATTCCGCTTCAGAGGGCTGTTCGCAGGTGTCATTCTTTTCGGCTATATGGTCCCTGCCACCGCCGTTTATCTTCCCGGATATCTGGTATTGTCCCAGCTTCATCTACTGGATTCATATGCCGGGTTGATTCTATCTAACTGTGTAAGTGTCTTCTCTATCTTTCTAATTCGGCAAGCCTTCCTTCAGGTTCCCCATGAGCTGGTAGAGGCTGGAGAAGTGGATGGTTCCTCGCATATGCGGATTCTCTGGACCATTCTTGTCCCCATTACACGGTCTTCCTTTGCTGTGCTAGCCCTGATCACCTTCATTGATCAGTACAATAACTATTTCTGGCCAATGCTCATCACCAAAGATCCTAATCTACAGCTGGTCTCGGCCGGTCTGCGTAGTTTCTTCACTCAAGGAGGTGCTTACGGATTGAAATGGCCGCTGATCATGGCCGCTAGCGCATTCACCATCGCCCCGTTGCTGCTAGTATTTCTACTAGCTCAGAAAACCATCATGCAAAGCGTAAACATGACCGCTGGTTCCAGCAAAGGATAAGCTAACTATTCTATTTAATAAGAGGAGAATGATGATGAACGTATTGAAGAGACTGTCCGCCCTATCTTTGGTTGCCGGATTTACAATGTTAACAGCTTGTGGAGGAAATGCGAGTACAGGTAATGTTACAGCGGCAAATGGAGCTTCTTCCTCCCCCTCCGCAGAGGCTGCGCCTACACAAAATGCACCGATAACGATTGAGTTCTGGTATGGTCTCGGCGGTAAGCTTGGTGAGAATATGGAGGCACTGATTCAGAAATTTAATGCCTCTCAGCAAGAGGTCATTGTCAAAGGTATCGCGCAGGCAGACTACACTGAAACCGAGCAGAAGCTGCAAGCGGCGATTGCTACAGGAAAAGTGCCTGCTGCTGCTCTCTCCTCAAACGTAGATTGGGCCCGCAAAGGATATTTCGCACCGATAGATGAGCTTATGGCATTGCAGCCAGATTTTAATAAAGAGGATTTTGTCCAAACCTTTCTAAATCAGGGCCAGGTTGATGGCAAGCAATACTTCCTGCCGATGTATGGAACAACACAGGTTATGTACTATCGCAAAGATGCTTTTGAGAAGAACGGAATTGATGCGAGCACATTGAAGACTTGGGAAGACCTAGCTGCCGCAGCTGCGAAAATGACCGTGAAAGACGGCGGCAAAACCACCTTCTTCGGTTGGGAGCCTATGTGGGGTTCAGGGAACATGATTGATGCCGTGCTCAGTAAAGGAGGCACTATTCTTAGCGAGGATGGGAAACAAGTCATGATCGACTCTAAAGAGTGGATCGAAACCTGGGATTTGTTCCGCAAATGGATCCACGAGGATAAGATCATGCGGATTCATTCAGGGGGTCAAGGCTGGGAATATTGGTACAAAACAATTGATGATGTAATGAAGAATCAATCCGCAGGCTACACCGGCTCCAGTGGCGATCAAGGTGACCTCGACTTTAGCATTGTTTCTGCTATGGAGCAGCCAGGCTGGGCAGGGATTGGCGAGGGCAAACCCGTAGCCCAAGCACTGATGGCCGGCATTCTATCTAAAGCTAGCGACAGTGAGAAACAAGCGGCTATGAAATGGCTAACCTACTTCACAAATGCCGAGAATACTGCCTCTTGGTCCATTAATACTGGATATATTTCGGTGCGCCAATCCGCATTGCAAGACTCGGCGTTTGTGTCATTCAGTGAAAGCAATCCACAGATTAAGATTCCGTTGATGCAAGCTTCTCATGGCTCTGCACCATTCCAAGATCCAACTGGCGGCAAAATCAACGATGCGCTGAAAATCGCCGCTGATAAGGTGCAGATTGAGAATATTCCTGCAGCACAGGCACTTAAGGAAGCACAGGAAACAGCGCAAGCAGCGCTTGATAAACTAAAATAAAGGCGGTGGAGTTCATGTCTGAGCTCATCACGCCACAAGGCAGATACGCTGTAGCAGCTATTCTATTCGACAAGGATGGTACGCTGCTCCAGTTCGTATCCCTCTGGGGCAGCTGGGGCGAGTGTTTTTTAGAGCGATTCACGAAGGATATGAAGCAAAGAGGACTACAGATTCCAGAAGAACAGCTCCCTGCATTAATGGGAACTATACACAATGCCCAAGGAAGCATTACCGATTATGATCGGAACGGCCCCCTGGCTATGGGGACTATGAGTGACCTCTATGCCATCCTGTCATGGCAGAGTTATCTGCAAGGTTTATCGTGGGCGGAGTCCATGGAGCTTGTTCATCAGTGCCGTCTGGAAGCGGATGTTATGTTGGAAGAGAAACGCCCCGTTCACTCGCTGCCGGGTATTCATCGTTTTCTCGATGAGTGTGCGAGTGCTGGCATCCCTCTCGCCGTGGTGACCGCAGATGAAACAGATGCTGCAGAGAAACATCTCCAATGGCTCGGCATACGGCACTATTTCTCCGAGGTAATTGGAACAGACCTTGTGGATCAGGGTAAACCTTTCCCCGACATGGTGCAGCTTGCCTGCGAAAGGTTGGCCGTTGAACCCGCGCACACAGCAGTTATCGGTGATACTAATGGGGATATGCGAATGGCTAAAGCAGCGGGTGTACAGGTAGCTATAGGAATCACTGAAAATGAAGATATTAGTGCTTCGTCGCATATTCTCCCGGATGCAGATCTCATTGTGCGATCTTACGCTGAACTCAGCATCGAGGTTACTTCCCTGTGAAAATAGAAGGAATATGGGCATGGATGTTTCTGATGCTAGCTATTGTGTTCGAACTGTCAGGGACCATCTCAATGAAAATATCTCAGGGGTTCACTCAGCTCTGGCCTTCCGTGCTCATGTTCCTGTTCTATGGAGCCAGCTTCACCTCCCTGAATTATGCCCTCACCTCTATTAAGGTAGGCGTTGCTTATGCGATATGGTCAGGGGCGGGAATCATCCTTATTTCTTTCATAGGAGCCCTATTTTTCGAAGAAAAGCTAACCCTGTCCTCCCTACTATGGATAGCCGTTATCCTAACCGGGATCATAGGACTGAACATTAGCGGGAAGACGCATTAGTGAACAGCCACAGTATTTCATAGATTCATAAGATGAAGGGGGATGCCTAAACATGAGCGTGAACACATTACCTGAAGAGAAGCCTGTTATTACCTTTCAGATCATCACGGATACGCATGTCACCGCTGATCGAAATCATGAGTACAATCTTAACTTTGAGCTGGCGCTCCGTGATATAGCCGCACATGGAAAAGGTAGCAGTGGGATTATGCATATCGGTGATGTCACAAACCATGGTTTTTCTGCTGAATATAAAGAAATGCTTCGTATCATTAATCAACATAAGGTTGACTTGCCCGACATTACTTTCACTTTAGGTAATCATGATGTAGGCCTCGGGATTTGGAAGTCTCGCTTAGGGATGTATACGTCACAGACTGGAATGTCTGGACCCTATCATGATCACTGGATTAATGGCTATCATTTTATCTTTCTAGGTACAGAAAAAGGATTACCTAAATTCTGTCATCTTTCCTCTAAGCAGCTTGATTGGCTGGAGCATAAGCTTGGGGAGCAAGCTTCACCGGATCAGCCTATCTTTCTTTTCCTGCATCAACCGCTTAAAGATACAGTAGCTGGATCGTTAGAATCACAAGATTGGTATGGTGTCACTCAAGATAAGGAATTAAAAGAGATTCTTTCGAGACACCCCCAGACCTTGTTATTCACTGGTCACACCCATTGGGAGTTAGAGGTAGACAACACTATGTACCCTGGCCATGGAGAGATGGCAACAATGTTTAATGCTGCTTCTGTCGCCTACCTTTGGACAAACGAAGATAAGCATAAGACAGGCAGCCAAGGCTTCTATGTGGAAGTATATAGAGATAAAGTGCTTGTCCGGGGCAGAGACTTTAAGACAGGAACCTGGATTGAAGCTGCACAATATGAGGTTGCTTATACAGCAGTAAACGTATAATGAAACTCCCCGCAGCAAGCTGCGGGGAGTTTCATTCTGTGAATTACACGCACAAGGATTAGCCGTACCGCCACACTCTGCGTTATTCATCCCATGCTTCTAACAGCTTCGGAATGCCTTCTACAAGAAGCTTGTGGTATACCTCGGAAATATCTTCAATATCATCCGTATTCGCCACACCCAGCAGCGTCTGCATAACGATCCCGTCAATAGCTCCAATCAGCAATGAGGCAATGGCTTTATTGTATTTCCCGGGTTGTTTTTCGTACAAGCGTTGTAACAGCTCCTCGGTATGACCAATCCATTTCTTATACTTAACTTTCAATTGATTGGAGATTTCCTCGTTCCCGAGTATCGCTTCCTGGGCAAGATAGAACTGCATTCGATTGTCATCTATTTTGTTAAAACGATCTTTCACATTCTCGCTGATTTGCTCAATAACTTCCCCGCGGCTATACTTCCCTTGCTGTACCTCCTCGGCAATTCTCGTAGATACGGATAGACTGCGATCCATCGCATCATAAAGAATCTCTTCTTTACTATTGTAATGATGATACAACGCCCCCGTGCTAAGCCCGGCTTCATCGGCAATTCTCCGCATAGTCGTACCCGCAATACCCATTCGATAGATAACACGATTCGTCGCCTCAATAATATGTAATTTTCTATCCTCAGACATAAACTCCCCGCCCAACTGAATCGCTTATTGCGATTTATTTTCATATGAAAAGAGTACTGAATCTAATTTGTTTTTTGTGTGTTAATTAGCACAGACAGAACCAATTAATTCCTAATACAATAAAACCGAACAGTTGTTATGTTTATGAATTAACCAAGCATTGTAGGGTTGAAGCTCAGTATCGGCAACAATTGATTACGCTTTCACAAAAAAAGGAGGTTTATCATGGATATTCCTGCATGGCAGTACGGCGTTAGTATGATCGGCTACATAGTTCTGCTTCTTATTGTTGTCAGTATCATGCGCAAGCATTATAAGTTTGCCCACTGGTTCTGGATTGCTTCTTTACTAACCTTTCCCTTATGGCTTATGGGCGGTGTCGAAGGCTGGTTTCGGTGGGCCAAGATTTTAAGTGTAATTCTTCCTACGATATTTGTTGGATTCATTCGTATTGCTAACTACGAGAAACGAAAAGGACCGTTCTGGAATGGGTTACAGAAGGATTGGGTATTGTGGTTCGTATATGGCGTTCTATTCCTTAATATCATGGAAGCGACCATTAAAGACTTTACGATGGGGAATACATTCAATGCGCTTACCGGCCTCCTATTATGTATAACCATCCCTTTTGCGCCAAAATATTGGAAGATTTCTACTGAATCGCACGGCGATCTCATTGCATATACGACAATCGGCTGGAACTTCCTCTATACAACTTGGAATGCAGCCTTCGTCTATGCAGAGAGTCCGAAGTTCTTTGCAAGCTCGCTATGCATTCTTCTCGCAGCTGAGCTCTATCCCATCATCAAACGCCGCCCAGAACTCTACATCATTGCGCGGGTCTATACATTAGCGGCACATTTACTTCTACGCGCCTGCTTCGTTAGCCTGTTCCCGACACTAATGGATGCTTCATCGTGGTACAATGCAGACGTCATGAACTATTGGGGAATCATCAACTTTATTATGATTATTCCGTTTGTATTCTGGCATATGTGGCAGCTGCACACCGGCAAAGCAGAAATCAGCTTCCGGCGTGGCCGGATTGAAGTGAACTAACCAAGAACGCCCTTATCCTTTCCATGAGGAAAAGGTAAGGGCGTTCTTTCTTTATTTCTTCTCTGCTTGGAGAGGTTATCGTTGAATCGGCTCGATCCGGTAGCTTGCGTTAGCGCTGGAATCGTCTTCCACGCCGGCTCCACCGTGAATCTGCCAGCCGAATGACAGCACAGATTCCAGCCGGTTCTTCTCGGCTGTCGTCAATACTATTTCTATGGCTTCTTTACCCTCTTCAAGCTCCAACTCTGCCTCTTTACCAAGAACAACCCATATCCAGCTACGAATGCCACGAATCGTGTTGTACTTGATCTGATAGCCTGTCTTCACCGCTTGCTCGAACAATTCTGGCTGCTCCGCTTGTAAAGTGGTCAACTGCTTATAATCAAATTCGTATTCACTCTCGTCAACGGGCAAATCGCCCTCCGCCACTTTACGAAGAATATCCTCATTAGACCAGCCCAAAGCGCGAAGTGATTCTACCAGTAAAGCATCCCACTGGGATAACTTTACCCGGTTCAAATTGTCTGACATCCTGATTCCCCCCATACCTGTATATAGATTCTACTTATTCCGTGAAATCATAAGCAACATAATGACCCGGACTAACTTCCTGCAATGTAGAGGTCTCAGCCCTGCCGTACTCTGCCGAATATCCATCTAAAATAATTCTCTGATTAGCCCGCTTAGGGTCTGTCTCCAAAATCGAAGATAGCAGCGCCTTCGTATAAGGATGAATAGGGTTCTCGTATAGTTCGTCACTTTCGGCTACCTCTACGAGACGACCGCCATACATCACGCCAATCCGGTCCGAAATATGCCGTACCATCGACAGATCGTGTGCAACAAAGAGGTAGGTCAACCCAAATTCCGACTGCAAATCCTCCAGCATATTCACTACCTGAGCCTGAACAGATACATCCAGCGCTGAGATCGGTTCATCGCACACTACGAATTCAGGTTTCACAGATAATGCTCGAGCAATCGAAATCCGTTGGCGTTGCCCACCACTGAATTCATGAGGAAAGCGATAAAGATGCTCTCTTTTTAAACCCACCTTATCCAGCAGTGCCGCAACAGCCTCTATACGCTCGTCGCCTTCGTGGATCCCGTGGATTTTCATAGGCTCACTGATCAGATCAAGTACATTCAGGCTTGGATTCAACGAGGAATATGGATCTTGAAAGATCGATTGAATCCGTCTGCGAAAAGGCTTAAGCTGCTTCTCTCCAAGCTTGCTCAGCGGCTGCCCGTCAAAAGACACTTCACCATCTGTATAGTCATACAATCGCAGCAAGCAGCGTCCAACCGTGGACTTGCCGCTCCCCGACTCTCCGACCAGTCCAAAGGTCTCCCCCTGACGAATCTGAAAGCTTACGCCATCTACCGCCTTAAGCACTGATGTATTACGTCCCCATATATCCTTGCCTTTGGAGAAATGTTTCTTCAGATTATTTACGTCCACTAGAATCTTATTATCACTCAACAGAACCGCTCCCTTCAACACCAGCTACGGCTGGAGTCTCCTGCACACCGTCTGCCAGCCAGCACATCGAACGATGGCCAGGCGATAATTCGATGACCGGAGGACGTTCGCTGCAACGAGCAAAAGCATTAGGGCAACGTTCCATAAATGGACAGCCCGAAGGAGGATTCAGCAAATCCGGAGGTGTGCCTTCGATAGGGACAAGGCGTTCCCGCGACTTGCCGTCACGTTTTGGAATCGAGCGAAGCAGACCTTTCGTGTAAGGATGCTGTGGGCGATAAAAGATATCCTCTACCGTGCCCTCCTCCATCACAAGTCCACCATACATTACGATAACCCGTGTACATACCTGTGCTACCACACCCAAGTCATGGGTAATGAGCGCTACAGCTGTACTGGTATTATTTTTCAACTCTTTAAAAAGATCGAGAATTTGCGCCTGTATTGTTACATCGAGCGCAGTTGTCGGCTCATCCGCAATCAATAGCTCTGGCTTACAGGAAAGAGCCATGGCGATCATGACCCGCTGGCGCATCCCGCCGCTGAATTCATGCGGATATTGCTGCAGCCGCTGTTCAGGATTATTAATACCTACCTGACGCAAGATGCTTGCTGCCTCTTTAAGCGCTTCTTGCTTATTTAAACCCCGATGCCGACGGATGACTTCCGTAAGCTGCTGGCCGATTTTTTTTACAGGATTAAGAGAGGTCATGGGGTCCTGAAACACCATTGCTATACGATTGCCGCGTAGCTTTCTCCACTCTTTTTCCGAAAGGTTCGATAAATTCTCACCACGAAAATTAATATTTCCACCGATAATTTTACCCGGAGGTGTAATTAACGACATAATCGCCTTGGCAGTTACACTCTTCCCACTACCAGATTCTCCGACGATTCCTACCGTCTCACCAGCATCTATATGAAAGCTAACGCCGCGAACTGCTTGATTCTCTCCGTCCCTTGTATGGAACGAAACCTTCAAATCCTCGACAGACAATAGCCGTTCCGTCATGATGTCTTCACACTCCTATCTTCGGATCAGCTTCGGTTCAAAGCCTACCCGCAAAATATCACCCAAAACATTAAAGCTCAGTACCGTTAATAGTATCAATAATCCAGGGAATAAAGCCAGATATGGCGCTTGAGCGATATATCCCTGCGCATTGTTAAGCATACTGCCCCAAGTCGCATTCGGAGGCTGTACCCCGAACCCGAGGAAACTTAGGGACGACTCCATCATTATCGCCGAAGCGATATTATTCGTCGCACCTACAATGACAACAGGCACTAGCCCCGGAAGAATATGACGCCAAATAATTCCGAAATTGCTCTGTCCGGAGGCTTTTGCATAGAGTACATATTCGCGTTCCTTAATCGTCATCGTCTCTGCCCGAATGACACGGGCGATATTCATCCACATTAATAGAGCAATAATAATGATGATATTCCCAACACTCGGCTTCAGAAATACGCTAAGCAGCAGCAGAACTAAGAAAGAAGGAATGGACAGCACTACATCAAGCATCCGCATGAGAAGATTATCAACCCATCCGCCAAAGAATCCACTGATTACGCCCACCGTCACACCTATGCCTGTAGCAATGATCATTGAAGCAAAGCCAACTAGCAGTGATACCCGGCCACCATATAATGCGCGGGCAAAATAATCCCGGCCATAGTCATCCGTCCCGAACCAGTGATCGGCTCCCGGCGATTTCAGACGTGCCAGAACATCCATCGCATTCGGATCATGTCCAGATAAAAAAGCAAATATAGAGCCCAGTGAGAAGATGATTAAAGTAATGAGGGCTGCGACGCCCAATTTATTCGTAAATAGCTCATCTCCAACACTTTTCCATTTACTGCGATTCATGAGGTCACCTCGTTAATTTAATTCGTGGGTCCACGAAGCTATATAGAATATCCGCGACCAGATTACCGATGATCAGCATTAAAGAGGAGAATAGAGTAATTCCCATAATCACGGGGTAATCCATCCCTTTAACTGCAGTCATCCCCAAAGAGCCAATACCTGGCCATGAAAATACTGTTTCTGTAACAATTGCGCCTGCCACCAGATCACCCATAGACATCCCGAGCAATGTAATTACAGGAAGCAACACATGCTTCATTACATGACGGAACAGAATCGTTGTCTTGTTAGATCCAAAAGCATATTGAATCTGCACGTACTCTTCTTTTAGCTGTCCAATGGTACTAGAGCGAATGTATCGCACATAACCAGCCAAGAATCCAAAAGCAAGCACGGTGCAAGGCAGGATACCATGCTTGAATACATCAAACGCCGATTCCACACCAATCGTTCGCATCCCCATAATAGGAAGCAGATGCAGCTTAATCGCGAATAAGTACATTAGTAAGATGGCAAGCCAAAACAAAGGCACGGATATTCCGACATAGGATAAGAAATTAATCAGCTTATCTACCCAGCGGTTCCGGTTTGCTCCAGCAATAAGACCGAGTGGAATCGCCAGCAAAACAGCGAGACCGATCGCAGAACCCATCAAGCCTGCCGTTGCAGGAAGGCGTTCTAGAATTTGATCCAATACTGGCTGATGATTCACTAGGGAATAACCGAAATTCCCCTGTAATATTTCTTTAATCCAGATTAAATATTGAATGTAGGCTGGCTTATCCAGCCCAAGGTTATGCCGGATGCGCTCAATATCATCTGCGTGCATATTCGGCGTAACGAAGGATAATACCGGATCCCCCGGAGCCAGCTTAATCATCGCAAAGCACACAACCGAAACAAAAAACAACATCGGCAGGGTTTGCAGTAATCTTCGGACGATAAGTTGTCTCATACGTTTATTCTCCCAGTTCTGTATCGGTAAAAAAGTAAGCTGGATAACCCAGCTTACTTTTTCCCGTTTTTATTTAAGGTAGATTTTCGATAAATCTTCAAAAATAACGACAGGCTTCAAGACTGCTTCTTCTAGACCGCCGTAGTTCTTGGAGACAGCTACAATAGTCTTAGTATTAGCAATTGGATAAATCGGTGCATCGTCAGCAATGATCTCTTGGATCTTCTTATAGATCTCACCACGTTTAGTCACATCTGCTTCTCCTGCACCTTCATTGAACAACTTATCGACTTCAGCATTATTATAATGCGAGTAGTTAGAGTCAGCAGTAGAAGTATACAAAATTCTGTAAGCATCAGGATCGTAACCCATAATATAACCTGCAATCGCAAGTTCAAAATCTGTTGAATTCATATCGCTGAACTTCTGACCATATGCCGAGGCATCCATATTTTGCAGTTCAACTTCAGCGCCAATGGCCTTTAGCTTTTGCTGCACGTATAGTGAAATGGCTTCCTGAGCTTTATTACCGCTCGATACAATCAATCTCAATTTCAGATCGCTAACCCCTGCCGATTGCAGAAGCTCTTTCGCTTTTTCCACATCATTATCGAAAGAAGGTACGTCATTAGTATAGAACAATGCATCCGGAGTCAAGAATGACTTCGCCGGGTCAGCATACTCGCTAGAGGAATAAGCAGCCTGAATGATTTCATCACGGCTTAGTGCTAGAGACAAGGCTTGACGAACTTCTTTTTTAGCAAGAGCACCTCTATCGCTGTTCGCGTTGAACAACAGGTACGACAATCGGCCTTCACTATAAGGAAGAATTTCGAAATTATTCGAAGCTTCAATCGTTTCAACATCCTGTGGATCTAGATATTTAATGTTGATCTCACCACTCTGAAGTGCGAGGTTCGCAGCATTCGTATCTTTAGCAATCCGGTACGTAACAGAATCAAGATGTGGCTTGCCGCCAAAGTAGTTATCAAATCTTTCTAATGTAACATATTCGCCCGCTTTATATTCTTTAAATTTAAATGGTCCAGATCCAACAGGATTAGCATTCTTGGTGCTTTTCTCTAGATCCGTCTCATTTTCAAAAATATGCTTTGGAATCGGAAATACTTGCACTAGTGTAGCTTCAAAAGCTGGGCTGACCTGTGGAAGCTTGAACTCTACGGTCAGATCATCCACCTTAACGGCCTTAACGGGTTTATCACCGATGAATAAGTTCGCTCTCAACATGCTGTTTTGCTTCTCATCGAGGATGCTATCAATCGTGAACACGACATCGTCAGCAGTAAGCTTTTCTCCGTCATGCCATGTCAGTCCGCTTTTCAGCTTCAACGTATAAGTCAGGTTATCTTCTGAAAGGGTCAGGCTGTCTGCCAAGTAGAAGGTCTTCTTACCATCATTTACTTGGAACAGTGGAGCATAGAGCGCTTGGTCAATCGTAAGACTGACACGGTCACCCGCGTAGTTCGGATTTAGAATAACAGGATCAGCAGCGACTCCAATAATCAAGTTGCCTCCATCTTTTATCTCAGTGCTTGCTGTCGTTCCATCATTAGTAGCAGGTGTCTGATTTTTATTTGTAGAAGTGGCGGTGTTCCCTCCGGAGCACGCACTAATCAAAAATGTTAACAAAATCAAAGTAATAACTCCAGATAATCCTTTACGCATAAGTTTCTCCCCCGTATTCTATGTTCTGCGTTGCTTGTGTTTTTTATATTGTATATCGGAATACTAGGAATTACAATGGATAGCATTTCACATTAATGTAATATTGAGGGAATCGATTGATGGTTTATCCATAGCGCTCATCCTTTGCTGTTCATATTGTCATCTAATTATTCGGTTATTGTACAGCAGATCGTTACGAATTAATACATCTAATACTCATTTACTTTACAGAACTTTGAAAAATAAGGATTATTGCCGCTCTCCTGTAAATATATTGAGAACATAAGGATCATCCAAGGAAAGAGGGGCGTTCCCCAAGGAGGCGGCAATGACGGAAAACAAGGTTCGCGTATTGATTGGCAGTCCAATCCACCAGAAGCCTATGGTTTTAAAAGAATTTCTGAATTCCCTGCTTCGTCTGAATATTGCCGATATTGAGCTGGATTTCCATCTAGTTGATGATAATGATGATGAGGAGTCAAGTCGGCTGCTCCAGGAATTCCAAAGCATGGGTGATCATATTTATCTTCAGAGCTCCGGCTTTCACGATGCGTATATTCGCAATGATACTACCCACTTTTGGAATACCAACTTAGTCTGGAAAGTAGCCAATTTTAAGAACCTCATGATCAACCGCGCCCAAACCTTGAACTATGATTATTTATTCCTTATTGACTCTGATCTCATTCTCCATCCTGATACCCTCAGACATCTAATAGGTACGAACAAGGATATTATTTCAGAGGTATTCTGGACGCAGTGGCAGCCAGAGACTATGTTTCAGCCGCAGGTATGGATGCACGACGAATACAATCAGTGGGAGCTACTGCCCGGTGAAAAACTGCAACCAGAGGAGATTAATCGCAGATTTCATGAATTCATAGCAAAGATGCGGATTCCCGGAATCTATGAGGTGGGCGGACTCGGGGCTTGTACATTGATTAGTCAGCATGCGATAAAAGCTGGAGTCAGCTATAATCAAATTCGCAACATTTCATACTGGGGAGAAGACCGTCATTTCTGCATTCGTGCCGCAGCCCTTGGTATCCCCTTGTTCGTCGATACCCATTATCCGGCGCTACACTTGTATAGAGACAGTGATTTGAGTAAAGTAGAGGATTTCATCAAAGAAACTACGGAGACCAAAGCTGAAGCCACTGATACTGAGAACAGTTCATCTACGGACGAAGTACCTGCATCAGTAATGCCGACACCCACCACAGACAACCCAGACAACGAAAGCTCCAAGGAGACAGTCCCCCCAGCCAGAAAGCGGCCCAAGCTAACCCTCACCATGGTTGTGAAAAATGAAAGTGGACGCTTTCTGCGGCAGGTTCTGGAAGAGCATCGCAAATACATCGACGAGGCCGTCATTATCGATGATGGCAGCACCGATAATTCAGCAGCTATCTGCCTGGAGGTGCTTGAAGGCATTCCCGTTCATCTCGTGCACAATACCATATCCAAATTCAGCAATGAAATCGAGCTGCGAAAGCAGCAATGGGAAGAGGTTCTGAAGACGAAGCCCGAGTGGATTCTAAGTCTGGACGCAGACGAAATCTTTGAAGCGAGCTTCGCGGCAAATATCGAACCCCTGCTGTACGCTGACGAGGTCGATTTATTCTGTTTCCGTCTCTATGATTTATGGAACGCCACCCATTACAGAGAAGATATTTACTGGCGCTCTCATTTGAATTACCGTCCTTTTTTGCTTCGTTATAAAGAAGACTTCAACTATGTATGGAATGAATCTCCACAGCATTGTGGGCGATTCCCGGAGAATGTCTTCGAGCTTCCCCACCAGCTAAGCAACTTGCGACTCAAGCATCTAGGCTGGTCGAAGGCAGAATTCCGCTTAGAAAAATATCTGCGTTACATGCTCCTTGATCCCGATGGCCAATACGGCTGGAAGGAACAATACCTGTCCATTCTGGATGAACACCCTCATTTAATACCTTGGGTGGAATGAGGGTAATCATAAAAAGGACGTCCACAAAACCTTGGTGGCTTTGTGGACGCCTTTTATTTTTACATAGTATCAACATCTGGCTTTATAATGCTCACCGTCAGGCCGCCGCCGGATTCGTCTACTTGAATCACCGTACCTTCTGCGGCTTCACCAGCAATGATCGCACGTGCCACACGGGTCTCCAGACTTCGCTGGATGAAGCGTTTCAGCGGTCTCGCCCCATACACTGGATCAAAACCTTCCTTAGCGATAAAACGTACCGCGGGTTCAGTTAACTCAAGACCAATCTCCCGGTCAGCAAGACGTAAACGTAATCCGTCCACCAGTTTGTCCACGATTTTCTCAATCTCGCCCAGGGTCAACGGCTTGAACATCACAATATCGTCAACCCGGTTCAGGAACTCTGGACGGAAATGACCAGTTAGTTCCTTCATTACGCTATCCTTGGCAGCCTCCGTAAGCTGACCCTTCTCATCGGTGCCTTGAATCAGATGTGGTGAACCGATATTTGAGGTCATAATAATGATCGTGTTCTTGAAGTCGACCATCCGGCCCTGCGAATCGGTCAGCCGTCCATCATCAAGCAACTGCAGTAGAATATTAAATACATCGGGATGGGCCTTCTCCACTTCATCGAGCAGCACTACTGTATAAGGCTGACGCCGTACAGCTTCTGTAAGTTGGCCGCCCTCCTCATATCCAACGTATCCCGGAGGTGCACCGACTAGGCGAGAAACACTGTGCTTCTCCATATACTCCGACATATCGATACGGATCATGCCATCTTCGCGATCAAAGAGAGAAACCGCGAGTGATTTAGCCAACTCTGTCTTCCCTACCCCAGTCGGACCGAGGAACAGGAAGGAACCGATCGGCCGATTTGGATCTTTGATCCCGGCTCTTGCCCGAAGCACGGCATCGGCCACCAAGCTGACAGCTTCATCTTGGCCCACAACTCGTTCATGCAGCGTTTCTTCCAGACGCAGCAGCTTATCCCGTTCGCCTTCAACCAGTCGGCTAACCGGCACACCCGTCCAGCGCGATACAATATCTGCGATCTCCTCCTCGGTTACAGCTTCACGCAATAATCTTGTATCCTGATCCTGCTGTGCCGCTTCTTCCGCTGCTTTCAATTGCCGCTCCAGATCAGGAATGATGCCGTAGCTCAATTCGGCTGATTTATTAAGATCGTATTCCTCCTGTGCATCGACCAAATCCTTGCGGGCTTGCTCCAGCCGTTTTTTGAGGTCGCGGATGCCTTGAATCGCTGACTTTTCCTTCTCCCAACGTGCGGTCATCCCAAGCTGCTTCTCCTTGAGATCGGCGAGTTCACGTTGTAAGATTTCCAAACGGCGTTTGCTGGCGTCATCGGTTTCTTTTTTAAGCGCTGCTTCCTCAATCTCCATCTGCATCAGACGGCGGGTCACTTCATCCATTTCACCCGGCATGGAATCAATCTCCGTACGGATCATGGCACAGGCTTCATCCACTAAGTCGATCGCTTTATCCGGCAAGAAACGATCCGTAATGTAGCGGTTAGACAGAACGCCTGCAGCGACGAGGGCGCTGTCATGGATTTTGACTCCATGATGGACTTCGAACCGTTCCTTCAGACCGCGTAGAATGGAGATCGTATCCTCTACATCTGGCTCGCTGACCAGTACCTGTTGGAAACGGCGCTCCAGCGCAGGGTCCTTCTCTATATACTTGCGGTATTCATCGAGCGTTGTGGCACCGATACAGTGCAGTTCGCCGCGAGCCAGCATCGGCTTCAGCATATTGCCCGCATCCATCGAGCCTTCGGTTTTACCTGCCCCTACAATCGTGTGCAGCTCATCAATAAAAAGAATAATACGGCCGTTACTTTCACGAACTTCCCTCAGTACCGCCTGCAGGCGTTCCTCGAATTCACCACGGAATTTCGCGCCTGCTACAAGGGAACTCATATCCAGGGAGAAAATCGTCTTGTCCTTCAACCCCTCCGGTACGTCTTTGCGTACAATCCGGTGAGCCAAGCCTTCCACAATCGCTGTTTTACCTACACCTGGCTCACCGATCAGTACAGGGTTATTCTTCGTTTTACGGGACAGAATTCGGATCACACGACGTATCTCAGCGTCACGTCCGATGACTGGATCGATCTTACCCGCGCGAACCTCTGCTACAAGATCACGTCCGTATTTCTCCAGCACCTCATAAGTAGCCTCCGGCTCCCGACTCGTTACACGCTGATGCCCACGAATCTCAGCAAGTATAGACATCAGCTTCTCGCGTGTTAATCCACGACTGACAAAAAGATCACGCAGCTCACGATTATCCCTGCTCGAATCCGACACCATGGCCAGCACGGCATGCTCCACCGAAACAAACTCGTCTTGCATCTTCGCCGCTTCTTTCTCCGCCTGTTCCAGCAGATGAATCAGCGATTGCGAGGCATAACGCCGTACTGTGCTTGCTCCTGATCCGCTTATGCTCGGCTTACGCTGAAGCAGTTCATCCGTGCTGCGCAGCAGCTCAGCTACGGGGACGTTCATCTTTTGCAGCAATCTTGGCAGCAAGCCTTCTTGCTGCTGGAGTAACGCTTTTAACAGATGGAGATTATCGATCTCCTGATGTCCGCTTTCTGAAGCCAGCGACTGCGCCGCAGCCACTGCTTCCTGCAGCTTTTGAGTAAGTTTATTGAAATCCATAGCTCTCTCACCTTTCTATTTAAGACTGATATATAGGATCGGTCGTTTTGGCCGGGATAGATTAATTTAGCGGGATTAATACCGCTGAATTGAGGCGGATGAGCCACATTTGGCGATATCTGCGGGATTAATACCGTACATTTCGGGTGATCAGCCACATTTGGCGTTATCTGCGGGATTAATACCGTACATTTGGACGGATGAGCCGCATTTGGCGCTATCTGCGGGATTAATACCGCACATTTGGACGGATGGACCGCATTTGCTGATATCTGCGGGATTAATACCGTACATTTGGACGGATGGGCCGCATTTGGCGCTATCTGCGGGATTAATACCGTACATTTCGGGTGATCAGCCGAATTCGGCTCATTCTGGGGGATTTTTACCCCTCTTTTCGCTCATCGAGCCGAAATCCACGCATTCTGGGGCATTTTCACCCCTCTTTTCACTCATCGAGCCCAATACGACTCATTCTGGGGTACTTTTACCCCTCTTTTCGCTCATCGAGCCGAAATCGGCACCTTTAGAACACTTTTACCCTTCCTTTTCCCGACACTTCTCACAGGTCTCTACTATTAGTTAGTTTCTAATTAAGTTACTTTTCTACTACTAGCACTCTATTCACCATATTCACCAGCCAAAATCGATCACGAACATACAAAGTTACCTCTACCTACCTATTAATTACCCACTTTTGCCTTCGGGCGCTGCGCACTAGCGCTTTGACGTTTAGCTCTAGCCTCGAAATGGCTGGATTCAGCCAGTTTACGGTACAAATTCTTCTCCGCTTCGCTGGTTGGCTCAGGGACAACAATCTCAATACCAAATAAAATATCACCGTTCGCACCATTCTCACGCTTCAAACCTTTGCCTGGGATACGCAGCGTTTTACCACTTTGAATTCCTGCAGGAATCTTCAATTTCACGGCACCGCCACCCGGTAATGGAACCTTCACCTCACCACCCAATACCGCTTGCCATGGAGCAACTTCAACTACACCGTATAAATCGCCAGCTCGAAGCTCGTATATATCATGAGGAAGAATATGAAGTGCCAGCAGTATATCGCCACCTGGAGCTATGCCACTCTGAGTGGTTCCTGCGATTTTTAAAATCGTGCCTTCACTAGATCCCGGCGGAACTTGAACGTCCACAGTTTTATCACCGATCTGCACTCTTACAGTTGCTCCCTTATAGGCCTGCTCCAACGTAATATCCAGCTGCGCCTGCGTCGAACTACGCGCCTCACCCCATGGTTTGCCGTTCGAACGCCCACTACCACTACTAGAAAAGAAATCAAAGCCAGCGCGATCCGCCGATCCCCGATTCCCAAAAAACATTCCGAACAAATCTTCCTCCGAAATGCCAGAACCTCCTGCAGAATAAGTTCCGCCGCTCCAGCTTCCACCATAGTTTGAATCCCACGAAGAGGCTCCGCTCGACGCACCTCCACCAGCTCTACCACGCTGAGCCCCATAAAGCAGCTCCTCATCGTAAAGCTTGCGTTTCTCCTCATTGCCCAGCACTTCATAGGCTTCAGCCGCTTCTTTGAATTTCGCCTCTGCCTCAGAGGCTTTGTTCACATCGGGATGCCACTTCTTGGCCAGCTTTTGATAAGCCTTTTTAATTTCCTGTTTAGTTGCTGTTTTGCTCACGCCCAAAGCATCATAATAGCTTTTGTTAGCCACTCGGATTCCTCCTTTCAACGCTTTATTAAATACAACTCATCGTACGATTCCGAGAAAAGACGCACCATAGCCGGAATCCTCCACTACAATGCGCCTTTTATTCATAACACTATATTAAAAGCTCGCTGCCTATCTCTAAGATGCTGCGCGGAAACTATTACCGCCTAAATTATGCTTATTCAGACTGCGATGCGCTAGAATCTCCGTCTTGAATCTCAATGCGTTTCCCTTGTGGTTTTTGCTGTTTTGGAACTTCCAGCTTCAGCAATCCGTCTTTCAAAGACGCGCGAATCTCTTCCACTGCAATATCCTGAACATAGAATCTGCGAACATATTCACCATATCGACGTTCTCTACGTACAATTTGATGATCCTTGTTCTCCTCCGCATTCTCTTCTTTACGCACCGCTTTAATCGTCAAGTAAGGGCTGGCATAATCAATGTCGATTTCTTCTTTTTTAAAGCCAGGAAGTTCAGCTTCAATCAGGTAAGCCTGCTCACTCTCGCGAATATCCGTTCTGAAGGACATCGTGGAGCTCTTGATCGGTGCAAAAAAATCATCATTAAAAACATCATTTAAAGACTTAGCCAGCATACCAAAAGCATCATCTCTACGTTTACCAAAAGGAACCAAATCAAACATTATCCATTCTCCTCTCATTGACTTTGACTTTATTTGACCTATGACCTTATTATAGTCCCCTATCAGAGGAATAACAAAACCGATTTAAGCCAATTTTCGGTCAAATTCAGGCAAATTAGCTGATTTAATGCTACAAATTTTAATGTTTTTAATGTTTTGACCTTTTTTGACCTTTGTTTGATCTATACTTCAAAATTCAGCACGATTAGTATATGTTTAGGCCCCACGTTCCATACAAGCCAGCAATTTCGCTTTCATTACAACGCCAAAACATCCTACTCAAAAAGAAATGATATAATGAAGGTCAAATAACGACCATTTTTCTTACGGGAGACCAATTGTATGCAACCAACCTATACTATGGATGATACGCAGTGGAGTAAGCTCATCCAGAATGTCGCCTATTATTTCGATGACCTCACCCTCAAACGAGGGTTCCAATATTATAAGCAAAGCCGTATTCGTTCGTTCACTATGACGGAGCCATCTAAGATCAATGCCCTTGTTGAAGGTAGAGAGGATTACCGCGTTACTATTGATCTGGACAGCTTCACTCGGTGCCATTGCAACTGCCCTGTTTCAGGTCATTGCAAGCATATGGCCGCTGTGCTGCTCAGTTTTGCTGAACAACAGAATAGGTCTGTACAAGTTCTAGCTAACGCCAAAGCCGCATCTTTTCTCCCAAAAACATCAAGTAGTTCACCTGTCGGAACCGATAGAAAGCACCAGCAACAGCTAAAAGAACATGCCAGCCGGATCGCTGACGGAGGCATCACGGAGTGGCGCGAGTATTTTGCATTCTGCATCACGCCTCTGGCACATACCACTCGGAATCCTGAATATGTGGATCGGGCATTATCTTCCATTACTAAATTTAAGCCGAAGTTATCACCGGAAATGGACAAGCTATTTACCCTGCATGCCCATCTTTTTCTTCTAGAAAAGCTGGCTAAGCCTTCCGCCAATCTGCCCGGTCAGGTCGCCTTCACCTCATCACTCGGCTATTACACGCAAGTAGCGGTCTCTGAGCTACAGGAAGCAATCACACGTCTGTTAAAAAGCACACTCCCGCTGTCTCCCGAGCAAGAGCAGGAATACGATCTGTGGCCGCATATCGTCGAGACCCTCTCCTACTTGCGGCGTGAGATGTTGACGGAGTCGCGCGATCGCTTGAGGGATCAGCCCCCTTTTTCACTGTGCTATGACCTGCTGTGGAGAAACTGGATTTATCCGAATACAGGTGGAACTAAGCTTTATCTGGATGAAATCAAACAGCTTCAGCAGGCAGAAAGTGAATTAGGCGCTTCCCTGTCACGCCATGCGTGGCTATTAGCCCAGAGCCGCATGTATTTTTATCTGAAAGATGACCCAAAGGCTTGGGAATTACTGAATAAGGCTGCCGAGCGCCCAGGTCTCCATCCTGATGAGCTTATGAGCTTCACCTCCCCGCTTCTGGATGCAGGTGAATGGTCACGCTTGGTAGGTTGGCTTGTTCAGATCGGTCCACTGCTGAGCAGCAGACTCTACAATCTGAATAACTATTCGAACAGATGGGAAGAGGCCGTTCGCCACCTTCCTGAAGCTGAGCCGCAGATGTGGAATACATTAGCCACCATGTTACCTATCTCTGGAGAAGTATACGAAGAGAAGTTAATTACCTATGAAAAATGGCAGACATGGATGGATTATCAACTGTCCATCGGTAAGCTGCCTTCCGAATTTCGTGTTACAGACCTCCAGCCTATGGAGAAAAACGCACCCGAAGTTCTGCTCCCCTTCTACCATCAGGCCGTCGAAAGATTTGTGCTGGATAAGAATAGACATAGCTACAAGGCGGCTGTGAAACTATTGAAGCGATTATCCAAGTTGTATAAAAAAATGAAACAAGAAGAACGGTGGGAAGAGTTCCTCATTGCCTTCACCACAAAGCACAGCAGACTCCGTGCGCTGCAAGAGGAGCTTCGGAAAGGAAAGCTAATACCATGAACATGCATTTGCGCACGCTGACCATCCGGCTTGCATTAAGCCAGTATGGCGACGCTTTAATATACGGAATGAATGAAAGAGAAGATCTCTTGCCCGGTTTGCAGCTTAAACAGCGGTTATTCGCCTGGCATGAGGCGTCTTTTTATGGAACGGAGTTAACGGTTCAATCAGCTGGCGAAGGTGTAGAGCTAGTGATTCTACCTGCAGAGCAGGTCATCCCTTTCTTTACAGAGCAGAAGCTGCTGGCGCATATCGAATGGAACTGGGAGGGCGATGCGGCTCACCTGACTGAACTGGCGCCACTTCTGACTATATGTCTGGAGAACAAACAGTATATTCCAGATATCTCCGCTTATCGCGCCGGGAGGTTGCAATGGACCTGGGATGAGGGCGCTTTGGCGCAGGTGGCAGTGGAGAATGACACTGCCAAAGGGGCTCTTGAGGCGCTAAATGGCGGCAGCGAATTTAGCCGTGGGCTATGCGCGGCGTTCTCCGCCGCCGTATCGCAGAGGTATTACAGCACGGAGGCCGAGGCAGGCGACCTCCGGAGCGAATTCCCGCTTCTATTCGATAGAAGCGGGGCCCTTGCAGCGGGCATGGATACCGCTGCATGGCTTATCGCCATTGGCTGGAAGGCGGATACCGCGCCTTTCCGGCCTGCACTTCAGCTGCTGGAGCCGGAAGGGGATGAATCCCCTTGGCGGCTGCAGCTGATCCTTCAGGACAAGCGCGATGAATCCGCGCTTGTTCCCATCAGGCTCGCCGATGATGGCGAGCCGCACGGCTTGTGGCCAACAGCATGGTCGGCCCACGTGCACGAACGGGCCGCGGGATGGCTGGAGCGCCTCCGCGGCAGTCTGCCGCCCGAGCGCTTCGCGGCGGGCGGCGACGTGCTGGCCGAACCGCTCAGCGATGCCATCGCTTGGCGGTTCTTAACCGCCGAGAGCCAGCGGCTGCTGGAAGCAGGCTGGCAAGTGCTGCTGCCGGCGTGGTGGGAAGCCGCCAGCCGGAAAAAACCGCGCCTCCGCGCCAAGATCAGCTCCGGCGAGGACAAACGCAGCGGCGGCGAGTCGCTGTTCGGCCTCGATTCGATCATCGATTTCGATTGGCGAATCTCCATCGGCGACGTCGACCTCACCGAAGCTGAATTTGCCGAGCTGGTCGCAAGAGGGGAACGACTCGTCCGCTTCAAAGGCAAATGGGTCTCGCTCGATCCCGCGCTGCTGGCGCAAATCCAAAGAGCCATGGCTGGTATGGACAAGTCGCAAGGCTTGTCTTTCCAAGATGTGCTTCAGCTTCATTTGCTGCAAGCGAGTGAGGAAGCTGATGCTGAGGCTACAGAAGAGCAGCTTCAAGAGGATGCGGCGCGCCTGCGGCTCGAGGTAGAGCTAAACGAGCATTTGATCAGTCTCATTGGTCAGCTCGGCCAGCGCTCACAGTGGCCGAAGCCTCCAGTGCCCGCAGGACTCCAGGCAGAGCTACGCACCTATCAGCATGAAGGATATGCTTGGCTGACTTTCCTGCGTCAATTCGGCTTGGGGGCTTGTCTAGCCGACGATATGGGGCTTGGCAAGACCGTCCAACTCATCGCATATTTACTTCATATCAAAGAAAATACCGATCCTAGCTCATCCCGTCGCCAGACCGACCCTCCGGGTTGGCCTGCTCTGATCATCTGCCCTACCTCCGTGCTGGGCAACTGGCAGAAGGAATTGCAGCGCTTCGCGCCTTCTTTGAATGTGATGCTGCACTACGGAAGTCGCCGTTTGGACGCAGGATTCTTCTATGGCGCTGCGTCGCAAGCTGACGTGGTACTCACCTCTTATGCGACTGCAGCGCTTGATCAGGAGTTGCTGAAGGAATTCACTTGGGCGGCGATTTGCCTGGACGAAGCACAGAACATCAAGAATGCTCAAACGAAGCAGTCGGTAGCTGTGCGCAGCTTCCCGGCTTTACACCGGATTGCGCTGACAGGAACACCTATAGAGAACAGATTATCCGAGCTGTGGTCCATTTATGATTTTATAACCCCAGGTTATCTGGGTAGTGCCAAAGCCTTTAACGACCGATTCAGTAATGCCATTGAGAAGGAACGTGACGAGAAACGTACAGCGGACCTACAGAATCTCGTGAAGCCGTTCATGCTACGCCGTAAGAAAAAGGATCCTAACATTCAGCTCGATCTTCCAGATAAAAACGAGATGAAGACCTATGTCCATCTGACAGCTGAACAAGCTGCGCTCTATGACCAGACCGTAAACGGACTGCTCGACCGTATGCAGAAGTTGGAAGGTATTGAGCGTAAGGGCGCCATTCTTGGGGCTTTGACCGGACTTAAGCAGCTATGTGATCACCCGATGCTTGTGACTAAGGAGGCCCTCCCTGAAACGGATTCGGACAACAAACTGGATACCAGTCTACTCATTAACCGTTCCTCTAAACTTGAAAGACTGCTGGATATGGTTAAGGAACTGCGTGCAGAGGATGAGCGCTGTCTCATCTTTACGCAATATGTCGGGATGGGAAAAATGCTTCAGGCTGTTCTACAGCAGGAGCTGGGAGAGCCTGTCCTTTATTTGAACGGAAGCACCTCCAAACAGGCGCGTGACCGAATGATTGAGCGATTCCAGACGCCTGCACCTTCCGCGGACGAAGGGTCCAGACGTCCAGATGCACCACCGTCTGATCAGCCGAATGTATTCATCCTTTCTCTCAAAGCCGGAGGTGTCGGTCTGAACTTAACCGCAGCCAATCACGTATTCCACTTCGATCGCTGGTGGAATCCGGCCGTTGAGAATCAGGCGACAGACCGAGCCTATCGGATGGGCCAGACGCGTGATGTACAGGTGCATAAGTTCATCGCTCTTGGGACGCTCGAAGAAAAGATTGATGAGATGCTGGAGAGTAAGCAGCAGCTAAGCGATAATGTCATCTCCAGCTCCGAAGGCTGGATTACCGAGCTGTCTACTGAGGCTTTGAAAGACCTCTTTACATTACGGCGAGGCTTAACAGACTAATCTTAACGCTTGCAACAACCATCAAAAGGAACATTCGCATCTACGCGGATGTTCCTTTTTTCAATCACTAGAATTTATCTTCAGTACTGGATTAAAGAACGCTCACCATTGCTCGGACATCTTAAAGGTGACTGCGAGATCATCATCACCTGAAAGTGAGTTAACCACCAGAGTAACCGGCTCATTCTGAAGCTCGTAAGAGAGTCGCTCGTTAAGCAAATTAACAGCCAAATTCGCATAAGCACCGGAGATTCCCGATCCTGTACCTTGCATAATCACCTTTCCACCCGTGACCGTAGTGCAGGTGTAATTCACCAGCAGTGCCGTGTCCGTGACAGGAATATCCGTAGTTGGCGTTGGGAAATTTTCGAATGTCCCATCCAGAGTGCCACCTGCGACGACCATATATCGCACAGGTCTTTTGGATAGAATATCTAAAGCCGCCGGTCTAATCTCAGCCGCAAGTCCTTGTGGAATAGTAAAGGCAGAACTCCTCATAAAGCTGATTGCCGCGAAGTCAGTCGATGTAACGGATACGTTATCACGAATTTCCGAGGTTATACGGCTTACTTGAAACACTTCCAGATTAACAGCCGTCCAGACACCGTTCACATCCACAAGAAAAACCTGAATCTTCAATTGGTCCTGTGAATACACAAAATTAAATTGGAATAAATCCTCTACAATAGTGTAGGTCTTGCTTGACGTTTCCCGATATTGCAGCTCAAATAATTCTTCAATAAAGACTGTCTGAGGACTTGCACTATTGGCTAAACCCGTTAAATAACAAGCCGCGCCAGCTGATCCATTGTTAACCACTTTGATCACAACTTGATCTATTGGACGAGTACCGTCGACAGGTAAATTAATGATGGTGTTTGTAGAGAGGACAGGCAATGTCTTCACACCTCCTATTCATATCAAATTATATATATATGGTATGCAATCATTTTTAGAATTCTTGGATTGATATTAAAATAGAGATGTGCTTCACCGAGTATAAAATACAGATTTGCCACCAAATAAAGGATGTGGTAAACTCGACTTAACTTTTTATGAACGGAGGGTTACGTGTGATAGACTTTATCCGAGTTAGAACTTTGCGCGGCTAATTGAATAGCGCTAAAGCTCTGCCCATGTGCAGAGGACTCAGGATAGGTCTACCCATTTAACTCCATAGAAGCCAATAAACCAACTGCTGCTCGTAAGGGATTAGGTTATCATTTCCCTACGCCCCAGCCGTTGTTTAATTCGATATATCTATGGAAGACCCTAATGTCGTAACGGAGATTTCTCCTTACACATTTGTTCTGACGTCCTCTAACGAACCGTAAGCACAGGCAGATGTCCTGTGTTTTTTTGCGTTTACTATTTACTATTGGAGGATGAATAAATATATGGAACAACTACGAGAAAAAGCTATTATAGTCGGTGTTCAGCTACAAAACGAAACAAACTTCGATTATTCGATGGAAGAACTCACTAATCTGGCAGCTGCCTGTGACCTAGAAGTTGTCGGAGAACTTAGTCAGAAGGCAAGCCGGATCAACCCTTCCCACTATATCGGCACAGGCAAAATCCAAGAATTATCTGCGCTCTTAGAAGCGCATGATGCTCCTATTGTTATTTTTAATGATGAGCTGTCTCCTTCACAGATTCGCAATTTGGAGTCTTCTCTAGGCCGTCAGGTCATTGATCGAACGATTCTGATCTTGAATATTTTCGCAGAAAGAGCGAAGACCAAAGAAGCACAGCTGCAAGTAGAAGTAGCCAAGCTGCAGTATATGCTGCCCCGCCTGACAGGTCTCCGAGAATCCCTCGGAAGACAAGGCGGTGGTGCTGGGCTGAAGAACAGAGGCGCTGGTGAAACGAAGCTGGAGCTGGATCGCAGAAGAATAGAAGAACGTATTTCAGCGTTACAAGTTGAGCTTCAACAGCAAGTAGCAAGGCGCCAAATTCAGCGGAAGCAGCGGCATAAGAATGAGGTTCCAGTCGTCTGTCTCGTCGGCTATACGAATACCGGCAAGTCCAGCTTAATGAATGTGATCGTGGAGACGTATCATCCCGGCTCTAATAAGCAAGTGTTCGCCAAGGATATGTTATTCGCTACGCTGGAGACATCCGTTCGGAGCATTGAGCTACCGGATCACAAAACCTTTTTATTAACAGATACCGTTGGATTCGTCAGCCAGCTTCCCCATCATCTGGTCAAAGCCTTCCGCTCCACGCTCGAAGAGGTGACCGAAGCTGACTTATTGATTCACGTAGTCGATATTTCCGATCCGCAGCATGAGCAGCATATGGCCGTCACTGATGAGACTTTGAAAGCGCTCGGCGCGGACCAAATTCCAACGGTTTATGCCTACAACAAGGCTGACCTAACTGACTTGCCTTACCCTCACCTTGAGGGTGACAATGTCTATCTCTCTGCCAAACAAAATAGCGGGATAGCTGAACTTACAGATCTGATTCGCAGTGTGTTTACGGATTATGTACAGTGTGAAATTCTGATTCCATTTGATCGCGGCAATGTGGTCTCCTATTTCAACGAGCATGCCCATGTTCAATCCACTAGCTATGAAGAAACAGGCACACGGCTTGCGCTAGAATGTAGAAAATCTGATTTCGAGAAATTCCGCAACGACTTTGTTGAGCTTTAGGCTATTAGACACAGCAAAGGGGCTGTCCCATAAGTCATAAATGACTCAGGGATAGCCCCTTCTTTTTCTTATTGGTGGAGCTGAATCCGGTTAACTACCCGAAACATTTCACTTAGTGTGCAAGTAATTTATCCAACAAACGAATGATCATCGCAACCGACTCCGCACGGGATGCAGCATCATTTGGTTTGAACAATTCGTTGCCTTTACCAGTTACTATGCCAGCAGTTGCAAAAGCATTGATTTGTTCTGACGCCCAGTTCGTAGCTACATCCAAAAATAGATTGGATGCGTTAGGAACATAGTTTGTCAGACGAGCAAGCATTGCAACGATCTCAGCGCGGGAAATTTCTTGATTCGGATGGAAAGAACCATCACTGTAACCCGTAATTACCCCTTTAGCTTGTAATGCTGCAATCGATTCTGAAGCCCAATGCCCTTGCGTGTCAGAGAAAGATGAACCGCTTGAATTCGGTAGACCAAAAGCTTTTGCTAACATTGTGGCGAACTCGGCGCGAGTTACCTTTTGATTCGGATGGTAAGAACCATCACTATAACCCGTTACAATCCCCATCTTAGCTGCACGCTCCACTACAGAGGCACTCCACGAAGATGCCGGAACATCCGTAAAGTTTATAGCGGGAGCAGACTTCTCTTTTTCCACGATAGCTTTAACTGCATCTACATTTACCTTGTCGTTGAATACCGGCTTCGACGCTGTTGGCTTCGATGTCGATGTTGGCGGTGTTGGCATCGCTGTTGGCTTCGGTGTTGATGTTGGTGGTGTTAGCGTTGCTGTTGGCTTCGATGTCGATGTTGGCGGTGTTGGCATCGCTGTTGGCTTCGATGTCGATATTGGCGGTGTTGGCATCGCTGTTGGCTTCGGTGTTGATGTTGGTGGTGTTAGCGTTGCTGTTGGCTTTTGTGTAGATGTTGGTGGCGTTGATGTTGAATTCGGTGTTGGCGTTGGTGTTGGTGTTGGTGTTGGTGTTGGTGTCTCAGTTCCCGTTGTTTTCTTAACAGAAAACTCATCGATTAATGCACCCGCACTTGTACGTGCCTCCACATGAATCGCATCCTCAGTAATTTTAATAGCGGAGTATACAGGAACGTCTTCATCAAAAATATAATTCAAATAATTATATTGGGTGCCATCATAGAATTTCCAGCCTGAAGCACCACCATCAAGGTATACAGTACCCTCATTGGTAGCTTTATTTGGCTTTCCATCCATCATTGGATAGGTGCGCGCATATACATGATCATGACCAACCAGAACCAAATCGACTTTTTTCTTTTCTAATATGGGGGCAAAATAGGTTTGGGTGTACTCAACAAGGGATTCTCGGCCATTCTCTGTATGATAAGCTGGACGGTGGAACATAACGACAGTCCATTTTTTATCATTCTGATCCAAATCGTCCTTTAACCATGCTGCTTGATCAACCATCTGTTCCTCTGTGCCTTCTGAGTTCAATACGACAAAATGAGTATCATCGACTTCATAAGAGTAAGCATATTGCAGTTGGGATTCTGGTCCGTTTTCCGGGAAATTCGCACCTTTGGTGAACACATCCTTCCCTTCACTCTTCACATCATGGTTGCCCAGTGTTAGTGCAGTCGGGAGTTTTGTTGCATAAACAGAAGATGCTAGCCAGAACTTTTGCCATTCTTCGAATGCGCCGCCCACATCAACCATATCTCCACCATGCATAATAAACTGTGTTGATGGATATTGTGTCAAAGCGTTAGTCATTAGCTCTTGATAGATTTGTAATCCTGGTAGTTGATTCGTATGGGAATCCGTAATAAACAAGAATGAGGTCGGTGTTGATTTATCCTGATCGACAGTAGAATATTCATGCCACTCCGACCATTGGTCTTCATAGCCTACACGATATTTGTAAGTGGTATCTGCTTTCAAGCCCTTAACCAGGACATTATGAAACCGGATTTCACCCTTCGTTCCATTTTCCTTCATACTAAGCACCTGCAGCTCACTCTCAGCTTGCTGCTGCTTTACTTTATTGTTGTCTGGGCTTGCACCTGCTCCCCATTCACCAGTTTCGATGTATTGAATATACGTAGAGGTTTGATCTGGTTTTGTTTGCCAGGCAGCACTCAGTTGTGAAGACATATCCTCTGCGACATAGGTTTGAATATATTGCGGTTCATTCATACCATACTGCTCTACAACTTCATAATTGACAACCTTACTGTTCTGATCACCGATGACTGCTTGTACCTGATAGGTTCCAAGTGCCAATGTAGTGAGGTCTGTTATTAACTGTCCTTTAGCATCTGTTTTACCAAGGCTGCCGCTCAATAACTGACTACTAACATCAGCTTCAGAGATATAACCTGTTGTTTGTCCGTCTGCGAGAATAACCTCGTAAAATCCATTCTTAGCTGCTGTTGAAGCATAGTAACGTTCACCATCATTTGCAACCATGATTACATTAGAAGATGTATCATCATCCTCATATACACTAGACGTAACAGTGTTAACTGTAACGACTGAGCTTTGCTTTAATAATCCAGTGAAAACAATATCCGCACCTTCATACGGATTGCCTCCATGGTCTAACACTGTAAAGGTAGAAGGTGTACCCAAACCAACTCCCGTCATTTTTAGCTGATAAGGGAAACCGATTGTATAATGAATAGGCGCAGCTAATGGTGTACTCGTCTGAACGCCGCCAGCAGTAAGACTCGCATTACTCATTGTTATGGTTTTGTACGCTTCACCACGCTCTAAGACGGCATGAGAGCTCACTCTGAAGTTAACAGTAACGACATTTTGAGCTGCTGCTATTACGTTATCAAGTGCTACTTGAACCATGCCGTGCTCATTATCAATATCTGAGGTTAGGGAGACTCCAGCCGCCTGAGTAATGCTTTCAACTTGAAGGGTGCTTGCATCATAATTCAAGGTGAATTTTGCCTGCTCTGCTTTCAAGTAATCTTTGATATTAATATGAACAGGATAGATTTCATTACTTATGGCTTCTTCGTCTGCAGTCATGAACAAACGCTCTCCTGCATTTATTGTGAAGGTGAGTTTTTTGGCTGCCGGGTTACCATTCTTGTCCTTCACTTCAATCACAAGCTCATGATAACCGCCATCTACATATTCTCCTGGGTAAGTTAATAAATTTGTATCTGGAGAATAGTGCACTTCATCCGTGATATCCGTTCCATCTAACTGAACAGATAAGGTACCCAAATCCAGACCTGATCCGTTATCGGTCAGCTCAACCTTCAATTCATCAAGTGGAGTGTTTAAGACTTCATTTTCAACAGGGGCTTTAGGTTTAATGGCAGGAACGTCCTTATCCTCATCAACTTCATCATAGATAAAGGTAATATCATCTACCCAAATAGAGCCCTTGTTTTTCTTGCTCATATTCGATTGTTTCAATTGGAAAAACAATTCAAGAACAATCGGACCCGGTTTACCCTGCGGAATATCTGCCTCGATATATTTCCAGCCGGACCAGTTGATACCCACTTGATTTACATCATAAAATTCTGCCTGGAAAGAAGATCCGCCTATATCTCTAAATTTTGTCGTCAGCAAATGTCCTTCATTGTTTGCATAAACCCACATGCCTACTTTAGTAGGGTAACCTGTAACTGGGATATTTCCCGTTTTATACCCGACTTCAATTTGAGAGGGGTTATCTACTATGCCGATCATATCGTAATCAATTCTAGCCGAATATTGCCCATTTCTTACAAGCTTCTTGTTATCTTCCAAATGCAGCGTAGCATTATACATACGTTTAGGATTAAATTTCACATCATTGATTCCATCTTCAAAATCTTCGACCAGGATGGATGGCGTAGTATCATCTGCTGCGTAGACATAATTATTTTGACTAAAGCCTGTATTAAACCCTCCTCCTAGCAGCGTTATCGCTGATGCAATCACTATTGTCTTACGTAATGTATTCATGCGCTTATCCTTCCCCCCTGTTAGTAAAGTATTGATCAATGAGTACTATAACAGTTCAATGTAAAATTAAACCTTTGCTATTATTAAAGATTTAAATTGTATGCATGACGTAATATGCAAGAGTCACAAAGAGGTGCAATACAGCTGCTCAAGCTTTAATGACTACGAACTAGAACTATTGAATCCACACGAAAAAAAGACACCCTAGATGGTGTCTTTACTGAAACTACGTATGACGGACAAACGGATGGTGAAGTGATTTTTCAGGAAGATTACTCTTCTTGGTACCCTCTTAGCTGTTAAATCTTATAAATGTAGCTTCTAGTCCCTATTCTTGAAAACACAGTGCACTCAGAGCCTCTATTTTCCGCCATGGGTAAGACAGAACCTGTAGATAGTCGCTGTAAATAATTAAAATCAGGATGTATCGACTCATTCGTAAGAAAAGCTGAGGTATTGCTTCCGGGCGATCTTTCCTCATTAAGAGAGGCTATGATGACTTCTGCAGTGGTTATCCCAATGCCGTGCCCATAATACAGGTCTTCTTCAAGCTTAACAGCATTCTCACCCTGCCATTCTGGCTTGCTAGGCGCATGATCTGGATTCCTGAAATACACAATATCTCCCCGCAGCATCTGATCCTTATTATAGTTCGTAATTAAGCGCAGATTCTCGTCGTAGTTCCAATCCCATAAGAATAAATCAGTAAAATACCTATTAAAGGCTTCTTCACCTATAGCTTCAATTGTCGCCCTGTACATAACAATGACCATCGCTGTCGCACATTCGAAGGCATATAAATGTCCGTTCTGAAAAATGTCTTTAATCCCCACCGAAGGCGCCACACCAGCGTTTAGCTGTAGTCCTCCAATATCTGTACGCGTCCAAAACTGCGGGTTGCAGCGCGACTCATCAAATGTTGCAAAATCCGCTCCACTGTTATTTAAAGCTTCCGCCGATTCCACGATGCTGTCTCTCATTTTCCGTTCAAAGTCAAGGGCATCGGGTGAACGAACTTCCTTCACCATGCTTAGTCCCTCCAATATTATAGGTTCTAAATATAGGTTATTGTACGTGTTCGCTGCCCAGTTGGTGCTTAATTCATTTTATTCCCCTGACTCAACAAACCACTGATTGAGCTGCCTGGTCTCTTCCGTCAAAATATCCAAATATATAGAAGTGCGGTATCCCGTATCCTTTAAGCTTTTTCCCGTAATCTCTGCTATGCGATTTAATCTGTACAGCAATGTGTTGGTATGAATATGTAAAAAAGCGGCGGATTCCTTCAAGTTTCCACTGAGTGATAAATAAACGGCAATCGTTTTTAGAAAATCACTTTTATGCTCGCGATCATGCTCTTTTAGCGGATACAGTAGAGGACTTTTACGGGTCCGACTACGTTTTTGCTCTATAATAGCCGGAACATACGCCCAAAATCCAATATCCTCATACAATAGTAACTCTCGGCCATGAAAAGGCAGCAGCTTCTTGATTTCCAGAATGGACCCCGCTTCCCAGTACGCAATGGCTGCCGACATATATTCAGTGTAATCCAGGCTACAGCCTGCAGCCAGCATACAGCTCTCACTCTTACGCATATCCTCGATAATTTTGTGCATGAACGAATACAGACCACCCGTCCCTTCCATGCGAAAGCTGAATGAAAACAATATAATTAACCGATTGTGCTCAGCAGTCAGAAACAATAATTTCAGCCCCGGATAGGAGGTCATAGTTTGCCGAAACCGAAGTACGAAGTGGTCATTGATGACCTTGTCACTCTCAAACACGCTAATATAATATTTGTCCGGCAAAAGAATCGACCAAACTTCCGCATCCTGCTTGATATTCGCTTCATTGTCGTAATGGGAGGTGAGCAGCTTCCAGAAAAAATCCTCCTGCGTTTTCTCCTGCTTCGTCTTCCAACCCCGTTGCTTCAATATATAACGACCAACGATGGCCGCCGCTTTCTCTACAATATTCTCTGCGTGACCTTCAACTAGATTGCCTGCATCCACTACCCATATGTACCCGAGTATTTCCTTCTGATGTTTGATGCAAATAGCGAGTCGGGGGCCAAGACCTACCTCCATGACCGCAGGAATCCGAATCGGACGTGTAGCGCTCTCAAGCTGCTGCATAATCCCCTTCTTGCGTAAGCCAATAATGACAGCGTTAGGTACACGCTTTCCAATAATGGTCGAAATTCTCGCGGAATCACTCTCAAATTGATGGGAGCTGTATCCGATCACATGATGATTGCTGTCCTCAATCGTAACTTGGGATTGAAGAGATTCACTAATCGCATCCGCCAACGATTCCATACTATCGAAGAAACGATCAAACAATGGATCCTTTTCCGTCACTAGCCCCACCCCTGCCTGAAAAATAGCCGAACCTTGTACTCTAGAGTGATTTTATTATAGTATGCGTGCTCCTAGCTGACTATAAGATAATGGGATGGGGGCGAGCTGGCGGACCTTGAGATCGCCGGGTGGAGGAGTTACGAGGTTATAGAGTTGCGTGGGGGCGGAGTTGCTGAGTTACGGGTTACGTTGGTTACAGGGTTGCGGGTTTGCATGGGACGGAGTTGCCGGCTACGTTGATGCGGGTTACGGCGTGACGGAGTGGCGCGACAGTACATAAACCGCTAATTGATAGAGCCCCTTTAGAGTTTTTAGGGAATTCCTCCCTAAAATTCTGTATTTTAGGCTTGGTTTACTACTAATCAGGGAAAAACTCCCTAATATTCAACCGATCAGGTTATTATTGGGCATATTCTTCGTATTTTTAGGGAGAAATTCCCTAATTATAGCGTTTCAAGCTATTTTCGCGTAATTTTTAGGGAGGATTTCCCTAAAAATCATCTTCAACAAATCTCTCACCGTAAAAAAAAACCAAATACTAACTAAATTAAGCAGTAACTAGCCAAATCAAGCTGCACATAGTTGAAACTAGCTAGTTTTGATCGAATTCCAACCAACTTCTACGTTGTCTATCCACCTTTAGCACAGCGCTAGTAACATCCACTGTATCTAGGCACACCACTATACAACTCAGCTACTTTTAACACCCACCAACACACATCCACCCGATCCAACCATCTTCATAACGCAGTCCTACAGCCTTTAACACCGAACTAGTAGATTTCTGCTGGATCTAGCCACACTGAAGCCGCTCCTAGCTACCTCCTAGATAAAACTAACAGACTTCTACCGGATCTCCCCCACATCGAACTGAGCCGAAAATATTACTCCCAGAAACAACAAACAGCAAACTCCCATAGCGGGAATTCGCTGTCTATTGTCCCTAAATATCACCACTCATTTGGAACGCATCTATTCATCTCAATTTAGCTCTATTTAGCTCATCGTGAACGTCTGCTCCATAGCTTGTTCTACCGTAAAATGTTTCTCGCCAAGTGCTTCAGCCACGGCTTGGCAGGTGATTTTACCGTTGGCGACATTTACGCCGCTTCTTAGGCCGGCATTATCCTGAATCGCCTTAATCACGCCTTTATTGGCAATTTGCAGGGCGTATGGAACGGTGACATTGGTTAAAGCGATCGTCGAAGTTTTGGCCACAGCGCCCGGCATATTAGCAACAGAATAATGCAGCACGCCGTGCTTGATAAATACAGGATTATCATGTGTTGTCACTCTGTCGATCGTCTCTACGATACCACCTTGGTCAATGGCCACATCGACAATCACCGATCCCGGCTTCATGGTCTTGACCATTTCTTCTGTAACCAGCTTCGGTGCTTTCGCACCCGGAATCAACACCGCACCTACCAGCAGATCTGCCTCAGCTACCACTTTGGCAATATTGTAAGGGTTAGAGATCAGCGTATTGATCTGTGCCCCAAAAATATCATCTAATTGACGCAATCTTTCTGCACTGAGGTCAACAATTGTAACATCAGCACCCAAACCGATAGCCATTTTTGCAGCGTTTGTACCTACTACTCCACCGCCGATGATGCTAACTTTGCCACGACTAACCCCAGGAACACCGGAGAGAAGAATCCCTTGTCCGCCATAGTTTTTTTGCAAGAACTGAGCGCCAAGCTGAACAGACATCCGGCCCGCCACTTCACTCATCGGTGTTAATAACGGCAAGGTACGTTCATGAACAACCGTCTCATACCCGATGGCAAAGACACCTTTGTCTTTGAGCGCAGCGGCCAGAGAAGGTTCAGGCGCAAGATGCAGATACGTGAACAAAATAAGGCCTGGACGGAAATAAGGGTACTCGCTTTCCAGCGGTTCTTTCACTTTCATCACCATTTCGGCAGAGCTCCAGACCGTAGCTGCGTCCTGAATCAGCTTCGCTCCGGCAGAAGCATACTCTTCGTTCGGAAATCCACTTCCCACACCAGCCCCAGCTTCCACCAGCACTTGATGTCCTTCTTTAATAAGGCTAACTACACCCGCAGGCGTTATGGCTACACGATTCTCATTATTTTTAATTTCTTTAGGCACTCCGATAATCATCATTCATCTCTCCCGTCTAATGTAGATCCCTTATGTAAAGAATGATAACATACGTTTAGTATTCCCAATTTGGTAAAAAATTAAAATATTATCTATCATCATTGTGTTTTTACACAAAGGATTCGACTTAAACCGCCCAGTAACTTTATGTCATTTGGTACCCAACACAACCCTAATCATTATCTCATAAAAAAAGACACTGCTTAAAGTGTCTTTTTGACGATTTTGTATGAAATTAAAGCACTACTTCCATAATGGAATGTTATGTTTAGTGACGCGCATTACTTTGACAGTAATAACAACACCGTTTCTAGGATTACATTTACCCCTTTTTCACAGTCTTCATAGGAGGTAAACTCCTCTTCACAATGACTTTTTCCCTTCACACTAGGTACAAACACCATCGCGGATGGCAGAAAGCTGGCTACGAACTGAGCATCATGCCCTGCGCCACTTGCGATCTTCCGTTTAGAATAACCCAAGGCTTGTGCCGCTTGCTCTACTAAATCACATATCCCCCGGTCAAACCAAACAGTCTCTCTACCCCAAAGCTTGGTCTTACTTACTCCGCAGTCCAGTAGCATCTCCGGCAAGCTATGAATAATAGCTTCCACCTCACGAACAATCTCCATATCTTTATGTCTAGCCTCAATGGTGAAGATCACTTTATTGGGAATGACGGTATGAATATTAGGAAACACATTCATTCTGCCCATGGTATACACCAGTTCAGAATCGAGCGCACTAAGCTTGTTTCTAAGCTCCGTGATCAAATCCGTGGCAGCGAACAAGGCATCCTTGCGCATTGCCATAGGCGTGGTGCCCGCATGATCCGATTCCCCCGTCACCTCAATCTCATAACAGGCCATGCCAACTACACAGTCCACCAGACCAATCGACAGTTCTTCTTGTTCTAGCACGGGACCTTGCTCGATGTGAAGCTCCAAATAAGCAGTGGCTTCGGTAATACGATTGCTCGCGTCTCCCTCATATCCACTCTCCTCCAGCGCTTCGCCAAAGGTAATGCCCTCCGGATCTTTTTTATTCAACATTTCTGCCTTGTCGAACTTACCGGCCAGCACACCAGAAGCCATCATCGAAGGCTCAAAGCGAGCCCCTTCTTCATTTGTGAAATTCATAATGGTCACCGATAGCTTCGGTTTTATCCCGTGATCCACGAGTGTGCGAACTACCTCTAGTCCAGCGATTACCCCAAGGATACCATCGAATCTGCCGCCTTTTTTCACAGTATCCATATGCGAACCAATCACAATAGGAGGCCCAGACTCTACACCCGCAAGCGTAGCGTACATCGTGCCCATATCATCCACCTTCACAGACATCCCCAATTCTTCACAACAGGATCGAAAATAATCCCGAACCTTAAGATCCTCTTCCGTCAGCGATAGCCGGGTCACGCCGTTGTTATCTGTACGCCCATAATCCGCAAATGCCTCAATCGTATTCTTTAATCTCTCACCGTTCACGAATATTTTTTGCAGCTGCATCGTAGGTCCCTCCGCTTCGAGCGTTCATGATTTTATAGACTTTCTATATATGTTATACCAATCGATATGATTGTCATTTTACATACTGTAATAATTATTATTCACGTGATGTTACAACGAATTAGAGGTAGCAATAAGTAAACTAAAGTAGTATATACAATCTTTTGATACGAAGGGTAAGCTTAAGATAGCTATTTATCCAGTTCTACCAAGGAAAGGAGCCAGCACATGAATCTAAGCATTGTGGTCCCTGTATACAATATTGAACATTATATAACCCCTATGTTTGATTCACTCCTTACCCAAAGTGAACCGCATTTCGAGGTCATTATCGTGGACGACGGATCTACAGATAACACCTACAACGTGATAGCAAATATTCTCGCACTTCACCCCGATCTTTCTTGCAAAGTCATTCGAACAGAGAATCAGGGAGTTAGTGCGGCTAGAAATAGAGGCTTAACAGAAGCTACAGGGAAATATGTGCTGTTTCTGGATGGTGATGATTATATCTCTACAGACTTAGTACGAACCATTCATACCTATACTCAACCATCTGACCCCGAGATTATTTGCTGGGGATATAGCCATGTCACAGAGGATGGAGTCACTACTTTGAGCTACACCTCCGCTTATAGCCACATAACAGGCAGTGAAGCGCTGACTCATATTTTTGTGAACAAAAGCTTGCGAATATGGACAGGGAGCATAGCGTATAACCGGGAATTATTGCTCCTTCATGGGCTCCAATATACGGAACGCTGTGTGAATGGAGAAGATCAGGAATTTATCTACAAAGCCTTGTCCAGAGCCGCTACAATCATCACATTGCCGGATATATTATCGTTTTATTTACAAAGAAACACGTCGATTTCCAACAGCTATAATGTGAAAAAATTTGATGTCGTTGGTGTATTCAAACGGGTAGATGCTTATTTCGAGGCCCATCCCTTTGAGAAGCTGGATATGATATCTCCTTATATAAGAAATCGCGAATTGATCGAGAATTACTTTTTCAACCTAAAAACCTGTCTAAATGGGACAGAAGGCGTAAGCATTCATAAGTTACTTCGCGACATCGATCATACCTATCCGGAACTAAACCAAGAAATGTATGAACTCATAAGACGTTATAGAGGGAATGATCGAAGATTAGCCCTTTATATCCGAGCATTCTTAATCTCCCCGCTTCTATATCACAGATTCATTTCTGTGGAGAGAAGCTTATCCAGGTTCAAGCGAAAGGAATCTAGAATATGAAGAAGATGCTGATCTATGCCTATACCGAATTTAATTTGGGCGATGATTTATTCATAAAGGTGCTATGTGAAAGGTATCCGGATACCGAATTCAGAATCTGTGCTCCACGCCTATACAAGCTATGCTTCAAAGAGATCAGGAACCTCAAAGTGTATCCTTCCGATTCCATTTTCTTAAGAGGCATTGCCTTTATTTGCAGAAGGTTAAAGATACATAATCTGGCGCAAAAATTCATGGCAAATCGTTCCGATGGTGTTGTTCATATCGGCGGCTCGATCTTTATGCAGGCAGAGCATTGGGAGGAGCATTTTAAGAACGCAGAAGCCATCCGGAATAAGAACAAGCCCTACTATTTATTAGGATCGAATTTCGGCCCTTACACAGATAAAGAATATTATGAGGAACACAGGCGGGTTTTTAAGGACTATACAGATATCTGCTTTAGAGAAAAGTACTCTTATGATTTATTTGAGGATCTGGATCACGTCCGTTTAGCACCCGATATTATTTTTCAGCTTAACCCGTCAGATCTTCAAACCGAACCAGAGGATTATATCGTCTTATCCGTCATTAAGCCTTCTGCTAAAGGTCTGAACGGTTTTGACAACCTCTATTATGAAAAAATGAAAGAACTCGCAATTTATTTCATTGAAAAAGGCTACGCTGTTCATTTTATGTCATTTTGTGAACACGAAGGCGATCAGCTGGCGATTGAGGAAATCCGGAATCTTATGGGCCACTCCTATGAGGATGCCACCCAAGTGCATTTATATAAAACGAATATGGAAGAGGTCTTGGCCGTTCTAGCCCATTCCAGCTTTATCGTAGCTTCAAGATTCCATGCGATGATCCTCGGCTGGGTTTTGGGTAAACCAGTGTTTCCCGTCGCTTACAGCAAAAAAATGATCAATGTAATGGAAGATGCCCAGTTCAAAGGGCTATATACCGATTTCACTACACTGGAGCAGCTCCAGCCTGCGCAGGTTTTTGAAAGTATGACCACTCACTATATGGATGTCACGCCGCAAGTCAAACATGCCGAAAGGCATTTCGAGCATCTGGATACGTATTTATCGCTTTACGAAAGGAGGATACGTTATGAGAGCCAAGCGGAGCATTCTTAACTTATCTTTTGGACTCGGGAGTCAGCTCATTACGATCATCCTCGGTTTTTTTATCCCCCGGCTGATTATGGTCAACTATGGCTCAGAGGCCAATGGTTTAATCGCTTCTATTGTACAAATTATTAGTTATTTGGCACTGCTGGAAGCCGGCGTAGGCGCCGCTTCGATCCAAGCCCTATATAAGCCAGTAGCTTCGGATGATAAGAACCACATCAACTCTATTTTGGCCGCCACCTCTAGCTATTATAAAAAAACAGGCATTTATTATTTCTTCGCCGTTCTTCTAATCGCCACCGTGTATCCATTAGTGATCACTTCTGACATCGATCGATTATCGGTTATGCTCATTATTTTACTTACAGGGATGGGCGGAGCGATCAATTATTATTTCCAAGGGAAATTCAAAGTGCTTCTCGCTGCAGAGGGAAAAAGCTATGTAGAGACTTCTATAGTCACCGTAGCTAATATTCTGAACAATGTAATTCGGATTCTGTTATTACTTCAAGGCGTTAACATCATTGCTGTGCAAGCTTCCTATTTCATATTGACCATACTTCAAATCGTCGTCTTCTATATTTACATCAATAAGCATTACAAATGGATCAACCTAAATCTTAAACCAGACTATGAAGCCATTGGGCAAAAAAATTCCGTGCTAGTCCATGAGATCTCCTACTTAGTGTTTAGAAATACCGACGTGCTGATCCTGACTATATTTACGAACTTAAAGATCGTCAGCATTTATGTCATGTACAACATGATTTTTACGATTGTAGATAACATCGTCCAAACTATAAACGGAAGCGTGAAGGCTGCTCTCGGTCAGAGCTTTCATGAGAGTAAAGAAGCCTTTATTAAATTTTATGATGCTTACGAAGTGTATTTTATGGGGCTCATTTTCTCGATTCTAACGGTAGCATACATTCTAATTCTACCTTTTATGAAACTGTATACCGCTGGGGTAAATGACGTGAATTATATCGATATGTGGCTGCCGATCCTGTTCGTAGTCATCAAATTATTAACCAATGCCAGAGCTTCTTCTAATAATGTGATTACCATCGCCGGACACTTTAAGAACACACAGAACCGTTCCATACTAGAATCCGCTATCAATCTAGTCGCTTCTATTGTCTTCGTTATCTTTATGGGGATTTACGGTGTATTGATGGGGACGATAGCCGCTCTCTTATACCGCTCCATAGATATCGTGATCTACGCTAGCAGACATCTGCTGAATCGGAGTCCTTGGGTCACCTTTAAAAGATGGCTAACGAATGCAGTGGTTTTTGTGGGTATTATTCTGATCTCTAGCGCTATCAATATCCCCATCCATTCCTATGCGGGAATTATGTTGTGGGGTGCACTGCTAGGACTTGTGATCTTGCCTGTCTATTTCGTAATCGCCTCCTTGATGGAACGGGAAGTATTCCTGTATACGTGGGGGCATCTCAAAATATACCGAACTAAGCTCAAAAATAAGGTTATTGCTAGACCTGAGGTAAGTAGTTTATCCAAATAACACATCAGGAGGACCCCAAATGGATCATAGCGAGGTTTTGCAGCAAGCCTGTTACGTCTTTCTAAATGACCTTAATGATGAAATCAACCATTCATCTGCACTTCAATTGGATGATCAAGAGATATTCCAACGATGCCGCCTGATCATAGCTAAAGAACAAAATCCGCAAGTTAAAACCTATCTAGAAATCTTATCTGAGGTGATCCGTGCTTATCTCACAGGGAGAGCTTCAGAAGATGCATTAAGGTTCTATCTGTCAGAGCAATTCAGTATTGTGAACGAAGAAATTGACGGGTTAATCCATGGGATCGTTGCAATCAAACATCAGTCCTCCCATACGGATACTTCACACTCAGCACTCCTTTCCTTTGCCGATTATCCCAAGGTTAGTGTCATTATCACTACTTACAATAGAAAGGCATTTCTATATCAAGCGATCCAAAGCATCTTAAAGCAAGACTATCCTTATATAGAGATCACAGTTATTGATGATTGCTCTACAGATGGCACGGAAGAGTTAATGCATCAAAGCTTCGGAAGCGAGTCACGGGTAATATATATGCGGAACGAAAAAAATAGCGGCCCGGGTAATAATCGCCGTAAGGCTTTTGCTGCTCATGGTGATGGGGAGTACGTTCTTTTTCTCGATGATGATGACTATCTGATTGATATGAATTATTTAAGTAAGGCTGTGGACTTTCACAATCACCATCCCGAAATATCATTTGTGGCTGCTAATGTGTTTCTTGAATTTTCAAAGGCCAAGCAACTGAAGATCAGTAGCCTACAGCTAAGCAGGATTATTAAGAAGCAGGATTATTTCATGAATTTCGAGAAAAAAGGATATCCGAAGCCCTCCTCCACCTTAACAACTGTCTTTAAGCGTGAGGCTTTAATGGCTATGGATATCCTGAATATGAACATGGTTAACGATGCTTCTATTTATCTGCGTTCTTTGTTGGTCGGTGATGCTGGCTTCATAGATACCCTTGCCGGTGTGTACAGATTACACGGGGACAACATTACTTTTAATTTGAGTCAGCGATTCTTAATTGAGAATCTGGAGGAGAAGCTGTTAATTAAGAATATGGCCGTTCAGAAATATGGCTATCACGAGCAGGAAATGACGGAATGGTTTAACCATAATGCATATGATACGATCTCATACTATTTATTAAATTCTGCGAAAGACGCCACAGACTTTAAATTCATGTATCATTGGGCCCTTAACCATTGCCCGCCGATCTACAATCAATTAAGAAATCAATTCCGTACAAAGCTTATTAAAAAACAATTATTACGGATCTCGTTACTTCGAACGCTGCTCGGAAGATGATTCACGCATTAGCTTATCGAGCAGCAGTAAGAATCCTTTTACCTCTTCTTTAGGAATGTCGGCGTACTTGTCTCCAATACTGATCTCACAATAAGAACTATGTTCTCCCGTTGGTCTTATCGCTGCGCTTAAACCGATTCCTGTTGCCTCATATGCAGAAGACAGGATCGGTTCAATGCTCTCCCTAGACATTTGAAAATGCATATGAAACATGTTGGAGACAGGCTCAGCAGGTAACGTAGTCACCGCATGACATTGATTAACTAAAGCAGCAAGCTCTTTAGCCCCTTCATAATACTGCTGCATCTTTTCTACTCTTTGCTGGTAGTAATAATCAGAGGAAATAATGTATGGATACAGACTGATTAGGTCGCCACCATGCCGCCGTTTCCATATCTTCGATTGCTTCGTAAACTCCTCACCGCCTGCAAGAATCGCGCCAGCAATTCCTCCGATTCCTTTATACAGTGAGATATAGACACTATCAAAGAGGGCGCAGATCTCAGCAGCTGTCTTTCCATAATAGGGAAGCGTCTCAAGCAGTCTTGCCCCATCCAAATGCAGCTTAATTCCCCGAGCACGGCAATGTTTAGAAATCGCTTCAAGCTCCTGATACTTTGGTAACTGTCCGCCAATCTCACGCTGCGGCAATTCAAGCAGCAGACAAGCAATATCATCTTTCATTTGTAATACATCATCCAAGGTAATTAGTCGATTCTTATCCGCAAGTAGGACAGGCTCGATATGATGCAATTCCTTCAACCCATCCTGCTCATGGATCTCTAAATGACATAAAGGGTGATAGGCGACGCTCTTGAGTCCTTTTTCATCACACCATATTCTTAAAGCGATTTGCTGTGCCATCGTTCCACTCGGAAAGAAGACTGTTGTTTCTTTTCCCAAAAGCTTCGCCATTTCCGACTGGAAATCCTCAATCACCTTTCCCGATCCATAAATATCAGATGGTGTACTATTCTCTACAGCTTCAAAGGCTTCCTTCAAGACTTGAACATCTCGATCCCCATGTCCTACGATTCGATAAGTCGTTTCATTAAACGCCTCTTGCACTGATTTTTTTCCGTTCATTGGTAGAATTGCCCCTTCCGTGTTTGCCTTGTCCCTAATATAGACGAATTTCAAAAAATCCCATCTTAATTTTACCCGATCTAAGGTGAAAAAACATGAGCGCTGTGCTACAATATTGGAATTGCAACGGCAATCTTAGGGAGGGTTATTGAATCACATGCTCATCATTGGTATCGCCGGCGGCACCGGCTCGGGAAAAACAACCGTAGCCCGCTCCGTCATTGACCGTCTTGGAACGGGAAAGGTAACTTTCATATCTCAAGATAACTACTATAAAGATCATTCACACCTCAGCTTCGCTGAACGTGAATCCATCAATTACGATCATCCTTTCGCTTTCGATAACGAGCTGCTTATTGAGCATCTTAAATGTCTGCGAGAAGATAGGGCCGCATATGCACCGGTGTATGACTTCACAGTTCATGCCCGCTCCACTACGGAGACTGTAGAACTGAAACCAAACAATATTGTAATCATCGAGGGACTCCATGTTCTATCCGACGAGAACCTCCGCGATATGCTTGATATCAAAGTCTTTGTTGATGCTGATCCTGATGTACGCATCCTCCGCCGGGTACTCCGCGATATCGAGGAACGCGGTCGGAGCATTCAATCGATCCATCACCAATATTTGAGCACGGTTAAACCAATGCACGAAGCTTTTATTGAGCCATCCAAAAAATACGCCGATTTGATCATCCCTGAAGGTGGCCATAATGAGGTCGGTATCCAGTTGTTGTCCATCCTAACTGAGAAACATTTATATAACGACTGGACGTCCTAAAGTTCTTAAATACCTAGTTCTAGCCCTAGCTGTCGAGATTCTCTCGACGGCTTTTTTTTGCATGCTCATCCCCAAATCTGCAGTTGATTATTCAAAGAATAATCCCACCGCATTTTGGTAATAGCTAATTTCACAGCAGCTTGCGGAAGAGGGATAACAACTATGGGATTTCTAAACAGAACCATAACAAAAATATTCAAAAACCCTACATTAGGGCACCCCAACCCCACTAGAGAATTACCTAAAGAACCTCTCAAAGAAAACCTTCAAGATAATATTGAACATATAAAAAAGGCGCTCGGCAATAGCACAGACCTTGTGATCAGAGATTTCTTCATTGGCTCCAAGCAACAAATGAAAGCCGCTATTTTCTATACAGATGGACTTGCTGACAGTAAAGCTATTCAAGATTTCATTCTGGAGTCCCTTGTCTTAGAAATTCCAGATTTGAGCTTAGAACCTGAGAAAGACAACTATTCCTTATTAAAAAATCACATGCTTACCGTAGGTGATATCAAAGATGCGACAGAGTTCAATTCTTTGTTAACCTCCCTATTATCCGGAGATGTGATCCTCTTACTAGATGGATACGCTAAGGGTTTCACGATTGGCATGCGTGGATGGAAAGATCGTGGTGTAACAGAAAGTGCCACCGAAACGGTGATCCGCGGACCTAAGGAAGCCTTCACAGAAAGCATGCGTACCAACACCGCATTAATCCGGCGTAAAATAAAAGACCCTAACTTATGGTTAGAAACACAACCCATTGGGCGTGTCACCCAAACAGATGTAGCCATTATGTATATTAAAGGGATTGTAGATGACGGGGTGGTGCAAGAAGTACATTCACGTTTAGATCGGATAGATATTGACGGCATCTTGGAGAGTGGTTATATCGAGGAATTAATCGAGGATGAAACCTATACTCCATTTCCAACCATTCATCATACCGAACGTCCTGATGTTATTGCAGCTGCTCTTATGGAAGGGAAAGTAGCTATATTAGTAGACGGAACACCTATAGTGATGACCGTTCCTACTACATTCGTGTCCTTCATGCAGACCGCTGAGGATTACTACCAACGTGCAGATGTTGGTACCTTAGTTCGGATGCTCCGTTATTTCTGTATATTCATTTCTCTTTTAGCCCCATCCTTATATGTAGCTATTACTACTTTCCATCAAGAGATGTTGCCTACAACCCTACTCATTAGCTTAGCTGCTCAACGGGAAGGCGTACCGCTTCCAGCGTTTATTGAAGCCCTCTTAATGGAGCTTGCTTTTGAGATTCTAAGAGAAGCCAGCGTGCGTATGCCTCAAACCATAGCCCAATCTGTCTCTATAGTGGGAACGCTAGTCATTGGAACGGCTGCAGTAGATGCTGGCATTGTTTCTGCCGCCATGCTCATTGTCGTAGCTGTCACGGCAATCTCCAGCTTTGTTCTACCAGCCTTTGATCTCGCCTTGACGGTCAGAATGCTTCGTTTCCCAATGATGTTTCTAGCCGCTTCCTTCGGATTGTTCGGGATCATTATCGGAATTATTGCGATTGTTTTGCACATGTGCAGTTTACGCTCCTTTGGAGTTCCTTATATGAGCCCGCTAGCTCCGTTTAATCTTGTTGATCAAAAGGACACCTTTTTCCGAATGCCTCGTTGGGCTATGTTTACCCGTCCTAAGCTAATTAATCAAAAAAATCTCGTTCGGGAAAAGAGTACACCACCGGAAAAACCAGGAGATCTGACGGAGGAATAAATCTTGAAACGAAAATCTTTGTAAAATTCGCTTGTTGGGGAAAGTAACTAACTCTTTCTTGGAAGAAATGAAGTAATCATTAGGAGTGAACGAAACCATGTTAGAAAAGGGAAAAATAAGTGCCCGTCAGCTAACCATTCTTGTCATGCTCCTTACTATTGGCGATTCTATCCTTATAATTCCCTCTTCCACTACAGAATACGCCAGACAAAATGCCTGGATTTCCACTTTAATTGGGATGGTAGCAGGTTTATTAGCAGTCTATATGTACAGCAAGTTCGCAAAGTCATATCCCAATTTAACGCTTATTCAAGTGATTCAAAAGGCTTTTGGAAAATGGATAGGAACTATTATATCCCTTACATTTTTAATCTATTTTCTTATGGTTTCCGTTGGAAGTATGCGAGAAATCGGTGATTTTGTGACCTCGGAAATGTTACCTGGAACCCCTATTCCGGCCACTCTAATCTTGTTTATACTGATTATGATTATGGCAATACGACTCGGTATTGAGGTTATAGGGCGAGCTAGCGAGCTCTTCATTCCTATGTTCATTGTCTTATTCCTAATCCAGACGATTGCTATTATTCCCCAGATGGAAATTGTCAGAATACTGCCCGTATTGGAGGACGGAATAAAGCCTGTTCTAAGAGGGGCTATCTCCATCACTACTTACACCTTTTTAGAAACAGTTGTCTTTCTCATGATACTTCCTTATGTAAATCAACAAAAAATGATAACAAAGAGTTTCTTACTGGGTACGCTTCTAGGCGGTATTGTAATTTTTATTACGCTCACCGTCTCCATCCTGGTGTTAGGTCCGGATCTGACGACTAGAGATATCTATCCCAGTTATAACATCGCAAGGCGTATATCAGTTGGCGGATTCTTCGAACGGGTTGAAGCCATGATAGCTCTACAATGGATGTTAACTTTGTTTATAAAAGTAACTTTGTACTTCTATGCTTTCGTTCTGGGGTTGTCCCAATTATTAAAATTAAAAGATTATCGCGTGTTATCCTTACCCACAGGGATGATTTTAGTGGCACTCGCTCCAATCATTGCTCCGAATTTCACTTATTATAACGCTATTTTTGATAATTATTGGGTGTACTATGTTATAACCTTCGGTATTTTTGTACCGTTTGTGTTATTAAGTATGGGCATATTTCGTAGAGCACTCAGCAAAGACTTAACATCTCGGAACTAAAGATTGTTTGGGAGGTTGTGAACATTGGGTATAGTAGTGATCCTCATCATTGTAGCCGTTATTATAGCCATCGAAGTGCCTCTTATGCTGAGGAAAAATTTAATCAAGGAATTTTGGGTTTTTTTATTTCTTCTGTTGCTGGGAACTTTTTTTAGTCTGATTTACGTCATGAATATCTCGATCTCAGACCCGTTAGCCTGGATGGTGTTCATCTATAAACCTGTAGCCGACATGGTAAATGCCTGGTTATCTTAAAAATAATGGGACTAAACCCGAGAGATCTAACGGAGGAGTACACCATGAAACGAAGATCACTTCTACTTTGTCTTCTTGTTCTCATACAAATTGGGTTAACTGGTTGCTGGAGTCGACAGGAAATGAATGATCTCGCGATTGCCGTAGGGATCGGCATCGATAAGATCGGAGATCAATATCAAGTTTCTGCACAAGTGGTTTTACCCAGTCAAATCGCTGGCTCAAAAGGGGGAAGTCCTCAATCACCCGTTAACCTTTACAAAGAGACAGGAAATACTGTATATGAAGCGCTTAGGAAGATCACAACCATTAGTCCACGTAAAATTTACATCTCTCATCTGCGGATCTTAGTCCTTAGCGAGGCTCTGGCTAAAGAGGGAATCAATGACGTTCTTGATTTCATGTCAAGAGATACCGAAGCGCGAAATGATTACTTTATTGTGGTGGCAAAGGATGCACGGGCAGAAGATACTTTGAAAATATTAACTAGCCTCGAAAAGATTCCTGCTGTGCGATTGTTTTCCAGCCTAGAAACATCGGAGAAAAAATGGGCACCTACATCTACTGTGACATTAGGAACACTGATTACAGAACTTGTAAGTAGGGGTAAGAATCCAGTCTTAACAGGGGTTGTCATCAATGGAAATGTAGATGCAGGAGAAACTCCGAAGAATGTAGAAACCGTAGATTCTCCAACAGAATTGAAATACTCTGGATTGGCCGTATTCAAAGAGGACAAATTGATCGGTTGGCTAAACCAAGAGGAATCAAAAGTGTATAACTATTTAACGAATAAGGTAAAGAGTACGATTTCCTTCATTAATTGTCCCCAAGATAAAGATAAAAAGATATCTCTTGATATATTCAAGGCCGAATCAAAAGTAAAAGGCAGCATGAATGGCAACAACCCAGAAATCAGTATCGAGCAACATATAGAAACAGATTTAGGAGAAGTTCAATGTAGAAATCTAGACCTCACCAATCCAAAGACCATCACCGAATTAGAACAAATCGCTAACGTAAAAGTAGAGCATTTATTCCAGACTACGATTAAAAAAGTACAACAAGAATACAAATCCGATATTTTTGGATTTGGCGAGGTCATCCATCGCTCTAACCCACAGGCGTGGAAAAAACTGAAGGATAATTGGGATCAAACCTTTGTTAACTTACCAGTAAACGTAAAGATGAACATAGAGATTCGCCAGTTAGGGAAAGTAACTAACTCTTTCTTGGAAGAGACGAAGTGATAAATTGGAGGGAACAAAGCCATGCTCGAAAAGGGTAAAATAAGTATTCGTCAACTTACCATTCTTGTTATGCTTCTTACCATTGGGGATTCCATTCTTGTAATCCCCCCTTCCACTACACACTACGCCAAACAAAATGCCTGGATTTCCTCCTTAATTGGAATGATCGTAGGTTTACTAGCCATTTTTTTGTACAGCAAATTCGCAAAGTTATACCCCAACCTAACGCTTATCCAAGTGATTCAAAAGGTTTTTGGAAAATGGATAGGGACTATTATATCTCTTTTGACCTTAATGTATTTTCTCATCGTTACCGTAGGAAGTATGCGGGAAGTCGCTGATTTCGTGACCTCGGAAATGTTACCCGGAACCCCCATTCCGGCCATTCTAATCTTATTTATACTGATTGTCATTATGGCAACACGACTCGGTATTGAGGTTATCGGACGAACGGGTGAGATCTTTACTCCCATGGTTATAATCCTATTTCTAATCCTAACGGTCGCCATTATTCCTCAGATGGAAATAGTCAGAATGCTGCCCATATTGGAGGACGGAATAAAGCCAGTGCTAAGAGGGTCCATCTCCATTTCGGCTTACACCTTCTTAGAACCCGTTGTCTTTCTAATGTTCCTCCCTTATGTAAATCAACAAAAAAAAATAACAAAAGCCTTATTACAGGGCTGTTTCCTAGGTGGGATTATCATCTTCCTGACAGTCACTGTTTCCGTATTAGTACTAGGTCCGGATTTAACGACCAGAGATATATATCCCAGTTATAACATAGCAAGACGCATATCGGTTGGTGGGATCTTTGAGCGGGTTGAAGCCATGATAGCTCTAATGTGGATGTTAACCTTGTTTATAGAAGTAACATTATACTTCTATGCTTTCGTCCTAGGGTTATCCCAATTATTAAACTTAAAAGAGTTTCGGGTGCTAACTCTGCCTACTGGGATGATCCTAATCGCACTAGCACCTCTCATTGCTCCGAATTACACCTATTACAATGCGGTGTTTGATAATTATTGGGTGTACTACATTATAACCTTCGGGTTATTTCTACCCTTGGTATTGTTAAGTGTGGGGATGTTTCGAAGTGCACTGAGCAAAGACTTGAAATTTCGGAATTAAATAGGAGCGGCCTTTTCTACCTAATAACAATCCGAATCCGAGTAGGGTCACCGAATGCGGTGAGAAACCGTGTGATGCTGCTGATATCATTAAGTTTAATCTCTTGCGGTTCTATCTCCCCACCCCGATTCGTAAATAAGCTTAAACATATGAACTTTTTGAAACTACAAAATAGACCTCGTAGATTCTCTAACGATTAATTCTGCAGGGAAAATCTGATGCGCATGATTGACCTTCTTATTAATGAGATCAAACAAAATCTTAATCGACGCTTCCGCAATTTCTACCACTGGCTGTTTGATGGTAGTGATAGAAGGATTATAATAGAAGGAAATATCCAGTCCGTCATAACCTGCCACAGAGTAATCTTCAGGAACTCGCTTGCCTGCTTCAAATATGGCTTTACAAGCGCCGATGGCCATACTATCTGATAAGGTGAAAATAGCGGTAAACTCTTCCCCTGACTCCAGCAGTTCTTTTGTAACCGCATACCCATTTTCCATACTATAGCTATCAATATCTTCTTTCATCCGCCGTACTAGCCGTTCATTATAAGCTATTCCATGATCAGAAAGAGCCTTTTTATATCCTTCATATCTTAATTTACCGATACTCACATCATCTTCAGGCGCGGTAATAACTGCGATTTTTTCATGTCCCAGATTACATAAATAGTCTACAATTTTGTAGCTCTCATTAAAGTCATCTACAGATACAGAAGAATAGTTACTTAGATCAAACTCTTCCGTCATCCCAATCGTGCTGAGGACAAATGGAACCGTCAATTGCTGTAATTTTTCTTGAGAGTGTGAGAATAATCCCCCCAGGAACACAATTCCCTTCAGGCGCTTTTCTTTCTCCAGCTCAATTGCCACTTCGATCTCATCTTGATTCTCATCGACTCGTTGTAGGATAAAGGAGTACTTCTTTCGCTGGATCTCTTTTTCAAATACTTTAATCATCGGGCTGAAAAATGGATTTGATATCCCTTTGATCAATACTGCAATCGTTTTCGAATCGGAACGTTTTAAATTTCTGGCACTGTTATTCGGTACATAATGGTTTTCTTTGATGACCTTCATAACCATCGCTTTTGTTTCTTCATTAATATCCGGATGATTATTTATAGCTCTAGATACTGTAGTCACGCCAACCCCACATAATTTGGCGATATCTATGATAGTCAATCTCTCCATTTCTACCTTTCCTTTACACGTTAAATAAGAAAGTAGGGGATTCTCGAAGAGAAGACTCAACAAGAAAAGCACCCTACTCGCTTCTACATACATATTCTATTTAACCCTTAACGGCTCCTGCAACGACACCTTCGATAATATATTTTTGGCAGGTGAGGTAGAAAATGATGATGGGTACAATAGCTAGAACTAGCATCGCCATCATCGCTCCCATATCAATCGATCCGTATCCACCTTTTAGGTACTGTATCGCAATAGGAATGGTTTTGTATTCAGTACCGATCAACAGGTCAGGCAACAGGAAGTCATTCCATACCCACATTACATTAAGAATCGCTACGGTTACAGCAATAGGCTTAAGGATGGGCAATACCACTTTAAAGAACGCCTGCGGTGGATTGCATCCATCAATCATAACCGCCTCTTCAACCTCCAGTGGGATGGACTTCACAAATCCACTAAACATAAATACCGATAGCCCTGAACCAAATCCCAGATAGATCAAGATAATCCCAATCGGATTGTCGAGATGCAGTACATTGGCTGTCTTAGTCATTGTGAACATTACCATTTGGAAGGGTACGATCATCGAGAACACAAATGCGTAATACATCAAGTTCGTGAATTTTGATTTCACCCGAGTAATATACCATGCAGTCATGGAAGTGAATAACACGATTACAGCAACCGAACACACCGTGATAAACAAGGACATTCCAAAAGCACTGAAGAAATCAATCTTCGCTATACCGCTAGTATAGTTCTTCAAACCAACAAAAGTAGTTCCATTAGGGAATAAGAAAGGTGTATCACTAATGTAGAACTTACCTTTAAAGGAGTTCATCAGAACAATAAAGATCGGAGATAAGAACGCAATGGCCAAGACCAACAAAATGGTGAATATAGAATAGTCTTTTGCTCTAGTCTGTTGCATTAGTTCTCAACCTCCTTTCTTCTAGTAATGACAAGTTGTACTAAGGCGATTAAGGCTACCAGTGCAAAAAATACGACGGCTTTCGCTTGACCGACACCTTCCCATCCTGTTTTTCCGTAGAAGGTATTGTAGATATCCAGTGCTAACATCGAGGTCTGCTTAGAAGGAGCACCAGCAGTCAACGCTAAGTTCTGGTCAAACAATTTGAATGAATTCGATAACGTTAAGAATAAACAAATGGTAATGGATGGCATTACGAGTGGAATCGTCACATTACGTAAAATCTTTGAACGTGAAGCTCCATCAATTCTTGCGGCTTCTACTATATCCTTAGGCACATTTTGAATACCTGCAACATAGATAATCATCATGTAACCTATCAATTGCCAATTCATAAGGATGATTAATCCCCAAAATCCATAAGTTGCGTCAGAGGTCAAAGTAACTCCAAACTTATACAGAATTCCATTAAAGATCAGCTGCCAGATGTACCCTAATACGATACCGCCTATCAAGTTAGGCATGAAAAAAATAGTTCTAAATACATTAGTCCCTTTTAGCTTTCTAGTTAACAACATCGCCAGTATGAAGGCGAATACATTAATCGTAAGAACAGATAGAACTGTAAACTTAACAGTAAAGCCTAGTGCATTTAGAAATTCTTGATTTGAAAATGCTTTAATGTAATTTCCAAAACCTATCCATTTTGCATCATTGACGGTAGTAAACTCTGTAAAGGATAAATATATACCTAGCAGAAAAGGTACAACAAATGCGATCCCAAAGGCTATTATGGTCGGTAATGCAAAAAGAGCAAAATATTTTCTTATCGATTTTTCCATGGAGTCTTCTCCTATCTCAGTATGGAAAATGATGAAACAGATGAATTCACTCGAATTGTTGCTTAGTGCCACTGAAATTCCAAAGGGAATCCAGTGGCACTAAGCTTTTATCTTTATAACAACTGAGAGTTATTCAATCATTTTTCCATGCATTTATTATTTTGCCTTTTCAGCCTTCCAAGTGTCCTTAAAGATGGTTACAACTTCATCCCAGGTTTTATTGCCTTGAGCGTATTGCAAGAGCGCATCACCAAAGACATTTTTGAACTCTTCACTTGGGAATGCCGCAAATGTCCAAGCTACAGAAGTCAGATCTTTTTCCATCCAAGCGGATACTTCTTTAGCAAGTGGATCTGCTGGTTTTTCGCTGTCTTCAAACGTATTGAATGGAGCGATGAAACCTAAGTCGTTCGTTACATAAGCTTTACCTTTTTCACTGGAGAACAACCATTCCAAAAATGCGATAGAAGCTTGTTGGTTCTCAGCAGAGGCTTTGCTGTTGATTGCCAAATAGTTTTCTGTACCTACAGCCAGACCTTGTTTTTCTTCGCCTTCCATACCTGTGTAGATAGGCAAGAATTTGATGTCCTCAGCTTTAACTACGTTACCATCTACATCATTGATTTGTGACCAAGCCCAGTTACCGTTTTGAACCATCGCTGCGTTACCCAGTGCGAATTCAGCCATGGAGTCCGCTACAGATTTACTACCCAGAAGGGATTCTTTAGTCACAGAGTTTTTGATATAAAGATCAAAGATGTTTTTGAATTTATCGTTATATTTGAATTCAACTTCCTTAGAAGCCAGACCGGCAAGAACTGTGTTATCAAACTCAGTGTTGTCTTTGAATTCATAGTACAGTGGCAAGTTAGCCAAATGAGTCTGCCATCTCCATTGTTCACCAGCAGCGAGGGAAGTCGAGGCGAATACACCTTTGATACCCAGTTGATCTTTTTTAGCGGTCATATCTTCTACTACTGCTTTCAAAGTCTCGAAATTATTGATTTCAGTTGTGGAAGAGATCGAAACAGCTTTGTCAGCTAAAGCAAAGTATTTCTTCATAATGGCGTCGTTGTAGATAATACCGTAGCCTTCAACTACGTAAGGGATACCATACACGCCTTCGCCTTCAGTTACAGCCAAGCTTTTGTCGGACAAGTAGCTGTATAGCTTAGTATCTTTCAAATCCAAGGTGTAATCTTTCCAAGCTTGGAAACCAACAGGTCCATTAATTTGGAAGATCGTAGGTGCATCGGACTTAGAAATTTCGGATTTCAATTTGGTTTCGTAAGTACCTGCTGCAGCTGTTACGACTTTTACTTTAACGCCTGTCTCCGCTTCGTAATCCTTAGCGATTTTTTCATATATCTCTGCAATTTCAGGCTTGAAGTTTAAAAAGTAAACCGATCCATTTTTACCAGATGAAGCGTTTCCACCATTGGTTGCTGTATTGTTCTCTTTATTCCCACACCCTGCTGCCAAGACTACAACCATAGACATTACCAACATGAGCCCTAGATATTTTTTAATATTCTTCATTTTTCTTCCCCCTCGAACTTTTTATTAAATTACCTCTCTTAAAGACGTCTCCGAGCTTGCTCACCGAGAATAATGTCAGCGTTTTCATTTCACTTAAATATTCTCCGCTTTTTTTCCGGTATCCTTATCGGTAACGTTTTCAATTGAAATATTAGCACACCGTTTGGAACATTTCAATAACCATTTTATTGCAGAAACTCGCCATTACAAATCTTCAAACGTTATAATAGACAAGTATAAACGCCTTCGACTTTCTTATATTTTTTTAAATAACTATGAATAGGTGATTGCATATCTTATCTCTGATCGAAAAGTATGAGTTACAATTCTCTAATAATAATTATTTTGGCGATATCGGGGTAGAGCCCTCTTACTCCATTGTAAAAGGTACTCTTCCTGTCCTAGTGTCTGCTCCGCATACCATTAACCACTATAGAGAACACTCTGTAAAACCTGCGGACATGTATACAGGTTCTCTTGCGCTGCTGTTACAAAAGCTCACCAATTGTCACTGTATCTATTCCAATAGCTTCTCCAAAGAAGACCCCAATTACATCCTTGGCGGAGAATATAAGACTGCACTTGGAACAATTGTCAAAGAACATCAAATTAACTTTGTTATAGACTTGCATGGTGCCTCTAAGGATAGGGAATTTGATATTGATTTAGGTACATTACACGGAACTTCCATACAAGAAAATAATATAAATGAAGTCGTACGTATTTTTTTCAATAATGGTATTACCAATGTTCATCAAAACCATACATTTTCTGCATCTCATCTGGGAACGGTCACATCGTATTCCGCCAAAGAGCTGTTAGTTCAAAGTATTCAAATTGAAATTAATCGAAATTATCGTAACCCGAAATCATTTGATTTATTCCAAAAAACCATTCATTCCCTCGAACAAATCATCAATCAATTGGGAGGTGCCTAACATAAATATCGAGCAGACCTTCACCCTATTGGACAAACAAAGCTATACTGCCCGGGAAGAACTCACGATGAACCCCGATGAGCTGGCTGAATTAGGCTTAGTCCACCATATCTTTGTCGAGCTTAAAGCAGAGAATGATGCTCAGGTTAGCTGTTTGCTTTTATCTAAAAGTGATATCCCTAGAGGCAGTATTCAATTATCTAAAAGAGCAAAGGACAAGCTAGGAGATTGCCCCATAACAGGATTAACCATTACTAAACCTGAGTACAACACGATTTTTCGGGGAATTCCTAAAGTGGACCAGATTGCCAAACCTTATGTCAAAGCTTGTCCAACGCTCGTCCACAAGTATTCGAACCATGTAGAGCTGATTAATCCTAAGAATGGCTTTCGGGTAAACTTAACGTTAAAAGAGGATGACACAGCCAAGCCGAATGCACTATATTTCAACAGATATATCATGTTGTTACTTGAGACTCATGCCACTGAGGATGATCAACTAATTATTACCCGTGCAAGAACAAGTCCTCAGTCCAAGCCAGGCATACATAAACTTATACATCTGGGAATCAAACAGCCCTTAACCGCATTAGGAAATCTTTTTATTGGCAAAAGAGAGCTTACACTAAGAGTAGGGCATCCCTACCCTTTTGATGAGCACCAAAATCTATGCCGAATTCACCCCAATGTTAGAAAGCTGCTGGGTATGGAAGAGACCGACAAAATCGTCATCACCTATAACAACAAAGAAATCACCGTCCCCATCTTAGATATAGACACTGAGCATATTGCCCAGTTGATCAAGCTAAATGAGGAGGATGATCAGCTCAAATTTATCGACAGCCACTTATTTATCGGAATCACCGCTTTGTCACGAAATGAACTAGAAATCCCCAGTATCGGCACATCGGTTACCGTAAAGAGAAGCATGAACTCCCTATTCTTAAAACACTTAAATAAGCTGGTCTTGCCTGTAATTGCTCTATTGTTTACAGTAGTACAGCTGTATAAGGATTTGAGCTGGAGCATCGCTCTGACCGTTGCTATTTCTCTGATACTACTTCCGATAATCATCTACACGACGCTATCTGAAGAACGAGCAAAAATTAACTAAATGGAGCGATGATCGTGGAATTCACTTCACAAGCCCAGGTAGAAGATATGATCTACAGCTCTTATCTAAGAGCCATTAACAACATCACAGAAACTTTGGATGGACAAGTTAGACGACCGGAATTAACCAGAGCATTGCTGGAACTAGTCGGAAATCCGGATCGAGATCAACAATACATACTAGTCACAGGCAGTAAAGGTAAGGGCTCCACCTCAAGGTTTATCTCTTCTTTGTTAAGTCACCTAGGCTATAAAGTGGGCTTGTTTACCTCCCCTCATCTGGTTGATTTCAACGAAAGAATACGGATTGACGGGCGGGCCATATCCACAGAGGATTTTATACGATTAGGAAATGTGGTTCGCGAGGGATTTCAAACGATTGAAGATCAGCTTGCCGCTGATGAGTATCAAGGTCCTGTTGGGGTGGGTCTGGCGATTGCGACGTTGTACTTCAAGGAGAATCATACCGATTTCAATGTAATTGAATGTGGAAGAGGCGGAAGGTTTGATGACACGAATGTCCTGAAGAATGATTGGGCTGTCATTACTCCGATTATGGAGGAACATGTAGCTAATTTGGGACCTGACCTGAACAGCATTACACTACATAAACTGGGCATCGTCAAAAACAAGGCTACTAACGTCTATATTAGCAAACAGAAATCGAGCGTACTTGCGACTATAAAAGCGAACCTCACTTCCAACGCTGTGCAGTATTATGAGGAGCAGTTCTGGGCTGACTCTATTGCAATAACACCCGTTGGAACTACTTTTAATGTTCAGACAAATCAAGCGGTTTACCCGTCCTTAACGATTCCGTTATTGGGGCAATTTCAAGCTCTAAATGCAGCCACTGCAGTCGCACTATGTGAGGATATTACAAGTGGTCCTCTGAATAGGGAACTCGTTCTCAAATGCTTTGCACAATTGCAATGGCCGGGTCGCTGTGAAGTGATCTGCCATGATCCACTAACGATAATTGACGGAGCAATTCATAAAGAATCAGCACGCTATTTGGCTGAGCTTATTCAACTGGTGAATCCTGACCGCAGCCGAGCTGTAACTTCAATTATCGGTGTCCCTAAAGATAAAGATTACCCAGGGGTTATCGAAGTGATGAGTTCGGTCTCGGATCAATTAATCATCACAAAGCCCGATATTAGTCATCTTTCTTTTCCTACAGATGCACTCCATGTTGCCAACCGATTTATCGAACAAAGTTACGAGTTCCCCTATTTAGAGGACGCTCTAACGCATATACAAACTGGCTCGTCTTCCGAGATTATTGTAATTGTCGGCACGCAAACCTTTATCGGAAATGCCAAAAGATTATTCGGGCAATCGCTGCTCGATATCGGCTTATAGCTTCTCAAAGCGCTGGAGAATGACTTCCTGATAAAGATCAGATAGAGCTGGCACTTCACTTGGATTCTGCTTACAATACTCATCTAGCATAACCTTATGATTCACTTCGATCACCCTGAGGCCTTGATCTGTCTCCAAAATATCCACGGAGCAGAAATCAAGGCCCATCGCTTTAGAGGTCTCGGAAGCAAGCGCCGCAAGCGCCGCTCGTTTGGCCTGATCGCTAACCTCAATAGCAATAGCCCCGTTAATCAAATTGTGCTTCCAAGAGCGAACTCTTTTTTTGCCAAGGAATACACGCGCCTGGTGATTAAAAGTTACGATTCTATACTCAATCTCCGCTTCATAATAGGGACCCATTGCCCCATTAAGCTGTAAAGAAAATAATAAATCCAGCTTTTCGTGCAGATCGGCTATCTCATTAATTTTGTACACATGATTTCCCTGTGCCCCGTTATCCTGCTTCATAACTACCACCCCATTGAGCGTTTGGAAATAACGTTCAGCCAATGAATAAGGATTCAAGTTGTTAAATTTGGAGTCAGGATGTGGCAAATAGATATGTTCTACCGCGGGGATATTCGCCTTATGCAAAACGTCATAAGTTAGAGATTTACTCATAGCAATGATCGTAGAAGCACTGTTGTTTAGTCCGATCTCAGCGTCTACCATCACAAATGATTTCAATCCATCCGTAGCTCTATATACGAAATTCGGTGTAACTTCCTCAAAGGTAATCCCTGAGGTTGTAACAGAATGCTGGATCATTTTTAAGTAAGGTCTAGTCGTCATTCAGTTTCCTCATTTCTAACAAAATATGACCAAACCTAATCATAGCATGAGAAATATCAATCGAAAATAACATTCACACGTTATAATTACTATCATCAAAACCTTAGAAGTCTTGTTCGAGGGACTTTCCAAAAAAAATAACAAGGTTAATGTTATGTTTAATGACTGATAGCGCTCTTATAGTTAAAAATAAGTATTGATTATTTAGTGATCATCCTCTATGATAAGCTTATCAAGCGAACCAAAAAGTTAAAGCGGTTAAACTTTAATACCAAGGTATCTATTATTATTGTTACTTAATAGTATTAGCACGACCAAAAGTTAAAGCGCTTATACTTTAAAATGAGAGGTTGGTGTGTCATGATCAATCGCGAGAACAGGCGGCAGACTTTCTACATGTATCTGTTCATTTCTCCTTGGATTATCGGCTTCCTAGTATTCGCCCTTTATCCTATCTTATCATCGCTTTACTTCAGCTTTACTGATTATGACATCATACACCCGCCTAAGTTTATCGGGCTCGCTAACTACACAGAGATGTTTCACAATGACCTATTCTGGAAATCGGTGGTTGTCACACTGAGATATACCTTCATCGGTGTACCTATCCAGCTTGTTCTCGGTCTTGGATTTGCGCTATTGCTTCACCAGACCATTCCCCTGCGCGGCTTTTTCCGAACGGCCATGTATTTTCCAAGCATGGTATCCGGCGTGGCCATGTCCCTCCTATGGTACTGGATCTTCAACCCACAGATCGGGCTCTTCAATTACATCCTTTCCTGGTTCGGTATTCATGGACCGGCTTGGCTGATGAACCCGGACACTGCACTATATGCCTTGATCATCATGACCTTCTGGACAGCAGGCTCAGGAATGATTTTATTCCTCGCAGGTCTGCAAGGCGTACCGGCTAGCTTGATCGAAGCCGCTAACCTTGACGGTGCCGGACGCTTCAGAATTTTCTTGAACATTACCTTACCGATGATCTCTCCCGTGCTGCTTTTTCAACTAATTATGGGACTGATCGATTCCTTCCAAGTCTTTACCCAAGCTTTTGTTATGACTCAAGGAGGTCCAAATTACTCTACCTGGTTCTATGTCTATAATCTCTACACCAGTGCTTTCAAAGAATATCGTGCCGGTTATTCCTCAGCCTTGGCATGGGTGCTCCTCATCGTAGTTATGCTGTGCACCGCACTAATTATGAAATTGTCTAACCGTTATGTTCACTACGAAGGAGGCGGACGCAAATGAGTACAGTCAGAGCGCTAAGCCCCCAGACTAAAGGAACCAAACGCCGTCGAAAAGTGGAGCCTGTTAAGATTTTTAGCTTTATTACTTTAGTAGTTACAACATTTCTGATGCTGCTTCCTTTGTTCTTCATGGTCTCCACTTCACTTAAGTCCAAACGTGAGATGCTGAAGTTCCCACCCACCTTTCTTCCAGAGAGCTGGCAGTGGAGCAATTACACAGAAATATTTGATACCCTGCAGTTCGGTACGCTTTACAAAAATAGTTTAATTATCGCCGGTCTCAGCGTTGTAGGCACCTTGATTTCTTCAGCGCTGGTCGCCTATGGATTCGCCAGATTCAGAGGTAGAGGGAATCAGATATGGTTCATCCTATTGTTGAGCACAATGATGTTGCCTTATCCAGCCATTATGATTCCGCAATTCGTACTCTTTTCACAAATGAACTGGATCGACACCTTCCTACCCTTGATTGTGCCTGCTTTTTTCGGCTCAGCTTATAACATTTTCCTGCTGCGCCAATTCTTCTCCACGTTGCCTGAAGAGCTGTTTGATGCCGGACGCATTGATGGATGCGGCGAAATACGGATGTGGGCTACTATAGCACTCCCACTCTCCAAACCCGCACTTGCAACTGTAGCTATCTTTGCTTTTATCTACAACTGGAACGATCTGCTTACACCGGTGCTTTACCTAAGCTCGTCAGAGAAGTTCACGCTACCCGTCGGGATGGCTTCTCTCACCTCATCGAGATTCCGCATTCCACCTTGGCATTTGCTGATGGTCGCTTCGGTTCTAGCTATGGTTCCTATCGTTACGCTGTTTGCTGTAGCACAGAAACAGTTCGTCGAAGGGATTGTACTTACAGGGATTAAGTAATAATCCGCCATCCGGGCGGCCAAATATACTTGAAATCATGGAGGGTTTAGCTAATGAACAAGAACAGGAAAAGTAGTGCGCTTTTACTTGCAACAACCATGCTTGTTGTTCTGGCATTGTCAGGCTGTAGCGGCGGCAAATCGGCGGGTAACACTCTATCTGAAGGAACTGGTGGCTCGACCAATTCAGGAGGCAAAGCAGAAACGGTAACTATCACCCATTACACAATAGATTCAGAAGACCGGACTTTTGTTGAGAAATTAATTCCTGATTTCGAAAAGCAGCACCCGAACATTAAAGTAAAAGTGGAAAAAGCACCTTATGAGCAGTTCGACAGCAAGCTGCAAACGCTAATTGCCGGTGGCAAATCACCCGATGTGACAAGTCACTGGGGTTATGGAGGTTTCGCAGAATACTACAACAAGGATATGCTGCTCGATTTGACCGACCTTTTAAAAGAGGATGGTTTCAAGGCAGCGGATTACAACATCCCAGAGAACCTGATGAACATTTATAAGGTTAAAGATCACACATATGGTATCCCAGTTAATATGTATGTCACCTTGATGCTCTATAACAAAGACATGTTTGATGCTGCCAAACTGACTTACCCAACAAGCGATTATGAAGATAAGAGCTGGACGTTTGAAAAGATGGTCGACCAGGCTAAACAAATGACTCTCGTCTCCGATGATATTGCCAAAACACAATATGGCGTAGACTTCACCTGGTCTGAACGCGATATGCGGCCATTATATTTTGGAGCGCAGCCTTATTCAGAGGATACATGGACGAATGGCGGCGTGCCTTCCGAGACTTATTTTGATTCCCCTGAAGTGATTGCTGCCTACAACAAACTCTTTGATCTCGTCTTCAAAGATAAAGTCTCTCCTTCCTCCGAGTGGAGCAAAAGCGTAGCTGGACAGAACGGTGATCCCTTTGTTGCAGGCAAAATCGGGATGTCTATCGGTGGCTCATGGAACCTTGCAGGTGCGAATGACTTTCCCTTCAAAATCGGTGTAGCCGCTGTACCATGGGGAGGCAACGATAAGGTACGCAGCACACTTTACGTCGATCCGCTGCTGATCTTGAAGGACTCCAAACATCCGAAGGAAGCTTTGGAATGGATCAAATATTTGATCACTACCGAAGTGCAGGAGAAATCCATTGAGCTTAGTGGCGGTAACCCGCCAGTCAACACCGAAGCTGCTGAAGCATACTATAAACATTTTGACGGCATCGATCCACAAGATATCAAAAATGTCTACGAGGGTGCTGTGAACTATGGCTTCGAATCCTACAACCATTTGATCACCAACTACTCGCAAATTAATGACATGTTCATTAATGAATTGCAGCCAGTAGAAACTGGACATAAGACGGTGGAAGAGGTGATGACGACGATTCAGAAAAAAGTTACGGAGATCATTCATCGTTAATATTTGGCAGGTATACCGTCCCTTTAGGGACGGTATACCTGTTTGAAATCATACGTTTAGCGGACAGTCTGCCAACCCTGTATACTAAAGGTAGAAAACAGGATCGGAAAATCTGCCGCGAGGAGAACTAGAGATGAAAGTGAGTATTTTTGATGTAGCCAAAAAATCAGGATTATCGGTTGTAACCGTATCCCGGGTCTTAAATGGGGCCGAATCGGTACGCGAGAATAATCGCCAGAAGGTGCTGGAGGCCATTAAAGAGCTGGATTATCGCCCTAATGCAGCGGCACGCAGTCTGGCAAGCGGTAAGACGGGAATTATCGGGATTATTGTCACGACCCTGCAGGATTCTTTTTTTGACGCAGTGGTCAAAGAGCTGAATGAAGTCTTAGCGATGCATGGTTATTTTTTGGCCATCTCCATCTCAGCAGGCATCGAATCGGATGATAGCCATTATTTAATCCAGGAGGATCGTGTAGACGGTTTGTTTCTACTCTCTCCGATGGAAGAGGATAATTATATAGTGGAATTAAAACGGCGCGGCATCCCCTATGTGCTGATTGATAACCAAAAGCCCGAGAATGACACCTACTCTATCACGATTGACAACTTCAAAGGTGGCTACATGGCTACCAGTCATCTGTTAGCGCTTGGTCATACGTCAATTGCTCATCTATGTGGACAGGAGATGTTCCGTAGTACGCGGGAGCGGCGTGCCGGATTCCTACAAGCGCTTGAGGAAAAAGGTCTTACTCCATTTGAGATTGTACATGGTGATTTCGAAATTGGAATGGGATACGAAACCTGCAAGCGTTGGCTGAACGAAGGACAATTACCTACTGCGGTATTCGCTGGCGATGACAATATCGCCCTTGGAGTCATCAACGCGTTAATGGAAGCTGGCATTCGGGTACCCGAACAAGTAGCTGTGATTGGCTATGATGATCATTATATTGCTTCACAGCTTCATCCATATTTAACAACGATCCGTCAGCCTTCGGACAAAATTGGATTAGCAGCTGCCGAAATGCTCTTAAAACGTATCTCTGGAAAGATGAAGCGCGGAGCTGGAGTAAAGATTGACCCAGAGTTAATTGTACGGGAATCTACTACTTCCAATTAATTAAATCATATAAACAAGGAGTGACAACCATTGACTTACTACTTGGGGATCGATGGTGGAGGCACCAAAACCTATGCTCTTCTATGCGATGAACATGGCAATGTTCTCGGTAAGGGCAGGAGCGGTAACGGCAACCACCAGACAGGCGCACTTGAGGCAGCCAACAGCATTCGAGAGGCCACATTCGGGGCACTAGATGAGGCTGGACTCCGATTGGAGGACATCCAACATACCTATCTTGGGCTTGCCGGTGCTGACCGAGAGGCCGATTATCTCATTCTCCATCCAATGATTCGCGAGATCGGATTTATCAATTACACCATTAACTGTGACACCATGATCGGATTACGTGCAGGGACGACTCGCCCTTATGGAGTTGCACTAATCTGCGGCACAGGCACCAATTCGGCAGGCAGAAACACGCAAGGAGAGCACTATCAGTGTGGTGGCTTTGACTACATGTACGGTGACTTCGGTGGTGGCGGTGCTCTCAACATTGAAGTCTTTCGTTCTGTCATAAGAGCTTGGGATGGACGGGAGCAACCTACCCTCTTGACCGGACTTCTACTCAACTTGCTAGGTTATGAGGAAGTTGCAGATATGTTTAATGATTTCCTCAACCATTGGAAAAGGGTCCCTGTTCATGCTGCTCGCTTGCTCTTCGAAGCAGCAGCTGAAGGAGATGCTGTATCCTTAGAGATTCTAAATCGGCAAGGCGTTGAGTTAGGGAAGTCCGCTGCTGCAGTCATCCACAAGCTTGGGATGGAGCAGGACACCTTCGATGTGGTTCTGGCGGGAAGTCTGCTAACCCGTGGGGATCGCGGCTGGATTCGCGGACCTATTGAGAAAGCTGTACAAGCCGCAGCTCCACAAGCAACTGTGGTGACTCTTGCCACAGAGCCTGTAGTAGGTGCCGTATGGTCCGCGATGGATCAAGATGGTTTGACCCTTAGTAATGAAGCGTATGAGACCATGCGGCAATTTCAAGATTATGAATCGATCCAACAAACAAAAAAGACAGGAGTGGTTGATCTTGGCAACTAATCAAGGATTAAAGATCGCAGTTATCGGTGGGGGTTCTTCGTATACACCCGAATTGGTAGAGGGATTTATTCTTCATTACAAGGAGCTTCCTGTTCGTGAACTATGGCTCGTAGACATCGAACCTGGACTTCGCAAGCTGAATATCGTTGGAAATCTCGCTAAACGCATGGTTGAGAAATCCGGGCTTCCGATTGAAGTTCATCTTACAACAGACCGCCGGAAGGCTATCGAAGGTGCAGACTTTGTCAGCACTCAGATGCGTGTCGGTATGCTTGACGCCCGCGCACGTGATGAATCGATTCCTCTTAAATATGGTGTCATTGGTCAAGAAACGACAGGTCCTGGCGGAATGATGAAAGCACTGCGTACGATCCCTGTCATTCTGGATGTATGCCGGGATATCGAAGAGCTGGCTCCTAACGCATGGCTGCTCAATTTCACCAATCCTGCAGGAATGGTCACTGAGGCTGTTCTGAAATACTCCAAAGTAAAGAGTATCGGTCTCTGTAATGCACCTATCGGTCTGATCAAACAAGTATCCGCCAAATATAACGTAGCTGCCGACCGTGTTTATGCCGAATTCGTTGGTCTGAATCACTTACACTGGATTACTCGAATCGACGTTGAAGGTGAAGATAAGCTGGATGATATGCTCACAGAGGGCTACAGTGCCAAGAACGTGCCAGCCCGAGAGTGGAATCCAGAATTCCTAAAATCTCTTCGCGCCGTGCCTTCCTACTATTTAAAATATTTCTATATGACGGATGCCATGCTCGAAGAGCAGATGGAATCGTTTAAGCAAGGTATCAACCGTGCTGAAGTCGTCAAACGCGTAGAAGAAGAGCTATTTGAGCTATACGCCAACTTAGAGCTGAGCGAGAAACCGAAACAGCTAGAACAACGCGGTGGTGCTTTCTATTCAGAAGCAGCAGTTAATCTCATGAGATCGCTCTATAACGGTTCAAACGACATCCAGACCTTGAATGTTGCTAACCGTGGCATACTGGACTTCTTGCCAGATGATGCAAGCATTGAAGTGAACTGTGTTGTCACCAAGAACGGACCACTACCTCTACCACTGACTAAGATTCCACCGATGGCCAAAGGGCTTATTCATGCTGTCAAAACCTACGAGCAGCTAGCCATTGATGCCGCTGTGACCGGTGACCGTGCGCTTGCCCTTCAGGCAATGGTGCATCATCCACTCGTTCCATCTGTAGATGTGGCGGTTCGTATGCTGGATGAAATGCTGGAAGCCAATAAAGAGTTCTTGCCGAACTTTTTTACTAAATAACCATAGAGATGAGGCGTCAATATGTCAGCTAAAGCGGTTTGGAAAGGCGATGTGAACCAAGCCATCTGCGCGTTTACATTTGATGATGGGCCTTCCCAGCTTCCCGTTGAATTATGGCTTGATGTTTTGGAGGAGGAAGGTGCTGTCGGCACCTTTTTCTTCACTGGGGAATGGATGGATCGCTATCCAGAGAAGGCGAGATTGATCCTGTCCCGTGGTCATGTGCTTGCTCCGCATACGTACCATCATCGGCGAATGGCCCAAGTGCCAAAGGCGGTATTCTTAGAGCAATTGAAGCTGACTGAGCTGGCCTATCAGGATGCAACGGGTCTCCCTTCTCCCAATTTCATGCGTTTTCCATATTGCTCATTCCGGGAAGAAAATCTCGAGTGGCTGACAGAATGGGGCGATTATCTAGATATTGAAGGCGTTGACTGCGGAGATTGGTCTGGTATTTCTGCTGAAGAGATCGTTGCCAGAGTTGAACCTACGCTTGAGAATGGAACCATTGTAGTCATGCATAGTAATGATGTTGCAAAAGGTTCACCGGATGCACTGAGAGCACTTATTCGGATCGCCAAGCAAAGAGGCTTGGAAAGTGTCGGCGTACCTGAGATCCTTGGGTCCATTGGCGTAGAAGTAAACCACAGACCCTGGAAAATAGTCGTAGACGTTCCCGCAGAGTTAGATCATCCCTTGGAAAATTGGATCCCTTTAGAAAATAGTAAGCAGCTTGCCGACCTCGCGACCCAGACAACTGAGTGGAACATTCCGCAATATACACTACATTTCACTTCTGAAAAGGAGTGGCTGGAGCATCTGGAGAGTCCACTAGAAGAGGTTGGAGTGACAGAGGATCGCGAGTTGTTTACCATACGGCAATTTGATGGCAGCTATTGGGGATATGTACGCGCCGGTGTCGTAGACAATACCCTTGTATTATTAGATTATGCGGCTAAAGAAGCGCAGGCTGATACCTTGGTGTACTTACTTCGCTGGGCTGCGGATACTTCGATCAGATTGGGACTAACCAAGATTGAAGCCAGACTCAATATTCGTAAAATGAGCGAGATGTGCAGACAGTTAGGCTGGCAGTCAGAGATAGTAGAAGATCAATAAGAGACATCATCTATACTGATAAATAGTTGCGGTAAAAAACAGCGCTCCCCCGTTATTGGTGGATCGCTGTTTTGCGTTATGAGAATGGTAAACATCCCAGCAGTAAACGCCGTAATCCCAGTTTGCTCTACTATCATCCAAATGCAAGCGCTAATTGAAAGCTGTTGTTCCTTTCGGTACAATCAATTGCAACATCGTATTATTCCATCAGAAGGGGTGATTTCTTGCGTAAAGATACCAAAACCATCGGCGAGGTGGCTAAGCTGCTGGGCACAACCATTAAAACCATCCGTTATTATGACGACATTGATCTTTTGAAACCATCGAGTCACAGCGAAGGTGGACACCGGTTATATACTCCCGAAGATATTTCCCGCCTGCGGCTGATCACAACACTGCGTTATTTGGACTTTGGCATTGACGAGATCCGCCAAGTCATCGCTGGAGAGATTCAGCTCAATACAGCACTCAACTGGCAAATCGAAGCACTGGAGACGCAGGTTAATACGCTGACTAATATGATTTCGATTCTGCGCCAAGCCCAAGCGCATGATTCATCAGGCAATTCCATGGATTACATGAATGAGCTGGCTGACTCCTTGTCCATGAATACCGCTAAACGAAACGAGTTCATCTCCAGCAAAATAGAAGAAATACAACCGTTCAGTCAATTGCCATCCGAATGGCAGAATACTTTTTTATATTTGTTCAATAAATATATTATCAATGAAGTCAAAGTGACAGCTGGGCAAACCGTAGCTTGGAATGAGCTACAAGCGCTAATGAATGATGCGCAGTACATGGAGGAGCTTGTCCGATTCGAACTGCCCTTCCTCAATATGGTCAGACACCCTCGTGTTCCCGCTGCGTCCTGGATCAGAACGCTGGAGAGTATCCGAGTCCGGGTGGAAGCAGCCCTGCAACACAAATTATCAGCAGACAGCGCTGTTGTACAGGCTATTGTTGAAGATTTTGTGATGCTGTATGCAGATCCAGAGCAGTTCCGCGATAAAGCTGCCTTTTTCCGTCAATATGCTCAATGCATGCACACTGCTCCTACCGAACGGATAGAACGCTTTAATAAACTGTGCTTGCTTCTCAATCCCAAATGGGATGTTATTGTAGAAGGAAATACCTTGCTGATGCAAGGATTACAATGGAAACTCGGGCAGGAGAACTCTCACTCTGCGCCTTGTTGAAGTGTGAACTTCGGATGGTCTCCCAGGTTGATGTTCAAATATTGCAAGGGCTGCCCTTTTAAATAATGGTCAAAAAAATCAAGCGTGTACTCATTAATCAGCTCATGCGTTCCGCTCACATCCACACCCTCCATCCATTTAAACAACGGGGTGAGCAGATATAGATCGGAGAAGCTCATATGAGTGCTTTTTTTGAATGTCATCCAATAGTTTCCACCTGCGGTTACCGGCTCATAACGGGCAAACAGCTCATTATAGTAGGCTGTAATTTCTTCTCTGTTCGTCCCAAGCGCGTTGATTTCTGCATCAGTGGTTTGGTCTACTCCTTTTAATGTGTCATCGGCACTCATGAGCAGAAAAGGCTTCTTTAGGCCGTCTGTAGGAATCCGCTTTTCACCGTAAAGTACCCCATCCATATCGATGCCTGCTTGTATTCTCTGATCATCCAGCAGCATTTGCACCGTCGTGGCTCCCCCAAAGGAATGCCCGAACATGCCCATATGTTCAAGATCGATCCGGTCAGTAAACAGACCACTAGGGTCGTTCGCAGACAAGGCCTCCATTCGATCAAGCACAAACTTCGCATCTTCTACCCAAACTTCATTACGCCGATCCATAAAAGAATACTTCATTTGCTCATAGCCCATTTTTCCTTCTGAATCAAACTTCACCACAGGCTTATCTGGAAATACCGAAGCCACGCTGCTATAAGCATGTTCAATCCCTACGACAATATAGCCGTGACTTGCCAATTGCTCGACTTGAAACATGTTCTGATTCTTGTAGCCCATAAATCCATGCGAAAATAGAAGCACAGGATATTTAGATTCTGTATCCGCTAATCCGGCATTCGCAATAGCATGGGTGTTGACCAGCTTAAACCCTGAGAATAAAAACTCCGGCAGGTGCAAAAATTCATGCAATCCCTCTATATAGGGAGCAGGATCAGATAAATAGGGCGCCTTTTTTCCAGTAGCCTCCGAACTTGCCGGATACCAGATTTGCACCGCTAATTCGCGGGAATCACCGGATGCTTTCGTAAATCTTTCTTCTCTTGCAGAATCGGTCCAATGGTAGGTAATGGTTCCTATCTTGTAAGGACCTGTGGGCTCCGCAAAAGAAAATACAGGGAATAGGAGCGGCAGCGCAATGGACACAGCAGCATAAACCACTCCAACTCCTCCAATAATTAGTGTCTTCCAGCGCTGTCGCGACTTTCTTTCTATCCTTGCTGTGGGTCGTAAGAAAGGTCTTACCCCTCCTACAATCGCCCATAGTGTGACCAGATACATTGGGATCATCGGCCACCGCAATCCTTCCACGAAAGCGTGGACAAGCAGTAAAACAGCAGAAATTCCGCCGCCTATCAGCCACCCGCGTTGTGATTTAGGGCGTCCTAGCATTAACCCACCCAACATCCATACATTAAATAAGACAAGCATGATCTCAATCCATCTCATAATCTATAATCCTCCTTGGATTTCTCTTCTGGCCGCCGACCTGAACCAAGTATAAAACCTCCTGTTAGAGGAGAATCAAACACCTATTTCATTCACTGAATGGAGGATAGAGAAAAACTATGGGTTACGAGAAATGAGGATTGGGGCATAATTGAGGGGAAGATAACAGCTTGGAGGTCGCCTCTCAACTGATGGATCTTATTAAGATAGAACATTCATAAGATGCTACTTCAGCGTATTTCTCGAATCACCTGTGCAATGCCAGAAGAAATATCAGGCTCTTTTACACTAGATACATTGAGCTTTAGAATTCTCTCTTTTTTCGCAAAATAGGGAAGGTAACCGCTATCCGCCATCTCCACTCGAATGAACTTTTTTTGCAGCCGTTTGATCATCTGCTCTGCTCTAATACCATCCTCCAATTTCAGATACGTATGCACGACTAGCTGACTAGCTGGACGATAAGAAAAATGATGTGCAGAACCCCCTTCTACTTCCTTCCTAATTGAATCATGGAGGAGCATGGATCTTTTTCCGTAGCAGGAACGCATCTTTTTTCGGTGGCGCTCGAACATTCCACTTTTCAAATACAACTCCAAGGCAGCTTGTGACAGCATAGAACTATCTATATCCATCAGTCTTTTGAATCGGTTAAAGGACTCACAGAGCACCTCAGGAAGTACAGCCACACCAACGCGCAGACCTGGGAATATAATCTTGGAGAAGCTTTTTAAATAGATAACGTGTGATGTATTGTCATAGGCATAAATCGGATCTTGCTTCGTATCCTGCTCCAGATCTGCCATGTAGTCATCCTCAACGATATACACATCGTATTTAGCTGCAAGCTGGGCAATCGCCTTCTTCTGGTTGCGGGTATAGGAAACGCCAAGCGGATTATGAAACCGTGGAACGGTATAGAAGAACTTGAACTGGCCCGTCTTAAATAACCGCTCTAATTCATTCAAGTCCACCCCGTCATCCGAACGCTGTATCCCCTCTGTCTCGATGTCGTACGTCTTCAAATACTCCATAAACAGTGGGTAACTCGGCTGTTCAATCAACACACGCTCCCTGCTATTTGGAAAAGGAATACGGGTTAAGAGTCCAAGTGCTTGCTGCACACCAGAGGTGATAAAAATCTGTTTGGAATCAGCAAATACCTGATAAGAGGCCAGTTGCCGCTGCATTTCACGGATCAGAGACGGCAGCCCTTGCGGCGTTCCATAGATAAACAAATCCTTACGGTACATATCGATCGCCTTATTAATACAATGTTGAAAATCTAGATACGGAAAAATATCCGGGTCCGGTGCAGATGCTGTAAAATCAATCCAGTGCGCCCCCTCTTCTTTTTGTTCCCCACTGCGTTTCATGACATAATATCCACTCTTTGACGCGGCATAGATTAGATGTTTGTCCTGAAGGTCTTGGAGTGCTCGAATAACCGTGCTCTTATTGCAGTCATAACGTAGCGCTAGCTCTCGAATAGAAGGTAACTTGTCGCCCTCACGATATGTATCTTCAGCGATTTGTAATTCCAGAACGTTGATTAACTCCGAATACTTATAAATGCCCTTCACCTACCTCCGAGTCTATTTTGTACCGGTACAGATGAACAATAATTACATTGTAGCATAGCTGTTCTAGCCTTAGAATAAAGAGCATAACAGGACCGGTCCTAAATGCGCGCAACACTTTGGAGGTCTTATAGATGAATACATCTTCTACTCAAAAAGCGATAGTAGCTGCTATCTTGAATGCTATTATTGTCGGGTTTTCTTTTATATTTGTAAAAATGGCTTTAACCGTCTCGGACCCATTCGATACGTTAGCTCACCGCTTCACGTTATCTTTCCTTGCCGCTTCATTATTTACTTTTCCAGGATGGGGGCGGGTGAAGTTTGGTATTTCCAAGGCAGCAGTGGTAATCCCACTTGCTCTACTATACCCATCGTTGTACTTTACACTTCAAGCCTTTGGACTTCTGCATACAACATCTGCTGTAGCGGGCATTATTCAGGCGACCATGCCCATCTTCACCATCATTTTAGCAGCGATGTTCTTGAAAGAAACTACGAGCGGTTTCCAGAAGATCTCCACCTTAATATCGGTTGCAGGCATCATTCTTATCTTTGCCATTCCGGGCGTGAGTATTTCTTCCTCTAGTCTGTGGGGCGTCTTACTCATCCTAATCTCAGCGCTATCCCTTGCCGGCTATAATGTTGCGGCCCGAAAGCTGACACGAACTTGGAGTCCTAAAGAGCTCACTTATATGATTACTTTATTTGGATTTATATTTTTTAATGGATTGTCGATCATTAAACATGGTTCGGCAGGAACCTTGAATCAATATTTCACACCTTTTCAGGAGCCAAAATTCATATTCTCCATGATTTATCTCGGTGTGTTATCTTCCCTAGTGACCTCCTTCCTCTCCAACTATGCTTTATCCCGAATGGAGGCTTCACGCGTGAGTATCTTCGGCAGTCTTTCGACAGTTGTCTCTATTCTTGGTGGTGTACTCCTGCTGAATGAACAGCTGGAATGGTATCATTGGACCGGCACGGTGATGATCATTGCCGGGGTAATCGGAGTGAATTGGCGGAAAAGAGCAAGGGTTCAAGCAAAAAGCGAGATTGGGTTGGACTAGATACATTTACGTAACAAAAAGACACCCCTCGAGGTGTCTTTTTGCTTTTACCTTTTCATTCTCTCTATTCTGTATCAAGCTGCGGTTATCACTGTTACTTCGACGTTTCTAACGCCTTGATTTTTTCTTTATATTGATCCAATAGTTTAGTTAAAGCTTCCTTAATCACAGTGGAATCTTTGGTTTTAGCCGCGCTATTCAGATCCTCTTGGGCTTTGAAGAAGGCTTTATCAGCCTCACTAAGTTCTTGAATTGAAATCGTAGCTTCAGTTGATTCTACTGCCGCAATTGCAGCTACACCTTTAATTGAAGTAGAGGCAAAACTCTCCATCTTCTGAGCTTCAGGTAATTGGATATCAACGCTGCGACCCGCTTCAATGTAACTCACGGGCAGAGCTTCAGCTGATCCAATCTCTTTCGATAATTGAACTCCCTCCGCCTGCTCAGAAGGTACAAGCTCAGAAACTGCGGTAATGCTAAATCCAGCAGCCTTATAATATTGATCCAAGGTCTTCTTCCAGTCTTCCAGAGTATTAGGTGCGTATGTTTTAGCCAGTTCCAGGGGATCTACCCAATCAAAGCTTATTAAGCTTGCAGAAAGTGATCCACTATTTGCTGGAGTAACCACGGCTGCTACTGTTGTCTTCGCACTTTGATCGTTAGCTCCACTTGCTGCGTTCACTGCAGTCGGTGCGGCAACTGCGGACACTAGTAGGGCGGACAACGCTAACTTTTTAAATATCATCTGTTGATTCATAAATACAACACTCCTCGTCGATTTGAATGATCTTACAAGTCCAAGCTTACAAAATGGGTGTGGCATAACATTGGTTAATTTGTGGAAAAACGATGGCAGACCCCTATACCCACCTATGGATTGATATAATTGTAGAAGAATACTCTGGAGGTAACGAAATGAATACCAACTATCTCATTGCCGTAGTAGACGATGATCAGCATATACGTAATCTTGTAGAAGCCTATTTACAAAAAGAAAATTACCGCACGATCGGCCTTGGCAGCGCTGAGGAAGCATGGACCTTATGGCAGACAAGCCCACCCGATATGTGGGTGCTCGACGTAATGTTGCCTGGCATGGACGGGTACGAGTTTTGTCGGCGGATTCGCAATGAAGCCGAGGTACCGATTATTATGATCTCTGCAAGAGATAATGAAGTGGATAAAATATTAGGCTTAGAGCTTGGTAGTGATGATTATCTGGTCAAGCCATTTAGCCCCCGGGAGCTAGTTGCTCGCATTAAACGCCAGTTACAACGCTGGTATAAAATGAGTAATCCCGTGGAACCCGCAATTAGTACCCCACACCCATCGACGCAAATTGAAGTTAGCCACCTACAGTTATTATTGGAGGAAAGACGTGTGTTCTGGCACGGAAATGAGATTGAACTCACCAGCAAAGAATTCACCCTTCTAAAAGTTTTTGCAGCTTCTCCAAACCGCGCATTTACAAGAGATGAGCTGTTAACCTATGTTTGGGGAGATGACTATTTCGGGAGCGACCGCGCCGTGGACCATTTAATTAAACGAATGCGGAAAAAACTAGACCTGCTGCCGATTGAAGCCGTTTGGGGACATGGTTATCGTATGCGTATTGAGGAGGGAATGGAGATCAATGAAGCTAGCACATCAGATTAATATAGCCTTTAGCATCGTATTGGTACTGCTCCTGTCTATTACCGCTGTCGTGATCCACTTTGTACTGCTCAATCATTTTGTCGGTACACAAAAGGCAGAATTGCGAACCATTAGCTCTGCCATGTCAGCCACTATGATTGAGGGGAGCACGTACAAGGGCGACATGGGGACTGAACTCCATGCGTTACCCGTGATCATGCCTTCTACTGTTGGTACTGCAGGCGTCGAGGCCATTCTTAGCGATGAGACAGGAAAAGTATTGTCCACCTCATCGAATATGAGTTCAATCGCGGTAAACTCCAATACGCAGTTTGTCGCAGGTCAAACCTCGGATCTCCAGAACATATGGAATGGAACAGATGCAAGATATATAACGGAAGTGAAGTCCACCCCGATAGGCACGCTAACTCTGCTTACACCTATGAGCGCAGTTACAACAATTGAACAAGCTCTGCTCAAAAGACTTCTAATCGTTTTCGGTGCAGCAGGGGCATTCATGCTCCTATTTGGCCTGTTTATCACGAAAAAGCTAATCCAACCTCTAATGAAGCTGCAGCAAGAGCTGAAAAAGGTAAAGGAACGCCACTTTTCAGCCGTTAAGCTAATCAAAGCTGGCGGAGAGATTGGCGCTGTCGCTAAGTCGGTATATGACATGGCTGGCGAATTGAATCGTTTTAACCACGTACAGAAGCAATTTTTCCAGAATGCCTCACACGAATTAAAGACCCCACTAATGTCTATCTCTGGGTATGCTGAAGGGATTAAGGATGGTATCTTCGAGGGGGAAGGGATCGATAAAGGTCTGGATATTATTATGAGTGAGAGTAGTCGTCTGAAGAAACTCGTTACTGAAATGACCCTGCTTGCGAAGCTGGATAGTGAGGAGGATATATTTAGAACTAGCGAGCTTTCTCTGGACGATTTAGTCGTAGAAACAATTGAACGCATGAACCCCCTTTTGATGAAAAAGGGACTGACCCTACATGTATCCTACGATGACTGTGAGCCACTTACGATCCGGGCCGATAGAGATAAGCTATTGCAGGCGCTGCTTAATGTAGTTTCCAATGCAACTCGTTATGCCAACCAGCATATCTACATTCATGCTTCGGTTAAAGATGATCAGGTTCTGCTCTCCGTTAGTGATGATGGCCCTGGCATATCAGAAGACCTGCTTCCATACCTGTTCCACCGATTTGTAAAAGGAAAAGATGGCGAATCAGGGCTAGGACTAGCCATATCCCGCGCGATCGTTGAGCGCTCCGGAGGTCTGATTTCGGCAGGGAACCGTAAGGATGGCGGTGCAGTGATCACCATGGGATTCCCTACACTCTCCCCTACCTAGACAGTTTTATGTCGAGCGAACACCAAAAAGCGATCCTCCTAAGCACCTCGAACTCAGTTCTTTCATTGTTAAAGAAGGCGCCAAGGTAGCTATATTGACCATCAAGAGATTTCCTTTAGAGGAGATCTCTTTTTCGTCTTCAAATCTCTTTATCGTTCGTTTAATGGCCTTCGGATTTAGGGTAATAATAAAGCAACATGCTATTTAATGCATAATTTAAAACATCCTGTGTGACCCGGAGGTATTAAAATGAACAAGTTCGACGCTATTATTATTGGTTTCGGTAAAGGCGGAAAGACCCTTGCCACAGAACTAGCTAATCGAAAATGGAAAGTAGCCGTGATTGAACGCTCTAAGAAAATGTACGGTGGAACTTGCATTAACATCGCCTGTATCCCTACGAAATCCTTAGCTTATCAAGCCCATCAAGGGGAAGATTATATAGAAGCGGTCCATAATAAGAATCAGCTTATTTCAAGTCTACGCCAAAAAAATTACGATAATCTAAATCAGAACGAGAATATAGAAGTTATCAATGGTGAAGCTTCCTTCTTATCGGATCACGAAGTCCAAGTAAAGGATGCCGGTGAGACGAAAATCTTAACCGCAGATAAAATCTTCATTAATACGGGCGCTGAAACCATCATTCCTACTATTGATGGGATACAAAATAGTAAGTTCGTATATACCAGCACATCCATTATGGATCTTAAGGAGCTCCCAACTAAACTAGCCATCATTGGTGGTGGTTATATTGGATTGGAATTCGCGTCGATCTACAGTCAATTCGGCGCACAGGTTACGGTGCTGGAGAGTTCCTCGAAATTCATTCCTAAAGAAGACCGCGATGTCGCGGACGCCGTCCTCCAAACCTTTACCAAGAAGAACATTGAGGTCAAACTGAATGCAAAGGTTATAGGACTGAAGGATGTTAAAGATGGAACAGTTATCTCCTTTTCGATAGATGGTGCTATTCAAGAATTGAAAGTCGATGCTGTTCTGGTTGCGACAGGTAGAAAACCAAACATTGAGGGATTAAATTTAGAAGCAGCCGGTGTAGAAGTTACAGATCGGGGTGCTATTAAGGTGAGCCCTTCCCTAAAAACCACCGTTCCCCATATATGGGCCCTCGGAGATGTCAAAGGCGGATTACAGTTTACCTACATCTCATTAGATGATTATAGAATTGTAAGAAATGATCTCTTCGGCGATCATTCCCATACCACAAATGACCGTGACGTTGTTCCATACAGTGTATTTATTGATCCCCCACTATCCAGAGTAGGAATAAGTGAAGAAGCAGCCGTCGAACAAGGACTTGAAATTAAAGTCGCTAAGTTGCCTGCAGCAGCTATTCCACGTGCTCGCTTAATTAACGAAACCGAGGGCTTCCTAAAAGCAATTGTGGATGCAAAAACCAATAAAATCCTCGGAGCTACAATGTTCTGTGCGGAATCCAGCGAAGTGATTAATATCGTGAGCATGGCAATACAAACAGGGCAAGATTTTACCTTTTTGAGAGATCATATCTTTACTCACCCTACAATGAGTGAAGCTTTGAATGATTTGTTCTCACAGATCAAAGAATAATACTACAGGCATGGCAATCAAAAAGACACCCACACGGGGTGTCTTTTACCTTTACTATATAACACGATGCTGAACCCACTTCTTACCCATGAAACGCCGTAGAAATATGAATCCTCTTATTCCCCACTCACAGTTCATAGCTAACCAAACCCCAAGCAGACCGAAATCGAGAACAATACCTAAGATGTATCCGAGTACTACACGGAACAACCACATACTTAACATAGACACAATGGATGTAAACTTGGAATCACCCGCCGCTCTAAGCGCTGACGGTGTTATGAAGCTAACAGACCACAGCGGTATTTGTACAATTGTATTGATAAGTACAATTATGAAAATATCCCTCACAATCTCTGCAGGTGGATGGAACATCGACACTAGCGGATGGAAGAAAGGCATAACTAACAATCCCATCACCACAAAGGAAAGGGAAGATGCTACGAGAAACGATTTAATAAATTTCCGGGCATCCTTAACATTATTGCTTCCCATACATTGTCCGACCACTGTAATAATCGTTAAAGACAGCGCATTGCCCGGAATTTGCATAATCCCCGCAAAGGAAGAGGCGATAGCGTTTGTAGCAAGCGCGTAAGTACCGAGACTGACGATAAAGACTTGCGTCAGAATCTTACCACCATTAAAGAACATCTGCTCCGCCGCAAACGGCATACCGATGAACATTATTTTTTTGAGCATGGAGAATTGAACCACCAGTAAGTCACGAATTCGAATATGCAGTTCATTGTCCATCCGGAACAGATAATACAGAGCGCATATCGCGCCCAAATATCGAGCTATATTTATAGAAATGGTCATTCCTAGAACACCCATATGCAAAAGGTTAATAAATACGAGATTCAAGAGGACGTAAACTAAATTCATAATGAGCGATAGCGCAAGCGAGGCTCTCGTCCTTCCGATTCCCCGAAGAGCACCACACACTGCCTCTACCACAGCTATTCCAAGATAGGAGATACAGCTCCCAATCAAATAGATTCGGGCGTTGTGCATTACCTCGGGTGAAGCTGCTCCAAATAGTAAGTTCAACAGCGGATTATGAAAAAGAATACCAAACATACCAATAACAAAAGCCATAAGGGAAACCGATGAAGTGGCGCCTGCGGTAGCTTTTGATACCATAAGACTATTACCGCTTCCTTTATACTGCGCTACGACAACCGTACCACCTGTTGATACCGCGATAAACACACTAATGAGAAAAAGATTAAGAGAATCAATCATGTTCACCGCACTGATAGCCGCCACACCAGACGAACTGATCATAGCCGTATTCACTAGATTTAGCCCCACTATAAAGGCTTGATCTACCAGAATAGGGATAAATAAAGCAATCATATGGCGATAATCTAACGATTCTCCTGAAAAATATTTTTCAAGAAACCGCACACTTCGCTTCGTATTGACATTTACATTAGGTTCCATCTTCGCTTCACTTCTTTTACATTAGAGTTATCCAGATCTGAAATATCCTTATAAATAGAAAAAGGCTCTTCAGGTTGAAGAGCAATTCAAAAGTACAGCTAATTTATAAGCACTTAGGTATGCGGTCGAGAGGACTCGAACCTCCACGGGGATTAACCCACACGGACCTGAACCGTGCGCGTCTGCCAATTCCGCCACGACCGCACAAAATATAAAAGAATCATGCAGTGCAGAACTAAATTATCATATATTAGCGCAAAGGGCAATACCTAATGCAAAAAGAAAAAGTGTACCGAGTCCCTATTAGGGATCATCGATACACTTTTTAGAAGAACTATCGGATTATGAAGCTTGTTCAAGCATACGGTAGATAATGACTGCCGCTTGAGCGCGATTAGCTATGCCCTTAGGTGCAAATTTGCCACCCTCAACACCATTAACAATTCCCAATTGGGTCAGTTGTGCTATAGCGTCCTGTGCGTAAGGAGCAATACTGGACTTGTCTGCAAACTTGCCCAGCGCTGCATTCTTATCAATCGGCTGTAGCTTATCTTTCAATGCATTAGCAATCATAATAGCCATTTCTTCACGAGTCACTTCACGACCCGGTTCAAATTTACCATTTCCAGAGCCTTGTACAAGTCCGGCCTTCACCGCAAGGGCGATAGAATCCGTGTACCAAACTCCTTGCTTAACATCGCTGAATGAACTGGTTGTTGCCGAGCCCGTCAGATTCAGTGCGCGTACCAGCATTGTAATAAATTCTGCTCTAGTCACTGTTTTGGTTGGTGCAAAAGTATTTGCATCCAATCCTTTTATAATGCCCTTAGCAGCCAATGCTTGAATAGCTTCTTGCGCCCAGACTACCTTACCCAGATCTTTGAAGCTTGCTGCTGGGGCAGTAGTTGGTGCTGGTGTTGCTGTTGGTGCTGGTGTTGCTGTTGGTTTCACGGTTGGAGTAGGTGTTGGAGTTACAACATTAGAACCACCATCGCCACTGCCCGATCCCGTATCAGCCTTCTCTTTGTTCGTAATACGACCTTCAATGGCTGCCTTGATCTCTTTGCGATCAAACGTCTTCACAATGTAATCGTAGAATACATCCAAATCAATCGGACCAGCCAATGAATTCTTACCTTCAGTCAGAACCTTGTAGTTATCCCCACCAGCAGCCATAAAGTTATTCACGACTGCCGTATATTCCTGCTTAGGATTAATTGGTGTTCCGTTAGTCAGCGTAAGATTGGCTACGCGATCCTCTACTGGAAGATACATATTCGCTGTATATTTCAGTCCAGAAATTTGCAATGTTTTGATATCTGGTGATTTGTCAGCTTTCACGCCCCATTGCTGCTGAAGCAACGTTTTGATCTGATCTCCAGTTAGTGTCAGCTTCACAAGTGTGTTGCCGAACGGCTGAACTTTAGCCAAATCGCCAAAGGTTACATCACCCTTCGGAAGATCCGCACGGATACCACCCGGATTCATAAAGGCAAAATCAGCAGCCTTTGCGCCATCACCAAAATCAGCAGTACGCATAGAATCAGCAATTAGGTTACCGAGGGCAGCTTCTTTGGTATAAGCATCCGTACGAGTTACGGTTCCATCAGTTGTACCCACTGGTTGGGTAAGCTCAGGATGCTTCTCAAGGTAAGCATTTACCAGTGCCACACTTTCCGGATCTGGTGTTACACCGTCATGGAAGGTGGAAGTTACCACAGCAGACTTACTCTTCACATCTCCTGTTTTATGGTCAATGACCAATTTGATATCTTCAAATGCTGTACCGTAAGAGTACGCCTGTACAATCAACTTGCCGTTTACCGTTCCGTTTGCCAGTGCATGGTTATCACCAGCAACGATAACGTCAACAGGGGAGTTCGCAGGGAGCGCATTGGCCAGATCAGCCGCTTCGCCTGTAGTTACTCCATCTTTAGTAGAGGCTGGATCATGTGCAAGCACGATGATTGTTTCTACGCCCTTCTCTTGCAGCTCTTTGGCATATCTCTCAACAGCCGCTACTTCTTTATCAGCCGAGAGGAACTGTACCCCAACTGTACCGGAAGGTGCAACTTTACTTGGTGTAGATTTGGTTACAAGACCTATAAACCCGATCTTCACACCACCGACTTCTTTGATTACATAAGGATTGATAATGGGTTCGCCGTTTTTGGCATACACTGCATTAGCATTCACATAATCAAAATCAGATCCAGCATGGATAATTTTTTTGTTCTTTGGATCAGCACCACCATAAAGCTGTGTCATTAGCGCATCAACACCTTGGTCGAACTCATGGTTACCCAAGGAACCTACATCAAATTTCATCATATTCATCCAAGCATGAGTCGGCTCATCGCGCTCAAGCGAGGATACAGGTGCCGATGCTCCTACGGAGTCACCGTTATGGAAGAGCAAGGAGTTCTCGTACTTTGCACGAGCCTGTTTCAAGTAAGTCGCGAGGTAAGCTGCTGTGCCTACAGACTTATTGCTCACTGTAGAAACTGTGTCTAGTTGACCATGGAAGTCATTGATTCCAATAAGGTGAACTTCAACATCTGCAGTTGGCGCAGGAGTTTTCACACTTAGATCCAGTTCGAAAATTCCGAAGCCTTTATCATTTTGCTGACCCATATCGTATATGTTCGCCGGAAGTACACTTGCTGCTTTAGGCGTTGTAGTGAACGTTACTTTCACACTACCCTTAATAGGTGCCAAGGACCAGTTGCCATCAGCAGTAGGATCAATCGTTCCAGCTTCACTGATATAGTCCATCAAGACCTGACGATTCTCATCTTGAGAGTCCACTACCAACTCTGAGCCTTTAACGCCCGGGAAGTTACCACCACCGCTTGCACGGTAATTGTTAGTGACAACAATGAAATCCTGATCAAGATCTAAAGGCTGATCATTGTAAGTCACTTCCGTCACACGACTCGATGAAGCATCATTAATGGAGCCATCCGGATTGTACTTCGCGTTTTTCGTTACATCAATTTTATATTGGACCCCATCAATCACATCAAAATTAAAGACTTGGAATTCCGGATTCAACAGAGACTGCGGAGTCGAGATTCCAAGTTTGATGCGGTTAAATGCACCCGCGCTCATTTCCAACCACTCTTTAACAACAGAACCCTTAACCTTGATCGCTTTGAGCGTGTTATCGTATAGATAGAGGTCGCTTGCGCTACGGATAGTCAAGTTGCCTTCATCAATACTAGTGTATTCTTCTGGGCCGTTACGTCCTGCTTTAAATGGAGCGCCGACACTCAGAATCGGTAGGTCCTTATATTGAGGAACATTGACATCAATATACTTCTGAACATACCACTTCTGTGCATACGTTACGAGCTGAACCGTAGGATCATCCTGAACCATTGCAAAATAACTGTTCATTGGAGCCGTTGTCACACCCAGCTTCTGTTCAGTATAAACAATAGTAGCGTTATGCGCTGCCGCAGCAGCATCATCTACAGCTGGATCAGGTTCGACCGTTGGATAATTCACTTTATTCTCTGTCTTATAGATAGAACGAGTTGAAGCTTTTGAGCTCTTCTTATCTACTTCCCAGCCTTTATCACCGTATACAATATCCAGATCAATTAGACCTAAATAAGCACCGCCGTAGCCAGCTTGTACAGCAGGCGTACCATTAATGTGACCATTCACATTATCGATCACAGCCTTATCGTTATCGTAAGGCTTTTTAGTGTCCGGATCTTTGAACAAAGCATCCAGTGTGCTGTCATTTCCCGTTGGGAATACCTTATGGGTATGTGAGAATGTGATCGCATCGATACCCGGAACCTTACTCAAGGCGTTAATGTCATTCTCAGAACCATCACCTATAACAGCATTAATATCAAAGCCAGTATGAGCCATAGCGACAATGACATCTGCTCCTTCAGCTTTCATTTCTGGAATAAACTCCGCAGCCGTTGCGGCAATATCTTTAACGGTGACTTCGTTCTCCAGATTAACCTTATCCCATTCCATGATCTGTGGAGTAACCAGGCCGATCAGTCCAACTTGAATCGTTTGTTCTGTACCATTACTGTCTTTTATTGTTTTAGGTATGATAACAAAAGGATCAAAGGCATTCGTGCCATCCATTTTATATATGTTCGCATTCACATAATCAAAATTTGCACCGGTAGTTGACTTCTTCTTGCCATCGCTACCATTTATAGTACGATCTAAAAATTGCAAACCATAATTGAATTCATGATTGCCAAAAGTCGCAGCATCATATTTCATAACATTCATAGCCGCAATCATCGGATGAATCTCATTCGGATCTTTCAGTTCTGATTTCTTCGCCACGTACGTACCCAGCGGGGTTCCTTGAATCAAGTCCCCATTGTCAAGCAGGAGGTTGTTGGGTTTTTCGGCTCTCGCTTGTTTCACCAGACTTGCTGTGCGGTCAAGACCGACGGTTACAGATGGTGCACCCTTAAAATAATCCCAACCATACACATTAGTGTGCACATCCGTTGTGCTCATCAAACGGAGCTCAACCTTGGCTCCAGAAGCAGGTGTAGCAGGTGCAGCAGCTACTTTGTCCGGACTCCAAACCGTACCCAAAACGACTCCACCTAGTACCTGTGCTGAAAGCACTGCAGTTGCTAGTACAGAAGCGAGAGGCTTGTTCCATCGTGTCTTCCATCCCATAAAGATTTATTCCCCCTAGTATTTTTTACATAATTTCGGTGATATTATATCACACAAACATGACGAAAAAGTATAGGATTGTAAAATTAATATAAATTCGTGTCAAATATATTAACGTGTGAAGAAAGACCTAGGTCACATTTTTATTTTATTAGATCAAGAGTCTCTAGACATACAAAAAAACACACCTTATAGAGATGTGTCCCAGGAAAGCGCATACATAAAATCAAAACACGTCGAATCTTTATCTGATAATAACTCTCTCAAGACCCACTCATGATGGCAGTAAACCCAAAACAAATTGCCGTGATTAAAGACAAAGGTGTCATCACAAGTCTTTCTTTTTTACTCTTCGATAATATGTTCATTACGGTATTGAGAATTAGATAGACTGTAAAAAAGTAACATACGCCTCTATCAAAAGGTAATCCAATAGAAATCACGTTGCCTGCCTGCAACAAGTACAAGATTGCAATCAGTTGTATAACAACTGAGATCGCACACGCAATCCTCATCTGTAAGGGCATGATTCTATGTTTGCCACCCATTGCAAATTCACCATAAGGTAATCCTAAAGACAGTAATATGTAAAGAATCGCCGCTCCCGCAAAAGTAATACTCCCAATCCATGCAGATAACATCCTACCACCCCCTTCACTAATTGTTATTCGAATCTTATAAGCGGAAGAACACCTTTATAAATGCAATGGGCTTTCACGAGAGATACTTGGAAATCGATATTTATGTATAACGTCGTTTTCTCATCCATTTTTTGGACTTTCTTTTCATATTAATGATGAACCAGCACAAGCAACACCAGAATATCTGAGTAATATATAATTAAATAGACCAATGAGGTGATCCACAAATGTCAAACAGAGCAAAAATTCGCAAGCGAGCTGAACAGCTCAAGGGTAGACCTGTATGCGTTACGCTTCATGATGGACGTACGTATGTAGGATGGATAACTGGCCTCGATAAGGATGGATTGACCCTCTCCAAACCACGTAAAAATAAAAATAAAAACAAAAAATCAAAAAAACACTCTTCTTCCCGCTCCCGGAAAGCGAACGTATCAGGACTCATGCCATTATTCGGCTCACTTTTCGGAATGGGAGGAGGGGCTGCTGGCGCTACCGAGGCTGCAAGTTCAGGCGCTTCAGGATTCGGTAGAATTATGGGCTTCGTAGGGATGATCCAAAGAACAATGCCGGTTGTGAAAATGGGCTACAATATGATTAAATCTATTTCCCCATTCTTGAATGGACTAAAGGGTTTAATGGGATAGTCAAAAGACACCCCTCAAGGTGTCTTTTATTTTCTCTCATGAACTTATCAGTTTCTTCAAAAGTCTCCCCGCAGATTTTACCCGTGGGCGCTTTAAATGCTCCTGTACATAGCGATAGTCCGTCAATTCAACACTAGCATCACGAATCGCATAGGTAAAATCATCATCAAAGGGTAGACGGTATTCCCAGACTCGCTTCTCCCAATGTGGTATATTTGCAAGCATCCACGGATCGTCGATTCCGGGATGAATATAGGTTTCACTAACACCATCAGGTAGCGAATACATCTTGGCGATAATGGATTGTTTGAAACGATCGTACGTCTCACCCTCTTCCACACCAAAAGGATGCGACAACAAGTAATCAGGAATCGGGACTCCAAGTGTATCGGCCAGCCCGGATCCAAGTGCAACTGGACGTTCAATATTTTTCAGCGATCCCAGAAGAGGATCTTCTGGATGGATGTATCGGAAAAATCGTGACGGCAATCCCCAGCGCGAAATTCTCCACAACGTCTGCGGAAGCAAGCTGCGTCCCGTTTCCATACCATATAAACTTCCCATATGGTTGTCTACATGACTAATCACTATTCCGAATTGTTTCACTCTCTCATACTGCGCAACAATCTCCTTCAGCACAGCTTTTGTCTGTGCCCCCTGCTCAAACTCTTTTACCGTCTTATATTGATGCCCGCCATCATCATGTAGTGAAGAGTCCCCCGTCAGGCTGCTCCAGCGTAAAGCCTCAAACTCACTAGTCATCGTCAAATGAAGGCCCACATTTCGTTGCTGCCTACGGCTACACCATCTAGCCGCCTCCTCGAATCCAGGGGCCACCGCCATTATCGTCGCTGAAGATACTTTTCCCTCTTCTAATAGATGCATTATCGCCTGATTCATGGCAGGGCTTTGCCCAAAATCATCACAATTGATGATTAATCTTTTGCTCATAGTCAGCATCACCTCTCAATTGCCCCGTAAATGTAAACTTAATAGTAAAAGATATGATAACAGATATGGCTAGTAGACATAACGGCACTACACTTATTAAATACCGGAACGTTGCTTCTGGATCAGACCCTGGGTCATCGCCACCCTTATAACCAAAGATCATTCCTACTATAAAAAAGGCCAACGCCGAGATTAATCCGCTTGAACGAGTGATGAATCCGCTTACCGCAGTATAGATACCTTCTCTTCTCAGACCGGTCTTCTCTGCATCCTCATCGATAATTTTGCCACCTACGATTGCCGGGGTTACTAGAAATCCTGCTAGTCCGAAACCAACAACAATGCCAGCGGCCACACCACTTACAAGATCATAACCGAACCATAGCGGAATGACAGATAAAGCATATAGGATAAGCGATAGCCGCCATGCCTTGACCCCATCCATCTTACGAATAATCCAATACCACACGAACACTAATGGAATGACCGAGACAAAGACAGCCGCGAGCATAATAGATACCTGTGCTTCTGAAATATGTAGAACATATTTTGCATAAAAGGGAATCATCGAGCTTACAAGTCCATTAACCGTTTGGGCAAAAGAGTTCGAAATATTAAACACCCAGAACTTCTTATTCCGAATCGTTTCCCGAAAAGCCGGGATGAGCTTCAACGGTTCAGTCTTAGTGGTCTCTTTCTTCTCTTGGACATTCATCATACATAAAAACATAAACACGCCGAAGACACAGGCATACACAATAGCCATATTAGAGAAGTTAATTGCTGCGAAAAGTTTTGGCGTTAGAGCCGTACCGATTAACAGAGCAACCACTTGATACCCTTGCTGAATCACCGAGGCTTTTGCCCGAATACGATCTCCACGGAAGAGCTCCGGAAGCAGTGCGCCATAGTTCACCCACAAGACCGTAGCGACAGCCTCATAGAAAATAAGTGTCACTAGAAACCAAGTGAAGAGTCCATTTTCAGATAATCCGCCGGGTGGAGAGAACACCAGCACAAACGCCAGCATAAATAGCGGAATCGAGCCGAACACCCAGGGTCTACGCCGACCATAGCGGGTATTTGTGCGGTCTGACCAGTATCCAAACAACGGATTATTCACCGCATCCCAGATCAGAAAGATTATTCTGGCCAGTGTAGCAAGTCCTATGCCCAAGCCCAATTTCTCCACATAAAAATAACTATAAAAAGAACTAAAAGCCTGACTGGGAACCATCATCGCAAACATCCCTAAAGCAAAGGTGTACGGCGAGTTCATCCATTTATGCTTCACTCACATACCTCCCATATGGTAATCGTCTAATTGTAATATATTACCACAATCTCTGGGAGTGTAGGGATAAAAGGTCTAAGAAATAGCGAAAGGGGATGTCCTAATAGCCATGAACATTGGCTATGGAATATCCCCTTCTGAATACTTAATGGAGCCAGAACAACAGCTATGCTACGCCGGATATCCTAGTTATAAAAATACGATCATGGACAGGATGAACATAAAGACTACACCCACAAGCATTGGCACAGATGTGCGTTTTACAATCTCAATCGGATTCTTCTTAACGGAGCCAGCAACAATAAGAACAACGGCCGCGACTGGAGAAACTGCTCTAAACAGGTTACCTGCAAGACCCATTGGCACTGTAACTGCAATCGGGTTAATACCCGCAGCGTTAGCAAGAGGAACCAATAAAGGAATCATCGAATAGAAGAGCGCCGTACCGCTACCGCTCAAAATAACGATTAGAGCAGTCAAGGCAACGAGAATGAGTGGAAGAATAAATCCAAGGCTGGAACCGTGAATACCAGTCATCGCTGTTTCCAAGGATTCAATAAGTCCAATTGATTTCAATCCAGTAACGAATACAGAAGCCGCAACCAGCAGAACAACAATTGGAACCGCGCTGCCCATGCCTTTAAAGAAATGCTCTGTACCATCTAACACTTGCTTTGCATTCCTTTTACGGATTAATTCACAAACAATCGCAATAGCGAAAGATAATAAGGCAACTACCTCAACGCTTATATTAATAGTCATACTAGATGCAGATTGAAGTATAAATACTACGATCAAGAACAGGATAGGAAGCACTGGCAACAAAGCGTAAACCGTTGTAAACAGCTTTCCACCTTCCACTAGCTTAACATCCTTTAGTTCAACTTCTGCGTGTTCTGTGTCGACGCCCATCTTTTTATCCATACGTTTTTGCCAGAAATAATGTACAACAGCCATTACTAATAATGTAGGGATGGAGACTAACGCGTGGTAACGGAATACATAATCTGTTACGGTCAAACCTGCATACTCAGCATATTGTGCTAATTCAGTTGCAATTGCCACGTTATCCCCGCCCATTGGCGTTGGTACGATGGTCGCAGATGTAGCAATAATCGCAGCTGCGGATAACGTTGACATTCCAGCTTTTTTCAACACAGGGAATAATGTTGCAAGTAAGATTATAGCCAGGTTTGAGGCACTAGGTATTACAAGAGACAACAAATTTCCTAGCAAAAAGACTACTGGCACAAGAATATATACCGATTTAATTTTACCTAGTGGTTTCGTTAATACATTGACGGTCACATCATTCGCATTAATATAGGACATGTATGCTGTATATCCACCAAGAATAAGAATGATAAAACCAGCAGATGTGAGTGACGATTTAAACTGGTCCGCTATGGCTACCAATGGATCTAACCATACAGCACCCGAAGATTCAAACCCTTTAGCACTTATTCCATTACCCATTAGTATTCCAATGAACATTAGAACAATACCAATGAAGAATAGTGTAATCTTAATATCCATCTGCTTTATTAACATATATACAATAATAACAATCGCCAGAATCGCAGAGCCGTACATGATTATGTCCATCGCGCTGTCCCCCATTTAGTTGGTGTTAGTTCGTTAGTTGCACTTTCTCAAGCTATCTAATAGCCATTCTCGAAATAATTGCTGATCGATATCAAGACACACTTTGGCATTATTAGGTCTACCTAAATATCCTTTCAAATCAACGATTGTAGTTCCTGCTGTCATACTGCCGTTCAGTTCGATATCCACGTGAGTCTCAACCGTTTCAAACATTTCTGGTTTTAACAAATAGGCAATGGCACAGCTATCATACATTTTTAACCCGGTCTTCATGCTGCCGCCACGGTACCGCTGAAAGAGGCTGTGAATCATTTTCCCAACATCGTTCATGTTTTCTAATTGGGCAGAGTCTTCTGGTAATACAAGCGCTTTCCATCCAACGTCTAAACCAGCCATAACAATCGGAAGTCCACTATCAAACACAATTTTTGCAGCTTCCGGATCCACATGAATATTAAATTCAGACATTACCCCCATATTTCCTCTGGAGGCTGATCCCCCCATTAGAACGATATCTTGAATGTTATTTTTTACCTCGGGATAAATTTTCAACAATAATGCAATATTCGTAAGCGGTCCAATCGGAACAAGCGTAATCGGGGTTGTACTTTCTTTAATCACCTTATACATGGCATTAACTGCATTCTCTTCAAGCAAAAGATCATTTGTAGGTTCTTCAAAATCAAAACCTTCCATTCCGCTAACACCATGCACATTACTCGCATCTTGAGGTGTTCTAATCAGCGGGGCAGCCGCACCCATGGCAACGGGAACTTCCTTTTTAAAATATTTCAGCAGCTTTAATGCATTGTTTGTTACTTTGTCTACGCCCACATTCCCTGCTACAGTTGTGATTAGCTTGACATCAAGTTCTTCACTATACAAAGCAATAGCTATAGCTACTGCGTCATCAATCCCAGGATCTGTATCAATTATAATTGGTCTTTTTAACATATTATTTATCCTCCATCGGGTTATCAATTTTATATGATTTATCTACAAATTTAACCATTCCGTGGCCAAAATCCTGATTAGGACGTTGAATAAATCCGAATTTCTCGTAGAATTTCTCTGTATTCGGCGTAGCCATTAAACCTATATATGCGTTCTCGCACGCTTTTTCCTGAATGTAATTCATTAAGGAATGCATAATAGTATAACCAATTGATTGCTTCTGGTATTCAGGATCAACTACTACATCCTTTATGAAGAACACAATTCTATCGTCACCGACAATTCGACCAATACCAATTGGTTTATGATCATCGAATATAACAACTGAAAATAGCGTCTTCTCTAAGGCCTGTGCGACATCTTCTAATGAATATTCTTGAAAATCTACTTTTCGGCGAAGCTCAGCATACATCTGTGGTGTTAATGCGTTTGGTTCTTTTCTTAGCATTAAAGAATCGCCTCCTAGTATACCCTCAGCCCATGAATTGTTTCAGCTCTTTTAATAAAGGCATCCCTCCTTGAGCACCGACCCTGCACCCATGGTATCTACTGTTTGAACCTCTGGCGCTTTGATGAAAATATTTTCTCCATTTTTGTAATAAATAATTCCATCATTTCCGTTTGTGACAATTAGCTTTTCTTTGTACTTTTCGCGAAAACCAAGGGACTTCATAAGCATTTCTGCTTCTTGCTCGTTTGGAGAAATAATGACGGATGAGACTCCTGTTGAGGTATGTGGAACCGGTTCCACATTCTTAAAAAAAATATGATTCCTCTTTAAGATGCGACAAGTATATGTGATTTTATGATTGTCCAAATCTAGGTAACCGGTTACATATATCATATGAAATCGCATTCATTCTGTCAAAGGTAAAAATTATCATAAAAAGTAAAAGACACCCTAAGATGTCTTTTACTTCACTACACCCGTTACACCATGTTTTTATTTCAGTGGCTTCCACACCCAGTTCTCTATTTCTGGTAAATCATTTCCCTCTTCACGAATGTATTGATGATGTTTCTTAAGGATCGCATCCATTTCATCCAAGATGGTCTTATGTTCATCCGCATCAGACAAGCTGAGAATAGTCTCCTTCGTCAGGTCAAAGCGATCCATCTGATTCAATACACGCATATCGAATGGAGTTGTAATGTCCCCATTCTCACGGTATCCATGTACATGCAGGTTATGGTTATGACGCTCAAAGAAAAAGTCTCTAATCAGACCTTCATAACCGTGGAAAGCGAAGATAACAGGTTTGTCTTTTGTAAAAAACTGATCAAACTCTTCGTCAGATAAGCCACGAGGATCCTGTTTTCGACTTCTTAGTTTTAATAAGTCCACCACGTTGATATATCGAATCTTAAGTTCAGGCAGTTTCTCATGCAGTATGGAGATTGCTGCCAAGCTTTCAATTGTTGGTTCTGTACCTGCAGAAGCAATGACAACATCCGGCTCTCCACCTTGATCGGTGCTTGCCCAATCAATAATCTTCAGGCCTTTTCCAACCAATTCTTGTGCTTCGTCAGCACTAAACCACTGTAGTCGCGGTTGTTTGGACGTAACGATTAGGTTTATTTTTTGACGGTCGTTTAAGACAGTATCAAAGACAGCCAGCAAGGAGTTCGCATCCGCAGGTAAATACTCACGGATAAATTCAGACTTCTTGTCAGCTAAGTGACCTAATATCCCTGGATCTTGGTGAGTGTAACCATTGTGGTCTTGTTGGAATACGGTTGAAGTTGCCACTTAAGGATGGGATATCTGCACGCCAGCTTTGATCCTTTGCCTTACGCAGCCATTTGAAATGTTGAGTAATCATAGAATCGACTACACGCAAGAAAGCTTCATAACTTGCAAAGAAACCATGACGGCCAGTCAACACATACCCTTCAAGAAAACCCTCTGCCTGATGCTCGGACAATTGAGAATCGATAACACGTCCATAAGATGAGAGAAATTCATCATTTGGTTCCTTAATTTGATCCAGCCATTGCCGTTTGGTTACTTCAAAGATAGGTCCCAGACGATTAGACATCGTTTCATCCGGTCCGAAAATTCTGAAATTGCGATTTCCTTCGTTAAGAGTAATAACTTCCTTCAGGTATTTACCCAGAACAGACATATCTTGTGCAATAACTTGACCTGGTACGGAATTATCAAGCGCAAAGTTGCGGTAATCTGGCAAATGCAGGTCTTTAATCAGGTTGCCGGCGTTAGTTACAGGATTCATTGCCATACGGCTGTCTCCTGAAGGCAGGATCTCGGCAATTTCAGCTTTCAAACGGCCATTGTCGTCGAATAACTCTTCCGGTCTATAGCTGTTCAGCCACTCCAGCAACGCTGGCGCGTATTTCATATTTTTTTGGTCAACCGGAATTGGCACCTGATGGGCACGGAACGAATTATTAATGGGCACACCTTCCCATTGCTCTGGACCTGTCCAACCCTTAGGAGAGCGGAAGACCAGCATTGGCCAGACCGGACGAGTAAGATCATTGTTCTCACGCGCATTTTTTTGAATCTCTTCAATTCTTTCGACGATAGTATCGAGCACCTTGGCCATTTCTGGATGCATTAGATCAGGATCTTCACCTTCAATAAAGAATGGTTGCCACCCCATACCTTTAAAGTAGGCGGTAATTTCTTCTTTCGATTGACGAGATAAGATCGTTGGGTTACTGATTTTGAATCCATTCAAGTGCAAGATCGGCAGGACCGCACCATCGGTAACTGGGTTGATGAATCTGTTGGAGAACCATGAAGTAGCTAGTGGTCCAGTTTCAGCCTCGCCATCGCCAATCACAACAGCCGATATCAAATCAGGATTATCCAGTATGGCACCGACACCATGAGAAAGAGAATAACCTAATTCTCCGCCCTCATGAATAGAGCCAGGTGTTTCAGGAGCGGCATGTGAAGCAATCCCACCTGGGAATGAGAATTGTTTGAACAATTTCTTCATACCTGTGATATCTTGCGTAATTTCAGGATAAATTTCCGTGTAACTACCATCCAGATAGGAATTTGAAACCATAACCTGACCACCGTGACCAGGACCTTCAATATAGAACATGTTCAAATCATATTTAGTAATTACACGATTCAAATGGGCATAAATAAAGTTTTGGCCAGGAATAGTGCCCCAGTGTCCGATGGGCTTAATCTTTAAATCTGCACCCTTCATTGGCTCCTTTAACAACGGGTTATCTTTTAAATACAGTTGACCTACGGAAACATAGTTCGTAGCACGCCAATAGGCATTGAGTTTTTCTAAATAAACTTTTGATGAGTAATCACATTCCATGGATAATACCATTTTTCCACTCCCAAAATTTTATTTTTTTGCTTTTACTTTGCCGTATTTTAAATATCATAAAAAATATAGAGACACTTTTTTCGATAAGGTTATGCTTGATCGCTTAACTCTATTTTGTACAAAACAAAAAAAATAAGACCGAGAAAAATTCCCCAGTCTTACTCTTAGTCACCGATATCTATAATGGAATTAGGGCATAATTTCAACCGGATAAATCGGATTCTAGAAATCTGTTCGTTATTTTCGACGGCGAATGTTCATGCGATTATACATCACTAAACCGGCGATGACCATCCCCAGCGTACCTATACTACTCGCTACTTCAGTCTGCATACCAAACAAAATACATACGTTAGTCACCAGGCTTCTCGTAAGCAACGCGACAATAATTAGCATGATCGGACGCCAAAAGTTATATCTTCTCATTTCAGTAACACTCCTAACCCATTTTTCTTAAGCGCTTAACCTAATTTGTCTATATGTATTATAGCATAAGTAAGTAACCGCATACATTTTACGTAATCCTAACAATTATGATCTAATCAGGGCATAATTCAGCCCCCACCCTCCTTCTTCGTTCGACTTTAGGTATAGACTTATCATTTTTTACGGATTATAATAACAAAAGAACACCAAAAGACGAACATTAAGGCGGAAATCATGACTGAATATATGCAAATATTCCTAGGCACTTCATTTTCAAGCAATTCACCAAAGGAAATTCAAATTTTAAAAGACCATCTCTACTGCATTAATACAGATGGAATGATAGAAAAGATCGTTTCACCAGAAGAACCCGACTATCAAACTTTACTAGCTACTTATCAAGGCCAAGACAACTTCCATCGATTAGCTGAAGGTCAGTATTTTTTGCCTGGCTTTATCGACTTGCATGTTCACGCCCCGCAGTGGGCTCAATCTGGAACTGCATTAGATATTCCACTCTATGATTGGTTAAATACGTACACCTTCCCACTGGAGTCTAAGTTTTCGGACCTGAATTTTGCTAAAAAGGTCTACTCTGATGTGGTTGATACTTTACTTGCGAACGGAACTACTACAGCCCTTTATTTTGCAACGGTGCATAAAGAAGCCAGTTTACTATTAGCCCAAATATGTGCGGATAAAGGGCAACGCGGACTCGTTGGAAAAGTGGTAATGGACGACCCTCAAGGAAATCCAGAATACTATCGCGACACTGACACCGACACCGCACTTAAAGATACAGAAGAATTTATACTAGCGGTAAAAGAACTAGCCAAATCTACTAAGCAAGGCGTTTATCCAGTAGTGACACCTAGGTTCATTCCTAGCTGTACAAATGAGGCTTTGCAAGGTTTAGGAGACTTAGCCGCCAAATATGATACTCATATTCAATCGCACTGTAGTGAAAGTGATTGGGCACATGGTTATGTACAAGAACGATTCCAGAAGAACGATGCTTTTGCCTTGCATGATTTCGGTCTGCTCCGTGATAAATCTGTAATGGCGCATTGTAATTTTTTAGAAGAAGACGATGTAGAGTTATTTGCAGAGACAGGAACGGCTATTGCGCATTGTCCGATATCAAACGCTTATTTTGCCAATAGTGTCATCCCTATCGCTCATTTCCACTCCAAAGGTGTAGAGATTGGTTTAGGGTCTGATATTTCTGGAGGTTTTTCACCTAGTCTCTTCGATAACATAAGACAAGCTGTAATGTCTTCAAGAATGCTAGAGGATGGCGTTAATCCTTCCCTTCCTGCACAAGAGCGTGGATTATTAGGATCACGGATTAAGATTGATGAAGCTTTCTATCTTGCTACTGCTGGCGGTGGTAAAAGTTTAAGCTTACCTATCGGTCGGATACTAGAAGGCTATACATGGGATGTTCAAATTATTGATACGAAATTACCATCGGCTAGATTGCCTATTTTTGATGGGAATGAAGATTTAGAGGACGTGTTTCAAAAGATGATGTATTTAGCTCGACCTGAGAATATCCGTGAAGTCTGGGTACAGGGTGAAAAGGTTCATTCACGTTAAGGATCGATAAAACTAGAAAATATAAGGTGGGCATCTGAGTGGAAACACAAGCAAACGTACAAGATCAAGCGCCATTGAAGTCACAACTATTAACCGTTCTACCTGATGAAAAAGTTTCCTTCGGTAAATCCATCATCCTAGGCTTTCAACATGTATTGGCAATGGACGTTTATGTAGTTCCTTTCCTGATTGCAATGTTAATCGGCTTACAACCGAATCAGTCAAGCGCGTTGATTCAATCTACCTTTATTGCTGCTGGACTTGCAACGATTGTGCAGACTTATTTCTGTATGAAGCTTCCTATCGCGCAAGGTCCATCTTATGTTCCGCTTGGTGCGATCGTCAGTATTTATGCCGCTAGTGGCGGCGGGGAGCTGGGTTGGAGTTCCGTATTAGGTGCCAGCTTAATCGGTGCGGTTCTAGTTATTATTTTGGGCTATGTCGGGATCTTTAATAAAATCGTTAAGAACTTTATCCCACCCATTGTAGGTGGTACGATCATATTCATAGTTGGTCTTTCTTTATTACCTGTTGCTATAAGAGACAATATCTATGGAGCTTCAGGCGCTTCAATCAATCAGAACGTTTTGTTAGCCCTTATTTCAGCAGGTACACTCCTTTTATTCGTGATTCTCGGTTCTATGTTCCGTAATAAAGGATCGATCTTCCGAATTATTTCCGTCATGATGGCGTTAGTAGTTGGATGTATCTCTGCTAACATGATGGGTGTGTTAGATTTCTCAGCGATTAGCAAAGCGAACTGGTTTAGCATGCCTCGTATCGCTTTTGTAGATTTCGGATTCTCGTTCAACTTTTCGGCTATTATCACCATGGTTATTATTTATCTCGTACTGCTAGCTGAAACAACAGGTACCTGGTTTGCTGTCAGCAACGTAATCAATAAACCTTTAACAGACGAACATATTAATAAAGGGGTTATCGGTGAGGGGATTGGCTGTCTTATTGCTTCTGCACTCGGTTCAACACCTGTAACAGGCTATTCTACCAATGCGGGCATTATCTCCATCACAGGTGTTGCCTCCCGCCGGGTTTTCCTCGCAGTAGGAGGATGGTTTGTCCTCTTCGGTTGTTCTGGTAAATTAGCTGCTCTGATCTCTTCCATTCCATCCGCTGTAATCGGCGGCGTCTTCGCTATCGTCTGCGGGATCATTGCAATTAATGGTGTACAGGTGATGAAGAACGTAACGATTGGCGAGAAAGAAATGTATATTATCGCAATACCGATGATTATCACGTTAGCTTTGGTACTCATTCCTGGCGACTACTTGCATTCCTTACCTTCATTCGTGCAATATTTATTGGGCTCACCTATCCTAGCGGCTTCATTGGCAGCGATCTTATTGAATAAACTACTGCCAAGTGGAAAATAGAACGTAAAATGCTAGATCTTAAAACGGGCATCAAATGATGTCCGTTTTTTACTTATTTCCTCAGCTTATTGGGTAATGGAATATGCCTAATTGACTCAATGGGATGATACAGTAACATCCATGGACCTGAAAAACGCATAACCCCTTTTATTCTTTGACGATACTCCGGTTTATAACAATGAATAGGGCATTTAGCACAAGCCGTTTTCACTTCCCCGAACTTACAATAAGCTAACCTCTTCAGAGCATAATCGTTTAGATCCTGACATTCGTTGCAAAGCCCCTTATGGTGATGTTTTTTCTTACAATATATACGAATCATTTTCGTGACAATATCTTGTTCTTTTTGAATTTTAGGACCTTCATTTAACTTTCGGTTCACCTTTATTGTCATTTATGAGCCCCCTTGTAACTTGTACAATAAGATCTCATCTAATTATAGAGGAAAAGCAGTCCTTCTTTTTTTACATTTCTAAGGATTTTTATCATACTACACACCCGAGGCGTTATTTCGTTATACTCATAATTATTTTAGAAAGGCTGTAACGTTTATAGCTTTTTACGGATATATAAAGTGAGGAGGTGAACGGATGCAGGACAACGAGGAATTATACAGGGAATATTCAACCCAAGTATATAAATTCGTATTTAGTTTTTGTCATAATCACTTACTGGCAGAAGAAATCACCCAAGAAACCTTTTATAGAGCTATAAAGTCCATACACAAATACGATGGAACCTGCAAAGTATATGTATGGCTTTGTCAGATTGCTAAGCATGTGTGGTATCAGGAACTGGACAAGCAGAACAAAAGGAAGACTTGTGAATTAGAAGACCTTCCTTTTTCTAACACAAATTCAACAGAAACTGAATTCATTTTAGCTCAAGACAAAATGGAGTTATTTAAACAGCTTCATTTACTTGATCCAAATACCAAGGAAGTATTGTATCTGCGTTTGACCGGAGAGTTCAGCTTTCGGGAAATTGGCGAAATTCTCGGAAGGGATGAAACCTGGGCAAGAGTTACCTTTTACCGTGGAAAACAAAAATTAATGAAAGGAAGATCTTCATGAAATGCGAGATCATTCAGGATTTATTGCCCTCCTATATCGAAAAGCTAACCTCGTTACATAGCAACGAAGAGATTGAAAAACATCTGCAAACCTGCGAAAGCTGCCTTCAGTCATATAACGAAATGACTGCAACAGCAAATCTAAACGTGCCTATTGTTGATAAAGAAGAGGTTAACAAACTTAATTATTTTAAAAAGGTGAAATCAAAAAACATAAAGGTAATCGTCCTTTCCATCTTATCGGTAATCATACTGGCTGCAGCTCTTATTGGACTTTTTGTGATTGGCTTCCCTGTGTCCTCAAAAGATGTGACCATCGATTATCAGAAGACAAAGACTCATTTGGAGGTTCATCTGACTTTGGAAAACGGCAAGGACTTGGTGTTCTCAGGAAAAACCAAATTTATCCGCGATGAAAATAATAATGTGATCGGTTCCGAAACTAGGTATACCCCTAGAGGCTTGATTCACAATCCCTTTGATGATGTAGGAAAAAAAGTTATGTTGGGGACGGAGATTCAAACCGATCTGGATTTTCCAAACAAATTTATCCTTGAATTCAAAGATAAAACTATGACGTTCATTAATGGCGTTTTGGTGGAGTAGACATTGCCGTTAAAATGAAAAAAGACACCTTTTAAGGTGTCTTTACTGATACTCCATGTGGAACTTAGTATCTGTTCATACCTCTATGATGAGCGAAGAACTTGTCTTCTCATCCACATCGTTGCAACCCACTTTTCGCCTTTGATCACTGGCGTACCTGCATGCAAGGTGGACTCGTTTAATTCATGATTATCGTAAAAATATTCGAAGTAGACCGCCATACCTTTGTTAGGACTCACTGTTAAATTAAGCATAGGGAAAGCTGTTTCTCCACCTTCCTCCACATCATTCAAATACATCACGAGCGTACTAATTCGATTATTGCTACTTGCTCGACTCGTTTGAGTGAAGAAATCATGATGGGGTAAATACTCTTGGCCAGGGATATACAGCAGAACTTGCAAGCCATCACCATGCTCGATAGGAATATTCATAATTTGAGAGAATCGTTTCTCGATTCTTGTAACCGTCTCATTCTCCTCACAGAACACACCACTGCTCGTTCTAATCGGATTGACCGCATGGTCTTCACCAATTCTTGAACGTTGCAATCGTTGCCTAGAATATTCAATTAACTCATTACACTCCTCATCGCTAAGCACATTTCCTAACAAGACAACCAGCGGTTCCTCATACTTGGCAAGAATTCGAATCTCTCGATCCTCTGTCTTAATCGTATTTCCAGCATGATCAAATATCGTCCGTTCTTTGTCTGTCGCATTCCCTGTCGTATTCCCTATCATCCTTATGCAGCTCCCAAGTTATAACATCCATCGCAAAAAACATACCATAAAATGGTTTTATTTGCTTGATTAACTTCAGAACATCTAAAGACTCAGAAAATCAGCCTATTGTACGCTTATATAAATCTACAGACAAATCAAATCCCTTTCGATACACAAAAAAACCTTCAACCACATGGCTTGCGGTTGAAGGTTTTCGCTGTCGCTAGCTTAGTTTAGCTGCTTCGAGGAAGCGCTGTAGAATCACGGTCATTTCGGCACGTGTAATGACGTTGTCCGGGGTAAGCTGACCTTGATTGCCTTTAATGATTCCGTATTTAATGTTAAGCGCAGCAGCTGCTCTTGCGGACAAGTTAAGCAAGTGGTGATCTTTGAATGCGCTAAGCTGTTGGGTGGCTTCACGATCGGTAATCGTTGTTTCTAAACCGGCAAGCTTCATGGCTTTCGCCAGCAGCACCATCGCTTCTTCCCGACTTAGCTTCTCGTTGGGAATGTACTGACTGCTATTACTTGTCGTTACTAACCCATAGCCCTCCGCAATGGAGACCGTTTCATAATACCACTGACCACTTTTAATATCAGAAAAGCTTGCAGACTGATCGAATTCATGCAATCCGAGAGCCCGAACCAGCATCGCCGTGAACTCTGCTCGGGTAATTTGCTTGTTCGGCTGGAAGCTCGATTCGGAGATGCCTTGGACAATCAGCTTCGACGCCGCTTGCTCGATCTCTTTCTTCGCCCAATGCTTCTGAATATCGGCAAAGGTTTTAGAATTCTCTATTACGGCATAGGCGCTATTCGTCAGGCTGTAAATAACGGCAAATGTCTTGCCGTTCTCCTTCACTATTCGGGTTGGCACCGGCACAATGTTTCCGTCCTTCGTAATCGTAATGCCCGTCATGATTCTACTGTAGGGATCTGCCGAATTTGGGATAGTGATCGTCCGCTCGACATAGCTGAGAAACTTGTTGAGTTCAATCGTGGTACCACCATGCTTTGCCGATATGTTGAAATTGATCACCGGCGACAAGAGTCGGGCTTCCCCTAACTTATTGGAAACCTGCTCGATATCATTATCTGGCGCATTATTAATCTCGACTTGAATCTCCATGTTGCGCAGCGCATCTTCCGATCCGAAGCTCTTCGCGACGAGGCTCCAATCAATCTGATTAGCGGCTAGGAGATAGGAAGCAAGCTCCGTTTGAATTTGAATATCCGCGTTTCGGTCATTTAGTGTTTTGATAATTTGACTGTTTAAGAGTAGAAGAACACGATCCGAATCATTGTGAACCGGTATGAAAATGAATGGTTTATTGGATAAGGAATCAAGGTAACGCGATAATTTTGCTTCGTCGAAGGTTACCGTTGTCACTTTCTTTCCGTTAATAACGGCAGTTGTTACTTTTCCTAAATCCTTGTGCTTCACACCATTGATTTCAATCTCCAGCTCTGAACCTGAACTTAAGCTTGAAACTAAACTTGAAACTGAATCCGAACCGGATTGAGCGGTCGGGACATTCAGCGTAAACGTAACACTCGTCTGATTGCCTGCTGCATCGGTGACGACGAGCGTATAGTTGGCGGAAGAAGTAATTGTCGCTCCATTTGTGAACGGCTGGCCGTTTATAGTAGCCGTACCCTCATTGAATCCAATCGTTAACGGACTCGTATAGTTGCTTATTCCTGCAGTTAGGCCGGTTATCTTCGGGTTTGTTTTATCAATCGTGAAGGATACGGTAGTAATGTTGCCCGCCGCATCCGTGACGACGAGCGTATAGTCGCCTTCGTCTCTGACTTCAGATCCGCTTACAAATAAATCTCCGTTTAAGGTTGCAGTACCCATGTTAAAGGTGATCGTTCTGTCGGTATTATAGCTCGCTCCGTAAACAACACCGATTACGGATGGGCCAGTTTTATTCATCGTAAAGTTGACTGTCGTAACGTTGCCTGCCGCATCCGTCACAATGAGCTTATAGCTGCCTTCTCCGGAAACAGTCGCGCCGCTCGTAAACGAGTCTCCATTCATGGTCGCTGTGCCTTCGTTAAACGCGATCATTCTATCCACATTGTAGCTTTCTCCTTCAGCAACGCCGGTAACCGTTGGGGCAGTTTTATCGATAGTAAAGTTAACCGTCGTAACGTTGCCCGCCGCATCCGTGACGACGAGCGTATAGTCACCTTCTGCGGAAACGGTCGCGCCGCTCACGAATGGATCACCGTTCATACTCGCTGTACCTTCGTTAAATGCAGCTGATTGGTTCGTATTATAGCTAGATCCTTCAGTCACACCACTAACCGCAGGAGCAGTTTTGTCGATGGTGAATTGAATGGTTGTAACATTGCCCGTCCCGTCCGTTACGATAAGCGTGTAGTCGCCTTCGTCTCTGACTTCAGATCCGCTTACAAATGAATCTCCGTTTAAGGTTGCAGTACCCATGTTAAAGGTGATCGTTCTATCCACATTGTAACTCTCTCCGTCAGCAACGCCGGTAACCGTTGGGTTGGTTTTATCGATAGTAAAGTTAACCGTCGTAATGTTGCCTGCCGCATCCGTTACAATGAGCTTATAACTGCCTTCTGTGGAAACCGTCGCGCCGCTCGTGAATGGATGGCCATTCATAGTCGCTGTGCCTTCGTTAAATGTGATCGTTCTGTCCACATTGTAACTCTCTCCGTCAGCAGCGCCGGTAACCGTTGGGATGGTTTTATCGATAGTAAAGTTAACCGTCGTAATGTTGCCTGCCGCATTGCTGACGACGAGCGTATAGTCACCTTCTGCGGAAACGGTCGCGCCGCTCGTGAATGGGCTTCCGTTCAATGTAGCTGTGCCTTCATTAAAAGTGACCGTTCTGTCCACATTGTAGCTCGTCCCGTCAGCAACACCGGTAACCGTTGGGGCAGTTTTGTTGATGCTAAAGTTGACTGTCGTAACGTTGCCTGCCGCATCCGTCACAATGAGCTTATAACTGCCTTCTGCAGAAACCGTCGCGCCGCTCGTGAATGGGCTTCCGTTCAATGTAGCTGTGCCTTCATTAAAAGTGACCGTTCTGTCCACATTGTAACTCTCTCCGTCAGTAGCGCCGGTAACCTTTGGGATGGTTTTATCGATAGTAAAGTTAACCGTCGTAATGTTGCCTGCCGCATTGCTGACGACGAGCGTATAGTCGCCTTCTGCGGAAACGGTCGCGCCACTCGTGAATTGGTGGCCATTCATAGTCGCTGTGCCTTCGTTAAACGTGATCGTTCTGTCCACATTGTAGCTCGTCCCGTCAGCAACACCGGTAACCGTTGGGGCGGTTTTGTTGATGCTAAAGTTGACTGTCGTAACGTTGCCTGCCGTATCCGTCACAATGAGCTTATAACTGCCTTCTGCGGAAACCGTCGCGCCGCTCGTGAATGAACTTCCGTTCAATGTAGCTGCGCCTTCATTAAAAGTGACCGTCATATCTGCTTTATAAATTCCATTATTAATAATGCCATACACGGTAGGCGCGGTTTTGTCGATCTGAAATTCTATTGTCGTTGAGTTGCCAGCAGCATCCACCGCGATGAACGTATATGTTCCTTCCACACTCACGACGGTTCCGCTGGTGAATGGACTGCCGTTCAACATTGCGTAGCCTTCATTAAAGGAAATCGTCCGATTTGAATTATAAAGCCCGTTATTCGTGATGCCGCTCACTACGGGTTTAACGGTATCAAGCGTAATCGTATCACTTAAAGTTATGATATCTTTACCGTCTGTTATTTGATAATAAACGGTTTGGATTCCTTCTGCATTAAACAACGTCCAATTTTTGCTCGACAAAACGTCTTCCCATTTGCTCCATGTTAGCTGATCGTTCGAAAACCTCACTTGCAACACATCTTCAACATCTGGATCGGAAGCCGTTAAATTCAGCTTCACGCTGCTCGAATTCGTGTACAGTGCGCCGTTGTTAATCGCTATCGATCCAGTTGGAGGATCGCTTTGCGCATAGGTGACGATGAGTTTAGGATGATAGGCTGCGGTGAGATACTCTTTTGAGCTGACGAATGCGCGTGCGTTCGTTAAACTTTCATTGCCTTGGAGGATGAATGTAGCCTGCCGATCAACCGCACTCGTGATTTCGGCCACAATAGGCGTAACATCAAAGGTTACGAATCCGTCATTGGGTATCTGGTTATTGGATTTCCGAGTATAGTTAATCGAGGATTTTTGGGGAAAGACGGCTCTGTCCGTATTATCCATATCGTTATTGTCCGAACCGTACGCGTCTAAATAAAAATTGGCAAGATCGCTTCCTTCTTTGAAGTTCACATAAAGCTGAAGCTCATATTTGATCGGCCTACCCGGATGCGGGAGGTTAGAATCCAGATTGAAGCGTAAGGCTCCTCGGGCCGTATAAGCCCCTCCTTCAATACCTTTGCCAATATATATCCTGCCTTGCATGTCATTATTAAACACTCCAAAATCGCTGTCCCATAACAAATCACTTTCTGCCGATAACGATTGGGTCGTTATCGGCTGATCCGCCGCCAAAACCGGACCCGCCGCCGGTGCCAGCAATCCGACGAATAAAACGGCGATAATAAAAAAGATTGGTTTTCTTCCTTTCAACATGGTCTTCCCCCTTTGTAATGGACAAAAAATCTGAAGTTTTCGTTAGCTTCAGGTCGAGAAACGTAAAGGCCCCGTATTTCGTTATTATCGATACGGATATTCTGCGTCAACGTAGATAATGAAGTACATTGGAAAATAAAGTTACATATTATTGTGGGGTTGGCTACCTCCGGCTACCTGAAGCACCGCTAGATTCACTTGTAAGTTTCCTGCAGATCAGGGTCATGCCACCTTCAGTGACTATCTCCAATCTATATAATAAATCTTTTAAAATGTGATAAGTAGTGACGTCAGTCATCAAATTGTCATATGACATTTTTACATTTTATGGTGTAATAATCCATAACCTCATTCAGTTGTGGATCTATATGGTGGAGGTGAGCCGCAGCGATCCCCTGTCCGAAAATAACACATATCTGTATCCCCTTTATACCTGAACACTAATAAAAAAAGCCCCAAACATATTGTTTGGGGCTTCGAGCTCTATATTAGAGTTTTACGACATTCTCAGCTTGTGCTCCGCGATTGCCTTGTACGATATTCCACCGGGTTTAATATCGCACTTTTCCTTTGATACGTAGATAGCATAACTCCTGCTAGAATGAACAAAGACCCTAATATTTCTACACCTGTGATCGGTTTATGCAGTAATATCAACCCCATGATCATAGCTACAAAAGGCTCTAAATTAGATAATACAGACGCTTTTGAAGCATCAACATGGCGAATATTGTTATTCCAAACCAGTGTAGCTACACCATGTACAACAACAGCTGTTCCGATCAGAAGAGCCCAATCCGTAATATTCGAGCTCATTCGTAAAGGTGTATCTAGCGAGAAGGCAAACGGGACCGATACAATAAAGCCCACCAGATTCGAATATAAAGTAATCGTGAGTGGATCTATTCTTTGTGAGAGTACCCTAGTCATAATAATCATAATGGCGAAGGTTATCATCGTTACAACAATCCACAGTAGTCCTTTATCAAAATGCAAAGAGGATGATCCCCCTTTTACAACGACAAAATAAATACCAATGATCGCTAGAATAGACCCCATCAACATACGGATCGTTAATCTTTCCTTTAAAAAAATTGCCGCTAATAAACCCGTTAAAATAGGAGTCATAGCTAAAATGATTGCAGATGTTGTTGGATCAGCTGTTTGCAGCCCTTTAAAAAAGGACCATTGATTAATAAACACACCAATAACACCTAGCGATAAAATTAGGAATACATCCCATTTACTCACCAGCTTAAAATTCTTTTTGTAAGCCGTTATTCCTACTAGACATAACACTATAAATAAAAGTCTCAGTGAAGTTAATAGACCGGGGGAGAAGTCCTCAACTAAGATCTTTCCAAACACAAAATTACTGCCCCATACGACTACACAAAAAGTGAGCCAACCATAAGCTTTTAACATTTAAATCACCTTTCAATAATACCGACTCCACAATTTTCCCATTACAGCCTTACGCCAAAAAAAATAGACCCCACCCATCGTAAGATACGGGGTCTATTGTACTGTTGGTTAGTAAACATCGGTTCTTCTTTGTATCTATTATAACCTCCATGGTTTCTTCATGCGCTTAATTTATAGAGGGAATAATATCCATAAGGCGCTGAATGCGGCATATTAAACCTCCATTTTTTTCTTAATACTCATCGACCCGGGAGCACCCGTACCAAACTGATAACGGTAAATCACAACTACCGCAATAATCACTAAGGACATGACGAGAAAAATATTACTATACACATGGGCAGTAGCATTAGTATTCAAAGGATTGAACTGCACAACAGCAGTACCCTTGTCGAGCATTTTCCCGACTACACTCATGGCCATCGCGCCAGAGATAAAATTGATCATGGAGAGTAGTCCCATACCCACTCCTGTTTCCTCTTTTGGCAGCGTCCGCGAAATCGTATTGGACATCGAGATTTGCATGAAAGTCTGGCCCACGTTCCCTAATATTAAAATGATGGCAATGAAATATGCCGATAATCCAATAAAAGTAGAGAGTAGGGAGAAAGCAAGAAATAACAATACCGAAGCGACGAACACAAGTACGAAATTACCACGATCATCAGCCAACCTGCCTCCCTTGCGTCCCATGATAGCCGAAGCAATAGCAGCTGGTACTAACACGAACCCAATGGTCGAAGGGGACAAACCATTCACTGTCGCTAGAAATTGTGGTGTCATGAATGTCATGCTAAAGCTCATAGCTGTCGTCGTAAAAGCAAGCAACAACCCAATCGAATAGGTTTTGTTACGGAACAAAACGGGTTTAATAAAGGGTTCCTCAGCTTTCCGAATCCGAATGATAAATAAGGCTAGCAAGACAAGGCCCCCGAGGAACAACCACAGTTGCATCTGTGTGATGGCAAGCAAGAAGATTGCGACTGCTGCAGCTAGTAACCCGCCACCAAGGACATCAATACTTCCTGCCTTCCCTCTCGCATTATCTAAATACTTTCGGAAGAAAGGAAGCGTCAGTAGCGGAAGCAAGGAAAGGACGAACATGAGTCTCCAGCTTCCAAAGCTGGTGATGAGGCCTGCAGCGACCGGTCCCAAAGCATTACCAAGCGCTAACCCAACCGCAGAAGTTCCAAGCGCTCTCCCCCTCTTCTCGGGAGCAAAATAACGGATTGGAATGATCATTGCTGTTGCAGGAAGGACGGAAGCACCGGCAGCTTGAATTACACGGCCCAGAATAATAATCCAAAACTCACTAGCAAGCAGACCTATTAATGAACCGAGAGCGAATATAAGCAGTCCATACGTTAACAAATCCTTCAACCGATATTTATCCGCCAATTTCCCCATGACGATGGAACCTACCGCGTAAACCACCATATAACTGGTCATAATCCAACTAACCTGCGAAGGAACGAGATTAAACTCTTTGCCGATCTCAGGAAGAGCTACATTGAACATCGTACCGTTCATAACCGAGAATATTAGGGTAACTACAAGTATTTTCAGCAGCTTATCTGCATTTTGTGATGATGTATCCGCCATAATCTAAACCTCTTTTCTGATTAAATTCATAATGAATTATAAGTAAAAAGATAAATAATGAGTATCCTCAGTTTATATATTACTGAGGATACTCATTATTTTCTCACCTGTCAAGTTATATCCTTTACATGGAACTATAGCTGGATACGCCTTATAAGAGTATAATATAAAGAGTGTACTCATTAAGAGTACACACATATTCACCGTTGCCATGAAATTGAGAATGAAACATTGACAATAAAGTCAAGGAGGCACTACATCCATGAACACAGATCATCCCAAGGCGATAGACGTCATTCACATATTAATGAGATCAACCAACTACATTAAAACAGAATTTCAATCCCAGTTATTAGCGCTTAATACGCCTTATCATCTCTCCGGTCCCAGGTTACGTCTGCTTTCAGTCGTTGCCGAAACAGGCAATATCCGTATGAATGAGTTAGCTGTTAAGTTAGGGATCAAAGCACGCACCGTTACCGATTTTGTTGATGCACTTGAGCAGGATAAGCTCCTCGTTCGAATTCCTGATCCAACCGACCGACGAGCTACACTGATCCAGCTTACGGAGCTTGCACAATCCACGATTGAGGAAGTTCTTACTTTCCAGGATACAGTCGCTGACAACATGCTGGAGAATCTTTCAATGGAGCAAAGAAAGCAATTCTATGACCTTCTATTGCAACTAACCAAAAACAAAGCAATCTCCGATTTATGTGAAGAAGCTAAGTGAGTCGCAGCCACATCGAGGAACAGGAACTCACGGCACCCGGAATTCATCCCTCAGCAATCTGCGGTTTCGCCCTTGGCTGTCGATCCGGGAGCAATCGCTGGTTGTTTGTTTCGGAATACGTACGTTTGGCTCGTGAATAGAAATCAATTCTGGTTTTACCCGGTTTCGTAGGACGCACCTCGGTTGCGGGGTTTCAGTGGAGTGGAAGATTTTGGGTCTACACTGGATTGAGCTTGCAATCCATCCAATCCTTCACATGCTTCTAAATAAACACGTAAAAAAGCTCCGTTCCTCTAGGAATGGAGCTTTTGGATCTACGTCAGAGTTAGTTATCATTTAACCCTTAATGCTTGGCCACAGCGTGCACAATAGCGGGTACCCTGAGGAGACAATGACCCGCAGCCTTCACAGTAAAGCTCCTGCGTCATGGGCTTCACTTGATCGTCATGCCTTATCGCCTCATGCGTGGTTGGATTCAACATATTCAATGCATGGAACTCCTCTTTTCTTCCCCTACGAATAAGTGAGAATAATAAATAGAGTCCTATAAACCCGACTACAGCCATAGCTCCCGCCTTCATCAGACCCGATTCAAAGTGATAATTCCATAGTGCATGCATCACGACTGCTGCCAAAAACATCCCCATTGCACGTAGCCCTCTCGTCCACGGTCTACCGTCCGCCAAATTCGAGTGCTTATGCATACTGCTTGCATACCAGATACCCACAGTTGCAATCGCAGTCCATGTTCCATGACCGAATGGCGATAATAATGCTCTCATCCATAGGACGGCGAGCATCCCAAGTGAAGAGGCTTCGTCTATATGCACCCATCCATAAATAATACTTTCCACTGCAGCGAATCCCATTCCTGCTGCGGCACCAAACACCACTGCATCCATCAGAAAATGGATTTTTCGCGTTCGAACGAGCATCACACAGACTAATAATTTTGCAGTTTCTTCTATTAGAGCTACAGACAAAGGCACGTAAAACTGCGAAAAGTCAAAGGAACTTGCTTTGACTTCAAAAAGCCAAATCCGCTCTAAATACCAAGCCAGAGGGATAGCAACAATTGCGGTAGACACTAAAACTAAACCAAGCCTCCTCTGACGAAAGCCTATTAACTGCTGATTTCTCACAAAAGCTACGAATGCTAGGGGACCCACCACACCTCCAACAATTAAGGCGGCGATCTTCCACCATTGGCTATGAAGGAACAGTGCCAAGAAGGATAAGACAAGGAATCCACCGACCAACCAGAGTAATTGCTCCATCCACTTGTCCTTGGCCTTAGGTAGCGATTTATTATCCTCTGCAACAGACTCCCCGCCGAAGGCGATGGTCACTTTCTCCAACATATGGGGGGTTCGCATATTTAGAAACTCAATGAGTTGTTGACGAACCGGAGCGTAATAATCAAGTATAGTTAAGAATTCTAACTTACCCATGATCAGTAATTCACTATCTTCTACCGCGATCAACGTGTGCGAGGAAACCGTGTCCGTTAGTAACTCTGTCTCTCCATAAAAATCCCCATCTCGAAGAATAGTCTTACGCCGCTTTCGGCTGCGAAGTTCGATACTCCCGCTACTAATCATGAGAAATTGATCCATTACCGCACCTTCTACGATAATCTCTTCGCTCTTCGTTACTTTCTTGATCGTTGTAATCTCTGCAAGACCTCGAAGTTCAGCATCAGGGATGACCGACCAAATTGTCGCTTTGCGAAGCATACTATGGATCATTCGGATCCGTATGTTCACAAGCACACTCTCATAAAATAGCGGACTCAGGTTTGCCAAATATTCGAACGAGGAACGGTCTAGACGCAACGCTTTTACTGGCCCGGTTGCCGTAACACTAGCTGATCTTTGTACGTTCCGAATAAGACCGATCTCTCCTACTAACTCTCCCGGTCCAAGTTCAGCTAAGAGCAGCGCCTTTCCAACTAAGTTCACCGAGGTGACTTGCACTTTCCCTTGCCATATAATGAAACAGTCCTTAGAGGTGGACTCTTCCATAAGAAGTCGTTGTCCATCCTCTAAAGACATAAGTTTTATAGCGTTAATTACATTTCGTAGCTCATCATCAGGAATACCTCGTAATAACGGATGATCACGTAGAAAATCGACTGCAGCACTTGGTATCATAGGTTTAACTCATCACCGCATATTTCCAATAACACTACTTCTGGAATCTTGCATTTTTTTAATAAAATTTGTCATTGTATCAAAAGCTTCGTTACGTTTATTCGTTAGACTTTGCAGGCGCAGCATATCCATTTGCTGACTATTACTTGCACTATCAATCTGTGATTTGATTTGTCCCAACAGATTCTCAAGTTGCCCTTTTGTTTGCGGTATAGCCATACTCATAGCAGTAAACATGGCCCCCTTGTCATCTGCCAGCTTTACAGCAGCGTTGGCCTCGGCACCTGAAGGAAGCTTCGCTAGCTCTTCATTGATCACTCCTAGCAATTGATTCAGTTTTGAGATTGTTTCATTCTTGGCTTGTACGGATGCGATTTGATCTTTCAACTGATCCTCTAACATACTTGCACGACTCGACTGTACAGCCATCATTGCTGCTTCAAGATCCATGCCCTGAATGTTAACCTGTGTCATACCACTCATATCAACGCTACCTACCGAATTTTGCGTGGCATTTCCATTCAGGGCATCCTTAACAGAGTTATACACCGAATTGTTATACAACAAAGCCCCTCCTACAATGATCCCCAGTACAAAAGTACCTGACATAGATAAAACTAATTTTTTCACGCTCATTTCATTTCCTCTTTTCATTTATGGATGATCATTGCGTCATTGCGATTAACAAATCCAAATATGCGCTTTCTTTGTTAATATTGTTATATCATTTTGGGTGATTAATGGTCTGTAACCCCAATTACAATTTCCAAATAGTCGGACTCAAATTACATCAAGTATATTTCTAAGTCTATCTATGTTGCACACGAGTATTTTCCTCTGATCAATACGTATTAACTGCTCATCCTGTAATCCAAGCAATGATTTTGTCACGGTCTCGCGCGCCGTTCCTGTCATATCCGCCAGGTGTTGATGCGTCAGCTTCAAATCGATTAGAACACCCTCATCAGAGGGCACTCCATGCTGTTCTGTTAGACGCAACAACACGCGAGCAATGCGCGTACGCACGTCAATAACGGTCAAGTCTGTTATTAATTTATTGGCATCACGTAGACGATCTAACGCTGTTTCCAAAATGCCGATTAGTATTTCCGGATTACTTTTTAATAAGGGTATGAAATCGCGTTTTTTCAGAATACATAAGGTGGATTTCTCAATGGTTCTTGCAGACGCAGAACGTGCTCTTTCATTTTGCAATAAAGCCATCTCTCCAAAGAAATCACCTTCTCTAAAAATAGAAAGGATTACATCCCTAGAGTGGTTATCTTGATAGATTTGAACAACTCCAGATATAACCAGATAGAGTTCCTCTCCCTCTTCACCTTCAAAAAAGATGGACTCTCCCTTTATATAAGTACGCTCGCTACATAACTTGGCAATTTCAGCTAAATATTCATCATCAAGATGTTCGAAGAATGGGAAGTCTCGTAACAGTTGTGGGTTCATCTTCAAGAGCAGCCTCCAGTGTATCATTTTATAATTTCTATTAGGCTTCAACTCTAGCAAAAGTTAAATCTTTAGGACCATCCTTTATTGTAATACTTTTAAATTAAGATAAATAGTGACTGTAGTCATCAAATTATCATGTGACATTTTTACATTTTCTGGATTAATAATCCGGGCAGGATATGCTTTTCTACAAGTCTTTAGACAGGTCATAGAAAGCAAAAAACCACATCCTCATGCGGATGTGGTTTTGGGTAGAGGCGAGGGGATTTGTTGTTGATGATAGCTTAGGACTTAGGAGGTGAAGGATTCATTATTTCAAGCCTACTTCACCTTATATAGTTTCCAATAACCATTAAACTCTTGATACAATGTAGTCCACTCTGCTCCATTTTCATAGAGATCCGGATACTTTTGGTTCACTCCATCTATGGACAAAACGGCTTTCGGGTTTGGAAGCAGGATAAAATCAATGTTATGCTCTGCAGGATTTTCAAGCGATTCTACAAAATCATCATCACTTGTTATAACGAAGTTTTTAGGATTGCTGCTGCCCATAATAATTCTAAAGCTGCTGAATGAGTCTGTAAGAATCATCTGGTTAGGCACATTTTTATTAATGAATGCTGTTACCGCTGCGCCAGCTTGTTGTTCTTCAAACAGCTTATTTTGACGGAAAGCCTCATATTCATCGGATGCGATTTTCGGATTATTCATCATCATACCCATGACTACTCCGCTTATAAGCATCCCAATAATGAGCAGGGTTGATCCTACTTTACGAAATCTCATTTTGCTAATCTCGTAAGGAATCCACGCAACAACGATCGGAAATACATACATGTAGTATCGAATCCACGCTGCAGTCCCTCCCCTTAGCAAAAGAATAACTTGCATCGAAGGTATTGAGAGTGCAAGTATAAGCAGCATGAGAAAATCCCATCTGAATATTCGCCGCTCTATGATACGCATCACAAATATGATAATGAGCGGTATACTGAAATACCATAAACGCTCCGCAACGAAAATTAAAGTAGAAATAGGGTTATTAACCAGCGAAGTAAATTTCTCATCTTCCATTAATAAGGTAGCTTGTCCTAAATTCCCGTAGCTGGATGTCAGAAAGTAAAATCCATCCCCCATAATTGTATAGTTGAAGAAAATCCATAACAATCCTGAGAAAACAACCGGCGTTAATAGAAGAATCCACGTTCCCTCGACTTGCTGCAACCGCTCCTTCATTAATTCTTTTTTGGTCTGCATTATCCAGATAAGGACCGCTACTGCTAGTGCTGCCCCAAAAAATACAGTTTCGTAACGTGTCCAAAAAGCAAATGCAATTGCAATGGCTGCTATAACCAAAGGTCTTGCACCATCTTTATGCATCCAGAGCAGCATTTGGATCACAGCTATGTTAATGAAATAAATGAAGATAACCTCTGTTAGTCCATTAGCTCCATAATAAAAAATATACGGATTAAAAGCGTAAAGCAGTGCAAAGATGATGCTTAACCATTTGTTCAAACCGAATTGCTTTCCAGCCTTTACTAATAACGCTACAGTTAGAGCAGCAAATAAGCTGGAAACAATAACGGCAGCTAATCCTTCTGATGCAAGTGCTGGGAATAGGGGATAAAATACAAGTAAAATCATCTCCATAAAACTCGGGAGAGGATTCCAGACAAACCCAATATTTGCAAGGCTCGGCTCACGACTATAAAGGACATAGAAAGCATTAGCTACACGGCTTGAAGCGTCTCCCGACATAAATCCATAAATGGATGTTAGGTAATATCCTACCCCCAACTCTAGTAACAAAACCAAAAAAAAGATAATATATTTTGATCGTTTCCATGTAACTGACATTCAATTCACCTATCCATTTATTTGTTGGCCTACATCGATGTATCCATTTTTGAATTTGCATGATGTGTATCCATTGTAGCGTGTCCGTGAGTCGTTTTTTCCCAATAAAATGGCTTGGTGACGAGTTGGATTGCCGCCTTAATTGCTGCGATACTCATCAACACCCAATAAATCGGCGTCAACAATGTGTATTTGATAAGTGAAAATGAAAATACTTTATTTCCTTTATTATGTAAATCTCTTGTTACCCAGTAAATACCAACAGTAAGACTATATACAAAAATAAAATTGCCAATAAACAATTCAAATGCGGCAAAATAATAAATTGGACCTGGGAAAAATAGAGGTATGATTTCTACTTTCGCCAAATACCACAGCAACAGCATTGTCCAAAATATAGGGTTTAATAAAGGCAGCATGGGAGTTGCAAGCACCATCGCTTGAAAGCCAAAAAAGCCTTTTGCTCCGAGGTCACGCCAAAGCTGAACCGGATTACGCATATGGACAAGCCATGTTTGCATATAACCCTTAATCCACCTCGACCGCTGTCTAATCCAGTTGCCTACTCGGCTCGTTGCTTCTTCCCATGTTCTGGAGTCAACAATAGCCGTCTTGTATCCTTCTTTATATAGTCGAACTCCAAGGTCCGCGTCTTCCGTCACGTTGTACGGATCCCACGCATTAATTTTCTTCAATACATCCGTCTTAAAATGGTTTGAAGTGCCTCCCAAAGGTATTGGAATATCGAGTTGCATTACTCCTGGCAGAAGCAATTCAAACCACATGCTATATTCATGAGTGAACCAGCGGGTTAGCAGATTTTGATTGCTGTTGTAATAATTAAGCTTTGCCTGTATACAGCAAACATTTTCTTGACTCGCCTGAAAGGCAAGGTATACCTTTTTCAGTTGATCTGGATCGGGACGATCTTCCGCATCATAAATAACTACATATTCTCCTCTTGCCCGTATAAGACCGTAGTTGCAAGCTTTTGGTTTAGTCTTGGGCAAGCTGTGCGGCACAACAAGCACCGTAAAATAAGATGGAGGCTTGAACGCTCTCAGTAATTCCTGGGCTTCGACATCGTCCTCTTCAATTAGCAGCCTGACATCCAATTTCGATCTAGGATAATCTAAGTTTTCAATATTTCGAATAAGCTGTGGAATGATATTGCTTTCCTTATAGATAGGAACCAGTATGCTATATACCGGCAAGGATCTTTCATCTATAGCTGCAATTTCTTCCTCCGTGTACCTAAGCTGAGCTGATTCCTTTGCCCCGTAGATTAAAATGGAATATTTAAAGACCGACATCAATAAATATCCGATTTGAACAACGATGTTAAATATGATTAATGTCCATAGCCAATCCCATATCAAACCGCCCACAAATAATACACCGGATATAAGTAATCCAATGGTTTGTCTTTTCGTAAACGTAATATGTGCGGAATCTTCTGGTTTTTCGGCTATAAGCTTATCCGTACTTTCCAACATGAGCTCCTCGACGTAAACTTCTTTCCAGAATAATTCCATCTCGTCTCTAGTTGCCATTACTTGTTCAATCGGGCTGTCCAGGTATCTTTCTAGTTCCCTCACCTGTTCCTGAGATAGAATGCTACTCACCGCTACCAAGTACCGGTTGAAATCTCTATTTAAAATAATCGCATTATAAGCACGGGCCATCGTTTCTGGCAATTTATGCTCCTGCTCAAATGAAAACTCCACGCCGATACGACCCATATTATTCTGAGTGGCAATGGCCCGATATAGCTGATCAGGTTCAATAAAACGGAACGATAACAAAATATCTCCCAGAATACCTCCACTTTTCTGTTGAAACAAAAGAGCTTGATCCAGCTGTTCTTGCGTAATCTGCCCTGTATTCACCAGCATTTCGCCTAGTCGTCCTTTGCTTGGAAGCTGCTGAGTGAATAATTGAATCGCTTCGCGATCCACACCTTCTAGTTTCATAATAATATCGCCTAGGCGACCGCCAAATCTTGTCTGGTAATCGATAGCTTCTTGCAGCTGTTCGTTCGTAATTAAGCCTTCGCTCAACAGTGCATCCCCAATACGTACAGGCTTCATACGAATATTCTTCCTTTCCTTAGGAGCCTGTGCTCTTCCCAGTCGTAGTCATATCTTGTTATGTCTTCTTCACTAACTTCAACACCAATTTGAACCTCAATCAGGTCAAGGCCATCTATCGCCCTAATTGCATGTTTCGATCCACACTTAATATGAATCACATCGCCTGAACTCACGGTAAAGCGTTGCTCATCAACAACGACATCCCCATTTCCGCTAATAATCGTCCATATTTCTTCGCGCATCGTATGAATCTGGTAGCTAATATGTTTTCTAGCCCATACATGCACCCGCTTCGTAACTACGTGCTGGTCCATCTCGTTTTTCTCTATATCAATCACACGGTACCATCCATATAGGGTCTCTTCGTACATAGGCCTTGCTGAAATGGGCTTTATCAGTTCCTTTAGCTTGGGACTGAGTTTTTTATCCGCGAACAAAATCCCGTCTGGACTGGCCGCGATAATTGCATTGGAAATCCCCATCACAACGATTGGGATCTGCAATTCATTGACGATATGTGTATTTACACTATCCTCACTTAGAATACCTTTTCCATTCAAGTAACTTGGCATCGTGGTTGTCCATTCATCCCAAGTTCCCAGATCACTCCATTTTCCTTCATACGGTTTCACGACAACGTTTCTTTCCTTCTCAACCACTTCATAATCAAAGCTGATGGCAGGCATCGTGTGATATTGAGTAAGAAGCTCCTCGTATTGCCTAGGCCGTTGTGACGCATCCAATAATTGAAGTAGATAGCCTAAGCGGAAAACAAATACCCCGCAATTCCATAGCGCACCCAAAGCAATCAATTGTGATGCTTCGTCTGAAGCAGGCTTTTCAACAAATCGGTCAATTGTTAACAAAGCTGCATTATCATCTGAAGAATCAGGAAGAATATAACCGAACTTCTCTGAAGGATGTGTCGGTTTCAAGCCAATAAGCCCTATATTTGCTGTCGATGATTCAAATTCAAGCGCAAGCTGCCTAATAGCAGCAAAAAAGCCTTCATCCGATTCAACATCGACAGGCATGACTACAACTACCTCATCTTCGTTCACATTCCATTTTGTATGCAAAAAACTCGATGCTAGACATATTGCCGGGAAAGTATCCCTCTTAACGGGCTCGAGCACGAGAGTAACATCATCGCCAAGTTGAGATTCGATGACCTCTTGCTGTACCCTGCTTGCTGCAATGATCGCCGAAGAAGCAAGATCATACTTTTTTAAGTTGTTCCATACTCGTTGGATCATTGAAGTTTGACTTTCATTAATGCCATTATCACTATTCATTACCTTTATAAACTGTTTCGAACGATAGTCGTTTGACAACGGCCATAATCGCTTTCCAGATCCGCCAGATAAAAGTATTATTTTCATAGTATTCTCCTTCTAGCTATTAATGAAAGATCAAATATCTCAATGAAAGGAACCTAAAGGCAGCACTATTAATCTAGTTATTTGACGATACTCATCCAAAATGGCAAATAGCCGTAATCACATCTAGATAATTCATACATAATCTAACATATTAACCTTCCAAATACTAGAATTCTACATTTTCCTTAAAAAAGGATCCTATTATACAAAAAAATATGGTCAAATTGTTACGAGGACCCTAGAGATTATAAATAAAGCAAAAACCACATCCTCTTGCTGATGTGGTTTTACATGGCGGACCCGAATTGTAGCTATGCGAAATCACAATTCACCTGAGCTCAGAACCTGGGTAGCCTATTTACGTGTATACGGTTTGTAAAATTGTCTTATCCGCTAGCTTCAACAATAAATGCAGCATCTATTTTCACGTCAGGTTCGCACTTGCCAAGAGCTCGTTATAAGTTGTGATCTGCGGCTTCTTAGAACCATAATAAACTGGATTCGTAAAGGCGAGCAGCGTCCCCGCTTCATCACGAATGTCAAAGCGATACCAGTTATACGTTCTCTCTTCTAAAGCTATATTCCATTCCAGCACCTCTGGTACTTCTCCTGTGGCCGTTATAGCTACATCCCTTACCGATTCAGCAATTCCGTTGTGGATCAGTGTCACTCGAGCGTTGACATCACTTGCTACGCTTAATGTGCAAGTCACCTCATGAGATGCTATTTCTCCTTGTTCCTGACTGAATGCAGCAGACAGGTCACTGCCGAAGCGATAAGTATTACCACCAGCTTGAATCGATGCATCAATCACTGGACCACGCGATACATAAACATGCCCATTTCGCACACCTTCTAATACTGCATCTGCACTCAGATCATCACACCACACATACGTAGCAGGATCCCCGATTAAAGAAGGAATTGGGCTATCATCATAGCTCTCAGTTGGTAGCATATGTGAGTCAGAGCCGCCAATACCTGTAATGCGGTAGCCTTCATTCCAGCTTGCTGTCCATAACTGCAATGCTTTCTCGGTAGCTACATTGTTAGGAGAAAAGGTCGGGTCATTCCATATTTCCATGGAATGTACTCCCTCCAACTGCGTCTCTCCGTATAGCCAAGCCCATGGCGTCAGCATCGGATGATTAATTGAGCAAATCGCCCCCAGCTCTGCCGCCTCTTTCATCAATCGATCCATACCCTGCTGAGTGGTTAGGCCTCCATCCGGTGAGGTTGCTCGCCAATCGATCCATTTTCGAAGTCCAAGTGCATTCCAATGTCCGTCGCCAGCTGTTACCTCTACACCTGGAATGACGAGCGCATCTCCTTTAGCCCAAGATGTAGACATTACATTGTGATCTGTCGCTACAAAGAAATCCATACCTTGCTTCAGTGCCTGCTCACGATTCATAAGCTGAGTCATCTTGCCATCGGACAACACGGTATGCGTATGGAAATCGCCCTTGTACCAACGGCTTCCTGCCTGCCATATCTTCGCCCAGTCATAGTTTTCCATTATGAAGCCAGCATTCAGCTTGCCGCTGTTCCAATACTCACGTTCGCCCTGAATTTGCGCAGATACATACTCGTCTGGCAATGTGCCACAACCAAATTCCCACTCAGCTTCAAAAGTTCTGCCTTCTTCATTTGAAACTTCAAGCATCCATGTGCCGGTCATAATCGGCCCTGGCACCGCTATTGAACTCGTTAATTCCGGCTGGTTATGAACGACAATGAGCCGCTCGTTTCCACCATCCAGGAAGCAGAATCGAATATGTTTTTCTGAATCAAACAAATGTAATCGTCCCCACGATTTCTCCTTCTCATAAGTAAATCGAATCGCGAACCATTCGTACTCTTCTTCAGCCTCAATCGGGAAGTAGGTATTATTCTGTTCCAGCTTAACGGAAATTTGTCCTTTATTCATAGTTAGCCACCCTCGATATTCCAAGTTTAGTTGTACAATTCTTCATCTATCCAAGTGTTCCAATAATAATTATCCCTGCCGTAATCGCAATCGACATCATGACCCGCATTCTACCCTGCTGTTCCTTCAAGACTATTATGCCTAGCAGTGTTCCGAAGACGGTGCCTATCTCTCGGATCGGAGACAGATGTGCTAAAGGGCCTAGATTCATAGCAAATAAGAATAACAAGTAAGATCCTGGCGATAAAATGGAGCCGACTATAAGTGGCACCTTATTGATCTTCCACTCCGTCTTAACCGCTTTCGAGCGCAAGGCAGGCAATGTTAGAACAAGCATATAGCCAATGTTGCACAGGGCCAGTAATGCAAGCGGTGGCATGAATTCCAATATGTTCTTATCTGTCAGGGTATAGCCTGTTATGCATAAACCAACCCCAAGAGCATACATAAGACCCTTCATATACTTCTTATCTTGCAGCAATGTTCGATTCAGCTTAAAGCCACCGATGCGGATCATTCCATAAATAATAAGCATTAAACCTGCCCATCCGAAGATGGAAAGGGACTCGTTATACATAAGTACACTTAGGACAGGAACGAGCAGTGCTCCTGTCCCACGCATAATCGGGTAAACCTGCGAAATATCACCGAACTGATACGCCTTCGATAGTAGTATGAAATACCCGCTCTGCAGCATTATAGATAGCAATATTAAGCCGTAAGCTTTCAATGGAATCGTATTGCTTACTAGCCATTCAATCAGATATGGAGTAAGCAGCAAAAAACACGGGATATTAATCATCCATAGGAACACATCTTTGTTCATGCTACGTTTCGCAAACAAATTCCATATTGAATGCGTAAAACCAGATGCTAACACGAGTATGAGTGCGATAGTTGTCATTGTTTAATCACCGAGTTTCTTGTAAAGGTTGTGACTCGTACCAGTATCCTTTTATTCCTTTTTCCAAACGTATCAGTGCTTCGAGGTAGAAATAATCGCCCCATATCATATAATCATCTGGAGCTACATTTCCTCGTACATAGTAGGACCCATGTTTTAATAATCCCTCGGCTCCTTCTTCACCAATAGTTGAATAATGAAGCACGAGTGAGGTCATCGACAGCTCAAACTTCTCTTCAAACTCAGCGCGATAGGGGTCTGTATCGTCAAGAAGACTTAGCATCTCGATCAAGCCAGCTGCGGCGATCGCTGAAGCGGAACTGTCTCGATACGTATTCGCATTAACCGGAGCATCAAAGTCCCAATAAGCCACATAATCTTCTGGCAGTTGCCCAATAAAATAGGATGCCATACGCTTCGCCGTGTCCAAGTAAACTTTATGTCCTGTGTAGCGATAGGCAAGGGAAAAGCCATAAATACCCCATGCTTGACCACGAGCCCATGTAGATCCGTTCGTAAATCCTTGATGAGTCGCTCCGCCAAGCGCTTCACCTGTTTCCGTATCAAACACAAACGTATGGTATGAGCTATCATCCCCACGCACAAGATATCGCTGGCTTTGATCAGCTTGCTTAATCGCAACCTGACGATAACGCTCTTCCCCTGTTTGTTGATAAGCCCAGAATAACAGCGGGAGATTCATGAGACAATCAATGATCATTCGTCCCCCATGCTGTGCATCACCAGACAGTCCCCAAGCTTGAATATACTGTCCATCCTCGCGCCAACGACGCATGAGTACATCTGCCGCTTGTAGTGTCAATTCTCTTGATTCCTCATCCTGCTCCACCACCCATTGCGCCTGCGAGGATAACGTATAGAGGAATCCAATGTCATGATGATCAAGAACGATGTTCTGTTCCATTCTCCGCTTGAAGCTTTTTACCGTAAGGCGTGCTGCCTCACGGTAAGCCTCGTCGCCAGAATACTCGTAGCACAGCCACAGCATTCCGCTCCAGAACCCGTTCGTCCAATCATCATTATTGTTCAATTCATACCTGCCGTTAACACTGACATGTGGGAAGCGATCTCCGAAACGCTCCACATTATTTTTGATCTTCTCCATTGCATCTTCAATTGCATGTTTCCACATGTCCTTACACCCTTTCCACGATCCATTCATCTCAGCGAAGCATTCGTTGCAGAACTGCAGCAGCCTCACCAGATAGTCTACATCCTCCTTAGCCTAATGATTGTCCATATCCTTGAATGTCTTCACATGCTCAACCAAGATGTAGGAATGTCATACAGAATGCTACTATAATTGAAATCCGTCTCTTTCTGATACCCATTCAAGGTCTCCTCCTACTGAACCCATAGTAATGTCACCCTAAGTCCGGTTGATCCTGAAGTGTAACTTGCAGGTCCTTCGTACCATGCAATTCGAACACAACAATCTCATTCTCACCGGCATGCAGCAATGGCCCTGGAACATAAAGCGTCTTTTGCGGTCCCGCCTCCCAATAACGTCCGAGATTGAAGCCATTTACGAATACAATTCCCTTTGTCCAGCCCTCAAGTGCTAGGAAGGTGTCTGCGATATCTGCCTCTTGCTCAATATGGAAGGAGCCTTTATAAAATACAGGGCCTTCTTTTCCTTCCTCAACATTAACAACAGGTTCATGTAGTAGATCGATATTGTCCATTGGTAGACTATGAATCGTCCAATCAAATAGGAACTGGAATCCCAATCGCGCACCCTCGGTAATTCCCTTACAATCTCTTAAATACGGTCCATAGTTTGTTCTGCCCATATTCTCGACTAGAATACGAAGCTCTGCTCCGCCCTCTGGTACATGGAACTCAATCGGCTGCGGATCCCAACGCTCAATAACTCCCTTATACTCTCCATCGAGAAATACGAGCGCACGATCATGTACCTCCTGCAAGACCAGTGAACAATTTTGTCTAGGACCGGAAACCTTCGTTGTATATAAAATGAAGCCATAATCCTGTCCAAGCTTCTCCATCGGCTCAGGGCAAGTCCGTTGCACAGGCGTCGACAGCACTGGCAGTAGGTCAAACAGCGGTGCTACTGGCTTCATCTGAACACTGCCATAATCCATCTTGCGAACAGGCTCAGGAAGCGGCATTAGCTCCGTATCGAGATATTTTGCAATAAGCTCCCTTAACAGAATGTACTTCTCCGTAACGTCCCCCCATTCTGTCAGTGGGCTGTCATAGTCGTAGCTAGTTACCGTTGGCTCATATATCCCGTGATTATTGGCACCATTGTAGAATCCAAAGTTTGTTCCGCCATGAAACATATAAAAGTTAACCGATCCGCCAGCCTTCAACATATCCTCAAACACATGCACAGCATCCTGTGCATCTCGCATATGATGTGGCTTGTTCCAATGATCGAACCACCCGTTCCAATACTCCATACACATTAGCGGCTTATCCGGCTGCACCTGCTTCAGACTATTAAAGGCTTCCTCGGTTCTCGAACCAAAATTAACGGTTTCTAGAACTCCTGGAACCATACCGCCTTGCAGCATGAAATCTTCCGGGCCATCTGAGGTGAACAGCAGGACGTCCATTCCACGTGAGACCATGCTTTCCTGTATATGTTCAAGATATTTCAGGTCATTGCCATAGCTTCCGTACTCGTTCTCTATCTGCATCGCGATGATCGGACCGCCATTCGTACATAACAACGGCTTCAGCTTCGGCAACAGCACATCATAATAAGAATCTATCTTAGATAAAAATGCCTCGTCATAACAGCGCAAGCGCATCCCATCCTCGGCAAGCAGCCAGGCCGGCATTCCACCGAACTCCCACTCCGCACAGATGTAAGGACTTGGGCGTACGATAACATGCAAACCTAACTCTGCTGCTGTTTCGATAAATGTGACGATATCCGCCATACCCGTAAAACAGAACTTACCTTCCTGAGGCTCATGAATATTCCATGCAACGTACGTTTCTACCGTGTTAAAGCCGCAAGCCTTCAGCTTGCTCAATCGATCCTTCCAATACTCAGGAATTACGCGAAAATAGTGAATCGCTCCTGACACAAGCGTAAGGGGTGTACCCTCATAAAGAAATTGATCTCCTTGCACTGTGAATGATGCCATATTAGATACTCCTCTACTCATGAACTCGATATAGACTCCTTCTACCTGTCATTACTATTCTGAACAAGAATTCTCGCTAACCAGACGGTTAATCTCTTCACGCTTACGGATATACCATTCTGCCTCTTGTGGGTATACTTCAAGGGATAATTCTTGCTCCAAGCCATCTTCCAATAAGGCGATTACTGCCTCTCTTCCGACTTTCTGCTCGAGTAGCTCAAGTGCGCGTAAATCTTGCAGAGCTTCCGTAAGGACCTCCAGCCTGATCGACTCGATCGGCCCCTCAGCACCTGGATATACCAAAAATGCATCGCCCGCTGGAAATCCACCTCCTGCATCCGTCACTTGAAATGGATCAATCGGATACTTCGAGAATTGTGCATACCAGAAGTTGTAACCCCAATGCAAAAACCCTTTAAGTTTTAGCTTATAAATTTGCATCCCGAGTACCCGATTACGTGATGACGGCATATGAAGAAAGCGATTAGATACGAGCTTGTATTGGGCACAGCAATAATAAGTCCATAGCCCCTCTACGCCATGATCCAGAAATGGTCGAATACCATTGCTCGCTGGAATCGGATGCTTAATTAAACCACTTTCATAAAATTCATACTCAGAGAGCGCATCAATGATCGGAAAACCTTCTAGAATTGGCCTAATAAGTTCACTCGCTGCACGATAAGTATCCATGTCCGCAAGATTCGGTTCATCCGATAGATGGAAATAAACTCGCTGTTCTAAATCATTTTCTTTAACAAACGCTAAAAGTTCTTGTAAAAATAACGTAAGGAATCCCGTGTACTCCGGATCTTTAGAATCGGTATCCCATCCAAATAGTTGCTTTAATTGACCATCAACCATAGCCATTACTTTTGGTGCATGCTTGGCACCCCATTGTGTAAATAGATGAGAGAACTCAAAATATTTCATTCCACTGCGGTCACACAGCTCTATCCAACGCTTTAATCGTTCAAAAGTGAAGTTATACTTCTCTCCTGTCCGTTCTACTTGAACAAGCTGTACGGTTGGGCGGTCTCCCCCGATCTCCGTGTCTAACGGAGGTGTAAACAAAGGGGTTAGAATCATATTCATTCCATGTTTCACCGCGGTGTGGATGTATTGCTCAATCAACTGCCAATGGTACTCGCTAAATATGTCCGTTTTATAGTAGGTAGCCAAGCAGTCTACATGGAACCATTCCGTATGTATAAGCGACTGCTCCGGCAATGTTGCCGCGATCACTTCCAGCGTAAATGTTTCCTCACTTACTAGTTCGCCGATATCATTTGCGATTTGGATACAAATATCAAATAAGCCCGCCTTAGCATTGAGCGGCACCTCAACAGTGATCCATATTGAGCGCCATTGATTCGGATAACCAGTTAAACCCCGATTCGTATCGAACGGAATTAACGCATCTGGATAAAGACCCGACGTGCTTCTTAAGACATGTTCATCTGCATCGTGATAGTTCACCATATTAGCAGGCACTAGCTCTACAGTTCGCACAGTGATATTGGGCCCCAACTCGGATTGCTCGGCCCGAACTTGAAGCGACCGCATAAGTACATTTGCCCGATATGCAACCTGGAAAGAATAGGATTCACCAAGTAGTGCCGAGCCTCTAAGTTGAGTTGGTGCATGCAGTTCTTCATCAGCAAATACCTTGATTAATGAACTGATACATCTTGTTTCCATCCGTGCAGCTCTATTCAACATTTCCACTTCTTTTCCCCCCATATGAATTGGTAAAAAGGATAAGCCCGGCAAACTCGACTGACTATTCGAACTTACCGGGCTTATTTAATTACTTAATTACTTACTTGCTTTGTAAGCATCGCTAGTATCTTTGAGATGCTGCTGGAAGCTCGGGTCTGCTTTCAGTCCATTAATAAACTTGTCCCAATCCTCCAAGCTGGATTTTTTGATAACGACATTTGTATACATATCAACAAACTTCTTCTGCCAATCGCCGCCTTTTTCCATCCACGCTTCGGTATTTGGCAATCCTGCAGCAGGATTCTTAATCGAAGATTCTGAGATTGTATCGATCAGCTTACGATTGTACTCTAATACTTCTGCTGGCATTCCAGGTCCTTCAGCACGTTGGTATTTATTGAAGAAACCAGAAATCCATTGTGCTGTTGTCGCTGTACCGTATCCTTGCTTCTTACCTTCATCTGTTTGAACAATAGAACCATCTTCAGAAACGGTATAATCCTTGTCTTTGATACCATAAGTCACGAGATTGTAGCCTTCTTGAGTAGCCGTTTCGTTGTAAACTTCAAGAATCTTCTTGAGCTTGTCTTCACTAACCGATTTGTTAACTAGGAACAATCCATAATAACCATAAGCTTGCTCATTGTATTTCTTGCCGTCTTTTGCAGCTGGAATTTCATACGCCTTCAACTCAGCTTCAGGCTTAACCTTCTGCAACTCTTGGCCAAACATAAATGCTTCGTTAATATTACCGAATGAGATGCCCGCTTTGCCTTGAATCATCATTTCTTTCACTTGGCTTGACTTCATAACTGGTAAGTCCGGTGTAATAAGACCATCACCATAAGCCTTGCTCCAGAATTCAAGCGCTTCTCTCGCTTCAGCTGTTAGCCAGTATGGCTCAAGACCGCCATCAGCTGTTTCCTTCCACGATGTACCTGCACCAAACATCGTCATCATATAAGGACTGACACTTGCCTGTACCATACCGTAAGTATCGTTTTTACCGTTTTTGTCCGGGTCATTCTTTGTAAAGGCCTCTAACACTTTGTAGAACTCTTCCATAGTAGTAGGAGCAGTCAATCCTACGTTTTTGAGCCAGTCTTCACGAATCAACAGCGACTCATGCCCGTCCAATGGACGAACGCGTGGAATACCATAAGATTTTCCTTTGAACTTAATATTGTTAATTGCATTCTCCGGATAGCCTGCTAGATTAGGATAGTCTGGCAGGAAAGGAGTCAAATCCCAGAATGCACCTTGATCTATTGCAGTTGAGAACGCAGGGTCATTAATATCCTCGATGAGAACGACATCTGGCAAACTCTTCGAAGCAAGCAATGCATTCAACTTTTCTTTATAGTTATTAATTGGATAGAAGTCTATCTGAAGCTTTACATTCAATTTTTCATTCAGCTGTAGAATGCTTTCAAGATCACTACTAGGGGATTCACCATAAGTCATCGTACCGATATTGATTTCAACTGGCTTTTGCTGCTCAGACTTGGAAGCATCTCCAGCAGAATTGGTCTCACCACCCTTTGCACAACCCACCAACATGCTTGTAGTGAGAACTAACACCAATAACATGGTCATCCAACTTCTTTTTTTCATTTGTAAAAACCCTCCCTTTTATCTAATAAATTAATATATAAGCTTGGTTTACCCCTTAACCCTTCACGGAGCCAACCAACATACCCTTAACAAAGTACTTCTGAAGGAACGGGTAGACCATAATGATAGGTAGAGAAGCAACGACTACTGCCGCCATCTTAATCGTCTCTGGAGGAAGCATCTGCTCACTCTGTAGCATAGCAGCTACGGATGGATCTGCTATATTCGTTGAAGCTTGTATCAGCATCATCTGCAGCACAACCTGCATCGGCCGAAGTTCATCTGAGTTGATGTACAAAACGCCATTGAAGTACGTATTCCAGAAACCTACTGCAAAGAATAGACCGAATGCAGCGACCGCTGACAGCGAGATCGGGAACATAATTTTGAAAAAGACTCCGATATCATTACATCCATCAATCTTCGCTGCTTCCTCTAACTCCTCCGGCAGTTCCTGATAGAAGTTCTTCATCAAGAATACATACCATGCGCTTGTAATTGCCGGTAATATCAACGACCAGATGGAGTCAATAAGACCTAATCCTTCAACTAACATGAAATTTGGAATCATTCCTGGGTTGAACAACATCGTCATTAGAATAGCAACTAGGAAAAACTTCTTCCCGAAGAATCGTTTCCGTGATAGAGAATACGCCAAGGCACTCGTCACCATAATACTAATCGCAGAGCCAACAATAGCTAAGAAGGCACTAACCCCTAATGAGCTCATAAACATCTTGGTTGATAGAATGTACTTATAGGAGGAAAGACTCCAGTTTTCCGGAATAATAATTAATGGCTTGCTCAAATATTCCGAAGGATCTGTAAAGGATACGATAATGACATAAAGAAAAGGTAGTAGTGTTACAAGCCCGATTAAACTGAGCACCGTATAAATGATGCCGTTTGTCACTTTATAGCCGAGGGACTTATTCATTAGTAAAGACCCTCCTCACCGAATTTTTTAGCTAACTGATTGGCTGTTACTACAAGTACAAGACCAACAACCGACTTGAATACTCCAACGACTGTCGCATAACTGAAACGACCATTCTGTATCCCAGCCCGATACACATATGTATCAAAGACATCCGCAACATGCGCTACGGGAGAACTCATCATCAAGAAGATCTGTTCAAACCCTACCTCCATCACTTGACCGAGCCTGAGTATGAGCAACACGACGATTGTACTCCTGATGCAAGGCACTGTAATCTTCATAATCTGTTTCCAACGGTTCGCACCATCAATTTGAGCCGCCTCATACATTTCTTGATTGATACCTGCAATTGCAGCCAAGAAGATGATTGTACCCCACCCGGCTTCTTTCCATATGCTCTGCGCAGTTAACAAACCCCAGAAGTAATTCGGCTCTGTCAAGAAAGCTATTGGCTGACCGCCAAGCTCGACAATAATCTTGTTAACAATTCCATCGCTCTGTCCAAGAATAATAAAACAGATACCAGCAATGATTACCCAAGATAAAAAGTGAGGTAAATAAACTATCGTTTGTATTACTTTCTTAAATCTCATACTCCGAACCTCGTTAATGAGTAATGCAAGAACGATCGGAATCGGGAAGAAGAAGATGATATTTAGCAAGCTAATCGCCATCGTATTTCTAAATAAGAGAAAGAAGTCTGGATTCGTGAAAAACTCACGAAAATATTTGAATCCGACCCATTCGCTTTCCCAGAACCCTAGGTATGGAGAATAGTTTTTAAATGCTAAACCTAGCCCCCATAGCGGGAAGTACTTGAAGATTAAAAAGAAGAGAAGACCTGGAAGTGCTAGTAAGTACAAATATTTCTCTCGACCAAATATGACTTTGAATCGAGCCCATAGGGAGTCTTTCGGATTTAATCTTTGTCTGTCGGCTTCATATGCCTGTGATAAACTTGCGTTCGCTAATTTAAGATTAGATTGCGGCAAGGGTTTCACCACCTCCAACGATTTTGTTTGAACCTGGTTGACTGTAACGTTTCATGTCTGCATCTTACAAGCTGCAACGCCCATCAACAATGACCAATTCTTATTCGCCTGAGATCCTTGTGCAATAATTGCGAATAGCTTGATACTACTGGGTTTATGAACACTTCTAGTCTCAATAATTAACCTCATTAGCCCTGAGAGATTATAAATTTGCACCTCATAAAAATCAAAAAAAGACTTGCAAGAACGAGAGGTTTCATTTCTCTCGCTCTTGGCAAAGTCTTATTAAAAAAAAGTGCATTTAATTTAGTCAGGAATACTATTTTCGATGCATCTCTCGATATTGCCCCGGCGGTAAGCCCACCTGCTTCTTAAATACACGAATGAAATTTTTAGGGTTATATCCTACCTGCTCCGCTATTTCATTGACCAATAAATCAGTCGTTTCTAACAACTCCTGGGCTTTGGCTACACGCAATTGTGTTAAATACTCGATAAAGGAAATATTCATCGTCCGCTTAAACAACTTGCTTAAATATTGCGGGCTCAAATTGCATATCTGTGCACACTGGTCAAGAGAGATATCAAGATGATAGTTTGCCTCGATATAGTCCGTGACCTTCTCAATAAATTGCTCATACTCTTGATTCTTCTTACTATTCACATACAGCATAATCGGTTCGAATATACGATCCATAAACCACTCATTAATTGAATGTATAGTTGTGAGTTTTCTCAGATTTACATTGAGTTCACTAGTTGTATAGCCAAATAATTGCTCCGAATTTATATCCATTAAATATACCATTCGTAAAGTAGTAGACAACAGCTGATCGTAAGACATCATAATGAGCTCTGGATTGTGTACAGCGGATTGTACTTTATCAGAGAATGCATCAAGCATCCGCTTAGTTTCAGAGAGATCTCCCACCAGCAGCGAATCGGTCAGATGGTTCTCAATCTCCGTTGGATAACGGTACATCATCGAAATCGCAAGCCCTTTGCTCTCAATAATCTGATTTCCCCCATTAATCATCCGCGAGTGAATCGCAAGCTGCGCCTCACGATATAAATCAGGCAACTCCTCCACATGCGATGTGGTTCGACTCAAACCGATCGTCGCCGGAGATTTCAAAAAATGAGTAATCTGCTCACGTATCCTATCAATCACAGGCTTCAGCTTATCTGACCAAACGTCTACCTCTTCATGCTCTGTCCATAGCCAAACCACAACTTGATCATTAAAAGAGTTGATGACCAAGCCCTCCAGTTGCTGATGCTCCAATAATTCTGTCGTCATATTCTTTATGATGAAGAGAATTAGATCCCTATCCGTCTCTTGGAACTTGGTCACATCCGATAGGTGATCATAGGCAATAATAAATACAACTGCACACTGCTTCTCCGGAATAGAATGCCTGCGCAGAAGCTCCAGTAAATATTCACGACGGTCATGAGTAAACTGCCCCTCCATTAACCTTAAGGCGAACAGCTCGCGAATAAGTGGAAATTGTTCATTTAATTGTTCTTCTAGTTGACTCGCTTTACGGTTAATTTCCTTCCAACGCTGATTCACATAACTGAACTCATCCGTTCCCATATCCGCGGTTTGATTATCGCTGATGAGAGAGACTAGCTTCCGAATCGGACTATACACTTTCCTAGTGCCGATCATCGCCAATGCAATTCCTGCAGCAAGTACAGCAATTACAATTCCTATCGTAATGCCTGCAATCTGCCTTGCACTGCTATACAGTTCCGCCGTCGGGATCATATCCACAAACAACATCTTTTGGATTGGAGATTCCGTAGAGGTCACTAAGTACTCTCGGTCCTGCCATCGATAGATAAACTCTTGCTCACCTTTTTTTGTAACCGTTATCAATTCATACAAGTCTTCAGGCACTTCGCTTCCGTTCAAATGGAATACAAGTTGACCGGTGTTATCCATCACATACATTTGCTCATGCTCGTATTTAAGAAATTGTTTTGTCAGTGATTCAAACGCTTTATTATCTATGATGACCTGGATAAATCCGATAGGTTCTTTTGAATGTAAAGGTACTGTACTTGTTAACGTTATTCCTGAATCATAGTCTTTGCCACCCTGAGAATAGCCTACTTTCCAATCTAGTTGCTGATTTTTATCCAGTAGGTTCGCATACTTCTCCCGTTCCACTGCTGATTCGATCTTTATTCCACCGTAAGTTGATGATATTAAGTAGTTCTCATCCAATGTATATAGCGCAATATCCTTAACACGAGAATTTCCGTTCATAAAAGCTAACAAATTCTGATATACACCCGTATAGAAGCTGGAATAATTGGTTCGCTTCATTTCATTCAAGTCTGAAGTAAAGAACGAGCTCAGTTCCATCTGGACTAAGTTATTCTGAACCGCTTCCAACTCGGTATCCATCGTCCTTGAAGCGTAATTCAAGATTTGAGTAATATCTTGGCTAACATTATCTTTAATAGCATTAGAAGTTAATGCATAACTAGCGATTCCAACGATAACGATAGGAATGATCGATGAAAATAATGTATATGCAATCATTTTGCGATAAAATGATGGATACTTCAGCAATCTTTTATTCCAAATTGTTCGGTAATCATCTTTAAGCTTCATATTGTAATCTCCCAAGTTGATAAACTATGTCCTCAGCGTACAAATCATTTGATATGAAGTCAATAACTACGAAAAAAATTTTGGGAAATATTATAATATTAAACAAAACAAACAATCTACAATGATTCGAGTCTTAAGATCATAGAAAAAAAGCGACCCTGACCAAAAAAGCTGCCAACGATATTGCAATATCGTTAGCAGCTTTTATCTTATAAAACTATCTATTCCAACTTCATATAATACAGATTCGCCGTACTATCCTTCGTAATGGTATGTGCGCCCGCCGTAAGGGAGACAGTCGCAATGCCATTCGTTATAGGATAATTTGTTCCATCCACTTTTATTTTGGTTCCTTCTGTATTGAACACTAGGGTTAGGGTTGAAGCTTTAGCAGCTGTGAACTGAATACTGGTTGCACTCTCGATTTTTAGACATTGGGTTAGGGTTAAACCCTGATATGTCACATTTCCCTTACTTGTTGAGAGATTCCCTTGGATATTGAAGAAGCTGCTCGTTGTTCCATCAGTGGTAAAGTTATGAACGGTTGCTGCCGCTGTCGGCACTGGCGTTGCCGTAGGTGTCGTTGTCGGTACAGGTGTTGCTGTTGGTGCTATTGTTGGAGATGGAGTCGCTGTTGGCACAGGAGTAGCTGTTGGAGTTGGTGTCGGACTTGTTGTGTTTGAATTGCCCCCTACGGAGACGAGCCCCGTTGTGTAGCTTCTGATTGCAGACATCAGTGCTGTGTTCAGTGCATACGATGCGTCATCCACTGAATCATTAAATGCCCATGTGAAGTCTCCGCCATTCAGACGTCCGGCTTTTGCCGTAACAACCTGTTCTACATTGCTTACGTTGTCAATATTCGATACGTTCACTCCAGTTTGGATGCTCGTATCGAAGTTATTATAAGCTGTTCCGCCTTTTAATGCTTTGTATGAGCTTGGGACGGTTTCATTTCTCGAGGAGGCTAAGTAGGCATCAAATGAGGTTGCATTAACAGGAGCTGTCCCTGTATTGGAGTTAGCGTAGATAAGACTTGAAGCATCAACAATTAGATTGTTATAAGCTTTAATCATACCTCCATTTTCACCCGAGAACGTCCCCTCACCTAAAGCATCTGTACCCTGTAAGGAACTAAGCATTGGGTCTTTAGTATTTCTAAAAACATTGGATTCCACAAAGGCCGAAGCTCCGGTTGTAACGCCGACACCATATTTCGAGACTCCATCATAGAAGTTATTATAGACATGAACAGAGGCCACTCTGATCCGCGGATGACGGGAGTCCGAATGATCGAACCAGTTATGGTGGAAGGTAACAAAGAATTCTGCAGACTCACTAAGTCCGACTAGAGCAGCTTTTCCGGAATCAAAGTAATGGTTGTACGAGATGGTAATGTACGTTGATCCTTTTTTGAGGTCCGTAGATCCGTCGCCTTTGGCTTGGTCCGCATCGCTCCCTGCAGATCCATAAAAAATATCATTATTATGCACCCATACATTCGCATTGCCTGTGTCCATTGAAATGCCATCGTCAGGAAATAACATCACACCCAGATTTCTTACTTCCAAATTACCAACATATCTAAGCAGCAATCCCCAACCGTATGCATAAGCATCTTTTCCGATACCTTCGATTGTAATATTCATTTCCGAATAATTATTTTTACCTTTGACTTCAAGATATCCACTGCTGTTAAGCTGTCCACTCAGGTCAGCAGCTGTAACTTTACCGATAATTCGGATGGCAAGTGGGGTTGTATCATAACCCTTTTGTCTCAGAGCCAAGATGCTACCAAGACCAACGCCTGTTTGTACAGCACCTGAGCTGTTGATTTTCACATCAAGTGTTACGGTTTTCGCATTCTGAGATGTTATATACAGCACTTGAGCACCATTCTTGAGGGTTCCATTCTCATTATAAGCGCCAGAACCCGTACCAAATGGCGAGCTTGCCGAAAAAGCAAACCCAGATCGATCATATGACGTTACGGATAACGTATTTGATACCGAACTTGCCGTTCCTCCCCCTGATAGGGTAGCTTCAACCTTCATTACATAACTTCCAGCTGCAAGCCCTACAGCATCCGCTCTCCAATAGGAAGAATATTTGCGGATCAATTCATTATCAATCTGTTGGTACCCCGAATCTGATGCGCTTGCCTGTTTAACATATACGTTATATCCTGTCGCATTACTTACAGGTGACCATTCCACATATGCCGCTTCATTCCAGCCTCCACTACCTGTTATCGAAAGACCAGCAGCATGCACTACTGTATTTGTCCATCCACCTGCTATCAAAGAAAGTGCAAGAGAAAACAACACACCAATACTGATTACCTTGGCAATACTTTTTTTCATTTTATTCCCTCCTGATTCTAATTTGTTGCAGATAGAATTGTAACCGTTTGCAAGAAGATATAAAGTTTCCTTTTCACCTCCTGAAATATTACATTTTATGGGACTAAAACATCCTCAACATATCAGAACAGAAATCAGTTCCGATACAATCATTTCCTCATATTTTTCACATCTAACAGTATTCTGAGTTAATGATTATAGGACAGAGCATTGATACACCCGTACTTTCAGCAATGTATCCTGTGCTCTTGTGAAAATACAACACGAATAACCACACAGTAGCCAGCACATAATAAAATTCACAACCATTAGATAATCAAGGGAGGAGCTTTCAATTGAGTGCAAATCAACCAGATAAGAATCTAATCAACACAGTAAAAGAACTGGAAGCCACGCCCGTAAACAGCCTGGAGGCCCAACAGCAGCAGCAAGCCCGTAATGATCGCCGCAAACAAGCTCTGCATGACAGCGATGGCAAATTCTCAGAAAATGAATCTGGGAACTTCCATTAGAGTCTTCAGCTATGTCCGCACCCCAATAAATCGCACGTTTTATGATCCTTTCCAAAATGAAAAAAACGTAAAAAAGCGACCACGATGGTCGCTTTTTTACTGATATTAAGAAATGCCTTCTCCTGCAAATCATTCTTATCTTCAGTATCCAGACGAATACTCTTTGCTTTCTTTTAAGCGAGCAATATCATGGCCCGTCGGGTTTTGGAAGACACGAAGCCCAAATATCGGTACAACTGCAAAAATGTGATCAAAGATATCAGCTTGAACCGATTCATACACCACCCAGTTAGTATCATTGCTAAACGCGTAGATTTCTAAGGGCAGTCCATTATCCTCTGGCGCGAGCTGTCTGACGATCAGCGTCATATCCTTATGAATTTTAGGATGATTCCTCAGATATTCATGGATATATTCTCTGAATACACCAACATTCGTGAGATGTCTTCCATTTACTTTACTCTCCGTATTGATTTGATGTTCGATATTATAAATGCTAATTTCATTTAATCTTGCCCTTATAAAATCGGAAAGGTAGTGAATCTTCTGGAATTCCTCCATCATTTCTTTTGTACAAAAGCATATGCTGCTTGTATCGATATGAACGCTTCGTTTAATCCTTCTGCCGCCAGATACTTGCATGCCCCTCCAGTTTTTGAACGAATCTGAAATAAGGGCGTAGCTAGGAATCATGGTGATTGTTTTATCGAAATTCATAACCTTTACAGTATTCAATGTAATGTCAATTACATCACCATCCGCATTATATTTAGGCATTTCGATCCAGTCACCTACACGCACCATATCATTAGATGATAATTGAACACCTGCCACCAAGCCCAATATAGAATCTTTGAAAATTAGCATAAAAACAGCTGATAATGCACCTAACCCACTAAGAATAATCAATGGATTCTGACCAATGAGGTTAGAGATCACCACAATAACACCAATGATAAATAGAATAATCTTTGCAACCTGAATGTACCCCTTGATCGGTCTAATCTTGGAGACCTCGAATGAGCGATAAATAGCATCGATGGCATTAAGTAGTGCATTAAACACCGTGATAGTTACAATAATCATATAAGTTAAGGCGGATTTTTCAATAAAGGCCTGATATAGCGGAAAGATAGACGCAGAAAAATAGATGATGAAGGCTGGCGCGAGATGCGACAGCTTGTGAAACACTTTTTTCTCCAAAACGATATTATCCCATGCATACCGATCCTTACTAATGAAATGAATAATTATCTTCAGCACGATTTTTTTGGCTATTAAATTGGCCAGTACAGAGAGTAGTGCTATAAATAAGACCATGATTATATTCGAAAGATAACCTGTCATTTGTTCGTTTACACCGTATCCTGCTAGTTGATCTTTTATAAAATTCATCATTTCCTCCTGCTGTGTGTTACTTAAATTGTTTGATGAAATGGACTAGCACTAACATTCGACGTATCGATCGTTGCGGGTGAACTATTATGGCCTAGTTTCAATTAATTGTATTAACCTGGTTAACGCGCTTGAGTAAATTGTGTCATGTCTATGCACAAACCATACCTGCAAATCTCGATACTCTTCAGGCAAACGGTGGGAAGTGATTATGCCCTGTTCTTCCGCCTTGGCAATCGATGACTGTGGCAACATAGACACACCAAGTCCAGAGGAAACGCCATCTAGAATAACTGCTAATGTGCCAAATTCCATAATCTGATAAGTGGTCAGGCCATTGCCTCTCAGAAAACTCTCTGCTTTTGCCCGATGCGTACATCCAACGTCAAAGAACAACATCGGTTTCATGAGTAGCTCATACATTTCGTTTTGTCCCGGCTCAGAGATCAACACCAACTCCTCTTCAAAGGCCGCGATATGTTCTATATCTGGCTCATCAACAGGACCATAGACGAACGCTCCATCAAGCTCGTAATCCAACACCTTTTGTAAGAGCGCATGTGTCACACCCGTAGTGAGCGATAAATTAACATCCGGATATCGTGATTGATACTCGGCCAATAAAGGAGTCAGATGAATGACTGCTGTCGCTTCAATGGACCCTATCCGAAGAGGCCCTGCAGGATGGTCCGAGTATTGTGTAGTTTTCACAGCCTCGTCCATCAGAGTCAGTATTTTATCCGCATATCCCAGTAAATTCTCGCCAGCCAAAGTTAGCGTCATTCCTCGATTGGATCTCCGAAAAAGGGGTGTTTTCAACTGAGCCTCAAGATACTGAATTCGAGTCGTCACATTAGACTGTACATAGTTCAACATTTGCGCAGCCTTGGTTATGCTCCCCTCTCGAGCCACAGCCTGAAATATTCTTAAATCTCCGCTTTCCATTTCTATGTCACCTGCTTGGTATGATCATTTATGATACTCACAATCGGTTTTGTTCATTTTACTGTATGATTCCCACTCTGTACAATTCAATATAGATTCATTGAAATACGAATTACTGGAGGATTAGGATGAAAGCAATCGTACATGCTGGGATGAACGGCTTGAAGAGCCTGACATATGAAGACGTTGTTGATAAACAGCCAGGCTTCGGTGAAGTAAAAGTAAGGCTGAAAACCGCAGGGTTAAATCATCGAGACTTATTTCTCATAGCGGATCGAAAAAATGAGGATGCTCCCCTGATTATGGGCTCTGATGGGGCGGGTATAATTGAAGCGGTAGGTGAAGGCATAACATCACTTACAGTAGGTACCGATGTAATCATTAATCCGTGTATCGGATGGGAAATCACCCACGATGTCCCGAACGTTCCGGCCATAGTGGGCGGCCCTTCAGATGGTACATTTGCCGAGTCTATCGTCATCCCTGCGCAAAATGCCATCAGCAAGCCAGCTTATTTGTCTTGGGAAGAAGCGGGCGTGTTGCCCTTATCTGCCTTGACAGCCTATCGGGCTTTGTTTACGAGAGGCCGCTTACAGCAAGGTGAACATATCCTTATTCCGGGTATTGGTGGCGGTGTGGCTACTTATGCCATGCTTATGGCTTCAGCAGCGGGTGCAAGAGTCAGTGTCACATCACGAAGTGAAACAAAAAGGCAAGTTGCTCTTGCACATGGGGCAGATCATGCCTTTGACAGTCATAGTGATTGGAAGGAAAGTATGAAAGGAGAAACAGTGGATCTCATCCTGGATAGTATCGGGCCAGCGACGTTCCAACAGTACTTTGATATCATTAAGCCAAATGGCCGGATCGTTACGTTTGGAGCAAGCTCAGGAGATCGAATGGAAATAGCAGCACGATCCATATTTTACCCCCAAATCAGTATCATCGGCACCTCAATGGGAAGCAGTGAGGAGTTTGTTGCGATGCTTCAATTTATGGAACTCCACTCGATACGCCCTATCATTGATAGTGTGTATCCTTTACAAGACACCCTTCAAGCCTTTCAGCGAATGCAACAGGGGGAGCAGTCTGGGAATATTGGAATAAGAATTGATTGAAAAAAGACACCTCACAAGGTGTCTTTTATTTACTCTATATGGAACCGAGGTGTGGCACGGTAAATCCATTAGCCGCCCTGTGTTCATTGCATGCAAGTATTCCACCGCAACGTACCAAGAGTTAGCAACTATCTATCCTTTTACGTGGCGCTAACACGTCGTTTAGCAAGTGCCATCGCTGCGGCATAGCCGGAGCTCCAGGCCCATTGCAGGTTATAGCCGCCGCAATCTCCATCGACATCCATCACTTCACCTGCCAAATACAGCCCAGGGACTAACTTAGATTCTAACGTTCCTTCGATTAGCTCCGTCGTATCGATGCCACCGGCTGTTGTTTGTGCATTCGTGAAGCTATTGGTATCCGTCACTTTAAATTCCCAACGTTTCAAGATTCGATAAAATATTTTCTTGGTTTTCCATGATAGATCCATACAAAGCAAGTGCGGCTGTTGATCAATTCCAGCCTCCTTCAGCAGAACTGGAATCAGTTTCTTGCTGACGATGCCCACAAAAGAATCGGCAACCGTCCGGTGTCCGAAGATCCCCCAGTGGATCTCCAGAAAATCAATTAACTCTTCCTCCGTGCGCTCCGGCATTAAATCAACCGACAATGTCACCGATTCTCCTATTCCGAGATTATACGCAGCCTTTCTGCTGAGCTGAAGTATGGGCGGGCCCGAGATACCATAGTCCGTAAAAAGAATCTCACCAGACTCAGTGCGGATGACTTCATTGTTTACGATAACATGGGCCTCTCCCTCAAATTTGATGCCCGATAGTTCCTTCAAATACGGATAATCCAGCTTCAATTGTACAATGCCTGGCACCGGGTTGATCAGGGTGTGCCCCAGACGTTGGACAAGCGTATAACCGGAGCCGTCCGTTCCCGTTTTGGGAGCGGTAAGGCCGCCTGCACATAGAAAAAGATAGTCGCTAGTATACACAACCTGTTCCTCTGTCTCCGTCTGGCAGGTTATCGCGAACCGCGGATGTCCCGCCGAAACGGTAACATCCAACACTTTATGTTTATAATATACGGGAACATTCCGATCCTCCAGCGCCAGCTTAAATACACCCGGCACCGAAGCCGCCTGCAGCGACATCGGATACATCCGGCCATTCTCCAAGCTTACAAAAGGAAGCCCGAGCGAGGAGAAAAATTCGATCGTTTGGCGGACACCGAATTGCCGCAATACATGTATTGGGAATCCTTCCTGATTACTGTGATACTTGCGTGATAAAGCGGCTGCTTCATCCGTACCGGTGGCGGTGGATTGGTTCGTAATGTTGCAACGCCCGTTACCCGTCGTTATTATTTTCTTCCCAAGCCGGTCATTGCTTTCAATAATTGCTGTATCAATACCTTGATCCCTCGCTGTAACTGCAGCCATTAGACCTGCAGCACCCCCACCGATAATGAACAGCTCGTGGTGCTTAGAAGTCTGATCCTTATACATGTTAATTGATGCATCCCTTTTCCTAATAAATTTATTGAATTGACTTAGCTAGCGCCATCGCGGCCACATATCCGGAACTCCAGGCCCATTGCAGGTTATAGCCGCCGAAATCTCCGTCGACATCCATCACTTCGCCAGCCAAATACAGCCCAGGCACCAGCTTGGATTCCAGCGTTCCTTCGATGAGTTCCGACGTATCAATGCCGCCGGCTGTCACTTGCGCATTCGTAAAGCCATTGGTATCCGTCACTTTAAATTCCCAACGCTTCAAGATTCGATAAAATTTCCCCTTGGTTTTCATCGATAGATCCTGGCAAAGCAGCTCTGGCTGTTGATCTAAGCCAGTCTCTTTTAGTAGGACAGAAACAAGCTTCTTATTGAAGATGCCAACAAGGCAATCCGCCACAGTCCGGTGTCCAAAGGTCTCCCAGAGCCTTTCTAAAAACTCAACTAACTCTTCCTCCGTGCGGCCCGGCATCAGATCAACCGACAATGTTACCTGTTCTCCTCTTGCAAGATGATACGCAGCCTTCCTGCTTAGCTGAAGAATTGGCGGGCCGGTAATACCATAATCCGTGAAGGCAATTTCACCCTGTTCACTGCAGATGACTTTACCGTTCACAATGATATGGGCTTGTCCCTGAGATTTGATAGTGGACAGTGCCCTCATATTCGAATATTGCAGCTTCAATTGCACAATGGCCGGCAAAGGCTCAATCAGGGTGTGCCCCAGACGTTCGGCAAGTGTATACCCAGGAGGTTCTTTTCCCGCATTTGGACCGGCAAGGCCACCCGCAGATAGAAGTAGATAGTCGCTAGTATAAACAACCTCCTCCTCTGTCTCCGTTTGGCATTTTATCTTGAAGCGCGGATGATTCTTCGAAACAGTAACATCCAACACTTTGTTATTGAGGTATACCGGAACATTCCGATCCTCCAGCGCAAGCTGGAAAATATCCAGCACCGCTGCTGCCTGCAGCGACATTGGATACATCAAGCCCTCCTTCAATCTTGTAAGCGGAAGCCCGAGAAAGGAGAAAAAATCTATGGTCTGACGGATGCCAAATTGCTGCAATACCGCAAGTGGAAATCCGGCCTGATTACTGTGATACTTGCGCGATAAAGCGATTGCTTCATCCGTACCCGTTGCAGTGGATTCATTCGTAATGTTACAGCGGCCATCACCTGTCATTAATATCTTCTTTCCAATCCGGTCGTTACCCTCCAGAATGGCAGTATCGATACCCATATCACGCGCAGTAACGGCGGCCATTAGTCCGGCAGCACCTGCGCCGATAATAAACAGCTTGTGGTGCATAGAAGTCTGATTCTCATACATGGTTGGTCAATGCATCCTTTATCCAATTTTTCTAAAAGCACAGAGTCACTTTATTAAATTATAGCATAAGTATACTGGTTTTCATTTATATCTCCCTATTAACTCTTCCTATCCTATGTTTGCCTTTTTTATCCCTATATAGAACCTTAAATTTTTCTTCACGCCTTCTTCACTGCAATCTTTAATTCCACATACGAAAGTACTGGATCTAGCAAGATACTCATTTTTTTGAACCGCCACGTATAGTCCAGATCATACTCTGAAAACATGAAAAAGACACCCTTCATGGTGTCTTCAATAATACTCCATATGGAGCCGAGGGGAGTCGAACCCCTGTCCGAAGATAACGGCACATTAGCTTTTACGAGTTTAGTTACAGTTTTGATGTCACCCTAGAAGCCCCCCCGTAATAGTTGTTTTAACAGCCTTTATTTATCCAAAAATAATTTTGCTATTGAGTCGACTAATTCTTTAGTTTCTTTTAATGGAGCTACAATTGAACCAAGTCCAGTTAAAAAAGCTAGTACTTTTCTTCCTGCTTTTTGATCCTTAACCTCTTCAAAGCTGTTAGCATGTAAAATTATCGATCCTACACTATTTTCAAGTATTTCTTTTATTCCCTTTGATCCCCACAATTTATAGTTAATTATTGCCACTCGAACTTGTTCTAAATTGCTTATAAGAAAAGCTTTAATTTCATTATCTATACAGGACTTGTCCATTTCATCTATTTCTTTTATTAAATCTTCTATATCCTGCTGCAATTTAGTTAGCTCGGCTTTATTAAATACTCTTTCTTTACGCTCTCTAGAGAGGAGCTCTGCACAATACTCTAGACGAACCATAACATTACTAGATACGTCAGTGTTAAATTGTTCAAGTCCTCTAGAAGCATTAATATTAATCTTTGAGAGACCTAGAATTACCGTATCTATAGGGGAGATATATCTATCATGATTAATATTGGGAATACTATTTATATCATCTTTTATTGCTTTAGCCAAACTAAATAACTCAGCATAATTATACAAAATCGCTGCAATATCACTAATATCAACATCGAATAATTTAGCCATTACCTTTAGTGGAGGACTAGTATATTCATTTTTTAATTGTTTTAGTATTAAATATAAGCGTCCAACTGCGTTATCTTGCGCTATTTCAATGTTCATAATATTCATCTCCTCAGCGAGTAAATTCCGTTTTTAATTAGAAAGGTTAAAATGTAGTTATCCACATATTCTACTTCGAGTAAGTAAAAAAAAATATACTATAAAGCATAGACAGCATATAAATATTACCCAGAAAATTCCTTAGTGTTTTTTCTTATAAATACAAAGAAGACACCCCTAAAGGTGTCTTCTACTTTATTCCATATGGAGCCGAGGGGAGTCGAACCCCTGTCCGAAGATAACGGCACATTAGCTTTTACGAGTGAGTGTAGTCACAGTTTTGATGTCACCCTAGAAGCATTCTAACCAGCATTTGATGAGTCCGTTTGATTTTACTTAGATAAAAATTGGCTATATTACTGCTCTTGCTTGTTATATATTCAACAAATTATAGAATCGTATAGAAATTACTTATCTATGGTTAAAAAAGGAGACTGATCATAGGAATAACTCCTTAGAATAGTGATGCAATTATATAAGTTAATACGCAAAAGTACCTTTGCCGCTACAGATGATGGCTGGAACCTTTTAATTTTTAGAAGTGCTAATTCCCTGCAGAATCAAGATACGTTTCAGCTTCTTCTATCGATTCGTACAAGTTTGCAATATCTTTAAACATACGATGCATTTGCGTTTTGTAGAAAGAAGTAGGCGCAACATACACCCATTTGTGTTTTGTAGAGATTCCAGCTTTCACAGCATCTTCACTAGTTGGAGCAAGAATTGCCAACACTTCTTGCTTAAATACCAGGCCACCAGTAATTACAGTCATACCTGTAAACCCTCGCTTAGTTTTCTTCAGTACTTTCGGAAATTGTTCCGCATACGCAAGGGCATCCTCAACATCCATACCGTCCGATGTTACAATAATTCTGTTTTTGTTTTTAACATAATCAATAGTAAAACTCATGATAGTAATTCCTCCGAATGTTTTTGTTTTTGGATGCTTAATACTATAATTTTATATCAGTTCGGGCGCTTATAGATATTAATAACTTCAAAGTGAATGATCTAATTTTAGATGTAGACAACATGTCTACAATAATGAACACATTTAGTTCCCACAACTTCTTGTCTACATTCGGCCTACAGTCCAACCACTAAACAGCAAAAAACCCGCTATTTTAGCGGGTTTTTCTTATGGAGCCGAGGGGAGTCGAACCCCTGTCCGAAGATAACGGCACATAAGCTTCTACGAGTGTAGTCACAGTTTTGATGTCACCCGAGTATCGCCCCGTAACCGGCTATACGTTGGGTCAGCCTGATTATCTTCTTCCGTTGACCCCAGGCGGAGACCAGACGGCGTATCCCACTACTTGTTAGCCCCTATCCCTGTCACATGGGCGATGCAGGGTAGAAGCACGCGCGCAGTTTCTTAGGCTGCGAAAGCGTAGTTGTTTTGTTGTTTGCCGTTTAATAGGCTTTAGCGTTGATGAAGCGGACGCGTCCCCACTACTCGCTACTCATGCTCGAACTACCCCCGTCGAATCCAAGAACGGCCCCTCATTAAAAAGGGCGCTTCGGATCAAGCGGATCTTCCAAGCAAGAGAGATCCTATCCACAGCTTCTTCTTCAAGAAGTCTGTAACGAAGCAATAATCTTACTTACTCAGTATATCACATTTATCAATACTTTAACACGTAGGTTAAAGGAATTGAAGGTGGAAACTGGTACTCATTTGAATCGTACATTCTTCCTAGATTATCTGGCGATCTTTTGCTTCTCACGCAATACACGCTGGATATCACGCTGAGCATCACGCTTAGCAGCAGAGTCACGTTTATCGTACTCTTTCTTACCTTTACCAAGACCAATTAACAGCTTCGCATAGCCATTTCGCACATAAACCTTGAGTGGCACAATCGTAAATCCATCTCGCTTGGACAAGCCCAGCAGTTTATGAATTTGCTCCTTATGCATCAGCAATTTACGAGTACGCGTCGGGTCCGTAGGGTTAGCACGATTACCTTGTTCAAAAGGGCTGATATGCATGTTGTGAATGTGAATCTCACCGTTACGGATCGTAGCAAAAGCATCTCCAATATTAGCGCGGCCATTACGCAGCGACTTGATCTCTGTACCTGTCAGCACCAAGCCAGCTTCATAAGTATCCTCGATAAAATAATCATGGGAAGCTTTTTTGTTCTGGGCAAGTACTTTCCCGTCTGCTTTTTTACCCATGAGAATCACTCCTTGAATCATATTCATAAGTTAAAGTAACCATGTCTCTCTAATCTTAAACGACATAGTCATCGAACGTCTGATCTATATTGTAACAAATGGAATCGATTGTGCGCAAGGAAGGATCAGGTAATCCTTTCTCAGCCATTTTGACAACTAGTTGTCAGTAAGTTTACCCAATAGTTAACTTTAATTACATTTATTTATAAACGAGTGTTTATGTTTCTATATTCACACATCCCAGTCAACTCATACCCTTTTCTATTCACTCTCTCCCTCCGACGCTACCCTAAAGCTACATAAATGCACTTTATACATCTATTTAATATATTTAGATGCTCGATGGTTGTTTAGTTGTACTTTCTGCAGTTAAAAACTCAAAATCATGCCGTTTTGAAGATACTGATCACATTTTAATGTACAAAGTGCAATTAACCTCAATCTCTACTGAAACGCCGGAATTTTAACTGCACATTATGCAATTAAAAAATATGCATCGTGATAGCACGGGTTACTTTGCTCCAACCCAAGTGTCATAGTTACAAAACGATGCTGTCACCTAGCTTCTTCTGATTATTACTCAACAAATTTGTGGCAACCAATAGTCTCGGTCATAAATGAGAATTTCACACTTGCGCAGCGAAAAAGAATTAAAAAAGCACCGCCCCCAATCAAAGGGAGCGGTGCTTAATCTTTCGTCATAGAGCTACGAAACGTAGCCCATAACGTTATTTATTTCTTCTTTCTCTTACGAGGAGCTCCGTCTGGAGCGCTGCCTGTATTGTCACTACGTTTAGAAGCGGCTTGTTCCGACGTCTGAACGTTGCCTGGTGTCACGGATTGACCGATGAACACACCGCTTTTGTTCTTCTTTTTCCGGCGACCTTTACCTGTTGGAGCGCCGCTACGGCCTTCTCCACCGCCAAAGTTACCGCCGCGGTCCTCACGGCTACGGAACTTCGTGCTGCCGTCCAGGCCGCGGACTTCGCCGCTGGAAGAGTCAGACGCAGGAGCGCCGTATCCGCCTTTGCCGGAGCCAAAGCCGAAGCTGATGCCGCGTCCACCACCGGCACCGCCGTTGTCACCGCCGCGGCCTCGCCCGCCACTGCGCTCACGTGGCGCGCCTGCGTTGCCGGCTTCGCCCCCGCGCTCTGCGCCGGTGCTTCCGCCCGGCGCCGCAACTACCCGGCTCGCATCCTCGCCGGAATCACGCCCGCGCTTCCGCTTTCCGCGTCCGCCCGGTGCACCAACACCGGCCGCTTCGTGCGGCCCTTCGCCGGCGCGCACACCAGCGCCCGGCTTGCCCTTGCCCGCGCCTACAGCAGCGCCGGGCTTGCCTTTACCGCCGCGGCCCTTGCTGCTCGCGCCGCCTTTACCCCCGGCTGGCGCCTTGAAGCCGCCGCTACCTGGACGGCCACCTTTGCCACCGCGGCCGCCTCCAAAACCACCGCCGCGATGCTCACCTGGCGCGCGTGGTTTCATGTCGACCAACTCGAAATCGATCGTGTGGTCATCCATGTTTACCTTGGCGACTCGAATTTTCACCTCGTCGCCAATACGGAACACCCGTGATGTGCGCTCGCCGATGAGCGCCATATGGGCCTCGTCGAAGTGATAATAATCGTCGCTCATAGCGCTGAGACGAATAAGGCCTTCGACGGTATTGTCCAGCTCGATGAACATTCCGAAGCTGGTCACACTGCTGACCATTGCCTCGAATTCCTCGCCTACTTTATCCTGCATGTATTCAGCTTTCTTCAGCTGCTCTGTATCGCGTTCTGCTTCTACCGCTACACGCTCACGTTCCGAGGACTGCTGAGCAATGTCAGGCATCCGGCCGGCCAAATAATCATGTCGTTTCTGGCTCAGCGCCCCTCCATTCTCAATCACTTCACGCATTACGCGGTGAATGACCAGATCGGGGTAACGGCGAATCGGCGAAGTGAAGTGGGAATAGTATTCCGCAGCCAGTCCGAAATGGCCTGTGCTCTCCGCATCATATTTTGCCTGCTTCATGGAACGCAACATCATTGTGCTAATAACGGTCTGTTCTTTAGTCCCTTGGATTTGCTCCAACAGATCCTGCAAAGCACGTGGATGAACGGAATTGCCACGTCCCTTCACGTGATATCCGAAATTAGCCGCAAAAGCCATAAAATTCTGCAGCTTCTCTGGATCTGGATCTTCGTGAATCCGGTAAAGGAACGGAACCTTCAACCAGTGAAAATGCTCCGCAACTGTTTCATTCGCCGCGAGCATAAATTCCTCGATAATCTGCTCAGCTACAGAACGCTCACGCTTCACAATATCTACAGCCTTGCCGTTCTCATCTACGATGATTTTGCTCTCTTCAAAGTCAAAATCAACCGCGCCCCGCCGCATCCGCGCATCACGCAGCTTCATCGCCAATTCTTTCATGAGACGGAAATCATCAATTAATGAACTATAGCGCTCCAGCAATTCTGGATCTTCATCCTCCAAAATTTTGCGAACATTGGAATAAGTCATTCTTTCCTTGGTGCGAATCACACTTGTAAAGACATCGTGCTTCACGACCTTCATGTGTTCGTTAAATTCCATCTCGCAGGACATCGTTAAGCGGTCGACCTGTGGATTCAAACTACAAATCCCGTTAGACAAACGGTGAGGCAGCATCGGAATCACCCGATCCACCAAGTACACACTACAGCCCCGATCATAGGCTTCTTTATCGAGCTCAGAGCTCTCACGTACGTAATAACCTACATCCGCAATATGCACGCCTAGCTTGTAATGTCCGTTCTCCAGTCGCTGAACATTAACCGCATCATCCAGGTCCTTAGCATCCTCACCATCAATCGTGACAATGTTTAGTCCGCGCAAATCGCGACGTCCCTGCTCAGCAATTTCCTCTTCTGTGATTGAATCCGGAGCGTTGTCCGCTTCGTTCATCACTTCAGCCGGAAAGGCCTCTGGCAGCTGATGCTTACGGATAATAGATAGAATATCAACTCCTGGATCATCCTTATGTCCGAGGATCTCAATAATTTCACCCTCTGCCGCTGATCGGCCTTCTGGATAATTCACGATACGTACAACGACCTTTTGACCGTCTACCGCCCCCATGAAGGATTGCTTCGGAATAAAAATATCGCGGTTAATCCGTTTATCATCAGGCAGCACAAAGCCATAGGTCTCCAGATTTTGAAATACGCCAACCGTCTGCAATACTCCCCGTTTTACAATGCGCTCAACTTCGCCTTCCATACGTCCGCCGGACGGACTTTTAGAGGTAATACGGATAAGGACGATATCACCATTCATAGCTCCCTTAAGATCATTCGCATGGATATATACGTCAGGATGATCACGATCATCCGGGATAAGAAAAGCGAAGCCTTTCGCATGAGCCTGTAACCGGCCTCGCAGTAAATCCATTCGTTCCGGCACGCCATAACGTGCATTACGAGTTAATACAATTCTTCCGTCCTGCTCTAATTCAATTAGTAGTTCCTCGAACTTTTTAAACCCTGTGCTATCTTCTAGAGCAAAATGGCTCACCAGCTCTTCATAAGTCATTGGTTTATATGCAGTTTCCCGCATGAAATCGAGTAATATTTCTTGTGTTATCATGTTCGTCACCCCAGCCCTCCGCGGCTCCAAGCCGCTGGCAAATATGTATGTCTTGTCCTGCTCTGTAGTAATGCCAAGTAAAATTTACCTTTACCTACTTCATACCCTAGTATACACGAAATCAATCCTGCGCATCCCTGTTACTGTCATCCAAAGGTAAACGCAGTACGAAATTTCATTCACATCGAAGGAGAAAGTTTATTTATTAAGGCTTTACCGTATCGAATCTTATTCTTTCTGCTATGCAAAGAAAAGCACCTGCAGGTGCTTTATCCCCTTTTTATTATAACAAAAAAGCCTTCGCTCCATTCCATTCAGAACAGAGCGAGGGCTTACTGTAGGTACTTTAGTCAATGAAAACAGCAGCTAGAATCGCCATAATGAAGAATCCTGCAGCAAGTCCAACTGTTACACGTTGTAGTACGAGTTCCATACCACGAGCTTTTGTTTTACCAAAGAGATGCTCAGCACCACCGGAGATGGCACCGGAAAGACCCGCGCTTTTCCCCTTTTGCAGAAGAACGACCGCAATAAGACCGACGGAAAAAATCAGGAGCACAACTTTCAAAAAGATATCCATTCACTTCCACCTCCTACGCCTAAGCATCACTATCTATGGTAATTGAGGTTATCACGATACATAAACAGTATTCTTATTTTATCATAGCAGTGCCGGTAATACAACCTCCTAGACTGTTAAGTCGTAGCTTTTCTTGAAAGATTAGGATAAACACATATTAAAAAAAGACCCGCCATAATGGCGGGTCTTCGTACTCTGCTATAAAAGCAGATTATCTTTTAAGGTTGTAGAAAGATTTCAGGCCGTTGTATTGAGCCAATTCACCCAACTCGTCTTCGATGCGAAGCAATTGGTTGTATTTAGCAACACGGTCTGTACGGGAAGGAGCACCTGTTTTGATTTGACCAGCGTTAGTCGCAACAGCGATGTCAGCGATTGTGCTATCTTCGGATTCACCGGAACGGTGAGAGATAACTGCTGTGTAACCAGCACGTTTAGCCATTTCGATAGCATCGAAAGTTTCAGTCAATGTACCAATTTGGTTAACTTTAACCAAGATGGAGTTACCGATACCTTTTTCGATACCTGTTGCAAGACGCTCAGTGTTTGTAACGAACAAGTCGTCACCAACCAATTGAACTTTATCTCCCAATTTTTCAGTAAGCAATTTCCAACCATCCCAGTCGTCTTCGGACATACCGTCTTCGATTGTGATGATAGGATATTTCTCAACCCATGAAGCAAGAAGGTCAACATACTCAGCGGAAGTGTAAGATTTACCTTCGCCAGCAAGGGTGTATTTACCGTCTTTGTAGAACTCAGTGGAAGCAACGTCCATACCCAAGAATACGTCAACGCCTGGTTTGTAACCAGCTTTTTCGATAGCTTCGATAATTGTAGTGATTGCTTCTTCATTCGAACCAAGGTTTGGTGCGAAACCACCTTCGTCACCAACAGCTGTGTTCAGGCCTTTGGATTGAAGTACGGATTTCAAGTTGTGGAAGATTTCAGCACCTGTACGAAGAGCTTCTTTGAAGCTTGGAGCTCCTACAGGAAGAACCATAAACTCTTGAACGTCGATGTTGTTGTCCGCATGCTCACCACCATTGATGATGTTCATCATTGGTACTGGAAGAGTTTTAGCGTTGAATCCGCCCAGGTATACGTACAAAGGAATATCCAATGCTGCTGCTGCTGCACGAGCTACGGCCATGGATACAGCTAGGATTGCGTTAGCGCCCAATTTACCTTTGTTATGAGTTCCGTCCAAAGTGATCATCAATTTGTCGATGCCCACTTGGTCAAGAGCGTCCATACCAATAACTTCTGGAGCGATGATTTCATTTACGTTCTCAACAGCTTTCAGAACGCCTTTACCCATGTAACGGGATTTGTCGCCATCACGAAGCTCTACAGCTTCATGAGCGCCAGTGGAAGCGCCGGATGGAACGATAGCGCGGCCTTTAGCACCGGATTCAAGATAAACGTCAACCTCTACAGTAGGGTTACCACGGGAGTCAAGGACTTCGCGAGCATAAACATCAGAAATAATAGTCATTTTAGTTAATCTCCTTTAAACAATGTTTTGGTTTTGATTGTTGAAGCTTAATCTTAGGTATTGTTTCCTTATTTGCGACTAGCGATCATGGATTGACCAGTCATTTCCGCAGGTTGCGGAATTCCCATCAGATCCAGAATGGTTGGTGCTACATCAGCAAGGATACCGCGATCGCGCAATACAACATTTTCATCCGTAAGGATGAACGGAACCGGGTTAGTGGTATGAGCTGTGAACGGACGACCGTTCTCATCAAATACCATGTCTGCATTACCGTGATCGGCGATAATGATCGCAACGCCACCCTTGGCAACTACTGCGTCCACTACTTTACCTACACACTCATCAGTTACCTCTACAGCCTTGATTGTTGGCTCCAACATACCGGAGTGTCCAACCATATCAGGGTTTGCAAAGTTAAGGATAATAGCATCCTGTCTTTCCGCTTCGATTTCTGCTACGCAGGCTGCAGCCACTTCGTAAGCACTCATCTCGGGTTGAAGATCATAGGTTGCCACTTTAGGAGAGTTGATCAAGATACGAGTTTCTCCTGGAAGTTCCTCATCACGTCCACCACTGAAGAAGAACGTTACGTGCGGATACTTCTCAGTTTCCGCGATGCGCAGTTGCTTCTTGTTGTGTTGCACAAGTACTTCACCCAATGTGTTATCCAGGTTCTTCGGTGAATAGGCTACATAACCTTGTACCGTTTCACTGAAAGTAGTCAGGCATACGAAGTGCAAGTCTTGCGGGAACAAAGGACCCCGGTCGAAACCACGGAAATCTTGATTCGTGAACACTTGTGACAACTGAATAGCACGGTCAGGGCGGAAGTTGAGGAACACGACAGAATCGCCGCTCTCTACTGCCGTTACCGGCTTGCCTTCACTGTCTACAATCACGCTAGGTTCAACGAATTCGTCGAACACGGAATTTGAATAAGATGCAGTGATAGCTTGCAGAGCATCTGTGTATTTCGGTCCTTCGCCATAAACCATAGCACGATAGGCTTTTTCTACACGATCCCAACGTTTGTCACGGTCCATTGCGTAATAACGCCCGGATACCGTTGCAATTGTACCTACTCCAACTTCTTCAATCTTAGCAACCAGATCTTGAACAAACTTCTTACCACTATCTGGAGGTACGTCCCGGCCATCCATGAAAGCATGGATATACACTTCGTGCATATCTTCTTTCTTAGCCAGGTCAAGCATAGCAAACAGGTGATTAATATGGCTATGTACCCCTCCGTCGGATACAAGCGCGTAAAGATGAAGCTTTTTACCTGTGTTCTTAGCATTTCTAACTGCGGCTACCAGTGTTTCATTATCGAAGAATTCGCCCTCACGGATCGATTTATCGATACGAGTCAAATCCTGGTATACAATCCGTCCTGCACCAATATTTAAGTGCCCTACTTCAGAGTTGCCCATTTGGCCTTCTGGAAGACCAACAGCTTCACCACAAGCAGTAAGGGTAGTATTAGGATATTGTTTCAAGTAACGGTCATAGTTAGGTTTGTTAGCTTGAGCAACGGCGTTACCTTCAGATGTTCCACGCAAACCGAAACCATCCATGATGATCAAAGCTACAGGTCTTGGAGCTGACATCTTACTTCGCCCCCTCAACCAATTGAACGAAGGAAGCAGGCTGCAAGCTGGCACCGCCAACAAGCGCACCATCGATGTCGCTTTGGCCCATGTACTCAGTTACATTCTCAGGCTTCACGCTGCCGCCGTATTGAATACGAACAGCTTCAGCTGTTGCAACATCATACAAATCTTTTACAAGACTGCGGATGTAAGCAATAACTTCGTTAGCATCTTGGGAAGTGGATGATTTACCTGTGCCAATAGCCCAGATAGGTTCGTATGCAATGACAACTTTTGCTGCTTGCTCGGCACTAAGTCCTTGGAATGCAGCTTCAGTTTGCACTTTACATACTGCTTTAGTTTGATCAGCTTCACGCTCTTCGAGCTTTTCGCCAACACATACGATTGGAGTGATACCGTGACGGAATGCAGCATGCATTTTCTTATTCACGATTTCATCTGTTTCGCCAAAATAAGCACGACGCTCTGAGTGACCAATGATTACATAGTCTACGCCAAGATCGCTAAGCATTACACCACTGATTTCTCCTGTGTAAGCACCGTTATCTTCAAAGTGCAGGTTCTGTGCGCCAATCTTGATGTCTGTACCTTTTGCAGCTGCTACAAGTGCAGGCAGGTTAGTAAATGGGGCGCAGATTACAGTCTCAACGCCTTCTACTTCTGCTTTGCCTTTGATGTCAGCAATAAAGCTTTCTGCTTCAGGAACTGTTTTGAACATTTTCCAGTTACCCGCAATAATTGGTGTTCTCATGAATTAAATTGCCTCCTTCTATACGTCTTACTTGTCGTTCAGTGCTTCTACGCCAGGAAGCGCCTTGCCTTCCATGAACTCAAGGGATGCACCGCCACCAGTGGAGATGTGATCCATTTGGTCAGCCAGGTGGAATTTTTCTGCTGCTGCTGCGGAATCTCCGCCGCCAATAACAGTGTAACCTTCAGTTGTTGCACAAGCTTTTGCTACTGCAAGTGTACCTTCAGCGAATTTATCGATTTCGAATACGCCCATAGGTCCATTCCAGACAACCAGCTTGGAGTTCTTGATAATATCGGCATAAAGTTCACGAGTCTTAGGTCCGATATCAAGTCCTTCCCAACCTTCTGGGATTTCATTGTAATTAACGATCTTAGTGTTAGCATCAGCACCGAATTTATCAGCAACAACAACATCAACAGGAAGCATGAAGTTTTTGCCAAGTGCTTTAGCTTTTTCGATGAATCCAAGAGCAACGTCAAGTTTGTCGTTGTCTACAAGTGACTTACCGATTTCAAAGCCTTGTGCTTTAGTGAATGTATAAGACAATCCACCGCCGATCAGGACGTTATCAGCCAAAGACAACAAGTTATCAATAACATCAATCTTGTCTTTAACTTTCGAACCACCGATGATCGCAGTGAAAGGACGTTCTGGATTAGTAAGAGCTTTACCAAGAACGGTCAATTCTTTCTCCATCAAAAGACCGGATACAGCTGGTAGGAAATGAGCGATACCTTCTGTCGATGCATGTGCACGGTGAGCCGCGCCAAACGCATCATTGACGAACAAATCAGCCAGTTCAGCAAATTGTTTAGCCAATTCAGGATCGTTCTTTTCTTCACCTGGGTAGAAACGAACATTCTCAAGTACAAGTACGTCGCCTTCGCCTAGCTCAGCAATTTTTGCTTTGACAGCTTCGCCAACAGCTTCGTCAGCTTTAGCTACTGGTTTGCCGAGAAGCTCGGACAGACGTTCAGCAGCAGTAGTCAAACGCATGGAATCTACGAATTGACCTTTAGGACGACCCATGTGACTCGCAAGAATGATCTTTGCACCGTTCTCAATCAAATATTTAATGGTTGGAAGGGTTTCGCGAATACGAGTATCATCAGTAATCTTACCGTCTTCTACAGGTACGTTGAAATCCACGCGTACAAATACGCGTTTACCCTTTACTTCTACATCACGGACGCTCTTTTTGTTCATGATTAATTCCTCCACACCCAAAGTTGTTTCTAGCAGGAAACAAGAAATACATTTAGAAAGAGCGGAAACAAGGAACTTCTGTTTCCGCTCTATAGATGTTACTTATATCAAGTCGATTACTTAGCGATTTTAGCGAATTTCTCCAAAGTACGAACCAATTGTGCAGTGTAGGACATTTCATTGTCATACCAAGCAACAGTCTTAACGAGTTGTTTGTCGCCAACAGTCAATACTTTAGTTTGTGTAGCATCGAACAGGGATCCGAAAGTCATACCTTTGATATCGGAAGATACGATTTCATCTTCAGTGTAACCATAAGTGTCTGGATCGGAAGCTGCTTTCATTGCTGCGTTGATTTCTTCAACAGTAACGCTCTTATCAAGAACAGTTACAAGCTCAGTCAGGGAACCAGTTGCAACTGGAACACGTTGAGCCGCACCATCCAATTTACCTTTAAGTTCTGGAATAACAAGACCGATTGCTTTAGCAGCACCAGTAGTGTTAGGAATGATGTTTTCAGCTGCTGCACGAGCGCGTCTGAAGTCACCTTTAGCGTGTGGAGCATCCAAAGTGTTTTGGTCACCAGTGTAAGCGTGAATTGTAGTCATCAAGCCTTCAACGATACCGAACTTGTCGTTCAATACTTTTGCCATTGGAGCTAGGCAGTTCGTTGTGCAAGATGCGCCGGAAATAACAGTCTCAGTACCATCAAGAATGTCATCGTTAACGTTGTAAACGACAGTTTTCATGTCGCCAGTAGCTGGAGCGGAGATAACTACTTTCTTAGCTCCACCTTTCAAGTGTTTTTCAGCTGCTTCTTTAGTTGTGAAGAAACCTGTGCACTCAAGTACGATATCAACGCCTAGGTCGCCCCATGGCAATTCTTCAGGGTTGCGGTTAGCAAGAACCTTAACTTCTTTGCCATTGACTTTGAAGAAGCCATCATGCACTTCAACATCACCTTGGAATTTACCTTGAGTTGTATCATATTTAAGCAAATGAGCAAGCATCTTAGCGTCAGTCAAGTCGTTGATTGCTACCACTTCGATACCTTCTACATTTTGAATACGGCGGAAAGCAAGGCGTCCAATACGTCCAAATCCGTTAATTCCAACTTTTACACTCATTGAATAGTTCCTCCTAGAATTCGTTTTATTTATTCAAAACAGACCGTGAAGCCTGTCATGACAACAATGTTAAGTATGATGCAAGATATATGTTCTAGTGAGTTACGAGGATATCTGTAACTGATTATCAATTTCCTTGCCGATTTCCACAGCAGCAGCCTCGTCGGTGACGAGTATATTCTCCTGCCCGAAACGCAGCATGGCATGAATGGCTTTGGCCTTTGGTTTGCCTCCAGCAATACCGATGACTGTCTCCGTCCGAACAATATCTTCTAGACGTAGTCCCATCGTAAGCATCGTATGGACAACCTGACCATCTTCGTTAAAGTAATACCCAAAGGATTCAGCCACGGCTCCCTCACCCTGGATTTCTGAGACAGTTGCCTCATCCAGCTTGCGGCGGCGAGTCATTTCAATGGCATCCCCAATCCCATGTACAATAATACGCGAACTGCGGATGATTTGTACAATCTCACCAATATTAGAGTCAAGTGCTAGTGACTGGTAGGCATCCCCACTAAGTAAATCAGGTACATGCAGCAACCGGTAATTCGCTCCTACCCGTTTTGCCATTGTTGAGGCGATCGTATTGGCTTGAATCTCCATACTCTCTCCTAATCCACCACGCGCCGGAACAAACCAAGCGTTCTTATAGGAAAGGGATAACGGCGGTGTCAGTTGATCAGCCATGTCGGCAAGCGTTGATCCACCTGTGACAGCAACTATATCATCTGTACGAAGTACACTGAGCAGCGCTTTTGCACCCGCTCGGCCAAGCTCACGTTTGGTGAACGGCGATGACTCACAATCACCCGGCACCACAATAACTTTATCCAGACCGTACGTTGCCCGAATTTTCTCTTCCAGCTCATCCAGACCAAACAGGCTCTTAACGACCGGCTCTAGCAAATCAAGCAGTCTACGCCCAGCAGCGCTAATGCGCATGCCAACACTCTCGATCTCAATGAGCCCTTGCGATTTCAGAAGATCCGTCTCGGCACGCAGTACCCGCTCAGTCATATCAAGCGAAGCGGCAAGCGTTCTGCGCCCAATTATATCGGACAGCATGATCTGATGAAGAATCGTGTACCGTCTCTTAAGGGTTTCCATGAGATCAGGCAGAAGCTGCTTTTGGATATCTAATAAATTACGCATACTTTCACTCCTGCAACTTCGTCTTCCTCTATTCCCTTGTTCATGGTCTCAAAATGTCCCGGGTAAACTTTTTAAGTCCCACTCATATTCTAACCAAATATTGCTCGAAGTGCAAGTCTTCCGAGAGTAGAATTCTCAAGCGCTTGTCTTCTTATACATTTATAAGATTGGGAAAGAGGTTCTGCTCCAAAAAACCTGTCATTAACAATCCAGATTCTTTAGCTGAGTGAAACACAATGTACGCTTGTCCACCTTGAAGACAAGGGATAGAGCCTGAGTACAGTATTATTAATTCATTGCATTTGCACAGAAATTGTATTATAATCATTTTTGTTGCGCCCGTGGTCCAATGGATATGACGTAGGCCTCCGAAGCCTGAGATCCAAGTTCGATTCTTGGCGGGCGCGCCATTAATTTCACTTTTGCACATAATTTAGTAGTGCCTATACTACTACTTAACCAAAGAGCCGCGTGTCGGCTCTTTTTTTTGAATATAAGTTTGACTTTCTTTGACTTTTTGTTTGAATTTGTTTATCATGTGGGTAATACGGCAAGAGTAAAAATGAATACATTTGAAGAACCAATATCAAGGAGGTTTTCCACGTGAGTTATATTCCTATGGTAGTAGAACAGAGCAACCGCGGTGAGCGCGCTTATGACATCTATTCCCGCCTGCTGAAGGACCGCATCATTTTCCTTGGAACGGAGGTTAATGACGTGGTAGCCAATTCTATCATCGCACAAATGCTGTTCTTGGCTGCCGAAGATCCGGAGAAGGACATTCACCTTTATGTGAATAGCCCCGGCGGTTCCATTACTGCAGGTATGGCTATTTTTGATACAATGCAGTACATTAAACCGGACGTTTCCACCATCTGTGTGGGTATGGCAGCTTCTATGGGAGCTTTCCTACTTAACGCTGGCGCTAAAGGCAAACGCTTCGCACTGCCTAACAGTGAGATCATGATTCACCAACCTCTGGGTGGTGCTCAAGGTCAAGCAACGGATATCGAAATCCGTGCCCGTCGTATCCTCAAATTGCGTGATAAGTTGAATCGTATTCTTGCAGAACGTACAGGTCAACCGCTAGAACGTATTGAGAAGGATACAGATCGTGATTACTTCATGACTGCTGCAGATGCGGCAACTTACGGTATCGTTGATAAAGTCATCGAGAAAACACTGCCTAGCGGTGTGTAAGCTATAAAACAACACAAAGAGGCTGTGCCCTATCCACTTGATGGTTAGCGCACAGCCTCTTTACTTTTCAGACCACCACTTCATACGAATCTCAGTTAAATCAAACCGCCATATCCAAGCGCATCGAGTTTCTCAGCAATCACACGGTAGCCTCGGCCATTCGGATGTAAGTGGTCAATCGATAATAGCCCTCTCTCATTTCCTGCAAACTCACTATAGATAGAAGCAAACCCACATACTCGGCTACTATACTGTGAGGCATAGCGGTTAAACTGCCGCACCCACTCTGTAGCACCCACTACCTGAGGATAAGGATTATACAGTCCCACAATCCGAATGATAAAAGGTCTACGCGTTCCCGTCTTCAATTGGAAGAGGATACTCATAATTGCAGCAAAATTTTGTTTGCATTCTTGCAATGATCTTCGCAGCTCTTTAGATAAATTTTCAGGTTGTCTAGCTGCAGCCTTCGCAGCATGGATTAAATCGTTGCCACCGATGGATAGAGTGATGATGTCGGCTGCTCGAATGGCTTCGCGAGTCATTGCACTCCCCCGCAGCCGCTGTTCCAGTTCAGAAGTAGTCAATCCATTCACGCCCAAATTCGTAGAGGCTACATTAGAACGCAGTCTCCCTTCCGCCATTCTACGGTACACCGGTACAAAACCGTTCCCTGGCAGAGCGCCAAATCCAGTCGTCAAGGAATCGCCAATTGCAGTGTATTGATAGCTCATAGCTCTCCCCCGTTCATAAACTAGTTACTCCATTTAGCATATGAATTCGAGGTGATTCTGGTAAGGGGGAGATGTCCAGTGGTGACACTAGCGGGTACGACTTCTCTATTTATTTTACAGCAGCAAATGGGCTACCGCCTTCCGGCAACAATTCTTTGAAAGTAAAGGGATATTCCGGGAACCCCGCAGCATAAGCTGTGTATTCATACAATTGGAAGAACAGAACGACCTGATCATCCTTCAGATAAAAATACTTTTCCGTATTCAATCCGTTGAACCCTCCCAAATAACTTTCCTCCGCTTTTACTAGCTTGTTCAACTTAGCATTCAACTCTTTTTTGTAGTTTGGGTTAGCTCCGAACAGGTCGCCCAACAGTAGACGTTTGCCATCCTTGAGCGAAAAGGTAAACGCCTCCCGATTGGTCATACCATGAGCGCCGCCCGTATCGCTATACTGTGACATCACTAAGCTGATCACACCATCCTGATTGTAGGTCACCACATAATCTATATCATAGGTATACTTAGGCTCTGACCCGGATCGATTCGAGATATCCTTCTCTGCGCCTGCAGCGAATTTCATGGCACTTTCTTTCAAAATATCATTTATGGCCTGCTGTGCATTGGAATTGCTTAATCCACTAAACTTCGGATAATCAAGCTGGATCAAAGCCTCTTTTCGATCCTTAGCATAGGTCTCCGTGGTTACTATCAACGCATTCTGTGATCTATTCACCACATTCAACCTACTAGAGCCCCGACTCCAATCCACTTTATAGCCCAAATAATCATTTAACAGACCGGATGGAACATAGAGCCGGTTGTTTATTAGCTTTCCTTCATACTCTCGAATGTAATAATTGTTCACCCAAATTGAAGTACCATAGCTAGATAACAGCAACTTGGCCTTAGTCGTTCCCTTTCCGATCGTGTATGCATTTTCTTTTTTATCATAAGTTAGAGGTAATTGCAGCACATCACGCATAAAGGTAATCGGAATCCAGACCTTCCTTTCCTGCAAAATACCTGTCTGCTGAGAAATTACCCCGTTCGCCTTTAAAGCTATACTTGCAGCAATAGCCTTGCTCTTCGTCTGATCAGACGCTGCATAACCCTTATCACTAGGCAGCAATCCTCCACCAAGCAATAATCCCGCCGACATCAAACCTATGCCCCATTTGCGTACTGTTTCTTTTGAAATATTCATCATCTTGTTTTCCCACTCCTTTCCAGTTTATTAAACCTAATCTTGGAGAATTTACACAAAAAAAGAGGCGCCCCCCACTATTACTAGTGGAAGATCACCTCTCCTCTCTGCAATCATCTTGTTCTGCTACTATTTCAATTCATACATTACGCTCAGCTGTGTTGTAACTTTAACTACTCCCGGTTGAACGGATGTGCTTGCACCAGCATCTGCTGCAGCCATTTCCATTTTTAGATTTTGTTCAAAATAAACCGGAGTGACATTGCCATCATTTTGGCTGACCGTGATTACTTGACCCAAGCTACGTTTAGCTGCCTTAGCAATAGCACCTGCTTTAACATCTGCGTTCGCCATCGCCTTTTCAATCACCTGAGCTTCAAAGGCAGAAGTATCTTCCACGGAAAAACGTGCATTTCCGATATTATTTGCCCCCGCCGCAGATGCAGCGTCTAGCAATTCACCAACCTTGGTCAGATCTCTATAGGACACTAACAGTGTATGATTCGCGTTGTATCCTTTCACTTGCTGTCCTTCTTTTTCGCTATAACTGTAGTTGGGTTGCACATAGAATTGGGTACTTTGAATATCCTTATCTGCGATTTTCCAAGTCCCCTTCAGTAGTGTAGTGATCTTTTGGATTTTAGCAGCATTTGTTTTTTGCGCTTCTTGCGCAGTTGTAGCCGTAGTATCCACACCGATGGACAAGTATACAATATCCGGCTTGATGGACAATTCACCTTTACCTACTACACTAACGACATTTTTCTGCACTTCATCTGCGTAAGCCTTTGCGGGACCTTGGAAGACTCCACTCATGCTAATCCCTCCAATTAACAAACTTCCTACAATCAACACTGAACCAATCTTTTTTACCAAACCTTTCATATTTGCCAGCCCCTTTCATCTTTTGTGATTTGTTATTATCCTCTAGACGAGTCTTTTTGGTAAATGTTGCACAGTTAAAATCTATTTTTTGGTATAAAAAAAAGCCCCTGGGGGCTTTTTAGTCATGCGATAGAAAGTCATTTCAAAAGATTATTGGTTCTCAAGCTCTTCTTTGCTGACGAGACTCGTCAAAGCGTTTACAGCTTGATCCGCGTCTGCACCATCCGCGCTGATATAGATCTCCGTGCCGGAACTGATCGCTAGGCTCATAATACCCATAATACTTTTGGCGTTTACTTTTTTATCGTCTTTTTCCACGAAAATCTCCGACGAAAACTTGTTAGCTTCTTGCACAAACAATGCTGCCGGTCGAGCGTGTAGCCCTGTCTTCAACCGAACAACTACCGGGTGCTTTGTCATGAAACGCTTACCCCCTAATTGAGTTCTCCCCAAAAATTTCACATTAATTTTATATTATTATATCATTATAACGTAAACCACACTAGAAAAAAAGTGACTAGCCGCCTCGAACCTTGTCCGCCAGTTCATCAATCTTACGAAGACGATGATTTACTCCGGACTTACTAACCGTACCTTTCAGCATTTCACCAACCTCTTTAAGGTTGATATCTGGATGTGCCATTCGAATTTCTGCAACTTCCCGCAGTTTATCCGGTAAGCTCTCCAGACCCACTTCTCGCTGCAGCAGTTTGATATTCTCAATCTGCCGCACCGCGGCACTTATCGTTTTATTGAGATTCGCGGTCTCGCAGTTCACGATCCGATTCACGGAATTACGCATATCGCGCATAATTCTTACATCCTCAAATTTGAACAACGCTTGATGCGCCCCGATCAGACTTAAGAATTCGATAATCTTCTCGCCTTCTTTAATGTATAGAATGAACCCTTTTTTACGTTCAATGCAGCGTGCGTTTAGGTGAAATTCACCAGCCAGATCGACCAGTGCCTTACAATGCTCCTCATACATCGAGGAAATCTCCAAATGGTAAGAGGAACCCTCCGGATTATTAACGGATCCGCCCGCCAAAAAGGCACCCCGCAAATAAGCACGCTTACAGCAGTTATTCCCAACAATCTCTTTATCAATACCGTCGGTAAAAATAAATCCTTCGGACACAATTCTGAGATCATTTAAGATTTCCTGTACGCGACTAGGGATTCTAACGATATAAACGTTATTTTTCTTCAAACGCATTTTTTTACGCACGAGTAGCTCAATATGGACCTGGTAATATTTCTTAAGTAAAGAATATACCCGCCTTGCAATCGCGGCGTTCTCCGTCGAAATGTCGAGAATCACCTTTTTGCTTGAAAGCTGCACAGATCCATTCATACGGATAAGCGCTGACATTTCCGCCTTCTCACAACAGGGCTCACTCTCCACCATCGTCAGCTCTTTTTTTGTAAGGGCCGCAAAAGACAAGGGTCTCACCTCTTTCTGAAAATAAGTACGTCATTCATATATACAAGCATTAACGCCTTCGGCGTCCTTTTGAGGACGGTAAGCGTTTAAGCGAGAAATATAAGAAAGTATAAGTGTAAAACTTATATTTTCTTATATTTTAAGTTATACCCTAGGGTTTCTGTTTATCCAATCTTGCACAAGCTGATAGATATGATGACTAAGCTTATCGGTATCATGCCTTAAATAAGTTCGGAATAACACTAGCTTATCCGCTATAACTTTATATGCACTGCCTTCTAGTACATCCTTATCGAGCTGTACCGGACGCGCACCCTTCTCAGCGTACTTCGACTGCACCTGCTCAGGAATTTCACCATCATTCACAATAATATAATCAAATAAATGAATCCCAATATGATCATAAACGGCTTGTAGATGGTCATTTACAGTATAATTATCCGTTTCACCAGGCTGAGTCATTACATTGCAGACAAAAATTTTGATTGCATCAGAAGATACAACTGCTTCTGCTAGCTTCGGAACAAGTAGGTTCGGAAGAATGCTCGTATATAGACTCCCTGGACCCAAAAGAATTGCATCAGCATTTCGAATCGCTTCAAGTGCTTCAGGCAACGGTTCCACATCAGCAGGCTCCAAAGAAACCCGTTTAATGATCCCGCCTGCTTCCGGTATCTTAGATTCACCCGTGATAATCGTACCGTCCGACATTTCTGCACGCAATACTACGGCATCCCCCGCAGCGGGTAATACCCGTCCGCGAACAGCAAATAATCGGCTAAGCTCACGAACAGCTGTGACAAAATCGCCAGATATATCTGTAAGCGCGGCAAGAATTAAATTGCCAAGACTATGACCCGCCAAGCCTTCGCCCGTGTTGAAACGATATCTCATAATATCCGCCATGAGCGGCTCTACATCAGCCATAGCTGTTAATACGTTGCGGATGTCCCCAGGAGGCGGCATTTGCAGTTCACTGCGCAAAATGCCCGAGCTTCCTCCATCATCTGCTACGGTAACTATAGCTGTAATATCTAGCGGCTTTTCTTTTAAGCCGCGAAGCATGACAGATAGCCCCGTGCCACCGCCCATAACGACGATACGTGGACGCTGTCTTTGTTCTTCAGCCACTATGGACCCCTTCTCTCATTAGTGCCGATCACGCTCGGAATCCCGATGACTAACGGCTACGGATTCCGTTTCGCTGACGCCCAGCATTTTGCCCAAATATTCAGAAATGGCTACTGAACGGTGTTTCCCGCCTGTACAGCCAATGCCGATAATAATCTGGGATTTACCTTCCCTACGATATTGCGGAATTAAGAAATGAAGCATATCGAGCAGTTTGGTCAGGAACACCTGTGTTTCAGGCCACTTCATTACATAGTCATAGACATCGCTGTCCTGACCTGTTTTTGGCCGCAGGTGATCCACATAATGTGGGTTAGGCAAAAAGCGAACATCGAAGACGAGGTCTGCATCAATAGGAATACCATACTTAAATCCGAACGATGTAATGTTGACGGAGAGTGTACTTTTTCCTAAATGCGAGAACCGAGAAACGATCTTCTCCTTGAGCTGCACTGGTTTCATACTGCTAGTATCCAGACATAATGTAGCTGAATTCTTTAATTCCTCAAGCATTTTACGTTCCAGCTTGATACCATCAAGCGGAAGTCCCTTAGGCGCTAGAGGATGATGACGCCGGCTTTCCTTGTAACGCTGCACAAGCACCGAATCCGTAGCATCCAAGAACAAGATTTCACAGCCAATGGTTGACTCATCTTTAATATAGGCTAGAGACTCGGACAAAGCAGTGAAGAATTCCCTACCGCGCAGGTCAATCACAAGCGCTACCTTGGCGATCTTACCCTTCGACTGCTCAATCAGTTCTGCAAACTTAGGGATCAGCACCGGCGGCAAATTATCGACACAGAAGAACCCTAGGTCTTCCAGACTCTGCACAGCAATTGTCTTACCCGCACCTGACATTCCAGTAATAATGATCAGGGTGGCTCCAGCCGTTGGAGTATTGTCCAATTCGGTCATTAAAGCGTCCCCTCCCTAAATTAGTATATGAATACTCCCTATCTTTTAAGAACGAAGCAGAAGACCTGCTGCACCCACAATACCTGCATCATTACCAAGCTCTGCAGGAATAATCGAAACACCAGTCTGAAGCGGAGCCGGTGCGAGCTTAGCAAACACACGACGAACTTCATCAAATAGAATATCTCCAGCCTTAGACACACCACCACCAATGATGAAGACCTCAGGGTTAAGCACGGCTGCAACAGAAGCCATAGATTTACCCAGGTAGTATGCTGCACGGTTTACTATGCGAATCGCTACTTCATCGCCAGCCTTAGCCGCATCAAAGACTTCCTTCGCAGCAATCTTCTCTACCATTGAGAGGGAAGTACGATCACCACGAGCTACTGCATCGTTAGCCATACGAATAATTCCTGTAGCGGAGGAAACGGTTTCCAGACATCCCATATTACCGCAACCACATTGAATGGCTTCCAAATCCGGCACTACAGTGATATGGCCAAGCTCACCTGCTAGACCTGCAAAACCTTGATAAATCTTTCCGTTAATAATGATTCCGCCACCAACACCTGTTCCTAGCGTATAGCAGACACAATTTTCAATCCCGCGTCCTGCACCACTCCAGGCTTCACCCAGTGCAGCCACGTTCGCATCATTGTCTATTTTGACAGGCTTGTTCCAGCGATCTTCCAAAATGGAGCGAATCGGCACATCTTTAAATCCTATGTTGGGCGCAAGGATAATGATTCCTTCACGAATATTTGTGAACCCTGCTACGCCCGCGCCTACACCTGCAAGCTGATCCCAAGAGTACGGGGAATCCTCCACAATTTGGCGTACATACTTCTCGATATTATCGATAACAGTATCGACACCTTCTGCAGTTCCTGTGGGTCCCTCATAAGTATGCAGTAGCGTTCCCTCAGCATTGCAGATTCCAACCTTAATTGCAGTTCCACCCAAATCCACGCCAACGTAGATATTCTCAGACATGTAACAAGCCACCTTTTTTTATACTAAAATAGTTAATCCTAAGTACCAACTATAATAGAAGCCCCCTCTGTGGTCAAGGAAAGACAACACACCCGGGAATTCCTTATTTTAATACTATACTCTATTATATTCTAAAAAGACCCCCTTACGACTAAGTAAGAGAGTCTTCTGACTATATTATTATCTGGAAAATAACCTAAATCACCCATTTATTCTGACAAAATACGCTTTTGCCCCTCCAGTGCACGGATAGGTGCGATATTCTGTGTAAACTCCAGCGTACCCATATACCGACCAGTCTCGTCTCGGACGGCGAAATAACGGATATAGATAAATTTATCCTTGATGTTGATCCAGAAGTCCTCAGCATCCTTACGACCTGCCTTAAAATCTTCCAGAAGCTTCTCCACCACATGAACACTTTGAGGCGGATGACAGTTCTGTACCGTGCGGCCGATAACTGCCTTAGTTCGGGCAAAGATACGTTCCTTCCCGTGTGAAAAATATCGAACGACATCATTCTCATCAATGAATGTCAGATCTACTGGCAGGTGATTGAGTACTGTTTCGAGCTGATGCAATGACAACAGCCCTGTCTCAAAACGGATGAACCCTTCTTGCGGAGCGGCTCCCACTGCTTCACCCTGCAATGCTGCACCTTCCGGCTCTGCGGCACGTTCGGGTATCCACTCCTGCTCCGGCGCCGTTAGGCAGAATCCGATCTCATCGCTCTCCCGAGCGATTTTGACCCATTCGTCTTCCGTCAATTTATCCAGCGACATAGGCAATAAAATATTTTCTTCCTTAAAAATCATTTCATTAACTTCCTTGATGATCTCCGTAAGTTGAACACCAATATCTGCTGCATTTCCGCTGTAGCTGCTGAGCGCTGCTTTTGCATCTTTAATCATACGACGGATATGATCATCCACGCCCCACATTACCTTGGTTGGTCCATAAATGCCGTATTTTTCAAGGTAAGGGAACAACAGATTTTCTTTTCGACTATAGTGTTTATCTAGATCCAGCAGTAAGCTAAGATCCTCCAGCAGCTTAAAGATCAGCTCCTCGCTGTCATTCTTCTGGAATTTGGTAGCATGCAAATCTAAACGGAAGTTCACAAGTCTTTCAATCTCACGGTTTTCTAGCTTGAAGGTGTGGACTGGGTGGCCGGGTTGTTCTTCAGGCTTTGAGGAGCGGTGAATTTGCTCAATAGAGCCTTTGAATATTGCTGTATGCACCGAACAAAGCCGCTGTACCTCGGATACCGGAATTCCCTCTTCAGTCATTAACGAATGCTCCATTGCAGAGATTTCCGCAACAGTAACATCACCTACAGCTTCCTCGAAGCGTGCCTTAACCTCTTCAACGCTTTTGCCTGCATGCAGTTCTTTAATAATCTCCTTGAGCATGGCTTGGCGACGAGTTTGCTCCGGTACATCAACCTCGCGGTTATTTATCAGTTCACTCATTATTGATCTCTCCTTAATGAAATTTTGATGATAGATTCCTTTATTTCATAATCTCGAAGCCATGTCGTTCAAATGCTAACTTCACGGTGTTGAGATCCATTTTCTTCAGCTTGATTCCTTTGGATAAGGTCATGAAACGGCCAGCGGTCTGCAGCATACCTGGCTTAGCAATGTCCTTAAAGCCCAGCTCTACCATAATCTCAACGACCTCTGGATGCCGGGATACCATCTCGAAGATAGACTCATCCATTCGCAGCATTTTTTCCATTGGACTCTTCTCCTTTATATGAGAACTATTCTCAACAACAGATTAGCACAGGCCGTACAAGGCAATAGTGATTGCAATCACTAAATTAGAAGAAAGCAATGACCGTTCTTTTAAAGATGGATTATGTATAATGTGAAATTAAAAAAACTGCCCCCTACGCTAAATAGCATAAGGGACAGTCTAATTCGTAATAAATTATTTATTATAGCGTTACTCCTGTTTTGAATATGGATATCTCGCGGAAGTTATTCTTCTCGTTATTTACCCATTCCCCACTAGCCACGCTGATAATGTAGTTAATGAAGTCACGCAGAACCTCATCTGGAGAACCATCTTCAACCAACACACCCGCATTAAAATCGATCCAGTGACGTTTACCTTCATACAATGGGGTATTGGTAGACACCTTCATTGTTGGCACGAATGTACCAAAAGGTGTCCCCCGTCCGGTCGTAAAGATCACCAATTGGCAGCCAGCAGCAGCCAGAGCCGACGAAGCTACTAGGTCATTGCCCGGCGCGTTAAGAAGATTTAAGCCTTTGTTAGTGATAAGCTCTCCATACTTGAGTACATCCATTACCGTAGAATTACCGGATTTTTGAGTGCAACCCAGCGATTTATCCTCAAGCGTAGTAATCCCTCCGGCTTTATTGCCTGGTGAAGGGTTTTCATATACCGGCTGTTTATAGTCCATGAAATACTGCTTAAAGTCATTGATGAGATCAACAATTTTGTGGAAAATAGCTTCGTCTGCAGCACGTTCCATCAGAATCTTTTCGGCGCCAAACATTTCAGGTACTTCAGTGAGTACAGTTGTGCCGCCTTGGGCAGCCATATAGTCAGACAGACGTCCAAGAAGCGGATTCGCTGTAATCCCGGACAGGCCATCCGAGCCTCCACACTTCAGACCAATCTTCAGCTCAGAGAGTGAGACTTCTTCCCGATGATCGCCCTGTACGTTATTGTAGAGTTCCTTCAGAAGCTTTACGCCTTCTTCAATCTCGTTTCCAACCTCTTGGGAGACAAGAAAACGCACTCGATCCTCATCGTAACTACCCAGCATGTCTTTAAAAATATGCAAATTGTTATTCTCACAACCTAGTCCGAGCACAAGTACGGCACCCGCATTTGGATGCTTAACCGCGTTAGCAAGTATTGTACGAGTATTGTCATGATCATCACCCAGCTGGGAGCAACCATAGTTATGCTTAAGTACTAGCACGTTATCGAACGGCGCAATATCCCCAACCTCTGCCTTAAAAATATTGATGATCTGCTCCGCCACTCCATTCACACAACCAACCGTAGGGACGATCCACAGCTCATTACGAATACCTACAGATCCGTCAAAGCGACGATACCCCTTAAAGGTCAAATTCTCCGTTTTAAAAGGATTGGGGGTCAGCTTCTGCTCAAAAGTATATTCCTCAACCCCTGTTAGGTTTGTCTTCGTATTATGGGTATGCACCCACTGGCCCGGCACGATAGGCGCTTTAGCATGACCGATGGGATAACCATACTTCAATACATTCTCGCCTTCGCTAATGCTGGTTAGTGCAATTTTATGACCTCTAGCAATATCTTCCGTAATTTTAATTTCTTTTGAACCAATCACAATGGTGTCGCCTGCTTGATAGTCTTTAAGTGCAACTGCCACGTTATCAGCCTCGTTGATCTGCAGTACCTCTTTCATAGTCTTAATCATGCCGTTATCCACCTCCTGTGTATTAGTTGTGTGCAGGTCTCTTCACGTACGCTTGCAGCGCTTGCTTCATACCTGTTCTCTCAATCGCAATGAGCCCTTCTGTCACCTTGTCAGTAAGACCAGCCACTTCATTCAGGTCACAGCCCCAGCGATTTGTCGCTGCTAATACCTCGACAGCCAGTGCCCGTAACCCAGTGTCTGTGCCATCCCATCCTCCCCACAAGGAGGCGAACCATTCCAAAATATCCGCATCATCCGCCAGCTGAATCTCTTCTTCCCCTCTACGTCCTTTATAGAAGGCAATTAATGCACTCATTGAGAAAACAAGCTTCTCGGGCAATTGTCCTTTGGACTCTACATATTGCAATAAAGAAGGCAGATCTCTTGTCTTAAATTTCGAGATAGAATTAAGGGAGATGCTCATCAAGTAATGCTGCACATAAGGGTTCAGGAACCTTTCCAATACCGCGTCTGCAAAAGAATTCAATTCCTCTGCCGGCAGATCCAGCGTTGGAATAATCTCATCATAGATTAAGGACTTCACGTACGCCCCAACCTCTTCGTGCTCAATGGCCTCGGCAACCGTATCAATGCCGTACAAATACGCTACTGGTGTCATAGCTGTATGAGCTCCGTTTAAAATCCTCACTTTACGAGTGCGATAAGGGGCCATATCATCCACCACCAGCACATTAAGACCTGCTAGTTCAGCCGGGAACTCCTTTTTAATCCACTGCGGTCCTTCAATCACCCAAAGATGGAATTGCTCGCCGACAACGACCAGCTTATCCTCATAGCCCAATTCTTCCGTAATCTCAGCGATGGTGTCTCTTGGATATCCAGGAACGATGCGATCTACCAAACTACAGCAGAAGGTGTTGGCTTCATTCATCCAGTTTACAAAGCCCTCTCCCAGATTCCACAGGTCAGCATATTTCAAAATAACCTTCTTAAGCTCATCCCCATTTCGGTCAATCAGCTCGCACGGAATGATGATAAAACCTTTAGAAGCATCACCGTTAAAAAATTCAAAACGCTTATACAATAAGGCCGTCAGTTTACCTGGAAAACTGCTCTGCGGAGCATCGGTTAACTTGTCGCCTGCTTCAAAAGCAATTCCCGCCTCAGTGGTGTTGGACACGATAAAGCGCAGCTCTGGATTCTCGGCAAGCTTCATATACTCCTCATGCTGGGCAAAAGGATTAAGCGTTCGTGTAATACAGTTGATGACCTCATGTTCTTTTACCGCTGCTCCATCTTTGATTCCTTGGAGATACAACGTGTATAAACCGTTCTGAGCATTTAGCATTTCTGCAAGTCCGATACCCAGCGGTTGTACAACCACCACGCCACCATTGAAATCTGTTTTTTGATTCATGGTATGAATCTGCCAATCTACAAAAGCGCGCATGAAATTGCCTTCACCAAATTGCAGAACCTTCTCAGGATATTGCTTGTAAGCTTTCCAACTATCACTATTTAATCTGTTCATATAAACGCCTCCTGATTATTAATGCACACGATAAACTAATTAAATATACTTTATAAGACAATGTTTATATTACTATTTTATTAATTTATGCACACGTGAAAATTTTAGTTCAAAATCCTTCACAAGTGAAAGGATCAAGCTGCTATGCGCAGCTTTTTGCTTCTACAGTTTCCTAACCGATTCTCTCGCAATAAACTTCGTATCAATGGAGGTTAGCCCGTCATTCTCCAAAGGTTCTTTAATTAAGCTTAGCAGCTTGCGGGCTCCTTGCTCGCTGATCTTCTCAATAGGACGTTTAACTGTGGTAAGCGAAGGATTCGCAAAGAGCGAAAATCCAATATCATCAAAACCAACAATAGAAACATCGTTCGGCACCTGCAGCCCTCGCTCAAACACAGCTTTCATAGCCCCGATTGCCATATCGTCATTGGAACAAAATACTGCCGTCGGCGGTTTTTCCAAATCTAGCAGCTTGCCCATCGCCTCATATCCACTTTGCATATCGTAATTACCATTTCTCATATAATCGTTACGAACAGGGATATTATGGTCAATCAAAGCTTTTATAAAACCGTCTCTGCGTTCCTGCGTGGATTTAAAGCCCTCAACACCTTCAATGATCGCAATGTCTTGATGCCCGGACTCAATCAGGTGTTTGCCTGCATGATAAGCGCCTTCCCGGTCATTCGAGATGATATTAATAATGGAGCGATCATCTATCTGCCGATTCAGCACAACGATTGGAATGCCTTGCTGGACAACATGGTAAATGAATTTATTATCTGCTTCACTCTGGCTCATTAGAATAATTCCATCAAAGCGTTTGTGATGAATAGAGGAATATTCCGCATAATCGTCGATCCCACGGATGAACAGATTATACTCTACATCTATGACACTATTTACACCACGAATCGTATCAGAGAAGAAACCAGACGTGGTGCCGTTGGCGATACTCGTGAAGAACAAGCCAATGGTGTATGACCGCTGCATCACAAGGCTTTTGGCATTGTAATTGGGGACATAACCCACTTGCGCAGCGATCTCGGCAATTTTTTTACGTGTAACTTCTTTAATTAGGGGACTGTTGTTAAGTGCTCTTGATACAGTTGTATGTGAAACATTCGCCAGTTTGGCGATATCCTTGATTGTAGGTGCCATGGGTCAACCTTCCTTATCAAACGGGTTTGGCTCTTCCATGTAAGGATATCATAACGATTACCTAGTCACCAATGCCTGTTTCGAGAAATTGAAATAATGATCAGCGTTATTGTAACAGATATTCTCAATCATACCGCCTAACAGTTCCATATCATCCGGGGCTTCTCCATTCTCTACCCAAGAACCTACAAGATCACATAGAATTCTTCTAAAATACTCATGTCTGGTATATGATAAAAAGCTTCTGGAGTCTGTTAACATTCCGACAAACTGGCTAAGTACACCTAGATTAGCAAGCGTCTTCATCTGTTCCAGCATGCCATCCTTGTTATCGTTGAACCACCATGCCGTCCCGAATTGAATCTTCCCTGGAATTCCGCCGCCTTGGAAGCAGCCCATTAAACCAGCAATGACATGGTTATCATTTGGATTCAGCGAGTACAAAATCGTCTTAGGCAGCGCATTCTCACGATCCAGCGCATCTAACAGACCTGCCAGCGGTTTAGCAATCACGCCATCATTAATCGAATCATAGCCGGTATCAGGGCCGAGTCGCCCGAACATTACGCTGTTATTATTGCGTAGCGCATGGATATGGAATTGCATCGCCCAATCCAGCTCGTTGTACAATTTGCCAAGGAATACTAATGTGAACCCTTTATATTTCTTTTCTTCTCTCTCACTTATAGTGCCTTCACGAAGAGCTTTGTTGAATATAGCCGTAGCTTCCTCCAAGGTAGCAGGCTCAAACATTACTGCATCCAAAGCATGATCGGATACACGGCCCGCTCTGGCATGGAAGAATCTCACTCTGCTCTCCAATGCTTCTAGAAACTGACCATAATTCTCAACATCCATTCCTGAGACTTCGCTTAGCTGGGCTACCCAAGGCTTGAAGGTAGGACGATTAATCTCAAGGGCTTTATCTGGACGAAACCCCGGAACTACGCTGGCATCGAATCCACTCAAGCTGCTGATTTTTTCATGATATTCCAGAGAATCTACTGGGTCATCGGTGGTACATACAACAGTTACTTTCGATTTAACAATTAGATCTCTCGCTCCATATCCTTCACCTTGCAACTGTCTGTTCACTTCATCCCAAATCTTCGGAGCATTAGCCTCATTTAGCAAATCATATACTCCAAAGAAACGCTGCAACTCAAGATGTGTCCAATGATAGAGCGGATTCCCGATAATCTTAGGAACGGTTCTAGACCATGCCAAGAACTTTTCATAGTCACTAGCATCACCAGTAATGAACTTCTCCTCTACACCATTTGCCCGCATCACTCTCCATTTGTAATGGTCGCCATACAGCCAAGCTTCGGTAATATTGTTGAACGTCTTGTTCTCATAGATCTCTTGAGGACTGAGGTGGCAATGATAGTCGATAATAGGCATATCTTTCGCATGATTATGAAACAGCTTAATGGCGGTCTCGCTCGACAACAGGAAGTTCTCATCCATGAATTTTTTGCTCATGAGGTTTGCTGCTCTCCTTTATAATCATAATGGGAGTTACAATTAGTTTAACGTGAACATTTTTCGGATTATGATATTTTAACTTAGTTATTTCTTTAGATTACAATAATTTCGGTTCTAAAAATGTTCAAATTGTTAACGTTAACATTACCTCTTATTGTAAACGTATTTTTAAAATGCGCAAGCCCTTTTCGAAAGACATTGTTACAGTTATTTTAACAGCACCCAGCTTCCTGCTACAAAAAAGCAGGCGCCCCTTTAAAATAAGGATCACCTGCTTGAATTCATTCCGATTAATTTAGTTATATTAACTACCCAAGTTTTCGCTCCAGTCATGTACCATTGTGCCCTCAAGATATTTCTCAGCGTCCATTGCTGCCATACAGCCGGTGCCCGCTGCGGAGATCGCTTGTCGGTAACGGGTATCCTGTACGTCGCCGCAAGCGAATACACCCGGAATGTTCGTCTCAGTAGTACCTGGATTTACTACAATATAACCATTGGTATCCGTCGTAATCTGACCGCCCAAGAATCCGGTATTCGGCGTATGACCAATAGCGACAAACACGCCGTCCGCTTCGATGAGTTCTTCAAGCCCTGTAACATTGTTGCGAACCGTCAGTCCCTTAACTCCAGACTCGCCGGTTGTTACTTCAAGCGGTGTACGGTTAAGTGCCCACACAACCTTACTGTTATCGCGTGCGCGGTCCTGCATAATTTTTGAAGCTCTGAGCTCATCACGACGATGAACCACGGTTACGCTAGAAGCAAATCTTGTTAAGAAGCTGGCTTCCTCCATCGCAGAGTCTCCACCACCGACCACGATAATCTTCTTGTTCCGGAAAAAGAAGCCATCACAAGTAGCGCAAGTGCTGACCCCACGGCCCACATTCTCCTGCTCCCCTGGTATTCCTAAATATCTGGCAGAAGCACCGGTAGAGATAATTACCGACTCTGCCTCTAATACACCCAAACCATCTACTGTCACTTTAAATGGACGCTGTGAAAAATCCACTGAATCCACCCAACCATTCTTGAATTCAGCACCAAAACGTTCAGCCTGCTTCCGCATGTTGTCCATTAAATCCGGGCCGAGAATCCCTTCGGGAAAACCTGGAAAGTTCTCCACTTCCGTTGTCGTTGTCAGTTGTCCACCTGGCTGCATCCCTTCAATTACAAGTGGGTTAAGGTTGGCACGTGCCAGATAAATAGCAGCAGTAAGCCCGGCCGGGCCTGTTCCGATTACAATCGTTTTGTACATAACAGTGGCCTCCTCACAATAGGGTTTATGCATCAAGAATTTAGATATTTTCAGTAAACGGGGGAAGACTGTCGCTCACACTTCCCTGAAAACTACATTCATCATCGATACGCCGAGCATAACGACTGACCATCGACACGGATACGTCATAACGCTGAGCTACCTCGCGGTAGGTGACTGGAAGGTTATGCATTTTTGCGATCAGATATTCTAAAGCAGCACACCAGCCTTCCGTTTGACGGATAAAAGGAACATCTGGATATATGCTACTCACGAATTGCTTCCAAAGTAATTCAGCATCTTTTTTCTGAACGGCATCAAATCTCCGGTCCATCATACTTACCGTCTGGTCGATGACTTTTTGCCAATCTTCTCTCCATTCTGGTAATCCCTTCAGACGTGCATTAGAAGTTTCTTTGGCTTCCTGAAGTACATTTTCCTCCGGAACACTACCAATCAGTCGTTGCAGGCTCAGAAGCGCAGCTTCCTGCAGCTTTTCTTCCTGCAATGGCTGTTGTTTCAGAAGTCCTTGTAGAATCTCGGACATTTCTTCATCCTCAATCCAGCGCAGAGCTTCCGTAACCTGAAGCTTCGTATTGGCATCACCGTAGCGAAGTGCCCAGAAGAAGGAAGACCGAAGCAGTGGATTGTTCCGCACCTCTTCAGCAAAACTGCCTTTGTTGTCTTTCCACAGCTTCAACTGCTCTTGAAAGGGGAGCTGATAGTTGTAACTGATTGGAGACAACGCCTTGCCTTCCCCCTGCGCTTGCTGCAGTTGGGCCAGAAAAAATCTCGGCACAGCCGATTCCGGATCCAGCTTAGCAGCTTTTTGCCAGCAACGCTGAGCCTCTGCATAGAGACCGCTATTACTTGCTGCTGCCGCACAGTAATGGTACAAACTGGCGTCACCGCCGACTTCCTCATCTTTCAGCAGGCGCCGAAAATGACCATAGGCGGTTCTATGCCGTCCCAGAATCCCCATCGTAGTGGCCATCTTGAATAAATGCTCCTGGTGAAAAGGAATAGTCGTCTCTAGCAGACGTAATAATCCAGCCAGTTGCCCGCGGTCACCTTCATACTGCAAAAAGATCGCCAAGTTACAAAGTGCGTGCAAATTCCCAGAGTCCTGTTCAAGCACCCGCATAATGCATTCTTTGGCTTTGGTAAAACGACCCATATAGAAATACGCAAGGGCTAGGTTGTTATGCGCCGCCAAGAAGTCTGGCGTATTGCTCACAATCTCTTCAAGCAAAGTTACGGCTTGTGTAAACTTGCCTTCCTCCAACAGCGCTCGGGCCCGCTCATGCTCTATTACCCCTTCCCGGCTTCTAATCCGGATAAGTGGTGCAGGACGATCCAGCTCATATTGCAGAAGTTCCATCAACTCTTCCGATTCGGCCAGAAATTCACCGTTCACATCTTCTTCGAGATAAGTAACAAGTGAGCGTTCTGCCTCCTCATAGCTTTCCATATTGGCGAAGTTGTTAGCCATATAGAAATAACATTCCGTCATTCCAGGATCAATATTCTCCAGCACATGGGTCAAAATGTCGTTAGACGCCTCATAATTACCCATCTCTGATAATACGCCTGCTACGTTACAATGATTTACCGGGTTCTCCGGTTCGTACTCTACAGCTTTGCGAAAATTCTTTAATGCCTTATCATATTGAAAGCGATCCAAGGACCGAACGGCTCTTTCAAAGAAAAAATTGGCATTCAGAGTGACAGGAATAACATTACCATTCTCCTCATACTCTGAAGTTCTCTCCATCATGGAAGCAAGGCACCCCCTTATAAGAAGCTTCCTTTTATACTAACGAAAAAATAGGAGGACGGCGCCCAATGGGGTATACCGGAGCTCCAAACTTAATCGCTATTCCGTTCCCTTTATGGGTGCGGCTATCTTCACACAGTATACCACATGTGACCGCGAGATTCTCAAGTTGAGAAAGACTCTACCACTCCACAAACAGCAACTTTTTCACATAAAAATAAAAAAGACGGGGAATTAAATTCCCGCGTCTCTGAAAAGCTTATCGATCGAACCGCCCTCAAGAATAATACGTGTAGCTTGTGCAAGCATCGGTGCCACCGATAAGACCGTAAACCGACTTGAATGATCATCTGGCAGCGCAATAGAGTCCGTAATGACCACTTCCTGAACAGAGGGATGGTCAAGCCGCTGCAGCGCAGGTCCTGAGAACAATCCATGCGTTGCACAGACGATACTGTCCTTCGCACCTCTCTCTTTCAGACCCTCAACCACATTCACGATGGTAGTCCCTGTATCAATCAGGTCCTCGATAATGATCGGTGTACGTCCCTCGACATCACCAATGACATGAGTGATTACAGATTCATTATGGGCTGGACGCTTCTTGATCATAATGGCAAAAGGTGAATCCAGCTTATTTGCCAGCTTCTCAGCCATTGATGCACGTCCGGCATCCGGAGAAACAATGACCAAATCAGACATAGCCTTGGCCTTCAAATGGCTGCTGATCAAATCGAGAGCAGTCAAATGATCGACCGGAATGTTGAAAAAGCCTTGAATTGCCGCTGCATGCAAATCGATAGTGATTACACGGGTTGCGCCCGCGGTCGTAAGTACATCAGCTACCATCTTAGCCGAGATCGGTTCACGAGGTGCAGACTTACGTTCCTGTCGAGCGTATCCATAATACGGCACAATAATGTTAACTGTACGTGCTGATGCCCGTTTAGCAGCATCTATCATCACGAGCAGTTCCACGAACATCTCATTAATGGGATGGGATAGGGATTGCACCAAAAATACGTCGCAGTTCCGGATGCTCTCTTCGTAATGCACGTAAATCTCGCCGCTCATGAAACGGGTCAGCTTAATCTGCCCCAATTCAACACCAAGTCGCTCTGCAATATCTGCCGCCAGCTTTGGATTCGACGAACCGGAAAAAATACGTAATTGTTGATGATGCATAATACCCTCCTGCGGATTATAAATTATAGTTTGAACGGAACAGTGGTACGACGGCGTCCCTCAAATACAGCCAGCTCACGGAAGCCTGTGTGCCAAAGCATGCTACGTGCCTCTTGCAAGCCGTCACCAAGCTTGGCAGGGTCATGTGCATCCGAGCCGAGCGTAAGTGGTATACCGAGCTTAAAAGCCTCCTGTAGCAGATGTTCCGCCGGGAACATCTCAGCACATGGCTTGGTAAGTCCTGAAGCATTCAGCTCCATGGCAATTCCGCTATCCGCTATAACCTTTAAGGTTTCCAGCTCCTGCGTTCTCACCTCTGCTTTACCTTCTGGTGTCTGAGGACCATAGCCGAACCGTTTAATAACATCCATATGTCCTATAATATCATATAATCCTGATAACGCCGACTTCTTTACAGCATCATAATAAAGGCGATATACCTCTAGTTCATCCTTGCCTTCCCAGCCATCAACCTGTCGATAATCTGTGATATCCCACTCCCCGAGAAAATGCACAGAGCCTATCAGATAATCCCATGGGTAAGGAGATAAAATCTCACGAATTTGATCCTCGTAGCCTTCAATATAATCTGCTTCCAGCCCTACCCGCAGGTCTATGACTCCGCGGTAGCGTTCCTTCAGCGTCAGGCATTCCTCCACATAACGAGGCAGTTCAGCCATTGGCATGGCCATTTCAGGGTAATAGCTAGCAGGATCAACATGGACGAGCGGCAAGTGGTCGGATAACCCTAGCTGCTGAAGACCAAGCTGTATCCCACGCTGCACATACTCCTCAAGCTTGCCCACGGCGTGACCGCAGCGCTCATGATGCGTGTGGTAATCGATATGCATCCGTCAGTTCCCTCCCTAGTACTGGTCCCGGCGTGGGCGCTCGTGGCGGGTACTCAACTCTTCCATGATTTCATCCAGCGGAAGCTTGCGCTCCTGTAGCAGTACTAGTAAGTGATAGATCAGATCACTAACTTCAAGACGCAGCTCGGCATTATCTTTATTTTTGGCGGCAATAATCGTTTCAGAGGCTTCTTCGCCTACCTTCTTAAGGATCTTATCGACACCTTTATCGAACAAATAAGTTGTATACGCGCCTTCCGGACGCTCTACTTCCCGCTCAGCAATCACACGCTCCAGCTCACCAAGAACAGCAAAACGCTCACCATCCGTAAGGCTAGTAGCTACCGATTTCTGAGATTCCTTGGCTTGGTTATTCAAAGGAATGTCACGGAAAAAGCATGACGTAGCTCCAGTATGGCAAGCTGGTCCTTCAGGGACAACCTTCACGAGCAGTGTATCACTATCGCAATCATAGGATATGGAAGTAATCGCTTGTGTATTGCCTGAGGTTCCACCTTTGTGCCAAAGCTCGCTGCGTGAGCGGCTCCAGAACCAGGTCTGGCCACTTTCCAATGAGAGCTGCAACGATTCCGAATTCATATAAGCAACCATCAAAACTTCTAGTGTGTTAGCATCCTGCACAACGGTAGGCACCAACCCCGCTTCATTCCAGCGAATGCCGGCCAGTGCTTCTTTTTGGCTAATGGATGTATTCTTTTCTGTTTCGCTCATCGGATCTCTACCCCTTTTTGCTTCAAGTCAGCCTTTAAGTCGTTAATGGCAATCTCTTTATAGTGAAAAATGGTCGCCGCCAGTCCCGCATCGGCTTTCCCTTCCGTAAATACATCGTAAAAATGCTCCTTCTTTCCAGCGCCGCCAGAAGCAATCACAGGAATACTAAGTAAATCGCTTACTGCTGAAGTCAGCTTCAGGTCGAAGCCATCTTTCGTCCCATCTGCATCCATACTTGTGAGCAAAATTTCACCTGCACCCAGCTTTTCAGCTTCCTTGGCCCAGGTCAGAGCACGGATGCCAGTGGGCTTGCGACCACCATGTGTATACACTTCCCATTCACCAAATGCCTCGTTATATTTAGCATCTATTGCTACCACAATACATTGAGAGCCAAAACGGCGTGCACCTTCCAGAATTAACTGTGGATTAGTGATAGCAGCCGTATTAATGCCGATTTTGTCTGCACCTGCACGAAGAATCCGCTTCATATCATCAGGTGTAGAGATCCCGCCGCCCACTGTAAAAGGAATGGCGATTTCACCTGCGGTCTGCCGCACAACCTCAATCATGGTCGCCCGGCCTTCTACGGAAGCCGATATATCGAGAAACACAAGCTCATCTGCACCCTCACGGTCATACAGCGCTGCCAGCTCTACCGGATCTCCGGCATCACGCAGATTCACAAAGTTAACGCCTTTGACTACCCGTCCGTCCTTAACGTCAAGACAGGGGATGATACGTCTTGCTAACATTATTAATCCCCCTTTCCATGTGTTTCCCTAAAACATTTTGATCCCCCTAAATCCCGCTCCACTCACTCTATAATCACTATGTTCCCATGATTCTTGCTCCTAGCAGGACGACGAGCTCGCGACAACCGCAAGACCACATTCATATAGGCGATCTGTGGGCTCGCGCTCATGATATAATCGGTTCATTTAATTGCACATTGTGCAGTTATTTCAACGCTCGTCCAGCAAGCCCTCCGTTAGCTAAAGGATTCTGAATTGGAACAATAGTTGTATGAAGTACACTTATACTATCAGAGGAATAATGCCCAACCTGCCGCTTAATTAACTTATTGCAGCAGATCCCACAGCAGGCTTTAGCTGAAACCACCTTAGTCGCTCAATAGCCTAGTGGCTTATTAGCCTAGTTCAACGTTCTATTGCATTCTGTACAATAGAATCGACCTCAAACAATCTAATTGTGCCGTCTGTTGCATTTCGTGCAATAGATTCCTGAGAAATCCACAAAAATGAGAGCTTTGTACTGTTTGGATTGTACAAAGTGCAGTCAGATAAGCATTCAGCTTCTTTAAGCAGCTTTCTATTGCACAAAATGCAACCAGCACCCCTAAATAAGACTTTTCGCAGAGTGTGAACGAGTTAATTAGTCAGGTTCGTCAACTAACGCACATACTCAGCACTACTTCTGCCCAAGCGCCTGCAAAGCTTTGGAAAGATCAATATTGCCCGTGTACAACGCCTTGCCAACAATAGCTCCGCCCACACCGCTGCCGCTATGCACGTTCAGACGTAACAGATCATCAAGACTGGTGACTCCGCCGGAGGCGATCACCGTTTTACCGCTGACCTTCGCCATGGACACAATGCCCTCCACGTTCGGACCCTGCATCATCCCGTCGCGGGAGATGTCGGTGTAAATGAACGTCTCAGCTCCTTTTGCAGCCAATTCCTTAGCCAGATCCTCAGCACGTACTTCAGAGGTGTTCAACCAGCCATGTGTCGCAACATAACCGTTGCGCGCATCAATGCCGATAGCTACTTTATCACCGTATTTAGCCAATACCGCTTCGGTAAAAGCATGATCGTTAATCGCAGCAGTTCCGATAATAACCCGACTAACACCAAGCCCAAGCAATTTTTCCACGTCCGCAAGATTACGAAGGCCACCGCCCACCTGAACAGGCACATTAGCATTAGCAGCAATAGCGCCGATAATCGCATCATTCACAGGATGACCTGCTTTCGCGCCATCTAAGTCCACCAAATGAATGAACTTTCCGCCCTGCTCTTCCCATGATTTTGCCACCTCCAGTGGGCTATCATTGTATATCGTTTCCTGACTGTAATCCCCCTGCTGCAGCCTGACACATTTTCCATCCCGGATATCAATCGCCGGATATACAATAAAAGAAGACATTTGGCGCTCCCCACTTTCGTTACATTATATTTATAGCGCGGCTTACGCCCGCTCTCCCTTTAATTTCAAAAAATTGCCCAGCAGCTTGATTCCCAGCTCCCCACTTTTTTCAGGATGGAACTGCATGCCGAATACATTATCTTGCCCCACAATAGCTGTGACTGGGTAACCATAATCGGTGACAGCCAGCAGATCACTCTCATTCGCTACAAGCGCATGATAAGAGTGCACAAAGTACACATGACCCTCATCAAGATCTGCAAAAAGCGGACTTTGTGGCTGCCTAAAGCTCAGCTTGTTCCAACCCATATGCGGTACCTTATAGCCATCTCTAGGAGCGAAACGCACCACCGAGCCTGAGAGAATATCAAGTCCCTCATGGCTGCCATGCTCTTCACTGCTGCTAAACAGTAGTTGCATACCAAGACAGATTCCTAGCAGCGGCTGGGTTCCGGCAGCTACCTGTTTGACCACACGATCCAAACCACTTTCCCGCAGCTGCTCCATCGCATCGCCAAATGCACCGACACCAGGCAGAATGACACTATCAGCAGCGAGAATTTGCTCGGCTTCCCCCGTCACTACACACTCATAACCGAGACGTTCTACCGCCTTGCTCACACTGTGCAGGTTGCCCATGCCATAATCGACGATTGCAACAGTCATGCTACAGCACTCCCTTCGTAGAAGGCACACCCTTCACGCGTGGATCAATCAGTGTCGCTTCATCGAGTGCCCGTCCGAGCGCCTTGAATACAGCCTCAATCATGTGATGTGTGTTAGAACCGTAGTGTACGATCACATGCAGCGTAATCCGAGCTTCCAGCGCGAACTTCCATAAGAATTCCTGAACAAGCTCCGTCGAAAAGCTGCCCACCTGCTGTGAAGGATACGTTGCGCGATATTCAAAGTGTGGGCGATTGCTGATATCGATCACAACCTGCGCCAACGCCTCATCCATCGGTACAAAAACACTCGCATAACGTTTGATTCCCTTTTTATCACCCAGTGCTTCGTGCAGCGCTTGACCTAGGCAGATCCCGATATCTTCAACCGTGTGGTGATCATCAATTTCGATATCTCCCCGCGCCTGTACTGACAGGTCAAACTGGCCGTGCTTCGTAAATAGGTCCAGCATATGATTCAGAAAAGGAACATCCGTCTCCAGCTCGGAAACTCCACTTCCATCTACGTTAAGAGACAGCTTGATATCCGTCTCGTTTGTTTTACGGCTTAATCCTGCTTGGCGCAAGGCCTGTTCATTATTGTTCTCCATATCCGTCTCCACCTTTTCCTTCGTTCTTGAGTCGAATCTCAATGGCTCGTGCGTGGCCTTCTAGCCCTTCGCGACGCGCTAGCTCTATAATGGTCTTTCCATCCCGCAGGAGGGCTTCTTTACTGTAATAGATCAAACTTGATTTCTTTATAAAATCATCCACATCCACTGGCGACGAGAAGCGTGCCGTACCATTGGTCGGGATAATATGATTCGGTCCGGCAAAATAGTCGCCCACAGGCTCCGAGCTATACGCTCCCAGGAAGATCGCCCCAGCATTCTCGATGCTGCCCACAAGGCCCATTGGATCCTCGACAACAATCTCTAGATGCTCTGGTGCCAACCGATTCACTACGGAGATTCCCTCCTCCATAGATTCCACAACAATGATCGCCCCGTAATTTTCTACGGATGAACGGGCGATCGCCTGTCGCGGCAGCTCCTGTAGCTGACGCTCCACTTCAGCAGCCACGCTATCCGCCAAGCTCTGCGATGGCGTGACTAGAATCGCTGAGGCCATCTCGTCATGCTCAGCCTGCGAAAGCAGATCCGCTGCGACATAGGCCGGCTCAGCGGTCTCATCTGCGAGCACGACAATTTCGCTTGGTCCCGCGATACTGTCGATGTCCACGGCGCCATATACCTCGCGTTTCGCTAGCGCAACGTATATATTGCCGGGCCCACATATCTTATCTACCGGCGCTATGCTCTCCGTCCCAAAAGCCAAAGCAGCTACCGCCTGCGCTCCGCCCACACGGTAGATTTCATTCACTCCTGCTTCTGCAGCAGCAACCAGGATGTAAGGATCAATCCCTTCTTTTCCGCCGGTGGATGGCGGGGTTACCATAACGATCTCCGGCACGCCTGCGATCTGTGCAGGGATCACGTTCATCAGCACCGAGGATGGATAAGCTGCCTTACCACCAGGAACATATACCCCTACCCGCTTCAGCGGACGAATAATCTGTCCCAGAATCGTGCCATCGGGCTGAAGATCCATCCACGAATTCCGTTTCTGTCTAGCATGAAAAGCCCGGATATTTACTGCAGCCGCTTGAATAGCGGATACGAAAGATTCTTCTACCCGGCCATACGCCGCCTGAAGCTCTTCCGGCGTTACCCGCAGCTGATTCGGCGTAAGCGTGACCCGATCAAATTGCTCCGTGTAGCGAAGAAGCGCCGTGTCTCCTTCTTTTTTAATCGCAGTCACAATTTCCTTTACCGCCTGATTTTGCTCTGGCGTTCCATACTCGACTTCTCGCTCTAGCTTAAAGTCTTTGCTCGATACAACCTTCATCGCCGGTTCCTCCCTTTACCCCTTAACATCTGTCTCCTACCGCAAATTTGGTTCCCCTATAACCGCCTGTAGTCGGTCACACAGCTGCTGTATCTCTTCATTTTTCATCCGATAGCTCACACGATTCGCCACAAGACGGCTCGTAATTTCGAATATGCTCTTCATTTCAATTAATCCGTTATCCCGCAGCGTTTGGCCCGTCTCTACCATATCCACGATACGATCAGCGAGACCAATCAGCGGCGCAAGCTCAATTGAACCATTCAGCTTCACGACCTCAACCTGCTGTCCCTGCTCCCGGAAATACTTTGATGCCACATTCGGGTATTTCGTAGCTACACGCTGCTGAATCCCCGGCTGCCAGTTCGGCAATCCAATGATCGACATCCGGCATCGAGCGATGCCAAGATCAAGCAGCTCATATACATCACGATCTTCCTCCAGCAATACGTCCTTGCCCACGATTCCAATGTCGGCCACACCATATTCTACATATGTAGGTACATCTACTGGTTTAGCTAATATAAACTCCATGCCTGCCTCAGGCAGCGGAATAACAAGCTTGCGGGATGCCTCACCATCCGGTGGAATCGGGAGACCTGCCTGGCGGAACAGCTCAGCAGCCTTTTCATAAATCCGACCTTTTGGCATAGCGACCTTCAAAATCTGTGCCATCGTTAAGTTTCCTCCTTTTCCATTTCCATACAAAATTTATCTTAACCGCTCATTCTTGCTAGCGATATCTCAGCCATGTTCACTTACAAAAGATACAAAGGTATAGATTTCGCCGTACCGCATACCATCTGCTTCGATCGTATCCGTATCTAGACGCTTCACCGTTTCAAGCTCTTCTGGACCTGCTGCTAGTCTAGTCACTACTGCGTGCCCTTCCGACCGTAAGCGTGTTGCCTCTTCCAGACCTTCTTTTCTGCGAGTAGCATCATATTGGATCAAGATAGGCAGCTCTTCCTCTTCGCTCGATCCAGCCACACCATCGAGAATACGATTCGTTTTTAAAGAAAAACCTGTAGAAGGGATCGGACGTCCAAACTGCTGAAGGAGATTATCATATCTGCCTCCACTACATACCGGAAACCCTAATTCCGCTGCATAGCCTTCGAAAGTCATCCCTGTATAATAAGAGAAGTCCCCGATCATCGTCAGATCGATCAGCACATGCTGTGATACGCCGTAAGAGACCAGTACCTCCCACACCTTGCATAAATGATCTATTGAATGACGGGCAAGCGGATGATCGCTAAGCTCCAGCGCCTGTCCACAAATCTCCTTGCCTCCACGCAAACGTAACAGTCCATCCAGTTCATTCTTCTGAGCTTCCGTCAGATCCAGCCGGCGTAATGTCTCCCGAAAAGAGACGTAGTCACGGCCCAACAAATGGCTTTTGAGCTCCTCCTGAGCCTCCGGCAATTGTGGAAGTGCCTCTTGAAATAATCCATTCAGAAAGCCTACATGCCCCATAGCGATTTTAAAAGATTTCACACCCGCAGCCTGCAAAGATGAAATTGCGAGCGCCACTACTTCAGCATCAGCCTCAGGTGAATCGTCACCTACCAGCTCGACCCCTGTCTGGAAAAACTCCGCTTCCCGCCCTGCTTCTTCCTCAATGGCACGGAAAACATTAGCGTGATAGGACAACCGCAATGGCAATGGCTCATCCTTTAATAAAGATGCCACAACACGGGCAACCGGAGCTGTCATTTCAGAACGAAGCACTAGCGCCTGACCACGATTGTTGAGCAATTTATAAAGCTTTTGGTCGGACGTAGAGCTAGCCACGCCAACTGTATCGTAATATTCTAGCGTCGGAGTCATCATTTGCTGATAACCCCAGCGACTCATGCAATGCAGTACATCATTCTCAATTTTGCGTAATTTCGTTACGGCCCGGGGCAGATAGTCCCGAACGCCAGACGGCTTCTCAAATCCCTTTGGTTTGGACATCTTCATTGTTCACCTCGTCAGTTATCATTAGATACTGTTTATATTTACTTTACTATGGTAAAGTGGTAGCAAATTAAAGTATTTTCAATATCGTATCATGGTCACTGCTTTTTCGTCAATCTAACGGGGTAAAGCTATGACTTCAATTCTAATGCTTGTATGCTTAAAGCTTGTCTACCTAGGTTGAATTGTTCACAAAGAAAATCTAAATCAAACACTTATGTACTTCGAACCAATACTTGGGAATCCCTTTATTTTGCCTCCACGTTTATCCAATACTATAATGAGCTAATATGATTGTACTTCATAATTCTGTAATTAGTGTTCTAAAAATCTACTTACAACTAGAAAGAAGGGCTAATGCGTGACTAAATCCTATATGATTGGCGTTGATATTGGAACTACAAGTACCAAAGCAGTTCTCTTCGAGGAAAAAGGAGCCATAGCTGCACAAGCTAATGTAGGATATCCCTTACATCAGCCCTCACCCTCAATAGCGGAGCAGGACCCAGAACAAATCCTGAGTGCAGTCTTCCATACTATCTCTAAAGTTATGCGGCAAAGCGGTGTATCTGCGGATGAAATCCTATTCGTCTCCTTCAGTTCAGCCATGCACAGTGTCATTGCAGTTGATAAACTGGGTAAGGCCCTAACTGCCTGCATCACATGGGCTGATAATCGCAGTGCCGGATGCGCACTTCGTTTGAAGGATGAGCTAAACGGTCATGAATTGTATCTACGCACAGGTACACCTATACACCCAATGTCTCCAATCACCAAGCTAATGTGGCTTCGTGAAGAGCAGCCTGACGTATTCCAACAAACCTATAAATTTATTTCCATTAAAGAATACATATTCGCAAGATTGTTTGGCGAATACGTCATCGATCATTCCATTGCCTCTTCCACAGGCATGCTCAATCTAGAGAATCTAGAGTGGGATAAAGAAGCTTTAGAGATTGCTCATATTACAGCGGATCAACTCTCGCGGCTTGTTCCCACCACACAGATCATGCAAGGGCTGCTCCCTGGTCTAGCTGAGGAACTTCTGCTGCTCCCTACAACCCCATTTGTTATTGGCGCCAGTGACGGCGTCCTGTCCAATCTCGGCGTAGGTGCAATTGAACCCGGTGTAGTGGCCGCTACGATTGGTACGAGTGGAGCAATTCGTACCGTGGTGGATCACCCGCTCACCGATCCCAAAGGACGGACCTTCTGTTATAACTTAACCCCAAAACATTGGGTGATTGGAGGACCCGTCAATAATGGTGGCATGCTGTTCCGCTGGGTACGAGACGAGTTCGCGGCCTCTGAAGTTGAAACCGCCAAACGACTAGGCATTGATCCTTACGAGGTTCTGACTCGCATTGCAGAGCAAGTTCCTGCGGGAAGCGGTGGACTTTTATTCCATCCTTACTTGACTGGAGAACGAGCGCCGCTGTGGAATCCGGATGCCCGCGGCTCCTTCTTTGGCCTTTCTATGAACCACCATAAGGAGCATATGATTCGCTCAGTACTAGAGGGCGTAATCTTCAATATGTATATGGTTCTCCTTGCTATGGAAGAGCAAATCGGACGCCCAAGCAGAATCCTTGCCACTGGCGGCTTCGCCCGCTCCTCAGTATGGCGGCAGATGATGGCTGATATCTTTGATCAGGAGGTTGTCATTCCGGAGAGTATCGAGAGCTCCTGCCTCGGTGCGGTTGTACTTGGCCTTTATGCTACGGGTCGTGTAGATTCCTTTGATGTGGTGTTTGACATGATTGGTTCAACCTACAAACATGATCCATTGGATGAACATACCAAAATATACAAGCAGCTGCTGCCGATCTATATTTCTGTCTACCGTAGTCTCGAAAGCCAGTATCAAGCCATTGCAGAATTTCAGCGGGAACAAGCTGGAGAATAAGGCAAAAATAAAAAGCGTCGGCTACCCACATATGTGGGCAAACCGACGCTTTTATATTTCCTTGCAATAGACTATGCACTTTTTGATTCTGCTTTTGCTTTCTGTGGACCCGAGCCGAAGATGATCCAAGCCGATTTAATATATCGGAAGGCAAAGGCCACTACCACCCATGAACCTAACAACGCAAAGAGCCAACCCCCAGCAATCGCTGCGGTATATGCAAGAGAACCCCCGTGAAACGGTAATTTTCTATAGAAAAATAGCAGTAACGGATGCAGTAAATAGATTCCGAAAGAGCAAGCTCCGGCAGATAACAACAGTCTTGTGAGCAAGCTTCGGCCCGCTCCGTACAATAAGAAGGAGACTTGTAGCAACACCACACAAGAGAGTAGCGCATGAAGGTTAGAGAATCCCTCATACCATAAACTATTGATGACTGTTTTCTTCGTATAGTTGTTAAACCATAGCTCAACATGAACAACCCCAGCTACGATCCACAACAACCACAACGTAATCCATACCGGACCTTTACCGGCGCGCCAGCCTTCACGTGAAGGTACCAGCCATTTTTTCAAAGAAGGATAATATACTGCAATCCCAGCACCCAGCAAGAAATACGAGAAATAAGTGATTGCCAGACTCCCCTTGGACAACTGCCAATACCCGTTATTAGTCATGTATTTATTCAGAAGCACAAAACCCCATTGTAGAGCCAATCCGATTAGCGGTGCCCAAGCCGCCAGACGACGAACCTTTTGCAGACACCACAGAATGAGCGGAAACAATACGTAGAACTGAATAATGATAATAATATAATACAAATGCGTGTATGCTGTTCCTGTCCACAAATACTTCCAAAGCTTAGAAGCCATCTCCCCTGGAGGTAAACTCCATGTATGTCCCGCCGTCATTTTTAATGCAAAATACAACAGTGAAAATAGTACATAAGGCACGATAATATAAAGCAGCCTTCTACTGTAGAACTTCCCCAGCGTCTTTCCGCCCAGAGGACGATCAATATAGTTATAGAACAGCACGAACCCACTCAAAAATATGAATGAAGGTACAGCAAACTGGCTGAATTTATTAATAAATAAGAACGGATGAAACATGTTTGTACCTAGTGTCTCCGCCAACGTTCGTGAAGTAGCATGAATAGCTAGCACTGCAAAAATAGCAATCGCTCGAAAAATATCCAGCTGTGGAATTCTTTCTTTTTGTCTCATTATCTTTCCTCCTGTTAAGCTCCGCATCAAAATGATGCCAAATCAAGTATTAACCTTCCTCATCTCCTCCGAGGCATGTCCTGACTTTACCTTCCAACTAGACTCTAGAGACCGAGGAATACTCCCCAAAAAGATCCATGACTTAGGAATTCGGCGAAAAGCAAACTGCACCATGAACCAGCTTCCTCCCAGTGCAACTACAAGTCCTCCATAGATGAAGAAAACATAAGTTAGCGACTCTAGGGGAATATGATATCGGAACCTACGATATATCGCCAGCAATAGCGGATGAATCAAATAAATTGCAAATGACAACTCACCTAAACGAGTCAAGAAAGCAACGATCACACGAGGGGCCTTACGATAAAGCAAAAATGTAGCGTACAACAGAACCAATGCCGATAACATCGTATGAACATTCCATAACAGCTCGTACCACAGCGAATCCGTCCACACCCCAAAATGGCGGGCTACATACCATAGCTGCACATGGATAAAGGCTGCAATTAACCACAAGCTAACTAATAAGGCAGTCCATCTCTTTTGCTTGTCAGCCAGCTCACTCCATGGCTTTATCAGCCACAGCTTCACCTTCTCAAAGTGAATGGCGAGATAAGCACCCATCATATAATAGGCCAGGTAGGAGATCGCCAAGCTCCCTTTTTCAACAATGTGCAGTTCGTACTTATTCCAAAAAATAAAACCCCACTGAAGCGCCAAACCCACCGGTATCGCCCATTTCATTAAGAAGCGGGAACTCTGCAGTAGCTTAAGCAGCACTGGAAAAAGCAAATAAAACTGAATGCTAATAAAGACAAAATACAAATGCGCATATGCGGAACCCGAGAATAACGCTCTAGAAAAGCTTAACAAGTTATCTCCAAGGCTCTGCATCAATCGTCCGTTCACATATAGAGTTAGTGCATAATAGCCCATAGAAGCTAGCAAATAAGGCAGTAAGATATACTTTAATCGTCGACGGTAGAAATTAATGATCAAGCTACGTGTCACAGGACGACCATAATAATTATAAAACAATACGAAGCTGCTAAGGAAAATAAATGAGGGCGTACCGAATTTAAAGAAAATGTTAATCCAGTTCAGCCAGTAATAATAAGGTGAATGCAGTGCCTGCTCTCCAGCAGCAAAAGATGAGGCATGCACATGCAGCACTCCTAATATAGCTAGAGCTCTGAAAATATCCAGCTGGGGCAGCCTTTCCTGTCTCACAGTATTCATATTAAATTCCTCTTCTCTACTATGATGGTTGTTCATAGAGACGCTAAGCGGAATGTGGAAACTGAACATACCAGGAAGTCTGCACTTGCTGAATTTACATTCTGATATTTGACGCTGAATGCCTAGCGTGGGATTTACGTGATTACTAAGGTTAATTATACCGCCTACATCCGAATAAAAAACTTAAGAAGATCTTAAAGTTTTCTTAATATGCTTCTCCAAGACGCAAGAAACCCTGCAGATCCTGCGCTAAAAAAACGCAATATGAAACTGCAGGGTTTACGAAGCATCTTTTACACTTGTTCCGAAGAATCATCCGATGAAGCTGGACGTAGCTCTCGCAGTGGATTGCCTCCTACAAAAGAGCCAGCCGCCACATTCTTGTGTACTACTGATCCTGCGGCAACAACTGCCCAATCACCGATGGTTACACCGGGAAGAATCGTTGTATTCGCGCCAATCAATACATTTTCACCAATCACTACTTCTCCCAGGCGATACTCCTTGATTAAATACTCATGCGCCAGAATCGTCGTGTTATAACCGATAATAGAGTTCTCACCCACCGTTATTTTTTCCGGAAAAAATACATCCACCATCGCCATCAGACCGAAGGAGGTATGCTTGCCTACCTTCATCCCGAGAATCCGACGATAGATCCAGTTCTTTAACGGTAGAATCGGGCAATAACGGGCAATCTGAATAAAAATAAAGTTACGGACACCTTTCCACGGGCTGACCGTACGGTAAATGTACCAAAGTGAGTTATGACCTTCTACAGGATATCGGGTTACGTTTCTCACGATTCACTCGTTCCTCGCTCCACAATTTCTATAATATCCTTCATGTTATGGATGATATAGTCGGGATCATACTTGCGGAGAGTCTCTTCGCCTTTTAAAGACCACGATACTCCAGCCGCATATACACCAGCAGCTTTTGCTGACTGAATATCAACCGTACTGTCACCCACCATAAGAGTTTTACGAGGATCAACGCCAAGGTTATTGACTGCTGTCAGAACAGGCTCTGGATGTGGCTTTGGTTCAGTAACATCGTTCACCGTCACAATCGTATCCATGTACTTTAGCAAATCAAACATCTCAAGCGATTTAATCGTTGTTGGACGAATTTTTGTAGTCACAATCCCCATTTTAATTCCACGACGTAAGAGCTCTTCCATTGTTTCATTCACTTGAGGAAAGGGACGTACTAACTCATCGTGATGTTCATAATTATAAGAACGGTAGGATTTCTCAAGCGCACCACTTACATCCTCAAGTCCAGAGAAGACTCTCATCTGTTGCTGAAGGGTTGTGCCCATATGCGGAATAATCTCTTCCCTAGTGAGTGGAGGTAGACCATTGTCCTTCAGCGCGTACATGAACGAACTAATAATTAGCTCATTCGTATCGACAATCGTTCCATCTAGATCAAAAAGAACGCATTCTATCATAAGCTTTACTGCTCCTTCTTATCTCCATCCGCAGGCTGTCCTTGCTCAGGTTGAGCCCCGTGACGAGCTTTCTGCGGTGTATTTACTGCGCTTTCAGGCACTATGGTATCTGCTTTGATCGGTTTAGTACATACGATAGGATCAGAATAATGTGCTTTAGGCTCTCCGGTGACCCTACGAATAATGATAAGCAGTACAGCTGCGACGATGATCAGTAGAGCAAGCAGCTGAGAAATACGGATATTTCCATAGCTTGGGTCCAAGTATCCTTGCTCAAAACCTAACCATTCCATCGGTTTCCACAATCCGTTCATAAAGGATGCCAAGCCTGCACTTCCATTAAAGGCCAAGCTGTCCGTACGTATGGCTTCAATGAAGAAACGACCGATGGAATACCATATAAAGTAAGACATGAAGATCTCACCGGCTCGCACAAACTTCTGACGACGAAGTAGCATTAGTAGCGCGATACCCAGTAAGCTCCAAAGAGATTCATACAAGAAGGTCGGATGATGAAAAGCATCCCCTATGTACATTTGGTTCACAATGAAGTCCGGTAAATGCAGTTTATCCCGTAAAAAAGACTCTTCAACCACGCTGCCGTATGCCTCTTGGTTGACAAAGTTTCCCCAGCGTCCAATCATTTGACCCGCAAGTAGTCCAGGTGCACAAATATCAACGATACGCCAGAAGGGGTAGCCTTTATAGCGGAAATAAATAATCCCGCAAATAATGGCTCCAATTAACGCACCGTAAATGGCGATGCCACCATTCCAGATCTTAAAGACATCTATTAAATTATCCTTATAATCCTCCCATTTAAACGCTACAAAGTAAATCCGTGCCCCAATAATGGCCGAAGGCACACCTAGCAGCAGCATATCCATAAAGAATTCTTGTGGTATACCAAACCGTTTGCCCTCGCGGATCGCAAGAAATAACCCCGCGAGTGCACCGAAACCTAGTATTAATCCGTACCAGTGTACTTGCAGTGATCCAATTGAGAAGAAAATAGGATTTAGTGCCAATGGGAACATTCTCTCACACTCCTAATCGAGATCATCCATATCTTCAGATATGGTCGCAGTTAGCTTATTCGTGAACTGCAGGGCTGCATTAAAGCCCATTTGTTTCAGGCGATAGTTCATCGCTGCAACCTCTATAATAACTGCAAGGTTACGTCCTGGGCGTACGGGAATCGTTACAAGCGGAACATCTGTGTCAATAATCCGTGTCGTTTCCTCATCAAGTCCAAGTCGATCATACTGCTTGTCTTGCTGCCATGCTTCCAATCTAACAACAAGTGTAATCCGTTTATGATTACGAATGGCACCCGCACCAAAAAGTGTCATTACATTAATGATACCTACTCCACGGATCTCCAGTAAATGACGGATTAACTCAGGGGCTGTACCATGCAGCTGGTTATCTGAAGTCTGACGGATTTCTACGGCATCATCAGCAATCAATCGATGACCGCGTTTTACAAGCTCAAGGGCTGTTTCACTTTTACCAATCCCACTACTACCCGTAATTAGCATACCTACACCATATACATCACAAAGTACGCCATGAATAGTCGCCGTAGGAGCTAATTTTCCTTCTAGAAAGCTCGTCAAACGGCTGGAAAAAATAGTCGTAGCCATCGAGCTGCGAAGCACAGGAAGGGCCTTTTCATTACTTATGTCAATTAACTCCTGAGGCACTTCCAAACCACGTGTAATTACAATACAAGGTGTGTTATCATTACAAATTCCACGAAGTCGACTTTTCCGCTCAGCTTCGGGCAGCATGGAGAAAAAAGCGAGTTCTGTTTTGCCTAGCAATTGAACACGTTCTTCTGGATAATATTCAAAATAACCAGCAATCTCTAGTCCAGGGCGATTCAGGTCATCGACCGTGATGGGTCTCTTTAGACCTTCCTGGCCGGAAATAACCTCTAATTGAAAATGCTGTACCAATTCAGATACTTTTACTTTCTTAGCCATGTAATTTCGTCCTTTCGTCACCTGCGGTATTTGTCCGCTTACTGCGTCCGGTTGGCAGCGATCTCTTTACATTCCGGAGGTAATTCTCCTGCTATCTTAATTGATAACGCTTATGAATGCAATCTTAGCGCCTAACCAAACAGGGGCCATCTAAACAATAAAGCCACCCTTTCGGGTGGCTTTATCAAGAGAGAAAAGATCTTTACAATCTTATCCCAACAAAATGTTAGCTTCGGATTCTTTATCAAAGAAGTGAATTTTGTTCATATCAATAGCCAATTTAGGCTTGCTGCCTTCGCGAGTAGTGGAACGTCCATCTACACGAGCGATTACAGTAGATTTACCAAGGCCGCTCAAGTAAAGGAGCATTTCGTGACCAAGGTTTTCAGTAACATCAACCAATGAAGTGAAGATTGTGTTCGGGGAAGCTTCCAAGAATACTGGCTCTTCATGGATATCTTCTGGACGAACGCCCATGATTACTTCTTTACCGATGTAACCTTTGTTGCGGATGATTTGAGCTTTTCCGCCTGGTACTTCAACGTCAAGGTTCTCAGCACGGAAACGGATAGAACCGCTCACTTCGGACAAAGTACCATTGATAAAGTTCATTGTAGGGGATCCGATAAATCCAGCTACGAACAAGTTTGTAGGTTCATTGTACAACTCTTCAGGGGAAGCTGCTTGTTGAATGATACCATCATACATAACTACGATGCGATCACCCATTGTCATAGCTTCTGTTTGGTCATGCGTTACGTAGATACAAGTAGTTTCAAGGCGCTTAACCAGTTTAGTGATTTCAGCACGCATTTGACCACGAAGTTTAGCATCCAAGTTGGAAAGAGGCTCATCCATCAAGAAGACTTGTGGATCACGTACGATAGCGCGTCCCAAAGCGACACGTTGGCGTTGACCACCGGAAAGCGCTTTTGGTTTACGATCTAGCAAATGCTCGATATCAAGAATTTTAGCAGCTTCGCGAACTTTCTTGTCGATTTCATCCTTCTTCACTTTACGAAGTTTCAAACCGAAAGCCATGTTTTGGTATACGCTCATATGCGGATACAGGGCGTAGGATTGGAATACCATCGCGATATCGCGGTCTTTAGGTGCAACGTCATTAACTACACGATCGCCAATGTACATTTTACCTTCGGAGATTTCTTCCAAACCAGCGATCATACGCAAAGTTGTGGATTTACCACAACCGGAAGGTCCAACCAATACTAGAAATTCCTTATCTTTAATATCAAGATTGATATCGATTACTGTTGCTTTATCTGAACCCGGGTATTTTTTGAAAATATGCTCTAAACGTACGCCTGCCATTGTATTTCCCCCTCGAGTTAATTATTAATTAGTTAATATAAAAATTCTGTTTCCTTGTACATTTATATTACCCCAGTCGGGACACTATGGCTATTTGTAAGGTTCACAAAAAACCTATTTCCTTTTCGTCACTTTATACAAAAGCATAGTAAGCTTAACAATAGCAGCGTCCCCAAAGCTTCGTACATCTGCTCCGGTCTCTTGTTTTATCTTATCCAGACGGTAAAGCAGCGTATTTCGATGGATATACAACTTCTTGGCGGTTTCACTTACATTACAGTCCATCTCAAAAAAGGTCTCCAAAGTCAGCAGCATTTCTTTATCTGATAGTACAGAGGAGTAGTCACCAATTTGTCCAAGCAACTGTTTGCGGCGTACATCAGGAATGCTGTTAACCAGACGTTCCAAATGCAGTTCCCAAGGTAAATGAATATACTCTCCTACTTGAAAAATACGACCGAGTACAATCGTCTCCCTGAGCAAAGCTACAGATCCAGTCAATCCCTTAACAGGGACTATAGCCGGAGCTACTGCCAAATGGAATACCCCTACCCATTCACTAGCTATCAGCTCATGTAACCCCATACTAGTCTGTGCTAGAAGATCATCTACACTCTCTTCTTCATCATCCTTATCATCCCCGCCCGTAAGTAATTCTTTACGAGCTAAAATTAACCATTCCTTCTCTTGAAGGGGAATAAGCAGAATTTCGTTCTCAAAATAGCTACGCAATAATTTCATCAGTGAACGATAAGAGATCTGTGGACTATGAGCAATCTCACTACTTAGGAGGAATGGAATCATATCTCCGAACAGACGTCCCTTTAGGGTGATCTCATCGGGAATTTCAGTGTCATGCTTCTCTTGCTCTAGCTCCGTGTTCAACCAAGCGCCAAGCTGCCGCGCCTCCACTTCACCTTCTTCTCTAAGCCCTGTAGCTTTAAGTGCAATAGCAAAATTTCGAACTGCATAGTTGACCAGTTGTACTTCCAGAGAGGTGAGCCCCTCCATTTCTACCCAGACAGCGGTTATACGTCCGTCACTCTCATACAAAGGTGCCCAGAGATGACCCTCATGGATTACCAGCTGATCCTGTCCTTCTAATCCCATGCTAAAAAGAGAAGCTGAATGCTGCCTCCCTAACTGCTTGATTCCGGTTCTCTTTCCGGTGAGCTGCTCTAATTTTTTCCGCAATGTCTCACTATCCATAGTCACCATGCTCCACCACTTTTGCTCTTTTCGCCTATTTTAGCATATTCTCTTATATTATGTTAATCGCTACAGTAGCGCGCTACTATAATACAACCATAAAACACAAAAAAAGCCACCACCATAAGGTGATGACTTTCTGTTTGGGATGAGCCATGAAGGACTCGAACCTTCGACACCCTGATTAAAAGTCAGGTGCTCTACCAACTGAGCTAATGGCTCATAAATGGTGGGGGATGATGGATTCGAACCACCGAACACGTACGTGAGCAGATTTACAGTCTGATGCGTTTGGCCACTTCGCTAATCCCCCAGGGAAAAGTGGCTCGAGACGGATTCGAACCGCCGACACGAGGATTTTCAGTCCTCTGCTCTACCGACTGAGCTATCGAGCCATATTAAATTGACATAAAAATAAAGTGGTAGCATTAAACTTCCCACCCTAGTCTTGTGGAAAAAAATGGCGGAACCGACGAGATTCGAACTCGCGATCTCCTGCGTGACAGGCAGGCATGTTAGGCCAACTACACCACGGTTCCGCATTGATAATAATGGTGCCGGCGAGAGGACTTGAACCCCCAACCTACTGATTACAAGTCAGTTGCTCTACCAGTTGAGCTACACCGGCACGGTGTAAAAAGTAATTCTAAAAAAGTAATAATGGTGGAGGCTGAGGGGATCGAACCCCCGACCCTCTGCTTGTAAGGCAGATGCTCTCCCAGCTGAGCTAAGCCTCCAGGTATTATGGTAGCGGCGAAGGGGATCGAACCCCCGACCTCACGGGTATGAACCGTACGCTCTAGCCAGCTGAGCTACACCGCCACAATAATTAGAAATGCTATGGATTGAAAATGGCGGAGAGAGTGGGATTCGAACCCACGCACCGCTTACGCAGTCTAACCCCTTAGCAGAGGGTCCCCTTATAGCCACTTGGGTATCTCTCCAAACGATATCAGTACCACAGCAATCCAAACAGGAATTTGACTCCCTGAAAACTGAATCCGAATTGAATTTGCGTATTAAGTATAGGATAAGCCCTCGACCGATTAGTATTGGTCAGCTCCATGCATTACTGCACTTCCACCTCCAACCTATCTACCTCGTCGTCTTCAAGGGGTCTTACTAATTGGGAAATCTCATCTTGAGGGGGGCTTCACGCTTAGATGCTTTCAGCGCTTATCCCGTCCGTACGTAGCTACCCAGCCATGCTTCTGGCGAAACAACTGGTGCACCAGCGGTACGTCCATCCCGGTCCTCTCGTACTAAGGACAGCTCCTCTCAAATTTCCTGCGCCCACGACAGATAGGGACCGAACTGTCTCACGACGTTCTGAACCCAGCTCGCGTACCGCTTTAATGGGCGAACAGCCCAACCCTTGGGACCTACTTCAGCCCCAGGATGCGATGAGCCGACATCGAGGTGCCAAACCTCCCCGTCGATGTGGACTCTTGGGGGAGATAAGCCTGTTATCCCCAGGGTAGCTTTTATCCGTTGAGCGATGGCCCTTCCATGCGGTACCACCGGATCACTAAGTCCGACTTTCGTCCCTGCTCGACTTGTAGGTCTCGCAGTCAAGCTCCCTTATGCCTTTGCACTCTTCGAATGATTTCCAACCATTCTGAGGGAACCTTGGAACGCCTCCGTTACTCTTTAGGAGGCGACCGCCCCAGTCAAACTGCCCGCCTGACACGGTCCCCGTACCCGGTAAGGGTACTAGGTTAGAACCTAGATACGATCAGGGTGGTATCCCAACGGCGCCTCCACCGAAGCTTGCGCTCCGATTTCTACGGCTCCCACCTATCCTGTACAGATCGTACCCAAATTCAATATCAAGCTGCAGTAAAGCTCCATGGGGTCTTTCCGTCTTGTCGCGGGTAACCTGCATCTTCACAGGTATTAAAATTTCACCGGATCTCTCGTTGAGACAGCGCCCAAGTCGTTACGCCATTCGTGCGGGTCAGAATTTACCTGACAAGGAATTTCGCTACCTTAGGACCGTTATAGTTACGGCCGCCGTTTACTGGGGCTTCGGTTCATAGCTTCGGGTTACCCCTAACCACTCCCCTTAACCTTCCAGCACCGGGCAGGCGTCAGCCCGTATACTTCGCCTTGCGGCTTCGCACAGACCTGTGTTTTTGCTAAACAGTCGCTTGGGCCTTTTCACTGCGGCCCCCTCGTGCTATTCACACTACCGGGGCACCCCTTCTCCCGAAGTTACGGGGTCATTTTGCCGAGTTCCTTAACGAGAGTTCTTCCGCGCGCCTTAGAATTCTCTTCTCGCCTACCTGTGTCGGTTTGCGGTACGGGCACCTTCTCCTGGCTAGAGGCTTTTCTTGGCAGTGTGAGATCATGACCTTCGCTACTGTAATTTTCGCTCCCCATCACAGCCCAGCCTTAATGATGTGCGGATTTGCCTACACATCAGCCTCACTGCTTAGACGGACATATCCATCAGTCCGCGTCACTACCCTCCTGCGTCACCCCATCGCTCATAGCGGATTACGGTGGTACAGTAATTTCAAACTGTTGTCCTTCGACTACGCCTTTCGGCCTCGCCTTAGGTCCCGACTTACCCTGAGCGGACGAGCCTTCCTCAGGAAACCTTGGGCTTTCGGCGGATCAGATTCTCACTGATCTTTTCGTTACTCATACCGGCATTCTCACTTGTATGCTGTCCAGCGCTCCTTACGGTACACCTTCAACCCACATACAACGCTCCCCTACCCCAGATACATACGTATCTAGCCATAGCTTCGGTGGTGTGTTTAGCCCCGTTACATTTTCGGCGCAGAGTCACTCGACCAGTGAGCTATTACGCACTCTTTCAATGGTGGCTGCTTCTAAGCCAACATCCTGGTTGTCTGTGCAACTCCACATCCTTTCCCACTTAACACACACTTGGGGACCTTAGCTGATGGTCTGGGCTGTTTCCCTTTTGACAATGGATCTTAGCACTCACTGTCTGACTCCCGGCAATAAGTATATGGCATTCGGAGTTTGACTGAGCTTGGTAATCCTTGCGGACCCCGCACCCAATCAGTGCTCTACCTCCACTACTCTTATACCGAGGCTAGCCCTAAAGCTATTTCGGGGAGAACCAGCTATCTCCGAGTTCGATTGGAATTTCTCCGCTACCCCCACCTCATCCCCGCATTTTTCAACATGCGTGGGTTCGGGCCTCCAGTGCGTGTTACCGCACCTTCACCCTGGACAGGGGTAGATCACACGGTTTCGGGTCTACGTCCACATACTCAATCGCCCTATTCAGACTCGCTTTCGCTGCGGCTCCGTCTTCTCGACTTAACCTTGCATGTTAAACGTAACTCGCCGGTTCATTCTACAAAAGGCACGCCATCACCCATAAATAGGGCTCTGACTTTTTGTAAGCACACGGTTTCAGGTTCTATTTCACTCCCCTTCCGGGGTGCTTTTCACCTTTCCCTCACGGTACTGTTTCACTATCGGTCGCCAGGTAGTATTTAGCCTTAGCAGATGGTCCTGCTGGATTCATACGGGGTTTCACGTGCCCCGCACTACTCGGGATCCGTCTCGGAGAGAACACAGTTTAGGCTACAGGGCTTTTACCTCTATCGCGGGCCTTTCCAGACCTCTTCACCTACCATATTCCTTTGTAACTCCATGTGAGACGTCCCACAACCCCTAAGAGCAAGCTCTTAGGTTTAGGCTGTTCCGCGTTCGCTCGCCGCTACTGACGGAATCACTATTGTTTTCTCTTCCTCAGGGTACTTAGATGTTTCAGTTCCCCTGGTCTGCCTCTACATCTCCTATGTGTTCAGAGATGAGTAACTGCGAATTACCACAGCTGGGTTTCCCCATTCGGACACCCCCGGATCAAAGCTTGCTTACAGCTCCCCGAGGCAGTTTCGTTGTTCGCCACGTCCTTCGTCGGCTCCTGGCGCCTAGGCATCCTCCGTGTGCTCTTATTAGCTTAACCTTGATTTTTCCTAAGAAAAATCTCACTAATAACATTTACTTGTTTGCACAAGTTGCTAAAAGATGTTCTAAAACGCAAATTCGTTTCGGTATCCAGTTTTCAAGGATCAATGTTTAAAGAAGGTATTGAATTAAAAATTATGGTGGAGCCAAGCGGGATCGAACCGCTGACCTCCTGCTTGCAAGGCAGGCGCTCTCCCAGCTGAGCTATGGCCCCATAAAAGATATAAAGTTATATGGTGGGCCTTGGTGGACTCGAACCACCGACCTCACCCTTATCAGAGGTGCGCTCTAACCAACTGAGCTAAAAGCCCATATAACATATATAACATTGTGAATCAACCAAAGAATGGTTGTCCGCTTGGCGGCGTCCTACTCTCCCAGGACCCTTCGGTCCAAGTACCATCGGCGCTGGAGGGCTTAACGGTCGTGTTCGGGATGGGTACGTGTGGAACCCCTCCGCTATCGCCACCAAACGCATACGAAAGAGACTTGCTCTTTCAAAACTGAACACGAGTGAGTGTTCGAACCCTAAGGTTCTATTGTGGAAGTTTAACTTCCGATTTGAATGTCTTCATTGCAGAAGACGATTCTCCATAGAAAGGAGGTGATCCAGCCGCACCTTCCGATACGGCTACCTTGTTACGACTTCACCCCAATCATCTACCCCACCTTCGGCGGCTGGCTCCCTTGCGGGTTACCCCACCGACTTCGGGTGTTGTAAACTCTCGTGGTGTGACGGGCGGTGTGTACAAGACCCGGGAACGTATTCACCGCGGCATGCTGATCCGCGATTACTAGCAATTCCGACTTCATGCAGGCGAGTTGCAGCCTGCAATCCGAACTGAGACCGGCTTTGATGGGATTGGCTTCACCTCGCGGCTTCGCTTCCCGTTGTACCGGCCATTGTAGTACGTGTGTAGCCCAGGTCATAAGGGGCATGATGATTTGACGTCATCCCCACCTTCCTCCGGTTTGTCACCGGCAGTCACTCTAGAGTGCCCAGCTTAACCTGCTGGCAACTAAAGTTAAGGGTTGCGCTCGTTGCGGGACTTAACCCAACATCTCACGACACGAGCTGACGACAACCATGCACCACCTGTCTCCTCTGTCCCGAAGGCCGCCACTATCTCTAGTGGATTCAGAGGGATGTCAAGACCTGGTAAGGTTCTTCGCGTTGCTTCGAATTAAACCACATACTCCACTGCTTGTGCGGGTCCCCGTCAATTCCTTTGAGTTTCAGTCTTGCGACCGTACTCCCCAGGCGGAGTGCTTACTGTGTTAACTTCGGCACCAAGGGTATCGAAACCCCTAACACCTAGCACTCATCGTTTACGGCGTGGACTACCAGGGTATCTAATCCTGTTTGCTCCCCACGCTTTCGCGCCTCAGCGTCAGTTACAGCCCAGAAAGTCGCCTTCGCCACTGGTGTTCCTCCACATATCTACGCATTTCACCGCTACACGTGGAATTCCACTTTCCTCTTCTGTACTCAAGTCACCCAGTTTCCAGTGCGACCTCAGGTTGAGCCCAAGGTTTAAACACCAGACTTAAATGACCGCCTGCGCGCGCTTTACGCCCAATAATTCCGGACAACGCTTGCCCCCTACGTATTACCGCGGCTGCTGGCACGTAGTTAGCCGGGGCTTTCTTCTCAGGTACCGTCACTCCGGTAGCAGTTACTCTACCGGACGTTCTTCCCTGGCAACAGAGCTTTACGATCCGAAAACCTTCATCACTCACGCGGCGTTGCTCCGTCAGACTTTCGTCCATTGCGGAAGATTCCCTACTGCTGCCTCCCGTAGGAGTCTGGGCCGTGTCTCAGTCCCAGTGTGGCCGTTCACCCTCTCAGGTCGGCTACGCATCGTCGCCTTGGTGGGCCGTTACCCCACCAACTAGCTAATGCGCCGCAGGCCCATCCCTCAGTGACAGATTGCTCCGTCTTTCATTCTTTCTTCAGGAGAAAAAAGAAATTATCCGGTATTAGCTACCGTTTCCGGTAGTTATCCCAGTCTAAGGGGCAGGTTGCCTACGTGTTACTCACCCGTCCGCCGCTAAGTTACTTTGAAAGCAAGCTTTCAAAGTAACTCCGCTCGACTTGCATGTATTAGGCACGCCGCCAGCGTTCGTCCTGAGCCAGGATCAAACTCTCCAATTAGTATTGAAAAGAGCGATATGCTCATTTTGAAACATCTGACGAGAAAATTAATTCTCTAATTTTGGATTTCACTTTCGTGATTTCCCACTCACTCGTTGTTCAGTTTTCAAAGATCAATGTCTCATCTTTCGTTGTCGTTGCTTGTCAGCAGCGACCTTTATAATATATCACAGCACCTTTGTTTTCGTCAAGCGTTTTTTTAATTTCTTTTTTTCGCTTACCGTTTCAGCAAGTTGTTAATCAACATCTTGTCCAAAGGGGCGAGACTTAATGTATCATATTTTTCAAACTCACGTCAAGCATTAAAACAAAATAATTCTTAATCCTATTAACATTACTACGCCTGGAAGACCAAGAACCGTTACTGCGCCTATGGTTGCGGGATTCAGGGGAATATGAACTTGTGTGATTAAACCCGAGAAATTCACTACATATATCGCGAGCGCAGCCAGTACCAAATGAGCTCCGAACAGACTAAGCCATCCAAAGCCAAGTTTTTTCCGGAATACAATTACACTTAACAATACAACCGATATGACCAGTACTCCTATAGCTAACATTCTTAGCATGTTGATCCCTCCTATATCTCCATTTGGTTAGCGCCTACATCTGACTGCTATTTAATCCAATGCTCTTTGCATGTTTGAGATGTATCTGATACTTACGCTCTGCTGCCTCTAAAATATAAATAGCATAATCAATTTGATCTTGACCCAACGCTTCATCAAACATTAGGTACGCTCTCTCCCACTCAGATTGCGCCTTACGAACCTCCAGCAACGTTTCCCAGCCCTCCGTATCTTTTCTACCCTGTTCTTCATCTGCTCCCCGCCACAATGAGGTCCACCATCCCATTACTCATTCCTCCTCAGAATAATTTCGATGCAAAATTACATCTCGTTATTCTCATTCATATCGGGATAGGGACAAACTTAGAACAAAAAAAGGAGGCCCAGGGGGCCTCCTTTTGAAAAACACGACTTTAGAGCTACTAGAATAGCTCACGACGACCTTCCAACGCTTTGGACAAGGTAACCTCGTCGGCATATTCAAGATCGCCACCAACAGGTAAGCCATGGGCTATTCTGGTGATTTTAATCTCAAAAGGCCGAACTAGACGAGAAATATACATCGCCGTTGCCTCACCCTCAATGTTGGGGTTGGTCGCCATGATAAGCTCACTCACTCTTTCATCACTCAAACGAGTCAATAATTCCTTCAAGCGAATATCATCAGGGCCTATACCTTCCATAGGTGAAATCGCACCCTGAAGAACGTGATAATACCCATTAAACTCTTTGGTTCGTTCTATTGCCACCAAATCCTTGGAGTCTTGGATCACACAGATTACTGAAGGATCTCTAGTTTTGTCCTGACATATCTTACACGGGTCCGTATCCGTAATATTACAGCAGACGGAGCAATAATGAAGATTACGCTTGACACTTACTAGCGCTTTAGCAAAATCAATGACGTCATCCTCTTTCATGTTAAGCACATGAAAAGCTAACCGGGCGGCTGTCTTCGGCCCAATCCCGGGCAAGCGCGTAAAAGCATCGATCAGCTTGGCTAGCGGTTCGGGATAATACAAATTAATAATTCTCCTTTAGACGAAAGTGGAGTGAGTGAATTAGAACAAGCCTGGGATCTTCATTCCACCAGTAAATTTACCCATATCATTGTTCGCAAGGTCTTCAGCTTGAGTCAAAGCATCATTAACTGCAGTGATTACCAAATCCTGTAGCATTTCAACATCTTCCGGATCAACAGCTTCTGGCTTGATTTGGATAGAAAGCAACTTTTTGTGGCCATTAACTTGAACTGTAACTACTCCACCACCTGATGAGCCTTCAATCACCTTGCCACCTAGTTCTTCTTGAGCCTTAAGCATTTGCTCCTGCATTTTCTTAACTTGCTTCATCATTTGGTTCATATTATTCATACATCATCTCTCCTTTGGAATGCGCAATTTGCGCTAGTATGCTTACATTACTCTTTTATGACAACAAGGTCTTCTCCAAAAAGCTGGATAGCCTCATCAATCCAAGGTTCAGATTTCGCATCTGCAGTATCATGTTCATGCTCTAGCCGCAACTCTTCTTTGCTAGGCTGTCCCACTGACTTTTGAGCGGCTTCGTTCCAATCGCGCTGCATTATAGTTACCAGTCTATAAGGTTTACCAAGACGCGCTGCAAACACATTCTCAATGACCTGTCTGTTTGCTGGCTTCTCCGTTGTATCACGATGAATCGTGTTCTTAAACGCAACAAGCACAGCGTCGTCCATTACAGATACAGGTTCTCCGTCTACAAACCATGCATGAACCGTTACCTTCTCCTCTTTTACCCCTTGCAAGACAAGACTCCACTGTTTATAGATAGCTGCAAAATCAGGACTATCCTTACCAGCAATAAACTTATCAACATTTGGAGGCATTTTGGAGGTTGCAGAGATTCTAGGCGCAGAACTTGGAGTCGGATTCGATTTCGCAGAAGAGGCACCATCTCGCCCACCTCCGGAAATACCACCGGCCTGCAATGCCTGCTCCAGCTTTTTCTCCAGCGCAGTAATCTGTCTCTTGAGCAGATCCAGTTCACCAGAGTGGACTGCAGGAGCATTCGCCCCTGACCCAGCCTGCAATGCACCTAACGGAGCAGCTGATGCGGTCTCACTTTCCTCTTGCTGCAAGCTACAAAGCTTCATCAGTGCGACTTCAAACAAAGTCTGCGGATGAGTAGCATATTTCATTTCACCCAGGTACTTATTAAGTGTATCTACGATCTGAAACAGACGATCCCGGGAAAATGCGGTGGCCATATCTTTAAACTCGGCGGGATTAAGCACTCGCTCCGTCAGTTGATCGGCCCCAGGTACCATCTTAATCATCAATAAATCACGGAAATAATACATAAGATTCTCTAGACATTTATCAGCACTCTTACCTTCATGCATAAGCTGTTCAACAAGCTCCAGCAGAAGACCCATATCACCTTCCAATATGGCAGTGGCAAGACGTGCAAATTGCTCAGAGGGTATCCCTCCGGTCATCCCCAGCACTTGTTCGTACGTAACTTTGCCATCTGTAAAAGATGAAATCTGATCCAGCAAACTCACTGCATCGCGCATACCCCCATCAGAAAGGCGGGCAATATACTGCAATGCGTTAACATCGGCTGTAATCCCTTCCTTCTCACAGATAGCACTTAGATGTGCCGTCTGCTCTTCCAAAGCTACTCTGCGGAAGTCAAAACGCTGACAACGAGAAATGATCGTCGCTGGCAATTTATGAGGTTCCGTAGTCGCAAGGATGAACATTGCATGTGACGGCGGTTCTTCCAATGTCTTTAATAGCGCATTAAATGCTTCTGTTGTCAGCATATGCACTTCATCAATAATATACACTTTACGGCGCACCTCGGTAGGTGCATATTTCACCTTGTCCCGGAGGTCGCGAATCTCTTCTACGCCCCGGTTGGATGCCGCGTCTATTTCCTGCACATCCATCACATTACCCGCAGTGATTCGCAAGCAGGAAGGACACTCGTTGCAAGGCTCCGGACCTGGCCCACGTTCACAATTGACCGCTTTCGCTAAGACTTTAGCAGCACTTGTCTTACCAGTTCCCCGCGGACCACTGAACAGATAGGCATGCGAAACCCGCTGTTCACGAATTGCGTTCTGCAGCGTTTGGATAATGTGCTGTTGTCCAACCATGTCTTGAAACGACTGCGGCCGCCAAGCACGGTACAGCGCGATATGTTCCACTATGCATTACCCTCTCTTAGGCTGCCTCTTTCCCGGCATTTGTCGCAAATTTATTATACTATATTCATCGGCTATTGACCAAAAACAAAAAGCATCTTTGCTTGTGGCAAAGATGCTGTTATAAACAGAATTATAAACCGTGCACCTGTTATTGATGACTACGATCCAAGCGGCAACCCTACATGACTGCTCGGGCTAGGCCACCCTCCGGCACAAGAGTAAACTTACTTATGGCTGCTTCCTTCCGGACCTGACCAGGTTCATAAGCACTCATTGCGGAGGACCCAACCGTCAACACAGCCCGTAGGAACCAAGGCCTCACATCGATAGCACCTCTAACAGGAATTCAACCTCGCTACAGCGGATTGCGAGTTACAGGGCACCGCTACCTCCCCGTCTAGCACGGCGAAGATAAGTATAGCTCACGCTCGGACAAAAATCAACTCCAAGACATAAAATGAGCCCCCAGCGAGAAAGCTGGGAGCTCGATCTAACCATTAAGCCGCTAAGCGGCTATTCCAATTAGATACCGTATTTCTTCTTGAATTTATCAACGCGACCGCCGGCATCCAGGAACTTCTGCTTGCCAGTGAAGAAAGGATGGCAGCTGGAGCAAATTTCAACACGAAGCTCTTGTTTAACAGAGCCAGCTTCGAAAGAGTTGCCACATGCGCAGGTTACCTTAGTTAAGTTATACTTTGGTTGAATTGCTGCTTGCATTTTGAATTTCACCTCTCATGCCCTAAGCCTCATGCGGACCCAGAGTTATATGATTACACTGTGGTATTTTAGCACGAAAAATTCAATTGATCAATATGTTTCATTGGTAATTCATTGGTACATTTAATCTATTAAATGTTGAGTTGCCGTTGCTTTACCCGAGCCATATTTGCTGGTGGTACATGTGTGTAAGAACCAATAACAACATCCGGCAATTCGTCCCGGAAAATTTCCAGCATCGTCTTCATGCCGAGAATTTCACCCTTAGCAGGAGGAATTAACTCCAGATAACTCTCTGGATCAATGTTCAGATTACGCATCTGAATAAGCTTCAGATCCGTACGTCTTACAAACTCCACCATCGCCTCAATCTCTTCTTCGCGATCAGTTACTCCAGGGAAAATCAGATAGTTGATCGATGTGTAAACACCTTGCGAGGCAGCATATTTCAAAGACTTCTCTACATTAGCCAATGTGTAGCCACGTGGTTTGTAATAAGCATTGTAATGATCATCTAGAGCACTAATCGTGCTGACACGCATCAAATCCAGCCCAGCATCGACGATTCCACGAATATGATCGCTTAAGCCAGCATTGGTGTTGATATTAATGTAGCCCATGTCAGTAATCGAGCGCACTTCACGGATTGCTTCTATAATAAGTTTTGCCTGCGTAGAAGGCTCACCTTCACAGCCTTGTCCAAAACTGATAATCGATTCAGGCGTCTTCAAGTGCTCCAACATAACTTGTGAAATTTCATTGACCGTTGGTCGGAAATTCATACGAGTCTGCGGAGACACAAAACCACTATCATCAGGTTGCTCAGAAATACAGCCAAAACATCCAGCATTACATGAATAAGAGACAGGTACACCGCCCTCCCAACGCCCTAAGAAGGTGTTGGAGGAAGTCAGGCATTCATAACCAAGCGCACAGTTAGAAAGATGCTCATAGAGACGGTTATCAGGATATTTGGCAGTCAACTCGCCAACGCTTACCTCAAGATCCTGTTTATCACAGTTCAGTGGGTTCCACTTCTCCGGATTATCGGTTGGATCCGCCGCAACATAGAACCCGCCATCCTTCCACACTACAGCCGAATACCCAAACAGAGGAAGCTTGTAAGACTTATCTGTCTTTACATACCCAGGAAGACACAAGCGAGTATAGCCCTGAGGCAGCAGCGCGCCTACAGCCTGTGAGCCATCCGGCAACGCCATCATTTCACCTGTCTCAGGATCCATACCCACAGCCCGCGTACTAGGCAAGCCCACAAGAGTGGCGCCTTCAGGCAGCGGAATCAACTCTTCCTCCAACATTTCAACGATCATATCCCCACTACGGGCTAACCCGTACAGTTCTGGATGATCATATACGTTTCCTTGCCCGTCGGCATATACCAAATACATGTTAGTCTCCTCTTATTATCAATTCTCAAGTTGTAGGTACTGAAGAAGTCTTTGCCCGTGTTGTGCGACGAGCAGCCGTACCACTGTTGGAAGTTCCTCCGCTACTTGCAGTTCCATTTGGCGATTGTTTAGCTCCCGCAACGTCAAATGATGCTAAGAATTCAGCATTAGTCTTTGTATCACGCAGCTTTTTGATGAATCCCTCCACAAAATCGTAGGATTCATTCATATTTTTGCGAATCGCCCAGATCGTATCAAGCTCTTCTTTGCTCAAGAGCACTTCTTCACGACGTGTACCTGAACGACGAATATCAATAGCAGGGAATATACGGCGTTCCGCCAATTTTCGGTCCAAATGAAGCTCCATATTACCAGTACCCTTAAACTCTTCATAAATAATATCATCCATACGTGATCCGGTATCAATTAAAGCAGTTGCTAAAATAGTCAGTGAACCGCCCTCTTCTACATTCCGTGCAGAGCCAAAAAACCGTTTCGGCCGATGAAAGGCTGCTGGGTCAATCCCCCCACTAAGCGTGCGTCCAGATGGTGGAACCACAAGATTATACGCACGTGCAAGACGGGTAATGCTGTCTAAAAGAATAACTACATCCTTCTTGTGCTCAACTAAACGAAGAGCTCTTTGCAACACAAGTTCGGCCACTTTAATATGATTCTCTGGAAGCTCATCAAACGTCGATGCAACCACTTCGCCTTTTACTGAACGCTGCATATCAGTTACTTCTTCGGGACGCTCATCTATTAGCAATACAAAGAGTTCAATCTCAGGATTATTAGTGGAAATACTATTGGCAATTTCTTTCAAGAGGAGCGTTTTTCCTGCTTTAGGAGGTGCTACAATCAAACCCCGCTGCCCCAAACCTACAGGAGCGAGCAAATCCATTATTCGGGTAGACAAATGAGTAGGGGATGTTTCAAGCGGTAGCTTGTCTTGCGGATAAAGTGGTGTTAATGCTGGAAAATGTAGTCGCTCCGCTGCACTAGCAGGGTTCTCGCCATTAACGGCATTGACTTGAAGCAGGCCAAAATATCGTTCATTTTCTTTCGGCGTCCGGCATTTCCCAGATACAAGATCTCCGCTTCTGAGATCAAACTTCCGAATTTGTGAGGCTGAGATATAAATATCTTCAGCGCTAGGCAAATAGTTAATCGGCCTTAGAAATCCATAACCCTCGGGTAGAATTTCCAGTACGCCTTCCATAAACATAAGACCGCTTTGCTCTGCCTGTGCCCGAAGGATCGCAAAGATCAGTTCCCGTTTCTTCAGCTGTCCGTAATAAGGGATCTGGTATTTCTTGGCCAGCTTATACAACTCGGTCAGCTTCATTTCTTCCAAATCGGAAATTTGAAGATCCATGTAATAACCACCTATTCAATTTTTAAATGAGTTCGCCCTAGTCTATCTACTAGGCAAAATGATGAGTCTATTAAAATGCCCATTAGGATATTAATACCCAATTTGGAAGGATATATGCGGTAAATAAGCAAATAAACCTCCTTCCAAACGGGATATCCTAATTTTATTCGTTCTCACGCCAAACATGAGCACCAAGTTGTCGAAGGTTGCTCACTAAATTATCATAACCACGGTCAATATATTCTACGCCGGTCACCTCGGTGATCCCATCCCCTACTGTCAATCCAGCAATGACAAGAGCAGCGCCTGCCCGTAAATCAGTCGCTTTCACCTTTGCAGCGTTAAGCTTACCACCCTCAATAATTGCAGAACGGCCTTCAACGCGTATTTTCGCGCCCATTCGCACCAATTCTGGCACATGTTTAAAACGGTTGCTGTAGACGAAATCACTAAGCACACTAACGCCTTCCGCCTGTGTCAACATACTTGTCATAGGAGATTGTAAATCTGTAGGAAAGCCAGGATAGGTCAACGCTTTGACATCTGCGTGCTCATATTTAGCTCTACCTATAACGCGAATACTTTCGTCAAGCTCTTCAATATCAACGCCCATCTCTAAAAGCTTGGCCGTTAAAGCTTCCAAGTGCTTAGGAATAACGTTATCTATCAACACATTACCACGCGTAGCCGCAGCGGCAATCATATAAGTTCCTGCTTGAATCCGATCGGGAATAATGGAGTGACGGCAACCGTGCATCTCCGATACCCCTTCGATTCTGATGGTTTCTGTACCAGCGCCTTTAATAACAGCGCCCATAGAGTTCAATAGGGTTGCTACATCTATAATCTCAGGCTCTTTAGCCGCATTTTCAATAATTGTGGAGCCTTTGGCACGTGAAGCCGCCAGCATGATGTTAATAGTGGCACCTACGCTTGATACGTCTAAATAAATCTTCGCACCGCGTAGCTCTTTAGCATATAAGTGGATAGAACCATGTTCGTTGGTAACTGTTGCTCCCAGTGCCTCGAATCCTTTGATATGCTGATCGATTGGACGAGGTTCGAAGTTACAACCACCGGGTAGACCTATTGTCGCTTCTTTGAATCTTCCAAGTAGAGCTCCCATCATATAATACGAAGCTCGAAGTTTCTTAACCGGACCATTAGGCATAGGTATAGATACAATACGCGAAGGATCAATTTTCATCTGGTTGCCTGACCAAGATACACTTGCGCCAAGCTCTTGCAAGATTTCGGAGTAAACGGCTACATCACTAAGGGACGGTAAATTATCAAGAACAACTTCAGATTCGGCCAAAATCGCCGCAGGAATAAGTGCAATAGCACTATTCTTTGCTCCACTGATGGTTACAACGCCCTCTAGCGGACGTCCACCGCCAATCATTAATTTTTCCATAGATTTATCAATTTCCCCCTACGTGTATTGCAGCTGTGTGGGCAATACGTGCTGTGGACTTTTAGTGATGAAAATGGAAAGACACCGGCTAAGCGGTGTGCTTTCCTCATCAAACTATTCAACTGGGCAGAGCTACACCCTGCCCTTTACAAATTGCTTGTCCACCTGTGGCGGAAGCTAACAATGATTAGGCTTTGTTGTTGGATCCAAATTCGCGGATTTTACCGATAACGGTTTCTTTGATCGCATCGCGACCTGGTGCGATGAATGTACGTGGATCGTAAGCATCAGGTTTAGCAGCTAGAACTTCGCGGACAACTTTTGCGAACACGATTTGGTTCTCAGTGTTTACGTTGATTTTGGAAGTACCCAAGGAGATAGCTTTCTTGATGTCATGTTCAGGAATACCTGTACCACCATGAAGAACCATTGGGATGTTAGTAGCGTCGCGGATTTCTTCCATTTCTTTAAATCCGAGGTTAGGCTCGCCATGGTAAGGTCCATGAACGGAACCTAGTGCAGGAGCCAAAGTGTCGATACCTGTTTCTTTAACAATACGTACGCACTCATCAAGCTTAGCATACATGATGCCGCCGATAACGTCGTCTTCTTGTCCACCAACAGTACCTACTTCTGCTTCTACAGAAACACCTTTAGCGTGAGCATATTCAACGACTTTTTTAGTCATATCAATGTTCTCATCGATTGGGTGGTGGGAACCGTCGATCATTACGGATGTAAATCCAGCATCAATTGCTGCTTTACATTTATCAAAGCTAGATCCATGGTCAAGGTGGATCGCTACAGGAACTGTGATATTCATATCGATAATTAGACCTTCTACCATTTTAACAACAGTAGTGAAGCCGCCCATGTGACGTGCTGCGCCTTCGGATACACCAAGGATTACTGGTGATTTCTCTTGTTCAGCGGCACCAAGAATAGCTTGTGTCCACTCCAAGTTGTTAATGTTGTACTGACCTACTGCGTATTTTCCTTCAAGTGCTTTGTTCAACATGTCTGTCATAGATACTAATGGCATGGTTTCATCCTCCTAAGAATGTTGGTTGGCTATGTTTTTAAACCGACATCACATACAGGCTTATTATAACACATCCTGAGTCAAATACTAAATAGGATAAACAAAAAAATGTCCCGGTGGGACGATTTTTATCCAGCCCGTATAGCATTTGCACTCAAACTGTTTATAATCACCATAACCAAATAGAATCGATACAGAAAATATCACTTTAACTGCATTGATCTACAGACTTATTATGAAGATGCATATTGACCGCTACCCGCATTTCATCGATGTCAAATGGCTTTGTGAAATGCATCAATGCGCCTAGCTTGGTTGCTTCCTTAATCATATCCAGCTCCCCATAAGCGGTCATCATTATGACCTTAATGGATGGATTTAGTTCCTTCAGATGCTTCAGAATCTCGAGTCCATCCATTCCCGGTATTTTCATATCGAGCAAAACCAAGTCAGGAGACTCACTGCGAACAATGTCTAAGGCCAATTTTCCGTTAGCTGCTTGAAATGTCGTATATCCTTCGCTATTGAACACTTCCATAAGAAGAATCCGAATCCCATTCTGATCATCGACAATTAACACTTTCTTTTTTTCCATATAATACCCTCCCAGAGATTAAGCCAGATTGACTATACCGCGCTCTCCACAGCTAACGGCCCCTTCAGAAACTAACCCATACGAAACCTATTATTCGTGCTTCACTGCTCAAATCCTGCTAATTGGATAAAATGGGTAAATAAAGAGTCTGAATTACAGTGATGTCATTTACGGAGCTCTTCAAAATGGACAAACAGGCATAAACACCTTCGGTGTCCCTATAAGGACGGTAAGCGTTTAAGCGAAAAATATTAGACATATAGGATAGATGAACAACTTATACTTTCGAATAGTTAAAAAAAAAGAGCCTCCTATGGGAGGCTCTTCAGGTTTGATACAGAACCCGCAGGTTCCGATTATATTTACAAAATTACTGCTGTTCGGAATGAGTCAAAGAAGCTTTGACGAAATCACGGAACAACGGTTGTGGACGGTTCGGACGTGAAGTGAATTCCGGATGGAATTGAACCGACAAGAACCAAGGATGTCCCGGAAGCTCTACGATCTCAACTAAACGGCCATCTGGAGAGGTTCCGGAAATAACCAGACCTGCTTTTTCAATCTCATCACGGTACGTATTGTTGAACTCATACCGGTGACGGTGACGCTCATAAACCAGTTCATCATCGTAGCAAGACATTGCCAGGGAACCCTCAGCAATCTTACAAGGATACAAGCCAAGACGCATAGTACCGCCCATATCTTCAATATCCTTCTGCTCAGGAAGCAGATCGATCAGTGGATATGTTGTGTTCGGATCAATTTCGGAGCTATTCGCACCTTGTAGACCTAGAACAGAACGGCCATATTCGATTACGGAAACTTGCATACCTAAGCAAATTCCGAAGAAAGGTATCAATTTCTCACGGGCATAACGAATCGCGGAGATTTTACCTTCAATTCCCCGATCACCGAAACCACCAGGAACAAGAATACCACCAATACCACGCAGCATTTCATCCACGTTCTCATCCGTAATTTCCTCTGCATTCACCCAGCGAATCTTAACCTCTGCATTAGCAGCAAAGCCTGCGTGTGAAAGTGATTCAACAACGCTCAAATAAGCGTCATGCAGTGCTACGTACTTACCAACAATCGCAATTTCCACTGTTTTTTCAAGCTTCTGAATCCGTTCAAGCATACTTTCCCATTCACGCATATCTGGCGCAGGTGTTGTAAGCTTCAAATGATTAACAACAATCTCGTCCAATCCTTCATCACGAAGATTCAATGGAACTTCATACAACGTTGAAGCATCGCGGCATTCCACAACAGCATTAGCATCAATATCGCAAAAGAGTGCGATCTTCGCTTTCATATCTGCGGAAAGCTCATATTCCGTACGGCACACGATGACATTCGGTTGAATACCGATACTGCGCAGCTCTTTAACACTGTGTTGTGTCGGCTTTGTCTTCACTTCTCCAGCAGCCTTGATATAAGGAATCAAGGTTACGTGGATATACATCACATTTTCCCGTCCGATATCACTCTTGATCTGACGAATGGCTTCCAGGAACGGAAGACTTTCAATATCACCTACGGTTCCACCAATCTCTGTGATTACAACATCAGAGTTGGTCTCGCGGCCAGCACGGAACACGCGTTCTTTGATCTCATTCGTAATGTGTGGGATAACTTGTACAGTTCCGCCCAAATACTCTCCACGACGTTCCTTGCTGATTACGGATGAATAGATCTTACCTGTCGTCACATTGTTGTTCTTTGACAGATTAATATCAATAAACCGTTCATAGTGTCCAAGGTCAAGGTCAGTCTCCGCACCGTCATCGGTTACGAATACTTCACCGTGCTGATAAGGACTCATCGTTCCAGGGTCTACGTTAAGATACGGATCAAATTTCTGAATCGTTACCTTTAGACCTCTGTTTTTGAGCAGCCTGCCCAGCGAAGCGGCGGTAATGCCCTTGCCCAGGGAAGACACAACGCCACCCGTTACAAAAATATACTTTGTCACTGTAAAACCCTCCTAAATAAAGTCCAGACATAAAAGCGGCGCATGGTGTTTATCGTAACCCGTTTTACTATCATCAAAACAGGGGAAATCAAAAGTTTGATTCACCGGGGAAAACATAAAACGTCGTCCCGCAAATTACATAAAACTACAGCTACTTTGCATCTAAAAAAACAAAAAAGTGACACCCGTAGAACCGGGGCACTTTTTATTTTAAGAAACGCGTTTATTAACTTACATGATAAGCCCATGCAATAGTTTACTCTGACGTTCCCCCACTGTCAAGGGAGGAATTATACCATCAGCAAGACTCTTTGAAATTATTTATCTTACTTGTCAGCTTCTGCATCGTCTTCATCTGAGTCATCTTCTGCATCGTCTTCATCTGAGTCATCTTCGTCTATGTCATCTTCATCGATCACGACATCTTCGTCGACTTCTTCTTCGCTGTCGTCGTCGGAATAGAGGTCGTCGCGATCTTCGTCGATAGCGTCGAAATCCTCTTCTTCAGCAGCGTAGTTTTCTTCTTCTTCAGCAAAGTCGTCATCTTCCAAATCATCGTCTTCATCGTTGATGATACGCACGCGTTTGGTGTTACCAACCGGATCATCAGAGCGCTCTAGAGGATACCAGCGTTTCAATCCCCAAAGGTTGGTTCCGACACAGGCAAAACGCCCATCAATGTTAATCTCGGTATATAACTGGGCAATAGTATCTTGGCTTTGTTGATCGGTCATGCCGCGCAACTTGGCTACCTCGACCATCAGATCACGGTAATAATACGGTGTATTGGCTGCCTTAAGCACTAGAAAGGCCAAATCCACCATCGGCATTTCTTTAACTTTCTCAGGGTCTAGCTTTAAATTGAGTGGCGTACTCACTAAAGGACACTTCCTCTCACGCATTGTTCACATTACGGTTTATTTCAATAATATCCATTAACAAAACTAAGTAAAACCTATTTGACAACAAATTGCAAGTCAAAAGCGGTAACAGCTAACAGAAAGAGCCTTCAGGCTGTTATCCATAGCAGAAACCTGTCTCCATCTTGAAGAAGGATAAACCCAAAACATATGTACCTGTGTGAAACTTATAATTCCTTTTAAATAAAAAAAGGCGGAGGAAACCCTCCGCGCATGACTGTATCCACGCCAAGGATCGGCTCCTTACGTGATGTTACAAAGAGAGTGTTAATCTCTTCTGTCTATTTTATGTAAAGCGCCGTCTTTTGACACGATGGGCAGCCCATTTCGTTAAAAAAGGGCAAGTTCCCATTCGGACCCCCTCTTCCACTCATACAATATGGCAGCAGGGCACCGAGGAGGGGACAGCGAAACCTATGGACTATTACAAATTTTGGAACATGCTTCTTGAAGAAATATCGGTTGCCCCCAACAATGGTGAGCGGCGTATTCTTACCTTCAATGATCCCCGCCAGTATGCCGGGGCATTCACACAATGGAAGGCGCTGAAAGCGAAGCAGCCTGAGCTGCGGCAAGTGCAGGTATCTCCGCTGATTCGGGCCTTTTTTGTGCCTGCTGCCGGAGCTGGAAAACTAATGAACCGATTTGCAGACCTCCTAAATATCGAAGAGGATCTACAAATACAAATCCATTCCATAGCTAACGAAAAGAGCGGTACCGCCACACTCCCTTGGGGAGTAAAAGCCATTCATGCTCCTCAGGCATGGTCCAAATCAACCGGAGTTCACGTCAAAATCGGCGTAATCGACACAGGTGCTGATTACCGCCATCCCGATCTGAAGCATTCATTAGCCTCTGGGGTCAACTTACTACACCGCGGAATGTTGCCGCTAGATGATAATGGACACGGGACTCATATCGCCGGCACTCTAGCTGCGGCAGGAGGAACACGCGGTATGATGGGAGTGGCTCCACGAGCGTTGCTATATCCAGTCAAGGCTTTTGATCATAGCGGCTCCGCGTATGTATCGGACATTGTACTGGGCATTGATTGGTGCGTACAGAATAAAATTGATATCATCAATATGAGCTTCGGAATGAAAACTAGAAGCAAAGCGCTTCACAATGTGGTTATTAAAGCGTACCGAGCCGGAATCGCTGTCATCGCCTCATCCGGGAATGATGGAAAACGTGGCGGAGACTACCCCGCACGTTATCCTGAGACGATTGCCGTGGGTGCCATCGATAAAAGACATCGTGTTGCTGGCTTCAGCAACCGCGGTTCTTATATCGATGTCTATGGCCCCGGCGAAGGCGTGACCTCCTGTTGGCTGAAGGAGGGCTACAAAGAGATGAGCGGCACCTCCATGGCGACCTCGCATGTCACGGGAGCCGCTGCACTGCTGCTCGCGGTGCGACCGGGGCTCTCGCCAAGGGAGCTGAAGCTGCTCTTGCGCCGTACCGCGTCCCCGGTGCGGCTGCGCAAGGGGCAGCGACGCGCATCCCTTGGCGGCGGCGCTGCCGATGCCCTACGCCTGCTGAAAGCAGGAGTGAGGGCCAAGCGGGCGGTATCCGCGAACGTATAGACCCTACCCGGGCACCGGGTGGGTCACTCTGACGTGAGCGCAGCTTGTGCCGGTGCGAAGAACGGCACAAAATAAAATCCGCCTCCCAGGGAACCGGAAGGCGGATTTTTTGTCGTTTGATGTTGAATTACATGCGATCCGGTGCGGAAACACCAACAAGGCGCAGGACATTAGCAATGGTGGTACGCGCAGCACCAAGCAGTGCAAGACGTGCCACAGTTTGAGCGGCATCCTCAGTGATTACACGTTCAGCTTTGTAATAACTGTGGAACATCGCAGCCAGCTCATATACATAACGGATGAGGCGATGTGGAGCATAACCTTCAGCCGCAACAGCAATTTCTGCTGGGAGCTCACCAATTTTGCGCAGCAGGTCATATTCATGCACTGCTGTCAGCTTGGAGAAGTCAATCTCAGCGTAATCAGGAATGGAGATCCCTTGCTCCTCTGCCTGACGGAAGATGCTGCAGATACGCGCATGCGCATATTGAACGTAGAATACAGGGTTCTCATTAGAAGTAGAGATCGCCAAGTCCATATCGAAATCGAGATGGGAATCCATGCTACGCATGGTGAAGAAATAACGAATCGCATCGATTCCTACTTCTTCCATCAAATCTTCCATCGTAACCGCTTTGCCGGTACGTTTCGACATTTTAACCTTTTCACCATTCTGGAACAGGCTGACCATCTGAGCAATCAGAACCACTAGCTTCTCAGGATCATTGCCAAGTGCTGACATCGCCGCTTTCATCCGCGGAATATAGCCATGATGATCCGCACCCCAAATGTTAATCATTTTATCGTAACCACGGCCATACTTATCGCTGTGATAAGCAATGTCCGGTGTAAGGTAGGTGTATGTGCCATCGTTCTTAATCAGAACGCGGTCTTTATCATCGCCATACTTAGTCGTTTGCAGCCAGGTTGCCCCATCCTGCTCATAAACTTCTCCACGATCACGAAGCTCATCTAGCGAGCGTAACACTTCTCCGTTCTCGTACAGGGAAGTCTCACTGAACCAGATATCGAAGTTTACGCGGAATAGTCCCAGATCACGTTTGATTTTATCGAGCTCTTTATTAAGTCCATAAGTCCGGAAAAAAGCTGCGCGGTCACTCGGGCTCATTTCGAGTAGTGTATCACCCTTTTCAGCCACAAGCTCTTTAGCAAATCCCTTAATATCCTCGCCATGGTAACCGTCTTCAGGCATTTCTGCTTCTTGGCCCAGCTCCTGCAGGTAACGAGTTTCAATGGATTTGCACAGGTTGACCACCTGGTTACCGGCATCATTAATATAATATTCCCGTGTCACCTGATAGCCTGCATAATCAAGTACGTTGCAAAGCGCATCGCCGACAGCAGCACCACGAGCATGTCCTAAATGAAGGCTACCCGTTGGATTAGCGCTGACGAACTCCATTTCAACCTTCTGACCTTGACCGATGTTAATACGGCCATAATCATCACCCTGCTCAGCAACAAGGCTGATAATTGGATACAAATAATTCTTGGACAACGTAAAGTTAATAAAGCCTGGTCCGGCAATCTCAGCTTTTTCAATAGAAGCGCTGCTAGTATCCAAATGTTCTATAATTGCCTCAGCAATTTGGCGCGGGTTACGTTTTGCGATTTTGGTCAGCTGCATAGCAGCGTTCGTAGCCAAATCACCGTGTGCCTTATCTCTTGGTACTTCCAGTACGATATCCGGAACCTCTTCCGGTGCAACAATTCCTGCATTTACAATTGCATCGGCAATGGCTTCTTTTACCCGTTCATTCACTAGCTCCAACGGATTCTTTCTCTGTGTCATAATTTCGGTTCCTCCTGTATATGCAAACTAATAGCAAACTTTCCTGACAATTCCTCGTATACGTACAAATCATATTCCCATGCAACCGTTAGGGAGCGCCCTTCGCGCACCACGTCCAGCTTGTTCGTTTCTGTAGAAAAATTAAACTGTGTATATGGTGAACGATAGAATCCCGGCAGACGCCGTCCGGATTGAAAGCTCTGTTCCGACTGTATCCCACCGTGGCGGATTAGCTTTAGCTGTTTGCCTGCAATCTTTATTGTTGTACGAACAGAAATTTCCTCTCCTCGAGGGCCTTGCTCTAACTCTTCATATTGAATATATAGATGCGGTCCTTTGGATACTACCTCTCCATTCGCTTTCATAACATTCCGCTGACCATCTTGAAGGCTCACGAGCGTAATAGAGACGTCATATTTGTTAGACTGTAATTCGGGCATCACACGTTCCTCCATTCTGCAAGCCTCTGCATTCTGCATAAGAAAAACGCCTGTCGTAAAACTTAAACATTTTTATATTCATTCAAAGGCCTATTCGCTTTCCCATTGTACACTATATCCAGTTCAAAGAAGCATTTCAATCTCAGAATCCATTAGATCTAGCTTAGCTCATAAAATCTTACCATATTGATGGATAAAAGCACACTTGGAACATGTAGTAAAACTGTACACAAGTGCAACCAACTTCATAATCACAAAAAAACGGTTCCCTTAGGAACCGTTTAGAAAACTAAAAGCTATGCTCGCTACCTTTACTAACCCGCCCGTTACAAGGACAAAATTTTCAACGAAAATCTAAGTTGCCAAGATGCGCCGCCATCTTTAGTTACATATAACGATGAATAATCGCGTTCGCGAACGGCTAGCCAGCCTTCTTTATTGCTAGTGAACGAGATTACTCCTTCATACCCAGCAATCGCCGGAAGATTGGTCCACTGCTTGCCACCGTTATATGTGCGTCCTACCGCTACTTTTTCTGCTGCGTCGGAATAACCCACCAAGAAGGCCGTATTGTTCCCTATCAGCTCCAAATTTCCCGGTCTGCCAGATGCAGGCCCTTTATTTACTACAGCTCTTCCACTACCCGGAGCAGGCCCACCCCCAGCAGTTTCCTGAGCGATCACTCTATTCCAGCTTTTACCCTTATTCGTACTTGTATATAGGGAGTATGAGGTTTGACTCATCCCTGAGCCGCCATAGAGAACCACATCAACTTGATCTCCCTTTGAAGTGATTTGCCCATACTCTGGATCGGTAAAGGCTACCTTTAACGATAAACTCCAAGTTTTGCCACCATCTGCGGTCTTCATTACCCGGTAGCCGGTTCCAGGCACAGTTACAACGGCCCAGCCGGTATTACGATCACTGAAATAAGCACCGCGTGTATTGGATGGGGTTGAAATCTTACTCCAGCTCAGTCCCCCGTCCTTGGTGTAATACGTTGACGCCCTGTTATACCCGAAACCAATCTTACTGTCGATAAAATCGATTCTTTCAAAGCTAACAGCTTTATTCGAAAGTCTTTTCCATTCTGAGCCACCATTTGAGGTGCCGATTAAATATCTGGCTTGACCGTCTTCTACAGAAGCAAGGGCAAAACCATGCACGTTATCGGGAAAATCAATCTGTTTAAAGCTCCATTGGCCTTCATAAATTTCTTGAAAATTGCAGCCTCCATCAGAAGTGCCAATCATAAATCCATTGCCTGCTGCCCGTCCGATATTTCCATTCAGAAACTGAACATCAGAAAAGGTAAGCGGTGTGGATACGTCTCCTGAATGCTTGTTTTGCAGAGACTGTAGTAGCCCATGATCTCCAGTGCCGCACGCCGCTGGTATAGCCGATGCAGCAGCATGTACAGAAGAAGCTGATGCACCCCAGCCTGAAACCATTATTAGCGTCGCCGAAAGGGCGGTTATTGTCGTTCTGTGAATCTTTTTCGTCCAGTTCATAGTGACACCTCCTATTGTATATATACCCTAGCTTTCAATCTCTACTCTTTTATACCTCCTGAAGCACGCATGATCCACCATTGAATAGTCACAAAATGGAAACAGTTTGTCATCTCCTATTTAAATCTCCTCCGGTGATAGTCCCTTTAACAGATCACCTAGTTATACAATGAATATCCTTCCAGTTCCTTTCCCATAATACAAGGAGAAGGGAGTCTGGTGTCATGTCACGTGAATCAACGAGTCCACCCAAACGAAAAAGCCGCTTCCGCCGTTTATTCCGGCTGCTGGTAGCCATGATTATATTGTTTCTACTGACCACGGGAGCTCTGCTCGGTTACCTATACCAAAAAGATCTCCCTCCCATTGGCGACGATGTGCGCTCCAAGCTACTCGACTCCAGGGGCAATATTCTTGCCACCTTTACCTCAGACGGGCGTAGCCGTGAACCGGTCAAATTAAGTCAAATTTCTCCCCTGCTCATTGAAGCCACACTAGCCGTCGAGGATCGTAAGTTTTACGAGCATTCCGGATTTGACATGAAGGGAATGGCTCGGGCCGTGCTCGTCAATCTGGAAGAGGGAAACCGAACGCAGGGGGCTAGCACGCTAACTCAGCAGCTCGCGAGAAATCTTTATCTATCCCACGAGAAGACGTGGACGCGTAAAGCTAAAGAAGCCTTGTATACTATGCAGCTCGAGATGAAATACAGCAAAGATGAAATCTTGAACATGTATTTAAATAACATCTACTATGGCCATGGTGCCTATGGCATTGAAGCAGCCTCTCAAATGTATTTTGGTAAATCTGCAGCAGACTTAGACTTGGCAGAGAGTACCATGCTAGCTGGAATTCCAAAAGGACCAACCTATTATTCGCCGTACAATCATTTAGACAACGCTAAAAAACGCCAAAAAATCATTTTGACTGTCATGACCAATTTAGGAGAAATCACACAAGAAGAAGCAGGACAGGCTGTTCAGGAAGACTTGAACTTAAAACCACAAGGCCAGAAGGATACCACTGTGGTTGCACCTTATTTCAGAGATTATATCCGCAATCTGGCCACAGAATCTCTTCACATCAGCAGTGATGAGCTGGAACAAGGGGGACTAAATGTTTACACTACCCTTGACCCTGACATGCAGCATGCCGCAGAACAAGCAGTCGACAAAGAGATGGATCAAAAGAGTGATCTGGAGACCGCTCTTGTTTCCATCGATCCTCGCACTGGCTACATTAAAGCTATGGTCGGCGGAAAAAATTATCGTACCAACCAATACAACCATGCTCTAGCCACCACACGTCAGCCTGGCTCGTCCTTTAAGCCGATCATGTATTTAGCAGCACTCTCTTCTAAAGAGATGACTGGTCTTTCCGTTTTCAAAAGCCAGCCAACGATGTTCCATTATGATAACAATCGCAAAACCTACCAGCCTCGGAACTTCGGGGATAAGTATCTGGGCGAAATCAATATGCGACAAGCCATTGCAGCATCCGACAATATCTATGCTGTGAATACGATCATGAAGATCGGCGCAGATAAGGTGAGCGAGATGGCAGGCAAGATGGGCATTGATAGTCCGCTTCAAAGCGTGCCGTCACTGGCACTCGGTACCTCACCGATCAGTCCGCTAGAAATGGCTGCGGCATTCGCTGTTATTGGAAACAGTGGTCAGAAAATGCCCACCACAGCCATTCTAAAAATAACGGATTCTAATGGTATGGTGCTGTATGAAGCACCACAGCCAAAGGGTGAAGCCATTGTAGAACCTTCTGCCGCCTATGTGTTGACCCGTTTAATGGAGGGGGTATTTGAGACTGGGGGGACAGGAAATCGCGTAGCTTCTATAATCAAACGTCCGGTAGCCGGGAAGACTGGAACTACGGATACAGACGGCTGGATGGTAGGCTTCACCCCCGAGCTGTCCACTGCAGTTTGGGTTGGATATGACAAGGGGCGCGACATCACAACTACCGATGGCCGACGGGCAGCTCCAATTTTTGCGGAGTTTACTGAAAAAGCGTTGGAAAATATCCCGCCTAAGATTTTTCCCATTCCAGATGGCGTAGTCAGTGTATACATCAATCCGCAATCCGGTAAGCTAGCTACAGCAGCCTGTCCCGAAAAAGAACTGGAGACTTTCATTAGTGGAACTGAGCCCACCGAATACTGTGATCAACATGGCAAAGCTCCCGCTGTCGATGATGTACAAAGCAAAGTAGATCCTGCTGAAGAAAGTCGTTCCCTGTGGAACAATATTAAACGCTGGTGGTTGAATTAACCTCTTCATTAATTGAAGAGGTTTTCTTTTTTATTACTTATTTATTGTAGAATCCATAGGATGGCCAAACTCGATTTTCACTTCTCCCACAAAGGATGTAACCGCTTCATTAATTATATTCACCCCATTCTCTTAACTCACAATTACTGCTATAATAGTTAGTAGCAACCAAAATATAAAGATGTAAATGAGGGACATGGGATGAAGGATACAGGCATGATCCGGAGTTTAGACAGTCTTGGGAGAATTGTGGTTCCCGCAGAAATCCGTATGACTCGTAATATCGACATTGGTGATCCTATCGAATTTTTTATATTAAACGATAACACCATCATACTCAGGAAGTACACCTCGACAGAATGTACGTTTTGCAGAAGCCACGACCATGTCACCTACTATAAAGAGCAATTTATTTGCAGTAGCTGTCTAAAAGAAATTGCCGACCCTGAACGCATGTCTCAAGTGCCTGAGGCGCGCCAAGATTTTGCAGGCGAAGTGTCAGAGCACAGCAGCACGATCCGGAAGACGAAGACAGAGGATATGTGCCAACGCCTGGAGCGGGCCATAGAAGAACATCCATATGCCAATCAGAAAGAGCTTGCTGAAATTCTTGGGATCAGTCAAGCTAGAGTAAGTCAACTCAAACGCAAACTTAGTACGGCAGGCAAATCGTAAACTAATTCATTGTGTTCAATTCAAAAAGGCTTCGACTCTCCTATTTCAGGATGTCGAAGCCTTTTTCTGTATCAGGTAACCTTGACCGGGTAATCGTTCCTACTCGGTCAGTGCAGCCTTAAGCTCATCGGAGGACGCAGTCCACCATGCCTCATTATGAGAGATCAAGAGGGATTTGAGGGCAGCTTTTTCAACTGTGCCAAGCCCTCCCACATCGATTTTGCGTTTTAGAGCAGCATCCAACTTATTGACATGCTCGGCGAGAATTTTCCAACCGCGACGTGCTTCCGTATCGATCCACATTTCACAGGCCGTTATTCCGCCATAGAATTGACTATCCTGTGTACGGTCCACTGCTACCCATACTACCCAAACCTGTCTACCGTTAGGTACATCTTCACGGTTCATGGAGAATTTAATCCCCTTTTCAACCTTACTCTTGGCATGCATGGCACCAATATCAATGACTGCTTCACCGCCATCAATAATGACAGGCGATACGTTATTGAGCTCTATAGAGCCCGCTCCAAAGCCTTTATGTTTACTTTTGGCATTCACAATATTTAAGGCAATCTGTTTCTTGCCCTCCGGTTGTATGTTGTCCACGAGTGCACACCCTTCCTCTTACGAATAATTTAATTTTAGCTAATAATGCGGCGATTGCAAACATATACATCCCGTAGATGCTTGTCACGGGAGGAATCACACTATGAAGTCACTGTCATTAAGGTACATCATCATCTTTGCGACCCTGGCCACCCTCGTGCTATTAGGAGGCATATGGGTCTATTCGGGGGATAACTCCACATCTTCTGTTACTAGCTTTGTTTCAAAAGAGGCCAAGTCCTCAAGCGGCATAGCTCCTGCAGCTGCACCACAACAGACACTGCCTGAAAGCGCCCCCGTTCCAGCAGAAGAGGCATTAAGTCAACGAGTTGTCGAGTATCACATCGATGTTCAGCTTGTTCCTGATACAGAAACCTTAATCGCTTCTGAGACGGTAACCTGGACACACCCCGGTGTAAAACCGGTAAGTGATCTATATTTTCATATGTATCCAAATGCTTTTGCTTCATCAGATACTACCTTTATGAAGGAGTCCGGAGGAACGCTCAGAGGTGACACCATGCCAGAGAACGGCTTCGGAAGTATGACTTTAACCGATTTGCGCACAACAGAAGGAACATCACTAATGCAAAGAGTGCAATTTGTACAACCCGATGATGGTAACGTCAACGATAAGACACTCCTAAAGGTACATCTCCCACAGCCGGTTAATGGTGGAGAAAGTGTCACGCTTAAACTCCAGTACGAGGTCCAGCTCCCCAAAATATTTGCCCGTATGGGCGCATCAGGCAATTTCGTGATGGCTGGGCAATGGTTCCCTAAACTTAGTGTATACGAGCCTATGGGCACACGCGGGGTTAAGGAGGAAGGCTGGGATTTGCATCAGTACCACGGCACCTCTGAATTTTACAGCGATTTTGGCATCTTTAATGTAACGATTGCGGTTCCTTCCGACTACACGGTAGCTGCGACCGGATTTCCTGTGAAGAATGCCAAGCTAAAGCAAGATCAGAAAATATATCAGTTCTACGCTGACGATGTCCATGACTTTGCGTGGGCGGCATCCCCTGATTTTACAGTAGCCGAAGAAGCCTTCTCTACGCCAGAAGTGCCTGGTGTACGGATTAAGGTGTATCTCGATCCATTACACAAAGACTTAAAGGAACGATACCTTCAGGCCGCTAAGGCAGCTCTGACCTACTTCAGCAAATGGTATGGTCCTTATCCCTACTCGACTCTGTCTATTATCGTTCCGCCTAAGGAGGGGAATGGGGCTGGAGGAATGGAGTATCCAACACTCATTACAGCGTTTGGAGCCACAGACTCTTCTCCTGACACCTCACTTGAAAGAACCGTCGTTCATGAAATTGGCCATCAATACTTTTACGGCATGGTAGCCAGCAATGAATTCGAAGAGGCTTGGCTAGATGAAAGCTTCACTTCTTATGCTGAAGACAGACTCATGGAGCAAGAATATGGCATCAAAACGAATCTCCCTCTTCAGTCCAGCTTGGTGACCAAATCAGAGACGCTAAATTTAGAAACATGGAAATATGCCGGGGCAGAATCCTATAGCCGGAATGTGTATATTCGCGGAAAGCTAGTACTTAAGGATATTGAACGCCAAGTAGGCACTAAGGCAATGAACAGCATCATGTCCACTTACGCACGTAAATTCCGTTTCCAGCACCCCACTACGTCTGATTTTCAAAAAGTCATTGAGAAGGTAACCAAAAAATCATGGCTGCCTTATTTCGAAGATTATATTTATGGTGGTGGTGCTCCTGATTTCTCAGTAGATACGATTACGATTAAAAAGAATGGCAACAGCGATGCTCAGAGCTATGAATCCATAGTAAAGATTACAAACAAAGGGAGCCATTACGTTGACGTTCCCATTAAATTCACATTCGCCGATGGCTCTGCTACAGAGCGGGTCTGGAGCGGTGAAGGAGCAGAGACTACCTTCCAATTGTTAAGTGATAAGCTTCTGCTCTCTGCTGAGGTTGATCCTGAGCATACCATTCTGTTAGAAAACAAACATCTTAATAACTTCAGACTGGCGGAAATAGAGCCCAAAACGCTCTCCCGCTGGACATTAAGTGTAACTAAACTAGTTGAAACCGTGCTCGGAACTCTTGTCTGGTGAGGTGAATGATTGTGAGAACATCGATAACCCGCGGCTGGCAAAGCATGAAGGAGCAATTTTATATTCTGATTCTGCTCTTCATCTACCGACTGCTCTGGGGCTACTTTATGTACGGCTTCATCCGATCTGCTATCGTTCCAATTCTACTACGTTATCCAGATAAAGACGCTGGAGGCAGCGGAATGGGCAGACTACTCTATTATGTCGAAGGGCAGTTCAGCTTGAACACAGATCCTGCGATACGTACTTGGTTATGGATGTTCCTAGGGCTTGTTGTCTTACGACTGCTACTCTCCCCCTTCATAAGGGCAGGATTACTGCATGAACTCCATCAGGAGCGAAAAGGAGAGCGTGGCCTGTTCTTTTTTCCCGGTATGAAGCTTTATGGATTTCCAGTGTTTATCTTCAGTCTAATCGAATGGGTGCTGGCTCTACTTCCGTTATACTGGCTTGCTCCAAAAATGTACGGGCTATTCTTGTCCTCCTTTCTGAACTACTCTTTGTTACTTCATCTAGTTCCATACGTATTGGCATGGCTTATATACATCTTTATCGTGCGCCTGTTCCTTCTATATATGCAGTTTGGTTATACCAGCGGCACGGGGATGTTCTCTTCCTTATTCATTTGCTTGAAGTCGCTGATTCCGGCAATAGGAATTTCAATCATACTTGGTGCAGCAGGCCTGATCCTTTTGCTAGTGTGCGGACTAACGGGTATCTTCTGTCCTGGCCTACCAGCACTTCTTATTCGTCAACTTTCATCACTGCCCTCAACACTCTTCAAAATGTGGGGAATTTCAGCTCAATATCATCTATGGCAAAGTAAAGCATTTCCACAATAATTTGAAGCATTACAGAACATAATATAAGAGTCCCGGTTCCTGAATCAGGAGCTGGGACTCTTTCGCGTTATAGACAAATTATGAGGATTTGCAAAATCGTAAAGACTTTGTTACAATAAGTCCTGTTCCATTGGTAACAAGTTTGTAATCATTTGAAACGATTTCTACATAACTTCATGTATTTGTCGTAGTCATGTCGATAAGTCACTATCTGGTGCATAAAACGCCGAATTCCTTGCACCGGGAAGTGGGGGAACCATATTTTGGGTGAATTGATCTCGCTTTGCAGTGATCATAGGGGAACCTTCTACCGAATCCTTAAGCTAACCTCACAGGCATTGGAAGGGGTACAATTTTTTTGAAGAATTTAAGAAAAGCATGCGTCGCTGCGGCGCTAGGACTTGTGATGGCGTTCTCTATTGGTGGAGGAAGTGCCTTTGCAGATTCTAAGATGGACAGTGTTATTTCAAAGACAATTGGAGTTGCCTATAAAACCGGAGGCACTAGCACTGCCGGGTTTGACTGTTCTGGATTTACTACGTATGTATTCAAGAAGGTGGGTCTTTCTTTGCCCCGTACTTCAAAAGCTCAATATAATGTCGGAACTCCTGTAGCCAAAAGCAAATTGCGTTCAGGTGACCTAGTTTTCTTTAACACATTGGGCAACGGCGTATCCCATGTCGGCATTTATGTTGGAAACGGAAAATTCGCACAATCATCATCTTCATATGGCGTGACCATCACTTCACTTAGCCAGTCCTACTGGGCCAATCGCTACGTTGGTGCTAAAAGAGTAATGAGTACTTCCTCATATCAAGCTATAGCCTACGATTAATACTTCCCCACAACTATAACCTCACAATTACATTATATAGACCTGGGTTTGATTATTCACTTAATCGAATCCAGGTTTTCTTTTGCCTTATTATATTCTTTACACCTCTAGAACGGACTTTAAACACTTTTATTTGATAAAAATTTCAATAAATATAAAAATTAGTTTAATATTATCGCTTACATATGCATTTTGTCTTTAAAAAAACGAATTTTTCTGCATGATTATGTTAAAAACGATTGCCAAGCGGCACTCTGTTTGTTACAATAACTGCAGTAAGATTTTAGTAACATTTTTGTAATCATTAAGTTGTTATTTACAAAGGTTTTGTCATGTATTGATTACAAGCTATTCCTAATCAACAGTATCAGCCGAGTTTCCTAACTATTAGGAAAACGGGGGAACCAACTTTGGGTGAATTGACCTCCATTTTTAGAGGGGTCATAGGGGACCTTCAACCGAACCCTTAAGCTAACCTCGTAGGCATCCGGAAGGGGTATAAACTTTTGAAGAAGAAGCTAGCAGCAGCAGTACTTAGCTTTTCCATTATTTTCACCATCGGAGCAGGAAGCGCTTTCGCGGATTCCAAAATGGATAAAGTGATCGACAAGACCATCGGAACTAAGTACGTATCCGGCGGCATCTCCACAAATGGATTTGATTGCTCCGGATTTACAATGTATGTATTTGATAAAATTGGTATAAACCTACCACACCAATCAGGTTCCCAGTATCAAATGGGTACTGCTATCTCCCAAGATGATTTAAGATCTGGAGATCTTGTATTCTTCAATACAAGTGGTAAGGGTGTCTCCCATGTCGGTATTTATGTCGGTGAAGGCAAGTTTGCACACGCATCTTCCTCACGCGGTGTAACGATTAGCTCCCTGAGTGATAGCTACTACGTGAAACGCTACATCGGTGCTAAACGAATTATGAGCACAGATGCTTATCATTCTGTTGCTTCTGAGACAGAAGATAATGATGATGTTCAATAAGTAAATCGTACATAGGCTCTTTTCCAAGATGTTGATTCTTGGGGAAGAGCTTGTTTTTTGTCTTATTTAGTATTTACCCCTCTCAGAATTTGTAAAACAATAATCTTCATAAATTTCTGAGTCGACCATGCCTCTTTTTGTATATAATTAGTTACAAGCATAAACGCCTTCGATGTCCTTATAAGGACCATAAGTATTTTAAGCTAGAAATATAAGACATTTTAAGTCCCCCCCCGTGAAAGGAGGTCCTTGACCTTATGATAAATCCCTCTGTTACTTTTCATGTAGCGCCTATGGAGACCAGTCACGCGGAAGAGATTTGCAACTGGGATTACACTGCCCCTTATAATATTTACGGCTGGATGCCGTGGGAGCAAATGCAGGCTCTTGGAATCGAGTTCGGTGACCCGCAGCTACGGAATGAGCAATATGTCTCCATATTAAATGGGCAAGGGATTTTGTGTGGATTCGCGCAGTTGTTTCCAATGGAAGGTGTTGTTCGCTTGGGGATTGGTATGCGCCCTGATCTATGCGGTCAAGGTCTAGGAAAAATATTCATGGATGCAATCGTGCAAGCAGCCTTGCTTCGTTATCCTGAGCGTGAGATTGATCTAGAGGTATTGACCTGGAACCAGCGGGCGATCCGAACTTACCAAAAGTGTGGATTTACGATTACCGATACGTATGAACGCCTAACCCCCACAGGAAACAAACCTTTTTATTGCATGGTCTATGATAAATAATATTAAATTCCATATTTTTCAATGATTTGATGGCATTATCGTTCATTTTTTTGTCACAAACCCTATGATAACGCTTCACCTTGAGCTATAATGTAGGGAGCAGCTTACATAGAAGGGACGAACTGGGATGCAGAAATGGATCATGAGCGGTTTGTTTTTTGCCGCCTGTGCCTTTGCGGTAGTACTTATGTTTACACTTCCAGGTAAAGAAGAGGTAGCTGAACAGAATAAGCCGACGATGCCGGAAGTCCAATTGGATGCGGCAAAGGCCGAAGCAACCGTGAAAGCCAGCTGTATCACCTGTCACGGCGATCAGCTTCAAGGTGGAGTTGGACCCAGTCTTCAAAATGAAGGCGGTCAGCATGATGCTGAAGAAATCTACAGTATCGTCACTAAAGGACGAGGTCAAATGCCTTCCTTTAAAGAAAAGCTAGCCCCTGAGGAGATTGCAAACGTCGCCCTCTGGCTCTCAGAGAAAAAGTAACAGTAACTACTACCTAAGCAACTAAAAACGCCCGTGCCAGAAGATAGTTCACTATCTGCGCACGGGCGTTTATTTATGAGTTTAGGTGACACTAACGATTTTTCTCAAAGGCTTCATTAAATTCATGTGCCTCTCGAATATCTAGAGCTGTAATACCGTCTTCCTCATTTGATTTCAGTCGTAAAGTCACTATCTTATAATCAATCGTAATATGTGGATGGTGATCAAAGGCTTCTGAAATGGTGGCTACTTCATCAACGAAAGCAATACCCTTCATATATTGGCTGAACATATATTTTCGCACCATGGTATTCTCTTCCAGCTTCCAACCTTCCAGCTTGCTGATCTGCTCACGCAGTTCTTCTTCGGTAAATAACAATTCGTTTCCTCCCTTACTAAAAATTGCAGTAAAATCCGCAGGTCCCTTTACTCGTCTTATTCGTTAAACAAAACATCCCTTAGCTTCTGAGGTCCAAGGGATGTGCCAGGATAAAGGCAATATTTTCGATTAAATGTATTCAAGAATCCCAGCGATTATAACTCGGCTACACCAATTTTAACACGGGCTACTAACTACGGGCAAATTACGCCCCGCCGCCGCCTCTTCTTAAATCAAAACAACAGAGGCTAAATCCTCTTCTCCGACTAAAATATTAATGCGGTGAGTGTCCTTATCGTAGATGATAACGCCGCTCCCCACCTCAATCATAGGTTCATTACCCAGCGCGAAGAAAAGATCCTCAGCCAGTGCCTCCCATACCTCCATCTTGGATTCCTGCGGCAATTCTTGCCACTCTTCCGGATCCATTTCAAAAAATAAGTACCCATCGGAAATTCTTCCGACAGCCTCAGTCAAATCCGTTAGGATTTCACCGTAATCTCTACCATGCTTTACACCCACATGTATCACTCCGTTTTCTCCACAGATGAATAATTACTTACCTTATCCATTATAGCCGAAAAAATGACTTCACAAAAAACGGAATGATGTCGATAAATAAGAATATACGTTATTCGGTTTCGAACAGAGTGCCTTGCCGCTGTTTCAAGGATGATATACGCGGCTTTGTCGGAACACATCTTAAAATCTCATGGACGAGGTGCATAATGGAAATTTCAACAATACTTGGTTTAATTTTTGGTCTAGTTGCAGTTATTTGGGGTATGATCCTCAAGCACGCTCCTCTTCACGCTTTAGCCACACCTGCTGCTTACGTTATTATCTTAGTGGGTACGGCAGCTTCCATCTTTATGGCCTTTCCGTTCTCGGAGGTCAAGAAGATTCCAAGTCTGTTTAAAATGATTTTTGTCAAAAAGAAATTAATCAGTAAATCCGAATTAATTACTATGTTCATGGAGTGGGCTTCTATTACACGGCGTGAAGGTCTGCTGGCTCTTGAGTCGAAAGTCGATGAAATAGAAGATAACTTCCTCAGAAATGGCATGCGGATGATTATTGATGGAAATGATCAGGATTTTGTCCGCGATGTTCTCATGGAGGACATCCACGCCACAGAGGATAGACATAAAGCAGGCGCACTCATTTTCTCACAAGCAGGTATGTATGCTCCTACACTTGGCGTACTCGGGGCCGTTATCGGACTTATAGCCGCTCTGGCTGATATGAGTGATATGAACAAATTGGCTGCAGCAATCGGGGCTGCCTTCATCGCAACACTACTCGGTATCTTTACAGGTTACGTATTATGGCATCCTATTGCCAATAAGCTAAAACGACTTTCCAAACGTGAAATTGAAGTTCGAATGATGATGGTCGAAGGTCTTTTGTCCATACAATCCGGTGTATCCACTATTGCCATCAATCAGAAGCTTGCTGTCTTCCTGACACCTTCGGAACGAGCTAAGTTAAATGATGAGAAGGAGAGTGGATCGGGTGAGCAAAAAGACTAGACGACACGAAGAGCATGAAGAACACGCCGATGAATCGTGGCTACTGCCTTATTCTGATCTTATGACCCTTCTGGTAGCCTTGTTCATCGTAATGTATTCTATGAGTGCAACGGATGCCAAAAAATTCGAAGAGATGAGTCAAGCCTTCAGTTCTGCTCTTAATGGCGGTACAGGTGTTCTTGAAGAGCGGGCGGCAATGCCATCTAAGAGTCAAGAGGATTTAGGAAAAAATGATCAAATGGATAAATCAGTAACCAAGAAAAATGAACAAACAGAAATGGCTAAGCTGCGGCAAAAGGAACAAGAGGATTTAGAGAAGCTTAAGAAGCAGTTTGATCAATATATCAGCAAGAACGGCCTTACCGATCTACTCAGTACTAAGCTCAATCAATCCCAGCTTATGATTACGATAAGTGATAACGCGTTGTTCGCATCCGGACAGGCAGTAGTTAAAGATGATTCTCGACAATTAGCAAAGTCCATCTCAACCATGCTGCAGCAATTCCCGGATTATGATGTAGTCGTGCAAGGACATACCGATAATATCCCTATCTCTAATAGCGACTATTCTTCCAACTGGGACCTGAGCGCCGATCGCGCCCTTCAGTTCATGAAGATTTTGCTAACAAATACGAACCTGAATCCACGGAAATTTAGTGCGATTGGATACGGGGAATACCACCCCATTTCTGAAAATACTACAGCTGTTGGACGAAGTAAGAACCGCCGGGTTGAAGTATCCATTATTCGTAAATATCAAGAAACCAAAGAGTTCTCAGGTATTGCTCCTTCCGATGAATAATGGTTATCCTATTACAAGCATAAAGAGCTGTCCCAAGGTCTTAGACCGATGGAACAGCTCTTTTTTGATACATTGTATTCAAATCTAGGCTCTTCTAGGTTATAGAAGTTCGTAGTTCAGTGTAGCTCCAAGTTCTTGCTTCTCTTCAGCAGACAGCTCACGCCATTCTCCTGTTTGTAATGCCCCTAGACGAATATTCATAATCCGAATGCGTTGAAGCTTTCTAACCTCGTAGCCAAAAGCGCTGCACATACGACGGATCTGACGATTCTTACCTTCCGTCAAAATAATACGGAATACACGCTCTGTAATACGAGTGACCTCACAAGGTAGCGTCTTCTCACCTAATATCTTTACGCCGCTGGACATCCCGGTAATAAATGATGGCGTAATCGGTCTGTCTACAGTAACAACATACTCTTTTTCATGCCGACCTTCGGACCGTAAAATCTTGTTAACGATGTCCCCATCGTTGGTAAGCAAAATCAATCCTTCTGAATCCTTATCGAGTCGCCCAATCGGGAAGATTCGCTCATGATGACCTACAAAATCAACAATATTCCCCTTAATATGCTGCTCTGTAGTTGAAGTGATACCCACTGGCTTGTTTAACGCAATGTAAACCGTCTGGCTTGATGTTTCAAGTGCAACACCATCTATTCTTACATCATCGCCTGGAACGGCCTGACTGCCAAGCACAGCAGGTTGTCCGTTGATCGTAACTCTACCACCTTCCACCAGCTTATCTGCTTCACGGCGTGAACAGTACCCTGTCTCACTGATGAATTTATTAATTCTCACGTTGTCCTTCACTCCGTTCATCCTTAATATTAAGCCAAGGGGTATCCGTACCAGCTGCAGGCAGCTTGATCATAACAGTTGTCCCTTGACCCACTTCACTTTGTATTTCCAAATGACCCTTATGAGCCTGAATAATACGTTGGCTAATCATTAGCCCTAAGCCTGTTCCCGACTCCTTATTGGTGAAGAAGGGCTCACCCAGCTTAGGCAGCATATCCTTAGGGATTCCTTCGCCTTGATCTGAAATAAGAATGAAGACAGAATCCAAGGTATTTCTTAACTCCATTGAAATCACACCACCATCAGGCATAGCTTCAATAGCATTTTTGACGATGTTAATAAACACCTGCTTTAGCTGGTTCACTTCACAATGTACGGTGGATGGATATTCAGAGAATGTCGCACTAAACTGAATCCCAAACAAATGAGCTTGACTGTCTAATAGAGAAACCACATCACCAAGGATATCCCGCACATCTTTTTCCTGGAAATGAACAGCTTGAGGCTTGGCCAAAATCAAAAATTCACTTACGATCAGATTAATCCGCTCGAGCTCGGACAACATCAGTTCAATATGGAGGGGGACCAAAATCTGCTTTTCTTGTTGAAGCTGCAGAAATCCTTTTAGCGTCGTAAGAGGATTACGAATCTCATGAGCTACTCCCGCGGCTAATTGGCCAACTGTAGTCAGCTTCTCAGAGCGTCTAAGCAGTTCCTCCATTCGGTTACGTTCTGTCATATCACGTGAGACGTGAATAAAGGAATGTGGATACCCGTCTTCATCACGAATCACTGAGGTACTAACACTAACTTCAACAATTGTTCCATCACGTTTAAGTCTTACCGTTTCAATTGGTGGTAGAACGGCACCACTCTTTAACGCATCAAGCCGCTCTTCCTCCTGCTTAAGCGCTGTCGCAGGCACAAGGTAAGGCTTATTCCCTAGCACCTCTTTGGCACTCCATCCATACAGCTCTTCGAAGGCTCTGTTCGTACTAGTAATTCGGCCGTCCATATCGATGGTATGTATCGCATCAGAGGTTCCATTAATGACCGATTCCAAATGCTCCTTAACCGCTCGGTTCTCTTCCAGTGTCTGTTTGAGTCGATTAGTGCGCTGCATGAGATGAGCCGTCATAGCGTTGATTCGTAGTGCCAGTTGCCCTAACTCATCCCGGCTAGTTACCTTAAGTGGAGGCTCGAATTTCCCTTTGGCTACATCGTTTACTTTGGCAAGTATCGCCTGAATAGGACGAGTAACAAATCCAGACAGTATGTAACTACATAACAAGAATAATGTAAGTAATAACAGTGAAGTTGTCAGATTATTAATTAATTGTTCGTGAACCACAGATGAAATCACGGAGTAATCCAAAACGACTCCAATCACATAAGCTTTCAGTCCAGGAGATTGGATAGGGATGAAGCTTTTGAGCACTCTTTTTCCAAGCACTTTCGTCTCCAGTGTAACCGGCTTCTGCTTCTCCTGAGCCAATAGAATCGCTGTTCTATCCTGCTCCACATTACCATAAGTATAGGTGCCGTACTTAATGGGACGGTTACCAAGATTCTTATTCAATGTGTCAGTTCCATCAGCCTTCATACTTGCTGAACCAAATGTTACTGGGTTAAATCCTGTGAGTTCTAAGATCCCTGGATTAGCTTCTTTAGTCTGCGCTGCGATTTGATCGGGATTGGTAATCTTGACATAGTCGCTGGCTGCAGTATTGAGAATAACAGGATTTATGATGTAGTTGCTCTCTTCATCATGGTAATATCCCCACTTTTCAATGAAATCGAGATTGTAGGTTGAATAATCAAAAGGGCCTGACCAAAAATGGTCCATGGCCTGCCCCTGACCCACGGATACCTCCTGATTATCGAACAACTCCAAAAAGGCCAGATACCAGTACCCCCAGTCCTTTGTGGACACCCCAATATCACTAGGTAGCGAAGACCTCGCTATTACAATATCGTTATCAGTCTTTACCAGAATTGAAATATTAGACACGCCCACCTTGGAAGTTAGGGCCTTAAGTTCTTCATTCGTCACATTCCTATAGTCGGGGTCCAGCTCCTCGGAGGCAAAGATAGCCGCCATCCTTAAATTATGCGCAATTTGATATTCTACATAGTTAGAGCTATAGTTACTTTGTTCTACAGAAACGGCCATTTGCATAGCGGTTAGTTGCATATTATTAATACTTTCATTCCGTAGATTATTTTGGGCGGCATAAAGGTTAAATGTCAGGTTCAGTGCTAAAATTAGCAACACCGCCCCAAAAATAATAGCAGATAGTTTTGTCTTTATGGACAAACTGTTTGTTCACCTCTTATCCACTGGTAAATCCTTGCGGGGCCTACAATAAACATCATACCTTTTGCCCTCACATTTGAAAAGACATTTCAATGTAGCGTTCCAATTCAAGAAATATTGAAATTCAAAAGGTCTTTCTCTACAATATACAAGTATAAATGCCTTCGGCGTCCTTATACGGACGGGGAGCATTTAAGCGCGAAATATAAGGACAAAGTATAGCGTGAAACTTATACTTTCTTATATTTTATGAAACCATCCACAGCTTATGCACATATAAACATTTTATTATAAAACGATGTGTACAAAAATGTGTATAAGTAGGCGGTTATCCACAGAGTTATGCACATTTTGTTAAGAACGAATATTTGTTCGTTGTACAATGGATATAAAGGAAGGGAAGATGATCTTGAATATTAAAGCAGGTGAATCGCTAGATGATATGCGAGCGGTTCATGAACACTGGATGAGGCAGGCGATAGCAGAAGCCCGCAAGGCTGAAGCATTAGGGGAGGTTCCCATTGGGGCGGTCATCGTACGGCATGGTGAAATTATCGGACGTGGATACAATTTAAGAGAAACTACAATGGATTCTACAGCTCATGCAGAAATGGTTGCCATTCGTGAGGCCAGCAATGTCATGAACTCATGGCGACTGCTGGATTGCCAGCTGTATGTTACTTTAGAGCCTTGTCCTATGTGTGCGGGAGCGATTGTACAATCAAGAGTACCCCTCACTGTATATGGCACTCCTGATCCTAAGGCTGGATGTGCTGGGACCCTCATGAATTTGCTTGAAGAACCGCGTTTTAACCATCGCACCGAAGTGATTCAGGGGATTTTACAAGAAGAATGTGCAGACCTACTGACCTCATTCTTTCGTCGTTTACGTCAAAAACCATCGAAACAAGCATAAACGCCTTCGGCGTCCTTATAAAGACGGTAAGCGTTTAAGCGAGAAATATAAAACATAAAGTATAGGTGCTAAACTTATACTTTCTTATATTTAAAAAAGGAGAGACCTGAAATGACCCTTACTTTATATCATACCTCACATGGTATCTATATTTCTCCTCTAGAGCTAAAGGATACAGAGAAATTACTGGAGCTGCGTTTGAATAATCGGTTAACACATGAACCATTTGAACCAAAACGCGATGAGCAATTCTACACTTTGGAGAGTCAACAACGGATCATCAAACAGCGTCTGGTGGATGCTCAGGAGGACAAAGCCTATATGTTCGGTGTCTATCTGCTTGATGGACAACTAATAGGTCAAATCACGCTATCTAATGTCTCAAGAGGTGTAGCTCAGTATGCTGATTTAGGCTATTTAATGGATCATCGGATGCAGGCAAAAGGTTACATGACTGCTGCGGTCGGATTAGTTCTCGGCTACGCTTTTCGAGCCTTAGGTCTTCATAGGATTCAAGCAGCCATCTTATTGCATAACGAGGCTTCTCGGAGGGTGCTGGAGAAGAGCGGATTTAAACCTGAAGGTATCGCCCGCCGGTATCTCAAAATAAACGGCCAGTGGCAGGATCATCAAACCTATGCAATATTAGCCGAAGATATGCTGCCGGATGAACACAAATAACTTTCTACTGACTCGTTCAGGATTAAAAATCTTATTCTTCTAATAAAAAAAGACCCGCATGGGCGTATATCATACGCAACATGCGGGTCTTTCTCTCGTAACTTCTTATTAATAAGTCCCCAAGCTACCGAATTGCTCCTCTAGTTGATCCATTGTAATTACATCATCGCCCTGAGGAATGCCAATCTTGAACTCTGGCTTCTCGTTAATCTTGCCATATTGACCTGTTCCGTTTACAGAGAAGGCTACGTTCGTGCCATCTTCCGGATCATTTACTTTAATGTCCATCAATAAATCCTGATACACAGGGAATCCGTCTTTATTGATCGCTGTATTGTAGTGGAACTGATTAATTGTAAGATACTTATCAAGATCCGCCAAACTCTTATCGAATTCAGTTCTAGTTTCACTTGATGTGATCTCTTCTTTAGCCTTAGCCAGATCAGCATCATTAATCTGCAGCATATCCTTGTATTCTTCCTTGCTCACAATATCAATGATTTTAGGCAGGGCATTATTCACAAAGATGGTGATTGCTTCTTTAACATTATCGTTTGTCACTTGGAACTGAACGACTTGTTTAGCTTCAACACCTTCTGGTAAATTTGCTTCCTTTGGACTAAGCTCTTTGAAATACTTACCTTCATCATATTCAGCTAGTACAGTGTCCATCACTTCATTAGAGAACTTTTGCATTTTCTGCGTATCCAGAGAGCTTGGATTAAACTCAGCACCCTCTTGCTCTGCCAACGCCTTCAGATCCACCTCTACAAACTTGTTAACGATTGTCTCCGGAATCGGGAAGAACGGAATCGATGGAATCTTAACATACAACTTCTCAGTGGTCATCACCATAGGGACATTGAAGCTCATGCTCATATCGCCCTTGAGATTCAGAACCATAGTTAGCTCTGTCTGCATTGGATCAGCCTGATAAACCCCGTCGACGGTAATATCAGCATTCTTGAGCATGCTGAGTACCTGTGTGGTCATTGCAGCAGATTCAGCATCAGCAGTCTCGATGGTTAGATCATTGATCGAGAATTTACTCTTCATCTCATATGAAGACATCGTAGTCGCTTTTGACGCGGCTGATTTTAAGGCCTCTTTTGGCGCCTCCTGTTTACTTGCACATCCTGGCAGAATTACTGCTGCTGTAAGCAACAGTGCCGCGGCCGATAAGCCCCATTTTTTGTTCATTATTTTTCTCCTCTCCCATGTAAAAAAAATCTCCCCCACTTATCATAAACTATTTGTAAAAATCAAGAAACACTTCTTTATAATTCTTATTGTTTTTATTTGTTATCCTTGCGGATTATGATGGTCTACATGATTAGCCTGCTTCACCTTTTTAGAGCCAGAAAGTGGTTCTGGTGCAGAAGAATTATGCTCCTTTCTACGCTGGCCATCGTTGGGCTGTGCCCCTGGAACTGGAATACTTTTTGGCTTTGACATTGTTCATTCCTCCTAAGGATTAGTTATATTCTGTAGAGCCTGAGCACATTCGTGAATTTGCCGTGAATACTGCTGTGCTAATAGCTGTACTGCATCACTATGCTCATCAATATGAATTCCACTCTGCTCCACATCAAGCAGATCAACAGCGACCTCCCTGCTATCTACATACCTGCAACGAAAATCAAGTGAGTACCCTTGACGTCCTGCTGCATTAAAATGAATAAGCAGACTATTCGGATCACCATCATCCGCTAGTACATTGAAACTGTCCCCATCCTCCATTAACGCAGGCAGGCGTTCTTGCCAGGCCGAGACAAGATTATGCTGATCTACTTCCAATTGTCTGTCCATAATTATGATCATCCTCCTTCTCTAATACATTGCGGAGAAATCAATCTTTTTATTCTCAATGGAACTAGGTTCATCAAACAATAACTAAAACTGTACCAGTTCAAGCACAACAAAAAAACCGCCTCCAAAGGAGACGGTTTCTATCTGCTTATTTCTTAAAGTTCATAAAGGAATGGCGGAGAGGATGGGATTCGAACCCATGTGGGCTTGCACCCTAACGGTTTTCAAGACCGCCCCGTTATGACCGCTTCGGTACCTCTCCAAATGCATATAAATTTCACATGCATTAGTAATTGTACCATATGGTGCGAAGAAAAAGCAACTATTTTCTTAAATAGTTTTAGGTTGGATCGATTTTACATTGCGCATATACGGTTGTAGACATTCCGGAATCAGAACACTACCATCCTCTTGCTGATAATTCTCAAGAATTGCTGCAACAGTACGCCCAACAGCCAAAGCCGATCCGTTCAGTGTATGAACAAATTCAGGTTTGGATTTCGGATCTTTACGGAAACGAATATTTGCCCGACGCGCTTGGAAGTCCTCCGTATTTGAGCAAGAAGAGATCTCACGGTACATTCCACTCTCAGGCAGCCATACTTCCAAATCGTACGTCTTAGCCGATGTAAAGCCCATATCAGCTGTACATAGCCCAAGTACGCGATATGGCAATCCAAGAAGCTGCAGCACACGCTCAGCATCTGCTGTCATTTTTTCTAACTCCTCATAAGAGGATTCAGGTGTAGTAAGCTTCACCAGCTCTACCTTGTTGAATTGATGCTGACGGATCAGACCGCGAGTATCACGGCCAGCTGAACCCGCCTCAGAACGGAAACAAGAGCTGTATGCTACATGATACTTAGGTAGATCTGCTGCTGTCAAAATCTCTTCGCGATAGTAGTTGGTCACAGGTACTTCCGCTGTAGGAATCAAATAGTATTCAGTGTCACGTAACTTAAACAGATCTTCCTCAAACTTAGGAAGTTGCCCCGTTCCGTACAAGCTGTCTTTATTCACAATGTAAGGCGGCAGCATTTCTTCATAGTTATGCTCACCACTGTGCAGATCCATCATAAAGTTTATAAGCGCCCGCTCTAAACGTGCTCCCAGTCCTTTATAAAAAACAAACCGAGATCCCGTAACCTTCGCTGCAGCTTCAAAATCAATAATATCGAGCTGCTGCGCAAGCTCCCAATGTGATTTCGGAGTAAATCCGAATTCTTTTGGCTCCGACCAGCGACGCAATTCAACGTTATCATCCTCAGATTTACCAACTGGAACTGAATCATGAGGAATATTCGGAATACTCATAGTAAGTTCAGCAATCTGAACTTCCAATTCACGCACTTCGTCATCAAGCTCTTTAATTCGGTCAGATACCGTACGCATTTCTGCAATTAGGTCATCTGCTGGCTCACCATTCTTCTTCTTCTTCGCTACTTCACCAGAAACCGTATTACGACGGTTCTTAAGACCTTCTGTTTCTTGCAGTAATTCACGTCTGCGTAGATCAAGTTGTGGAAAATCAGCAATTAAATCCAGTGATTTACCCCGTTTCTCTAAGGCTTGTTCAACTCGAGCGTAATCACTGCGTAATACTTTTACGTCTAACACAAAGTTTCCCTCCTGAAAACAGCCTAAACTCTTTCAAATTGCTGCTTACAGCTTTGAAAGAGTCAGGATGTTCTTATATGCGATTCTGTTGTTGCACTTGCCTAGTAGCCTCTACCATATCAGCAAAATATTGATGCAGTCTGAAATCATCGGTCAATTCTGGATGAAAAGAAGACACCAGCAGGTTACCCTCCCGTGCAGTTACAATCTCATCATTATAGACTGTAAGCACTTCTACACCGGGGCCTACCTCGTTGATAAGCGGTGCACGTATAAAAACAGCACGAACCGGCTCATCAATTCCTTTAACCTCCAGATCACATTCAAAGCTTTCCCGTTGACGACCGAATGCATTCCGAGCCACCGTAATATCCATTAGCTCCAAATGCCCTGGTTCGCCGCCGGCAATTTGTTTGGCCAGAACAATCATACCCGCGCATGTTCCAAAAATCGGCTTGCCCTGATTGGAGAAATCACGTATGGCTTCGATGAAGCCATATTTTCGCATCAGTTTACCGATCGTTGTACTCTCACCACCAGGAATAATTAGGCCATCAACCTCCTCAAGCTGCTCTACTCGCTTGATAGGTACGCCCACTGCTCCGGTCTTCTCTATACTAACAATATGCTCCGTAACTGCGCCTTGAAGCGCCAGCACTCCTATTTTCATCCGGGCAACCTTCTCTCTATTAACGGCCACGCTCCGACATACGTTCAGCCGGGGTTAGAGTTGCAATATCAATCCCCTTCATTGGTGCGCCAAGGTTCTTAGATACTTCTGCAATCAGTTTGTAATCAGTATAGTGTGTAGTGGCTTCAACGATCGCACGGGCAAATTTCTCAGGGTTGTCCGATTTAAAAATACCTGAGCCTACAAACACACCATCCGCACCTAGATGCATCATCAGGGCAGCATCGGCAGGAGTTGCTACACCGCCAGCAGCAAAGTTAACAACCGGCAGCTTACCAAGCTCATGCACTTCAAGCAGTAGCTCGTAAGGAACTCCCAGGTTCTTAGCTTCATTATATAGCTCATCCTTGGACAAATTAGTTACTTTGCGGATTTGACTATTGATAAAGCGCATATGACGCACTGCTTCAACAATATTTCCTGTTCCTGGTTCACCTTTCGTACGGATCATGGATGCACCTTCGTTAATACGTCTCAAGGCTTCACCCAAGTCTTTAGCTCCACATACGAACGGAACAGTGAACTCACGTTTATTAATATGGAAAACTTCATCAGCAGGAGTAAGAACTTCACTCTCATCCAAATAGTCGACACCCAAGGATTCCAGAACCTTTGCTTCTACGTAATGGCCAATACGAGCCTTAGCCATAACAGGGATACTTACCACTTTGATAACTTCTTCTACAATTGTAGGATCGGCCATCCGTGCTACACCGCCAGCTGCGCGAATATCAGAAGGCACGCGTTCCAATGCCATAACAGCTACTGCACCCGCAGCCTCAGCAATTTTTGCTTGTTCTGCATTCATGACGTCCATAATGACGCCGCCTTTTTGCATTTCTGCCATGCCTCTTTTAACTCGCGATGTTCCAGTTTCCATGTCCTAGCCCCCCGAATGATCTATCTTAATCTAACTTGTAATTTTACCCCAATGAAGGGAAATATACAATCCACTTACTCGGATTTAACGCAATTTTCGATGCTAAATTCATTAGAACAAGTTCTTGATCCCTGTAAATAAATCGCCGAAGAAATCTCCAATGGCTCTAAGGAATAAACTGAACCAACCGGCTTTCTCCGCTTCTTCAGCAGTAATCAGATTAACTGTCTTCTGCTGAACATCAGACATGCCTTCAACTTGGTAGGAATAAGTAACCTTACCCACTTTAGCAGATTGTTCTATAGGAGCAACTAAGGTTGCTGGATCATTTATTTCAACAGTTGTTTTAATTTGAGGGGAGGTTGTTCCCTTAGGGACGATAAACGAAACAGCTTCATCCGTAACTACAGACACCTTTTTATTTTTCCCTTTAAGAACTGGCACGGTTTCGTTGCCGGCTATCACTGCTTTAGGGGCCACGACCTGTTTGATTTCAAAATTATTAAATCCGAAATCAAGTACTTTCTTCGTCTCTGTAAAACGGTGTGGCTCTGTATTAGCCCCCATTACTACACTTATCAGACGCATGCCATCACGAACAGCTGTACCTGCAAAACAATATTTTGCTCTAGCGGTATGGCCTGTTTTCAAACCATCCAATCCCTCATAAGCATAAGCCTTAAAATTCTGGATACTCTTGTTAGCTTCCAACATCCAGTTAAAGTTAATCATTGGTGCGGTATCACGTTCACGGAACTTATACGACTGAACCGTTGTAAATCTATTAAAATCAGGATGATCAGTAACGATATATTTGGCAAGAATAGCAGCATCCATCGCTGACATTACGTTTTCTTTCTTATCAGTTGAGCGGTACTTCTTAGGCATGTCAGCTTTGTCTAATCCAGTAGAATTAACAAAATAGGCAGTTTTCATCCCCATCTTCTGGGCAGTCTGATTCATTAGCTCTACGAATTCCAATTCTGATCCGGAAACTAGTTCTGCCAAAGCTACTGTAGCATCATTTGCAGATCCGACAGCCATTGCTATGTACAGCTCTTCAACCGTATGCTCGTCATTTTCCGCTAGAAAAATACGTGATCCAACCTGTTTAGACGCATTTTCCCCTACTATGACTTTTTGATCCCATGAAAGCTGTCCAGTCTTCACCGCTTCTGCTACAAGATACTCTGTCATCATCTTAGTCATACTAGCTGGAGGCAAAGCCTCATCTGCATTCATAGATAAAAGAATTTCACCTGTTGTTGGTTCTATTAGAACCGCTGATTTCAAATTTAGACCCAGTGATTCCACAGAAGGGATCTTTACTGCTTTCTGAGTCGTCTGAGTTGCAGTACCAGCTTGTATTGTCGTTGTCGTACCTTCCTCAGCGAATGCCGGAAGTGGAGTGGAAACTAACATATTTAAAAGTAGACCTACTGTGACTGTCTTAATCATAAATTGCTTACCGTTAAATTTCTGTTTGTGCTTCAATGATTACTACTCTCCTTTAAACCTCATATCAATAGCTTGTTCTATTCTAACACAGGGGTACACGCAAAAAAAGACAGACAGGACGAAATAGTCCTGTCTGTCCAAAAAATAGTCTTTCTAGTCCATTACACGGAATAATTTGGCGCTTCTTTCGTAATTTGCACATCATGTGGATGGCTTTCGCGAAGTCCAGCACTTGTGATGCGAATGAAAGAAGTGTCATTCCGAAGTTCTTCGAGTGACTTGGTCCCACAGTAGCCCATACCCGAACGCAGTCCGCCAATCAATTGATGAACGGTATCCGAAAGAGGCCCTTTAAAAGCGATACGACCCTCAATTCCTTCAGGAACAAGCTTCTTATCGTCATCCTGGAAATAACGATCCTTACTACCTTGTTTCATGGCACTCATACTGCCCATACCACGATATACTTTAAATTTACGGCCTTGATAAAGCTCCGATTCTCCTGGGCTTTCTTCTGTACCCGCAAACATACTTCCCATCATTACTGCATGAGCACCAGCGGCAATAGCCTTAGTGATTTCACCGGAATACTTGATTCCACCGTCAGCGATGATAGGAACTCCGTACTCACGAGCAACCGTTGCACAATCATAAATGGCTGTAACCTGCGGAACACCGATACCAGCGATAACTCGTGTTGTACAGATAGATCCAGGTCCAATACCTACTTTAACTACAGAAGCTCCAGCTTCAATAAGTTCACGGGTTGCTTCACCTGTAGCCACGTTACCAGCAACAATCGTAAGATCAGGATACAACTCACGAATTTGGCGAACCGCTTCAATAATATTAATGTGGTGACCATGTGCAGAATCGACGACGATCAAATCGACACCTGATTTCACTAACGCTGCAGTACGCTCGAATGTATCTTTAGAGATACCAACAGCTGCTCCAACCAGTAAGCGACCCTGTGCATCTTTCGCTCCGTTAGGGAACTGAATCGCCTTCTCAATATCTTTAATTGTGATTAGGCCCTTAAGAACGTTATTCTCGTCCACCAGCGGCAATTTCTCAATTTTATGACGTTGTAAGATGCCTTCTGCTTCTTGAAGTGTCGTACCTACAGCAGCAGTCACGAGATTCTCATGTGTCATAACTTCTTTGATTGGAATATTAAAGTCATGAATAAAACGTAAATCTCTATTAGTTAGAATACCGACCAGTTTGTTGTCATTGTCTACAATCGGTACTCCGGAAATACGATATTTACCCATCAGCAGTTCAGCATCGGATACCAGATGTTCTGCTGAAAGAGAGAATGGGTTAGTAATAACTCCGCTCTCGGAACGTTTTACACGATCCACTTCTTCCGCTTGCTGCTCTACAGGCATATTCTTGTGAATAATCCCGATACCACCCTCACGAGCAATAGCAATGGCCATAGCCGCTTCTGTGACTGTGTCCATACCTGCACTCATAAGTGGGATGTTCAACTTCACATTCTTACTTAGAACTGTAGTCAAATCTACTTCCTTCGGCAGTACCTCAGATTTACGCGGAACCAGCAGCACATCATCAAAAGTCAGACCTTCTTTACCAAACTTATCTTTCCACACCTGGGTCATTCCTCCTCGGTTGTTTTTAAATTATACCCGCCTACAAACTTTATAAAAGAAGAACCTTCGACTTTAAGTCCATACACGACAGACAACTCTGTACATCTGGAAGTTGAACAAGTTCATGTCTTCAATTTAGGTTTGAGATGCTTATCCAAAAATATATTATTGCCATCTTAGCAAAGGGCATTTGGACTGTCAAGAACATTACATCATCAGAGTAGGTATTCAAAAAACGACTCCCACGTAAGCGAATTATTGGACTATTGTCCGCACAGAGTGGACATTTAGAGGTGAAATTATACAATCCACCATACCCATCACCAATGCTTACACCTATCTCTAATGTAGTATCTCAAAATAAACCCTAATGAATTCTTCAATAATACAACAAAAAAACCACTGTCGATTACTCAACAGTGGTCTTGCGTGCTTGGCAACGTCCTACTCTCCCAGGACCCTTCGGTCCAAGTACCATCGGCGCTGGAGGGCTTAACGGTCGTGTTCGGGATGGGTACGCGTGGAACCCCTCCGCTATCGCCACCAAACATGATTTTTCGAAGCTTCCGCTTCTCGAAATCGCTGCGAAAATATCAGTCCTTCAAAAGAACATGCAGCTTATTGGTTACAGGCTTGATGCCTGAAAACTGAATCCGAATTGAATTTGCGTCTTAAGTATAGGATAAGCCCTCGACCGATTAGTATTGGTCAGCTCCATGCATTACTGCACTTCCACCTCCAACCTATCTACCTCGTCGTCTTCAAGGGGTCTTACTAATTGGGAAATCTCATCTTGAGGGGGGCTTCACGCTTAGATGCTTTCAGCGCTTATCCCGTCCGTACGTAGCTACCCAGCCATGCTCCTGGCGGAACAACTGGTGCACCAGCGGTACGTCCATCCCGGTCCTCTCGTACTAAGGACAGCTCCTCTCAAATTTCCTGCGCCCACGACAGATAGGGACCGAACTGTCTCACGACGTTCTGAACCCAGCTCGCGTACCGCTTTAATGGGCGAACAGCCCAACCCTTGGGACCTACTTCAGCCCCAGGATGCGATGAGCCGACATCGAGGTGCCAAACCTCCCCGTCGATGTGGACTCTTGGGGGAGATAAGCCTGTTATCCCCAGGGTAGCTTTTATCCGTTGAGCGATGGCCCTTCCATGCGGTACCACCGGATCACTAAGTCCGACTTTCGTCCCTGCTCGACTTGTAGGTCTCGCAGTCAAGCTCCCTTATGCCTTTGCACTCTTCGAATGATTTCCAACCATTCTGAGGGAACCTTGGAACGCCTCCGTTACTCTTTAGGAGGCGACCGCCCCAGTCAAACTGCCCGCCTGACACGGTCCCCGTACCCGATTAGGGTACTAGGTTAGAACCTAGATACGATCAGGGTGGTATCCCAACGGCGCCTCCACCGAAGCTTGCGCTCCGATTTCTACGGCTCCCACCTATCCTGTACAGATCGTACCCAAATTCAATATCAAGCTGCAGTAAAGCTCCATGGGGTCTTTCCGTCTTGTCGCGGGTAACCTGCATCTTCACAGGTATTAAAATTTCACCGGATCTCTCGTTGAGACAGCGCCCAAGTCGTTACGCCATTCGTGCGGGTCAGAATTTACCTGACAAGGAATTTCGCTACCTTAGGACCGTTATAGTTACGGCCGCCGTTTACTGGGGCTTCGGTTCATAGCTTCGGGTTACCCCTAACCACTCCCCTTAACCTTCCAGCACCGGGCAGGCGTCAGCCCGTATACTTCGCCTTGCGGCTTCGCACAGACCTGTGTTTTTGCTAAACAGTCGCTTGGGCCTTTTCACTGCGGCCCCCTCGTGCTATTCACACTACCGGGGCACCCCTTCTCCCGAAGTTACGGGGTCATTTTGCCGAGTTCCTTAACGAGAGTTCTTCCGCGCGCCTTAGAATTCTCTTCTCGCCTACCTGTGTCGGTTTGCGGTACGGGCACCTTCTCCTGGCTAGAGGCTTTTCTTGGCAGTGTGAGATCATGACCTTCGCTACTGTAATTTTCGCTCCCCATCACAGCCCAGCCTTAACGATGTGCGGATTTGCCTACACATCAGCCTCACTGCTTAGACGGACATATCCATCAGTCCGCGTCACTACCCTCCTGCGTCACCCCATCGCTCATAGCGGATTACGGTGGTACAGTAATTTCAAACTGTTGTCCTTCGACTACGCCTTTCGGCCTCGCCTTAGGTCCCGACTTACCCTGAGCGGACGAGCCTTCCTCAGGAAACCTTGGGCTTTCGGCGGATCAGATTCTCACTGATCTTTTCGTTACTCATACCGGCATTCTCACTTGTATGCTGTCCAGCGCTCCTTACGGTACACCTTCAACCCACATACAACGCTCCCCTACCCCAGATACATACGTATCTAGCCATAGCTTCGGTGGTGTGTTTAGCCCCGTTACATTTTCGGCGCAGAGTCACTCGACCAGTGAGCTATTACGCACTCTTTCAATGGTGGCTGCTTCTAAGCCAACATCCTGGTTGTCTGTGCAACTCCACATCCTTTCCCACTTAACACACACTTGGGGACCTTAGCTGATGGTCTGGGCTGTTTCCCTTTTGACAATGGATCTTAGCACTCACTGTCTGACTCCCGGCAATAAGTATATGGCATTCGGAGTTTGACTGAGCTTGGTAATCCTTGCGGACCCCGCACCCAATCAGTGCTCTACCTCCACTACTCTTATACCGAGGCTAGCCCTAAAGCTATTTCGGGGAGAACCAGCTATCTCCGAGTTCGATTGGAATTTCTCCGCTACCCCCACCTCATCCCCGCATTTTTCAACATGCGTGGGTTCGGGCCTCCAGTGCGTGTTACCGCACCTTCACCCTGGACAGGGGTAGATCACACGGTTTCGGGTCTACGTCCACATACTAAATCGCCCTATTCAGACTCGCTTTCGCTGCGGCTCCGTCTTCTCGACTTAACCTTGCATGTTAAACGTAACTCGCCGGTTCATTCTACAAAAGGCACGCCATCACCCATAAATAGGGCTCTGACTTTTTGTAAGCACACGGTTTCAGGTTCTATTTCACTCCCCTTCCGGGGTGCTTTTCACCTTTCCCTCACGGTACTGTTTCACTATCGGTCGCCAGGTAGTATTTAGCCTTAGCAGATGGTCCTGCTGGATTCATACGGGGTTTCACGTGCCCCGCACTACTCGGGATCCGTCTCGGAGAGAACACAGTTTAGGCTACAGGGCTTTTACCTCTATCGCGGGCCTTTCCAGACCTCTTCACCTACCATATTCCTTTGTAACTCCATGTGAGACGTCCCACAACCCCTAAGAGCAAGCTCTTAGGTTTAGGCTGTTCCGCGTTCGCTCGCCGCTACTGACGGAATCACTATTGTTTTCTCTTCCTCAGGGTACTTAGATGTTTCAGTTCCCCTGGTCTGCCTCTACATCTCCTATGTGTTCAGAGATGAGTAACTGCGAATTACCACAGCTGGGTTTCCCCATTCGGACACCCCCGGATCAAAGCTTGCTTACAGCTCCCCGAGGCAGTTTCGTTGTTCGCCACGTCCTTCGTCGGCTCCTGGCGCCTAGGCATCCTCCGTGTGCTCTTATTAGCTTAACCTTGATTTTTCCGCAGGAAAATATCATACAATGACATTCTCTTTGGAATCATCTCACTAATAACATTTACTTGTTTACACAAGTTGCTAAAAGATGTTCTAAAACGCAAATTCGTTTCGGTATCCAGTTTTCAAGGATCAAGTCTTACTGAGAGCTTAAACTCTCAAAACTGAGCAACGAGTGAGTTGTGGAAGCTTAACTTCCGATTTGAATGTCTTCATTGCAGAAGACGATTCTCCATAGAAAGGAGGTGATCCAGCCGCACCTTCCGATACGGCTACCTTGTTACGACTTCACCCCAATCATCTACCCCACCTTCGGCGGCTGGCTCCCTTGCGGGTTACCCCACCGACTTCGGGTGTTGTAAACTCTCGTGGTGTGACGGGCGGTGTGTACAAGACCCGGGAACGTATTCACCGCGGCATGCTGATCCGCGATTACTAGCAATTCCGACTTCATGCAGGCGAGTTGCAGCCTGCAATCCGAACTGAGACCGGCTTTGATGGGATTGGCTTCACCTCGCGGCTTCGCTTCCCGTTGTACCGGCCATTGTAGTACGTGTGTAGCCCAGGTCATAAGGGGCATGATGATTTGACGTCATCCCCACCTTCCTCCGGTTTGTCACCGGCAGTCACTCTAGAGTGCCCAGCATTACCTGCTGGCAACTAAAGTTAAGGGTTGCGCTCGTTGCGGGACTTAACCCAACATCTCACGACACGAGCTGACGACAACCATGCACCACCTGTCTCCTCTGTCCCGAAGGCCGCCACTATCTCTAGTGGATTCAGAGGGATGTCAAGACCTGGTAAGGTTCTTCGCGTTGCTTCGAATTAAACCACATACTCCACTGCTTGTGCGGGTCCCCGTCAATTCCTTTGAGTTTCAGTCTTGCGACCGTACTCCCCAGGCGGAGTGCTTACTGTGTTAACTTCGGCACCAAGGGTATCGAAACCCCTAACACCTAGCACTCATCGTTTACGGCGTGGACTACCAGGGTATCTAATCCTGTTTGCTCCCCACGCTTTCGCGCCTCAGCGTCAGTTACAGCCCAGAAAGTCGCCTTCGCCACTGGTGTTCCTCCACATATCTACGCATTTCACCGCTACACGTGGAATTCCACTTTCCTCTTCTGTACTCAAGTCACCCAGTTTCCAGTGCGACCTCAGGTTGAGCCCAAGGTTTAAACACCAGACTTAAATGACCGCCTGCGCGCGCTTTACGCCCAATAATTCCGGACAACGCTTGCCCCCTACGTATTACCGCGGCTGCTGGCACGTAGTTAGCCGGGGCTTTCTTCTCAGGTACCGTCACTCCGATAGCAGTTACTCTACCGGACGTTCTTCCCTGGCAACAGAGCTTTACGATCCGAAAACCTTCATCACTCACGCGGCGTTGCTCCGTCAGACTTTCGTCCATTGCGGAAGATTCCCTACTGCTGCCTCCCGTAGGAGTCTGGGCCGTGTCTCAGTCCCAGTGTGGCCGTTCACCCTCTCAGGTCGGCTACGCATCGTCGCCTTGGTGGGCCGTTACCCCACCAACTAGCTAATGCGCCGCAGGCCCATCCCTCAGTGACAGATTGCTCCGTCTTTCATTCTTTCTTCAGGAGAAAAAAGAAATTATCCGGTATTAGCTACCGTTTCCGGTAGTTATCCCAGTCTAAGGGGCAGGTTGCCTACGTGTTACTCACCCGTCCGCCGCTAAGTTATTTTGAAAGCAAGCTTTCAAAATAACTCCGCTCGACTTGCATGTATTAGGCACGCCGCCAGCGTTCGTCCTGAGCCAGGATCAAACTCTCCAATTAGTATTGAAAAGAGCGATATGCTCATTTTGAAACATCTGACGAGAAAATTAATTCTCTAATTTTGGATTTCACTTTCGTGATTTCCTACTCACTCGTTGTTCAGTTTTCAAAGATCAAGTTCTCGTTGGCGCCGTTTAATGTCTCAGCAGCAACTCTTATACTATATCATGTTCAGCCGTTTAATGTCAAGCTCTTTTTTTACTTCTTTTTCGAGCTCGGCATGTGTGTTTCTCGGCCAGAAATAGAATATATCATGTATAGAGATTCATTGCAACACTTTTTTTCAAACAAATTAGTATTAAGCTATATATCCTTATAACGATATCAGAATCTTTACCTTCTGATCAACAGTAGCCAAGGAGAACCGCCGCTAGACAGCTCCCCTGTGCTCATTGTTGTATAAATACTATTCGTTTGTACGGTTACGCATATGCGGGAACAGCAGTACGTCACGAATAGATGCAGAATTGGTAAGCAACATGATCAAACGGTCTACACCGATTCCCAGTCCACCTGTAGGAGGCATACCATATTCCAAAGCACGGATAAAGTCATCGTCCATTTCATGGGCTTCGTCATTACCTTGCTCTTTCTCCTGGATTTGAGCTTCAAAGCGTTGACGCTGGTCGATCGGATCATTCAATTCACTAAATGCATTCGCATGTTCACGACCCACAATAAACAATTCAAAACGATCGGTGAAGCGTGGATCCTCATCGTTTTTCTTCGCGAGTGGTGAGATTTCAACCGGATGTCCCATTACAAAGGTAGGCTGAATCAGAGTTTCCTCTACAAATTGCTCGAAGAAAGCATTAAGGATATGACCGAAAGACATGTGCTTCTCTACAGGTACACGGTGCTCTTTTGCCAGAGCCTGTGCTTCCTCATCTGTCATATGAACACTGAAATCAACACCGGTTACTTCTTTAACGGCATCAACCATAGTTACACGACGCCATCCTGGTGACAGATCTACCGGCTTGCCTTGATAGTCGACTTGTTGAGTTCCTAATACCTCTTGGGCAATATGAGCGATCATATTCTCCGTAAGGTTCATGATGTCCTTGTAATCAGCATAAGCTTCATACAGCTCAATCATAGTAAACTCAGGATTGTGACGAGTCGAAATTCCTTCATTACGGTATACACGACCGATTTCGTATACTTTTTCCAGTCCACCAACAATAAGACGTTTCAAATGAAGCTCAATAGCAATACGCATATAAAGCTGCATTTCAAGCGTGTTGTGGTAAGTAATGAACGGACGCGCTGCAGCTCCACCGGCAATCGCATGAAGTGTAGGTGTCTCAACTTCAAGATAGCCAAGTGAATCCAAATAACGACGCATAGATTGAATGATTCTTGAACGAGCAATAAAGGTCTGTTGAACTTCCGGATTAATAATCAAATCAACGTAGCGCTGACGATACCGCAGCTCTACATCTTTAAGACCATGATATTTCTCAGGAAGCGGCAACAAGGACTTAGACAAGACTTCGAGATTATGCACTTTGATGGAGGTCTCGCCTGTTTTGGTTTTGAATACTGTTCCGCGAACGCCGATGATGTCTCCTAGATCGAGAACATTGAACGCTGCGTATTGCGTTTCAGGAATGCTGTCTTGACGAACATAAAGCTGAATTCTTCCACTGAGATCTTGGATATGCGCAAAACTGGCTTTACCCATAACACGTTTTGCCATAATGCGACCCGCTATGCTGACTTCAACAGATAGCTCGTCCAATTCTTCTTTAGAAAGTCCATCATACTTCGATACTAGGTCGCCAGCGTTAGCTGTACGCTCATACTTTTTGCCGAAAGGATCGATACCAAGTCCTCTTAGCTCGTCCAATTTGGCACGGCGGATTTGCAAAAGCTCACTAAGTTCGTTCTCTGCATTCTCCACATTATTCATTTCCTCGGTCATGCTATTCATCCCCTTGCAGATATAAATCCCTTATATTTTGAAAAAAAGCTTCCCTAAGGAAGCTTTCCCAAACAATGTTCCCTTATCTGCCTGCGTACAACAAAACTACTTATACATTCGGCAGCACATCTATTTACAGACTATAAGATCTGTACACTACTTCATTCTGATATCGAGAATTTTATATTGAATAACGCCTGCAGGTGTATTAACGTCAACAATCGTGCCTATTTTCTTGCCGATGATGGCTTTGCCTACTGGACTTTCGTTGGAGATCTTATTATTCAGTGGATCGGACTCCGCTGTACCTACGATCGTGTATTCCATAGTGTCACCATATTCCAAATCTTCAACACTTACAGTAACACCGATACTTACCACATCAGTAACGATCTCGTCGCTATTAATGATGCGCGCGTTGCGAAGCATCTTCTCCAAGGTGATAACGCGTCCTTCGATAAAAGCCTGCTCATTCTTCGCGTCTTCATACTCCGAGTTCTCACTGATATCTCCGTAGCCAATCGCTACCTTAATCCGTTCAGCAACCTCGCGGCGTTTCACAGATTTGAGGAATTCCAGCTCATCTTCCAGACGCTTTAGCCCGTCCGGCGTAAGGATGACTTCTTTATCGCTCATCTCAACCGATTCTCCTGTCGTATACATTTATTGAAAACACCATACTATATGCTAATCTAGGAGGATAAGAACCCTCCCTGCTGCATTGCTCTTACTGTAACGGCGATTTTATACTGTGAAATTATATTGGAACCGCTACAAAATGTCAATGACACCACATATAAAGTAGGATGTGTTCAAAAAGCGTAAGGAAAACAACGTTTATACTGCGGAAGCAGACATTTCATTACCCTTATTCTCTTCTTCATGCTTTAGTTGAACGACAAAATCATTCAAAATCTTCACCATTCCATCACGTTCTGTCTCTAACATGAGCACATCCTTTACTCGTGCAGCAGACTTCAGGCCTTTTAAATACCAAGCCATATGCTTACGCATCTCCCGAACGGCTACTGCTTCTCCCTTAAGTGCAACCAGCCGATCCATATGAAGAATGGCAACCTTAATCTTCTCATCCAATCCAGGTTCAGGCATCAGTTCCCCGGTGCTTAAATACTGAATCGTACGGTACAGCATCCATGGGTTACCTAGCGCACCACGCCCGATCATCACGCCATCACAACCGGTCTGATCAAGCATAGCCCGAGCATCTTCAGGTGTATTCACATCACCATTGCCTATAACCGGAATGGAGACCGCTTCTTTTGCCATCTTGATATAATTCCAATCCGCACGCCCCGTATAGAGTTGCTCCCGTGTTCGTCCATGTACACTGACAGCCTTGCCACCGGCACGTTCTACTGCACGTGCATTATCTTCGACAAAAATATGCTCGCTATCCCAGCCAATCCGCATTTTCACGGTTACGGGTTTATCAACAACATCGACAACCGCAGAGACCATTTCATAGATTTTGTCGGGATTCAAAAGCCAGCGGGCTCCTGCATCACATTTAGTTACTTTAGGCACTGGGCATCCCATATTGATATCGATAATATCAGCATTGGTTTCTTTATCAACCACTTTAGCTGCTTGCACCAGTGATTCTCTATCCCCGCCAAAAATCTGCAAACTTAGCGGTTTCTCCCGTTCATCTACAAATAACATTTCGCGAGTACGCGTATTTCCGTGAATAATAGCCTTGTCGCTCACCATTTCCGCACAGACTAAACCTGTACCAAACTCTTTAGCGATTAGACGAAAGGCCGGATTGCACACCCCAGCCATAGGTGCCAGAACAACTTGATTTTTCATCTCAATGTCGCCAATCTTCAGCATTCGTATCACTTCCATTATTCCTATTTAAATTGCTTAAAAATTATGAGTCAGGGTTTACCAATTCTTCGGTTGTAACCCCTAGGACATTCGCAATTTTATCTAAAATTTGATCTTCCAAACGTCTATTGCCCCTCTCGACTGCGCCAAGCACAGCCAAGGAAATCCCAGTGAGATCCGCAAGTTCCTGCTGAGTATAGCCTTTTAGCTTGCGGAATGCCCTGACCCTCCGTCCCATACGCTTGTTGTCCACAACCGAATTCCTTCCTTCCCGTCTATGTCTTGAAGCGCTGCTGTAATCAACTTGCGGAGTCCGGAAGACTGTTCATTCTGTGGAACGATATCACTGAGCGGAAGCATTACAAATGCACGCTCAAACATACGCGGATGCGGTAACGTTAAATGCGGAGTATCAAGTGTCTGGCCCTCTACCCACAATAAATCTAGATCTACCGTTCTCGGTCCATAGCGAATATCCCGGATACGACCCAGTTGCGTTTCGATCCCCAGCATTACTTCCAGCAAGGTCTCTGGCGCAAGCGTCGTGCGCAAAGCTGCTGCCATATTAAGAAACTGCGGCTGATCTAAATAACCTACTGGCTCTGTCTCGTAGACTTTGGAGCAGCGAACTACCGATATTTCATCATGATTATTCAGTCTGTTCAAAGCCTCTGACAGCGTGCCCTCACGGTCGCCCAAATTAGCCCCTAAAGCAATATAAGCCTCTGATTCTTCAGAGGTGGAATGTATATTCATGGACTTTGTTCTCACTTTCTAGTTCTGCGCAGCTCCACAGTCACTCCCTGAAAATGAATGTCGAATGGCGGATGCGGTTTAGTTACCTTTACCGTTACTGCATTGATAACAGTATAAGTGTCCAGTACGGAGGATGCAATATATTCTGCCAGAGCTTCAATTAACTTAAAGGACTTTATTTCGACAATGTTTTTGACCAGTTCATGCACTTCAGCATAGTTTACGGTTTGGTTCAAATCATCGTTCTGGCCCGCTCCCTGTAGATCAAGTTCCAGCTCCAAATCAATGTAAAAACGTTGGCCCAGCTTACGCTCTTCTTCAAACACACCATGATATCCGTAATATTCCATTCGATGCAGTGTCATTTTATCCATCTTTAAACCCGCCCTTTTTATAAAATATCTTTATTCACGCACCAATAAAGGTGCAGCATACAACATCGCATCACACATCTTGACCGTTCGTTTTATTAGGGACACATCATGCACTCGTACGATCTGGCAGCCCTGAGCAATACCAAAGGCTACTGTAGCTGCGGTACCTTCCACAACATCATCAGCGGGTAAATCAAGTACGGTCCGGATGAATTTTTTGCGTGAAGTCGCCAGTAACAGTGGATAGCCAAACTCAGTCAACCCGTCCAAAAGCATCATCGCCTGCAAATTTTCATTAAAATCCTTCGCAAAGCCGATCCCTGGATCCAAGATGATATTGGCCGGCTTCACTCCTGCGGCTAAAGCAAGATCAATACTTTCCTTAAGGTCTGCCGACATATCCGCACTTAGATTCGTATAATCACGGTCCTGCCGGTTATGCATCAAAATAATGGGACAGTCCGCAGCAGCTGCCACTGCCGCCATTTCCGGATCAGCTTTACAGCCCCATATATCATTAATGATATGGGCACCAGCAGCAATAACTTGGCGTGCCACTTCAGCTTTGTAGGTATCTATAGATAACGGAATATGCGGTGCCGCTCGATGAATACTCTCGATGACAGGCAATACACGAGCTAATTCCTCTTTAAGCCCCACTGGTTTATGACCAGGACGGGTAGATTCTCCACCAATATCTATAATATCAGCACCGTCTGCGGCCATTTGTAGCGCATGTTCTACTGCTTTGTCCGGATCATCCCAAAGTCCTCCATCTGAAAAAGAATCCGGGGTTACATTCAGGATGCCCATAATCAGCGTTCGATTTCCTAATTCCAAATCAGTATCTCCACAGCGGTATGTCCGCTTGAATATGGCTGGTCTCATTTCGGTATTCCCGTCCTTTCTCTATAGAATGAAATCAAATCCGAAGTCATTCTGCCGCAAAGGCCATCGCCTACGGTAAATTTTTTATCTTTTTCCCAAAGCGTTGTGACCGGGACAATTTCTTGTACGGAATTAGTAAGAAATACTTCGTCGGCTATTTTCAACTGCCCCCAATGATATGCGCCCTCTTCTACCCTGATTCCAGCACTACGAGCCAGCTCCATTACCATTTCCCGGGTAATTCCCGGTAGAATTCCAGTTGAGATATCTGGAGTGTGGAGAATATTGTTTTTTATAAAAAAGATGTTGCTGACAATGCCCTCTGCTATGATCTCTTGTGCAGTCAACATCAGTCCTTCAGCACCATTCGCCGCAGAGGCATAGCCCCTAAGCTCACGCTTGGCCAAAATATTATTCATATAATGCAGAGACTTGAATCGCACTGCTCCCTCCGGAGTGTTACGCCGTAAGGACAACAGTTGCAGGTCTTTGCCTTCGCTATATATCTTTTCGGATACTTTCGGCAGCGCTTTGATGTACAGCAAATGATTGGGTTCGCAATAGTCGCCCGCAGGTAATCCGAGAATATCCTCACCAGCGGTCACGGTATAGCGTATATAAGCTTCTTTTAATTCATTTTTGTCCATAACACGCTGGATCCACTCCTGCAGCTGTTCAACATCCTGCGCAAATGGAATACCAAGCTCCTTGCAGCCCTCTGCCATACGCTTCAAATGACGCTCCAGCAGAAAAGGCACTCCCCCATACGTCCGAAAGGTCTCGAACAATCCTATGCCGTATAAAAAACCGTGATCCAGGGCGGAAACCACGGCTTGTCTTGCATCAATGACACCATTGTTAAATCCTATATATTTCATGCCGTTTCTCCGGCTCTCCGTTTCAAGAAATTACGCAGCATCGTATGACCATGATCCGTAATAATCGATTCCGGATGGAATTGCACACCTTCGATAGGGTATTCTTTATGGCGCAGTGCCATAATCTCCCCTTCTTCGGTCTCCGCTGTAATCTCCAGACAATCCGGCAGACTCTCGCGCTCTACAATCAAAGAATGATATCTCGTTGCCGTAAAAGGAGACTCCAGACCTTCAAAAACCGACGTGCCCTTATGATGAATCGGGGATGTCTTTCCATGCATCAAACGCTCTGCACGAATAACATTTCCACCAAATGCTTGGCCTATCGCCTGATGCCCAAGGCATACGCCGAAGATCGGAATAATACCTTTGAAATGATGTAACAATTCCAAACTGATCCCCGCTTCATTAGGTGTACATGGTCCTGGAGAAATTAAAATATGATCGGGAGCCATTTTTTCAATCTCTTCAATGGTAATTTCATCGTTGCGGTGTACTTTAACCTCTTCCCCAAGTTCACCCAAATACTGTACGAGGTTATACGTAAAGGAATCATAATTATCGATGACCAAGATCACAGTGTTTCTCCCCCTTCGGCGCCGCTGGTAGTTTGGGATTCCTGCTGTAACTCACTACAGAGTACTGCCTTCACTACCGCTTTGGCTTTATTATGGCATTCACGGTATTCACGGTATGGATCAGAGTCGATCACGATGCCCGCACCTGTCTGAATATATCCGACCCCATCCTTTACAGCCAGTGTTCTAATAATAATATTTAATTCCATATTTCCGTTATAGTCAATAAAGCCCATGGATCCTGTATACGGCCCACGCCGAACCGGCTCCAGCTCTTCAATGATTTCCATTGTTCTTACTTTGGGCGCGCCTGTAATCGTTCCCCCTGGGAACAATGCTGCGATTACAGCATAAGCATCCTTATCCGGTGCGACCTGGCCCTCTACCTGCGAAACGAGATGCATCACATGAGAGTAGCGCTCCACCGTCATCAGCTCAGGCACGCTGACGGATCCATATGCAGCGACACGCCCGATGTCGTTGCGCTCCAGATCGACAAGCATAATATGCTCGGCGATCTCCTTTTCGCTCCCGCGAAGCTCCGCCTCCAGGGCGGCATCCTCCGCGGGAGTCAGGCCTCGCCGCCGGGTGCCGGCGATTGGCCGTGCGCTCACTTTGTCCCCGTGCAGCTTGACGAGCAGCTCCGGTGAAGCGCTGGATAGCGCGAAGCCGGGCGACCGCAAGAGCCCCATGTACGGGGACGGATTGAGCTTGCGCAGCCATTCGTAAACATCCTCCGGCGAGGACTTCAGCTGCGCCTCCTGGCGCAGCGAGAGGTTCACTTGAAATACATCGCCTTGGCGGATGTATTCCTGAACGTCCAGCACGGCCTGCTGGAACTTCTCAGGCGAGAAGGCCGAGGTCATACCCGGCCACTCTCCTGAGGAATCTGTGAGGGCCTCAATGCTACCTTTGACCTCTTCGTTCAATCCCGAAGCAGCGGATACCAACTGCCACTGCTCTACCATTCGTCCAGCCTGTTCTATAGCACCGAGATAAAGGTTCTGCAAATCCTCCATCCCACATTCTGCTGGAACCGGGACGTGAACAGCACAATAAAGCACATGCTCTTCGTGATCATAAATCCATACCTCATCCATCCTCATAAAGAGATAATCAGGAAAACCGGGATCATCTTGTGCGAGAGACGGTAAACGCTCCAATGAGCGAACCACATCGTAACCTAGAAATCCAATACATCCACCGGTAAATGGAGGAATGCCCTGAACGTTTAGACTTGGCGAGGTGAAGCCTGACATCCACTGCTGTAGCAGCTCTAGCGGCTGACCTATCAGCGTTGTAGTCTCATGTGAACCCTCATCGGCTGTATGACCCAATGATTCGGGAGAAAGGCTAAACACCTCAGCGCCTTCTCCCTTGCCTTTTAATATTGATACAGGATTTAAACCTAAGTACGTATAGCGGCCACCCTTGCCACTCTCCAACACTACGGAGTATTCGGAAGCTAGTTCCCAGGCCTTCTTCCAGGATGCGGGCAATTCCCCCGAGCACTTGGGTGATTTTATAATCAAGGGGAACATGCTCCAGTCTTCAGCTGCCCATTGTTCCCACTCATTCCATGTCGTTATGATTTCCAAAGCCATCCTCCTAAAAGTTTTATGGAGCCATTACATCGTAGACATCACTTCGCAATAAAACTCGCTTCGTAAGCATTTGCTTAAGTTTTGTCTAGCATAATCCTACAGTTTAATCTTCGGGACAAAACTTACTTCGTAAGCATTTGCTTAGTTTTATGAAGCCATTACATCGTAGACATCACCTCGCAATAAAACTTACTTCGTAAGCATTTGCTTAGTTTTATCTAGCAATTACTTATTATTAATCATCAGTAGTATATTGCCTGTCAGTATACTGTACTTAAGGCATTATTGAAAAGCCCCCAGCTATAGGAAATTAATATGGCTTTTGAGTCTTCGGTAAAAACCTTAGCATTTTTCAAAAATATAAAATTAACACGTCTAGGGTGTAGTATATCCACAGAACCTTTTGCCCATATAATCAACGAAAAGAGTCTCCATCACCACCAGAAAAGTGGTATGAAGACTCTTATAAATTACGTTATTGCAAACAATTACGCTTCGAAATTGTAAAGTGGTGTACTCAGGTAACGTTCACCATTACTTGGGATGATGACAACTACCTTCTTGCCAGGACCGAGGTCTTTAGCAACCTTAAGTGCTGCAAATACTGCTGCACCGGAAGAAATCCCAGACAAGACGCCTTCTTCTTTAGCTACACGGCGTGCAGTTTCGAATGCTTCATCGTTCTCAACATGGATGATCTCATCATAAATGTCCTGGTTCAGGATTTCAGGAATGAAGTTTGCTCCGATACCCTGAATTTTGTGAGGGCCTGGTTTGCCTCCTGCCAAGATTGGAGAAGCAGCAGGTTCCACAGCATAGATCTTCACGTCAGGATATTTGCTCTTCAGCACTTCACCCGCACCCGTGATCGTTCCACCTGTTCCGATACCTGCAATAAAAGCATCCAGAGGGCCTCCGATGGACTCAATAGCTTCAACGATTTCAGGTCCAGTGGTCTCACGGTGGATCTTCACGTTCGCTTTATTCTTGAATTGCTCCGATGGGAAATAGCTTGGGTTCTCTTTCAGAATTTCTTCCGCTTTCTTAACCGCACCATTCATGCCTTCCGATCCTGGAGTCAGAACCAATTCTGCTCCGTATGCACGAAGTAGATTACGGCGTTCCAAGCTCATGGTTTCCGGCATTACGATAACTGCCTTATAGCCTTTAGCCGCAGCCACAAGTGCCAAGCCAATACCAGTGTTACCACTAGTTGCTTCTACAATTGTACCTCCAGGCTTCAGTAGACCTTCACGTTCAGCTTCTTCAACGATGCTGATTGCGATACGGTCTTTTACGCTTGATCCCGGATTCTGATATTCCAATTTCAAATAAATATCTGCGGAGCCTTCCTGTGCCAGACGATTCAAACGAACGAGCGGAGTACCTCCGATCAATTCTGTTACGTTGTTAACGACTTTAGCCATGAGCAAAAACCTCCTTAGAATGATAAATGCGATATAAGAACGTAAATTGTGACTTTACTCTTCTGTATGTGTGTCCCTATTATGCAATAATAACTGCTATAAAGGGGTATAGATATTGGACCACCGTTAGTTATTTCCGACTAAAACGGTAGGTTTTACGTTAATATCATATTATCAATCTTGCAGGCTGTTGTCAATATTTATTGCCACATCATATTTCGTGCGCAAATCACTCTCCACTTGCTGTAGAGGGGGTGCTTGCTCCAACGCCAGCTCTTGACGTATCAGCGCCCGAATTTCCTTTTGGTCCGGAATATTTTGTGTGTGAATACTCTCTAGTCGAATGATAGCGAATTCGTCCTCCGCCTGAATCGGCCCCGCTATATCACCCTCATCCAAACTAGCAGCGGTCTTAAGCAGCCCCTCAGGCCAAAAAGGATCGTCTTCCTCTACTTTACCCAAACGGCCTCCTTGCTGCCGACTCTCTGTATCAATGGAAACTTCCCTAGCTAAATCAGCAAAATTCTCGCCCTGTTCCAAGCGATCCATTACTTGCTCGCCTTCATCATAAGATGAAACCTTAATCATGGAGAGTTCCAATTCCCTTTTGGGAGTGAAACGCTCCGTGTTTTGGTCTAAATAAGTATCGATATCAGCTTCCTTAATCGTAATACCATCAGTGGCTATTGCTTGTAAGGTCAGACGATAAGCCGTTTCTGCGAACACTTCCTGACGAGATAATCCCAGCTGAGACTGCATTTGTGCATAATACTGTTCTTCCGATCCGTATCCAACCATAGTTCGTGCAAGTTCTTGCTCAACCTCATCGTCGGTCACGGTAATCCCTAGAGCCTTTGCTTCCATCTCCACAACAATATGATTGATCATTCCAACCAGCACTTCGTGGCCATGCTTTTTTTTGAGCTCATCCATCCACTGCTTATCTGTTATCGGTTGTCCGCCTGCAGTCGCTGCATCCGGTGTTTCGTTTTCTGTTGTATCCCCTTTTAGAAGAGCCATGGCGCGTAAGCTCCAGAACAATAGGCCCCCGAGCATTAAAGTTGCGACAGCCAGAATAACAACCGTATTGCGAAGTGCACGTTCCTGTCTCGTCATCATCCCATGCCCTACGATTTCGCTTGTTCTAAAATGACCTGTAATTCGTCCTTATTAAAAACATAAGCCTCGTTGCAAAAATGACATACAACTTCAGCCTGCTCATCTTCTTCAATTAATCTCTCCAGTTCATCTTGCCCTAAGCTAACCAATGTCTGCTCTACCCGCTCACGCGAACACTGACAAGCAAAGTTAATATCCAGTTCATCCATAACTACCGCATCCGGCAAAAGAAAACGCAGCATTTCTTCTGGCTCTAGACCCTGATCAAGAAGTGTTGTCACGGAAGGCATAGCCCCTAGAGCTTTTTCGATCTCCGTAATCTCCGCATCCGTCAGTCCTGGAAGAAGCTGTACGATAAACCCTCCGGCTACAATCACTGACTCATCGGTATCCACTAATACACCTAAGCCAACTGCAGCTGGGGTTTGTTCAGAAACAGCGAAATAATAAGTGAAATCTTCCGCAAGTTCTCCGGAGATGATAGGAATACTACCTCGATAAGGTTCCTTCAAACCTAAATCCTTTATAATATCAATGAACCCTTCAGTTCCTACGGCTCCAGCAACATCCAATTTGCCCATACTATTGCTAGGTAAGTGAATGTGAGGATGGTGTACATAACCGCACACTTCTCCCAACGCATTGGACTCCGCAACGATTTGCCCGATCGGTCCATCCCCTTTGACCATGATACATAGCTTCTCTCTTCCTTTGAGCATAGCGCCCATCATGGCTGCAGCGGTAACTGTACGTCCAAGTGCGGCTGTAGCCGTTGGATACGTATCATGTCTACGCCGCAATTCCTCGACCAATTCTGTTGTGCGGACAGCAAACGCTCTCACTTTACCATTCATAGCTGTTCCACGGATAAGTCGATCCTTCTTTTTTTCCATTGGGTGCATAGCCCTCCTATCTCTTCGCCCTTTAGGCTTCTTTATCTTTATTGGTTACGGTCATAAATAATTCGTAATCCTTCTAGTGTTAACATAGGATTTACTTCGTCGATACAATCCGTCTCCCCCGCAATTAGCGAAGCGAGGCCTCCAGTAGAAATAACCTTCAGTTCCGGAGCGTTCATCTCGATTTTGATACGCTTTACAATCCCCTCGACTTGGCCTGCATACCCAAAAATAATACCAGCCTGCATAGCGTGAACTGTATTACGTCCGATAACCTTTTTAGGCTTCTCCAACTCAATTCGTGGCAGTTTCGACGCCCGCTGGTATAAGGCCTCTGTAGAAATAACAAGACCCGGAACAATCGCTCCTCCAAGATAATTAGCCCCTGCATCGATACAGTCGAAGGTCGTAGCCGTACCAAAATCAACAACAACAAGCGGACATTTATATTGTTCAATCGCAGCCACAGCATTAACAATCCGGTCTGCGCCAATCTCACGCGGATTCTCATAGCGAAGATTAAGTCCCGTTTTTATCCCTGGTCCTACGAGTAACGGATCTTTGCCTATATACTTTATACACATATCCACGATAGTCTTAACCAGAGGTGGAACTACCGAGGATATAATTACACCTTCCACATCTTTAACAGAGATCCCTGACATCTGAAAAAGATTGTGTATCAGCACTCCATATTCGTCCACGGTGGATTGGCGCGCAGTACTTAGCCGAAAATGATGTAACAATTCGCGCTTTCTGTATACACCGAGAACAATATTGGTATTACCGACATCGACAGCAAGCATCATGATGAGGACCCTTCCTTCTTGGCATTAAGGTCTAGACTAATATCCAGACTGGAAAAGGAGTACGTAAGGCGTCCTACAGAAATCACATCCACACCTGTTTCTGCGATCCCACGAACCGTTTCTAACGATACATTGCCGGAGGCCTCTGTCTTGACATGTGGAGCTTTAGCTTTAATCCTAGCCACCGCTTGCTTCATCATCTCGTTAGACATATTATCAAGCATAATAATATCAGCACCTGCTGCCAGCGCCTCTTCGACTTGCTCTAAGTTCTCAGTCTCTACTTCAATGCTCATCGTATGTGGAATGTTCTTCCGCGCACGACCTACTGCCTGCCTAATACCACCTGCACCTTTGATATGATTGTCCTTGATCATAACCGCATCATATAGACCAAAGCGATGATTAAAGCCTCCACCAACACGAACTGCATATTTTTCCAGCATACGATGTCCTGGTGTAGTCTTACGTGTATCTACTAGACGAGTCGGTAATCCATCGAGCACCTGTACGAAAGATGACGTACGTGATGCTACACCGGAAAGACGCTGCATCAAGTTGAGTGCAAGCCGTTCACCTGTAAGAATTGCATGTGTGCTTCCCTCTACCTCGATAATTACAGTCCCTTTTGTCACTGCTTGACCTTCTTCTACAAGGGCTGTAAAGCTAAGCGTAGGATCAACAATTTCAAAAACCAACTCTGCAATCGGGATACCACAAATTACGCCTTCTTCTTTAGCATGAATAATCCCTTTAGATTCATGGCCAACAGGTATTGTCATTTGTGTTGTTACATCACCGGAACCTACATCTTCCCGCAGCCAAGCCTTAATGGATTGTACTAGTTCTTCATTGTAACCATTAAACATCATCGCTTAATTCCTCCACTATTCCCAGATCGCGAATTTGAAGCAGGTGCTTGCGCCACTGATCATCACTTCGCTGCGGGTAATCCTCACGGTAATGTGCCCCGCGACTCTCTTCCCGTGCTAGAGCAGACTCTGTCACGAGCAAACAGCAGGTCAGCATATTAGCGAACTCGTATTCCTCACGTTTAGTCAATACGGATCCAAAGATGGGTAGCTGCCGTTTCAATTCTTCTATTCCCTTAGACAAGGTCTCTTCATTACGTCGTAATCCAGCATATCGAACCATTACCTTTTGTAGCTTCAAACGGCGTTCCACAATAGCTTGAGTTGGCGAATCAACACGCCCTTCGTTGCTACTAACTGATGTAACATCACGTCCAAGCGGAGATAATTGGCGAATCCGCTCAATAATACGATGTCCAAAAACAACTGCTTCTGATAATGAATTGCTTGCTAATCGATTAGCCCCATGTACGCCTGTGGAAGAAACCTCCCCGCAAGCAAACAAGCGAGGAATCGTACTCTCCCCATTTAGATCGGTCTTAATGCCCCCCATCATATAATGCGCAGCTGGAGCCACTGGAATCCAATCACTTGTAATATCCAGTCCATAGCCCATACAGGTCTCATGTATTGTAGGGAAACGATGCTTCACCATTTCTGGGGATTCATGCGTAATATCCAAATAGACAAACGTTGACTTTGTAAGCTCCATTTCACTTACAATAGCCCGAGCTACAATATCTCGTGGGGCTAGCTCAAGCAACTCATGATATCGTTCCATGAACCGCTCTCCATTAATATTGCGCAATACCGCTCCTTCCCCACGGACTGCTTCGGAGATTAGGAATCTAGGAGCTCCAGGATAACTCAATGCTGTAGGATGAAATTGAATAAATTCCATATCTCGTATATGAGCCCCGGCACGATAAGCAATGGCTACCCCGTCGCCTGTAGCTACTTCAGGGTTGGTAGTGTATCTAAATAATTGTCCTGCTCCACCAGAGCACAAAATAGTCGCATCCCCTTGCAGGAATAACCGTCCGCCGCCGGGACGCTGCAACAATGCGCCTACACATTCTCCACCTTCAGTGATGAGATCAATGACATAATGATCATCCCACACCTCAATGTTCTCATGTTCAGCTACCTGTTCAGCCAAGGCACGAACAATCTCATAACCTGTAGCATCTCCATTAGCATGCAAAATACGACGGTGACTATGCGCTCCTTCCTGCGTCAAAGCCAGTACCCCATCTTCCTTATCAAAAAGAGTACCTAAACGAATTAGCTCATGAACTCTATCTGGTCCTTCATTAACAAGTGCATCGACAGCTGTGGATGAGCAAAGACCTGCTCCCGCCATTAATGTATCCTGCCGGTGGTAAGCAGGGGAATCGTCCTCAGCTATTACAGCTGCGATCCCCCCCTGTGCATAGCGAGTATTACTCTCCATTACTGATTTCTTTGTGATCATAATGACACGCCGATCTTCACTAGCTTTAATAGCCGTGAACAATCCGGCAATCCCTGAACCGATAACAATACAATCTGTCTTTACTTTAGGAATATCCCGAAGATCAAAATCAACCAAATATTGTGGAATCATGACCGCGTTTCACCTGTTTCAACGAAAGAGTAGCGCATACTACCGGACTTGTAGCATGCGCTCTAGGGAAGTTCTGGCTTTGTCGGCGACAGCAGGCGGTACATAGATTTGTGGCTTCATCGTCTCCAGGCATTTCACCAGTTTTTTTAGATTGTTAACTTTCATATTAGGACAAACAAGAAATTTTGTAGCAAAATGGAATTCTTTATCCGGACTATCTTTACGAAGCTGATATCCTGTACCATCCTCAGTTCCAACGATAAATTGCTTACGGTCAGATTTCCGGCAATACTCGAGAATGGATGTAGTACTACCTACATAATCACCCATGGCCACTACTTCCGGACGACATTCTGGATGAACTACAAATTCTGCTTCTGGGTATTTCGCTCTCATTTCTACTACATCTTTAACAGTCAACATATCATGAGTGTTGCAATAGCCTTCCCAGATAATCAGTTTTTTGCCGGTCTGATCTTGTACGTATTGACCAAGATTCTTATCGGGTACCCAGATAATTTCTTCAGCATCGAGGGATTCGATTACTTTCACGGCATTGGCAGAGGTACAACAGATATCAGTTTCCGCTTTAATCTCTGCAGACGAGTTGATATAAGTCACCACTTTAGCATTTGGATGTTGCGCTTTAAGCTTACGCAAACCGTCTACATTGACCATATCAGCCATTGGGCAGCCTGCACGTTCATCAGGAATAAGGACGGTTTTGTTTGGAGCCAGAATTTTAGCACTTTCCCCCATGAAATGAACACCGCAGAATACAATAACCTCTGCATCAGTCTCTGCAGCCTTCTGAGCGAGTAAAAAAGAGTCTCCCCGGAAATCGGCAACCTCCTGAATTTCATCACGTTGATAATAATGAGCTAAAATGATTGCGTTTCTTTCCTTCTTAAGCTGTTCAAGACGTATACGAAGTTCTCGATTCTGTTCCTGCTTACGCTCAAGTGCCAGAGCTTCCACCGATTGTTCTCCCCCTTAAATCTTCGCGGCTTTACGCCGGTGCGATGTTATCAAATGGCATGAGCCATCATCCGAAAAAATGAATAAGCTGATGTTAATAGTAAGTAATATTAATCACTAATGTACACAACGTTCCAGCCCCTGTCAATGTGACTAGACAGGCTTCTAAGCATGAAATTACCTAAAAATTAAAATAAAAAATCCGGAGAGCAATTACGCTCTCCGGATTAATTTACATCTTATGAATAGTGATCCTGCTTAGGTAAGGCTAGTTCCGCCGCCTTTATTGTCATCATCAGATCCGTCATTACCCTCAGATTCAGGTTTGTTCGGGATTTCCTTTGATAGGTTCGGAGGCGTGGAATCAGTATCTTCAGACTTGCCTTGAATGCGGACACGCACATCACCGATATTATCAATGACAGGTTCGCCAACTTCAAGCGCAACGCCTTCGCCACCCTCAGCCTTACCATCTTCAGAAAGGAATCCTTGTTCAATCAGCTCTTTAATCTGATCAAGCTCAAGTGTTTCCTTCTCAAGTAACGTATTGGCAATCAGGTGCATTTCTTTAGAGTATTTGAGCAACAGTTCTTTACAACGTTCGTAGCTCGAAGTAATAAAGTTCTGCATTTCTTGATCAATCTCATAAGCAATGGAATCACTATAATTCTGTTCATGCCCAATATCACGACCCAAGAATACTTGGCCTTGAGAAGAGCCGAACTGCATAGGTCCAAGCTTATCGCTCATACCGTACTCCATGATCATGGCACGCACGATGCGCGTAGCCTGTTGGAAGTCACTGTATGCGCCCGTACCGATCTCACCAATAAACAATTCTTCGGCAACACGCCCACCAAGTAATCCAGTAACCTTATCCAAAAGCTCCTGCTTGGTAACGATCATCCGATCTTCCTTCGGAAGCATAATAACATATCCGCCGGCACGTCCGCGTGGGATAATTGTAACTTTATGCACCATATCAGCATGCTCAAGGAAATAACCAGCTATAGTATGGCCTGCTTCATGGTAAGCAACAATGCGTTTCTCACGGTCACTGATAACCCGACTACGTTTCTCAGTACCCACGATAACACGGTCAATGGCTTCATCCACTTCAATCATGGAAATATCTTTGCGGTTACGACGTGCAGCTAGCAATGCTGCCTCATTTAGCAGATTCTCTAGATCAGCACCCGTGAATCCAGTTGTGCGTTTAGCAACAACATCCAGTCTTACATCTTTCGTAAGTGGCTTGTTACGAGCGTGAACCTTAAGTACAGCTTCACGGCCTTTTACGTCAGGGCGGTCAACCGTAATTTGACGGTCAAAACGTCCTGGACGAAGTAATGCAGGATCAAGTATATCAGCACGGTTAGTTGCCGCAACAATAATAATGCCTTCGTTACCACCGAATCCATCCATCTCAACCAGCAATTGGTTAAGTGTCTGCTCGCGCTCGTCATGTCCGCCGCCGAGTCCGGCGCCGCGTTGACGACCCACAGCATCAATTTCATCAATGAAGATAATACATGGCGCGTTCTTCTTAGCGTTCTCGAACAAATCACGTACCCGAGAAGCACCGACACCCACGAACATTTCTACAAAATCGGAACCGGAAATACTAAAGAAAGGAACACCGGCTTCACCTGCTACTGCACGTGCAAGCAATGTTTTACCTGTTCCCGGAGGGCCTACAAGCAGTACGCCTTTAGGGATACGTGCACCGACAGCTGCAAATTTGCGCGGATCTTTCAGGAACTCAACGACTTCGACAAGCTCTTGCTTCTCTTCGTCCGCCCCTGCAACATCCTCGAAGCTGATTTTCTTCTTCTCTTCATTATATAACCGAGCCTTGCTCTTGCCGAAATTCATGACTTTACCGCCGCCACCTTGCGCCTGGTTAAACAGGAAGAAGAACAAGATGAACATAATGACTAGCGGGATAATAGAAGAAAGGAATGTCAGCCAAATGCTGGTACCTTCCATTTTCTTCTGAGTTAATTCAATCCCATTAACATCACTGGCTTGAATCAGTTCATTAATAGCAGCATCTGTTGGAGGAATATATGTGGAGAAGCTTTTCGATTTAGTATCGGCAGGCAACTCTCTATATTCGCCTGTAACTAAAAAGGCATTACCCTCAAACTGAACCGTCAAATCCTTCACATTGTTGCTCTTGATCTCCTGCCGTAACTCGTCGTATCTAGGGAAATCGGCGGCTTCATTTCCATTGCTCACAAACTGGACAATACCCACCACGACTAAAAATAAAATCAAATAAAAACCAGAATTCCGGATGAACCGATTCATCCCCTACCTCCTCTCGCAACACTCAAGTTATTGTACCATAGCCTCTTGGGACACCTCAAATAAAGGAAGCCAAGGGTGCCCGATCCGTATGATCAAGGCAATCAATAGTTCAATTGGAATAAATCTCAGGCTTCAGTACTCCAACATATGGGAGGTTCCGATACCGCTCGGCATAATCCAATCCGTAGCCTACTACAAATTCGTCTGGCAACACGAAGCCTGTATAGCTGGCTTCCAGATTAACCGTACGACCTGAGGGCTTATCAAACAAGGTAACCACATTGATAGAAGCAGCATTGCGGTTGCGGAGTAGCTCAATCAAATAGCTGAGCGTAAGGCCACTGTCAATAATATCTTCAACGATCAAGATATCGCGGCCTTCTACCGATACATCTAAATCCTTAATAATTTTGACAACACCAGAGGACTTGGTGGATGCTCCATAGCTAGATACTGCCATGAAATCCATCTCAACAGGTACTGTAATGGCTTTAACCAGGTCTGCCATAAATATAAACGCGCCTTTTAGTACACAAATGACTAAAGGGGTACGTCCTGCGTATTCTTCGCTCAGTGTTCGACCGAGCTCCTTAATTTTCTGCTGAAGTTCCTCTTCGGTGATCAAGACTTCTTGAATATCATTTTGCAACTTGCGAAACCTCCTAAGTTATACTATGAAAGACTTACATCGACCATTACGTTTCTTCACGGTCATCCAGCTCTGCTAGAGACAATAGAAGTACCGAGGTCGTTTGCCGCCCTACTGCGGCATGCATCGAGCGTCTTACGCCCGGAATCCAGACGATATTGCCCAAACCATCACAAACGAGGGGGATTATTGAGCGTTCAGCAGCAGGTATTTTATCATCAATATAAATATCTTTTACCTTTTTGCTTCCGTTTAATCCCATGACTCTTATGGTATCTCCAGGCAATCGGGAACGTATCGTTAGTGGAAAGACCAGTTCATCACGGTCAAACCAAGCCGACATCTTCCCATAATCCTCCCCCTGTACAAAAAAGTTTTCTCTCTCCAGCACCGCCATCGACATCACCTTACCTATTTCCTCCAGCTTAAGCTCGGAATCCGGTAAAAACAGACGATATGTATAGCTTGCCTGTTGCTGCGCGGGCTTGGACGAGAACAAGATGATATCATATTGCCGCACACAAGTCAGGCCTCCACCTAAATCCAAACTCCAGGTGGTGGGATAGCTCTGCAGCGTTCCCCGACGTACAGATTCAATCTTGGAGAAATCAAGGGCAGATAGATCCGCCGACAGATAATTTAATATTAGTTTAATCAAACGCCGTTGTAAAGCGGAGGGTATGGCCGCAAATGAAGCTCTGTTAAAGGTATATTTCCCTTCCCCTTCCGAAACCAGCTCCTCAAAGCATTTTACCGCAGATGCCTCCATATATTCATCCTCAGCTCCTGCAATTTCCGCAAGCTGCACAAGTGACTGTCTCACTCTGCCGTTATACCTTTCCAGAAAAGGAAGAACTTCCAATCGAACAGCATTCCGCTTGTATTTCGTCAGCAGATTAGTTGCATCCTCGGCATAGGTGAAACCTTCATTCTGACATAACCCAAGAAGAGCCGTTTTGTTAATACGTAGGAATGGACGAATGAGTTCCACCTTTTTTTCTGTTCTTTTCCACTTGATACCGGACAGCCCCGATAAACCGCTTCCTCGCAATAGACGCATAATCACCGTTTCTGCCTGATCATCCGCATGATGAGCCAGAGCAACAGAGCGCGCCCCATAACGGTGTGCGGTATCAATCAGAAATTCGTATCGCTTCTCGCGTGCTGTCCCCTCAGGGCCGAGTCCACTCTCTTTAGCCAAAGAGGGAATATCGAATTCTGCCAACTCAAAGGGCAGTCCCAATTGTTCAGCCATACCACGTACTAGCTCTGTCTCTTCCTTAGACTCCGCTCTAAATCCGTGATTCACATGAGCGCATATTAAGGTAAGTGGCATAACGTTTAAAGCTATTTCATACAAAACATGCAAAAGAGCCACAGAATCCGGGCCGCCGGAAACTGCGACTACAATGGTGTCATGGGGCGCCCACAGCTCGTGCTCGGCTGCTGACTCCAATACTGACTCCACCAGTCCATTCATTTGCTCCATATGCGGCCCCCCTTCTCTCTAACTATATGTATAAGTTCAAAACCGAAATACCCAATAAATTGTAAAGGCAAGCACAAACAAGGATACCCCAAAAGCATTTTTGAGCCAGCGAGGTGTGTCCATACTATCAGGACGCTTTCTACGCGAATTGTAAATATGGTTTCGCCAGAGCTCTGTAGCATCAGCGGAACCGGTGAAACCTCCTTTTAACGCCAAACAAATCCAAGAGGATAGTTTCTTGTCGGGTAGATTTCTAGCCAGCTTAAACAGCTCATCTACACTTCTTGTCTGCGGCAGCTGTAGCGCAGCTTTCTTGAGCCCCTCTTCATTCAAAAGACGGAGGCACAGTACAGCAAAAGCGAATAGATCATAACCCTCATCACTCGTGCGGCTGCCTGCATTCCAAAAGCCACGGTCATGCCATTCGGTAAACTGCTTCACACTGCGACCAATAGGACTTGTGCCCCCAAAGTCGATCAGCTCCACTTCGCCGTACTTTGATACCATGACGTTCTCCGGCTTCAAATCCCCGAACACAAAACCGCATTCATGCAGTGTGCGCAGCTTATCAAGCAGACCAAGCCCTACCAGGCCTAACCAGTCGGGACCGTTTTTCGATAAAAAATGATGCAGAGGTTTGCCTTCAACATACCTCATTACATAGAAGGGGACATTATCCCCATTCGCAAAATCATCCGCTTCCAAAAAATAAGAAGACAATGGATTCTCACGACGAGCACGATGCTCATTCCGCTTTCGCCGTGATTGCAGCGAGGTTAGTACATTGATCTCCGATTGAAGTTCAAGTGTATCGTATCCGATTTTTAGCGCGTACCTTTCCCGTCTGCCTTCTCTTTGCACAAGATATACGGTTCCGTTCGCGCCCCTTCCCAGCATCCGCTCAACGACATAACGGTTACCCCGCCATTTGCCGTTAATTAAGGTACCAGTAGGATAGGACGGATTAGACGACATACCCACCAATCATCCCTTCTCTTTCGTCGTGGTCATCACTTAGTTGGCGTCCACGATGTTCATCCAGTGTATCATAACGATAATGTTCAAGCACCTTGAAAATAGCTGGACCCGTCGGTGTCGCGCCTCTCATGTGTAATTTAGAGAATAACGTACGAATACCTGACATGTCATGGGTCCAATCTAGATCAAGCTTGGCATCTTCGCTGCTGTTATTTCCAGGATAATGGAACACAGCAATCTCACTCTTACCTTCCCGTGCTTCCAAACTGAGCGCCAAATCGCGGATAGCATCTTCCACAGCACCCAGTTTAGGTTTCATACTAGCACTGGCATCGATAAGAAGTGCAATGCGCAACGGTGTTGTTTCTGTCAGTTCATCTACAACTGTAACAACCTGTGAACGTTGAACAGGAGGTAACTGATCCAATGAGCCATCGCCTAGTATCTTTTTTACCTCTTTATTAACCGCCTGCTGGATCGTCTGAACCACGGTCTTGCGTGTCATCATCTGAATCGTCTGCGCCAGTTGTGGCGTTCCGACTATTCGGCTAAGGCCTCCCCCGGCCTTGGCAATGTCGGCAATCTCCCGGCTTCCGAGCTCGCCGATCGTACCATAATCAACTACACCAACCACATTTACGGTGATTCCCTCCTGCAGGGCATGCGCCGCTGCCAACACCGGACTTTCTCCTACATTCGAACAACCGTCAGTAATGAGCATAATTTGCTTCATAACCCTCAACTCCCCCTTTGTTTGAACCTCTGTTTCTAGCATATCCAGAAATGAGAGATTTCAAACGGTCGCTTTTGTTGGGGAAATTTGTGATCTGAACTAAGGGGATAGTGAATAGGGGAACTGCGAGAAATGTTTGGGCTTTCGATCGCTGTTATTATTTGATTTCTCTATTAAAACCGCCTTCTGCGGTTGAAATCAAATAATAAAGGCGAACGCTCCGCTTCTACAGCTCCAAACTTTCTCTCCGTTCCGTACCTTCACTAGTAAACAGTTTAGATCTAAAAAATTACGCTCCAAAGTCAGCGAAACTCTGAAACGTAAATAGTAGAGGCCGGCGAGTTTCACATCACAGACTCGCCTCGACTACCATTCAAGCACGGCACTATGCCCGTGCTTCAAACCTTTAACAATCAGCACGACGCCTTGCGCGTACTAAAACATACAAGCAACACGACGCTTCGCGCGTGCTAAAACATACAGGCAATACGACACTTCGCGCGTGCCCAACCATCTAACTCACCGTACGCGGACGCTCCATTCGGCCGACACCAGGCATATGCAGACTGGACCACTCTGGGTGGAAATGATCTACACGACTGACGACAATTGTCATGTCATCATGGATCTCATTGCCCTGATAACGAATTACCTTATCTAACAGGCTATCCGCCAAATCTTGAGGATCATCCCCCTCGAGCTCTTGGATCAACCGTTTCATCCATATCTCCTTATTAACGGCATATCCTGGCGCATCATAAATACCATCCGTCATCATAATCAAAATATCACCGGCCCGAAGCTGCATGCTAATCAGATCCACATCGATATCTTTAATGATTCCTATAGGCAGATTGCTAGAGGTTATTGGAATGACCTCACTACCCCTCCGGATAAAGCTCGGTGCGGAAGCAATCTTCATAAAAGTTGTCTGCGCGGAATACTGATCGATCAAAGCCATGTCAACGGTAGCATAGAACTCGTCAGGAGAACGTAATAAGAGAATAGAGTTTACCGACTTTACAGCCAACTTCTCATCCATACCGGACTGCAGTAGCTTTTCTAACATACCGAGGGCGGCACTACTCTCCATTCTCGCCCGCTCACCATTTCCCATTCCATCGCTAATGGATACTGCAAAGGTGCCGTTTCCAAGCTCTACGGTACTGAAGCTATCGCCAGATAACATATCTCCTCCTTTAGAAACAACGGCCACTCCTGTGTTTATCTCAAAGGCTTTGGCTGAACCGAAGGTAACCATCGACAATCCTTCCCGAGGATGGACTGCCGTCTCGCTCATGACAGCAATATTCTCATCTAGTATGTCGGAAAGGAGCGGAGCGATCATTTTACGGCATTCATCAAAACCACGAGTATAGGCATGCACCACCTCTATTTCTACACGCCCAGGATCTAAGCTTAGGATTTCGATACTATGAATAGACAGCCCTAATTTCTCCAATGTCTCACGGATTTGAGCTTCCTGACGATACATAGCCTGTCCCTCACGTTTTATTTCACGCGCCAGGTCCTCCATAACCTGTGACACGCCCGATAACTGCTCGGCAACAAATTGACGACTATCGTATATTTGTCTTTTCCATCGCATATCATGTTGGTAAAGATCATATTGTCCTTTCATGACTTCAAGTACTTCACCAGTTTTACCGCAAATCCGGCTCCATTCCGGAGGCAGCTGAGCTGCCGTAATATCAGGGCATTCCTCAACAGTAGTCATCATATCTGTCATATATCTATACGTCTGATAGAATTTTGCATCCCAGCAGTGGGAACGCCGAATGCATCCTGCACAGGCCCCCTCTGTCACCGTACTCATGAAATCCTCCATCTCACGGTCTGACTTCCCTACTTCTCCGGCACGTGGAATCTGCCCAAAGCTGCTCGACAGCTGCTGGAATACCTGTGAGAATTGCGTCACCCGTTCTGCCGTTAAATCCCTGACCCTTCGCGCATATTCGTGTTGAGATCGGCTATGATCTGACGTGCCAGGAACATATTTAGCAATGGCAGATATCATCGCCTTAGGCGTTATAAGAAATAGCACTACCGCTACGCAGGTTTCCCATGTTGAGGCCATCATATCACCCGGACCCGTAAAATAGACGGAAAGGATCGTGGATCCTAGCAACATCCCGATAGATACTGCACCTTTTCGACCACCCTGCATCATTCCCGCTAGCATTCCAGAAAAAGCAAGCAGGCTCATCTGATAGATAGCACTAATATCCGCCAAACTGAGAATCAATCCGGTCACCACCCCAACAGCAGCCCCAAGAGGAGCCCCCCCTGCCATGGCGAAGAGTAGAATCAAATATCGTGACAATATATGCTCCAAAGACAAACCATTAAGGGTCCAGCCCACAAGGCCCGTCATTACTGAGGCAAGTAAGATAATAAGGCACAGAATCTCCTCGTTCCTGAGCGCTCTACTCTTTTGCTTATAGGTTAGTAAAGGCAGCGCTTGAATGAACACCAGTGTAAGCACAAAACCTAGTAAAGCATCTAGTGTTGTCATCATAAGCGGATACCAAGAAAGAGAAGGTCCAATAACAATCTGGAACAAGCCAACCATAAACGAAGACACGAACACCATAAGTGGTGCATAGGATAAATCTATTCGTTCATAACTTTCCAAGCCTTTATAAACTAAAAAGAAAATAATCAGCTCAGCAGTAGTAACCAAAGCTCCAGGGAATGGAGTAAAGAGACTTCCAGCTATAATGGCTGCAGCTACAGGTAGAATAGAGTCGCGACGCATAAACACAATGACGGCAAAGTATGCGACAGCAAAAGGGGATAGTTCGTCCAGAATCATGGCTCTACCCAGCAGAAACCCCATGAAACTAAGCAATAGCATCCATTTCTTCGCTGCTATTAGCTGAATATACCGTTGTTTCTGACCCCAAGCTGTAATACGCGTACGCAATGCTTGTCTCTGCTTCTTATCTTCACTTCCTACTCTTGTCCACTCTGGCAAATTTACCACGTTGCTTTTACTCATTCCCCTACACCACCCGTTTAAGAATTTATGGTACTCATTATATAACCGGGCAATTGAGAAAGTTTGTCAGAAATGGAGGGACACACACAAGAAATTTCCGACAAAAAAGCCTTCATTCATGATCTGTAAAAAAGCGGTTCTATCCCTTGCGGGACGGTAGGTTGATTGGTTTCAAGATTGTTTACAACGTAATTTCACGCGCTGACGCGGCGGTTATTCGTCAGCGATTGCCCTAGAGTTATGTGAGAATGACATGGATGCTGTCGGCAATTTTATATGACATGACAAAAAAACCGCAAGGGCGAAATGCCCCTGCGGTTATTTATGATGTACAGGTATTGGATTACACACGTTTAGCTCCACGGCCTCCGCGCTTTCCTTCTGTGTTCTTCTTAATCGAAGATATCCGTTCTTCGCTGTCTTTCAGGAATCGCGACATTTTATCCTCGAATGAAGGTTTACCGGCTGCAGGCTTAAATGGACGCCCACCCCGTTCACGATTGAATCCACCGCCGCCTCCACCACTGCCGCCTCCACCGCCGAAACGGTCTCCGCCGCTAGGACGTTCTGGTCTTGGAGCTCTAGGCGGACGTACTTCCGATGCTGGCTTGTCAACAGCCTGCTTAATGGAAAGTCCGATCTTGCCGTCCTTATCGACGTTGATCACCTTGACTGTTACTACATCACTAATCTTCAGATGATCGTTAACATCCTTGACATAATTATCGGCGATTTCCGAGATGTGAACGAGACCTGTGACACCTCCTGACAGATCCACAAATGCTCCGAAATGCGTGATGCCTGTCACTTTGCCTTCTAACTTGGTGCCCACTTCAATTGCCATAGAATAAAATGATCCTCCCTTAAAAATATACAGACGAATATTAAGGTCATCCTGTCTGCGGTGATTTGATTATACAGTAAAGAGCAAAGCAAGGCAACAGAGTAAAAGCCTCTTTTCGCCGCTATTATTGCTCTGATTGCTCTGTTCGAATAGGAGTTTCCCCTTGAGGATAGATATTGTACCATTTACGTGCTAATTGGCCAATATACTCGTCATCATTAAGTCTGGATAATTCATATTTTAATTGAGTTAAAGATGCCATGACATCCTCACTAGTCTCCTGTTTCTTTGCAAGTTCCTCACCCTTGTCCGCAATGACCGCACTTTGAGCGAAGTAAGTATAACCCGCCCAACCAAAAAATACTGCCACAAAGACAATCCACATAAATCTTCTTCTCTTCGCGCCTGCGGCCGAATTTTTGCTATGATTACTTTTCTCTTCCGCAGTAAATCTGTTCATGCAACGTACCCCCTAATTCAAGGTCAGCGTTTCCGCCATTTGGTAATCCATTCAGTGATCTTCACAATCCAGGCGCTATGTGTCAGCCGCGATAACTGTGGAGAGATCCACCTAACAGGTAATACCCAAATTGGTTTGGTCAGACGCAGCAGAAGCTTAAAGATGAACCGCAGAATACGACCTAGTAGCTTTAGCAGCCCTAAAATAAATCGCCAAAGCCAGAGAAGAGGTGTACCTATCAGGATCTCCACAAGTCTCCACAGCAACCTGCACATATACTGAACCGATTGAATTAACCTTAACACAAAACGCCGCACCGTAACACTGAAGATTAAAAAATAGATCCATACTCCTAGAAACAAACCTAGAAAGACATAAAACCGCAATTGTCCTTGATTTCCGGCATACAGCATACGAAAAACGAGCAAGGCGGCCCAAAGCCAATACAGTAGATCTAGCATGGCATTCAGCCATTTGGGAAAATTGAACTTCAGCGACAGCACCCGGTAGCTGTCATAGGCCAGTCCCATTGCCAGCCCGGCCATGATCATGTAGAACAGCGTCACCCACTGGACTGCAGGATTCATTTAAATAGCTTACCGAGCAGACCTTTATTTTTGCCCTGCGATCCGGGATCGAGATAAATCAGGGAATGTACATTGCCCTCTAGGGACAACATTCCGTTCTCCAGACTTAAATTTTTGATATGTAAATGATTCCCGCGAATGGTGAGATGGCCGAGTTCTGTACGAAGCAAAAATTCCTCGCTGTCGAAGCTCTCCACATTTTGCACGCCCGTCAACTCCAGCTGCTTCCGACTGCGCATGTGCAGATCATGCTGTTTGTTTACCTTTCCTGGCTCGATCATAGCATGTACCCCTCCTTCTTACCTCTAATCTATGGCAGAGGCAGAAGTTATAGAACATCCCGTCCCACTAAAAATAATAGAAACAAAAAGAAGGCACAACTCTACAAAATGTAAAGTTATGCCTTCTTCTATTACTCTTACCAGTCCAGTCCGCTGCTTTTGGCAACAGGCTCTTCCCGAACTAGAGTATACATACCAGCGGCCTCGTCCTTGCGAGTCGTTTCGACCAGCTTTTCTACTTTGACCGTTACAAGCTTTTGTCCAAATTGTACAGTAATCTCGTCACCGATCTTAACTGCACTACTAGGTTTAGATTCCCGCCCGTTAATCAGTACCCGGCCTTGTTCGGACACATCCTTGGCCACTGTGCGACGCTTAATTAAACGGGACACTTTCAGGAATTTGTCAAGACGCATTAGTTAACGGCTTCTTTAAGCTTGTTACCAGCTTTGAAAGCCGGTACAGTCGATTCTGGAATTTCAATCGTTGTGCCCGTTTGCGGGTTGCGACCAGTGCGTCCTGCACGTTTGCGAGTTTCAAAAGTTCCGAAACCGATCAGTTGGACTTTATCACCTTTTGCCAAAGCTTCTGTAATCTCACCCAAGAATCCGTTCAATACTGCTTCTACATCTTTTTTTGCCAATCCGTTTTTCTCGGAAATGTTGTTTACCAAATCTGTCTTGTTCATAATTTAAAGTTCCTCCTAGGATACGAAAAAATAAATGAAACGAGAATCACCACCATAATATGGGGCGAATCGCATTTCGTCTTTATGTTATTCTTGATGTCACCTTAAAATCCTGCCACGATTCGTCGTTTTTTAAAAAAAGAAGCAGTTATTTCTCAGAAATCGTCGCAGAATCTATTCTATAGCACTATTAAACTACTGGCCACATTCTAAATCAGAAAATAAAAGCTACATCCACAGCATTGCCCCATTTTTGAGTCCATATACCGTAAAGGGGCTGTGAATTACTAGACTTTTCGCTCCTCAGCCTTAGCCTCTTGCCATAGTTCTTCCATCTCTTCCAAACTACTATCCTTTACGCTCGTTCCCTTGCGCTGCAAGCTTTGCTCAATATATTGAAACCGGCGCACAAATTTGCGGTTAGTCCGGGTTAATGCCTCTTCCGGATCTGCACCGATAAAACGAGCAACATTCGTAACTGCAAACAACAAATCTCCAAGTTCCAGAATTTGATCATCTGATGCTGCATCTGTGTCAATCGCCTCCTGCAGCTCATCGATCTCCTCACGAATCTTGGCTATGCAATCCGTAGCGTTGTCCCAGTCAAAGCCCACCTTGGATGCTTTTTTCTGAAGCTTGTATGCCTTCATAAGAGCAGGCAGGTCACACGGAACACCACTAAGAACGGATAATTCCTCTGGCTTCACACCTTTACGCCGCTTCTCTTCTGCCTTCATGCCCTCCCAGTTCTTCAGCGCTTCTTCGGCATCATTCGCATTGGTATCCCCAAATACGTGAGGGTGACGGAAGATAAGCTTATCATTCAGCCCTTCAATGACGTCATACACGTTAAACGTGCCAAGCTCCTCCTCCATTTGAGAGTGAAGCATAATTTGCAGCAAAAGGTCGCCCAGCTCCTCTTTCATATGATCGGGGTCATCCTCATCAATCGTTTCAAGGACTTCATAGGTTTCTTCGATTAAATTTTTGCGCAGGGATTCATGTGTCTGCTCCCGATCCCATGGACAACCTTCCGGGCTTCGAAGAATATCGACAATCTCATGCAGACGGGCAAAGGTACGATTTCTTAGATTCTCGTCACGATTCGCAGGTACATAAACTAACGACAGGTTGCCATAACCGTCGAGTCGATCCAGTTCGTACAGTGGGACTCTTACAATACTTTCTTCGTTCTCGACACCGAGTGCATGCCCCACAACAACTTCATATTCAGGCGGATACAGCTCCATCAAACATAATTTTGTCTCCGAGGCTGTAAAGCTATCGTATACCTGACCAATCAGAGTATGTAGTTCAGGCTGAAGCTGAGCACTGCGAATGCCTGAAGCATCTAGTAACTGAAACCCTTCAATGGGGTCAAACCCCAGTCGAACAAACGCCTCGTCGAGAAAGCTCTCCCCACCCAATATTTGCAGTTCAATGCCTTCCTCAGGACACCGCTCGCGCAGCTGCGAAACCGCTGATTCCGCAACCATAGGATGACCCGGAACCGCGTAAACAATATCTGTACCGTCTGCTGCTGCTTGAGCCTCTTCAATCAGTTTTGAAGTAATCGCTGCATACACCTCTGGAAACGAGGATAAAGATTCATACAATCCATCAAAGGACTGGGAAGTTATTTCAAGCTCGGAGAGGGCAGCCATGACTGGATGCTCTTTTGTGCGGACATAGACAACGGATGCTGCCTTCAGCTTCTTTATAATTCCTAGCGTCAATCGATCAGGGTTGCCTGAACCCAGACCGACGACCGTTAATGTTGCACTCATGTCTTTTCCTCCTCTTAAGCGGCTGTCTCAGCAGACCGCATTTTTATATTGTGATGTAAACGTTGATTAAGGGAATAAGCGCAGCTTCTTCAGCTTGTCCGCCAGAGATGGGCCAAAGCCCGGAAGCTGGCGAAGCTCGCTCTCGCTAAGGAGCCGAAGGACTATAGCCCCTACGGCAAAGACAGCGCAGCCTGCGAGCACCCCGAGCAGGCTCTGCGCCAAGCTGGCGGTGCGTCCGCCGCCGATGCCAGCGGCCGTAGCCGCAGCGTCCACGCCCCAGCTGGTGGCTGCGGCGGCAAGAGCCAGGCCCGCTGTGAGCAGCGCGGGCCGTGCCAGGGCATCTGCGAGGCGAAGCCGCAGATGGCCCTGGCGATACAGCAGCAGCACGTTGAGCACTGCTGCGAACGAATGCGCGGCCACGCCAGCGATGGCTGCGCCGGTAATGCCCTGCTGCGGAACCAGCAGCAGGTTCAGGGCCGCCTTGAGCAGCGCGGCGGCCAAAAGGTGCAGGGCCGGGGCGCGAACGTAGCCGAGGCCCTGCAGGAGTGCAGCCGAGATGATGCTGACCGTACCGCCAACAGCGGTTAAGGCCAGCCAAGTCATAGTGCTGCTACCGGCGGTGTCGCCGTAAAGAGCCATATTAATCGGCTCAGCAAGCACTGCAAGGCCCGCTGACGCTGCCAGCCCTAGCAGCCAGAACCAACGCAGCGACAAGCTGCAACGGTTCTCGATCAGCTTCATATCTCCCTTGTACTTCGCCTCTGCTAAGGCTGGTATGAACACGACAGACAAAGAAGTGGCAATCATCGTTACAATCTGCACTAGTGGCAAACCACGATTGTATACACCAAACTGTGTCATTGCCTCCACTTCGCTTCCTAGAGAGGATAGCAAGCGAGGTACAGTGAATACATCTACAAGACCGATAAGAGGCATTGCCAGCGCGCCAAGCATCACGGGAATTCCATAAGCCAGCAAGGCCCCTGCTTTAACGCCCATAATCCGTTGATTCGAACGCCCCTCATTATCTGCATTGGGCAGCTTTAAACCCTGACTTTCGACAGAAGCAGCAGCATCTAAAGGGGCTCCTTGTCTTAACACCCGCCGATGACGTCGCAAAAATAGCAGCATAATCACAAGCCCTGCTGCCCCTCCCCCGGCTGATCCGAGCAATGCGCCAGCAGCAATGCTCTCAGCGCCTGCACCCAGTGAGGTCAGGTATAAGAGCAGTACAATCATTACTGTAACACGTACGGACTGCTCAACAATTTGTGACACAGCCGTCGGAACCATATTATGAAGACCCTGAAAATAACCCCGAAGAGCTGACATGATTGGAACAACCGCAAGTCCCCAAGCACTTGTCCGTAAAGCGGGCATCACATGCGAGTTTCCGACCCACCCAGCTATAATCGGTGCACCTGCATAGGTGATTGCTCCGATAACCAAACCGCTTATGGCTGTTATAATCGCAGATAACCGCAGAATCCGCCGACCCTCGTCATCCCGCCTTCCTGCAGAGGCTTCAGCGACAAATTTGGATATGGCCGCTGGCAGACCCAGCATCGCTACCGTCAACAACATCGTGTACAAAGGATAAACCGTGTTGTATATACCAAATACCGCATCTCCGCCTAGATTTTGCAGCGGGATTTTTTGGAGTGTACCTATAAGCTTTGAAATAATCGCTGCAGCACTTAGAATAAATGCCCCTTGCAGCAATCGTGATGTTTGTGAGTTAGATTTCATAAAGTACCTGCTTCTACAACTTTAATGGGATGAATTTCTATATTATAACGTATGTATACCCACAAGTAGAAACGGTTTTGTAAGAACGACAAAACCCCGTTTGCCCTTTGTATATCTTACCAAAAGGAAAGCGGGGTCTACATTACGGTTATTGCTCCATTTGCTTGCCAAGGAATGCGGCGGCGGTTTCGGCCATTTTCACTTCCATTGACGACATTTTCACTGAATCATCCTTACTTACCATCACTACACAACCAATAGGATCTCCACCGGAAATGATCGGTGAGGCTACATATGAGGACACCAAATCCGGATGATCTTTAGCGATTTCATAACTGCCTTCGTTGGTTTCCAGTACAGTCTTACGACTATCCATGACCTTCTCCAAAAGAATTCCTACTTGTTTTTCCAAATAGTCTTTCTTGGAGCCACCAGCCAGTGCAATAAAGGTATCACGATCAGCAATCATCGTAATATGCCCAGTACCTTCGAATAATGACTCCGCGTACTCTTTTGCAAAGTCACCAAGCTCGCCAATCGGGGAATATTTCTTGAGTATGACTTCACCGTCCCGATCGACGAAAATTTCCAGTGGGTCGCCTTCTCTAATCCGTAGAGTACGTCTAATTTCTTTGGGAATAACCACTCGTCCGAGATCATCAATACGCCGAACAATTCCAGTAGCTTTCATTTCACATGTGCCCCGCTTTCTTAAGAAGTATGGTCTTACTACTGTCCATTATGGGAAAGGATAATCCCAGTGATTTATCGTAATATCTGACCATAGTATTCATCTCTTCCCAGATCCTTATACATAAGCTGACATGTATTAATATCTGCATCAAGATAAAGGCCGTTCTGAAGATGTTTCTTCGAAATAAAAAGCCATCTTCACATTAAGTGAGGATGGCTTTTCTAAGGTAAGCTTGTCCATTTTTACCGATGTTTATTCAGCAGCTTTTGTAGCACTTGGGGATGCGCTTGGCGCTGTAGTGGCTTCTGTTCCGCTATTTTTTGTTCCGGACTCATCTGCGGCAGCAGAGCTCTTCGGCAGATTGATGCTCTCAATAATGCCTTCAAGATCTTTCTCCATGAACGCTTCTAGGTTCTTGGACACAATGGAGCTCTTAATGCCTTCTTTTTGTTCATCCGTTAACTGATCAAAGGTTTTGTCGGTACGGGACTCCACCTTGATGATGTGGTAACCATAAGAAGTCTCTACAGGATCACTAATGGTATTCAAAGGCAAGGTTTGAGCAGCCTTCTTAAACTCATCTACATACGTTCCCACAGCTTTATCTTTATATTCTCCGCCTGTTTCCTTAGAGGCTGTATCGTCAGTGTATTCCTTAGCGATTGCCGCAAAATCAGCTCCGCCGTCCAGCTTTGCCTTAACTTCCTTCGCGATTTTCAGCGCTTCTTCGCTAGTGCGCTCTTTGTTGTTAGCATCGGTCAGACCGATTAACACATGACGCAAATTTGCTACGGTAAAGTCACCTTTTGTAGCTTCAAATTCTTTGACAACCTGATCGTCTGTCACTTTAAGCAGCATATCCTGATAAACCGTCAGCACACGCTCCATATAACTATGGATATCGCCCTCTGTAACGTCAGCGTCTTTAAGTGTTTTCTTATAAGTGTCGCCCAGAGCTTTCTTCAAGTCAGCGATTTGGCTATCAGCCTCTTTCTTCGCCTGCTTCTTCGCTTCATCCGTTGCTTTGGAAGCCAAATATTCAAAGCCTACTTCCTGCTTCAAAATAGATTCCTTAAACGCCTCAATCTCTAAATATTGCGCTTGCTGCGGGGAGAGGAATTTCATGATTTTTTGATCCATAGCAAATTCCTTCTCTGTGATTGTTCCACCTTTATAAGTCGCAACTGCCTTGCTATCATCAGCACTACTACCGCATGCTGCTAGCATAGAAAAGGAAACCGCTGCTACCAATGAAACGAGCAGTACTTTCCATGATTTTTTTTTATTTAACGACATTGTGTAGTTCTCCCTTCGATTTAAAAGACTGTTTAGCTTCCTTAAGAAACTGTTCAAGCAAGTCAAGCAGCTGTTTATCACTTAAGTCTTTCGACTTTACTCGGATACTGGCTTTAGCATCTCTATCGAATTGTACACGTCTTTCGAAGCTATTTCCAACTTTGGCGAGTTTCGCCGTATCCAGAGCACCAAGACTTCCCTCATAGAAATTCAGGGTAACATCATCACCACGTCTGATCATGGAATCAATGCCATACATTTTTCCATACACTTTCAGACGAGCCACAGTTAATAGATTAACAACTGCTTCAGGCAGTTCTCCGAACCGATCCAAGAGCTCATCCTCAAGCTCAGAAGCATCATCGAAGGATGTTACTGCCGCAACTTTTTTGTAGATTTCAATTTTCTGGATACTGTCGTAAATATACTCGGATGGCAGATAAGCGTCAATCGACAAATCAATGACGGTATTGCCCTCTTTGAGCGAGGTGTCTTCCTCTCCAAGCACAGTAACCTTACGCTTGCGGATCTCCTCCGCCAGCATTTGTGAGTATAGATCAAATCCCACGGATGCAATAAAGCCATGCTGTTCTGCACCAAGTAAGTTACCGGCACCACGAATAGATAAATCCCGCATCGCTATTTTGAAACCAGAACCCAGTTCCGTAAATTCCTTAATAGATTGCAGCCGCTTCTCTGCCACTTCAGTCAGAACCTTGTCCCGCTGGTAGGTAAAATAGGCGTACGCAATCCGGTTGGACCGGCCTACACGTCCACGTAATTGATAGAGCTGGGACAAACCCATCTTATCCGCATCATGCACAATAAGTGTATTTACATTAGGAATATCTACACCCGTCTCAATAATACTTGTGCTGACCAGCACATCGTATTCTCCATCAAGAAAATCAAGGATCGTCTTCTCTAGCTCCGCTTCCGACATTTGGCCATGTCCGATGCCTACCCTAGCCTCAGGAACAAGCATAGAAATTTGAGCGGCCATTTCTTGAATGCCCTGCACACGATTATAGAGATAGTAGACTTGACCGCCACGAGCCAATTCACGCTCTACAGCTTCCCTCGTAAGCGTCTGACTATGCTCAACAACATAAGTCTGCACGGGGAAACGGTTCTCCGGCGGCGTCTCAATGACAGATAAATCACGCACTCCCAGCATCGACATATGCAATGTACGAGGAATTGGAGTTGCTGTCAGGGTAAGAACATCTACATTCGTTTTTAACTTCTTCAGCTTCTCTTTATGAGTCACGCCAAACCGCTGTTCCTCATCCACGATCAATAAACCTAAGTCCTTAAATACAAGGTCCTGAGACAACAAACGGTGGGTACCAATAACCACGTCAACCGTTCCTGCCCGAACGCCTTTAATCGTCTCATTCTGCTCCTTACGGCTGCGGAAACGACTTAGGACTTGAATATTTAGCGGATAATTTGCAAAGCGTTCCCGGAAGGTCTCATAATGCTGCTGAGCTAGAATCGTTGTCGGTACCAGCACAGCCACCTGTTTACCTTCAATCGCTGATTTAAAGGCTGCTCGTATAGCTACCTCCGTCTTACCATATCCAACGTCTCCACAAAGAAGCCGATCCATTGGACGATTCTGTTCCATATCCTTCTTAATCTCTTCAATCGCTCGAAGCTGATCCCGAGTCTCCTCGTAAGGAAACATTTCTTCAAATTCACGCTGTTCCTGTGTGTCTTTCTCAAAACCATACCCTGCTGCACTTTGGCGTTCAGCGTACAGTTTGATTAGATCATCAGCAATATCCTGAACGGAAGAGCGGACCTTATTCGTCACCCGCGTCCATTCATTACCGCCTAATTTATATACTTTCGGCTCTTTATCTTCTGAACCGACATATTTCTGAATCAAGTCAATTTGCTCAATCGGAACCGAGAGCTTATCGCCACCCGCATATAAAATATGCATATAGTCGCGATGAATACCGCTGACCTCCAGCGTGCCGATCCCCATATACTTACCGATACCATGGTTCTGGTGAACGACATAATCACCAATTTTCAGCTCAGTATAACTCTTGATCCGTTCAGCATTATCTATCCCTTTGGAGATCTTCCGTGCCTTCCGCTGCTTCTGAGAGAACATCTCTCCTTCAGTGATAACGGCTAAATGAATAGAAGGCAGCTCAAAGCCTGAACCCAGGTTTCCTTGTACGATCGTTGGCTCATCAATGCCGTAGTCGTAAAGGACTCTGCGCACACGTTCAATCCGTTCTTCACTGCTCGCAAGCATCATTACCTTTACACCAGACTTCTGCCAACGCTCCATTTCCGATTTAAGCACATTCATCTGACCATGGAAATCCTGCATCCCACGACTAATAAACCCAAGTATGTTCTGTGGTTGAATGTGTGGGACCTGGCGCAAAAAGATCGACATAAACAGGCTTTGGAACGGACGTTTGTACATCACAACATCTGTCTCAACAGAGAGATCCAGATCCGGCAATGTTTTGCCGTTTTGCATCAGATGGAGGTTCCATTCCGATTCATCTCTTTCGAGCTGTTTCGCCGTTTCAAGCAGTCTTGTCGGCTCATCGAGAATAAGAATCGTATCCTGGGCCATGTAATCAAATAAATGAGAGCGTTCAGGGTATAAAAGACTGATATATTTATAGATTTCAGGAAAATAGGTTCCTTCGCGCAGCATTTCTAGCTCGCGTCCAATTTCTTCTTTTAGACGCAACTTAGCCTGCCGATCCGCCATTTTCTCAAGCTGTCGTTCCAGCATAACAGATGCTTCAGCAGAAGCAGATTCCTGGCGAAACCTGCTCGCTATAATCTCTTTAGCCGGTGTAATCTTCACACTTCGTACTTTATCAATAGAACGCTGATCAACTGGATCAAAAGTTCTGATCGAATCAACCTCATCATCAAATAACTCAACACGATATGCCAAAGGAGAAGTCATTGGATAAAAATCAATAATTCCACCTCTTACACTCAGTTCACCGCGATTCTCAACCCGCTCTACTCTTTCATAACCCATTTCGATCATGGACATCAAGAATTCATCCAGAGCAAGCGTTCCATCCTGAGAAACCGTAACCTGTGCCTCTGCCATAACCTCTGGTGCAGGGAGCAGTCTGCGCACTCCCGAGTAGGGAACTACAACAATACCACGGAAGCCCTGGGCACATTTGGTCAGTACATCAATACGCTGGGCTAATGTCTCTGGACTTGAGACAGCCGCTTCCGCAGCCACAAGTTCATTAGCAGGATAGAGCAGAACTCGTTCCGGGGAAAGCGCTTCCTGTAAATCATCGGCCATTTTCTGAGCCGAAAACATATTATGAGTCACCACAAGCAAGGGACGAGCTGTCTCTTCATGCAGTGCTGCAAGCATGATCTGTCTAGCTGAACCTGTAAGCCCCGATATGAGCTGCTCTTTCATACCTGCAGCTACACCCTGGGTGATAGACTGGAAATCGGGATCCTTGGAAAAAGCTTCTATAATACCTTGTAACAACAGGCGCACCTCTCTTACTAAACAGGCTAACGGAAGCCAAAGCCACCGTCACCTATTATGATTGGAATCGAAAAGAAGCCTCAGCTGTAACGCCAAGGCTTGCGGATGACGATAGAGACAGGCGCTATCACCTACTGAAGCGGACTCGTCAGCAAGCTAAGCTCCGGATTATGCTCTAAAGCCTCCTTGCAATAGTCGCAAGTCACCTTTACCGTGATCTCACCTTCTGAATTATACGCTATTATATCTCTGCGCTCCGCAGGGGTCAAGGAATGAAGGCCCAACTGCATTTCTGTAACATCACTTCTATTAATGCTGCCTAGAGATGTCTTGCAGTGCCTACATACATAGTTTATTGCCATCTATATGCCTCCTGAAGGTACTATATACCTTCAGTATGTCCGGGGAGCATCATCTTTAGCCTCATAACCAACAGAGTTTACAGATCAACCATTGAATTTAGCCATCGTCTGTTCGAATGAATTCTGTAAGCTGAACTCCAGTGCATCACAAGTATTAAGGATCATCTGCTTCAGAGGATCGCCTTCCTTTTTAGGAAAAGAAGAGAGAACATAATCCACTATTGCAAAACCCGGTTCAGGGCGAGAAATACCCATGCGTACCCGATTAAAGCTTTGTGTACCTACATGCTGAATGATCGATTTAATTCCGTTATGCCCACCAGCACTACCTTGATAACGCAAGCGAATTTTTCCGATTTCGGTATCCAGATCATCGTAGACGACGATCATATCTTCTAGTTTAACTTTGTAATAATCCATATAAGCGCGAACGGCCTCACCGGACAAATTCATAAAGGTCATCGGTTTAATCAATACGGTTTTGACTCCCCCGATAACCCCTTCACCGATCACGGATTTACATTTGCTTTGGTTGAAGGAAATCCCGTTCTGAGCCGCAAGCTCATCCAATGCCATAAAACCAACATTATGCCTTGTTTTCGCATATTGTGTTCCCGGATTTCCCAATCCGACAATCCATTTCATTATCGAACCTTTCCTTTCCATCGGGCTCTCCGGCAAGAGAAGTCCGTTTTTGGTACAATAGATCTTATCTACATATCTCTGTGCAACCAGAGCGAAATTATACTCCGAAGACAGGTGATAACCTATGCTACATCAAAGTGGAATCTTAACACATCAGCGCGATTTTCAGTACCATATCCAATATGCTGTGCCTGTGGAAATATACAGAGGCGACGTGCACATTGACATTGGTGTATTGACAGCAGTGGACGAAGGATTCGTGGAGCTGCAAGGGACACTCTATAACCGCAGCATATTCACCTTCGTCTCCCGCGCCGGGTATTGAAGCCAGCGCTTCTACCTGCATCACGCCGATAAGGGTTACATCTCCGAGAGCGGAGGTGTAACCCTTTTGTACAATATAAGAATGTATAAGTTTCACGCTATACATTATCCTTATATTTATTCAATCTCAAACAATTTACTAATCGACAACTCTTCATGAACGCGGATAATTGCCTCACCCATAAGTGGAGCCACGGACAACACTTTTAGTTTAGAAGTTGGGTTCGCGCTGCGAATTGGAATCGTATCTGTCACGATAATCTCTTTAATTGGAGAATTCTCCAGACGTTCATGTGCAGGACCAGACAATACTGGGTGTGTACAGCAAGCGTATACTTCCTTCACGCCGCCTTCCATCAAAGCATTAGCACCAAGTACAATGGTTCCAGCAGTATCGATAATATCATCGATCAGAATGGCTGTTTTACCTTCAATATTACCGATAATGTTCATGACTTCGCTGACATTCGGCTCTGGACGACGCTTGTCTATAATTGCAAGCGGAGCGTTCAGGAAATCAGCAAGCTTTCTTGCACGTACTACACCGCCGTGATCTGGCGATACGACAACTGGGTTCTCGATTTGTTTGGAACGGAAATACTGAGCCAGTATGGGAACTCCCAGCAAGTGATCCACTGGAATATCAAAGAATCCCTGAATCTGCATAGCATGGAGGTCCATCGTAATTACACGGTGGGCGCCGGCTTTTTCAATCAAATTTGCTACCAGCTTGGCCGTAATAGGGTCACGGGAACGAGCTTTCCGATCTTGACGAGCGTAACCATAGTAAGGGATAACCACATTGATGCTTTTTGCGGAGGCGCGTTTGAGTGCATCCACCATAACTAAAAGCTCCATTAGGTTGTCATTAACCGGGCCGCAGGTGGATTGAACAATATACACATGACAACCCCGAACGCTCTCTGACAGCTTGACCTGAATTTCTCCATCGCTAAAACTTGTAGTATGCGATTCACCCATCGGAATTCCGATGTAATCAGCGATTTGACTAGCAAGCTTTGGGTTGGAGTTACAGGTGAAAATCTTTAATTTGGAATCACAATAAGTCATAAAATTTAAACCCTCCGTGACGGAATTTAGCTTTCCAAAGGCGCCGGCGCGGAAATGTAAGTCCGTCCGGCGCTTCTTAGCAACGCTTTACGATGGACTCGAGTGGTCTTTCTTCGCTTTTGCACGGGAACGGATCTTCTCTGCATATCCCGGTTTATTCTCCTGCCGCACTCTGGCAACAGCCAGATCGTTCTCTGAAACGGAACGCGTAATTGTCGAACCAGCTACAACAAAAGCCCCCTTGCCCACAGAAACCGGTGCAATAAGGTTAACGTTACTGCCGATAAAGGCATCGTCTTCAATTGTTGTCGTAAATTTATTATACCCGTCGTAGTTAACAGTAATCGCACCGCAACCGACGTTTACATTCTTACCCACAGATGCGTCGCCAATATAGCTAAGATGTGACACCTTAGAACCGTCACCAATCGTAGCATTCTTGATCTCGACGAAATCTCCAACCTTCACTTCTTCTCCAAGTATAGAACCTGGACGCAAATAGGCAAAAGGCCCAACGGTAGTCCGTGCGCCAACTTGTGCTTGATTCAATACGGACTGCTTAATCGTCGCGTCGTCCATGATCTGACAATCTTCGATTTCACTTGCCGGTCCGATCACACAGTTCTCACCGATTACAGTTTTACCCTTCAAGATGGTTCCTGGATAGATCGTTGTATCCGACCCAATGACTACATCTGCTCCGATATATGTGGAGGCAGGATCGATTATGGTTACGCCACCCAGCATATGTTTGCGGTTGATACGTTGACGCATAATACCTTCCGCATCAGATAAAGCTAAACGGTCATTAACACCAATAGACTCGTTAGCATCCTCAGTCTGGAATGCTAGAACAAGATCACCTTGCTCACGCAGAATACTGATAACATCTGTCAAATAATATTCCTGTTGATTATTGCTGTTAGTAACCTTCTCTAAAGCCGAAAATAACTTGATGTTATCAAAGCAATAAATTCCTGTGTTGATTTCATGAATAGCTGCCTGTTCGGCATTACAATCTTTCTGTTCTACGATCTTCATTAAGCCGCCATCTTCACTACGTATAATCCGTCCTAATCCAGATGGATCATCCATTACTGCGGTTAATACAGTCGCTGCCGCCTGACGCTCCTCATGCAGAGCCATCAATCCTATCAGCGTCTCCGATGTAATAAGCGGAGTGTCACCATAAGCAACAATCGTCGTTCCTTCTTCACCACCGAGCAAATCCTTAGCTTGTTTGACAGCGTGACCAGTACCGAGCTGAGTTTCCTGCAGCACGTATTCCGCACTTTGCCCTACATAGGCCTTAACCTTCTCTGCGCCATGCCCAACAACAACAACGGTGCGCTGGCATCCGGTCGCTTCTACTGTATCAAGCACGTGCCCTACCATTGGCTTACCGCAAACGGGGTGCAGCACCTTATATAATTTAGATTTCATTCGCTTGCCTTGACCTGCGGCAAGAACTACAGCCATTCTTTTCAAGAATGCCAACCTCCTACTCTTGAACTCACTACTGAATATATCTCATTCCGGGCAAAAAGAAAAGAGAACCATGAAGTCATGGTTCTCTTTTCTATAAACCCCATGTTAGAAAAGCATTTATCGCTGCCTTTCGAAGATGTCGTCAAATCCTTCACTAGCACTAGCTTTTCTTGCAAGATCAAGCTGCTTAAGTCATGAAGTATATTCGGTATGATCTTATCAAAAACGGCGGATCCTACGCCACCCAAAAGGTAGCCGTCTTCCGAGGCAGCCTAAGCTCCCTCTTCAATAACTTCTTCTTCTTCTTCAGTAGCGGCGCGATCGTACTCGGCCAGAACCGCGGATTGAATCTTCTCGCGTGTTCCCGAAGAGATCGGGTGAGCGATATCGCGGAATTCGCCATCCGGTGTACGCTTGCTGGGCATTGCAACAAACATCCCGTTATTACCATCGATGACGCGAATGTCATGAACAACAAACTCGTTATCGATTGTAATGGATGCGATTGCTTTCATTCTCCCCTCAGAGTTAACGCGGCGGAGTCTGACATCCGTAATTTGCATGTGTGTGTTCACCACCTTTTTCCATCAGAGACTTGGTGTATAATTCCACACAGCAAAGCGAATTCCTTCTTTTTGATTCCATAAAATACCTAAAAAAGAAATATATTTTTTAGGATCTGTTGTTTTCGACACGCATCGGGTGATTTTCTTAATATCCCTTACGTTTTCGACAATTTCCACGCTTTTTGAAAACAAAGAAACGCCAATCTATCAAGAGGAAAAGTAGTTACCCGGATGCGCGGAAATCCGCCGCTCTTTCGAGTCTACCTCGCTTAGTTTCACTAAAGAAACATAGTCATGCAACAGACGCTCTTCCGTCTCTACTGCGCCTGATTCGACCAACACACCCACTCCAGCAACTTCGGCATTGAACTCACCGAGTAAATCAACCATCCCTCGAACGGTTCCGCCTGCCTTCATGAAGTCATCTACAATGAGTACCCGTGATTTCTCCTTGAGTGCTCGTCTAGAAAGAGACATGGTGTGTATGCTCTTATGTGATCCAGATACATAATTAATGCTTACTGCTGAGCCTTCTGTAACCTGATGATCACGTCGTACCAGCACTACTGGCAAGCCGAGCTGTGCTGCCGTTGCATAGGCTAGCGGAATCCCTTTAGTTTCTACTGTCATCACCACATCGATTTCCGATCCATAAAAGGCCGTTGCGATGATCTTCCCTGCTTGCTCCATCAAAGATGGCAGTCCAAGCAGGTCCGACATATACAAATAACCACCAGGCAATATCCGATCTGTCTGTTCCAGCTGCACACATAAACGTTTAACAAAAGAGAGCGCCATTTCTTTAGGCATCACAGGAATATAACGTACTCCACCTGCTGCACCGGCTAAGGTCTGAAGCTCTCCAATGCCCTCACCTTCAAATACTTCTTTTATGATCGCCAAATCTTCACTGATGGAGGACTTAGCCGCTCCATACCGATCGGCAAATATAGACAGCGGCAGTAGGTCATGTGGCCGCTCAAGTAAAAACTGAGTCATGTCTACCAAACGTTGGCTTCTTTTTAATTTCTTCACGGAATGCTCCTCGCCAAAACCGAATATTTTATGAAAAATATATCACTTTTGTACGGGTTTACACAAGAGAAGCATACTAATTGAGTGATCTCACTGCATAGACTTCCTTGCAGAACCCTCGCAGTCCATTATAAATTCTTGCTACTTTAGACTGCTTGGACACTAAACCGAACACTGTAGGACCGCTGCCGGACATTAACACTCCGTCTGCTCCGAGCTTAACCATCGCCTCTTTGAGCTGCTGGACCTCTGGATGCAGCTTTAGGGTAACATCCTCAAGCACATTGCCCAGATGATTACACACGCCCCCAAAATCTCCAGCTTCGATCGCGTCCTGCATCTTTCGAGCCGAAGGATGAACAGCTATATTATTGCTCCGCACACGTCCGTATACTTCCGCAGTCGATACATTGATAGGTGGCTTAGCTAATACTACCCAGCATTGCGGAGGGTTCTTAATCGGCGTCAGCTTCTCGCCACGACCTGTTGCCAAGGCAGTGCCACCTGTAACGCAGAAAGGCACATCTGAGCCAAGCTCAGCGCCAAGCTCCTGCAGCTCCTGCGCAGGTATACCTAGGCGCCACAGTCGGTTCAGACCACGTAGGGTAGCCGCTGCATCACTGCTGCCGCCAGCCAGGCCAGCTGCCACCGGTATTCTTTTATCCAGATGGATATGTACACCACTCTTCACGTTATAACGCTCTTTAATAAGCCTAGCCGCTTGAAAGGCCAGGTTCTTCTCATCTAGGGGAATATAACCCGCTTGACTTGATATTATAATAGTATCCCTTGGCAGCTCAGACAGCTCTAAACGGTCTGCTAGATCTACCATGGTCATAATCATTTCCACCTCATGAAAACCGTCAGCACGCTTGTGCAGCACATCCAGCATCAAATTAATTTTAGCCGGTGCCTTCTCATACATTTTCAAGGCGTTCACCCACCTTCAGCTTTTCCCGTAAAAACAACTTAACATATTATATGAAAAACTTCTAATGAAGTCCAATAATAAAAGGGTGTCGCCAGTTAGACGCACCCTTTTTCGTTAAATAATTGTTCACACGCTAAAGATTAAGATTTCCGGGCAGCCTCTTCAGCGAGCTGAATCGCTCTTTTCACCATATTACCTGCATCCTTCGCCCGTATTCCTCCCCAGCCTTCACGTTCCACAGTTTCGTAAAAACCAAGCTCCTTGGCTAACTCTGTCTTTAGTTCTTCCGACATCATGCCTCGTTTTCTGCGGCTCATTACGGAATTCCTCCCTTATGAAAGAAAATGATAAACCGATTGCTCAATTAGTATGCTTGCTTAGAACAAGGATCATTCACTGAATATTAACGCAAAAAAAAAGAAACAGTCGTCCTTTATGAAGGACAACCGTTTCTGATACAAATAAAAAACAGCCTCCAAAGGAAGCTGCCCGTGAAACATTAAGCTTTAATATACATAATCCGCATCTGCCCATCGTCTTCACATACTGTGATTTCCACAGATTCAGTAAGAATATCGGCATAGCTATAGGAGACTCGCTTGAATGTTTGCTGCTCCTGATCCAGTTTGACAATAAATACAGAAGGGTACGTTTCTTCCAGGACACCGGTGCGTTCTACGGTTTTACGACGACCTCCGTTTGCACGCAACGTGATCTTATGACCGACGTGAGCTTCGAGACTGCGTTTGATTTCCAACAGCGCGTTATTAGCCATTGCCTGACGACCACCTCTTTTCTTGTCCATTATACAACTTCCCCAGGTGTTTGTCAAAGCAAATAAATAATTATAGATGATGAATATTTGGTTGTCAACGGAATTTTTTTGCGGGGAATCAGAGGCGAACTAATAGCCTTGTTATCTGTAATAGGTTTACCACAAAGCAAGAAAAATAACATTGTCGATCTTTAAAGATAACTACCATTTCACACAAGCATAATCGCCTTTGGCGTCGTCCCTATAAGGACGGTTAGCGTATATGCGGGAAATATAAGGATAATGTATAGCGTGAAACTTATACTTTCTTATATAAAAAAAGGGTTAAGCTCATCGCTCACCCTTTCTTCGCGTTACTCTATTCGGCCACTCCAAATTACCTATTAGCTTTGAAAATAGACCTGTACCTGTCGATTAAATTGCGGAAGGTGTCACTTTTAGTGCTGACAGGTTCTGCAGACGCGGCATCCCAATACGGAAGCTGCCACGGGTCTCAATACCGCCGATTCCCTGATTACCACTAATGGTGTTGTTCAAAACCTCACTCAGATTCACCGTATCCCTAATGGGCGTGAACGACGATTTTGCCGCTACATAAACTGGGTCTAGGGCATGGATCAATATCCGTCCAGGAGAACTGGCGAAATTCGCCCCTGCCCCCAGCAGTGCTTCAAAATGTGACTGACAAGCACCTGCAACAATCGTCAACGCATCAAAATTTCGCTCATAATCCCTAGCTACCCTAATAGCAGCTACGAAGTTTTGCGAATTTTTATAGCTGCTCAGACTGTGAAGATCGTAAGTATGCTGTTGCTTCAGCACCCCGTCATGACCGGTAATCACCACAATATCTGGACGCACGCGGGGCAGCAGCCGGTATAAAGTGTCAGCCATTGCGGACTCATGAACATGATGACCTTCAGCAGGGATCCGCAATTGCTCGTATAAGCTAAGGCTCTTATTCAAATACGCTGGATCGCCATCCAGATGCAGTACTTTCCCCGGTACTTCAAAATAAGCAGCTTCCTTGGGCGATGGAGCCCATGCTCCTTCTGATAGAGCGCTCCCGCTCCGCTGACTTTGCTCCTGTCGGTCTTTCCGCAGCTGTGTCAGTGATTCATTCGCTTTAATCTGTGCCTGCTGTCCTCGTTCCGTAATTCGGGTAGGAGGCACTTGAACCAAGTCATTCAGAGGAGAATCCGCCAACAGACGGAAATCTGTGCCTTTAATGACGGCTCTGTCCTGCACAATATGATCTACACGAAAAGTCAAATCTCCGCCATAAGATTTACGAACGACCAAGTCTCCTAAATTCATTACAACCACCACCTCTACCCCATCGTATGGGCAAAGGCCTCAGTTGGTTCATAACTAGCTATGTTTTTAGCTTATTCAATTCCAGCAGCTAACAGAACACCGCTCAATCGGGCGTATTCTTCTAGACTTAACGTTTCTCCACGACGGGTTGGTTCAATACCAGCTTCTACGAGTAAAGCCTCCAGACGCTCACGTCCCTCTTCAGGGAAGTAACGAGCCTTGAGATTGTTAGCAATCGTCTTGCGACGCTGTGTGAAAGAAGCTTGGACGACCTCAAAGAAGTGCTTCTCACTCTCAACCTCTACCGGTGGACGCTCTCTTACCTTTAGACGGATTACAGCGGACTCCACATTAGGTTGAGGAATGAACACCGTACGCGGCACAATACAGACGAGCTCAGGCTCGCTGTAGTACTGCACGGCAATGCTAAGGCTCCCGTATTCCTTTCCTCCCGGAGAAGCGGCCATACGCTCCGCAACCTCTTTCTGAATCATTACAACGATGTTATCAAGCGGAAGCTTCTCTTCGAGCAGCTTCATCAGAATCGGAGTAGTTACATAATACGGCAGATTGGCAACTACGCTTACCTTGTTCACGGATGCAAAATCTTCTTTGAACAGCTCCTGCAGATTTACATTCAGAACATCATCATTACGAACCTTTACATGCGGATAAGGGGAAAGTACGTCCCTTAAAATAGGAATCAGCCTACGGTCGATCTCCACAGCAGTCACCGCACCAGCGGTTAGCGCCAAACGCTCCGTCAGGGCACCAATCCCAGGACCGATTTCCAATGCCCCTGATTCACTATCTAGCCCAGCAGCGTCAACAATCTTGTCCAATATATTTTGATCAATCAAAAAATTCTGTCCTAAGCTCTTCTTGAACTTGAATCCATAACGTTGAATAATTTCTTTCGTCCGTTTTGGAGTCGAAATTTCCTCTCTACCACTCATGAAGTAATGCCCCCCTGATCAATTTGGGCGAGAGCTCCGGCAAATTCCTCCCGCGTAATTCCAAACATCGCCAGCCGCTTGTACAGCTGCTTGCCATTACAATATCCGATTCCAAGCAAATTACCAAGTGCCATACGTCTTTCAGCTGCCCGAGGATGTACAAGCATTCCAGCGGCCATTAGATCATCAAGTCCAATTAAAGCAGGTGCACCTTCAAAAGAGGTATGTACATTCCGCAGCGCATGACGAATCGCCTCTGGAGAAGCGTTCTCCACACCAATATCTCCCTTGCGGGTTGCGTCCTTCTCCGGAATGAAGGCATGCTTGCAGCCCGGCACCTTTGCGGACACAATCTTACGAATTCGTTCACCCGCGTGATCCGGGTCAGTAAGGATAATTACTCCTCTACGCTCCATAGCAAGCGCGATCTTCGCAATTACGGTCCGGTCTACAGCCGAGCCCCCTGTTTCGATCGTATCTGCTTCTACAGCACGTTTAACAGCGACGGTATCACTCTTACCTTCAACGACAATTAATTCCTTAATCATATCTCTTGACTCCTTCCAAAAAAAGCAAAAAAGAAGAGGTTTCGCTCCTCTTCTTTTGGTTAAAGAATGTATAAGTGATGAGCGGTTGCTCTGCGATCAACGAAATGATCATCTGGCGTTCCTTAACGGTTATCATCACTATAGCTTATCAAAGAATAATTTGCAAAAGCTTCAGCCTAGTTTAACTCCGGCTTCACAGGTCCAATCACATAAACGGTACGTGATTTACGACCGAAATTACGGACATGGCTCAGTGAATCGTAATAGACATCTACTTTATTGCCTTTAATGGCACCGCCAGTATCTTCTGCTCGGCGGAATCCAAGCCCCTCGATATATACCCACCAGCCAATAGGGATTACATTCGGGTCTACCGCAATTGTACGACCTTCCGTTACGCGTGTTCCGGAGGCAGTTTTGGTACCAATACCTGGCTCTTCTGATGAATAAGCTGTCATGGAGACGTTCTTAATCATCTTCTTGTACTCAAAGTCTACGCCAGCCTTGCTTGTGACGTTATTAGTCTTGGCGCTAACCTTAGCCGTTTTTGAAGTGGTGTTTGATTTGGAAGTTGTTGTAGTCTTAGCTACAGCCGGCTTAGGAAGTGCTTTGGTACCAACGGCAATAATCTTATCTTTCGTTACCGTTTGTACTTCCTTACCAATCATGCGCATAGAGGCCAGTTCTCCGTCTTGGTAGATCTTTTCAATATGCTGAATCATGACGCCTGGTTTGCCTGCCTGTGCCACTCTAACTGTTCCCACAGTAAGGGAGGGGTCTGCTGTCTTGATGACTCTGAAGGGTAAGTTAGTTGATCGCTGTACAGTCTGTTTGTTGATGCGAACAATCTTAACCTCCATGTTTGCAGAAATGGTGGTGTCTAACGAAGGGAAAATCTTATCATGACCTTCTAGGGTAATGCCCATTTTCTCAATTGCTTTACCAATTGTGTCTTCGGTCGTATATAACGTTTTTGTTGCTCCATCCGCAGTAAGACTAATTTTCTGCGCACGATTGATAACGACACGGTCACCGTCTTTTATTTCATCACTCAGTCCTAAAGATAGTTCATCATGCGGCTGCAGCGAAATTTGCTCTTTCTCCAACACATCACCAAGAAGCGCTTCTCGCGTTTCAAGCGTCTGTGTTTGCCCGTCTATTACTAAAAATAATTGTTTGTTACTTTGACCGTGTACGTACAGCAGAATAAGTAGCGCGATAGCGACTGAAATCACGCCTGCAAGTAAAAGTACGCGAGTATTTACTTGCTCCCACCGTAATGCGAAAGACCTGCTGGATGACTGCGAATCATGGGATACTTCTGGTTGGAATACGCCCATTCTCTCCATCCTCCTTACATAGCCCCGTCGTCAATTGTATATCATGAGGACTGAATTCCTTTGACGAAACTATTTGAGATTGTCACAGGACACGCACGTAATAACTTAGCGTCTCCTGCTCATGGATCGCCTGCTCGGCACAGCTACTCCCACCTCTGTTATATAACAGTATGTGGGCAACATTCTATTTATTCAAAAATAAAAAAGCCTAAAAAGAGTTCAACTGAGGACTCTTTCGTGGCTTCTCCAATATCAGAATAGAGAATGCTTGTGCACGAGGTTGCCTCTCTTACTTGCGCTTACGGGGTTAGCTGTCGGGTTCGGACGAAAGAGAGACGCCCTATTTCAGGTCACCCGCTCATGGCGGTTGCCCTTAAATTCACCCCAAAGACCACGTGAAGAAATCAAATACTGTCCTACGGCACGTCTAAACCGTATTTAAAATACAGGCATGCGGCAGGTCAATATTGGTTCCCCCGTTCTCCATACGGAGACTCAGCGAGACGATCCATGAATCAATGGCTGTCACTATAACACAGCTCACATCACTGAAAAGATGATATCCTGTTTTGATGCATGTTGTAAAGGACGATTCAACCACGTTTACGCAAAAATATGGTTAAAATATTGTAATATTCAGCCGTTTTTATATTAAAAAAGTTTAATATATCGGCCATTCTCTATTTTTCGCCTGTTTTGCTCCCGTTTTCACTCAATCCCAAATCGTTCCAGTGCGTTCGCATACGTTATTTTAGCCAATTCTTCCCATGTTAACCCTTTAATTTCAGCTGCTGCCTCTGCTACAAGCTTCACATGAGCGCTCTCATTTCGCTTCCCGCGGAAGGGGTGTGGAGTCAAATATGGAGCATCGGTTTCGATCAATAATCGGTCTAGTGGGGTCTGCGCAAGCACTTCTTTTGGCACTCTTGCATTTTTGAACGTAATGGGTCCTCCAAAGGATAAATGAAAACCAAGATTCAAGCACATTTTAGCTGTTTCCCAGCTTCCTGAGAACGAGTGCATCACGCCTCCAACCTCATTTGCTTTTTCCTCCCGTAAAATCCGTACAACATCCTCATGGGCATCACGATCATGAATACAAATCGGCATATTTAGTTCACGGGCTAGTCCAATTTGCTTGCGAAAAACTTCATGTTGCACATCCTTGGGAGAAGTATCCCAGTAATAATCCAGTCCGATTTCACCAATAGCCACTACTTTTTTATGACTGCATAGAGAAGCAATCCAATCGAGATCTCCTTCTTTCATATCAATTGCATCCTGAGGATGCCAACCCACTGCCGCATAAATATAATCATAAGATTCCGCCAGCTTCATCGTTGAGGGAATCGTCTCCCGATTAAATCCGATATTAATCATCTTGCTAACTCCTGCTTCTACAGCACGAGCGATAACTTCTTCGCGATCCTCGTCGAATTGAGGTGCATCCAGATGCGTATGTGTGTCAAACAGAAACATTTTAACCCTCACTCCTTGTTCTTTTTTAAATATAAGACAATATAAGTTTCAAGCTATCCGTTATATCTTATATTTCTACTCTTCTTGTCAAAAATCCCATATTTTCTTGTATTATTTTGCAAAAATCTCTGCAATAGAAGCAGGCAATCGCGTAAGCGCATTTCTCAACTTATCCTGAGGAAAATAAAGATGATATCTTCCACGGTGAATGCCGCTAATAGAACGCACAATATCCGACACCTCTGAAATTTCCCGCAGATGATCATGCCGATCAAGCAGCAGAATTTGTTTATTGTCAAAAGCTTCTCCCGGACGGAACACATCATAGGGCAGATCTGTCGGAAAATCAATCTCCAAATCATATTCTGGGTGAAGTCCCGCTGCCGCAAAACTGCTGCGAATTTCAGAAATCATATCTGTATCGAGATTCTCCACCTCAACATATTTATACAGTTTACGATGAATAAAACGGGTACACAAGTCACTTAGTAGCTCATCTTTCTCAAGTGTCCACTGCATAAAAGCCGTCTGTACCAGTGCTTCATCTAGCATTAAATATTGCTTCACTGTCACCTCACCACGGAACAAATCCTCCAGCGGATTAATCATGAAACTAAAATTGTACCCCTCTTGGAAAAGCTCCTTGGCTCTACGGAAAATTTGTCGCAAAATAATCTCTGAGCTACGTGTCACCGGATGAAAATAGACTTGCCAGTACATTTGATAACGCGACATTAAATAATCTTCAATGGCATGCATTCCCGATTCTTTTACAACAATTCGACCATTATAAGGACGCAGCATTCTTAAAATCCGATCAATGTCGATCGTCCCATAGTTTACACCTGTATAGTACGCATCACGCAGCAAATAATCCATGCGATCAGCATCTAGTGGACTGGAAACCAGATTTACAACAATTTCGTGCTCATAAGTTTTAGCGATTACAGAGGCTACTTTACGAGGAAAATCCTCCTCCACATCACGCAAGATCTCAGTAATCTCTGTGTCCTCCAGAATAATTCGACAAGTCCAATCCTCATGATTCATTTCAAAAGCTTCTTCTATAGAATGGGAAAATGGACCATGTCCCAGATCATGCAGCAAGGCCGCACACAAGGTGAGCAGACTTTCTTCAGGAATCCAATCCTTATACCCGCTTCGTTCAAATTGCGAAATAATTCTACGTGTAATTTCGTAAACCCCTAGGGAATGAGAAAATCGACTATGCTCTGCGCCATGAAAAGTAAGATACGAGGTACCCAGCTGGCGAATTCGGCGTAAACGCTGAAATTCCTTTGTATTTATTAGTCGCCAAATAATAGTATCCTGCACGTGGATATAATTGTGAACCGGATCTTTGAAAACCTTTTCTTCTGTGAGCGGCTGCTTCATGAGATCAACTCCTTTATTAAATTTAATATGATTTTAACCAATATAAGTATATAATAAGTAATTATGTCGTACTTTGTCGAATAGTGACGTTTTTAGTCTTGGTAAATCGACAAAGTTTATTTTTTCACTTTTTTTAGAATTCGTGATTGTTATAGGGAATTCAAAGTTTTCGTGAAAAAGCACTTATTTAACAGATGAAAAAAGGTTGACTGTTTTGGGAATCGTTGGTATTATAAATATCATAAAACAGTGAACAATGTCGAATAATGACGTTTTTGGAACATTGAGAGGAGTAACGATTGTTATGATGAAATCAACAGGAATTGTAAGAAAAGTAGACGAACTTGGACGGGTAGTTATTCCCATTGAATTGCGCCGTACTCTTGGCATTGGTGAAAAAGACGCACTTGAAATTTACGTTGATGGTGAGCGCATTATGCTTAAGAAATATGAGCCTGCCTGCATTTTCTGCGGCAACGCTGAGAACGTAACTTACTTCAAAGGAAAAATAGTTTGTCATGAATGCATTTCTACTATCCCTACCCCTGTGACAAACTAAAATAATTAGTATATAATAGAACTAATCAAATTGTTAATTCTAACCTTTTCATATCTCCTTGACCTCCCGTGACCGCGGGAGGTATTTTTTTTCTGCAATCACCTGTGTTTCCCGCCCCAAAAGGTGTCTATAAGGATTTACTCCCCCATGACACCTAATAATGATGGGTAATGCGGTGAGAGCATGAAGTAAAACGAGTTTTCACCATGATCTGGTCTATCTTGGGCTTCCTTTTGGGAACCACCTTCAGGCTAGAATCTCGTCAGCTTCGTAATACCCCTCCGCACCTGGTTAACCTCTTAGAATTAGAATCCGTCAATGACACTTACTGCTGCTCCGCTTTATCCAGAAGTGCGTTATAAATATCCCGCTTTGACACACCACGATCAGAGGCTGCTTTTTTCATAGCTTCTTTACGCGGCATATCTCCTGCTTCGTAATGAGCAACATGTTCTTCAATACTTAGCTGGCGCCACCAAGCCGATTCCGCCATATCAGCATCTTCCTTGCTCTCGCCTTCAACGACAATGACATACTCACCAAGCGGTGGATGTTCAACGAGCCAATCCGTACATTCCTCGATCGTCCCACGTAGGAACTCCTCATATCTCTTCGTCAGTTCACGAGCAAGCACAATTCGCCGATTACCAAATGCTTCATGGAGATGAGCCAGTGTCTTCACCACGCGATGTGGAGATTCGTAGAACAGTATAGTCCCTTGCGCCGAACGAAGTGGACTTAATACCGCACGGATATCTTTACGTTCTCGAGGTAAGAAGCCGATAAAAGTGAACGTAGTCGTAGGCAGACCAGAGGCAATTAATGCTGACAAAGCTGCGTTAGCTCCGGGTATAGGAATTACTGGTATACCGTGACTTATGGCAAGGGCTACAAGGTCTGCACCAGGGTCGGAAATGGCTGGAAAACCGGCATCGCTGACGAGTGCCAAATTTTTTCCTTCTATTATATAGCGGATAAGTTCAGGTCCACTGGCAGCCTTATTATGCTCATGATAACTGAACAACATAGAGGGTGTAATTTCAAAATGGCTCAACAATTTCCGAGTTTGTCTTGTATCTTCAGCTGCAATAATATCGCATTCCTGCAATGTGCGGACAGCACGATAAGTCATATCCTCTAAATTACCGATGGGTGTTGCCACCAAAAAGAGTGAACCGGTTGATTCCTGCTTATGTGTATTGTTATTGTTCTGAAAGCTGCTTTGGCATGATATTGTCATGATTTACCCTCTTTAGCACCATAGTAGATGTCCATAATTTCTGGACAGTATTGATTGTCCTCATTATATACAATGAGTGGTGGATGTAAACGAACCTCCGGCTTACCATCACGTATCGCTTCAATTAATACCATATTAGCTTCCAGATGCGCACGTGGATGTACAAAGCGAATAATCTTAGGCTCGAGCCTATATTTTCTCATAAGACTAATAATATCGACCAATCGTTGTGGCTTGTGAACCATACTTACCTTTCCACCGGTGCGAACCAGTCTCACACAGGCTTGAATGACCTCCTCCAGCGTACACCCGATTTCATGACGAGCCATAGCCTGATGAGTGTTCAGCTTGAGGTCACTGCCGTTAAGCGGCATATAAGGAGGATTGACTGTTATTGCATCATATACGCCATGCCCTGCAACTTTATATAACTCACGTAAATCGCCTTCATGGATCACAACCTGATCCTGTAGCCCATTTAGAGCCACGCTACGCCGAGCCATATCCGCTAAACGGGGCTGAATTTCAATCCCTTCTATAGAAGCTTTAGTTCGGGTCGTCATCAAAATAGGAATTACACCATTTCCAGTACAAAGATCCAGGACTCTCCCACGAGGCGGAACGCTGGCGAAACGCGCAAGCAGTACAGCATCCATAGAAAAGCTAAATACTTCGTCACTTTGAATAATTCGCAAGTCATGCGTTAATAAATCATCCACCCGCTCCGTCGGCAACAAAGGAACAGATATATCGTTAAAAGAATTTGTCATGTAGTAATCTCCTAAATGTTTTGTTGAGCTAAATTCAAAAAAAACCGTAGGATCAATCTCCTACGGCTGGATATCCTCATTTATTAAGAAAAGAAAGACAGAACAGACAATCACCTTCCGTGCGTAAATGTCCAAAATAAACATTACAGATGTGAAAGCCTTCATGGTAAAGCCGGGCCAAGTTGTCATAACCTTCCCCAACAACCTCTTCTGTTCCCTCTCCGGCAGCTAAAAGAGCTTCCGCCTCCGCAGAATCTACGGTAGGATCCAAAGGTGCATCCCGCTTTAAAATTTTGCGAAGCTGTTCATTCTCCAGAGTTAACCTCTGATTAGCTTCCATCAGTTCTTTTACCGTCTGTTTCCATTCTCCAAGATTGGCGCGCATCGTTTCCATCTGTGCTTCCATATCCTGCATGTGTGCAAATATATTTTTCTTCTCCAAGTTTCCACCCCGAAAGTAACCTTATAATGGTTTACTTGACGACAACATCATCCATTGGAAGTTCCTTAACTTTGCCCACTTCAAACAACTGTACATGAACCGTACGGCTTCCGGCATTAAGTCCTACTACTTTGCCATCACCCAATGAGGTCACGACAATCTTGCCGACCGCTGGCATTTCTTCCTTTACACTCTCATAATTGTCATGCTCAAATTTCAAACAACACATCAGACGTCCACAAAGTCCTGAAATCTTCGTCGGATTAAGTGACAGGTTCTGATCCTTCGCCATTTTAATGGATACGGGTTCAAAATCCCCTAACCAAGATGAACAACAAAGTACTCGCCCACAAGGTCCAAGTCCACCTAGCATTTTAGCCTCATCACGCACCCCAATTTGCCGTAGCTCAATGCGGGTCCGGAAAATACTTGCTAGATCTTTAACCAATTCTCTAAAGTCGACCCGTCCTTCGGCCGTAAAGTAAAATATAATCTTATTACGGTCAAAAGTAAACTCTACATCGACGAGCTTCATTTTGAGACCATGGTCGCGTATTTTATTTAAACAGGTGGTAAAAGCCTCTTTAGCGGCCCCTTTGTTCTCTTCAACTACGCGTGCGTCGGTTTCTCCGGCAATACGCATCACTTTTTTGAGGGGCAAAACTACATCGGATTCTTCCACCTCTTTTTTGCCTACGACAACTTTACCGTATTCAACCCCACGTGCTGTCTCCACAATAACATATTGATCCCGTTCAATCGGAAAATCAAGTGGATCGAAATAATATATTTTACCCGCTTTTTTAAAACGGACACCTACTACGCTGTACAAAAATTAACCCCCTTGTTTGCCGGTAAAAGGAACCTATGGGCATGTCCGCTCCCTGATGATCCATGCTTGTCCTTCCTCGTCTGTTAAAACGATATTTCCAGGTAAAGCGACATCCGGAGGATATATCATAACTAATCCTTTAACTTTCCAGTCGGATTAAAAACTGCTCCAGACACAACTGGGCATTGGCATTGGATCGCAGCTTCTTAGTGCTCTCTGCAGCAAATCCCATATAAGCCACCCATTGTTCCGCACTCCGCTCACGGGCATGCCTGGAAATAAAGTCTAACTGATCTATGAAAACGATACTCTCATGCTTACGATACAGGAAGTAAAGCATATCTTTAAACCACAGATGGAACATGCTGAAGAAGATATCCAAATGTTCAGCGAGTCCGGTCTTGAACAGCTTCTGCCCAGCAGTTGCTACAGCGGAGCTGCCCTTGCCTAAGGACTCCTTAGCTAATTGTAACATTACATTTCTCATTTCTGCAAACCAATTCTGTTCCAAAAGTTTCCTGCAACCATCAAGTCCTGAACTAAGTGATACTGCACATCGAGCTAAGGGTATGGGAACGCCCTCACTTGCCAGAGCTTGGAGCATATTATCCGGGTTTAACGGACTAAATGGAATCCGCTGAGTCCGCGACTGAATTGTTGGCAATAAGGAACGGCTATTATCAGAAATTAAGATTCCAACAGCCGGAGCTGGTGGTTCCTCCAGAAATTTCAGCAGACTATTGGCAGCTTGTACCGTCATTTTGTCTGCTCCATCTATAATATAAACTTTCGGATTCACACCCTCTGACCGATAGGAAAAGACGCGCTGCAGCTCACGGATTTGATCTATTTTAATACTTGCTCCATCTGGCTGCAGCAGTGACAAATCAGGGTGGTTTCCATGCTCTACTTTGCGGCACTCCAGGCATTCCCCACAGGCATCGTCCTTGCTCTGGGTACAAAATATAGCTTGGGCAAACATCAGCGCCGTTTTCATTTGTCCACTGCCTGCCGGCCCTGTAAATAAATAAGCATGACTCACAGCTTCTTTGCGCAAGGCATTTTGGAGTAGCCGCTTGGCGTTCTCCTGGCCTACTATATCATGAAAAGGCATAATTTCCTCCCAAAACTTTCAAACATAAACGCCCTTAGCGTCCTTATAAGGACGGTAAGTGTTTAATCGAGAAATATAAGGCTAAAGTATAGTGTAAAGCATATACTTTCTTATATTTTAAAAAGAAAGGTTGATTAACAACCCACGGATTTCTCCAACGCGTCCTAACAGATCGATCCGGCCTTGCTCACTATTCAGCAAATCATCTGCCATTGATAGCAAAGCCGAATCAATTTCCTCAAGCAGCTTGTAACGCTTGCCACGTCCACGTCGATCCCATCCGCGTGTTTCCTTCAGAATGACGCCTCTTCGGGCCGTTTCCTCCAGAAATCTTTTGATCATCATCCGGTAGATGGTAAGCTCACGAATCGTCATAGACTTAGATAAACGATCGCCTTGAGACTGTATTTCTTTGATCTGGCGATTCAGTTCATCTTTGGTTTTCTGCTCACTTTGCTGCTGAAAAACATCAGAGAACGTTTTTTGCTGAACGGGTTTGTTAGCCCCTTCTGCATTTGGCATCTCACTCTTCAAGGGCCTATACCCCGGATTGATCTTCAAAGGTTATCTACCGCCCTTTTTATAAATGGCTTGCTAATCTATATTATACTTAATAATGTTCAAAACGATCTACAGGAAGTACGAATACAGTAGCTCCACCCACTTGTACCTCAACAGGAAGTGGCAAATACGAATCCGTTGTTCCACTCATCGGTGTTACAGGAGTGACTAACTGCTCACGCACTTTACAACTGTTTCGGATTACGGTCAATACGGATTCAATCTGACTGTCTTCTACCCCGATCATAAATGTCGTATTCCCCGCTCGTAGAAATCCACCTGTACTTGCAAGTTTAGTAGCACGGAAATTGGCTTTGACTAGCTCGCTGGACAACCGGTTACTGTCTTTATCCTGGATAATTGCAATGATCAACTTCATCTTCGCATTCCCTCCCAATACTTTTATGGTGTATTACTACTTAGAGTTACTCGTAGTAACCCTTACTTCATAAGCACACGCCTAATTATATGTCACTTCTCTTAGTATATTAGACAAAACACCCTAAAAACCCTTTAATACTCTCTCTTCAAGAGTTCTCACGATATCTTGTTCTACCATATGAATGGGGCGATTAGCATCCAGAACTACTATTCTGTCCGGATTGGCCTGGGCTAATAATTGATAGCCTTCACGGACCTTCTTATGAAAAGAAAGGCTCTCCAGATCCAGACGATTCACTTCCCGTTCTTGATTCGCTGCAATCCGTGACAACCCTATCTCTGGGTCTACATCCAGATAAAAGGTTAGATCCGGCATACGGTTCCCTATCGCAAAACGATTAATACTCCATACCTCTTCTATTCCGAGTCCTCTCGCATGTCCTTGATAAACGAGGCTGCTGTCTACAAAGCGGTCACAGAGTACAGTAAGCCCTTCTCTAAGAGCCGGTTCAACGACTTCGGCGAGATGTTGGCTTCTTGATGCAGCATATAGTAATGCCTCTGTACGCGCATCCATAGCTGTATGGGCAGGATCTAGAATAATGGAACGAATCTTCTCAGCAATCTCAACGCCACCCGGTTCACGGGTAATTCGATAAGGCATGGACCGGTTCTGTAAATAGGCCGTTACTCTACCTAGTACCGTTGTTTTTCCGGAGCCTTCGCCCCCTTCTAATGTTATGAAGAAACCTTCTTTTCCCACTTATGCTTCTCCGCCCTTCTGAATGTTGTATACCTCAATACGCTGCAAGACCGGATCAGCACAAGCCTGAAATTTGGCGCCTCCTTTGGCTAAACCAGCCAGCCTTCTTTGGATCTGATCTGTGATCACTTCACCCGGATATAATACCGGGATGCCTGGTGGATAGGGAATAACCATCTCTGCCGCCACTCTACCCACGCAATGTTCAAGATCAATACTTTCAATCTCATTGGCCGACACCGGCTTCAATGAGAAGTGAACAGGATCTGAGATTTGTAAAGAATGGAAATTGTTCCACGTGGAAATATTGCGAGCGCCTGATAAGTCGGGGGCGTTCGGTGATTCGGAAGGTTCCTCCGAATCTATTTCCCACAGCGCCTGCAGCAAATGATCTGCATCTCCAGCCTTCGATCCAAGGCTGAACAGCAGCACTACGTGCCGGTCATCGCTCATCTCCGGCACGCAGCCCTTTGCCTCGAGCTTGCGCTGCAGCTCGAAGCCGCTCAGGACCCCGATGGCGTCATAAATGACGACTTTAAAGGGGTCCTGTGTCACATACGCCGCCAAAGAATCAGGCGGCGTATTCGGGTGCAACGGCTCTGGCGGCTGCACTAGTCCGTAGCGCGGCAGCTCCGCGAGTCCGCGCCGCAGGACATCCACGGCGGCCAGCCCCGCCGTGAAGGCACCCTTGCCCCGGCTGTGCAGCAGCCGCCGGGCAAGATCCAGCGACGCCATCATAGGATATGATGGGCTGGAGCTCTGCACCATGGCGAGCCGCTGCCGGAGCAGGGCGCGGTTAAGCCGCGGCCCTTGAACATGCAGCATAGCGCCCATGGTCATCGCTGTGAGCATCTTGTGCGTGGACTGCACGACGCCGTCCGCGCCACAAGCAAGTGCCCCGGCTGGCAGCGCCGGGTGCTGCCCGTAATGCGCCCCATGCGCCTCATCCACAAGCAGCGGTACACCGCTGTCGTGACAAATACTCGCGAGGGGCGCAAGATCACTACCCATGCCGTAATAATTCGGCATGGTAACAAGTACAGCTGCGGCTTCAGGATAGGCTGCAAGTGCAGCCTTAACAGCTTCGGCCGCCGGCGCCACTGCCAAGCCGCTGAGTGGATCAATCAGAGGCTCCAGAAAAACAGCACGTACTCCAGCCAACATCAGTCCATGAATGACTGACTTATGCACATTGCGTTGAACAATCATAATCATTCCAGGCTCGGGACAAGCGGTTAGAATAAGAGCCAGATTGCCGGCTGTGCTTCCTCCAACCAGAAAAAAGCTTTCCTCTGCTCCAAAGCAATCTGCTGCCAACTCTTGCGCTTCCTTGATAACTCCCTCAGGATGATGAAGATCATCCGTTCCGGAAATTTCCGTAACATCATACTTCATTACCTCATCTAAAAAGCCAGCGCCTTCAACGCCATCATATGCCACTCCATTCTTATGACCTGGCACATGATATGATCTATTACCCATAATTCTATATTGTTCCAGCATTTCGTATATAGGCGCCCTACAACGTTGTAATTTATTCATATTAAATTCCTTCCCATAGGGTTCCTTCTATTTTAACGTAAATATACGCAAACGCCTACGCTTCAGTGTAAAAGCAGCCCTATGGACAAGAAAACGGCTCCTCCCGCCTGAAGAACGAGGAAGCCGTGTATTGAATATCACTAATGCAGCCTTCGTATCTTTCATCCAGACCGCTCTCTTAATTGCATCATTTAACAGAGTTACTCTACTTAAGCGTTCTTTTGCAATCCAATCTTCTTCATCCGGCCGATAAAAAAACGGTACTTGGCATCTTCAGCCTCGGTACGTATCATCTCAGCCTCACATTCCTCACAAATAAAATGCGAGACAATCACAATACCTTCCTCTTTTACCTGTCCACAAATGATACAAGCTTGCCCGGTTTGCTGTTCCATAACCATCCCACCTTGACTCTTTTAAGAACAGTATGATACACCTTCTATCATTTTAAACCTTTTCATAGTTTTTTCATATCCTTCGTATCGTGCATTATATATATTCCGTTGCTGTTATATCTGTGAATTTTCGCCGCAGTTTAATAAAATACATCCAATCGCCGATATTAAGAACATACGAATTCACGAGGAGGTTAGACTATAATCTATGGAACCCACTACCAAAGGTGCAGCTACATTCTATCAATATAAACTAATTAAAAAAGTCAATCTAACGGCACGCCTGCTGCCTATTTATATTATGCTCCCCTTATTAGTCCTTGTGCTCGAAACCGTATTTCTTTCCTGGTGGAGCATTCTTTACATAATCATAGCAGCGCCTGTAGCCTTCTGGGTTCAATATGTCATTTCACGCTCAGTTCTTTTAATCTCAGGACACCCCATTTCAAAAAGATGGTCTGTCTCATTTAAACTGCCTTGGTTAGGGTTTATGCCTGATCAACATATTAGTTACCGTATATTCCGTAAAGTACAGCTACATAATTTCTATATCGGTCTTTGTATTGCAGCACTCTTTATTTTCTGGTCACCACCAGCATTTACAGTATCACTGATCACTTGTCACTTATGGCTCCTACTGCCCCGTCTTTATACTCTGTTCAGACTGAATCGACAGGATCAGGGAGGCATGCTGAAATTCAATCCGACCGATGTATCCTATTACTCTCAATAAAGTGCAGCAGTATGGCTCATATTATTTTCATGTATTAAAAAATAAACCGCCATCCTTAAGGATGGCGATTCTTTATTTCGTCTTAAGGCCTTTAATGGAGGTCTTCTTTTCTTTAGGAATCATCACTACAAAATAATCATCGTGCACTGTTAAATGAACCGTTAACCCATCCTTCAGAAAAACACCCGAAGAATCACTATCATCATCTTCCTGTTCTGTCCATCCCCAGGCTTTAATAGCCTCCAAATAAGGATCCGGAATACCATTCTTCTCCTTTAATCCAGGTAAAGAATAACGTACATAATCCATAGCAACGTTAGTAGTGGTCTGGTCTGGTGAGTTTGCCTCATGGGGGACAGGGAAGCTTTTCTCATTCAGTGCACCCTCAAAAGTATCCCACTTAGGTTCTTTAGCCCCGCAACTTGCCAGTATTAAAGTTAAAATACAAGAAATCATTATTAACTTGAATATTTTTAATTGTTTCATGCCTTAAATCCTCCCTACCTCTACAATGCATCTAAAGACACAAGAAAATTCAAAGTTAGAATTTATGAGTAGTTCCTTCGTATTAAAGATCTGCTAACTATTAGCACTTTTCTATTATACTTGTATCCACCGCAGCGTCGGTAACAAAAATGTCATTCCACAGTAACCTATTCTACTGTCATTACTAGCCTTAAATACTTGCATAATAAAAAAAGAAAAAAAGCCACTGCTGATATTATCAACAATGGCTTAATCTGCTTGGCAACGTCCTACTCTCCCAGGACCCTTCGGTCCAAGTACCATCGGCGCTGGAGGGCTTAACGGTCGTGTTCGGGATGGGTACGTGTGGAACCCCTCCGCTATCGCCACCAAACGGGCATTTACAGCGTAAATGCTCAGGCTTGATGCCTGAAAACTGAATCCGAATTGAATTTGCGTCTTAAGTATAGGATAAGCCCTCGACCGATTAGTATTGGTCAGCTCCATGCATTACTGCACTTCCACCTCCAACCTATCTACCTCGTCGTCTTCAAGGGGTCTTACTAATTGGGAAATCTCATCTTGAGGGGGGCTTCACGCTTAGATGCTTTCAGCGCTTATCCCGTCCGTACGTAGCTACCCAGCCATGCTCCTGGCGGAACAACTGGTGCACCAGCGGTACGTCCATCCCGGTCCTCTCGTACTAAGGACAGCTCCTCTCAAATTTCCTGCGCCCACGACAGATAGGGACCGAACTGTCTCACGACGTTCTGAACCCAGCTCGCGTACCGCTTTAATGGGCGAACAGCCCAACCCTTGGGACCTACTTCAGCCCCAGGATGCGATGAGCCGACATCGAGGTGCCAAACCTCCCCGTCGATGTGGACTCTTGGGGGAGATAAGCCTGTTATCCCCAGGGTAGCTTTTATCCGTTGAGCGATGGCCCTTCCATGCGGTACCACCGGATCACTAAGTCCGACTTTCGTCCCTGCTCGACTTGTAGGTCTCGCAGTCAAGCTCCCTTATGCCTTTGCACTCTTCGAATGATTTCCAACCATTCTGAGGGAACCTTGGAACGCCTCCGTTACTCTTTAGGAGGCGACCGCCCCAGTCAAACTGCCCGCCTGACACGGTCCCCGTACCCGGTAAGGGTACTAGGTTAGAACCTAGATACGATCAGGGTGGTATCCCAACGGCGCCTCCACCGAAGCTTGCGCTCCGATTTCTACGGCTCCCACCTATCCTGTACAGATCGTACCCAAATTCAATATCAAGCTGCAGTAAAGCTCCATGGGGTCTTTCCGTCTTGTCGCGGGTAACCTGCATCTTCACAGGTATTAAAATTTCACCGGATCTCTCGTTGAGACAGCGCCCAAGTCGTTACGCCATTCGTGCGGGTCAGAATTTACCTGACAAGGAATTTCGCTACCTTAGGACCGTTATAGTTACGGCCGCCGTTTACTGGGGCTTCGGTTCATAGCTTCGGGTTACCCCTAACCACTCCCCTTAACCTTCCAGCACCGGGCAGGCGTCAGCCCGTATACTTCGCCTTGCGGCTTCGCACAGACCTGTGTTTTTGCTAAACAGTCGCTTGGGCCTTTTCACTGCGGCCCCCTCGTGCTATTCACACTACCGGGGCACCCCTTCTCCCGAAGTTACGGGGTCATTTTGCCGAGTTCCTTAACGAGAGTTCTTCCGCGCGCCTTAGAATTCTCTTCTCGCCTACCTGTGTCGGTTTGCGGTACGGGCACCTTCTCCTGGCTAGAGGCTTTTCTTGGCAGTGTGAGATCATGACCTTCGCTACTGTAATTTTCGCTCCCCATCACAGCCCAGCCTTAACGATGTGCGGATTTGCCTACACATCAGCCTCACTGCTTAGACGGACATATCCATCAGTCCGCGTCACTACCCTCCTGCGTCACCCCATCGCTCATAGCGGATTACGGTGGTACAGTAATTTCAAACTGTTGTCCTTCGACTACGCCTTTCGGCCTCGCCTTAGGTCCCGACTTACCCTGAGCGGACGAGCCTTCCTCAGGAAACCTTGGGCTTTCGGCGGATCAGATTCTCACTGATCTTTTCGTTACTCATACCGGCATTCTCACTTGTATGCTGTCCAGCGCTCCTTACGGTACACCTTCAACCCACATACAACGCTCCCCTACCCCAGATACATACGTATCTAGCCATAGCTTCGGTGGTGTGTTTAGCCCCGTTACATTTTCGGCGCAGAGTCACTCGACCAGTGAGCTATTACGCACTCTTTCAATGGTGGCTGCTTCTAAGCCAACATCCTGGTTGTCTGTGCAACTCCACATCCTTTCCCACTTAACACACACTTGGGGACCTTAGCTGATGGTCTGGGCTGTTTCCCTTTTGACAATGGATCTTAGCACTCACTGTCTGACTCCCGGCAATAAGTATATGGCATTCGGAGTTTGACTGAGCTTGGTAATCCTTGCGGACCCCGCACCCAATCAGTGCTCTACCTCCACTACTCTTATACCGAGGCTAGCCCTAAAGCTATTTCGGGGAGAACCAGCTATCTCCGAGTTCGATTGGAATTTCTCCGCTACCCCCACCTCATCCCCGCATTTTTCAACATGCGTGGGTTCGGGCCTCCAGTGCGTGTTACCGCACCTTCACCCTGGACAGGGGTAGATCACACGGTTTCGGGTCTACGTCCACATACTAAATCGCCCTATTCAGACTCGCTTTCGCTGCGGCTCCGTCTTCTCGACTTAACCTTGCATGTTAAACGTAACTCGCCGGTTCATTCTACAAAAGGCACGCCATCACCCATAAATAGGGCTCTGACTTTTTGTAAGCACACGGTTTCAGGTTCTATTTCACTCCCCTTCCGGGGTGCTTTTCACCTTTCCCTCACGGTACTGTTTCACTATCGGTCGCCAGGTAGTATTTAGCCTTAGCAGATGGTCCTGCTGGATTCATACGGGGTTTCACGTGCCCCGCACTACTCGGGATCCGTCTCGGAGAGAACACAGTTTAGGTTACAGGGCTTTTACCTCTATCGCGGGCCTTTCCAGACCTCTTCACCTACCATATTCCTTTGTAACTCCATGTGAGACGTCCCACAACCCCTAAGAGCAAGCTCTTAGGTTTAGGCTGTTCCGCGTTCGCTCGCCGCTACTGACGGAATCACTATTGTTTTCTCTTCCTCAGGGTACTTAGATGTTTCAGTTCCCCTGGTCTGCCTCTACATCTCCTATGTGTTCAGAGATGAGTAACTGCGAATTACCACAGCTGGGTTTCCCCATTCGGACACCCCCGGATCAAAGCTTGCTTACAGCTCCCCGAGGCAGTTTCGTTGTTCGCCACGTCCTTCGTCGGCTCCTGGCGCCTAGGCATCCTCCGTGTGCTCTTATTAGCTTAACCTTGATTTTTCCTAAGAAAAATCTCACTAATAACATTTACTTGTTTACACAAGTTGCTAAAAGATGTTCTAAAACGCAAATTCGTTTCGGTATCCAGTTTTCAAGGATCAAGTCTTACTGAGAGCTTAAACTCTCAAAACTGAGCAACGAGTGAGTTGTGGAAGCTTAACTTCCGATTTGAATGTCTTCATTGCAGAAGACGATTCTCCATAGAAAGGAGGTGATCCAGCCGCACCTTCCGATACGGCTACCTTGTTACGACTTCACCCCAATCATCTACCCCACCTTCGGCGGCTGGCTCCCTTGCGGGTTACCCCACCGACTTCGGGTGTTGTAAACTCTCGTGGTGTGACGGGCGGTGTGTACAAGACCCGGGAACGTATTCACCGCGGCATGCTGATCCGCGATTACTAGCAATTCCGACTTCATGCAGGCGAGTTGCAGCCTGCAATCCGAACTGAGACCGGCTTTGATGGGATTGGCTTCACCTCGCGGCTTCGCTTCCCGTTGTACCGGCCATTGTAGTACGTGTGTAGCCCAGGTCATAAGGGGCATGATGATTTGACGTCATCCCCACCTTCCTCCGGTTTGTCACCGGCAGTCACTCTAGAGTGCCCAGCTTAACCTGCTGGCAACTAAAGTTAAGGGTTGCGCTCGTTGCGGGACTTAACCCAACATCTCACGACACGAGCTGACGACAACCATGCACCACCTGTCTCCTCTGTCCCGAAGGCCGCCACTATCTCTAGTGGATTCAGAGGGATGTCAAGACCTGGTAAGGTTCTTCGCGTTGCTTCGAATTAAACCACATACTCCACTGCTTGTGCGGGTCCCCGTCAATTCCTTTGAGTTTCAGTCTTGCGACCGTACTCCCCAGGCGGAGTGCTTACTGTGTTAACTTCGGCACCAAGGGTATCGAAACCCCTAACACCTAGCACTCATCGTTTACGGCGTGGACTACCAGGGTATCTAATCCTGTTTGCTCCCCACGCTTTCGCGCCTCAGCGTCAGTTACAGCCCAGAAAGTCGCCTTCGCCACTGGTGTTCCTCCACATATCTACGCATTTCACCGCTACACGTGGAATTCCACTTTCCTCTTCTGTACTCAAGTCACCCAGTTTCCAGTGCGACCTCAGGTTGAGCCCAAGGTTTAAACACCAGACTTAAATGACCGCCTGCGCGCGCTTTACGCCCAATAATTCCGGACAACGCTTGCCCCCTACGTATTACCGCGGCTGCTGGCACGTAGTTAGCCGGGGCTTTCTTCTCAGGTACCGTCACTCCGATAGCAGTTACTCTACCGGACGTTCTTCCCTGGCAACAGAGCTTTACGATCCGAAAACCTTCATCACTCACGCGGCGTTGCTCCGTCAGACTTTCGTCCATTGCGGAAGATTCCCTACTGCTGCCTCCCGTAGGAGTCTGGGCCGTGTCTCAGTCCCAGTGTGGCCGTTCACCCTCTCAGGTCGGCTACGCATCGTCGCCTTGGTGGGCCGTTACCCCACCAACTAGCTAATGCGCCGCAGGCCCATCCCTCAGTGACAGATTGCTCCGTCTTTCATTCTTTCTTCAGGAGAAAAAAGAAATTATCCGGTATTAGCTACCGTTTCCGGTAGTTATCCCAGTCTAAGGGGCAGGTTGCCTACGTGTTACTCACCCGTCCGCCGCTAAGTTATTTTGAAAGCAAGCTTTCAAAATAACTCCGCTCGACTTGCATGTATTAGGCACGCCGCCAGCGTTCGTCCTGAGCCAGGATCAAACTCTCCAATTAGTATTGAAAAGAGCGATATGCTCATTTTGAAACATCTGACGAGAAAATTAATTCTCTAATTTTGGATTTCACTTTCGTGATTTCCTACTCACTCGTTGTTCAGTTTTCAAAGATCAAGTTCTCGTTGGCGCCGTTTAATGTCTCAGCAGCAACTCTTATACTATATCATGTTCAGCCGTTTAATGTCAAGCTCTTTTTTTAACTTCTTTTTCGAGCTCGGCATGTGTGTTTCTTGGCCGGACTTAGAATATATCATGTATAGAGATTCATTGCAACACTTTTTTTTGAAAGATTTAAAAACCATAAATCATGTATTAATGAATACACTCTATCTTTATATACTGTTGCCTTATATACATTCCATAATATAAAAGAAAAACAACTGAAAAAGATATCAGTTGTTTTCAGAAGATAGCTTAGATGAATCTAAATTAATTCCGCTTCCTTCGCTCCAGTAATTACGGAAATGATACTGTTTCGAAGTATCTCTGCATTATACGCCTGGTATGGATCGACATTGAAAACAACAGCATCTGCAATAAAACCTTCTGCAATCTGCCCCAGCTCGTTACCGCTCCCTAGAATGTCAGCAGCGCTTTTAGTAGCAGACTGCCACGCTTCTCTGCGAGTTAAGCCATAATCAATCAACGTATCCAGTTCTTGAAGGTTATAACCATGTAATGAGGGTGTAGCATAATCTGTACCGAATCCAATACGAACGCCTTCTCTTTTTGCATAATTAATGGCTTTGGAATGCGATTCAGCAGCGCGGGCAGCTCGTTCGCAAATGATCGGGTTCAACGCTAGAACGCCTTTCGGATCTGCGGCAATGCGATAGATGGATGTAGTAGGTACAAAAGCTACCTCCGAATTAGCAAGTCTCCCTGCCTGATCTTCAGTTAGAAACATCCCATGCTCTATAGATTCCACCCCCGCCTGAATGGACCAGTCTATCGTCACTCCACCCCAGGTATGAACCAGTACCTTCTTATCATGGGCATGTGCATTACGAACAATGAATGCAAACTCTTCTTCGGAAAAGAACGGATGTACGACTTTCTCGGTGGGTGCCCCAAGACCGCCTGTGGCCATGATTTTTATCCAGCCCGCTCCTGTAGCAAAGATTTGCGCCATCCGTTGTTCCAAATGCGTAATTCCACGGGCATCTGCTGCTCCAAGCATATCGCTGCTGGTGTGCACTCTTAAAGGCTGCTGATACTGCTGAACAAGATGCTGCACTGTGCTTGGCACAATTCCGCCTGCATCCCGTACAGTCGTTACACCCGTCCTTAGAGTAGCCTCAAACGCTTGGCCCTGCATGGCTTCGATCTGCTGGGATTCGCGCTTCAATTGGTCCGCATGATCAAAGTCTGTCCAAGCAAGATGCGTATGAAGATCAATTATACCAGGACTTATCCATAGTTCTGTGCCTGTAGGAGTTGAATTATTTTGTTGCGACTCCGCTTCAGTAATAGATGAAAAATAGCCATCCTTGATCACAACATCAAATCGTTTACCTTCGATGCCTGCTATATGAATATCCTTGAATGTATGCAGCTCTGGATGCTTATGGATCATCTTCATTCCCCCCAAGCCAGCCGAACAGCATGTAATGCCTGATCAGGGTCTTGTTTCAATAACTCAGCAAGCGTTGATATGGCTTCCTCCACACTTTTCCGAGCAGCATTTGTTCCGAAATGATTGATCCGCAAAAGATGGCCAAATAATTCTCCGTCTCCTGGAGCCACAATGCCTATAGGTTTTTCGATCTGCAAATCTTGCTTTCCAGCAATCCGAACCGTTGTAGTCAGTGTAGAATAATGTCTGCTGTCCTTTTGCCAAGGCTCAAGCCCCAAGGATTCTATACCAGCTAATGTAGCAGCTGCAGCCCTTTCATGACGCTGAATGATTTGCTCCAATCCCTCTTCTTCAATTCGTGTCAAGGCCAGGATCAAAGCTCTAGCCTCTAATGTCGGAATATTTGGAGCAACTCGTAGTGGCGTGGCGCCATCCAGCGAAGGTTTGAGATCTAGCAAGGACAGAATGGAGTTACGCGGTGCATTTTTATTTGACTCAAGAAATTGCCAGCCACGTGGTGAAATACTGACGGCGCTAACACCGTTAGGTCCAGCCAAGGCTTTTTGTGCGCCTATCACAGCAAAATCAACTCCCCATTCATCGACCAGTAACGCCTCTCCCCCAACCGCAGAAACTGAGTCCGTCACAGTAATGAGATTGAACTCCTTTGCAATCTTAAATATTTCTTTAGCCGGATTAGATCCACCTGTAACTACTTCAGCCTGAACAAAGGAAAGGGCACAAGGGCTAAACTCTTTAATTGCGGAAGCAACTTGGTCGCCAGTGACCACTTCATCAAAAGGAACCTTTACTTCAATAACCGTTGCTCCTCCCCGTTCAAGCCACTTTCCAAATAGACTTCCATAGGGACCTGTTACTATATTTACAATGGTTCGACCAGGTGCCGCTATTCCTGCAGCCACTGCCTCGATCCCCAGAATTGCCTCAGCTGGGATGATAACTGGTGGATGCTCAGTAAACAAGATTGTAGAAATCAATTGTGTAAGCTTATTGTACTCAGCCACTGAAAGTGGCACATGAACATTATGTTCTGGGCTCATAAGAAACCTCCTGATGTACTTGATTTTGGCATTTTCGGAACCGCCGACAACAGCTCGTAACTGTATTCATGTTTAGGCCGGATGAAGAATTGATCCTTCGGGCTCTGCTCCACGAGCTTTCCTTGCCGCATAACTGCTACCGTATCGCTAATTGCATTAATTACTCCTAGATCATGGGAAATAAAAAGCATGGTGAGATTAAGCTCAGCTTTCAGCGTATTGAACAGTTCGAGCACACTAAGCTGCACAGATACATCCAGCGCGCTTGTTGGTTCATCGGCGATCAGGATATTTGGTTGAACGCTTAATGCGCGAGCGATCGCTATCCGTTGCCGCTGACCACCAGAAAATTCATGCGGGAATTTATCTAAAGCCTTTTGCTCCAAATGAACTTGGTTCAAAAGCTCTTTACATCTTTGCTCAACGTCCGTACGTCCCACAATTTTATGAAACAATAAGGGCTCGGAAAGAATTTGCCTAATCGAATGCTTTGGATTCAGCGATGCATCAGGATTTTGGAAGATCATCTGGATTATCTTACGCTGCTCACGGCTCCTTTTCTTTTTTAACTCTTGGGTACCTAACAGAATCTTCCCCTCATGCGGAGCAATCAGTCCAGCAATTACTCGCGCCAGCGTAGATTTCCCTGAACCGGATTCTCCAACAAGTCCAAGAGTGGTGTGCTGCTCAAGATTCAAATTGATACAATCCAGTGCAGTAAATCCGCCGTAGTGAACAGTTAAATCTTTTATTTGTAAGGCTAGTTCCATGAGTCTCTACTCCCTTCAAGCTCTGGCAAAGGAAGCACCGAATCAATCAGCATCTGTGTGTAAGGGTCGGATGGATTTTGCAAAATATCAAGGGTAGCGCCATGCTCCACAATCTGCCCTTGTTTCATTACACATAGGCGTGAGCACAAGTTGGCTGCAATCGCGAGATTATGCGTTACAAAAACCATAGCAAATCCCAACTCCTGCTGGAGGTTCGTGATCGTTTCAATAATTTGTCGTTGAACCGTGACATCCAGCGCCGTTGTCGGCTCATCACAGAGAAGAATACCTGGCTTGCACGCCAGTGCCAAAGCGATGACTACCCGTTGACATTGACCGCCTGACAGCTGACTCGGATATCGATCCTTTTTCTTTAAAGAGTCAGGGAGACCAAGTCTTTCGAGTAGCTCCAGCGCAATCATTCGCGAAGCCTTTCGACTAACTTTCTGTCTGTAATACACGACTTCAGCCAGCTGATTGACAACCATACAGAGTGGATCAAGCGCACCTCTTGGGTCTTGAAACACCATCGCACTGCTTACATCACTCTTAATGGTGCCACCTGTCTGTTCAACACCATTTGGAAGTAGTCCCAGAATTGCACGCAGCGTAAGCGATTTTCCTGAACCCGACTCACCTACTAATCCTAGACTCTCCCCTTTGCTCAGCGAAAAGCTAACATTGTTGACTAATCTCTCTTTTGACTTCGCTGCCAGCGATAGTGCGTTTATTTCTAAAATGGGTTGTATAGACATCATTTTTTCCTCCATATGTCTGCCAAACCATCACCTAGGAGCGACAAAGCTATTCCGGTATACACCACTGCAAATCCTGGGACAGCTGAGAGCCACCAAGCTGTAGTGATGAATGGCTGTCCATCCGAGATCATAGTTCCCCAGTCTGGAGTTGGCGGTGTAATACCGATCCCAAGATACCCCAGTGTAACAATGGCAACAAGCAATCCAATCATGTCTGTCATAAGAACGACCACAGCTTGCGGAAGCACATTGGGCAGCAGATGACGCAAAATAATTTTCACTCCGGGTAGCCCTAAGGTTTGAGCGGATGCCACCCATTCCTGATTGCGAAAAGATGCGCTAAGACCTCTCACTACACGGGCAAAAACAATCCAACCTACAAGTATAAAAGTAATATAAATGCCTCGTTCTCCTGCTCCACTGGCAAAAGCAACGATAATGACGATTAGATAAAAAGGAAAAGCGATCAACGTATCTGACAGCAGCGTAATAATTGTATCAATCCATTTGCCGTAATATCCTGCTAGCATTCCTAGGAACACACCTATGCAAAAGGGAATGATTTCTGCTAAGAGCATGATTTTTAAATCAGTCCTCGCAGCATAAATCAATCTAGTAAACAGATCACGTCCCAGCTGATCGGTTCCTAGCCAGTGTTCAGCCGACGGAGGCTGCAGAAAGGCGCTCAAATTTTGCTCGGAGGGATCATATGGACTTATATACGGTATGAACACAGTCAAGAGAATAAGAGCTGCAAACATAATCAATCCCACTAGAAGTGAAGGGGTATTCCATATTCGTTTTAAGCCGCTAGTCATTTTACCAGCCTCATACAATCGTGGTTCTAGTCTTATCGTTTTCATTGTTTTCCCTTCGTTCTGGGATCAAGCCACCAAGAAATGATTTCAATCAAGAGACTGATGATCACAACAGCTAGCGCACAGTAAAGTGCTATTCCTTGAATAACTGGAAAGTCCCGTTTCGAAATTGAAGTGAATAACAAACTGCCAATTCCCTTTATTCCAAACACCTGTTCAACGACCAATGTGCCGCCGATTAGATATGAAATATTCACACCCATCAGCATCAGTGTTGGAAGAGCCGAATTGCGCAGCACATGTTTAAATAAAATAACCCTGCTTGGTATTCCGGCAGCCTTAAGTGTAACTACAAAATCCGATTCTAACACTTCAAGCATCTGTGCTCTTAACGAACGGACCAGCGTAGGGATCTGTGAGAAAGCAACGGTGATTGCCGGAAGTGCAAGACTGTGCAAAGTTCCAATCCACCCTTCACTTACTCCCCCAACGGGGAACCAGCCAAGCCGGACACTAAAGAGCAAAATTAAAAGTAAGCCAACCCAGAAGATTGGCATACCCAAAGTTATTGTAGGAAAAATACGTATTAAATGATCCAACAGTTTATCCTTATGCGTAGCTGCTACTGTAGCAAGCAGAAGTGATACGAAAATCGCCAACACACACGCCATTACTATAAGCAACAAAGTGACAGGGGCTCTCTGCATAATCAACTCTCTTGTTGATGTCCCCATAACAATGGAGTTTCCAGTATCCCCCTGAGTAAATAGCGTCTTCAGAAATCGCATGAACTGCTCCCATAAAGGGAGGTCCAGCCCAAGAGTATGATGCATACTCTTGAGCGCCTCAGGGGTACTGTATTCTCCCAATATCATTTTAGCTGGATCTCCAGGCACAATTCGGATGATGAAAAAGACTGCTATCATTACGCAGCAGATCACTGCCAGCGCCTTTATAAGTGATATCACAAGCCAGTTGTAAGAGTCCTTGCTTCCTCTAGGTTGATTTAACACCTGCTTAAGATTCGTCATTGGCTGATGCGGACATCTTCGAAACGGGCGCTACCGTTAGGTAGAACAACAAGACCATCAACAGAAGAACGAATACCTTTCAAGACATCTGGATAATAAAGCGGAATATAAGGTACTTCATCAGCAAGTGTCTGCAGCAGTTTAGTATAGATTTGTGCGCGAGCATCGCCGTCCGCTGTTTTTTGGCCCTCATATAGCAGCTTCGTTACTTCATCATTCGTATAATGCGTCCAATATGATTTGCTGAAGCCTTCCGGATCAGTTTGAAAAGCAATAATCGAGTTCGCTTCAGGGGAGTCGGCTTGACCGCTGTTGAGCATTGCGGCGAAATCATATGCAAAGAACCGTTCACGGAAAGTAGCAAGCTCAATCGACTCAATTTCAATTGTAATCCCGATCGTTTGACCCGCTGCCTGAATAATTTGCGCCTCTTGCGCTCTTGTACTATTGCCGGAGGCTACAAGTAATTTGGTAGTGAATCCATTAGGGAAGGCAGATTTAGCAAGTTCTTCCTTCGCTGCCTCGACATTGAAGTTCAGAGCCTTGATTGTATCATTGGAGTTATAAGGAATTGTTGTTGGCAGCAATGAGTTTGCTGTTTGCGCATAACCAAAGGTTAAAGCCTTGGTTAAGCCTTCACGATCAAGCGCCAGAGCCAGAGCACGGCGAACATGCACATCCGAGAAATGTTCATCCAGCGTATTAAAGAACAATTGCTCTGTCACCCAACTACCGTTAGTAATTACTTTTGTGTCAGCTCCATCTTTGATCTCATTGGCATTTTGCAGTGCTAAAGATTCAATAGCGTTAACTTCCCCAGCCTTCAGCTGGTTGATTGCTTGGCTATCGTCCTCAATCAACTTATAAACTAGCTTATCAATATATGGTTTACCTTCTTGCCAGTAGAATTTGTTCTTAGTGAAGGTCAGATCACCCGCTGTATCCCATGATTCAACCACAAAGGGTCCCGTTCCGATGGGCTTCTTAAAGAAATCTTCTTCGGAAACTCCACCAAAATTGTTAGGCAAGATGCCATTTGAGAAATTGGATAGCTCTGAGATAAATGGTGTATAAGGCTCTTTAAGTGTAATAACAAGCATTTTGTTATCCTGCGCCTTAATTGTGCCGACCTTTGCCGATATTGCCAGCGGGCCGCCAACCTTCAAGTGCCGCTCAAGGGAGAATACAGCATCTTCTGCAGTCACATCCGTACCGTTTGAAAACTTTAAGCCGTCGCGAAGTTCAAAAGTATACGTCAGGCCATCCTCACTGATACTATGTGACTTCGCAAGCCAATCTACAATTTCGCCCTTGCTGTCAAAAGCAACTAACGATTCAAAAACTTTGTCGATAGCAAAAGCATTGTTGGACGTAATCTGATTATGCAAATCCAATGAGGTTACAGAAGCAGGGCGTCCATAGACGAAGGTTCCTCCTACTGCAGGCTCAGCTATTTGAGGACTCTGAGTTGCTGTTGCTGGACTCGCACTTTCCTGCGCATCTTTATTTGAAGCAGCATTATTATTAGATCCCGAGCATCCTGCAATTACCATCAATAGCAAAACTGCTATTGCCCCCAACAGAATCGGTTTCTTAATAGATACACTAAAGTACGACATAATTCTCTCCCCCTATAATTCTTATATGTTTAGTATGAATTGTATTATGGGTTAAACACTGTAGTCTGTCAAACATAATTTAATTTGCAACAATCCTTAAATAAATATACATAACAAAAAGACCACTGTCGATTACTCAACAGTGGTCTTGCGTGCTTGGCAACGTCCTACTCTCCCAGGACCCTTCGGTCCAAGTACCATCGGCGCTGGAGGGCTTAACGGTCGTGTTCGGGATGGGTACGCGTGGAACCCCTCCGCTATCGCCACCAAACATGCGTCTGTGAAACAGACGCTGCCGCGTGAAATTTCGTTCATCACCAGAAGTGAGAATGAATTTCTAAGCGTGTTACAGGCTTGATGCCTGAAAACTGAATCCGAATTGAATTTGCATTTTAAGTATAGGATAAGCCCTCGACCGATTAGTATTGGTCAGCTCCATGCATTACTGCACTTCCACCTCCAACCTATCTACCTCGTCGTCTTCAAGGGGTCTTACTAATTGGGAAATCTCATCTTGAGGGGGGCTTCACGCTTAGATGCTTTCAGCGCTTATCCCGTCCGTACGTAGCTACCCAGCCATGCTCCTGGCGGAACAACTGGTGCACCAGCGGTACGTCCATCCCGGTCCTCTCGTACTAAGGACAGCTCCTCTCAAATTTCCTGCGCCCACGACAGATAGGGACCGAACTGTCTCACGACGTTCTGAACCCAGCTCGCGTACCGCTTTAATGGGCGAACAGCCCAACCCTTGGGACCTACTTCAGCCCCAGGATGCGATGAGCCGACATCGAGGTGCCAAACCTCCCCGTCGATGTGGACTCTTGGGGGAGATAAGCCTGTTATCCCCAGGGTAGCTTTTATCCGTTGAGCGATGGCCCTTCCATGCGGTACCACCGGATCACTAAGTCCGACTTTCGTCCCTGCTCGACTTGTAGGTCTCGCAGTCAAGCTCCCTTATGCCTTTGCACTCTTCGAATGATTTCCAACCATTCTGAGGGAACCTTGGAACGCCTCCGTTACTCTTTAGGAGGCGACCGCCCCAGTCAAACTGCCCGCCTGACACGGTCCCCGTACCCGGTAAGGGTACTAGGTTAGAACCTAGATACGATCAGGGTGGTATCCCAACGGCGCCTCCACCGAAGCTTGCGCTCCGATTTCTACGGCTCCCACCTATCCTGTACAGATCGTACCCAAATTCAATATCAAGCTGCAGTAAAGCTCCATGGGGTCTTTCCGTCTTGTCGCGGGTAACCTGCATCTTCACAGGTATTAAAATTTCACCGGATCTCTCGTTGAGACAGCGCCCAAGTCGTTACGCCATTCGTGCGGGTCAGAATTTACCTGACAAGGAATTTCGCTACCTTAGGACCGTTATAGTTACGGCCGCCGTTTACTGGGGCTTCGGTTCATAGCTTCGGGTTACCCCTAACCACTCCCCTTAACCTTCCAGCACCGGGCAGGCGTCAGCCCGTATACTTCGCCTTGCGGCTTCGCACAGACCTGTGTTTTTGCTAAACAGTCGCTTGGGCCTTTTCACTGCGGCCCCCTCGTGCTATTCACACTACCGGGGCACCCCTTCTCCCGAAGTTACGGGGTCATTTTGCCGAGTTCCTTAACGAGAGTTCTTCCGCGCGCCTTAGAATTCTCTTCTCGCCTACCTGTGTCGGTTTGCGGTACGGGCACCTTCTCCTGGCTAGAGGCTTTTCTTGGCAGTGTGAGATCATGACCTTCGCTACTATAATTTTCGCTCCCCATCACAGCCCAGCCTTAATGATGTGCGGATTTGCCTACACATCAGCCTCACTGCTTAGACGGACATATCCATCAGTCCGCGTCACTACCCTCCTGCGTCACCCCATCGCTCATAGCGGATTACGGTGGTACAGTAATTTCAAACTGTTGTCCTTCGACTACGCCTTTCGGCCTCGCCTTAGGTCCCGACTTACCCTGAGCGGACGAGCCTTCCTCAGGAAACCTTGGGCTTTCGGCGGATCAGATTCTCACTGATCTTTTCGTTACTCATACCGGCATTCTCACTTGTATGCTGTCCAGCGCTCCTTACGGTACACCTTCAACCCACATACAACGCTCCCCTACCCCAGATACATACGTATCTAGCCATAGCTTCGGTGGTGTGTTTAGCCCCGTTACATTTTCGGCGCAGAGTCACTCGACCAGTGAGCTATTACGCACTCTTTCAATGGTGGCTGCTTCTAAGCCAACATCCTGGTTGTCTGTGCAACTCCACATCCTTTCCCACTTAACACACACTTGGGGACCTTAGCTGATGGTCTGGGCTGTTTCCCTTTTGACAATGGATCTTAGCACTCACTGTCTGACTCCCGGCAATAAGTATATGGCATTCGGAGTTTGACTGAGCTTGGTAATCCTTGCGGACCCCGCACCCAATCAGTGCTCTACCTCCACTACTCTTATACCGAGGCTAGCCCTAAAGCTATTTCGGGGAGAACCAGCTATCTCCGAGTTCGATTGGAATTTCTCCGCTACCCCCACCTCATCCCCGCATTTTTCAACATGCGTGGGTTCGGGCCTCCAGTGCGTGTTACCGCACCTTCACCCTGGACAGGGGTAGATCACACGGTTTCGGGTCTACGTCCACATACTCATTCGCCCTATTCAGACTCGCTTTCGCTGCGGCTCCGTCTTCTCGACTTAACCTTGCATGTTAAACGTAACTCGCCGGTTCATTCTACAAAAGGCACGCCATCACCCATAGATAGGGCTCTGACTTTTTGTAAGCACACGGTTTCAGGTTCTATTTCACTCCCCTTCCGGGGTGCTTTTCACCTTTCCCTCACGGTACTGTTTCACTATCGGTCGCCAGGTAGTATTTAGCCTTAGCAGATGGTCCTGCTGGATTCATACGGGGTTTCACGTGCCCCGCACTACTCGGGATCCGTCTCGGAGAGAACACAGTTTAGGCTACAGGGCTTTTACCTCTATCGCGGGCCTTTCCAGACCTCTTCACCTACCATATTCCTTTGTAACTCCATGTGAGACGTCCCACAACCCCTAAGAGCAAGCTCTTAGGTTTAGGCTGTTCCGCGTTCGCTCGCCGCTACTGACGGAATCACTATTGTTTTCTCTTCCTCAGGGTACTTAGATGTTTCAGTTCCCCTGGTCTGCCTCTACATCTCCTATGTGTTCAGAGATGAGTAACTGCGAATTACCACAGCTGGGTTTCCCCATTCGGACACCCCCGGATCAAAGCTTGCTTACAGCTCCCCGAGGCAGTTTCGTTGTTCGCCACGTCCTTCGTCGGCTCCTGGCGCCTAGGCATCCTCCGTGTGCTCTTATTAGCTTAACCTTGATTTTTCCGCAGGAAAATATCATACAATGACATTCTCTTTGGAATCATCTCACTAATAACATTTACTTGTTTGCACAAGTTGCTAAAAGATGTTCTAAAACGCAAATTCGTTTCGGTATCCAGTTTTCAAGGATCAAGTCTTACTTGAGAGCTTAAACTCTCAAAACTGAGCAACGAGTGAGTAACAGGCCTAAACCTGAGATTTTGGAAGTTTAACTTCCGATTTGAATGTCTTCATTGCAGAAGACGATTCTCCATAGAAAGGAGGTGATCCAGCCGCACCTTCCGATACGGCTACCTTGTTACGACTTCACCCCAATCATCTACCCCACCTTCGGCGGCTGGCTCCCTTGCGGGTTACCCCACCGACTTCGGGTGTTGTAAACTCTCGTGGTGTGACGGGCGGTGTGTACAAGACCCGGGAACGTATTCACCGCGGCATGCTGATCCGCGATTACTAGCAATTCCGACTTCATGCAGGCGAGTTGCAGCCTGCAATCCGAACTGAGACCGGCTTTGATGGGATTGGCTTCACCTCGCGGCTTCGCTTCCCGTTGTACCGGCCATTGTAGTACGTGTGTAGCCCAGGTCATAAGGGGCATGATGATTTGACGTCATCCCCACCTTCCTCCGGTTTGTCACCGGCAGTCACTCTAGAGTGCCCAACATTACTTGCTGGCAACTAAAGTTAAGGGTTGCGCTCGTTGCGGGACTTAACCCAACATCTCACGACACGAGCTGACGACAACCATGCACCACCTGTCTCCTCTGTCCCGAAGGCCGCCACTATCTCTAGTGGATTCAGAGGGATGTCAAGACCTGGTAAGGTTCTTCGCGTTGCTTCGAATTAAACCACATACTCCACTGCTTGTGCGGGTCCCCGTCAATTCCTTTGAGTTTCAGTCTTGCGACCGTACTCCCCAGGCGGAGTGCTTACTGTGTTAACTTCGGCACCAAGGGTATCGAAACCCCTAACACCTAGCACTCATCGTTTACGGCGTGGACTACCAGGGTATCTAATCCTGTTTGCTCCCCACGCTTTCGCGCCTCAGCGTCAGTTACAGCCCAGAAAGTCGCCTTCGCCACTGGTGTTCCTCCACATATCTACGCATTTCACCGCTACACGTGGAATTCCACTTTCCTCTTCTGTACTCAAGTCACCCAGTTTCCAGTGCGACCTCAGGTTGAGCCCAAGGTTTAAACACCAGACTTAAATGACCGCCTGCGCGCGCTTTACGCCCAATAATTCCGGACAACGCTTGCCCCCTACGTATTACCGCGGCTGCTGGCACGTAGTTAGCCGGGGCTTTCTTCTCAGGTACCGTCACTCCGATAGCAGTTACTCTACCGGACGTTCTTCCCTGGCAACAGAGCTTTACGATCCGAAAACCTTCATCACTCACGCGGCGTTGCTCCGTCAGACTTTCGTCCATTGCGGAAGATTCCCTACTGCTGCCTCCCGTAGGAGTCTGGGCCGTGTCTCAGTCCCAGTGTGGCCGTTCACCCTCTCAGGTCGGCTACGCATCGTCGCCTTGGTGGGCCGTTACCCCACCAACTAGCTAATGCGCCGCAGGCCCATCCCTCAGTGACAGATTGCTCCGTCTTTCATTCTTTCTTCAGGAGAAAAAAGAAATTATCCGGTATTAGCTACCGTTTCCGGTAGTTATCCCAGTCTAAGGGGCAGGTTGCCTACGTGTTACTCACCCGTCCGCCGCTAAGTTACTTTGAAAGCAAGCTTTCAAAGTAACTCCGCTCGACTTGCATGTATTAGGCACGCCGCCAGCGTTCGTCCTGAGCCAGGATCAAACTCTCCAATTAGTATTGAAAAGAGCGATATGCTCATTTTGAAACATCTGACGAGAAAATTAATTCTCTAATTTTGGATTTCACTTTCGTGATTTCCTACTCACTCGTTGTTCAGTTTTCAAAGATCAAGTTCTCGTTGGCGCCATTTAATGTCTCAGCAGCAACTCTTATACTATATCATGTTCAGCCGTTTAATGTCAAGCTCTTTTTTTAACTTCTTTTTCGAGCTCGGCATGTGTATTTCTTGGCCGGACTTAGAATATATCATGTATAGAGATTCATTGCAACACTTTTTTTTAATATAATCTATAAATAAGAGACTGTGCTATCAATTCCCTTTAATATATTGGTATATACCTGTTAGCACAGTCTCAGTTATGCAGTCTCTTAATATTTCCTTCTCTAAGCAATGATCTCCTGAATATACAAATCTCGCTCCAACATTAGGTTAACAATCGTACCCTCTACCTTAATCATAGGACGTGTTGGATTAGCACGGTCAGTAAATATGATCTCTCCATGACGTCCATCGCTTAGACGTATTCTGGTTCCATTAAACAAATCGGTACTCTTCTGTATAAAGGTCTGTACAACGACTGGGTCGAGCTTACCGAAGCTTTCTGTCATTATCTGCTCTAACACTAAATAAGGAGACTGTGCTTTTCTATAGGCCCTTTCTAGAGTCATTGCATGGAATATATCTGCTACTGCAACTACTTTAGCGTAAAAATGAATCTGGCTACCTTCTAGCTTAAGTGGGTATCCAGACCCGTCAACCTTCTCATGATGCTGCAATGCTGTTAGTCTTACCCCTTCATTAATCGCTGTAACATTACGCAACAATTGATAGCCATATGTAGTATGTCTGCGAACCTCTTCTATTTCAGCACTATTAAGTGACTCCGGCTTATGTAAAAGAGAACTATCTACTTTTGCGTTTCCGATGTCATGTAGCAATCCGGCAAAAGCGATCTGCATCCAATCCTTTTGCGGATACCCGCACCACTGAGCGATCTTATATGATGTTAACGCGGACAGTACGGCATTGTGATAGTTGTAATCCTCGTCTTTTAGCGTACGTGGAGAAAACTTCAACACATGATAATCCTTCAAATGACTAATAAGTAACTCTAATTGACTCCGCAACTCAAAAATAGGAAGTGAGGCTGCCGTTACCGAACGATAGCTGGTCCTAATAAGTGCGATCATTTTTTCATATTCATCATGTAGTGGGGAATTGTTCTTGATCAGCATCGATTCATTTATAATCGCTCCAGCTTTAAGTGCTGTCTGCTTGGCGTTTTTTTTGACAGCATCAGAGTTGGCCTCTCCCTGAACACCTTCGATCTCCACTTGCCCAACCAAAAAAGCTTCTAAAATTTCTAGATCACGGGGGAGTAGTATTTTTCCCTTGGTGAACAAAATCCCCCCCAAAGGTGTAATTACATCTTTGGTTATCTTTGAGCCCGCTTTAACTTCTCCAGCCAATACACTTGGCATATACTCAGCCCCTTAATTTCTATAACAATAAGCTCAGGATTACCGAAATCTAATATGACAGATAATTTCTGAGAAAATAGTACTTTATATACTGATTTATACTCTATCGGCTAATTATAGTACGGATAAAAGGAAGCGACTAGTGAAATGAAAACTATTCTTATAAAAATCCTCATTACATTTCATTAAATAACTAGCTATTAATTAATCACAGCAAAAAGAGCAAGGGTCTCTGTAATAGAAGCCCTTGCTCTTTATTGAATATAACCTACTCTAAGTTATCTTCTTGATCCTCAGCGATTGTTTCCGGTTGATCAATATCACCAGATTCATCTACTGTTACTTGTTCCTCGAGGCCTTCCATATCTTCAGACAATTCGTCCTCTTCGTTCTTATCTGCTCTGCACAGAGTAGCCACAGCATCATCCTCGCGGATGTTAATTAGCTTAACCCCTTGCGCATAACGACCCATAGTAGAGATTCCATCCATGCTGGTACGAATCAAGGTACCGCTTGTAGTAATGATCATTAAGTCTTCATCGTTCTTAACGACTTTTAGACCAACTACAGGGCCATTCTTCTCAGTGAGATTAATGGTCTTGATTCCTTTACCACCACGAGTCTGGGATCGATAGTCACCGGCTGGTGTCCGTTTACCATAACCCTTGCTAGTAACAATCAGAACCTCAAGCTCCTTATCGACACAATCCATACCGATGACATGGTCATTACTATCAAGCGTAATGCCCTTCACGCCTGTCGCGCTACGACCCATAGAACGAACATCATTCTCTGAGAACGTAATCGACATTCCGCGAGCTGTACCGATAATAAGATTTTGCTGTCCATCTGTCAGCTTAACCTCAATTAGAGAATCCTCTTCACGAAGGTTAATAGCGATAAGTCCGCCTTTGCGGATGTTATTGTAATCCTCAAGTGGCGTCTTCTTCACGATACCTTCGCGGGTAGCAAAGAACAAGTACTTGTCACTATCGGTTTCTTCCACTTGGATTACGGCACTAATCTTCTCACCTTGTTCAATTTGAATCAGGTTGATGATTGGTGTCCCACGTGCTGTACGTCCCAGCTCTGGGATCTCATAAGCTTTAATCCGGTACACCTTACCCTTATCGGTAAAGAACATCAGATAGTTATGAGAGTTACTCACGAAGAGATGCTCCACAAAGTCCTGATCCTTGGTGTCCATCCCCATGACTCCGCGCCCTCCACGCTTCTGACTGCGGTAGGTGCTGACAGGTAGACGTTTGATGTATCCCGTATGTGTAATAGTGATAACAACCTCTTCACGCGGAATAAGGTCTTCATCCAGGATACTTTCTTCACCAACGGTAATCTCTGTCCGGCGTTCATCAGAATATCTATCACGAATATCCTGCAGCTCGTTACTGATGATTTCCAGTACAAGATGCTCATTCGCCAAAATTTCACGGTACTCTGCAATTTTAGCTAGCAATTCGTTATATTCATTCTCGATCTTTTCTCTTTCCAGACCGGTCAGACGCTGCATCCGCATGTCTAGGATCGCTTGAGCCTGCTCTACACTGAGGCTAAAGGTGCTCATTAATCCCTCGCGGGCTATATCCGTTGTCCGAGAAGCGCGAATTAACGCAATCACTTCATCCAGATGATCCAGCGCAATACGCAGACCTTCTAAGATATGAGCGCGTGCTTCAGCTTTTTTAAGATCAAATATAGTACGACGACGAATAACTTCAATCTGGTGCTGCAAATAATGATAGAGCACATCACGCAGATTAAGAATTTTCGGCTCATTGTTCACGATGGCCAGCATGTTAATACCAAATGTAGATTGCATAGAAGTATGTTTATATAGATTGTTCAACACAACATTTGGATTCACATCACGTCTCATCTCAACAACTACACGCATACCGTTACGGTCAGACTCATCTCGAAGATCCGTTATACCCTCGATCCGTTTCTCACGTACTAATTCTGCGATTTTTTCAACCAGTCTTGCCTTGTTCACCTGATACGGCAGCTCATGTACAATGATGCGAGCCTTACCGTTATTCTCTTCAATCGTTGCCTTTGCACGCATGGTCACTGAACCACGCCCCGTACGATAAGCCTGACGAATACCCTCACGACCCAAAATATATCCAGCCGTTGGGAAATCTGGGCCTTGAATATACTCCATCAATTCCATAGGGGTGATGTCAGGATTCTTAATCATCGCCTGCACACCATCGATAACTTCACCTAGGTTATGCGGTGGAATATTAGTAGCCATACCTACAGCTATACCAGATACCCCATTAACGAGCAGGTTCGGATAGCGAGCTGGTAATACAACTGGCTCATTCTCTTCACCATCATAGTTGGGTGCGAAATCAACTGTTTCTTTGTTCAAATCTCGAAGCATTTCGCCTGCAATCTTGGAAAGACGGGCTTCTGTATAACGCATCGCTGCAGCCATATCACCATCAATCGAACCAAAGTTCCCGTGACCGTCCACAAGCATATAGCGCATAGAGAAATCCTGAGCCATCCGTACCATTGTTTCATAGACGGCTGAGTCACCGTGAGGGTGGTACTTACCGATAACCTCACCGACGATTCTTGCCGATTTCTTATGAGGCTTATCCGCAGACATTCCAAGTTCCGACATCGCAAACAAAATGCGTCGGTGAACCGGCTTGAGTCCGTCCCGCACATCTGGCAAAGCCCGGCTAACAATGATGCTCATTGCGTAATCCATAAAGGATTCACGCATTTCCACGCCAATGTCCCGATCTTTGACTTGTGGGTTATTTTGTTCAGCCATGAGTTGCTGGACCTCCTTCAGTTAAAAAACCGCTACCCTTAATTATATTACTTTCACAAAAGTAGCACAATTAAACATGATAGCCTTTTATCTTCTAATATTGATTTCTTTTGCGCTGATTAGGGTATTCGCCCTTTCCGCAAATGTCTTTAGTACATAGACTGTAAAGACAAGAAACACGGTTTTATTATCCTAGTATCGTTCGATAAGGCATAACCCCATATCCTTATATTATACCATTGTTTAGGTAGCTTGTCCTGATTTTCAGCTGCCAAAGATTATGCTTCCACAGCAAGTTTTGTACAAGGGAATTCCAAAGAGCAAATGCTGCACAAAATTGTTAAGGAGGAAGATAATGAAGATTCAACGAGTCCCAAGTAAATGGGCTAAAACAAAAGTTATCCTTCAAAATCAATCTCTATCTCTATATGTGCCTGATACTCGTAAATATGATTTAAGTGTTCTTAAAGAAATGCTTGCGTTATATGCTATGGTCTATATAAAACCTGATCGCGGAAGCTTTGGTATTGGTGTAATGAGAGCTGAGCAGCGTACGGTGATTTTAAGTCCTAGCCAGCAGAAGACTGAAATGAATGTCACCGCCAATAACGAGGAGAGAGAACAGCAAGAAGCACAGGTCCTATATATTTTAAGATATGCAAAGACGGCAGAAGTTTTCTTCTCCCCCGAAGAGCTGCATGAGGCCTTACAGAAACGAATTCAGAACCGTACCTACCTCGTCCAAAAAGGAATTGATCTCCTGCGTCACCAAGATCGTCCCTTCGACCTTCGAGTTCTTGCCCAAAAGACTCCATCAGGTGCATGGGAAACAACAGGAATGCTCGGAAGAGTAGCTGCCCCTCAGAAAATCGTCACCAATTATCATAGTGGAGGCAGTATTCTGTCAGTAAATACATTATTAAAAAATCATATGAACCCTTCTGAAACACTCTCCACGATTAATCAATTAAAATCTTTAGGCGTACAAATTGCAGGCCAATTGGAAACCACCTATCCAGGAATTAAAGAAATTGGTCTGGATATTGCCATGGATCAGCATATGGATATGTGGCTGCTTGAGGTCAACACGCTTCCATCCATTATTGTATTCAAGTTATTTCCTGATAAATCTATCTATCGTAGAATACACCGCTATGCTGTAGCATACGGACGTGTAAAAGCTAGAAAATCCCCATATACTACCCGCAATAGGCAATATACTAAAACCTAAAAAATCAGCTCTGAAACCAAAAAAACCTCCAGCATTCTCATTCCGTTAGGAACAGAAGCCGGAGGTTTTTATGCTTGAATGTAATTGTTACACATCAAGGTATCTGACGCTCTTCGCATGCTCATGGATAAAGTCACGTCTTGGCTCAACATTATCGCCCATCAGCGTATCAAAGATACTATCAGCGAGCATCGCATCTTCAATAGTTACTTGTAGCATCATACGAGCCTCAGGATCCATCGTCGTGTCCCACAGCTGGGTAGCATTCATTTCACCCAAACCTTTGTAGCGCTGAACATTGACCTTAACATTCTCACCAAAAGAGGCGATAATCTCATCGCGTTCCTTCTCGCTGCCTGCATAACGGATCACTTTGTTGCGTTCTATCTTGAACAATGGCGGTTGTGCGATATAGATGTAACCTGCATCTACTAGCTTCCGCATGTAACGGTAGAAGAATGTTAACAACAAAGTTCTAATATGAGCTCCATCGACGTCGGCATCCGTCATAATAACGACTTTATGGTAACGAGCCTTCGATAGGTCAAAATCATCACTGATTCCTGTACCAAGAGCAGTAATAATAGCCCGAATCTCGGCGTTGGATAAAATACGGTCTAAGCGTGCCTTTTCTACGTTTAGAATCTTACCACGCAGCGGTAGAATCGCTTGGAAATGACGATCCCGGCCCTGCTTGGCCGATCCACCCGCAGAGTCACCTTCGACGATATACAGTTCGCTGATAGACGCATCCTTGGATGAACAGTCCGCAAGTTTACCAGGTAGTGCACTGACTTCAAGCGCACTCTTACGGCGGGTTAACTCACGAGCCTTACGAGCGGCTTCTCGTGCACGTGAAGCTGAAAGCGACTTCTCAAGGACACGGCGTGATACTGCCGGATTCTCTTCCAGGAATTCCTGCAATTTCTCTCCGAACAGTGATTCTACTATTCCACGGACTTCACTATTTCCGAGCTTAGTCTTCGTTTGACCTTCGAACTGAGGCTCTGGAATTTTGACAGAAATAATGGCTGTCAATCCTTCACGCACGTCATCGCCAGTCAGATTTGAATTACCATCCTTCAGCACACCCGCTTTACGGGCGTAATCGTTGATAATACGTGTTAAAGCACTTTTGAAGCCGGATTCATGCGTTCCGCCCTCATGGGTATTAATATTATTCGCAAAAGAGTAGATGTTCTCTGTATACGAATCATTATATTGGAGAGCTACTTCAACCTGAATCATATCCCGTGAGCCTTCCACGTAGATTGGTTCCTCGTGCAGCGCTTCTTTTTTCTCATTCAGATATTTCACATATTCAACGATACCACCCTCATATTTGAACACGTTGGTGACATCGGTCCGCTCATCATGCAGTGAAAGCTCAATTCCTTTGTTAAGAAAAGCTAGCTCCCGAATACGAGTAAGCAGTGTCGCATATTCAAAGACCGTGGTTTCAGTAAAGATTTCAGGGTCCGGATGAAAAGTTGTAGTCGTACCTGTCTCTTCCGTATCTCCAACAACTTTGATCTCATACTGTGGTGCACCACGTCTGTATTCCTGCTGATAAATATGCCCATCACGCTTAACATTAACAACAACCTTCTCAGACAAGGCATTTACTACGGAGATACCCACACCGTGTAAGCCGCCTGATACTTTATATCCGCCGCCGCCGAACTTACCGCCTGCATGCAGTACTGTCATTACAACTTCAAGCGTCGACTTTTTAAGTTTTTCATTTTCACCTACAGGTATGCCACGTCCATTATCGATAACAGTAATCCCGTTATCCTCATGAATAATCACTTGAATCCGGTCACAATAACCTGCTAGGGCTTCATCGATACTATTATCTACGACCTCCCACACCAAGTGATGGAGACCTTTAGAACTAGTGGAACCAATATACATGCCCGGACGTTTCCGGACAGCTTCTAGCCCTTCCAGTACCTGAATCTGGCTCTCATCATATGTCGGTTGATTCATTGACATGCCTTCACCTACTTCTTTCAGATTATCTCTTTGTTACTAAACGCAAGTTATATTTCGAGCAAAATTTTGGCTCTTTTTTTAAGAGTGGAGGAGGAAATGGGGGAGTAATACACGATATTTTTAGTTACGACAATAGATTTTGCTTCCTCTTCACCAATCCGCTCAAGCTTCTTGTCCTGCTCAGAGTGAATGACGAATTGCTTAGACACCTTGGAAGATTTCTCAATCGAAATATCAAATATTGCAATTAACTCCGAAGAGCGAATAATCTTCTCCCCGCCCAAATGAATATACATGATCTTCCTCCGCTCTTTATAACTCCACTTTTCCATCATGAACATGATATAGGCTGGCGCCCTTTAATTTATCGGCATTCAGACCCTCAATCCCGGTAGCGGTAATGAATGTCTGTACCTTGCTTTGAAAGGTTTCAATAAGCTGGGTCTGTCGGTAAGGATCAAGCTCGGATAAAACATCATCAAGAAGCAGCACAGGATATTCTCCGATTTCTTCATGGATCAGCTCGATTTCCGCCAGCTTGAGCGATAAAGCCGTTGTACGCTGCTGTCCCTGAGAACCGTAGACCTGAGCTTCCCTTCCGTTGATAAAAAAGGACAGGTCATCCCGATGGGGACCCGTCAGCGTCATACCGCGCCTGATTTCTTGTTCTCTCGTTTGTGATAACTTTAACATAAAATTGTCTAATAAGACAGCTTCATCTTCCTCATCCCGATCGCCGAAAGAGGGGACATAGAGCAATTTCAGTTCTTCTCCGCCGTTCGTAATCCCCCGGTGTATGCTTTCAGCCCATATTTGCAGCTTCTTTATGAATTGTTTCCTTTTTTTGACGATTTTAACACCATGCTCCACAAGTTGAGCATCCCAAATTTCCAAAAGGTCTTTTCCCGCTGCCTCTTTCCCCCACAACTGCTTCAGCAAATTGCCTCTTTGTAAGAGAATTTTTTGATACTGCTGGAGGTGAAATAGATAACTGGGCTGGACTTGGCCAATCTCCATATCGAGAAAACGCCGTCTGATGCCAGGTGTGCCTTTGACTATCTCTAAATCTTCCGGTGCAAACATGACCACATTGAGTGATCCCACAAACTCACTAAGACGTCGCTGTTCTAAACCGTTAATCTTAGCTTTTTTACCTTTGGCAGATAGGGTGAGCTCTAGCTTGAGATCGCCGTACTTACGTTCTACCTCGGCAATGATCTGAGCAGCGTCTCCAGGGGCATCAAATGAGATAAGTTCGCGATCCTTCGAGGTGCGGTGGCTTTTGGTCATCGCCAGGACGAACAATGCCTCCATGAGGTTTGTTTTGCCTTGGGCGTTCTGACCCAGAATCAGATTCACATCGCCCAAGCTCTCCAGACGCAGCAGCCCGTAATTCCGATAATGCTGCAGACCGATATTTTTAACAAACACGAAATGGTTCCTCCCCTAGCCTACTCCTCTTTGACTCCTCCGCCTTCAACCTGAAATGTGCCATTATCCTGCACTTCAATTTGATCACCCGGATAAAGTTTTCTTCCGCGCCGTTCCTCTACTTCTCCGTTAACAAGTACATGTCCTTCTTGCAGCAAAGCTTTAGCCATTCCACCTGTGGATACACAATCAGAAAGTTTCAGGAATTGATCCAGCTTAATATATCCACTGTGGATAAGTATTTTTTTCATGGTTTTTATCCTTTCAGCCACTTATCCACATGTTCATGAATGTTGGCATTAATTTGTTGTACGGTAAGGCAAAATAATATACAAGCTATTGGTTTGATCGAGTGGCTTCAAAATGATCGGACTCATCATTCCTGTAAATGCTATTACAAGCTGCTCACTCTCAATAACTTTTAAGACATCGAGCATATATTTGGAGTTGAAAGATATTTTGAGCGGTTCACCTTTGAAATCAATGACTTCAAGTTCTTCGCGAACTTTACCAAGCTCAGAAGAGCTAGATGAAATTTCAATACCACCTTGCTCAAGCGTCTGCATGCGCACAATATTGGTTTTTTCTTCACGGGACAGCAAATAAGCACGATCAATCGATTCGCTTAATTTTTTTGTGTCCAAAGTTAGTTCTGTTTTGTAGGTTGTTGGAATAATTCTAGAAGTATCCGGATAAATTCCATCAAGGATCCGTGAATAGAACAGTACTTTGTCGATTTTAAAGAGAACTTGATTGTCCGCAACCACAATATCAACGAGCATATTTTGATCAGGAATAATCTTACTTAGCTCATTAAGAGTTTTACCGGCGATTACGATATTTGCAAATTGGACATTCTCCGTACCTTCTAGTTTTGCTGCTCTTGTAGCTAAGCGGTGACGGTCTGTCGCTGTAAACTTAAACTCATTATCAGCCAGATTCCACAGTATACCTGTTAAAATCGGAGTTGTCTCTTGGGTAGAAATAGAAAAAGCGGTTTGTTTAATCATATTTTTCAGCAAATCACCTGGCAGGGAGATAGTATCGTTCTCCTCAATACTCGGTAGCACCGGGAATTCTTCAGGGTCTAAACCTACGATCTGAATCTCAGTGGATCCAGAAGAAATATACGTTTGGAATCCTTCTTTAACTTCCATGTGAATCTCTTTGGAGGGCAGCTTCTTAATAATCTCGACGAAAAATTTAGCGGGAAGAACAACACTTCCTGGCTGATCTATCTTCACGATCGTATGGCTGTCATTCTCTGCTGGAATAAACGATTGAATCGAAATATCGGTGTCGCTTGCAGTTAATGTGACGCCTTGATGGCTAACTTCCAGCTTAATACCGGTCAGAATAGGGATGGTTGTTCTACTGGATATAGCTTTGGATACGTGTTGAATGGATTCGTTGAGTTCATTTTTAAGAATGCTTATTTTCATGATTTCACTCCTAGCTGAAAAATTGGGAATTTCGTTGTATTGGTAGCTCTTTATTACGCGTCTTTACATGATGAATTATTATAGTTATTTAATAGTATTAGTAGTAGGGGCGTCTAATATGTGGATAACCCTATCAAATAGCATAAAATTAAGCCTACCCACATGTGTATAGATTGTGTATAGGCTCTTTGTTCCTCTTAGGAAGGATTTTTAATTTTCTCCGCAAGATTATTTACCACTTTGTACAACTCCTGATCGACCTTTAATGACTGTGTAATTTTATCATGCGCATGAATTACGGTCGTATGGTCACGTCCTCCGAATGCCTCACCAATCTTAGGGAGCGAATAATCGGTTAGTTCACGGGAGAGATACATTGCGATTTGACGTGGAAAAGCTACGGCTTTCGTACGTTTTCGCGCTTTGAAGTCTTCAAGGCGTAAATTGTAGTATTCACCGACTTTTTGCTGAATATCAGCGATGGTAATCATCTTAGGCCGGCTGGAAGGAATAATATCCTTGAGTGCTTCAGCTGCCAAATGAGTAGTTACATCCTGGTTAGTTAGCGATGAGTAAGCAACAACCCGGATTAATGCACCCTCCAGCTCACGAATATTGGTGTCAATCTGGTTAGCAATATACATCATGGCCTCATTAGGGATATCAAGGTTCTCTGCCTTCGCCTTTTTGCGCAAAATCGCAATTCGGGTTTCTAGATCGGGTGGTTGAATATCCGTAATCAAGCCCCACTCGAACCGGGAACGTAGCCGTTCTTCCAGTGTGGGAATTTCCTTTGGCGGTCGGTCGCTGGAGATGATAATTTGCTTGCGTTCTTCGTGGAGCGCATTGAACGTATGAAAAAACTCCTCCTGCGTGGACTCTTTTCCAGCGAGGAATTGAATATCGTCAATAAGCAAAATGTCAACGTTACGATACTTATTGCGGAAGCTTTCACCGCGGTTATCACGGATTGAATTGATAAATTCATTCGTGAATTTCTCTGATGAGATGTAAATAACCTTGTTATTCGGGTTATGTTCTAGAACATAGTGCCCAATGGCATGCATTAAATGGGTTTTGCCCAGACCTACACCACCATATAAAAACAAGGGATTGTATGCTTTGGCCGGCGCTTCGGCTACTGCCAGTGAGGCTGCATGCGCAAAACGGTTGCCGGAGCCGATTACAAAAGTGTCAAAAGTGTACTTGGGATTGAGTAGATGCGTTTGCGCTTCTTCTCGTGATACTACGGGAGTGGGAGCGGATTGTTGAACCACAAGCTCAGGCGGCTTGCTTTCTTCAATCACGAATTTTACATCCACTTGTTTCCCAGTGACTTCGTAGACCGTTGCTCCTACTAGTTTGGTGTAGCGACTTTCCAGCCATTCTACTGCGAACGTTGTAGGTGCCGAGATAATGAGAACCTGGGAGTTGAAGGTTATCGCTTTAGTAGCCTTAAACCAGGTATCAAAGCTCGGCTTGCTTAATTTGGTTTGAATAATCGATAAAATTTGCTGCCATAATTCGGAAGTATGGCTGTCCACAGACTGTCACTCCTTTAAATCTTCCAAATGTGGCATCAGCCATGAAGTGGAAATGTCGAAGAAAATAGGTTGGTGCTGATATTTATCCCCAGTAGGCAATATGAAGAGACAAAAAAATATGGATAAATTTGATTTGTTCACAACTTTATCCACAGCTTGTTGATAATTAAGAGAACAAACAAATCTATTCACATTCAAAAGTAATACCATCATAGCAAAACGCCCCTTATTTTTCAATGAGCAGGGCTATTTTATCCACAAATTCAAGCACTTGTGTACAATTATTAGGAACACCACTACATATTGTTGATAATTTGTTTACGGTTCGACACTTTACGCCAAAGCTTCGATAATTTTATACACAGGTTGTGCTCATCTGTGAGTAGTCGACTTTATTTTTTGATCACAGGTGGATAACTGTCATATCTTGTGGATTACTTTTTTTCTAATGGGAGTTGTGGATAAGCGGCTTGAATTAGAGGGAGGGTCTGGAGCCAGCAGTAGGTTGACTTTTGCGCATAAAATATGTTTAAATATATAAAGGTGTTTTCTGTAAGGATATGTCTCGATAATTAAATGATGATTCATGTAGATACTGTCCCTACTATAAGGACGGCTTAGACCGTTTCTGCTTATATGACAGTAATTAAGTTCCTGTAAGGGAGGTGCAATTATGAGACCGACATTTAGACCAAATGTGAGCAAACGCAAGAAGGTTCACGGTTTCCGTAAAAGAATGAGCACGAAAAACGGCCGTAAAGTGCTGGCAGCTCGCCGCTTGAAAGGCAGAAAAGTTTTGAGTGCGTAAGTTAGGCCACTAAGGGACCACTCCGGTGGTCTTTTTTTACTGCTTTTTATTATTATTTGCTCTGCAAACGACTAGGATCTCGCTTAATGCGCTAGCTACACTTTGCGGGGCTATTTAACGTATATACAGAATTATTTTGTGAGAAGTTGAGAATATTTTTCTTTCTATAATATAGAAGGGAAATTTCAGCGTTGTAGTCGCGGTCGTTTATGGCGACATCCAAATGACTATACTATTAGAAGAAAAAAATTCGGAACGATACTTTTAACCGGATTTATGAAGGAGATTCCCGTGCACAAAAAGTTACGATTACGAAACCGTGCCGACTTCAGTCGTGTATATCGCCATGGGAAGTCATTTGCGAATCATCAATTTGTAGTGTATTGGTTTAGTAAAAAAGAGGTAGAGCGATTTAGAGTTGGGGTATCGGTCAGTAAAAAGGTTGGAAACGCGGTTGTCCGTAACCGAATGAGAAGATTGGTGAAGGAAATCGTTCGTCATCATGAACCTGAAATTGCAGGTGGACTCGATATGGTGTTTATCGTAAGAAAAGGAGCGCTTTCCATGGAATACGCAGAGCTCGAAAAAAGCGTGCTGCATGTACTGCGCAAAGCCAAGCTACTCAAGGCTTCCCGCAAATAAAGGACGCATAAGAGGCTTGTTTATTTGTATTCATAATTATGGTATGATTTACGGTGGAATGGAATGTTCAAGAGAGGGGTTTTGAAGTGTCTCTAATGAAGACTAGACGGGGAAAATGGTTTCTCCTCATCACAGTGATGGTGTTGTCGTTAGCTGTTCTGTCGGGATGCGCTCCGTCAGCTGCTGTTACGCACACTACGGAGGATTTAAAGAATGGAGGCTTCTGGCAAAGTAATGTAGTGTATTATTTCGCCATTGCCTTGGACAAGTTTGCTGATTGGTTTAACGGAGAATATGGTTTAGCCGTACTTGTGATGGTTATTATTGTCCGCACGTTGATTCTTCCGCTTACGATTAAACAGGTGAAGAGCTCGCGGGCAATGCAAGCCATTCAACCGGAACTCCAAAAGATCCAGAAAAAATATAAAGACACACCTGAAAAGGTGCAGCAAGAAACGATGCGTTTGTTCCAAGAGAATAAGGTTAATCCAATGGCGGGTTGTTTACCGCTGATCGTACAAATGCCTATCTTTATCGCTCTCTACAACTCGATCTACTATAATCCACATCTACGGGAGCACTCCTTCTTATGGCTGGAGCTAGGTAAGCCGGATCATCTGTTTATCTTACCAGTGCTTGCAGCATTAACAACATTTATACAAACTAGAATGATGACTAAAATGAACCCGATGCAACAACAAGGGCCAATGCAGTTCATGATGATGATCTATCCAGTTCTGATTTTCGTTATGTCCTACAACTTCCCAGCAGCATTGCCGCTATACTGGGTTTACAGTAACATTTATACTATTGTTCAGAACTATTTCTTATATCGCAACAACGATAAACATAAATTGGCAATCGCAAGTGCTGTGAAAAGTACAGATGACTCAACTGCTGTGAAGAGCAAAGGCGGCAGTAAAGCATCGAAGGGAGCCAAAAAGTCAAAATGAGCAAAGTCGTCGCAACAGGGAAAACCATTGAAGAAGCTGTAGAACGGGGACTAACCCAGCTTGGAGTTCAAAAGGACCGGGTAACGGTCAACGTACTTGAGCAGCCATCAAGAGGATTCCTGGGATTGATCGGTGCGAAAGGTGCCAAGGTTGAGTTAACCTTGATAGCCGAAGCCGCACCGGCATCAGCGGCGAGTGCTCCGTCACTGCCTCAGCAGTCAACAAGAGAGAGCAAACAGGAGGCTAACGGCGGTGTGCCACGCCAAGATTCCGGACAACCGGTGGAGGAAGCTTACCAAGAAGCCGTTCATTTCATTGTGGATGTCGCTAAGAGCATGGGGCTCGAAGTGGAAGTCGAAATCGTCCACACTAAGGAATCCACGATTCTGCAGATATCAGGTCCAGATTTGGGACTGTTGATTGGTAGAAGAGGACAAACTCTCGATGCTCTGCAGTATTTGGCTAATATCGTAGCTAATCGTTACTCCGACAGTTTTATACGGCTTGTGCTAGATGCGGAGAACTTCCGTGAGCGGCGTAAAAAAACTCTCGAAGAGCTGGCTGATCGTTTAGCCAGTCGTGTCATTCGGACTCGTAAAGAGGTAGTACTGGAACCGATGTCACCTCAGGAGCGGAAAATTATTCACTCCAGATTACAGGATCATCGGCAAGTGAATACCCTTAGTAAGGGCGAAGAGCCAAATCGCCGCGTCGTTATAACTTTGAAGTAAAGACTATATGATGCAATGACTCCTTGACCAATGTAAGGGGTCATTGCTTTTTTAACAATATAAGACCGTTTATGATCAAAAAAATATAGGTTTTGGGGTGAAAAACAGCATGCTTAGTGACACCATTGCTGCCGTATCGACGGCATTAGGCGAGGGAGGAATTGCTATTATTCGGGTAAGTGGCCCTCAGGCTATTTCCCAAGTGGCGCCTTTGTTTCGTAGCCGAGTTCCGTTAACTGAAGCGGAATCGCATACCGTTCATTATGGGCATATCGTTAGTCCGGATAACGGAGAGAAGATGGAAGAAGTACTTGTAACCGTAATGAAGGGCCCACGTTCTTTTACGACCGAGGATGTAGTAGAGATCAGTGCTCATGGTGGTGTAATTTCTGTAAGAAGGGTGATGGATTTACTTCTTCAGCAGGAGATAAGGTTAGCCGAGCCAGGTGAGTTCACCAAGCGTGCTTTCTTGGGTGGACGTATTGATTTATCACAGGCTGAGGCGGTTATTGATCTCATTCGCTCGAAGTCGGATCGTGCGTTTTCTGTGGCTTTAAAGCAGGTTAGTGGATCCTTGTCGGATCGAATTCATGCTTTGCGCCATACACTTATTGAGATGCTGGCTCATATCGAAGTAAATATAGATTATCCAGAGCATGATGTAGAATCCATGACAGCTGAATTTATTAAAGATAAAAGCAGTGAAGTGATGGAAGGAATCACAAAGCTTCTTAAGACTTCTAATGAAGGAAAAATTCTTCGTGAGGGGATAACGACAGCTATAGTTGGTCGTCCCAATGTTGGTAAATCTTCTTTATTAAACGCGTTAGCACGTGATAACAAAGCGATTGTAACAGATATTCCCGGAACAACACGTGATGTCATCGAAGAATATATAACGATAAACAACATTCCGCTTAAGCTGCTTGATACGGCGGGAATTCGTGAAACGATGGATGTAGTGGAGAAGATTGGCGTAGAACGTTCCAAGGCGGCAGTTAGTGATGCGGATCTGATTCTACTTGTGCTAAATGCTAACGAAGAGCTGCATGAGGACGAATTGGCATTGATGGAACAAATCCACGGTAGACAATGCCTAGTGATCATGAATAAAATGGACTTACCGCCCAAACTAGATAAGGATAAGTTGCTCTCGTTCTTTGAGGAGTCCAACATCGTACCGATGTCCGTTCTGGAAGAGGAAGGTCTAGACAAACTTGAAGATGCCATTTCGACACTCTTTTTTGGTGGAAAGCTGGAATCGGGTGACTTGACATATGTAAGTAATGTGAGACATATTGCACTGCTTAAAAAAGCCTATAAATCACTACAGGATGCATACGATGCGGCGGAACAGTATATTCCAATTGATATGATTCAAATCGATGTACGGCTAGCATGGGAACAACTCGGTGAAATTATAGGCGATACGGCAGCGGACTCGTTGTTAGATCAAATATTCTCACAATTTTGTTTAGGAAAATAGGTTTTACATTTTAATATAACATTAGGGGGAAACAGGACATGAGTTATGATGGAGGCAACTATGACGTAATCGTCATTGGCGCCGGTCATGCCGGTTGCGAAGCAGCTCTAGCGTCAGCACGAATGGGCTGCAGCACGTTGATGATCACAATTAACCTGGATATGGTTGCATTCATGCCCTGCAATCCGTCCATAGGCGGACCTGCCAAAGGACATGTGGTGCGTGAGATTGATGCGCTAGGCGGAGAAATGGGCCGTAATATAGATAAGACTTTTATTCAGCTTCGTATGCTTAACACAGGGAAGGGACCTGCGGTGCATGCATTGCGTGCACAAGCTGATAAGTTCTTGTACCAACATACAATGAAGGAAACGATGGAGAAAACGCCTAATTTGACGCTTCGTCAAGGGATGGTTGAGCGTTTAATCGTTGAGGATGGACGTTGTGCGGGTGTAGTTACGAAGACAGGAACGGAATACCATAGTAAGACTGTTATCCTGACTACAGGTACTTACCTGCGTGGTAAGGTGATCATGGGTGAACTGACATATGAGAGTGGACCTAACAATCAACAGCCATCAGTGAAGCTATCTGAGAATTTGCGGGAGCTTGGTTTTGAATTGGTACGTTTTAAGACAGGTACACCACCACGTGTACATCGCGATACGATCGATTTCTCGAAGACAGAAATTCAACCCGGCGACGATGAGCCTAAATTCTTTTCGTTTGAAACGAAATCATCCAACAATGAACAGCTTCCTTGTTGGTTAACTTATACCTCTGAGGTTACTCATCAGATTATTAATGACAACCTTCATCGTGCGCCGATGTTTACGGGTATTATTGAAGGAACAGGTCCACGTTATTGCCCATCTATTGAAGATAAAGTAGTAAGATTTAGTGATAAATCTAAGCATCAGATCTTTTTAGAGCCAGAAGGAAAAAATACATCGGAATACTATGTACAAGGTCTGTCGACTAGTCTTCCTGAGGATGTACAGCTGGCGATTCTGCGTTCCATCCCTGGTATGGAAAAGGTAGAGATGATGCGTAACGGCTATGCTATTGAATATGATGCAATGGTTCCTACACAGCTATGGCCATCTCTTGAAACTAAACGTTTACCTGGTCTTTTCACTGCTGGACAAATCAATGGTACTTCCGGTTATGAAGAAGCAGCTGGCCAAGGTGTAATGGCTGGAATTAATGCAGCACGCAAAGTGCAAGACAAAGAACCCGTAATCTTAGATCGTTCACAGGGATACATTGGTGTACTCATTGATGATCTGGTGACTAAGGGCACTAATGAACCTTATCGTCTGCTTACTTCACGTGCAGAATATCGTTTGTTGCTTCGCCATGATAATGCAGATCTAAGACTTACACCTATCGGTTACGACATTGGTTTGATTACACAGGAACGTTTCGATAACTTCACGGATAAAAAAGAACGGGTGGAGCGTGAAATTGTTCGTCTGCAAGAGACAAAGGTTAAACCTGTTGAGGTAAACCATGTACTAGCGCAATATGAATCGGCACCTATTGTAGACGGCAGTAATTTGCTTGTTTTGATGCGGCGTCCAGAGCTTGTATATAGCTTCGTAGATCAAGTCTCGCCATCACCGGAAATGCTGGATGCAGAAATGAAGGAGCAAGTGGAAATCCAAATCAAATATGCCGGATATATTGAAAAACAGCTCCAACATGTGGAGCGCTTGCAAAAGATGGAGAAGAAGAAAATTCCAGATGACATTAATTATAATGAAATCCATGGATTAGCGATGGAAGCGCGGCAGAAGCTGACTAAGATCCGTCCAATCTCTATCGGGCAGGCCTCTCGGATTGCGGGAGTCACACCTGCCGACATTTCTATTCTCCTCGTATATCTCGAGCATTACAACCGGGTAACCGCGGCGAAAGGATAATCTATGGATAATACGGAAGTTCAATTCACTCAGCTTTTACAAGAAAGAGGCATTACACTTACAGCAGAACAATTGGAGCAATTCGATCTTTACTATAAGGAACTCGTATCCTGGAATGAAAAAATGAATCTCACTGGAATAACAGAGCGTGAGCAGGTTTACACGAAACATTTTTATGATTCGATCTCTCTAGCCTTTTTCCTTAATATCAATGAGATAAACAATTTGGCAGATATCGGTTCGGGAGCCGGGTTTCCAGGTATTCCGCTTAAGATTTGTTTTCCACATTTGAAACTTACGATCATTGATTCATTAAGTAAAAGAATCTCTTTTCTGCAGCATGTCTGTACTACGTTGAAATTAACTGATGCGCAATTGATTCATGGTCGAGCGGAGGATATTGCCCGGCAATTCAAGCATCGTGACGCCTATGATTTGGTGACTGCGCGTGCGGTGGCAAGATTATCCTTGTTGAATGAGTTTTGTCTTCCTTTCACACGTAAGGATGGAGTTTTCGCTGCCATGAAAGGAAGCGATCCATCAGAAGAATTAAGTGAGGCGAAGTACAGCTTAAAAGAGCTTCGTGCTCAACTTGGTAAAGTAGAGTCGTTCAGCTTGCCTGTGGAAGAGTCGGCGCGACATATTGTCATTATTCGTAAGACAGGTGCCACTCCTGCTAAGTACCCACGAAAAGCGGGAATTCCTGCCAAAACACCACTTATCAAATAATGTTTCACGTGAAACATTATAGATTGGCAAATATATTTAAGGTCATCCTCATTTTAGAGGATGACCTTTTTTTGAGTGGAATTGCGATAACGATCTCAAATGAACTTTAATTAAAAGATAAACTAAATTGATATGTTTATTAAGCGGCTATCATTATGAAAATGCAGGAAAAATAGGTCTTTACGGAGAATATGATTATGTAGAGAAAAGTGATAGAATAGCATAGTAGACTTTTAATTTTGTATATAACTCCTTCTCTGTACTCTTGTTCGAAAGAAGGAGAGATTATGATGCCTGATAGCTGCAGGCCATTTCATAATATCAGAATGTTTTTTATTGCTGTACGATACGCTTTCCGAGAAGAAGGTCAAGAAGATCGTACTATAACGAAATTAGGTGGTTATGAACGGAATGAAAGAACAATTTACCAAGCTATTTGGATTTACCGAGCGGAGCAGCGGAGAAGAAATTAAACAAATACCAGTTCATGAGGTCATTAGCAGTCCTTACCAACCACGGACGATATTTGATGACGACAAGATCGATGAGTTGTGCCAGACGATTAAAACTCATGGGGTCATTCAACCCATAGTTGTACGCATGCGAGATTCCGTGTACGAGATCATCGCAGGTGAACGACGCTGGCGTGCGGTCAAAAAGCTTGGTTTAGAGACGATTCCAGCCATTGTTCGTGAATTCAATGATTCACAGGCCGCATCTATTGCGCTTATAGAAAACTTACAGCGTGAGGGCTTGACCTCTATTGAAGAAGCTGTTGCTTATCAAAAGTTAATTGATCTTCATCAATTGACACAAGAAAGCTTAGCACAACGACTAGGTAAAAGTCAGTCTACCATAGCTAATAAAATTCGCTTACTTAATTTACCTGAAGAGGTTAAGACGGCGTTAATGGAGCGTCAGATTTCTGAAAGACATGCACGTTCATTATTATCACTCGATAGTGTGGAGATGCAACTGAAAGTGTTGGCAGAAATCATTTCAAAAGGCTTAAATGTTAAACAAACAGAAGCTCGTATTGCTTTCTACAAACAAGTCTCACAAACTAAAAAATCAAAGCGGGTCTCCTATACCAAGGATGTTCGTCTAGCTCTTAATACAATTCGTCAATCTATTGATATGGTGTCAGGCTCAGGGATGGAAATCAAAACGTCAGAAAATGACCGTGGTGACCATTACGAGATTGTAATCCAAATCCCCAAAAGATAAATTGTTTCAAAAGCTGAAGGCGGCCTTGAGGAGATTGGCCGCCTTTGGTGTGGCTAGAACCGGGATGTGTTGGTCAGGCCTGTAATTTAAAGTTCCAGTATATAATAGTTGTCTATATTCTTCATAAAGTGTGACGCTATATCAGCGTCAGGAACATTTGTACTTGCGATCTACGAGAAGATTCTTCCTAACTATTCGAGGTGAATTAAGTGTCCAAGATTATTGCCATAGCAAATCAAAAAGGCGGTGTCGGTAAAACAACAACCTCCGTGAACCTAGGTGCCGGTATGGCTACATTAGGAAAAAGAGTGCTTCTAGTTGATATCGATCCTCAAGGTAACACTACTAGCGGCGTTGGCGTCAACAAGGCGGACGTGGCGAATTGTATATATGACATTCTTATAAATGAGGTAAATCCTCTAGAAACCATACTGGAAACTCAAAATGAAGGACTGCATATCATTCCGGCGACCATTCAATTAGCGGGTGCGGAAATCGAGTTAGTATCGACGATTTCCAGAGAGCTAAAGCTAAAAAAGGCGCTGAATGCGGTTAAAAACAATTATGATTATATTATCATCGATTGTCCTCCTTCACTTGGCATTTTAACAATCAATTCCCTTACGGCGGCGGATTCGGTAATCATCCCGATCCAGTGTGAATATTATGCGCTTGAGGGTTTGAGTCAGCTCTTAAACACCGTTCGTCTGGTGCAAAAAAATCTTAACCCGCATCTGAAGATAGAGGGAGTATTATTGACTATGCTTGATGCCCGGACCAATCTGGGAATTCAAGTGATAGAAGAGGTTAAGAAGTATTTCCAAGAAAAAGTATATAGAACGATTATCCCTCGGAATGTCCGGTTAAGTGAAGCGCCGTCACATGGACAATCCATTATTACTTATGATCCTCGCTCTAAAGGAGCGGAAGTGTATTTAGAGTTGGCAAAGGAAGTGATTTCTTATGAGTAAACGATTAGGAAAAGGTCTGGATGCGCTAATTCCATCTTTATCAATTAATGAAGATGATAAAGTAGTTGAGATCCCTTTAGCTCAACTTCGGGCTAATCCATATCAACCGCGCAAAGATTTTAATGAAGAGGCCATTCAAGAACTAGCAGAATCTATCAGACAACATGGCGTGATTCAGCCGATCATTGTTCGTAGCGTATTGAAGGGGTATGAGATCATTGCCGGCGAACGCAGATTCCGTGCCTCGCAATATTGTGGCAAAGCTACAATTCCAGCAGTCGTTAGAAATCTTAGTGATCAGCAAGTCATGGAGATTGCATTAATCGAGAACTTGCAACGTGAGAACCTAAATGCAATGGAAATTGCAGTGGCTTACCAAGGCCTAATGGATCAGTTTTCACTTACGCAGGAAGAACTCTCGCTCAAGGTAGGAAAGTCCAGATCTCATATCGCCAACTTCCTGAGATTGCTTTCTTTACCTGAAGAAGTAAAAGAATATGTTTCACGTGGAACAATGTCAATGGGGCATGCGCGGGCAATTGTTGCTTTAAAGGATCCAGAAGTGATTAAACAACTGGCCGAACAATGCGTGGAACAACAGTGGAGTGTAAGAGAGCTAGAAGAAACAGTGAAGAACTTGGACCGAAAACCTACTAATGGAGTTAAAGTCAAAGTTGTTAAACGTGATCCCTATATTGATAATGTAGAGGAAGTATTGCGTGAACGTTTTAAAACAACAGTGAAAATAAAACAGGGTAAGGAAAAAGGGAAGATTGAACTGAATTACTATAGTGCTCAGGATTTAGAAAGATTGTTGGAATTATTGGGTAACTAAATGGGTATCTATGCCAAGAACATATCCTGAGATATCCTTAATCGGATAATTAGGGGTATGTTTTTTTGAATAAGTTGATTAAAAAAGGGTAATAGACGAGGAGCGAGGTTATGGAAGACTTCGTATATCTGGATCATGCAGCTACTTCCTGGCCTAAACCACCAGAGGTTGCAACTGCGATGTTGAATGCTCTGCAGTCAGGGGCAAATGCTGGTAGAGGTAATTACTCGCTAGCGATAGGAAGCGGTCGAGTGTTAGTAAAGACGCGGAGTGTGCTGGCGGGATTGTTCGGTGTATCTAATGCGCAAAATATAGCTTTTACCCATAATACTACGATGAGTTTGAATATGGCGATCAGAGGGACGCTTAAAGTGGGAGATCACGTGATTTCAACGATGACAGAACACAATTCTGTGAGACGGCCGCTGGAATACTTGCGTAAGACACTAGGGATAAAAGTTGATTATCTAAAAGTGGATCGTGAAGGGCAATTGGATTTAAAAGAACTCAAAAATGCTTTCCAGCCGAATACCAAAATGGTGATCTGCAATCACAGCTCTAATTTACTAGGAAGTATACTCCCTATCGGTGATATTGGCGATATCGTTAAATCGCATGGTGCTGTATTTCTGGTGGATGCTGCTCAAAGCGCAGGTTCAATTGATATTGATGTTAAAAAAATGAATATCGACTTGTTGGCATTTCCGGGGCATAAAGGACTACTTGGACCACAAGGAACCGGCGGACTTTATATATCACCTGAATTGGACCTGGAACCCCTGATGCATGGAGGAACTGGTAGTCAATCGGAAAACAGTGAACAGCCCTCTGTTCGTCCAGATCGGTATGAAGCGGGAACGCAAAATACGGTAGGGATTGCCGGTTTACTAGCAGGTGTTCAAAAGGTACAATCTTTAGGGACGAGCGTTATTCATGAGAGAGAGTGGGCGTTAACTCAAAGACTGATGGAGGGGTTGTCCCACATCCCGAACATTAGACTATTAGGGCCCTCACTAGGGGCGCCAAGAACCGGTATTGTATCGTTTGTAGTGGATGGAGAAGAGTCAGCAAATATCGCTCATCGCCTAGATCGTGATTATAAAATAGCGGTTAGAGCGGGCATGCATTGTACCCCTTTAGCACATAAGGCGGTTGACACGATAGAGAGTGGTGCTGTTCGGGCGAGTGTAGGTGTAGATACGACAGAGCATAATATAAGCAGAATGCTGGCTGCTATGGATGAGTTATATGGCAATGCCCGCAGCAGATGAATAAAAAGGATGGTCCATTCATGTCTGAATTAAATCAATTAATTAGTGAGCAGTTGCAGTGGTTTGTGTTTGGTTTTACAGTAATTATGTTGGTGCTGATAATCACTGTGATCGCCCAGGGGGCTAAGCTGCGTGCTATGCGGCGTAAATATGAGGCCATGATGGCTGGGAGCGGTGTGGAGGATCTGGAAGGCCTTCTAATTGATCTGAAGAACCAAAGCGACATGCTGGAAGAAGAACAACGTGAGCAAAAAACCGTATTAGAAGCAACTCAAACTAGAATGCGTGGCATGAAGTCCAATATTGCGCTGAAGCGTTATAATGCCTTTGGTGAACGTGGCAATGATCTGAGTTTCTCAGTGGCTATACTGGATGACAACAGTAGTGGTATTGTATTAACCAGTCTTCATAATCGTGAGAATTCTTACATTTACTCTAAACCTATGCAGAATGGCGAATCACAATATGTCTTATCACCTGAAGAAAAAGAAGTAGTTACTCTCGCGTTGCAGCGGACCTAGCATGAAGATTCCATTGCTTTAAGGCAGAATATAGACTCGTAGCTATAATATCAGATAATCGCATAACTAAACTTAATCGCGTGTTCTGTAATACAAAATACTCCATAAAGCCGCCGACATTAACGATTCCCGTCAAATGGATATCACCTACCGGCGGCAATTGTTTATTTACGCCAGCACCTGGTCTCAAAGGCCCTTCAACGACTTGGATGCATCCTACACTAGTAGAGTGACCTAAACAAGCATCTATACCGATGATAAAGGGGTTACTATATCTTTCGTTGATTAGGGATAGAGTTTCCTCAAGGTTAACAGCATGGACAGGCTCCTCAAGAGTTCCATATAAATGAAACAGCGGACTATGAAAACGTGACAATGCAGTGCCAACAAGAGGGCCAAGAGAATCTCCTGTGGATCGGTCCGTACCTACACAAATGACGACAATCTGTGTTTCCGGGCGTGTACGTGCAAAGTGAAACAGTAGCCGGTGGGTAATAGCAGAATAGATATCGGGATCGGTATGTGATATTTTTAAACAGGACGTTTCTTGCGCTGATGTAGCTTTCGATGAAAAATTCATACCATCTTCCTTTCTGAAGCTGATTCTATTTGATGGTATCTAGTATATGGATAGAAGAGGGGTTTTATACTACAGCGGCAAGAGATAGGACGATAAACCTATGGGAGGCGTAACGTATATGCAGGAAGAGATGTTGATCGCGTTTGACTCTACCCAGCAGGCGCTTCGTGCTGAAATGCTGCTTGAGTATGCGGAAATTGAAATTGATATATTTCCAACCCCGAAAGAGATCACGGCAGGATGCGCGATATCGATTCAGTTTTATCAAAGTGCACTGGAAGAGGTACAAAGGATAGTAACGGAACAGAATATCGAAATACGCGGCATCTACGGAAAAGACAACGAGAACTACATTCTGATTGAGAGGTAGGGAGGACTATACAATATGAATAGGTGGATATTAGAGGCTACTACTCCCGGTGATGCTGTAAAAGATGCCTTGCGTTTTAAAGATAAGGTGTGGAATTGGTTTACCGATGCTGATATGTGGGCCAATGTCTTATTCTCAGGACTACGAATTCTTATTATATTTCTCTTAACTAGGGTTATTATTAAGATTGTTTCTAATATTATTGATCGTTCGCTTGAACGTAAAACGGGTGGCAGAATTCTGTCTAACACACGAAGGTTTACTACGGTAGGGGAATTGATGAAAAATGTAGTAACGGTTATCTGTAATTTTGTGATGATCATGCTCGTTCTTTCAGAGTTCCACTTCGATTTAGCACCCTTGTTGGCCGGAGCAGGTGTACTTGGTCTGGCAGTAGGTTTTGGAGCACAAAGTCTGGTGAAGGATGTTATTACAGGGTTCTTTATTATTTTGGAGGACCAATTTGCAGTTGGTGATGTAATTCAGACAGGTACTTATAAAGGGACTGTAGAATTAATCGGATTGCGAACAACAAGACTGTTAAGTGCAACCGGAGAAGTATTTATTATCCCTAATGGACTAATTACGAATGTGACGAACTATTCTCTTTCCAATGCATTGGCTGTAGTTGATGTTCCTGTTAAAATGGAGCGAAGCTTGGAAGCCACGTTAGGATTAATTGGCGAGGCGCTAAAAGGAATAGAACAGCGTAACTTCAATGTGCTTGCTTACCCTAACGTGCTCGGAATACAGTCCATGAGTACCTCGGAATATGTGATTCGTATAGCTGCCAGCTGTGCTCCTAATGCAAGAGATGCAGCGGAAAGACAAATTCAGAACGACATAAAGCAGGCATTAGAGAAACAGAGCATGCTGGAACTAGCTCAAGCTGAAGAAGAAGCACGTAAGAAAGCAGAGGCAGAGGCGAAGGCTGAAATAGATCTTGCAAAAACAGAACATGCACTAGAAGTTACAGGGTCGGCAAACACTGGATCAAGACGGCAAATTGCAGCTACACAAGAAGGAGAAGAGGGGGAAGAATAGTGGAACGTAAAGTTTTTCAGCTTGGGGATATAGTGCAAATGAAGAAGCAGCATCCTTGTGGATCTAATGAGATGGAAATCATTCGCATGGGGATGGATATCCGAATTAAATGTACAGGCTGTCAGCATAGTGTTCTGATTCCCCGTGCTAAATTCGAGAAGAATATGAAGAAGGTACTGCGCTCTGCGGAGGAAAATACAGACAATAATTAAGCTTGCAAATGGCATGTCTGCATGATACAATTATTTTTGCTGCGGAGAGGTACCCAAGAGGCCCAAGGGGGCTGACTCGAAATCAGTTAGGCGTGTCAAAGCGTGCGTGGGTTCGAATCCCACCCTCTCCGCCACTTCAGCATATATAACATTTAATGAATCCTTCGTTCCTGTAACGGAGGTTTTTTTGTGTCTATAATTGCCGATATACAAAATAATATATAACGCAAAAAGAAGGGCCCTTTCGGGTCCTTCTTCAGGAGGCAGTACATCAATGATGTTTGGAATTTCTCTGTTTATAGCGACTAAAGTGATTTAGGCGTTGCTGAGGCTAATGCTTTTTTAAGGCAATAACCCACTACTCTTCCCAGCTTACAATAGATGCTGAATCAGATCTCCTGTGATTGTGTTCGTCTACGACGGCCAACGGAACCACACCTCTCTTTTGTACTGCCTGAGTATAGTATGTGTAATGTCGGGCTTTTTATACACATTTATTTTTAAAATATTTTTGAATTAGTGGACCCGTGCTTTTTCAACCTTTTTCCACTTTCGATTTTTGTTGGTGGTCTCAGGGAAGGTGTCCCCTTTTTCCATTTTAATGTGCTGTGGATTCGAAATCTCAGTATGGAAGCTTCGGGCTTCGCCTACCTCTGTGTACATGCCTGGATTGGGGGCCTTGTCGCCTTCTTCATATTCCGTTTTCTCACCCATCATTATTCCTCCTTTTTTAGTGTAGATGAATTCGTAATTATTGTGCGCAGGTAGTGATTTTTTCATGTAAAAAGAGGGGGAGGAGTTGTCCTGTATTAATATTGCTTGCACTCTGCTGTTCATTTTGGTATATTAATCAGGTGCGAGTCTATGTTTGTGCTCGTTCCTTGCTCCTGACGTGATTAGGGGCCTCAGACCATAAGGAGGTGAAAATTATGCGCAAATATGAAGTGATGTACATTATTCGTCCTGACATTGAACAAGAAGCCGTTCAAGCAGCAGTCGATAAATTCCAAGGCATCATCTCCAATGGCGGGGAAATTACAAAGCACGAAGTGCAAGGTAAACGCCGTCTTGCGTATGAGATCAAGAAATTCCGTGATGGCGTTTATGTTTTGGTTAACTTCAATGCAGAACCTGCAGTAGTTACTGAATTAGAACGTCTTATGAAGATTTCTGACGAAGTTATTCGTTATCTCATTACGAACGACGTTGCTTAAGATCTTGACAAGCTTTGTAATGAATCGCTCTAAAGGAGGGGACCAGAATTGTTGAACCGTATCATTTTGATCGGACGGTTGACCCGTGACCCGGAACTTCGTTATACTCCCGCTGGTGTTGCCGTAACGCAATTTACGCTAGCCGTAGATCGTAACTTTACGGGCCAGAACGGTGAACGTGAGGCAGACTTCATCCCGGTTGTAACCTGGAGACAGCTAGCAGAAACCTGTGCCAATTACTTGCGCAAAGGTCGTCTGACAGCAGTGGAAGGACGCATCCAAGTGCGGAATTATGAGAATAACGAAGGCAAACGTGTATACGTAACTGAAGTTATTGCTGATAATGTTCGTTTCCTGGAATCTTCACAGAGCCGTGAAGGTGGAAATACTTCAAGTGGTGCAAGTAGTATGCCTGAAGAGCCAGCATATGGTGGCGGTGGTAACGCTGGACGCGGAAATAACAACAATAATTTCTCGCGTAACAACAATACTCAAGATCCTTTTTCGGGCGATGGTAAACCGATTGATATATCGGATGATGATTTGCCATTTTAATTAGGAAGGACTGAAAAGAATATGGCTTTTAAACCAAGAGAAGGCGCTGACAACGACAAAAGACCAGCACGTCGTGGTGGACGCAACAAGCGTAAAAAAGTTTGCTTTTTCACTGTGAACAAGATTACTCACATTGATTATAAAGATACCGAACTTCTTAAGAAGTTCATCAGCGAACGTGGAAAGATTTTGCCACGTCGTGTAACAGGTACAAGTGCAAAATACCAACGCGCTCTTACCATTGCTGTAAAACGCTCGCGTCAAATCGCGTTGCTTCCTTACACAACGGAATAGGACGTTTTATAAAAGCAGTCGGGAAACCGGCTGCTTTTTTTGTATGCAAAAAAGGAAGCATTAATAGTAGGGTAAGCATGAAATCGAATTATTTGGGCGTTGAATCGTTTGACGTTGGCACTTTATTATGTTAAATTACAGCTATCCTATAACTAAAGGGGAAATTTTGATGTCGGTGACCGTTCTTAACTAGCAATTTCATAACACTTGATTAGGAAGACTTTAGCAGGCTTGTCATGAGGCGATTACGTGCTCTATTTGAGTTCGTATTACGCAGCAGTCTGTTGTTCCTTACGGGTGGATGATTTAGTTAAGAACACACGAAGCGTCAAATGGCCTCTTTACGGCTGTTGTTCTCTTTGTAATTAACCGTGCTCTTATTGCACGGTTTTTTTGTTTTTCGGCACCTGTTCTCATTTCGGGGCCTTAGGACGATAGAGGGCATCAGTATAAAAAGAAGGGCAAGGACTGCCATAGTGGCATTCTTTGCCCTTCTTTGCGTTATGGAGAATTAGGTCCAAACCAATAGAGATTTGAAGGAGGATTTGCTGTGAATTTACAAAGTCTAAACACGCTGGAATACGAAATCATTAAAACAGAGCTTGGGCGCCACGCAGTATCTTATGTAGGAAAAAAAGCTGTAGAAGAGCTTATGCCAATGACCTATTTGCCGACGATTCAAAGAGCAATGGAGGAAACTTCTGAAGCTAAAGAACTGCTGGAACGAGGATCGAGTGTACCCATTCCTTCATTAGAAGGCATTGAGTGGATCATGTCATTAATGGGGACTGGATATTTGTACAGTGAGCAAGATTTCACTGCGGTTGCTACATTTCTTAAGAGCTGTAGTCAACTGCGCAAATATATGGCCTCTAAAGAACAGAGTGCTCCACGGATTGCTGCATATGCATCCTCGTTGATGGAGTTAAATCACGTGAGGGAGGCTATTGATCGTTGTATCCGTTTTGGTGCGATTGATGATGGAGCAAGTAAGGGGTTAGAGCGAGTTCGTAAACGGATTGTAGTGGCTAAAGAACGTCTTCATAAAAAAATCGACGGAATTATGTCACGCCATCAATCGATTTTGCAGGAGAATATTTATAGTCAGCGAGGTGGGCGTTACGTTATCCCCGTAAAACGGGAATATCATAAACAAATAAAAGGATCGGTGCTTGATCAATCCACAAGTGGACAGACGGTGTTTATTGAACCAGACGAGATCGCTGCTCTCCAAATTGAGCTTGATTTACTTTTGGGTGAAGAGGCGCGAGAAGAAGCCGTAATCCTCAGCATGCTGACTAGCTTGGTAGAACAGGAACAGGCTGCCCTGCACCTTAATATTGAAGCTACGGGCACGTATGATTTTATTTTTGCTAAAGCTAAATATGCACGAACACTGGGGGCATCTTCTGTTACGCTGAATGCGAAAGGCTTTCTAAAGATGAATGGAGGCAGGCATCCCATGCTGAAGGGGATGATTCCGATCAATCTGGAGGTTGGTAAGGGGTATAAATCCCTCATCATTACAGGCCCAAATACAGGTGGTAAAACTGTGGTCCTTAAGACACTAGGGCTGCTGACGATCATGGCTCAATCGGGGCTGTTGATTCCGGTCGAGGAGGGTAGCGAATTCACTATTTTTACGGATGTAATCAGTGTAATTGGCGACGGACAAAGTCTGGCACAATCACTCAGCACATTCTCGGCGCAAATGAAGAGTATTGAGGGAATGCTGAGAGATGCATCTAAAGGGGTGCTGCTGCTCATTGACGAGCTGGCGGCTGGTACGGATCCCGGGGAAGGCATTGCGCTCTCTATCGCGATTCTGGAAGAGCTGAGCCGTAAAGGGGCGAATATTATTGTTACTACACATTTTAATGAGCTAAAAGCCTTTGCAGCCGCAACGACGGGCTTTCAAAATGCGCGAATGGAATTTGATAAAGAAACGCTACAGCCGTTGTATCGATTGACGATTGGAGAAGCGGGGGAAAGTTACGCTCTGCAGATCGCTAAAAAGCTGGGGATACAGGATAACGTTATTAAGAGATCATGGGAAATCGTAGAGGCGCAGCAACAAAGGCTACAGAAAGGCAGCGGAGAGGCATGGGGAAATCTTTTCAGCAAAGATGGAGAACAGGAATATGATGCACTTCCAGTAGAGGAACATGGCAATGCAGAAGAAGAGGCTACTCCATCTGACCGCAGCAAGGAGAAGCTGATTCAATTTGAAATTGGAGATGCAGTTGTGGTAACGTCACTTGGCCGCACAGGGATCGTTTATGAGAAGAGAGATCATTTAGGAATGGTTGGGGTGATGATCCAGAAGCAAAAAATGAAAATTAACCATAAGCGGTTGAAGCCCTATCTTTCAAAAGAAGAGCTATACCCGGAGGAATATGACTTTGATATTATTTTTGAGAGTAAGGATACACGTAAAAAGCGCAAGTTGATGCAGCGTAAGCATGTTGAGGGTTTAACGATTACGCACAGAGATGAAGAATAGATTCAATGAAGATCTGTCCACGAGACAGGTCTTTTTTTATAGATATAACGAAATAAGTGAATTTCAAGCAGGAGTAAAGGCCTAGGGCTTAGAAGTTATTGTAACCACCATAAAACTTTGTTACAGTAAAAATATTTATGTTCCATAACTTAAATGTAGATATACGTTCAACTAGAGAAGGGAAGAAACACATGAATAATAAGAAAATATGCAGGTTGTTGTTAACGCTGCTCGTGATGGCAACTCTATTGTCAGCATGTAGTAGAACAACTTCTAGCAGTAATCCATTATCTTCGCGCCATAATATAGTAGACGATAAGCCACAAGCTGGTGGAGTAGTTACCTACGGATTCTCCTCACCATTTACGGGTTTGTTTGAGCCTGCTTTTTATGAAGGTGAAGATGATTTTCATGTGCTGGAGTTTATTACTGAGCCGATGTTTCAGGTAAATGATGAACTAGTGACGGTTCCTAATATTGCCTCTTGGCAGGAATCTGATGATCATAAAGTATTTACCTTTAAAATTAAACCGGGAATCCGTTGGCATAACGGTGATGAATTAACGGTAGAGGATTGGAAATTCGCAATTGAAACTATTGCTAGTCCAGATTATACGGGCTCGCATTATTATAGTGTTGAAATGATTCAGGGTGCAGAAGCCTATCATGAGGGAGAAGCGAAGGGCATATCCGGATTGAAGGTTATAGATCCTTATACTTTGAAAATAACTGTAACTGCTGCACGGGTAAACACCATCGATAGTCTGTGGCCCTATCCGATGAATAAAAAATACTATACTGGAATTGCTGTTAAAGATATGCCTGAAAGTGACCAGATGCGAAAATCTCCTATAGGTATTGGCCCTTTTGAGGTTGAACATATTCAGCCTGGCCAGAGGGTAGAAATGAAACGTTTTGATCAATATTACAAGGGCAAAGCGCTATTGGATGGGATAGTGTATAAGGCATTTGACGATAAGGAAGTGGCTGAACGCTTTCAAACAGGAGAGATTGACATAGAGTCAGCCCCTCGGGATGCTTATGATGATCTAAAAGAACTGGATAATATTAACATCCTGCAAACTGCTGAGCTAGGCTATGAATATATAGGTTTTAAATTCGGGCATTGGGATACGGAAACCGAGACCATCGTAATGGATAACCCTAAATTTGAAGACAAAAGATTACGGCAAGCTATGTATTATGCTTTAGATCGTGAAGGGATCATCAAAGCATATTCCCACGGTTTAGCTGAGCCTGTAGAGACTCCAATATCTAGCACTAGCTGGGCGAAGATCCCTGATACTGAGATTAATGCTTATCTGTATAATCCTACAAAGGCCAAGGAACTGCTGGATGCTGCTGGGTTCTTGGATCTAGACGGTGATGGATTACGGGAAGATCCAAAGGGCCAAAAGCTGATGATCCATTTTGATTCTATGCTAGGCAGTCAAACAGCAGAGCTACGTACTAATGCCATTTTAAGAAATTGGCGTGATGTTGGACTCGATGTACAGCTGAACGGTGGAGCATTAAAGGAATTCCATGCTTTCTACGACGCAGTGGAAGCCGATGATCCGTCTATCGAACTATTTTACGGAGTATGGGGGTTAGCGAGTGATCCCGATCCAACAGGTCTATGGAGAGAAAATGATCTATGGAACTATCCCCGTTGGTCTTCCGAGCGGAATGAAGAGCTGATTCGTGAAGGCGTAAGTATGAAGGCATACGATATGGATTATCGTAAAGAAATATATTATGAGTGGCAGAAGCTGGTTAATGAAGAGGTGCCTATGATCTTTTTTGCCGAACGAAAAGCGATAGTTCCAGTAAATAAGCGCCTACAGGGCGTTCGCGTGAATTCAATGAGTACGATTATTGACCCTTATAAATGGTGGATTAAGGAAGAGGAAGAAAAATAAAATAATAATTTTTTGTGAAAAGTGAAATCAAATTGTAGTTTCATTCGTCATATATAGTATGGAGGATGACGACGATGAAGAGACGGATAGTAGTGGGGGCAATCGCAGCTGTATTAGTCGTTGTCTTAATTGCGGTATGGAGGCCAACTGGGCTTGGTTTTAAACCGAATATTGACGCGGAATCAGCAGTGCTTCTAGATATGGATACCGGAGATATATGGGTGGATATTAATGGTGATGTACCCATGCCACCGGCCAGTGTATCTAAATTAATGACAGAAATGATTGTGCTGGATCAAATCTCCTCTGGAATGATTAGATGGGAGGATAGAGTCCCAATTAGTGCCTATGCAAGTAAAATGGGCGGCACAAGTCTCTCATTGAAGCGGGGAGAATTCTATACTATAAGAGAATTATTCGAAGGAGTCACTATTTATTCTGCCAACGATGCTACTGTTGCATTGGCTGAGTATATGGCTGGTTCAGAAGCCTCTTTTGTGCTCATGATGAACGACAAGGCACATAGTCTAGGCTTATCTTCTCGTACAATATTTACTAATGCAACGGGCCTATCAGGTAAGGATCTTGGTTTCACTGATCCGAATATGCATATCAGCGGTGAGACTATGATGACAGCTCGTGATACCGCTAAATTGGCTGCCGCACTAATCTATCATCATCCGGATATTCTCAATATTTCCAGCCGTACACAAATGCATTTGAAGAATAAGGGGCTATATGTAAGTAATAGCAATTTCATGTTGCCAGCTATGGGTGGCATTTACGCTTATGAGGGTACAGATGGTTTAAAGACTGGACATAATAACCGGGCAGGATACTGTATTGCAGGCTCGGCTCAGCGGGATGGGCATAGGCTTATTGCAGTCGTTATGGGGGCAAAGACTTATGAGAGCCGATTTGAAGGGGCAGCAAAATTATTTGATTACGGATTTTTCCGTGGTTTACAATCCGGAGATCGGGTTAAACATATGATGAATCCGCTCAGAATTAGGAACTAAAGTCGGAGCGCCATACCAGTATTTATTACTTGGTTTGGTGCTTTTTCCCTATTCATGTCGTTATTTGTGGTTTCTTTTTATCCATTTAGTGATTACAATAGAAATATTGTTTTAGTCCACATTATTTTAGAACCGCAAAAAACTTTTTTTCTATAATTTTGAATGACCTGAATTTCTTGAAAGGGGGGACAATAAGATAATGGAATAAGGGTCAGTTGATCGCCGTGAGAAATAAAGTCATGACTGCCTGATAAAGATTCAGGAAGCATTATATATATGGCAAGCAATTATTCTACAATAAAGAAGGAATCAAAAATGAAGGAATCAAAGATGAAAAAAATAAAGAAAAGATATATCGCCCTCATTGTTCTTGTTGTTATTATAGCGGGAGGCTTTCTGTTTCGTAATTCCCTGGCTGTATTAGCCTTCGACCTCTTTTTGTCTGATCGGGTTGAAACTAAGCTAAAGGAAGAATCTTACCAGCCGCTTAAGGATGATAATAAGGTTAAGCCAGAACCGGTTGTGTACAAGAGCGATCCGTTCTCAATTATGTTGCTAGGTACCGATCAACGTGATAATGAAACGGCACGTTCAGATACCATGATGTACGCTGTTGTTCGGCCTGAGGACTATAAGATCCTGCTCATTTCTATTCCTCGTGATACGTATACGGAAATTATAGGTCATAAGGATAATAAAAAGGATAAGATTACACATGCCTATGCTTTTGGGGGGCAACAGATGGCCAAGGATTCTCTAGAAGCTCTGCTTGGTCATGATATTCAATATTATGCGACAATAAATTTCCAAGGACTCAAGGATGCTGTAGATGCTATTGGAGGCGTTCCGCTGCCGATTAAGAAAGACATTGTGAACAAGGGTAAGGATCATGAAAAGTTTACAATTGAAGCTGGAAAGTCGCTTTATAACGGACAAGAAGCATTGAACTATACGCGTTATCGTGAAGATAGTGACTTTAACCGTACCAAACGCCAACAGGTTTTTATTGATGTTGTAGCGAATAAAATGTTATCGATCAGTCAAATTGGCAACATTCCGAAGTTGCTGGATATTATGGGAGATAATTTTAAAACCGATATAGAGCCTTCGATGATCATTAGTCTAGCCAAAAAATTCATGGGCGGAAAAGGCATGGATATCTCAAGCTTCACAGTTATGGGTGAAGGTAAACGTATGGATGGTGTTTACTATGATATCGTTGATGAAGAGGATTTGAGTGAAGCTAAGGCGATGATCGACAACTGGATGAGTGCAGCAACACCTGTAGATCAACTAATTGAGCCGGGAAAAGCAAGCAATGCACTGGAGCCTAAATCAACAGCAGTTACGCAATAATTCTAAAGTGGAGTTCAAACTCATATAATTAATTGCAGCAGCCATTCACATTCTTATGGCTGCTGCTTACTGTCTTCATGCTATAATGTATTGGAACGATTATTAAGCTGCCACGTATTAATAATTTTGCATGGTAGTAAAAGGAAGTTAAAGAACCGTAATTCCTTCGGAACTCTTTGAGGAGGATCAAGAGATGAATATTGCATTTTTTTTACTTCCGAAACAGGAAGTCGCTTGCGTAACGATCGATTCAACGCTACGCCAAACGTTGGAGAGGATGGAGTATCACCGTTATACTGCTGTCCCTATTCTGAACCGAAATGGAGAATACGCTGGTACGGTTACAGAGGGTGATCTGCTCTGGTATATGAAGGAATCCGAGGGCAAGGTTACTTTCGAGAACGCTTCAAAATTCTTGCTTAAAGATTTGCCGTTGAGGATGAATAACAGACCTGTCTCGATTGATGCGGATATGGAAGATCTGATTAATTTGGCTAAGGTACAGAACTTTGTTCCTGTAGTCGATGATATGAACCGGTTTATTGGCATCGTTCGCCGGAGTCAAGTCATAGAATATTGTGAGAAATTTGTATCAAAACAATCTCAAGAGTCATTATAGCCCAATTTATTCGCGGTAATAGAAGCAATCGGAACAAGGCCTGTATTTCCGGCGATAACGGAAAGCAGGTCTTTTTTAAAAATGTAAGAAGTACTAGTTCATCCCTTGTTGAAGCATACTTAAGGTGCGCGGGGCGCCCTTGTGTGACACGGAATTTTTTATGCTATAATGGAGAATAAAGCTTTTTACCGGAGGTAGAGAGACGTGTCCAATGTGCCGAAGGATCTGGATGTCGCTAAACGCGCCAAGGTAATTGAATGGTTAAAAACAGAAGTGATTGACCAAGTTTCACGGTTATTTAAAGCGTTATGGGAAGGCAGTACTACCCGTGTGGGCGACAGCCTGGCTAGTTTGATTATGAGCTCTTATATTTTGGGCCGCAGACTAGGGATTCCCTATCGTCAATTAGATGACTTGCTACTCGAGAAGCTCAGAAAGCATAAGCAGGAAGGGCATCAACTGGAAGAATGGTATCAAGATATATCTGCTTTAGAAGAACATATGCGTAAGAGGTGAATACTGTTGAAATTTCGCTGGTCATCTGTGGCTTGGAGCGTAGTATATTTACTTTTGCTGCTTAGTTTAACGACTCCACTGCTCATCATCACTACCCTATTTATGATTGTTCCGGCAGTAGTGTTATTCACTACGCTGAACACCAAACAATTCGTTCTACACGTATTGCCGGTGTTGCTGATTGTTGGTCTGATTACACCTATTTATGTGCTGATCGCGGCGTATTTCTTAATACCTGCTCTGGTTATGGGACGTTGGTATAAAAGACATGCTTCAGCAGTATCTACCGTGATTGCAGGTACGGTTACGATTCTTGGAGAATTCCTGTTACTCTTATTACTCGGTACGGCGTTATTTAACTTTGATTTGTCTAACTATGTGAACGATGTGCTGCAGATGGTTAACTCGCCTCTGTCTGATCTTGGTACTGCTAATCCACTGTTTACTGATCTTGGATTTACGACTGAGGATGTAAACAAGCTAAGTCATATGACGGTTCAAATGATCCCAATGACTCTAATCGTAAGCTCTTTTATGATAGCTGTCATTACGCATTCTATTGTTCGTCCGATTCTGAACAGTATGAATTATGCAGTGCCTAAGATGAAGCCTGCTCGTGAATGGAGACTTTCGAGATCGTTTATTTGGTATTATTTGATTGGTGTGGTTCTTCAGCTCTTCTTCTCAGGATCAGAGAATAATTACATCCTCATGATTTCTGCCAATCTACTGCCGTTGTTACGAATTGGCTTTATGATTCAGGCGATTGGATTTTTCTTCTTCCTGGCGCATGAACGCAAATGGAACAAGATGGTTGCCATTCTGCTAGCAATACCGGTCATTTTGCTGCCGCCGCTACGCATTATCGGTATTATTGATCTTGCTTTCCCACTGCGGGAGTATGTGACGAAATCGAAACGATAGGGTGAGAGTTCATGCCTAAATTTCTGCAAAGACGCTGGCACGGCTATCATACCGTATGGGCGTTCATGCTGCTGTTGGCCCTTATTATAATTGTTAGTATTTATAACTGGGCTCTTGGGGTCGTTAGCCTGTTTCTGGCAGGTACATTATGCTTCTATATGCTGAAGACGGAAATTTCGTTCCGCCGTAATCTGGTGGAATATATTAATGGATTAACTTTTCGTATTAAGCGAGTGGAGGGAGAAGCAGTGAGTATGCTGCCCCTCGGAATCATTCTGTTTAGCGAAGATCGAACAGTAGAATGGAATAACCGCTATGCTGGTGATATTTTTGCGCGCAAGTCTTTAGTTGGGGAACCGCTACTGGAATTGCTGCCGGATATGCAGTCTTTTTTTACGACGAATGTATCGGGAAAAAGGGATGTTCACAAAGAAGGCGTATTGCATGACACTCGCCTTGAGCTCACTGTGGATGAACGATTTTACCAAGCCGTCATTATTCCAAGTGAACGTATTCTTTACATGTATGATATCACTGAGCTTGTGGTGCTACGTGAACGTTATGAGGATGAGAAGCTGGCGATTGGCATAGTGATGATGGATAATCTAGATGAATCTGCTCAAGGAATGGATGATCAACAGCGTACTTCTCTGATCGCTAAGGTAGCGAGTGAGATCACCGAATGGAGTAAACAGTTTGATGTTTATCTACGTCGTCTGTCGTCTGAGCGTTATCTAATGCTACTTAATCATCGTAGTCTGCAAGCACTGGAAGAAAGTCGATTCGTTATTCTCGATGAGATTAGGGAAATGACGGCCGACCTTAAAGTGCCCATGACACTGAGTATTGGTATGGCATTTGGAGCGGACTCTGCAAGCGAGCTAGGTGCCTTAGCACAATCCAGTTTGGATATGGCGCTCGGCCGAGGTGGAGATCAGGCTGCTGTAAAAGCAGGTCAGAGGTTGTCTTTCTACGGTGGAAAGAGTAATGCTGCGGAGAAGCGTACACGAGTGCGGGCACGAGTCATTGCGCATGCGCTGCGTGATTTAATGCAGGAGAGCGACCGTGTGCTGATCCTCGGCCACCGCACACCAGATATCGATGCTGTTGGTGCTGCGATTGGCCTTCTGAGAGCCGCACAGATGTATAATGTAGAGGCTAGCATTGTGATGGAGACTCCTAATCCTTCCATAACGAACATGATGGAGCAGATTCGGAAAGATGATGAATTGTTTAAGTCGTTCATCACAACGGAGCAGTCTTTACAAGTGATGACGGAGCATACACTGCTTATTGTTGTAGATACCCATAAGGCATCTATGACAATGGAACCGCGGCTTGTGCAATATGCGAGTAGAATTGTGGTGGTGGATCATCACCGTAGAGGCGAAGAGTTCATCAACGATGCTGTACTTGTCTATTTAGAGCCTTATGCTTCATCAACCTGTGAGCTGGTGACAGAGTTGCTTCAATATATCCATGAGAAGGTAAAGATTAGTCCATTGGATGCTACAATGCTCTTAGCGGGAATTACTGTAGATACGAAGCACTTTGCACTGCATACAGGCTCACGTACATTTGAAGCTGCAGGGTTTCTGCGCCGAAATGGTGCGGATACCGTTCTTATTCAGCGTATGCTGAAGGAGGATTTACAGGAGTATATTTCAAAAGCCGAAATTATCAAACATGCGCGTATGATTTATGATCAAATCGCATTGGTCGTTACGGCACCAGGTATGAAGATTCCACAGCTACTTATCGCTCAGACTGCGGATACATTACTTGGGATGACGAACGTAGTCGCTTCATTTGTCATTAGTGAGCGACCAGACGGCCTGATAAGCATTAGTGCTCGATCACTTGGGCGTATGAATGTACAGGTCGTGATGGAAAAAATGGGTGGCGGTGGGCATCTATCGAACGCCGCGGTACAGCTAGAAGGAACATGTAAAGAAGCAGAAGCCAGACTGCTGCAAGTGCTGGCTGAAATCGAATCGAAAGAGGGTTTATTCGAATGAAGGTCATTTTCATAAAAGATGTTAAGGGTCAAGGTAAAAAAGGTCAGGTTAAAGAGGTATCCGAAGGCTATGCTTCGAACTTCCTATTACCACGTGGATTAGTTCGTCCGGCAACGGAAGGCAATGTGAAGACGCTTGAGAATCAAGCAGCTGCTGAACAACGCCGTAAAGATAACGAAAAAGAAGAAGCTCAGCAACTGGGCAAGAAGATAGATGAGCTTACTCTTACTATGAAAGCAAAAGCAGGTGAAGGCGGCCGTCTATTCGGCGCAATCACGAGCAAACAAATTGCTGAAACGCTAGCTTCCACTCAAAGCATTTCCATCGATAAGCGTAAGATTGAGCTAGGAGAGCCGATTCGTCATTTGGGAGTGTTTCAAGTAAGTATAAAACTACACACTGAAGTAAAGGCTACCCTTAAGGTTCAGGTAACGGAGGAGTAACATGGGTGGAGATCTCTTTTTCGATCGGGTTCCCCCGCAGAATCTTGAGGCGGAGCAAGCGGTAATTGGTGCTGTTCTGTTGCAGGATGAAGCGCTCATTACTGCAATGGAACGGGTGAATACCGAAGACTTCTACGATAAAGCGCATCAAATGATTTTTGAGGCGATGGTGCAGCTCGGAGAAGAGAGCCAGCCGATTGATCTTGTTACGCTTACTTCTAGACTGCAGGACAAGGGAGAGCTCGAAGATATTGGTGGTGTTAGCTACCTAGCTAAGCTGGCGCATGCTGTGCCTACTGCGGCTAACGTAGAATACTACGCGCAGATTATTGAAGAAAAGGCTATGTTACGGCGTTTGATTCGTACAGCGACGCAAATTGTAAGCGAGGGTTACACCGGCGGTGAAGATGTAGCCGATATGCTGAGTGATGCAGAACGGCGAATTCTTGAAATCTCTAACCGGCGCAGCGGCAGTGGATTTATCGCAATCCGCGATGTTTTGATGGAAGTATTTGATAAAGTTGAACTCCTCCATCAGAATAAAGATAAGGGCGGCATGTCAGGTATTCCAACGGGATTTGTGGATTTAGACCATATGACTAATGGATTCCAGCGCAATGATTTGATTATTGTTGCAGCCCGTCCTTCTGTAGGTAAGACAGCATTCGCGCTAAATATTGCTCAGAATGTGGCCGTACGTGCCAAAGAGACGGTTGCCATATTTAGTCTGGAAATGTCTGCGCCGCAGCTAGTACAGCGGATGATTTGTGCCGAAGCTAATCTGGATGCGAATACTATGCGTACCGGTGACTTTAAGAGTGATGATGATTGGTCGAAGCTGACTATGGGCATTCAGTCCCTATCGGAGGCGGAGATTTATATCGATGATACAGCAGGGATTACTGTAACGGATATTCGTGCGAAATGCCGGAGGCTCAAGAAGGAAAAGGGCCTGGGGATGATCGTCATTGACTACTTGCAGCTCATTCAGGGCCGCGGTAAAGGCGGGGAAAACCGTCAACAGGAAGTATCGGATATATCCCGTACTTTGAAGCAGATCGCTCGTGAATTGGACGTGCCGGTTATCGCCCTGTCGCAGCTTAGCCGGGGTGTGGAACAACGTCAGGATAAACGACCGATGATGAGTGACTTGCGTGAATCCGGTTCTATCGAGCAGGATGCCGACATTGTTGCGTTCTTGTATCGTGACGACTATTACAATCAGGACACTGAGAAGAAAAATATTATTGAAATTATTATAGCCAAACAGCGTAATGGTCCGGTTGGGACAGTAGAGCTTGTCTTCCTCAAAAACTTCAACAAGTTCGTTAACTACGAGCGAGCACATGCAGAACCATTTGCTGGGTAACCTGTCATGTATGATATCCGAACGATTGCACATTTCTTTGTGTAATCGTTCGTTTTATTTGACTTTGAAAAAAACGGCTGTTACACTGAGTATTGTCCTTTAGTGGGTAAATCCGCTTGGAGTCCGGAGGGCTACGTACATAAGAATGACGTACAGGGCCCATATTATGAAAAATAATGGTGCTTGCTAGCACCTACGGAGGAATGAACATGTCAACGGTAGTCGTCGTGGGAACACAATGGGGAGACGAAGGTAAAGGGAAAATCACTGACTTTCTAGCGGAAAGTGCAGATGTGGTTGCCCGTTATCAAGGGGGCAATAATGCCGGTCACACGATTCTGATTGACGGTGAGAAGTTTAAGCTCAGCTTAATCCCTTCTGGTGTATTTTATAAAGAAAAGACTTGTGTAATTGGTAACGGGATGGTTATTAATCCAGCTGCCTTGATCCAAGAAATTAATTATATTCATGAGAACGGCTTTGACACTAAAAACTTAGTGATCAGCGACCGGGCTCATGTTATTATGCCTTATCACATGGTACTGGATGCTCTGGAAGAAGACCGCAAGGGTCCGAACAAGATTGGTACAACACGCAAAGGCATCGGTCCATGTTACATGGATAAGGCTGCACGTAACGGTATCCGTATTGCTGACCTGATGGACGCTGAGGAATTCGAATTGAGACTTCGTCACTTGATGGAAGAGAAGAACCAAGTGATTACTCAAGTATATGGCGCGGAAGCTCTTGATGTTGAAGAGATTCTGACTCAGTACCTGGAATATGCGGAAGTGCTACGTAATTATGTGACAGATACGTCGGTCATTCTTAATGAAGCTATTGATGCAGACCGCAAAGTATTGTTTGAGGGTGCACAAGGGGTAATGCTTGATATCGATCAAGGCACGTATCCGTTTGTTACTTCTTCTAACCCTTCTGCAGGTGGCGTATGCATAGGTTCTGGTGTTGGACCTTCTAAGATTAAACAGGTTATCGGGGTTGCTAAAGCCTACACTACTCGTGTTGGAGATGGCCCGTTCCCTACAGAACTGAACGATGCAACTGGTGATTATATCCGTGAAACAGGTCATGAATATGGAACAGTTACAGGACGTGCTCGCCGTGTAGGTTGGTTTGACAGTGTTGTTGTAAGTCACGCTCGTCGTGTAAGTGGAATCACAGGCTTGTCTCTTAACTCGCTGGATGTGCTGAGTGGACTTGAGACTGTGAAGATCTGCACAGGCTACAAATACCGTGGTGAAATAATCACGCATTACCCAGCTAGCCTTAAGATGCTTGCAGAGTGTGAAGCGGTATATGAGGAGCTTCCAGGTTGGAGCGAAGATATTACTTCTGCAAAAACATTGGATGATCTGCCAGCAAATACACGCAGATATGTTGAACGTGTATCTGAGCTTACAGGGATTCCGATCGCCATCTTCTCAGTAGGCCGTAACCGTGAGCAGACGAATCAAGTAATGCCAATTTATATCTAAATAAATTTAGTCATTTATAAGGGACCTCGCGAGAGGTCTCTTTTTTATGTTTACTTTTATGTGTATGTTTCCCGAAGCCGGTTCTAGTCAATACTGGGAGTATAGAAAAACATGGAAAAAATATACCAGATAGACTTGAACATAGGTGAGAGGAGAGAAGAAATGAAGATCGTGAAGCGTGCACTGGGAGTATGTCTAATTGTAGTACTCGCAAGTACACTTTCAATTCTAACTACGGGCGTGGTTGTAAATGCTTATATTCAGTCGGTTCTGGCGAGCTTCGATATTAAAGTGGATAGTCCAGGCCCAGGTTTAGGTGGGATGGTCAAGAGCATTATTGGCATGGATAGCCAATCGGACTCCAATAAAGCGAATAAAGAAGCGACGACAACAGGCAGCGCGGTAAACAAGGATAAAGATAACAGTAAGGATACACCTGAAAAAGGGGAGCCGGTGGAGGAAAAAGCACCCGAGGATGCTTTACCGGTTATGGGCCAAGCCTCAAATGAGTCTTCTACTAACGAAAGCCAGAGTGGAATTTCAGAGGACCAGAAATTGGTAATGACACCTGAGGCAATAGGTGACTTAAAAGATAATCTCCCTTCGGCGGAGAAGGTAAATATATTCAATATCTTGATGTCCAAACTACCGCAGGATGAGATGCAGAAAATCTCCACGGCGATGGAGGATGGTCTAACGGAGGATGAGGTTAAGGAGCTGCAACAAGTTATTGCCAAATATGTTGATCGCGATGAATACGAGAGTATAATGAAAATGCTTACACCAACTACAGAAACTCTACAGCAGCCATAGTAATTGTCAATTTCTAGACACAAGAAAAAGGCTAAATTTTCATATTTGCGCAAAAAACCCGCGTATTTCGTGGGTTTTTTTATGTGTACAAAGTTGAAATTTTTCGCTCAGCTATGGTACATTAGACAAGGATGTTCAAAGGGTTAATTTTTTGTAACCAATTGTAACCTTTTTGAGGGTCCATTAGAAGCAGGAATTTAGAACTAGGATAAGCAGAAACATTCATGGTCGTAATCTATATAATCGAGATCGTACAACTAGCTTGGCCGTTCATATCAGATGACAGAGCGGACTGAAAGGGAGAGTTTCATGAAGGGATTTAAGTTCATGCGCCGGATGGGGAAACTGCGGAATAGTGACACAGCAGAATCCGGAGCAGATGTTCAGCAGAGCCACAATTTCGATCACGACTCCACACACTTTCATCAAGAAAAAGGGACTCGTAGATTCCGGCGTTCTTGGATTTTGGGAGCTGTTGGCCTAGTACTTCTAACCACTGTATTGATCGGTGCAGAGAAAAAGTATGTAGCAGCCAATACCGAAACCTACTATCAAGTGTTGGTGAAGGGTAAGGAGATCGGGAAGCTTAACGATCAGGCACAGCTTAATCAGCTGTATGATAAGAAGCAACAGGAATATCAGGACAAGTATCCAGATTCAACGATGGTGCTTCAGACAGAAGGCATTACAATTAAACAGGAGAAAGCGTACAAGCCGGAAGTTGATAGTGAAGCAACGCTTAATAAACTAGATGGAATGCTGAAGGCCTATGCCGTAGGTGTACAATTATTGGTAGATGGCAAGGTGGTTGGCATTGTTAAGGATCAAGAGACCGCAAATGCGGTGCTTGAAGGGGTAAAGAATCATTATGTTCCGCAAACTAAAGTAGCAACGGCTAGTAAGCTCACAAGAACAGCAGCCTCAAGTTCAAGTGCTGCGAAAGCAAAAGCTCCTAACCAAGTGGAGTCAGTCAAAATTAGTGAAGAAGTTGCTATTGTTCCAGTGAAGACAGATCCTAACAAAGTATTGGATGTCGAGGAAGCGGTCAAAACTCTTACCGAGGGTAAAGAAGCACCACTTCTTTATACCGTTCAAGAGGGCGATACGATTTCGGGGATTGCCAAACGGTTTGAAATTACACAAAAAGAGATCTATAGTAACAACCCGGATGTGAAAGAGCTAACGTTGAAGATTGGAGATACACTGAAGCTGAAGGTACCACAGCCAGATGTTACAGTTGTTACTGTAGAGCAAGTGTCAGAGCAGGTGGTTACTGAGCCTGAAGTGATCGTGCGGAAAAGCGACCAGTTACCAGCAGGCAAAAGTAAGGTCGTTCGTCCAGGACAAACGGGCCTTAAAGAAATGCAGTATCGGTTAACAAAGAAAAACGGAATGGTCGTACAAGAAGAGTGGTTGGGTCAGACCGTTATTAAATCTTCTCTCCCTGAAGTGGTTTATCGGGGGACGAAGGTAGTTGGTGAAGGAACAGGCATGTTCAGTTGGCCAGTAAGCGGAGCAACCCTTACTAGTAGTTTCGGTGAGCGCTGGAGCCGTGCTCATAAGGGTCTAGATATGGTATCTGGCAACCGGAGCATTAAAGCCTCTGATGCCGGAACTGTAATCTTTGCTGGTGTGAAGAGTGGATATGGAAATGTGGTTATTGTGGATCACCGTAACGGATACGAAACCTATTATGGCCACTTAAACAGCATCTCCGTTTCTACGGGACAGCGTTTGGAGCAAGGCGCCAAAATTGGCGTAATGGGCAATACTGGACGCTCGACGGGAACACATCTGCATTTTGAGATTCGGAAGAATGGCACTGCGGTAAATCCAATGAAGTATTTGCGATAATTCATACTTTAACCTCAACTGCTCGATTAAACTCGAGCGGTTTTATTTTTTTTAATATAGGAATGACGATATAGCTGTTTCTTTTTGCTGGGGAAGCCGATTCCTTATTTCGTAGGATGTGACGGTAAGACAGGTATGTTAAAATAAAGGAATGATCTTTAAGTAGGGATAGGAAGGTGAAGCTGAGACATGCAGATGGGAACGATTCTGGTAGTAGACGATGAACAGCCTATTGCTGATATATTGAAGTTTAATCTAGAAAAAGAAGGCTACGAGGTTATTTGTGCTTTTGATGGTAACAGTGCAGTAGAATTGGCATTGTCCAAAAAGCCTGATCTTATGCTGCTTGATCTTATGCTGCCTGGTAAGGACGGGATGGATGTTTGTCGTGAGGTTCGTTCTGCACATTTGGACATTCCTATCATTATGCTTACTGCCAAAGACGGAGAGATTGATAAGGTGCTTGGTCTAGAGCTTGGTGCGGATGACTATGTGACCAAACCTTTTAGTACACGTGAGCTACTCGCCAGAGTGAAGGCCCAAATGCGGAGACAGCACAAACCGTCACCGCCGGGAATGGCGAATGAACCTGCAGAGACCAGACAGGGTATATACCATTTTGATCTATTTATTGATACAGATATGTATCTGGTTTATAAGGGTGGGGAGCCGCTTGATTTGACCCATCGTGAATATGAGCTGCTCTACTATATGATTAAACATGCGGGTAAGGTGATGACCCGGGAGCATTTACTGCAGGCTGTGTGGGGATTCGAGTATTTCGGCGATGTGCGGACCGTAGACGTGACGATCCGTCGTCTAAGAGAGAAAATTGAGGAGAATCCCAGCAAGCCGGAATATATTTATACTCGGCGCGGACTTGGCTATTTGATGCATAGCCCTAAAAGCGGAGGACTGTGATGAAGTGGTGGTCCTTTTTCCGGACAATTCAGGCCAAGCTTATTATTATTTATGTGCTGCTGATTCTGATAGCTATGCAGTTAATTGGAGTCTATTTTGTCAGCTCGATGAAGAACTCGTTAACGGATAACTTCACGAAGGATCTTAAAGCACGTGCGGAGATGCTGTCCATCCTGACTGCTGATAAATTCGGTAGTGAGGCTGGTACCGTTGACGAGGAAACGGCTGTAGAAAGTCTGCGTGGTATGGTTAATAATCTTTACATTAACGGGGCCGAGATTCAGGTGCTTGATGCCAGCGGCAAAATCATCACCACCTCCGTGCCCTCACAGAATGACTATGTCGGACAGCGCAACACTCAGACCGTAGTGAATCGCGCCTTGCAGGGGATCAGTGATAATGAAGAATATATTATTGCTGATGATAATGTGCGGAAAAAGGTTGTGGCCAAGCCGGTACTTTCCGGTGACAAGGTAGTAGGTGCAATCTATATTGCTGCTGACATGAAAGATTTATATGCGACCATGGGCAGGATCAACAGTGTATTCATCTCTGGTTTGCTGTTAGCCTTGGGACTGACAGTTGTCCTATGTGTTATTCTTGCACACACCATTACGCAGCCGATTAAAGAAATGACTAGGCATGCAACAGCTGTTGCTGAAGGTCGGTTCAATCGAAAAATGCCCGTACTCGGCAACGATGAAATTGGACAACTCAGTCAGGCATTCAATTATATGACCGGCAGATTGCGTGAGGCGCTCTCTCAGAATGAGGAAGAGAAAGAGAAGCTTACCTCTATTCTGACGAATATGAGTGACGGTGTGGTAGCCACGGATGAGAATGGTGTAGTCATTCTTATGAACCTTCGAGCAGCACTTATGCTGGGAACAGAAGGTCCGTTGCCGGAAGGTGCCCCACTGGATAAATTGCTAGGTCTTGATTATGAGCAGAGTGGTTCCTTGGCTAAAGGAAATGCCCAGTCTGCAATGCTTCATCTGACACATATGGGTGGAGAAGATTCTAATATCGTGAGAGTTACGTTTACTCCGATTCATCGCCGTGAAGGTGGGATTGCCGGTACTATTGCCGTGCTGCAAGATGTAACTGAGCAAGAGAACCTGGAGGAATCACGCCGAGAGTTCGTCGCGAACGTTTCGCATGAGCTAAGAACACCACTTACAACGATTAAAAGCTATGTGGAGGCACTTGATGATGGAGCGCTTGAGGACCCGCAGTTAGCGGTTCGTTTTGTTGGGGTTATTCGTAACGAAACCGAGCGTATGATTCGTCTGGTTACGGATCTACTGCATCTGTCGCGTCTGGATTCCAAGGAGGCACTTCTCAGAATTCAGCAGACGGATATTACTGAAATGCTAGAGGATGTAGCAGACCGCTTTTCTTTTCAGATTCGGCAGAAGCGGATCGACATTAGTACAAGGGTCCGTAGGGATGTCAGCACAGCATGGCTCGATCGTGATCAAATCGATCAGGTCTTGGGGAATTTGGTCTCCAATGCATTAAAATATACGCCAGAAGGCGGTACGATTGAATTGGAAGCCTTGAAAAGTGAGGATGGAATGCTCTCCATTTCTGTACGTGATTCCGGGATTGGTATACCGAAGAAAGACATCGAGCGGATCTTTGAACGTTTTTATCGGGTGGATAAGGCGCGTTCACGGAATATGGGAGGCACCGGACTTGGCCTTTCCATTGCCCGGGAAATTGTGAAAGCCCATGGAGGCTCTATTTCCCTGCAATCCGAGCTTAATGAAGGCTCTAAGGTAACCTTTACACTACCTCTGAATGCGCAAAGGGGGAGTGAGGCATGAAGGAGAGATTGAAGTCATGGATTCTAGCCTTGCTCGTGCTGGGAAGTCTTGTTGAGAGTTACTATTTGATTTATCGCTTGCCTGGTGCAGACTCAGCGGTACTTTCCGAGAATCTATATGTGAAGACAGACAATATGGGACCGGAGGAAAAGGTTGAGAACCTGCTGTACCCTGATAAAATGATCATCCATATGGGCGATAACAAGCATACGCTTTTTTATCCAGACTCAACGTTCTATAGCTTGATTATGAATCGGTTAAAAGGGCGTGGATTTGAAAGCTTCCAGCGGCACTCGGTACAGGATTATGATTGGGATAAGATTCGAAATGAGAATCCGGGGATTGAGCTTTCGTTCGGATCCGGCATTCCGGTAACGTTACTTCAGCGGGTTATGCAGCTGTCACCTGATTCCCTATTTGAAGGAGAAAGCATTGATCGCATTTGGATCTATAACATTAAGAATGACTCCAAAGCGCATGCCATTTTCTTCAGTACGAGAGGCGACATTATATATGAAGCGGCAAAAGCGGATTTAACTGTGCAAGACGTGCAGCAGCATGTGGATTTCGGCAAGAACTGGACGCCTTACAAGTCCGTAGATGGTGATTATTATGTGCCAGACAGCAAGATTTCTCTGGTTCAGGTTGAGATGCCTTCAGGCATGTATACCATAGAACAAATGCAGAACAATCTTTTCTTCGATGTTGGAAGCACTAGATATATTCGCGAGAAAAATGGCTCGGAGATTTATACGGATAGCAAACGGAGTCTTCAGGTCGATAAGGAACGGAATTGGATGAGCTATAGCGATCCTGCCGCACTTCCAGCCGGAGACAGTACACCTGCCAAGGATGCGCTTGAAGCTGTAGAATTTGTGAACCAACATGGTGGATGGAATGGAACCTATCGTCTTGAAGCCACCGAGGAGGGGAGACAGGAGAGAAAGGTCTCTTTTCAACAATATTATGGCTCCTATCCATATGGCTCCTATCCGATCATGAGCAACTCGCAGCTGCAGTATGGTGTAATTAATCTGGAATTGCAGCAAGGCACCGTATCCTCTTATGAACGCTCGTTAATCTATATTGATGAGAGTAAGGCAGAGAAGAAAATCGTAGAGCTATCTGGAGGCGTGGAGCTAGAGAATCAATTGTCTGCGGTCAGCAAAACTTCGGCAGTGAAGGATTTAACGCCTGCGTATGTACCTGTAGTGAAAGAAGAGAAGCTGCAACTACTTCCAGTCTGGAAGGTTACGCTTATTGACGGCAGCGTTCTTACATTAAATTAATGTACAAGTTGTTCATATAACATTTAGGAGGTAAGGGTATGGATTGGGGAAGAGCCAAAAATGTACTAATTTGCGCCTTTTTAGGTCTAAATCTGCTGCTATGTTATCAGCTGTGGATTGATTTGCGCGATCAGGTTAGTGCCAATCTCGATTTCACTTCCCTGTCCGAAGAAACCCAGGCGGTCATGGAGCAGAAAGGGATTCGTGTGTTGTGTCCCATTCCGGCTTCTACCCCGCAGCTTCCTAATATAACTTATCGATATTCTGCTGAAGAGCAGAATGAACCACCCATTAAATTAGATGTTCCTATAGACAGCAAGCTGATCTATTCTTCCTTCACTGACCTTAGCAAGGCGCTTGAGAGTCAAATACCGGATATCGCAAATTATCGTTTTGATTCTCAAGAAAGTGAAGTTGGGAAGTTCGTGCTTCACCCGCTAGTTCAGAATCAGTGGTCGCTATTCCGAGTTAGGTTAGAGTTGATTAATAGTGATCAGAAGATTGTAGCTTTCCGCTCACCTAAGATTGAGATAGGGGCAAGCAGTAGCGATAAGGAACAGAAGGTACTGCCGGCATCGCAAGCGCTTAGCAGTTTGATTGAAAAATATTTTCCGGCAGACTCCGTAGTAAAGGAGATTGAGCTTGGTTATTATGGTGAGTTGTTCAACTCCGAAAGTCAGGTAGCGTCGCCAATGTGGCGGTTCATGCTGGAGAACGGCAATGCCTATTATGTGGATGCTATAAGTGCGGACATCATCAGTCCGAAGACAACAGATTAGAAGGAGTAAGGAAAATGGGGATTTCATTTACAGTACTGTCCAGTGGTTCTACCGGAAATGTAACGGTGGTTCGGAACGGGGAGACAACACTTATGATTGACGCGGGACTAAGTGCCAAGCGGATCGATGAGCTGTTGGCCATGCGCGAGCTAACGGGTAATGATATAGACGGGATTTTAGTCACACACGAGCATTCCGATCATATTAAAGGACTCGGGGCAATGGCCCGTAAATACGATCTTCCGATTTATGCGAACACCAATACCTGGGGAGCCATTGAAAAAGGCATTGGAAAAATACCCGACTATAACCGAATCATTATGGAGTCGGGACAGCATAGGGATTTTGGTAGTCTGCGTGTAGAATCGTTTGCAATTTCTCATGATGCGGCGGAGCCGGTGGGTTACAATTTTTATGATGGAAAAGAAAAACTGTGTGTAGCTACAGATCTGGGATATGTTAGCGACAAGGTAAGAGATGCGATTTCAGAGGCAGACGTATTGGTGCTGGAGGCGAATCATGATATTGAAATGCTGAGGATGGGACGTTATCCGTGGAATACGAAACGACGCATACTTGGCGACATGGGTCACCTTTCTAATGAAGCAGCGGGAGCAGCACTAAGTGAAATTCTCACAGGACGGACTAAACGTACCTATTTAGCGCATTTAAGCCGGGATCATAATATGATGGATTTGGCTAAAATGTCGGTACGTTGCGCAATGGAGGATCGGGGCTGTTTCTTTAAAGATAGTGAGTTTAAGCTTTGCGATACGTATTATGACCAACCTACGCCATGGGATAAGTTGAGCCAGTTGTCATAAGCTGATCAAGCTCAGCAGTCTTTCGTTCTAATTCTTGGCGGGAGATCAGGCCTTTATCGATCATCAATTCGATCATAGCACTGAAGGCAAGGGTCATATGGTAGTGTTCATCCTTCAAATCGCCAAGCTTACCGATAAACTCCACCAGATCCATACTTGTGGAAAAAGAATTCATAATTATACCTCCTTATGTAGTAAAAACAGAACTGGAGTTGTAAAAAATTCGCAGGCTTTTTACCTCAGGAAAATCACGAATTGAGGGTTGCCTGTGATACAATTATAGACGTGATAAGCAAACTCTAAATTTATGGAACCTTTCTATTAGTGTAGTCTTTTAAGTTGCAAAATATTCCTAGTAGAGAAGATATATTGAAAGATTCTAAAATTCTTTCGATTAACTGAAACTATTGTGTGGTTAATGGATAAAGTGAAACTTTTTAGTGATTGTTGGAGTCTAAAGGATGCAGAGGTATATGCTTGGAACGTGATTGCTAGAGGTTCAGGTTTTAGATACTGTGAACGGTTGGCAATAGAAGGGGGAGATTTTCGGTGGGATTGTTTGATGACGATTTCTATTCAACTAAAGTATCACGGTCCAGAGGGGATGAAGCATCAAAGGGATCATTTGCTAACCGCAAGCATTCTGTGCGAAGATCGCGCAAGGGCTTATCCACTTGGCAAATATCCGCCGTCTGCTCCTTAATCAGTGCTGTGGTGGCAGTCTTTTTATTCAGTATGCTTACTGGACAAATGAGTCACGAAACTGCCCCGAAGTCGGTAGTAACAACTGGGGAGGTTGCCCCAAGCAGAGATCCGTTTGACCGTATCATTCAAGCCGCTGCTACGGTTCGTCCTGCAGTAGTAAGCATTATCAACCATAAAGAAGATAATAAAGAATTGAACATTCTGGATGAGTCAGCATTAGGCTCTGGAGTGATTTATAAAAAGGTAGATAATAAAGCATTTATCATTACTAATAACCATGTCATCGAAGACTCTAGCAATCTTGAAGTCGTAACAGTAGATGGCGAGACACGTAAAGCTACACTCGTTGGAACGGATAAAGTGAGTGACATCGCGGTCCTTTCTATTGATGCCAAAGGGATCAATACAATCGCAGAGCTCGGGGATTCCTCGAAGCTTCGTCTAGGTGAAACGGTCATTGCCATCGGAAACCCGTTGGGACTTGGTGACACATTGACTTCAGGTATTGTCAGCTATACTGAACGGATGGTTCCCGTATCCTTGAATCAGGACGGCGTATATGATTGGGAGCAAGAGGTCATTCAGACCGATGCAGCAATTAATGAAGGCAATAGCGGCGGGGCGCTTGTGGATCTGGATGGTAAAGTCATCGGTATTAACACGATGAAAATCTCCGATGCAGGTGTAGAAGGGCTGGGTTTTGCTATTCCAGCTAACCATGTGATAGATACCGCTAATGAACTGGCTGAGAAAGGGCGGATTGCCCGTTCCTACTTAGGCGTATATTCGGTAGATTTAAACAATCCTTACATTCCTCTCGCAGAGGACCAACGCAAGGAACTGAACCTACCGAACAATGTTAAGGATGGGGTTGTCGTTCTGGATGCTGTTGGACCTGCACAAGAAGCGGGAATACAGTTCAATGATGTAATTACGAAATTTAATGATGAACCTATTACATCCACGCTTTCCCTTCGCAAGTATTTATATAATCAGACGAAGATTGGTGAGGATCTGAAGATTACCTATTATCGAAATGGGAAAGTTAATCAGACTACAGTAAAACTTCTTGAAAAACCAGAGGAATAATATGCTGGAAGTCGGCATATAATGATATAGCAGTAATGACAAGTAGAGCGAACTACCCCTTCGGTTGAGAAGGTAGAGCTTCCTGAAATAGCGATACTCTGTATCGCTATCGGGGATCTATTTCTTCTAAAGTTTTGATAAATATGGCAATTATAAGCTGATTTAATCAATTTTGGGCTGACTGGCAACCCTTACATTGGAAGGTAATACTTATTAGGGTAGAAACGGATATATACGGATGCCAGCTTGCCTTTGCTAATCAGGTGTGGTAATATGATATCAATCATACATTTAGTCCCTAATTTTCGCATTGAAAAGGGCTGTTATATTCGGTAATACAACCTTTTTCAATGTGTGAATTTTTTCTTTGTTTGAAGATAAAAAGAACATATTAATTTAAATTTGTGGAGGTAACACACATGCAAACAGGTACAGTTAAATGGTTCAACGCAGAAAAAGGATTCGGATTTATCGAAGTTGAAGGCGGAAGCGACGTATTCGTTCACTTCAGCGCAATCACTGGCGACGGCTTCAAAACTTTGGACGAAGGCCAACGCGTTGAATTCAACGTTGTTCAAGGCAACCGTGGACCACAAGCCGAAAACGTTGTAAAACTGTAATAATAGAAGAAACCGTCCCAGCTTGTGAAAGTTGGGACGGTCTTTTTATATCTAGTTAGTCACTATTGACTTACAGGATGGGAGGAACGGCAATGAACTACCGGAAGAAACCTTTGGAAGAAATACCGGAAGAAAATACCGCGATTTGGGCGTGTACCAATGATGGATGCAACGGATGGATGAGGGATAATTTCGCATTTGAACATGCGCCTTCTTGCCGTCTATGTGACTCTCCAATGGTTCGCAGCACGAAGATGCTACCACAATTGCTTAATTCGAATGGCGATCTCAAATCGCTGAAGAAGGGTATTTCCATTACCTAACCAATGCCTTTATGAGTCAAGCTTGTTATAGAGCAGTGAACAACTTCAAGACGGTCAAACCGTCTTATTTTTTTTGCTTTTTTTAAGGTAAATTGTGATTTTTGTCACAAATCATTTGAATTTCACCGTTAAAAGTACCCCTTTGTGTGACATTTATCACAAAATGACGTCTAAATTTTTGACACAATATAATTAACGAAAAGGGGAGAAGGAAGGGAAAAATATGGATACAGTAATGCTGTCGCGTATACAATTTGCGTCGACGACAATATTCCACTATTTCTTTGTACCGGTATCAATCGGACTAGCGCTCTTGATTGCGATCATGGAGACCATGTACGTTAGAAAAGGCAATGAAGAGTACAAAAGAATGGCACAGTTCTGGGGAAAGCTGTTTCTCATCAACTTTGCAGTAGGGGTAGTTACAGGTATTTTGCAGGAATTTCAGTTCGGGATGAACTGGTCTGATTATTCACGTTTTGTGGGTGATGTATTCGGGGCTCCACTTGCAGTCGAAGCATTGGCAGCTTTTTTTCTGGAGTCTACTTTTATTGGCATCTGGATATTCGGCTGGGACAAAGTGTCCAAAAGAGTGCACTTGTTATCCATCTGGCTAGTAGCTTTCGGTACGATGTTATCCGCTTTCTGGATTCTAGCAGCGAACTCCTTTATGCAGCATCCTGTGGGATTTGAGATAAATAATGGACGGGCAGAAATGAATGATTTCTTCGCGCTCATTACGAACGGACAATTGCTGGTTGAATTCCCGCACACGGTTCTTGCTGCGTATGCAACAGGCGCCTTCCTCGTAACGGGTATTAGTGCGTATAAAATATTGAAGAAACAAGATGTATCTTTCTTTAAGAAATCTTTTCAAATTGCAGCAATCGTAGGTATCATTTCTTCTATTGGTGTAGCCGTGGCAGGCCATGCGCAAGCACAGTATTTGGTTGAGACTCAACCTATGAAGATGGCGGCTTCCGAAGGACTGTGGGGTAAGAGTGGTGACCCGGCACCTTGGACCGTATGGGCAAATATTGATCCTGAGAAGCAAGAAAGTACTGGAGAATTTCAAATTCCGTATATGCTAAGCTTCCTTTCATACAGTAAATTTTCCGGTGAAGTTAAAGGTATGCTTGAGCTGCAAGCTGAGTATGAGCAAACCTATGGCCCCGGTGACTATATCCCGCCAGTACGTACGACATTCTGGAGTTTCCGGATCATGGTTCTAGCAGGAACGTTAATGATCGTAATGGGTATGTACGCAATGTATTTAATGTGGCGCAAAAAGATGGACCGTCCAAACACTTGGTTTATGCGGTTTATGTTATGGGGAATACTGCTTCCTCCAATTGCGAATACAGCAGGTTGGGTCATGACCGAATTCGGGCGTCAGCCATGGACGGTATTCGGATTGATGACAACGGAAGACAGTGTGTCGCCTAACATTACAAGTGGTCAGGTTCTATTCTCTGTTATTTCTTTTACAGCGATTTACGCCATTCTCGGATTAGTTCTAATTGGTTTGTTTATGAAAGTGATTAAAAAAGGTCCTTATGCGATGGATAACGATCACGGGGATTCGCATGATCCATATAACGAGGAGGGCGCCCAATGATGTCTCTTAATGAATTGTGGTTTGTGCTCATTGCAGTTCTGTTTATAGGGTTCTTCTTCCTGGAGGGTTTCGATTTCGGCGTAGGGATGGAAACACAAATTCTCGCTAAGAATGACACTGAGCGCCGGATTCTGATTAACTCGATCGGACCCTTCTGGGATGGAAACGAGGTATGGTTAATTACTGCTGCGGGTGCAATGTTTGCGGCTTTCCCTGAGTGGTATGCAACGTTGTTTAGCGGATTTTACATTCCCTTTGTCTTTGCTTTATTAGCTTTGATTGCACGTGGTGTTGCTTTTGAATTTAGAGGTAAACGGGATTCAGTAGCTTGGAAAAAAACTTGGGATGTTTGTATCTTTTTCGGCAGCTTCCTCCCACCTTTCCTCCTTGCTGTGGTGTTCGCCAGCTTCATCAAAGGTTTGCCGATTGATGGCGATATGCAAATGTACGCAGGTTTTACAGATATCGTAAATGTGTATACCGTAGTAGCTGGTGTGACTGTTGTCCTTCTTTGTTTGGTACATGGTCTCATGTTCACAACGTTGCGTACAGTGGGAGATCTACAGGCTCGCGCTCGAAAAATGGCGCAAAGATTGCTTTTGCCACTTGGGGCTTTATTGCTTGCTTTCGTGGTAATGACTTATTATATGACTGATATTTTCGAACAACGTGGTTTAGTTCTTATGATTATAGTAGCGCTGGGAATTATCGCGTTTATATTATCGGGTTATTTCATGACGAAGAAGAAGGATGGCTATGCTTTTGGTATGACAGGAGCGGTAATAGCATTGTCCGTAACTTCTATCTTTGTAGGATTGTTCCCACGTGTTATGATTAGTTCAATCGATCAAGCCTTTAATTTGACAATCACCAATGCGGCTTCGGGACATTACTCTTTAAAGGTAATGACGATTGTGGCACTGACCATCCTTCCATTCGTATTGGGATATCAAATTTGGAGTTACTTTGTCTTTCATAAACGCGTTCACGAGAAGGAGCATCTTGAATACTAATGGATAAAAATTTGCTTGGGTATAAAGGAGTTAAGCCGGTATTTCTGATCGTTGGCCTCCTTACCCTGGTGCAAAGCATGTCCATACTTCTGCTGGCCAAATGGCTGGCAGAAGTCATCTCTGCGCTATTTGCAGGAGAACCTCTGAAGGAACAATGGGCTACTTCGCTATTGTTCCTTCTTGCATTTCTAGTGCGCCATGCTTGCGCCATGCTGATGAGCCGTATCTCTTACCGCTTTGCGGAAGCAACAGGCAGCAACATGCGGAGGGAAATGATGGATAAGCTCTTCCAGCTTGGACCCAGAATGGTGGGCGGGCGTGGAACCGGGGATCTTGTCACACTTGTGCTGGAAGGCGTAACAAAGTTCCGCACATATTTAGAAGCGATTATCCCTAGAATGGTAGGGATGTCAATTACACCGATTTTGGTGCTTATTTATATCTACAAGATGGATACCGCGAGTGGGATAATTCTAACGATCACCATGCCGATTATTATTGTTTTTATGATCTTGATCGGGATGACGGCTCGCAAGCAGATGGACCGTCAGCTAAAATCTTATCGCACCTTATCTAATCATTTCGTAGACTCTCTCCGTGGGCTAGAAACGCTGAAATTTCTGGGCCGCAGTCGTAGTCATAGCACGAGTATTGCCACCGTCAGCGATCGATATCGCTCGGCGACGATGCGTACACTGCGAGTAGCCTTTTTATCTTCGTTCGCGCTGGACTTCTTTACGATGTTATCCGTTGCTTCCGTCGCGGTAAGTCTCGGCCTGCGTCTGGTCAACGATCAGATGACACTGGTTACGGGCTTAACCATTCTGATCTTGGCACCGGAATATTTTTTGCCTGTACGATTGGTAGGTTCGGATTTCCATGCTACTCTCGATGGTAAGGAAGCCGCTGAGGCAATGAAGAGCATTATAGATCAGGATGAAGTGAAAGCTGAAGTAGTAGGTTCTAATGGTGACCAAGCATTGAAATCAGCATCGAAAACACCAGAAGAGATATTCACTTGGCATAAAAATAGCACACTTACATTAAATGATGTCAGTGTGAAATACGAGGAAGCTGGTCTTTCTTCGCTGGAAGCGGTGAACCTGCAATTTAAAGGAGCAAGCAAAATTGGGATTATCGGAGAGAGTGGGGCCGGTAAATCTACGTTAGTGGATATACTAGGGGGCTTTTTGCACCCTACTTCAGGAAGTATCACGGTTAACGGTACAACGGTTAGCGCATTAACGGATGAGGCTTGGCGAAAGCAGACCTCGTATATCCCGCAGCGCCCTTATATTTTTAGTGGTACATTGGCTGATAATATTCGCTTCTATTACCCTGAGGCTTCTATGGAAGCTGTGGCTGCAGCTGTGAAAGCTACCGGATTATCAGAGCTGGTGGCAACCCTTCCAAATGGCTTGGATGAGATGATCGGCGGCGGCGGTCGTTCGTTCAGTGGCGGGCAGGAGCAGCGGGTTGCGCTGGCTCGAGCTTTACTCAGCAGTCGTCCAATTATGTTATTAGATGAGCCAACGGCGCATCTGGATATTGAGACGGAATATGAGCTGAAGGAGACGATGGTGCCTCTTTTTGAAGGAAAGCTGGTCTTTCTGGCTACACATCGCCTGCACTGGATGCTTGATATGGACATTATTGTAGTAATGAAACAAGGAAAAGTGGCAGAAATCGGTACCCATCAGGAGTTGCTTGCCCGCAAGGGTGCGTATTATGAGTTGATTGGGTCGCAATTGGAGGGAATCCATTGAAACGTGAAGGATGGTTTGCTCCGTATGTATCGTCGTATTTTTGGCGTTTTGTGCTTATTATCGTGCTTGGAGCGTTGACGATTTTTACAGCCTCATCATTAATGTATACTTCAGGATTTCTGATCTCAAAAGCGTCTACACCCGTCGAAAATATTCTAATGATTTATGTACCGATTGTAGGTGTGCGTACGTTCGGAACGAGTCGGGCTGTCATTCATTATGTAGAACGTTTAGTTGGGCATGACACGATTTTGCGAATTCTATCTAAGATGCGTGTGCGTCTGTACAATATTTTGGAGCCACAGGCTTTGTTCCTGTCGTCACGCTTCCGCACTGGGGATATTCTCGGGATGCTTGCGGATGACATTGAATATTTGCAAAATGTATATCTGCGCACCGTGTTTCCAAGCATTATTGCTTTGCTGATTTATGGAGCAGCTGTGATTGCACTGGGTACTTTTGATATCGCCTTTGCGCTTTTGATGGCTCTGTATATATTGGTGTTAGTAGTGGTGTTGCCGTTCTTATCTCTATTGTTCACACAGAAGCGCCAACGTGAAGTGAAAGTAGAGCGTAATCGTCTCTATCAAAAGCTGACTGACGCCGTACTTGGTATGGGTGACTGGGTCATTAGTGGACGACAAAGCCAGTTCGTAGACACTTATGAAGCAGATGAGAGAAAAGTAGCCAAAACCGATGCAGCGCTGCGCAGCTGGGCACGTATTCGTACGTTCATTGGGCAAGCGGTAATTGGGATTGGCGTGCTTTCTATGCTGTATTGGGCCGCTGGAGAGTTTGCAGATGGTGCTATTGCGGGTACATTGATTGCGGCGTTCGTACTGGTTGTTTTTCCTGTAGCAGATGCCTTTCTTCCAGTGTCTGAAGCGGTGGAGAAAATCCCGCAGTACCGTAACTCCTTAGAGCGATTGTCTGGTGTAAATGGAACTGAGCAGAACATCGTCTCTGAAAAAGCAACTGTAGTCGATGCTCTGCCTCAGGCCATGAAGAGTGCTCACATCAAGCTCGAAAATGTAGGTTACCACTATGGTTCAGAGGCTAACTGGTCGGTTCGCGATCTCAGCCTCGATATTCCACAAGGTAAAAAGATTGCGATTATCGGCCGAAGTGGTGCGGGTAAATCGACGTTATTAAAGGCTATTCAAGGTGTTATTGAACCTTCTGACGGCTCGGTTACGATTAATGGAATCGCTGCAGATGCCTATGGCGAGCATATTCCTTCTATTATAGCGGTGCTTAATCAGAGTCCACATTTGTTCGATACTACAGTAGCTAACAATATTCGTATGGGTGATCCGAAGGCTTCCGAACAAGCCATTAAAGAAGCTGGCGCCTTAGCCAAAATGGATACGTTGATCTCCTCGTTGCCAGATGGATATGATACCTTTGTCCGTGAAGCAGGGCAACGATTCTCTGGTGGAGAGCGTCAGCGGATAGCGTTAGCTCGTATTTTGCTGCAAAATACACCTGTTGTCATACTCGACGAACCGACTGTAGGGTTGGACCCGCGGACGGAACGTGATCTTTTGAAGACAATGTTCGAAGCCATGAAGGGTAAGTCACTAATTTGGGTAACGCATCATTTGGTCGGTGCGGAGCAGATGGATGAAGTGATTTTTATGGAAAATGGCTCAGTAGAAATGCGTGGAACCCATGCGGAGCTGATGAAAAAAGAACCACGTTACCGCAGATTGTATGAGCTGGATCGTCCGGTGGAGTTTCTAGGGTAGGATGGAGAGTTTAAAATAATATTTATAGAAAATAGAGAGAGAGAAGTGATGAGATTCCTTTTGCCCTTCGGGGTGAGAGGAATCTTTTTTTGGTGAAGGGCAAGAATATAGACAATGGATGAACAGATCGCTGGAATGGATAGATAGGAGTTCCATTTTCGTGGGAAGTATGGTAGAACAATAGAAGGAGTATTAGGCCGTAGCGGCACAGAAAGGGATGCTTGGTTGAATGTATGTAGTATGTAAAGAACATGTAGAATTAGCTATTGATTTGTTTGTGGACGAATATGAAGATGCACCAGATGTAGTGGATTTGAAGGAAACGGAATTCTCTGACTGGGACCCGCCGGCAAAGTGCACCCAATGTGAGAAGAACGCTGAATATTTGGTGGTCTAAAGGACCTTTAAGACTTATAAAAAAACACCTTGCAGTCCCGGAAATGGGCCGCAAGGTGTTTTTGCGTGGAATAATTATAGGTGCATTGGAGGATTAATCTTATGCATCAGCTGCATCTGCCATATTGGTCAGGGAGCTACCTCGGTTATTCTTGCGGTAGACAATGGCTGAGATGATGGCAAGCATTGCTGCAATAGAGAGTCCCCAGTAGATGTTCGAGTAAGCGGCCCGGAGCGGCAGCCCACGCTGCCATTCCAATGCACTTGCGGCCATAGCTACGCTGAAGGCGCCGCTAAAGAATTGCAGTAGCTGGAACAGTCCCATCCCGGAGCCTATTTGTGAGGAAGGCAGAATCCGTGAGATTTCATTGGATACACTACTGGACAATGTCGTGAAGGCAAGACTCATAATCATATAGATAAGCATAACGGCAATCCAGGACCGCCCAGCGAAGAATGCGAACAGGACAGTAGCAGTCAACACAAGCAGTGGAGCGAAACGCAATATCCCCGCATTGCCATAACGGTCGATGATTCGTCCGACGGAGCGGGAAACGAAAATGGCGAGCAGCGAACCCGGAAAGATCACAAGCCCGGCATGACTTGCACTGAAGCCAAAGCGATGAGTCAAAATCTGTGGCAGCAGGAACAAGGTGGCGAAGCTGCACAGATAGGAGGCGATACCGACCACCGTCAGTACGAGATATGAGCGGTTACGGAAAAGCGCGGGCATTACAAATGGGTCGGGCGTGCTGCGGATGCGGCCAACAAATAAAGCGATGGCGACAAGTCCGGCGACCAAGGCCACCCACAGCCCACTAGTCAGGAACAGCAGCAGACCGGTGGTGCCGACGCCCAAGAGCAGCCCACCAAGCACATCAAAGGAGCCTCGGGTGGGCACCTCTTTAGGCAACAGGATAAGGAACAACGGCACGAGAAGCAAAATAGCTGCCGTTACAGCGAACAACCAGATCCAGCCGAGATATTCGACGATGGCTCCGCCCGCGACCGGACCAAGGCCTAGGCCGAGTGAAACGGCTGACATTATCGTCGCCATCGCTTTACCGCGACGGGCTTGCGGGACATAGCGGGTAAACAGAACAAGAGATAAGGACATTACTGCGCCCGCGCCCGACGCCTGTAGAATGCGCACGATAAGCAGAAAGATAAAGTTGGTGCTGAAGAAGCCGGCCACAGCCGCAAAGCCTAGCGTCAACAAGCCTATCACCAGCAGGCGGCGGATCGGCAGAAAATCAGAGAGCCGGCTGTACGTGATTGAGGCAATCGAAAACATAATGGAATACCCGGTAACAATCCAAGAAGCGGATGCAGCTGTAATGCCGAAGGCTTCGGTTACATCAGGCAGTGCCAGATTGAACATGGCTGTATTCATGATGACGAGAACCACAGCGATGCTGAACAGCAGAGTCAGCAGGCCTTCCCGTGGAAGAGTCGCTTCCGGAACGGAGGCTTCATGATCCGCATTCGCGGAAAGATTATTTACAGAAGTCATGTGCGAAGCACTCCTTTTATTATTGTTTAATAGTTCGATTACTTACGAACAATTGAAATATAGCATGCGTTGATATAAAATGCAATTAGGATCACCAATATTTTTTTCGCATTAAAAGTAGGACAAAGGGGATAATCATCCATGAAAATACTATTTCATCCGGACCGCAAGGACATTCAGCTTGCTTCCGTATTGTATGCGCTCAGCGATCCGATTCGCCTCCATATCGTATCGGATATTCATAGAAATGGAGAACAGGCTTGCAACGGCTTCAACGTTCCGATCGCCAAATCCACCATGTCTCACCATGCCCGTACGCTGCGCGAGTCAGGGGTTGTGTTTACGCGGGTGCAAGGAACCCAGCGCATACTGTCGTTGCGGACGGAGGATCTTAACGCAAGGTTCCCAGGTTTGCTGGATTCTATATTGAGTGCTTACGAAGCTGGGGAAAAGCCGGATTTTGCGATGGAGGAGCGGGAGGAGAGTAAGTAGGGGATGGATTGTCTGAAGAATAGGCCATTTAAGGAATGCGAAAGATTAGGAAGCTACTTACTAAAACTACAAGGGACGCCCAGTGCGCGTCCTTTTGCTATTTCAATAGAGGACTATAACAGGAGGCACTTATGCTTATTCAAATTATTGGCGTAGGAAAATTGAAGGAAAAGTACTTGATCAATGGCATCGCGGAGTATGCTAAACGGCTGACACCGTACCTGAAATTTCAGGTGATTGAGGTGGCAGATGAAAAAGCACCCGACTCTCTAAGCGAAGCAGAGGTCGGTATTGTTAAGGCACGCGAGGGGGAACGCATCCTCGCGCACATAAAGAGCGAGGCGCATGTCATTGCGCTCGCGATTGACGGCAAGCTGTGGAGCTCGGAAGAGCTTGCCGCAGAAATTGACCGGCTCGGCACCTACGGGACGAGCCATGTCGTGTTCGTCATCGGAGGGAGCCATGGGCTCTCCGATGAGGTCATGCGCCGCGCGCAGCAGCGCATGAGCTTCGGGCGCATGACGCTGCCCCATCAGCTCATGCGCCTGGTGCTGGTGGAGCAGATTTATCGCGCGGTGAAGATAAATCGGGGGGAACCGTATCATAAGTAACGGCGAAAAGCTTTGGACTTGACCGCTCACGGGGCGCAGAAAGTTGGGTTACTTGTGCGAGAAGCTTAAAGTCAAATAGGATGGTGAACAAGCCATTGCGCTCTGCAAGCAGGTTCAACCTCAACTGGTCCTTATGGATTTGGACATGCCGAACATGGATGGGATCACCGCATCTCGTACCATGAAGGAAATGTGGCCCCAGATACGCATTCTGATTCTTACCACGTTCGAAGATACTAGGCAGGCTCTGGAAGTGTTGCGAAGCGGAGCTGACGGATATTTATTAAAATCCATCAAGCCGGCAGAACTTGCTGAGACGATACGCACGGTTTATCGTGGAGGCACCTTGATCGATCAAGAAATGTCACACAAATTGTTCACACAGCTGGAGGCGGATAAGACCGGGGACGATACGTCACCAACCCAAATGAGAGCCGCCTATGATTTAACGCTACGGGAGATTGAGGTACTGAAGTTCGTGTCGAAAGGTCTACGATATAAAACGATTGCCTCCAAATTGTATTTATCCGATGGTACGGTTAGAAACTATGCATCATCGGCCTACATGAAGTTGGGGGTTCGCAACCGGGAAGATGCGGTGCAAAAAGCACTAGAGGCCGGGCTGCTGGAATAAACCTTATCGCTAGGAATAGAATGCCGTTGGACACGGCAATAACTAAAAACAAGCGGCAGCCATAGGCAGCCGCTTGTTTCTTACTATACAAGCCCTTCAACTTGGCTAGAGTTCATGAATCGAATTAATTAGTGACGGATTGGTAAAATATAATTAAATGCTTGATCCAATAAGGCACTAGCTTCTTGACGTAACAAAAGTTCTTTTGAACGGAAGTTTACGGAGCCATCAGATTTAACCTTCGTATCCGGGTCCATGATCCCTTGGGATACAAGCGCTTTGATGGCTTCAACTGCCCAAGCATCCGTTGTGCCACTCAGTTTAACCTTCGTGCTAGGCTCTACCTGTCTCAGGTTTTGGATCATTACCGCCGCCATTTGTCTAGTGATCGGAGAATTAGGATAAAAATTAGGCAGTCCGGCTTTCATCTGCTTCTTATTGGCTGCAAGCAAGAAAGGCATTTTATGCCACCCCTGGGCACGAAGTAGCACTTCTGAGAATTCAGCTTGAGTCATCGTTCCTTTTGGATCAAAGATATGGGAAGACTTCCCGCTCATGACTTTCAAAGCGTTGAGATTGTTAATATATGATTTATACTTACTATTCGCAGGTACATCAGAGAATGGTGAATCAAGGTTAACTTTTTCTGAAAATGAAGCTAAGTCTGGTAGAGTCGTAGAATACATATATGCAATCTGGCCAGCTGCGTTTTTCTTAAACGTCACTTTATTACCTGATTCATCTTCGAACAATAAAGGGTGGATCATTTTCAGCGTATGCTTGCCCGAAGGTGTTTCCGAAACTAACTTCCCGTTCGAATAAGAAACCTTATTCCTCAAAGCATCCATACGAATGTTTTTATATAATCCGACATACGCTTTGGCTTGCTGCTCACTGATTGCCGAATAGGTTGGCTTTGAAACTTCTGTCTTTCTCGGATAATAGTGATTCATAAACGCTTCATACACGTCAATGCTAAACTGGGCGTTGTCGTCATTGTTGGACAGATAAAAGGCTGCATTTTTCTCAGGCAGAATAACAATCAGGGATGAATGCCCTGTAACATTCCCTCCTTTTAGAATCACATGTTGACCATTCATCTTCTCAGGGAAGTAGGCTTCGAACCCGATTGTTGTAATAGGAATCGTTTTATCAGCAAAAAACTGGTATGTGTGCATTTGCTCTATGCTTTTTTGGCTCACAATTTCGTTGCCATCATAATTTCCTTTGTTCAGATGCATTAAGAGATACTTCGCCATGTCATCTGCAGTTGAGATGATACCACCTTCAGGTTTTTCTGTAGGCATAGTTCCATCCATGGGGATCTTTTCACCGTTCGGTCCATAGTGAGCAGCCATTCTGCCTAATAGTTCAGGCGTAATCCGCACATTCGTTGAGGTCATGCCTAACGGGTTGAAAATGTTTTTCTCCATATACTTCGAATAGGGCATTCCCGAGGCGTTCTCTACCGCATACCCCGCTAGCAAAAACCCAAGATTGTCATAAACGTATGCTTCTCCCGGAGGCCTCACAACCTCTGACATATGTGATTTGAGAAAATCCTTTATTGGATAGTCTTTATTAACGTATTCCGTTGAATAATACGAAGCGATATCGGGAAATTCAAATCCGGTTGAATAGGTAAGCAGATCATACATGGTCAGTTTTTTTCCCGTTTTATTCGGAATCTTCAATCCTCCTAAGTACTTTTGAATGTCGCCTCGCAAATCGATTTTCCCCTTATCGACCATCTGCATAGCAGCCAAGGCCGTGAATTGCTTGGTAACAGAGCCGATCTGGAAAACGGTGTCTTTATCAACGGGAATTTTCTTTTCTTTGTCGGCATAACCGTAACCTTTGCTTAGTAACACTTTCCCATCGCCCACGACCGCAAAATTAGAACCGACGGTGTTATACTTCTTCATCACGTCTGAAAAAACGCTATCTGCAAATGCTTCAAGCTCCTTGGTATCGCGGGGCCCCTCCAAGCTAGGCTGTATAGATGCAATGGGTGTGGCAACTGCTGTGGCAGCTGGCATACCACTAGCTGGTATACACGCGGTCGTTGCGGTAGCGGATAATAGTAGAAATGCGAGGGTACGAATCTTTTTTTTCATGAATGGTGTCTCCTCAAAATGTATTTGCCCTCATAACAACTGGCTAAACCGAGTATGGCAAAAGACTTGTCATATCAACAAGTTTCATTTCGTCACCAATCAACAAGTTTCATTTTGTCGCCCACATGTCAAGACACTTCAAAATGTCATATGACAACTAGGCACTAGGATTTATGACCATAAAAGAATTAAGATTCCCTAAAACGGCCGAATAACCATTTCTTTGCCTAGGGCCATTAGAGACGGAGCGTGATCATCATAGCCTTATTACAGGACATCATTATAGAACACGGGTACATCTCTATTTTCTTCTGTTTGGCGCTTGGTATTATTGGTTTGCCTGTGCCTGATGAAATCTTAATGACGACTGTCGGTTATTTTTCTTCACTTGGACTGCTTTATTTCCCGTTATCTTATTCGGTTAGCGTCTTTGGGGCAATGACTGGAATGCTGTGTAGTTACGCCTTTGGGCGGAAATTCGGCAAGCCGCTGCTGTGGAAGTATGGGAAATGGATCAGGCTCACGACAAAAAGATTGGAGAAAACAGAAAGTTGGTTCGAACATTATGGCCCCTGGGCAATATGTATAGGCTATTATATTCCGGGGTTCCGGCATCTAACTTGTTATCTGGCAGGGATGAGCGCTATGAGCCTCAGGAAATACCTACTCTACTCGGTCGTAGGGGCCCTGTTCTGGTGTGCCTTGTTTATATCCATCGGCTATTTCCTTGGAGCCTCAGTCAATTTCTCCGATGTTCATGCTTCTGTTCTCCGATGTTCTTCTGATGACATTATTCTGAAGGAGGGTAGCCATCATTTCTAACATCTAGATCATTTATTGAGGAGAAATTTATGAAAATTATAGTCACCCTAAAGAAATGGACACTAGAATCCATTAAATTCAAGCTAATTTTCCCCATCGTGCTCGTTCAAATTCTCGGTACGAATATTGGTAAGTTCGTTAACTTCATCTTGGATACCGGTAAGGAGGTTATCGTCAAAGCAGGAATCCAAAACGATTTTATGGAGGGCAACATTGGCTTATACGTATCTTCTATTTTCAGCATACTAATATCGGTTCTAATAATTGTATTCATGTATGATCGACTAATCCTAAGGAGAATTCAATCGGTTGCGAGATTTACAGATAAGCTTGGAGCAGGCGATTTGTCTTCTGAACTATGCTTCAAGGGGAACGATGATATAAGCAAGTTAAGTAAATCTTTAAATACAGGCTCAACAAGTATCAAGAATTTGGTGTTGGAAATTGATAACGCATCGAATAACATACAACAATCTAGTTCGGCAATGTTGGACGCAACACGTAATTCAACAGCGAGTATTGCAAGGATTCAATCGAAGTCACATATTCTTGCGCAAGACGCGACAAATTTGTTAAACGATACACAACGCGCTAAGTTGTCCCTTCTTGAAATGACTAGATCCAATGATGAATTATCACATAAAGTAAAGGCTTCCTTAGAAACATCTAGCGCTATAAAGACAAGAGCGACGCAAATGGAAGTCGAGGCCGTTCATTCCCTTGAGAAGGCTATTCGAACGTATGAAGAGAAGCAGCAGAATCTTCTGAATGCCATTGAGACCGGACGCATCGTGGATGAGATCCATGTTATTTCTGCAAGCATTAAGGAAATTTCTTCACAGACCAACCTATTAGCCTTAAATGCTTCCATTGAGGCAGCGAGAGCCGGTCAACAAGGGAAAGGATTTCAGGTTGTAGCTGAAAGAGTAAAAAAATTGGCCGGCGAATCGACTGAAGCCATATCTCATATTGATGAAATGGTCGTTCAAGTGAAAGATGCATTCCTAAAGCTGGGGAAGAGTTCACAGGACATATTGGACTATATGAACAATGATGTAAAAGCGGATTATGAGCTGCTTATCCAAACTGGTCAACAATACCAGCGAGATGCACAAGCGATTCTGTCGCTTTCTGAGGAAGTACATACTTCTACGGAATTAATGGGTTCTGCCGTAACGGATATTAAGGAAGTCATTGAAGGCGTCTCCGAGAGCTCTTCTAGGGCTGCAGGTTACACCAGTGAAATGAAGGAAAGCCTAGGTGAAATGAATGAGGTGATGAGTAAAGCCACTGATTCCATGGAGGGACAAGCCAAAATGTCCGTACAATTAAGGGAATCGATTCAGAGGTTCAATTTGTAGGAAATGCGGCGGGGATAATATAAGATGGATGTTGAATAGATCCCGACGATCAAATTCCTTTATTCGTCAGAAGTTACCTAACTCGTTGTCCAATCTGCATTTTGCAACTTGCCGTTACAGACAGCGAGGCGAACCGTATCATAAATAGAGCGAAATTTTCAAAAATATTATATACGCTTGGGGATTCCAAACGCATATTTCTTATAATATGGCATTAATCAACACCGAGGCGGAGTTTTCGCCTTTAGACATAATGGTAAAACTTATTTGGGCGAAACCAAAAGGGGCAGGAAATAAAAAAACACTAAGAATTAACTTAGTGTTTTTCGTTATACAAAGGGAAGCCTCAATTGCCCTCAAGAATCCACTTGCTTAGCTCTTTGTCAAAGGTTTGAGGTCTTCAAACATCGGATTGTGACCACTATGCTCAAAGATCACTTTTTTATGTGCTCATAGGTCTCATCAACAGAATTCCAAAGTGAAACAGGCGCTACCAAATAATCATAACTACCTAAACCGATAAATACTGGTTTGTTGAATTTAGCGAGTGATTGTATAAGATTCAGTTCTCCGAATGCTTCTCCCCACAGATGATCGATAATTGGCATATTCGTATATACATCTTCCCACATGTAAGCTGCGTCAAATGTATAATCATAAAAGCTTTGGGCTCCCATCCGTATACACATGTGAACGAATCGTCGTTCAGAATCTTTCACAATGTCACTTTCTAACAAAGTAATATCCATCTCGAACTGTCTTTTTCTCTCTGGACTTACCCTTATTCACCACGATCCGGCAGGTGGTTCGAGAACGTCTCTCTGGTTAAATTTAAAAAGGCATCAATCGCGGGCGAGATCCATTTTTCTTCATGCCAGAACATTTGCGTTGCAAAGGATACAGCTGTCAAATCCCAGGGTAGCGGAATCAGTTCTCCCCGATTCACCTCTGCTGCTACAGCCATATCAGGCAAAATGGCGATACCCATTCCCATTTTGGCACATTGCTTAATCGCCTCCGCACTATTAAACTCTAATTCTGTAATGCTTCCCATCGCCTTCTGGGAAAGACTCCGCTCAAAAAACATCCGATAGGAGCATCCCTGCTCCGTTAGTAGGAAGGTCTCGCCATTAAAGTCCTCAACCGTCAAAGCTGTCTGCGAAGCAAGCCGATGCTCTGGTGCAACCAATAAATAGAAGGGCTCGTCAAGTACCTTTTCCCCACAAAGTCCTGCCTCTCCCTTGATCTCATCCAGCACAAAAATAATGTCTGCACTGCCTTCCCGCAAGCTCTGCTTCAGGTTTGGCTCCGAGAGCGGGCGAAACATCAACCGGACTCCCGGATAGCGTAAGCGAAATCGCTTAAGCACTGCCGGAATTCGGTACGTACACAAGGTATCATCTGCACTTATAGTTAGCGTACCTGTCATTTCACCCGTTTGCTTGACGGCATGCTGCGCCTCTTCCAGATCACTCAAAATGTGATCCACATAACCCAGAAAGCTTCTGCCCGCATCGGTCAGCGCCACCTTTTTCCCCATTCGATCGACCAGCTTGACCCCAAGCTCATCCTCTAATGCTTTCATCTGCATCGTAATGGTTGAGGGGACGTAGTTCTGCGCTTCCGCTGCGCGGCTAAAATTGAGGGTAGAGGCCAGGGTATGAAACGTTTTAAGTTGACGCAATTCCATCGTAAATACGGAGAGGAGAAGATTACTTGAGAGATTATGAGATTTTTGAACTTGGGGATATCACACTGCAATCCGGAGAAATACTTCCTCAAGCGTTTCTCGCCTACAAAACCTATGGGACGTTGAATGCAGCCAAAAATAATGTGATTTTTTATCCTACCTGGTTTGCAGGTCAGCATGCCGATAATGAATGGTTGATCGGACCGGATAAGGCATTGGATCCGAATAAGTATTTCATCATCGTACCGAATATGCTTGGCAACGGGTTGTCCTCATCACCGAGCAACACGCCCCCTCCTTATGACCGGGCCAACTTTCCAGAGGTTACGATCTATGACAATGTGCGACTCCAGCATCAGCTAGTAACTCAGAAGTTCGGTATTAACAAAATTGCTTTAGTCGTCGGCTGGTCACTCGGGGCCGTACAAACCTTTCAATGGGGAGCAAGCTATCCTGATATGGTGGATCGGATCGCTCCATTCGGAGGAACGGCCAAGACCCGGCCACATGCGAAGGTTGTTTTTGAAGGACTTATCGCAGCCCTTCAGGCTGATTCTGCTTGGAAGCAAGGCTTTTATACCGAGCAGCCCAAGGCAGGATTGGCTGCAATGGGGCGGGTTTATGCCGCATGGGGGTTCTCTCAGGTTTATTATCTGGAGCAGCTATTTCAGCAGGAAGGTTACCTTACGCTCGAAGAGTATCTCGTAGATTATTGGGATGAAGTATTCCTAACCTTCGATGCCAATGACCTGATTACCATGTTGCGAACAGGGATACATGGAGATATTAGCGCAAATCAACGGTATCAAGGAGATTTTGAGCTTGCGCTAAGCAAGATAACATCTCGAGCGCTTGTTATGCCGGGGAGTACGGATCTTTTCTTTCCTCCTGAAGATAATGAGTATGAGACTCATCATATGCATAACGCAATCTTTCTCCCAATTGAGTCCAAATGGGGGTACTGTTCCGGAATTGGACAGCATGAACCAGATTCAATATTCATAGACACACAGCTAAAACAATTTTTACTGGAATGAGATCAGGATGTTGCAAAATAACAGGGACGTTTTCGTTGATGAAATCGTCCCTGTTTTCATTTTATCTGTCGACTCCATCTGCTGAGCCGTGTCCTCTGCTTGTTTATCTGCTTGACTTTCCCCTGCACAGGAAGCTTTATACTCTGAATATCATCTAGATTGGAGGCGGAATTTTGTTCAAAATCAGTGAATTTTCCAGATTAAGCAAGGTTTCCTTAAAAGCATTGCGATACTATGACCACATTGGCATGTTAAAACCAAGAACCGTTGACCAAGACACAGGATATCGATATTATTCAGCTGATTGAGAAAGAGGGATTGTGGAGAGAGAGTGGGAAGTCGTGATTAAAGCAGTAGAACATAAGCTATTTCTTTCACTTAAAGCACGCGGTAAGGAACAGGATATTCCGGGACTTTTTCGAACGTTTAATCAATGGATAAGAAAAGAAAACCTGAATCTGGTGGAGAGTCCCAAAATCGTTATATGGAGTGAATTGGATGAAAACGTGGATGAGTTTGAATTTGAAGTAGGCCATTTTTTAAAGGGCGAGCTGTCAGTACTTACTGATGAACTTCAAATTCGTTCTCTTCCCCCAGAATTAATGGCGACACTGACCTTCCACTCAGATTCAGCCTTTGCTTGTACCGCTTGTGTGGATTTAGCCACATGGATCGAGAACAATGGTTATCAAATCAAAGAGGATCAACCTGGCAGAGAGATTTATTTGCCGCTCCCCACGGAACAAGATATCCAATTGATAGAAATTCAAATTCCGATAAAAGGTGGTGGAGAGGATTGAAAAATAGTACAGTGATCTATATTCTGGCTCTGGCTGTTTTCTTGATCGGAACCATTGAATATATTATTACAGGAGTCATCGAAATGATTGCGTTAGACTTGAAGGTTTCTACTTCGGTCGCAGGATTATTAGTGACTGCGTTTGCTCTCTCAGCTGCCATTGGTGCCCCAATTTTAATTGCAACGACCATTAATATGGACCGTAAGAAAGTATTAATGAGTGCACTTAGTGTGTTCATCCTTAGTAATTGGTTAACATTTTTCAGCTCTACCTTTGAGGCCGTTCTTGTTTCTCGTATTTTGCAAGGGTTAAGTGGCGGTGTCGCAACCGTTGTAGCTATGGCGGTGGCGACTAGGCTGGCAGTTAAGGAAAAAAGGGGCAACGCCATCGGTATTATTTTAATGGGCCTCAGCAGTTCACTCGTATTCGGTGTTCCCATCGGCACTTACTTTAGTGATTGGCTTGGCTGGAAATCCTTGTTTATTTGGATGGGGTTTATAACTATTTTTCCACTGCTCGTGATCTATAAAAAAGTTCCTGCCATTAAAGAAAAAGAAGCCGTTACCATTGGGATGCAGCTCTCTATATTAAAAGACAAAAGAATTCTGGTAGCCTTAATCATCACCTTGCTTTATATCTGTGGCTATTCAACATTGTTTACCTATATTACACCGTTCCTGCAGGCGACATCGCCTCTTTCGATTACCAAGATCAGTGGAATTTTATTTCTTGCTGGGGTTTGCAGTTTCGTTGGTTCGAGGGTGGGGGGATTATTGGCAGATTCGAAAGGGCCAAAATTGACCATTTTCCTGGGGCTAACCTTGCAAGTAGTCATGTTTCTCTTTTTATCTCTTGTTGGTAATAATCTGGTATTGTTAATCGGTGTCTTAATGATCTGGATGCTGGCGACATGGAGCATTTCGCCGGCTCAACAATTAAATCTTGTCACCTTAGTGCCCCATTCACCTGATATTGCCTTAAGTGTGAACACCTCTTTTATTCAGTTTGGATTTGCGCTTGGCTCTGGTTTAGGTGGCCTTGTGATTAGCCATTCCTCCATCCTCCACTTGAATTGGTTAGGACTTGGGGTTGTAAGTATAGCTTTACTGCTGGCCCTTCTGCTGTTCTCGAAGATGAATAGTCATGTCGGAAATCATGCCAATAGAGGTTGCGGTCAAACGTCTCATAAGTAATGGCGAAAAATTCGTAAGGAGATATATGCGATGATTCGAACCTTTGAACCAATAAATAGCTTACATAGGATAGTGGACTATATCTGGGTAGTAGACTTTGACTTTCTCGCTAATGACAACAGAGAAGATATTATTATGCCGCTGGGGTATATCAATATCATTTTCAATTACGGGTCTGCTTACAGTCTGGTAAGAGAAGATCAGGAAGTGGTGATCCCTAATACGGTTGTGATTGGTCAAATGAAAAGCGCGAAATATGTTCGATATGGACAACAGTTGTATCAAATCGGGATTTCTTTAACTCCGTTAGGATTTATACACTTGTTTCAAGTGCCCGGCCTCGAATTGGAAGAGCGAATCCTACAAGCCACCGATGTGGACCCTGATCTAGATGAACTGTACCGGATGATGAGATTTAAAGATGTGGAACAAAATATCATAGCAATCAATCATTATTTACTCGATAAGATGGTGTTGAATAAGAAGGATACTGGCCGCATAGAGGAAATGCTTACTTATGTAGAACGAGAGTATGAAAACTTGAATATTGTGAGTATGGCAAAATTTTTTTGCATTTCAGTAAGTACGTTAGAGCGTTTCTTCAAAAGGCATGTCGGGCTTACCCCAAAGACCTATGGGGATATTGTGAAGTTTAGAAAACATGTTGAGGATGAAAGATTGAGGGAGGAGATGCAGTATCGTTACTATGATCAGTCTCACCTCATCAAAACATTCAAAAAGTTTGCAGGCAAAACCGTCAAAGAGTTAGAGAAACTTCCACATGAATTAACCCTTCGATATGTCTGGCATGGTCAGAAGTGATGAACGCCAGATCATATAGATGCTGATTTTTTACAATACACTGTTATTCCTTCCTGCTAATCTTGAGACACTAACAGATGAGAGGAAGGAATAACGATGCAGGATATTATGATCATAGCAAGTTTACTAGTGTTTTTTAATGTAATGTTGTTGGCGATATTGGTTCCGGGAGGGCCGATTGAGAATAGAGATTTTTCAAAATTAAAAGGGGTTGTATTTTGGGGATTTAATCTGTTTCTTATCTTACTTGGTGTTATGTCGTTTATCACGTGTTATCTCTTGTTGATTGCACATCCTAATGCGATTTTCATCACGAAAATTATCGCTGTTTTATACTTTATCGTGTACATTATCGATTTAGCTGGTATTTTTCCTAAATCACCGACTAAAATGTCTAAGCCACTTATACTTTTTGAAATCATTAATGGATCAATGGCTGTCTTCCTCTTCCTCTTTGTGACGGCGATTGGGCATATCGGTTCATGAGGACGAGAGCCCGTATCACAAGTAGGGCAAAATTTTTAGAAGCCTTGCGAAATATGAGTAATAGCGTTCGCTGATGGAGGGAGGGCTATGGTAAAAAAAGATTGCTCGTATTCTGAATGGGTTGTTCCTCATCCTCTGCGCATTTACGGCACTTTTTCCGATGCTCCATGTGCTTGCTGTATCATTCAGCAGTAGCCGATCCGTTCTGGCGGGAGAAGTGTTCTTGTGGCCGGTCGAGTTCAATATTAAAGCATTCACGAAGCATTTCGAGACAGGACTGCTGTTTATTGCGATGAGAAATACGATCATTATTACCGTGGTTGGTACAATACTGCAAATGGCAGGGACGACACTTATGGCGTACCCTCTGTCAAAGAAACGTCTCCGGGGACGCAGTGTTTTCCTTCTAATGATTTTATTTACGATGCTGTTTGGCGGTGGTCTGATCCCGATGTTTCTTCTATTGAAGAATTTGCACATCTTGGATACATATTGGGCGATTTGGCTGCCAGGATTAATAAGTGTGTATAATCTGTTTGTAATGAAATCCTTCTTTGAGGGGCTTCCTTCAGAGGTCGAGGAGTCCGCGAAGATTGACGGCGCGAATGATCCCATGATTTTGTGGAAAATCGTATTACTTCTCAGCAAGCCGATCCTAGCAGCATTATCGTTGTTCTACCCTGTAGGATTATGGAACGTATATTCACAAGCTTTGTATTTCTTAAACAACTCGAATCTGATGCCGCTTATGGTGAGATTGTACCAGTTAATTCAAGTAACTTCACTTGACAGCTTGTTGGATAATTCCGAATATAATTTACTCCAACCGGAAAGCATCAAGGCCGCAGCCATCGTTATATCTGTTTTTCCGATCTTATGTGTGTATCCGTTCCTACAAAAATACTTCGTAAAGGGGGTATTGTTGGGGTCTGTGAAGGGATGACGACATTGAATTTAGAACTCACGCAAAGAGGAATCCGCGATATAGGATAATTTTATGATTAGCTAGGTGTCTTGGGGGCGAGTTTTTTACTGACTTTTTCGTGCAGCAAATGCACGGCATTTATTTCTTATCTGCACTAAAATTTATCTCGAAGGGAGGGAATACGATGGATTGGTTGGAGAGAATGAACAGCGCCATGGAATATATAGAAACAAATCTAGCAGACAAAATCTCATATGATGACATAGCGCAGATCGCCTGTTGTTCTAAAGTCATATTTAGAAGTTTATATCCCCATTGAATAAGGTTGTTTAAGTGATGTATTGACCTTGGGATGGTCCCATAGTTTAAGATTTAGAAGGATTAAATTATTGGGGGAACAGGATATGAATAACGAAAATGAGATCAGAAGCATATGGAAGCTTATAACACTTCACTTATTTCCAGGAATGGCGTTAAGTCTACTTTATCTGTTTTTATTACAAGTGGACAGTTTAACAGGCTATCCTAAGATTGTTGCGTTAGGAATAGCCGGTTTTTTCTCAATAGTGCCTATAGAACTAGGGTGTTTATTTTATGTTGCCAAAAAGGAAACAGGGAATTTCAATATCTTTAAGGTACTGGGCCTAAAAAGTAAGATGAAGGTTAAAGAATATATTGTCTACACTCTTTTATTGCTTTCATTGGTAGGAATACTTATGAAGGCATTAAAACCTTTTTCAAATTACATATTAAATACAGTATTTCATTGGCTTCCAAGTGAGTACAATTATGTCCAGGACATGAGCCTATTCAGTGAAAACTATATCATAATTGCAATAGTAGCAAGCTTTTTCATTATTACACTTATACTACCCATAACGGAGGAACTCTAATTTCGAGGATTTCTACTGACTCGTATGAAATGGATGGGCAAGCATAGTGTACTGGTCAATCTCGCATTATTTGCGGTTTATCATTTCTGGTCTCCTTGGCTAATAGTCGCAAGAATTGTAGCATTTTTACCACTATTTTATTTGGTATACAAAAAAGATTCTTTGAAGTTGGGAATATTTGTACATTGTTTGGCTAACTTTACAGATGTAATAGCTTTAGTGATGTTATTGTAAACCGTGCCGCAATCCCTTAGACCGCGGCGGTTCGAAGGTTCTGAATGCCAATTCGGCTATGAACTAGTTATCAAAGCATCACTACTAGGAGAATAAATTTACGTACTCTAGATGCAGATTGGTGGATGTAGACTATGGAGAAAATATTGGAGTGAACGGGGGACTTCATATGACATTAGGACAGTACGGAAATAAGAGTGAAGGTTTTATCAAAGATATAATGAATATGATGGTACGGATTGAGGGTGGGGTTGTTGAATTACGCGATTATATTAATACGAATAAATGGCTTAGTTCTAACTACACGTTATCAGACCCTGGAAGAGGAAGTGATAGAAAGGTTATTTTATTGAATGAAACAATTGAACCTTTCTATGTAATGAAGTATCCAGTAACACGGCAGTTGTATCATTTTATCATGGATGAAGAAGAAGTAGAACCTGATGCGAGTAACCTGCCAATTACGCAAGTTTCATGGCTAGATACTCTTGTCTTTTGTAACAAATTATCTAGAGTGCTTGACAGAACTGAATGCTACACAATAACAAGGGAAAGTGAGAGCACAATATATAACAAAGAAGCGAATGGATTTCGATTACTATCGGACGCTGAATGGCAGTATGCATGCAAAGCGGGAACCAAGGGATATCGGTATGAAAGAATCGATAAGATTGCGTGGTATAAGGAAAATTCCAACGGTTCAGCCCAGGAAGTTGGGAAAATGCTTTCTAATCCATGGGGACTTTACGATATGATCGGGAATGTTTGGGAATGGTGCTGGGATCTCTATGATACAGACCGATATGGCAACTATAGGGTCTTCCGAGGCGGGAGTTGGGCAGAAGTTGAAAACAACTGTGGTTCTACGGTTAGAAGGAAAAGCATGCCTGATTTCAAGATAGATGACCTTGGTTTTAGAATAGCATTCGGAGCACGAATAGATTAACGAAACTTGCCCTTACTGACAGCGCAGAGAACCGTATCATAAGTAGCAGTAAGTTTTTTTAGAAAAACTCGCAGGAGCCTGTATTTACAGTATGCGGACCGTAGGAGTGGGGTAGGTCACTCTCTATGGAAAACAATGTGTAAACAGGCTTATGCGAGCTTTTTTATTGTCTACACAATAATTGGATTTGAGTGTGGATGATTAATTCCTATAATCGTGTATAAGCAGAAACTTCTCAGGTAGGAAGCCGAGAAAGCGACATTTGATTTACTTTATCAGACTAGAGATCAAGAATAGAATCGACAATATCATTGAAGAAATGTCCTTCTATCTGATCCCTGCCAGCCTGGGTCAGCTACACCGCAGCGGGCGGCTCTCCGGCTCTCAGCTTTTGCTGGGCCAGCTGCTGCGGATTCACCTGCTGCTGAAGTTCGATTAGAGAAAAATTGTCGTCGTAGACAAAATCCGTACCTTCATGAAGACGAAGCAAAAGCTGCTGGAGACCATCCATAAGGATATCGGGCGGTACCAGGATGTATGTATTATGCATGCCAACAATATGGAAGAGGCGCTGAGCCTGGAGTCGGCTATTAAGGGAATGTCGCCTTCCGTGCGGACAGAGATCATGACTTTTGTCCCTTTGGTAGGCGCTCATATGGGCGAGGGAACGCTCGCGCTGTCATGGATTAATCGTACAGCCCTGAATAGTATCGCTGTTCAGGATTTAGTACTGGAGCCTGTGCTCAAGGGTTGGTCTCGCCCGGTGAAATTGCTTGCATACACAAACAATGATTGGATTTAGAATTGAGTTGTATGCTAATGATTAAGACAATTGAGAGATCAAAGAAAGGCCCTCACGATTCATTGATAGACGCTTGGACACTTTCGCATGTATTTTTTGGGGACAAGCGTCTTTTGCTTTTGGGACAGACTCCGGAAAAACAGCCGTATGCCTCGCTATTCGCATCCTTATCTCATCCGGCAACACCTTGTTGACAGCGCTAGCCGTATTCGTTATTGTGTTTAGAAACATGATTCAATTGAGAATGATTATCTTTTAGATAATTTAGAGGGAGCTTGCGAATCAGCTATGGACGTTCTGAGACTTATACAAATATGGAACCAGGTGATTATGCGCGTGCTGGATGTGCGGCTAATGCAGACCGGAATCGACAACGATTTGAATCAATACCGATTGCCGGCAAGCGCGTTTTTATTCGCTTTCCAAGGACAAGGTGAGTTGTGGGTTGACGATGAGGTGTGGCTGTGCGATCGTTTTTATGTACTGCACGCCGGCAAAGGCTCTCAGGTGACGGTTCGGAGCCGAGAAGCACTGAACGTATATATCGTACTCTACAAAGCGTCTCTCCCCGCTTCGGCCTCGCACGAATTTCATATGATGATGGAGGAATCCGACCCGTTTCTGGAAAGCTGGGGGTTCCCGCCTGGCGAGCCGCTGGCCATGCTCGAGCTGCTTCAAACGATACGCGACGGTTGGCTTAAATCTGACGACGGATTGACCCGGCTGTCGGCCAAGGGAGACTTTATCCGCTTCGTTCACGCTGTTCTGAGGGAGCGCCTGTTCGGAGCCGGCGAGCCATCCTTATCTGAGCAAGTTATTCGGCATTTGTCCAGGAATTACCGCCAGCCGATCTCGTTTGAAGAGCTTGCTCGGCAATTGAATTACAGCCAACAATACATTTCGCGAAAATGTAAAGAACAGACGGGGCTCAGTCCGCTGGACTACGTCATTCGTTTCCGAATGGAAGATGCGAAGGCTCTGCTGGCTGGCACGATAGCAACGCAACAGGAAATAGCATCGCATGTCGGTTATCCCGACCTCATTTACTTCAGCCGCATGTTCAAAAAGTATGCCGGCATAACGCCGGGTCAATATCGTAAACGATATGGCCAGTTCGTTTCAGATTATGCAAGGAATATGTCACAATCGTCCGTTGTTCCAAGCCGGTTATTACGCTATCCTTTTCATGTGAGTGATATTGATTATCAATTTCAACAGGATGAGGCGAATAAAATGACTAGAGCAACCAGAAGTTTTTATGCAGTGATGCTGTTATGCTTGACCGTGATGTTAACGGCTTGCGGTGGGTCGGTGAACAACGGAGGCGCAACGCACAGCCAGGTTGCCGTCAGCGCTTCTCCAACCGTGATCGCCCAAGAGTCAGAGGCTTTGACATCTTCGGAGATCAAGATCGTCAAGACTGCTTTCGGCGATGTCGAGGTTCCTGCACACCCTCAGCGCGTAGCGGCAATTTCTTATCTCGGCACCGTACTTGCGTTGGATGTCCAGCCGATCGCAGCCGAATCGTTCTTGATGTCGAGTCCTTATCTCGAGGGAATGCTGGACGTGGTGACGGATGTAGGCGACTCGTTAGAGAAGCTGCTGGAGCTCAATCCGGATTTAATCATAACGCATAATCCACAGCCTGAGGTAGTCGAGAAATATCAGATGATCGCACCTACAGTATCTGTTCCTTACAATCAGTTTGCATCCATTCAGGAAGAAATGCTGTATTTCGGCGACTTGCTAGATAGACGCGAGGAAGCGGAGAAATGGAACGAACAATTCGAGAAGGAAATTGCAGACATTCGGGAGAAAGTCCAACAAGCCGTTCCCGAAGGAGAGACGCTTTCGATTATGCAAGAGTACGATGGAAACGTGAGCCTTTTTGGTCCGAAGTCGGGACGGGGCGGCCGGCTGATGTATGAAATAATGGGGCTGAAGCCGCCGACGACGGTTCCAGGATTTATGCTGGAGGAATCCTACTATGAATTTTCGCTGGAGAAACTTTCGGAGTACATGGGTGATTATTTGATTCTGACGACGGAAGTCAGCTTGGAATCGCTGCAGGCTGATCCGATCTGGGGGTCGCTAGAGCCGATTCGCAACAATAAGGTATTTATATGGACGGAGAACCAATCCTGGTACCGCGACCCGATCGCCGTGAAAAGACAAATCAACGAATTGACCGACTGGATCATCGAGGCAGCGAGTCGGTAACTGCCCAAAGTATGGATTGATCGAACAACGGTAATATAAAATCAGAACTTGCCGGTTCGAAAATTGTGATCGGTGTACAAGATGAAAGCTGAGGACTCAACAAGAGCCATCCCAAATGGGATGGCTCTAAAACTTGCCGTTACAGCCAGCACGGGGAACCGTATCATAAATAAGGGCAAGTTTTTTGCTGATTTTTTCGTGCAGAAATTGCAAGGTATTCATTTTTTATTTCCGATAAAATTACCTTGAAGGGAGGGAATACGATGGATTGGTTGGACAGGATGAATAGTGCCATGGAATATATCGAAACAAATCTAGCGGACACTATTTCATTTGATGAAATAGCACAGAGAGCCTGTTGCTCTACCTATCATTTTCAAAAAATGTTTCCATTTATTACTGGCGTATCGTTATCGGAGTACATTCGACGTCGACGGTTGACATTGGCGGCATTCGAACTGCAGACAACAGACTCAAAGGTTATTGATGTAGCTATGAAATATGGATATGATTCGCCGGAGGCGTTTGCACGGGCCTTTAAGAATCTTCATGGTATTATGCCGACATCTGCGCGCGATACAGGCGTTTCTCTAAAAGCCTATCCTCGAATGTCCTTTCATATTTCAATAAAAGGGGATGTCGAAATGAATTACCGTATTGAGCAAAGAGGTTCTTTTGAGATGTTTGGAGTATATGGATTTATAAATGCAGACCAGAAAACAGCGTTCTCTGAAGTTCCTCAATTCCGTATAAAATGTGATGATGATGGCAGCGTTGATCTTATGAACGACTTACTGGGACGTTTTGGTGACACCATGTTACACGCCGCCCTTTACGATCACACTAAAGAATCTTTCAAATACATGGTCTGTTATCATTTACCTAAGGGTCTTGAAATTCCGGAGAGATTTACAAAACTTTTTGTCCCAACATTAACGTGGGCGATTTTCCCGGAGCCGCAATGTGATATGCAAAAACTATGGCAACGAATCTATTCTGAGTGGTTTCCGACATCTGAATACGAACAGGTTGAGGGCCCTAGTTTCGAAATGTATTATGGAATGGCACGGCATGGGAATGTTTCAGGAGAAATCTGGATACCGGTGAAGAAAAAATAACGCTCTTATGCGAGCGAAATGTAGGCGTTAACGAAGATGACAACTGAACAAATCTAGATTAATAAAGGGTCATCCCCACAAAGGATGGCCCTATAACTTGCCGTTACAGACAGCGCGGTGAGCCTTATCATAAGTAGGGCGAAAAAAAGGGAGTGACCACTTAATTTGCCGTCTTATTGACAAAATCAATCTCATTTCTGATCCCTTTATGGGCGTCATTCCACAGGCCCTTTGTTAGGTGAATGCGCAGCAGGCATGTGTTAGGGTCTTCGTCGTTATTGGCTTCGTTATACCACTCGGCGAAAATTGTGCGCAGCTTTGTCATCATCTCCGCGTTCTTCTCGTCACATACCCAGCCCAGGTTTTGACCGATACCATCGGCCCCCCGGTTCCAGCGCGATGGTGGACAGAGAGATTAGGCCGTCCTTGTTACCTACTTGTTCTTCCAGCAGCTTCATGGCTTCGTCGTACTTGCTCATTATATTACCTCCTAAAGTATCATAAGGCATACAATGTTAAGCTTATCATTGTGAAATCTTAGTGCATGTGAGGAATAATACGATAAAATATTAAATCGCTATCATAATCCTCTGTTCGACTTAGGTATGGTTCAACTGAAATGAGCATGAAATAAAAAAACACTAAGAATCAACTTAGTGTTTTTCGTTATACAAAGGAAAGCCTCAATTGCCCTCAAGAATCCACTTGCTTAGCTCTTTGTCAAAGGTTCCAGGTTCTTCAAACATCGGATTGTGGCCACTATGCTCAAAGATCACTTTTTTGACGTGCTTATAGGTTTCATTAACAGAATTCCAAAGTGAAACAGGCGCTACCAAATAATCATACCTGCCTAAACCGATAAATACTGGTTTGTTGAAGTTAGCGAGTGATTGTATAAGATTCAATTCTCCGAATGCTTCTCCCCACAGATAATCGATAATTGGCATATTCGTATATACATCTTCCCACATGTAAGCTGCGTCAAATGTATAATCATAAAAGCTTTGGGCTCCCATCCGAATACACATGTGAACGAATCGCCGTTCAGGATCTTTCTGAATGTCGCTTTCTAACAAAGCAATATCCATCTCGAACTGTCTTTTTCTCTCCGGACTTGCTGTCTCATTAAAAAATGCAAAACTTTGACGCTGTCTTTCCCCGCTATTTGTAGGTGCTGAATTCAATAAGGCAACTTTTTGAACATGGTAGGGATATTTTTTAGCATATTCCAAAGCCATGAAAGCATGTCCTGAATGCCCTAATAGGGTGAAATTTGTTAAGTTAAGATCTTGCCTTGCCGTCTCTATATCATCTAATACTTTCTCCAATCTATAATCTTCCGGTTGCAGAGTTCGGGGCGGCTTCACAAATCCTCTATGATCAAGGAAAATAAACTGAAATGTATCATATAAATCTTCTGAGAATAATTGAGTATAATAAACACTGCTGCCTATCACCAAAATAGGTTTCCCAGTTCCTTTTACACAATAATTCAGTTCAAATCCATCGCTATTTATAGTTTGGTACTTATTCATTTTCATCATCCTTTTTTCATTTTTATTTTACACATCACTCCTTCCCTTCACGGATTCCATTACATTCTCCATAGAACGCTCTAACATTCCGATCACCTCAAATTTTGTGGCTTGTAATAAATATTATGGTAGCATACTTTTTATTATTGATCATTTCGTCATATCAAGGACGATTCGACCATTGATTTTGCCTTCTAACATCAGATCGTAGATCTCATTAATATCTTCTAGTTTACGTGTCTCAATAATGGTTTTGATTTTTCCTTCTGCAGCGAATTGTAATGTTTCTTGTAAATCTTTGCGAGTGCCGACAATCGAACCGACTACCTTTGTTCCGTTTAATACTGTATCAAAAATCGGAACATCCATGGATTCAGGAGGCAGCCCAACCATGACGCAGGTACCGCCGCGGCGAATGGCCCGGTAGGCTTGGTCAAATGCTTTTTTCGCAACCGCCGTACAAACGACACCATGCACTCCACCGATTTCTTTTTGAATCCAGTCTGCGGCATCTTCTTTTAATGCGTTTACGGTTTTGTCTGCGCCAAGCTGTTTGGCAAGCTCCATCTTTTCATCCGACGTGTCGATGGCCACTACGTTCATTCCCATCACTTTTGCATATTGTACGCCAAGATGACCCAATCCTCCGACGCCGAAAATGGCTACCCATTCACCTGGCTTTACACCTGATACTTTCAAAGCTTTATAGGTCGTAACGCCAGCGCAAAATAAAGGTGCCGCTTCGATGAAGCTTAGATTATCAGGAACCTTCACTACATAATCGGCAGCTGCCACACAAAATTCTGCATATCCACCATCTACGGAATATCCAGAATTTTGCTGATCGAGACAAAGAGTCTCTCTTCCTGTAAGACAATACTCACAATGACCGCAGGCTGAGTACAGCCATGGAATTCCTACTCGGTCTCCTACCTTTAAGTGTGTAACTCCTTCACCTATTTCTTCAATAATCCCCACGCCTTCATGTCCGGGAATAAGAGGGAGTTTCGGTTTGACGGGCCAATCGCCATGAGCAGCATGCAAATCAGTATGACACACTCCGCACGCCTGAATATGGACAAGGATTTCTTTGTGTCCGGGTTTTGGTTTAGGTACGTCTTGTAGCTCTAACTTTTCTTTGAATTTCTTTACTACAGCGGCTTTCATTAGCATACTCCTTTAGTTTTTTGCTTTTCAAAAAGTAGTATGTTCATGAGGCTAACTTTAAATTCTTGAGACTTTTATCACTGATTAACACTCCCATCACAAGTAATATGTTAGAATATCAGAACAGCTTTACTGCGTTACCGCTTTATCAACTTCATAATTCACGAGCTATGATGGCTAAGGATTACACTTTAGCTGGAGCAGCTTCTGGAGAGACTGCGGAAATTCCGCGGCGCCGAAGGGTTCACAATCTCAGGCAAAAGGACAGAAGAGTACTGAATATGTATTTGTCATGCTGATCGCCATCAGTAGGGCGAATATTATTTGATATTCTTACGATCTGGGAGATTGGATGACATCCAATCTCTCTTTTTTTATTCCAATTTATTGTACTCACAAGGGGGAACTAGGTATGGCACAACCAGAATTAAAGAGAGAGCTGGCTAATCGGCATGTTCAACTTATTGCTATTGGCGGCACCATCGGTACAGGATTATTCTTGGGATCAGGCAAGGCGATAGAGAAGGCAGGCCCATCCATTATGATCACGTATTTAATCGTGGGTATTGCTGTGTTTTTTGTGATGAGAGCACTGGGAGAGCTCCTATTATCTAAAGCGGGCTATCAATCGTTTACGGATATTGCTGAAGACTACCTTGGATCACGGGTCGCATTCATTACTGGTTGGACCTATTGGTTTTGCTGGATCATGACGGCTATGGCTGATGTCATTGCTGTTGGCGTATATGTACAGTACTGGTTTGATATCCCGCAGTGGCTTCCTGCCATCGCCTGTCTAGTCGTGTTATTAGGACTTAATTTATTAACTGTAAAGAGCTTTGGGGAACTCGAATTTTGGTTTGCTTTAATTAAGGTAATTACGATTCTCGCCTTGATTGGTCTTGGGGTCATTTTACTGATCATAGGGTTTAAGACGGATGCAGGATCGGTGACGGTACGAAACCTATGGGAGCATGGGGGATTTTTTCCGAACGGCATATCAGGCTTCTTATTTTCTTTTCAAATGGTTGTATTTGCTTATGTCGGTGTGGAATTGGTGGGGGTGTCGGCAGCGGAAACAGCGGATCCGGAGAAAAATATCCCATCGGCGATTAATAAAATTCCTTTACGGATTCTATTCTTCTATGTTGGTGCGCTTTTCGTCCTGCTATGCATTAACCCTTGGACGGAGCTCAGTCCAGCAGAGAGTCCTTTTGTAAAAACCTTTACTTTAGTAGGGATTCCAATTGCCGCAGGGATTATTAATTTTGTCGTATTAACTTCAGCCGCTTCCGCTTGTAATAGTGGGATGTTCTCGACCAGCCGAATTCTCTATAATTTGAGTAGAAATAACCAGGCGTCACCTCGTTTGGGCAAACTGAATAAAAACCATGTACCAGGTAACTCGTTATTCATTTCTACAATTGTTATATCTGTGGGTGCTCTTTTGAGTAAACTTATTCCGGAGCAGGCTTTTGGAATCGTGACAACGATTAGCGCCATTTGTTTTATATGGGTGTGGGGCATTGTTCTTATCTGCCATATTAAGTATAAGAAAACCCGGCCAGACTTACAGGCGAAATCCAAATTCAAAGCACCGTTCACACCGGCTATTAATTATATTGTCTTAACTTTGTTCGCTGGAATACTGATCATCATGCTGTTCGCTGGAGAGACACGCCCGGCTTTATTGTGTACTCCATTATGGTTTGTTTTATTATTCATCCTGTATTCGATTAGAAGCAAAAAAGGAAAAAGTAATCAAGCTTGAGTGAGGTCAACATCAACTAGCGGTAAGCCTAGTGTTAACTGCAACTTGGGGTTGCGGGGCTGCAACTAAAGCGTTCTTTACTTCTGCATACGATTAATCCAATATAGGCTTATGAATTGCAGAAAGGTAGTTGCTGTTATGATCTTTGGGGAGAAGTTAAAAGCGGAAAGAAATAAAAAAAGTTGGTCACAAGAAGAACTGGCCGAGAAGCTGTTTGTAAGCCGACAGTCGGTTTCGAAATGGGAGAATGGTCAAAACTACCCAAGCATTGAAATCATTATTAAAATAAGCGATCTTTTTGGGGTAACTATCGATGAGTTACTAAGGAGTGACGAGGAGTTGACCAAAAAGGTGATAGAAGAAGGCAAGAAATTGGCTCACCCGAAATTAAAGTTTGTATTTGATGTCTTCGTAATAGCAGGCATTGTGCTATTAGTGATTAAACTCTGTGTTCTCTTTCTGAACAAAGTAATGGCACTAGAGATTACCTTGAATGGCGGGTCATTCTTTTGGAACTTCGGTTCTTTGATTTTAATGGTTGTTGGGGGAATCGGCTCCAGCATCCTGAAAGAAAAATATAAACAAGAGTAAGCCGAAGAGCCGGGAATAGCTATTAATAATGTAAAAGGACAGCTAATAGCTGTCCTTTTGACATTCCACTGTATGAGGTTATTCCTTGCTAACTAGGTTTGCTTTCTTTTCAATCGCGATCTTGCTCTTCATCGGCATAAATAATGTTATAACAAACGCGGCGACGGATAAAATCATCATAAAGTAATAGGCGTCACTTGCCCCAAGAATGGATGCAAGGGATTTAAGGATCTCAGGAGTAGTAGAGGGGTTGCTCTGCATCACTGTGGCCGCATGACTTGTTGCCTGTACTGTATAAATCGTAATTACGACAGCAGTACCGATGGCTCCGGCAATTTGGCGAACGGTATTGTTCACAGCTGTACCATGCGTGCCGAGTTGTTTGGGCAGTGCATTTAGTCCAGCCGTATTGAGTGGCATAGTGATGAAGCTTAATCCAATTCGCAGGCCAATGGTACGAATCATTAGATACGTATACGTTGTAGATTCAGATAGATCAGTTACCGCCCACATAGATGGAATAATAAAGAGTAAACCAATAATGAACAGTGGTTTAGCACCAAAACGGTCGTATAATTTACCGGTGACGGGTGACATGAACGCATTTACGAGCGCCCCTGGCAGCAATAGTAGTCCTGCATCAAATGCTGTAAAACCACGGCCATTCTGCAGATAAATAGGCAATAAAATCATATCTGCGTACATCATCATCGTGATTAATACGTTAATAAGAGAAGTCATCGTAAAAACTTTATTTTTGAAGACAGACAGGTTCAGCAGTGGATCATCAGACTTGATTTGTCGAAGACAGAATACGGCCGTAACAGCGATCCCGATCCCTAAGGTCAGAATTACTACTACATCGTCCCAGCCTTTACTGCCTGCACTACTGAAGCCGTATAAAATTAAGCCAAATCCAACGGTTGATAAAAGAACACTTACTACATCAAGCTTAGACTTAGACGTCTCGGATACATTCACTAAATACTTGAATGCCAACGCTATAACAATGATGACGAGTGGAATGAGGCCGATAAATAACCAGCGCCAAGAGTGATATTCAACAATAAATCCTGCGAGCGTTGGCCCAATAGCAGGAGCAAATATCATCGCCAGTCCAAGCAGTCCCATAGCACTGCCGCGTTTTTCAACAGGGAAAATAGCGAGCACAACGCTCATCATGAGCGGCATTATAATACCGGCACCTGCAGCTTGGATCATCCGTCCGACTAAGAGTAGACTAAAGCTCGGCGCTGCTGCACAAATGATTGAGCCAATTAATAAAAATGACATGGCACTTAGAAATAATTGACGTGTTGTAAAACGTTTCATTAAATAGGCTGTAATCGGAATCAATATCCCGTTGACCAGCATAAAACCCGTTGAAATCCATTGTACAGTTGTTGCCGTGACATCAAATACATCCATCAGACTACTTAAGGCGACATTTAAAAGCGTCTGATTGAGTGTAGATAAGAAACAACCAAAAATTAGAATGGTTAGTAGGATTCCTTTATTTATTTCCTTAATATCTTCTTGCATGGTGCAGGCCTCTCTTCATTGCTTTTTCGACACAGTGTCGATAAAATAAATCATATCAGCATTTAAACGGTATTCCTATTTGCAATTTTATTGAAAATGTCGACTAATCGACAGAATGGGTAAATTAGTTGATGAAATACTATATAAACGATAATAGAGGGATGAAATGTCCGAACATAAAAGAGTTGATCCACGAGCCATTCGCTCAAAAAAGATGCTGAAAAATGCTGTTTTTTCATTATTGGCCGAGAATGTGGAGATTTCTCAATTGACTGTCCAAAAAATCGCCAACCGTGCTGAGCTGAATCGTGCAACGTTTTATTTGCATTATGAGGATATTAACGATTTATTGCGCCAGATCGTACATGAAATCTTTGATGACCTGTCCATGAAGGTTGAACCGTTATTACAAGTGAAGAGCAGTATCGAGCAGGAGCAGTTGGTCACATTTTTAAGTTATTTTTATGAATACCGGCAAATCTTTGCTGTATTGGTAGAGCACAAAGGCTTCAAAAACCAATTAACCAACCTATTAAAAAATACTATCGAAAAGCGAAGAAACGTGAGAAACATAGATTCCACTAAGGAGGTTGTCTCCCTTGATATTATTGCAGCATCACTATTAGGGATTATTATGTGGTGGATTAAGGATGGCAGCCAATATAGTGCGGAATACATAGCAGGTCAAATTACCTTGATGTATAAAAGAAGGTATTTATAATCGCTAGACTATGCTACAGGAGGATATGGGTAAAAACCGTTGTATGATGTAGAGAGACAAATTTCAAGATAACGGATATTCTCCGCACCAACCTTAGGTAAAACTATAAAAAGCGGCAGTCTAGGGCGGTAATTCTCGTCCAAAGGCTGTCCGCTTTTTTTTATAAATCATTCTATTTAAAATCAACTTTAATTAGTGCTATCTCACTATTCGTTCCAATGCGTAATGGCGGTCCCCAAGTCCCTGCACCAGATGTGACGATGACGTTAGGGCTGTTCTGATTTTTCTGATAGTGCCCGTAATCTACTGTAAACATAGCGTTGGTGATTAGATTTGCAGGAAATACTTGTCCTTGATGCGTATGTCCGCTAAGTATTAAATCGACATCATCTCCGTACTGAATCATATTCGTGGGTTGATGATCCATTACGATAACGGGCATAGTTGTATCAATGTTACCCATCACTTCAGAAGTAACTGCTCTAGCATTTCCTTGATCACCAATCGGTGATGAATCTCTCCTGCCAACTACAACGAATTGATTATCAATAACGACATGCTCATCATTTAGAAGTTTAATATTACTCTTATCTATAAAGTTCACAATCTCATCGTATGATCGTCCTGCATCATGGTTACCTAAACAAGCATAAACCCCATAGGTAGACTGAATAGTATTTAATAACTCTATTCCTTTGGAAGGATTAGAGAGCGCATAGTAGTTACCATTAAATATATCTCCTGACATCAACACAATATCCGGCTGCATGTTATTAATACGATCAACAACGTCTTCAATAAACTTTACATCATTTACGTAGCCTAAATGTAAGTCGCTGATCAGAACAATATTTAAATGATCTAACGACGTGCTTTTATGTATTTGGATCGGATAAGTAACTTCTTTTATCTGATTCGCATTATAAATCCCATAGGACACCAACCCTATGACTAGAATTAATACTACTGACCTTGTATGAAAAATAACACGTTTTGGCGCAGGGGAGGGGATGATTTTGATCCATTTAATAATAAGTAAGATTACATCGGAAAGGAGTAACAGCAAGAACAAATAGAAGTAGATCCCCATCCAATAGTCCCCGAATTGGCCAATAAAATTAACAATACTTGAATCGGTCGTCATAGCTGAAGAGGACAATAGTAAATTAATAATGATTGTTACCGCACACAAGCTGTAGATGACTCCGTATATAATCCCATTAATACTTGGAAATACATGTTGTAACCATTTAAAAATTTTTCTTGCGATGTAATAGTTACTTGCCGCGTACATAGCGAATATAAACAGAAATGCAAATACCATATGATGCACCGTCCTATTTTTTTAGATTTCAGAGAGCAATCGTTTATAATCAATAATTATGAGCAAATGGTCAGGTACTCAGTAACAGTAACATATTTTTTCATGTTGGAAGAGGAGATTGTTGATTTTGAATAAGAAGAAAAATGGATCAGATCAAATCGTACTGGCCGCAATCGAAACGATTGAGGAAGTGGATTTTCTACTTATGACGGAGTTAACGGCATGGTTTGTTCTTTCTGGTTATCTGGAAATTATGCGAAACGGTTCGGATATTTTGATTCGGACAGGCGATATTTTCGTTTTCAATAAAGGTGATATTGTTCGTGTAATTGGCAGTGAAGAGAATGCGACGCTCTCGGTAAAGTTTCTAACCAATGAGTATCAAGAGGAGTTTCCGGCATTTAAGCTTAACATTCCACTATCGATGGTGTACAAAAAAGATGGATATGAGCTTGTGAAGAATTGTATGGCGTACTTGTACGTCGAAAGGATATATCCGGGAGCCGGTTCTGATTATATCATCGAAGGGTATTCGAAACGTTTAATCGGATTGCTGTACCGATATCTTGGGCCAGAAGATGAAAAGAAGCAAGTTCATACTGCTTCGGATAAGGTAAAAGAAATTGTATCATATATCAATGTTAATTATGCGGACAAACTCAGCCTGGATGAGATTGCTGAAAAGTCTTATAGTAGCAAATACTACCTGGCACATTCCTTTAAAAATCAGCTAGGGATTTCAATCGGAAATTACATCAAAGAAGTGCGATTGTTTCATAGCTTACGTATGCTGGAAAATACGAACGAGAAGATTGTCACGATTGCTTTAGCTAACGGCTTTCCCAATGTACGCTCATTTAACGAGGCATTTAAAATAAGGTATGAGCTTTCACCTGCTGAATTTCGTGAACAGCGTCAAATAAGAGCGGTGCAGAATCGTGTCGATGCGGAGCTGTCCCAAGATGTATTAGCCTTACTATCGCCGTATGTGCCGTTAGGTGAATTACCGGCTGGCCCATCTATTGCCCCCAATCGCATCGAGGTTCAATTAGATTTGCATAAAACGATCGGCCAGTACTCAAAGGTGAATCATGTTCTTAAAATAAAAGGTAAACTTATGGATAGCCGTTTGCTCGAAGTGCGTCAGCGTCTAGGGGTGAAGTGGGTAGCGGTCAATCGTATTTTTAAAAAAGTGGATATACGGTTGAGCGAAGGGAAGCTGGTCTGTTCATTTAGTGAGTTGGATCGAATATTGCAGCAGATCGTGTCTGTTGGCATGATTCCCTACCTTCAATTTCAATCTATAGATTTGGATGATTGGGAGAAGCGGGGATTTCATAACAATGAATGGTTTCAAACGGTAATGACTGAATTGAATCTCCATCTGCAGCAAAATTATATGACAAGTCAGGATTGGATGTACGAGTTCCGCTGCTTCTATGAAATGAAAAATAGCAGGCAATTGCGTCTGTCGCTAGTGAATGCCATTTCAATTTTTAAAAACTATATGAACGTGGTCATTCATTTTCCCATCCCGCCAGAAGATGCGGTGTTGCTTGATATAATCTGCCATAATGCCGTTTATTGCATTGATGACTGGACCCGTATGCGCAAGATTCCACTTGAAACTGCGCTTAATTATCTATTTGATGAAGACTACATTCGGGTCATTGGTGAGAATACAAACATACAAGATCAGAATCGTATTTTGGATCGAATGCTGATTTACGATCAGGATGATTATCTACACGCCTATTCGGATCTAGCGCAAGCAAATGCAAGCATTTGGCAATATATAAACCTAATGAATCAAAACGAAATTGCAGGTCACTATTTCCCCCCCTTATCACTCGATTCTGCGAAGTTGTTTGAGTATTTTCCAGATGAGCTGGCAAGTAAGCTTTCATTACTTACACCGGATGGTCGTTACAAGGACAATTGGTATGCGACAGAGTTTGTGAGTCGCTTGTTTGATGAGATTGTGTTCAAAAACAACTCATGTATCGTGACAAAACAGCAAGATAATTACCGCATTTTAACTGTTTATCCAGAAGAAGAGCAACATCTGTTTATCAATGAAAATAAGGAAAAACTGGAACTAGCTTGGCATAAGGCAAAAAGTCCCTATGTCTTTGTGAAGATGGAACTTACAAACCTTGAAGGGACATACCGATTGATCAAGCAACGATTAACAACTGAGCAGATAGATCAGCGATTAGACCTTGCTGATTTAAGAAAATGTAAAAAGTTGTCCTTCGAAGATATTGCGTATTGGAATGCGATTAATCGACCTTCGAGAAGCGTAGAGCAACTGAAAATAAAGGGAAATCATACACTTGAGTTCGAAGTCCCGATATTCGGAATCTTTATGATCGACCTAGAAAAGACTAATGATTAATGCTAAATATTGCTCACTCGATTTCTTGATAAATCGAATGAACGCAATATTTAGCTTTTTTTTCGACAAGATCCTCATAGTTAAAATGTAAGCGCTATATTATGATTGTGAAAAAGAAAGACGATACCGGAGGGGGTCGCCGTGGTGGACAATTTTAATACTAAACGCGTTAAAAAAAGTGAAATCGTGCAAAAGGTGAAGGAAGATAAAGCTAAGCTGCGAGCGCGAAAGCAAGAAATTAAAGCGCTACCGGAAGCAGAACGAACAGCAGCGATTGAACAGGACAAACAATTAAGAAAAGAGCAAAAGCAACAAACAAAAATGGAGTTGAAAGCTCTAAGTCGCAAAGATCGTAGAGCGATGAAAAAAGAAGCGAAACGCTACAAGAAAATTAAAAATAGACCAAGACGTTTCACCGGCTGGTCGATCGTAGCGCTTGTTGTCATATTGTTGTTCGTACAATTCGGTGCAACCGCTTCTAGCATCATCGATGCGCTGACAGGAAAACACATTACAGCCGTAACCGATTCCCCTGAGGCGCTTGCAGCACGTGAACAAGGTGGAAAAATAGCTGAAGAAATTGCGAATGAAGGCATTGTTCTATTGAAGAATGATGATAAACAGCTACCTTTGAAAGATAAAAAGGTTAACGTCTTCGGATTAGCTGCATTAGAGCTACGTTATGGCGGCGGAGGATCGGGTGCGGGGGATACTTCCCGTGCGGTTAATTTATTTAAAGGTCTAGAAAATGCAGGTATTTCATACAATACCGAGCTTCATGACTTGTATCAAGAGGTTGGTGCAAAAGCGGGCAGCAAGGCGAGTACCGGAGTCATTCAAGTTGTAAAAGGCATGTTAGGCGGAAACTCTAGCGATGAACCTAAAATCGATTATTTATCGGACGAAGCCATAGCACAAGCGAAATCCTATTCGGAAAATGCAATTATTGTCATTGCTAGTGAGAGTACAGAAGCTAGTGATGCGACCGCTGAACAGTTGAAATTGACAGCAAATAAACGCGCTTTGATTGAAAAGGTTGCACAGTCATTTGAAAATGTCACAATCGTTGTAAATGCGGGGAATGCCTTAGAGCTTGGTTTCGTAAATGAATTTAAATCCATTAAATCTGTCTTGTGGATAGGAACACCTGGCCCTTACGGTGCCAACGCATTAGGAAATATTCTTGCAGGAAATATCAACCCATCAGGCCGTATCACGGATACGTACGTGTATGACAATTCATCGGCTCCAGCAAGTGAGAACTTTGGAGACTACAAATACGATAATTTGAAGTATTCATTCCTCAATTATCAAGAAGGGATCTATGTCGGCTACCGTTTCTATGAAACCTTCTTTTTAAATGATGAAGCAGGCTATCGAGATACCGTGTTATATCCTTACGGACATGGATTAAGCTACACGGATTTCGAGTGGAAGGTTCTGAATCAGTCATTGTCGGAAGACAAGATTGAACTACAAGTCGAAGTGAAAAATGTTGGCGACAGAGCCGGAAAAGATGTTGTTCAAGTATATTATTCAGCTCCGTATATTGCAGGCGGCATTGAAAAATCGGCGATCGAACTGGCCACTTATGCAAAGACGTCTCTGCTGGAAGCAGGTCAATCCGAGGTGCTTACCCTTTCGTTTGCTACCGAAGAGATGTCTTCTTATGATATGAACGTAGAAGAAGCGTATGTACTAGACCAGGGCACCTATTCAATTAAAGTGGCTCGCAATGTCCATGATATCGTGGCAAGCTATGACCTTGAGTTGGCTGACAAGAAGGTTTTCAAACAAGATAAGGATACCGGAACACCTTACGAGAATCGCTTTGAATTAGCAAAAGGTGAAGTTACGTATTTGTCCCGGAATGATTGGGAGAAGACTTACCCTTCAGATGAAAATATTAGTCATAAAGCACCGCAAAATGTGGTCGACGCATTCTCAAAAGAGCCGGAAGCTTCAACGATGGAAATGCCAACGGTTGGCGCTAATAATGGCTTAGTACTGGAGGATTTGAAAGGTTTAGCCTTTGATGATCCGAAATGGAATGAATTCATGGATCAGTTTACATTGGACGAAATGATTGATTATGTAGCAAACGGCGCCTATAGAACGATGGCAGTAGAGCGTTTGGGTGTTCCTAAAACGTTGTTGATGGACGGACCGGCTGGATTTAGTTACTTCTTTAAGCCAATCGAAGCCGCGTCATATCCGTCTGAAATCGTCATTGCAGCAACATGGAACAATGATCTAGCCTATCAAATGGGAGAAGCGGTTGGTAAAGAAGCGCGTGCGTATGGCATTCAAGGCTGGTATGCACCGGGGATGAATATTCACCGTACAGCACAAGGCGGCCGTAACTTTGAATACTTCTCAGAAGATCCTGTGCTTTCAGGAAAAATGGCGGCATCTATGATAAACGGCGCAGAAGACCAAGGCATTATTGCCTTTATGAAGCACTTCGCGCTGAACGATCAAGAAACCAATGCTCGTTCAGGAAATCTGATCTGGGCCAACGAGCAAGCGATTCGCGAAATCTACTTGAAGCCGTTTGAGATTACGGTTAAAGAAAGCAGCCCTCTAGGCGCAATGTCCAGCTTTTCGATCATCGGGACAAAGTGGGCAGGAGCGAATTCCGTCTTGTTAAATGATGTTCTGCGTAAGGAATGGGGCTTTGATGGATTTGTTTCCAGCGATGCAGTCTTTGGGTTTATGAAAGCGCCGGATGCGGTTGTAGCTGGCAATGACCTCATGCTTGATATTATGACACCAAGTAAAAACGAGAAATTATTAAAACAAGCATACAAGAAGGATCCTGCAGGAATCACAAACGGGGTTCGCACAAGTGTTCAGCATGTGTTGTACACGATCCTGCAAACCTACTTATTCGAAAAATAGGCGTAAGCATGCGGGGTGAAGAGATTGAAGTATAGAGCATTAATCGAAAGTATGACCGTAGAAGAAAAGGCATCTTTAATGTCTGGCGCAAACTTTTGGAATACAAAAGCAATCGACCGGGTGAAGATTCCCAGCATTATGCTGACAGATGGACCGCATGGTTTGAGGAAGCAAGGCGGAAAGGCAGACCACTTAGGCTTAAATAAAAGTCTGCCTGCCACTTGTTTTCCGACGGCGGCAACCTTGGCTAATAGCTGGGACAGACAATTGATCTATGAGGTTGGTCAAACGATTGGAAAAGAAGCAGCTAGCGAAAAAGTGAGTGTGTTGCTTGGTCCTGGATTGAACATCAAGCGGAATCCGTTATGCGGACGAAATTTTGAGTATTTTTCCGAGGACCCTTATTTAACGGGAGAATTAGCGAGTGAGATGGTCAAAGGCATTCAGGTGAACGGCATCTCTGCATGTCCTAAACACTTTGCGGTCAATAGCCAAGAACATATGCGAATGACGATTGACGAAGTCGTGGATGAACGCTCGTTAAGAGAATTGTATTTAGAAGGATTTAGACGTGTAGTTGAGAAGGGTCAACCGAAAACCATCATGACCTCTTACAACAAAGTCAACGGCACGTTCGCCAATGAAAATAACGATTTGTTACAGGATATTCTGTACGGTGAATGGGATTTTAATGGCGTAGTCGTTACGGATTGGGGCGGTAATAATGACCGTGTTGCAGGGTTGAAAGCAGGCAATCAATTGGAAATGCCTTCAACCAATGGAATTACGGATCAAGAAATCGTGCAAGCCATTAAAAACAATGAGCTAGACGAAGAAGTGCTGGATGACGCCGTCGATCGTCTGCTCGGATTAGTCTTTACTACCCAGCTCCATGATCAAGATACATCGCGTATCGATTATGAGGAGCACCACAATAAAGCGATAGAAGCTGCCAAACGTTCGATTGTGTTATTGAAAAATGACGATAAGATATTACCGCTTAAACACGGCAATAAAGTTGCGATTATTGGTGATTTCGCCAGTAATCCTCGCTACCAGGGTGCTGGAAGTTCGCTTATTAATCCTACCAAGCTATCCAATGCCTGCGATGTGCTCGGTCAATCTGGCTTATCGATTGTGGGATATGCGAAAGGCTTCAAGCGAATGGGTGGGAAAAATGACCGTCTACTAAAGGAAGCTGTTACGTTAGCTCAGAAAGCAGATACCATTTTGCTGTTTTTGGGGCTGGACGAAGGCAGCGAAGCCGAAGGTGTTGACCGCGTAAACCTTAGCTTACGTGAGAACCAGCTCGAACTGCTTCGTTCATTAACAGAAGTCAATTCCAATATTGTGGTGATTCTCGCTGGCGGTGGTGCCATTGAAATGCCGTTTATAAAGAATGTCAAAGCTATCGTTCATACCTATTTATCTGGACAAGGAAGCGCTGAAGCGTTAAAGAGTGTTTTACTTGGAGAGTACAACCCAAGTGGTAAGCTCAGCGAGACATTCCCGATTAAGTATAGTGATGTCTCTTCTGCTCCTTATTATCCAGGTAAGGAGGCAACCGCAGAGCATATCGAAGGCATTTTTATCGGTTACCGTTATTTTGATACCGTGAATAAACCTGTGTTATTTCCGTTTGGTTATGGGCTGTCCTATACAACCTTTGCATATACGGATTTAACGGTTAATCAGCATCAGGTTTCATTTACCATCACCAATACAGGGGCAGTCGCAGGGGAAGAGGTTGCGCAGCTCTACATCCAGAAACAAGATTCATCGATATTTAGAGCCAAACGAGAATTAAAAGGTTTTGAAAAGGTGAGCTTAGAGCCGGGTGAAAGCAAACGTGTCACAATGATTCTGGAGGAACGTGATTTTTCGTATTATAATCCGACGATTCACGATTGGGCGGTCGAGCCTGGCGCTTACGACATTCAAATCGGAAGTTCAATCCAGTCTATTCTTTTGAAGGAACGTGTTATGCTTACGGGCGATTCGGTTTCTTGTGAACATACAAAGGATCAATTCCCACATTATTTTAGCGGACATGTTCATGAAGTAACGGCAGCGGAATATAAGGGGCTCTTGGGTTATGAACCTCCTTCTCCTTATTGGGATCCAAAGCAGGACTTGGGGTTAAACGACACCATTGCTCAAGCTAAATATAAGAACGCACTTGGAAAAACAATCTATCATATTGTCCTTTTCTTTAACAAGTTTTTTGAAGCAGTCAATAAACCTCTGCTAGCGAATAATGTCTACTTTGTTCTGAATATGCCTTTTCGTCAAATCGACCGTTTTACTGGCGGGAAAATTAGTCGAAAGCAAATCTTGAAGGTGTTGAAATGGATAAACCGATAGGAAAATAGTAAGCGAGGAAAAGGGGGGATACCACGGTATCTCCTTTTTCTAGGCTTCAAAGGAGAAATAGAAGAGTATGAGCGAAGTAAATATCGAGAAAAACACAGGAATGATGGGTGTTTGGAATACATTCAAGGGACAACATCCGAATATTGCACAATTCATAGTATTTTTTATACTGAGTGCTGGAATGACGGTATTACAACTTGTTCTAATGCCTTTATTTAAACTCATATTTGCACAGACATCATTACTATCTACAAGCTTTCAAGTTTTTCAGTTAGGACATAACTTTGATGGAAGTGCTTATTATATATTCGATTATGCGGCTGGTTCGCTTACATCAGGAGGTGGAGGAGGACTTGGCTATTTTCTTGCCGTTCAAATTACGCTCGGCATTGCACAGATCATTAACTTTTTCGCACAGAGAAGTATTACATTTAAATCAAACAGTAACGTTTGGAAGGCTGCTTTCTGGTATGTATTAGCGTATATTCTTATAACCATTGGTGCTGCCGCGGCGCAAGGATTTTACAAGGCTCCTATCTATAACTTATTAATTAACACATGGGGAATGGGTTCAATGGGGGAGACAACAGCGGATATTATTACAATGATTATCAATAGTACAATTTCGTTCTTGATATTCTACCCTATCTTTAAAATCATTTTTAAACAGGAGCCTGCAAAATAGGCTTAGTAAAGGTACACCTTTCCTGATTTATGGGGGAGGTGGTTTTTTTATTTAAAGCGTTTATTTATCTGAGAGCTTTATAAAAATGTAAACAATAACATTTTACGACAATATTCACCTTACTTTTACATGGGAGTTATGATATATTCTGGTGGAATATGGATAATAGGAAAAACGAAAGGGAGAATGCGTATGGAAGCGCTGGTGTGGACATCCAATGATAAGCTAGAGCTCTGCGAATGGGAAGAGCCACAGATTGTAACCCCGGATGAAGTTAAGATTCGGATTGAGATGACAGGCATTTGTGGAACAGATCTAGCGGTCATAACCGGTAAAGAGGAAGGAGTTCCAGGAATCATTCGCGGTCATGAGGCTGTGGGGACCGTAATTGAAATTGGCAGTAATGTTGACCGTGTTAAGGTGGGGGACCGAGTAGTTATCGATCCGAATCAAAGCTGCAATGAATGTTATTTTTGCTTGAAAGAACAGCCGCACTTATGTATAGGCTCCGATGGAAATGGGATGCCTATTGCTGGTTTGAATCGAAATGGGACATTCACTTTTTTTTTCTCAACTGTACAAACGTTTGCACACCTTTTACCTGATCATATGAGCTGGGAGACGGGGGTATTAATCGAGCCGCTTGCCTGTGTGCTGCACAATTTCAATGAAGCTAATGTCACGGCTGACGATAAGGTGCTCATTCTTGGATCGGGTCCAATGGGGCTGTTAAGTCAAATGGTGAGTAAATCAAAAGCTGCGCTCACGGTAGCGACGGAAATTAATCCCTATCGGTTGGCATTTGCTAGAGAAATCTCGGATTTTGCTCTAACACCATCCCAATTAAATCAAGCTACCGTAGATGAAATCTGCGCGGGACATAAGTTTGATGTGATTATCGATACGGTGGGCACTCAGCTCGAAGTAGCGGAGGAATGGATTGAGCGAGGAGGGCGCATTGTTCCTTTTGGAATTAATGCGAAGTATCGGTACACCTTTTCCCCTACCAGATTCGTACAGCATGCAATCAAAATTATCGCAGCAGGCGAATACCGCTACATGTTCGAGGAGGCTTTGCGGTTTGCCGCTGAGACACCTGAACTGGAGAAATTGGTGACCAGAAAAGTTAAGCTCAATCAGCACGAGGCAGCAATAAACGAGTTGATCGGCTATGAATTGAACTCTTTGAAGGTGGTTGGGAGTGACACCGTAAAGACGGTTTTTGTTCCCTAAACGTAGAACTGCAATCAACGAGAGGTGGATCTGTTAATGAGCAAAGAAAGCAAATTTAGACTTGTTCAGGATTACTTGTCTACACACAAAGATAAAGACGTCGCGCCAATTTGGATTCCTGCTGTGTGGAATGAGTGCAAATATGAGTGTGTTCTTTTGGAAAAAGACGGTGAAATTTGTGTACATCCGTATGATTTTTTGACTGAGCATTTGAAGTATGTAGACAAGCTATCGTGGAGATATTCGCTCAAGGAACGCACGAATTTAGACGACAGCGCGATCTATTCTTCATTAATTCGTTATTCGACGGCTTGGGATTACAACCATGATGGAACAATTGAATCCGGCACTTTTTTAAGATTCCTTATTCTTCTGCCGCTGTTAAAAAAAATGGGCATCAATATTCTGTATATGCTTCCAGTGAACCAGTACAGCAAGTTGAATCTGAAAGGAGATATCGGGTCACCTTACGCTGTGCAATCGTTATTCCACTTGGATCAGAACCTACACGACAGCCTGCTGGATGGTATGGAGGAGTTTACGATCCACGATGAGCTCAGCGCTTTGGTAGAAGCTTGTCATTTGCTTGATATTAAGACTGTTGTTGATTTCATTCCCCGTGTAACGGCGAAAAACAGTGCGTTCATTACCGAACATCCTGAATGGGTGTATTGGATCAAAATGCAGGAATTAGAAGGCTTTGCACCGCCATCGATTCCTGAGCTTGGATTCTTTGAGGAGTGTACGCCTGACAAATTGGAGACGGTCTACCACAGCCAGGAAACCGCAGCATTTCTGCGGAAGTTCTCGCCGCCGCCCAATGAACTTCATCCAATCCTTTGGCAGCAGTTAAAAGAGAGGGCTGCTAAAACTGGAGATGAGCTATTAACTTTGGTGGAGCAAGAGATGGGGATAACGACTGCTCCCGCGCATTCGGATTGGATTAACGATGTGCAGCCGATTTGGACAGACATTACGTTCTTGCGCCTCTACAAGGACTTTTCTCCGCAAGTGAGACATCTTATAAGTTCGGATCAGGCACCATATGTTCTTTTTGATACGATTAAATGCAATGACTACCCGGGTGAGGAGCCGAATCTGGAGCTGTGGGATGTGCTGGAGGAGGCCGTACGGTTTAATCTCGAAAAGTATGGGATTGATGGCTTCCGCATCGATATCGGACATGTACTTCCTATTCCGCTGTTGACTCGTATTTTTGACACGATTAAAGAGTTGAATCCGAATGCAATCTTGATCAGCGAAGATTTGTTCAATCGTAATCACAAGAAGGCGGCGAGCACCGGCTACAACATTATGCTTGGCAGCGGATGGAATGTCATGACGCAAATCAATAAGGACAATCTCGTTTCATTCTTAGAGGAGCTGCCTGAGTTAAACATTCATGTGTTCGCCTGTGCTGAAACAGCAGATACGCCTCGGATCACGAGCCGTGGCGGTGTTGAGGTGGCTCGGATGATTGCAGTATTTAATCAATTTCTTCCGAATGCAATTCCATACGTGACGACTGGCTATGAAATGAATGAGGAGCAGCCCCTCAACTGTGGTCTTGGCGACAACACGAACGGAGAGGAGATTTCCCGCGCCTTTTTTAACGTCATGCAAATTAATTGGACTAATCCTGCACCGATGCTGCCGCTGCTGACGGAGCTGAGTGAATTCAAGAAAGATTGGCCTCAGCTAGTGAAGCCAGAAAACTTTTTCGTGGCTCAATCCCCGGAAGGTACAGTTCTGTACGGGTATATGCATGGCGAACAGACGCTGCTCTGCTGCTTTAACTTGAGTGCTGATGTTTCCTGCCAAGTTGATTTGAAGGCTGCGGTACCTGGGCGGTGCCCAATGACCGTGACACTGGATAGTTCCTTAACGGGCAGCATCGCAGGTCAGACGTTAGACAGCTTACTGCTTGCACCAAATCAGGCTTTAGTGCTCGTAAACAATCATAGACAAGTTAGTTAAGGGAGAGAGGCAGCGATGGAAAAGAAGAACAAAGAAATTGTGTTATGGCATGAGTTTGACGGTCCGGGAGATACCTCGATTGAGGTGTTGGAGGGAATTTGCAAGCTGTATACAGAGCGCTTCGGCGTACAAATTACGCCACAAGTGATGAACATTACGGAGTTGACTGCGCGCCTGAACCAAATTAAGGACACCCATCAAGGTCCGCATCTGGCGATGGTTCCTGCGGATATGTCCTCCTACGTTGAGAATGGCCTTTACTCTGAAGTACCGGGCTGGCTATTCGATGATGCACTCACTGAAGGGGCACTTTCAACGATGCAACTGGATGGTGTTCAGTATGGTATCCCGGTATTACGGGGCAATCATCTGGTTGTGTATTACAATCCGGAGATTTACGCCAGTGCGCCGACGACATGGGAAGTGTTCGAAGAGGCAGCAGAGAGGTTGTCCGCTCAAGGCATCATACCGATTGGAGCAGATTTACAGCAGGGTTATTGGTTTATTCCGTTTCTTACAGCTTTCGGTGGTTGGCCTGTTCAGGATGGAAAGCCGAATATCGTAACCCCTGAAATGAAGCGAGCACTTGAGTTCATCCATGACAAGATGGATCAAGGCGTGCTCGTCAGTCTCGACGGTTCCACAGGACTGTTAGAGCAGTTTATTGACGGTAAGATTGGCGCCATTATTTGTGGAGAGTGGATTTATAACCATCTGGACAAGCAGATGAACAACAGGCTTGCGGTCTGCCAGCTTCCGGTCATAGAAGGCCAGCAATCGCTATCCATGTCTTCTTCTATCGGCTTGATTTACCCGAATCATTCGTTAACATCGGAGGAGCGGGAAGATATCTTGTCGTTCACGCATTTTATGCTGAGTGATGAGTGCCAAACCATGTGGACGCTGGGTGTACAGCGGATTCCAGCTCAGGAAGAGGTGCTGAACCGTCTAGCTGCCTCTGCTACGCCTAACAAAAAGATGATTATATCGCTGTTGGAGCACGCACGGCCGATGCCGACTTACCCCTTCATGATTCATGTATGGGAGGCGCTAAATGCGGGTCTAACCGAGCTGCCCTTAAGCAATTCTGAACAAGCATTGAAAAAAATTGAACAGACCATCCAAGCATTCTGGGGCGCATATAAAAGCTAAAAAGAGACGGGGAGAAGACAAATGAAAACAACGATATTCAGCCAAATTTCGATTGACGGTAAGCTCACTATGGGAGCTGGTAATTCGAGTAAGGAGCTTTTTTCTTTGTTTTCCAGTGAGGATATGGAATTCATTCATCTATTCCGGGGGAATGTGCAGGGCATTATGGTCGGCAAAAATACAATTCTGACGGACAATCCCTTTCTTACTAATCGGTATGAGGAGAACAAAAATCCAATCCGGATCATTCCGACGACCACCTTGGATATTCCGCTGGATAGCAATGTGCTTTCGGATGAGGGGAGGACGATTATTGTCACAACCGAGAAAGGACGGGATGAATATAAAATCAAGCAGATCCGGGAAAGAGGGAAGGAGTGCCTCATCTGCGGTGAGGATAAAGTCGATTTCGTGGAGCTTGAACGTCAGTTGGAAGACAACTTCGGGATTACCAGCTTGATGGTCGAGGGCGGCGGCTTTTTGAACTGGCATATCTTCGATCAGGACATTGTCGATGAAATTATTTTGATGCAGCTTCCGATCATCATAGGGGGTTCCACGAACATTACTTTAGTGGATGGAGACGGGTATCAGCAATTGTGCTTTGCGAAAAAGTTCAAGGTTGTAGAAATTCAGCCAAAAGATAATTATACGCTCATGCGCTACAAAAAAGTGATATAACCTCACACGAAGTCATAGACTGCGAATGGTTATGGACGCGGTAAAATCGAGAATATGGGGGTTGTGAATGATCCATGTCAGAGAAAGAGAACTTCTACAAAAGTGTGTATAAAATCGCTGTACCTGTTACGCTTCAAAGCTTACTGATGGCATTGCTCAATTTGACGGATCAGTTGATGGTCGGGCAGCTTGGAGATGTGGCGATTGCCTCGGTGGGAATGTCCACCAAAATATATGGGATCATCGCGGTTGTCTTGGCTGGTCTATCGACGGGTGTGTCTATTTATGCAGCCCAGTTTTGGGGGAACAAAGATTCCAAAAGCGTCTCCCAGGTGCTGGGCCTTGGACTGATCGTCGGCTTCGCGTTCTCGTTCTTATTTTCTGCGGCTGTCTTCATCGATTCGCCGCTTTTCCTGAGCATGTTCACGACAGATGCGAATGTAATAGATAATGGGTATATTTTTCTGCAGATCATGTCGATCGGCTTTGTACCTGTCATGCTCACGATGATGTATTCCGCCATTTTGCGTAGTACGGGCCATGCCAAATGGCCGATGTATGTAAGCTTAATTGCTGTTGTGTTGAATATTATACTGAATTACGTACTTATTTACGGGAACTTCGGCGCTCCAGCGCTTGGTCTGAAGGGCGCAGCTATTGCAACCCTTATTTCCAGGGTAATAGAATGTTTGTTGATCATTGGTGCCGTGTACCGATATCGTTTACCAGGCGCTGTTGGGTTAAAGAACTTGTTCATCATTCCTAAACCGCTCATCCGCAAGTTTTTTGGAACGACGTATCCGCTGCTGCTGACTGAATTGATCTGGGTATTGGGTGAAACGGCATATGCGATCATCTATAGCCGCATGGGGACGATGGAGATGACGGCGATGACCATTACCTTCCCATTGCAAGGGCTTTGCATCGGCTTATTGTCCGGTCTGGCTAGTGCAGCTGGGGTTTTGGTTGGCAACCGTTTGGGCGCGAACGAAACGGATATCGCACTCGATCATGCGAAAAAGTTCATTCGTCTTGGCATTATCATCTCTCTAATTGTCGGGGTTATCATTGCGGCAGGCTCGAAGCTGTATGTCTCCGCATTCAATATCTCCGAGGATGCTAAACAGATGAGCATATATATCGTTATCGTATTCGCTGGATTTCTTTGGGCCAAAGTTTCCAATATGATTATAGCAGGCGGCATTCTAAACAGTGGGGGAGACAGCAAGTTCGTGTTCAGCATGGAATCGACCGCGACATGGCTGATAGGTGTCCCCTCCGGACTGTTGCTGTCATACGTCTGGAAGCAGCCAGTCTACCTTGTATATCTCGTCATATCACTTGAGGAGGTTGTCCGTTTTGGCTTCGGCTACGCCCGGATTTACTCCCGGAAGTGGATGAGAAATTTAGTTAACGATTTGGCTGAAAAAGCGATGTAAGGGCTGATTGGATCGCTCAAGGCTCCCGTGTATTTCCGCTTAAGGGAATGTCACGGGAGTCTTTTTATAACTAATGATATGATTGTCGTATGGGGTGGCTTTGAACGGGTGATAATTAATTAAACATGTCTAGTCAGAAAGGAACTGCTATGCAAGAAACTTCTAGAAACCATAGGTTCAATTATTTTTTTGAAATGATTCTCTACCTCATTTGCGGAGTATCAATTGTTTATTTTGGCCTGAATGGAAATGATGATAAAACATTTCAAGCGGCCCTTATCATTCTAGTCCTGTTACTCTTTAAGGGCTTAATCACAAGGACCAACAGCGAACTGCCTCCCGCACTTCAATTTTCGGTGCTGGTCTTTATCACAATCACGATGATGCTCGCCAATTTATTCAATTTGTATGGTGTCATCCCTTATTTAGATAAGATTGAACATCTGCTGTCTGGAATTATTTTATTCTTCGTAGGACGATTCATCTTGATCAAGATGGCTAAGCGTAAAGGGCTGGGCGGTCTGCCTTCCAACATCATCATTTGGTTCGCGTTCCTGTTTGCTGTTGCAATGGCTGGAATGTGGGAGATTTATGAGTTTACGGTGGATCATCTCTTTGAGCTTCATTCGCAAAATGGTAGTTTGACCGACACGATGATGGATATGATTTGCGGAACATTGGGCGCTCTCGTCGCCTCCTTCTATTTATTCGTAGAAGTACGCAGAAAAACGTAGCTTTGATCAACGTTAATTTTCATGTTCACTAGGAGACTTCTTAGGAATTCTAATCTGAAAAATGGTTTCCGTCACGGCTTCGTCCAGCAAACGCACGCTGCCATGGTGCAATTCCGCGATTTCCTTGACAATCGAGAGCCCGATGCCAAGTCCCTCGCCTTTTCTTCCACCGTCGGCGCGGTAGAAACGCTCGAAGATACGCTCGCGATCCTCTCGTGCGATCCCTTTACCCCGGTTTTTGACCGTGAGAACCACTTCCTCTTGTTCCTCCGTCAATCCAATTCCCAGATAGTGTCCTTCTTCACCGTAACGAACGGCATTGTCCAGCAAGTTGCGCAAAGCACGTTCGATCAGCGGTGCGTCGATCATAACCTCGATATCCGTATCTTGGATGTCTGCCTCCAACACGATGTTCTTATCGTCCAGGAATAAGAGGTAATCGGCTGCGATCTTTCGCATTAATTCCGACAGGTTATGCGGAGCAAGCTGAAGCCGAAGTAAATGCTCTTCTTGACGGGTAATGTCGAGTAACTGATCAAGCAGCTTATCCATGTAGCGAGAACGCTGCAGGATGATTTTGGCCCCGGACTGAAGCTCGTTCTCATTCTTGTACGCACCGGTACGGATCATCTCGGCATAACCCAAAATCATAGTTAACGGCGTTCGCAAATCGTGGGACAGGTCCGATAAGAGCAGTCTTCGCCGATGTTCTAACTGTTCAATTTGGGCAGACTGGCTCTGGATACGCATTGCCATTGAATTGTAGTGTTGGGTCAGCTGAGCGATCTCGTCCCTCGACGTATCTTCCAGCACGATGACATCGCTTCGGATTCCGACTTGGTTCAGCGCGTTGTTCAGTTTTGTAATGCGACGATCGGTGGAAGAGAAGAACCATAAGGAAAGGAGATAGGGAAGCAACAACGCCAGTAACAGAGGTAAAATAAATGTTAGTAAAGCTTTATACGTTCGGAGAAAAAAATATATTTGTCCAGATGTCATGTCTTCGCTGGATAAACTCAATAACATGTAATAGGATCGATGATCATGGGCAACGGAATAAGTAAGAGTGATCGGAGTATTTTCACCCCAAAGATTATTTGGCATATGGTCAACACGGTCGGCTAATTTGCGGAAGTCGTAGGAATTATTCTCGCCGGCGGAATCATACAGCGTCGAACCGTCCTCAGCCAGCCACTCTAGGCGGATCTTGGAATGCGGGCGTAGTACTTCTTCCAGAATGGGTTGAACCTCTGGTCCCGAGTAGGCGTCTTGCCGTTCTATAGCCGTGAGTGCTTCTTGTGCGATGGCGTTTAACGTCTTCAGATCATATCCCGGGGTCCAAGTCTTCCCGGTCATTAGGGTAATCGTAATAAACAAGACAATGCTTCCTGCGGCACTGGATAGCATCATCAGCCATAGCTTAGTTCGTCTCTTCATCGTCCGTCACCTGAGAGGCGGTAGCCGATGCCGCGAATGGTATGAAGATTAGATTGGGACCCGGGTGCGCTTTCAAGTATTTTTCGGATGCGGCTGATGAAGACGCTGAGGTTGTTGGCGTCATAGTTTTCATGCTGCCAGACTTGTTTGTAGATTTCTCCTTTTGTTAGTACGCGATCAGGATTGAGCATGAACACTTGCAGTAGATGGCATTCGACTGGAGTCAGTCCATGTTGTTGCCCATCATTATGTAGTACATAATTGTCGATATCCAGAATAAGTTTATTCAATTGAATCACATGGGGCCGGTTGGAGGTCTCAGGATGGTGCCTGCGGAAGTGGGCCTGTATCCGCGCCAGCAGCTCCATTGGACTGAAAGGCTTGGTCATGTAATCGTCGGCTCCCAGTCCAAGTGCGTCGATTCTGTCTTCCACTTCTCTTCTCGCACTAAGCGCAATGACCAGCGTTTCCGGACGATGTTCCCGCAAGTAGCGTAGAACTTCGAAACCGTTACCGTCGTCCATCATGATGTCCAGAACGATCAGTGAGAAAGGCTGCGCTTGTAGCTGTAAGATCGCCTGCCGCCCAGACTCCGCTTCGGCGATGTCCCATCCGGCGCGTTCCAGATGTAAGCGAATAAGCTCACGAATGTCGGGTTCATCATCGACGATCAGAATCCGGTCCATGTTTTCATCACTCTCCATTTTTTGTTAACTATGATTTCATTATTATAGCAAAATTAGGTAAAATTAGGATCGGAATATCGGATGGGGATTTTGATAAGTAGAAGTCGGTTCTTAGATAAACGTATAATGGGTACATTGAAAAGGAGAAAAGAGGGAGCTACATACATCGTAACTTAGGTCATAACTGAGGAGTGGTAGGCATGGCACGTGTCTTATTTATTAATGCTGGATCAGAGGGACATATCAATCCAACGATTGGCGTTGTACAGGAGCTCATTTCTCGTGGAGAAGAGGTAGTGTACTTCACTATAGAAGCTTTTCGGGAGCGTATGGAGGAGACAGGTGCTATAGTACGGACATTGGACGCTCAACAATTTATAAAAGCCTTTATTTCAGGTGGGAGAGATTATCTGCTTGAAAGAGTCAATGGGCTTTTACTTACGGCGGATATCGTTATACCAAGCGTTCTTGAACAGATTAAGGGGGAGCATTTCGATTACATCATCCATGATTCGATGTTTGGTTGTGGACGTTTACTGGCTCAAATTCTTAATCTTCCTGCAATCAACTCTTGTACTTCTTTTGCACAGACAAAGGAATCATTTGATCAAGTCATGGAACGATTCTACACAGAAGCCCCTGCAGAAATAGTAAAAGCTGTAGACGATAGATTTCAAAGTCTGACCATAAAAATAAAGGAACAATATGGTGTGCAGATTCACTCTCCTTACGAAGTGTTCTGTAATCCTGCACCACTTACAATCGTGTATACGACAAGGGAGTTTCAACCTTATGGAGAAGCCTTCGACCCATCGTATAAATTCGTTGGTCCTTCCATCTCTTCACGATTAACGCCAGATCATTTTGATTTTTCTGCAATTAAGGGAAAGGACCTAATTTACATTTCAATGGGTACGGTCTTCAACCAAGCAAGTGATTTCTATAAGCTTTGTTTTGAGGCATTCGGGAATACGGATTATACGATTGTTATGTCCATTGGGAACAAAGTGCAAATCTATGATTTGGGAGAAATTCCTCCCAACTTCATAGTTAAAAACTATGTTCCACAGACGGATATATTACAGTACACAAAAATATTCATTACACATGGTGGAATGAATAGTGCGCATGAGGGTCTCTACTATGGGGTTCCGCTAATTGTAATCCCACTAAGTGCGGATCAGCCGATCATTGCGGAGCAAGTCGTCAATATTGGAGCGGGCATTAAATTACAAATGCAAGGATTAACTGCAACTGAACTGCGTGAAGCTGTAGAGCGTGTGCTCACCCTTCCGTCATTCCAAAAAGCTGTTGCAACGACTAAAGATTCCTTTCGAACATCCGGTGGATCTCATCAAGCTGTTGATGAGATTTTCAAATGGAAGTGTCAATATCTTGGTTAGTGTGCATGGCCATCCGTTGAAGGATGGCCATATTTGTTTAACTTTCGAGACAAGCCTATCGCGTACTCTCCACATAATTAAAAATAGCATCTCTCAACTCAAACTCGTACGTCAAACCATTCACAAGTCCCACCACATGATTGCTGTCATACAGATCAAGCATGAATCCAGCCATTTCCTTCGCGGTATGGAATTTCCGCACAGCGCCGTGATATTCGAAATTCGTGATATCGAAAGCACGTTTCGCGAATTCTGTTTCTGTTGCGGCAGGTGCCAACACTTTAACCTGCATAGGTGCACCTTGACTCTTCAACTCATGAGATAGTCCTTCAGTAAATGCACTTACATAAAACTTGCTCGCACAGTACGTTATAGCATTGCCCACAATCGTATAACCGCCACCAGATGAAACGTTAATTAATTGCGTGCCTTCAATAGTGGAGTAGTCTCGAACGAATAAAGAGGAGAGTATAGTCAACGCTTCTATGTTCAGATGTAGCATTGTAGTTATTTTATTTAAATCTTGCTCGGCCACTGAAGCAAAGTTCCCAAATCCGGCATTGTTGATCCAGGTTTCGATGGAATATCCTTGTAGGCTTTCATACAATGTATAAGCATTCTCGATAACGGATAAGTCAATCGTTTGAATGACAACCTCTACATTAGGATGAATACCAGCGATTTTAGACTGTAATTCCTCTAGCTGTTCCTTTCTGCGGGCCATAAGGATTAAGTTTTTTCCACGAGAAGCAAAAGCTAGGGCAGTTTCATAACCTATCCCTGAACTAGCGCCGGTAATTACAGTGTACTTCATGTGAGTTCCTCCTATTTTTTCTACGAGAATGTAATTCGATCTTACAGCGATTTGATTATATAGGTTAGAGTTTACTCTAAGGCAAATGTTTTTTATAATCAGGGTGACTTTCAAAATAAAATAGATTAGAGGATTTGCATGTACACGATTAGCGAGGTATCCAAGTTATTGGAGATAACCACATATACACTGAGATATTATGAAAAAGAAGGGATCGTTGCTCCGTTACGCAATGCCAATGGAGAAAGGGTATATGATGATACTCATCTTGCTTGGCTGCGATTTGTACTGAGGTTGAAACAAACCCAAATGCCCATCTCACAAATCCGGCAATATGCCCAGTTATATTTAGAAGGAGAACATACAAGCCAAGCCCGCTTGAATCTTCTGGAAGATCATAGAAGCTCAGTTCAGGATCAAATCAGACATTTAACAGAGACAGAGAAGATGCTGAACGACAAAATTGCTAATTACAAGGTCTTCATTAGTAAAGGGAATACACTGGATTTGTCTATGGATGATTAGTTGTAAAATTACGCTTCATCCATGAAAAAGGGGATTACCTCAGGCCTCACGGCCAACAGGTAATCCCCTTTTCCTCATACATATGGATCTGTTGCAGCGTTTATTATTTCAGAGGAATTTTGATCTCTAGTTGCTTGTTGTAATTTTTAACTACATTACCTTTGGCATCTACTTTATAAGCCCCTGCAGTGCCTTTTTCAAACACCGCTTGATAAGGTCTGATAATGAGATATTCTGCGGCCGGGCGAAGCGCCTCGAACAATAAATCTTCAGAAACAGTGTTCTGGGTTGTTGCAACAGATTCCCTTGCAATATATTCTAATTCGTTTCCCAGATTATCATAAATATCATATCCTAAAGCCTGTGCTTGGGTAGCAACCCCTTTAACTGCTAAAGCAATGCGCACAGAGGTCTCTCCCACAGCAACACGATTAGTTTGAATTTCAAATTGGTTGTCTTTCTTTAAAGCTGGTAGCTGAATGTTACGCGCTACTCCTGCTTGCTTAAGAGAAAACTTTAGTACATACGGATCTTCGATTCCGTTAAGCTTCACATGGATGCTCAATTCAGAGGAAGCCAGGCTTGCCTTTTGCTGCTCAGTTAGCCATCCGGTCTGCAGTACAACAACCGCCTTGTTGGCGTCACCATCACTGATCCAGCGTGGTGATTTAAAATCAATTCCACCTGAATTAGTGAGCTTGGCGTCTACTGCCATAATGGTTCCTTCTGCAAGGTAAGGCTCACCTTTATCGTTCAAGGTTACCCCTGCGAGCATTCCTGAGAACAGGGATCCCTCACGGCTCAGATCGATCTTAATATAATTACCGTCAAACTGTGCACTGCCCTTTAAAGTAAGCTGATCGTGTGAATCGGCGACTTTTGTTGTATTCAGGGAAGCTTCAGCGGCGGTTTGAACACTGGCTGCTTGGGTTAAAGCCGGCATTCCCAACGCTCCAAGGCATACAGCAGCACTTAAAATTACAGACAATTTCGTTGTCATTTTCTTCATGATATCATTCTCCTTAGTGTTTATTTAACTAGCACGTTTATTTCCAGACCATCGATATAATGCTTCACATGATTTCCGGAGCTGTCTGTTTTGAATGCGCCACTCTTACTTTTTGGATCCTCGAACTCATAAAGATAGCCACGGATTGTGAGCATATTGGGATGTTTCTCGAACGGCTCTACAAGCAGATTCAGATCCTGTGATCTATTGGATGAAAGGAGTGCTTTTTGCGATATATTTTCCAATACCAGTCCCTGTTCATCCGTCACTTCAAAGCCCAATGTATTAAAATCTGCGTAATCCCCGTCAGTCTCTTGTTCAATGTTGAGTAACAGGCGCGTGGTTAATGGGCTATATTCCAGCTTTTGCAGCGTCAGACTCCATCCCTCTGCTTGTGCGCGCATATCAGGTACGACAATACTATTTTCTGTAACCTTACGTGCAGGAATCTCCAGAATGTATGGTGTATCTATACCGTTTAAAAGAAGGGTTACAGTCAGTTCAAATTGATCAGGGAAAGGCTTGGTGATCCCCAAATTCGAAGAATCCACCAGTTGAAAAATAGCTGTACTCTGCTCCTTGCCTTCCATCCAGGTTAGAAAAGGAACAGCTTCCCAATGACCATCTGAGAATTCCTCCATTGAAACCCCATCGATCAAAACTTCTGCGGACATTATTGAACCTTTGCCTAGAAAAGGCTTCCCATCCGCTCCAATCGTCACGCCGGTGAGCTTCCCGTCCAGCCCTTCTCCCTCGCGCTTCACTGAGAATGCCAATCGGTTGCCATCAAATACAGCCTCTTCGGCAGACAAGGTGATTCCATCATGCGTATCACTGCTATTCGGTCGGGTAATCAGACCCAGACGCTGAGCAGCTTGCAATCCTATATCATCTGCCCGTTCAAAAATTCCGCCTATCCATGGAAGCTGCTTGAGCGCATTGGCCAACGTTGGCGGATAGACGGCCGTTAGCATAACACTTAGCACTATCGCTGCAGATACAGCAGCTGCGATTTTTGGATATATCCGTTTTTTCTTTTCCTTTTCCACAGGATCCTGAACAATTGTGGCGAGTGATGCATAAATCGAATCCTGCCGCGACCGCAGTAAAGGTGGAAGCTCCTGTATATTAGCCTTTCCTAGCTCCCTGATCTGCTTTTCTAAATTGTTATTATTCATTAGCAAGACCCTCCTCCCGCACAGGATGTATCTGTTTGGACAACAATCTCCGTGCGCGATGAAGTCGTGCCCTGACCGCTCCTTCGGAGATGTCGAGCACATCTGCAATCTGCTTAATGGATAAATCGTCATAATAAAAAAGCACGATAGCAAGCCGCAGGGATTCGTCCAACTGATTAATGAAGCTTTGCAGGTCTACGTTGCCTGAATCTTCAAAATGCACATAGGAATCGACCGGTTCTTCGGGAATTTCCGCCACAGCTATAGTTCGCTCTCGCATACGAAGTAACTGATTGCATTCATTAATCAGGATGCGTATAACCCAGGTTTTAAAAAACTTAGGCTGCTTAAGGTTGGCCAACCCTTTATACACCTTCAGTGTCGTCTCCTGAAGAGCATCCGCGCAATCTTCATCTTTTAGCAGAATGGTTTTGGCTAATCTGTACAACTGGGATTCCAGTTGCCTAAAAAGACGGGTAAACGCCTCGTGGTCACCTTTCTGCGCTTTTTTGATATCCAGTTCGTTTTCCAGCAAATGATTTTTCCTCCTTGAGGGCCCTCTGTATGATTAGATGGAGAAGGCATACAAAAAGTTATATTTGGATAAAAAAATCTGAAATCTATTTAATATCATCTATTCCAGAATAATGGAAAACGAAGATTAAAGCCTATAAAGCTTGCTTAAGCATACAAAATGTTATCTTTTCATCCGTTACTAAATATTTTAACTATTGGTATATTGATTTGTAAGTGCTTACATAGCTTAGGATGCACACATATGCATCTGAAAATTTAGAATGGAAGGTGATCAGAACGTGAGAGTTAATCAAAAGGGTATCTCTGCATTTTTAGCAGTGTTATTGCTGCTAAGTTCATTCTCATTCAACATGAGGAGTGCTTTGGCTGCAGATTCGAACAGTTCTTTAATAGTAAATGGCGGTTTCGAGGACAATTTCTGGGAAGATGGATCATGGAGTGTCGATACGTCAGATTGGAATCAAGTAGAAATTAAGCATTTTGCATATGCCGATGATACTTGGCTAAATCCAGATGAAGGAGCTCATGCTTTCAAATATTGGATTAACAAAGTCGCTACTGGAAACCAGACCATCTCGCTTAAGCAGACTATAACGAACCTCCCTGCGGGAAGTTATGAGCTCTCAGTCAAGTCGATGGGCGGTACTGACAATGAGACGGGGAATGTTGAATTGTTTGCGGGTGACGAGAAGGCATCCGCTGTTGCTACCACTGGCTATAATGCTTGGGGAACGCTCATCCTGAAATTTATCTTGAAGCAGGATACCCCGAGTCTTGAGGTTGGTGCGAACATAAGCGGCGCTCCAAGCGCATATGGATTTCTGGACAGCTTTGAGTTGAAACAGTTGAGTACGGATACGACCCAGCCGGTGCCGGCGGATATTTTTGTAAAGAAGGTGGAAGGACTCCAGCTTGATTTTATTAAAGGCGTGGATATCTCCAGTATTATTTCTTTAGAGAATAGCGGAGTCGAGTTTTACAATGAAAACGGAGAAGTGCAGGATATTTTTACAACCGTACATGAAGCCGGGGTTAATTACGTTCGGGTACGGATATGGAATGATCCTTTTGATACAGCTGGAAAAGGTTATGGTGGTGGCAATAATGATCTGGCCACCGCGATTGAAATTGGGAAAAGGGCGACCGCAAACGGCATGAAGCTGCTAGTGGATTTTCATTATTCCGACTTTTGGGCCGATCCGGCCAAGCAGCATACGCCTAAGGCATGGGCCAATCTGAGTTTCGAAGATAAGAAGACCGCACTTTACGAATATACCAAAGTAAGCCTGCAAGCTCTGCTTGATGCAGGTATTGATATTGGCATGGTTCAGGTAGGCAATGAAACGAATGGACAATTCGTTGGTGAATCTAATTGGACGAAGATGAGCCAATTGTTCAATGAGGGAAGCAAAGCCATTCGTGAGATCGATCCTAATATTCTGGTTGCTCTGCATTTTACAAATCCGGAGTCGGCAGGCAGATATGCCACTATAGCGAAGAATTTGCAAGATAACAATGTAGACTATGATGTGTTTGCAAGTTCTTATTATCCATTCTGGCACGGTACATTAAGCAATTTGACATCCGTGTTGAAGCAAGTCGCTGATACTTATGGGAAAAAAGTAATGGTAGCTGAAACCTCTTACGCGTATACCGCAGAAGACGGGGATGGACATGGAAATACAGCGCCGCAAAGCTCAGGTCAAACTTTAAACTACCCTATCAGCGTTCAAGGTCAGGCTAACTCAGTTAGAGACGTGATCGAAGCGGTTGCGAATGTGGGTAACGCGGGAATTGGCGTGTTTTATTGGGAGCCTGCTTGGCTTCCGGTAGGTCCGAAAGACAATCTGGAGCAGAATAAGTTGATGTGGGAACAGTACGGTTCCGGTTGGGCATCCAGCTATGCGAAGGAATATGACCCTGATGATGCAGGGGAATGGTATGGCGGAAGTGCCGTTGATAACCAGGCTTTGTTTGATTTTAACGGACATCCGCTTGCCTCGCTGAATGTGTTCAAATATGTGAATACAGGCGCATTGGCCCCTATTGCTGTAGATGAAATTAAGGATGTTTCGATAACGGCGATTGCTGGGGAGCCAATCCATCTGCCAACAGACGTAAGTGTTACTTACAATGATGGAAGTTCCGGCAAGATGTCAGTGGTTTGGGATCAAGTTGCGCTTGAGCAAGCCATTAGCAAGGGCGCGGGCAGCTATGTGATCGGTGGAACGGTGGAAGGCGGTCAGGTGGTAAAGGCTCTTCTGGTTATTAAAAAAGAGAACTTTATCGTCAACGCAGGCTTTGAAAATAGCGATAGAAGCATGTGGAAAATCACCTATGCTGACGTTAATGCTCCACATACAGACTACCAAAATAAAGTTACAGATGCCAAAACAGGCAACTATTCACTACATTTCTACTCTGCGAAAGCAGTGGATTTTAGAGTAGAGCAGACTATTTCTGGTCTGAAGCCGGGATATTATAATCTTTCGATGTTTATTCAAGGGGGAGATGCTGCCAACCCCAATATGAATCTGTTTGCTGTAACGGATGGTAAGGAAGTAAAAGTAAACACCGGTGTGAAAGGATGGGCACAGTGGAATAATCCTGAGATCCAGGATATTCTCGTTACCGATGGAACCCTTACAATCGGAGCTAATATCAAAGCAGACGGCGGCGCATGGGGATCGATTGATGATTTCTATCTAAGCTTTGTCAAAGGTATTGAGGAACCTGCTATTGTTGATACGGATGCAGAAGTACAAAATATCACTTCTATGACAGCTACGGTTGGAGGAAATATCACTTCGGACGGTGGCGCTAAGGTTACAGAGCGAGGAATCGTATATTCTACTAGTGCCAATCCGACAATTGAGGATGGTAAAGTTATAGCTGAATCAGGTGGAACAGGTGCCTTTTCAGTAAGTCTTGCAGGACTTCAATCTGGATCTATCTATCATGTACGTGCCTATGCAGTGAATGCAACCGGAGTAAGCTATGGACAAGAGATTACGTTTACAACATTAAGTTCTAGTGCAAGCTTGAATAGCTTGAATTTGAGCGGCATAACATTGGATCAAACAGTGAGCGGAAGTGTATACGACTATACAGCGAGTGTACCGTATTCTTTATCTAACTTCACAGTGACGGCAACGGCCAGCGATGCTGTTTATGGTACCTTGACAGTGAGTATGTACAATAGTGCCAATACACTTGTGGCCGGTCCGATAAGTTTGGCAAGTGGGGCAACAAGCATAGAGCTTCCCCTTGAAATAGGTAGTAACCGATTGGAGTTATTCGTAATTGCCCAAGATGGCACAGGTACGAGATACACAGCAACAATAACGAGAGCTGCGCAAGATAACGGTTCTGATGGTAATGGAAACGGTGGTAATGATGGTGGTAGTACCTCTAATGTCGTACTTCCGGTTATCTCCTCCAATGGGAAACTGACGCTTCCTGCAGGTCAAGCGGGTGAAGTCAGATTGGATAATGGGCTTGTGATTTCAATTCCAGCTAATGCTTCAGGCAAGCAGTTGGTATTAACGATTGAGAAAGTGCTCGATTCGCAGAATCTTCTCAGCAATCATGAGATTTTCGTAAGCCCGATCTATGAAGTTCTAAAAAACTTCGCGGAGAACTTTAGTAAACCAGTCACGCTAACCTTTGTGTTCGATTCAGGACAAGTGAAGAGCGGCCAAACTGTAGCGATCTTTTATTATGATGAAGTGAAGAAGAGCTGGGTGAAAGTTAATGACGGCAAAATAGATGGAAATCGCATTGCTGCAGATGTGGATCACTTTACGAAGTTTGCTGTACTCGTAGTGGATCAAGCGACTGGATTACCGGTAACCAATGTATCTACTGAACCGACGACAGAGGTTCAATTTAGCGATATCTCGGGACATTGGGCACAGGCTAATATTAAGAAAGCGGTGAGCGAAGGGATCGTCAAGGGTTATGCCGACGGAACGTTCAAACCGAATGGTGCGGTGACACGCGCTGAATTTGCGGTGATGCTGATGAATGCGCTGAAGCCAACTGGAAACGGTGTGGAATTGGGCTTCACAGATACAATCCCTGCTTGGGCTGAGAAGTCCATTGCACAAGCCTTAGAGGCGAAGATTATACGCGGCTATGAGGATGTTACCTTCCGTCCGGCAGCGAGCATAACACGTTCGGAGCTAGCAGTTATGATCGCTAGAGCAGCAGGGGTAGATTTAACAACGGCGGCATCAACAGGCTTTGCTGATGATAGCCAAATTCCTGCATGGGCAAAGGATGCGGTTGCAGCCGTGAAGAAATCAGGCATTGTGAGCGGACGTAACGGCAATGTATTTGCACCAAATGAGACCGCAACAAGAGCAGAGGCAGTAACCATCATTATGAATCTGCTGCAAACTAAATAGTAAACCTACTGTAGTAAGAAAAAAGACCGTCCTTAGGACGGTCTTTTTGTCTATTCTCTATGTGCGCCCAAGCTTGGCATTCAAAAAAAGAAGAGCCAGCAGAGTCTGCTGGTTCTTCTTACTTATATAAATAATTTGCATGCAAAGAAAGATCGTGATATTATAAAATAATCACTGTTGATTTCACGAATTTACACATAAGTGTAACATCTTATCTACACTATTATAATACCATGTGGATTAACAGTTTGTCAAATTTTAATTTTTGCTTCTTTATAACAAGAATGAAAAGGAGCGTGTTCGTGAAGATGGTAAACGTAATGGATTGGCAGCAAGAACAAGATCGGCTTGATTTGGTTACGGAAAAGCTGCAATCAAGAATCGCAGAACTAGAACCAGAAGTGACTGGGCTACGTGATCAAGTGGTGGACATTCGCAAGCGGTTTTGGGAAGAAGTCACGGTCAATACGAGCACAGACGAAGATTTCGAAGAGACCTTCTACAGTATAAAGCAGCAAGAAGCATTGTTGTCCGAGCGAGAGCGCAGCCACCGGCAGCGGGTGCAGCGTTTTAAGAATATGAAACGGCTACTGCCGTCTCCCTATTTTGGGCGAATGGATTTTCAAGAAGATGGTTTGGGCTTGAGTGAGAAAATTTATATCGGAGTGGCTTCTTTCGTTGATGCAGACGGTGTGGACTTTCTGGTGTATGACTGGCGAACGCCTATTGCAAGCATGTACTATGATCATTCCCCAGGGCCATCTACTTACGAAACGCCGGGAGGACAGATTACAGGTGAGATGATGCTGAAGCGGCAATATCAGATCCGTTACGGTCAGCTCCAGAACGTGTTCGATACGAGCTTAACGATCGGGGACGAATTGCTTCAGCAGGTGCTTGGCAAAGGCGCAGATTCACAAATGAAGAGCATTGTGGCGACCATCCAGAAGGAACAGAACGCCATCATCCGCAATGACAAAAGCCGTATGCTTATTGTGCAAGGAGCGGCTGGCAGCGGAAAAACGTCCGCAGCGCTGCAACGGGTAGCGTATTTATTATACAAACACCGCGATAGGCTCAAGGCAGATCAGATCGTTCTTTTTTCGCCAAATCCGATGTTTAACAGTTATGTATCGACGGTGCTCCCTGAGCTCGGGGAAGAGAATATGCAGCAAACGACCTTTCAGGAGTACCTTGCCTATTGGCTCGGATCCACGATGAATTTGGAGGACCCCTTCGAGCAGATTGAATATGTACTGACGTCACAATCCTCGCAGGGGTATGAAGCACGGTTAACGGGGATGCAATATAAGGCTTCTGAGGCTTTCCTGCATGCTCTTCAAAGCTACGCGTTATGGTTAGGCAAAGAAGGTATGCTGTTCCACAGTATCCGTTTCCGGGACCGCGAGTTGATTACTGCGGAGCAAATGAAGTCGCAATTTTACAGCTACGACAGCTCTATACGATTGGCTAATCGCGTTGCTTTACTACGTGAATGGCTGCTGCGTGAGCTGACTAAGCTAGAGCGTCAGGAAATGGAAGCGCCCTGGGTTCAAGATGAAGTCGATTACCTCGACAACGATCAATATGCCGAAGCTTACAGTGAGGTGCTTAAGAAGTACCGGCGAGAGGAAGCTGTCTTCGATTTTACAGAGCAGTATCTTGAAATCTATGGCGATTTTCGTACTCAGAAGGACGGGGAAGAGAATGTCTTTGACTTTAGCTCGCAGGAAGATGAGTTGCTGCGTCGTATGATCGTGAAGGAGCACTTCAAACCGCTAAGACGGGATGCCAAACGGTTGAAATTCATAGATACGATTGGATTATACGAGCAGTTATTTAGGGATGAAGCCACTTATCAGAAAATGACGGGTGAGACCGAAGTACCTGATCAATGGCCAGAAATCTGTATGCAAACGAAGGAAAAGTTGAGCCATACCGAACTGTTTTATGAAGATGAGACCCCATTCTTGTATTTAAAAGAGCTTATCGAGGGTTCGCGCACGAATACAATGGTGCGGCATTTATTTATTGATGAAGGACAGGATTATTCGCCGTTTCAATTCGCGTTTCTCAAGCAATTGTTTCCCCGCGCCAGCATGACAGTACTCGGCGATTTCAGTCAAGCGATATTCCCGCAAGCGACGAATCTGCAAGAGGTAGATTCTCCTTTGATCCGGCTTTATGGTGAAGAGGAAACGAATCTATTTCGTTTAATCCGAAGCTATCGTTCGACTCGCGAGATTGTGGAGTTTACGAAGGCGCTGCTACCTAATGAAGAGATCGTGCCTTTTGACAGGGGCGGCAAGAAGCCGCACCTATTGAAGGCAAGCAATGAGGTGGAGCGGGCGGTACGGATAAAAGAGGAACTTGCGGCGCTTATGGCCGAAGGTCTCGACTCCATCGCCGTTATTACTAAGACTGCTGCGGAAAGCCGTGAAGCCTATGAAGCACTGCTTGCACAGGGGGGCGAGAATCTGCGGCTTATTACGAAGGAGACGCTCACCTTTGAGAAGGGAACGCTGATTATTCCTGCGTATCTTGCTAAGGGCGTAGAATTCGACGCCGTGCTAATTTACGATGCTTCTACTCAGACTTATCATCGGGAGAGCGAACGTAAACTCTTTTATACAGCTTGTACGCGCGCGATGCATCGGCTTCTGCTGTACACGACAGGCGATTGGTCGGGCTTTATTCAAGCCTTGGATACCTCTTTATATGAAGTAGTGTAATTAGACATATCAAAATCAACCTCTTCAAGAAATTCGATAACTTCCCCATTGGGGCTGTGAACGATCGCGTTCTTGATCAGAAGAGGCGGTTCACCAAGAGAAATAGAATCTGGTGCTATAAAAGCCTTTGCTCCATGAGCAAGGGCTTTTTGGTACATTTCATCGACATTATCGACGTAGAAGGCGAAATGTAAGAGTGCTCCGTGAGCTATATCCTCTTCAGACAAGGCTTTTTTCCCTTGGGCGGCAATGACTGCATCGTTATCAAAAATCTCTATGCAAGTTCTTTGATCAGGTGAAATAAGCATCGAAGCTTCTTTGATTTGAAAGGAGGGCAGACTCCAATGATGACCTAACTTAAATCCTAAGACGTCAATGTAAAATGAAATTGTTGCTTTATAATCTTTGGCTTGAATCGCTATATGTGCAAGACCTTTTACGCTCATTATTAATCACTCCTATATCTAATGTACTATTTATTATAGTTGGATTAAAATAGGAGATACATATATAAGATAAGTGTTTTATCCTGACATGGTTATTGAATATAAGGTATTTTAGTTGAATGGGTTTATTTATTAAAAAGAGCTAGGAGGCGCTTGATATGGAACATCTTATGGATGATATTGATAAAAAGATTATGCAATTATTGCAGTACAATGCTCGAATGCCCATTTCACAAATCAGCAAAGAGGTTTCGATGTCACAACCATCCGTTAAAGAAAGAATCATTAAGTTGGAGGAAAGGAACATCATATCGGGGTATCATACAGCTTTTAATTTGCGGGATCTGAACCGGGGTACGACTACTTTTATTCTAATCAAAACAGAACATTGCCAAGAGCTCACCGATTTTTGCAACGATGCTATGGAAGTTACCGATTTGTTCCGCATTAGTGGAGAATATAATTATCTCATTAAGGTACAGACCTCAACGATTGAGGCGCTTGCTGAATTTCAAGATCACCTTATAAAGTTCGGACCTTCCAAATCGCATATCAGCTTGAAAAATATTTTGGAGAACAGAGTGCTACTCTAAAGCGAAGTTTCCAAATACAAGATATAGTAACCGCTTTCTTTTCATTGTAAAATGGGTCAAAATAGCAGTCGTATGGATACGTATATAAGGGAGCATGCGCATGGAGAGGAAACTGTCTAGTAAAAAGTATATTCCATTCACATACAAGATGATGATTCCGTATCTCATTCTTGTATTGCTGACAGATGTGCTGGTTGGCTATATAGCCTATACAATGCTCGTAGAGTCCAGGACTGAAATGGCGGAAACGAATGTCCGGACCGCATTAAAGCAGACGAGGAACAACATCGAATACCAGACAGATGAAATCAAACGTATGACCAACTCGCTGTTTCTAAATACGAATTTTCAGAATGCCCTTCAGTTCAGGGGAGATCCTTTGGAAAATATGCTCAAAATGAGAGATGATATCGTTCCTTATATGAAGGCCCCTCTGCAACTGTATGGGAACAAGCTGAGACTTGCGCTTTTTACGGTCAATGAGACGATGCTTGAAATTACTGGTGATGATATGTCGACACCTATCGGTCGAAGTGATTATTATGTTCTTTCTGATCAGGTGATTGAGAATACGGAGTGGTTTAAGTCGATTGTTGCGAATAATCAAGACAGTTTGTGGCTTCAAGCGGATACCGACCGTGAGCTAGGTAATATTTCATATTTCCGTAAGCTCGTTTCTTCCAAGGCAGCACCTGCGATTATCGGATATATTCGCGTTACGGCGAGGATTGATGAGCTATTTGGTAATTTTGATACTTTTCCGATTGAACAGGGGATTGAACTTCGTCTGTTGGATAGGGCTACAGGAATGACTTTGTATGAACAAGGTGTTGCTGCTGAAGATACGAAACAAGATGATTATTTAATTATTAGTGAAGATATTCCGGTATCAAGCTATGTCATTGAGGCGCGCGTACCTCACTCTTATTTGAACAAAGATGCTAGTAGAATGCGGAAGGTGATTAGTACCGTTTGTTCCATCAGTTTTTTGGTGATGGCTATTATCGGTTTTCTAGTTGCACGTATATCTGGCAAGAAAATCAAGCGGATTGTGTATTTGGTTCGATCGTTTCAGGAGGGGAATTTTTATAAAAGAATCGGATTTCCAGGGAACGATGAATTTGTCTATATCGCTAATAGCTTCAACCAAATGGCGACCAGCATTCAGGAACTCATCCGGAACGTCTATGTGCAGGGCATTCAGAAAAAGCAAGCGGAGCTGGATGTGCTTCAAGCCCAGATCAGTCCGCATTTCTTGTACAATACGCTGTCGACCATCGGCAGTCTGGCCAATTTGGGGGAAGTGGAGAAGGTTACGCAGATGGTACAAGGCCTCTCCAAATTTTATCGACTCACATTAAACGATGGGCATGTATATATCTCCCTTGAAAATGAGCTGGAGCAGGTGAGGATGTATCTGGAAATTCAGAGAGTGAAGTATGCGGACGCCTTTGAGGTTTATTATGATGTCGATCCGGAAATTTTACAGGTGCCTATTATTAAGCTGATTTTACAGCCGTTTGTGGAGAATATATTCAAGCACGCCTGGTTCGGGGAGACTATTGCGATTCGTATTACTGGAAAGCGGCTGGGTGACCGCATCGAACTCAAGGTCATTGATAACGGGATCGGCATGCGGCCGGAGACACTTCAAAACATGCGATCAAGCGCATATCAACCAGGCAGCTACGGTCTGAGAAACGTGGAAGAACGAATTAAACTGCGATACGGTAGCGATTTCGGCATTCAAATCGGTAGCTATTTTGGAGCGGGAACGACAGTTCAAATTATTTTACCGGTGGAAAATGCAGAGATCAGGGAAGTGATGGGGGAGTGAGGAGTATGGCGATGGAGATCAATGTTCTGTTGGTGGATGATGAAGTAATCGATTTGGAATGGCTTAGACGGCGTGTAGCCGGCAGTGATCATTTGCCTTTACATAGCGTGAGAACGGCAACAAGCGGGTTTGCCGCTCTGAAAATGATGGAGCAGCACCCTGTTGATATCATTCTCTCTGATATCGGTATGCCGATTATGTCAGGCGTGGAATTTGCACGGAAAGCGAAGGAGATTAACCCAGAGGTCCATATTCTATTTATTAGCGGACACCAGGATTTCAATTATGCCAAGGAAGCGATTCAATTGAACGCATACAGTTATTTGCTTAAGCCTGTGGATGATGACGAGCTGAACGAGACGCTGACCGAACTCTGCACAAAGATTGAGAAAGAGAGGACGCAGCGTACTTCCTTGTCGGAAACGCTGACGCTTGTTAATCAGGAGCTACTGCTGCGTTGGTTTAATGAGGCTGCACCGGGACAGGTTGAAACGCACATTCATAACGTTCTCACGCCATACTTACAAGGTGCATCAGCGGTTGCCATCATTGAGATCGACGACATGGCGCGAAAAATCCAAACCTGGACGGAAGAAGAGCGGAGTTTATGGAGCAGCACTGCCAATCAGTTTATCCGAAAGTTTGCTCAGGATCAAAATTTGGGCATGGTGATTACGACTTATGACTATCACTTTGTGATCCTTGCTGCGGTTCAGGAACAATATTTTACAGCTTTGCTGGAAGAGTTGATTCGGGCGTTCTATCAGGAGTTCTCCTGTTCGATTACGATCGGAAGAGGAATGTACACAACCGACCCGGTCAAGCTACATGATTCCTATCGGCAGGCGCAGGCCGCGCTAAGCATTAAATGGATCGTAGGGAAGAATAGGTTGATCCAAGATGCCTCGGAATGGTCTCCAAAGGAAAAGATGGCTTCGGACTTAGAGGTTATTGTGGATCGTATGCTTAAAGCTATGCTCGACTACGACCTTACCACTATTGATGATTGCTTGCTTCAGCTATTTGCCGGAGACAGCCCGATCTCCCAGAAAAACGACATCTACGATATCATTATCCGGATTACCTCTAAGCTTCATGCTGATCTGCAGCAAATGAATGAGCATTTGTACGAGATTTTGAATTGGGATTCTCATCATCCTTTTGTGCTGTTTCAGTTTGAAACGGTGCATGATATCCTTTCGTGGCTGAGAAGAAGATTCTTTGAACTGTCGGAGCTGCTTTATTTGAAACGCCAAAGGCAAAAGCGCAAGTTAATTGATGAAATTACGGAGTATGTGAAAGAAAGATTAGATCAAAAAATAACGCTAAACGAGGTCGCCGCACATTTCGACTTTACCCCTAACTATCTGGGGCATCTGTTCAAAGTCGAAACCAATAGTCTCTTCAGCGATTTTCTAAGTGAATTGCGTATGAAGCGGGTATGCGAGCTGCTCGAGGATCCTACGAAGAAAGTATACGAGATTGCGGAACAAGCCGGATATAAAAATATTATTTATTTCAATAGGCAGTTCAAGCAATATATGGGCATGTCGCCCGGCGAGTACCGGAAGAAAAATAAAATCTGAATCGATTACTTATTGAGGAGGCCCATGTTCTATATGGAACAGGGCTTCTTTTTTATCGAAATTGTTTATGAATCGTTGAATTAGTATTATGTTTAGTTGTTTCGCTGAATTATCTCACCGCCGCCGTCCTTTTATAATGAGAGATATAGAGAAGAAAGGGGTGCAAAGATGAAAGGGCATACATTTTGGAGCGATTTAAAAAACTATAGGGTTCTGTTGCTGATGCTGGCTCCGGCGGTTGCTTTTTTTCTTTTGTTTGCCTATGTCCCAATGGCGGGCATTATTATTGCCTTCAAGCATTATGATTACGCGGGCGGTATTTTTGGAAGTGCCTGGAACGGGCTCGATAACTTCCGCTTTTTCTTTGAATCAGGAGATGCCTGGCGGGTAACACGGAATACAGCATTGTACAATATTGCATTCATCGTTGTAAATAACTCTTTGCAAATTTTTGCAGCCATTATGTTGTTTGAGGTCGGTGGCAAATGGTTCCGCAAAATTACGCAATCGGCGTTGTTTCTTCCCTACTTTATTTCATGGGTAGTTGTCGGCGCGATTGCCTATAACCTGCTCAATTATGATATTGGTACTGTGAACGCACTCCTTAGAGGGCTCGGGCTAGAACCTATTGATATTTACAATACGCCTGCCTACTGGCCGTATATCCTAGTTCTCGTTTCCGCCTGGAAAGGCCTTGGATACGGAACAGTAATGTACTTGGCCGCGATTACGGGCATAGATACTGAACAGTATGAGGCAGCTGAAATCGATGGCGCCAATATTTTTCAGCGGATCCGGAAAGTGACGATTCCAAATCTTTACCCGACGATTATTATTTTGGTGCTGCTGGCGGTCGGGAATATTTTCCGCGGTGATTTCGGGATGTTTTATAACATGATCGGCAATAACGGTTTGTTGTTCTCTTCGACGGACGTTATCGATACTTTCGTGTTCAGATCGCTGATTACTTCGAATGATATCGGCATGTCGGCTGCGGCTGGCGTTTTCCAGTCCGTTCTTGGCTTCGCAACGATCATGACTGTGAACTATGCTGTTCGCAAATACGATAAAGACCGCGCCTTATTCTAACCGCATCAGAGGTACAGTTTTCATAATGGAGGTAACGATATGAAGCAGCTCGATCGTAAAATATTCTCGGGTATTGGTTATGTATCCCTAATCTTTCTCGCAATTTTATGTATATTCCCGTTTATACTTGTCGTATCTTCATCGCTGACGGAAGAGTCAAAAATATTAACAGATGGCTATCAATTTATACCTACGGCCTTCTCAACAGAAGCCTACAGCATTTTGTTTAAGTATCCCGACCAGATGATTCAAGCCTATATGGTGACCATAGGCGTTACTATAATAGGCACACTGTTTGGTTTGTTTCTGACTTCGATGACAGCTTATGCGCTATCCAGAAAAGATTTTAAATGGCGTAATAAATTTTCATTCTTCTTTTTCTTTACAACTTTATTTAACGGCGGTCTGGTTCCTTGGTATCTGCTTATGGTCAATTACCTCCATATCAAAGATACATTGCTGGCTTTAGTGATTCCGATGATGCTCAACGTCTTCTACATCATTGTTATGAAGTCGTTTATGGGCAGCATTCCGGAAGCAATCGTAGAATCGGCTAAAATTGACGGTGCAGGCGATTTTAAGATCTACGCTCGTCTAATCCTGCCTCTCTCTAAGCCGGCGCTAGCGACTATTGGTTTGTTTCTGGCTCTTGCCTATTGGAACGACTGGTACAATGCCCTTCTATTTATTTCCGATGAGAAGCTGATGCCGCTTCAATATTATTTGTACAAAATGCTTGGCAATATGGATGGCATGCGAAAAGCCATGATGGGTGCAGGAGCAGTCGTAACCACATCGATCCCAAGCGAGAGCTTGAAGATGGCAATGACGGTTGTAGCTACAGGTCCGATTCTGCTCGCTTATCCATTCGTTCAGAGATATTTCGTTCAAGGCTTGACGATTGGCGCTGTAAAAGGATGAACCCGGGGAAATCCGGTTTATCAATATAATTAATACAAGGGGGAAGGCTTGAAATGCTGAGAAAAAATAGATTCATTATGCTCGCACTCGTTTTAACCTTCGTAATGATTTTGAGCGCATGTGGTGGTGGCAACAACAACGCCAATACACCCGCTAAGGCTACCAATAATGCCGCTGAGGTAACAAGTGAGCCTACAGAAACAGCGAGTGCAACGAATGCAGCCGAAACTTCAGATACCATAGACACCTCTAAAGAAGTAAAGCTGAAAATGATCTTCGTTGGGCCTAAACCGATAGACTATGATAGTGTTTTTGCTGAAATTAATAAGAAACTGAAAGAAAAAATTAATGCGACCCTTGAGGGCGAGTTCTTGGACTGGTCTGACTGGGCTCAAAAATATCCACTGAAGCTGGCGGCAAATGAAGATTTTGATCTCATCTATTCGGCAAACTGGGCTGGTTATAATGATCAGGCACTGAAAGGCGGATTTCTAGAATTAACCGATGAGCTAATTACCAAATATATGCCAAAAACTAAGGAAGCTATGTCAGATGTGAGCTGGGATCAGGCAAAAGTAAACGGCAAACTGTACATGGTTCCACAAAACAGAGGGGAATCTGTTGAAAAGCTGATTCTCTATCGTGAAGATTTGCGTAAGAAATACAATCTTCCCGAAATCAACAGCCCGGAAGCATATGCTACTTATTTGAAGACGATAGCAGAAAAGGAAAAAGGAATTACACCGTTCACTCCGGAAACGGGAGACTGGAAGTATCATAACTTGGACCGTGTATTATTGAAGCAGCAAAACGAATGGAATATGTTTGATCTAGATCTTCCATTTGCCTTCAAATTGACCGATGAAACAGGTAAAGTCTTTAACGTCTATGAAACGCAAGAGTTCAAAGATCTACTCGTGTATTACAAAGATCTCGCTGATAACAATGCTTGGTCGAAAAACGTTCTGAACAGTAAAAATGATCATCAGGCGGATTTTAAAGCAGGTAAAACCGCCTCGATTACGCACAATAACGGAACACTTGGAGCACTCATGGCTTTAATGCGCCAAGAAAATTCTCCTTATGAAGTAGCGTTGGCTGATATTAACCAAGGGAAGAAAAAATCAGTGGCGATTTCTACACAAAACGGTACGTCGATTCATGCGACTTCCAAAAATGTAGAACGTTCCTTGATGCTGATCGATCTGATGCAAAACGATAAAGAACTGCACGACCTGATGATGTACGGAATTAGTGGCGTGCACTATGAACCGGTTGGCGACACCAAATATAAAGCACTCGACAAAAATCCGAACTTTACCGGCTTCTCTAATTGGAACTTCAACTCGCCACTCAACCTTGACAATGAAGCATTCCCTCAAGAAGCTAACGATCTGGCTAAGGGCTGGGAAGCTAACGTCTACCACTATGCCCTTGAAACCTTTGTATTCGACAATAGCAAAGTGAAGACGGAAATTGCCAATGTGGGCAATGTAATGCTCCGCTATGCCATTCCGCTCGAGTACGGCGTAATTAAAGATATCGACAAAGGTCTTGCAGATCTGAACAAGCAGCTGAAATCAGCTGGTATTGATAAGATCCAAGCCGAGCTGCAAGCGCAAATCGATGCTTTCTTAGCGAACAAATAAGACACAGGATAGTGGAGGCCCAACAGTCATGAAATGGCTGTTGGGCCTCCCTGTTTTTTGAGATCGATTGTATATGAAGGCGCTATCGGACACAGCCGAGCGGAGTATGAGAGTTGAAAGGTTGGATTTGTCTTTGTATGAGCTAGTATAATAAGGCAAGAAGCTCCCTCTCGGGAGCCTAAATAGCTTCAAGGACATCATAAGCCGGCCATTAGCTTCGGAGATTGGAGAGAGATATGAAAAACATATTGTATAAGTACATGAGTAAATTTACATCTCTTAACGAAGAGGATCAGCAGGATATTGTTGAGGGTATCCTTATAGAGGAATTTAAAAAGGGGACAGTGCTCCTTAGACAAGGAGATGTTCCCACAAAATGTTTTTTCGTGCTAAAAGGTTGTGTTAGGCAGTACTCGATAGATGAATCGGGAAAAGAAGTCACATCTAATTTCTACACAGAAGAGCAAGCGGCTTCGATTTTTAATCGGCATCAAGAAAGTAAGCCCTCTGCGTACACCTTAACCTGTCTGGAAGATAGCACATTGGTGGTTGGTGAACTTAATGCGGAACAAGACATGCTTCACAAACACTCGCAATTGGAAACGATGATCCGCAAAATGGTAGAGGAAAACTTAGGTGAGGTACAGGATGAATTAACTTCATTTATCGCTTCCAATCCTGAAGAACGTTACAAAGCTTTGTTGCGAAAAAGACCTCACTTACTCACTCGCGTACCTCAGCATCAATTGGCCAGCTATCTGGGGATGACACCAGAGTCATTAAGTAGAATTAAGAAGCGGGTTCATTCCAGTGATAACTAAAAAGAAAGTCATACAGTTTTGTGGAGTTTTCCTCCTCTAAGCAGCAGCCATATCCCAAAGCCTAGTTCTCCTACAATCATAGGAATAGTGAAAAAGTAATTTAATGTTGTAATGACCCCTTCGTATTGTGGAAGAAATATTTTGCTTAGATGAATGATCATATAACCTATTGAAGCAAGCAGCAATAAGATGCCGATTACTTTAGGGATGATGTCAGACTTTAAAGCCACATAGCCCACAATTAACAGATGCCCACCAAAAACGACCAATCCCATAGACCAAATCCATTGAAATGCTTCCAGAAATAACATCATAATTGCTTGAGTCTGTTCGATTTTTAATGAGGAAAAGTCGATTGTATTTCCCGTGAGCAGCAGCACAACGATCAAGTTTAGTATAGCGATTCCCAATATAGCGGAATAGGTTAGACGAAGCCATGCGCCGAGTAAGGAGAGCTTTTGGTTAATCGGTTCTAGAAACACATAAAACGCCCAGGCGACCAGGATGTCAGTAATCATAATGATGATCCAACCCAAAATTTCACCTTTGAAAAGGTTAGTCGATGACACAAGGTTATTGAATGTGACGCTGGCATCGCCCTGAACAACAAGATTCTCATGGACAAAGCCATACGAAAAAAATGAGGCAAGGGTCATGATAATAAGTGAGATTCCAGCAGTTAAAGCGGACTTTCGCTGATTCGATAGATCTTTTTCTGAGATAGCCATAGATAGCCTCCTAAAGGACTTTTTATTTTCATTGTAATTAGGAGTAGTATGGCGGGCATTGACTTAAATCAAGAGTGCATCATCAGACAGAAAAAAATGCTTATTATCACAATAACGGAAGTTCATCCAGCCGTTCGTAAATCAACAATCCTTTCTCTTGCGCAACCTGTACCATTTCATCGGCACCCTGAGATGATCCTCCAACTCGAAGCACGGCATCACAGTAATTAAGCAGGCGAATGGAAGACGGATGGAAAATCCGGTTGAAAACGTCGTCTCCTAGATTAGTGGAACCGGCTGTAGCAATAAGAGGCAAAGCATACCACTCCCCCAGCACTGGCATATGCCCAGCCTCGTAAACTTGAAGAGCAATTTTATTCATGTATTTGACATTTTCCTCGATTAATACTGGATCATCATTGGTTCCAGAACGATACGGGCCAGCGATAAGGATATGCAGCGGTTTTGATTTTACCTTCAAGAGACCTTGGATCTGAGCGTATTGGAGCAGCATTACCGTCTTAGCATCACGAATCTCGCCGCTTTGGACCATGTCAAGCGCTTGAGCAAACGAAAGTTCCACTACTTCAATATTTTCCTGTTCCTCCTCAAGTCCCCCACCCGGACCTTTTGTCATGACATCACTATACTCAGCTACAAAGAAGTGCAGGGTTTCGGTAACAGATCCTGGTGACATATAGACCTCGCCAACTTTCTGCACTCGGTCGATACGGTACCCCGTCTCTTCCTCCGTTTCCCTCAGAATACTTTCTTCTGGTGTTTCTTTATCGAGTAGCCCCGCGCAGGTTTCGATAAGCATTCCAGTCACATTGCCGTTTAGATAAGTAGGCATTCGGAATTGTCTCGTAAGTACGATGGTTTGTTTGTGTCGATTATAGAGTAGAATGGTCGCTCCGTTGCCTCGGTCATACACTTCACGGGATTGTGTCTCCCATTGTCCATTTTCTTTTTCATACTTGAATGTGATCTTCTTTAAGGTGTACCAGTTATCCGATAGAAGTTCCTCTTTTATGATCCGTACTCTTGGGTTGTAATGCTGTGCCTTCATCTCATTTCCTCCCTAGAAAAATCCCATTTTCTTTAGTCATTTCGAGGGCTCCATTCTCCTGTAGAAGCCGATTGACGTGGTTTCGAAATTCGTCTATAGCCGCACCGACAAGTCGCTCTTTTGCGTTCATCGGGGTCGATATCATATATTCAATCAGGGGTTCAGCTTCGTCGACTAACAGACGGTCGTCGTAACGTAGTAACCGAAGATCGGAGAAGCAAGAAGACAGCAGGTCTCCTCCGTTACCCAGATTAAATCGTTTAATAGCTTGATCCAATACATGAAGGTCGGGGTCGAACGAGACCGCCAATTGTTCAATCTCTTGTAGGTGTTGAGTGCTCATTGTAGAGGTGCATATTATACCTCCTCGCTTTAGTACGCGGTGTATCTCGTGGATCGCTTTAGGGATGTCCGGCACGTGATACAGCATGTTGTTAGCGATAACCACATCGAAATGCTCATCGTGGAAGGGGATTTGTTGCGCGTCAACAGATAAGAGCTTAAACTGTGAACTTTTACTTCCTAAGCGGCAACGTGCTTCTTCTACCATCCCGCTCGAAATATCAGTAAGTGTGATGCGCCAACTGCTTGGAATTCGTTCGGCGTTTCTTATCCAAAAGGTTCCATCGCCGCCACCTAACTCTAGAATGTGGGCTCCAGGGTGCACCTCCAGTTGTTCAAACACCCAATTATGCCAGCCTTGCGGATTTGTACTGAACTTGTCATAAAGATGTATCCGCGTTTGCAAGCGGCTCGCCGTCCGATACTGTTCCCCCCAATCTTGCTTACTCTGCAAGGTTTGAATAACATTTGCTAAGTGGTTCCAATCAGACCGATTGACCGACATTTGCATAGCATCTCGTATTGCATGAACTACATGCTCCGTATGAGTGATTTTTCTCTGTAGAACATCGAGCTGTGCTTGTAATGAATGTCTGATCTCCCCTATGGATAGCGACTCTGCATCTAAGATGTCTTTTATTTCTTGAAGTGATAGCCCTAAGTATTTCAACGTTTGAATTTGCTGCAATTTTTCTAGGTCTTTCATGTTATAAGATCTTATCGATCCCGCATGATGATTTTCTGGAATTAGAAGCCCAATCTGATCGTAATATCGCAATGTCCTGACCGTTATTCCTGTACGCTTTGCAAGCTGCCCTGTCGTTAAATAGTTCTCTTTGTACATCCTTTCTCACATCCAATCGATTGCTCCAGCGTGTTGTTCTCAGTTAGTATAGCAGGTGACGTAACGTCACCTTCAAGCAAAATTTATGCATAAGAAACAGAGGGCAAGCACCCTGACAGCAGTTGGCCTTTCAGCGCCCTCTTGGAAATAATCGGAGCAAATCAACAGGGGTGGAGATTTCGTTTTCCGGGCATGTTACTTAAAACATGTTAGGAGGGGATAAGGGATGTCCAGAAGAAACAGGAAATATGCAGTGCCGGGAGTCAATCGCGGAATGCAAACGTTTAAAGCCGAGGTGATGCGGCGCGAGGGTTATGATGTAGATCCGGAGCGGCCTGATGATGTGAAATATGAAGTCGCAAAAGAACTTGGTATCCCATTGGAACACGGTGAGAATGGACATTTGAGTACAGAATCAGTGGGTCAGATTGGCGGAAAAATTGGTGGATCGATGGTCCGCGAGATGATTCGTCTTGCACAGCAGCAATTGGTGGATCAGGAAAGGGAGTAGCATTTTTTCTAAATCATAAAGTTGCAGAAAATATAGGAGGCGGCTTTAGTCCTGAATTGCCTGGGACTGAGACCGTTTTCTTTGTGTTTTCCCAAAACAACCTAATTAATGGTAGAATTTTACCGATGTTCCACGGTATAGTGAAGAAGGCTATAACACCATTCAATTCTGTATTGGGAGAGGAATCGTCAGATGAATCAGAGGTATCGTAAACGCAACACAGCTGCTTTCACAGGGGTATCGTATTTTGCATTGGCTGCAGGTCTTTTTCTATTCTGTTTGGGGGTGTACAACGACGATTGGGAATTGAACGTGAAAGGGTATTATTTGCTTTGCATGGTGTTAATTACGATTAGCTGTATCGTTGTGCAAAAGGTCGTTAGAGACAACTCAGAGGATAAAGAAATTAAGCTAGAAAATCCGAAACACAGGATGAGAAATACAGGGGCTTTCACAATTATGGCTTTTGCAGGCTTGGTTATTGGGTATGTAATGTTCTTTATTGGTCTGTACAATGCTCCATTTCAATTGAATGTAAAGGGGTATTATATAGCTGTTATTCTGTTGATTTCATATAGCGCCGTTGGCGTTCAGAAAGTGACGAGAGATAACGCGGAGGACAAAGAGATTCTCGCCGAGCAAGATGCCAGGAGGGACATTCAAGGGTAAAGAGGGACCTAGATAAGGAGTAGTGAGATGAAATTTTTAAAAGAAAATCTTTTTTGGCAGTATCCAGTAAGCACTTTTTCTATTACAGATGAGAAGATTGAAATTGTAACTGAGCCTAATACTGATTTTTGGCAACGTACCTATTATGGATTCAGAAATGATACTGCACCTGCGCTGCTAATGAGGACTGACGAGAAATACTTTTCTTTAATAGTGAAAACTGATTTTGACAGCGCTCATAGATTTGACCAGTGTGGAGTCATTATTTATCAGGACAGTGACAATTGGTTCAAGGCATCGATTGAATATGAGAATGAAGAATATCAAAGATTGGGTAGTGTAGTTACGAATCACGGATATTCGGATTGGGCAACCACAGATATCGACGCAACAATAAAAACAATGTATTACAGATTAAGTCGGCGTGAGAGTGACTTCTGTGTTGAAAATTCTCTTGATGGGATTACATTTAAGCAGATGCGTATTTTTCATTTGTTTGAAGGGAGTGAGCATATCAACTTTGGTTTATATGCTTGTAGCCCAGAGGATTCGTCATTTAAAGCAACATTTACAGAAATACAAATCACAGAGTGTCAGTGGTTGGAACATAAATAAAGTTAAGGAACTAAGAATAAGCTAAAGGAGCCTCGTGAGTAGTGACGAAGCTCCTTTTTATTTTGAATCTTTGTATGTTAAAAAAGTTTTGAATGAACTAACTAGGTTCGCGTAGGCACTCTTTTTTTAAATAAGCAGCAAAGCTCTTGATATTCATTCGTATATGCCGATTATTGCCCTCGAGCTTACTCATCATGATGCCGCCCTCCATGATGGAAAGGGAGAAGGTAGCTAGTGCCTCAATATCGAGATCAGGTTTGAATTCACCACTTTGTACACCTTCAGAAATGATTTTCTTTTTGGATTCCAGTGTGCCTATTAGGGCTTGCTGGGCTTTTTCACGCAAGCCTGGATGACTGTCGTCGCTTTCAATAGCCGTGTTAAGGAGCGGGCACCCCCCAATAAAAGGTGGCGCTTCAACTACTTTCTCGTACACATGTAAATAAGCTAATAGCTTGCCAGAGGCCGTTTCTTGCTGACTAATGGCATGAGCTAGTTGGGCCCCCACAATACTACCCGCATAGCTAAAGGCTTCATATGCAATCTCATCCTTACTGGAAAAATGACGATAAATTCCACCTTTCTTAATGCCTGTCAATTCAGTTATATCAGATAAGGATGAGCCCGAATATCCTTTCTGGTTAAACAGTTCAGCGGCTTTAGCTATGATGTAATTGCGAGTCTTCTCACCCTTTTCCATTGTCATCCTCCGTCCTTAATTGTATATGTACACGTAGTATATCAAATGAAATAATTCTGTTGCAAAGAAAAGCATCTATGCTATTATAAAAGATACCAATCGGTATCTTTTATAATAGACAGGAGTGGAAACCATAATGGAAACGACATGGTTTAAGGAATCCAGGTATGCATGGATTGGATTAGGATCTCTCTGGGTTATTGGATTTATTGGTGCATTGACTCGCTTCAGCTTGTCTTTTTTTCAGGTGCAAATATCGACGGATTTACAGATTAGCAGGGGATTCATCTCAATGGCATGGTCCACCAATTTATTCATCGTAGCCGTATGCGCACCTTTGGGGGGCTGGCTCGTGGATCGTTATGGCACAAAGAAGATACTAATGTTAAGTGCAATCATGAGTACTTTGGGTACTGGTATTGTCGTGTTAGGCCACCATCCTATTGTCTTTTTTATTGGATACGGTGTTATCTCTGGTTTGGCAGGTATTGGGGCGACGACAAATTATATATTGATGTTTGAATGGTTTCGGCATCATCGGGCTAAAGCAATGGCCTTGCTGGCGAGTGCCTCTTCTGTAGGATTAGCGATTATTACACCCATTTTCGTATCCATGGACTGGCTGACTTGGAAAAACGCCTTTATGGCTTCTTTTATCCTAGGTGTTTGTGTAACACTTCCCGTAATTTGGTTAGGAATTAAGAGTTCACAACAGAAAAATACGGAGAGAGCTCCTTCGGATCGTTCAATAGAAGTCGAAGGTCAAGATACATCACCTAGAGTAACTCCACCGTCCAAAAAAATTATTTCTATTCCTATCTTTGTCGTAGTCGCGATTGCGCTGTTCACCTGCGGTATCAATATGGGATCCGTCGAGATGAATTTGGTAGCCATACATCAGTTGGCAGATGTATCACCAAGCATGATCGCCTTATCTATGAGCATCCTTGGTATTATGGAAATCACGGGGGCACTCATTTGCGGCTATTTTCTGGACCGATACAATAAATTAATGATGATGTCTCTATTGTATGGCATTCGTATTATAGGTTTTGCTTTCCTCTTTATGCACTTGGGAAGTTCACCTATTCTTTTTGCTATAGCGTTCGGAATTACCTACTTAAGTGCATTACCAGGTGGAATGCTTGTCATTAATGAGTTTGCAAAGGGTAAAGGAAAACATACTGGTGTTCTACTTCTCATGCACCAGGGCGGCGGTATAGTAGGTGTATTAATCGGAGGCCTATCCTTCGATTATTTTGGGAATTATCAGAACTTAATTGTAGTTGATGTTATAATCTGTATCCTCGTAACGCTAGGGTACTTCGGATTATTCACGACACATAGAAGGAATCTTCGGATTCAAAATAAGAAGGTTGCAGTAAGTGAGGCACTTTGACTTAGATATGGAGGGATGTAAATATAACTGCGTGCATAATTGGCTATCTTGTCCTTCATATTATAGAGGGTACTCATCTAAGAACAAAGGAGAATATAATTTGCAGCAGCAACCACAGTTAGGAAGTATAACGATGGGCGGACAGCAGCTAGGTCATGGCGCTCACGAAATGTTCGATGTGCACGAGGTATTGTCCTGCCAGATCAATTTACTGGACCAGTTCATGATGTTCAGAACCTTTGTACAGGATCAAGAACTACTGTCTATCTTGGATCGGCAGTACAATTTCATGCTGGATCAGTACAACTTGACCTGCCAATGTTTTAAGACAGGGCAAAAGCCAAGCCAGGAAACGGCTACCTATCTTATCCCGAATATGACACAGCCGGTTTACGGTCTCCAACCGGCCCCGCCCAAGAAGCCTAACTCGTCACTGGCGGATGTGAAAGATGCGGGCGTCAGCGGGTATATGCTGGGTCTAATCAAATCCCATGCCTCACTGCTGGCCATGTCTTCACCGGAAGTGACGAACCCAGCGTTGCGTCGGGTGCTGGCTTCACAGGTGCAGCATTTTATTGAAATGGGATATGAGTTGTTCCTTTATCAGAACAAACATGCCTATTATCAGGTTCCGCAGCTTCAGGTTTCAGTAATACAGCAGATGCTGGATGCCTATGTTCCCGCTGCCGGATCTCCTCAGATGCCCGTAAATAATTAGGGCGCTGACCATTCTAACTGTAGAAGACCCGACTCGCTTGTTGTTGAACAGGAAGTCGGGTCTTCTTTTGCCTGCCTAAGCCTATACCAGAATAAAATAACACCCGATAACGCATAGTAACACCAGACGGAGGGATATACATATGGGTACTCCAACTGGCAAGCTACCTTGGTGGCAGCTTACTTTATTTGGTGTAGGCTGCACGATTGGCACGGGATTCTTTCTTGGTTCCAGCATCGCTATCCGTAAGAGCGGATTATTGGTGTTGGTTATTTTTGTGTTGGCGGCTGTGGCAACTCTGTTCGTCTATGAGGCGCTGGCCCAAATGACTATACAAAATCCTCAAAAGGGCTCTTTTCGTAGTTATGCCAAAGAGGCTTTTGGCCGCTGGGCCGGGTTTGGCATGGGCTGGATCTATTGGTGCTCAGAAATTCTAATACTCGGCAGTACCTTGACTGCTTTGGGCCTGTTTTCGCGGGTCTGGTTTCCGAGTTGGCCGCTTTGGGTTTTTACCGCAATTTATGCTGTACTGGGTCTGCTGGTCATTATTCTAGGTAGCCAGGGGATTAACAAAGCGGAAAATCTATTCGCCATGATCAAAATCGCCGCGGTACTGATGTTCATCGTGGTCGCCGTGATTGCCCTTTTGAGGGGAAGGGGGAATTGGGATACGGTTCACAGTTCGGCAGCATGGTTGAATAAAGGATGGATGGGTGCTTGGAAAGGGTTACTTTATGCGTTCTATGCTTTTGGGGGTATTGAGGTAATGGGCTTTATGGCGATGGACCTACGCGACTCAAAAGAAGCTCCGAAAGCAGGCAGGTTTATGCTGCTGGGCGTGACCCTGCTCTATGTACTGTCGATAGGACTCGCCCTATTATTCGTGAGCCCTGAGAAAGTGAGATCTGATCAAAGCTCAATTATTGCTGCACTTGAAGCGATGGGACTACCTATTCTTGTATATGTACTGAACGGGGTAATGATCGTGGCCGGGTTCTCTATTTTAGTGGCTTCATTGTATGCGGTCTCGACTATGCTGGTAACCTTGGCCGAGGATAAAGATGCTCCTTCTTGGCTGGCGGTGACCAAAGGAAAAAGAAAGATGCCGCTCTACGCGCTTGGTATCAATATGCTGGGCCTGTGCGTGACAATTGTACTGAGCTTGTTTCTGCCAAAGCAAATTTTTGAGCATATCACCACGGCAGCCGGTCTAGTTATTTTGTACACATGGCTATTTATCCTTGCCTCTTTCCTTAAGTTATTGAGACCAAAGATGGGCGGTTGGATTAGATCCATGGTCGCTATGGCGCTGATCATTACTGCCGTGGCAGGTACACTTTTTGAAAAAGGGGGCCGTCCCGGCTTCTGGTCCAGCCTTCTGATCATCTGTGTCATTGCGTTGATTACCTGGTTTAGGGAGCACCTTTTGAAAAAACGCGGACAAACCTCATAAGCACTTAAGAGTGAAATTTAATTCCTATTGCTTTGAACTTGTTCTTCATATAAGTATATGGACATTTAGACGGCGCACTTTCGTCATCTCGCAGAAAATATTGCTTCCATTCCAGGCTATCCTCCTGCCCATACCATTGAAGGGAAGGATGTGCGGGAACACTATCGTAGTCAGCAAGCTTCTTACGGATCTGCTTCTTCATATTGCGGCCAAATGCGGTAGAATCGTTAATATTCTCAAATACCCAACGCGGCTGAAAGGCAATGACAAAATAAGGGGTATGGCGGCTTCTCCGCAGCTCATGTGCCGGGGTTGCGCAGAACGCGAAATACGGGTGCCCATCAAAGCAGAACTCCCACGAAGGATGGGAGGGATCTGTAGAAATTTCATTCGGCCAAGGCACCGTGTCTACCGCGCTGACGCGGCCCAGAATGGACCAGAACAAATTCTCATATTCCTCAATGGAGAAACCTTCCGCCAAATCTTCCGGAGTTTCAAAAAATAGAACAAGGGAAGCATATTTGCCGGTATCCCGCGAGCATTCCCCATATTGATGAAGTAATTGAGCGACCTCTATTGCAGACTCTTCACTTCGTGGATCAGCTACGAAGCCAAAACGCAAATGATTGGACAGAAACCCCTGACGTCCCGGAATACAGGGATATTTGCCTTCGGGATCTGCAATCATAGATGTAAATTGACGAAAAGCATCCTGCTGCCAGTAAGGTAGCTCAGCCAGATGTTCATCCAGCCAGACCTTTGTGTTCAAATGGGCCATCCAAAAACACCCTCCTCGTTAAGTTCAAAACATCCTATGCGAAGGGAGGGAGATGGGTGAAGGCCTAGGAAAGCTCTTGCTGGTTGAACCTATTAGCCAAACAACTGTATAAATGCCTGAGAACCGAAGTAGATGCCAAAACCAAGAAGGCAAATCCCCGCGGCAAGGGAAATGAACCGGAGCATAGAAGGGCCGGTGAACCGATGAAAGAAGCTAGACAGCATCGCCATCACCACATCCCAGAGTAGGATGCCGACAAAAATACCCATGCTGTTCCACAGCACCTGATCGAAATGTTGATTTTCTATGCTTTTGGCCAGAATGGAGCCGTAGATACCTAACCAGAACAGAATGCTGAGTGGGTTCATTAGTGCCATCAAAAAGCCTGAACGGAAGGCGCTAGTGCCGGTCTGTGCACCTCGTGAGGCGGATCCAGGCACGGCATTGATATTTTTTAAGGTGTCAATTCCGGTATAAAGGAGAACGAAGCTGCCGAATGTCCACAGGAAGGTTTTCATAAACGGGGTATTCAGAAAGTGGGCTAGTCCAAAGTAAATGAGTAGCATATACACTAAATCCGCACACATAGCCCCCAGTCCGATCATCCAGGATTGGAAAAATCCCATCCGCGCTCCCCGGTCGAGCTGGGCTGCATTGATGGGACCAATCGGTGCAGATAACGAAATTCCGAGTACGATATAGGTTAAAAAGCTATTCATGGTCATCGCTCCTTGAATGAGATGTTAACTTGTACAAGTCATTCTATTCAAGAAGTAGGTAAGTTAGAAGACGAGCCATTTGGCACGAACCTCTTTGCGACATACTCTAAAGGATCTCCACGGCAATCGGTGTACATTTATACCCGTTGCAGACACTTTCGGAGCAGGGACAAGCCGATATGGCAATGATCAGATCCATCTCAGCCCGCAACTCAATATAATCCCCAGCTTTAGAAAGCGGTCGCTCCACGCTGACTTTTCCAGAAGGATCAATGACAGTATTCATAAAAAGATTAAACGGATAATGCTGATCGGGAGCGGGCAGGCCAAACTCCTCCAGCGCCTCATTCAGGTTATTGTAGCAGCTGGCGTGATTCTTTTTGTTATACAGCACCTCATACATCTCGGGACGACAGGCAGAGTTAATGAAATCATGGCGGCCCACAGTATCCTTAATAATCGTAAGCAGTGGTCTGTATTGATTGGAATAGAGGATGTCCCCCGGAAGCACATTCATCTTGCCTAGAGCATCTATCGTCACACCAGGGTCAATTCGCTCATTAGGGCGAACGGCGTTATAAGCAGCGAAATCTGCTACTTGCTCTCCTTCTACATCGGTTACCCGGACGATCTGCCCTTTGTCCAACTTGAAGCCCAATCCCTTGGTTGCTGGAATCAGCCATTGTTGTTCGCTCATCAGTACTCTCCTTCGGGATAGTCATAGTCTGTGAGGGTTAGTATGGCTCTTTGCCAAAAAAGTCATACAAAGTATAGAGCTGTCTGGCGGCATCATAGAAAGAGTTTGCATTCAATTCGATGACAGTCTTTGAGGATCAGAATGACATTTATTTTGAAGGAAAACTCATTCGAAAGATAGCTCCACCATGCTCTCCGTTATGAGCGGATATAGTACCGTCGCACCGTTCAACAATTGCACGTGAAATGGCGAGTCCAAGTCCCGTTTCTCCATTCTTACCTTTAATAAAACGCTGAAATAGCTGAGGCAGTAATTGATCAGGAATACCTTGACCATCATCTATGACATCGATCTGCACTTGTCCATCCTGCTCCGAAATTTCTATATCCACGGCTTGTGATGCATGCCTGATCGCATTGCTCATAATATTTAGTACTGCTTGTAATAGTTTTTCCGAATCTCCATGAATATGAAGTTTTCTCGGGTTATCCACTTCGTACTTTACTTTGATGTCAACTTCCTCATTTATAGCTAATGGACGTATTCGATCGGCGGTTTTATCGATTAATTGTTCTACTGACACTTCTTCTTGATCAAAAATACCATCTTCACTTTCAAGCTTGGCTAACAAGATCATCTCTGTAACAATTCCCTTAAGTCGTTCACATTCACTTGAGATGACATCAAGACCATTGTCAGCACGATCCCCGGTGAAAATACCATCTCGTATTCCCTCTGCATAACCTTGAATCGTCATTAGTGGGGTCTTAAGTTCATGAGAAGCATTCTGGAAAAATTGTCTTTGAGCATGATGGTATTGTTTAAGTTCTCCTGCGAGATGATGGACACTTTGGGCTACCTCACCAATTTCCCCGCCAGTTTGAATGAGCTGCACCTCATCGAATTGGCGTTTTTCAACTTTTTTGAGCTCAAGCTTTAATTTCTCAAGAGGAGTAACGAGACGTTTGGTAATAAATAAACTTAGGCCAAAGGCAATAGTGCCCCCAATCACCATAATGAACATCATTCTTGTAAAAAGCTCTGATTGATATGATTTTACTTTGCTTAGCGGTGTAGACAAGACAAGGGTGGCTGCGGTTACAGCACTAGTTGGATCAAGATTCTGTGGATTAGAAGTTAAGGTCTCAACAATATATTTCTCCTGTCCATTTTCCCATAAATCCTGCTGATTGTGACTTGAATGCTGTTCAATGAGCGGTAGCCATGTCTGTGTCTGCGCTTCAGTCATTGTACTAAATAATATATTACGATTCGGCTCTATGAGTAACGCATCGACGGATCTATTAATTTCTTGAGCCGGCTGTACGATAGCTGCTGCTGACTGAGAAGGTGTTAGGTCTTGAACAGGTAACGAATTGACCAACTCCATCATTGCACTGCCTTGTGATCTTAGCTCTTCTCTTTGATTATTGATTAGTGTGTCCATTAGTAGAGGATAAACGAATGTAGCTGTAAGCACGAGTACGCATACCAGTAATATTCCAAATGATAAATGAAGCTTATAGATTAGTTTCATGTTATGTCTTCACTCCATCCACGCGCATTCGATAACCATAGCCCCAAACGGTTTCAAGAGGCAGGTCTTCCATTTTACGACGAAGTCTTTTGACTAAATCGTCAATTGCCCGATCGCTACCGAAATAGTCATCCCCCCACACTAATGTTAACAACTCATTGCGAGAAAAAGCTCGATTCGGTTGCGCTGCTAAGGTATGAAGCAATGAAAATTCCTTCACCGTCATTTCAATTTCTTTAGACCTCCAGTAAACCAGACGACTATCTAATACTAGACGAAGCTCATCGATGATGAGGTCGTTTGATTTAGAAGAGACTATACTCTGTTCTGATCTTTCTGTAAGGCAGTTAAGCCGATGGAATAAACGATTTACTCGTGCGACCAGCTCACGTGGGCTGAAAGGCTTAGTTAAATAATCATCGCTTCCAAGCTCAAGTCCAAGTATCTTATCTACTTCCTCATCACGAGCAGAGATCATAATAATAGGAACTTCGGCTTCCTTACGAATTTGTTTGCAGAATTCATAGCCATTCATACCTGGAAGCATGATGTCTAGAATCCACATATCCGGGCGCTCTGTGTTCCATAACATGAGCGCTTCTTCTGCTGAACCTAACGATAGGGTGCTATAGCCTTCCTTCTGTAAATAATTCTCAACGATATCTCTTATATGACAATCATCTTCAACGATTGCGATTTGATAGTTCTTCATCAACAGACCTCCTGACCAATACATCTATTATTCTAACAAACTTGTCCTTTCAAGCGGGCTTTTCCATACTTTTTCCACAATTGCTCCAAATTAATACCGAAGCTGATCTATAGAATAGTTATTTGTACGGTAAACATGTTGCTTGTATGGAACAAGCTCGAAAGGAGGTTGAGGCTGTGAGAATTTCATATTTGGCTCGCAAGGAGATTCTTGTGGCGTTCTGCTTTCTTGCTCCGAGTTTGATCGGGTTTGCGCTATTTTATTTGATTCCGTTTGGTCAAAGTGTTGTATTTTCATTTGAGAATCCAAGTGGTGAGGCAGGGTTATCGTTTGCCAATTATCAGAGCCTATTAGCTAGCTCGTCCTTTCAAAAGGCGGCAGGGAATACATTCTGGTTCACAATAATTGGTGTTCCGATCCTTATTCTGTTGTCACTTGCTCTTGCCATGCTGCTTAACAAACGAGTCTATCTTCGGAATTGGCTGCGTACCTCATATGTACTGCCACTGGTTGTTCCAGTAGCGTCAATTGTGCTCGTATGGCAGATCCTATTCGACTGGAATGGTTTTTTCAATCATGCATTAGAGTGGATTGGAATTGAGCGGATCGATTGGATGAAATCAGAGTGGGCGCAAGGGGTCATTATTTTTATCTATGTATGGAAAAACATTGGCTATAATGTGGTTCTATTCTTGGCTGGACTGCAAAATATCCCAGATCAATATTATGAGATAGCAAACCTGGAAGGTGCAAGCTGGGCTCGTAAGCACCAGATCACCTTGATTTATTTAATACCGACAGGATTTTTAGTGATGCTGATGTCGATTCTGAACTCATTCAAGGTATTTCGGGAAATTTATTTAGTTGCGGGTGACTATCCTCATGACAGTATCTATATGCTTCAGCACTATATGAACAATATGTTCTTATCGCTCGATATTCAGAAGCTGTCGGCTGCAGCTTTCTTAATGGTGCTCTGCATTTTAGTCATTGTGTTGATGCTCTTCCGAGTTGAACATAAGTTCCGTTCATTTATGGAGTAAAGGGAGGGGTGTAGATGAACAAGAAACAGATAAGAACACTGCTACTTACTATTATCTTAGCCGTAATCGCGCTGGTAATGCTATTTCCGGTTGTGCTCACAATGGTAAGCTCCTTGATGACGGAGAAGGAAATTATGCTGAATTACGGCATGTTAGGTAATACACAGATGAACGATTTTGTGAATTTGAAGCTGATTCCAGATTGGGTTTCGCTGGAGCAATTTTATAAGGTGCTTATTTCAACCTCGCAATTTCTTCGTATGTTCTGGAACTCTGTATTTATGGTGTTTCCAATCATTATAGGTCAGGTCGTGGTGGCAACATTAGCGGCATTTGCATTTGCTAAGCTGCGATTTCCTGGCAGAGAGCCCTTATTTATTGTGTATCTGATCACGATGCTCATGCCGTTCCAGGTCACGCTTGTGCCGAACTATATCATGTCCGATCGGCTAGGGCTGATTAATAGTCCAAGCTCCATTATTTTACCAGGGATATTTGCGGCGTTTGGTGTGTTCCTGCTCAGACAATTTATGCTCCAAATTCCAACGGCATATATGGAAGCAGCCCAAATGGATGGGGCGGGTTATTTTCGATCCTTTATCAGGATTGTCCTGCCTATGGTTAAACCCGGAATGGCAGCGCTTGTTGTTCTGCTGTTTGCAGATTACTGGAATATGGTGGAGCAGCCCCTGATCTTTCTGCAGGATGCCAATTTGCAGCCCTTGTCCATTTTTCTATCTCGTCTACAGGAAGATGCGCTTGGGGTATCCTTTGCGGCTGCGGTCTTATATATGACGCCTATGATTCTCTTGTTTCTTTTAGCGGAACGGTATTTTATTGAGGGCATAGAGCTTTCTGGAATTAAAGGATAGGGGAAATGAGATGACAAGCACATCTAAGCGACAACGATTAACGGCTGCTTTGTTTGTATTGTTTTTTGCGATATTGGCTGGCCTGACTTTCTTTAGCAGCACACTCGAAACGATGACGCTGCCCAAAGTAGTTACGGAGAAACTTTCCTCGAAATCATTAGTTCATCAGGTTAAAGGGAGTGGAGTCTTAACACCTCGAAAGCAGGTGGATTTGTTGAATGAGACTGGCTCAAAAATTGTGAAGGTACATGTAAAAGAGAATGCTGAGGTTAAGAAGGGGCAAAAGCTCGTTACATTTAATAGCTCTGATCTGGATGAGCAGATTTATCAAGAGGAAACGGCGCTAAAGAAACAACAGTTAAATCGGGAGATTCTGGAGGAGGATATGCTGAATGCTTTGATAGATGGTGATGAGCAGGTGATTGCCAAGGCAGAGCGAGCTCTTGAACTGGATAGTATGGATCTTGAACTGGCGCAAAGAAAGATGAATAAGCTGCGCAAAGATAAAGCGGATAAACAGACACTGACTGCCCCCTTTGATGGAAAAGTCACAAAGATTACAGCAGAGGATAGTATGAATGCTTCACAAGGGGGGACAATCCTGACCTTAATGGATAGTGGTAAGGGCTTCGAATTTTCATTTGCTGTCGAGTCGGATAATACGGCATTATTCGAGATTGGATCTAAGGTTTCTGTTCGATTGCAGAAAGACAATACACTGGTTAACGGTGTAATTGAAGAGATTAAAGCTGCATCCCAAGAGAGCAGTGAAGAAGATTCATCCGATAAATCGAGTTATCAGGTTGTCGTTTCTGTCTCCGATGATGGTATTAAAGGCGGCGAACAAGTCAGTCTAGATATAAAGAAGGAGTCAAATGAAAAAGGTTATGTGTTACCAAAGAAATGGGTTCATAAAGATACAACAGGGAGCTATGTCTTTGTAATTGAGGAGAAGAAAAGCTCACTCGGCAATACGTTTAATGCACGCAAGGCTTATATTGTAACGGGTGATTCAACCGAGGATGAGATTGTAGCTGTGAGCGGCTTAAGTCCTGATGATGAGATCATTATTGAATCAAGTGAACCACTTCAGGAAGGTAATCGAATCCGAGTATATTGAAGGGAATGAATGAATTTGAAAAGAAGATGGTTTTTATCCTTATTAGCAATGATAGTCGTATTATCGGGATGCTCTAGCAGCAGCGTGGGATCAGGTACAGAAGGATCAACTAATGAACAATCAGACCAGAATGGCAATAAGATTGAGATTGCGACCATGGCGGTAACTCCTTATTTAGATGAGGCGGTTAAGCAATATAAAAAAATTCGCCCAGATATACAAATTGAAATCAAAGAGTATCTAGCCAGACCTCAAACGGAGGAAATGACATCGAGCGAATCATTCTCAAAGAGCGATGTTGAGAAATATATACAAACGGTTAGCACACAGATGATGTCCGGCAAAGGGGCAGACATCATCGTAATGAACGATCTGCCGCAGGACAAATATGTCGCCAAGAACATGCTGACTAATTTCTATGATCTGATGGATAAGGACTCAGAATTTGATCGAAATCAGTACTATCAAAATATCTTTAAGAACTCCCAGGATGGGGACGGATTGTATGCAATGCCATTCTCATTTGTCATCGACGCGCTTACTGGGAATACAGAGTTGTTAGAAAAAGCTAATATTAAAATCGATAATAAGACCTGGACATGGGATGGATTTAAAGAAATTTCTAAGAAGCTTAAGGAACAAGTTGGAGAGGATTATGTAGCATTTGTTAATCTATTTCCGATTCAAATGTTGGCGGAGTATATAGAAGCGAATTATGATAAGCTCATTGATCAAGGTCAAGCTAATTTTGATTCCGATCTGTTTCGAGACATGATGAAGCAAATCAAATCGATGTATGATGAAGGCGTACTTAAAGAGGAATTTTCGTACGATTATACCAAAACTTTGTTCAGCAAAGCTAACCTTTTCGATCCAATGTCAGGCCTCTCTCAAGTCCTTGATCCAAAGCTTAAACTATATCAAAATCCAACAGTCAATGGAAAATATAACGGAACTCCATTTAAGTCATACTTTACTTTAGGTATTAACAGCAAGTCCAAGGTTCAAGAGGAAGCTTGGAACTTTATTAAGTTCATGCTTTCCGAAGAAATGCAATCTTCACCAGTGGTCCAGGGTTTTCCGCTGCATAAGGGAGTTGTGGAGAAACAGCTTAATGATGCTAAGCAGCAGGCAGTAGCGGGAACACTACCTCTTCTAGAACAAAAGTTTGATGCTGAGACTGTAGAAAGTAAAATCCAAGAATTACATCAGCTTCTAGATGGAGCAAGTAGGAATTTATCTAGTGATCATAAGGTGGTTTCAATTGCAATTGAAGAATTTGATTCATATATGAGTGGTCAGAAATCCGCTGAAGACGTCAGCAAGCTGATTCAAAATCGAGTCAACACTTACATTAACGAGTAAATAGAACGTTCTAATCGAGAGGCGCTCAATCATTTAACGGTGATTGAACGCCTTTTGTTTATTTTGCAGGAATCATCCCATTTGTCGTTGAATATATCCCGTTAACCGTATTGCGTATTTGAGATACGCAGCCACAGGAGGGAACAACATTGAAATCGACTACCGTTCAAAGCCTTACAGAGACGTTTAAGCTGGAAGTGCTTGCAGGTGCTAGCTGCATGGATCGTGAAATCACTCGTTCAAAGGCGCATAGACCTGGTCTGGAGTTCGTGGGTTACTTTGATTTTTTCCCAACGAAGCGGGTACAAGTATTGGGCTGCAAGGAAATCAATTATCTGTTAACCCTAAGCGTTGAAGAGCGCAAGTTACATATTGGTAATATCGTCAAGTATCATCCACCATGTTTTATTGTGACGACAGGTCAGCAGGAGATTCCTTATTTAACTCTATTCTGCGAAGAAGAGGGCATCCCGTTGCTTCGGACGCAGGAGACGACGACAGAGATCATCGCAAAGATTGATACCTATCTAGTGAAGGCGCTGGCGCCAGAGCTTTCAATTCATGGGGTATGTGTAAACGTGTCTGGTATAGGTGTCCTACTCAGGGGTAAGTCAGGAATTGGTAAAAGCGAAACCGCGCATACGCTTATTAGAAGAGGCCATCGGTTTGTGGCGGATGATATCGTGGTGCTGAAGAAGCTGGGACCGGCGACGCTTCTCGGCACACATAACGAGACGACCCGCGAATTCCTAGCGCTGCGCAGTATTGGTCTGATCAATGTTGTACGCCAGTACGGGCGTAGAGCTTTTCAGGATGAGACGCGAATTGTACTCGACATCGAGTTGTCTCCTTGGCGAGAGAATTCCTTGAATAATGAGCTCGAACTTGAACCGAAGTTCACAGACTATCTTGGCGTCCAAATTCCGCATATTGAAATCCAGCTTCAGCCCGGCCGCGACGTAGCCGGCCTGATCGAGGCTGCCGCCAACAACTGGTATCTGAAGCAGCTTGGCTATAGCGCCGTTGAAGAGTTCATGCAGAGGATTGAAAACAAGCAATGAAGGGTGCTCATGAATTTGTGTATACGTAACAGACCGCAGAAGAGCTATGTGGTCTGTTTTTTTAACTGAATTTCGCCTTTAATGCGTGATTGGCTGGGCATAGGCTATAAATGGTATAATTTCTAATAGGTATTTTGAGTGATCGTTACTAGGAGGTATTAATGATGAGTGATGAGCTATTGGAAAAATTGGATACTTGGCATGAAGAGGATGAATTTCAAGAAATCGTGGATGCAATAACGGAAATTCCTGAAGAGGAAAGAGATTATGTTCTAACTAGTCATTTGGGCAGAGCGCTTAATAATCTCGGGCAATATGAAGAAGCTTTAGAGCAGTATTTGAGCATTGAAGAAGAGGGTGAAGGTGACCCGCTTTGGCATTACCGTATCGGAGTTTCCTATTATTATCTGAAGCGGTACGACGAAGCTTTAAAAGCATTTACAATTGCAGACGAGCTAGAGCCTGATGATGAGGACACCTTGGAGTTTTTGGGATGGATCAAACGAAAATTGGCTAAGAAAGCTACGAAAAAGCCTGTGAATAAACCTGCAAAGAAGCCTGTAGTAGCGATCGACACCACCAACTTTTGGGATGACAGCGAGTATGCGTTCTCAGAATATATCTCTGAATCGCCTACAGATGCAATGATTGCTTCAGTAGAAGAAGAGCTGGTTTTTAAGCTGCCAAAATACTACGTTGAAATGATGAAGCTACATAATGGGGGAATTCCTCATAACACTCGGTACCCAATTCCGGGAACAGAAGAATTTATTACGATTTCAGGGATCCTTGGAATTGGACGAGATAAGAATAAGTCGCTGTGTGGAGCTTCAGGCAGCCGGACTGTGATTGAAAATGGACGTTATCCTGAGGTTGGTGTGGTGATTTGTGATTGTCTTTCTGAGAATGAAGTAATCATGCTGGATTACCGCGAGTTTGGAAATGATGGCGAACCCGAGGTTATTCATGTTGATCGTGATAACAAATACAAGATCACACGCTTGGCTGACAATTTTGAGTCCTTTATCGGCGGACTGGTGAAATAGTGGATTCGGCGATTTAGCTGAATGTGGGGCTGATAAATCAGCCAAATAAACGACCGAAAAAAACAGAGCAACGGTTCTCCTATAATGGAGGCAGCTGCTCTGTTTTTTAATCTGCTCAATTGTCACTATTAAACACCTTGGACTGAAGCACATCGAGTGCTCGGTTGATTTCTTCTAGTTCTTCAGTAGAAGAATCCTTGATCCGGTCCAGGAAACGTTCGCCGATCTGCCCAAAAGCTTTGTTCATCATCGCTTGTCCAGCGTCAGACAACCGAATCATTTGTTTACGCCGATCTTCTGCGACATCCAGCTTTTCGCAAAGATTCTTTTCTGTTAATTTCTTGAGCTCACGGCTCGTGTTCGGCATAGAGATATTCTTACAATCACTAATTTGACTGAGGGTAACAGGCTGGCTGACCGCAATATACTCCAGAATACTATATTGAACGGGCGTAATACCTTCCGGTCTAACATCTTTGGTTAAGTCGAATGTTACTTCATGGACTGCCGTCGTAAAGGTCACTAATTTATGAAAAAACGCTTCTTTGTCCATAACGATCACCTCTTAGTGTAAACTTTAACAAAATAATTATCATAATACAATTATCATTTGACAACTAAATAAAGATTGTGATACGATTTTGTTATCAAATGATAATTAAAGAGGTGGACCAATGAACGTTTTAGTCATCTATACTCATCCGAATCATAAAAGTTTAAGTTATGCTTTTCTCAATAAAGTCATTCAAGGAAGTAATGAAAATCGAAAGATCACGAACATCGAGGTGCTTGATCTATATGAGGAGCAATTTGATCCGGTACTGGTCTTTAACGAAAATAAACGTAGAAGAGACATGCATATCGATCCCAAGTTTGAGAAGTATCGTGAGCAGATTCGTCAGGCCGACAAAATTGTGTTTGTGTATCCAATCTGGTGGGGGCGGCCTCCAGCCATGCTGCTCGGGTATATTGATCAAATGTTTGCCTCTAATTTTGCTTATAGAGAAAAGGGCGGCCTTATCCCCGAAGGGCTGCTGAAAGGGAAGTCCGTGGTTTGTATTTCCAGCATGAAGGGGCCAACCCTTTATCCTTTATATTGGTTAAACAATTCCCATAAGGTGCTGATGAGAAAAGCATTATTTCAATATTGCGGTATGAAAAAAGTGAAGTTTTTCGAGTTTGGGAATATGGAGAGTCCAAAAGGTAAACATGACAAAAAGCTAAATCAGGTCTACCAATATTTTAAATCTGTAGCTAATTGATGCCTCAAAGATAATAGCTCGATGATCATTTGGACTCGTTATAAAGATAAGCAACATAATCCTGCAGTACTGAGGTATGGCCCATTTGTCGCAGCATTGTACCGATATTCCCACGGTGATAGCTGCCATGGTTAGCAACGTGGAAGATAGCCCCGGAAATGGATGTCTCAAGTGATCCCATCGTTGGATGATCTAACACAACGGTGGGGTCCTTATCTATTTGACTAGCCAACACCATTTTATTTTTGCTGGTTAGCTCACGATAGAGGACATCCATTTCTTCAATATCTTTTATTGCTAACAAGGGCTCTAATTGGGCAGCTGATGCTTTAGCTTCATTCCTAGTTCGCCCTGAAATCAAGTCAAACCAAATATTCTCCACGACATAAATATGCGTCACAACCTTTGCTACCGAAGAAAAACCACTCTGGATATCCTTATGATAAATGTCTTTAGGCAACTCCTTTAAGCGATGGATGATCGTTTGATTGGCCCATACATTATAATCATACATTTCTAACGCGGGATGCTTTTTCATGAGTTTCTCCCCCTAAAATTGTGGATGCTTTAATTATACCCATCCCCAGAAAGCTCGGTACAATTTAGAAATGTTTATTATAGGACCCTTTGTCCAAAATAAACCAAAATACAGACGACAGCGATAAAGCAGAGGAGTAACCAATTCGCTAGCTTCATTCCCATCTAAACCGTACCTGCCTTGATCATTGTTAAATCCTCGCCGCTTACTTGTTTGATTAAGTTCATTACCTTAAAGGCTCCTCTGCCATTCTCATAAGGTTTCATTTTATCTTTGTAAGTAGAGCGGTTCTCGTATACCTTCATTATCGAATGAACAAAGCTTTGAGTGGTCATCTCTTCTTCAAGTAACATTTCAGCGAGTCCAGTTTGTTGAAAATACTGCGCTTGGGCAAGTTGACCAGAGCGGCTGCCACCATTCGTGTGGGGAATTAATAGCATTGGCTTTTGCATAGAAAGAAGCTCCATCATAGAATTTGACCCTGCACGGGATACGACAACATCCGCCATAGCTAATAAATGCGGCAGCTCACAGCTTGTAATGAATTCATACGATTTGTAGCCTGACATCGAGAGGTGATAATCAACCTTTCCCTCCCCGCAAATATGAACCACTTGAAATTTATTTATCAACTCAGCGAGTACATTGTTCACCATTTGGTTAATGCTGTGTGCCCCTTGGCTTCCTCCCATAATAAGAAGAACAGGCTTAGCAGAAGTGAATCCGCAAAAGGCTAAACCACGTTGTTTATCAGCTAATTTGAATTGCTCCTTCAAGAGCGGTCCCACATGAACGGCCTTGAGAGAAGCAGATTTGGTTACAGTATCCAGAAAATTTGTACACAGATGAGTGGCAAACGGAAGTGATATTTTATTAGCTAGTCCAAGATTTAAGTCTGGTTCATAAATAATGATGGGCACTTTGTTAAGTTTGGCTCCAATCACGACCGGTACAGAAACAAATCCACCTTTAGAAAAAATCACACTTGGTTTGATGGTTCGTAGGAGTCGGTAAGATTGAAAGATGCCCTTCATGATTTTGAATACATCGGTCACATTCTTCCAATCGAAATAGCGTCTCAATTTCCCTGTGGAAATGGGATGGTAGGTCACTTCCTCCTTGTAGTCAGACAAAAGCTTACGCTCAATTCCTTGTTCGGAGCCTATATAATGGACGTCCCAATCCTCTGCTAAACAATTAGGGATCAACACGAGGTTGCCGGATACATGTCCAGCGGAGCCTCCACCTGTAAATACGATCGAGGTACTCATGCTAGAAACCCACCTTGTTGTAACATTTCTTTTATCGCAGGTTTGCTCATCAACACATGATTCGAATCATAGCTCTGGAAGTCCACAGGCGGGCAAGAGGCATAGGCTTCTTGTAAACCTTCTATAGGAAAAGGGGGGAGAATCACATAATAGTGATCATCCAGATGAATGGAAGAAGCACTCTCAAATTCCGATATCAGGGCCTCACTTAAGCTTTCACCGGGACGTATCCCCGTTTCCTTGATTTGGATCGTGCTAGTTGATAAGTCGTCAATTAAGACCTGGGCAAGATCCTTAATGCTGCAAGCAGGCATTTTGGTCACAAAGACTTCTCCGCCTCTGCTTTCTTCTGTTGCTTTAAGGAGTAGGGTAATTGCATCATCTATGGTTAAGAAAAAACGAGTCATTCTAGCATCTGTAAGGGAAATGTCTACTCCATCCACAATACTTTGTTTGAAAATAGGCACCACGCTACCCGTTGAGCCAAGTACATTGCCACTTCTCACACATACAAACTGAGTTTTGGTTTGTCTGAGATTGGCATGGACCATTAGCTTTTCACCGAGTGATTTTGTCATTCCGTAGGTGCTCGATGGTTGCGCTGCTTTATCGGTTGAAACATAAACTACTTTTTTTACGCCGTGTTTAATAGCGGCTTGAATCACATGCTGAGTTCCGAGTACGTTAGTCTTCATCGCACTGTCTGGTTGTTGTTCGCAGATCGGGACATGCTTCAAGGCCGCTAAATGATAGATATAATCTACCTGATGGCAAGCTTGCATCAGTTCTTGCTTATCACGTATATCACCGATGATGAACGTTAGTTTGGGATTATGATGATATTCCTGTTGTAGTTCTACTTGAAGTGACTCATTGCGGGAAAATATTCTGATTTCTTTTGGGTCTCTTTCCAATAACCGTTTCACGAGTTGTCGTCCCCAAGATCCGGTTCCACCGGTAATTAATATGGTTGTATTTTGCACGGTTTGTTCCTCCTATGATCTTAGCTACACAATAATCATAGTGTTCATATGTTACGTGAATATGGCAAAGCGAAAGCTCTTAAAATCAAAAAAAGGTTAAAGAACCATTATAACAGGTCCCTTAACCCTTCATTTAACTTCTAATAGCCATCGGTTTGTTTACCGGATTGCTCCGCAATTTCCGCGCCGTCTCGATTCTCTGAAGTACCTAGATGCTTGTGGTCAGCTTTGGCTTGAGCAAGACCTTCAGCCACTCGGCGACCGTAGTCTGGATCAGCTTTTGTAAAATGTTCAATCATATTGGTTTGAATCACAGGCGCACATATTTTTAGGGCATCGACCAGGTTATGAATCAATTCATCCCGTTCCCAATCCTCGAACTTGCGATAGGTATCACCAGCTTGCCCGAAGTCATTTGTCCGACTAATTTTGTCGCGAACTAGTCGATCATTATACATCGGTTGATGATCTTTGCCAGAAGGAGCTGCCTCCTTTAACCCGCCAAGCGAGGAAGGTTCGTAATTCACATGTGGGTTTTGCTCAGGCGCCTTATCCACATGATAAGTCATTTGCCCATCCCGCTGATTCGTCGCTACCCTTGTCTTTGGAGCATTGATCGGTAATTGAATGTAGTTGGCGCCCACCCGGTGCCGCTGAGTATCCGAATAGGAGAACGTCCGGCCTTGCAGCAGCTTGTCATCCGAGAAATCCAGACCGTCTACTAGAACTCCAGTCCCGAAAGCGACCTGTTCGACCTCGGCAAAATAATTGTCTGGATTTCGATCCAGAACCATCTTCCCTACAGGTAAAAATGGGAAACGTTCATGATCCCAAAGCTTAGTAGGATCGAGTGGATCAAAATCGAGCTCAGGATGTTCATCGTCACTTAGGATTTGCACACAAAGCTCCCATTCAGGGTAATCCTTACGCGCAATAGCCTCATATAGATCCTGCGTAGCATGGCTGACGTTTTTGGCTTGTATATCCTCAGCGGCTTGCTGAGTTAGATTCTTAATGCCATGTTTCAGCGGCTCCCAATGGTATTTGATTAAGACGGCTTCGCCGTTTTCATTCACCCATTTATAGGTATTAACTCCAGACCCCTGCATCTGCCGATAGTTGGCTGGAATCCCCCAAGGAGAGAACAGGAATGTAATCATATGAGTAGCTTCAGGAGAGTTCGATACGAAATCAAACATCCGCTCTGGGTTTTGCAGATTGGTCACGGGATCTGGCTTGAAAGCATGCACCATGTCAGGAAATTTCAGCGGATCACGGATAAAGAAAATCTTCAGATTGTTTCCGACCAAGTCCCAGTTTCCATCCTCTGTATAGAACTTTGTGGCGAAGCCACGTGGATCACGAAAGGTCTCCGGAGAGTACACGCCATGAACCACTGTTGAAAACCTTACGAATACAGGTGTTTTTTTGCCTGCTTCTTGAAAAAGCTTAGCACGCGTATACTTCGAGACGGGTTCATCGCCTACTTTTCCATAAGCTTCAAAATACCCGTGGGCTCCTGCACCCCTAGCATGCACCACACGTTCCGGAATACGCTCTCGATCAAAATGAGATATTTTCTCGATAAAGTGGTAGTTTTCGAGCGTCGACGGTCCGCGATTCCCTACCGTTCGTATATTTTGATTATCTGTAATGGGATGTCCCTGTCGATCCGTTAAAATCATATCTTCTTTTTCCTTATCCATATGACAAAACTCCACTTCTCTTCAGATATGAATAGTATTTTCTACCATAATTCTGAAAAGTATGCGAAACCCACTGACAAGAGATGTTATGAAAGTTACAATTTTTATTGGCATTTGAAATAATGACTGTTATATTTGAAAATACTATGTGTTATAAGCTTAGCAACTTGGTATCGACAGAATGGAGAGGCGGAATTACATGCAACAATTTTTAGATAGTATGATTAGCGTAACAAATGATTTTTTGTGGTCGAAAATATTGGTGATCCTTCTTATTGCTTGTGGACTTTATTTCACCGTAAGATCGAAATTTGTACAGTTTGGTATGTTCAAAGAAATGTTTCGGGTTCTTAAAGGATCCAATGAAAGGTCAAAAGATAGTATTTCATCCTTCCAGGCCTTCTGCATTAGTATGGCGGCGAGGGTAGGAACAGGTAATATAACGGGAATCGCAATTGCTATTGCCATAGGTGGTCCAGGGGCTATTTTCTGGATGTGGGTGATTGCCATTATTGGATCAGCATCCGGTTTTATAGAAAGCACTTTGGCACAGGTATATAAAGTGAAGGATAAGACCGGATTTCGCGGTGGGCCTGCCTATTATATGGAGAAAGGCCTGAATAAGCGCTGGATGGGTGCGATATTCGCGGTTCTGATTACATTATCCTTCGGGCTTGTATTTAACGCGGTCCAATCGAATACGGTCACAGTGGCCTTTGAGAATTCATTTGGCACCAATCGGGCCATTCTTGGGCTTGTAATGGCTGCTGCCTTTGCACTGGTTATCTTTGGCGGTGTTAAGCGTATCGCAAGAATGTCCGAATATATTGTAGTGGTAATGGCAGGAATCTACATTGGGGCTGCTCTTATTATTATGCTGATTAATATTACAGAACTCCCAGGAGTTTTCGCACTCATTGTGAAAAGTGCCTTCGGATTTGAACAAGTCGCTGGTGGCTCTCTTGGTGCAGTAATTCTACAGGGCGTGAAGCGTGGTTTGTTCTCTAACGAAGCGGGTATGGGTAGTGCGCCTAATGCTGCGGCAACGGCAACTACGAGTCATCCGGTGAAGCAAGGGCTAATGCAAGCGCTAGGCGTACTCACAGATACGTTACTTATTTGTTCGAGTACGGCGTTCATTATCTTGTTGTCTGATGCCTATAAGCAGCCAGGGCTGGACGGAATCAAGCTGACACAAGCCGCATTAAGCGAGCATATTGGTTCTTGGGCATCCGGATCACTAGCGATTATGATTTTTTTGTTTGCTTTCAGCACGTTAATTGGAAATTATTATTACGGTGAAACCAATATAGAATTTTTGAATTCCAACAAAAAGGTATTACTATTCTATAGATACAGTGTTTTGGCAATGATTATTTTTGGTTCCGTAGCAAAGGTTCAATTGGTATGGGATTTGGCCGACTTATTTATGGGCTTCATGGTTATCGTGAATTTGATTGCCATCCTGCTATTATCTAAAGTGGCCTTTGCCGCCTTGAAGGATTATAAAAAGCAGAAACGTGAAGGGAAGGATCCTGTTTTCTATAAAGACAGCATTCCGGGGTTCGAGAACGTTGAAGGTTGGGACAATTCTTCAGATATAAAAAGATAGAAATGTATTTGAAGGGCTCAGGAGACTGAGCTCTTTTTGCTGTCAGATTACAAAAACGAGCCTTTAGAATTGCTTCTAAGGCTCGTTTTGCGTACAGTATTTTAAATTAGTCCTGCTTAATATAGTTTATCCTGCAGCCCAAACATCTAATTCGATTTTCAATTCAGGTAAACCTAATCCTTTAACATAAGCAATGGTCATTGAAGGAGGCGTCATCCCGAATACTTTATTCCAAATTCCATAGAAATGATCCCAATCGATTTCTTCTGTGGCCCAAATGTTAATTTTGATTACGTTATCGGGAGTCAACTTTTGAGAAGAGAGGACTTCCACAATATTACTCATCGTGTTTGTTACTTGTTGATTAAAATCTGTAGGGATATTACTGTTTTGATCGATTCCAATTTGACCAGAAAATACATACATTTCAGCGTTTCTGCTTATTTTTGTTACATGACTGTAGTTACCAACGGGTTTCGCAATATTTTCTGGATTATATCTTGTGATCACATGATTATTTAAGTTCATTTTTATGAAGTCTCCTTTAAATAGAAGATACATAACGATAGCTAGGTTATATATCTCCACTGTTTTTTAGTTTTAATTTTTGACAAACTTATCCTATCAATCATTAATTCTAGAAAAAAACAGCAGTAGAATACCCAATACCAAAAGATAAATATTTTAGGGATCTCTTTTTCATTAGGTATTCCTCCTTCATATTTAAAGTAAGATAACTTCATCAGAATGATAACATTAATCCATGTGCAACGGCAACTTTGCCTCCTCCGGCACAACATGACTAGGATATTTTTTTGCTGTATTTTATGAAAACTTCAATGCTTTTTTTGAAAAAAAGCAAAAAACACTTACATTAACGGATATTATGTTGTTATAATTACAAACAGACCGGTTGGTATGTTGGGGGGTACGTAATTATGGATACAAAATCACTAATGATTGAGAAGGCGACACTCCTTTTTCAACAAAAAGGTTATAAGAGTGTAGGCGTTAGTGAAATTTTAAAAGCTTGTGATGTTACCAAAGGAGCGCTCTATCATCATTTTCCAAATGGAAAAGAAGAGCTATTAATTGCTTGTCTAAAAAGCCTAAAGGAAGCAATAACAATAGATATGGAGGACATTTTCAAAAAGCATTCTTCTACACAAGAGGCCACGCAATTCATGCTTAATAAGTTAATTCACAACTTGGAAACCGAGGGCAAGCTTACAGGCTATACATTTAGCAGTATTGTCAGTGAAATGGCTACGGTCAGTGAGCCTGTCCGCCAAGCATGTAACTCACTTTATGAGAACATTCAGACTATTTACTACACGAAGCTTGCATCTGAAGGCTTCTCGAATGAACTAGCTTCTGATATTGCTTTATTGCTGACAACCTCGATTGAGGGTGCGATCATGCTGTGTCAAACGCAGCGATCTACCGCACCTTTAAAGACTATTGCGAAACTATTACCGACAATTTTGAAAGGAAGAACATCATGAATCTAGAAACAAGATTACCGAGAAACGGCAAAGAGGGGGCATTATACGGTGCAATTATTTGTACACTAACCGTTCTGTTTATGTCTTCATTAAATATCATTTTAGCGGTTGGAGAATTTAATGGGGAAGTTGCTTTATCGATCCTTAAGGTGTTTCCGATCATTTGGGTCATTGTTATGATTATAGAGCCTGTTGTTATTGGGCGTATCGCAGAAAAGCTGACAGCTAAATTCACACAACCTAGCGATAGCTTCAACGCCAAAATTCTATTTCGTATTCTTTTCACCGTACTAGGAATGTCATTTGTGATGACCTTTATTGGAGACATCATCGGAAACGGGTTGAGTTCTGAAACGTTCAATCACTTCTTAGCGAATTGGCCAAGAAATTTCCTAATTGTACTGATCGCTGAAAGTATAGTGATCCAACCTTTTGCACGATTTGTGATGGTAAAGCTACATGCTTCTCAGGATAAAAAGAAGTCCAGCGCCGCTGGTATAACTGTAAATGGATTATCGGAACAAAACTCATAACATAAATATGCTCTCAGGCGATGCGTTTCGTTTGAGAGCTTTTCTATTACCGTATATAATGATATTTTAGTTGAATCATTGAAACCCTCCTATATAACAAAGAAAACTTAACAATGAAAGGTAATATCGAACATGATGATCTATAGTCGTCTTGCCATAATGATGCCCCCATTTCCCTAGCTAGGCTCATATTCTTGTTGTTGTTCGAGGATATAAGCTTGTAGGAGGGCGAATTTAATATGAAAAAATATGCAGCACCATCTTTACTTTTAATGATTGTTCTTGTGGCTTTTCCGCAAATTAGTGAGACGATCTACACTCCATCGTTGCCGGATATTGCGGTAGCACTTGGGGTCTCTAATAGTTCTGTACAGTTAACATTAAGTATATATTTTATCGGATTTGCTTTAGGTGTTTTGTGTTGGGGTTGGCTCTCTGATTTCATCGGACGGAGACCTGCCATGCTGGGTGGCCTCATTGTATATGGTGTTGGAAGCTTGATGTGTTTTTACTCGGAATCCATTACTCTACTTCTGGTCAGCCGTTTCATTCAAGCATTTGGAGCAGCAACTGGCTCTATCATTACGCAAACCATTCTTCGGGAGAGTGTATCCGGGAATAAGCGGCATGCCATGTTTGCCCAAATCTCGGCGGTGATCGCTTTTACTCCAGCAGTAGGGCCGCTTATTGGCGGATGGGTGGATCAAGCTTTTGGTTTTCGAGCGGTTTTCTTTACATTAGTGATGATGAGTGTGTTGTTATTTGTGTATGCTTTTTGGAAGCTGCCAGAAACGACTGATGTTTCCGTGAGAAAAAAGGTGGCTATTCTACCTATCGTTAAAAGAATGCTCTCATTGCCACGTGTACTAGTGTTTGGGTTACTGATCGGGGGCATCAATGGAGTTTTATTTAGCTACTATGCGGAAGCACCCTTTATATTTATTGAACACTTTAACATTTCACCGGGAGTATATGGTTTTCTAGGCATTGTTGTGGCTTTAGCATCGATAGTGGGAGCAATGATGTCCAAGAGATTATTGAGTCTCTATGCCGCAGAAAAAATAATTCACATCGGCTGTTTAGTGATGACCAGCGGGGCTTTGCTATTAACAATCGTAAGCAGCCTTGCCTCGTTGCCGAATATGATGTTGATGGTATGCATTCTAATAACCCTTTTTGTCATGTTAATGGGGGCCGGTATCGCTTTACCTAATTGTCTAAGTCTTGCGCTTGTCAATTTTCAGGATGTTGTGGGAACAGCAGGTGCGATCTTCAGTTTGGGATATTACTTATTAGTTAGTTTGGCGACATGGGGAATGAGCGCCCTGCATAATGGTTCATTACTGACGATGCCCATCTATTTCTTAGGGATTAGCGGCGGAATGTGGTTATTAAGTAAAAAGTTTATTGTAGCGGAATAGAATTTACTTCTTAGTTATTTGATTAGAAGGAGATATGGAACGGGGTATCCATAAATGAATGGCAGTCTGGAACTTTTTGAGTTCCGGACTGCTTTTTATTTGTTAGTCTACTTCCGGCACAATGACTTGGATATGACGAGGGAGAACACTTAGAGTAATGGGTAAAATCGGACCTTCTTCACCATCCACATTGGTTCTTACGGCTTCTGGAGAGCTCACAGTCACATTCTGGGCCGTGAAATAGACAACGTCTTTATGATCCTTAAGGCTGCCAAGTAGTAAAGAAATACTGGCTGTAATGGTATTGAGTATACTGAGGTCTTGAATAATAAAACAGTGAAGCAGTCCATCGTCAACCGCAGCATCAGGTATCAGATTCTCGAAGCCGCCAACGGAGTTGGTTAACACGGCGAGAAAAAGCGGGGAATCGCCTTGCCATGTCTTCTCGTCATAATGAATGACAAGAGGGTGGGGGGAAGTGCTGGTAAGTTGTTTTAGGCCCTCTTTCAAATATGCCAATGAGCCGAGCTTGGTTTTCTCTTCGATTGAAACGGAGGATAAAGATCCGGCGATTGAACCTACAGCAACAACATTTCCGAATAAGCGGTCATTCAAGCAACCAATATCTACTGTCTTTACGTTAGAGGAAGCAAGGGTTTGAATGGCTATTTCGGGATTCAATGGAATCTGTAACGCGCGGGCAAAATCATTAACCGTTCCTAAAGGGACTACACCTAACTTTGGGTGTTGTTTCTGATTCATAAGACCATTAATGGTCTCGTGAAGCGTGCCATCCCCGCCAATGGAGACGACTAGATCGTAACACTCCTCACAGGCAGTGATACAATAACGAGTTGCATCTAGTTCTTTTGCCGTCTCCTTAATCGTAACCAAGTAGCCTTGATCAGCTAGAACTCTTTCTGCATATCTGACATATTCGCCAGCTTCTTCTTTACCAGATGAGGGGTTAATAATAATCATAGCTTGCCGCATAGGGATTATCCTCTCTTGTTCAATCTAATAGCCTATTAGATGATTACCCCAAAGTGGTATAGCAGAAATCATAACAACCTAAAAAAAGGTGAGCAAGAACGACCTAAGTCGTCTTACTCACCTCTTTTTTAAAATATAAGAAAGTATAAGTTTCACACGATACTTTCTTATATTTCTCGTTTATGCTTATTAATAGACCTTGTCACCATTAAAAATGGAATTCTTAACGATAACATAATCTACTTTACGAATAGCTTCTAATTTATTGCCTCCAGCATAAGAAATCGAGGACTGAAGATCTTGCTCCATCTCTCTCAAGGTTTCTGCTAAAGCACCTTTGTGCTCGACAACTATTTTTTTGCCCTCAACATTCTTCTTTTCACCTTTTTGGTATTCAGAAGCGGAGCCGAAGTACTCTTTATACAGCTTTCCATCGATCTCGATGGTATCACCAGGAGATTCTTCATGCCCAGCAAATAGGGAACCGATCATGACCATGGAAGCACCAAATCTAATGGACTTGGCGATATCACCGTGTGTCCGAATACCTCCGTCAGCGATAATAGGCTTACTTGCAGCCTTGGCACACAAGCGCAGTGCGGCTAATTGCCAGCCACCTGTTCCGAATCCTGTCTTAATCTTCGTGATACATACTTTCCCTGGTCCAATTCCCACTTTAGTAGCGTCGGCCCCAGCGTTCTCTAATTCTCTAACGCCTTCAGGAGTTCCCACGTTTCCAGCAATAACGAAACTAGCAGGTAGATATTGTTTAATATGTTTGATCATTCGAATGACAGCCTCGGAATGACCATGTGCAATATCGATCGTAATGAATTCCGGAATCAACTGTTCGTTAGCTAATTGTTCAACGAAATCGTATTCTTCTTCTTTGACTCCGACACTAATGGATGCGATTAATCCGCGGGTGTGCATGTCCTTGATGAAAGACGTACGCTTCTCCGGCTCAAAACGATGCATAATGTAGAAGTAGCCATTTTGAGCTAAGAAGCTGGCGATCTTCTCATCTATGATGGTTTGCATATTTGCAGGTACCACAGGTAATTTAAAAGTATGACCACCTAAGGTGACTGTTGTATCACACTCAGAACGGCTATTTACAATACATTTTGCAGGAATTAACTGAATATCTTCATAATCGAATACTTTTTTCATTATATACACCTCTAAATGCGAACATTATAGTATTTTGGTTTGATTATTGTTCGTCCACTTTGTAATGTACAGCATTCCGAACAAGAAGTCAAAATTCTAGTACATTATGGTGTAAATTGGACTTAATTATACGACGATTTGGTGTACGGCTTATGACTCTCATATAGTGAACTGAATGTAGGGACAAGAATATGTATAGATATTAACAAAAGTCCATCCCTATAGGGATGGACTTTCTTTTATTACATCTGAAAAAGCTTGTAAGCAATATATGCTGCAACGACCCAAATGATAATCGCAGAGATCTTATTAATGATCAGCATGATTTTGCCGCTTGAATCTATTTGTCCTACGGTCTTTCCTGCTACAGCAAGCCCAAAGAACCAAATCCAAGAAACAAGGATAGTCGAAACGGCGAATGTAACTTTGTCTATGCCAGTGTAACTAAGGGAGCTGGTGCCGATAACCCCAATCGTATCCATGATCGCGTGTGGATTTAATAAAGAAACGGAAATCGCAAATAAGATCTGTTTTTTTGAAGATAGAGGTGCTGCGTCTTGGGATGAAGAGGTAGGTGTGCTTCTCCAGATGGACCATCCCATATACAAAAGGAATACAAGTCCCACAGCAAATAAAGCGGTCTGCAGAACAGGGATGGCAAACACAAGAACGGAAACACCTAACACGGCTAATAAAATAAGAAGGGTGTCACATAAAGCGGCCGTAATAATAACTGGGATGGCTTTTTTAAACTGTGGCTGTGAGGCACCTTGGTTAAATACAAAAACATTTTGTGCGCCAAGCGGAAGAATTAATCCAAAGGCTAAGGCGATTCCGTGAAGTAGTGCGGCTAACATAGTTGTGTCCTCCGGTGATGAGTAATGCGTTATAAAATTTGCCTTTGAATATGGTGCTCCATATGTTCTAGATAGTCTTGAATTCCTGCGGTAATTTAATCACCCATTCGTTTAATGAATCGATTACGTGCTGTAGGCTGTTCTCCTCACTCATCTTATATCCCAACTCCTTTATCTGTAATATCTGGCTAAATAATATGTACTATCATACAATGAGGGCTTTCATTTAAAAAGATGATTAATATAATCTTGTTGTCCCTTAAAAAAGGTAGTAAAGTAACATGATACATACTATTTATGGAAAGAAAGGTTGATATTTTTTGAAAAAAGGAATATTTACAGGTCTTCTTGCGCTCTTGCTGATTACCGCCAGTATGCTATCTTTTAATGTTGTAGAGGCCGCTGGAACAGTAACGAAATTACCTAGCCCCCAATGGAGTCAGCTGAATGCTGTGGGAGCATTAGAAAGCATAGAAGGGGGTCCCGTGGAACTTCCATCATTAAATACAGTGTATCTCCACACTAAGGAAGAGCATGCTACCCAAACTAAGGTATGGTTGGTTGATACGCTGAAATCTTATGATACACAGACAGGGAAGCTAAAGTGGTCAGTTAATTTTGCAGACCCTGGCACAGCGATGTTTCGTGAATCGAAAGATTATTTAGTGGCGCCGGATGGAACGGTATACATAACCTTTACAGATAATCTTTCACCTGACGCAACTCAGATCTATGCGGTGGGACCAGACGGAAAACGGAAATGGAAAGTGAATTTGTCTCAGACAGAGGGATACTTATATAGACTTGATAACGGGAGTTTAGTCTTTGCATCCCAAGGTAACTTTGATAACAATGGGAATTATACCGGGTCACTAACTTTAATTAATAAAAGTGGTACCAAAGTAAAAAATATTTCTTATAAAGGAACGGTATTGGCGCAAGGAAATCGTGTCTTAATTCAAACGAATTACGGTGGTGGGAAAGGCTCACGCATCCAGGCACTCGATTCTTCCTTAAATTCAGTGTTTACATATCAAATGCCAGCCGATTCGTACACTGAAGTATCTTACAATCACGTACTTTCTGATGGAACAGTATTAGTCCGTGCCAATATACCAAAAACAGGAAATCGATTGTTCGGATTTAGCTCTAAAGGTAATCTACTGTGGGGGAGAGATATCGCAGGTGATGCTGTCGTATCCTCACTTGGTGATGTTTATGGGGTTTATGCCAATGGCAAGCTGTCTCTATATAATGTCAAAGGATTGGTTAAGTCGGTAGCTCTTAAAGATGTGACAGAATTTTTTATATCGTTGGACCGATTACAGGATGGTAATATTGAGCTTGGCTTCCCAGGTTCCGCCACATATGTTTTAAATCCTAAAACGCTCGCAGTAGATTATACTTTTAAGCTGAAGGATGATTTTAATTTCAACTATGTAGGCAATGGCGTGGGGTATGTAATGACAGACAATGGATTTTCACGAATTAAGTTTTAATTCCAGAAATCGATTAGGATTGATCAAGGGATGCTGCCCCTAAAGGGATGGTATCTTTTTTTCTATTCTGTAATTACACCCCTAGCATAAATGTCATCCCATCTCATGACCTTTTGTAACTAGTAAGGCCTCAGGGGGTTACACTATAATAAGGGTCTAGTCAGCAGAATTTATAGGGGGAAATGTCTTGTTTAATCTGGTCAAACAGTGGTTCTGGTACGATTGGCTCGTCCTCCTGTTTCGGATTTGTTTTTCTACTTCTTTATTGATCACCATGTGTTATCTTTCGGACGATTTTACGATTCCTTTTTGGATCGCGTTTGTTTGGGGTCTGATCGCTTTTTCAGTACCTTGGTTCTGTTTGCAGCTGCATTATAAATATTATCTGATTGCAGAGATCCTTCTTTCGGGTGGTCTATGCTTATATTTGGCTGCACTATTTCCGGAATCCTATGTAACTTTTTTACCTACTGCTTTTATGATTGCCAGCAATAGTGCACAGAAGTCCTATCGTTGGTCAGCACCGATTACGGTTATTTTGATTCCAATTCTGTTGTCTAGGTTGTCGCAGCAAGTGGATGCTGTATCGATGATCTTGAACATTGGTTTGCTGTATACACTTGGCTTCGCCTTTCATTTACTAATGGTCAATCACAAGCAGAGCGGAATCATTAAGGATCAGAATGCGGTCTTGGAGCAGTATATCTCACAAGTCGAGCGTATGACACTTCTAGAAGAACGAGATCGGTTGTCCAAAGATCTGCATGATACGGTGGGGCATTCTTATACATCCATTCTTATGGGGTTAGAGACTTTACGTACGGAGGTGAACACTTCGGACGGGGCGCAAAAGATAGATGCCTTGTTAAAACTAACTCGCAATGGCCTAGATGACGTTCGTCGATATTTGCACCATGTGGGCTCTTCGCAGGATTCGTTGACGCTTATGCAGTCCCTGCAGAAATTAGTGGATGATTTTCAGACCTTCTCGAAGGTCAAGGTTCGCCTAAGAACGTTCGGAGAGGCCTATACAGTATCCAAGCAGGTTCAAATGACATTATACAGATGTCTCCAAGAGTCAATAACCAACGCTGTACGTCATGGTCAAGCCAGTGAAATTGTCATTAGTCTACATTACGAAGAGAAGTTGATCCGGCTGGATGTGCAGGATAATGGATTAGGTGCAGAGGATTTAACAGCAGGATTTGGTCTGAACGCGATGAAGGAACGAGCTTCTAACTTGCAAGGGCAAGTGTATGTTTATTCGAAGCCAGGAGAAGGGACCTTAGTGACCTGTAGTTTGCCGAGGCTTGAAGAGATACAGGAGGAAACGGTTCGCTTACTACTGGTAGATGATCAGCCTTATATCCGGGATAGTCTGCGAATTATTTTAGAGCAGGAACCCGATTTTGAGATCATAGGTTTAGCAGAGAATGGTGAGCAAGCAGTAAGCTTCTGCGAACAGGATCAACCTCACGTGGTGCTAATGGACTTAAATATGCCAGACATGGACGGTGCGGAAGCAACGAAGCTTATTAAGCAAAAGTGGCCAGGGGTACGAGTGCTGATCCTGACTACTTTTCAAGAAACGGATTTGGCAGTCGAAGCACTGCAAAACGGGGCAGATGGCTACTTGTTAAAGTCTACTGAACCGCAGGAGCTATTCGAAGGGATACGTCTCGTACATCGGGGTGTGAAGATGATAACACCAGCTATAACGAATGTATTAATTGATCATTATGAGATGCATCCAACTTCTGAAGCGCAGACTGAGCAGAGTAATGAGTATGGGCTGACCCCGCGCGAGCTGGAAATTCTAGAATGCCTGTCAAAGGGCATGCGTTATAAATCCATTGCAGCTAAATTGTATTTGTCTGATGGAACGGTGAGAAATTACGCTTCTACCATCTATGCTAAGCTGGGTGTACGGAATCGCGAAGAGGCTGTTGAGAAAGCCTTTGGCACTTTGGAATAACTAAAACCGAATGATCTGAAATTGTAGAGCGAGCATCTTGTTGTCTATTTTCCCTTGTGGGAGTAGGCGAAAGGTGCTTTTTTGTATGAAATAACTGTCATATGACATTATGGCACTGGTCGATTTTACATCAGGAGCATTAGCATAAGAGCTGCGTAGATGAACAAATTTTTAGTGCAGAGAGGAAGAGGAGAATATGAGTCAAATGATCCGGAAGCATGTGAGGAATTTCTGTTTCTTATTAATTACTTTTGCCACAGGGCTATTTTACTTTTGCTTTTATTTGGTAGGCATCACTTTTGGGGTCGCGATGTCCTTCACCATAGTAGGGATTCCGATCCTTTATTATGTTTTGCGTTCTACCGAAACCTTTTTACAACATGAGCGAATTCGAACGAAAGTCTATACGGATATCTCCGTTCGGACGCTTCCAACTCGATCTCAAGAACAAGGAAACATATGGGAAAAGGTTAAGGCGGAGTTGTCCGATGAGCATAACTGGAGAGCAATTATAGGGTTGATGCTGCAATTTGGAATTGGAATGCTCAGTCTCATATGTGCAACTCTTTTTTATTTGTCCCCTATTATTCTCTTGTTGTCACCTATCTTGTATTTCATCGATATCTCTTCAATATCGTTATTCGGGATTGAAAATAAAACACTCAACACCTCACTTCTGCTCATGCTGTTAGGCGCGGTATCTCTTTGGATAGGTGCTTATCTTGGCAACAGTTTAGTAAAGATGATCGGCAGGTATACGCGGCGTTTAGTGAAAGATTTTGCTAGAAGATAAACTTTTACACGAAAGAAGGAAGATTAATGGTAGCCTCAGTTTCATTTATAAAATTATTCTCTCAATCCCTTTGGATGATGTGGGAGAGCCTATTTGCTGTTGTCACCAAATTCCGCAGCCAGTCCGTGTGGAGATACGGGATATGTAAATTGGTCGTGTTAAAGTATCACGGTGAAAGTATAGTCTGCCAAGATGGACATCAGATTCTTCCCGGAGATTGGGTGGGGGAGCTTCATCTGGATAATCGTCAGGTAGTGCAGCTTACGCGTACCCTGGGCGCTGATCGGGCCGGAATTCGAACTGCACGTATGCTTCGCGAGGCCATGAAGGAGATTAGTCGTGAACTAGATAGCAATCCAGAACTAAGCAAAGTGCAGGCGCTAACGGGGATTACGCTACTTCACCGGGGGATCATTCATGGAATAGGGTTTGAGCAGCATCCTATCAAGTCCAAATGGCAGCAGCGATGGTTCGGAATCTATCTTCGGTTCTTACTTCGGATGCTGCATCCGGAGGGGAAACATCGCGTTGAGGACGGCATGGAGAAGTTGTCTCCTAAGATGCTCGTGCTTAGTAAGCAGTCTTTGAAAGCGCGGTTTGCTCCTCGAAGGAAAGAGGCGGTTTCCTAATGTGGACGCTCCTTATTTTAGCTATAGATGCGATTATTCTTTATATGATTGTTCCGTTTGTGATTACTCGAATATTGGGATGGGGAGTTGTATCCAGAGGAAATGCCGCGAAGGAAGTTGCCTTTACTTTCGATGACGGACCAGATCCATGCTATACCCCTGAATTATTGGACTTGCTGCATGAACATGACGTTAAAGCAACTTTTTTCGTATTAGGCAAAAGGGCTGAGCAATTCCCGGATTTAATCCAGCGAATGCACCGTGAAGGTCATCAGATCGGCATTCATAATTATACACATACGCCTAACTGGATTTACTCTCCATGGACGAATAGACGGAAGCAAGTAGATCGAACAGCTGATATTGTCGAGCGGATTACAGGAGAGCGGCCTATCTTGTATCGACCACCATGGGGGCTCCTTAATTTAGGCGATCTTGTCTTTCTTAGACGTTCTTATCGGGTAGTGTTGTGGTCTGTAATGGTGGGAGACTGGAAGGCGTCTGTTAGCGCAGCCCAAATAAAGCATGACTTATTGGAAAAGATAAAACCCGGTTCTATCATCGTTCTGCACGACAATGGTGATACACCGGGGGCAGATCGAGAAGCACCGCTGAACATGATCACCGGACTGGAAGAGGTCTTAAAGGAGATTCCTAGAAGGGGGCTTAAGAGCCAGCGATTGGATGAGCTACTGAACAAGGAAGCTAGTCGCATTGGAGAAGCTAGGTCCAGCGTCAAACATCACGGTCAGATTAATCTGTAGCTATGGATGACATGATGTCACTAGATTGGAAGGGAATTCAGACATTGAAAAAGAAAACCGTTCGAACCATCGTTATGACCGTTTCTGTAGTATACATGGTGTTAATTTTCGCAGGTCTATGTATGTACACATTTTCTAAGTTTAATGAAATTCTCAGTCATGAAGTTGAACAAAAGCTTAACTATAAGGTGGAGCTTACTTCTACTAAACTGAATAGTCGATTGTCGAATGATTTTCAGAAGAGCTTGGCTGAAATGAGTGAGGAGGATACAGGTTATTATTTTGTCATAGATAAAGCTGGTCGATATGTAGCAAGCCAGAACCCTAAGCACGATATAGGTAAAGCTATATTTGATGAACCGGACATACAGTTGCAAAAGGTTGGTCAGTTCATAGCACAATCTACGGGAACTAGTGGTACGGAGGACTCGAAGAATGTTTATGCTTTTACAAGGATCGGCGATACAGATTACAAGCTAGTGCTGGTGATGCCTGTAAAACAGATCTTGGAGCCAATGATGAACAACCAATATTTAATTATTGGCGGTTTTGTTATCGCTTTGATTATTTTTATTGTCTTACTCTTCATTATCTTAACCCGACTTATTGTACGACCGCTGCGAAGAATCAATGAGCATGTAATGGAACTTGTTGAACACGGAGGCGATCTGACTAAGAAGCTGGACATGAAGCGTAATGATGAGATTGGGATGTTGGCGTATTCCATGAATCAGTTTCTGGATAACATTCGGGCCATCGTCGGGAATGTTACTTCACAGGCCAATCATCTGAATGAAAATGCAGAAATACTTCAAGTTTCAGCAGAGCAGACAAATGAGACATCCAAGCAGATTACCACGATTATTACGGAAATGGCTGTGAGGTCGACGGAGCAAGCAGAACATGTGCGGCAAGTACTCACGATGATGGAACGGACAGGGGAAATCTCTGAGGAAATTATGCAGGAAACGGTAAAGACAGTTCACGATTCCAATCATTTAATAAAAGCGGTGCAAACTGGCCAGCGTGCAAACCGGGCATCTGTAGATCACTTGGAAACTATGGTTAGTTCCATTGAGCGTTCAACAGAAACCATTGCACAGCTGAACAGCCGATCCAGCCAAATCGGTGAGATCATTAACGTGATTTCCGAATTGGCTAGTCAGACGAATCTACTCGCGCTAAATGCAGCCATTGAAGCGGCCCGCGCTGGAGAGCAAGGGAAAGGTTTTGCAGTAGTTGCAGGAGAGATCCGTAAGCTTGCTGAAGGTTCCGAAAGAGCAGCCGAGCAGATTGCCGAGCTTGTTGGCGCAATTCAAGCGGATACGAATGCAGCGGTCAAAACGATGGAATCGAGTCAACAAGTGGTCAATCAACAGAATGATTTAGTATTACAAGGGCAACAATCTCTGGAGGAAATCGTTCAGAAGGTTGATCTAACAACCCAAAGCACGCTGCGAATTCAAGGCATATTTGGTGAGTTGTCTACAATGTCACATCAATCATTGAAGGCTCTAGTGCAATCTTCGCAACTCATTGATCAGTCGGCATCGTCCTCACAGGAAGTAGCGGCTTCCACGGAGGAGCAACTTGCGACTATCGATGAGATGACGACCAAACTTAGAGAACTCAGCGAGTTATCTGTATTTTTAAAGTTAGAAGTTGGGATATTTACGATATAGTCTTATGCTAAAAACCTTTCAAACATTTTTTATATAGGAAGGGCTATGGTACCATTTAGGATAAAGTGGTTCGCACCTATATTAAATCGTTGAGAAAAGGATGGGGTAGCATGTTGAATGCTTCTTACTGGTTAACCAATATAAGATTAGAGCAGGGTTATGTTATTGAGGATGGACAAGTGGTTGGTACAGATACGAAGGTTTGTCATATCCGAATTGACGGGGATAACATTTCAGAAGTGGTTGGAGCGGACGTAGAGCTTCGGAGTCATCTACCTAAATATGACTGCAAGGGGTTATTGATGCTTCCTTCCTTTGAGGAGGCACATATCCATTTAGATAAAACATATTTCGCTGGACCATGGAAAGCGGTAAAGCCTGCTGCCGGTGTCTTTGAACGCATTGAGGAAGAGAAGGTATTATTGCCTAAGCTGCTGCCTATGGCGAGACAACAAGCGGAGAGCATCTTGACGCTTATACAGCGTTTCGGTGCCACACATGTGCGTAGTCATTGTAATATTGAGCCTGTCAGCGGTCTGAAGCGTTTAGAGGCAACCCTGCAAGCATTGGATACCTTCTCCGGCAAAATTTCATCTGAAATTGTAGCCTTTCCGCAGCATGGTCTGCTTCGCTCTAATTCTGTTGCTTTAGTAAAGCAATCCCTAGCAGAGGGGGCAACCTATGTAGGTGGTGTCGATCCATACTCAGTGGATGGAGATATCGAGAAGTCACTCCAGACCATGGTCGAGCTAGCGGTAATGAATAATGCTGGCATTGATCTTCACTTACATGATGGAAAAGAAGCAGGAAAGCAGACGCTGTCGCGTTTGGCTGATCTCACAGAAGAAGCTGGCTTACAGGGCAAGGTGACCGTTAGTCACGCATTCTGGTTCGCAGGTGCATCGCAGCAGGAAGCAGAAGAAATGGCTGCACGGATGGCATCACTTGGTATGGGGATTGCATCCACAGTACCTATTGGAAGAATGATGATGCCACTACCGATGCTGCACAGCCAAGGTGTACAAGTGAAACTGGCAACAGACAGCCTTACGGACCACTGGTCTCCTTTTGGAAATGGAGATCAATTGGAGAAGGCGGGACGGTACGCAGAGTTATATGGGTGTAGTGATGAACGGTCATTATCGCAATCCCTTAGATTCATAACAGGAGGGATAACGCCTCTTAATCTAAAAGGTGAACAGGTATGGCCAAAAGTAGGAGACACGGCAAGCTTTGTGCTACTGCATGCCAGCTGCTCGGCCGAAGCTGTAGCACGAAGAGCGGATCGTCAAGCCGTATGGTACGAAGGGCGTCTCGTGAGTGGATCATTATAGGGACATGAGAGGTGGATGACATGCTCATCTCTAACCATTTGCAACAATATAAAGCAGCGATGCTTTCACTTCCGAAGGGGACCGCGCTAACGAAAGAGGATCTGCAGGTAGATAAGCTTCTAATGAAGCGTAGCGGCAAGCTTGAAATGTACTATGCACCGCACAATGAGTACCTGAATCCTACTGCAAAGGTGATCATTATCGGACTAACACCCGGTTTTACACAAATGAGAATAGCCATACAAGAAGCAGTCATAGGCTTGGAAGCCGGACTTTCAGATGATGAGGTATGCAGAAAAGCAAAAGAAGCGGCGAGATTCGCAGGCTCCATGCGGGATACCTTAATTCATATGCTGGATACGCTTCAACTTCAGCAATATTTGAACCTTACCTCTTGTGACGAATTGTTTCAGGAGCAGCAAACGAACCTGCATACCACCTCTTTATTACGTTTTCCCGTGTTCGTAGGGAAGAAAAATTATAGCGGAGCACACCCTAAGCTACTTTCAGATCCGTTCCTTAGAGAATGTGCTTTATTGTCATTAGAGCTGGAGCTGGGCATCCTGAGCCAAGCTTTAATTATTCCTCTAGGAAAAACTGTGGAGGGAATGCTCCAGCTTTTGGTTTCTGAGGGTAAGCTCGATCATCGGCGCTGTTTATGGGGATTTCCTCATCCATCTGGGGCGAACGGACATAGATTTAAGCAGTTTGCCAGCCATCAAGAGGACATGACAAAGACGCTCCAAGATCATTTATGGAACGCCTGAACGGCTATCTATTGCAACATTTTTCCTGAACCTCACGTTAAGATACGATTAATTCTAAGGAGCAAGGCAGTGGAGAACCTATCGGCCAAGCGACCAAAATCGTTGTAGAAAACTAATTTACATGAAATCGAAGAAATAACGGATGACATGGAAAAAGACCGGCGAGGTGTAGGTCAAGCTATCCACACGGCTTAAATAGCTTTCTTTTAAAGCTACGAATTTATCGCCATCACCGATGAGCAAATCTCGCTTCAGCACGGAAACCGTTAAGCTACCCAAGAAGCCGCTCAAACTGATTAGCATGCCTGACAGGAAACCGAAGATCGGGTTGAGCGGCGTCAGGTAGGGATAGATCAAATAGGAGACCCCGGTTGTTACGACAAACGCACAGGCAAAACCTTCCCAGGTCAAATACGGGTTGGCGGTTGGGACCACTTTGCGCTTTCCCATATAAAGGGATGCGAGATAGTGGACCACATCATTCAGCTGTGTTAGCACTACTAGGAATAATACAAGCCCCGCTCCATACTCCGGTGTAGCAAATTGAAAATAAGCTAAGTGACTAAGTCCGAAGACCATCAGCATTAATCCCCACTGGGTTGAACTAACACTACGCAGGAAGCCAACTGTCCCTTTATTAATGAGCCTAGGTAGCGGTAGGAGTAAGAATACATAGACTGGAATAAACACAATAAACATCCCGTACCATTCGATATAAATCCAGTAGAACTGTAGAGGAATGGATAAGTACGCCCACAGAAATAGTCTGCGGTCGGATTTTCGTGACTTTATCATGGAGAAATATTCTTTGAGTGCGAAGAAGGTCAGCACCATGAGTGCCAATAGTGAGACGACTGGATTAAAGAGAGTAGCCAAACAAAAGATAAAAAGCATTCCCCACCAGGTTTTGATGCGGAAGCCGATCCCTGTATAGTCTTTACTGGGCTGTAATTTGCCTATAACTACATACATCAAGTGAATGGCCGATAAGGCCGCAAAAATCAGGATTACTGTTAATAGAGAGCGGTCGATAGCTAATCACCAACTTGTCGTAGAGTAGATTCCATTAATGGGTTCATATGTTATTATGAAGGAAACGTTCAATCTTGATAAGGGGAAAATTGTAAATGGCAGATGATCCATCGGTCTTTATCTTGCTTACGAATACCGGAACGCTCTTTACGAAGCTTATTCAAGGCTACACGAGAGCTCCTTATAATCATGCCTCGATCTCCTTTAATCGGGAGCTTTCCGAGTTATATAGCTTTGGCAGAAAGCACCCGAGCAACCCTCTAAACGGAGGATTCGTGAAGGAAGATATTAAGACAGGCACATTCAGCAAATATCCAAATACGACGTGTGTTCTATATGAACTTCAAGTTACAGCCCGTGAAGTGGAGAAAATGGAGCGGGTACTCAAAGTCTTTATCCGAAGCCGGCAAAAGTATCTCTATAATATTCTCGGCGTGATTGGTATCGCTCTGAAGGAACCTGTTGAATTCAGCAACTCTTATTTCTGCTCACAATTTGTAGCGGAAATTCTGGAGAGGTCCGGCATTAAGCTATGGAACAAGCTGCCTGCGCTCGTAACGCCGGATGATTTTCGGCAAAGCGATCGGCTGAAGCTGATCTATCAAGGCAAATTAAGTGAGTACGAACCTAAAAGCTAAGGGAGAGTATTTGGATGAATAACAAAGAACGGTTCTCAAATCGGGTAGATTCGTATGTGAAATATCGCCCGAGTTATCCTAAAGAAGCCATTGATTATTTATACAATACGATTGGGCTAAAATCGAATTGTGATATTGCGGATATTGGCGCAGGAACAGGAATATTCTCAGCACTGCTTCTGGAGCGCGGGTGTCGCGTGACTGCCGTTGAACCAAATCCGGAAATGCGTACAGCTGCGGAGGAGAAGTTCGCAAAGGATAACCATTTCCGCGCATTGCCTGGCTCTGCCGAGAAGACAGAATTGCCAGACCAGTCTGTAGACTTTATCGTGTGTGCCCAGGCGTTTCATTGGTTTGATAGGGATGCAGCGCAATTGGAATTCAAGCGGATTCTTAAACCGGGTGGAAAGGCAGTTCTGATATGGAATTCTCGGCGTACTTACGGTACCCCATTTCTGGAGGAATATGAGCAGCTCGTGCAAACCTTCGGCACCGACTACACTCAAGTTAATCATAAGAATATTACCCCTGAAATCCTCAGCTCCTTTTTTAAGGCAGGGCAGATGCAAGTAGCGCACTTTAGCAATCAGCAGGTGTTTGATTTCGAGGGATTAAGCGGACGGGCGAGATCATCTTCCTACATTCCGGCCCCCGGAGATCCACGTTACGAGAATATGATGACGGAGCTGAGGAACCTATTTGAACGAAATAAACAGGATGATAAAGTGTTTTTTGAATATGAGACCGAGGTCTATTGGGGCGAAGTATAGTAAATGAAATCAGCATATTAAAAAGACTCAAATCCTAGTGATAACAGGGATTGAGTCTTTTTTTACTTTTAGTTACGAAAGATGAACGTAAAAGGTGGTGGATTCGCCCACCGTGCTTTTGGCGTAAATTTTTCCTCTATGAGGTTCAACGCTGTATCTATCTTCAGCATAAATGAGACTGACCGTTCTGGAGGTTGTTAGAAGTAATCTAGTTTCTATTCACTGGGGTGGAACCCAACTCAATCGGTTTATTAGAAGTGTTGATAACTACATTGTGTGAATTAAAAGACAGAATTTGAATCAGCTGCTCTGCCATATGGTTCGCAGTATATTTGAACCCTCCCTTTACCCATTCCATGATTAATCCAAATAGAGCATAGGCCGTATAGCTAGAAAATAATTCGATATTTATATTGTTATTAGTATTATTAACCGCGACTAAGTCCTGCTTGGTTAGCTCCTTTAAGATGTCACAAATCTTATTTTGAAACCCAGGCAGAACATTGGAATTTACAATGATAGTATAAAAATTAGAGTAGGAAACGACATGCTCAAAAATTTTGATGCTAGAGGTAGTAAGCTCACTCACTATGAATTTATCGGTATGGAGATAGGGATCTTTATAAGCCTTAATTAAATCCTCCAGCACATCATCAATCAGCTCATTCAGAAGTTCTTCTTTGGTTTGATAATGCTTATAGAAGGTTCCACGGTTTAAATCGGCTAGGGTCACAATATCGGTTATCGTAATGGTGCGGAAATTCTTTTTTTCCATGAGTAATATCAATGCATTTTTTAGTTCTTTCTTCGATTTACTCGTTCTTCGATTTTTAAGCAACAGAAGACCACCTAACTGTCTATTTTCTATTCCTATTTCAACACAATTCCAAGTTATATATATTTATGAACATTTGATGTCTCATCTGTATATTGATAGTTAAATTGCAGAAGATTAAACTTGAGTAGAATAAATTTTAAGTGATTTAGAGATTTTATAAAATATAAGGAAGTATAAGTTTCACGCTATACTTTATCCTTATATTTCTCGCATATACGCTTACCGTCCCATTAAGGACGCCGAAGGCGTTTTTGCTTGTATTAATACTTACATTATAGATAAACGTAAAGGAGACTTCCAACATGAAACTTCAAGACAGAGTTGCAGTTGTTACCGGAGCAGCCTCGGGTATGGGGAAATCTATCGCAGAGTTGTACGCTAAAGAAGGTGCTAAAGTAATAGTAGCCGATCTTAACCTCGAAGGTGCGGAACAAGTCGCAGCAGGAATCGTTAGTAATGGTGGAGTAGCTAAGGCGTTGAAAGTAAATGTTGCTCTAGTCGAAGATATCAATAACATGATTGATACCGCAGTAAATGAATATGGAACGCTAGATATACTAGTGAATAATGCGGGTATTATGGACGGCTTTGAGCCAGTTGGTGATATTAATGATGAGAGATGGGATCTTATCTTTGACATCAATACCAAAAGTGTAATGCGGTCCACACGTAAAGCGCTACCTATTTTCCTCGAAAAAGGAAAGGGCGTTATTGTGAATACCGCTTCTACCGGTGGCGTAAGTGGTGCTCATGCTGGAGCAACTTATACTGCCTCCAAACATGCGGTAGTAGGCTTGACGAAAAATACAGCTTTTATGTATGCCAACAAAGGCATTCGTTGTAATGCCATCGCACCAGGAGCTACTGCCACTAACATTAGTGCTTCTATGAAAAATATTAATGAGTTCGGCATGAGCCGCACTCAACTAACACAGGCTGTAATTCCTCGTGTAGGTTCACCTGAAGAAATCGCACAAGTTGCGTTATTCCTGGCTTCAGATGATTCCAGCTTTGTAAACGGAGCAGTCCTCGCTGCCGATGCGGGATGGACTTCAGCATTCTAAAATTAGATATCATAAAAACTCCGCTAGAGATTACTCTAGCGGAGTTTTTTATGCTCTTGATATTTCCAGGTGAACCCTTCAAAATAGAGAGAATGCTAACTATAGAGGGAGTTATATGAAATGAACGATGTTAAGGCGCGGAATCATGTAAAAGTGATTGGAGAAGGAGAAAGAACCATCCTTTTTGCACATGGATTTGGGTGTGACCAGAGCATGTGGCAGTTTATCACGCCTTCTTTTGAGAAGAAATATCGAATCGTTCTATTTGATTATGTAGGTTCAGGTAACTCAGATTTAAGTGCATATACAACAGATAAATATCATACGCTCCACGGCTATGTACAGGATGTATTGGATATCATCGAAACGTTGGAACTCAAAGATATTATTTTTATAGGTCATTCGATTAGTTCTATGATCGGGATGCTTGCTTCGATTGAGCGGCCGGATTATTTTGATAAAATGATTATGATTGGTCCTTCTTCATGTTATTTAAATGAGGGGGATACTTATTTCGGAGGCTTCGAGAAGAGCGATATTACCGAGCTTCTGGAGATGATGGAGATGAATTTTGCTGGCTGGGCTAGCTTTATGGCACCTCTTGCTATGAACAACCCTGACCCAATGTTAACGAAAGAGCTGGAGCGCAGCTTTATCTCGGCAGATCCTGTTATTGCAAGGGAATTTGCAGAAGTTACGTTCTTTTCAGATCATAGAGGAGATCTACCTAAGGCTACAATCCCTACACTTATTCTACAATGCTCGGATGACAGTATCGTACCTATAGCGGCTGGAGAATATCTACATAAACACTTGAATAATAGCACCTTCCGGTTAATGGAGGCTAAAGGGCATTACCCGCATATAAGCCATCCTGAGGAGACCATCACTTTAATTAATGAATATCTTACGTAAGCTAGATGAGATTATGCTGTGTTGAAAGGATATTTAGATCATGGATGACCGATTAAGATATGCGCCTTGTGGCTATGTTTCTATTACCCATGAAGGAATAATCAAGGATGTAAATCAGACGTTCTTGGACCGTATGGGGTATAAGCAGGTTGATTTGGTGCATAAGCATTTTGAATCTATCATGTCTACGGCAAACAAGCTTATTTTTCATTCATACTTCTATCCTTTTATTAATCTAAATGGACATGTAGAAGAGCTATTTATCAATTTGAAGGACAGCAAGGGACAAGCCGTCCCTTACTTGTTAAATGGCAGACGCCTTGAGTGTGAAGGTGTAGAGGTCATTGATTGTATTTTAGTGCAGATGGGCAAACGTATTGATTATGAGCTAGAGTTACGATCTGCGAAGAAGCAAATAGAAGAGGCTTATTGGGAAAAAGATCAGGCGCTGGCAAAGCTCAAACAAATTCACCTGGAAATCGAGCAAAAGCAAGCTGAATTGCTGGAGATGAATGCCGTTTTAGTAGAATTATCTAATACAGATAAGCTGACTGGGCTGAAGAATAGAAGGTTTCTTCAAGAGAAGCTGGAAGAGCAGATTGCAGGGTATGGCCAAGTTCAAGCAGCATTTTCGCTGTGTATTATAGATATTGATCATTTTAAAAAAGTGAACGACACCTATGGGCATCAGACAGGTGACTATGTGCTGGAGAAAATTGCGAGTATCTTGAAACTGCAATCTCATAAAGAGGATATGGCGGTTAGATATGGCGGTGAGGAATTCATACTTCTTTTACCTAATACAGACATCTCGGAGTCAAAGACTATAGCTGAGAATTTACGGCAATCTATCGCGTATTCAACTTGGGAAATGGGCCGGATTACGGTGAGTATTGGTATAGCTACATTTATTCCAGCTGATTCAGAAACCACCCTTCTGCAAAAAGCTGATCAAGCGCTCTATGCCTCTAAAGAACAGGGGAGAAACCGCGTCACGCATAGCATAGATTTGAATGAAAAGCTTCTTTAACAGGGGGCTTTTTTGTTATTTATAAACGATACATCCTCTTTGCTCTAATTCCTCTAAAATGTCTATTTTTTTTAAGTTGTGATTCCATCTTAGATCCAGTTTCTCTAATCGTTCAAGCTGTAAAAGGGAATTCGGGATTTCTTGCAGGTTATTATCTCTTAAATCAAGCTCAACAAGGCTGCTCAATTGACCTATCTCCTCAGGCAGCTTATTCAGTTTATTTTTTCGAAGGTTAAGTCTTCTTAACTTGCTTAGTTTACCGATGGATGAGGGCAGTTCAGTGATTCGATTATCACTCATATCGAGTATCCGCAGTTCTTCTAAAGCACCCAAATGCTCTGGCAATACGACCAGTTGATTACCGTAAAGATGAATCTCTCTTAACCCTTTAATTTGTGTGATCGAATCAGGTAGACGTTCTAGCTGATTATAATACAGCCGCAATTCAATTAGACTGCTCATTTCGCCTATACGGGTAGGTAATTGCTTGAGATGATTATCTGTTACGTTCAGATACTTGAGTTTCTGGAGATTACAAAGATGCTCCGGCAGCTGTTCGAACTGATTATTACTTAGGTATAGAAAAGAATCCAACCCCCGTAGTCCTCCTATGCTTTCCGGCAACACCTTTAGTCGATTATGGCCTAAATCCAACATTCTTAAGTGAACTAAACGACCGATATTCTCGGATAACCGCTCGATGTCATTACCTGCATAATTTAGTACCTCTAATTCATCATGAAGGAAGAGTTGATCGGGAATCTCTTTAATATGGTTGTTGTACATGCTCAGTTCTAGTAGAGGATTGCTCTCAAACACGATCTCTGGCGTTTCTGTAAGTCCTTTTCCGTCAAAATTATATCTCATGGAAGGTTCTCCTTTGTTATTGGTTTTGGCATCGTTACGATAGAATATAACAGGATGATGATTTATTATCTGTATGTTGGCATACAAAACTATGGTGTGTTTTAGAAAGGAATAATGAGATGGAAGCTTCTTTTTGGACTGGCATTCGCTTCTTTCAGGGTTTACCCTCGAAGGAGATCGAGGCGGTCTCAAGACTGTTCACTTATAGGGCCTATTCCAAAGGTACTCTGGTGTTTGCAGAATCAGATCCGGGAGATCACGCCTATGTTATCTATTCGGGAATTATTAGGGTGTACGCTACTACGAAGGGGAAAGAGCATACCGTAGATCTTTTTGGAAAAGGGGATTTCTTTGGTGATCTGGAAGTGATTCATCCCTCTAATGTAAGAGTGTTATCCGCGGTGGCTATGAACGATACAGTATTATTTGAGATTAAACGTGAGCCTTTTGAGCAGATGCTTGCCGATTATCCATTGATTAAGGAACAATTGATGCTGCTGCAAATGGACCGTTTATTTTTATCGAATCGGTTATTACATGAAATGAAATTTCATGATGCGAGAGCGCGTGCGATATTTACACTAAGAAGACTACACCAAAGATTCGGAGTAGAGGAGCAAGGCAAACAGAGGATTGATCTTCGACTGACCCATCAGCAGTTCGCGGATATGATCGGAACGCTCAGGGAGACGGCTACCCTTGTGCTTAAAGATCTGCAAGAGCAAAAGATTATTGATATTCAACATCAGCAGATCACCGTGTTAGACCCGACGTATTTACTAGAGTATACGGATTTCGATTGAGAAGAGCAGTTCCGGGATCTTTTTCAGAGAATTGATTATTAAAGGGGTTATGAATGTGGCATGTAATCATTGTGTAGTAAGAGAGCTGAATTTTGAAATCAAGGCTCATGGTGAGCTTAATCTAAGGATTTTACCGGAGGTTATTCATCACTTGAGTAGAAGTAATACGATACATAAGGTAGAAGAAAATGTGATTACGATTAAGGAGGCTGGGGTGCGGGATTTTCTAGATTTCTGTAATGACCATATGGAGTCGGAGCAGTTTGAATTCCGTATAGATGACCAAACATGGAGACCTCTATCCGAATTACCCACTGTGCTTGATATGGAGTGGATTGATGAGGTTATAACTAAGGGCTTAGTTACTTGTCACTTCCAACCGATTGTGAACGTACGGGAAGAGATTTTTGCATACGAGCTCCTATCCAGATTTAAAAAAGAAGATGGGTCCCTTATCTATCCTAATGAGGTTTTTGCGGCGGCACGGAATCGTGGGCGTTTATATGCTTTAGACCGGTTATGTAGAATGACTGCTGTAAAATATGCTGCACCCTTAAATAAAAAAACGTTTATTAATTTTATCCCAACGTCGATCTACGCGCCAGAGTTCTGCTTAAGATCAACCGTTGAACTGGCCAATCAATTAGGCGTCGATCCCTCTCTTTTTGTCTTTGAAGTTGTTGAGACGGAGAAAGTGGATGATCTCGCTCATTTGAAAGCTATTTTGACATATTACAAGGATCGGGGATTTGAATACGCTTTAGATGATGTTGGCGAGGGCTTCAGCACGATCGAGATGTTATTGGAGCTTAAACCCCATTACATGAAGCTGGATATGAAATATGTTCAGGGTGTGTCCAGCGATCTGAACAAACAGGAAATAGCTAAACAATTTTTAGAAAAAGCTTTAGAAATCCAATCCGTTCCTTTAGCAGAAGGTGTGGAGTTTAGAGAGGACTTTGAATGGCTTAAGCAGAGTGGTTATCAGTTGTTTCAGGGATATTTATTTGGAAAGCCTGATCCGATTCCCAAACAGTGATCCTAATGAGTATAACTCCGTCTAGAGGATGAGATGAATTTCAGGTCAGAGTCTGAGTACAGCCAACCCCCGGGGTTGTATAATTAAGGTAATTGAGAAGGGGGACGGGATGGATATGAAATGGCATAAGTACATCACACACTGGGCGGATTCTAGAGGGTTAGGTGGACGAGAAATTGATTATCAATGGCCGTCTCCATCATTTCCGGTGGTAAGTATTCGCAGCAATTTGGGTCGATACTCAGGTCAGGGGTATGGTCACGGAAGCAAGCCACAAGTGAAGACAGCTGTTGGATTAATTGCTATTGGAGATGTAGCTGTAGGCTTGATTTCCATAGGTGCGATAAGCGTAGGGGTTCTATCCGTGGGTGCAATATCACTAGGAATGTGGTTAGCCCTTGGAGCGATAGCAATTAGCTGGCTTGGCTTCGCAGCTGGAGCGATTGCCATTGCAGGAGTGGCTGTAGGCGCGATCGCGATAGCCGAAAAAGCGTTGGGAGCTGTCGCCATAGGTGATACGGCATTTGGGGCGGTAGCCATAGGACGGATTGCTGGGGGAGCAGTAGCTATTGGCCAATGGGCATATGGTCTAATCGCAGTTGGCGAGCATGGCTTCGGGTTAATTCCCATCACGGGCGATGTGTGGAATTGGTTCCGGCGTTTGTTTGGTGCGGGGAGTTAAGTAGACCTCCAGTCCTAAAGGTTCCTCTCTCTTCCGGGATAGTCGATAAAGAATATCTATCACGATAGAAAAAGTAATTGCAATTACCTATTCGGATTTCATACCAATTAATCATGCGATCAGATGTAGCGTTATGTTACTCTTTGTAATGTATTCGAAACTTCATAGGCAAACCTATGGAAATGTAGGGACGCAAAGCTATAGGGACTAAGGTTATCATAACTATTGTCAGCCAGCTGCCAAAGAGTGTATTACGCTTTTTGTTAAAGTTTAATAAAAATTAAGTCTTAGTTTTTATGCGACTTTATACGCAATCAAGCTACTCTTTTGGGGTAGTTTTTTTTGTGCCTATTTTTAGGCACGGAAGAGATTCATATTACATCTGGGGGGTAGAAAAGATGAAAAAAATGATTGCGATCGCTACATCGGCAGCCATGTTAGCTAGTTTTTCGAGTGAGGCAGGTTATGTTTTAGCAAGTGATGTAAGCAAGGTAAGTGTAGTGAACACTGTAGTACAAAGCAAGGCTGACCTATTCAGCAATGCGTCAGTTATTCCGTTTGATCTGTACGGCAAGGCTATCCTAAGCGCTTATAATGATGTTTTTAGAATGAATCCTGCGAATATTAAATCCATTACCAATAACGGTGGCAACTACTCAGGTTCACCTATAGCTAAGGCTATGGATGGCGATATGAGTACGCATTGGGAAACGGGCAAACCGAACAGTTCAACGTTTACGAATGAGGTTGTCTTTGTTTTCAATGAGTCCACTGAATTAAATAGAATCGTATATGCTGCAAGACAATCCAGTGCAAAGGGGAAGGGGTTTGCTCAGGAATTTGATATTTATGGTTCAACTACGGATGCAGGCGATTATACGCTAGTATCCTCTGGAGAATATAAAGGCGGAGCAGGTGACGTAGTAGAGATTCAGTTTGCACCCACAGCCTTCAAGAGACTTAAATTTGTCTTCAAAAAAGCTAACCAAGATTGGGCGAGTGCGGCTGAGTTTTCTTTTTACAAAGAAGATACCGTATCCGCTAAAATGAAAAATTTATTTACAGATGATACCTTGAGTCAAGTTAGCGCAGCATTTAATACGGTGGGGAAATTAACGGCTTTAGAACAAGAAGTGCAGACACATCCACTGTACGCGCAGTTTCAAGCAGATATAGAGAATGCAAAAGTACTGCTGGAGAATCATCAAATAGAGGCAACAGCGGCTAAGGTTTCGAAGCTAAAAGGCTATGGTACAGCATATGAAAATGCCTATAGCGAAGCTTATAGAATGCCTAACTCTAATGTATCAAAAGTAACGGTGAACGGTGGGAGCTATCCAGGTACGAAACCGGAATACATGCTCGATGACCAGCCGAATACACACTGGGAAACGAACAAAAACAATGATGACAGCTTCACGAATGAAGTCGTGTTTGAATTAGCGCAAGCGAAAGTACTAGATAGATTGGCTTTTCTGGCTAGAGATAATCGTAAAGGCTTCCCAGAGGCTTTTGAAATTTATGCATCAGAAACAAGTAAGGGAGAAACCTTCCAGCTCGTATCTAGCGGAACCGCGACTAGTACGAATGATTTTCTGGAGTTTAAATTCGAACCTACGAAGTTTAAAAGATTGAAATTCAAGTTCACAAAAGCCAATATCAACAGACCCTTTGCAGCTGAATTTAGATTTTATACAGAGGATAAAGTAAGTGAAGCTGTAAATGGTATTTTCACAGATGGCACGATGAGTGCGGTTGTTCCTGCTTATAATAGCGTCGAAGCAATCAACGAATTAGAAGAAGCGGCAAAAGTACATCCGCTCTATCCAATCCTGAAAGATTCTTTGGATTTAGCTAAGAAGCTAGTGAATGGTGAAGTTCAAACCGAAGGCACCATCATTGAGGCGGAACAACGTGGAGATATGAAAAAGCATGCGCAGGAAAATCTGAGAATTGGTTTCGGTACGAACAACCAGCCTACAGGTCTCGTTGCAATGCCTGGAGATACAATCAACGTTTATGTGGACGCAGCTTCGAGCGATAAACTACCTTCTTTAGTCTTTTCTCAACAAGAGGCGGCTTGGAATGTTTGGGCTAGAGGTGTGCAATTGCGTCCAGGTAAGAACATTATAACCGTTCCTGAATTTGCTACGAATAGTTATTATGCACATGAAGTGACTAAAGGCGGTACAGTGTATATCGTCAATCCATATACAGCAGAGGAACAAGGTAAAGCACCTATGATCCGGTTCGAGGGGCTTACCAAGATCCCTATGATGACCAAGACTACAGATCCTGAACAATTTAAAGCCTTCTTAACCACCTATAAACAAAAATTAGATGAAGATAAGGCAGCGCATCCGAATGTTCAAGATCGCGAGCTCATCGATGTGGTGGAAATGGTCAGCGATCATGTTATTTTCACAGGAACTGCGACAGAAGCTTATAACAAGTTTATTACGCAAGAAAATGATCCGCTGGGTACCGTCACCGGCTATGATACTTGGATGAAGACGATCTTTGACTTCTATGGCTTGGATGGCAGTAGTGTGATTCATGATGCGAAGCTAATTCGTGAGAACATCCGATTGATGCAGCCTTATGGTGCGATGTATGCAGCGGGAGATCATACAGGGATACAAATTGGGACCGTAGGGACGATGTTAGGTGATTTTAACAAAGTCTATCCAGGCTGGGGATTGAATCATGAAATAGGGCATCGCTTGGCGATGGGTGAACGAGAATATGGTGAAGTAACCAATAATATGGTGTCTATGCTGATGTCAGTCTATGCGGACTCGATGGATACTCGTATTCCTTTTGAAAGTGATATTTATAAATATGTAATCGAAGAAAATAAAGTGGTTATGAATCAGCAGGGCTTATTTGCACAGCTCGGTGCCTATTGGCAGTTAGAATTGGCGCATCCGGGTTACTGGACAGAACTGACCAAGCTGTACCGCGAGCGGAAGGTCTCCCTTCCGAACGGCGACAATTCCAAGCAGCAGTATTTGGTGGAGTTCTCCTCTGAAGTGCTGGGGTTAGACTTAAGTAGCTATTTTGCCAGACATGGCTTCACTGTGAATCCTGAAACGAAAGAGAAGTTAGCTAAATACCCAGCACCGAAAAAGCTCTGGTATTTAAACAATTCAGTGGTTCATTATGAGGGAACAGGAATAGCAGATAAGAATGTTGCGATAAAGGTTAATATCACGCCTAACACTACTGCTAAATCGAACACCTTAAGCTTCAGTATGGATAAGGATCTTAAGAAAGATTTCTTAGGTTATGAGGTGTATAGAGACGATAAGTTAGTAGGGTTTACTGGGACTGACCAGTTCGTGGACACGAATGTAGATAGCAGCATCAATTATACGTACAAGATCGTTGGTTATGATAAGAAGCTGAGCCCACTGAAGCCGGTACAGGTTAAAGCCTTCAAGCCAGCGTTATCTGTTGAAGATCAAATCACGTTAAAGCTTAATCAAGCTTTTGATCCGATGAGCTATGTAAAAGCGACTAACTATCAAGGAAACGATATTACTGCTAATGTCACCCTGAAAGCAAATACCGTTAATGTAACGCAAAAAGGCGACTACGAAGTGGTATATGAAGTGAAGAACGAAGGGGTTACAGAAACCAAAACTACACTGGTTACGGTAACGAGTGACTATGCTTATCTTTCGGATCTTAATGCCAAGTCAGTCGTTGTTGGTTGGGGTGAATTAAAGAAAGACAAAGCCGTTTCTGGTGGAATCATCACCCTTGTTCGACAAGGGTTAGCTGCGACCTATACCAAGGGAATCGGTGTACATGCGAACTCTGAAGTTGTTTATGATATTGAGGGTAAAGGTTATGACTTCTTTGAAAGCTACATCGGGATCGATCAAGCGATGAAAGGAAAGCCATCCTCTGCAACCTTTGAAGTGTATGTAGATGGAGAGAAGAAATTCGCGAGCGATGTTTTCCGAGCAGGGACAGAGCATGAATTTGTGAAAATACCTGTGACAGGTGCGCGCGAAGTGAAGCTGGTTACCACAGATGCTACAGACGGCAATGCTTCAGATCATACGGTATGGGCGGATGCGAAGTTTACGAATACTTCAAGCAAGCCTACTATCACAGTGCCTGAAGAGACAACGTTTATTAAGCTGAACAGTGAATTTGATGTTTTGACTGATGTTACAGCCGTTGATAAGGAAGATGGTAACTTGATTGGAGCCGTTGAGGTAAGTCCGAATGGTTTCACTTCAAGCAAAACAGGCACTTACAACGTCGAACTGTTAGTTACAGACCGGGATGGGAATACAGCTGTGCAGACCAGAACAATCGTTGTGTATAGCGCTAGTAAATACTTGAGTGATACAGCTTGGCAGTCGGCAAGAACGGATTATAATGTTGTTCGTAAGGATAAGGCAAGTTCTAACAATCCGATTAAACTAATTGTAAATGGCGTAACCAAAGAGTTCACTAAGGGTTTAGGAACGCATGCTAACTCCGAGATCGTGTATAATCTGGCGGGTGCTAATTTCGAATATTTTGAAACATATGTAGGGGTTGACCGAAATATCCCAGAGCAAAATAATTCTAGTGTGATCTTCAAAATCTTCGCCGATGGGGTAGAAGTGTATAATAGCGGACTAATGAAATTTGGCACGGAAGCTAAATTAGCTCGGATCCCTGTGAAGGGTGTAAGTGAATTAAAGTTGGTATTAGATAATGCCGGCAACGGAAATGCTTCAGACCACGGTGATTTCGCTGATGCGAAGTTTATGATTCTAAACAGTACGCCGGAGCTTACCATAGCTAAATCTGTATCCACCAAAGTGGGGCAAGCCATAGCAGTAAGTGCGGACTATTCAGCAATGGATTCAGAAGATGGTGACTTGACGGCTCAAGTAAAGGTTACGGGTGAAGATCAAGTTAAATTGGGCAGAGCTGGAAAGTATCCGATTACTTATACAGTAACGGATAGTGATGGAAATACGACCACGAAGACTAGAACCATTGCCGTTGTAGACATGACGGACTTTACGTATCTGACGGATTACGACTGGAATTCTACTCAGAACAGCTATACGGCACCTTTGAAGGATAAATCTATTAGTGCCAATACGCTGAGATTAACAGATAAGAGCAATCAAGTAGTGTCCTACGAGAGAGGGATTGGAGCACACTCTAACTCGACGATTGTATACGATCTAAGCGATAAGAACGCGGACTACTTCACTTCCTATGTGGGTGTAGATCGACAAATGTATGGTACGGTCGGTTCGGTGAGCTTTGAAGTGTTTGTCGATGGAGAGAAGAAATTCGATAGTGGGGTTATGGGCTCCAGAGATCCGCAGAAGTTCATCGAATTGGATATTAACGGAGCTAAAGAGCTGAAATTAGTCGTTACAGACGGCGGAAATGGCAACGGATCTGACCATGCTACATGGGGAGGAACCAAACTACATTTTGCGAATGGAGATCACCTATTCACTGGAGATCTGGAGCAAGCCATTGCAGAGGCAAAAGCAATTTCTCTAGAAGGCTTCACGGCTGAGAGTATTGCGGCATTTACGGCAAGCCTTTCGAGTGCAGAAGCGGCTTTGACTAATCCTTCTGTCACACAAAGTGAAATAGATGCAGCCTCGGCAGCGTTACAACAAGCAACAGAAGGTCTGACCGAAATAGACCTTACGCAAGTCATTACCATTGCGGACAAATATTTAAGTGCTTCGATCAAGACTACGTTAGGCGTAACTGGAGAACTAACGCTAGGGGATATGTATAACCTTACAACGTTAACGAGCGAGACCGGAAGAGCTAGATCCTTGGAAGGTCTACAGTATGCTAAAAACCTAGAGACACTTGATATTACTGGAAATGAAATCACTGATTTCTCCCCACTACAAGGGTTAACTAAACTAACGAGCTTATTGGCTGACCCTCAAGTGGTAGAGGTGGGAGGATTAAAGGGACCTGTGGTTGAATGGACCAATCCGGTGAAAGGGCTCGATGGCAGTAAAGTTATCCCTAATTCAGCAGGGATCAGAAACACTGGAACATCTAAAGAAATCATGTTTGATATGAATGAATGGGCAGCTAATCCTGATGTGTTCACTATAGACCTATCGAACGAGGAGAAGGGAACTTACATGCTGGGGTTAACTTACCAAGTCGCAGGTAATCTCGTGCAATTAATTTCTTTTATTGATAACAATTAAATCCCATAGGCAGAAAAAAACAGGCGAATTGTGGTGTATTCAACCATGATTCGCCTGTTTTTATATTGGGCTACGTAATATGAGACTCGTATTATGTAAAAAACATCCATTTTGTAATATGACAGAAGTGATGACAACGCTCACTATAACCAGACAATTCTATTAATTATAATGAATCAGATGGTTCAACTCTTCCAGCCTACGAATGTTCAGCATGAGTAATCGTGTGAGAGAATCTTTTGCTAATGTTCAGGCAGACTATTATCCAGAGCTTAAGGTCAGCGATCCGTATATCAAATTGCAACAAAGGATTAATATTTTAGAGGAAAATCTATCTGCTAGTAGACGTATCTATAACGGAAATGTGACAAGCTATAATTCGATGATAAGTACTTTTCCTAATTTTTTATTTGCAGGGGCTATTGGATTTAAGTCGGAATTCCTGCTCAAGATGGAAGGGGCCAAACGGGCAGACGTTAATTGGACGGTATCCTAAGTGGACTTGATATAGAGAATTAAGATTGTCATGAGATTTAGAGGGAGGCTTTTCTATGAAAATCGTTATTGTGGATGATCATCCTTTAGTTAGAAGAGGGCTGGCATCTGTCATTTCAATGCAGCCAGGTGTGCAATTCGCTGGTGAAGCTACGAATGGTCAAGAAGCATTTGATGTGATTGAAGCGACAAAGCCAGATATTGTTCTCATTGATCTTAAGCTTGTTGATGAATCGGGCTTGGATGTCATTAAGACAGCACGTGCTCGCGGCATGGTTAGTAAGTTCATTCTGTTGACTTCCTCTGCGAGCAGAGAGGATTTTTTGAGGGCTGAAGAAGTACTAGTAGATGGATATGTCCTAAAAGAGGCACTGCCGGAGGAGTTACTTTTTGCTATCCAGTTGGTGCATAAAGGGAGAAAGTACTATGTTCCTGGTCTAATGGAAGAAAAGATGCGTATTAGCGGCAGCAGTCCGACGGATGAATTAACACCGAAAGAGAAGGAAGTACTGATTGAACTTGGACAAGGTGCTTGCAACAGAACGATTGCTACACGTCTATATATCAGTGAATTTACGGTGAAGAAGCATGTCAGCCAGATTTTAGCGAAGCTGCAGGTTAATGATCGGACACAGGCAGCATTGTACGCAAACGCGATAGGGCTAACGAAATATGAAATGTGTTATGAGTAAAAATATAACATTAGCATTAAATACGAGGAGGTGTCTCAGTAGCAGTTCATAGCTCTTGGGACACCTCCTGAATTTTTCTTTTTTTGTATGCAATGTATTTAGGAAGCGGCTATTTTTTGGCGGATTTGGGTAATCGCTTCTCTTGTTACCACTTCTCCGGCGGCTATGTAATCGTCCACATCCTTAAAGCTGATTTGATTGAAGCCAAGATCGGGACGCAAGATTACATCCGCTAATTGCAGCTCTTCCTTTATCAGCTTTGCGCTCATGATGTCAATCGTATTCATTAAGGAATCTATTAGATGTCTGGCTGCTCCCTTCGTGAAGGATTCAGGGCAAACGTTAACTGCTATCACAATATCAGCTCCCATGCTCCTTACTAGCGCAGCTGGCACAGGATGAACAATGGCTCCATCGGCTAAGTGCTTTCCTTGATAGTTAACAGGTCGCATGGCTACGGGAACGGCTGTACTTGCGGCAATGGCATGTGCAAGCGAACCCGTCCTCATGATATGAGCCTCACCGGTGGAGACGTCTGAGGCTATCGCGCCAAAGGGTATCGGCAGCTCCTCAATTAGACGCTTACCGACATGCTTTTCGATAAAGCTGATAATGGGCGCGTTATGAACAAGGGACCGCATAGGGAAGGTTGGACGCACCAGTTGTCCCCAACTGATCGTAGAAAGAACCTTCATACATTCTTTTACAGACATTCCGGCTGCATAGGCTCCTCCGACCATAGATCCAACACTTGTTCCTGCGATCATGTCTATGGGAATGCCCTCCTGCTCCAGAATGTTTAACACCCCAAGGTGAGCCATGCCTCTGGCTGCACCGCTTCCTAACGCCAGACCAATAACGGGGCGGTCTCCTACTTTACGGACTCGGCCGAAGCGGAGATGGTGACTGTAGATCATACGTCCTTCGCTCCGAATATAGGCTTCCCTCACGATATTTCTTAATTCCTCTACATTATTGTCGAGGTAAGGGAACAGGGACAGCATGCTCAGGGCATCTTGAGAGAGGATTTCTTGCGCATTGCCCGCTCCTTCTTTCTCTAGAAAGTATTGCGCAAGCAGCGGTATATCTTCAGTTCGCTCACGAAGAGGAGGCACAGGCAAGACCGCTAAGTGGGAAACAATCTTCAAGGGACAAGTGCTAGTCAGGATGATTCGAATCTGTGCAGCTGCCTCCAGCAGCTGTAGTAGCTTCTCAGAAGGACAGCATTCTGCTTCCTCGATGACAATGGTTCCTCCTTTTGCCGCAATAACCTTGGTCTCCCAATCAACGAGGCTCATGTCTGCTACATTTAACACCAGTAGCGGGTATTGTCCGTTCGTTGCTCGGTAATGAAGTGCTCTTGCTGCATTTACCTTCCCTGTACCGGATTCACCTATCACGACAACATGGACCCGCTCCGTCGACAGATGTTCAATCGACCTGAGAAGTGTGCGCATTTCGGCGCTTTCTCCGATCAGTTCACCATAACGCTCTTGTTCCTCGGATTCATGAAGCTTCATGATGATCTGACTTTTCGAGTGCTCTTCCAGTACACGTTCGTTGGAATTTTGGATTCTCTTGATCATGGATTGGATGATCTGGCTCCGGAACTCGCGATTTTTGTCCATCAACAGCAGCATGCCACTTCTGGATACGGATATTACATGAACGTTATCGATCGCTTCTACATGTGCACTGATGGGGTCTCCGGTAAGACAGGACATTTCCCCGAAGAACTGGCCTTTCGAGAGTATAGCCAATTCTACCTTTATTTCCGTACTAATAAATACTTGTACCTGACCGGATACCAAAATATAAACCCGCTGGCTGACCTCGCCCTTTTGCATGATAAGCTTGCCGGGTTCATAATGCTCTTCTTGCATTTCTGGAGCTAACTGCTGTAATTCTTCAACGGACAGGTGCTCAAGCATAGGGTAGTCTATGTAGGAAAGATGCAATTTGAATCCTCCTTATGTGGAGATGATTGAGTATTTTTTCCTATATTATCACAATGCAATTTTATAGATGTCATATGACAAAATAGATGACAAAGTTAATTACAACATAGGATTCTATGGCGAGATCAGATGATATAATGAGTATAATTGCTTTGCGAGATTGCTTATTCTGTCTACCTAATTGTAACTAGGGAGTGCTGTTCATGTTTGAGTTGCAAGGATACCAAACTTTAGATCTGATAGAGACTACCTCAGATATCAGGCTGTACAGACTCCTACGTCAAGAAGATGGCCTTAGGGTTATTGCCAAGACAACTACAGGCGAGTACCCCGGATCTACTATGGTTGATGCTTTTCGTCATGAGTATGACATGCTTAAGCGACTTAGCGGTCGTGGAGCAATCGAGGCATATAGCCTGGAAATCACACCGGATCGGCCAGTCCTTCTCCTAAAAGATATAGAGGGGAGTACGCTGGATCAGATACTGCGTACACCTGATTCACTGGAGCTTCCAGTGCTGCTTCGGATCGCCATCGCTGTTGCTGATTGTCTTATGCAAATTCATCGAGAAAAAATAACACTAAATGAACTGACCCCCGCTCATCTAATCGTCAATCCAATTACTTTTGAAGTGAAATTTATTGATATACGAATGTGCTCCGCTGAAAATGATACCAGTCCATTGTCACCCTTAAGCGGGCGGCCGGATACCTTGCTTCCTTATATATCGCCAGAGCAAACGGGTCGAACTGGGTTGAACCCGGACTATCGTTCTGACTTTTATTCGCTTGGAGTCATTATGTATGAATGTCTCTCAGGCAGTCGCCCCTTTGAGCTTCATGATGTTGTTGATATTGTATATCGTCATCTTGCAGATACACCTGAGCCTTTACATCGCAGGTTTCCCACTATCCCTCTATCTGTCTCTGACATTGTTGCTAAATGCATGGAGAAAATGCCTGATGCGAGATATGCCAGCGCCTTTGGAATCAAGTCGGATCTTGAGGAATGTCTAACCCACCTACAACAATACGGGTACATCGAGCCCTTCCTGTTAGGAAGCTGGGATATTCCGGAACGCTGGATGGTATCGGAACGATTCTACGGAAGACATTTTGAGAAACTAAGCTTACGAGAAGCACTGAAACGAGCATCACAAGGTGCTGTAAAGACGGTCTGGCTTAGTGGTGAGAGTGGTATCGGCAAAACAACCTTTCTAAAAGAAACGCTTAGAAATTCGATTTCTTTGGATGGTTTTTTCGCCAGAGGCAAATTCGAGTCTCTACATACCTCACTCCCTTATGGCATCTGGCATCAAGTTATAGAAGAATTGGTCAGTCAACTGCTGATGAAAACGAAGCTGCAGGTGGAGGTTTGGAAGCTGCGTATTTTACAGGCAGTGGACAGTTACGGGCAATTATTGATCGAACTTGTCCCTAAGCTTGAGCTCTTGATTGGTCCCCAACCTTCCGTGCCTCCGTTGCCGCCGCTGGAAGCTCAGCATCGATTTCAATTAATTATGAGTCGATTTATTCAACTCTTTCCTCATGAAGATCATCCTTTGATCTTGATATTGGATAATCTGCAATGGGCGGATGAAACATCGCTGCAATATCTCACTTCACTTATAGAGGACACGGCCACGAGTCATCTGCTAATCGTTCTTTCCTATCGTGATCGGGAAATCACGAGGCTGCACCCACTCAGTAGGCTGGAAAAGCATTTGATAGACCGTAACGTAGTGATGAGTAGAATATCTCTACAAGCGCTTGAACTCACCGATTTAAAACAACTGCTACTGGATGTTATGCGTTACGAGGCTGCTGACTTGGAGGAGTTAGCGCAGGTACTTCTGCATAAGACAGATGGGAATCCACTATTTATTAAGCAATTCCTTCAGGATTTGATTGATGATCAGCGAGTGGAATTTGACGAGGATCTTCGAAGCTGGAAATGGGACCTCCAGCGCATTACTGAATTGAATGTTCCTGATAATGCAGCAGCCTATCTTTCAAGTAAATTACAGCAATTTCCTGATCAGACGGTGTATGCACTTAGTAGAGCTGCATTACTGGGCAGCATATTTGATCTGGGTACGCTTGCCGAAATTACGGAGATTCCGGTAGAGACATTGACCGAAGCGTTGGAAGTCGCTGTAAATGGACGCGTGCTACAACCTGTTAACGGGGAGGAATATACGCATTTTAAATTCCAGCACAACCGCATTCATCGGGCGGCTTATGCTCTTGTTCCCGAAGAGGTGCGCCCAGAGCTACATTGGAGGATTGGCATGCTATTGCTAGGCCGCAGCTCTCTTAGTGAAGGAACGATTCTATTTGAAGCGGTCCATCATTTCAACCAGGCGCTTACATGGATAGATCGCCCCGAACAGAGGCTTCAACTGGTAGAGCTGAACTTACAGGCAGGGATAAAAGCGAAGCAAACGACTGCACATGAGACAGCCTTACAATATATGCTTCAGGCAACAGCAATACTAGAGGAGCAGAGCTGGGAGGAGCGTTATGGGCTAACCTTCCGGGTATTTCGTGAGAGGGCCGAGCTCGAATACTTATGTTCACATTTTGATAAGGCTAATGAATTATTTCATCTGTTAATCGATAAAGCTGCGACAAATACGGATAAGGCTTACATCTACGCGATGAAGGTTCAATTGGAAGCAAGTAATGATAATCATGAAGAGGTTATCTCCTTAGGTCGGCATACATTATCGCTATTGAAAGTGAGCCATCAATTTGATCCTAGCTATGTTCAATTGACGCTTCAATGGTTAAGATTGCGGCGCAGACTACAGAAGGTTTCACTCGAATCGCTTAATCTTTTACCGCCGATGACCGACGAGGCTCGTAGAGTCGCAATGACCACTTTAGATCATACGAGCAATGCCTGCTTCTATGTCAACCGAGATGGGTGGCTCGCTTCTTCCTTCACCATGATTGAATTGACGCTCGATTATGGGATGACTCCGGAGGCTTCCATTGGATTCATAGGCTATGCAATGTTTCAATACTATTACTTCCGTAATGATGAAGAAACATTTAAATGGGCCATGCTGGCGTGCAGCTTATCGGAACCCTATCCGAAAGTGCATATGACAACCTTAGCTGCGTTCGCAATGTGCTACGATAGCTGGCGGCATTATGATCCAACTATGCTCCGTATGTTTACCGAGAAAGCAGGTAAAGTGGGACTGGAATCAGGTGACTTATGGAAGGGCAACCAGAGTGTGCTAATCAACTGTGCCTCCCTTTTGCAATTTGGCCATCCGTTAGGCGATATCTATGATCGGTTAATTGCTCATTCCGGTGATTTGCTGCGCCATAACAACAGTCTTCACTGTAAGCAGGCTATCATAGCTGCAGCTACTCTAGTTCGATTGACAGGTTATCGCTCACTAGATGATCCATTTAACATCGCAGAGATTAGCGAACCTGATTTTGCACAGTCGGTTCATGGAGATACCTTTGATTTTATACAAGAAATGGTCTGGATACACCGATATTTGACAGGTTATGTATTTGGGGAGTACCGCGAAGCCAGTGAGGCATTAGCGAAATCAGCTGCCATTATAAAATCACGTGAAGATGGCTTAGACAGTCCTATGCAGACCGTGTATGAATGTTTAGTCTGGGCTCAGTTGTATGAGGAATATAACGCTGAAGAGCAACGTGTATACCGGGTGAAAATGCACAGTCGGCTGAAGAAAATGAAAAAGTTTGCTAAGCGTTGCCCGGAAAATTATGAGCATAAATATTTGTTGATGAAGGCTGAGCTGACTCGCCTATCGCGGGATCCACGACAAGCTGAAGCCTTGTATGAGCAGTCTATTGAGGCTGCTCGTATCAACGGCCATATTCACGATTTAGCGATGGCGGCGGAATGCTACGGCAAATATGGACTTCGTCATGGCAAATTACATCTAGCAAGAATCTATATGACTGAGGCCTACGAGGCTTATCTAGAATGGGGCGCAAAGGCTAAAGCGGCTGACCTTGAGCAGCAGCATAGTCATTTGCTGCATATTAAACGGGAGCCCGGGCTCGATCGAGTCGACTCCCTTTCTGTAGTTATGTCTGCTCAAGCTTTATCAGGCGAGATGGAGATGAGTCGATTATTGGCTACGCTGATGCGGATCATGCTCCACAATGCTGGGGCCGAATATGGGGCAGTTATTTTTGATCATGATGGCAAATGGATGGTTGAAGCTTATGGTACCTCAGAAGCTCAGCATATCGAATCTGTTCCTCTCGGGGAAGAGTCAGATCTTGTTCCGGCAGCGATTATAGCCTATGCAGCAAGAACACAGGAGCAGGTTGTATTACATGATGCGCTCAGTGAGGGGATATTTACGCGTAACGTTTACGTTAGGAAGAATAGACTGAAATCGGTTCTTTGTCTTCCTATCATGAATCAGAATAAATTGGTTTGCTTGCTCTATTTGGAGAATAACCTATCCCCGGGTGTATTTACGCCAAGTAGACTCGATGTGCTCAAGCTGCTTGGTTCACAATGCGCAATCTCAATCGCTAACGCCAAGCTGTATTCGGGAATCCAATATCTTAAAAAAAATCTAGAGGACCAAGTTGTAGAAAGAACTCGTAGTCTGGAGCGTTCGATGCGAGAAACATCTGCGGCTTTAGCCGAAGCTACCGTCTTTGAGGAACGCAATCGTATTGCCCAAGAGATTCATGATATTGTTGGGCATACACTTACATCGACGATTCTGCAGATTGAAGCTGGCAAGCGGCTGCTTCAGAAAAAAGATATAGATAGTGGTTTTCAGCGATTGGTTGAGGCACAGGATCTTGTTCGGCATAGCTTGAATGAAATTCGCGGCTCAGTCCATATGCTGAAGGAGGATAAGTATTCGGACCTCACGGTCATGTTGAAGCAACTGATACGCGATACTGAACGTAATGCGGGCGTTGTCGTCCATGCCATTATTTATGATCTGCCGGAGGCCATGTCAACAGCCTATAAAAAGGCCATCTATCATGCTTTGCAGGAGGGCCTAACGAACGGAATCAGACACGGTAAGAGTACGGAGTTTCATTTTAGTCTGGAGTCTGTCGGAGCAAATTTACAGTTTAGGCTCAAAGATCGTGGGTCAGGAGATAGTCATATAGTGATGGGTTTTGGACTTAGGACGATGAAAGAACGGGTGGAGCAACTGGGAGGTAGCTTATCCATTGATTCAGAAATGAATGAGGGATGTCTACTGGAAATCGATCTGCCAATGCGAAGGGTTGGGAATAGAAAATGAGTAAGATAAAGATTGTAATTGCCGATGATCAATTGTTGACGCGTGAAGGACTTCGTACCATTCTGGATCTGGAGGATGATATGGAGGTGGTCGGCGCTGCCAAGAACGGGGAAGAGGCCTGCGAGATGGTGGAAGCATTCCAACCCGATCTGGTACTGCTTGATGTCCAAATGCCGATCATGAATGGGATCAGTGCACTAAAACGGATCAAGCAGATTCGTCCGGATATATTCATTCTGATTTTAACCACTTTTATAGAGACCGATTATATTGTTGAGGGTATGGCATTTGGAGCAAGCGGCTATATGCTGAAGGATATGGATGCTGATAAAATGATTTCTTCGATCCGTGATACGATATCCGGGCAATTTATTCTGCCAGCTCCGGTAGCAGCCAAATTGGCGACCAGGATGAATAGATTGACGGAGGAGTACGAACATTGGCAAAGATCCAATGTAGATCGTATGAGTCTGACAGAACGGGAAGAGGAGCTGGCGCAGCTCATTATCCGGGGACTTAACAATCGCGAAATTGCCGATACACTGCATATTGCGGAGGGGACAGCCCGTAACTATATTAGTAATCTTTATAGCAAATTAGAGGTGGTTGACCGGGCTCAAGCGATTGTGCGACTTCAAGCTATTATGTAACCATAGTTGATGCTAACGAATTACTGTAGGGGCCAAGTAATCAAACATTGGAAAATTTCTCAGTACCCCAAATGTAACGGTTAGGATCAACATCACAGCCATAATTCCATGGCTAAGTGGTTGGATACGTTTCTTTTCAGTAATTAAGTACAACATATACAGAGGCGCTAGAATAAATAGCAACGGGTTAAATCTAAACGCCTGAACGAAGTCGAACTTTAACAAGGATAGAATAACTCTTGTGACTCCACATCCCGGACAATAAAATCCAGTCCATTCATGAAATAGACAAGGTATACCTAGATTGGTTAAAGGCATCCATACAGTGAAATACAGTAAGCCAAGGAGACTTAAGGACACACTCCAAAATAGTTTAGGGTGTGTCCTTCTATGAATCGTAAAATTATACCAATTTGTTAACATCAGATTGCACCAAAGCGTATGTGACAATACCAAAACTAAAGATTGTGAGGATCACGTACAGAGCTGAATTATCGGATACGAGATAGCCGCGTTGTCTTTGAGCTTCTGCAACATGTTTACCGATCTGGTAGGCCCAAACCAGGCTCCATATCCCGCAAGTAATCAATGTTAGAAGAAAATGCTTTCCTCCTGTGAATGTGTAGTCTCCACTTAGCTTTCCTACGTCATTCGTTAGAACAATAAACCAAAATATTCCGTATATTCCACATGTAATTAATGACAGTATAATGGAAAATGCGACACTCCTTTGACTAATCATTGTTCACTCTCCTATGTATTTATATGAAAATTTTACATTATTATCATAGACAATTGTGAAAATATATACAAGATAATATTTAGTAGTTTGTTTTTTTAAGAAACGTGGAACAAGCTTACTATCTGGATATAGTGGATTCCTTCATGAATATGAAATATACTTTTAAAGATTAGCCGCAAGACAGCTAGAATTTGAACTACGATTGGAGAAAATGAAACAATGTCTAATTTACCGAACTGCCCGAAATGTAATTCTGAGTACACTTATGAAGATGGAAGTCTACTAGTCTGCCCGGAATGTGCACACGAGTGGACATTAGAATCAGAGTCTGAGAATAGTGAAGATCAAAAGGTTATCAAAGATGCCAATGGCAATGTATTAAACGACGGCGACTCAGTAACTGTAATCAAAGACCTTAAGGTAAAAGGAAGCTCATCTGTTCTGAAGATAGGTACCAAAGTCAAAAACATCCGTTTAGTGGACGGAGATCATGATATTGATTGCAAAATTGATGGGTTTGGGGCTATGAAATTAAAATCCGAATTTGTTAAAAAGATATAAAAGAAAGAATCAGCTTACCTTCGATAGAAGTAGGGCTGATTCTTTCTTTTTTTAGGTAATATTTAAAGGCGTGTCATCTTATGATTTCAACAATTTGGTTTCGTCCTGCATTTTTGGCTTGATATAAAGCTTTGTCCACAGATTCGAATAAATCATTTAGTTGATTGGTCGGGCTTTCTGCATACTGCTCTGCAAAATTATTAATGGACAGTAGTCCCATGCTTACAGTGATGGATACAGAATGAGCAACCTCATCCACATGTACTTTATTGGCCTCTATCATGAATTTGATATGCTCTGCCCAGAGGTTTGCTTGTGTGTGGTTCGTATTTGGTAAATAGACGATAAACTCTTCCCCGCCATAGCGTGCCAGAATATCCGTCTCCCTTAGCGATTGCTTAATGACCTCTACCGTGCTGCAAATTACAACATCGCCCACTAAATGGCCGTAATTGTCATTCACCGTTTTGAAAAAGTCGATATCCAGTAGAATGATGGCAAAAGGCTGCTTCAATATCATATTTTCTATAATCTCTTGTTCTAAGTACTGCGTTAAGTAATGACGGTTATAACAACCTGTTAAGCTGTCGGTTATGGCCATCTGCTTGAGTTTTTGGTTGGTCTGAGAAAGCTCATTCTGGATTTCAATTAATGCCAGATTACGCTCTTGCAGGATCTCGTTCTGCTGATTAGTCTCAGCAATGAGGCGATGCAGCTCGCTTCTATCCTGAAAGGTGAGAATCCGTCCAACCATGATCTCGCCTACGACAATGGGTTCCGCTGTAATATTGATGTACGCTTGGAGCGAGGTGTAGAATACTTCAACTTCGCTTCTCTCCATGGGCTGTTTAAGATATGTATGTTGAAACAATCGGAAAGCGCTGGCAGTCTGCTCCAGGGGGGTTAGCGCCGATAAGTCGAAGCGATCACCGATCTGTAGGTTGATTTTTGGCAAAAGCGATCGATTGATCTCTACCACAGTCTCGTTATCATCCAGTACAAGAATACCTAGTGTGAGTGTGTCAATGATATCCTGATGAGCGATGGTTACGAGATCAAATATTTTATCACGATGGATGGCAATGACGAAAAAGATGGCAGAGATTAGTATCCCCAGAGAGGTCATCCCCGGAATCACCGGCTGAGATTTAAACAGTACCACATTAAGAAAGACATCCAGTAATACAAATACAGTCAGCACCAGCACACCTTTGAGTACATGAGTAACCTGTTTTTTGATCCGCTGTGTGGCGTTCGATATAAGCGCTGAATAGATGATATACAGAGAAATAATAATAGTGCAGATCAAGAAGAGAATAAACAGCCAAAAAAGCGGACCATAAGATCTTTCAACATATCCACCATGCATTGGCAGTACAAAGCTTTGCTTTGGATTGACGATCACTCCAATTAAGATCAATGCTGCGACAATGTATAGGATCAGCGTTTTCTTTTTTCGGAGGAGATATGATTTTCCAGTGAGAAATATCGTAAAAAGAAGCCATCCAATCGTTAACAGTATCGAGTCAATAAAAGCGAGCTTCACATAAAACAATTGAACATCGGGATCCGCTGTAGTTTTGAGAGCAAATTGACAGAAGGGCCATAACATCATCGTGAAATGGAAAGTCAAGTAAACCTTATGTAAGTTAGTGATGGTTACAGTAACAAATATGTAGATGAATAGAACGAAAAGAACGAAGAATAATGATAAGTCAATCCATGTCATGACATTCAATTCGGTAACACCTTCTTATATAAAAAAATAGGTTCATCTTTATTCATTTAAGCTCGAAACCTTCTCCCACTCGGTTAGCAGCTCTTTTACGCTCTGTGCGGACTGTGGCTTACTGAACAAGTAACCTTGAATTTTATCGCAGCCTTGCTCCTGTAGGTAATCGAGTTGTACAGTTCGCTCCACACCTTCTGCAATAACACACATATTCATGCGTTTACCAATCATAATAATTTGTTCGACAAGAACGGCTTGATGTGTCCCTGTTCGAATGGAATCAATGAAGGACTTGTCTATTTTTAAAGTCGAGATCGGCATATGAGTAAGATAGCTTAAGGAGGAATAACCGGTACCAAAGTCATCCAAGGCAATTTTGATGTTGTGAGCTCTGAGTTCAGTCAGTTTACTGCTCACATATTCGTAAGATTCAACCAGAACACTCTCTGTAATCTCTAGCTCTAAGTATTCAGGATCTAGTCCGGAGGCTTGCAAGGTGTCTAGAACTAACTCATTGAAGTCGCTTTGCAGTAGCTGCAGCATTGAAATATTAACAGACATCGTCAGATGTGATAATCCTTGCTCATGAAGACTTTTTAAAAAGGCACAGGCTGTTCTGAGCACCCACGCCCCGAGAGGAATAATGAGGTGGGAATCTTCTGCTATTTTGATAAACTTATCCGGAGGGACCATGCCTAGTATGGGGTTGTTCCAGCGCATAAGAGCCTCTAGTCCCGTCACTCTGTTCTGAGTCAGATCAATCTGGGGTTGATAGAATACCTCTAGCTCATTTTTTTCTAAAGCATTATACAACTGCTTCTCAATGTTCATTCGCTCAGTAAAGGTATCATTGAGCGGTTGATCAAAGACGATAATTTGACCCTTGCCAGCGTCTTTGGCTTTATACATAGCGATGTCTGCGCATTTAAGGAGTTCCATAATATTACTTCCATGTTCGGGGTGAACGCTGATTCCGATACTTAGGCTAACATGTAGCAGACTGTCATCCATCTCAATCGCATCTTTAAAACCGGCAATAATGTGAGAGGCTATACTAGTTATACACTGACTGTTCTCAATAGAATATAAAAGAACGATGAACTCATCCCCGGCGAAACGATACACTTCCCCACTACTCCCAACCAGGGACACCAATCTCTCACTAACCTTAACAATTAGCCGGTCACCAAATTCATGGCCCATCGTATCATTTACATATTTGAAGTAATCAATGTCGATGAACATTAAGGCTGCAATGTTATTCAGTTCCAAAATGTGAGGCCCATTCTCATAAAAAGCTAATTTGTTGGGCAAGCCGGTTAATAGATCATGATACGCCAGGTAATGCATCCTTTCTTCATTCATGGCTAGCTTCTCTTGATTCTCAATGAGCTGATCATATTGCTGTCTGAGTTCTTCTTCCGTAGCTGTGATTTCCTCATAGGCGGCCTCTAGATTTTCGTGGGCGCTCACCCTATCCCTATAGGCAAGATCCAGTTTCTTCTCGATCCTTTTAATCCGTTTCAGAGTACCTAGAATTAATGCAAAGATAAGCAAAGCTGTTATGAGGATAAAGAACCAGCCTTTAATTATATTAATAAGTCTTATCCACTCCGGATCTCGCGTAAAAGTGGAAACGGCCTTATCTGTTAAAGGGATCCATAAGCACCCAACAATAAAATATATTACGGCGATTTTTAAGGAACCCCGAACAGGATTGAAGGTTTGTTTGGATATGGAATTTTTGTGTTTATTTCTTTGAAGCATATGTCCCTCCTATATCAAGCATGAGATGCATGAGAGCTACTTGTTTTAGATCATTTCAACATATTTCATCAAAATCCTCTATTTGTCAGTGATGTTCTGCAAATTTTAAAAATGAGTTTTTGGACAAGTTGGAGCTAGGCATTAATGCCTAGCTATGCTTGAACGTAACTTGTGTTATAATCAAACAAACAACTCGAAGAGAAAATTATAGTTAAGGGGGAATCGTAAGTGGAAATAGGTATCAGTACGTTCGTAGAAACAACACCGGATGTTCAATCGGGGGAGTTAATAAGTCATGCACAGCGATTGCGCGAGGTAGTAGAGGAGATTGTTCTTGCAGATAAGGTGGGCTTAGATATATTCGGTGTGGGTGAGCATCATCGAAAAGATTATGCCGCATCTTCTCCAGCAGTTTTGCTGGCTGCGGCTGCCTCACAGACGACACGAATTCGGCTGACCAGTGCGGTAACCGTACTGTCCTCTGCTGATCCAGTACGTGTATTTCAGGATTTTGCAACACTTGACGGAATCTCAAATGGACGGGCAGAAATCATGGCAGGCCGGGGTTCTTTTATCGAATCTTTCCCGCTCTTTGGATACGACTTAAATGACTACGATGAGTTATTCGATGAGAAGCTGGACCTGTTGTTAAAAATAACGGCATCCGAAAAAGTAACCTGGAGTGGAAATCACCGACCAGCCATTAATAATCTGGGGATTTATCCGCGCCCCGTTCAGAATCCTTTGCCTGTATGGATTGGCAGTGGAGGTAATACAGAATCTGTGATTCGTGCTGGCCTGCTCGGGCTGCCACTTGTGCTCGCGATTATCGGAGGAAGTCCGTTGCAATTTGCTCCACTGGTGAAGCTCTATAAGAAAGCGGCGGCCCAAGCAGGACATGATGTGTCGAAGCTTCCGGTTGCCTCACACTCGCACGGCTTTATTGCAGAGGATAATCAGCTTGCGGCCGATATGTTCTTCCCCTCTACACAGGCTAGCATGAATGTGATTGGTCGTGAGCGTGGCTGGGGTCATTATAGTCGGGCGAGCTTTGATGCGGCACGTAGATTTGAAGGTGCCTTGTATGTAGGAGATCCAGACACTGTTGCTGAGAAGATTATTCACCTACGCAAACACGTAGGAATTACACGCTTTATGCTGCATGTACCGCTAGGTACGATGCCTCATAAGGATGTAATGAGAGCTATTGAGCTATTGGGTACTGAAGTAGCGCCAATTGTTAGAGCTGAAATATCGAGATGGGAAGCAGAGGTCGAAGCAAAATAGGATTGACCCTTTCTGGATTAATCAGTATAATCTTACCAATTTATTGAGGTTGTACTGATTGGAGGAGGGGACTGAAGTGGCGGATCGAATCATAGCGGATAGACTTGAGGAATTAGGTATTGTCCTACCTAGTGCTAGTGAACCGGCGGCAAAATATGCTAACTACGTTATTGTTAATGGATTATGTTTTGTATCGGGAAAAGGACCTGCCGGGCATCCCAAAGGCAAGCTGGGACAAGACTTCACCACCGAAGAAGGCTATCATTTTTCACGTCAGACTGGTATAGAGATCCTTGCCGTCCTTGAGTCTGCTTTAGGCTCCTTGGATAAAGTGAAGAGAGTGGTCAAAATTCAAGGATTTGTGAATGCAGATCCCTTATTCGAAGAACATCATAAAGTGCTCAATGGCTGTTCGGATTTAATGCTGGAGGTATTCGGGGACAAGGGCAGTCATGCTCGTTCGGTATTGGGCGCTGTTTCTGTAAGGGATAATCTTCCGATCATTATCGATTCTATTTTTGAAGTGGATTAAAAAGAGGGCTGTGGCACCGAAGGGTGACCGCAGTCCTCTTTTTTATATGGTTTGACCTGTAGCTAGACAGCAACCCCAATAATTGTAACAAAACTAATTACCCTTTTTTTAGTAATAACAATTGAACATATTAATCAACGAGGTGACGACATCATGAGGATTCATAAGAAAGCCACACTACTTGTACTACTTACATCTATACTCTATACAGCTCCAGCCCATGCGGCGGTGATGCCTCAGAATCAGGTTACAGGCGTTTTTCTGGATGATCGGCAGCTTGTATTAGAGGTTCAGCCCTTGCTCATAAACGGTACAACGCTTATTCCCATGCGCAAGCTGTTTGAAGAACAGGGAGCAAAGATTTCATGGAACAACGATACCAAAACAGTGAAGGCCACTAAGGGAACGCTGGTGCTGACTTATCAAATAGGAGATTTAACCGCGAACAAAAATGGACAAGCCTTAAGCTTAACCGTTCCGGGTCAGGTTGTCGGTGGTAATACGATGATGCCGCTGCGTTTTGTCAGCGAGGCTCTAGGCAGCACCGTGAAGTGGGAGGCTAACACTCGGACCGTCCGCATCTATTCAGCGCTGAATTACGATACAACGATTCGTTATGGGGTTAACCTGCGCAGTTCGCCGAATTCATCGGATCAATCAGGTGTCCAGCAAATGTTGTCCGTGGGCGATAAAGTCCATATCGTTAGAGAAGTGGATGCTTTGTGGTTAGAAGTGCGAACGCAAGACAACAAGACGGGGTACATATCTGCTAAACCGAAATATAGCGATTATACTAGTGAGTCGCTCGCTGAGAAGCAGGGAAGCGCGTTGCTTGCTTACGGAGAAAAGTATCTGGGAACCCCTTATGAATTCGGTGCTGCAACGAACCAGACGTCTACCTTTGACTGTTCTTCTTTCGTAGGGCATTTATTTGAAAACGTGTTGTCGGTGGATCTGCCACGCGCCTCTTATAATCAAGCCAAAGAAGGGAAGGAAGTTGGGATCAACGAACTGCGTAAAGGAGATCTACTGTTCTTTAGTGCACGTGGTCTCGACATTGGTCATGTTGCTATGTATGCGGGAAATAATCAGATATTGCATACGTATTCTAAGGAGCAAGGCGTCCATTATGAAGCCCTGAGTGAGAAGTGGAAGAAGCGTTTTGTGACGGCCCGTAGAATGTTTTAGATTGGGTAGCGATTAGGCTATAATGATCACGATGAAGAAGCATCCGAATACATTTGGGGGATGAAGCATAGTGACTAAAACCATCGTAGAAAAGCTGAACTTACAAAAATACAACCAAGTAGCGATATTGAGTAAACCAGAAGGCTCCGATTATTTAGCGGAATTGACGGATTATGATACTTCGCTAAATGGGGCGTATGATCTTGTATTTGCCTTTGTACTAGACATGGCGTCGTTACAGGAACTAGTGAACCGTGTGATTGAGCAACAGCATCTTCATAAGAATGGCTATCTCTTTGTGGCGTATCCTAAAAAGGGAAACAAAGTGTATCCGACCTATATTCATCGTGACGACTTACTAGAGGGTCTGGGCAGTGATGAGAAGGGCTACATCGGGACAAGCAATATTAAATTTGCACGCATGGTAGGTTTGGATGATGTCTTTACAGTTGTGGGGTTGAAAGAGGACGCTAAGGGGAACGGTCAGCTTTTCAATACCCCAAGTCAATCTGTAGATGACTATATTTCTTTCATTCCAAATGTGGAAGAAGATCTGAAAGATACACCGGAGCTTCTAGCCATCTATCAATCGCTTACCCCGGGATACCGCAAAGACTGGGCTCGATATGTCTATAGTGCCAAACAAGAGGCAACAAGAGCTAAGCGTAAAGAGGAAATGAAGAAGATTCTACAGGCTGGTTATAAGAGTCGTGAGCTGTATCGGCAAGCCAGTAGTACTGAACTCTAACTAGACCTTTCTTCATCAAAAAGATTATTTGCAGACATAAAGACGGTAAATAATATTACAACATTACTATTTATTCATCATAGATTTCATCAAAACCACTTCATCCTAGGAGTGGTTTTTAAGTTTGGGGTATAATGGATGTAGATCATATAGCACAAACCTACAGGGGTGAAATATAGATGAAGCGCATTACGATTTTAATTGCGGATGATGAGGCGGAGATTGCTGATCTGGTGGCTTTGCATTTGCAAAAAGAAGGGTATCATATCATTAAAGTATCCGATGGGCGGGCAGCGGTACAAGCTATTGAGTCACAAACGATAGATTTGGCGATTCTGGATATTATGATGCCAGGGCTGGATGGCTATGAGGTAACCCGTCACATTCGGGAGCAGCATCATCTGCCGATTATTTTTTTAAGTGCGAAGACTTCTGATCTGGATAAGATCACGGGACTTGTCATGGGCGCAGATGATTATATGACCAAACCGTTCAATCCAATGGAATTAGTCGCCCGCGTTAATTCTCAGCTACGGCGCTCTATACAATTCAGTCAGCCCGCAGCCGTTCTTAAGTCGGTTCTCGAAGTTGGTGGGTTGACGATTTCACCAGATGAACATACCGTCACTCTTTACGGCGAGGTAATAGACCTAACTCCGAAAGAGTTTGATATTCTTCATTTATTGGCGAGCCATCCTAAGCAGGTGTTTAGCGCGGAGAGTATCTTCCAGCAGGTATGGGGAGAAGCTTATTATGAGAGTGGCAACACGGTCATGGTGCATATCCGTACCTTGCGCAAAAAGCTTGGTGAAGACATCAATAAGAACAAATTTATTAAGACAATCTGGGGTGTAGGATATACCTTTACTGGGTAAGGCCGCTGAGCCCTTATATATTTTAAGAAAAACTTTATAATTGTCCTGCTTTTCTTTAAAGTGTCTTCGTTATTCTATTCCTATCAAGCATAAACGTCTTAAGGAAATGGGAGGACATTACGGATGAAAAAGTGGGTTTTTTTGGTGATCGTTGTGTTATTTCTTGGTTACGCAGCCGCTCGTTATTTACCGGATACGGGTAATTTAGCTGATAAGAATGATAAGATCCAGAAAGGATCGATTAGAAATAGCGATAGTTTAAAGGTGATTACGCAAGATCAGGTATATCAAGGGGATTTATTGCTGGTGAACAAACAATATCCGGTACATGAGGACAGCGTGAAGTCTGATATTGTGACCTTATTTGATCAGAAGGATCTGGTTCAGGGCTATGGATTACTAGATACCTCGATTCGGTTGTCTGAAAGTGTAGCACATAAATTCAATAAAATGATCAAAGCTGCTGAGAAGGATGGCGTGAATCATTTTTTAATTAGCAGTGGGTACAGGGACTTTGAGGAGCAAGAGCAATTGTATGCGGAAAAAGGTTCAGACTATGCTCTTCCAGCGCAATATAGCGAACATAATTTAGGATTATCGCTGGACATCGGATCGTCTCAATCAGAAATGAGCAAAGCACCTGAAGGCAAATGGCTGGAAAAGAATGCGTGGAAATACGGCTTTATTCTACGCTATCCGAAAGACAAAACGGAGATTACGGGGATTAAATATGAACCTTGGCACTTCCGTTATGTCGGCTTGCCGCACAGTGCGATCATTCAGGAGAAGGGGATCGTGCTGGAACAATATTTAGATCTTTTGAAGGAGAATAGTGAAATTTCAACGGTTGTAGACGGCAAAACATATACGGTGAACTATTATCCAGTATCAGGATATACAAGTATTAAGATTCCAAAGGAAGGGCAATATAAAACGTCGGGCGATAATATGGATGGCGTAATTGTCACTACATTTTGATGAGTACGAAGCCTAAGAGCGAGTCTACTATGACATTATTGCTGGCAGCCGTATTTATTGTCTATATGTATTTCTTGATCCGAATTATCGTATTTAAAGGCGCACCTTTTAGCTTGCAATCACTTTGGGAACAGGCAGGGCGTATGCTCGAGCATCCCGACAGAATTTTTAAGCGACAGGGCAACTATGTACCCTTTAAAGAGATCTCGCGGGGGATAGATCATCTGTCACTTTCAGATCCTTTTTCATCACTTAATTTAGTGGGCAATCTTCTTGCGTTTATTCCGTTTGGAGTCTTTGTTCCAATGCTGTTGTCGCAAAAAGTAAGGTTATTTCAAAAGGTCTTCATGCTCTCTTTTGCGCTGAGTCTGAGCTTTGAAGTTACACAATTAGTATTGTATATCGGCACCTTTGACGTGGATGATCTGATCTTAAACACTTGCGGTGGGGTAGTCGGTTACGCCATATATAGAATGCTGGTTTCTTCTGGATTGTTTACAACTATATCGAAGCGGTGTTAGTATTTGTGGATGGTAGATATAGACAGAGGATAGAAGGGGCATGGTATGAAAAAGCGTATTACGGATATTGTTTCCATCATTGTAGGAGCATTGCTGTTTTCCTTGGCCGTTAACTTGTTTGTGATTCCGAACGAGTTCGGTGAAGGCGGGGTAACGGGACTGACTATGATTACATACTATTTGTATCAGTGGTCACCAGGTATTGTTAGCTTAATTCTTAATGCTTTATTATTGATTGTGGGTTATAAATTTCTGGACAAAACGACGACAGTATACACGATTATTGCGGTGTTTTTTAACTCGTTATTCCTGATTCTTACGAAGAATTGGCATATCGCCAGCGATGAGTTGATCATCAATGCAATATTTGGAGGCATCTTGTCTGGTGTGGGTATCGGAATGATCATACGTGTGGGTGGAACGACCGCAGGGTCAACCATTATCGCCAGAATCCTGCATAAATTTTTGGATTGGAACGTTAGCTACGCTCTTCTTCTAGTCGATTTAGTTGTGGTATTTGCTTCGTATTTCATCATTGGTGTTCAAAGTCTGATGTTTACGATTGTGATGCTCTATGTAGCGACTAAGGTGATGGACTTCATTATTGAGGGAGTGAATCCTAAGAAGGCCGTTACGATTGTATCCAAGGAGCAGGACAAAATTGCTGAACAAGTTAATGGAATCATGGATAGAGGTGTCACAGTCATTTATGGCCGAGGGTATTATACTAAAGAACCCAAAGAGCTTCTCTATATTGTCATTAGCAAACAGGAAGTAACCATGCTTAAGAAAATCGTAAGATCGATTGATAAAGAGGCTTTTATCGCCATTCACGATGTAAGAGATGTGTTCGGAGAAGGCTTTGTGGAGCTGGCAAAATAAGAGTGAAAGTGCTGTCCGGTAGCTACCTGAGCTGCTTGGACAGCTTTTTTTTGGATTTGGCATTCGAATGTGATGGATATCATTGCATTTTCTGTTTATTCACATTTTATTAAATTTTAAAGTGATTCAGCGCACACTCGCTCATTTGCAGCTTCTATATGCTTTTTATAGAGGTATTATCTAATTGCAGGAGAGAGGGTTATTCATATGTTAGATCAACAAACGATTGCTATTATAAAATCAACAGTTCCTGTATTACAGGTTCATGGAACAACCATTACTACGACGTTCTATGGCATGTTATTTGAAAACCATCCAGAGCTATTAAATATATTTAATCATGCCAATCAGCGGCAAGGCAGACAGCAGACAGCGCTTGCTAACGCAGTCCTAGCAGCGGCTATGAATATTGATCAACTAGGGAATATCTTACCGGTGGTAAAACAGATTGCAGAGAAGCATCGAGCACTGGGTGTATTACCTGAGCATTATCCGATCGTGGGTGAGACGTTGTTAGCTGCGATTGGACAAGTACTTGGCAATGCGGCAACACCGGAAATTATAGATGCATGGGCCAAAGCCTATGGTGTGATCGCAGATGCTTTCATTGGTGTGGAAGCAGAAAAGTATCGTGAAGCTGCGGAAGCTCCGGGGGGCTGGAGTGGATTCAGAAACTTCGTCGTCACTCGGAAGGTTAGTGAAAGTGAGCATATTACTTCCTTTTACCTGTCTCCAGAGGATGGAGGAGCTATCTCCTCTTATTCCCCGGGCCAGTACATCACGGTTCGTGTTCAGCCCGAGGGGGAAGAATATTCCCATATTCGCCACTACAGTTTGTCCAGTGTTCCGGGACAGGCGTATTACCGTATCACTGTTAAACGGGAAGGTGAAGGGATAGACAGACCAGCGGGCGTCGTATCCACTTATCTGCATGATTTCGTCCAAGTGGGCTCTATATTAGAAGTAGGCTCTCCAGCGGGCGATTTCGTACTGGATCAGCGTAGTGACACTCCGGTGGTTCTAATCAGTGGGGGTGTGGGCTTAACCCCAATGGTAAGTATGCTGGAGACAATAATTGCTGCACAGCCAGAACGCGAGGTAACCTATATCCATGCAGCCATCAATGGAAGTTTGCATGCTATGAAAGATAGGGTGGCAGATTTAGCACAATCTCATTCTTCTCTTCGGTCCTATGTATGTTATGAATCTCCAGGAGAAGGCGACAAGTGCAATAGATTTGGTTATATTGATCTTTCTTGGCTTCAAGAAATAGCAGATGTGAACTCTGAATTCTATTTCTGTGGGCCGACCCCATTTATGAAGGTCATATATAAGGCGCTCAAGGAATGGCGGGTACCTGATGACAGAATTCATTTTGAATTTTTTGGACCTGCCGGCAGTTTAGAAGATTAATATAGATAACAAAAAGCGCCTTAGCCGATTGGCTGAAGCGCTTTTTGTTTTGCGTTAGTGTTTATTTGAAAGAAGCAAATGGATCGGTGCCTTTAGGCAGTATTGAGCTGAAATTAAAGGTGTAGGTAGGAATTCCAGCTGCATAAGGTGCGATTTCATATTGTTGATAGAAGATAGCTAAGCCACTTTCACTGACGTAGAAGGCTGGTTTATCTGTGAGTCCACCAGTTGACTCCGGAAAAGCAATATCCTTGGTGCTTTCCTTCAACATTTTATCTAGTTTTTGTTTGTAGTTTGGTTCTGCCTTTAGCAGGTCTTTAAGCTCTATCTTCTTACCATCCTTCAGCGAGAAGGTATGTCCCTCGCGCATGGTACCGCCGTGTGCTCCACCGCTGTAACCATATTGATCGACTACAATACTAAGTACGCCTTCACGGTTAAAGGTGACAACATAAGTTTGAGAGTAGTCATATTTATTCTCTATTGTACCATCTCTGCGGCTAGCCTCTTTTTCGCTTTCTGATGCGAATAGTTCAGCCTCTTTTTTGAAGGCAGCATTAATCGTGTTTTGTACTTCATCTGTCAGACCGCTGATCTTTGGATATTGTACTTTAATACTAGCATTCTTATTGCTCTTGTCTAAGGAAACAGAGGTGATCTTGATGTCATTCATCACCTTTTTGCTAAGTTCAAGCGATTTCTGGGCTGGATTATATACGCCTTGAACACCTAAATAATCATTCAACAGTTTGAATGGAACATATAAGCGGTCGTTGATCATCTTCACTTCATGATTTCCGGTCATGCTATAAATGTAATATCCGTTCAAATCGGTACTGACGCCATAGTCAGAGACCTCCATGTTAAGCTTCACCGAGTCACTACTTACACTGTAAGTCTTTGTGGTTGAATTGTATTGAATAGCAAGGCCGAAGGCATCACGCAATACGGTTAAAGGGATCATCGTATTTCCGTCTACGATTTTTCCTTGCTGCGTTAAGACTTGGCCTTTATATTTAAGCGCCACAGAAGGCTGCTGAACAGCTTGATTGACGGTTTTTGTACCGGTAGTTGCAGCTTGAACAGAATTCCCTCCGATGAGTCCAGTACCTCCAAATAATACTCCAGTTGCTAATACAGCAGACGTCCATTTCATAGTTTTGTTCATGATTTAATTTCTCCTCTCCAATGATGGGCTTATGTAGTTCATTATGATTTTTGATGTTATCTATCACTCCTACAATTATACCTAGGCCCCAAATAGATTTGATTACAAACACGGTTACAGTGTTGTTGCATAGACGTGCAAAAGGTATATACTTTTTAACCATTTATTAATTTTTGACACAATCATGAGGACTTTAAAGTAATTACGGTAAGCTCGGGACGACAATTAAAACGTACAGGCATACGAGTCACTCCAATTCCGCGTGTGGTGTAGACCTGGAGTCGACTATCTGGGAGCTGGTATAATCCGCTTGAATATTTACTGCCGTGCGGCGGGGTATACAAGGCACCTACAAATGGGAGACGCACCTGTCCTCCGTGACTATGGCCGGACAATTGCAGATCTATGGGAAGATCACTGTATTCATCGGCAAAATCAGGCTCGTGCGCAAGGAGTAGAGTACATGCCTTATCAGGGATATGGCGTAGCGCCTGATGAATATCTGCTTTGCCGACCCACGGATCATCCACTCCAGCTAGATAAAGCGCCTCCGCATCTTTTTTTAAGACAATATGTTCATTATGAAGTACGTGGAATCCAGATTGCGTTAACCCTTTCGTCACAGCTTTCCTAGTGCCAAAAGCATCGTGGTTACCTAACACAGCATATTGTCCAAAGGGTGCCCGCAACTGTGAACAGATGTCCACAGCCTCAGAAATATAATCGACAGAATGATCTAGTAGATCCCCTGTGAAGCAGATCAGATCTGGATTTACATGTTGAATTTGCTGTACTAACTCTGTTAAGGCTTCGGACTTCGTATACACGCCTAAGTGTAAATCACTGAAATGAACGATACGAAATCTATCGAATGCTGGAGGGAGTAGAGGAAGCTTTATATCTATATGTTTAACTTCAAGCCAGTAGGGTTCAACCCAGTGTGAATAAATGCCGGATGCACTTGCGGTTCCAAGCAGCCCGAGCGACACTTGAGCACTTTTCTTCAGAAATTGGCGTCTGCTAATAGTATTCATAAACAAATCATACGTGGGGATTGTTACTCTACTATGACAATATTCATTTAATAACCCATTGTGACGATAAAACTACATATACATTTTTTATATGGGAGATGAAGAGATGAGTATTATCGATGCCTTAGTCCTCGCAGCACCTTATTTCAAAAAGATTCACTCGCAGGATATTATGATTGGAATCACGGACAGGGAGATCTTCCATTATTACGCACCAAGTAAAGTTATTGATCTCGGATTGGTTAAGGGTAACCCTATCCCTCCTGAAGATCTGTCGCTTTCAAATGGACTGAAAGGTATAGCAAGCTCTAACCGAATCCCAGCAGAAATTTATGGAGCTCCTGTAATCTCAACATGTGTACCTATCTACGGAACGGATGATGATGTAATTGGGGTTTTTGCCATTGCCTATACACTAGAGAACGAGAATAAGCTTGAAGGATTCACAGATGAGATTAATGAGATAAGCAGTCATCTAATGGAGATGGTGCAGAGCGTAGCTGCCCAATCTCAGGAATTATCAGCTACTTCGCAGCAAATATTAGATAATACGCGTAGAGCCGTAACGGAATCACAAGAAGTGAATAAGGTCGCCGGCTTCATTCGTGAGATTTCTGAGCAGACGAACCTGCTTGGGCTGAATGCGGCAATCGAAGCCGCGCGTGTAGGAGAGCAAGGGGCAGGTTTTGGGGTGGTTGCTACGGAAGTGCGCAAACTGTCCGTTAACACTAAAGAAGCAACCCATAATATTGAAAAATCACTGAGTGATGTTCAAAAGTCCATTAAGCAAATGGAGCAAGAAATTGAAGCGATCTCTGCTTCTTCACACGCACAAGCAGAATTGGTCACTGAATTCAGCGGGGTAATTGAGCGCTTGAATAAGGCCAGCAAAGAAATGACTACTTTCATGCAATCCATCATCCAGTAGGGTGTATGCATAAAGTTACTTATCCTAAACCATGCTAGAAGAGAACAGGCGCATTTCAGAAGGGAGCGAATTTCATTTATGAAACAACCCGATTCCAGTCTGCAAGCGAACGACAATGTAACTCAAGCCAAAAATGCTTTAGGCAAGCTTCATTTCTCTGTCTCTCAGGCGCTTAGTCATCCAACAGAACAGACTTTGGCACAGGCTGAGAACCGTTTGGCGCATACCGAACAGGCGGTAGAGCAAGCTCGTGCCTCGTTAGGTCCCCAAGGTGTGGAGTTGGCTGAAGAACTGCTGGCCGAGGATAAGAGCAGGCTTGCTGCATTGAAGACGCAAGGGAAACGTTCAGAACGCTAGATGTTCCTGCTACAACCCGTGAAGCGAATAAGCTTCACGGGTTGTTCTCATGTGCTATTCCCCTAAGGATGTAGCTTAGGAGTGTGGGTGGTATACTGGAACGAGAGTTCTAGCATGGCTTAGATGGAGGATAAAGGATATGAATGGCATGCACATCGAAGAGTTAACCCGGCAGGCGGAGGCTTTCATTCGACAATGTTACGCTGAACTTGATAAGACTGAAGCTGAGATGGATCAACGCATCCAAGCCGTACGAGAAGAAATTAATCAATCCGGGAGTTACACACATACAACGGAAGAGCTGGCTCATGGAGCGAGAATGGCTTGGCGAAATAATAGCCGCTGCATTGGCCGCCTCTTTTGGCAATCCATTGAGCTGATGGATGAACGTCTGGCAGAGACCGAGGAGGATATTGCTGAAGCTTTGCTGCGACATCTGGAAAAGGCGAATAATGGAGGACGTATTCGTCCACTTATCACGGTCTTCCGCAGCGGGGAAGCTCCTGATCGGAGAATCCGGATTTGGAACCATCAATTGATTCGTTACGCGGGATATCCTGGTGATGCTGAACATGAACGCGCTGGTGATCCGGCATCGGATGAATTTACGAAAGTGTGCCAACAACTAGGCTGGCAGGGAACAAGGGGCAATTATGATGTATTGCCGCTAGTGATCAGCATAGGTAATGGGCACCCCCATGTATTTCCTATTCCTCAACACCTCATTCAAGAGGTACCGTTAACTCATCCTGAAATTGAACGTTTTGCGGAGCTTCAGCTTCGCTGGTATTCTGTGCCGATCATTTCGGATATGCAGTTGGAGATTGGCGGGATTCTATACCCTGCGGCTCCTTTTAACGGCTGGTACATGGAGACCGAAATTGGCTCACGTAACTTAGGGGATACTGGAAGATATAACACTTTGCCGGCTGTAGCTGATCTGATGGGACTTGACCGCTCCAGTAACACAACGCTTTGGAAGGATCGGGCGCTTCTTGAGTTGAACCGTGCAGTACTGCATTCCTTTAAGCAAGCTGGGGTCAGTATCGTTGATCACCATACAGCAGCTGATCAATTTGTGAGATTTCAAGAGCAGGAGCAGGGACATGGACGTCAGGTTTCAGGACGCTGGTCATGGCTGATCCCCCCTATGTCTCCGTCGTCTACACCGATTTGGCATGACAGTAAGCTGAAAGAATATGATTACAGCCCTCGTTTCCTTTATCAGCGATCACCTGTGGCCACCTGTCCTTTTCACTAGCAATCGAATTTATGATCAAAAAAGCGCCAAGTTCCCCTCATAAGGAAACTGGCGCTTTTTAGGCTTTTAAATGCTCTAGAAAGATTTGTTTAAGAAGCTCAAGCTGCTTGTCGGAGTCTAAATCCGATTCTAGCAGGAGGATGTTCTCTTTCATCGTTAGCTTTCTGGAAAAGAGAGCAAAGCTGTTCATCAGCGTGATTAAGGTCTCTTTCACAGGGAGATCGGCGCGAATAGAACCGTCTTCTACCCCATTTTGAATGATCCTGGAGTACTCATGCCAAATCTTGCGGTTTAATGCATTGAAATCCAGAACGTCCTCAACAGGCTCATTTAAGTGAGAGGCGTAGCTTTCAAAATTGACCATAAAAATAATGCTTAAATGATTTTGATCCTGAATAAAGAAGTCAAATAACATCTCGATCTTTTCGAGACAGGTAAGTGGCAAGTCAGCTACATACTTAAAGTAATCGAGCATTGGCTCTAGCATCCGGGTGGCCACCGCCACGATGAGCTTTTCTTTTCTAGGAAAATATCGAAACAGCGTCGCAATCCCTATATTTGCTTCGCTTGCGACATCCTGCATCGTCGACTTTTCAATTCCTTTTTGCGAAAATATTCGTTCTGCGGATTCGAGAATCGTATATAATCGCTGCTGTTTACCGTCGGATCGTTCTTTTTCATAGCGTGCTTTAGGATTCATGAGGGATAGACCCTTCCATTTTTTAATTAGGTTCTTTAATTATTAGTATTATATCCACCGTTTATTGGATTAAGCAAGGAGAGGTTGTAGTTATTTCGTAAAAATGATATGATGAATATCACAGTGATAGTGTGACTATCATCACTCGAATTATTATATCACAATACGATTATAGAGGAGACTTAATTATGAATCGTCTAACTAATAAAGTAGCAATTATTACAGGTGCAGGCAGCGGCATGGGTCGTGAAGAAGCCCTTTTATTGTCCAAAGAAGGTGCTACAGTTGTAGCAACTGATATTAACGAAGCTGCTGTACAAGCAGTTGTAAAAGAAATCGAAGCCAATGGTGGACAAGCAGCAGCTTATGCACATAATGTAGCTTCCGAAGAAGACTGGATCAAAGTTGTAGAAAATGTGATTAGCAAATTTGGAAAAATCGACATCCTGGTAAATAACGCAGGGATCTCGTTCCCAGTTCAATTGCTTGAATCCACTGTTGATCAATGGAACAAAGTAATGAACATTAATGTAAGCAGCGTATTCCTTGGGATGAAACATGTTGTTCCTCAAATGAAGAACAATAAAGGTGGTTCCATCGTCAATATCTCCTCCATCGCAGGTTTGACTGGCAGCAGCGGTGCCGGCGCTTATACAGCTTCTAAAGGTGCCGTTCGTATGCTGAGTAAAGCAGCAGCTGTAGACTTTGGTAAAGATAACATTCGCGTGAACTCTGTTCACCCAGGATTTATCGAAACTCCAATGAGTGCTGAATTTGTAAATGATGAAAGAATGCATAGCTTCTTTATGTCCCAGACTGCATTGCCACGCGTTGGGCGTGCTTCTGAAGTAGCTGAAGCTGTATTGTTCTTGGCTTCCGATGAAGCTTCTTACATTACAGGTGTTGAGCTGCCAGTTGATGGCGGAGTCGTGGCTAAATAATAAATTTCTAAATAGGCAACACTAAGAAAGCCGTCTCATGCGTAGATGTTATCTATGCGTGGGGCGGCTTTTTGCGTTCTAGGCGTCTCGATAAGCACTCAAGTAACGCTTGATATACAAAATTAATAGTAATAGATACACTGAAACCATCATAAATGAGGAGGAGATTTCAGTGTTCGATATGTTAAAGGTAGGCAAGAATATCGCTGATTTAAGAAAGCAGACAGGGATGACTCAGATGGGGCTTGCCGATCAACTTGGCATTAGTTATCAGGCGGTTAGTAATTGGGAACGAGGAGAGACTATGCCGGATGTTTCTAAGCTTCCCCAGCTGGCCGAAATTTTTAATGTGAGCATTGATGCAATCCTTGAAAAGAGCAAATCGACACAGATAGTAGTAAATGTACTCGAAAATACCACAGAACAATTTTTAAATCAAAATGAGCTTTCAGTAGCCGAAATTTCCGAAGTTGCGCCCATTCTTCTTACGGAACATGTGAACGAGGTATTTGAATATGTGAAGGATCCAGTATCGATACAAGATCTGCTATCCATCGCTCCATTTATAAGCGAAGAAGTACTAGATGAGTGCGCAAAAGTTGCCTTTGAGCGAGAAGGAATTCATGCGCTGTTGTCTATTGCTCCTTTTATAAGTGATGAGATGCTGGATGAGTGTGCAAGAAGTACCTTTGAACGAGAAGGCATTAACGCATTATTGTCTATTGCTCCTTTTATAAGTGACGAGGTACTAGATGAGTGTGCTAGAAGAGCTTTTGAACAAGAAGGGATAAAAGCCCTCGTGTCTATCGCACCATTTATTAGTGACGAGGTGATGGATGGATTAGCAAAAGCGTCTCTTTCTATTTAAATCATAAATATTTAAGCGCCCATTTCTACCGAACATTAGCCTACACCCCTGCATAACATATAGCACTTGTAAGCAGGAGAAGGGTGTGGTTCAGTGATGGGCATCCAATTAACAGCGCTCCATTATGTATATTTGGCATTCATCGTGTTCATTATGGCACTTCTGATTAAGCGGCGGGATACAACGATGATCTGTATTTCAGGCATCTTTGTATTAGGCTGGCTCGCGACAGAAACGATTAGTGGTTCAGTCACAGGCGTATTCAACTCTTTTGTATATGCAACAAAGGAGTTAATGGGTACGATTATGATTATTTCGATCATTGTAGCCATGAGCAGAGTTTTAACACGTACCGGAATAAACGAGACGATGGTTGCCCCGCTTACACGTTTTTTACGTACGCCGTTTATGGCATTTTGGGGCATTGGCTTGATTATGATGGTGACATCATGGTTCTTCTGGCCTTCGCCAGCAGTGGCCCTGATAGGGGTTGTGCTGCTGCCCGTTGCTATTCGCGTAGGATTGCCTGCACTTGGAGCAGCGATTGCGATGAATCTATTCGGTCATGGGATTGCGCTGTCGAGTGATTATATTATTCAAGGTGCACCTAAATTGACGGCAGATGCGGCAGGACTTCCGGTAAGCAGTGTCATGGAAGCGAGTATTCCGCTTGTTATAGTGATGGGTGTAGTCACTACGGTAACAGCTTATTGGATGATGCGACGAGATCAGAAGAACGGTACTTGGCGAGACGGACTTATTTCCGGGAAAAATGCCGCGAATGCGCTAGCTGCAGACAGTGAGGCGGTCGAGGGTCAAGCGGTGATTCCTCCCACACTGAAAAAATGGCTGGCGATCGTTATCCCACTCCTGTTTCTAGCTGATGTAGCAGGCATGTTCCTACTGGATTTACAGGGTGGAGACGCAACGGCCTTAGTTGGCGGGACTGCTGTATTTATCTTGGTTGTAGTAACAATGCTCGCACATCGTAATAAAGGACTTGAGCAAGTCACCACATATCTGATCGATGGGCTTACGTTCGGCTTTAAAGTATTCGGTCCAGTAATTCCAATTGCGGCATTCTTCTATCTGGGAGATTCGGCCTTTGCTGAATTGTTTGGTAAAGTCTTACCTGCTGCATCTCAGGGAATTGTTAATGATCTAGGGGTTGCTCTGGCGCATAATGTACCTCTAAATGGTGCTGTAGGTGCTGTGACCGCTACCATAACAGGGGCCATTACGGGCCTTGATGGTTCAGGGTTCTCGGGAATCTCACTTGCGGGGTCCATCGGAAAATTGTTCGCTGTTGCCACACATTCCGACGCAGCTACTTTAACTGCACTCGGTCAGGTATCTGCCATTTGGGTTGGCGGGGGGACGCTAATCCCATGGGCATTGATTCCAGCCGCCGCCATCTGCGGCGTAAGTCCATTTGAGCTCGCTAGACGCAATGTTAAACCGGTGCTGATTGGGCTGATAGTTACAACAATTGTTGCTATGTTTCTGGTGTAGAACTAGCTTAGAATATTGACTCAAAAAAAGGCTGCCGAGACTAATCTCGACAGCCTTATATGTTTATCGAATACCCTTCATGAAATTCTGAATCTTAGGAGAGAACAGGAAGAGAATTAACGCGAGCACAATGGCTACTCCGCCGATAACTCCGAAGTACAGCATCTCGGTATCCGGGGTATAGAACTTCACAATCTGAGCATTAATAGCTTGCGCAGCAGCATTGGACAAGAACCACATACTCATCATCTGAGCGGTAAAGGCAGCTGGTGCCAGTTTGGTTGTTGCTGATAAGCCAACAGGTGACAAGCATAGTTCCCCAATGACGACGATAAAGTAGCTGAGAACCAGCCATAATGGATTCACCAGTGAATTGGCTCCACCGAAGTAAGCCGGTACCAGAATTACTAGGAAGGACAGACCGGCAAACAATAAACCAAGCGAGAACTTTTGTGGAATCGTTGGTTGGCGGTTACCGAGCTTTAACCAAAGCCATGCAAATGCAGGTGCAAGGGCGATAATAAATAGCGGGTTAAGCGATTGGAACCAAGCTGGAGAAATGTGTATGCCTGCAAAGTCCAATTGGGTACGCTTATCAGCAAAGCTTGCTAGAACTGTTGAAGTTTGTTCCTGAATCGCCCAGAACATAATCGAAGCAATAAATAAAGGGATGTACGCGAGAATCCGTGATCGCTCTACAGCTGTTGTTTTGGGACTGCGGTACATCACAATGAAGTACATTGTAGGAATAAGTAGCCCTAACACCCCTACGATTTTAATGAATGTCTCAAAGGTGAGTATTCCAGTAAGAATGCCGACCGTAACTAATACAGCAAGCACAACTAGTCCAATGCCAATCCAAGTAAATAATTTTTTCTTTTGTTCGGCTGGAATCGGGTTGCGTACAATCGTACCTGCCAGACCTAGATTTTTGGTGCGAGTCACTACGTAAACAACTAATCCAATAAACATGCCCACCGCGGCAATCGAGAAACCGAGATGGAAATTATTCATACCTACAGCGCCTACAATCAGTGGAGAGATGAATCCGCCGAGATTAATACCCATATAAAAAATGCTGAAAGCAGCGTCGCGGCGGTTATCTTGTTCGCTGTAGATTTCGCCTACAATACTTGATACATTGGGCTTAAGAAGTCCGGTTCCAAGCACGATCATAATCATCGAAGAAAAGAATAGCGTGGCATTTCCCGGTATCGCCAGTAAAATATGCCCAAACATAATTAGAACGCCACCGTAAAAGACAGCCTTCGAAGTCCCGAAAATCCGATCCGCAAGCCATCCACCTATAATTCCAGACATATATACGAGTGATCCATAGATAGACATAATCGAAAGGGCCATATCCTCTGGAAATCCGAGCCCGCCTTTGCTTACTTCATAATACATGTAGTAAACAAGGATCGCTCTCATGCCATAATAGGAAAAACGTTCCCAAAATTCAGTAAAGAAGAGTGTGAATAGTCCCTTGGGATGTCCAAAAAATCCGGTTTGTGGGACACTATCTACAATTTTTTGCCTGTCTGTTGCTGACATGAATCAAATCCCCCTTGATGCTAATTGCTCTTTTCATGAAGTTAACACAACTCTACACTACCTTAATATTTATAATACCCTCATGAGGAAAATCACAACCCTTTGGCGAGAAGGTTCTGAATAACGTCATATTTTTTAGTAATATTTCCAGTGGGAATTTATAATTAACTTTTATTGTATTTTTCATCCAGGATGAGACGCTGTATTTAACCAAAGAACCTGTGATCCTAAACGGTGGTAAATACGAGCGTTATTTGGGTTCAATTCCCACTAATCCATTTGAACAAGGGTGTGAAAGATAGAATAAAAGGCAAACTTATGATACTATTTACTCCTATATAGAAAGAGGACGTGAGCTAAAATGATCAACATAACTATGCCCAATGTGGATGTTAGTATTACTAAACAAATCAACCCGCAGCTAAGCAATATCTACGGATTCACTGATTTCCACCTAATTCCAAGAGATTACGGCGGTATCTTTATGTTCTACAATGACCAAGATGAGTTGTTGTTTGTAGGTAAAGCGAGAAAGCTAAGACCTAGAATCAAAAAACATTTCGAAGACACCGTATCTGATATTAAGCTGCATCGGGACGAGGTCACCAGAATTGATGTAAGTTTAATCGAGAGCCCCGTTCATAGAGAGATCTACGAAACGTATATCATTAATGAATTGAAGTCTAAATACAATGTAGATAAAGTGATGTTCAGATAAGTTTAAGGAAGAGGCGCCGTCTAATGACGGTGCTTTTTTTTATGTACAAGAAGATAGGAATGAAATAAGAGTATCGGTACACACTATACAGGATTGTTAATAGATGCTTAAAAGGAGATAGGTCATATTGAAGCCTAAGTTTTTGATTGCGAAGTTAGTTTTTGTGTGTATGTTCCTTGTTGTTAGTGTAATGCCTGTAACTGCCGATGCTGCAGCCAAAGAGAAAAAGAGCTCACACAAGCAATGCTTTACGCCCTCTGTAATAGAGCTTAAGGATAATCTTAGGAAACTATGGAGCGACCATGTGATATGGACGAAAAACTACATAGTTAGTGCCTTTGCGAATTCCGAGGACAAAGAGAAGGTACTGGCAAGGTTGCTACAGAATCAGCAGGAGATAGGGAATGTTTATAAGCCGTATTACGGTGAGGCCGTAGGTGATAAGCTAGCTCAATTATTGCGGGAGCATATCCTTATTGCCGGAAAGGTAGTTGCTGCTGCACTAGCAGGTAATCAGGCGGATTTGGAAAAATACAATAAAGAGTGGTACGACAACGCTGACGACATTGCTAAGTTCCTTAGCGCACAGAATCCCAAATATTCGTATGAACAATTGAAAGAGATGCTTCATGAACATTTGGAGCTAATAACGGATGATGTGACAGCTAGAGCTAAAAAGGATTGGGATGCCGAGATCGTCGCTTTCGATAAAGGGCTCGAGCATATGATTATGTTTGGAGATATACTAACCGAAGGTATTGTTAAACAATTCCCCGATAAATTTAATTAAAACCAGAGCACCCGCAAGGGTGCTTTTTTCTTGTTATTGGCAAGAATTTAGGTCTTTTGATCCAATTCAAAAAGTTAGATATAAAGGCTCACTTACAGACAAGACAAGTAAACTATAATAGACTCGTGGGCACTCGACATTTTTTGACATTTTTTTATAATTGAGGTGATAAGATCAATGATTTCTCCCTTTTTTAAAAAGAAAGATTCAGTGGATAAGCAGTCCAAACCGGGTATGGTTCAAAAGGTGCAATTATCAGAAGAGCAGGGCGAGGAAGTAGAGGAACAGATTGCTGGCGAGACTTTAGCAGGAGTGGTTACTACAGGGAAAGCGCCGCTTGATAAAAAATCACTCGATTTGATCTTCTCCGTGGAGCAGATCATTCAGGCCAGACAGCATGCTGAGACGAATATTAATGAACTTCAGGATCGGTTGACTCATTCCAGCAGCCATGTTGAACGTTTGAACCGGGACATGAAGAATCTCAATAAAGTGATTGAGGAAAGAGAGAAGAACGTTCGAGAGCTTGAGCATAAATTGATTGAGAAGAATCTGAAAGTCGATCAAGTGCTGGAAGATTATCGGGAGCTTCAGACTACCCTCACTGCAGAGATTGAAGAATTAAAGAGTACGATCGATCTGGAGCATCAAAAGTATGTAAATCTGATCCAAAAGCATAACGAAGCTCATGCAGAGAAGCTCAAGAAGATGAATGATCTGGAAGAGAAGCTCGGACGGATTGAAACTGAGAACGCGCATTTAAGACAGAAATACGATACGATCCGCCAAGAAAAAGCATATCTCTCCGGTATGATCAGCGATTTTACAAATCGTATGACCGTTCCTTTTGGGAATGGAAGCACACTGGCGGGACGAAATGACGAAAACGGAGATACATAAGATTCATGGCAATGAATGAACCGAGCACTGTTCTAATGATTGAGTTGCTGTCGCTTGAGCATGAACAGGCCGGTTATCAGATTGAAGTAGGTTTAACCCGTGATATTGGGTATGCCAGACGCATGCTAAACATAGACGAATTTACATATGAACAACTAAACGCGCTGGCTCCCTTTTTCGGGGAAAGAATGAGATTGTCATTGTATCCGAAGTGGGATCCATTTCGTAATAGTTATTACAGCACACTGATTATTATGAACCAAACCTTCAGCGAAACTATGTATTTTGCCTGCTCTGAATATTATGTGTCTCAGCTTCTTCAATTAAAGCAAGTGAACGATCCCCATGTACAGGAAGAGATTACTGTTGAAACTACGTCACCCTCTATACCTCCAGCACGCAGGCTAAGAAAGAAGAGCAAAAAACGGGTTGGAAGACTTAGGCTGCAGAGTATCATGTTCGCTTGTTTAGTAGTTGTATTGTTGTCTCTTCGAATGGGTGGTCATGTTATGGACCGTGCAGAAGGATTGGAAGGTCCCTCACTAGGCGCCAGCGCTGAGGGGATCGAGAAAATAGTCTCTCTACCGTTCATTCCTCCTATTGGTAAAATAGAAACGACCCCTAGCCAGCAAGAGGAGTCTGAGCCTACGCCAGAACCTTCTAAACCTACACCAGAACCTACAGAGCCTCCTCAAGAACAAACACAGCGGTATGAGGAGATTAAATTAACCGGGAATAAATACACCTATAGCCTGCCGAAGGGTTACGTGGCTTTGTCATTTGATGATGGTCCGTCGAAGTATACGAAAGAAATCGTAGATATTCTAGTAGAACATGAGGTGGCAGCCACCTTTTTATTTGTTGGGAATAAGGTCGCTCATAATGTGGAAGCGGTTAAGTATGCGAATGAACATCAGATGTCGATTGGAAGTCATTCGTGGGATCATAGCAAGATGACCGACAATGGGGCTAACCAAAATCAGAATAATTTGGCGAAGGCTAACCAGGCATTGGAGCAAATCATTCAATCGCCGATTACTGTTTTTCGGCCGCCATATGGTGCGATTAATGATAAGTTAGCAGCCAAAGTGACAGAACAGCAGATGAAAGTATTGTTATGGAATCGTGATTCCGAGGATTGGAGACGCAAGACCCCAGAAGACGTCATTCAATTTGTTCATCATACTGATCCGTCCGGTGCTGTATATCTTTTTCACGAAAAGAAGATTACCGTAGAGGCATTGCCTGCTATCATTCAGTATCTAAAAGGGAAAAACATGAAATTCGTCATTTTTAAATAACATCAATGATCCATGATTGGGTCTTATCTTAGAATAAGAGTAGCTGTTACAGGGTTATGATCGCTGTGTTCAAAAGATAGGTCATGGCCCTGTACGCCACTTATTGTGATATTCGGTGAAACTAGGAAGCCATCAATTACAGCCCGGAAATTCACACCTTCTGAATAAGCTACATCAAGTGTCCGGACGGACGGCACTTTAGCATCGACAGCCCATTGAAAGCCCTCCGGTTTGAAATCTTCAGGGAACTGCTGCAGCCATTCTGGCCAAGCTTGTGTAGTCTCAAAGGCCTCAGGGGTTGTGCCCGGTAAAGAATGATTCCAGTCTCCGCCTAAGATGAGGTAATTGCCTTTATCATTCTCTCTCTGAATATAAGTAGAAAGATATTCTAATTGCTGCTTGCGAATCGTTCCCCCTTGGTCAAAGGCTGATAAATGAAGGTTGATCAGGATCAGTTCTTTCCCGTTATCGACGGGGAATCTGCTCTCCAAAAAGGCGCGGTCAAGTTCAAACAGTTGACGAGGCCAGCTTTCTTTTCCCGGAAGATCATATCTAACGTTACTTGTGCTACCGAATTTAGATAAGGTTAATAAACCGCTATTTACTGAGCCCATCGGATCAAGAACGGGAATCGGTACCCAAGGCACCTTGTAGTTCGTTGCGAATACGTTGCTGTAATCAGAGAAGGTATTCGATAACAAGGAGACTTCATCTATATGGTTGCTACGAGAAGAATCGATATCTACCTCCTGCAACATAAATAAATCTGAGCCTGAAGTAGTCATCAGAGAGGCTATTGCCTCAAGATTTGTCTTCGTTTGTTCCTCGCTGCTTGAACGTGATTTGGTCCCGCCATCCATAAAGAAATCCTGATCCTTATCCAGACCAGCATAGCCAATATTAAAGGTTGTTATTGCAAAAGGTTCTCCATGCTTCATCATTTGTTCCTGATTATGGTTTACCGTTAGTGGAGTAGTCTCCTTCGGCTTATAATCGGTAATGGTAATATACAGTAAAAAGCCACCAAAGATTAGAACGGCAGCTAGAAGGGCAAAACCGATGATTTTTATTGTGGTTGAGCTCATTTGATTCGATCTCTCCTCAGATGTAATTTCATAGAACGGACTTCTAATGGTGTAAACTTCGACGCTTCGTTACAACTCCCCTTGTTTAAATAAAAAAAATTTGAGACAATGAGTAGTGATGGACTGAACTTTAATGTTTTGAAAAGAGGATAACGAATGAATATGGAATCCATTTATGGATTAACTTTTGATCAACTGGCGGCATGGCTGTTAGAACGTGGACATAAAAAATTTCGAGCTACGCAGGTCTGGGATTGGCTTTATCGGAAGCGGATTACAGAATTCTCAGAAATGCTCGATGTAAATAAAGATTGTGTAGAATTATTGGAGCAGCACTATGTGATCCATACGCTGGAAGAACATGTGAAGCAGGAGTCTGCGGATGGGACGATCAAGTTCCTGTTCCGTTTAAAGGATGGCAACCTGATCGAGACGGTGCTCATGAGACAGAAATACGGTTTGTCCGTATGTGTCACTACTCAGGTTGGATGTAATATCGGCTGCAGCTTTTGCGCTAGTGGACTGTTAGCGAAAAGTCGTGATCTTTCCAGCGGTGAGATTGTAGAGCAGATTATGAAGGTTCAGCAGCATTTGGATGCAGCAAACCTCGAACAAAAGGTTAGTCACGTTGTAGTCATGGGAATTGGCGAACCGTTCGACAACTTCAAGAACCTGCTCAATTTCTTATCGATTATTAAGGACCACAAGGGATTAGCCATCGCAGGAAGAGGTATTACTGTATCGACGAGTGGGCTTGCTAACAAAATCGTTGAATTCGCCGATGCGAATACACAGGTGAACTTGGCAGTATCGCTTCACGCGCCTAATAATGAGCTGCGGACGAAGATTATGAAGATTAACAAGGCCATTCCAATTGAGAAGCTAATGGAGTCCATAGATTATTATTTGGAAAAAACAAATCGCAGAATTACGTTAGAATACATTCTGATGAAGGATGTAAATGACGGCAAGGAGCATGCGCTTGAGCTGACCGAGCTAATCGGCGACCGGCGCCAGCTCGTCAATGTGAACTTGATTCCTTATAATCCAGTCGATGAGCACAGTCAATATCAAAGAAGCGAGCGGGAGACCGTACGAGCCTTTTTTGATACCTTGAAGAAGCAGGGCGTCAGCGTAAGTACTCGTCTGGAGCATGGTGTAGATATTGATGCTGCTTGCGGACAATTGCGAAGCAAGCAGATCAAGAAGTCGAAAGCTATGGCTTGAGGGACGGGCGACCCCTTCATGCAGCTTTTTGTGATACAATGACGTGGCAGGTATTAGGAAAAGAGGTTGATTGAGCAATGTTGACATTTACAAGCTACAACGTGGAGAATGTTAAAGATCCTTTTGGTATACTAACCGGTAAACGGTATGAATTCGTGGTTCAACTGGATGTTCCAGAAGATGATGAGCTCTATGTAGAGAACGGAGTATCCGCTAGAGCGATTATTAAAGTGGATGAAGATCAAGTTAGCATCGTGAGTTATGATCTACAGGAGACAACAACAGGTCAGTTGCTTGACTTTGATATGGAAGAGGACGAGGAAGCAGCATTACTCCTTTTCTGTAAAGAGCATTTGCCAGAATAATGATGCAGCATTGACATCCTTGCCCAATGTTCAATTGTGGCAGGGATTTTTATTTAAATATAAGAAAGTATAGGTTTTGCACCTATACTTTAATTTTTATATTTCTCGCTTAAACGCTTACCGTCCTTACAAGGACGCCGAAGACGTTTATGCTTGTCGCATGAATGTGAAATATAGGTTAAAATATTAAAAAGCATCCAAAATAGGAGTTGTATACATGTCTAATGAAGAAGTGTTCTTGACCAAAGAAGGATTGGCTCAATTAGAGGAAGAACTGAAGGAATTGAAGGGCCCAGGGCGCAAGGAATTGGCAGCACGGCTCAAATTGGCGATCAGCTATGGAGACTTGAAGGAAAATAGCGAGTACCATTCGGCCAAGGACGACCAATCGTTCATGGAGACTCGTATTATGATTTTGGAGAAAATGCTGACCAAAGCCAAGATCGTAGATGAGAGTCAGATGGATCTGTCAAAGGTTAGTATGGGTTGTATCGTTACCCTGAACGATATCGAATACTCCGAGAAGATTGAATATAGAATTGTAGGGGCTGCTGAAGCAGATGTCCTAAACAACAAGATTTCCTATGAAAGTCCGCTGGGCAAGGAATTGCTGGGTAAAAAAGTCGGGGATATCGTTAGTGTAAACGCACCAATGGGTATCATCAAATATGAATTGCTTGAAATCAAAATGATGTAACACATGATAAAAAGGTCTCAACCCCGTTATAGGGGTTGAGACCTTTTTTAATTATAGGTAATGGCTATTGTGTATATTGATTTCATATCTTAGACGTCATGCTCTGTTGCGCTTATAGTTTAGAGTAACTTAGAGCAGAGGAGTACTGTTCATGATCCAGAGCGTGTTATCAACGTTGTATCAAGTCATCGTGCCATTATCCATTCCGGTGATCGTCGGTGCACTGCTTGGACGGTTTAAGAATTTGGATACCAAGCCGTTATTGACGCTCTATTTATACTTTTTAACGCCGGCTATTATTCTTAATACACTGGCTACGGCCGAGATTTCTATGGATGATATTTACAAGACGCTCGCTTTTTCGCTGCTAAATCTGTGCTTTTTATGGGCGATTGCAAATATCATCGGAAAGTTATTGAAGCTCGGCCCCTCTGAAATATCGGGATTGACTCTGGTCTCGACATTTACGAATAGTGTGAATTATGGACTTCCCTTGGTGTTGCTGGCTTTCGGACAGCTTGGGCTCGATAAGGCTTCTGTTTATGTGATTGGGCAGATGATTATCGTGAATACTGTGGGCGTTTATTTTGCGGCTAGATCGCAGTTCTCGGTGAAAAATGCGGTAAAGTCCGTGTTCTCTCTCCCAGCCATCTATGCAGCTATGCTAGCACTTTTTCTTAGAATATTTGACCTGCATTTACCTTCTGAGCTTGCTACAGGGGTCTCCATGGTTGCCGGAGGTTATTCACCAGTCGTACTGGCGATTCTGGGTGCACAGATGGTCAAAGTACGAACCATGTCATCTGAACGTAAGGGTCAGTCTACTTTTTGGGCAGGGATGATCATTCGATTAATCTTAGCTCCACTAGTGGCCTACCTCGGATTATCTATTCTGCATATTGATGGTATTTTATTCTCTGTGATGCTGATTCTGGCCTCCATGCCAGTTGCCGTCAACGCGGTGGTATTAGCGGAACGATTTGACGCCTCTCCAGAGCTGGTATCCAAATGTATTTTATGGACGACGCTTGCTTCCTTTCTTGTGTTGCCGATCCTTATTGTGCTAGTGCAAGGGGCGTAAAGACAAAAAGGACCCCTCTTTCATTTCTGAAAGATAGGGTCTTTTTTTACTGTTACTTAACCTAGTGGTTAATCTCTTAGAAGTCGAAATTATCAGGGTCAGGACCTACCCGTTGATCTTGGTTCAGAGCGTTGATTAGATTCATATCCTCTTCTGTTAACAGAAAATCAAACACATCTACGTTTTCGATGATCCGGTGCTCTTTAGTAGACTTTGGAATGGTAATAATTCCACGCTGCAGGTCCCAACGGATAATCACTTGAGCTACGGATTTACTGTGTTTAGCTGCAATTTGTTTCAGTACAGGCTGATCCAACAATTGCCCTTGCATTAATGGAGACCAAGCCTCCAGTTGAATTCCTTGTTCCTGGCAGAAGCTAAGCAGCGCTTGCTGACTCAAATAAGGATGGAGCTCCACTTGGTTTACCATCGGCTTAATTTCCGCATCCTTCATCACATCTTCAAGATGATGGATCTGGAAATTGCTGACCCCAATCGCTTTTACGCGTCCCTCTTTATACAAGGTTTCAAGTGCTCTCCAAGTCTCTTTATATTTTCCTTTTACAGGCCAGTGGATAAGATATAGATCAAGGTATTCAAGTCCAAGCTTAGCTAGGCTAGCTTCGTAGGCGGCAATGGTTTCTTCGTAGCCCATATCTGCAGTCCAGACCTTTGAAGTTACGAAGAGCTCTTCTCTGGACAGGTTGTTGTCCTGCAAAGCTTCTTTGATCGCTTGACCTACGCCAGTCTCATTCTGATAGATCGCTGCTGTATCGATGCTGCGGTAGCCGTGTGCAATAGCAGATTTGACCGCTTGGATCAGCTCAGAGCCTTCTTCGACTTGAAATACACCAAGTCCAAGCCAAGGCATGTTTACCCCGTTGTGTAATGCAGTTGTATCCTGTAGATGTTGAGCCATAATAAAATTACCTCCTGAGATATTTAAGAGTTTGATTGGTATGTTAAGGCAAGGCTGATTAAGCAGCCTCAGACTGGAGAAGAGTCTCATCTTTCTTCTCCAGCGCACGACTCCAAGCGGTTAGGAATACAGCGGACAGAACCATTATAGCACCCACCCAAGTGGTATGAATCAGTCCCATATGATCCGTGACGATACCGCCAAGATAGGCCCCGATGGCAATGCCAGCGTTAAAAGCAGCAATATTCAGCGCAGATGCCACATCTCGCGCACTCGGAGCATATCGATCTGCAAGTGTAACTACGTGTACTTGTAGACCAGGTACGTTCATGAAGGCTAACAATCCCATAAAGAAGATCGTAAGTAGTGCAGCCACTTTGAAGGGTGCGGTAAAGGTTAAGACGAACAGTACAACAGCTTGTATAGCAAACATGTAGAAGAGGGCATTCATAGGGTTACGGTTGGCTAATTTGCCTCCAATGACGTTGCCGATGGCGATCGCTATGCCATAAACAAGAAGGATGATGGCAACGGTACTCTCTTTGAAACCGCTGATTTCATGGAGAAGTGGAGATAAATAAGTAAAGACTACAAAGGTACCTCCATACCCTAAAGCAGTGATTGCGAAGGCAAGCAGTAACCGTCCGTTCTTCACGAGTTTGACTTGTTCGCGAAGCGGTGTTCGGGTTCCTTTGCGCAGCCCTGTGGCAGGGACCAAGATCAGATTACCGATGAGCGCTATAAGCCCGATGGCAATAATGGCGATGAATGCAGCTCTCCAGCCTAACTGTTGCCCTAGAAAGGTACCCAGTGGCACACCGGTAACAGTAGCTACGGTTAGCCCTGTGAACATGATCGCAATAGCGCTGGCTTTACGATTCTCAGGCACAAGGTCGGCGGCAATGGTCGAAGCAATCGACATGAACAGACCATGCGAAAGGGCAGATATTACTCTAGCTATTAGCAGAATTGTAATACTGTCCGCAGCCGCGGCAAGGCTATTGCCGATAATAAATACAATCATAATGATAAGCAATAATGTTTTGCGCGATATCGCCGTGGTCAGCGACGTTAAGATTGGGGCGCCAAAGGTTACCCCTAAAGCGTACAAAGTAACAGTTAATCCAGCTGTGGTCAGCGGTATATTCAGGTCATCAGCGATTAAAGGCAGCAACCCTACACTGATAAACTCGGTGGTTCCGATCGCAAAGGCGCTAATGGCTAAAGCCAGGAGTGCCAGGGTACTTCTTTTTTGGTTTAACAACATGTCTCTCACTCCTACACTCTGATAATCACCGGCCGGTAAGTGCAATTATGAAGGCATGAGTCATTTAAGTATAGTACGTACTTTAAAGTGCTATAGGTACTAAAAAGTACCTATAAGAAATCACCTAAGGATATTGTCATCCATTCCTAGAAAATTATCCGCAAAAAAGCGTTGGGCTTCCTTCAGTTGAAGGGAATACCAACGCTTTGATGATTGATCTATTGTGTTCAGTATGTTATTCGAAGCTGTATTTGATTCCCCATTGTTCTCTAACATTACTCATAATGTCCATGACATCTAAGGAGAGCTTGAGGGTTTCCTGGTTGCCTTTTGCCGCGATATAGCGCTGCATATCCTCGATTTCGTATTGTAGCGCTTTGGAAGTATCGCCGGCTTCGATCGTTTCTAGGGTGCCATCTAAATATTGAATTGTAGCTGTAGAGGCCCGTGGGAAATTGTCTACAGTAATAAAGCCAAGTTCTCCAGCAACGACGCCGCGTTTAGGCATTTTGGAGCGCATGGTAAGGGAGATGATCGCCATTTCATCCGCATCGTTGTTCAGAATGATTCCGGATTGTTCATCGACGCCTGTCTCAAAACGTTTCACTGTCGTTAGAATTTCCTGTGGCTGTTTGGACAGGAAGAATCTTGTGAAGGACAAGGCATACGTCCCAATATCCAGCAGCGCCCCTCCAGCCAAATCTTTGCTGAAGAAACGGTTGTTCACATCATATTCTTTATGGCTGCCAAAGGAGACTTGCACCATTTTGAGGCGTCCGATCTTACCTTCATCCACGATTTTCCGTAGCTTTTTGTACAGTGGCATATGGTAGATGGTCATAGCCTCTGCGACGACTAAGCTTTTTTGTTTAGCAAGCTCGGCGATTTCCTGCAGTTGTTTGCTATTTACGGTGATCGCCTTTTCACAGAGGACATGTTTGTTATTCTGCAAGCTTTCTATGATGTATTCGTAGTGGTTACTATGTGGTGTTGAGATGTAGACGACATCAATTTCTGGATCTTGCAGCATTTCGCTGTAATTGCCATAAGCCTTCTCCGCTCCATATTGGCTCGCGAACGCCTGGGCTTTCTCTAAGGTTCGTGATCCTACCGCATATAAAGTTCCGCCGATGTCATCTAGAGCAGCCGCAAATTCATTAGCGATACTTCCCGGGCCGATGATTGCCCACTTCAGATTGTTCATGGTTAGCACCTCGCCTGTTTTGATTGTTTGAGCTTACTTAGAGATTACCTTGATTCCATTTGAACCAGCCACAAGTGCTGAGGTAACTTCTTTCGTGAATAGGGAGGTCTCAATGACCCCGTTAATGGCTTTGAGTTCAGTTTGAAGAGCAGTGCTATCCTCTACCTTGTCAAAAAAGACATCCAGCAGCACATTGCCGTGATCACTGACCGTATACCCATCCTTACTTGCGCTTGTTCGAATCTCAGGCTTGCCGCCCAGCGATTTCACGGAATGTTGAACATAACTAAGAGCATCCATAAGAATTTCCAATACTACGGGATGCTTGAAGGTTAGCTTGTTCACAAGTTTAGTTTCATCTACCAGCAATATATAATGATCCGCCATACTAGCAATCAGTTTTTCTTTCGTATGAATGCCGCCACCACTCTTAAGCGCATGCAGTTGCTCATCCACCTCATCACAGCCGTCAAAAGCAACAGCTATTCGGTCAACAGACCAAGTGGGTACAACCTGCAATCCATTTTGGACACAGAGTGAAGCTGTAGTGAAGGAGGGGGTCACTACCTTTACCCGAAGATCTGCTTTTTTAATATTTCCGATTAAATAGGAAATCGTACTACCCCCACCTAAACCAATGGTTGTGTCATTCTCAATATACTTTAGAGCTTCTGCGGCACAACTTTTCTTTCTAAAGTCCATATTCAAAGCCGGTCATCTCCATTAAAAAATTGATAATCTGCACATTTGTGCAATATAATAAAAAATGTGCGAAATAATCGTCTACAGTATAGCTAGGGGTTATGGATTCGTCAAATCCTTGAAAAAAGCGAGGAGTTCTATCATGGATCGAAAAGAAGACAGAAAGCTGCTCATTAAGATTGCACAAATGTATTATGAGCAGAATTTAACGCAAAGTGAAATTTCTAATGAACTTGGCATATATCGCACCACCATAAGTAGGATGCTGAAGAGAGTCCGTGAAGAGGGCATCGTTACAATCACCATCAATTACGATATTGGAGATCATTGTACACTGGAGCAGGAATTGAAAGAACGGTTCGGGCTGAAGGAAGCCATTGTTGTAGAGGTAGACCCAGCCCAGTCCGGGGTGATCAAGCGTAAAGCCATTGGACAGGCTTGTGCAAGATGGCTGGAGCAAGTGGTTCAGCCGAAAGATACGATTGGGTTCTCTTGGGGAAGCAGCTTAGCTGCCGTTGTAGACAATCTGACCCTCGGACAGAGGCCTTTTGTAACCTGTGTTCCTACGGTGGGTGGTCCATCTGGAAAGATGGAGAGCGGATACCATGTCAATAATATCTGCTACCAAGCTGCCTTAAAGTGGGGTGCGCGCTCATTAATGATTGACGTGCCAGCGATCACGGAGCAAAAGGAAACCAGAGATCAACTGATGCGTTCGCAGTATTATCAGACCATTTCCAAGGCATGGGATCGGCTGGATATCGCTATATTCGGCATTGGATCACCGGAAATTAAAGGCGAAGAGGCATGGCGTGGATTTTATGGCGATGCTGTGATTGATGAATTGGAGGACGGGAAAGTAGCTGGTGATATTTGCTCGCGTTTTTATGATGGCAATGGATTGCCTGTACGCACAGCAATATCGGACCGAACGTTGACCATTGAGCTGGAGCAGATCAGACGAGCGAGGTACGCTATTGGTGTAGCGGAATCGCTGGAGAAGGTTTCGGGGATCTTGGGCGCGCTAAATGGCGGGTATATGAATGTGCTCGTAACGACCGAAGAAACGGCGCAGAAGATCTTGGAGTAACCCCTACTAAATGTAAACAATTGAATTTCGTGAAAATAACCTGAAAATGGTATGCAAAACACTAAAAATTTTGCTTGTAAGCACCAGACAGAGCGTGTAAGATATACAAGGTATTCATATCGAACATTAATAAAACTCATATAATCTTGGGGATATGGCCCATAAGTTTCTACCGGATAACCATCGTAATTATCCGACTATGAGTGAAATAGCGCATCTAGGGTTCCGCTTTCTTCTTTGGAGGAAAGGTCTGGACCGAGCGATGCGGACACTATGTAGTGTTACACCACTAAGGGACAAAAGCCCAGAAGGACAGATTCACTTGAGAGAAACGACTCAAGGGATTTGTCCTTTTTTTGTTTTTTTAATGAAGAGGAGAGATTAGTTCACGATGAAAGTACTTCAAGAGCGCATTAGACAAGAGGGTCTTATTTTATCAGATACGGTACTGAAGGTAGATTCATTTCTGAATCATCAGGTCGATACGGAGCTAGCGCTGCAAATCGGTCAAGAGTTCAAAAAGTTGTTCGGTCATCAACCGATCACTAAGGTGATTACGATTGAAGCTAGTGGGATTCAGTTCGCCATGGCTACTGCGATTGCATTAGGTGTACCGTTTGTTTATGCGAAGAAAAAGAAAGCAGTGACGCTCTCAGAGGCTGTCTACTCAGCACCTGTTCATTCCTTTACTCGCCAAGAGGACTATCTGGTCAGCGTCTCCCAGAAATATCTTGGAGCGAATGACAAAGTGCTTATTGTGGATGATTTCCTCGCTACTGGTGCTGCACTTGTGGGATTGGTTGATATCGTAAAAGAGGCAGGAGCAGAGCTCCTTGGCGTCGGCTGTGTCATTGAAAAGAGCTTCCAAGAAGGCCGGAGCCTTCTGGAGAACAGAGGCATAGAAGTCCATGCCTTGGCTCGTATTGCATCTATGTCACCAGGTGAAATTCACTTCATTGATAATGAAAGCTCATTAGAGAAAATCAAGGAGAGTGCGGGATGTTAAGCAAGCAAAAGGTATTTACGTTAGGTCTTCAGCATGTCCTAGCCATGTATGCAGGAGCAGTAATTGTACCGCTGATTGTTGGGGGTGCCTTGAAGCTAAATGGGACTCAAATGGCTTACCTCATCGCAGCCGATTTGTTCACTTGCGGATTGGCTACACTGCTGCAAATAATGGGCACCAAGTATTTTGGTAGCAGGCTCCCGGTTATTCTTGGATGTACCTTTACAGCAGTTGGCCCGATTATTGCGATTGCCTCGACACATAATCTGGCGACTGCGTATGGTGCGATCATTATTTCCGGTTTGTTCGTTGTTCTTGCGGCCCCGCTTTATGGGAAGCTACTGAAGTTCTTCCCGACCATTGTAACGGGTTCTGTCGTGACCATTATCGGGTTATCTCTTATTCCAGTTGCTATGAATAACGTTGCTGGCGGAGAAGGCAGTGCTGATTTTGGACAACCCCGCAATTTGTTGCTTGCACTGATTACACTACTTGTCATTTTAGCAGTTAACCGTTTCGCCACTGGATTCCTGCGCTCGATCTCAGTTCTGGTAGGTCTTGTGGTGGGTACAGCGATTGCTTATGGAATGGGTATCGTTAATTTTTCTACGGTAGGTGACGCTTCTTGGGTAAGCATCGCACAACCGTTTTACTTCGGATGGCCTGAATTCAGTCTTACTGCAATCTTCACTATGATCATCGTTAACATTGTTAGTATGGTGGAGTCTACTGGGGTTTACTTTGCGGTAGGTAAAGTAATTGATCAGAAAGTTGAACAGAAGCAGATCGTAAACGGACTGCGTTCCGAGGGAGTAGCAATTATGCTGGGCGGAATTTTTAATGCCTTCCCATACACTGCTTTTTCTCAAAATGTGGGTTTGATTTCGCTGTCTCGCATTAAGACCCGTAATGTTATTTTTGCCGCTGGCGGGATCATGATTGTACTAGGAATCCTGCCTAAGCTGGCTGCCTTGACGACGATTGTACCGAATGCCGTACTTGGTGGAGCCATGATTGTCATGTTCGGGTCGGTTGCCGTTTCCGGGATATCCATTCTATCCGATGTGGATCTCCGTAAGGATGGTAATCTACTGATTGCTGCTTGCAGTATTGCTGTTGGCTTAGGTTCAGCGACACTTCCTGCAATGTTCGCAGAGCTGCCTGAATTTGCGCGGATGCTGCTACAGAACGGTATCGTATCCGGTTCGCTTACAGCGATTGTACTGAACATTGTCCTCTCCAAGACAAAGGATGATGTGCAGGTAGCGGATAACACCGTACCTGTTCTTACTAAGGAATCTCAAGTGTCCTAAACTTAAGCTTAGATTAGCTTGCAAAAACGAAATAAAAGATCTGACTCAGCTTCATGGCATGAGTCAGATCTTTTTTTTAATATAATAATTAATTCCACGCGACGCAGAAGGCGTCTATACTTGCGATTAACGTTTACTATGTTTGATTAATGTACCTATATTGCGCGCGGTGCGCTCCATGTTGAAGGAAGCATCGGTGAGCGCTTTATCTAACGTACATACTCCAGGCACGATGGAGAAGAACATATCGATACCATGCTCGTACACGGCTTCTACGCCAGTACCGAGGGAACCCGCTAAGGCAATAACAGGTACACCGGCGGCTTGTGCTACTTTGGCAACACCAATCGGTGTTTTACCATAGACGGTTTGGCTATCCATACCCCCTTCGCCTGTGATGACATAATCCGCATCTTTCACTTTATCCGCAAGCTTCATGGCATCGACGACGATGTTCACGCCTCGCTTCAACCTGGCTCCCAGGAAGGCCATTACGCCAGCACCAAGTCCACCTGCTGCACCCGCACCTGCTGTATCATTCACTTCTTTTCCGAGATCGCGCTCAATGATGTTTGCTAAACGTGCAAGATTTGCATCCAATTGCTTCACCATGTCGGGTGTTGCACCTTTTTGCGGACCGAAGATGGCGGATGCCCCGCGCTCACCAGTTAACGGATTGTCTACGTCACATGCGGCTACCACTTGTACACCTTGGAGTCTCGGATCTACATGATCACTATCAATACGGGTAACTTCACTTAGCGATCCTCCACCGTATCCAATCTCCGTTCCATCTTCTCGCAGGAAGCGGAATCCAAGCGCTTGTGCCATGCCTACACCGCCATCGTTGGTTGCACTGCCACCAAGACCCATAATAATAGAACGTACGCCTGCATTCAGCGCATGAACGATAAGCTCTCCTGTACCCTTTGTCGTGGTGATCAACGGATTACGCTCTTCCTTCGGCACAAGTCCAAGTCCAGAAGCAGCTGCCATCTCAATAATCGCGGTCTTTCCATCTCCCATAATGCCATAAAATGCATTCACAGGCTGACCGAGCGGCCCTGTTACGTCACAATGTACAATTCGTCCGCCTGTCGCATCGACGAGTGACTGAACCGTACCTTCGCCGCCATCTGCCATCGGAACTTTAATATATTCTGCATCGGGAAAAGAGGTACGAAGTCCTCGTTCTATGGCCTCACAGGCTTCCATTGCTGTCATACTTTCTTTGAATGAATCTGGTGCCAATACAAACTTCATGCTCTTCACATCCTTTTGTGTTGTTTATGCTTCAACAGTTGTTATAGGAACCATTGGAATACACCGAATACTAATGTCGAAACGATCGCTAGTGTTAGACCAACTGCGGTTTCATAAGGAATCAATTTCAGACGCTCTTTCATCTGCATGTTCACACTGCCACCAGTTGCGTGGAAGAAGCTGCCGTGAGGCATGTGGTCTAATACAGTCGCACCAGAGTGAATCATTGCCCCTGCTCCTAGCGAAGCTACGCCAAGTCCCATGATGGTGGAGCCGAACACAGAGCTTGCTACGGCTGTGCCTGCTGTTGTCGATGCTGTTGCAAGAGACATTAACGCACCACTGATTGGAGCAAGCAAGTATGCCGGTAGGCCAGATGCAGTAAGGCCGTCGATAATAACATCCTTTAGTTGCGAATTTGCAATGATACCAGCTAGTGTACCTGTCCCGATTAACATGACGGCTACACCCGTCATTTTACCAAGACCAAATACAGCGAACTCATTTAACTTCTTAAATCTTCCCATTGCAATGGCGCCTACGATACCTCCTACTGGAAGCGCGATAACTGGATCGATTACGATGCCTGCAATTGGACGAAGGGATAACAAGATAATGGCTACAAGTGGAGCTAGAAAGGCTGTAAAGAAGCTTGGAAGCTGCTCATTCGGATTATTCGTTACCTCAGAAGCTTCTACTTTACTGCCTTTATTATTTAAACGCTTTGCGATGAAGTACGTTACGATAATCCCGAATACGGCTGGGATTATACCTGCTGCCATCAACGAAGTTAATGGAATATGAAATGCATCTGATGCGGCAATCGCATTCGGGTTAGGTGACATGATGTTACCGGCTTTACCGCCGCCGATCATAGCGATCAGAATTGCCAATTTCGATAGATTCGCACGTTGTGCAATAGCTAATGCAATGGGTGCTACAGTAATAACAGCTACATCCACGAATACGCCGACCGCTGTAAGCACCATTGTTGCTAAGGCTAATGCGAGTAATGCCCGTGTCTCGCCGGCCTTCTGAACCAACGTCTCTGCAATCTTTTTCGCCGCGCCCGATTCAATCAATACACCTGCTAACACACCTGCTGCCAAGATGCGAAGCACGGCAGGAATCATCCCTTTAGCACCATCCATCATCAGCGTAATGGTATCCACCATACTCACGCCGCCGATTAAACCACCTACTAATGCACCAATCATCATGCCGTAGGCTGGCGGTACTTTTTTCAATATTAGAACGATTGCCACAACCAAAGCAGCTAAAGCACCTAAAACGCTTACACTCACTGTCATGAGTTATTCCTCCCCAGGTTTACACAGAGTTGTATATATCGATATGTGGTTTGAGCTCATACCTATACTTTAGCGTTTATTTGTAAGCGTTTCATTAGGCGGAGAAATAAACATTTCGCATCGATTGATGTCTTTTTTTGTGCATATGCACATATATCCTCTTATTCATCACAAGACATAGCAGAATGCTCCAACAAATATAACCAACGCGCACTCATGAGTAGGAACAGCTCCTGATAATTTCTTGGATCCTTCCCTGTGAGCTCGGTTATACGCTGGAGTCGGTAGCGTAACGTATTCCGATGAATGCGCAGTCGTTCAGCGATATGCTGTTGCTCCCCACTTTCGAAGTAAAATAGAGCTAATGTCTGCTGAAGCTCACCACTACGATCCTCCTCCACAAAATGCGCCCATAGCTGCAGCAACTCCTCCGACATCCAATTATGTACACTCGGAACGACCATCGTCTCCAGTTGCAGATCCGTTGCATAATAAACCGGCTCATCCGGATATATTGCATAGCCTGCACGCATCGTATCTTCTGCGGATTGAATGGACTTCATCATCCCTTGAATCCCTGTAAAAGGTTTGCCTACCGCGATACGTAGTGGAGAAATCTCCTTTACATCTAACCAACGTCTTATCTGGTGAATTCCTTCACATATATCCGTATGCGGCTTCCGCTCATGGAGATGCTCCTTGACCAGAATAACTTGTCTGGCATTACGAATGGTAATCAATTGAACAGCCGGGCGTCCTTCTAATACATCAGTTACCCGCTTCATTGTTGCCATTAGATCCTCTTCATTACGATTAATTAATTCAATGATGCATGCGATATGAGGCTTATCCACCTGAAAATGAATCTGCTGTGCTTGATGTCGCAATGTTTGTACGTTCCCCTCATCGCCATTCATCACCGCGAGCAGGAAATTCTCCTTCATTCGTTTGTCCCATTGAGCCTGCTCTAACAGCTTCATATGCTCAAGATACATTTCCGCCGTCATCTTCACCAATTCACCATACTTCGTCACTTCCTTGGGATCACCAGTAATCCCAATAACACCAACAATCTCATTCTCAAACTCAATAACAAGGTTCGTGCCGGGCAATACCCCCTGCAATCTAGCGGCGCTCTCCTGATCAATCTCGAATCTGCCACGACGCTCTATCGCGAGTAATGCACCCTCATGTGATTGCCCTAACCGCTTACCATCTCCAGACCCAATAATTCGTCCTCGCTTGTCCATAACATTGACGTTGTACCCAATCACATGCATCGTACGTCGAACAATTTCCATTGCAACTTCTTTTGTCAAACCCCTCATGGCTACTACCTCCTATTTAGAAATTCTCTATGCGAACTCTTGTGAACACTCTTTTCCTAGTTCATGCGCGATATAATATACCTCTAAGATCTTATCATTATCACAAGCCGGGTCTGATTGAAACACTACAAGTATATATTGCGGAGAATGGAGATCATAATCGAACTGGTATGTGGATTGATGTGGCGCAAGTAATTCCCTCTTCTAATTGCCAACCTCTTTTTATAGGCATAAAATTAGTTGAGCATGTATAGATAAATTAGGACAGGGATGGAGTAGGAATGAATGAGAAAGTAGGAATGAATGATAAAATTGTCATGCCATTATGGACGATGTGCCTCTTTATTGTAGTGATGAACACAACGATGTTTAATGTATCGCTTCCAACCATTATTCAGGATCTCCAAATTTCTGCTGACCTAGGCTCATGGGTCATTTCCAGCTATTCGATTGGATATGCGTTGTCGACGGTTATTTATAGCCGGTTATCCGACTTGGTGCCGATTCGCAAGCTCTTGACCATTGGCTTAATTACGCTTGGGACAGCATCAGTGTTTGGATTGTTCGCACATGACTTTAATATGCTATTGATTACAAGAATCCTACAATCTGCGGGCGCCGGATCTATGGCTGGATTGGGGCTTGTACTCGCCAGTCGCTATGTTCCGATTGAAAGACGCGGTGCTGCTATTGCGATGATCTCGGCGGGTAGTGCAATGGCCTTTGGTTTGGGTCCTATTGTGGGAGGTGTCATCAGCCAGTACTTTGGCTGGAACGGATTGTTCGGCATAACTTGCCTTGTGCTTATCGTGCTGCCGGTACTGCTGCGGTTATTGCCTAAGGAACAGCCACAGCCTGCAAGCTTTGACATCCTGGGGGCGGCGCTGACCGTTGTAAATGCTGCAAGTTTACTGGTAGCTGTAACTACCCAGTCGCTTGTATGGCTAGCGGTGGGTGTAGTGTCTATTATCGTGCATGCCGTACATCTGAAGAAGGCCAAGGAATCATTCATTAATCCGCAGCTGCTTACCATGCCGGGTTACTTGAAACTGGTTGCCGTAGGCTTTTGTATTCTGGTGCTGAACCTAGGGAACTTGTTCCTGATGCCGCTTGCGCTCGCTAATCTGTTCGATAAATCAGCGCTGATGATTGGTTTGTATATCGCACCGGGAGCGCTATTATCTGCATTTCTGACCCGTTATGTGGGACGTTTTATTGATCGGTACGGTAATATACGCTTCTTAGTGATTGGACATTGTATACTTGCAGCCGTTATGGCTGTGTTTGCCCTGAATCTTTCTGTATCACCTGTAGTACTGCTGCTAGGTTATCTATGCTTCTCTCCCGCTTTCTCAGCTACGATGGCATCCTTAAACAATGAAACTTCTATAGTTCTTCCAAGGACTTGGATTGGTTCTGGTATGGGGCTTTTACAACTGGTTCAATTCTTCGGAGGCTCTGTATCTGTTGCAGTCTGCGGGCTTTTGCTGCATGCTCAGCGTGATATCTCTCCTGCAAAAGCATATCAGCATGTATACAGCGTGTTGCTCCTCGTTAGCTTGTGCTCGTTAGGAATTCTTCTTTTATATAGACATTCTAACGGCAAGAGTAAGGTTGGGCAGTCTACGCACGCCTAGAACTGAAACGAAAAGGTAATAAAGACGTATCAGATGCTATAGCAGAACTAAGGAAGGAATGGTAATAATGGACAATGGGATGAATGTAATCTTATTTGAAAAAATGCCGGAAGGCGGGCTGCGAGTCATTGAGGAACGCACGTGGAGCATGAATATGATCGCAGCGTTAGAGCATGTCAATTATATTGTGGTTGGCAGTGTTGAATATGAAACGGTTGAAGGACGGCTTAATGTAGATGAAGGCAAGCTGGAGCTTTTACTTGTTCCGATGCACAACGAATGATTGAGATAAGGGAAGGAGAACCTTACGATGTCTAAAGATGAAAAGGATAAGGAATTAGCGGTATCCAAATTATTCACTTCTGATGGTAAGCCCATTCGAGTATTATCTACTTCGCTAGGCATAGCTTTGTTAGCGAATGCTATGTTTATTCCTGGCGGCGCAGGGGCTAGTGCAAATACTTCTGGAGATGAACCACAGCTAGTGTCCTGGTCTACCGAAGAGGTTAAAGCCTATTTTGACAAAAATGTGGATTGGAATATTCCATATCGGGAAGGTACACAAGAGGTAGAACAGGAAGGCCAAGGTGTTGTAACCAATAATGGAACGACGGTAGTGAATAACTATGGTGGATATCATTCAGGTTTTGGTTGGGATGACTTGCTGCTATATCACATGCTGTTTAACAGTGGTGGCAATTACTCTTCCAGAGGATGGTCTAAGGACCGTCCAACTTATTATGGAGGCACGAGAACAACTTATAAGCCGCCTACCTATAACAGTGAGAAATTCCAGAATAAGAAGGTTCCCGGTTCTGTTGTAAAGCCCAAAACATCGACTTCCTCCACAGGCTCTATTACGAGAAGAGGTTCTTCCTCAAAAAATGGAATCGGTGGCACTTCCAGCGGATTAAACTCTTCGAAGAACTCTAAATCTAGCTCAGGCTCGAAGTCCTCTTCGAGATCAGGCTCAAGTAAGAGTGGTTTTGGCGGATGAGTGAGCAGCAGAGTGTATTTGAAATTCTAGATCAGTCTGAGCTTGAAAGAGGTCCACGGGTCAAAGCGTTATATGAACTCGGGTTCACTTGGGCTGATCTTGAGGATGAAGAGTACTGGTTGGATGCAATTGCTCTAATGCACAGGGACACTTATAAGGAGCTTGAAGAAGCCTCATCAAAACTCTGGGCCATTCTCGATAAAGCGGTTCGCTATGTTCATCTAAAGCGCGATTTGTATGAACTGCTTGGGATTCCCCCTGTACTTTGGGAGATGCTTGACGGGTGTCCTATGCCAGAAGAAGGATTCATTAGTCGGTATGCCAGATTTGACTTTGCCATAGCCCATGATGGGACGATTAAGCTGCTCGAACTGAATGCGGATACCCCAACAGGTTATGTGGAAGCCTCGATAGCTACACCATGGATCTGTGAGCAAGCTGGAATGCAGAGTCCAAATCAAGGGATGAAGGCACAAGTTGCGGCAGCTTGGCAGGTAGAACTTCCGGATACCGCAGCTTGTGTGGCTTATGGATCTCATCTTGAAGATTCAGGTACGATAGAAGCATTAGTGAAGCACAGTGGTCTCGATATCCAGTGTGTGGATTGTCTTGATCTGTGGGTCGACAACGGAATTCTCAAGGATGGGGAGGACCGTGTGATCGAGCGGATGTTCGCTCTATATCCTAAAGAGTGGATGGCTGTGGATGAAGGCGGTGATGCCCTCGCCTATGCGGTAGAGCAAGGGAATCTTCAGCTCTTTAATGGTCCTCACAGTATATTGCTCCAATCCAAGGGGCTGGTTGCAGCGGTGTGGGGAATGTATGAGCTGGGCCTGCTATTCGACAAGGAAGAGCGAGAGACGATCTCGCGCTATATTTTGCCTACTTATAATAAGCCTGTATTCTCAGGGAACTTTGTGTCCAAATCTGTTTTTGGTCGTGAAGGGGGTTCGGTGCGCATGTTTGATGATAGCGGTGCGCTAGAGCTTGAAGATGAAGACGGTTATGACAGTAGTCAGCTCTTCCCCACTGTGTATCAAAAAAGAGCCGATTTAGCACGGATAACGACATCAGAGGGTGAATTTCATCTGCTGACAGGCATGTTCGTGATTAACGGGAAGCCTTGTGGTATGCTCGGCCGAGCGGGCGGATTGATTACAGGCAATGCCAGTCATTTTATTGCGTTGGGAGTGAGATAATTGGATAAGAGCAAGAAAGCCCGAATCGGAGTCTTATGTATGATGCTTTTGACGGTACTGTTGCTAAGCGCATGTTCCAGTAATCAGGGCAGTGTATTTGATTCAGGAACAGCTCAAACTTCAGATAGTGTAGCACGGGTACCGTGGGACTACCGGGTGGTAGAGAGTACCGTAGGGGATTTAATTGGGAGTGACATGACGGTTTTGCCGGATAATGAACTGCTCCCGAATGATGGGAATTATGCTACTGGCGATAAAATTTGGACACTTCAGTTCATGGACGCCGAGCTAATCACGGATGCCGATCAGAAGAATGAAGTTCGCCTGTCTTCATGGAGCACGATTAAGTCTTATGCAGATGAAAAAACGGCAGCAGAGGATCTTACCAATCTTAAAGTATCGGTAACCACTGATGTTGATCTTGTAGGAGTATACAAGACTAAGTATAAGGACAAGACAAGAAATTTTGCGGTGCTAGAGCTCCCTTCAGGTAATCGGATTAAGCAGCCGATTGATGATGAACGCTATACCGCATTAGAGAAAAAGAAAACCGCTTCCGTAGTCCTTGAGGAAGTACATGATTTTGCCGACTATGATTCGGCTTATGCGAAATTTCGGGGGTGGGCGAAGTGACGATGGTGGTTAATTTGGTAGTGAGTGTGTTTGTGATTATTCTTTTGCAAGTGTTAGGCATGGTGATCTTTGGTTTGATGACTCCGTTTAAAGATATGGAGGAGCTGAAGAAAGGCAATGTGGCTGTAGCCTTGGCTTTAGGCGGCAAGTTTCTGGCAACGGCTATTATTATTGGCGTAGCGGCATATACGAATACCTCCATTCTGCACATGATCATTTGGTTTGCGGTAGGTTATGTGTGCTTGATTGCGGCTTATTGGATCTTTGAATTGGCAACCCCAACCTTTAAGATTTCAGAGCATCTGGAGAAGGGAAATGTGGCAGTAGGCACTATGCTTTGCTTGGTGTTTATTGGGACAGCATTTGCGATTAGCAGTTTGATTGTTTAGTTCGAGTATGAAATAGGGTTGAGACAAAGGTTGCCCCGATCCATCCATCGAGTGGCAGCCTTATTGATAATCTAAGAAAGTATAAGTTTTACTTTTAGCTTGATGTGAAGAAGGGGTGGGCAGATGCATCTGTTTCTGAGAATTTCCACCAAGATGATGCGGTTACGTAAACGGACTATAGGGTTAATTATTCTGATCTTTATAGTTCTTAGTGCGTCGATTGCTTACCTGATTGAGCCGGGTACGTTTCACAGTTGGTTTAATGCATTCTATTGGGTTATGACAACGATGGCGACAGTGGGGTATGGGGATTACTTTGCAGAGACCGTAGTTGGAAAGCTGTTTACCATGTTTCTATATATCTTTGGTATCGGCCTCCTCAGCTTGGTTATTGGTAAGGTCATTGACTCCATTGCGGAGGTGCAGAGAAGGAGAGGAGCGGGAACGTTGAGCTTTCGGGGAAAGGATCATGTGATTCTGATTAATTGGAGTAAGAAAGCACAAGCTGCCGTAGAGGAGATTCTATGCTATTCGCCGAAATGCCACATTGTCATCATTGATGAGACAGGAAGTCATCCTCTGGAGCATATGGATCAAGTTCACTTTATAAGTGGCGATGCCTCCAGTGATGAGATTCTTCTTAAGGCTAACATCCATGAAGCAAGAGCAGCCATTGTGTTCGGGGACACCAGGATTGATGAAGCATCGCTGATCGACGGCAAATCTTTGTTAATTGCCTCTAGCATTGAACGCATTCAGCCACAAGTACATACGACTGTAGAAATAATGCAAGAGAAGAATATACAGAATTTCAGGCATGTCCAAGTAAACGAGTTCGTTCTTTCGCATGATGCCATCTCCAGACTGGCTGTTCGTTCTGCACTGCAAGAGGGCAACTCTGAGGTGATAACGCAGCTGCTGAGCCGTAAATATGGTGATGATATTTATGAGATTCCAGTGAATACTACGTGGAAGACTTATGGGGACGCGTTTCAGAGCCTGCTTCTGCAAGGTGCAACCTTATTGGCGGATCGTAGCGATCTAAGTATCAATCGAAAGCTGGATCAGGCTATTCCTAAGGATGCTAGATTGTATGTTGTTTCCGATGAAGCGACGTATCGCAGGATTAAGGGTTAGGTCAGAATTAGATGGAATAGGCGGATTTTCGGGAGCTATGGCTTCGCGGAATTCCGCCTTTTTTTGTTTGCCAAACTTTCCTAAAGGGTAAGAGATACATGATAATATTTACTTTACCTTTGGAAGGAGCCATTGTTAATGAGTGAACATCAAAAAGTGAACGGAAACAGCAAGAATGAGCAACTGGAACAGTTTCGCAGTAAGGATGAAGGTCACACCTTAACAACGAACCAGGGTTTAAAAGTATCAGAGGACGAGTTCTCCTTAAAAGCGGGTGATCGGGGCCCAACCTTACTGGAAGACTTTCATTTCCGGGAAAAAATGACGCATTTCGATCATGAGCGAATCCCTGAGCGAATCGTGCATGCACGTGGATTTGCTGCTCATGGTGAGTTTGAAGTATATAAATCACTGAAAGAATATACAAAGGCGAAATTCCTTCAAGATCCCTCCGTGAAGACACCGGTGTTTGTCCGATTCTCGACGGTAGCCGGATCACGGGGATCAGCCGAGACGGTGCGGGATGCCCGCGGATTCTCTACCAAATTCTATACAGAGGAAGGCAATTACGATTTAGTCGGAAATAATATGCCCGTCTTCTTTATCCAGGATGCGATCAAGTTCCCAGATTTAGTACATGCGCTTAAGCCTGAGCCGCACAATGAAATGCCTCAGGCCGCATCGGCTCACGATACCTTTTGGGATTTCATAGCCAATAACCAAGAATCGGCCCATATGGCAATGTGGCTGATGTCGGACCGTGCTATTCCACGTAGCTTCAGAATGATGGAAGGGTTTGGGGTGCATACTTTCAGGTTGATTAATGAGCAAGGAAAAGCCCATTTTGTTAAATTCCACTGGAAACCGGTGCTCGGTGTACACTCTTTGGTGTGGGACGAAGCTCAGAAAATATCAGGTGCGGACCCTGACTTTCATCGCCGTGATTTATGGGAATCGATTGAAGCCGGTAACTTTCCGGAATACGAGTTGGGCATTCAACTTCTAAGTGAAGAAGATGAATTTAAGTTTGATTTTGACGTGCTGGATCCTACAAAGCTATGGCCAGAGGAAGATGTACCTGTACAGATTGTTGGGAAAATGACCTTGAACCGCAACGTGGATAATGTCTTCGCCGAAACGGAGCAGGTAGCTTTCCACCCTGGACATGTGGTTCCAGGCATCGATTTCACCAATGATCCACTGCTTCAGGGTAGATTGTTCTCTTATACGGATACTCAGCTAATTCGGCTTGGCGGTCCTAACTTCCATGAGTTGCCGATCAATAGACCGGTATGTCCTTTCCACAACAATCAGCGTGACGGGTATGGACGGCAGACGATTAATCAGGGTTCAGTGAGCTATCATAATAATTCGCTTGCTAACAATACGCCTGCACCTGCAACAGAGGCTGAAGGTGGTTATGTACATTATCAGGAGAAGGTTGAGGGCCGTAAGGTGCGTAGCCGGAGCAAAAGCTTTGAAGACCATTTTTCACAAGCCAAGCTGTTCTGGAACAGCATGAGTGCTCCAGAAAAAACCCATATTATTGAAGCCTATTCATTCGAGCTCGGGAAGGTAAAGAATAAGTCTGTCCGGCAGCAGGTTGTAGATATGCTCGCGAACGTTACGTTAGAGCTTGCTGTGCCTGTAGCAGAAGCTATTGGGGTGACGCCACCGAAAACAGGCGGTTCCGAGGTGGCTCAAATCTCCCCGGCACTAAGTCAGGCAAATACGAAGAAGCACCCAAACACACGTAAAATAGGTGTGATTATAGGCGACAGATTTGATGAAGACTTGGTGATGCCTGTTCTGGATACGCTTATGAGAGCCGGGATCCAGCCGGAAATAATCAGTGATAAGCTTGGATTTATTAAAGGCTCGAAGGGGACAGAGCTTGAAGTCATTCATACCTTATCCACGACAGATTCGGTGCTCTTTGATGCAATTTATGCAGCTGGTGGAAATTCGGAACGTAAGAAATTCCATAAGGATACAGCACAATTCTTGAACCAAGCCTATTCTCACTTTAAGCCCATCGCGGTGACTACTGAAAATGCTAAACTACTTGAAACGGCCGAGCATAGAAGCAGTCCGGGTGTAATCATTGGAGATGGCGGAGAGGTGTTCGCTGCCAGCCTTGTCGCGGCAATTACTGCCCATCGTTTTTGGGAACGTATGAATGAATAAATAACTGATACAGAGGGGATATCCCGCTCGCCAAAGGCGTAAGGATATCTCTTTTTTGTCTAAGGATAGATACATAACGCTCACAGTTTGATTTAACATTTTGTTGTATATTACCGTTATAGATAATACTAGGCAGTAAGCAGAATAGGAGAATATTAAAAGGAGGTGATCACTTGAGGAAAATAATTATTGCTGCACTAGCGATATTTGCAGGCATTATAGGGTTAACGGCATGCGAAAAAACGGCAGTACCGAATCCGTCCAATAGTGTTCATACTAATTCTCCAGCTCCAGTAGATTCGGAAAATGATACTAAGGTAATCCAGACGCAGGAAGTAACTAACTTAGAGCAGTTTATTACCTCGAAACTCACAGGCGAGTACGGTGTATATACTAATTTTATTGAAACAGATCAGTCGGCGGAAGCGGCGAGTGGACACGAAGTTCTGAGTGAATCGGCATCTCTCCGGATGCTGGCAGCTGTGCGTAGCGGCCAACAAGAGAGATTTACAGAGCAATGGCAACTAGCTAAGCAAACCTTTGATATCAACAGCGGTTTCAGCTACCGTTACAGTCCTAAACAGCAGAAGCTATACCCCTTGAATGCTGCCGTTGATGATTTGCGTATGATTCAAGCTCTTTATGAGGCAGGGGAGAAGTTCGGCGATAAACGTTATACAGCTGAAGCGGATAAATATGGCGAAAGATTTTATGATTATAATGTAAAAGACGGAAAACTTTATGATTTCTACGATATGGAATATTCTTCAACAAACACATTCGTCACTTTGTGTTATATTAATTTGGGCACTTTGCGAAAAATGTCGTTTCCTAGCCAATTTAGTAAGAAACTGACGAATGATTTGAACGTAATATTGGAAAACGGATATTTATCGGATGAATTCCCCTTTTATGAGACACGGTTTAATTATGAGACCGGAAAATATAGTTCGGAAAACATCAATACAGTAGAGTCGCTTTTATCCATTCTAGCCTTAGCTGAAGTGGGCCAGCAGAAAGCCACCAGCATTGATTTTATCAAGCAACAGGTCGAAGCTGGAACGTTATATGGGCAATATTCGAGAGAAGGTAAGCCGCTGAACGATATCCGCTCCACAGCCATTTATGCCATTACGGCTATGATCGGCGCAGAAATCGGCGATGAATCTCTCCACCATAAAAGCATTGAAAGAATGAACGAGTTCAGAGTAACAGATGTGGATAGCCCACTGTACGGAGGATTCGGTGATGTCGCTAGCGGCCAAGCGTATTCTTTTGACAACCTGATGGCATTACTGGCCTATGTCTATTAACTTAAACTTATTGTATTGAAGGTGAACCTGCATGATGGACAACACGGTGAAAACGCCTCTAAGGCAGGGGATATCACTTGCTAATTTATCGGTTTCTCCTGCATTTCTTGCTGCATTTGGAGTGCTGCTTATTACCATCATCGCGCTGTTCACAGCTCCGTATGTCGGAGTGGCGGATAACGGTGACTTTTTCCGTAGCATTTATAGTAATGGACTCTATTTCAATCTGCCGGATTATGATAGTCAGTACTTTGGTTATTTTGTGAAGCAATATGGGATCTTTCAATATTTTAATGAGAATGGTGCAATGTTATTTTCCTCTCAGTCCTTATTTATCAAGCTGGCTATAGGACTTAACAAGTTGTTCTTCAGTAGTGAGGTATTCGACATCCGCTTTCAAGCGGCGATTTATACGATTCTATATGTAATCGCAATTTACTTATTAATAGAGGCTATTACATGGAAGATGTCCCGAAAACAGGGATTCATCATTGCAGGTATTGCTATTTTTATATTCGGAGATACCGGGTATACGGCTTATTTTAACTCCTTTTACGGCGAAAGCGTTGTGATGATCACGATGATCTTCATGTTCGCTTCATGGCTGATGTTATATCGAAAAAGATTCAATGACTACGCGATGCTGGCCTTATTCGTAATTAGCACGCTGATCCTGACTACTTCTAAGCAGCAGAATGCGCCAGTGGGTATGATCATTGCTGTTCTGGCATGTTCACTGCTTTGGATTCGTAGAGACAAGATATTTCGGATACTGACAATGGCGTCTCTTGCTCTGATGCTGTTCGCAGGTGTGTTCACGTATTTGAATATCTCAAATGAGTTCGTAAACATTAACCAGTTCCATGCCATGACCCGAGGGGTGCTGAAGGAATCACCTGATCCAGAAGCCGCTTTAAAAGCGTTAGGGATGGACGAGCAATTCGCCATTCTGAAGAACAGCATTCACTATGAGAAGTACGTGACCATAGACGTGAATTCACCACTTCTCGAGGAGAATTTCTACAGTCGTTATGGATTTGTATCCATCCTTAAATATTATTTAACGAACCCTGACCAGCTTAATTCGATTCTTAATGTAGCTGCTCAAAGTGCATTCTCGATTAAGCCTGCGGCTATGGGGAATTTCGAGCATTCCGTTGGTAAGGAGTTTCGAGCACAGAGTCACTTTTTCACCGGATACAGCCAACTGAAACAAACGCTGGCCCCGCGAACATTCGGGTTCATCTTCCTCTGGATGGTGCTTGTCATCGGTCTCTATATGCCTTCCTTTGTAAAAGCGATCAAGTCCCGTGATTTCAGAGGTATGCAGCGAATGGTATTGATTGTCGCTTCGATTGGCATTGGGCTTTCAGGTATTTTTGTATCAATTATCGGGGCAGGCGATGCCGATATTTCCAAGCATGAGTTCTTATTTACATTATCCTTTGATTTAGTCACTTTTCTGACCCTATCCAGTGTGATCGGGCGTAGAGTTTCTAAAAACAGCAATCGGGTTAAGCAGGTTAACAAGAGCATCCCTTCTAGCCCGTATACAAAGCCTCAAAAGGATGTGAGTGTGTGAGCATCAGAGGAGTTTTAAACGGTATATTGCTACTGACGTTGACCCTAACAGCCCTTCTGATTCCCGTCACACCTGTCCAATCTGCTGCTTCGCCACAGCAGGTCCTACTACTCTACGACAGCCTCGCTAAGGGGACGACGAAGGAAGGCAACGTGACTGAACTCCAGCGACTGCTGGCGGCCTATTCCATGAAGGTCACACTTAGAAGTCTGGATCAATATGAACAAGGGATGCTGAATCATTACTCTAAAGTGATTATGGTCCGTAATGCAGCGGATATTTTGATTACTAATAAATTTTATGTAGAGGATTGGGAGCATTATCAGGGACAGTATTTGCACATCGGGTACAGTCCTCCAGCCTCGCTGAAAAAGAAACTACAGTTAACCACAGATGTCATGTATGACGCGAATCCAGATCTCCAGATCGGACAGTTCTCGGGAATTTCACTTCAGGTACAGGATATGCTCTATATAGCCGGAAGTCAGGGAACCCAGCCCCTTGGAAAGCTGATCTTCCAGGATGATAGCCTGCAAGCACCTTATGCTGTGAGTAAAGAGGATGCTGCTTATGTTCCGTATTTTGAACAAGGGAATGTCAGTGCACTGGCGATGGGGTATGTTCTGAAGGATTGGCTTCATATCAACGCAACGCCTAAAGTGTATCTTGCGATCAAAGAGATCTATCCCTTCTCTGATCTGGGATTGCTGACAGAGACTGCGGAGCGGCTGTATCAAGTGGGGATTCCTTTTCTTGCAAGTGTGCGGCCAGTGTTCAGCAATACCGATTATCCGGCAATGCAGCGTTATTTGGTAGCCATCAAAAGAGTGCAATCGAATAATGGCAGCATTCTGGTCAATGCCCCTATTGCGATGCATTCAACGAGTACCAGTAATATGGATCATTCACTTCAGGTGAAGATGAACGCGTTCATTAATCTGCTGGTGCACAACAAGATTGGGCCGCTTGGAATCGGAGCACAAATGCACTGGGCGTATGACAAGGAATATTCGGAGGCGGGGATGGGGTTTTTCGATTCTGTGATACTGTATCCGGATGAAAATGTTGATTATATGGAGCAGAGCAACACCTCCAAGTCCTTTCCATCCTCTTTATATAGTGTGCCGATTGATTTTTTGCAGGATCTGCAAACATCCAATAATGTGATGCCAGAACTGCCGATGGACACGGTAATCACTGTGGATATGCCTAAGGATAAGGAAGAACTTGAGGGAATGCTGAAGATGCTGGAACAATACTGGGTTTCTTTTGCGGATTATAAACAAGAAAAGCATGAGGTTGTTACAGACGTCAATACGATCACTTCATCAGAAGGAGTGATTTCTATTAATGGACAACCCCTGAGTCTGAATTATACGCCAGAAACAGTGAATAGCGATTATCGGTATACAGAAGAGCAGAAGAAGAGCTTTACGACGCTTTTTAATATACAGAATCAGTTCTTTATAGTTGCGATAATGATTTCTCTGTTGCTATTTGGGGGATTAATGATCATCGGATACCGATTGTATAGGAAAAAGTATTTGAAATGAGACAACTAATCGTGATTTGGAGGATCCTATGACGATTTCAGACATACTGATGGTAATTGCAGTGATCTGTATCTGGTCTCTATTGCTGGTGAATGTGACCCTCATTATCGCAGGCTATTTATATTACATTAAATCTGAAAATGAGGACATACCAGAGATAGAGGGCGAATATCCTTTGGTTTCAATTATGGTTCCTGCTCACAATGAGGGGGTAGTAATCTGTAAGACGGTAGAGTCTCTGCTAGCGCTTGATTATCCGGAAGATCGATATGAGATTATTGTGATTAATGATAATTCCTCTGATAACAGTGCTGAACTGCTGGCCGGTATCCAAAACCGAAATCCGGGGCGGCAGCTGATCGTTATTAATACGGATGCGATTACTGGTGGCAAAGGGAAATCGAATGCGCTGAATATAGGCTTCACCCATTGCAAAGGGCAGTTAATTGCGATTTATGATGCAGACAACACTCCTGAAAAAACGGCTTTACGTTATCTGGTCGCTGAGATCATGAATGATTCTAGCCTAGGCGCAGTAATCGGTAAGTTTAGAACCCGTAACCGTAACGCAAGCCTACTTACCCGGTTTATTAATATTGAGACGTTGTCCTTTCAATGGATGGCACAAGCGGGACGCTGGAAGCTGTTCAAGTTATGCACCATTCCCGGCACTAATTTTATTATGCGTAGGTCTATCGTAGAAAGTATCGGTGGCTGGGATGTTAAAGCGATAGCCGAAGATACAGAAATCAGCTTCAGAATATATATGATGGGTTATCGGATCAAGTTCCAGCCGAAATCGGTCACATGGGAGCAAGAGCCACAGACTTTAAAAGTCTGGTTCAAGCAGCGAACGCGCTGGGCTAAGGGCAACATTTATGTCATTGTCAAAAATATCCCCTTGCTGTTCGATAAATCCGCCGCAAAAGTCCGATTCGATATTCTTTATTTTTTAGCGATTTACTTCTTATTGTTGATTTCGTTAATTACCTCCGATGTGCTGCTCATTCTGCATGCTTTGGGCTATGTACATACTACTATTGCTGGGCTTAGCAATTTTCTCTGGCTGCTTGCCATCATACTGTTCGTTGTAGGTACTTTCATAACGTTGACGACAGAGAAGGGCGAGATGAGCTTGTCCAATTTATGGATCGTAATGTTGATGTACGTCTCTTATTGTCAGCTGTGGATGATTGTCGCGGCTTACGGATTATATCTTTATGCCAAAGATCTCATCTTCAAAAGAGAAGCAAAGTGGTATAAGACTGAACGCTATTAATAATGAACAAAGAAGTAATATGAGAAATATGTGATCACAGGAGAAACAGAACATGATGATGAAGAAACAAATGGTTATACTGTTAACCTGCCTCTCTCTTTTTCTAATTCAATTGAATGTTGCAGCCGCCGAGGCTCCGCCTCAGGATACTAGATTAACCTACACAACGTCTTTCACAGGAACAGATACTGCGTTAAAGGGTTCGAGTGCTCAGCAGCAATATTTTGAGGTCATGGATTATTGGAATGTGGATGAGATCAGAATTAACCTGCACTTTCAAATTTCGCAAATTACCAAGGAGCAGATTTCTAGCGTTACCTTAACGCTAAATGGCAGCCCATTCTATACATTTAGACCCTCTCTAAAAGATAATGGCGAACAACAGCTGGTCCTTCAGGCACCTAAAGGGTTTCTAAAAAAAGGAACCAATACGCTTGGAATTCAGGGCTATTTGCAGTCGAACTATACAGATGAACAATCTTGTTCTGTCGATTATGATTTTGATAATTGGCTGCATCTGTTTAATACATCCAGTATTAGCGTGATGTATACGCCGAAGCCCTTGACTGGAGGGATTAGTGACTTTAGCGAGCGCTTCTCTGGCGTTGATACCTTAACGAAGAATCATAGTGTGCTGACCGTACCGGATAAAAGCACAGGGGCAGAATTGGAGTCGGCTACTTATGCGCTCTCCGGGCTTGTGAAGGGAAATACATTGGACAATAGAACGATTCCAATGCTTCCCTACCGGTCAGATGCGGTGAAGAATAAAGCTGCGGTTGTACTGGTAGCTATGTATGACCGAGTACCAAGTGGGCTAAAGGCTCAGCTAAGCACCTCTGAAGATTTAAGTACACATGCACTGCTGCAGTTAGTGAATAAGGATACTCAGCCCACACTTGTCGTAACCTCGAAGGATGAGAACTTACTGATTAAAGCAGGTCGTTTTGTTGCGAATGAAGAGTTATTGGGTCAAATCAGCAGTGATTTAAAGGTGGTCGATGATGCTACAGAAGTATCTGCACCCCCCCTTTCGATTAGCTCCAATATTACGCTTACAGAAACGGGTGATAAACTCACTGGGGCACGTCATCAGGAGCAGACATACTTTGTTGCACTGCCCTCTAACCGCTCGATTGCAGATTCAGGCAGAATCAGATTGGATTTCCGTTATGCACAGAATTTAGATTTTGACCGTTCATTAGTGACTGTCAGCATCAACAACACACCCATTGGCAGCAAGAAGCTGACCAAAGAGCTGGCGAATGGCGATAAGCTGGATCTTCCAGTTCCCCAAAGCTTGAATATCTCTGGTAATTTCACGGTAACTGTAGCCTTTGATTTGGAGCTGAAGGGAGCCGAATGTACTTTAGATAAGCAACAAATGCCATGGGCGTATATCAGTAAAGATTCTGTAATGCGTCTTAATACTAAGGATCGTACGGATCTTTTGTTTAATAACTATCCGTATCCGTTTATACGTGACGGGCTTTACAATCAAGTAGCAGTTGTTTTGCCGCAAGAAATGGATGATTACTCATATTTGAGTTTAGCTAATGTATTTAATCTACTGGGAAAATACGCTAGCGGAAATATAGGTAACATTCAGTTCTACACGGATAACATTAGCGCTGATCATTTGAAGAATAATAATGTTATCGCCATAGGTACGTATAAGAATAATAAGATCATCCGTGATCATAATGATAAGCTCTATTTTCAATATAACGGGAACGGAACAGCGATTCGCTCCAATGAGAAGATGAGTATTGAAGATCATTACGGTGCTCAAATCGGTACACTGCAGCTGATTGAATCGCCATTTGAAGCGGGACGGGGGTTGCTTGCTGTTACGGGAGCACACTCTGAAGAGTACTATTTGGCGTCGAAGTTGATCGCAACAGAGCGGGATAAATGGAAGGTGTTTGGCGATGGGGTAATCGTTGATAAGGACGGTAATGTCAATGCACACCGTTTCAAGATCATTACTGGAGCAGCAGAGGATTCCGTGGTTAAAAAAATAGCGGAACGAACGGACGTGCTGAGTTTCATTATCGTAATTGTGCTGGTGCTGACACTGGTGATTTTATCGCTGATCCTGCTGCTTCGTAAACATATGAAGAAACGTGGTGATAAGCGTGAGACGTAATCGCAGCGGTTTAGTTTCGGATATCGCTCTCTTATCGTTCCTGGTGCTTCTTTTTATTTGTATTGTCTTCATTTCAGGGGCACCCGATGATTATATCCAGAATATTATCATTTTAAATGTGGCTTTTATTCTGGCGATTGTTACGTATTTTACAACGGTGACTGCAGGGTTGGTCTTGAACCTGGTGTTTATATTTGCTTACGGCTTCTACATGATGTATCAGACGATATCTTTGGGAGAGACAATTGGACTGAATACTTACTTCTGGCTAATTATGACCCCATTGTTAACAGTGGTACTGTGGATATTTACACTAAGCAATCGTGAGCTGCAGGCTGAGAATCAGCGTTTGGAGAAAAAGACTGCTAATATGGCCATCATCGACGAGAACACAGATCTGCGTAACAGTATTTCTTTTCAGAAGGATGCTGCCTTATTTACAGGCATTTCGACTCGGTATCAGATTCCACTCACACTGCTTGTAGTGAAAGTGAAATACTGGAATGAGATTAGACGTATTATTCCCGAAGATAAGCTGGCTGAGGCCATTCATGACGTGTCTCAGCTCAGTCAGGCCAGCATTCGTACCAATGATGCACTGTATCTGCTGGACAAAGATGACGCAACATGGGGCCTGCTGCTGTTCACCGACAACGATGGAGCAAAAATCGTGATCGAGCGGATTAAATTGAAGCTTCAAGAGCTTAATGACACTGAATTTGTCAAAAAGTATAAAGTTAGCCTCGGTCTCAAAATAGGTGCTGTAGAATATCAATCCAGCACTATTGAGAACCCGTTAGATTTTATTGTTCAGGCTAAAAAACAACTGGAGTATGATGTATAAGTCAGTTGAACGTAAGGGAATATAAGGAATATCGGATAGTAGTTGACTTTACATGTCGATTTCACGTATGATGGAGTGGTGGTCTAAATCGTAAGATTTACGAATTTTCCTACGTTTATTAGGTTATACTTATAGATAAACCTACAGATCATTTGGTTAATTTACCATAAAGGCTCCACTAATTTGTTCAGAAGGAGGACGATCAGAATGAGAGAAGGCATACATCCAAAGTACAACAAGGTTATTTTCATGGATGCAAGCGTAGGCTTCAAATTCTTGAGTGCATCTACAAAATCATCCAATGAAACAATGGAATGGGAAGATGGTAACACTTATCCTGTTATCCGCGTGGACGCAAGTTCCGCATCCCACCCATTTTACACTGGTAAACAAAGAGATACAGAACAAGGCGGCCGTGTTGACAAGTTCAAACAACGTCTTGCACAAAAGAAATAAGAATCCTTACGGATTAAAAAGGGACAACCCATTTAGAAGCGATCGCTTCAGGGATGTCCCTTTTTTGTGTTCAGACATGTTAGAATGAAATGGAATTGACAAATTTCGATAGTGGCAGGGGAGCGATCAGTAGTGGAAAATGAAATAAAAGTAGATACCGTCCTTAAGAGTGAGGACGTTCAGGAGTTTAACCTATGGTTCAGCTTGAACAGCCGAATTATACTTAGCTCTTTCAGTGTGGTTGCTTATTTTGTGATTTTGCTGTTAATTACTAAGGATTACAGTATTAAAAATATTTCAATCCTTGCTGTGACTGCTGTGATTCTTGCCGCTGTTTTATGGTATATGACCAAATCAAGTTTGACCAAAAAATCTAAGAAAGCCTTCGCAACAGACAGTTTAGCCCAGCAGCCTCAGAGCTATTCCGTATCAGATGAGGGTATAAAGTACGTATCTGAGGCAGGTTCCGGGCAAGTAAAATGGGAAGAGATACATAAAATAGGTGAAACGATGAACCTGTTCGTGTTTTTTGTGTCTTCTAATCGAGCGCTGATTATCCCTAAACGGTACTTTCAGTCGGTACAAGATAAAGATGCATTTAAGGACTTGGCCAGAAAGTATATGTTCTCCCATCGAGTAAAGTTCAAATCGTAAGATGTACAGATGTGCTGGTATTTGTTGATTCATTTGTAGGATTGATTAGGATATAATGATAGGAGCGACTTGAAAAATAGGAGAAATATGGCATGCCGTGGATTCAAGGATATCCGTATTACTTATTAATGGGCAGTGTTCTAAGCCTTTACATGGGCATCAGCTCCTATCGACATCGAAAGTCGGCAGGAAGACGCTATTTATGGATCTTAATGCTGCTGGTCAGCCTCATATTTATTGCAACGGCGGGAGAGATTATGTCATCCTCTTTTCAGGCTAAGTTGTGGTGGAAGAATATGCAGCAGGCTCCGCTTTTTTTAAGTGCGTTATTTACTTATGCTGTCGTTAAAGAATATGTGTCTCCTTCTGAGGAACGCCTACCTGTAAAACTTGCTATTTTCTCGATTCCAATTGCTTTGGACGTACTGCTTATTTTTACGGATACCTATCATCATCTAATGCGTAGTGAAGTGGGCATGGCCACTGTTGCGGGTGTTAGTGGAATTACTGTAAAGCCTACGCTTCTTAGCATGGCTTTTATTGCTTATGATCAGCTATTTGGTCTATATGCGGTCTGCTTGCTAGCTGTTTCCTTAATGAATAGACCGAGAGCCTTTTTGCGACGTGCGTTCTTCCTATTTGCCGGGTTACTTGTTCCGGTCGTTTCTGTTTTTTTACTTCCCTTGTTGAAGATCACGCTTACAGGCTTTACGGCCTTCACTTATCTACCCGCAATTATAGCGGCTTATTTGTGTTTATTCATTGACTCTAAATCTACGATCTATCCTTTAACTAAAATTAAAATCCTGGAGCATATGAAAGACGGCGTAGTTTTGACAGACCGGAATGATAGTATCATTGGTATAAATGAGGCTGCAACCTCCATTTTGTTTGAGATTACCGGGATATCGAATGAGACCTGGATGGGGAAAAATATTGATCTTTTTATGAGGCATCACAAGGACATTGGCGCTCATTATAGTCAAAGGACCGAAGGACAGTTTGAGATTGTATGTACTGGAATAAGAGAGGTTTGTTATGGGGTTTCCTTGATAGCCACTGAACATCAGGCAACAGAGAACAAGGGGATGCTAATTGTTTTTAGTGACCATAGTGAAAAGAAGCGGTATGAACGTGAATTGGTCTATCAAGCAACGATAGATGATTTGACGGGACTTTATAATCGCAGGCACTTTATGCAAATGGTGCAAAATCAAACGATTCCGGACGGGCTAGGACTGGCGCTGTTGTTATTTGATATCGATGATTTTAAGTTAATTAATGATACCTATGGTCATTTAGCAGGAGATCAGGCATTAGTTGATTTCTCGAATAAAATACTTCAGGTGTACCAAAACAAAGGCATTGCCGGAAGAGTCGGGGGCGAGGAGTTTGCTGTATGCTTTTTTGCTGAGGATAAACGTGCAGCCTTGATGGAAGCAGAGGATTTTCGCACTACGATGAGTGATTATAAAATAATTTTGAACGAACACGATAGCATTCAGCTTACCGCTAGCATCGGAATTTCTTTTACAGAGCGCAGAGAGGTGACTTTCGAAGATTTGTATCGGGAAGCGGATGAAGCGTTATATCGTTCCAAGAATTCGGGCAAGAATAGAGTAACGCTGGGTCGTGAGCCCATTTTAAGAGAAGCGATGAAGGGATAAAGAGGTGTTCTAATGAATCTGACAATTAATGAAGTGATGAGTAAGCTTGAGGAAATGGGTACAGAGCAGACGAAGCGTACCTTCATACGACATGGTGCTAAGGAGCCTTTATTTGGAGTAAGGATAGGGGACATGAAGAAGCTGGTAAAGGATATCAAGAAAGACCAAGGTCTAGCTCGCGCTTTGTATCAGACGGGGAATTATGATGCGATGTATTTGGCAGGGCTTACAGTTGACCCCAAGACGCTTACGAAGGAAGAGCTTCAAAGCTGGGTAGTGGCAGCTTACTGCTCTGGAATAGCGGAATATACGGTAGCGTCTGTCGCTGCAGAGAGCCCTTACGCACTAGAACTTGCAAGAGAATGGATTTCTTCATCGGATGAAATGGTGGCCACCTGTGGCTGGAGTACTTATGGGAATTACATTTCAGTTACGCCGGATGATCTGCTAGACATCGCTGAGATCAGAAAGCTACTACAGCAAATACAATCTACCATTCATCAGGAACGGAATCGAGTTCGTTACACGATGAATATGTTTGTAATTATCGCCGCCAGCAGCGTAACCGAACTGCATGATGAGGCAACGCAGATTGCTGCAAGCATTGGAAAGGTCCAGGTACAAATGGGACAAACTGCATGTAAAGTACCGCTGGCAGTAGATTATATTGCTAAGGTTGAACAGGCTGGAAAGCTTGGTGTGAAGAAGAAGACTTGTATTTGTTAATATACCCCGTGTAGTATCGCCTTCAAGTAGTCACTCCATGTCCCCTCATATTCTATTGAGGAGCGAGTGAACTTGGAGGTTTTTTATGGCAAATAAAGAGTGTTTCAACGGTATCCAAAAGTGTTTAATTTACAAGCAGTAAAAATTCTCATAGATGTCTACATAGGGTATTGGAGCAGGAGAAAAAGCTATTAATATAAGGATTTAGGCAAAGAGCTAGTTAGATGACAGGACGGAGGCACTTTGTGAAAAAACATCGATTTACTTTGCAGTATAAAATACTATCCGTTACAGTTTTGATCGTGATCTGTCTATTAGGATTTGTTATGATCATGCATGATAGAATTAATACGCTACAGCGGGAAACCAGCTTTATTTCCCATCAGGACCGAGAGATAACTAGTTTGGCAAACAAGATCGAGAAGAACATTCTTGATATGGAAACAGGACAGAGAGGTTATATTATCACCGGCGATGGAAAATATCTGGAGCCCTATAATTTGGGAAAAGCACAATGGAAGGCAAGCTATGATAAGCTCTCCGTGCTGAATGCTAATGATTCCTTGCAACTTCAGCGTCTGGTGGACATCGAAAATAGTATCCAGCATTGGATCGAGCAATCCGGGGATTATGTAATAGAGTTGAAAAAAGAGGGACAGGAAGCCGAAATCTTACGATATTTCAATTCGGATGATGGCAAGGACCAAATGGACCGGATTCGTAGTCAGTTCAGTACTTACCGCGAGACGATGAATGAGAACACTAATACTCTGATAGCCGAACAGGCAGATCGAAACAAATTGCTGCTAGATTTCCTTTATATTGCTTGGGCAATTATTGCTATTACCTCTGTGGTCGCCTCGTGGATCATTTCACATGCTATCGTTAGTACGATTCGTAAGGTTACCCATACGATTGCTGGTTTAGATTCTTCTGTAGATATGAAGACAAGAGTGGAGATTACCACGAATGATGAAATCAGCGATCTCAGCGTCGCTACGAATCATCTGATAGATACGCAACAAGAGCGGATATGGATTCAGGATCATGCTAACGATTTACTGTCAAGATATCCGGGCATCACACATGTCTCACAACTGGGAGACATCTTTTTAAGTAAAACGGCAGAAGTTATTGATTATCCATACAGTGCCTTATATATACGGACACAAGAACATGATCAGGACTTGTTTAATAGAACCTCCACGTTTGGTGGGAGTAGCAACATTACAGATCATCGGATATTTCATATCGGAGAAGGTTTGGTTGGTCAATGTGCTAAAGAGGCGCGCTTGATGCATATACAGGATCTTCCGGAGCATTATATCAATATTCAGTCTGGGCTGGGCGTTTTTGCGCCGAAAACCCTTTTATTACTTCCAGTTTCTTTTTCAGGTGAAGTAGTTGCTGTGGTGGAAATTGCGACCTTCTCTCCGCTTACGGAGCGGCAGATTGAATTCTTGGATTCTATTTCAGATGCGTTCGGCGCTGCAATTAACAGTACGATCAGCAGTATGAGAATTGAGCAGCTTCTGGAACAATCCCAGCGTTTAAACGAAGAACTTCAGGTGTATACCGAAGAACTACAAACTCAATCTGAGGAGCTGCAAATCCAGACAGAGTCGCTACATGCAACGAATAGAAAGCTGGAGGAGAAGAATCTCTTAGCCGAACGAAAGTCATTTGAGGCTGAACAAGCTCAAATCGAGCTTGCTCAATCTGCGGAGTTATTGCGGCAAAGCTCTCAATATAAATCGGAGTTCTTGGCCAATATGTCTCATGAACTCCGAACCCCGCTTAACGGCATATTGTTACTCTCCGAATTTCTGATGGAGAATCAGTCGGGAGCTTTAAGCGAGGAGGATATTGAATTCTCACAAGCTATACATTCTTCTGGACAAGATCTGCTTAGGCTGATTAACGATATTTTGGATTTGTCCAAGGTTGAAGCAGGGAAGCTGAATATTGAAATTGAAGCAATAAATCTAACGGAGATCCCGGAGGCTATGCTTCAGAGCTTCAATCAGCTTTCTCGAAAAAAAGAGATTCCTTTCCATATACAAATCGGGGAGGACTTACCTCCATTATTTTATTCGGATGCTCAAAGGGTACGGCAAATTATTATAAATCTGCTGTCCAATGCGTTTAAGTTTACAGCTAAAGGCTCAGTAACGCTTGAAATACGCTTAGCGACTACAGACGAGTTAGTGAAATTAGGAAATTTGGAAACAGGGTTATTTATTGCTTTCGCCATCAAAGATACTGGAATTGGGATCCCCTATGAGAAGCAGTCCATTATTTTCGAAGCTTTTCAACAGGCGGATGGAAATACAGAACGTCAATATGGTGGAACTGGGCTTGGGTTATCCATATCCAGAGAACTGGCAACACTGCTCGGCGGTAGAATTACAGTGGAGAGTCAAGAAGGAATGGGTAGTGTCTTTACGGTGTATTTGCCATTGAAGCTTCAGGATCCTAGCCTTGAAGAAATCACTGAGAAAGTAGTAGATCTTAGTCATGAGGAAGAAGGTTCGGTTGCTCTTGCCGCTGCAACCAGTGAGAATATTAGTAGCGATTTCACCTCGCTAAATCATAAGCATGTTCTAATTGTGGATGATGATGAGCGGAATCTGTTCGCGCTGTCTAACATGTTAAGGAAGCGTGGACTGCAAGTGACTACAGCTGCGGATGGAGAGAGAGGCATACATGCGCTGGAGCAATCTGCATCCATAGACATCGTTCTTATGGATATCATGATGCCGGTAATGAACGGCTATGAGGCTATCAATCGAATCAGAGAAATACCGACAAAGAAGCAAATTCCAATTATAGCGCTGACTGCGAAAGCGCTGAAGGAAGATAAGGCGAAAATCTTACAAGCGGGAGCAACAGATTATCTCAGCAAGCCCATTAACTTAGACCGTTTATTAGCTTTGATGCAATTGCTCTTAACTAGTGATTCATAGAGTGCTAGATTCTAGAAAAATCAAACAAGCGCGCGCCAATACTTCATTGGCGCGCGCTTGTTTAGTTTGTGCGATATGTCTATTAATAACGTTATGCTTCTTATTGTTGAGCGGAATCTACTACGACTTTAGCAGCTGTGCCGATTGGTGGCAGGCTCTTAGTCAGCATAGGGCTGTAGAATCCTATAACTTTTGCGCCTTTTACAAGCTCGCTGCTGTTTACAGCTTTGCCATCGGTATTAATTAGCGCGGTATCTTTGCTAATGCGAAGTACTACTTCTTGTTGTGACTGTTCGTTCAGGCCGCTGCCTTTAACGGTGATGCTGATGTTTCCTTCATCGTCTTTTTGAACTTCTTCAATGGTACCTGCAGTACCCAAAAGATCATTTTGTTTCTGCTCATCTAGAACAGTGATCTTGTAAGTTGGAGTTTGCGGTGGCAGGCTCATGGTCATGATCATGGAATGCTCTGCTTTTACGGTCATACCGATATGAAGATCTTTTAGAGCAAGCTTAGTACCGTCTGCCATTTCGATAGTCGTATCTTCACCTACATTCAGTACGATGCCATCTGTGCCTACACCCTGGATCTGAACGGATTGGTATTTACCCTCATTATTGACAGCTGTAATCACGCCAGTCTTGGTCATATGCTCTTCCTGATTAGCAGCAGTGATCACGATGGAATCTCCCTTCACTGTCATGTTGTGGTGGATGATTTCACTTACAAAGGAAGCTGGAACATACAAAATGGAGTCAACCAATTGTGGTGCAGTTCCAAGCGTAGTATTCATTTTATTAATGCTATAGCGATCTTCTCCGGCTTTCACTGTAGTGAACACAGCACCATTGATAAGATCAACGGATTTAGTTTGTCCATTCCAGGTTAATTCAAAGCCAAGTGCTTCAGTAACCGATCGAAGTGGCACCATAGGCTCTTTGCCATTTGTAGTTTGGAAGCCTGTTTCTTTCAGAGCGGAACCGTTGATTTCAATCGCAAATGTTTTTTGGTTAGCGCTAACGGTAGTTTGAGCAGCATCATTTTTGGTAGAAGTTGTTGTTGGTGCGGCATAGGCTGCTCCTGTTGATAGTGCTAGGGACAAAGTTAAAAGAACTGTACTTGTTTTTAAAATGTTGTTCATAGTTGTGAGCTCCTTTTAATTTCATTTGTTAGTGTTGTTATTATCTAGACGGGACATCCCTCAAATATGTTGCAGTTTTTTGCATAAAAAAGAGTAAGAGATCCTTCCGTTTGTAGTAAAATGGAAATATTAACAATCGCTCACATTAGGAGGCGCTATGGAGTCATTCAAAGATCGACTTAGATTTATGAAGGTCCAGCAGGACGGGCTTATTAAGGAATATGAAGCTCTGATCGCGGAATATGAAAGTCACGATCTGGTCAACGAGAATGAACACTTAAAGAAGCAATATGAGAAACATAAGCTTGCTTTAGTGGAGTTAAAGACTCAGGTAGGGAAGCTTCAAGAAGAGAATACAGAGCTAAAAGTTACGCTAACGGAACAAATTTTAGATGAGAAGCTTGGCATTCTTAGTCTGTCGAGACAGAAGCTGCAGACTTATTTTGCCTCTAAAAGCCTTGCCCATACGGACCGGCTGACGGCTTTTGAGATGGACACAAAGCGTCATATTCAGCAGCTGTACCAAACAGCCGCGAGGCAGCTCGGTGAGGATAAAGCGGAGTTATCCAGTCGACTTGGAGCGTTGTCGGCGGAGTTAAATGAGCGTGTACTAGCGCAGCGACAAAGACTGAGGGAATCCGAAATTGCTCTGAACTCCAGAATGGATAACGGATTACATGATTTTGCCTCAGAAGAGATCAGTGAAGAAGTATTGGAGCGTCGAAGAAAACAAAATCAGATCGAAATGAAAATTGGACTAGGCTGGATTAACAAGCTTGGGATCTTGTTGCTGATCTTGGCCGTGGGAGCAGCATTCAGATACTCCTATTCCAATTGGTTCACCGGTTATATGAAGGGAGGCGCCTTTTTCCTACTGGGTTTACTGATGTTAGGGGGCGGGGAGTGGTTATACCGCAAAGGAAAAGGGACGTTCGCTTTAGGGCTACTTGGCGGCGGGATTTCAGTGCTGTACGGCTCTATTTTCTATAGCTATTTTTTACTGGATATTATCAGTATTTATGTAGGGCTGTCCTTATCCGTGCTCGTCACTTTGACTGCGGTGCTCCTGTCTTTAAGGTATGAATCACGAAGTATTTGTGCGTTGGGTTTAATCGGAGGGTACCTGCCACTATATTCTTATCTTGGGGCTTTCGGGCTTTCAGGCAACGCAGTTTATGTGGCAATGGGCTACTTGTTTCTTCTAAATTTATTCATTCTACTAATCTCCTTCCGCAAACGCTGGAACGTGGTCAATTACATCAGCTACTTATTTAATACACCCTCCATGCTGATATTAATAGCGTTATCGGATAGCAACGCAATGAATATGATTTATGCGGTGCTGACTTTTGCGATGTATTTGGGTATTACGTTATGGTACCCGTTCAAGTATCGCTCCAAGTTGTCTTGGTGGGATTTCTCTCTACTGGGATGCAACACGTTTATTAGCTGTCTTACCTTGTATCTTCTATTTCTGGATGCAGGGCTCAAGGATTACAATGGTGCGCTGGCGCTGCTCTTCTGTCTGCTGTATCTAGGGCTTGGACGAGGGCTTGAAAAGCTGATGCCACAAGAAAAAGAAAGCATGCTGCTGTTCTACGCTACTTCGCTGACCTTTGGTATTCTGATGATTCCGTTCCAATTCGGAGCGGCTTGGTGGTCCATTGGCTGGTTGGTTGAAGGCGTTGTGCTTACCTTGTTTGGTAATCTGAATCGGTTTAAAGGGATGGAAAGGGCAGGCTGGGGGATTTTAACGCTTTGCCTTGCGGTGTTCTTCGGATTAAATGTACCAATGCAGCTCAGTATAGCCAATGAATGGTTGAATTCCGCAGACGTCTATTTTCCGCTAAAATATGTCTTCATTACTGCAGGCATGCTGATCATTGCCGTATGGTACGCCGTTCAGCATAATCGAAAGGATGTCCTACAGCGCAGTGAGCCTTACGAAATCACCTTAGCCCTGTGGTTTAAATACGCGGCATTATTGAATTTCTGGATCTATGGTTTGTATGAATCGAGAAGACTGTATCGTCTGGCTGTACCGGAGGATTTCTCGCATAGAACCTTCTATAATTTGCTGCTGTCCGCTCTGTTAACTATTGTTCTGGCCTATGTATTGCCAAAGGTGAAGGTGCTTTATGACACGATTGTTAAGTATTTTGTGAGACTTCTCTTTGGGATCGGCTACGCTATTTGTTTGGTGATTACAGTAGGCTTGCCAAGCCTGCAGAATGATCTTTCACGTAATACTGGTGCTGATTATATCGCGCTGAGTGTACTTATCATCTTCAATATCTTCGTGTGGTTTAGTGGACGTGATCTGCTGATCACCTTGCTTAAACGTGAGTATAAAAGTATGGAAATCTATCCTGTCTTCATGGGAGTGTATCTACTCGGAATCATCACCGCTTTTCTAGGGGTACAGCTGCAATTAAGCGATGCGGGATTAATATTTAGTCTTGTGTATCTGTTGATAGCAGTTCTGTTCATCATGTACGGCTTCCGCAAAAGATATGTGTATATCCGGCGCTTCGGCCTTGGATTAACGCTTCTGGCGACAGGTAAGCTGCTGCTATACGATCTTGGACTACTGAATACCGGAAGTAAAATTATCGCTTATGCCAGCTTTGGGATTTGCCTGCTCGGGATCTCCTATCTCTATCAAAAGGTGTCAAACAAAATGGAGGAGGGGCAGGCAGCGACGGAGAATGTGACTAAGGGGTAATTTACAATGTGAATCATGGGAAGGAAGACAGGGATGTATCAGACTTATATTTTCGATCTGTACGGTACACTGATTGATATTGAGACAGATGAGGAGCAATCTCAGGTATGGGAAAGGTTGGCTCTCCATTTCGGATATCAGGGACTCTCTATATCAGGTGGTGAACTGCAAGAACGGTTTTTGCGGGAGCGGGATCTTCAACTTGGTGAAGCCGCACGGAGCTGCGAGTATCCGGATTTCGTAATGGAGGAAGTGTTTCGGTCTGTGGCCCGTCAATTAGGTGGAGAACCGGATCAAGCCTGGTTATATGAAACCGTGAGGTGGCTACGGACGTTATCAATGGTCCATATCTCTCTATATGAGGGTGTGACTGAAATTCTACAAACGTTAAGAGAACGCGGCAAAAAAGTATTCTTGCTCTCCAACGGGCAGAAGACATTTATTGAGGCAGAGTTAACTATGCTCGGAATCATACATCTATTTGATGGCATTGCGATCTCTTCGGAAGCAGGGGTGAGCAAGCCTGATCCGCTATTTTATCGCTATTTAGTTGAAAGGTATGGAGCGGATTTGAGCTCAGCCATTATGATTGGAAATGATCCTCGTACGGATATTGAGGGGGCTCTGAAGGCAGGGATTGATTCCTGTTACATTCACACGGCTTCTTCACCGTCCGATATGGTTGTGAAGAGTACGTATTCTATATGGGATGGTGGTTTGCGGCAAATCCCAGGTTGGAACTCATAGTTGAATTAAAAAGTCCCCGTCCCCGGCTTCTTACTCACCGGTTACGGGGACTTCGTATGATCACAACGCCGTTTGTTTATGCTTGATTAGATTACGCCTTCAGCCAACATAGCATCGGCTACTTTCTTGAATCCAGCGATGTTCGCTCCTGCAACGAGGTTGCCGGACTGTCCATACTGCTCGGATGCATCTACAGACTGTTGATAGATGGAAACCATGATCTCATGTAGCTTCGTATCAACTTCTTCAAAGCTCCAGGACATACGCATGCTGTTTTGGGCCATTTCAAGCGCAGATACAGCTACGCCGCCAGCATTAGCAGCTTTGGCAGGCGCGAATAGCACGCCAGCTTGTTGGAACTGGTGAATAGCTTCAAGGGTGGATGGCATGTTGGCGCCTTCGCCTACTGCTTTAACACCATTCTCAATCAGTTTCAAAGCCATAGCTTCATCAATCTCATTCTGAGTAGCACTCGGAAGGGCGATATCACAAGGAATAGTCCAAATTTGTGTGGAATCTTCGGTATACACTGCGTTAGGGTGTTCATTCACATATTCACTAATCCGTTTTCTTTCGACTTCTTTCAGGCGGCGGACAGTTTCGAGGTTAATGCCGTTTTCGTCATAGATATATCCAGCGGAGTCACTACAAGCTACGACTGTTGCACCTAGCTGTACAGCTTTTTCAATCGCATAGATCGCTACGTTACCAGAACCGGAAACAACAACGCGACTTCCTTCAAAGGAAAGGCCTTTTGCTTTCAGCATCTCGTTTACGAAATAAACTGTACCGTAACCAGTAGCCTCTGTCCGAGCCTGACTTCCACCGTAACCAATACCTTTACCAGTCAATACGCCAGCCGGATATCCTCCGCGGATCCGCTTGTATTGTCCGTACATGTAACCAATCTCACGACCACCTACACCGATATCTCCTGCAGGAACGTCTTGGTCAGGACCGATGTAATTTTGCAATTCAGTCATGAAGCTTTGTGCAAAACGCATGATTTCGCCTTCGGATTTTCCTTTAGGATCAAAGTCGGATCCGCCTTTACCTCCGCCGATGTGTTGGCCGGTAAGAGCGTTTTTGAAGATTTGCTCGAAGCCGAGGAATTTGATAATACTAGCATTAACGGAAGGGTGAAAGCGAAGTCCACCTTTGTAAGGTCCAATGGCACTGCTGAACTGTACACGATATCCACGGTTAACTCTGACCTTGCCTTGATCATCTGTCCAAGGAACACGGAACATAATCAAACGTTCTGGCTCAACCAATCTTTCCAGAATGGCATTTTCCTGATACTTAGGTTCAGCAGCCAGGATTGGAAGCAAAGATTCAAGGATTTCCTTTACAGCCTGATGGAATTCGGGCTCGAAAGGATTACGCGCAACAACCTGTGCGTATACGTCTTCGATATAACGATGTGCCTTGTTGCTGTTTGTGTCTAATTGCTGGGAAGATACAGAGCTCATGAATTCAACCGCCTTTTCTAGTATTCAATTTGGTCCAACACTTTTTTTATATTTTGGCACAAGTCAATGTTCCTCACAACTGTTTTTATTAAATAACTTACCTGAAGTGGAATGTTGCAGAGCCTGTGATAGCAAGAAAAGTGTGAACAAACCGCGGTATACTTCGCGTAATGACGCGTTAAAGCGTGAAATATGCTACAATGGAGATGTAATAATTGTAGGGAGATGAAATTTGAAAAATGAGTGACAAATTAAACGAGCAGGAATTAGTAACCGTATTATCTGCCAAAACCAAAGTAGATCCTAAATTAATTCGTTTAGTATTGAAGCATGAACAGACCTTTATCAATAACGCCAAGGCCAATGCCAAAGGCGAGGTAGACATCGACAATGATGATCTGGTTGACTATGTTGTTGCCCAGCGTGATGTGAAGCTGGATGAAATCACAGTGGAGACGATTCTTGATGCGGAGATGGATTACTTAATGGATAAAGGGTTGGCAGGATACATCGATTAACCCTTGCACATTTCCGGCTCTAAAGCCTTTAATATAGAGGATATTGAGCCGGAATGAAAAAAGTAGGCATTTACATTGCATTCAATGATTTAGTGTGGTACAATGAAGTTAATCATAAATTTAACCCTTAATTCACATATTGTAAAAGGTTATCATTTGTGCGTATGAGTCCTTTTCCAATGTGTGAATTTTTATTTGTTCGTACACTACGTAGGAATAAAAGGACATGTGTTAAATAAAATATTGGAGGTAATATCATGCAAACAGGTACAGTTAAATGGTTTAATGCAGACAAAGGATTTGGTTTTATCGAGGTTGAAGGTGGAAGCGACGTATTCGTACACTTCTCCGCAATCACAGGCGACGGATTTAAATCTTTGGACGAAGGCCAACGCGTTGAGTTCAACGTAACTCAAGGCGCTCGTGGACCACAAGCCGAAAACGTTGTAAAACTGTAATTCGAAAATTAGGCTGCCCTTAACACAAGTTGAGGGCAGCTTTTTTATTTTTCATCTTATGAATCTGCCCCTAATAGGGTGGCGAAATCGTCTCGATTCGATCCAAGGAGGGGTACTTATGTATTTTCGTAAAAAAGCACTGGAGGATCTTCCGCAGGAAGACACAGCCATTTGGTCTTGTACCAAGGAAGGTTGCACCGGTTGGATGCGCGATAACTTTGCATTTCAGTACGTACCTACCTGCTGGCAATGTAACTCTCCCATGACGAGAAGTATGAAGATACTGCCAATGCTTGTGAACACGAATTCGGATATGAAGGCTATGAAGAAAGGCATCACGATTAAGTAACAGCCTTTACTAAAACCATGCTAGAGATGGTTAAATAGAAGCAGCTAACATACTCAAACAGCTGGACCCTTGATGGTGGGCAGCTGTTTTTTTGTTGGATTATTTTATTTCTGTTCGAGCAATTTCTCCCACTCGGTTAAGATGATATTCTCTGAGAGATGCTTCAAATGTTCAGGAACCTCTACATGGCACATCAATTCCAGGCTGTTGCCGTCCGGGTCGTTGAAGTACACAGAAGCATTCCCTTGATAAGCTCGAATAAAAGGCTCAACGGAAGTTCGATTACGGAACGGAACAGCGTCTACCCCAATGGATTCCAGCCATTGCAGTGATTGCTTCAGATCCTCATAAGTTACGCGGAAGGCAATATGCCGTAAAGATGGGTGGTATGGCGTTTCTACTTCCTTTCCTTCCCAAATGCCGATCCAACTCCGACCTTCCTCAATCCAGAAGAATGCAGTTTCCTCATCCCGCCAGGCCATTTTTAATCCCAATTTCTCATAAAATTCGATAGATACCTCAAGATTGCTTACTGGTAAATGTGCTTCGTATAGTCCTTTTATCATATTCTCGTCTCCTCGTGCAGGCTTAGCCTGAATTCTATCAATAACTACCAGGTTCTTCCGTGTATCAGTTCCCATTCTTTCCAGGATACCATTCCTAGCTCAGGTCTGGGTGAATCAGACAGTACAGCTAGGAACTCTAAGGAATGACCATCTGGATCACTGAAATACACGGATACGGCAGGCATCCAGCCAAATACATACAATTGTCCCTTATCATCATCGAGGAAGTTAGAGGTTTGAATCCCCTTGGCCTTTAGGTAGGATACTGACTGCTTCAAATCCTCAAGCGTTACTTGAAAAGCAAAGTGCTGACGCACAACCTCGGAAGGTGCCTTCTCCCAAATCCCCAGCATGGCCTGATTACGATCTTCTCCAATCCAGTAAAATCGCCGCTTGCGGCCTTCAGTATTCTCCGAATGTGCTAAGGGTAGTCCTAGAACATGTTCATAGAAATGAGCAGATTGTTCAAGGTTAGTCACGTTCAGATGGGTTTCAAACAGTCCTTTGATCATAGGGCGGCACCTGCCGGGCTATTGATTTTGCGAGCTAAATTTAGGAATGATTCTAAGACTAGGCGAATGCGATCTTCAATTTCTTGACCACCCTCGTACCCGTCGTATTCAACCTCGAACCGCTTGCGCTGCATCCCGCCGATGGAGATCCAGTCTGGCGTATTAATCCCATGTAGATTGCGTACAACCGCCTGCAATTGAAGCAATGAGCTTACACCTACAGCTCCACCTGCAGAGCTAGCAGACAATACCACTTTGCCGTTGAAGTGCGTCTGGCCTAGATGGTCGAGAGCATTTTTCATCACGCCGCTCATGGAACCGTGGTATTCCGGGGTAATCAGGATGATTGCGTTCGCAGTTAGCATCTCTTGATGGAGAGCGCTTAGATGCTCATGCTCCGCGTAAGACTCATCTGGTGAATAAAAGGGCAGTGGGCGTTTATGGAGATTAAACAGGGTGACTTGTTCGCCTTGCTGATTAATAAAATGTGCGGCATGCTCTGCCAACTTTGTGCTGGTCGCTTCTTTTCGATTGCTGCCTGTCAGGATCATGACTTTCATCTGTATCCACTCCTATAAGGTCGATTGCTATAAACCAATGATAGCTGAATCGACATTTGTTGACGTCAGCACATGGAATGAACCTGCATAATAAAAACGCTCAGCCATTGTGCTGAGCGTCTAAGACTATAGTTGTAGATGAGCTGTGGCGCTATGAGTTGTAGCCGCTTTTCAATGCAAAAATGGCAGCTTGAGTCCGATCCGATAAGTTCAGCTTTCCCAGTACATGACTGACATGTGTCTTAACAGTCTTCTCGGTGATGACCAGCTTACTGGCAATCTCTTTGTTGCTCATACCTAGTGCAATGAGGTCTAACACTTCCTGCTCTCGCGGAGTAAGAAGCTCAGATCCGGTGATTGTAACCGATGTAGTACTGGATCCATTCAGATCTGAGTTGCTAACATTCAGTTGTTCTGGTGTAGAAGCTGCCATTAGATTCATCAGTTGGCTGGCAGCTGCGGAATGCAGCTCAACTTGACCACTGTGTACCTTGCGGATGGCGACTACCAGCGCTTCTGGTTCTATGTCTTTTAGCAAATACCCTTTGATCCCTACGCGGATAGCAGGGAGTACATGATCCTGATCTGAAAAGGAGGTCAACACAATGATTTTGACCTGTGGATGGGAGACCCGCAGCTGTTTAGCCGTCTCGATGCCGTCCATAACGGGCATGTGCAAATCCATTAATATGATATCCGGCTGGAGCTCAGCCGTTCTCTCTAGTGCCTCGCGGCCGTTCGACGCTTCTCCGATAACCTTGATGTCCGGTTGTGTCGAGAGAAACACTTGTAGCCCTCGACGAACCATTGCATGATCGTCAACCAGTAATAAACCTATTGTCATTTGTGATCACCCGACTTCATGTGGATTGGAGGGGCAAAGGGATGGTTACCTCAACCGTTGTGCCTTGGTGCTCCTCACTGTGGATCTGAATATGGCCGTAGAGCGCCTCGGCTCTTTCCTTCATAATATGCAGGCCGAGAGATTCATTGGTGTCTGTGTTACAGCGCCGTTTGGCACCGCCCTTGCCCTGATCGGCAATGCTCAGTATCACCTCGGTAGCGTTCAAAAGTAGAGATACTTCAGCTTTAGAAGCACCGGAGTGCTTTCGTACATTATTAAGTGCTTCTTGACCAATGCGCAGCAGTCCTTCTTCCACATTGCGGGGAAGTTCGAGTACACTGCTGCGTTGAGTCTGTATTAACAGCCCTAGTTGCTGACCATGAGCCTGCAGCGCGGTCAATAACCCGGCTTCCAGTCCTGCAGGGCGAAGCTGCATGATTAAAGCACGCATTTCTTTGAGTGCAGATTGAGAGAGCTCTTGAATATCGCGGACAGCCTCAGCAGCCGGATGGGAGATGTGCTCTTGCTGCAGCATGCTTTCTACACCTTTGGCCGTCATCGAGAGGGAGAACAGAATCTGGTTCACCGAGTCGTGGAGGTCACGGGCCAGTCGATTCCGCTCGTCCAGACGCGCGATTTCGCGGCGCTTCTCTCCGAGCTGTACACTTTCCAGTGTAGCTGAAATATGCTCGGCAATCGCTTCGAGTACTTCTCCATCTGCGGTTGCGGAGGCGAGTGCTTTAGGCGAGGTGATGAGTAGAATGGCTGAACCATGTGCAGTAATCTGCCGAAAGGGGACGGCAAGCATTACAACTCGCTCTGTAACAGGCTGTTCGGAACAGCATGAGTTCGTAATTTCCTGTTCTTCGTCAGAGGTTAATGTTGCGAAGCGCTGTCCTTTTGCAATATCCCTTAGACGATTCTTAAAGGAATAAGAGAGCTCAAAAGGGGCTAATTCAGGTGTTATATTAGCTGCATGAGCGGCTGCATGTACTTCGAATTTGCCCGCGTGTTGTCCAATAATCGCTGCAAAAGGCCAATCGAAATATTGGCCAATCAGGGCGGTGGTTTTCTCCACCAGAATGCTTGGGGAGATGCATTCACTAGCCGTTATATTCAAAGCAGCGCTGAACTCCCCTAATTTGGCGTACAGATTGGCACGGCGCTGCTCGGTGCTATATAACTGCATGCGTTCAATGGCACTGCCAATTTGCAGGGCCACGGATTGTAGCAGAGCCAGCTCACTGTCGGGGTAATGTGCTTTGCCCGGTGCAGCTACATTCATAAGTCCTAGGTAGCGATCGCCTGAATGCAGCGGGATAGTGGCGTGGTGGGTGATCCCTAATGTATCGCCCCAGTTATTTTGCCTGGCATTACTCAGCCGCTTGCAGTTTAGAATGTTAACAGCATGCTCTAGCCGTCCGTCCCATAGGCGATCTAAGCACCAGCAGCTTCCACACTGCATCGGCTGTTTATTGTCCCGCTGCAGCGCTGGCGGTAAACCCCGATCTGCGGCGAATTCATACTCCATATTCTCTTCGCTCAGGAAGATCCAGCCTGCCGTATTTCCTGTTAGATCTAACAGCTTGCCCATAACTGTATCGAGCATCGGTTTGAGCTCATTGGAACTGTTTAAGGTCTCCGCAATCGTCTTGAGCGTCAATAACTCGTGGATCCCGGTTTCTTCCGACATGAGGTTCTCCCCTTTAGATTAATTACGTTCTATCTATTGTAACGTAGAATGCTTCATTCATTCTAAAATTTTGTAATCATGAAGCGACAAAAAAGGTGGACCCTTAAGATCTGGTATGACCTTAGAGAACCACCTAAATAAATTCGTTAATTTACAGCTGCAGGGGTAGTGGAAGGCGCGCTGTGTTCTACATCATCGTGCTGAATCAGTCCATGTTTCTCCCAAGCTCGACTCTTCCAGCGGAAATACATAATGACAGCTCTTGTCCACTCATCAGCCGCAGTGGCAATCCACACACCGGCTAATCCTAGGTTAAGCTGGAATACCAGAAAATAGCCAAGGGGTAAGCTCATACAGACCATGGAGATCAGTCCCATATATACTGGGAACTTCGCATCGCCCGAGGCGCGTAGTGAGTTAATGATGACCAAATTAGTTGTACGCCCGGTCTCTAGGAAGAAACTAAGCAGTATAACCTGAGCCCCCATCAGAATAATGTTCTCGTTGTCTGTGAAGAGGCCGAATAGCGGTACCCGGAAGACGATCACAAGCACATCTATTACTACTGTGACCAGAAGTGCCCACTTCACACTGGTGAATACACGCTTATAGGCCTCCTTGGGACGTCTAGCTCCCACCAGATGTCCTACGATAATGGAGGTTCCCATAGAGACGGCTACACTGAATAAATAAATATAATTGGAAATGTTGAGCGCATATTGACGAGTGGCCATAGCCTCGGCGCCCAGATAGGTAATATACAGCGTGAATACGAGCTGACAAGATTGATAAATAATCGATTCAAACGCGGACGGGATGCCGATTTTGAGAATTTGCTGCACATATTTTTTGGAAAGATGAATGTAGTAGGTTAACTTCACCCGTACCTCCATCACTCTGTAGAGCAATAAGAAGAAAATAATAAGACAGATAAACCGACTGACAACCGTTGAGATAGCTGCACCTTCGACACCTAACGCTGGAAGTCCAAAATGACCATAGATGAGTAAGTAGTTACCCACCACGTGAATGATGTTCATCAGCAAGGATACGACCATCGTCTGTTTAGTGAAACCGTGCGTACGGATTGTGGTCGCCAGAGCATTGATTAATGCTTGGAGAAAAATACCGCCCCCGACAATATGTATATAGGATTTAGCGTAAACGAGAATATCCCCTTTTACATTCAGGGCAGTTAGTAGAGTCCCTCCGAATATCAGCAAAAACGTACTTAGGAGAATTCCTACTAACAGGTTTAGGGTAATGGCATTGCCGGTCACTTGAGCGGCTTCCAGAGGTTTTTTGGAACCGAGGTATTGGGAGACCACAATCGCTGCGCCGTTACCAATTACACTGAGAACTAAAATAGCCATCGCGATAATCTGATTCGCTGCGCCAACACCCGATACGGCATCGTCCGATACGGAGCTGATCATAAAAGTATCCACACTGCCCATGAGCATAAATAGGAACAGTTCCAGGAATATCGGCCAAGTTAGTTTTACAAGGTTAAATTCTTGGTGATTATTGTGCTTCATTGTACACCTTCTTACATCATGATTAAATTGCTGTTATTCCATAAACAAACTGTAATGTTAGCACAGCTTTCATGAAAATGCAGTACTTTTACAAAAATATGACAAAAGGTTGTTAATGTCTGCAAAGATAAAGCTGGCAGCAGCACATTAGTATCCTCCAGGTAACTACATCACAATAAAGTGCCTACTTCCCTTAAAGGATGTAAGGATCTACAATTTGTACATGACTTACTAAAATATATTAACAAGGAGTGCAAATAAATATGAAATTGCAATTAGCATTGGATCTAGTGGATATTGCGGGAGCGAAAGAGATTGTCTCAGAGGTTGCTGAATATATAGATATCGTTGAAATTGGAACACCTATCGTTATTAATGAAGGCTTGCATGCGGTGAAAGCAATAAAGGAAGCTTTTCCTGCTTTGACAGTATTGGCTGATTTGAAAATAATGGATGCTGGTGGATATGAAGTGATGAAGGCGGCAGAAGCTGGTGCTGATATCGTTACTGTGCTTGGTGTATCTGATGATGCTACCATTCGGGGTGCGGTGGAGGAAGCTAAGAAGACGAATAGAGAGATTCTGGTTGACCTGATCAATGTAAAAGATATTAAGTCAAGAGCAGCTGAAGTAGACGCACTTGGCGTAGACTATGTCTGCGTACACTCTGGATATGACCATCAGGCGGAAGGGAAAAATTCTTTTGCAGATTTGAATGCAATTAAAAGTGTGGTTAAACAGGCTAAAACCGCTATCGCTGGGGGTATCAAGCTAAGTACGCTTCCGGAAGTTATTGCAGCGAATCCTGATCTTGTTATCGTTGGCGGAGGCATTACGGGTGAGGCTGATCAAAAGGCCGCAGCGGCAGAGATGAAACGTCTAGTTAACCAGGCTTAAGATTACAATGGACACATTGAAATATGCGCAGCAAATTATAGAGGAGCTTCAGCGCTCCATTTCTCAGCTTGATCATCAAGAGGCTGAACGAATGGCTGAACTGCTTCTTCAGTCGAATAAGGTATTTGTGGCCGGGGCTGGTAGATCAGGATTGATGGGACGAGCTTTTGCAATGCGACTCATGCATGTCGGTAAAGAAGCGTACGTCGTGGGAGAAACGGTAACCCCGGGTATTGAGCTTGGTGATGTGCTTGTGCTCGGTTCGGGTTCAGGAGAGACGAAGGGGCTGATCTCTATGGCAGAGAAGGCCAAAGGAGTAGGTGCAGAGGTTATTGCCGTTACGATTGCGCCGGACTCGACCGTCGGACGTTTAGCGAGCTATGTAGTGAAGCTGCCGGGATCTACAAAAGATCAGACCAGCGGAGGCTACAGCACGATTCAGCCAATGGCTTCTTTATTCGAACAGACGATGTTAGTCTTTTACGATGCAGTGATTCTGCGGATGATGGAGAAGACGGGGCAGACGACTAAGCAGATGTTCGGCAAGCATGCTAATTTAGAGTGAGAGTACAGAAACGAATGCCTTCCTAGTAAGGAGGTTATTCGTTTTTGTGTTAGTATGACAACAGGAGAGAGGAGGCGCTTTAGTTATGGCAACCGAGATTAAAGATCGCATCAACTTGAAGGAAATTAACTGCGAGAAGGAACTGACGCTTGCGGTGATTGGAGGCAAATGGAAGCTGATAATCCTGTGGCATCTTGGGCTTGAAGGGACAAAGCGGTTCAGTGAGCTGAAGAAGCTAATTCCTCATATCACGCAAAAAATGTTGACCAATCAGCTTCGAGAGCTTGAAGAAGATCAGTTGGTTCTTCGGAAAGTGTATGCCGAGGTTCCTCCAAAAGTTGAGTATTCTCTGACTTCATATGGACAGAGTCTGCTTCCCGTCCTTCGATTGATGTATGATTGGGGTAAGAATTACGGGGAAAACGTGATCTGGAAAGACACGCCGCCGGAAGAAAGATGCTAATCGAATAGACTTTGAACATTAATAATCCCTGAGAGGTCTGAATCGACCTTTTCAGGGATTTTTTGTATTCAATATGGAGTGACGTGAATTACGATTTAGGCTTTTTGTTCGAACAGCTTGGCGATCTCGACGATTACGTTTACCGCTTTTTCCATGTTGTCAGCAGAGGCGTATTCGAATTTACCGTGGAAATTTTCGCCCCCCGTGAAAATATTAGGTGTAGGTAAACCCATGTAGGAAAGCTGTGAGCCATCTGTTCCCCCGCGAATCGGGCGGATGATCGGTGTGATGTTCAGATTCTCCATCGCCTCATGGGCAATATCGACAATATGACGCACCGGTTCGATTTTTTCGCGCATGTTGTAATATTGGTCTTTCATTTCAAGCACGATGTTCTCTTCACCATGGATGCTCTTGAATTCATCTACGATGGCAGAAAGAAAGGCTTTACGTGCCTCGAATTTCTCGCGGTCGAAGTCACGAATGATATATTGAAGCTTGCTGAATTCCGGTGTGCCTTCTATGGAGCTAAGGTGGTAGAAGCCATCATAACCGTCTGTGAATTCTGGAGCTTCCTCAGCAGGGAGTCTAAGGTGGAGCGCCATAGCGATTTTTGCGGAATGAATCATTTTTCCTTTGGCAGTACCGGGATGTACATTGACGCCGTAAACCGAGATTTTGGCTGATGCAGCATTAAAGCTTTCATACTCTAGTTCACCGAGTGGGCCTCCGTCCACAGTGTAAGCATAGGAAGCATTAAAAGCAGCTACATCAAATTTATGAGGTCCGCGGCCGATTTCTTCGTCCGGTGTGAAGGCAACTCTAATCTTGCCATGTTTGATTTCTGGATGCTGAAGAAGGTAATTCATAGCTGTCATAATCTCGGCAATACCGGCTTTATTGTCTGCGCCAAGCAGGGTGGTACCATCGGTTGTAATTAATGTATGGCCTTTATATTCTGCCAGCTCTGGGAAGCTCGCTTTAGACAATACAACATTTAATTCTTTGTTCAAAAGAATATCTTTGCCATCGTAGTTCTCCACGATCTGTGGCTTTACATTTGTTCCTGTGAAATCAGTTGCTGTATCGAGATGTGCCAAAAAACCAATGGTCGGAACATCCTTCTCCGTATTGGCTGGGAGTGTAGCCATGACATACCCATGCTCGTCCACCTGCACTTCATCCATGCCGATCTCCTTGAGCTCTTCGACCAGCTTGTGGGCCAGCACCATCTGCCCCGGAGTGGACGGACAAGTTTCATTATCCTCGTTCGATTGGGTATCCATTTGAGCATACGAAATAAACCGTTCTACAACCTCTTTTTTCACTGTGGGTCATCTCCTCATTACTGTTGTATCTATATAGTATCACTTTCCATATCCGGTCTCATCCCTGAGGAGGAAGATTAAGAGTTAAGATTAGCTTTAATGACGCAATATTTCTTGCTTCACTAGCTTCGCTGAAAGTAAATACCGGTCCGGTGCTGACCCCACGTATGAAAAAGGATAACAGGTGATCAAGGTAAGAATAGCCTTATCGCTTGGTTTTATTGCGCCGCGTTCAGTCCCGTCTACAATCGTGCTGCCTGTCACTTCATAGGTGAACGTACCGTCCATGCTTTCCAGTTCGATTAGATCTCCTGCGACAAGTTCTCCTAGATTGCGGAATACGGTATCACGGTGTCCAGCAAGCACGCTATTACCGATGGCGCCGATGGCTGCGCTACCTATATAGTGTCCAGCTCCTTTTTTTAATTCAGGGCTTTCCGTACCCTCCAGAATAGCCACCTTCTTATTTAAGGTGGGGAAGCGGATTTCTCCAATCACTTCACCCTCTTTATAGGAGGGAGGAGAAGATGGTTGTTCTTTTGAAGAACTGACCATTCCCTTGGGGAGAGGGTTCTCTTCATTTGAAAGGGGGCGGGCGATGGCTTCCTCCCTCTTTTTTGCCCAATCATTTAGGGCCTGCTTGGCCTCGATGGGTGCTTTGACGACTTGGACGATCGAATAAATCAGCACAACTAAAGAGAGTATGAAGATTAGCTTCACGGTTAATAAAACACCATTACGCTTCTTCATACTCTCTCCTCCAGACTTATATTACTAAATGTTATTCTTTCTTCGATTTCAATCTGCGCATGATGATCACGCTGAGTACCGCAATAGCTAAGCTGGCCAGAATTAAGTTATACCAAGGCTCGGCGGTATTTGGAAGCTCGTTGCCTGCCTCTGGTGCTCCCAAAGGAATGTCGCCGTCAGGTAAGGCTACCTCATCGCTTGGCTGAGGTGTTGCACTGGTGGTTTGACTACCAGCACCTGGTGACGCTGCAGGTGTAGGCTCATTACTGCTTCCGCCCATTGGAATCGGTTCTTCAGTAACGCTTATTTCATCGACTGCAGGCGGTGAAGCCGTAGGTGTAGGCGATGGTGTTGCTGTTGCTGTTGGAGGCACTGACTGACCTGGTGTTACGACAGCTGTAGGTGAGGCAGTAGTCGTTGGTGAATCCGTAGGTGTTGTGGTTGGTGCAACCGTAGGTGACGGTGAAGCTTCAGGTGTAGCTGCTGGTGTTTCAGTAGGTGTTTCAGTAGGTGTTGTAGTAGGTTCAGTTGTTGCTGTTGCTGTTGCTGTTGCTGTTGCTGTTGCTGTTGCTGTTGCTGTTGCTGTAGGTGATGGATCAGGTGTAGGTGCAACCGTCGCTGTTGGCGTTGGCGTTGGCGTTGAAGTAGGCTCGGTGGTTGGACCTGGTTCTCCGGAAGCGGAGAATTCAAAAGCTACGGTCGTGGCCTTCCCTTGATATTCGTTGCCGGCTTCCCATGGGAAGGTTACATCCATTTGAATTACACTCTTCTCTCCTCCAGCAAGTGAACCGATAGTTACTCTGCCAGCAGCCTCACTCATCACTCCCGAATAGATGATTACTCCCTCTTTTTCGAGTGTCATTTGGAGAATATTGTACAATTCTACGTCTCCAGAGATGAATTTAAAGTCCACAAAGTAATCAAAGCCTTCTGTGCCATCATTAATAATCGTGTACTCTGAGCTCATTTCGTCACCGGGCTTCATATTGTTCATGGTGGCTGTGCTCGTGGTATGAGAATTCACAGTAAGCTTAATGGTATCCTGAGCGCTTACCCCTCCAGCGTGCCATATTACTCCTACCAGAATAATCAGAACGTAAGCAGCTATGAAGACCGAATGGTATTTCTTCTTCACTTTCTTTGCTCCTTTCTCCTGAGCCCATTGTAGCTGTTGAAAAACAAAATCTGCGGGCTTCCGGCAAAATTCTCCGTTTTAAACGATTATTCCATTCTACATTGTCGAAATAAGTGGTATTGTAAAGTACCACTCTTTCATTTGTGGGCGGAATCTTTCTGAATGAACGGAGAAAGAGGGCATAGCCAAAATACAAATCGTTCGTTATAGCGAATATATAAAGTATAATCAAAATGATATCCAAAGAAAAATGATGTATTACAACTAATTAGATCATATTTGCTTAAATAATAAGTATATGGTCTGTTTATCTGTTGATTTCTCTCTATATCTCTTTATTTTTATGTTTTTTAATATCTTATTAGTGTTTTATTAAGAACGTTTTCGAAAACAAAACAAAAAAGGCAAGACGAATATCTGAAACGGGAGAATTCCCGATACTCAGATAACGTCCTGCCTTGTTAAGACTGCAATCTTACAGTTCTTTCATAGCCTCAGCTACAATTTCATAGGAACGAAGACGAGCTTCATGATCATAAATCCCTGCGGAGATAATCAATTCATCTGCTTGTGTCTCTTTCAGAATGTCTTGAAGTCTTTCTTTAATCACTGCTTTATCGCCAGAGAAAGAATAACGCTGCTTATCGAGCATGATTGCTTTTTCTTGTACCGTCCATAGCCCATCCATACTCTCAACGGGTGGTTGTAGCTTGCCTGTACGCCCGCGGATGATATTGAGGAACTGCTGCTGCTGCGAGGTAGCTAGCTTTCTTGCCTCATCTACGGTATCGGCTGCTGTAACCCCTAGTCCGACCATAACATAAGGTTTGTCTAGTACTTCTGATGGACGGAAATTACTGTGGTATATGTGCAGCGCCTGAAGTAAATACTCAGGTGCAAAATGGCTGGCAAAGGCAAAAGGCAACCCTAGCTTGGCTGCTAGCTCAGCACTAAAGCCGCTGGAGCCTAAGAGCCAGATGGGAACATTTAAGCCTTCCCCAGGAACCGCGCGTACTCCAGCTGGGCGCGATCCTGCTCCTGCAGGGTCGAAGTAAGCTCTTAGCTCACTTAGCTGCTCAGGGAATTCACTGCCATCGCTTCCGAGCCCGCGACGCAGCGCACGGGAAGCTGGTTGATCAGATCCGGGTGCTCTGCCCAGTCCAAGATCGATCCGTCCCGGATATAGAGATTCGAGAGTCCCGAACTGTTCGGCAATAACAAGTGGTGCGTGGTTGGATAGCATAATGCCACCAGAGCCAACACGTATACTTTGGGTGCCACCAGCAATATGTCCGATCAAGAGTGAGGTAGCAGAGCTGGCAACTCCGATCATATTATGATGTTCAGCGAACCAATACCGATGATAGCCCCACTTCTCAGCGTTCCGAGCTAAATCTAGAGAGTTATGAAAAGAGTCTGCCGCGGTCCCTCCTTCCACAATAGAAGCTAGGTCCAGTACGGAGAATCGAATGTCACGAGGTTGTTTCAATGTTATCCCTCCTATAATAAATGCTCTATGCTCATAGAGCAGTATTTGTAGCTACGAATATCGCTACTCGGATAGTATACCATGTAATAAAACTATATACACACTTTAAGTAAGTTGTTTATCTTCCGAGTGAAGAAAGAGGAGGAAAGATGAATTTTTAAAATTATGTAAGCGCTTCAAAAATTCTATTGTTATTTCCAATCGGGCTTGCTATAATCACATCGAAAAGTTCCCTAAAAAAGGAAGTTATCATTATGAAGCCAACCATAAGAGATGTTGCCAGAATGGCCGAGGTGTCGATTAGCACAGTGTCACGTGTTATGAATGCACCGAATTCGGTAGTGGAGAGCAAACGGAATCGAGTGATGGAGGCTGTAGAACGATTGCGGTATCAACCTAATTCATTTGCACGTGGTTTGATTTACAAGAAGTCCTTTACACTGGGCCTGCTTATTCCGGATATTGAGAACCTGTATTTCGCAGGGGTGATTCGGGGGATGCAGGATGCTTGTATCAAGCTTGGGTATAGTCTAATGATCTGCAATACGGACCGTGACAAAGAACGACTACTGTCCTATATTGATAACTTCCATGAGAAGCAGGTGGATGGAATTGTATTCGCCAGTGATTTTCTTTACCCTGAGTATCATGACAAATTGGTCGGTTGTAGAATTCCATTTGTGCTAGTGTCCTCGCATTCCGATGAGTTCGACATTCCAAGTGTGGAGGTGGATGATGAAGCGGCTGCCTATGATGCGGTAAAGTTCCTGATTGATTTAGGCCATAAAGACATTGGTATGATTGGTTTTAACCATGATAATTCCGTATCAGGACCACCACGCTATGAGGGATTTGTAAGAGCACTAACAGAGTCAGGGCTACAGCAGAATATTGTGAAGAGCAAATATGCCAGTCACCGGTTTGAACATGCTTATCAAGCTGCGCACGAACTATTTACGGATTACCCTGAGCTAACTGCTGTTTTCTGTGTTGCTGATGAATTCGCGATGGGGACGATTTCTTATCTGAAGGATCGTAATATTCTTGTTCCGGGTCAGGTATCCGTGATTGGGTTTGATAATCTAAGGATGTCGGGTATGTTCATCCCGAAGCTAACTACGATTGCACAGCCAATTTACGAGTTAGGGTATCGTGCGGCCGAGAAGCTGCATGAATTGCTTACAACAGGTGAAGTGCAGGTATTGAATGAGAAGATGGAGCATAAGCTGATTGTGCGGGAATCTACACGAGAAAAATAGGAGTAGTTCACTTTTGTACCACCCTTTGAAAAGCTTTTCAGAATTCAGCGCTCGTCTTAAGCAACATTTGAATATTTGCTTAGACAATAAAAATAATTTTTACCAAAACATTTCAAATACAGATTGGAAACGCTTACTTCATGTGATACTATAACAAATGTAAGCGCTACAATTAATTGGAATTTGTGATTGGATTCTTTTTTAGTATAGATCCTTAGATTCTGAAAAGCTTTGCAAGGAGGTGATCTGCTACAAGCTGCTTATACATGCCAGGGTACCGGATGATTGAGTCAGAAGCAATCTCTAAAACCATTAAAGGGGATGTACAAAAGATGAAGAAAACCTCAGGACGTAAAAAGTCATTGGCTTTAGTGCTGTGTTTATCCTTCACTATGATGCTGAGCGCATGCGGCGGAGGCAATAACAACAATGCAGCGCCTACAGATCCACCTGCGGCGACTACCAGCCCAACAGCAGATAACACTGAGAAAGCTACAACTGCTCCTAGCACCGAGCCATCGGGATCTCCGCTAGAGCTAGCCATGAAGGGCGACTATAAAGGAACTAAAGTAACGATGTTTGGCCCCTTCGTAGATGCTGACCAAGTGAAATTTGAGAATAGTATTAAAGAGTTTGAAGAGAAGACAGGAATTGATATTCAATACGAGGGCTCAAAAGAGTTCGAAGCTACGATAAACATTCGAGTAGACGGTGGAAATGCTCCGGATATCGCTGATTTCCCGCAGCCGGGACTGCTAGCCTCGATTGCTAAGACTGGCAAGGTTATCGATTTAACTAACGTGCTGGATCAAGCCAAATTGACGGCTAATTACAACAAGAGCTGGCTTGATATGTCTAATATGGACGGGAAAGACGGCAAGATCATGGCGGGGATCTGGAACCGCAGTAACGTAAAGAGCTTGGTCTGGTATCCAAAAAAGCAATTTGATGAAGCGGGCTACAAGGTTCCTGAGACATGGGATGAGATGATGGCTCTGACGGAACAAATTGCGAAAGATGGTGATCCTGCTTGGGCTATTGGAATCGAGAGTGGTGCTGCAACAGGCTGGCCGGCAACAGACTGGGTAGAAAACATAATGCTGCGCACAACTACACCTGAGAACTACGATAAATGGGTAAAAGGTGAGCTGCCATTTACCTCTCCAGAAGTGAAGAATGCAGTTGAAACCATGTCGAAAATTTGGCTCAACAAGGATTATGTCTATGGTGGTGCAAAATCCATCGTGACGACATCGTTCGGGGATGCCCCAGCACCAATGTTCAATAATCCTCCTAAAGCATGGTTTAATATGCTCGGCAACTTTATTACAAGCTTCTTCCCTGAAACCGCAAAGGTTGATGTAGATTATGATTGGTTCTACCTGCCGCCTATTGATCCTCAATATGGTAAACCAGTGCTAGTTGCTGGCGATATTTACGCGATGTTCAACGATCGTCCTGAAGTTCGTGCAGTTATGGAATTCTTTACTACAGGAGAATCCATTAAGACCTGGGTGCAATCGGGCGGCGTAATTGCTCCAATGAATGATGCTTCCCTGGATTGGTATACCTCAGAATCCGATCGCCGGATGGCGAAGCTGGTTCAGGATGCTTCCACGCTGCGCTTTGATGGCTCTGACCTGATGCCGGGCAAAGTGGGCGCAGGTACCTTCTGGAAGGGGATGACCGACTACGTAAGTGGTACTGCGACGCTGGATCAGGCGTTGGAACAAATCCAGTCTGGCTGGAACAACTAACCTAATATTGAAAGCACACAGTTAAAAGAGGGGCAGCGAGATTTGAAGGTTCTCTGCCCCTCTTTTTGTTTTCCAAAGCGTGAGTATAGGAGGAGCTGGAGCTAATATGGGTGGACAATCACAACTACAACCACAAATGAAGCCACAATTAAAAGCCAAGCAGACGGTAAGCCTTAGGGCGGTATTGCTGTCTCTTTTAGTATTAATAGCCAATGTTGTTGTTAATGGCTCGATCTTTTTATTCTTTCGGGATTCCACGCTAAACCCGCTACTAACGGCGGTTCTGGCTGTTCTATGGGGGGTTCTGGGTGTTTATCTGATCTATTACACACTTACCTGGGCAGTCGAGCAATATCCTGATTACGTACGCCGAAAGGTATTGCCTTATATTTTTATTGGTCCGGCAGTGATTATATTGGGGTGGCTATTGGTGCTGCCTGCGCTGCGGACGCTGTATTTAAGCTTTTTCAATGCTTCTTCAGAGAAATTTGTAGGTCTCAGCAACTATGCAGCGATCTTTAGCGACCATCTAATGGCGACGGCACTGCGTAACAACTTACTTTGGGTATTCGTTGGTACACTGGCATGTGTAGCTTTTGGGCTCTTGATTGCAATTCTTGCCGACAGAAGCAGCTATGAGAAGCTAGCTAAATCGATCATTTTTATGCCGATGGCTATTTCTTTTGTAGCCGCAGGCGTTATTTGGAAGTTTGTATATTACTATCAACCCGGCGATGAACAAATTGGACTTTTGAACGCCATCGTTACTTATTTTGGGGGAGAACCACAGGCATGGACGAGTATGCTTCAGCCGTGGAATAACTTTTTCCTCATCATCATTCTGATCTGGATGCAGACCGGATTTGCGATGGTGATATTCTCGGCAGCTATTAAGGGAGTTCCTGACGACATATTGGAAGCTGCACGAGTGGATGGTGCTAATGAGGTGAAGATATTCTTTGGAATCATGATCCCCTACATTTCAGCAACCATTCTGACTGTGACAACGACCATTATCGTCTTTACATTGAAAATATTTGACGTCGTCATGGTGATGACAGGAGGTCAATACGATACAGAGGTAGTGGCTACACAGTTTTACCGCCAATTCTTTATGTACCGGAATTTCGGTTACGGCTCCACGCTGGCTATTGTTCTGCTGATCGCGGTGTTGCCTGTGATCATAATCAATCTACGTCAGTTCCGTAAGCAAGGGGGATTCTAATGGCCGGGAAAAAGAAGAGAAAAGGCAGCAAGACGATTGTTAATATCGTGCTGGGTGTGATTTGTTTCATTTGGTTGCTTCCGACCCTTGGGCTGTTCATTTCCTCCTTCCGTCCGGCTGCCGATATTTTGCAGACTGGATGGTGGAAAGCTTTTCCTCATCAGGAGTGGAAGGCTGGAGAGACCCTTCAGCTATCTAAAGATGTGGATCTGCGGGAGCCGATCGAGGTGAATGGCAAAACCTATACAGATGATCAGCTGAAGGCGGGTGTGAAGGCCGATGGCAGTCGTTTGATGTGGGAGAACCGCAGAGCGCGTACCATAAATCAACAGGAACAAGGCTGGAAAATGACACCGGATCTCACATTGGATAACTACAATAATGTGCTCTCGGGCAAGGAATACAAGCTCAAGCAAGCCGATGGCAGTGAAACGGTGCAAAAAGGCACCGGATTGTCGCAAGCCTTCTGGAATACACTGACGATTGCAGTTCCAGCAACGGTTATTCCGGTGTTGATTGCTTCTTTTGCCGCCTATGCTTTTGCTTGGCTGCGTTTTCCTGGGCGCCGAACACTCTTTGTCATCATTATCGCTATGCTCGTTATTCCAATACAAGTGGCACTTATTCCAGTACTTAAAGATTATACGGCTCTTGGACTGAACGGAAGTTACTTGGGCATTTGGCTGGCGCATACGGCCTTTGGATTACCGCTGGTTACCTACTTTATGTATAACTTTATCAGTCAGCTTCCTAAGGATTTGTTTGAGTCAGCTTTTATGGATGGGGCGAGCCATTTCACTATATTCAGTAGGCTGATTCTACCGTTATCTGTGCCCGCACTGGCTTCTATCGGAATCTTTCAATTCCTATGGGTGTGGAATGACTATTTAGTCTCGCTGATTTTTATCGGCAATCAACCGTCAGTGCAGGTCATGTCGATGAAGATCGCCGACTTAGTAGGCTCACGAGGCAACGACTGGCATTTACTCACCTCGGCTGCATTTATCTCCATGCTGATGCCGCTCGCGATTTTTTTCCTGCTGCAAAAGTATTTCGTCAGAGGGCTTATGGGTGGATCAATAAAAGGTTGATTTGAACATTGCAGGAATTATAAGGATAAAGTATAGCTAATTGAACAAAACTGTGTCAGGAGGAGCATAGAGAGATGAAGATGAAACCATACGTACATCCGGCTGCGGTGTATCCTTACCGGGAGTGGAGTCTTGATGAGGAGACTTATGATGAAGAGAACAATCAAAGAAGCGAAAGTGTATTTGCTCTGGGTAATGGATACATTGGCATGCGCGGTAATTTCGAGGAAGGCTACCATGGCCACTCGGGCTCATCTGTAATAGGGAACTACTTGAATGGATTTTTTGATTCCGAGCCTATTGTGTATCCAGAGGGAGCTTATGGGTATCCTTCCCGCAACCAAGCTATGCTGAACGTGACGGACGCCAAGATTATTGAACTCAGCATTGAAGGTCATACCTTTCAGTTGAACAGTGGGCAAGTGCACCGTTATGAACGGAAGCTGGATATGCGAAATGGGATCTTGCATCGGCAGGTAGAATGGGAATCTCCTGCCGGACACAGGGTACAGCTGAACATTCGTCGGATGGTGGCCATGCAGCATAAACATTTAGCGGCCATAGATTACGAGGTCAAGGCATTGAATTTTGAGGGAACCCTAACGATTACTTCATCGATCGATGGTGAGATCCAAAGGCCGGAGGTCACGGATGACCCCCGGCTGGGATCAGGGAGTAAGGAACCCAATTTACTGCTAGTCGAAACCGGTCATGAGCTCGAGCAGTCCTTTTTGTGGATGAAGCAGAGGACGCGGCATACTGGGTTTGCTCTTTTAACAGGGATAAGTCACAGTCTGAATTGTAGCTCTAGATATGAAAGGCTCGTGCAGCTAGAAGATCAGCGATTGTCCATGCAATGGGTTGTTCCAGTGATAATGGGGGAAAGGATCTCCCTGACCAAGTACATTTCGTATCACACTTCTAAGGATTATGCAGAAGACGAGCTGTTAGGCAGGTGCTTAGAAGTGCAACACTTGGCGGAGAACTGTGGGTTTGAAGCGCTAGTTCATGAACAACGGGCTTTTCTGGATCAATTCTGGGCACATACCGATGTGGAGATTCAGGGCGATCTTGCGCTTCAACAGGGTATCCGTTTTAATGCTTTTCAATTGCTGCAATCCGTAGGACGTGACGGGGTTACGAACATCGGGGCCAAGGGCCTGACGGGTGAAGGATACGAAGGTCACTATTTCTGGGATACTGAGATGTATATGATACCCTTCTTTACATTTACACAGCCGGAGATTAGCCGGAAGCTACTCGAGTTTCGTTATGCTACGTTAGATAAGGCACGGGAACGGGCAGCAGTCATGTCTCAGAAGGGAGCACTGTATCCTTGGCGCACCATAGACGGGGCTGAGAACTCTTCCTATTTTCCGGCAGGAACAGCACAAATGCATATTAACGCGGATATTTCCTATGCCATTAAACAGTATGTCCGGGCAACTGGCGATTATGAGTTTCTGGTCCTGGAGGGGGCGGAAATGATATTCGAGACCTCCCGCTTTTGGGTGGATCTGGGTCATTTTAATCCGGCCAGAGAGGGTGCGTTCTGTATTGACGCAGTAACAGGTCCCGATGAGTATACAGCTATCGTTAACAATAATGCATACACTAATCTTATGGTACGGGATCAACTCTATTATGCATATGAGATAGCCAGACTGTTAGGAAAGCAGTATCCGGAGGATTTTGAACGTCTGAAGGGCAAGATTGGTCTGACTGAGGAAGAGCCTGGTGATTGGCTGGTCGCCGCAGAAAAAATGTATGTCCCTTTTGATGAGGAGCTTGGCATCTATGCTCAGGATGATACGTTTCTGACTAAGAAGAAGTGGGACTTTGAACATACGCCAGCGGATAAATATCCACTTCTGCTTCATTACCATCCGTTGGTGATTTACCGTCATCAGGTGCTCAAACAGGCAGATCTGGTGATGGCCATGTTTCTGTTAGGTGATCAGTTCAGCTTGGCGGACAAGATCCGCAATTACAATTATTATGAGCCGCTAACGACACATGATTCTTCTTTGTCACCGTGCATTCACAGTATTATTTCTGCTGAGATTGGTGATTTAGCGGGGGCGTACGCCTATTTTGACCGCACGGTACGGATGGATTTAGATGATATTAACCGCAATGTGAAGGACGGGCTGCATACTGCTGCTATGGCAGGATCTTGGCTGTCGATTGTGAATGGGTTTGGTGGGATGCGCTTATGTGGCGGTATGCTGTCCTTTAATCCTGCCTTGCCAGCACAATGGGACAGCTATCGGTTTAAAATAACAAGCGGTGGGCACTTATTGGATATTTATGTTGATAGTAAGGTAGTGATTTATACACTACTGACAGGTGAAGAGATTGAAATTCTACATAAAGGGAGCCTTGTGCAGTTAACTGTAAAGAAGCCGGTGTCCCTTTCAAATGTGAAGCAGCTTGAAGCTGTTATTTTCGAGCTGGACGGGATTATTACCGATTCTAGTGAGTATCATTATCTGGCCTGGAAAGCCTTAGCCGATGAGCTGGCGATTTCTTTTGATAGAGAGAAGCATGTACGTCTGAAGGGCCATAGTCGAATGGAATGTTTAGAGATTCTACTGGAAGGAAGCGGTCTGAATTTACCCCAACCGGTAAAAGGAATGCTCTGCAATAAAAAGAACGAAAAGTATAAACAGCTGATTCAACAAATGACACCGGATGATTTGCATCCGGGTATCTATAGTCTTCTGACCGATTTGAAGAAAAAGCGAATCCCTGTCGGACTGGCTTCCGTTAATGAGAATGCAATGCTGATTCTTGAACGATTGAAGATCGGGCGCTTGTTTCAGGCGATTGCTGACCCTAAAAACATCCGTATGGGCAAGCCAGATCCGGAAATTTATTTACAGGTTACCGAGATGCTGGGCATATCACCTGACTGCTGCGTAGCTATCGAAGATACAGCGGAGGGGATAGCTGCCAGCAAAGCCGCTGGTATGAGGTCCGTTGGAGCCGGAAGTCCATCCTTGAAAGAGAGTGCTGAGCTCTGGTTTCCTTCTACCGCGGAGTTACATGTAGAGGAATTGGTACAGCTGTTCAAATAATGAAAAGTGGTTCCTCTGAAAAGTAGCAAGCCTCCCAGTCATGGGAGGCTTGCTGCTTTGTCTATTTTAATACTTTTCGTACCAGCTTGATCTTATTCCCATAGGGTGGGTACACAATCCCGAGGTCGATTCGTGTGCCTCTCTTAACGATGCTTTTGCGGTGGGAAAAGACTTCAAAGCTGTGCTTCCCGTGATAACCGCCGATTCCAGAGTTGCCTACCCCACCAAACGGCAAGCTAGCGTTCGCCACATGCGAGATCGTATCATTGATGCAGCCTCCTCCGAAAGAGACTCGGGAAAGCACCTCTTGTTCAACATTTTTATCCTCTGTGAATAGATAAAGTGCAAGTGGTTTTGGGTGCTCGTTAATACTCCGGATAGCTTCATCCAATTGATGATATTCCAATATGGGTAGGATCGGACCGAAGATCTCATCTTCCATAGAAGCGTCAGTCCAAGCCGCAGGATAGATTAGTGTAGGTTCAATATAACGTTCTTCTGAAATGACGGTTCCGCCCATAACCACCTTTTCCCGATCCCGTTCAATGAGACTGGCGAGTCTTTGCAGCTGGCGCTCATTTACGATCCGGCCATAATCTGTATTCGGCTGCGCATTTTGACCGTAGAATTCAGTAATCTGATGTTTGATTTTGGTGATCAATTCATTAGCAATGTCCTTATGAACGAGCAAATAATCGGGGGCGATACAGGTTTGACCGGCATTTAATAATTTTCCCCATACGATTCGCTTCGCTGCAACATCAAGATTGGCTGATGTGTCGACAATGACCGGACTTTTCCCGCCAAGCTCCAAGGTTACAGGCACTAGATTCTTCGCAGCGGCTTCCATCACGATTTTGCCGACCGGAACACTGCCCGTGAAGAAAATATAATCAAACTTGGCATGGATCAGCAGATTGGTGGTCTCTTTCTCCCCCTGAACTACGCGAATATACTGGGGTTCGAAGGTCTCCTGAATGAGCTGCTCTATAACAGCCGTAATGGCTGGTGTGCTCTCCGATGGCTTGAGGACAGCGCAGTTTCCAGCGGCAATGGCGCCTATAAGCGGTTCGATCAGCAACTGAAATGGATAATTAAAAGGACCTATAATGAGCGCGGTACCGTAAGGTTCACTTAAGATATAACTCTTCGCAGGAAATAAGTGCAGTGGTGATCTAACCTTTACGGGCTTCGCCCAACGTCTGAGATGTTTCATCATGTAACCTAGGCTGTCCAAGGTGAAGCCGATTTCTGTGGCATAAGCCTCGAACTCACTTTTTCCTAAATCCTGTTGTAAGGCAGTGATAATACGACTCTCGTATCGTTTAATACTGTCTTTAAGTTTCTGAAGCTGACTAAGCCGAAAGGCAACCTCTTTAGTTGCGCCACGATTAAAAAAGTCCTTATGCTCTTCAAGCATCGCTTGAATGCTAGCCGTTGTATGTGTTGTCATAATACTCCCCTCCTTCATTGTAATAGCTAGATTATGGGAGCCGATAAAAAGCGAAGGGCTCGCCAAAGCGGAAGGAATCACTTGCCTCATCCAGCTTGCTCACTGTCTCTTCGTTAAGCTGAATGGAGGTACTATGCAAATTCTGTTCCAGCTGCTCCACGCGTGTAGCCCCAACAATAACTGTCGAGACGGCAGGACGATTCATGAGCCAAGCTAAGGAAAGTGCTGTAGAAGAGGTTCCCAGTTCTTCAGCGATCTGCCCCACTTTGTTCCCCAGTTCGATCCGTTCATGATTCAGGAATCTTTTGAAATTAGGATCGGTATCTGCTCTGGATCCTGAAGGTGCGGAACCGTTTGAGTTATATTTACCTGTGAGAATTCCGCCCGCCAGTGGAAAATAAGGAATAATCCCTACACCTTGATCAAGACAAAGGGAGAGAAGCTCATTCTCCGGGGTCCGATCCGCTAAGGAATAGCTACACTGAATTGAAATATATTTGGCGAAGCTCCGTGCCTCACTAATTCCAATTGCCTTCATTAATTGCCATGCTGTATAGTTGGAAGCCCCGATATAGCGTACTTTGCCCGAAGATACCATATCGTCCAAGGTCCGTAACGTCTCTTCAAGTGGCGTTTTGGGATCGAAGGTGTGAATCTGGTATAGATCGACATAGTCCGTTTTTAGGCGGCGAAGACTATCTTCTAATTCCTGCATCAAATGGCGCCTCGAGGAGCCGCTTCCGTTAGGTCCGTCATTCTTAACTAAGCCTGCTTTAGTGGCGAGAACAGCCTCATGTCTTCTACTTTCCAAGGCCAGACCGATGATTCGCTCAGATTCGGAGCCGGCGTAAATATTAGCGGTATCGATAAAGTTAATGCCATGATCCAGCGCAGTATGTACGATCTGAATGGAGGTCTCTTGATCCGCCCTTTTACCAAAAGCGTTTGTCCCCAGTCCCAATGCGGATACTTGTAGTCCGCTATTTCCAAGTCTTTTAAAGTTCATCTTCAGCACTCCTCATCATCCATTTTTTTAGGCTTAGTAAAAAGATCCATAGCTGTCTCCATGAACATCTTTACAGCTATGGAAGTATCGGTATGCGAGCTGACTGCGATATGTATATCTCTGTAGGCGTCGGGCTGCAGTTCACGGGTTACTACATTTGGAGGTAAAGATAACAAAGATAGCTCAGACATCACACCTACAGCCAGCCCCTCTTGAACCATATTAAGAGCTGTTGCATAGTTATTAACCACATATTTTACATTCAGATAGCTGCTGCTTCTGCGGAATAAATCTACCACCGGTGGTTCATAACCTGCTTTACAGATCAGCATAGGCTCACCTGCTAATTCTCTCACACCTATGACAGAACGCTCGTGCAAAGGATGGTCATTTCTGATTACAGCGTACAGCTTTTCTCTATATAGTGGGATGGTTTCGAACGCCTCGCAAGGAGCGAGCAATAAGCCAACATCAATTTCTTTGGATTCCAGCCATTCTCTGACTTCGGCGATAGAGCCCTCCTGCAGGCTAATCGTAATATTCGGATATCTTTCAGTGATAGAGCTAATAATCTTCGGTAAAAAATAGGCAGAAGCCACTGGAAAAGCCCCAATTCGAATGCTTCCCTTCTCAAGCCCCCTCTCGGCGGAAATCTCCTGATTGACCTTATCAAAGCCCATTAGAATTTCACGAAAAATAACAAGGATACGCTTGCCGATGTCAGTAAGCATTAGACCGTTCCGTCGATCTCGAAGTAATAGCTTTACATCCAGTTCGGCTTCTAAAGAGGAAATTGCTCGACTGACAGCAGGTTGGGTCATATTCAGTTCTACACCAGCTTTGGTAAAACTACCGCTCTCCGCGATTTTGACGAACAAACGAATTTGATTATTGTTCATAACAAATATGATATGCCCCTTATGAGTATTATTCATTTCATTTATATTCTTAATTATTGTATCATTTGTGATGAATCTACACCAAGGAGTGAATACATGAATCAGCAGAAGAAAAGCATCATCCTTCTTATATTTTTGGTGATTGTATGGGGCATAAATTGGCCTATATCGAAAATCGCCTTAGACTACGCTCCACCCTTATTATTTGCAGGTATCCGAACCGTCATCGGCGGATTCATTCTGATTCTAATTGCACTTCCTAAGATGAAGGAGCTTCGCTTCAAGCAGCTATGGCCGATCTATCTGACCTCGGCTATATTAAGTATCGTGTTTTATTATGGATTTCAGACGATTGGCTTGCAGTATGTACCCGCAGGATTATTCTCGTCCATTGTATTTCTGCAGCCGGTATTGCTGGGCATTTTTTCATGGCTGTGGTTAGGAGAGAGTATGTACGGGCTCAAAATGGCAGGTCTGTTGCTAGGGTTCATCGGAGTAGGCTCCCTCAGTATTGGAGGACTTAACGGAAGCATCTCTGTATGGGGGATTGTGCTTGCTTTAGCCAGTGCTTTGAGCTGGGCATTAGGAACGGTATATATGAAACGAAATGCTGTGCGCGTGGATATGCTATGGATGACCGCTATGCAAATAACGATCGGTGGTATCATTTTGCTACTTTCGGGATCTGCTACAGAGAAGTGGTCGGATATCACCTGGAGTGGAACGTTTATAGCCGATACACTATTTATTGCAGTCTTTGTGATCGCTTTAGGCTGGCTGATCTATTTCAAACTGATTAACGAGGGAGAGGCAGGGAAGGTCGGATCATTCACTTTTTTGATTCCACTGATCTCGATAGGTACTAGCGTAGTCTTTTTAAATGAGCAGATTACTTTGAATCTTGTGATTGGTCTACTGCTTATTGTTAGCAGCATTGTTCTGGTGAATGTGAGGATAGGACGTGCCGCGAAGCAGTCGGTTTAATTAATTTATGTGGTGATTGTAGTAATCAGGGGCGTATGAGGGCATATTGATGAATAGGCAAGCATAAACGCCTTCGGCATCCTTATATTTGAACAAAAGGGACACTCCCGAAGCTTAAAGCTTCTGGGAGAGTCCCTTTTTAATAAAACGTAAAGCGCGTGCGACTTCAGCCGTTGAGGGCCGAGTGGCTACAACATAAGTAGCAGATTTAGCACGCTCTACTTCCTCCAACACCCGGTTTAAGTGACTGAAGACCGCACCAAGATCACGAATGCTTGATAGCGAACAATTCCCTTGTAGTTCAGAGAAACTGGCCAATTGCAGGTCACGAGCACGCTCTATACAATCGGCAAGAGAACGTTGGCATTCGGCGTCTGATAAGGTTCTGGTTCCATAAAGAGCAATGCAATCTGCGGTTGACTCCAGCACATCCTTCATCCAGTCCGAAGAGGCGTGATGCGCTGGCAGAAGACGAATATCGTCGGCGATTTCTTTGACGTAGGAATGAATGCTTTTTAGATGTGAGGTAGCCTGTATGAGTCCCTTCAGTTCACCCCGGCACTGATAATGTGTGAGGGTATAGAACATTTCTTTCTGTTCCCGGCTGCTATTCGACAGGAGTTTACCTGCTTCCTCCAGCAAATTATCTTTCGGAGAATCACGTCTTACGCCTACGAGATCTTTTAATGCATCCGCAAGTAGAAGACTTCCTTCGAATGCCAATGCTTTTACCTTGACGAACCTGTTCGGCGGCACGATAATCATATTGATGGCCAGGGCGATCAGCACACCAATAAATGTTTCCCCTATTCTCCAAAGCACGTAGTCATTCTGGTAAAAAGTAAGAGCTAGAACGGAAGTAACCCCCACCTGTGAGACAGCTTGAATGTTCATCTTACAGGCCGTAGCGATGCCAATCCCGATGAGTAGAATGAGCAGGATAGAAAGCCCACCTACATCAAAAAACTGGCCAACAATTAGGCTAACGATCCCGCCAAGAATAATGCCGATCAGGCGGTAGATTCCTTTTTCTAGCGATGCTTTAACACTGGCTTGGGTGATGAGGATAGCCGCAAGGGGTGCGAAGTATAAATATTGGCTACCATATATGCTGTGTACGGCGACCCATGAAAGTGAAGCGGCCAGCGTAATTCGTATCATGTAAAGTGAGAAACCATATTTTTCAAGGCGGTCTTGTAACCCCTCGTTCATTATCATTCATCTTCTTTCGGAAAAAAATGAAAAAACTGTCTGGTCTTTCAGTTCGTTTTCATTATAACACCTTAAAAAAGGCCTGGAGGACTGGATATTTTACAAAGTTGTTAAGTTTACGCATTCCTTCTCCATGTAAGCTATCGCATATAATGGTACAATCTAATATGCTATATCTATTGGAGTGTCGAATGAGAGGAGGAATTGTCGCTTATTAGCGCTGAGCATGCCCATTCGATTGTTCTCCGCGAGATGCGGGTAAAATAGTATTGTGATACTTTAGGCAGGGAGGTTGTTAGCTATAGCTATTCAGGAAGGCACCATTATTTCATTTGAAGAGGTTACCAAGCAATATGACGACGAAGATCCGGTGTTAAAAGGAGTCAGCTTTGAGATAGAGCGCGGCAAATTCTATACACTACTTGGTCCATCAGGCTGTGGTAAAACGACTATTCTACGATTGATCGCTGGGTTCGCAGAGCCAACAAGCGGTTCTATCTATTTAAACGGTAAAGTGATCAACCACATTCCAGCCAATGAGCGGCAGGTCAATACGGTATTTCAGGATTACGCATTGTTTCCACACCTGAACGTATTCGAGAATGTGGCTTTCGGACTGCGCATTAAGAAGCTTAAGAAAGACGTCATCACGAAGAAGGTGCAGGAAGCGCTAAGTTTCGTTAACCTTGTGGGTTACGAGCAGCGTGCCATTAACGAAATGTCCGGTGGTCAACGTCAGCGCGTGGCCATTGCTCGTGCGATTGTGAATGAGCCGCAGGTTCTTTTGCTGGACGAGCCGCTATCTGCGCTCGATCTGAAGCTGCGAACAGAGATGCAGTACATACTGCGTGAAATGCAGCAACGACTTGGCATTACCTTTATTTTTGTTACACATGACCAGGAAGAGGCACTCGCGATGTCCGACTGGATTTTTGTCATGAACAAAGGAAAAATCGAACAAAGCGGAACACCTAACGATATCTATGATGAGCCAATTAACCGTTTCGTGGCTGATTTTATTGGTGAGTCCAACATTGTTCCGGGTGTTATGATTGAAGACTATCTGGTGGAGTTTAACGGGCGCCGCTTTGAATGTTTTGATGCTGGTCTTAAACCAAACGAATCTGTGGAGATTGTTATACGCCCTGAGGATTTGGAAATTTCAACGCTGGAACAGGGTAAGCTACGTGTGCGAGTGGATTCCCAGTTGTTCCGGGGTGTCCACTATGAAATCAGTTGTTATGATGAATCCGGACATGAATGGCTTGTGCATTCTACACGTAAGGCTACGGTAGGTAGTGAAATTGGCCTTTATTTTGATCCGGAAGCGATTCATGTTATGCGTTTTGGTGAAACGGAGGAAGAGTTCGACAAACGTCTGGAAGCTTACGGCGAGGTGGAGAGTCATGAAGAATAAGGGCAGATCGTATTATCTCATCCCTTATTACCTGTGGATCGCCTTGTTTGTAATCGCACCAGTGCTGCTTGTCATCTATTATTCTCTATTTGATCTGGATGGGCATCTTACGCTAGATAACTACGTGAACTTCTTTACACCTGTGTACTTAAAAATGACGCTGACCTCATTCTGGTATGCGTTTTTGATTACAGCATTCTCTTTGCTGGTCGCCTATCCGGCGGCATATCTGTTGACGAGAACGAAGCATAAGCAGCTATGGTTATTGCTGATAATTTTACCGACATGGATTAATTTACTGCTGAAAACTTACGCTTTTATCGGCATATTTGGTACGTTCGGACCGATCAACAATTTCTTTGATCTGCTTGGAATCGGAGAACAGCAAATTTTGTTTACGGGCTTCAGCTTTGTATTTGTATCTGTGTATATCTTTATCCCATTCATGATCTTGCCGATCTACAGCGCTTTGGAGGATCTTAATTTATCCTTGCTGGATGCGGCACGTGATCTGGGTGCTTCGGGCTGGACGACGTTCCGGCGGGTTATTTTTCCATTGACCATTTCGGGTGTTCGTTCCGGATGTATGGCGGTATTCATACCAGCGCTGTCCCTGTTTATGATTACTCGTCTGATTGCAGGCAACAGGGTTATTACACTAGGCACTGCGATTGAGCAGCATTTTCTGGTCACACAGGACTGGGGCATGGGCTCCACGGTTGCAGTGTTTCTGATTGCTATTATGGCGCTGTTCATGATTATTACTGGCGGATCGCGGAAAGGGGTGCGAAATGAGAAATAAAAATGGGTTCTCTAATCTGTACCTAGTGCTAGTGTTCGCTGTTCTGTATGCGCCAATCTTCTATCTGATGTACTATTCGTTCAACAGCGGGGGGACGATGCACAAGTTCGAGGGCTTTACGCTTGATTACTACCGTGAGGTCCTTCAGGATACACGTCTGATTATCATCATGATCAACACACTTGTAATCGCGCTTCTGTCCTCGGCTATCGCCACGCTTATCGCTATTATTGGTGCACTGGCCATTAAGAGTGTACAGAACCGCCGTGCTAAAAACACCTTGTTATCTCTGAACAACGTGTTGATCGTTAGTCCGGATGTCATTATCGGTGCATCGTTCCTGATCCTGTTCACCATTGCAGGCATCAAGCTTGGCTTCGTGTCCGTCCTGCTTTCGCATGTCGCGTTCAGTGTACCGATTGCCGTGTTGATGATTCTGCCGCATTTACAGGATATGAGTCCTTCACTGACGGATGCCGCACGTGACCTCGGCGCAAGCCGCAAGGATGTTCTGACTAAGGTTATTCTGCCGATTATCAAACCGGGGATCTTTAGTGGATTCTTCATGGCACTTACGTATTCACTGGATGACTTTGCAGTTACGTTCTTCGTAACGGGTAATGGTTATTCGACGCTATCGGTTGAGATTTATTCCAGAGCTCGGCAAGGGGTGTCGTTATCCATTAATGCGCTATCGACATTGATCTTCCTGTTCACGATACTGCTCGTTGTCGGTTATTACTTCCTGACCCTTAAGAAGAACCGTCAGAATACCTCGGAAGCTGTGGCGGAGCCAGTGGCGGAAGCGGGGGTGCCTAGATGAAACAGCTGGTAAATGCTTTTTTGGCGATCATGATCACGGCATTCGCTCTAATGTACTTGGGCTCCTGGATGAACTCGAGAGAGGGCTATTCCGGAGGGAATACACTGACTATCTATAACTGGGGCGACTATGTCGATCCTGATCTGTTGAAGGAATTTGAAAAAGAGACCGGATTAACGGTCATTTACCAAACTTTTGACTCTAATGAAGCTATGCTAACTAAAGTGGAGCAGGGTGGAACTACTTTTGATGTCGTAATTCCTTCGGATTACGCTATTGCTAAGATGAAAGAAGAAAATTTGCTCATACCGCTGGATCATAGCAAGGTTCCGAATCTTAAGAATATTGATCCGCGGTTTATGGACCTTTCCTTCGATCCTGGCAACAAGTATTCCGTGCCTTACTTCTGGGGAACCGTCGGGATTATCTTCAACCCGGAGATGACCAAAGGGATGGACTTCACCAGCTGGGATTCCCTCTGGGACAGCAGGCTGAAGAACAACATTTTCTTGGTGGATGGAGCACGCGAAGTGATGGGTATGGCTTTGAACAGCCTGCACTATTCCGTTAATGACCGGGATGAGGCTCACCTGCAAGAAGCACTGACCAAGCTGAATAGACTGTCTCCTAACGTTAAGGCGATTGTCGGAGATGAGATCAAGATGCTGCTTGCCAATGAAGAGGCTGCCGTTGGGATTGTGTGGTCCGGTGATGCTTCTGAGATCATGGATGAGAATGATAAATTGGATTATGTAGTGCCTGAGGAAGGCTCGAACAAGTGGTTTGATAACATGGTCATTCCACGAACTGCGGATAATGTGGATGGAGCGCATAAGTTCATTAACTTCATGCTTCGCCCAGATGTAGCGGCTAAGAATGCAGAATACGTAGGTTATTCCACACCTAACATCCCTGCGCTGGAGTTACTTCCGAAGGAAACTTCCGAGGATACCCGTTTCTACCCGCCTGCTGAGATTACGGATCGGCTTGAGGTGTATGATAATCTTGGCAAACGGATGCTTGCTCATTACAATGAGCTCTTCCTGAAGTTTAAGATGAATAAAAAGTAAGTCGTTTGGAGGTAAAGTCAAACGACTTCAAGAGCGTCTACATGCGGATTACCGTGTTAGACGCTCTTTTTTGAAAGATAAGAAAGTATAAGTTTTGCGTTTTCGTGAAACGATCATTACCCTTTAAATGATGCCGAAGGCGTTCCTTCTTGGCTGGAAGTATATTGTAGTATAATGGCTAGGATGGATAACAGGAAAAGAGGGTACGAATGCCTACTATACTAGTTGCTGACGACGACGCGAACATTCGCGAACTCGTCTGTTTATTTCTACGTAACGATGGATTTGACACAGCCGAAGCTGCAGACGGCAAAGAAGCGTTAGCCGTTTACGCCTCAAAGCAGGTTGATCTTGTTGTACTCGATATCATGATGCCGATTATGGATGGGTGGACGTTATGTAAAGAGCTCCGAAAAGCCAATCCGGATCTTCCCTTACTTATGCTAACTGCGAGAGGTGAAACCTGGGAGAAGGTGAAGGGCTTCGAACTGGGGACAGACGATTATTTGACGAAGCCATTCGATCCGCTGGAGTTGACGGTTCGTGTTAGATCCTTATTGAAGCGATACAAGATTGGCTCTACTCAGACGATCCATTTCGGTGACGTCATCCTTGATCGGCAAACCTATAAGGTGATGAGAGGAACAGAGTCATTCACGTTGCCACTCAAGGAGTTCGAATTGCTATATAAGCTCGCTGGAACACCCGGACAAGTCTATACGCGCGAGCAGCTAATCGATCAGATCTGGGGGATTGATTACGCTGGAGATGATCGAACGATAGACGTACATATTAAACGTCTACGCGAACGGTTTGCGACTACACCCGATTTTCGAATCGAGACGGTGCGGGGGCTTGGCTATCGGCTTGAGGTTTACGAATGATCAAATCGTTATATACACGTGTTGTTCTGACCTTTCTAGTCTCCGTGATCGGAGGCACACTGATTTCTCTATTTGTGACAACCTGGGTATTTCAAGATAAATTAAACGAAAACCTGCGAATTCCCTTACTTCGCTTTGGTCAGGACATCGCCCGGATATACGAAACCTTACCATCACGTGAAGCGGATGTTCTTATAAGTGGAATGAAGCAGCTTGATTCCTACCATATTCGAATTTACGATGAGAACGGTCAGTACCAGTCTTACGGAGTGCTTAATGGAGAGAGCCCTGTTACCGTGACTAGGGAGCAACTGAAGAAAGTATTGGCTGGTGAAGCTGTTCAAGTTAAACCGAGTATAGGTTCTTCCAACCTCTTAGGACTACCTTTGAAAACTGAAATGGGAACGAAGGCGATGTTTGTGGAGCCAATTGTGCCTCCTACTTTGTCTTCTACGAGGAATCTGCTATTTAATTTTTTGGCGTATTCGTTAATAACGGGAAGCGTATTGATACTGGTCGCTTCTATGTTCTTAGTGAGACCGATCAAAAGGCTTACAAAGGCAACTAGGCGTATAGCAACTGGGGATTTTAATGTCGAATTGAATATTAAGCAGATGGGTGAGCTAGGTACCTTGGCTAATAGCTTCGAGGAAATGATGCACGATCTGCAGCACCTTGAGCAAATGCGTAGGGAGTTCGTAACGAATGTGTCGCATGAGGTTCAGTCTCCGCTTACCTCGATATCTGGTTATGCTATTGCGCTCAAGAAAGTAGCCCTCACAGAGGATGAACGGAATCGTTATCTCGACATTATTATTGCTGAAGCGGAGCGGATGTCCAAGATGAGCGATAGTTTGTTAAAGCTGAGCTTGCTTGAATCGCAATCCCAACAACTGCGGCTTATCACGTTCAGTCTTGACGAACAGATCAGACGTGTAATCGTGGCGATACAGCCCCAATGGTCGGCACGCAACATTAGTTTTGAACTTGATTTGAAATCAGTAATCGTATGGGCAGACCATGATCTGTTAAGTCAGGTGTGGACGAATCTCCTTGGAAATAGCATCAAGTTCTCCAAGGATGACAGTGTGATTAACGTCAGCATCAAACAAGATTTGGACAATGTAATCGTCCGAATATCCGACACTGGCATTGGTATTTCTCCCGAGGACCAAGAACGTATATTTGAACGCTTCTTTAAAGCTGATCGTTCTCACAGTCGCAAGTATGGCGGTAGCGGGATGGGACTAGCCATTGTTAAACAGATCGTATCGCTTCATAAAGGGGATATCCGAGTGGAAAGCGAACCTGGCCAAGGAACGACCTTCATCGTCACCTTACCAATTATAGTGCCGACAGAATAATTATCGTTCAAGGATATTTTGCGAGGGGTTGAACGCGCGCCTCTTGTTCATACTACGGTAGCACAGGTAAGATTTCTTGCTTGCGCTGCCGTAGTATTTTTTTGCCTATTCATATTTAGTTCATATTGTGGTCATGAGGAGTACATCATTGTTGGTTAAGATCTCATTAGCGAAACGTTAAGGCGACATAATAAATAGATTAGGACAGGAGAAGATGAGGGTGACACAAACAGAGGTAATAAAAACGGGGAATGAAAAGAAAAAGCATAAAGTACGTAACTTGTTGCTTAAAATATTAGGAGCAATAGTGATTTTGATCGTGCTTTTTCTAGCTGTTGTTTATACAGTTAATGTGATTAGCAACAAATCTGATCAGAAAAAAATACATCAATATGGTCAGTTAGTTCCTGTTGACGGAAAAAGTATGAATGTTTTGATCCAAGGACAAGGGAAGCAGACTATTGTGCTTATCCCGGGCTTTGGAACTGGAGCGCCAGCACTTGATTTTAAGCCGTTGATTGATGAGTTATCACCATTTTACAAAGTGGTCGCGGTTGAGCCGTTTGGGTATGGATTAAGTGATGAGACTGATAAGGAACGAACTACAGCGAATATCATAAGTGAGGTTCATGAAGCCGTACAGAATCTAAACATTGACCAATATATTCTAATGGGTCACTCTATTGGAGGTATTTACGGACTAGAATATGCGAAGACATATCCAAACGAAGTGAGTGCATTTGTGGGGGTTGATAGTAGTGTTCCTGAGCAAGGCGGTATGGATGTTAAATTCCCGATAAAAAAATTAAAGCTGCTCAAAGACTCGGGTATCCTTAGATTGGGATTGCAATTAAGCGGTGACCCTTATGATGGACTGCCATTTGATGATGAGACCAAAAAACAAATGAAATTGATCTCACTCAAAAATATGAATAATTCCACTACCTTAAATGAAATGGAACATATATATCCTAACTTTGTCGCAGCCAGAGGGTTGAAATTCGACAAGAACCTTCCCATTATATTCTTTATACAAGCGAATAATACAACCGTGAAAGATTGGATTCCTCTGCATGAAGGGCAAGTTAAGGAATCTGTGCATGGAAAAGTGATGACATTCGAAGGCGGACATTATTTACACCATTCCAGATCTAAGGAAATCGTTGAGAACCTAAATTTGTTCATGGAAGAAGTCAAATAAAATAAGAAAACGCTCCGACCTTCCTTCTAAATAAGGAAATCGGGGCGTTCTTTGCGCTTAAGGGGTGGAGATTATTTGATGCCGATTCTCATTCGGTAGCTGATCAGAACCTCTAAGGTGCGTCCTTGGAAATGATCTTCGACGGCAGCGCTGAAATCAGCAATGTCTTGATCGAGTAAGGCAGCGTCTTGCTTCAGCACGGTTCGTATTCCACCTTGGCTTAGAGCGAGTCCAACATAGCGCTGTGCATCGCAGGACTCAAGATTATGAAATACGATCTCTCTTGCAAAAGAGAAAGCTCCACTAGCCTGAACCCGTGACAAATGCCCTTCTTTGTCCCATTTATGTGCTCTCTCAGCATCAGGTAAGAGTGAGGCGAGCAGTTCCTCGGATTTGGAGATCAGTTGGTTGTAACGCTCTTCTACCTTCTGTTGAAGGGGGAGAGGCCAGTCGCAATCGTAGGCAGCGAAGACACCACCTGTTCTCAAGACCCGGGAGATTTCTCGAAGTGTGCTTTCAGGATCCATCCAGTGGAATGACTGTGAGCAGGTCACTATGTCTACGCTGTCCGCTGCAAGTGGAAGCTGGTTAGAATAACCTTGTACAAAAGTGATGGATTGAGGATCTTCTATCCGGCTTAATTTATCGATTGCTTTTCCCAGCATATCTGGATTCGGTTCAATGCCAATTACGTTGTCCGCGACATCCTTCCACAGAAAAGTAGACAAGCCCGTGCCGCAGCCTATATCTGCGACGACTGAAGGTGTGCTGCCTAAGTAGTCGGTCAGCAGCTTAATGATCATGGCAGGAGCTTCGGGACGGTAGCGGTCATAGTCCTCTTGAAAGCCGAGAAATCGATCGATGTTTTGTTTGCTATTGTTTTCAGGTATCATGTGATCCTCCTTCATAGAACCTATTTATAGGTCTATTGTATAGCCATCGCTTCGCCATGCCAAATAATGGATCGAAGCAATCGCGGGGAATGTTACTCAGAACAAGCATAAATGCCTTCGGCGTCCTTATAAGGACGGTAAGTGTTTAAGCGAGAAATATAAGACATAAAGTATGGTGTGAAATTTATACTTTCTTATATTTCAAACAAAAATCCCCGGAGAACACCTTATGGTGTACCGGGGATTGTGGGTTATGTCTAGTTTTAAAGTGCGCTAAGAACGTCTAGCAAATGCTACCGAAGTAATGCAGGATCGATGGCAGGTACAAGTCCTTCTGCTGCAGCACGATTTAGTAAGGAGGTGATTGCAGCGTAGCCGTCATCGCCTAGATTCATCGAGAAGTCGTTCACATAGAGATCAATGTGTGATTTAGCCACTTCTGGAGCCAGCTCTTGAGCGTGGCTAAGTACATAATCTCTAGAATCGGTAGGATGATCCCACGCATATTGTAGAGAGCTGCGAATCCAGCCAGTGATGGCATCGGCATCCAGATCGCGGCGAGCAATGATCGCGCCGAGTGGAATCGGCAGTCCGGTATCGCTTTCCCACCAGCTGCCCAGGTCAGTCAGCATATTAAGACCATAAGATGCGTAAGTAAAACGGGCTTCGTGAATTACCAGTCCAGCGTCGATATGTCCATCGCGTACGGCAGGCATGATCTCATCGAAAGGCATGACGACGATTTCGCCAATCCCTCCCTTTATATGCTGTGCTGCCCATAATCTGAAGAGCAGATAAGCGGTAGAACGTTCGCTAGGTACGGCAATTCGGCGTCCGGCTAGCTTCTCGGGACGTTTAATCGCGGTTGGGCCACTTGCTGTAAGAAGCAACGGCCCGCAGCCACGACCCAGTGCACCGCCGCATGGCAGCAATTTGTAGCGCTCAAGAACCCAAGGTAGAGCGGCATAGGAGATTTTAAGGACTTCAGGTCCCTCTCCATTAGCAGCAAGCGTGTTGGTAATATCAATGTCGGCATAGGTTACATTAAGTTGTGGTGCATTCGGGACAAGCCCGTGTGCCCAGGCATGGAATACAAAGGTATCGTTAGGGCAAGGGGAAAAAGCGATATTAAGCTCAGTTGTCATTACAGCACCTCCAATAGTATAGCGGCTGCCGCCGTTAATGCTTCCATTGCATCGCCGATCTTCCAGGCGGCCCGGTCGCGGGGACCGACCGGGTTCGAAATGGCGCGGAGCTCCAGTACCGGGAGCCCCAGCGCCTCAGCGGCCACGGCAACTCCGTGGCCTTCCATCGCTTCCGCGACGGCACCAGGATGCCGCGCGATGAGGGCGGCGGCCGTCTCCGCGGTGCCGGTCGCCGTCGAGACCGTAAGCACGGTCCCCGTGCTTACGGTCAGTCCGGCCGCTGCCAGCGCGGCCGAAACAGCCTGTACCGTGCCGCGATCAGCCGGCACGGACACGCTGCCGAAGCCGAGCTCGGCAGCGCTGCGAAAGCCCTCCGGCGTCTCGGCCCCGAGGTCGGCGGCAATCATCCCGCTGGCAACGACCAGCGAGCCTAAAGGTGCCAACCCCGGGAATCCGCCGCCGATCCCGGCGCTGATTACGCAGCCGTAAGATCCGGCTGCGAGTGCCGCGGCGGTTCCCGCCGCCGCTGCTGCCGTACCTGCGCCGGCAGCAATCACATGGAACCTGTCGCTGCCTTGTAGGCCGCGCAGGACCGCCTCTCGCTCTGCGGCTACAGCTGTTACGATCAGCACGCGCCGCGCACCAGCTTGTTCCTCCACCATCAGGTTGCCTCCTTTGAGAGAAGTGAAATCGCTTACTAAATAGTCATTCGTAAAGACAAGAATACGCCGTTTTAAGGGTCAGGTCAAACTTAGAGTGATTTTCATCACGCTCTTAAAAAGTCGTAGAAAGAACATTAACAGCTCGTTAAGCACCTTATGTTATCTTTTTGGAGTGGCAAGGTTGACAAAGGTAGTGTGAGGAAGTATAGTTATCTTAACTTAAAGATATTTAATGTAAAGACATTTACTTTATATTGAACAACATCGCTGTCAAACTGGAGGTGGGAATGATGAGTAATACCGAAGAGAATGTTCGTAATACAGAGAATACTACGGAGATGGATCAGGCGTCTTCTTTAAAGTTATTTGTTGTATTATCTAAGGCTTACAGAAGCTTGATGGATCAAGCTGTGAAGGATATGAAGAGTTATGGGCTGGCATCTGCCGAGTTCATGGTGCTTGAGGTGCTGTATCACCGGACCCGTATTCCACTACAACAGATCGGGGAGAAGATTCTCGTTACGAGTGGAAGCATCACCTATAATATCGACAAGCTGGAGAAGAAAGGTCTGCTGAAACGTGTGCCGTGTAGTGAGGACAGACGCGTGACCTATGCGGAGATTACGGATGCAGGGCGTGAGCTGTTTGATAAGATTTTCCCGCGTCATGTGGCTTCGATTCATGATTTGATGCGTGGACTGGATAAGGATGAGAAGGGTCAGGCGATTGAATTACTGAAGAAGCTAGGCAAAGGTGTATAGGAGCGCTGAAAAATCGTTATGTAGGGCGTTTCTGTAAGGTCGGAAGCAGCTCGCTGCTTCTTACCTCTGGAAGACAAAAATTTTTATCATATATCTTAACGTTAAGATAATTAAATCAAAGAAAATTGGAGTGGATTAACAATGATAAGTGTAGGAATATTATTGATGAGATTAGTGATCGGGATTGCGTTCATAGGACATGGTGCACAAAAGCTATTTGGATGGTTTGGCGGGTATGGCCCGAAGGGCACAGGCGGCTGGATGGAGTCCATCGGTATTAAACCGGGCGTTACGATGGCGGTATTGGCAGGACTAATGGAGCTGGTAGGCGGATTCATGTTCGCGGCAGGCCTTCTGACGCCTGTTGCAGCGGTGTTGATTGTTGCCACTATGCTGGGGGCTATCATTAAGGTTCACGCTCCAAATGGCTTTTGGTCTACTTCGAACGGAATTGAGTTTCCGCTTACGGTACTGGTAGTCGCTGCAGGTATAGCACTTACAGGGCCAGGTTCGATTTCTCTGGATGCATTGATTTTTAACTAAGAAGGGGGTTTATCATTATGACACTTCAAACTGCAGGAATCCATCATATTACCGCTTTTGTTGGAGATGCTCAGCGTAACGTTGACTTCTACGCCGGTATTCTAGGACTACGGCTTGTGAAGAAGACGATTAATTTTGACGCTCCGGAAGTTTATCATTTATATTTTGGAAATGAAGTAGGTGCTCCGGGAACGATTATTACCTTTTTTCCTTCACCTACCGGGCGTAAAGGCAGAATTGGGAGTGGGCAAGTTGGCGTAACAACTTACGCAGTACCAGTGGGCTCTCTGACATTCTGGGAACAGCGTCTTGCAGCATATCAAATTCCGGTTACTCTTAAGCATAGAATCTCGGAATCTTATCTATCTTTTGCTGATTATGACGGTTTGCGCATTGAACTTGTGGAACGTGAGGAAGGACCGCTTAGCAAGTGGTCTTTCGGGGGAGTTCCCACGGGGCATGCTATCAAAGGGTTCGGCGGCGCTGTGCTCTACAGCAACAATCCGTCGCAAACTGCAGAAACGCTTGTCGATACAATGGGAATGAAGCATATCGCTGATGGAGACGGGTATAGTCGATATAGAACTACTGGAGATTTGGGTAATATTATTGATCTGAAGACAACACCGGTTCCGCAAGGAGCAGGAGGTACAGGCACCGTTCACCATATCGCTTGGCGTGCACAAGATGACGCTGAGCAGCAGGAATGGGGGCTTCATGTGCAGAATCATGGGCATCATCCGACACCGGTTCAAGACCGCCAATACTTTAATGCGATTTATTTCCGTGAAAGAGGTGGAATCCTGTTCGAGATTGCTACGGACCCTCCGGGCTTTGCTCGTGATGAAGCGGTGGATGCGCTGGGTGAAAAGCTGATGCTGCCAACTTGGTATGAACCGCATCGTGCGGCTATCGAAGAAAATTTAAGTCCTTTTCAAATAAGAGAAATTGAGGTGAAGCAGGGATGATTCATGTATTCCATAAAGGTAAAAATGTAACGAAACCCACGCTTGTATTATTTCACGGTACTGGAGGCAATGAGCAGGACTTGCTGCCGCTTGCCGGGTTGTTATCTCCTGATTCATCGGTGCTAGGCATCAGAGGGAATGTACTGGAGAATGGTATGCCGCGGTTCTTCCGACGGTTAGCCGAAGGGGTATTCGATGAAGCAGATCTAATCTTCCGTACTCACGAGATCAAGCAGTTTCTGGATGAAGCCGCAGCACAATACGGCTTCGATGCCAACAATCTGGTAGCCGTGGGTTACTCTAACGGTGCGAACATTGCGGGTAGTCTGCTGTTCCATTATAAGGATGTTTTCCGCGCTGCAATTCTACTGCATCCTATGGTACCGCTTCGGAATATTACGCTTCCTTCGCTGGAAGGAGTATCTATCTTCATCGGAGCTGGCACAAATGATCCACTTATCGCTTCGTCGGAGACTGAGGATTTGGAGATTATTTTACAGAAGGCAGGCGCAGAGGTTACAACACACTGGGGCAACCAAGGTCATCGCCTGAGTGTTGCTGAGGCTGAAGCCGCTAGAGATTGGTTGCAAATACGCAGCACATCTACAAATGCATAAAACAATCAGAATAACCGCCGAATGGCGGTTATTCTTGTTATACAGGCACCTATAACCCTCCATAAAAGGATTGATCAATTCACTTCCTTTACGTTAGTATGAAGAATACAAAAAAAAGGCCCAAGGGTTGCTTTAGAAAGGTTGAAGTAAGGATCATGATTGGAATTCAAAAGGGTAATACGCTTGCCGCAGATGGACCAACACGGAAGCAGAGATTACAGCTGGCTGTGATTCTCGGCTCCATTACAACGATCGGCCCGTTGTCGATTGATATGTATTTGCCGGCACTGCCTACGCTTGTCGCGGATTTCGGTACGACCGCTGCTTTAGTGCAGCTTAGTCTGACCTTCTTTTTGCTGGGACTTGCTTCAGGTCAGTTGGTCGCTGGACCGCTGAGTGATGTATATGGCCGCCGCGGTCCGCTGCTTATAGGTATGTTCATCTACGCCGTTTCCTCAGTGCTATGTGCCTTTAGTCCCTCGATTGGACTGCTGATCGGTTTGCGGTTTATTCAAGGTCTTGCTGGTTCAGTGGGGGTGGTTGTCTCTAGAGCGGCTGTTCGTGATTTATATAGTGGCTCTGAACTCACGAAGTTCTTCTCACTATTGATGATTGTGAATGGTCTCGGACCGATATTAGCTCCAGTTATTGGGGGCCAGCTGTTAAGGGTGACTACATGGCAAGGGATATTCCTCGTATTATTTGCTGCCGGAATTATTTTTTGTTTAACTATTTTATTGCGCTTGCCGGAGACGCTGCCGAAGGAGCGACGCTCTAAGAGTGGACTGAAGGGTACACTGCTTACCTTCCGGGTATTGCTGGGCAATCGTAAGTTTATGGGTTATGCCTTGTCTCAAGGTTTCGTTACGGCATCTATGTTCGCGTATATCTCAGGTTCTTCTTTTGTATTGCAAAATATTTTTGCGGTTACCCCGCAGGTTTATAGTCTGATCTTTGCAGTGAATGGGATCGGGATTATTATTACTGGCCAAATAGCCGGTAGACTTGCTGGAAAGGTAAGTGAGACTAAGTTGTTACTTAGTGGACTATTGCTATGTACGATGGGGGGCATCTTGCTACTGCTGACGGTTCTGGTAGGAGGAGGACTGATCCCTATTCTGATCTGTCTATTTGCGGTTGTCTCCAGTGTAGGGATTGTCGGAGCGACCAGCTTCTCACTGGCGATGCAAGATCAAGGCGAAACTGCAGGCAGTGCCTCGGCATTAATCGGATTAATCCCCCTATTGCTGGGTAGCTGTGTAGCGCCACTTGTGGGTCTTGGGGGCGTTGAGTCTGCACTTCCGATGGCGATTGTGATGGCATGTACGGGAATTCTCTCGATTCTATCTTATGTGCTGCTGGTTAGACGAGGAAAAGCAAGCTCCTAGCAGTCTATCATTGTAACCTGGCAAGTAGTACTTTCAGCAAACTTTCAGCGGGTCTTAACGTTCCTTACTTGCAAAAGGATTATATTGGAGGTAAGGAAGGGAGGGATAACCATGAGTATATCAGCAGTCTCAGGTTCCACATCGTATACTACCTCGACATCTAGCACTACAGATACCAGTACGCTTGAGAAACAAAAAGCGAAACTGGAAGCAGAACTGGACAAGATTAATGCCAGCTCAGACGATGACAAGACCAAGGAAACGAAAACGAAGCAAATTGAGCAACAGATTAAGACTATCGAGGCACAAATCTCGCAGAAGTCTCAGAGCAGTGCTTCCTCCGCTAGCAGTGTTGTAGAGGCACCTGCCAAACCTGCGAACAATACGCTTGCTGCAGCAAGTCCGCAAGAGATAGCTACCGCAACAACGGATAGTAAAGGCAGATTTGATATTCGAGTATAAACGCTAGTTAAACCCGTGCTACATAACAGAGAGGACATCCTTTGCCGTGAGGGATGTCCTTTTTGTTGTGCAATTTTATGTGTAAACTACAGTCTCAATGTTCTTTAGCTAAATAGAATTTCATTAACATTCTTTAACTATTGCAGGGATTAGGGCTGTGCTGGCAGTCTAATGTAGTAGGTGTTGATTATCATGGGTTTTTTATTCCAATAATTGTTATAATGAAATGGTTGTAAAAATTGTCTAGCACAACGTGTGTCGGCGGTAAGGGTAGGTGGCCTAATGCAATCAAAACAACAAACATTAGAAAGATTCAAAATTGTAAGGCTGTTCTTAACCATCTATCGGATTCGGGCGGTGAGAGCTCTCTTTCCAGTAGCTATCATAGCGCTGGTGTATTGGGAGGGGCAACATGAGCTGAAGCAGGTTCATTTAGGACTTATTATGCGTGAGCTAAGAAGAGTGCCTACATCTGCCGTTTTGCAAATGATCGGATTTGCACTTCTCGCAGTAGCTGTAATGAGTGCTTATGATTATTTGATACGAGCACATTTTCGTTTAAAAGTAGGACTGTGGGACACCTTCCGTTATGCTTGGATAGCTAATACATTTAATAATTTAATTGGTTTTGCAGGTCTGGCTGGAGTGGGTTTAAGGACGTTGATGTACAAAAAAAGCGGAGTGTCAACTTCCGTCCTAACGCCGGCAATCGTATTTTTATCACCACTCATGATTACCGGGTTATCTTTACTTTCTTGGGCAAATATTTTTGGTTTACTCCCGGCAACGGCGTTGCTGGAAGAGCATCATTGGTTAGTATTTGCGGTATGGGGGATGGCGCTTTATTTGCCGTTTTTTGTGTTTGTACAGCGCTCTGCTCTTTATGCAAAGTGGATTAACCGGGGACAAGGTAGAACACCCTGGCTTACAGTAGTTGCCTCTGTAGGTGCCTCCTTTCTGGAATGGAGTTTTGCTGGCGTAACGTTTTGGACAATCAGTAGTCATCTCTTGCACGAGGTGCATTTTCCAGTTATATTCGGCATCTTTACGATTGCTGCTATCGCAGGCATCTTGAGTATGGCGCCTGGTGGTATCGGTGCTTTTGACCTTATTGCATTGCTGGGTCTTACGCAGCTTGGATTTAAAAGTGATCAGGCCATGGCAGTGCTTGTTATTTTTAGATTGTTCTATTATCTCATTCCATGGCTGATTGGATTGGTGCTGGCGGCACTGGAATTTGGTCTGCAGGGAAAAAAGGGTCAAGATCGTTCAGCTCCAGGGTTCGAACCCGCTCTTAACATTTGGCAGAGGATTTGGGGTTGGCCGGGTCAGTATACCTTTCTGAGCGATCTTGGTGTGTGGGCTCTAGGCAAGCTTGTACTAGCTAGCGGGCTTATTCTCTTACTATCAACAGCTACGCCCGGATTGTTGTACAGACTGAAGATTACAGAGGAAATATTGTCATTCTCGATCATGCAGCTCTCACATCATTTATCTGTACTTATTGGCTTTATGCTCATTTTGTTGTCGAGAGGCATTACATTACGGGTTCGTAGCGCGTACATCTGGACCAGCATTTTATTATTTTCCGGGTCTGTGTTTGCGGTGGCTAAAGGCTTTGATTATGAAGAGGCGCTGTTTCTGCTCCTCGTTGCACTCATTCTGTGGATCTCCAGATCTCGGTTCTACCGGATCAGTGCTCCCGTAAGCAGACAGAGTACGATTTGGTGGCTTGCGCTTACTTCAGTAATTGCCCTAAGCTATTATCTATTGGGCAGCCATGTTCATCGTGGATTTCTAAAGCATCTCCCGCCCGGTGTAGAGCCAGAGTGGCTACAGCGGCATAGTCATGTTGCTTTTACAGCCGTAGGGGGACTAGCTTTCTCTTGGATCATTCTTACTTTGCTGATCACCCTTAGACCCCATCGTAAACCGGAGGAGTTATTCGGAAATTTTGATATGGCAAGGCTGAAAAACTTCCTAGGTGAAGTTCAAGGCAATGCCTTAACTCATATGTTGTTTTTGGGTGATAAAAGCTTCTTCTGGGCGCAAGAAGGCAAGGTGTTGCTCGCTTTCGCTAGGGTTAGGGATAAGCTTGTAGTCCTTGGTGATCCATTGGGAGAGAGAAGTCTCATGAATGAGGCAATCAGTGAATTTAGACAAGCTGCAGATAAGTACAGTCTGGTCGTAGTTTTTTATCAGGCCACACCTGATTTCTTATCGATCTATCATGAGCAGGGATATCGCTTTTTTAAGCTGGGGGAAGAGGCATTAGTAACGCTCGATACCTTTACGCTCAGTGGCAAAAAGAACAGTGATTTGCGAAGCGTATGCAACCGTTTTGAACGGGAAGGCTATGCCTTCGAAGTTGTAGAAGCACCGCACGCTGAAGAATTGCTACGAGAGCTGCGATCCGTTTCGAACGAATGGTTGAATGGGCGCACCGAAAAAGGGTATTCGCTGGGTTGGTTTAACGAGGCCTATCTACAGCTGGCTCCAATCGTGCTCCTGAGGAATGCCCAAGGGACGATACTGGCATTTGCTTCGATTGCACACGGGTATGATCAGGGTATGACCTTATCGATTGATTTGATGCGCCATCGAAAGAATGTGCCGAACGGAACGATGGATTATTTATTTGTTCGTTTGCTAGAATGGGCGAAATCTAAGGGATATCATCGATTCAATCTAGGTAATGCCCCGCTGTCCAGTGTGGGTGAGAATGCTGGGGCCTTGAAAGAGGAGAAGCTGGCCCATCTCGTATTTAAAAGAGGGGGGCATTGGTACGGCTTTGTCGGACTTCGCCGCTATAAAGAAAAATTCAGCCCGGAGTGGGAACCGCGTTACTTGGCTTATCCGGCTTCTATAGCATTGCCGATCTTAACACTCGATCTGGTGAGGTTAGTATCCCGCCATCCTAGGGCGGAGGAGTAGAGTGAGACGTGCGTGAAGTCTCTATGTACATTGACCTAACCAAAGAAGAGGGTGCCGTCTCAAAGTAGTTTTAGCTACTTGGGTACGACCCTTTTTTTGCGTTGAAGGTTAATTGAAGTTTCAAATGATGGTTTGAGTGAAACATCAATACAACAATTAGGGAATTTCTCCCTGAAATTCTAAGATTACTGGTCATTAGATTTATAATTAGGGAAAATATCCCTAAAATTCATCTGATTTGGTGGGAAATCAAGGCATTACCCTAATTTTTAGGGAGGAATTCCCTAATTTCGTTGATTATAAGCGAATATCGAATATTTTTAGGGAGCTTTTCCCTAATTAGTGTTAAACCCACTCTGCCCACCGCAAAAACGCCCACCGCACATCCCCGCGGTCATCCTACGTCCCCACCGCACATCCCCGCTGCATATCCTCATCATCGTCTGCCATCATTACCCAATCTGAAAAGGTTTAATGGTTAAGTGAGATCTTTACTTGGACTATTCCATAAAATAGATGAAGCTGTCCCGTAAGCAGCATTCACTACTTTCGAGAGCAGCCTCATCTATATTTAAATAGCACCACTCTTATTTTTCGCCAGCTTCTGTATCAGGCAGAGCCCAGACAGATACGCTGCCACCGTTGACCGGGAAGGTCGCCCAGCCATCTTTTTCAATCGTTATAGTCGCCTTGTGATTATGAGTGAAATCTACCCATGCTTCACCCGCGCGTTGTTCCCCTACGAACATTCTTTTCTGACCGTTCTCGCCGTTACTAATCACAACCGCACAGCCGGATCGTTCGATGTCTTTCACGCCGAGTCGTGTCCAACCAATCGTGTTGGGATGATCGAAATAATCCTTCTGCTCACCATAGGCTTTGTGATAGCGGGTATATAGCAGCGGGTCAATCGCCTCTTTTTTGCCTGCGACAGGTGTAGGTCCCTCGATCCCATAATAATCTCCATAAAAGACCACAGGATATCCGTCGCGTCGCAGTAGGATAAGTGCATAAGCACTTTGCTTAAACCAATCATCTACCCAAGATTCCAGAGCTTCATGGGGTTGAGAATCATGATTGTCAACGAACGTTACAGCATTGGTAGGATGGGTCTGCACCAGTGTGTCGTCGAGGATTTTGGTTAAATCAAAGTTTCTACCCCCCAAGGAAGCTGAATGCAGCTTGTAGTGAAGGGAAACATCGAAGAGGTCGATCTTATAATCGACGGTATTTAGAAATTGTCGGCAGGATTCTAAATCCGAATTCCAGAACTCGCCCACGATATAGAAATCCTTCTCACATTTATTAAACATTTCTACCGCGAATTGTTTCACAAACTCATGGTTGATATGCTTGATGGCATCTAAGCGAAAGCCGCTGCAGTGGAGCGTGTCCACCAGCCATTTTCCCCATTGGATCATTTCTTTTTTGACTTCTGGATGACTGTAATCAATATTTGCGAACATTAGATAATCGTAGTTGCCGAACTCGTCATCAACATTCTGGTTCCATGTTTTATTCTCGCCTGCGATACGGAATACACCTGTTCGCCCCGACTTGGCGTCGAAGTCAGTGCCGTTAAAATGATTGTGATTCCATTTAAAGGAAGAGTGTTCATCACCGCGGCCGGGGAAGGTGAATTTAGTCCAGCCCTCAATCTCGAAAGGTTTGGAGATTTCTTTCATCCGGTCATTAGGGTCGACCTCGATCACCTGGAAGACTTCCTTTTCATCCGCTCCTGCCTTGTGATTCATGACCAAATCAACGTATACGGCAATGCCGTTTTTTTGACATTCCGAAATGGCTTCAATTAGTGCTTGTTTGGTGCCATATTTGGTGCGTACCGTACCTTTTTGGTCATATTCGCCCAGATCGTATAGATCATACACGCCATAGCCTGTATCGTCGGCGGAGACGGCCTTTGTCACAGGAGGTACCCAAACAGAATCAATGCCTACGGCTTTTAGTGCGGAAGCTGTTTCTTTCAGGCGATCCCAGTGTTTCCCATCCGCAGCGACATGCCATTCAAAAAATTGCATCATTGTATGGTTCCTCATTATTTCTTGCGCCTCCATATCCATAAAGCGAATTTTTTCTACACTCTGATTAGATTTTCAGATAACTCTTATTAAACGTAAAAACAGACTATGAAAAATAAGGCAGGCTGATGAATGCGCTGGGAGGGACAAAGATGCGATTTATATAGGCTTGAAAAGTGTAATTTCTGATCTCTGGGAGAGGTGGACAGCATTGCGTCCGTTTCGTTTGGAACTGTACAGAGCATGGTCAGCCTCTGACAGTAGCTCTTCTAGAGTGGCTTTAGGACTTAGGGCTTCTACTACTCCGAAGCTGGCAGTCACGTTAATGGACCCGATGAGCGTATACAAGACACTTTGTTCAATATCTGCGCGGATAGTTTCGCAGAGTTGTGCGGCTTGCTTCAGCGACGTATCTGGCAAACAGATCACAAATTCCTCACCGCCATAACGTCCGAAGATGTCACCCTCCCGGATATGTCTGTTGCATACCTCGACAATGTGCTGAAGGGCTTGATCTCCATATTGATGTCCGAATCGATCATTAATGCTTTTGAAGAAGTCTACATCCAGCAAAATAATCGATAGTGAACTCCGATTGCTCGCGGCCTGAACAAGAAGCCCTCGGCTCAGCTCCAAAAAATAGGTACGGTTATAAATCCCCGTCAGACTATCCATCGTAGCCAATTGACGCAGCTTATCTTGAAGCAGTATTCGTTCAGTTACGTCAATCAGCATGATCATTTGTCCTGCTAAGTATCCCCCTTGTTTCTGTACGGGAGAGGACCGAATTTGGTAGTAACAAATCTCGTCTCCTTTGATCCAAGCAACTTCCCGTTCTTCGCGTTGCAGTGGCTCTGTATCCATAACATAGGACAAGGCATCTTTGCCGGCATTAAGAAACAGTTGAGCCAGCGGTTTACCAATCGCCGAGGAATTAAGTCCTTCTATCATATCCGCGGCTGCGCGATTGTAATCGACGAGCATGTCCGAACGATCGGTGACAAGCACCCCATCTCGCATGCTTTCGAACAGATTCTCACGGGCGATAGGCGCAGCTGTTAGCATACCTCTTGATAGGATAGCCCAGATATATAGGGTGGAAGTGATACTCATAATGATGGGAACGGGATCCATCCCGTAGGGAGTCAGGCCCATTAAATATAAAAAAGAGCCTAACGTTGGAAGGCTTAGTCCAATTAGAATGGTAACGATTTGTCTCCGGTATACCCGTTTCATCCGGTTCCACTGCCATAACATAAGGCAGATAGCTGCCAGTAGACAACCAAAAGTAAAGCTGCCGTGAACGATATACCAAGGTCCCATCACTACATCAACGAGTGGGGAGGGCGTATTGTCTCGCAAATAAATGGATTTATAGAAGAGGTGGTGGTAATCATTGGTCCACACCATCAGTGTTGTGATGAACGGTATTATATATAGCGCTGCTCGCATGCCCTTTTTAATTAGACTCTCCAGCCCTACGAAATGCATCACCATAATAAGGCTGGCGGGCGCTATAAAAGGCATCCCCAGGTACTCTACTTTAATCCAAAAACTCATTTCCTCCAGTGTTTTCCCCGACAGTTCTAGTGCGAAGCCGAAGGTATAAATCGCGGAAGTGAAGGAGCTTATAACAAAGGCTCTAATTCCTAAGAAATCCGTTTTTTTATAGTAGGCGAAAAGGGCTAGTAAAACGCTCAGGACACCAGATATAGCCACAATAACAATATAATTCGAAATTACAGATCCCATGGGTCTATTGTCTCCTACTGAGGAAAGATATGGATAAATATTACCACAAATCTACAAATATTTAAAAATCACTTCATTTGAAACTTGAATAAATGTCCCCCTAGACAAAATGACGTGATTTAGCGGGAGCTATTTTACTAATTGTCTAATGAGAGTCCAGTGAGCAGCGTGTAACATGTTAGTTAATACTACACAACAGAAGATTTTAACTCGACACACTCTCTAGTGAGTCAGATTAATTAACATTAATTGCATAGCTTATTTTGATAAGGGGGGGGCTGAGGATGTCATTACTCGCGACAAATATTCCTGAAATTCAGCTGGAAAATGTTGAAATGCGCTATAGGGCAGAAGCTGCGGAAGTGCTTGCACTGCATCAGGTGAGTCTTGATATTGCAAAGGGGGAGTTCGTCTCACTGCTCGGACCTTCAGGATGTGGCAAAACAACGCTTTTGAGACTGATGGCCGATCTCATCGCGCCAACGGGCGGGAACATTGTAGTCGCTGGAAAAAGTGCTAAAGAGGCAAGGCTGGCGCAGAAATATGGCATTGTTTTTCAAAGTCCTGTGCTGTATGACTGGCGGAAGGTGAAGCATAACATCACATTGCCACTGGAACTGATGGGAGTTAAAAAGTCGATCCGTGAAGAGAGGGCGCTGGAGCTTCTTGATCTAGTGGGCTTGCAGAGCTTCGCGGATAAATACCCTTGGCAGCTTAGTGGGGGGATGCAGCAAAGAGTAGCGATTGCCAGAGCGCTATCGATGGAGCCGGAAATTCTACTGATGGATGAACCGTTCTCTGCACTGGATGAGTTTACACGTGAGCGTCTGAACGAAGAACTGTTATCTGTCTGGAGCAAGGTGCAGAACACGATTGTCTTCGTAACACATAGTATTCCTGAGTCGATATTCCTCTCTGACCGGGTGTTTGTTCTTTCCCCGCATCCAGGTCGCTTATCCGCTGTGGTTGAAATTCCTCTGCCACGTCCGCGAACGGCGGAAATGAGAAACAGCCCAGAGTTTTTCGAACTGATCGCAAGTATTCGCGACAGCTTTGAAGGGGTGTAGGGATGAAAGGGGGCAGTATCTTTGTACGGGGTCGCCTGCTGCCGTTGTTTGTCTGGATATTTGGTTTGCTGCTAGTTTGGGAAGGAGCCTCCTGGATGCTGCTCCATGTAGTGGAGACACCGTTAGCTCAGTCCAAGTTGCCCTACGTTCATGAGGTGCTATCCACGCTGTGGAAGTATAGTGGCACGCTTCTGAAGGAGGGGGCTGCCACCTTTGGCAATGCTGGTGTTGGCTTCCTGATTGGTGCGGTGGCTGGTGCTTCACTGGCGGTGCTAATGAGCTTGTCGAAGACGATAGAGCAGTTAACTTTTCCTTACGCTATCGCCTCGCAGATGATTCCGATCCTGGGGCTGGCGCCGATCATTTATGGGATTGTGAGAGATGAGCAGACTTCACGGATTATTATTTCGGGTTATATTACATTCTTCCCAGTGGCTCTCAATATGCTGCGCGGCTTGCGAAGTGTGGATCCTTCCGCGCTGGAATTAATGCATTCTTATGCGGCAAAACCTTGGGCGGTCTATTGGAAACTCAGATTTCCAGCGGCCCTGCCGGGTTTGTTCGGAGGGCTTAAGATTGCTGCTCCGCTCGCAGTGACTGGTGCTATCCTGGTAGAGCTCATGGGTGCGCAGCACGGGATTGGCGTAATCATGCTGCGTAATCTCTACTACGGCAGCTCTCATACCTACATGTTCTGGTCTACGGTGATTGTCGGCGCTTTGTTGGGGATTGTAAGTTACTGGTTGATCAGTCTGATAGAACGTTTGGTGGCGCCGTGGCAGCCTGAATTTCGACCGAAAGGAGGTAGCCGCTAATGGAAACCAACTCCGTTCGGGAGACTTCATTTATAGGCTCTACTAGTAAAGAGGTGGCCCAGCCGGTATTAACGGCTACGCAGAAGAATGTTGCAACAGGCTCGAAGCCTGCGGTAATTGCCAAGCGTAAGGGTGGCTCGCATGGCCTGAAGAGGATATTTAGCGCAGGGGTGCTGCTGCCTGTATTGGCGGGGGTGTTGTTTCTTGGGCTATGGGAGTTCGAATTCTTTCATAAGATCTTTGATCTGAAGAAATATCAGCTGCCGTTGCCCACAGCAATTGCCACGACCATGAGGGATAATTTCAGCATGTTGCTATCCTATACCGGATACACCCTTACTGAGGCTGTGTTGGGAATGTTGGTTGGTTCTGCTATCGGATTTCTGATCGCTTTAGCTGCTACGGCGTGGCCGCGTTGGGGAAGTGGAAGTTTAACTTTGGTTGCTGCTCTAAATGCTGTGCCCATCGTCGCCCTCGCGCCCATTATGAATCTGTGGTTTGGAGATGGGATAGGCTCACGAATTGCCATAGTAACAGCAACTACAATGGCAGCGATGGCGATCAACGCCTATAAAGGCATGGCGGCGATTGATCCATTGGCGCTGGATCTGATGCATTCCTACGCGGCAGGTAAGTCGGCAGTGTTTCGTTATCTGCGGATTCGCAATAGCCTGCCCTATGTATTTACAGCACTGAAGATCAACGCAACGGCGAGTATGATTGGCGCCATAGTTGGGGAATTCTTTTTCTCCTCAAAAGGGCTTGGGTATTTGCTCTCCAATTCCATTAAAGTCGCCAAAATGCCGCTGGGCTGGTCGTGTATCGTTCTGGCCGCAATTGCCGGCGTGCTTTTCTATTTAGTGGTTGAGCGGCTTGAGAAAGTATTCATTAAGTGGCATCCTTCGCAGCGTACTTAATCTCACACTCACTTACATCCAGCTATAGTGGGAATGGAAGAGAGAAACCGCCCACGGCTGTATGCATACAACGCACCACGATGATTGTCCATACTGTGCTTGTTACAAACTTAAATTACGATAGGGGGAGTTCGATTGATGAACGGGAAAAAACGCAAATTTCGTGGTGGTTTGTTGGCAATCGTGATGATGTTGAGTGTTTCTTTAATGGCGGGTTGCGGTGGCAACAATAATAACTCGGCAGCTGAAGCTACGACTGCCCCTGAAGCTTCTACAGCTCCTGAGGCAAGTGCTACGGCTGAACCAGCGGCTGATCCAGTTACAGTGAAGCTACAGCTGAAATGGGTGCCGCAGGCACAATTCGCTGGATATTTTGTGGCGCAGGATAAAGGATATTACAAGGAAGAAGGACTAAATGTAGAGATTCTGCCGGGAGGTCCAGATATTGTTCCAGAGCAGCAAGTGGCTGGGGGCTCCGCAGATATCGGTGTTGGCTGGGTAGCAAGCTTGCTTCCAAGTCTTGAGCAGGGAATGCCACTCGTGCAAATTGCTCAAATCTATCAAAAGAGCGGATTGGTCCTGGTCTCCAAAAAATCGGCGGGCATCAACTCAGCTGCTGATCTTAAGGGTAAAAAAGTCGGTAATTGGATGGGCGGCAACGAGTTTGAACTATTAGCGTTATTCGATAAATATAAGTTCGATCCTAATAAGGATCTAAGCTTTACGAAGCAAGGGTTCACGATGGATCAGTTCTTGGGCGATCAGATCGATGCGGCCTCAGCGATGACCTATAACGAGTACCAAGTAGTGTTGGAGTCAGGCATTAAGGCTGAGGATCTGAATGTCATCGACATGAATACAGAAGGCGTTGCAATGCTTGAGGATAACTTGTTCGCCAATAAGGAATGGCTTGCGGAGAACAAAGAGACTGCGGCAAAGTTTGTGCGTGCCTCCCTGAAGGGCTGGAAAGATGCAATTGCTGATCCTGCAGCCGCCGTGGATAGTGTAATGAAGCAAGCAGAAGACGGCAGTACTACTAAGGAGCATCAATTGACGATGATGACCGAGGTTGCCAAGCTGATTCTGCCTGAGGGCTTTGACAGTGCGAAGATGGGATATACCGATGCAGCGGCGTTCCAGCAAACGGCTGATATTTCGCAAAAGTTCGGTGTTATAAAAGAGCCTGCTAAGGTAGATGAGGCGTACACGAACGAAATCGTAGAAATGGCCGCAAAATAACCAACTGAGCTTAATGTTATAGTGGATGGCCGCCTGATCTGGCGGTCATCTATTATAATCAGCAGTCCATCAGTGCATCTGAAACAGAGAAAGAGGTGCGAGCTATGTCTCTCCTAGTAACGCAGGCTGAAAGAGTTAAGAATTATGTGAATGGAGCTTGGGTAGAATCGTCGTCCGGGCGAGATGAAGAGGTATATAATCCGGCGACGGGTGAAGTGATAGCTTATGTGCCCATTTCCAGTAAGGAAGAGCTGGGTGCGGCGGTAGAAGCGGCTGCTGTGGCATTTCAAGCGTGGAAAAGGGTCGCTGTGCCGCGTCGCGCCCGCTACTTTTTTCAATATCAACAGCTGCTGGTAAAGCATTGGCATGAGCTGGCCGAGCTGATTACGCTGGAGAATGGCAAAAGTCTGGAAGAGGCGCAAGGTGAGGTGCAGCGTGGAATTGAGTGTGTAGAATTTGCCGCAGGCATCCCCACATTGATGATGGGCAGCCAGCTTCCGGATATTGCTACCGGAATTGAATCCGGGATGTACCGCTATCCACTGGGGGTTATCGGGGGGATTGCCCCGTTTAATTTTCCGATGATGGTTCCTTGCTGGATGTTTCCGCTCGCCATTGCTTGCGGGAATACCTTTGTGCTGAAGCCTTCTGAGCGTACGCCTCTGCTGGTCAATCGGTTAGCTGAATTATTTGCTGAAGCGGGCTTTCCGCCAGGTGTGCTGAATGTGGTTCATGGAGCGCATGAGGTGGTGAACGGGCTGCTGGAGCATGATGAAGTGAAGGCGATTTCGTTCGTCGGTTCGCAGCCGGTTGCGGAATATGTATATAAGGCGGGGACGGCGCAGGGGAAGCGGGTTCAGGCATTGGCAGGCGCTAAGAATCACTCGATTGTGTTACCTGATGCGGAGCTGGATAATGCGGTGAAGAATATAATTGCCGCTGCGTTTGGCTCAGCGGGTGAGCGGTGTATGGCTTGCTCGGTTGTAGTGGTTCATGAGGATATTGCTGACGAGCTAGTGAGTCGTCTGGCTGCGGCTGCAGATGAGCTTAAGATTGGTAATGGTGCCGATGACGGGGTGTTTTTGGGTCCAGTAATTCGCCAGTCGAATAAGGAGAGGACTCTTTATTACATTGAGACTGGTGAAGCTGAACAAGCCAAGCTAGTGAGAGATGGGCGGAAGGACGCTGCTGCGGGCGGTGTGGGTTATTTTATCGGACCGACGATATTTGATCATGTACAGCCGGGAATGACCCTCTGGAAGGATGAGATTTTTGCACCGGTGTTGTCTGTGATCCGTGTGAAGAGTTTAAGTGAAGCTATTGCGGTGACGAATCAGTCTCCATTCGCGAACGGGGCGTGCATTTACACAGATAGCGCTAAAGCGATCCGCGAGTTCCGGGAAGAGATTGATGCAGGGATGTTGGGTGTGAATCTGGGTGTGCCTGCGCCCATGGCCTTTTTCCCCTTCTCAGGTTATAAGAAATCATTCTATGGAGATCTGCATGCCAATGGACGCGATGGGGTGGAGTTCTATACGCGTAAAAAGATGATCACTGCCCGTTATTAGAGAAGATGAGCTACTGAGAGGAGAAAATGTTATGCAGAGTCTGGGGAACGATAGTGAGCTTGCGGTAAACAAGGATCGGAAATATTTATGGCACAACATTACACCTTATAGTGAAAAGAATCCGCCTATGATTGCCGCCTCGGCGAGTGGGTCGTGGATTACGGATATACAGGGCAATCGATTTTTGGATGGGATGTCTGGCTTGTGGTGTGTAAATGTGGGATACGGGCGCAAGGAGCTGGCGGAAGCTGCTTACAATCAATTGCTGACCCTGCCATATTTTCCTCTGACACAAAGTCATCTCCCGGCGATTGCGCTGGCAGAGAAGCTGAATGAGTGGCTCGGAGACGAGTACGTGATCTTCTTTTCCAATAGTGGATCGGAAGCCAATGAGACTGCTTTCAAAATGGCCCGCCAGTACCAGCAGCAAATCGGCCAGCATTATCGCCATAAATTCATTGCCCGTTATCGTGGGTACCATGGCAGTTCACTTGGGGCATTATCTGCAACGGGCCAGGCCCAGCGCAAATATAAATATGAACCGTTGGCGGGTGGTTTTCTGCATGTGGCTCCCCCGGACAGCTATCGCCGCCCGGCCGGGATGACTGTAGAAGAATTCAACCTCCAGTGTGCACAGTCCATAGAGGATATGATCATCTGGGAAGGCGTGGAGACGGTAGCTGCGGTGATTATGGAGCCTGTAATTACGGGTGGTGGGGTCATTGTACCGCATCAGGTTTATTTGGATCGGGTGCAGGAAATCTGCCGTAAACACGGTGTGTTGCTCATTATGGATGAGGTGATTTGTGGATTCGGACGTTCTGGACGTAAGTTTGGGCATCACAACTATAATGTGAAGCCTGACATCGTGACAATGGCTAAGGGGTTGACCAGTGCTTATCTTCCCTTATCTGCCACTGCTGTTCGTAAGGATATCTATGAAGCGTTCAAGGATAATAGTGATGATTATGGTCATTTTCGCCATGTGAATACTTTTGGTGGCAATCCGGCTTCGTGTGCACTAGCGTTAAGCAATCTGGAAATTATCGAGCAGGAGAAGCTGGTGGAGCGTGCAGAGCTTTTGGGCAAAAGACTGAACACTGCATTCACCGAGTTACTGGATCACAAGCTTGTAGGTGATGTCCGCAGCTTTGGTTTAGTGACAGGCATCGAGTTGGTTGAAGATAAGGTTAGCAAAAAGCCAGTTGATCTGAGTATTGTGAAAGGCATTATTGCTGAATGCAAATCAAAAGGACTTATTATCGGCAAGAATGGCGATACGGTAGCTGGGTTCAACAATGTGCTTACCTTCGCCCCGCCGCTATCCTCCACGGATGAAGATATAGAATTTATTATCGATACTTTTAAATCTGTGCTGAACGGGGACTAGGCAAAGTGATTTTGTCTGGATATAGAAATTGGTAAGCGCGCAGGGCAACCTGAATGGAGATCCGGTTCTCTGGCTGCATGAAGTCTTCGCCTAGCAGCTCTGTTATTTTGTCCAGACGATAATACAGTGACTGTCTAACGATGAATAAATTCCGAGCGGCAATCTGTTTGGAGCCATCATGATCAAGGTAAACACGAAGGGTAAGCAGCAGCTCGCTGCCTTTGGTTTGGTCGTGGTCGATTAGCGGGCCGAGATAACTGCGAATGAAGTTCTGCAACGTTTTCCCATCATTTAGGCTAAGTAGTAATTGGAATACGCCAAGCTCATCGTAAAAGAGCAGTGACTTCTGATAACAAGAATATAACGACAATGCTTGTAGGGCTTCCTGATAACCGGAATAGGCTCGTTTTAGGCGCTTATGCGATTTGCTGACTCCAATGACGAGCTGCAAATCCTTGAGCTTCTCATCGGAGCGGATATGTTGAAGGGCCTCAAGTGCTTGCTGAAGCCGCATTTTTCCAGGCATTTTCGATTGAATGTCGAGTGCGATGACGGTGAGGCGATTGTTCTTGAGTGTGATCAGCGGACGTAGGGAATATTTTTCGAAAATGGAACGCAAGATGAGCGAAAGGTGGAAGGTGATTGATTCCCATTCGTTCTCTGAGCTGTTCCATTTTACGTCTCTAGGGTTCTTGATTTCGATAAGGCATACACGGTAAGGGAGTTCGTTGACCATGTTGAAATTGGAACCGATCAAGCCTTTTAAGCGATTGTCATCCTCTATACGACCATTGATCAGCTCATCGACCCATAGATTTTCTGAAAAAAGCTTACGCTCCTCCATATATCGGGTACGCAGCAGCTCTTGAGCAATGGACAACGAGGCGGAATCCAGCAGCAGGCAATCAAATTCCTGTGGCTTATGATTGCAGACCATCAGGATATAAGCCCAGGTCTGATCCAACGCGCCTACAGGCTTGATTGCAATCGTCTTTTGTCCATATTCTCGGGTGTAAGGAGCGATGTCTGGTTGAATGCCTTCCATCTCGTCACCGAAGGTGGTGAAGAAATTCAGCAGGGGAGTTTGCTCTTCGGGCGGAAGTGCCGGGAAGAATAAGGGTTTGCCTTGCAGCTGCATATAGACGATTTGTGTGCGGGTGCTTTTACATAATAATTGCAGTACCTTCACTGTTCCTTGTGAGGTTAAGGTCAGACGGTGGAATTCACGAGAGATGCTTTCGAGTTCTTGCAGCATCCGGTGATGCCGATTGATGATGATGGAATGGAGGTCTAGGGTGATATCGACGAAGCGAACCGTGCGGGTGAAGATAATCAGCGGGAAATCATTTGCGTTAGCTAAGTCGATCATCTCTTGCGGAATAGTGCTGAAATACGTGCCTAACTCAATGCATAGGCAAGCTGCATTTTTGTCGATTAGGTTCTGCATGAATTCCAAGGAGGAAGGGAGATTGACACTTGCACCAATCCCCGTAGTCAAAATCATTTCTTCGCCATGAATCAGAGTCTCGAAGTTGGCACTTTCCAGTACATGCACCCAGCGAATGGCACGGCTTAGGCCGCTTTTCCCGCCAAACACCTCGGCTTCTGCGAATAGTGGTCTTTTTAAAGCGTCACGAATGGTTAATACAAGCTCCCAGTCCATAGTTACTCCCCCTCGATCTTCTGCGCTCTGGCCTTCGGCTAATGCCCTGTTATTCTCAGCCTATTCTCACACGTAAAAAATACAGTTTTGAAATTAGACAAAGTGTCTAATGCAACGAAAATTCGAAATGACTATAGTTTGATTAACGGATGTCAGTATATATAACCTAATCAGGAAGAACGTTGAGAGATAATTTCTGTTAATGCTTATATTACTACAATAAATTAAAGATGTAAGCAAAATATTCAGACAAAACTTGAAATAATGTTATATTATATAACACAAATATGAAAAATTACCCATAAGGAGGGACTAGTGATGGAGCATTCATCTCCGTTAACAGCATTTACACCTGATATGTTCATGCGCAATTTCGCCGAGGCTGAGCCGCCTCTGACCCATAAGGGTGCCCTGGATGAGTCCAATCGCTGTCTATATTGCTACGATGCCCCCTGTATAAAAGCATGTCCGACCAGCATTAATATCCCCTCCTTTATCAAACGGATCGCTACTGACAATTTGAAAGGCTCGGCACAGACGATTATGGATTCCAATCCTGTGGGTGCCAGCTGTGCTCGTGTTTGTCCTACAGATGAGCTGTGTGAAGGAGCCTGTGTGTTAAATGATGCCTCGGCGCCGATCCAAATCGGACTGCTGCAGCGTTATGCGACAGATTGGGCAATGAACAGCGGAGTTCAATTATTTAAGGCTGGCACCCCTAATGGGAAAAAGGTAGCCGTTATCGGCGGTGGTCCTGCGGGATTGTCTGCGGCTAGGGAACTCGCCCGTGAAGGTTTTGCTGTTGTGATCTACGAAGCTAAGGCGTTAGCGGGTGGGCTGGATACACATGGGATTGTATCGTTTCGGCTCCCACAGTCTGTATCTCTTTGGGAAGTAGAGCAGGTAGAGAAGTTGGGTGTGGAAATACGTACTGGTGTAAAAGTCGGAGTGGATGTTTCTGTAGATGAGCTGAAGTCGAACTATGATGCCATCGTTTTGGCAGCAGGTATGGGTTATGTGCCTCCGATAGGGATTGAAGGTGAAAAATTGGCTGGCGTATACGACGCCATTGCACTCGTAGAATCCACTAAGACTGGCATTCCTTTGCTAGAGCTGATGGGTCAGCGGGTCGCTGTCATTGGTGCGGGTAATACAGCTATTGATGCAGCTACATGCTCAGTGCGGCTGGGGGCCTCAAATGTAAAAATGGTCTACCGCCGGACCCGCGAAGAGATGACGGCTTATGAGTTTGAATATGAATTTGCGAAGCAGGAAGGTGTGGAGTTCAACTGGCTTACCTTACCGAAACGTATCGTGGGTGATGAGTTTGGGAACGTAACCGGACTGGAATGTGTGCAGATGAAGCTGACAGAGGAGCTGGGCAAAGATGGACGTCCAGTACCTATGCCGATCGAGGGTTCTGAGTTCTTGATTCCTGTAGATGCGGTTGTAATAGCTATTGGTCAAAAGCGTTGCCTAGATCTAATAGATTCCTTAGGCCTTGTGCATGACCGTGGGGTTGTAAAGGTGGATGAAGCCACCTGTCAAACCTCCGATCCGCAAATTTATGCCGCTGGCGATATCATATTTGGTTCAGGCAAAGGCGAGGCCATGGTTGTATCCGCGGCCCAGCAGGGAAAAGATGCGGCCCATGCGATTGTTAAACAATTCTCAGGTCAGCAGGATGCCGTTATTAGATCTGCGGGTTGAGCGTAGAGATCAAATTGGATTTTACATGACAGGAGGGAACATCAATGGCAGATTTAAGTATTAATCTCGCAGGAATCAAATCACCGAATCCGTTCTGGCTGGCCTCTGCGCCCCCTACGAATACAGGCTATCAAGTGCAGCGGGCCTTTGAAGCAGGTTGGGGTGGTGCGGTGTGGAAGACGCTCGGTGATCCGATCATTAATACCTCATCGCGTTTTGCGGCAGTAAATTTCAATGGGCAACGGGTTGCGGGCTTTAACAATATTGAACTGATCACCGACCGTCCGCTTGAAGTTAATCTGAAGGAAATTTATGAAACGAAGAAAAGATTTCCGAATCATGCGATTATAGCCTCCCTGATGGTAGAACCAACGCAGCATAAATGGCATGAGATTGTTAAGCGGGTAGAGGATGTGGGTGTAGACGGTCTGGAGCTTAACTTTGGCTGTCCACACGGGATGGCTGAGCGTGGAATGGGCGCTGCTTCGGGGCAGCAGCCTGATCTGGTGCAGGCACAGACCACCTGGGTAAAAGAAGTTGCGACGACCCCGGTGATTGTGAAGCTGACGCCCAACATTACGGATATCACCGTCGTTGCCCGCCATGCGGTTAAGGGTGGAGCGGACGCGATTAGTATGATCAACACGATCAACAGTCTTGCTGGTGTAGATATTCATAGCTGGAACACAATTCCGAATGTTGGGGGTCAGGGTGCGCATGGCGGTTACTGCGGGCCGGCTGTGAAACCAATTGCGCTTAGTATGGTGGCCGAGTGTGCCCGTGACCGGGGAGTAGGCATTCCTATCTCCGGTATTGGAGGGATTTCGACCTGGCAGGATGTTGTTGAATTCATGTTGATGGGTGCTACGGGCATTCAAGTATGTACAGCGGTCATGCATCATGGCTTCCGGATTGTGGAGGAAATGATCGATGGCCTGAACAACTATTTGGATGACAAAGGTTTGGCTTCCGTAACAGAGTTAATCGGCAAATCGGTATCCAGATACTCCAACTGGGGTGATCTGGATCTCAACTATAAGGTCGTTGCCCGTATTAATGAGAACAACTGCATCAACTGTAATAAATGCCATATTGCCTGCGAAGATGCTTCACATCAATGTATTGATATGTTAACTGATGCAGATGGGAAAGCTATTCTACAGGTCCGCGAGGAAGATTGTGTAGGTTGTAATCTTTGTTCTATTGTCTGTCCAGCAGACGGCGCGATTGATATGGTTCCAGTGGATACCGGGGCAGCCCCGCTGACTTGGAACCAGCGGCAGAAAGTGATCGGTAGTTTGAATGGCACCTATTCGGAAGTGGAGGTGGTGTAAGGATGAAAAAGATTATTAAAAATGGCATCATCGTTACCGCAGCAGATACTTATACAGGCGATGTGGCGATTGAAAACGGGGTTATTACGGAGATTGGCCTTCATTTGGATGTCCCTGGTGCGGAAATTATTGATGCCTCGGGGTGTTATGTTTTTCCTGGAGGCATTGATCCTCATACGCATCTGGATATGCCTTTTGGCGGCACGGTTACAGCCGATGATTTCGAGACGGGAACCATTGCGGCTGCATATGGCGGAACGACCACAGTCATTGATTTTTGCTTAACCACCAAAGGGCAACCGCTACAGCAAGCCGTAGATACATGGCATCATAAGTCGCAGGATAAAGCGGTGATTGATTACAGCTTCCACCTTATGGTCTCAGAATTAAACGATAAAGTACTGGGTGAGCTTCCGGAGATAATTGAGAATGAAGGCATTACCTCGCTCAAAGTATTTATGGCTTATAAGAATACTTTTCAGGCGGATGACGGCACACTTTTTAAGACCCTCCAAGCTGCGAAAAAAGAAGGTGCACTCGTTATGGTGCATGCGGAGAATGGAGATGTCATTGAATATCTTGTAGAGCAGGCTTTGGCCGCAGGCAATACCGACCCGATCTTTCATGCGCTGACCCGCCCACCGGAGCTGGAGGGTGAAGCTACGGGACGCGCAGCTTATCTAACCGAACTGACAGATTCTCAGCTGTATGTTGTACACGTGACCTGTGCGGAAGCTGCTTGGAAGATTGCTGAAGCGCGTAAAAAGGGACTACGCGTCTACGGCGAGACTTGTCCACAGTATTTAGTGCTGGATCAGACGGCGTTGGAAAAGCCTAATTTCGAAGGTGCTAAATACGTGTGGTCTCCGCCCCTGCGTGAGCAGTGGAATCAAGATGTATTGTGGGATGCGTTATGGAGCGGCAGCTTACAGACGATTGGCTCTGACCAGTGCTCGTTTGATTTCAAAGGACAAAAGGATCTGGGACTTGGTGATTTCTCCAAAATCCCGAACGGTGGGCCGACCATCGAGGATCGGTTTACGATTCTCTATTCAGAAGGTGTGCAGAAAGGCCGGATCTCATTGAACAAATTCGTAGACATTATTGCTACCTCTAGCGCCAAGCTGTTTGGCTTGTATCCGCAAAAAGGCACGGTCGCGGTAGGCAGTGACGCTGACCTGGTTATTTTTGATGCTTCTGTTGAAAGAACCCTTTCTGCGGATACGCACCATATGAATGTCGATTATAATGCGTTTGAGGGCTTTGAAGTAAAGGGAGAGCCTGTTTCCGTCCTCAGTCGAGGCGAGTTTGTGATTCGAGACAAGCAATTTGTTGGTAAACCGGGGTCGGGAAAATATTTAAAGCGCAAGCGTTTTGCAGCGGAGGCTCCTCTTCCTTCCAAGGCGGAAATTAGCGGAGGTGTTGTCTGATGTCTGCTTTTGCGGAATATGCCAAAGAACAGCAGGAGATTGATGGGCTGCTTTTTAAAGGATATACGATTGCCGGCATCCAAGAGGATTTGGACGGTGCGCGAATAAAGTTTGTTAGAGGGGAGCCGGCTAAAAGCTCGGTAGAGCTGTTACTGCTGACTGCGGATGCTCGTAAGTACGTGACAACCCTTGTGGTTGCGGGGCTGAGGGCAGAAGGTGAGCAGGCGGGTTGTTACAGTGCAGAGGTTTGAGGTGCGGGTATTGAAAGCTGAGTAGTAAGCTCCTAAACCGGGGGCTTTGTGCTCGGCTTTTTTGTTGTGATGATGAAAATTTAAAGGCCACCCTGCAAAAGGATGGCCTTTTCTCTGAATTATTGAACTAACTAACAAGCTAGTTTAATTAGGCTCAATGAGGCCAACGGTTTGTAAATCCTCAATGTTAAGATACATAGTGCCCTTATATTTCTTTACACGTATGTCGCTTAACGTGAATTGGCCTGTTTTTGCTTTTTTGTATTCATCTGTCACAATGATATCGTATCTTACGAGGCCCATCTCAGCATATTTACCTATGCTAAGGGTGTTGGAATCACTATTTCCAAGATTAATGATTTTTTCAATTTCGGAGAGCATAGATAAGGAAATCCAACCTTTGCTCATAAGCGGAGGCAAGGTTTCCTTGTTTCCGGCTGCGGTTACATAATTGGCGTCAAAATAATCAGGGTATCCTTTATAGCCGGGATCTTTGGATTGCTCTTGTGTTGGCGGTACTCCGACAATACGAATTTTGGGAGCGTTAGCTGTGAAATCTTTAATGGCATCGATCTCAGCTATTTCCTTTTGTGAATTCATGTCTTTTAATGCGTTGGGACCAAACAAGACAGTTCCATTGGCATTGAATAAGATCGGGATGCCGTCAATGGTGTAAGAGGCACCTTTAAAAGATGGGCTATTAATTTGAATCACATCTGCTGCTGCTGAATAATAAACGGCGTTCCCGGTTGCTTCACCAACGATACGAACCGGAATTAACGTAGTGCCATTCTGAGCAAACGGCGCCGCCTGCAGCATTTTTTTCTGGCCATTCACGTATGCTGTTTTGCTACCAATAGTAAAAGTTATCTTCAAATCACCTTTGGTGCCCGTAACTTGTTTCAGTTTTGCGTTATAGTCTATACTCATCTTAAGCTTCTCGAATAATTCTCGGAAAGGGACGAACGAAACTCCGTTTTTACTCACAGATCTTGAATTTAGTGGCACCCCATCCACAAAAATGTGGGATCCCTTCGAAGCTGCTGACGCTGGAGCAGGAATAAGACCTACAGAAAATATCAAAACGCATATCATTGCTAGAACCGACAATCTCTTCAACAAATAACGCCCCCATAAATTCATTTTATTTCCATCAACTCTCATCTTACTATTAATCGTTGTGCTGTCAAGATAAGTGTCCTGAAGTCCCTTTGTAATGAAGTAACTTAATCTTATTTTGTCTATCGTAACGAAGAACTTACTCGCTGTCATTCATGTAGTTCTAGCTTGTTCTCTTTATATTGGAACAGCTGTAGGAATGCTCGCAACTTCGTGTATAATTGAGACCAGGTGTTAAGAATTCCAATCGGATGAGGAGATCAGCTGGTTATGTACTTTCTTGATATTATGTCTTGGCTGACAGAGGATAATCTGCGGCATCTGCTTGAACAATATCGTTCGTTTGGGCCCTTTCCGGGCATTGCGTTAACGTTTTTGAAATCATTTATACCACCACTACCAACTATTGCGATCGTCGGATTAAACGGGGCTGTATATGGTTTATGGTTAGGTTTTTTGTATTCTTGGATCGGCTTGGTTGCGGGCTGTGTGACAACATTTTGGATTATTCGCAAAGTAGCTTCGCATCGGTATCTGCGAAAATGGGCAGAACGGCCAAAGGTAGCCAAAAGTATGACATGGGTGCGGCAAAGCGGATTCAGTTATGTATTTCTGCTTAGTATATTCCCGGTAGGCCCCTTCGTTGTAATTAATATGGCTGCTGGTCTTGCTGGGATGAGATTTCGATCGTATCTTCTTGCGCTCACTGTCGGCAAAGCGATCATGGTATTCGCTGTTTCATATATTGGAAATGATCTGGAACGATTTATCCGCCAGCCGTGGGAGATCATCTATGTCTTGGTGTTTATTGGATTGTCACTATGGGGAGTTAAAGCCATCGAGGCGCGGTTCGCTAGAACGGTGGAAGATGGAAACAAGGCCGCTTAGTACTGTGAATGGACTATTTTAATAGAACAAAGGAGGAAATGATGATGAAATATCGTAAACTTGGCAGTACAGGGATGAATGTATCGGTGATCGGATTGGGTACTTGGCAGTTCGGTGGAGAGTGGGGCAAGGATTTCACTCAAGCAGAAGTCGATGCCATGTTAGATAAGGCTGGAGAGCTCGGTATTAACCTGATTGATACGGCAGAATGTTATGGAGATCACTTGTCAGAGAAGTTCATTGGGGGTTATCTGGCTCGCCGGAAACGTGAGGACTGGATTGTAGCTACGAAATTCGGTCATCATTTTCAGGGACATTTGCAGCGGGAACAGTTATGGCGTGCTGAGGATGTGCTGAAGCAGCTGGATGATTCCCTGCGTGCACTTCAGACCGAGTACATCGACCTCTATCAATTCCATTCCGGAACGGATGAGCAATTCGATAATGACAAGTTGTGGAGCATGCTCGACAGACAGAAGCAGGCAGGGAAAATCCGTCATTTAGGCGTCTCGATAAGTGCATCAGTCTCGGGTGTACATCAGACCTCTGCAGCAGCGGATGTGCAAGCAGAGGCCATACAAGTAGTATATAATCGGCTGGATCGTCAACCTGAGGAAGAGATTCTTCCACTCTGCATCGAGCATAAATTAGGTGTGTTGGCGCGTGTTCCGTTAGCGAGTGGTTATTTAAGCGGCAAGTACAAGCCGGATGCGGTATTTGGTCAGGGTGATGTGCGTGCTAACCATAAAGAGGATGTAAGGCAAAAACAGCTGCGCGCTGTAGCTGAAATTGCTGCCAATGAAGTCCCTTCTGGACTCGATATGGCGCAGTGGGCTTTGGCGTGGTGCCTTCAGCATCCCGCAGTAACCAGTGTAATTCCAGGTTGTAAGAATGTAGAACAGGTTATCTCCAACGCTAGTGCTGCCGATCTGGACATGGTGAAGGACATTACACAATAAGCTGGAAACTACACCGAAAAAAGTGCTTTGACCTTCGCCTCAGCGGGATCCTCATTGTAGATATGGGTCCAACTGTTCGTAGAAGCATCATAAAAATAGTCCTGTTTCCATTGTTGGAAATGGATCACGATATTTCGTACAGCGGATACAATTCTCTCTACCTCCTGATTCGTCATAATGGGGTGTAGAGAGATGCGGATCCAACCCGGTCTAAGCGACTGGTCTCCTACAGTAATTGCCTCAGCGATCTGAGCAGATTGCGCCCACCCTAATTCAAGTAAGTAATGCCCATAAGGACCTGCACAAGAGCAACCACCCCGGGCTTGTATACCAAAGCGATCATTTAGTAGTTGAACTGCAAGATTATAATGAATATCACGTAGTGTAAAAGAGACAATGCCATGACGTTCTGTATGATGTCCAGCTAGCAGCGAGCATTCGGGTATGCTACGGAGCCCGTTCATTAATTGCTGGCATAGCTCGTGCTCTCTAATCACCATATATTGACCGTTTCCATTCATCTGTTCCTTCAGCTTCACGCAAAGTGCTGTCCGAAAAGCTTGCAGAAACCCCGGTGTTCCCCCGTCTTCCCGCATCTCTATTTCGTTGGTGTAGCGGCGTCCTCCCCAAGGATTGACCCAAGCCACTGTACCTCCACCCGGTTCGTCAGGAATACGTCCATTACTTAGAGCCTCATCAAAAATTAGAACGCCATTCGTGCCCGGTCCACCCAGAAATTTATGCGGAGAAAAAAAGATTGCATCCAGCTTCTCCAGCGGTGAGACAGGATGCATATCGATAGGCTCATAGGGTGCACTGGCGGCAAAATCTACAAAACATAGGCCTCCGTGGCGGTGCATAATCGCGGCAAGCTTCTGGTAGGGAGTCTGAATTCCGGTCACATTGGAGCAAGCCGTAAATGAACCGATTTTCCAGCGACGATGCTGATACAATTTCAACTGGGCTTCAAGCTGCTGAAGATCTATATTTCCGTTTTCTCCGGGAGGAACAGTCACAACATCACCAATCCCCTCCTGCCAGGGAAGGATATTGGAATGATGCTCCATATGGCTGGTGAAGATCACAGGACGTTCCTCCATCGAATGGGAGCTATAGTCCTGAATCCACTCAGGGAGTCTTAAGCCCATGATACGCTGCAGCTTGTTTACAGCTCCCGTTGTTCCATTTCCGCAGAAGAGCAGGATGTCCTGAGGGCCAGCATTTACATGCTTTTTAATAATTTGTCGCGCTTCATTATAAGCCAGTGTCATGGTTAAACCGGTCGTGTTGGAGTCTGTATGTGGATTACTAACATATGGACCGAAGGCTTCCTGCAGCTTTCGTTCAATCGGTTCATATAAGCGTCCGCTTGCGGTCCAATCGGCATACAGCAGTGGCTGTCTACCATAGGGTGTGGTGATCTGATGCCGAATTCCAATGGTGTGCTCACGAAAAATCTCGAAATGGTTTTGTAGTGAAGCGGGCGTCTCTGCAGAAGAGGCGTGGATGATGTTTAGCACGGATTTCCCTCCAGCCCGTACGCCGATAGTGGTAAGGTCATAGTTTATTTTCGGCGTGCCAGTAGTTTCTATGGCATCAGTATATGCTTGCTTGGAGAATTGGGTTAAAGCCTAGGTGGAGTTTATAGGAATAACAAATAAAGGAGATAGAGGTGAATGGTGTAATTAATATACAACATTGTTTTTTATTTACTTATAATGAAACTTTTTGAGATCTACTGCGTCAAATAATACGATTTGAAATAATGAATGTACCATGAAGTAAAAGCACTGTCTCGTTATATAAGAGGAAGGTAAAGTTAGGGGCCACTTATATTCACAAATGGAGCAGAGGAGTCAAATCATGCATTTAAAAAAACTATCATTAGTTGTACTATTGGCCGTATCTCAGACTGCTGCGGCAGTGCCCGTTTTTGCTGAAGCTGGAAATATTACCTCCAGTAACACCAGTGGAGTAAGAGTGGCTACTACATCTGTTGCGGAAGTAATTCCAGAAGCTACTGATCCATTGCCATCATTGACACGTCCGGTAGTAGAAGGGGCAACACCAACAGCGACAGTAACGCCAATTACAGGGGGAACAACCGATTCTACTTTAACAACGTTACCATCCCCCACACCGAGTCCAAGTCTTACACTTATACCTGCGACCACCACACCACCGATTACAACTGACATAGTTAATGCAGGGGCTAGCAATCAGCTTGTACTTATGATGAATAGTAACAAAATGTATCAGAATGGCATTGAATATTTGGCTAATCAGCCAATGGCAGTGAAGAATGGCGTTTCCTACGTTTCGATTAGAGCTATGGTTGAACGTGTAGGTGTGAAATACATTTACGATTATAAGACGAAAGAGACTATTGTTACTAAAGGCAGCGACGTTATGCGGTTCAAGACAGACAGTAAGATTTATTCCGTAAATGGTAAGAATGTGACAATGAAAGGTCCAGCATATCAATTCAAAGGAACCTTTATGATTCCATTGACGTCCATTACTGGGGCGCTGGGCATTCCGTATACCGTGGATAATGTGCAAAAACGAGTCATTCTTTCGCTAAATTTGAAGCCTAAAGCTTCTTTTACAGTACCGGCTATAATTTATGCTGGTGATCCAGTGAATTTCCTGACTTCTAGCTCTTCACCGATTGGTTCAGCCATAGTTGAAGAGAAGTGGGAAGGGAAGCAGGATATCTATGATACACCTGGGCAATATGTAGTATCCTACTCTGTTAGGGATGCTAATGGACAATGGAGTGATCCTTACTCCACGACGATCACGATTCTAAAACCGAATACACCGCCGGTTGCAAATTTTACGACCGATAAGAATTCCTACAAAATGGGTGAGATGATCACTTATACGGATATGAGCACCGACCCAGACGGAGATACACTTAAAACAACGACCTGGACGAATAAAGCGGAAGCTTTCTTCACGCCTGGTCCTGCAACAGTTTCTATTCAAGTAGAAGATTCACATGGCGCAATCAGCACTTTTGAAAAAGTCATTAATATTACGGGTGAAGTCTTGTACAGTAAGGAAGATTTCTATAGATTGTTCGCTTCTCCGGGTAGTGTATTTGATATTGACGGATCCAATGTTCCAAACTGGCAGAAGGTAGCTTATACGCTCACTTCTGAGCCTTATAATCTTATTCGCGCTAACAGTCCAGAAACCGTAAATATGGAAGGGATTACTTATCGTGAAACATCGTTCGGTGGAACCCGCTTTTTGATTCACCACAAGAATAATATGAATACTAAAATGAAGGTATATGTGATAGCTAAGAACAACAATCTATCCCCTACGACGATCACAACAGAATATTTAGGCGTTGGAGGCCCACATCCATTTCCGGAAGCTACGGGTAAACTCTCAGTGCAACGTTACTGGGAATCCATGCAAACGAAAAAAGATTACAAGACAACGGTCCTGCAACCTGGTGAAAGCGTCTCTATCCTGTCTGATCTGAATAATATTGCAATAAAACCGAGCGAAATCGTTTCACTCCAAGCGGACTTATATAGTGATTATCCTATTGAATACAATGTTATGATGATTGATGCGAATAAAGATCCGTTAACCACACTTCCTATGCTTCCAATACTGGATCGTGATGGCGTGCATAACCGAGGGACTTATGCTGATTCTACACGTATCATGACTGTTACGGATGAAGTAGGGAGAACACCTGCGAGACTTCTCATCGGTGATAATTCAAGTGATTTGAATTTGATGGGCACCGACCCTATGTCAGGAACTGGTGCATCCAATGCAGGCAACTTCGGAGTACTATACAAAATCAAATTTGAACATGTTGCTCCCAATTCATTAATTACCTTTAACCCGCGTGGTGGTAATTATATGGGACCTGTTATGGTGAATGGTCAAATTGTTCAAATGCCAAGTACCGGCAGTATTACAAATGCAAACTTGAATAGTGTGGTTTACCGTACTGGTGATGAAGGGGGCTCTGTTGAGATATTGTTCACTGCAGCGTCTGGTAGTAATTTGCCGGTTAACTTCCTGATTACACCGCAACCACCGAAGAGATAGTTATGCAAAGTAATCATTAGGGGGAACAAAAGGCGAAATTCCATTCGGCTATGAATGAGAATTCGCCTTTTTTAAAAAATATACGGAAGTATAAGTTTCACGCTATACTTTATCCTTATATTTCTCGCATAAACGCTTTCCGTCCTTTAAGGACGCCGAAGGCGTTTTTGCTTATCATTTCATGTGATCTTTTCGATACTCCCTTGCGGTCATGCCTAGATGCGTCTTGCAGTAGGTAGAGAAGTAGGCAGAGGAAGCGAAGCCGAAGATATCACTAATATCCTGAAGCGCCATATTTGTATGGATCAGGAAGTTCTTGATCGCATCAATTCTTTCTTTATGGATGAAGTTGAGGACAGTGCTCCCTGTTTCTTGTTTGAATAGCGTTGCGAGGTAATTCGGATGCAACTGCACGATTTCCGCAACCCGCTCTAGCGTAGGCTTCTCTTCAATGTGCTTTTTAATATAGGCGATCGTCTTATTAATGATGGGTCCATACGAATACGAACGATGGGTTGAGATGACACTAATAAAGCTATTTAGCATGAGGTATTCAATCTCAACGGTCTTCACGATCGAGTCGCTCTCATCAATTAAGTTGATGTAATGGTCACTGAGAATGAACGCGGACTCGGAATCGACCCCCGCCTCAATGATCGCACGCGTAAAAATGGTGCAGCTAGCGACTAGAGAATATTTCAACGACTGCAAAGGCTTCGGTGACAGGTTGGCTCGTTCCAACAGGTTGATTTCATTCAATATTTTAACGGCACCTTCACGATCAATGCGTTGGATTGCATAGACGAGCTTCTTTTCGTGCTCATAGGAAGGATGCATATAGTTCTGATAGCGATTCTTCGCCATATTGCGTTCGAGGAAGGCAGTAATGTCTAGCATGGATAATCTCCTTTAGGCTACCTGTTTAAGGGAGGATTTTACAATATAATCCGTATTTATAAATCGAAACTAATGTTAAGAATTTATAATTAAGTGTTATATTATCGTGTAATATCAGTTTTGTAAAGGCTTTCAATTTTAGAAATACAAATAAAAATTATGAAATCTTCAGAAGAGGGGTATTGCAGATGAAGAAAAAAGTAGGGGCAGCATTATTATCTGTAGCTATGTTATCCACGTTAGTCGCTTGTGGAGCAAAAAGTGATGATGGGGCAAACAAGGCAAATAGCGCAGACACAACGTCTAAAGGAACTGGTAAAAAAGCGGTTATTACAATCATTCAGAATAAAGTAGAAATCCAAAGTGCACTAGAGGATGCAGTGAAAGAATTCAATAAAACTCAAGATAAATATGAAGTACAAGCATTAGGAGCAGCAGGCGACAACCTGATGACGGTGCTCCAGACACAATTCAGCTCCGCCCCAGAAAAAGCACCAACCATTTTCACAACAGCATCTGGCTCAGAGTTTCAAAAATATCTTCCATATATGGCACCCTTGGATGATATGAAAGCGGCTAGCAAAATTGTTGAAGGACAAGATACAGCAGCGCGTAATGATGGTAAATTATATGGCTTGCCAGTTGCGCTTGAAGGCTTCGGACTTATCTACAATAAGGATATGTTCAAGGAAGCAGGCGTGAATGCGGATGATATTAAGACATGGGATGATCTTGTAGCAGCAAGCACGAAGCTAGAGCAAGTGAAAGGCGTGAAGAAGGCCATAGCGTATGCACAAGAGTCTTACTTCCGTTTCATGCATCCATTTAACTGGCCATTTGCATTAATGAAAGATACATCGGGTACGATTGCTAAGATTAATGCTGGCGAATTGAAGCTTCAAGATATTCCTGAATTGAAAGAGTACGTTGCTGATCTGGACAAGATCAAAGACCATACGAACTTGAGTAAAGATACGTATGATGAACAAGTTGCAGGCTTCGCGGCAGGACAATATGCGATGATTCACCAAGGAAACTGGGCACAAGGTCTCTTGAACGATTATGATGTGAAATTTGAATACGGTTTCTTGCCAGTACCGTTCGAAGGTAATCAAGGGATTGCGGTAGGTAACAGTAACTTCTTCCGCGTGAACAAGCATGCATCGGAAGATCAACAAGCGGGTGCGAAGGCGTTCTTGGATTGGTTGCTAACAGATCCAGCGGGTCAGCACTATGTAACGGATGAGTTTAACTTTATCCCTGTGTACTCCGGTTTTGATACTAGCAAAATGGATCCGTTATCCCAAGAAGTGAACCGTTATGCAAGTGAAGGCAAGACAGTGAAATGGGTATTCGATCAATTCCCAGCGGGAGCAGATCAAGAGTTTGCGAACCAAATGGAAAAATACTATGCAGGAAAATTAACGGGCGAGGGCTTGTTAGAAGCACTTCAGAATGTTTGGATGACTGCGGTTAAAAAATAATCGTATGGCTATGGAGGCTGCTTCTCGAATATTCGTTAAGCGGCCTCTTCCTGTTTTGTAGAAATGGATAAGAGGTGAAACCATTGAAGAAAAGTGTAAAGAGAAATTTAATAGCCGCAGCTTTTATTGTTCCATCATTATTCATCTTTATAAATGTAGTCATCATTCCATTCGTTATGGGGATTGTGTACTCTTTTACAGATTGGGATGGGTTTAAATTTGCAGGTTCTAACTTTGTAGGCTTCGATAATTATGTACGGGTGTTTCAAGATTCAGATTTTCTTACATCCTTCGGCCTGACATTTAAATATGCCGTATGCATGATTATTCTCGTTAACGTTATCGGACTTTCACTCGCGATGCTGGTGACTTCCAAAATTAAGTCGCGTAATCTTTTACGCTCAATATACTTCCTGCCGAACTTGATCGGTGGTCTGATCCTAGGTTTCATCTGGAAGTTCGTATTCACGAAATTCTTCGTACAGGTTGGAGAAGTAATGGGGAATAGCTCGATCTTCTTCAATTGGTTGGATGATCCGACGGCTTCCTTCTGGGCGCTGGTCTTCGTAGGAACATGGCAAATGGCCGGCTACGTCATGATCATCTACATCGCAGCTATTCAAGGTGTTTCGGATGAGGTGCTGGAGGCAGCTGATATGGATGGCGCAGGCGGATGGATGCGATTCCGCAAAATTATGTTCCCACTCATTATGCCAGCCTTCACGATCAGCTTGTTCTTGACGCTGTCGAACGCATTCAAACAATATGATACCAATATCTCACTAACGAACGGTGGTCCTTACGGTACAACCGAGCTTGTTGCAATGAATATCTTTAAAACCGCGTTTAGTATGAATCAATATGCGCTCGCGCAATCCAAGGCGATTATTTTCTTCCTCGTCATCTTAGTTGTGACGGTTACGCAGGTCGTTATCTCGAAGAAAAGGGAGGTTGAACAATAATGAAACGTCGCAATAAATCAACTTCAATATTGCTTGAAGTTATAGCTTGGGTTAGTGGACTTCTTATGCTGTTGCCTATGTATATTATGTTTGTGAATTCGTTCAAAGGACGTGCCGAGATATTCACCGATACGTTCGGCCTGCCGAAATCCTTTTCCTTCGAGTACTATGCTGCGGCAATGGACAAAATGAACTTTTTGTCAGCATTTAAAAACTCGCTCTTAGTGAGTGTCATTAGTATTGGGCTTATTATTATCTTCTCAGCGATGACATCTTGGATGCTTGTTCGCATGAAGAATAAATTGTCCAATGGCATTCTCCTCTTATTCGTAGGTACGATGCTCATCCCGTTTCAATCAGTGATGATTCCGCTAATGCAATATTTAAACAAATGGGATATCCCATCACTTAATTTCTCTATGATTAATACACATTATGGCCTAATTTTCATGTATATCGGATTTGGGCTAAGTATGTCGGTCTTCCTTTATCATGGTTTTATTAAAGGGGTACCGATTGCTCTTGAAGAAGCGGCGATGATAGAGGGCTGTAATACGTGGCAGACATTCTGGAAGGTTGTATTCCCAATGCTTACGCCAATTACGATGACTGTAGGAATCTTGAATCTATTGTGGATTTGGAATGACTATTTACTTCCATCCTTGACCTTAACAAGCCCAGCGCTTCGTACCATTCCATTGTCAACCTTCTTCTTCTTCGGAGAATTTACAATTCAGTGGAACCTTGCAATGGCAGGACTTGTCGTATCGATTATTCCGGTTATTATCTTTTATCTGTTCGCACAGAAATACATTATTAAAGGCGTTATGGCAGGTGCTGTGAAATAAAATTGGATGAGGGGGCCTTCATATGAAGTCGGGCTGGATTATTGAGAATCATAGGGATATGCAAGACCTCGGCGTTAGTGAGAGTATTTTTAATGTGGCTAATGGTTATGTAGGTGTTCGAGGTAATTTTGAAGAAGGTTATGAAGGTGACGAGCCAACGGTTCGTGGAACATATATAAATGCATTTTATGATATTACACCGATGCTATATGGGGAGAGCGCGTATGGCTTTCCCGATACACAACAGAAACTTGTGAATGTGATGGATGTACAGGATGTGACCATTCATATCGGGGAGGAGAAGTTCAGTCTTTTCACAGGAACGGTCGTATCTGGGCGGCGTTATCTCGATATGCGCGAAGGGAAGTACGTACGGCTCGTGCACTGGATTTCACCACAAGGTAAAGAGGTCGAAATTTCATTCACACGCATGGCGTCATTGACAACACTCGAATTGTTCACGATAGATATTGAGGTAGCTCGTATCAATTGTCAGGATGAAGTGACAATTACCTCTGGTGTGAATGGCGATGTGAGTAACTATACGAATGCGAAGGACCCTCGTGTTGCTTCGGGTCATGCCAAGCTATTGGATATGAAGAATATCGAGGTGTTCGACGAGACTTCCTTACAAATCGTGCTTGAGACAAATACGTCGAAGCTACAAGTGGCGGCAACAACAGTTCATCAGACAACGCCTGCGGTGAACGGTGAACTGATCAAGGGTGAGAAAAGTGTAATGGTGCGGTATGCGTTCCCAGCCGGTAAAGATATTGTTCAATTCACAAAATTCAACGTATTTACAGATACACGTCGACACGAAGATCCAGCTGCTCACGGACGTGAGTTGATGGCTTTGGTATTAACGCAAGGGATTCAAGCGGCTTACATGGCACAAGAAGTATATTTACAACATTTTTGGGAAATTGCAAATATCGAGATCCAAGGTGATGAGGTACTTGAGCAAGGTCTTCGATATAACGTATATCAGTTGCTGCAATCTGTGGGCAAAGATAAATACAGTAACATCGCAGCCAAAGGCTTAAGCGGTGAGGGCTACGAGGGACATTATTTCTGGGATACCGAAATCTATATCCTGCCGTTCTTCATCCTCTGTCAACCAGAGCTGGCGAAGCAGTTGCTTCGTTACCGTTATACGATTCTAGGTGAAGCGAAGAAGCGTGCGCTAGAGCTAGGCCACAAGAAGGGGGCCGCTTACGCATGGCGTACCATTACAGGGGAAGAGTGCTCGGGGTACTTCCCAGCTGGTACGGCACAGTATCATATTAATGGTGATATTGCTTATACGTATATTCAATATTATCTCGCGACAGGCGATAAAGATTTCATTGCGGAATTCGGTGCGGAAGTCGTATTTGAAACTGCAAGAACTTGGATGGAGCTAGGTCATTATCATGAAGGTCTATTCAAGATTGATGATGTAACAGGTCCGGATGAGTATACGGCCATCGTAAACAATAACTATTACACGAATGTACTTGCAAAATATAATCTAGAGTGGGCTGCATCGTGGTATAAGCAGTTGGCAGAAACTCATCCTGCGGCATGGGAAGCTTTGTGTAGTCGCATTGGCTTAACAACAGATGAGATTACAGCATTTGAAGAAGCGGCTGCGAAGATGTATCTGCCTTTCGATGAGAAGTTGAACATTCATGCACAAGATGATTCTTTCTTAGCGAAGAAGGTGTGGGATTTCGAGAACACACCGGAAGAAAAACACCCACTGCTGCTTCACTATCACCCGCTACACATCTATCGTCATCAGGTGTTGAAGCAGGCCGATACGGTGCTGGCGCATTTCTTGCTCGAGGATGGCATTTCAACCGATGTCTTGCGGAACTCCTACGATTATTACGAGAAGCTGACAACTCATGATTCGTCCTTATCCTGCGCGATCTATAGCATCATGGCTTCGAAGTTAGGTTACTCGGACAAGGCGTACGATTATTTCATTGAAACGGCACGAATGGATTTGGATAACACTCATGGCAACACGAAAGACGGATTGCATATGGCGAACATGGGTGGTACATGGATGTCGATCGTCTATGGCTTCTCGGGTGTAAGGATCAAGGATGATCATTTGGCATTGAACCCGACATTGCCGAAGCAATGGAAGGGATACACCTTCACGATGCGTTACCGTCAAGCGACGATTACCGTGGAAGTGAATCATTTGAAGACGCAATTAATCGTGGATGCACAAGAGCTGATTCATATCAAAGTAATGGAGAAGAGCTTCAAGATTCCAATGGGCAAGACAATCATCACGGTATAATTTATATCCTTTCAATTGAAATCCGAAGCGGCATGAGAAATTCCCCATGTCGCTTTATGTTTTCTTATATTAATTAATTTCAACCGCTAAATGAACAGCTGAACATCACTCTCCAAAGCATCTTTTAAATACGCCGCAGCATCGATAATCTCGACCTCTGGCAGCAGTTCTTCTGTTTTAAAGCCCATGATTTCGACGGAGAGCTTACAGGCATAGAACTTGATGTTTTTTTTACGAGCTCCTTTTAGAAAATGAATCAGCTTCGGCGCGCCTTGCTCCTCCATCATCTCCTCTAGCATCATCCGGCCCAGCCCGCTGAAATTCAAATGGGAGAGTGGCAGCTGCCCAGGACCCTTTGGCGTAATGACATCCATCAGCTTCTCATAAATACTTTTATCCTCTAGCGTCATCTTCTCCGGATCACGCACCAGAAACAAACCCCAGAAAGAGAAAAACATCGTAACCTCTACATCTATATCTCTCGCGGCATTCGCTAAGATCAATCCCGCCATGGCTTTGTCGTATTCTCCGCTGAACATCAGAAGATTTATTTTTTTACTCACCTGGATAGTCCTCCCGTTCCTTATATTGAATTATAAGAAAGTATAAGTTTCACGGTATACGTTATCCTTATAATTCTCGCATAAACGTTTAGCCTCCTTAATAGGACGCCGTAGGCATTTTAGCTTGGAATGTCATTAGTATGGTTATGGAGGGGAGAAGTATGCGAAGGGACCTTCCGAATTCACAAAAAAAGCCCCCTTACGGGAGCTTCATCACCTTTATTTTGTTACCTAGCTTCTACTAATGTACTTCAGAATCTTTGGATTCTGGATCTAAGGTGCTGCGGATGTCATGGTAACGGGCGGAAAGCCAAATGCTTCCGGTAAATAATACGATGAGTCCAAGAACGATAGAAAATCGCCAGTCGCCTGCTTTGAAGTTCAGCTGAAGTACCGTTAGTACAAGCGAAACCTGGGTCCAGACCAGTGTTCTTTTGCGAAAAGCCGCAATATCTCCAGACATCTTTGGGATATTCCGAATGATCAAATAGGCAATAACTGCGAGAATAAGCGCAAATATAGCGGTTACGGCTAATTCAGAAGAGGATAGGACATGCATGGTCTCAGGCATCCTTTCGGCTTGCAAAAGTTAGGATTCAAAAAAGGTGAATTACTATTTCTTGAAAATACCTAGCGGAGCTCCGATCGGTAAGAAAGTGCGTCCGAAATGAGCGTTTAGCACAGAAGCGCCACATCCGTATAAGGATACGATACCAATTCCAAGTTCGGCACAAGCAGCAAGCTTATGGAAGAATTCTGGAGCGATACCAAAGGAATCGAAGGTTAGTCCAATAAAAAGGAAATCTATCAATACAAAAATGATAAGCAAAACTCTATTAGCCTCAACCGCGCCAATGGTCATAAAGATTGTAAAGATCAAGTAACCCAGAAATACAAATCCGAGCTGCTTAGGATCTACAGCCTCTGCAAGCGTTGGGCCGAATACGCCGAGCTTGATCAGCCAGCTGCTAGCCATGCCGAACCAAAAGAAAGCGTAGGCGCCAAAGGCAGTCATACCAAAGGTGTTGTTGTGCTTAGCATCTTGAATTGCGGCAAATAGTTGAGCAAATGCTCCCAGGAAGATAGCCCAAGGAATGACGTAGCTAAGTCCTGTTGTAAACTCAAGCTTCTGTGAAGAAGCAACCAATGTGACAATAGCCAGTCCGAATAGCCCGATGGCGCTAGGGTCTGCGGTGACGATTTTGACAGATTGGGTGTTAGGGGATTGCGCTGACATGACAGTAAAAGCCTCCATTATTATATATAGTTTTACGCTCTTAAAAACAGCACTCAAGGAGCGCTGTTCATAGGCTTGCCTATCATATCATATTGGTATGTGCTTGCCTATAAAACAGCGCTCATTTTTTGTTGTAAAAGGGTGGCCTTATGTCCAATAAGAGGTTATTTACATTTTTAGCTTCAATGAAGAAACCTTTTAGCCAAACAAACCGAGGTATTATGTCAAGATTAGACATTATATGCAGTGATAATCTTCACAATCTGTTGAAAATTGATGTATAATAGTCAGTGATAATTATTATCAAGTCATAATGAAAAGGCGGTAAGCTTGAAGTGAGCAAATGGACATTATTTACGAAGGCGACCCGGTTTTGGAGTTTTTCAGTTATGCTTATCCCGATTGTTTTAGGTACAGTTGGGGCATATGTATGGGAAAGGTCATTCCATCCGGTCTTATTTATTCTAACCTTAATAGGAGCGATTTCGGCGCATCTGTTTTCCAATATGGTGAATGATCTGTGGGATTATCGCAACGGAACAGATACAGAGGCGAAGAATTCCGCTGGTGAAATCAGCACAAACTCCGGGCTACTGACAGGTGGAATCCTCTCGGAGTCTTTTTATGCAAAGATGACCTGGAGTATGTTGGCGATTGCCCTTATCTGTGGTGGAATCCTAAGTATATATAGCGGTTGGAATATCCTCTGGTTTGTACTTGTAGGTGCTTTAATCGCTTATTTCTATGTAGCCCCACCCCTGCGGTATGGCTATCGCGGTAAGGGATATAGTGAGATGGCTATCTTTATAGCTTTTGGGATCATGCCTGTGTTAGGTTCCTTTTTCGTACAAACCGGTCATTTTAGCATGAAGCCTGTCATCCTTTCATTGCCGGTTGGATTCTTGACTACATTGCTATTGTTTAATCATCATTTCTTACATTGGAAAGCGGACGAGCAGGCTGGAAAACTTACGCTTGTTGTAGTGTGGGGTGAACAGAAGGCACTTGTCTTCTCGCGTGTGCTCCTCTTCACCGGTTATGCTTCTGTGGTGATCTGTGTGCTGATGGGCGTACTTCCAGTTTATGCACTATTGGCTTTGGTTACGGCCTTCTGGCCAATTCGTATTTATCGTGGACTGAAGCCGCATAATGCTTCACCAGCCTATATCCCGCTCATGGGTGCTTCACAAAAAGCCTCCGTTCGTTGCGGAGTAGTGATGGCAGCAACCTTACTAATTCAAGGATTATTCTGAAAATATAAGAATATATAGGTTTCACGCTATACATTATCCTTATATTTCTCGCATAAACGCTTACCGTCCATTAGGGACGCTGAAGGCGTTTTTGCTTGTACTAATAATTACCATACAGAAGGAGTGAGCTTTCATGGAAAAGAAGGACAAGGAACTGTTGAAGGAAGAACAAAATGTTAAAGGCAATCAAATGGTGCTTGGAGATTTCCACTCCATTTTAGAAGAAGGAAAGGTCTGGAAGACAGGTGGATTTACACTGCCTGATGGATCCTTTTGGGCTTATCGTGAACCGGAAGCGGTAGTTATCGTTCGTAATGATACGCTGTATGTGCGTGCGAAATTATCCCGCGAGAACCATCAAGTACAAATTCTAGACAATGCTAAGCATATGTATTACTCCGCGGAGCCAGTGGTAATTCCTGAGGCCGGAGAGATTAGCTTTGAGCTGCAAATTCGTAGCCGTACACAAGGAACAGCACCTGGAGATTTGTACGATGGTTATGTATCGCTGAACTTGCTTGATTTTACGACAGGTGCGGCGCTAGACTTTTTTGCGGGAAATGATAAATATGCTAGTGTATATGGTATTTTGCCGTTCCCAGGGGTACAAGTACCAGAGAGCAAAGGAACGAAATATTTCTGCATCTTTAAAGAAGATACGGATTTCAAACCACGTGAATTTAATACCTACCGCATAACGTACCACCGTGGCAACGATGAGGCTGTATTCTATTTGAATGGCAAAGAAGTGCGTCGTGAGAAAAATATTCCGATTAAATTCAATAACTTTACAGTGGCGCTTGGAATTATGACAGAGAAGGATCTGAGTCCTGAAGGCAGTGTGTCTGTGCATGGACAAACAGTTATTGCAGAATGGTCCCCAGTGAAGATTACAACGACTGAACAGTAATACCTTGCAGGCTCAATTGATAAATAAGGGTGTATGGTGTGAATATTAAAAGCTTTCTAAGATTTGTGGAGCTGCCGACAAAAGTAGCCAGTATGATCCCCTTTCTGATGGGAACGCTGTATGCCCTGTATCGGTTTGAGGATTTTTATGTGTTGCGTTTTGGTCTGATGTTCGTTTCCCTGCTTAGTTTTGATATGGCAACGACGGCGATTAACAACTATTACGATTTCAAAAAAGCTTCCAAAACTCACGGCTATGGCTATGAGACGCATAATGCGATTGTGCATTTTAAGCTAAAAGAGAGCACTGTCGTGGCGACGATTGTTATTTTGCTGGCTCTGGCTGCAGGGGGCGGGATTGCGCTTGTTACGCAGACGGGTTTGCTGGTCTTTTTGCTGGGTGGGCTATCTTTCTTAATAGGTATCCTTTATTCATTCGGGCCGATTCCGATCTCAAGGATGCCGTTAGGTGAGCTGTTCTCAGGTTTGTTTATGGGCTTTGTCATTATTTTTATTTCTGCCTATATTCATACGGACGAGCATGTGGTATCGCTGTTGCTTCAGAACGGTTGGGTCAGCTTGAATATCAATATTATGGAAGTGCTGTACCTGTTCTGGTTCTCTGTTCCTGCCATTCTAGGGATTGCAGGGATTATGCTCGCAAATAATATTTGTGATATTGATGAAGATGTGGAGAACCGCAGGTACACGCTTCCGGTCTACATTGGCCGACGTAATGCGCTTGTGCTGTTTAAATATCTATACTATGTCTCTTATCTGGATCTTGTAGTGCTGCTGATCTTGGGGATAAACCCTATTCTTGTCTTGGCGATTCTACTTACACTGATCCCATTGCACCGAAATATCGATTTGTTCAAACAGAAGCAGGAGAAGGCGAGTACCTTTATTCTTGCCGTCAAAAATTTCGTGTTGATGAATGCGGCCCGTATTGCTGTGCTTGGTGCGGCTGTGCTGTTAAACATGATAATGTAATTTTTCCACTGGATTAAAAAGCAGTATCTATCGGAGTCGAATCTCCTTTGGGTGCTGCTTTTTGCGCTCTGACTGTACTTTTCTATTAGTGATGAGTTTCATTCTATGATAAGGTGTCTTAAAGTATAGTAACTAATCCAAGGGAAGAGGTGTAGCCATTATGGTACAAAAACTTCGGTGGGGAATCATAGGCTGTGCGCAGATTGCGACTGGCTCAGTGATGCCAGCTATCATGAATTCAGATTCGGGAGTGATTACAGCGGTAGCGAGTCGTGGCTTGGAAAAAAGCAGCGCTGTAGCCGCAGAGTTCGGAATAGAGAAAGCATATGGCAGTTACGAAGAGTTACTTGCGGATAAAGAAATCGATGCGGTGTATGTTCCGCTCCCTAATCATCTTCATCGAGAATGGGTGATCCGTGCGGCAGAAGCAGGTAAGCATGTGTTGTGTGAGAAACCGATCGCACTGAACAGTGCAGAGGCTGCAGAGATGGTGAAAGCATGCAACGATGCAGGCGTTCACTTAGCAGAAGCGTACATGTATCGGCATCATCCACGGATTGCTGAACTCCAGGACATTATCGCTAGCGGTGAAATCGGAGAATTACGCTCGATTCGAGGTACATTTACTTACAATGATGCTACAGACACTTCAAATATTCGTTTTAAATCGGCTTGGGGTGGCGGCTCGCTTTATGATGTTGGCTGCTATCCGTTAAGTGCGGCACGACTGTTGTTTGGGACGGAGCCGGAAGCTGTGACCGTGCATGCGAAGTTCTCCCCTGAGCATGATAATGTAGATATGATGGCTTCAGGGCTGGTGGAGTTTCCAAATGGTTTAAGCTTGATCTTTGATTGCGGAATGTGGGCATATAACCGCCAGCTCTTAGAGATTCTTGGGACCGAGGGACGAATTGAGGTGCCTATGCCTTTCAACGCTAGAGACGAGGATGCGGAATTCTTTGTGTACACTGGTGATGAGGTGAGACGGGTCGATGCCACAGGGGCTAATCCATACATACGGCAGGTGGATGATTTTGCAGCCGCTGTGTTCACAGGTAAGAGACTCATTGCACCGGAGGATCCGGTGCTAAGTATGCGTCTGGTTGAAACCTGCCTTGCTTCAGCTAAACAACGGCAAAGAATTAGCATGGTGTAACAGCGAATCTAATATGGATCTACGTTAAAAAAACCTCCGGCTTGCTGCTATAAGCAGCTGCCGGAGGTTTTTTTGTTTGCATGTTCGGATTTTAAACTGTGCTCAAGAGAATATCATCTTCGTCATCATTGCTATTAAAGGCTTCGCGGTCAAATTCACCTTCTGAATTCGCGACCAACAACGCGGTTACAGCTGTTCCTGTTGCATTTACAGCGGTACGACCCATATCGATGAGCGCTTCTACACCTGCAACGATAGCGATTCCTTCAAGCGGCAGGCCAAGAGCGGTTAAGACCACCGTAGTGGAGATTACGGCTGGTCCAGGTACGCCAGCTACACCAATTGAAGAGATGATACTTACTAAGACCAGTGTAATATAGTCAGTCCAGTTCAGATCAATACCGAATACTTGGGCGGTGAACACAGCCACAATCGCCGGCCAAATGCCACCGCACGCATTAAAGTTGACCGATGCTCCTAACGGCGCAATAAAGCTCGCGATCCGCGGGGAGACATGAAGGCGCTTCGTAATCACTTCAAGATTGACAGGAAGTGTTGCGTAGCTGCTTCTAGTCGTGAAGGCAACGGTAATGGTTGGATAGATTTTGCGGAAGAAACGGATTGGATTCACCTTCGCTACTAATAGAACCAACCCGCCAAAGATAAGAACAAAATGAATAATCATTGCGACATATGAGGTAATGATTACGCTACCCAGTTCCTGCAACGTTTCCCAGCCATAACGTGCGGTAATTCCTGCTATCAGTGCGAAGACACCGTAAGGCGTCAAACGAATAATGAATTTCACGACCTGATGCAGTATCAGTGTCAGGGATTCAATAAGATCACGTACAGGTTTCACGGCTTCCGGTTTCTTGGAGCCAATTTTGATTATAGCTACTGCTAGGAAGATAGCGAAAATGAGCAGAGGCACAACCTTACCCGTAGCTGCTTCATTCACAGGGTTAGATGGCACAAGATCCAGAATAACCTGTGAGAAGGTAGGGATTTCCCGGGCGGCGAAATCCGCAGGTACATCCTGTTGTATCCCTTGACCAGGATTGAACAGCAGCGCAACCGATAGGCCGATAATAGAAGCGATACCCGTCGTTCCGAGGAACCAGGCGAAGGTTTTGATCCCTATTTTGCGCAGATACTCCAGATTAGTTAAGGAAGAAATACTGTTTAATACGAGTATGAATACTAAAGGAATGACGAGCATGCGAATCAAGCTGACATAAATGCTGCCGAATGTGCTAATGGCTTTGGTCTCTAAATCGAAGTATTGAAAGAATATTCCGGCAATAAGTCCGATGCCAAGTCCGATGAGTACCCGAGTACCAAATCCGATGCGTTTACGTGCCAGTAGAAACAAAATTGCAAAAACAAATATGGAAGCTACAAATCCATACCAGTTCGTTTCGATGGCGGATAACAAGTTGTTATCTATGTTCACTACTAATACCCCCTTAAACCTAGTTTTTTAATGTGATTAATCCTATTGAGATCAATCTATATAGAATTTATAGTAAAGTCAATGTAATAATATGTTAAAAATAATCAATCCCGATAAAAACCATGTGAAAAATAAAAATTGATTGACAAGGCGCATCGTCATGAATAATATGGAACTTAATCACAAGCCAATTGGAATCGACTGGACAGCCGGAGATTCAACGAAAGACGCGTGTTTTGCGTCTCGTTGAGTCTCTTTTTTTTATTTTAGAGAAAGGAGAATTTAGGGGTTAAAGGTACAACGATGAAGTTAAGAAGCATGGATCTACTGGACAGCCAGAGATTCAACAGGTACGTAATACGTGCCGTGTTGGGTCTTATTTTATTTGAAAAGGATGGTACACATTATGAAAAAACTTACGATATCTTTGGTTGCTGCAACTGTTGTCTTTTCCGCACTGACGTATGCCGCAGTATCCGCTAATAAAAAGACAGCAGAGGCAGCATCCATTGAAGCAAGCAGTAATACAGCAGTATCGGTTTCAGCAGCAGCGGCACCTGTAGCTACTTCTGCAGCCGAAGTCGTTGTTCAGGCAGAAGCCACTCCGGCTCCTGTTACAGTAACGGTTCAGCCGGAATCTTCAGCTCCAGCAGTGGAGACTGTCTCCGCAAAAGCGACTGCTGCCCCAGACGCAACCGTTGATTCTGCGGAGAAGACTGTTGCCTCAACAGCTCCAGCGGTGGGTGAAACTCAGCCTAAGGCGACCGCAGCTCCAGCCGTGGAGACCGCTAAGGTAGCTACAACTACAACCACGGTAGCTGCGACTGTCAAAACGCAAACTCAAACAGCTACACCGGTTCCAACGTCTGCGCCTACGGCAGCTCCAAAAGCAATCGTAACTGCCAAAGCAGCTCAACCGACATCTGCTCCTGTCGTATCTGCTCAGCCTAAGGCCACTGCGGCTCCTGTAGTAACGGCAACGGAAGCACCTTCGAAATCGAAATCCATTACTTTCTCCACAACTGAGGTGGTTAAAGCGACAGCCGCTCCGGTCGTTGAGTCTGCCCAACCGAAGACATCGTCTTCTGCACCTGCATCATCCACGGTCAGCGCACCAGCAGCTGCTCCAGCGGAAACGGTTCAGGCACCCGCACCGGCACCAGCCGCTGAGGAAGAGGTTTGTCCTTGATGAGCGGCAGGCTCATTCAGGATTCCTTTCAGCCCATACATCACATAAACCTATTTAAGGCGAGGTGCACATAATGATACGACCATTAACCTTTAAAAAAATTCTAACGCTGCTGTTGGCAGCCTCCCTGCTAATTCTGCCTACTCAGGCAGGAAGAGCTTATGCTAATCCGGATAACGCAGAGGCGCTAACTTCTTTTGGCTCAAGTAGTGGTGTAAGCCACTTTGATTATTTCAGTCATGTCTATGACCGTCTGAATGATCCTAACCATGTATTTAAAACGGCAACCTATGAGGATATCGTTCATCTTTTTGAGAGTGAAGGCACTTACGCTGTTCTGGTTGGCGGCGCTTGGAGCGAGAATACACAGGCCGACATCGGCTTTATCAATGAAGTAGCTAAAGAATATGGCATCTCTACGATTTATAACTTTGATACTAAGCTGGACGGTGACACGCTCCAGATTGCAGACAGCAATAATAAATTTGCTTACAAATACGTTGACCTGGTAAACAAATATTTAAAGAATTTGAATCTGTCCTCGAAGGATGTTCCAGAACGCAATGTTAGCTATACCAATAAAAACGGGGATGTCGTAACTGCTAATAAGATCGAATCTCCATTTCTCTTGGTATACAACAAGGATCACAAGGATGCACAAGGAAATATCGCTCCTGTTGTATCCTATCTGGATAAAAGCTACTCGTGGAATGAGTTCCTGACGAACGGAACACTTGATGCTGCGAAGGTTAATGCGTATAAAGCATCAGTAAGAGAGGTACTTAGTGCCGCTTCTGGGTATAACACGATCGATGAATCTGCTTATATCAAGGCGGCGTTTAACAAGAACTACGAGGGCGAAAATGAGGGCAAACCTACGATCTTCAACGAATCGGACGGTACGCTCGTGTATGAACATGTGACCTATCATCAGCTGAAGCAAATTTTGGCGAGTGATGGCAACTATGCGATTTTGTTAGGTGGATCATGGTGCCCTAACACGCAAGCGGTTATCAAATATATTAATGAGTATGCCAAAAAGCATAACATCGATAAGGTCTACTTCTTCGATACGAAGCTCGACTCTGGGGTGACGGTTGCTGAACCAAGCAATAACAGCGGCACCAAGGGCAATGCCAATCCGCACAATAATAATGAGCTTCAGATTAGAACAACCAATCACCCATATGCGAAGTTGTATGTTGATTTGGTCCGTACTTATCTGACTAATATCAAGACCGAGAACAATACAGCAGCCAAACCATCTGTGATTAGTTATGTGAATGAGCTTGGAGACACCGTGATTGGAGATAGACTTCAGGTTCCATATCTGTTCACGTACAACAAGGATAACAAAGATACAGACGGCACTAATGCACCTATTCTAGGGCATATTGAGCTTATGTACAGCTGGACGAACATCCAACCGGATTACGTGCAGGCGAATTACCCAGTCGGAGCCAGATACACTAACACTACAACAGCTCTGGATAAGCTATTCTCTAAACTGGAAGCTGTGCCCGTTGGACTTACAGGTGTTGCACCAACCGCAGCAGACAGTAAGGATGGGCAAATCTTGGGCACAAGTTCGGCCTTGGAATATAAGCTGGCTGGAGATACGGCATATACGCCAGTATCAGGATCAGCAATTACAGGGCTTGCGCCTGGTGTTTATAAAGTAAGATATGCGGCTACATCAGGATATCAAGGACCAACGAACGCAGCGGGACCGACGATCATTCCTTATAATGCTGGAGAAGATGTAAGTGTGGAGGTGCCTGCTTATATCCATCAACAAGCAGCTCCAACAGGTCTATTAGGCGTAGCTCCTACTTCTGGAGCTAACGATGATGGGCAAATTACGGGCTCAGCTGAAGGGCAGGAATATAAGGGTGTTGGAGAAGCTGATTATAAGCCTGTAACAGGCGTAGCCATCACAGGTCTTACTCCGGGCTTTTATAATGTAAGATTTGCGGCAAAAGAAGGATACAGCGTAGGTAAAGATGCTACTGTTGAAGTTCCGGCCTATGGCGAGCAAGCAGCTCCTATAGGGCTAGTAGGGGTGGCACCGACTACTGCAGCCAATAATGATGGCAAAATCACAGGGACTACGAAAGCGTTGGAGTATAAGCTATCAACAGTTACCGATTATGTCTATGCAACAGATGTAGAGATCGTTGGACTGGTACCGGGGACGTATCAGGTAAGATACGCAGCTAAAGAAGGATTTAATGCAGGCAGAGCAGCAGAAGTGATTGTTCCAGTATTCACTGCAGAGCAAGCAGCGCCATCCGGTTTACAGGGGGTAGCACCTACCTCTACAGCGAACAATGATGGGAAAATTACAGGAACCACAACAGCCTTAGAATATAAGCTGTCCAGTGTGACTAATTATGTGTATGCACCAGATAAAGAGATTACAGGTCTAATACCAGGTACGTATCAAGTTCGATACGCAGCGAAAGAAGGTTATAAGGCGAGTCCAGTAACTAATATTATTGTCCCTGCTTATGTATCTATTTCAGACCCAGGAACAAGTGGGCCTGGCGGCAGCAATCCTGCGCCGAGCACGACCACACCAACACCAACAGCAAGCCCTCAACTGGTTGCTACAACAACAACCGGTAACACTGTGAATTTATCATCAACAGCAGCAACCAAAACGGATAAAACCACAGGAGTAACCACAGCAACAATCACGAAGGAAGCGGCTACCGAGCTTGTGAATCTTGCTAAAAAGGCAGAAGCGGATGGGAAGAAAGCCGTACTTGAAATTAAAGTAGCAGCTACTTCTGAAACCCAAACAGCCGAGCTTACGCTACCGAGAAGCATAATTAACGAGTTGGTCTCTGGTACAAAGGCCGAGATTACCATTCATTATGAGAATGTAGGTACGATTACGCTTGATGCCAAATCTTTGGCAAGTATCAGCTCAGCCTCGGATGCAGGGGATATTGTCATAACCATTGCTAAGGTTTCGTTAACGGCAGAAGGTAAGGCCGTTCTCGGGGACAGACCGGTTTATGATTTGTCGGTAAAAGCAGGTCAGAGTACCCTTTCCACCTTTGGTGGGGGCATTATCCATATCAGTGTGCCGTATACACTGCAAGCAGGAGAACAGAAAGATGCGGTCATCGTATACCATATCAATACCAACGGAAGCTTGGAGAATGTACGCGGGAATTATAACGCTGCCAAGGGAACCGTAGATTTTGTTACCACACATTTCTCCCAATATATTATTGGATATAACAAGGTAAGCTTTGCGGATGTTTCAGAAACTTCGTGGTATAGCAGTGCAGTAGGTTATCTTGCGGCACGCAGTATCACATCCGGTACGGATGCAGAGCATTACAGTCCGAATGCTGCAATAACTAGAGGGCAATTCATAGTCTTGCTCTTGAATGCTTATGGCATCACACCCGACGCTACCGCAACTGATAATTTTGCGGATGCGGGCAATACGTATTACACGAACTATCTCGCGACTGCTAAGCGCCTTGGGGTAGCCACAGGTTCTGGAGATAATCAATTCCAGCCAGAGGTTCAGATCACTAGACAGGAGCTATTTACACTCTTGTATCGCTCACTTGTAGCGCTAGGTGAACTGCCATCCGAGAAGAAGGCTGTAGCTCTTTCTGATTTTGGTGATGCAGGGGAAATTGCTGGCTATGCACAGGAAGCCCTTCAGGCGCTGGTGGAAAGAGGTGTAGTAACCGGAGCGAATAGCAAGCTGAGTCCTAAAGAAGTTACTACAAGAGCGCAAGCGGCACAGGTCATTTATAATCTATTATCGAAATGATTGGCGGTAGCTGAATATAACAGTAGAACCCCCCTGCTTTTTTACAGGGGGGTTCTACTGTTAAAACTTAATGCAGATTTTTCCGAAGTGTGTACCCTTAGCCAAGTATTGCAATGCTTCAACAGATTGTTCAAATGGAAATACAGCGTCAATGATAGGGCGAAGTCCATTTTGTTCAACCGCACGGTTCATCGTCTCAAACATGTCACGGCTTCCGACATTGATGGCTTGAAGGCGTGCTTTTCTCAGAATTGCAGGGATGATTTTAAAGCCCTCAACTTGGAAGCCCGACAGACCGCCTACCAGACTGATCCTTCCACCCACCCGCAGCGCCACGATTGACTTATTTAATGTGGATGATCCACCGAGATCAACAATATGGTCTGCCCCGCGTCCCCCTGTCAGCTCAAGAACAGCCTTATCCCATTCAGGGGTCTTTAAATAATTGATACCGAAATCCGCTCCCAATCCCTTTGCACGCTTAAGCTTCTCATCGCTGCTTGATGTGATGATCACCTGTGCACCGTGAAGCTTGGTAAATTGAAGCGCGAATAGTGAAACTCCACCCGTTCCTTGTATCACTACAGTCTCTCCAGCCTTCACCTTTCCTTCTTCAACAATAGCATGCCAGGCTGTAACACCTGCACAAGGAAGAGTTGCCGCTTCTTCATCAGTTAATAGATCTGGCACACGAACTAATCCCTCCTCGGGAAGCACAACATATTCTGCAAGCAACCCATCAAGCGGACTTCCAAGTGAGCTCACCCAATTTTCTTGTGTAGGTTCTCCCGAAACCCAGCTTTGAGTAAAAATACCGCTTACCCGGTCACCAATCTTGAATCTGGACGTATGCTCACCTAAGGCGACAACTTCACCAACACCGTCCGATACTGGAATTAATGGAGCGTTCAAAATCGGGTTATAAAAACCATCAATGACACCTAAATCTCTAGCGTTAAGGGAAACTGCCCGCATTTTTATACGAACTTCACCAGAACCAGGATTAGGAATTGGACGTTCGGCTACCTTCAGTTGATCGAGGCCAAATTCACTTTGGATTTCGTATACTTTCATGAGCAATCTCTCCTTCTTGAAGTGCATAGACATACAATAATCCATAAATTACACTTAAGTAAGGAGGCACTTTATAGTGTCCAGGGAACCAAAAAGTGCATGGGAGGACTTTATATGAACAATCCATTTTCGACGAATGCCGTAGAGCCTGATATCTCGTTATCGATTTGTGGGTACAGTAAGGTCCTTGATATTATCTCTAATAAATGGACAGCTTTGGTCATCTATGCCATGGAAGATGGAATCATTCGTTACAGTGATATCAGAAGACGAATCGAAGGCATCTCTAAAAAAATGCTAACTCAAACTTTGCGGCAACTGGAACGAGATGGGTTGGTACAACGCGAGATTACACCTTCCGTTCCACCCATCGTAGAGTATTCTCTAACCCCCTTAGGGGTGTCGTTACTTGAGCCTATGAGAGCGTTAAATCAGTGGACGAGTAAAAATTATGTGTGGGTTGAAAAGGCCAGAGCTTCATATGATCAAGTGGATCAAACAGAATAATTTGTGTGGGATAGATCTCTACACTTTAAGGGGGAACCAATGGTTCTCCCTTTTGTGCTGAACAGGGCATTAGCATTCATAGATATAAGATTAGTGAGTTAAATTATGGAGCGGGATTCAGTGGAATGATACAATTATTGTAATTTTATGAAATAGTAATTTTTAACATCGTCAATTAGTCGCTAGAGAGGGGATTAGGATATGGGCCTTGCTGATGATCCAGTCATTGCGATTTCTGGTTTATGGATGAACTACACGGACCGAATGGTGCTAAAGGGCATTGACCTTAAGGTATACAGAGGACAAATTATTGGCTATATCGGCCCTAACGGGGCAGGAAAGAGTACAACTGTTAAGATTATGCTCGGTCTGGTAGAAGGCTATAACGGCAAAGTAGAGATTTTCGGTAGGGATATTGCTGATGGAGATGTTTCTTACAAAAAAAGAATAGGTTATGTGCCGGAGGTAGCCGAATTATATGATAGCCTCACCGCTAGGGAGTATCTAACTTTTGTAGGTGAGTTGTATGGCATGAAGCGTAGTGATGTGGATTACAAGGCTGGAAAATTAATGGCCTTGCTAGGTCTTGAGAAAGCTTATGATTCGCGGATCGCAACCTTCTCCAAAGGGATGAAACAAAAGGTACTGCTGATCTCCAGCATGCTTCATGATCCCGATATTCTGTTCCTAGATGAACCGTTGAGCGGTCTGGATGCCAATAGCGTAATGGTGGTAAAGGAGATTTTTGCATCTTTGGCGGCAAGGGGCAAGACCATTTTCTATTCTTCACACATCATGGATGTAGTTGAGAAGATCAGTAGCCGGATCGTTTTGATCGATGGTGGAGATATCGTGGCGGATGGGAGCTTTGCTGAGCTAAGAGAGAAGGGCCGCGAAGGGTCGCTTGAGGATATTTTTAATCAATTAACTGGATTTGATAAATACCGTGATATTGCTGGGGAATTTGTTGCGGTCATGCAAGAGGTATCTTCTCATGACTGATTTCTATGTGCTGAAGCTTCTGGATAAGCTGCGAGGTGGGTTTAGCCGAATCGGAGTTGATTATGATGTGATGCGGAGTATTCTGCAGGTCAAACTGACGATGGACGGAAGAAGAACACCGACAGTGCTCGCTGGAATGCAGAAGAAGGAGGAGAAGAAAGAGGGCTCGCCGCTGCGGGTGCAATGGATTTATTTACTTTTTGGCGTCATGTTAATTCCTCTTATGATGTTAACGGGGAACTATATGCTGCAGATGAGTCTAGTGTTTGGTGTAGTGATGTTTATGATTACGACCACACTGATCTCTGATTTCTCTTCCGTGATGCTTGATCTTCGGGACAAAAACATACTGGCTTCAAAGCCAGTGAACCGCCGTACCTTGAACATGGCGAAGAGCATCCACATTCTCATTTATTTATTTTCAGTGACGCTGACCTTGACCGGACCTTCGCTGATTTTATGCCTGTTCAAACAGGGAGTACTATTTTTTCTAATATATGCTGTTGAGATCATTCTGATGGACTGCTTTATTCTCGTCATTACGGCGCTGCTTTATTTACTGATCATGAAGTTTTTCGACGGGGAGAAGCTCAAGGATATTATTAATTATGTACAGATCATTTTGACTATAGGGATTACAGTAGGGTATCAGCTCGTTGTTAGACTGTTCGATATTGCTGAATTGAGCCTCTCTTTTAAGCCGGCGTGGTGGCAGTATTTGATTTCTCCGATTTGGTTTGCGGCTCCATTTGAGATGTTGATTGGCGGGGCGAGAGATACACACTTCGTGGTGCTTTCAGTGCTAGCTTTAGTAATTCCGGTTCTGCTGATTGTGGCTTATATTAAGCTGATGCCTTTATTCGAAAAGAGCTTACAGAAGCTTTCAGAGCAAGGGAACGTTGGCAAAAGTAACGCCCGAATGGTGGACTGGTTGTCGAAAGTAACTTGTAAGAACCCGGTAGAGGGCATGTTTTTTCGTTTTAGCTGGTCAATGATGAAGAATGAGCGTGACTTCAAGTTAAAGGTATATCCGGCAATCGGTTATTCCATTGTCTTCCCGTTCATTTTTATATTTGGGATATTTTGGGATGGAAATGCATCGTCTATCAAGGATTCGAACACATACCTGATGATTTATTTCGGTGCGACGTTACTTCAGACGGTTGTTCTAATGCTAAGGTACTCTGCGGGTTATAAAGGCTCTTGGATTTATAAGCTGATTCCTCTGCCAAACACCGCACCCATCTATCGTGGAATGCTTAAGGCAGCGATAGTTCGCCTGCTATTACCTTTATTCGCTATAGAAGCGATAATGTATCTTTGGTTGTTTGGGCTGCGGATTGTGCCAGACTTGGTAGTCGTGCTGTTTGCAATGCTGATCTATGCGGTCATTTGCTTCCGTTCTTATCCTCCGGTACTACCTTTCTCAGAACGTTATGAGGCAGCTAAACAGAAGGATTACACCGCAAACTCCTTTGGGTTGCTATTTTTGCTGATGGGGATGGCAGGTATTCATTACGTCTTCACTTTGTTTATGGGTGGAGTTTATATCTACCTGTTGGTTCTGGTAGTTTTGAATCTATGGATATGGCGAATTACCTTTCCAAAAAATGTATCATCAACAGGTCATGGTTCAAGTTTTCCGGGTTGAGTGATTGTGTCAAATATGGACATTTTTCGCGTAATAAAAAAGGGTATAAATTCCAGTATTTACTTAGACAATCTTCTGAATACAGAGTAGAATACATCTAAAGTTTCTTTTTATGGATAACCTATAATCTTTACGCACTCTTCCATATCTGATATTCGTGTACTGATTTTTTACTTGAGAAATACGCTGAGCGATTACGGGATTCAAAACCGGTGAAGAGGTTAACTAATGGATAAAATGGGAATCCACTTTAATGTTTGGATTGTTTTACTATCATTTGTGCTAGCGGCGACAGTTACTTATTCTGCACTAAATCTGATTTCGCAAGTTTCGCGTTCTACTGGCAAAATCCGACGTCTGTGGTTGATCTCGGGAGCTTGTGTGTTAGGCTGCGGTATATGGGCAATACATTATGTTGGGATAATGGCGAATCGCTTTCCGGCGGAGGTCAATTATTATCCAGGCAGATCTATAATATCACTATTAGTTGGTGTGTTATTCTGCTATTTGGCATTCCGGATCACATCTGTTCCTCAGTTAAAGATATGGAATTTAGTAGTAGGTGGTATTCTCTTGGGAAGCGGCTTTTCGGCTATGCATTATATCGGAATGTCTTCTATGAAGATTGCGACGAGGATTCATTATGATATATGGATTCAAGCCGTTGCTGTAATTCTGGTTTTGGTTTCGTCTTATATCGGATTATTGATGTTTCAAAAGTTTAAAGAATGCGCAGGGTTTCAGCGATGGAAGCTATACTCGGCGTTGTTTATCGGATTTTCAGTTACCGGATTGCATTACACAAGTGTAAAGGCTTGTCATTTTGAATATAACAACTTACCTGGAAGCAAACCTTTTTTTGTAGAGACTGATGTTATACTGTTAATGGCATTTTCGCTGGCAGCGCTACTTATGCTCGCAGTTTCTGCTGGCGCCGTATTTCTGGATCGCCATGTGCTTGAACGAATGGCTTATCAAGATCCGCTAACAGAGCTGCCGAATCGACATGGACTAGAACGCTATTTTAAAGATGAATTTTTTGAAAGTAGATCTGGTGCTGTTTTTATTGTAGATCTAGATCGCTTTAAGTCGATTAATGATACGCTTGGACATGATATAGGTGATATGCTACTACAGGAGGTCGCTGTTAGATTAATTCGTTCTGTAGGGGATAAAGGAAAAATATTCCGTTTAGGCGGTGACGAATTCCTGATTGCTCTTCCAGATTGCACGCTGGAGGGTGCGCAGGAAGAAGCAGGGCATATTATGCATGAACTTAAGGAATTCTATCGTATTCAGGGCAATGAGCTATATGTTACTGCAAGTGTTGGAATCAGTATGACTCCTATGCATGGGACTGATCGCTCAGCGCTAATGAAGGCTGCGGATACGGCTCTTTATACCTCTAAGGATTCAGGTAAGAATAAATGCAGTGTGTTCGACCAGGAAGTAAATCGCCATCAGTTACGGCGGATGTCGCTAGAGAAGGATCTTCGAAAAGCTTTGGCTCGTTCTGAGTTTATGGTTGTGTATCAGCCGAAATGGGATTCATATATGAATGTTACGGTGGGTCTTGAAGCGCTGCTGCGCTGGAGACACCCAGAGCATGGGATCATTTCGCCAGCGGAATTCATTCCTATTGCAGAGGAGACCGGACTGATCGTTCCGATTACCTATTGGATGCTACATGATGTGTGTAGCCAGAACAGGTTCTGGCATAAGGAAGAGATAGCTAACGTACCGGTCTCAATTAATATGTCCGCACGGATGTTTGAGGATGGGAGTCTATACGATGTTGTAGCGGAAGCACTCACATGTGCAGAATTAGAGCCACGCTTTCTCGAACTGGAGATTACAGAGTCCATTGCGATGCATAACATGAAAGAGACGGTTGCACAGCTGTCTAGACTTCGATTGCTTGGGGTAAGAGTATCGCTGGATGACTTTGGGACAGGCTTCTCCTCCCTTGGTAATTTGGATGAAATCCCAGTGAACACACTCAAGATTGACCAAGTATTTATTCGTAACAGCAAGATGCACTCCAAGAAAGCTATTATCAGCAATATTATTGCGATTGCGACTCATCTTAATATGGAAGTCGTGGCGGAAGGTGTGGAGACACCAGAGCAAATTGAATTGCTGAAATCACTGGGTTGTAGAGTCATGCAGGGTTATTATTACGGTCGGCCGATGCCTGTACATGAGCTGGGTGAGTGGTTTATAGCGAATACGGCAGCGTCGTGATCTCAATACATAGAAGAGGGGCTAGCGACCAAGCAGAATTTCTCTGCTTGGTCGCTAGCCCCTTTAAGTTTAAGAACTTACATGAATAAGAAGAATTATACTTTGAAACGTTCAATTAGAATCTGTAGCTTCTCAGCTAGCGAGGACAGGAAACCTGCGGCTGACTCCACTTCTTCCATGGCTGCAAGCTGCTCTTGTGAGGAGGCGGATAATGTTTCCGCACCGCTTGCTGTCTGATTAGCGACGTCTACAATATTCTGTAGAGTAGTAACGAGACCATCGGAGATGGAGGCTAGCTCGCGGACTGTTCCGGAAATTTGCTGACTTTGTGAAGCCATCCCAGAGACAGACATCTCAATCTCGGAGAAGGATTGACCTGCTGTTACGATTAATTCCCGGCCTTGATCCATCTCTTCTGTAGAGCGCTTCATGGTTTCTCCTGCTTGGTCCATCTGACTTACGATGATGCTTACGAGTTGTCCGATTTGAGCAGCAGATTGGGCGGATCGCTCGGCAAGCTTGCGTACGGATTGTGCAACTACCGCAAAGCCTCTTCCCTCTTCTCCGGCTCTTGCAGCTTCAATGGCTGCATTCAGCGACAGCAGATTGGTTTCTTCTGCGATGCTCGCAATCGTGCCCACAATATTCTCAATTTCCTTGGAGTAGCCGCCCAAGGTCTCAATAATGACAGCTAAATCAGTGATGCTGTCACTGACGATGCTCATCTGTTGTGTAGTAGAGTCCATTGCTTCTCGACCTGTACGAGCCTTTTCGGCGTTACTGGTAGCATTATTCATTGCGTTATCAGCATTTCCTGCAATCTCTGTAATGAAGTGTGACAAGTCTTGTACAGACTTATATCCACCCTCCAAATTTTGCAATTGTGTATTAGCTCCATCGGCAAGTTCAATCGAAACGTTGACACTGTACTCACCAGCACGGTTAGTTTCCTGTGCACTGGCAGAGAGCTCTTCGGATGAAGACGCCACCTGCATGGAGGTTTCATTAACTTCGGTAATGAGCATGCGCAAGCTCTGCGTCATGCCGTTGAAATTTCGAGCTAGTGTACCAATCTCATCCTTGCTGTTGAATGAAATAGGATCATGAGTAAGATCACCCTGTGCAACAAGATTTACGCCTCTGGATAGCTTCGTTAGTGGACTTACCATTCGGCGGATTAAGAGATATGCTGCCACAATAGCAATAACTAGAATGGAAGTCCCGATAATAAAAGGCTGAACAATGATGTCTCGGGTCCGTTCTTGAATTAATGGGCCATCGAAGTTAATAGCCATTAGAGCGACTATAGGCTTGGACGGATCATGATCCTGATAGATGGGGCCGTAACCCGTCTTAAGTGAGGTACCTTCGTATGTATAAACCTTGGAGTAGGCGGAATGCTTAGATGTAGTGATCAATTGCTTCTCTTCATCTGAGAAATAAAAAGTGTCGCCTGCTTTATAACCTCTTGCTTTGAAGCTTGAATCTGCGGCGAGGATCTTTCCGTCTAGCGATAAAATGAACGCCTCTTTAAAAATAGCCTTATGTGCCACAATCCAACCGATCCGGTCTTCGACAGCCTCCAATTTGCTTTGATCTCCTGCAATTAGCGCGGTAATATCTGATGGGTCAATCAGCCCGGTTGTAATATTGGCGCATCCTACCAATTCGATACCTGCTGCTTCATCTACTTGCTTATACGCAGTACGGTATCCGAAGAACCCGATGGATGATCCAACAAGAAGTAACACGATGAACATCATCCAAGTTAATTTAGTTGCCAATTTCATTCTTTGCACCAACCTTGACAAAATATGTTTTCGGAGACAATCGCTCTCACTGCTACGATTATAGCGTATCGTTAAGCCTATGACCTTACATAGAATATAGTATTTTTGTGTCGGATATTGTAAATTGATGGAAAAATTATGGAAATAAACGTGATTATGAAATCTTTAGTAGACAAAAGCATTGAATCCTGACCAGTTCTAGTGGTACGCTTGTGTTATTAAAAAACGGATTGGGAGTTGAAACAAGGATGCCGCATCAATTAGATCCGTTAATAGAGCGTCTTGGATTATCCATGTGGAGAGTACAGCGTAAGATCATGTCTCAAAGGACTTTGCATAAAGAACTCGGACTTACCGTACCTCAGATGGGTCTGTTAAATATAGTAGCGAAAGAGAAAAAGTCGCGGGTGGTACAACTGGCGGAGTCTATGGAGGTCAAATCAAGTGCGATTACCGTGATGCTCGATCGCCTGGAAGCGCTGGGTTTTATTAAGCGTGAGACGGATGGATCGGACCGGAGAGCGGTTGTGGTGACCATCACCGAGCAAGGTCAGCAAATACTTGAAGAAGGACATTTCCGTTCAAAACAGCTGCTTGCTGAGCATTTATCTATACTGAAGCCGGAAGAGCTGCAAAAGTTTGCGGAGTACTACCGTATGATCGAGGATCAGGAACGGTAAATCTCTAGCTTTAGCTTATAGATACAGAAAGAAGGCCACCTTCTCCGGAGAGAAGGTGGCCTTCTTTGAAATATAATAATGATAAGTTCTAAGGTTCAATTGGTTTGTCTGGCAGCTGCGTAATATAGCTATGGGAAAGCTGTAGAAGTCTCAATGCTCGGTTGTATTCATCCTCAGTAGCAGCCGGTGCTTTTCCATTATAAATAGGGTATTGGGTATTATCTTCAAAGCTGTTACCCGGAATAAGCAGTCCTGAGCTGGAAATGAAAGATCCAGAAGGTAAATAATATCTTTCTGGCAGCAAATTATAAGTCTGACTGAGTAGATCTTGACCGAAAACTAGGTTATTCTCTAATGAAATTCCAAGAAGACCAGCAGCAGTTGGCATAATATCCACTTCGCCACCGACTTGCTCTAAGGTCTGTGATGCTGTGCTGTCTCCTGCATGAATGAGCAGAGGAATGTTTAACATATCCGCATAGGAATATTCATGACCATAAATTTCAGTCATTAATTGCTTATCATCATGATCGAGAGAATAAATAGGCAGTCCCATATGGTCTCCATAAATCATGATCACGCTGTTATCCCATACGCCATTCGCTTTAAGCTCTTCTACGAAATGTCCGAAGGCATCATCCGCATAGTTCTGGGAACGGATATAGTCACCCACAAAAGTACCTTCGTAACGCTCTGGTAGCTTCATGCGGTATTTTTCCTCAGGAATTGTGAATGGATGATGCGCTGACATCGAAATGATCTGAGCGTAGAAGGGTTGACCCTCGTTGCTCATTTCTTTCAGTTTGTCAGCAGTTTTACTATAGAGCGTATCATCAGAAGCACCGAAGAAGAAAACATCATCTTCACCAAAGAATGAGCGATCATAATAATGATCGAAGCCCAGTGAGTCATACAGCTCACCACGGTTCCAGAACTCTACGACATTGGTGTGGAAGGTTGCGGTCTGATACCCATTGTCTTTAAGCAAGCGTGGCAGACTTGGGAGCACCTTATCCACATAGGACATCGTTGCCGCACCACGTGGAGGGATGTAGGCGGATGTGTTCACTACGAATTCTGCATCCGACGTATTCCCTTGACCTACCATTTGATAGAAATTAGGGAAGTAAAGACTATCCTTCATTACCTTGTTCAGGTTCGGTGTAATCTCTTGCCCGTCTAGCTCAAGACCCAGCAAGAAGTTCTGGAAGGATTCCAATTGAATGATAATAAGATTTTTGCCTTTAGCCGTGCCATGAAGTGGAGAACTAACCGCAGTATTAATCCCCTTCACTTTGTTGATGGCATCTTGTGTAATGTCACTTGATTGCACAAGCTCTGGTTCTTCTTTTGCAAAGATCGTATAGGCTTCATAGTTAAGAATACCCATCTCCTGAGCTTTCTTAATTTCGTTCATACTAGCCTTATTAGGCAAAATGTTAAACAAGCATAAACCAAGTGAGACTGCGAATAGAACACTATATTTTATTTTTCCGTTACGACGGTTGATATTCTCTTTTTTATAGACACGGCCTTTCTTATTAAAGAAGAAATAGCCTCCTAGGACAATTATATCTGTAAAGATTAACAGGTAGTAAGGATCCATAAGTGAGAATACGCTGTTGCTGACAGCTGTGACTTGATTCACCTGTTCTGCGGCATGGTAAGTTACAATGACACCATAATATTTAAAATACATAATGGCTGCGAAAAAGATGGCTGTTACTAATAAATTGACTGTCATGTAATATCCAAGCTTTCGTTTGGAGGCGAACCGCTCAATAATACAGAAGAGCGCCCAGGCAAAAGGGATTTCTGTCAGTAATGATTTCCAAGGCAGCACATCATCGAAAATGACGCCCCAAGCCAGAAATGCTTTTAGGATAAAAAGTATTGTGAAAAACACAAAAGGTTTAATGATCCAACGTTTAATATTAAAGGATGACACAGCTTCCCCCTCTTTCTACATGATAAAACGCCATTTCTCAAACAGGACGAAACAGCACCAAGACAAAATGACTCCATAGTAATAAAATTTATTATGCAGGGCTAGCAGAAGAAAGTCAAAAACCGAAAGCGTAAGTATAAGCTTTGTGGAGTGCGTAAAGTTAAACACGCATAGGTGAAAGATGATGTTTATGCTATCCCATGGGGTTATACAGTGATTAAAGGACCGAAATAGACATTAGGAACAAAAAGGATATATGGATAATTAAGGGAGGTGGGAAAAGTTGGATCATACTGTAACCCTATCCGTTAGAACTCTCGTCGAGTATGTTTTTCGCAGCGGTAGTATTGAGCCTGGATTTCATGGTACTTCCTCTATGGTTGAAGGAACACGAATTCATCAGAAAATCCAAAAGCAATATAAGGAAGGTGACCGCAAGGAGGTCTATCTGAAAACAGAGATCCCTTATGGTAGCTTACTCTATATAGTAGATGGGCGCTGTGATGGACTGCTTGTTTCGGAGGATGGGAGCCTAACGGTCGAAGAAATCAAATCAACCTCCGGACTGCTGGATATGCTGGAAGAGGGACATGAGGTTCATTGGGCTCAGGCGCTGATGTACGCATATATGGTATCGCTGGAGCAGGAGCTTTCTTCTATTCAAGTAAAGCTTACCTATGTCCACCGGGCTACTGATGAGCAAAAAAGCTTGTACCGAACGTTGTCTTTAGATGAACTGATCTCATTTGCTAATGATACCGTAGCCAGATATGCTCCGTACGCTGAGATGATGGTTCGTCATGATGCTAAGAAAGAGCAGAGCCTTCGAGAGTTACAATTCCCGTTTCCTTCTTATCGAAAGGGACAACGGCATTTTGCCGGAGCGGTGTACAAATCCATCGTAGAAAAGGTCAGTCTGCTCGCTCAGGCGCCCACAGGCATCGGAAAAACAATGTCGACGCTGTTCCCGGTCCTTAAAGCAATGGGCGAAGGACAAGCTAAAGGATTGTTCTATTTAACGGCTAAGACGGTTACCCGTTTTGCCGCGCAGGAAGCAATCTCGTTACTGCTGACGCAGGGACTTCAGCTGCATGTCATCACACTTACTGCTAAAGAGAAGACCTGTTTTCATGATGAAGGGATTTGCGGTAAGGATTCCTGTCCCTATGCGGAAGGCTATTATGATCGGATTAATGATGCGGTAATGGATCTGTTAGAGCATGAGACACTGATGAGCAGAGACACCCTAGCACTGTATGCTCACAAACATAAAGTGTGCCCGTTTGAGTTCTCGCTGGATGCAGCCTATGCCTGTGATGCGGTGATCTGCGATTACAATTATATATATGATCCTCGGATCAGCCTGAAACGGCTAACAGAGGAGAGAAAGAGAGAAACGGTGCTTCTGGTAGATGAAGCACATAATCTGGTAGACCGGGGACGAGAGATGTTCTCTGCCTCTTTGCTGAAGGCCCCCTTTCTAGAAATCCAGCGTCAGTACAAGGAAGTAAACCGTAATTTGAGTACTGCAGCTAAATCGGTGAATGCTTTTTTCATCTCCCTTCGCAAAATTTGTAATGAAGAGGGGCAAGGGCAGTGGGCTTCGTTCCCGGAGGAGCTGCCAGCCTTGCTTGAGATATTTTCTTTGGAGGCGGAACAGGAACTTATTCACCCGAGCGCCAGCATTGTTCCTCAGAATGGAGAAGGAGAGAATGTTCTTCTGGATACCTATTTTGCAGTTCAAGGGATGCTTCGCACCTTTAAGACCTATGATGAACGCTACATAACCTATGCTGAGGTTCGGCGCGGCGATGTGTACTTGAAGTTATTTAATTTGGATCCATCGCATTTACTCCGACAAATGTCTAAGAGCTTTCGAAGCCAGATTCTGTTCTCTGCTACGCTTTCTCCATTATCGTACTATCGGGATATGATTGGTGCGGTGGAGGAAGATTACAGTTTAACGGTCTCATCTCCTTTTCAGAAGGAGCAATGGGAAGTGACCGTGCTGCCTGTCTCCACACGTTATCATGACCGGGAAGCTTCCCTCATCCCGTTAACTCAGGCATTGAATCAAATGGTTTCAAAGAAGGGCAATTATCTGGTGTTTTTTCCTTCATATCTCTATTTACAAAACGTATATCAGGCCTTTACGGAGAATTACCCCGAAGTACGGACTTTGATACAGGATACAGGCATGAGTGAGCAGGCTAGAGAAAGTTTTTTAGCAGCATTTAGTCCAGATAATGACGAGACGTTGTTAGGATTTGCTGTACTCGGAGGGATCTTTTCGGAAGGTGTAGATCTGCCAGGAGACCGTCTCAACGGGGTAATGGTTGTTGGAGTTGGCCTACCACAGCTTGGTCTTGAGCGTAATCTACTGCGTCAGTATTTTAATGCCAGAGGTAAAAATGGCTTTGATTATGCTTATGTCTACCCAGGAATGTGCAAGGTATTGCAAGCTGGAGGCAGACTGATTCGAAGTGAGACAGATACAGGCATTATTGTACTTGCGGATGATCGCTTTTTGCAGAGTCCTTATATGCATTTGCTTCCCGAAGAATGGAGAGATTATCTTATCCGCTCATAAGAGGGTATAATCTATGAAAAGGTATTCATAATCAATCGGCAGGAGGAAAAAGAATGACATTAAAAGTGGGTATTGTGGGTACGGGTTGGTTCTCTAAGGTACATGCTGATTTACTGGCAGAGATGGATGATGTCCGTTTGCAGGCGGTCTGCGGAAGCAGTAAGGCTAAAGGCGAAGATATGGCACGTCCTTACGATGCTGCTGGATATGGTGATATTACGGAGATGCTGGATGCGGAGAAGCTCGATGCTGTTTATATTTGTGTGCCTCCACAATCTCATGGCGCGATCGAACGATCATTAATCAAGAGGGATATTCCCTTTTTTATAGAAAAACCGCTTAGTATGACTACTGAAATTCCCGCAAGCCTACTTCAGGATATCAAAGAACATAATTTGTTAACATCGGTAGGATATCATTTCCGCTATCAGGAGAACATTAAACGTCTGAAAGAAACTTTGCGTGGTGACAAAGTCGGTATGGTTATGGGGCAATGGATGGGCGGCATGCCAGGCGTAGCTTGGTGGCGTGATCAGAAGCAATCCGGAGGACAATTCACAGAGCAGACTACACATATCGTTGATTTGGTGCGCTATCTAGCCGGAGAAGTAAAGGAAGTTTACGGCATGTTCGGAAACCGGATTATGCATGAGCAGCATGAAGGTGTGAGCGTGGCAGATGTAGGTACCGTATCCCTGAAGCTTGAAAATGGAATTATTGCTAATATTTCAAATACATGCGTTTTACCTGATGAGGTGGGAAGTGTAGGTCTTAGCTTCTATAATGATCGGGGACTTTTGGACTGGAACCCGGATCGTCTCTTGGAAGTGCGAAGTGGCAATAGCACCGAATTTGCGAATACAGGAAACCCATATTTAGTAGAAAGTGAAGCCTTTATACATGCTGTACGGACGGGGGATCGCTCGCGCATTTTATGCGACTATGAGGATGGATACAAAACCCTCAAAGTCACCTGTGCGGCCTATGATTCAGCGCAAAGCGGGTTGCCTGTTAAGTTCTAAGGCTCGATTCATAGAAAAAGGACATGCTACTTTAGATGTACTAAAGAGACATGCCCTTGGCCCAAGCTGGGTTAGCCTAGTGGAGGAATATCGCGAGCAAAGCTGGCGCCACACCTATAGATAACAGCGCGGACAGAATCATCGCAATACTGGAGATGGTTCCGGTCAGTGAACTAAGCTCGAAGGCTTTGGATGTTCCTGTACCATGTGCAGCGGTTCCCAGCGATACACCGCGCGCAATTTCATTCTCAATGCGGAAGATGCGAAGTACAGTAGGGCCCATCATTGTACCAAGTATCCCGGTAATAATGACAAAGACTGCCGTAATACTCGGTACACCGCCGATACTTTGCGAGATGCTCATAGCGATCGGTGTAGTTACCGAACGTGGGACCAGACTAGCTGCCAGATCGCCGCTAACATGCAGCCATTTGGCGAGCAGAATGGAAGAGATCACCGCAACTATCGTCCCTGACAGCACGCCTGCCGCAATTTCGGCGGCGTGCTTTTTGAGTACCTTGAAGTTCTTATGCAAAGGGATGGCAAAGGCCATGGTTGCTGGTTGCAGCAAATTCGTCAGCCATTTTCCTCCCGCATTGTATGAGTCATAAGTAATGCCTGTTATAAGCAGAAAGATGATCATAATCACTGGTGTGATGATTAATGGAGAGGTGTAGACTTTACCAGTAGAAGCATAGATACGTTTCGCGAGTAAATACACCGCGACCGTGAGAGCAAAGAATAACAGAGCGTTTAACATGATCCTTTCCGCTCCTTCGCTTTATAAATTCTACTGGTAAGTAATCCGGAACTAGCCATCACAACAAATGTGCCTAAGACGACAACGGCAAGAATGCGTAATCCATCCGTTTCCAGAATATTAGCGTATTTCATTACACCTATAGCAGATGGAATGAAGAACAGCAGGAGCTCGGCGAGTAGCCAAGAAGCACCAACTTCTACCCAATTCAGACGAATGACACCGAACTCAAGCAGGAGAAACAATATAATCATTCCGAGTATGCTTCCGGGAATAGGGATATGCAATAATGGGGTCACAGCATTGATAAGTAAAGAGAATAACATAAGTCCCGCTACCTGCAGCAAGCCTATAACAATCTTTTTCATAAGGCTTCGCTCCTTTCATGATAATGAAAGTTTACATCAATTGTTTTCATAGGTAAAATGAATAGATCGAATAAATGACATTCCTTTTGTCTATGGATTAGGGGGCGCATAAATGGATATCCGACAATTAGAATATTTCGTTCAAGCGGCACGAATGAAAAGCTTTACCAGAGCTGCTGAATCATTATATATAACACAGCCCACGATCAGTAAAATGATTCGGAATATGGAGGTCGAACTGGAGGCGGACTTGTTCTACCGTGAAGGGAAGAGTGTAAGGCTTACAGACGCAGGGGAAATTTTGTTCACCAAAGCGCAAAATATCGTGGAGTCTTTCGCTAGCTTGTCTTCCGAACTGGATAACTTACGAAATCTGGAGCAGGGCCACATCCGCATCGGCCTGCCTCCAATGGTAGGAGCGAGCTTTTTTCCATCGGTGATTGGTCAATTTCATAAACGTTATCCGCAGGTTACGATTCGTCTTCATGAGGATGGGGCCAAAAAAGTGGAGGAAGATGTAGAAACGGGACTGCTGGACATTGGAATGGTCGTATTGCCTGTAGATACAGCCAAACTTCATTGTTTTACCTTTGTTGAAGAGAAGCTGAATCTTATTTTGCCTATGGGACATCGACTGGCCGAGGCAGAGCTTGTTCCGCTAAGTGAGCTGGCAGAAGAGGAGTTCGTGCTATTTCGAGAGGATTTCACGCTGCACGATCGGATTATTACGGAATGTGTAAAAGCTGGATTTCAGCCGAAGGTTATATATGAGAGTTCACAATGGGACTTGATCAGCAAGATGGTAGCTGCGGGAATGGGGATCGCATTATTGCCGGAAACCATTTGCCGTGACATGGATCGCTCACGATTGGTAGTCATTCCTTTGACAGAACCGGTAATTCCTTGGCAGATCGCTATGGCTTGGCGTAGAGACCGTTATTTATCATTCGCAGCACGTGAATGGATTTCTTTTGCAAAGGGACTATTGAGAGAACAGTATCCAAATGAGCTTCCCTATGAGCCTATAGAACATCCGAATAAATAGCTATTTTATTTTTTGTGGATGTTCTGCAAATTTTTCTTTTTTTTTGAAAATATGTTTTTTGGTATCATGGATTATGATAGGAAGAGATGTTGATAGAGAGAAGGAGAGAGTTGTGACACTATATCAAGGTTCTTCCGAGAAAGCTTATAGAAGAGACTACAGAGAAGATGAGCTGTTTGTGACTATAGAGAGCCTTAGATGCGAATTGCTGGAAGTCGCGGAGCAACGTAGTCTTAGTGACCATGCTGTCCTAGAGCTAAGCGAGCGATTGGACGGTTATATTTTGCTGGCACAACATAAGATGATGGAGAACTTGCGCAGTCGCAAGGCAAGTGCAACAGCTTGCTGCTGAAGCTCAAAAGCCGCTATTACAATAAATTAAACTCGATACATCCATAGAATTACACTATTACAAAGATCCAACCGATAAAGAGGAGAGAAATACGCTCCTCTTTTTGTCGTACAATCTATTGGTTGTACAATCCATAACTTTCACCTATAATGTCAATTAATAGAATCTTTTCAAGTCGAACTTTGGGGGTGCCGAGTGGAGGGAAAGTTAACAACTATACGCTCAGAAATTGAGAAAAATCTGTCCCGCTCCGGCCATAATCTCGCCTCATTTTCAAAAATTTGTGGCCTGAATCGTGGAAGTCTCAGCGCAATTCTGCATGGGAATCCACCGAAGCCTATGTCCCTGGGACAAATAGATGCAATCATTAAAGCCTTTGGTTTTCCGGATGGTTGGTTGTATCCACTGTACGTTGATGAATGCTTCAATGAGGAGAAGGTCTCACGCCGCAGGGTTGAGCCTTTTTTAATACGTTGCGCTGAACTAGGTAAGCAGCAATGCATTGATGAAACATTAAGCAAGTTATTGGAATATCCGAAATCGCTAGATATCGTTTATTCGATAGCCGAAAAATTGTTTAATAAAGGTAAAATAGATGAATCCATGTTTTTCTACAAGGTTGTAGCAGAAAATGAATCTGATAGTTACTCTGAACGCCTTGCAATCAGTCATTTTCGTATTTTTATGTCAGTTAAGGCAATTGTCGATACAGATGAGAAGTTACGCGGAGTAATTACTTTCGGGCCTTTTAGAGGCCGTCTGCCAGAAAACATGCAATTAGATGGACTGTTAAGGCTGACACAATTATGTTTCGATCTACGCAGATGGAAGCAGATGGAAGGATTTGCGGATGAGCTGAGAGCCTTGGCCAATGCTGTTTATCGTGGACAACTTCGAACAAAGGAAGACAGACGTCGCGAAGAACTTAGTACTGAGCGTCCCCTCGTTGTGTATTATGGTCATGGATATCTACTCAAAGCGATTTCACTAACCAAGCAAGGTCAATATGAAGAGGCTAAGAAGTATACAGCAGGTTATGCGGAACTTGGCTGGTTCGAAATGCTGGATGAGAAAGGTCTAGAAGCTGTAGAGCATTTTCGGTTATTTGCAAAAGCGAATAGCTTTACACTGGAGATGCTGGTGGGTAATGTAAATGTTTTGCCTTCATATACTGCTTTTTTAGCAGATAATCCTGGTGAGATACTTGCAGGACTTATTACTATTATGGATTCTGCCAATCGTTACGGCTTCTCTGCTGAAAGTGTGCTCACACGGTTCTCGCGGGAGATGCAGAGGTTTGAGCAATACCAGGAACCGAATAATGTAGATCGCTTGTATCGATTGTACTATCAAGTGGCCATGTATCGTATAAACCTTAAACAATATAATATAGGTGTGGATTATATTATTCAGTGTTTGGAGTTGGCCATAAGACAGAACAACGGAAAAGACTTTATTAATTGTGTTACTTTGTTTGAGACGAACAGAGATTATGCCACTGTTACTCAACAGGATAGATATAGAGAATTAGTAAAGGGGGTGAGAAAAAATGAAAAAATCACTATTGATGATGGTCAGCGTGTTAGCATTGTTTAGCTTCATTATTATTGGACCAGTTGGCTCTGGAAACAGCGGAGGTATCACCACTTACGAGCACGGAGCACTGTACTAGGATTAAATCAATCTATTCAGTATTCTTATAATACAGAGTAATACATATACGGAATTGGACTCCCTTGCCATTGTGCTGGGGAGTTTTCTTTTTCGTAATAATTGATACCGTATTCAAAATTTGACAAAGCGTTGCACCGAAAATATAATTAGGTAGCCTAAATAATACAGTGTTTAATAATTAGCTGACCTAACTAAATTAGAGGTGAAAGAAATTGGGATAAACGGAGGAAATACAGAAAATACTGAAAATTCAGTCGCACACGAGCTTTTTGCGGCGATGAAACGGCTGCATAAAGGCCAATGGCAAAAGGGTGTTGAAGGCCATAAGCCGAGTGAGATGACTTTAATGATATGCATTGAAAAATGGAATCATTCTGATGATGAGGGTCTAAAGATATCTGAAATCAGCCGACTTCTCGGATTCACACCTCCAACTATTACGCAGTTGATTAATAGTCTTGAGGCGAAACAGATGGTGGAAAGACACGCAGATCCTTCGGACCGAAGAGTCGTACGCGTGAAATTGACGGAGAGTGGAAAAAAACTCACACGAAGAGCAGAGCAATATAGAGACGCAATGTTTGATGAGCTCGTTCGTTACTTAGGTGAAAAAGAGACTAAGCAGCTCACAGAACTGTTGCTGAAAGTACATGCATTCGTTGAGGATAATCCACCACCTAATTGGGATAGGCTACAAATGAACGGAGATGAGAAGCTTGATTAAATTATTTAAACAACTGAAGCCATTTCGAGTAGCTATTGGTGCTGTATTAATTCTTGTGTTCTTGCAGTCCATGGGCGACTTATACCTCCCTACGCTGATGTCCGACATCGTCGACAAGGGTATTGTTCAGGGAGATCGTACTTATATTTGGAAAATAGGTAGCTTCATGCTTTTAGTTGCAGGGGGCGGGGCCTTATGTTCAGTCATTGCCAGCTATTTATCAGCAAAAGTGGCAGCAGGGTTCGGTAAACTTACCCGTGCTCGTGTGTTTAACCACGTAGAGAATTTCACGCTGCATGAATTCGATAAGCTCGGTACCGCATCTTTAATTACCCGTACAACGAATGATATTACGCAGGTACAGACTGTACTTACTATGATGCTGCGTATGATGATCGGTGCTCCGATGATGATGATTGGTGGTATCATCATGGCGGTATCTGAAGATGCGAAATTATCATTGATCTTCGTAGTAGTTATTCCGGTACTCGTTGGCGCAATTTTCTTTATCGGGATGAAGGGATTACCACTGTTTAAAGCGATACAGATCAAGCTGGATAAATTAAATCTGGTTCTACGTGAACATTTGACGGGTATCCGTGTTATCCGTTCATTTAACCGGATTGATCATGAGAATAAACGCTTCTCCGAGGCTAACCGTGATCTGACTGACACAGCGATCAAAGTAAATAAAATCATGGCTGGTTTGATGCCGCTTATGATGATTGTTATGAACTTTTCCATGATCGCAATTCTTTACTTTGGTGGGATTCGAATTGGCGATGGCGATTTGCAAGTCGGCTCACTGATGGCATTTATTCAATATGCGATGCAAATCATGTTCTCCCTGATTATGGTGTCGATGATGTTCGTGCTGATTCCTCGTGCTTCAGCTTCAGCCTTGCGTATCAATGAAGTGCTCGATATGCGGCCGGAGTTCACAGATCCATCAGAGAGTGAATTACAAACAACGGCTCAAGCAACTAAAAAAGACGGCCGTGATCATATGCGTGGTTTTGTTGAATTCGATAATGTCTCCTTTTCTTATCCTGGCGCGGAACAACCTGCACTTTCGAAAATTAGCTTCAGTGCTCGCCCAGGTGAAGTTACTGCGATTATCGGGGGTACTGGTTCAGGTAAATCTACGCTGCTTAGCTTGATTCCAAGGTTCTATGATGTTAACGAAGGTGCTGTTCGTGTGAACGGAGTAGATGTGCGTGAGATGACTCAGGAAGAGCTACGGAGCAAAATTGGTTACATCCCTCAAAAAGCGGTATTGTTCTCAGGTACGATTAACGAAAACATTCGCTACGGTAAAGAGGATGCTACCGATGAAGAAATCATTCATGCAGCCAAGGTAGCTCAGGCCTACGATTTCGTGTCAGCAATGAAAGATGGATTTGATTCGGAAATTGCTCAAGGCGGTAGTAATGTCTCTGGTGGTCAGAAACAGCGGCTGTCCATTGCACGTGCGCTTGTGAGAAAACCTCAAGTTTATCTGTTCGACGACAGCTTCTCTGCACTTGATTTCAAAACAGATGCTAAGCTTCGTGCGGCACTCAAAGATGAAACCACGGAATCCACTGTTCTAATCGTAGCTCAACGGGTTAGTACCGTTATGGATGCCGACCGGATTATTGTTATTGATGAGGGTGAAATCGCCGGAATGGGCACTCACCGTGAACTGCTCGCGAGCAGTGATGTGTACCGCGAGATCGTATCCTCGCAGCTGTCAGAGGAGGAAATAGCATGAGCGAACAAAACAATAAACCTGCTGCTCCGCGCGCCCATAAAGGTCCTGGACCTGGTGGCGGCCCTGGCATGCGGATGCCTGCAGAAAAGGCTAAAGACTTCAAGGGTACACTTCGTCGTCTGATTAAGTATTTAAGACCTCGTATGGTTCAATTGATTATCGTTCTTGTAATGGCAATTGCCAGTACTGTATTCAGTATCTTCAGTCCTAAGGTTATGGGTAAAGCAACAACTAAACTATTCGAAGGTGCTTACGGTAAATTAATGGGTGTTGAGGGAGCTTCCATTGATTTTGGATATATTAATGATATCCTGATCATACTTGCGGGTCTGTATTTGCTTAGTGCTCTATTTAGCTATATTCAGCAGTACGTAATGGCTGGCGTAGCTCAGAAGGTCGTCTACGACATGCGTGAGCAGATCAACAGCAAGCTGGAACGTTTGCCTTTGAAATATTTTGATTCCCGTACCCATGGGGAAATTCTAAGCCGTGCTACGAATGATGTGGATAACATCAGTACTACACTGCAGCAGAGCTTAACTCAACTGATTACTTCTATTGTCACCATTATCGGTGTCATCGTAATGATGCTTACCATCAGCCCATGGCTGACGTTGATTACAATTGTTACATTGCCACTCAGCTTCGTTGTGATTATGGCTATCTCCAAGCGTTCGCAGACTTATTTTGTCGGACAGCAGAAGTCACTCGGTCAGTTGAATGGTCATGTAGAAGAAATGTATACAGGTCACCGGATTATTAAAGCTTTTGGTCGTGAACCGCAGTCCCTTAAGGATTTCGATGAAATTAACGATAAGCTTTACGACTCTGGCTGGCGTGCCCAATTCATGTCCGGTATGATTATGCCGCTCATGATGTTTATCGGTAACTTGGGTTATGTAATGATTTGTGTAGTCGGCGGTATCTTTGTTACTAAAAAAATGATCGATGTTGGGGATATTCAAGCTTTTATTCAGTATTCACGTCAGTTCACCCAGCCGATTGCACAAACGGCTAATATTGCGAATATTATTCAATCCACTATTGCTTCCGCAGAACGTGTATTTGAACTTCTGGATGAAGAAGAGGAAGTTAAGGAAGTTAATACTACACTTGCGAAGCTTGATGAAGGTACTCCGGAAGGTTCCGTTGAGTTCCGTCATGTGAAATTCGGATATAAAGAAGATGCGATTCTGATTGAGGACATGAATATTGAGGTTAGTCCAGGTCAGACTATAGCCATTGTCGGTCCTACTGGTGCTGGTAAAACCACTCTGATTAACCTGTTGATGCGCTTCTACGAGCTTAATGATGGGGAAATTATCATTGATGGCGTCAATATTACCAACATGAGACGGAGTGACCTGCGCAGCAAATTTGGTATGGTGCTTCAGGATACTTGGCTGTTCAATGGTACAATCCGCGATAACATTGCTTATGGACGTGAAGGTGCCTCAGAAGCTGATGTGGTACGTGCTGCCAAGGCTGCTCATGCCGATCACTTTATCCGCACACTTCCGCTTGGCTATGATACGGTGTTAAATGAAGAGGCTTCTAATATTTCTCAAGGACAGAAGCAGCTGATTACGATTGCGCGTGCGATTCTGGCTGATCCATCGATCCTCATTCTTGATGAAGCAACGAGCAGTGTCGATACACGGACAGAATTGTTGATTCAAAAAGCAATGAAAGCATTGATGCAAAACAGAACCAGCTTCGTAATTGCTCACCGTCTTTCGACGATTCGAGATGCCGACCTTATCCTTGTTATGAATCAAGGTAGTGTAATCGAGAAGGGAAATCACGAGGAACTGCTTGCACAAGGCGGATTCTATGCTGATCTTTACAACAGTCAGTTCTCCGAAGGAGATTTGGACGCAGGCTAAGTTGAAGTGAAAGAAAAAGTATAGCAAACCATAAACCCCTCTTTTCACATGTTGCTGATTTTATATGTGAAGAGAGGGGTATTTTATATGTGATGAGGTGTTTTGATTTTTCAGAAAAATAAAAAAAGTTTGATTAAAAATTAAAGCATATATATGATAGAATTAAAAATGACCCGCGGCTCATTTTTAAGGCGGGAAAGTAAAGGAGAGGATGAAGGGAATGTCAGGCTACGGTAAATGGGTGGCAGGAAAAAAGACGAAATGGATTACTCTTCTCGTATGGATAGTGCTAGTAGGTGCACTTACCCTATTATGGCCTGCAGTGAATTCTCAAGTTGCTAATAATGCGCCCAATCTCCCAGATGATGCACAATCAATACAGGCAACAGCAATTGCAGAACAAGAGTTTCCAAGTGGAAGCGGAGTACCTGCATTGCTCGTATGGCATAGAGAAGGTGGGCTTTCGCAAGACGATTTAGTACATATCACTGCTGTATACAACAAGTTGGAGCAGCAACCGTTACCCCATCAGAACTTTGTTCCCCCACTAGGGAAGCTGCCGCCGCAGGCACTGCAAGCCTCATTATCTGAGGATCTTAGTACACTGGTAACCCCGGTGCTTTTTGATAAAACGGCAGATAGTGATCAGCTCGGTGAAGCTGTGACAGAAATGAAGAAGATCATAAACACAGAGACGGGTGGAGACCCCTCCGCGGCTAAGGTAGATGGAAAAGACCTGAGTTTACGTGTTACGGGTCCAGTGGGCATCTCTATAGATGCTTCAGGCCTGTTTCAGAACGCTGACGTCTCCTTGTTAATTGCTACGGTTATGCTTGTGCTGGTGTTCTTATTAGTGATTTATCGTTCGCCGATCTTGGCGTTTATTCCACTTATTGCAGTTGGATTCGCTTATGGTGTAACTAGTCCGATTCTTGGAAAAATGGCGCAGGAAGGCTGGATCACCGTGGATTCGCAGGCAGTATCCATCATGACGGTTCTGTTGTTCGGTGCGGGTACGGACTATTGTTTGTTCCTGATCTCACGGTTCCGGCAGTTGTTGAAGGTAGAAGAGAGTAAGAGTCGTGCGCTTCTTCGCTCAATTACCGAATCTTCAGGCGCCATCGCTATGAGTGGCTTCACCGTCGTGCTCGCGCTGTTTGCGTTATTGCTGGCTAAGTATGGAGCTTATCATCGTTTTGCAATACCGTTCAGCGTGTCGATTTTCATTATGGGAATTGCTAGCTTAACGCTTGTACCTGCACTTTTGGCAATCTTCGGACGGACCTCGTTCTTCCCATTCATTCCGCGCACGCCGCAAATGGAGGTTGAACGGGCTAAGGCTAAAGGAAAACCAGCTCCAGAACCCAAAGTCTCCCATAAAAAAGGGATTGGCGGATTTGTAGTTTCCAGGCCTTGGGCTATCGTAGGAGTGACCGTCATCGGACTGGGGATTCTGGCTTCATTCTCTAGTGGAATCAAGTTTACGTATGATATCCTCTCTTCTTTTCCTAAAAATATGGAGTCCCGCGAAGGGTTCGACCTCATCGGTAAGCAGTTTTCTCCGGGAGAACTAGCACCCGCTAAACTGATTATTGATACTAAGGGGCAAGCGAGTGGAGAGGATCTTAAAGTCATTCTCGGAGGGCTCACGTATGTGGACACGGTTTCCGATCCGCAGCAGGGCGCTGTGAACAAGGATATTCTGGGTTATGATATCGAATTTAAGAACAATCCTTATTCACTTGAAGCGATGGGGCATATTCCAGCCCTTCTAGCAACAGCAGAGCAAGCGCTGATTGATGTAGGGGTAGAGAATCCTTCAGATCATGTGTGGGTAAGTGGTCAGACAGCGACGCAGTATGATACCAAAAAAATCGGAGATCGTGACACCGATCTGATTATCCCTGTTGTTATCGGGTTGATCACTTTGCTGTTGTTGATATATCTGCGCTCGATAGTGGCGACTATTTATCTGGTCGGAACGGTCATTCTCTCCTTCTTCTCTGCACTTGGCTTAGGCTGGATTATCATTCATTATGTGATGGGCGCAGATGCCATTCAGGGAGCGATCCCGCTCTATTCATTTGTATTCCTGGTGGCACTTGGAGAAGATTACAACATCTTTATGATCTCGAATATTTGGAAAAAGCGTAAGACGATGCCGCTTAAGCAGGCCATCGCGGAAGGCGTGAATGAGACCAGCTCGGTAATTACCTCTGCGGGCCTCATTCTGGCAGGTACTTTTGCTGTATTAGCTAGCTTACCGATTCAGGTGCTTGTGCAATTTGGTATCATCACCGCTCTAGGTATTCTACTTGATACCTTCGTAGTACGTCCGTTCCTTGTGCCCGCTATTACGACACTTTTTGGTCGATGGGCATTCTGGCCGGGGAAACATCAAGAGGTGGAGCAAGCTCTGCCTCGTAGTAGTGAGCAATAAGCGACACACTGTAAAAACAAACAGGGATGTCTCAAAGCCATATTGGCTTAGGGCATCCCTGTTGTTATTGTCGTGGCAGTCGTACTTCTGTTAATTGTACGATCGGTCTATATCACATAGACGCAAGTTATGCGAATAGCTTGCGGGACTAGTTGTCCAATCTCTACACTTAATTGCTGGTGCCGGGTGTTCGGCTGATCATCAGCTTATATTTGTCGATCGAAGCACCAAGAATGGCTTCATCTCCACCAGCACCGCGGTGTGATTGACGGAAGGATTCACTGGATGTCCAGCCTTTAAATGCCTCCTCATTCTCCCACATGGTACAGATTTTTAATTCCTCAACACCTTCTTTGGCACTTCCTTGCCAAACCTCCATGCGGACGAATCCTGGCATATCCTGTACACCATTATTTCCTCCGAAACGTTGAGCAATGGCTTCACCATGACCTTCTTTAACTTTAATGGTATTTGTTACTACTAGCATATTAGGTAGACCTCCGTTCAGTAGTGTGATATCCATACATAAACATTAGGCTGAATATATAATTGCACTTTATACACTTAAAAGTTCTGGTTCGTTAGAAACGAAGACGATAAGTGTATTCTCTGCAACTAAATTAGATGAATCTGGCGTATGGTCGAGAATTGCCTGCTTTTAGTTGCAAAGAGTGCAATTAAAGTGTGGCGGATCCTCTAATTACGCTGAATAGATGTACAAAGTGCAACTATCGTCTATTCGAACGCCAAGTAGTATTCAGAGCCGAAGCGCCCAGCGTAACTACAATACTCAACTACAACAATCAACACCCAACACAACGTAACTATAAGTATCTATAATTAAATAAATACTTAATCTCTATTTACCTACTCTGGCGTTAAAGTAACCTACTCTAGCTTAAAGTGGAGTTTGATTGCAGAATACGCAACAGAATAGCCGAAAATAGTCTACATAAGGTATTCTGTTGCACTTTGTACAATTAAATCAGGGTTAAATGGCACGAAAGTACGGTTTTCCTCCAGTTTGATTGCACAAAATGCAATCGAACCAAGTTTCTCTCACGACCAGAGACATTCTATTGCACAAAGCGCAATCAGAGCTTGAATTAGAACCAACCAGCTCGCTTTTATTGCGGATTAGTGGTCCAGAGTCCAGCTGTTTTTAGGAAGACACGATCCGGCAGCTTCAAGGCTGTTAAAGCCAATTCAGCTACATCCTCAGGCTGCATCATGCGGTCTTCGTCACCGATTTTAAGTCCAGCGTTGGAAGCTAATCCGGTGTTAACAGTGCTTGGAGTCAAGGCTACGACGCGGATGTTGTGCTTACGCACCTCTTGTGCGAGAGCTTCGGTCATGCCCATCAGTGCGAACTTGGATGCGCAGTAAGCCGAGCCTGTCGCGAAACCGCGTTCTCCAGCGGTAGAAGAGATATTGATGATATTTCCACCATTTTTCTCAATCATAGCTGGCAGTGCAGCGCGAGTTACATAATACGTACCGTAAAGATTGACTTGGATATGACTTTCCCAATCGGCAGGGTCCATTTCTACCAAAGTGCCGAATTTTGCAATTCCGGCATTGTTGATTAATGCGTCAAATGTTCCAAGCTCATTTTGCAAGAAAGCAACCGCACGTTCAGCTTCTTCGCGTACAGCGATATCCGCAACGGCAATGCTGACTTTAACGTCGTATACTTCCGTTAAGGCTGATTTTAACGCTTCGAGATCGCCTGATGTTCTGGAGATCAGGCCCAAATTAGCACCTTCCTTAGCTAGTGCCATGGCCAAGGCTTTGCCGATCCCTTTGCCTGCACCAGTAATTACAACACTCTTTCCTCTCAAATCCATCTCTAACGTCACGCTCCTTTAAACATTATTGAAGCTAATGCTTCATTACATGTCCTATTATACCTGAATGCTATAGGGCATTTACAATCGCCCGAAGAAAGCAGTTTGAAGATTCCCGTGAATATCGATGTTATTTTTCTTGGACATATAGATTTCCATGAATCCATCATTTTGTTTCCACGAATGAAATGATTTATTCGTAAAGCTTCGTCAGCGGCACGGATGCGGGTCCCTCTAAGACTTCTCCATCATAGGAGAAACGGGAGCCGTGGCAAGGGCAATCCCAAGAACGGTCGCCATCGTTCCATTCGCATTCACAGCCCATATGTGTACAGGTTCTGTCTACCAGATGAAGCTTCCCTTCCGGATCTTTATAGGCGCCGACTCGTTTGCCGTCATGGAAGACAACAGCCCCTTCGTCTGCCTTCAAATCACTTGTCTTTTTATGGACGATTTCTACTTTGCCCGCTACAAGCTCTTTTGCCACATTGGCATTTTGAACGAAGAAGCTTTTTAGGCTGGCGCCAGCTTTGAAGCGGGATGGATCGTATAGCTCTGTGTATGGATTATCCTTACGCTGAATCTGATCGGAGATAATTTGAGCGGATAAGGTACCGCTTGTCATGCCCCATTTTCCGAATCCGGTAGCGATATAAATCTCTTCGTTCTCCGAAATCTTACCGATGTAGGGGACCTTGTCCAGCGTAATTAAATCCTGTGCTGACCAGCGGTAAGGGATCGATTTGATGCCCAACAAGTGGCCTGCGAACAGTTCCAGATTCTCATAATGACCTATCGTGCAAATGCCTTGGCCCGTCTTATGATTCTCACCCCCGACGATAACCAGATTCTGGCCTTCCCACTCCACTGCACGCAGAGAACGGGTTGGTTCGCTGGCACTTAAATACATTCCACCCTCAAAATCCGTTTCGGGCTGGATCGCCAGACAGTAGGAACGTTCAGCATGCAGTCGTGAGAAATATAACGCACCTCCGTCGTAGAAAGGGAAATGAGAAGCCGACACTGCGTAACGGCAGGTGACGCGGAAGTCATTCTTTTCCGTGAAAAGCGTAAGCGTATCGTTCTTCTCCACCTTGTCCGCCATCATCGTATGCTCATAGATCACGCCACCTTTTTCCACGATAACCTTCAATAAGGCCTTCAGATATTGCAGGGGGTGAAAGCGAGCTTGTCCTGGTAATTTAATCGCACCGCTCGCCATCAGAGGGATAGAGACGTTATCCAGCCATTCACCGGGCAGGCCTAATTGTTCATAGGCTTTATACTCTTCTTCCAACTGTTTAAGCGTTTTATGATCTTCAGCATCAGCGTACAAATAGGCCGCTTCACGTTTCATGTCACAAGACACTTCAAGTTCTTCAGCCGTTTTTAAGATCCAATTCATAGCCTCATTGTTCGATTGATAATAGCGCCGGGCATTCTCTGCCCCGAAATGTTTCAGCAAATGATGATAGATTAATCCGTGCTGAGTGGAGATCTTGGCGCTTGTAAAACCCGTAGTACCGCTGAGGATTTCCCCTGCCTCCAAGAGTGCGACTTTGTATCCGGCTTTGCTTAAGAGATAGGCTGTTGTAATCCCTGTAATACCGCCGCCCACCACAGCGACATCTGTAGAAATATCTTCAGTCAGCTTTGGAAAGGTCGGTAAATCTGTAGTGTCACGCCATATTGATTCTGGAAATTGCGGAAGACCTTGCGTTATTTTACGGTGTGGATCCATCTTATTATCCCTCCATCTGTACAATGCTCATTTCATTTATTACCACAGTCCCGTTAAAAGAAACTCTGTATTCATATGTGCAGTGCATGAATTCAGAGAAATAGTGCCAAAATAAGGTGGCATCCGGGAAGCGCAGGATAAATAGGAGGGATGATCCATGTCAGTTCAACAGGATAAGCACAATGTTTCTCTGGAATGGATCAAGGGTGAGTTGGACGGATTCGCCGATTTAATCGATCGAACGCTTGTTGCACCTTTTGGGCAGATCAACTTAATTTATATTAAAAGCGTTACAGATTCGCAGACGCTCAGTCGCCATGTGATTACGCCGTTCTATGAGATGGGGGATACTAACGCTTACCTTGATTACATTACGACGTATCCGGGCACGGAAGAGGAGACTACGAAGGAAATAGCGATCGATCTTTTGCTTAGTGGCTACGTTCTTCTTAGCATAAATGATGTGATTTGTTTTTTTGACGCGATGAGTACAGAGAGCAGCGGTGTTAGTGAAACGTCTGCAGAAAGCATTTCACAGGGACCTTCAGATGCACTAACGGAGGATATTGCGGTTAATCTGAACATGATTCGCCGTCGCTATCAATCCACTAATCTCAAAATGGAAACCATGATCATCGGCGATGTCTCCAAAACAAAAGTGGCCATCCTATACGACATCAGTCGTGTTGATCATAATGTATTAGCGGAATTAAGGGAGAAGATGAATACCCTAAAGGTTGATATTTTACAGGCTACGGGAGAACTTGAGAAGTTTATAAGCAGTGATAAATTGAGAATACTCCCTAAGTCTATTATTACTGAAAGACCTGATAGAGTTGTGTTTAATTTGTCTGAAGGAAAAGTAGCGATACTCCTGGATACAACGGGATATGCGATAGTGTTGCCCTCCATATTTAATGATTTTTTTACATCCATGGATGATAAGATCCAATTTCCTATTGTGGGCCGTTTCTTAAAGCTACTCCGAATTATCGGTGTGTGCATGACGTTGTGGCTGCCTGCGATCTATGTAACACTTACCTCTTATAACCCAGAGATTATTCGTGTGCAGGTTGCACTACTCATTTCGGGTAGTCGCGCGACCGTGCCTTATCCATCTTTTGTGGAAGTGCTCTTAATGCTTATGATGATGGAATTTCTGACCGAGGCGAGTTTACGGCTGCCCAAAGCGATTGGTCCTACGGCCACGACGGTCGGAGGTCTAATCTTAGGTCAGGCAGCTACGGCGGCAGGGCTTGTAGGTAATATTATGATTATATTGGTCTCTGCCGTTGCGATATCCAATTTTCTGATTCCTCTGAATATGATGAGCTTGTCGATACGCGTGCTGAAGTACATTTTTCTTATAGCTGCCGCTGTTCTAGGAATGGTTGGTGTAGTGGTCTGTGTTGTGGGATTCGCGATGTATTTATGCAATCAGCGTAGCTTTGGACAACCTTATTTCAGATTGTTTTTTCTTGATAACCTTGGTAAGAAGAAGGGCGGGGAACATTGATGGCCAAAAGCCGTTATTTCTACTGTCTTTTTCTGATGAACAGCTTGATCAACATCATTAATTTTGTTCCTAGGGAACTAATAGATAGACGCTTTGACGGTGCTTTGTTCTCTATACTAATTGCAACGATCCTTGGTACTTTGTTTGTCTATATATTTACTGTATTGATTGCTAAATTTCCTGGAAAGGGGTTTCCGGAAATATTTACCCCTCTTCTTCCTAAGCTGCTAGTCAAACCCTTACTTGTCTTTTTTGCGGGTTTATGGTGTGTGGCTGGGGGGGTTACCTTGCTTTCCTTTGTAGATATTACGCTGAGATATGTCAGTCCGAATTCAAGCCCATATACTGTCGTGATCGGCTTTCTGATATTGGTCTGCATCTGCTGTCGCTTTGATTCACTATCACTTTTGTATGGTCTTGAAATCATTCTTTTCGTTACATTACCGTTAATTGTCTATGGCATTGTAAAGGCGCTGACCAATCCGGACTTCAATTGGGATTCTGTTCTGCAGATTACTACATACATCTGGCATAAGCCGGATTTGATGAGTCTTTCGGCAGCTACCTTTTCTTTTAGTGGTTATATTAATCTAGCCATCTTTAATCGGGTATTTCATGGGTTAAAGCTAAAGCATGTCTGGATTTTAGGGGTGGAAGGACTTCTCGTACTTCTCATAACCTTTTTGGTCCCTATCGGTTATTTCGGTACTGTTGCGATTGAGAGACATGTATATACGTGGTTCTCGACGGCAGACAGTATCCGGATAGAATCCTTTATTATTGAACGGATGTTGTTTATTTTTTATTTTGCCTATATGACTTTATCTCTGGTGAGTGTAATTGTTCATTGGCATGTAGGGTTAGGATTATTCAAAGGTGCTATTTCATCTACGAAAAAAAAATCCCAGAAGGCAGAGCAGTGGAAAGAGTGGCTCATCCTGTGCTTGTTTAGCGGAGTGGTCCTCTCCTTAATATGGATGGATCAATATCAGCTCAACGTGTTGGGCATTTGGTTTCTACAGATCCGCTGGTTTGGTGAGATGTTCTTAATCGCTCTGCTGTTTTATTGTTATCGCAAAGTAAGGAGGCAGAGGTTGTGAGAAAAGCACTTAGTGCAATAGGAATTGTGTTACTGCTACTCCTTGCCGGCTGTGACTTCAAAGAAATTGATTTAAGGATATTCGTACTGGCGATCGGTGTTGACCCTGGTGAAGAAGAAGGGACTTTCAAGATCAGCTTGAAACTGGCCATCCCACAGGGGGAAGTTACTAAGATTGATGAGAAGATGCAGATATTAACCGAAGAGTCCCCTAGTATTTCGGAAGCGCTCCGCAGAATGAAGTCAAAAGTGGAGAAGGAGCTTGATTATTCCCATTGTAAATCGATTATTTTGGGAGAAGGGATCGCACGCAAAGATATTCAGCATGTTATGGATTGGGCCGTGCGGCGCAGAGATGTCCAGCTTATTGTAAATTTTGCAGTCGGGCGTCCGGAGGCACTTCAAGTGCTGCAGGTACGACCCGAATCGGAGCGAATTCCATCGAATTCTCTTATTCTGGCGATGAGTGGTCAGGGAACGGAGTCTCCTTTTATTGCTAGTGTGTATTCCTTTCAGTTGATGAGAAATATTTATGAGAAGGGTATTGATCCGATTTTGCCGATTATCGAGGCCAAAGGGAAGAGTGAGTTCTTAATTGATAAAATTGCTCTACTGGATAGCGAGAAAATCAAGATGGTGCTTACACCGAACGAAACCCGGCTATACAATCTGCTGTCGCGCTCCAACTTACGGACCAATTTGCCAGCCTATATCGAGGGGGTCATGTATCAGTATTACACAGAGAGATCATCCTCGGACTACAAGATACTAAATACGGAGAGCGGAAAAGCAACTATTCGATACCATATTAAGATTAAAGGGATCCTCGAAGAGAGTAGCAGCCAGGATTTGGTGACACATAGCTTGTTGAAAAAAATTCAGACGGCCGGCGAGAAAGAATTGGAAGATGATATCTTAGCATTACTGAAAAAAATTCATACGAGCGGTTTGGATCCTTTTGGGTGGGGGCTGCACTATGGAGCTAGACATTTTAATAATGATACCGAAATGGAAGTGTGGAAGGAGCTCTATGCTGGGCTCGATTTTCAGGTCAAAGCTGATGTTAACATCAAATATTCAGGATTGATTAAGTAACTGAGAAAGTAATGAGTGGATAAAAGTGGGATTGACGTTCTTACATTCACGATTTATACTTGATCTAAAAATAAGTTAGAGGATGATAGCAATGAAAAGTCTAAATTTGACTTCCCAACGTCAAGCCGTTTACGATATCGTCCTTAATTCACATGACCATCCCACTGCTGCGGAAGTAATGAACCGGCTAGTAGAACAAGGTCATAGCTTAGCATACGGTACTGTATATAACTCTCTTCGTTATCTTTCAGATAAACAAATGATTCGTGAGCTTAAGCTTGGTGAGGCTGCCAGCAGATATGATGCCCGCATGGATGATCACCAGCATATCATTTGCGAGGTTTGCGGTGCGGTTGATGAGGTAATGAACCAAGTTCCACGAGACTGGATGAACACAGTGGCCAAGGATACAGGTTATACCATTGGTCATGCTCATGTGGTATTCGGAGGCGTCTGCCCGAACTGCAAGAACAAGAACGTGAACTAGGATGAAAGAACCGGAGCCTTTTGCTACGGTAATAATAAGAAATAGGCTTATTTGAGTAGATCGCTCTCTTTGAGGCGGTCTTTTTGTTGCGTTTATATGACAATTTTTAAGAATGATGAGAAAAATGAAGAAAGATAGGAGGAAAATCGGTTCCAAAGGAGGATATATAATTATATAGTAAGTCTGGTAAATAAGTCCTTCTTTAAGATTAGAAGAGAGAGAGTGTGATGACATCTATGAACAAAAAAGCGGGTATGAGTATCCGAACCAAATTAATTCTTACATACCTATTAGTTCTACTGTTGCCCAGTATCATTATCGGTTGGCGAACCTATCAATCTGCTAGCCATGAAGTGGAAGATCAACTGGTGAACAATGCTACCGAAAGTGTTGAGGCAGTAGATGCAATCATCAACTCGAATATTCAATCAAAAATAGATACTATTTCTTATTTTGCTGCTGAGTTCACCGCTGAGGGGACCAACAGTGAGGCAAATGGAGAGACGGTAGCTTCTATGAAGGACAGATTAAAGGAATATGCTGTGCTACATCCTGATGTGCTAGATATATATGTTAGTACAAGCAGAGGGCAATCGATCCATGCTTCGGAAGCCAAGCTGCCCGAAGGCTATGATCCCAGACAGGAAAGTGCCTATATTAATTCTCTGAAGCACGGGAAAGGTGTTGTGATTTCTCCGGCCTTTCAAACTGTGAATCAGGAAACGGCGATCGCGATATCAACGGTCCTGAAGAGCGGTGACGGGGTGATAACCCTGAATCTCAATCTATCTGCATTAGGAGAATTGACCGCGACCAAGGTGGGCAAGGAAGGATATATTATTATCCTGGATAACAGCAAGAAATATCTTGTTCATCCAACAGAGGCTATTGGGCTGGAGTCATCCGATGACTTTATAAAGACAATGTTCGAGGAAGATCAAGGTACTTTTGATTATGTCTACAAGGGTACGCACAAAAAGATGACGTTTATGGTAAATGAGCTTACGGGCTGGAGAATCGGAGGCACGATAAGCATAGATGAAGTGACTTCAGTAACGAGTGGAATCCGCAATACAGCGCTGCTTGTAATTGTAGCTTCCGTTCTGCTTGCACTAATCGTAATCTATTTTAATATTCAATCTATCTTGAAGCCTCTGATCCGTTTGCGGAAAGCAACTGCCGTGATAGCCAAAGGGGATCTGTCCGAAGACATGGGGGCTTTCCGCAAAGATGAAATTGGCATGCTAGCCGAGAACTTTCAATTAATGGTGCTCAGCCTGCGCCAGATGATCATAGGTGTGCAGGAGATGACGAGTAATGTCTCCTCTTCAGCCGAAGAGCTGACTGCCAGTGCGGAGCAGAATGCCCAAACGATCGAACAAATGACGATAGCGATTCAGGAGGTAGCGGCAGGGACGGAACGGCAGGTGATCGGTGTACGCAAAGGAATGGAAAGTACAGCGGCGACGACAAGCGAAGTGGATCATATTTCCGTATATATGGAGCAGGTGTCTGCGATGATGGACAAGACTTCACTCTCTGCTTCGGAAGGAAATGATTCCGTCATCAGCGTGGTGGATAAGATCAATGGTATCGATAGAACGGTGGGAGAGCTTGGCAGTGTAATCGACAAGCTGAACGAAAGAACCGGTCAAATTGAGGGCATTGTCGGCGTAATCACAGGGATTGCCCGTCAGACCAATCTGTTAGCTCTCAATGCTTCTATTGAGGCGGCCAGAGCTGGAGAGCATGGCCGTGGATTTGCCGTTGTCGCTGCTGAAGTGCGTAAGCTGGCAGAGGAATCAGAGAGATCAGCGCATTTGATTGCAGAGCAGATTACCGCCATTAATAGTGAGATGACGCTGGTGACTCATACGATGGAAGACACAAAGCAGCGCGTAACCGAAGGGATAGAGGCCGTGGATACTTCCGGACGTTCCTTCTCCCGTATCCGTAGAGCGGTCAAGAGTGCCGCAGAGAAGATTGAGGCAATGGGTGGGGCTGTACAGACCTTATTGGTGGAATCAGATCACATGGAGAAGGCTATAGGAGAGATTCGCGGCATCTCTGAAGAAGCGGCTGTGAATACAGAGACCATCGCGACGGCAGCGCAAGAGCAGCTCGCTTCTGTTGAAGAGATGGCGTCTTCGTCTACCGACCTTAGCCGTCTTGCGGAGGAACTGCAAAAGCTTGTGAGTAGCTTTAAAATACACTCTTCCTAGTAATAATATATATTTCATATAGGAAAACGATGCTTTTATCTTCCCTTTTGCAGCCCTTTGCAAGTATACTGATAAACAATAATGTTGGGTTAGGCAACGGAGAGAGGAGAGACAATAGTACATGGCAGAGCAACTGAAAGGGTTCACGGTCGCCTTGGCGGGCCCGCGCAAATCGGAAGAGATGGCCAAGTTGGTGCAAAATATGGGGGGGACGGCGTTATGTCGACCTGCTCAAGGTACTGTCTTTCTTGATGATGAGGCATTAGAGGAAGGATTGAATTCATGGATCAGCCATCCGCCTTATTTGGTGATCCTTACCACAGGCATGGGACTGGATGCTCTCTTCCAAACGGCTGAACGCCTTAATATCGCTGAGCGTTACTTAGAGGTCCTTTCTGGTTCTATTATTGCTGCACGGGGTTATAAGACAGTGAATGCTTTGAAAAAAAGAGGACTTACGCCGGAGGTTCGTGACGACGACGGAAGTACGATCGGATTGATTCGTGGGCTTCAATCTCTGGATTTGCAGGGCAAGGAGGTCGTACTACAGCTGCACGGCGATCCAGCTCCTCGTATGCTCGCATGGCTGCAGGAGGCTGGGGCGAATACCCGCCAAGTGCTGCCGTATCGTCATACTCTACCAGAACCGGGTGAGCTTGAAAGATTGCTTACAGAAATCATAGAAGGTAAGATTGATGCCGTAGCTTTTACAAGTGCGCCACAATTTCGTTTCCTCTCTCAATTTGCTCGGGAACAGGGCAAGCTGGAGGAGATGCTAAGGTCTTTCGAGGATAAAGTGCTTGCTGTTTCTGTAGGGCGTATTACCTCTGAGGCTCTAAAAGAAGAGGGCCTACAACGTATCATCATGCCTGAGCATGAACGGATGGGAAGCATGATTGTAGAGTTGGGCAAATATGTGGCGGCGAATCGCTAGATCACAGTGTGCGGAAGCTTTACAAGATTTACGTTACTATTCAGAAGCATTCCCGCCGGATTCAATGGGTGGGGATGCTTTTTTACCCGGAAGAGGATGCCTTAAGAGTAGTAAACCTGCCATCTGCATGGACATTCGCAGCAGTTTTCCTTAGAATATAGGCAACATGTGATGAATAATAACAATGAATAAGGAGGAGGATCCCCATGGACAAAAGAAAATGTCTGTTACTTGGTGATTATACCCATCCCCGTTTCCATCCACTTCAAGGAGTGGACCAACAAATTAGCGAGATCTTAAATGATTTATTAACCGTTCAGTGTTCAGAAAACAAAAAAATGATGCGCATTGAGCATTTAGGAAGTTATGACTTATGCATTGCCTACAACGAATTATGGAATGAAACTGTATCTCCTCAGCAAACCGCTGGCCTACTCAGCTATGTGAGCGGTGGTGGAGGACTGATTGTTCTTCATACAGGTGCTTCTTTGACGAAGCGTAACGAACTAGCTCAGCTGATCGGTGGACGCTTTAATGGTCACACCGCTTACGAGCCAATGAATTTTAAGGTGCTAGAGCATGACATTACTGAGGGCGTTGAAGACTTCCAGCTGGATGAGGAGCCTTATCATTTCGAATTTGATCCGTTCACAGATCGGACTATTCTTCTTCAGTATGAATCGGAGGGTCAATGGCTTCCAGCTGCATGGTGCCACAGCTATGGTTTAGGACGAGTAGTGTTCCTGATGCCTGGGCATCATGAGCCATCCTTCCGCCATCCAGCACTACGTAAACTGATCTTGCAGGCAGCTACTTGGGCTGCACGTATTCCGGTAAGTAACTAAGGGATATTGCGTTTTTTTGAAATACGCACACAGTGAGGTATACTTTAATCATCAACTCCGTTTGTAACGAAACGGAATCTTTGGGAGGAAGTACTATGAGTGATTTGTTTAAAAAAGCGATCTCTTTAGGAGTGGGCCTCACCATTGTTAGTAAGGAAAAAGTAGAAAAGGTTGTTGAGGAACTAGTGAAGCGTGGGGAGCTTGCTCCTTCGGAGTCTAAGGCCCTTGTTGACCGTCTGATTGAACGCGGTGAGGAAGAGCGAGGTATGCTCAAGTCTGTTGTACAAGAACAAGTACAACGCGTGTTGAAGGAAATGAAGGTTCCTGTACAAAGTGATATTGACGAGCTGGAAGGCCGAATTGCTGTGTTGGAGCGTCGATTGGCCGAGCTGGAGGGCATTTCCCATCTAGAAGGAACATCGGCGGAAACGCGTACGGACTAAATGGCAGTACGTATCAGACATGCCGGACGATACCGGTCCATTGCCATGGCGCTTATGCACCATGGTTTTGGCTATATGGTGGAGGAGCTGGGGCTCTATCATTTATTATCCCTTCCACGCCGTCTTGTAACGCAAGAAGCTCATACAAGCCTTACGCTCGGGGAGCGGATTCGGCTCGTATTGGAGGATTTGGGCCCAACCTTTATAAAGCTTGGACAACTCGCCAGTACACGTTCGGATCTGCTGCCTGATTCTATTATTCAAGAATTGGTAAAACTACAGGATAATGTGCCCCCGTTCCCTGTGGAGCGCGTGCGCACGATTGTGGAGCATGAACTCGATCAACGGATGGAGGAAATCTTTAATTCCTTTGAGGATACTCCTCTTGCGGCTGCGTCGATCGGTCAAGTGCATAGAGCTGTTCTTCACAGTGGGCAGGTCGTGGCTGTTAAAGTTCAGCGCCCTGGCATACTGCGAACGATGAGTAGGGATTTGGAAATTCTCAAAGATCTGAGCGCCCTTGCTGAGAAGCAGCTAGGCTGGGCGAGGCAATATCAGTTGTCCCGTATGGTAGAGGAATTCTCGAAATCTCTGCTTGGTGAGCTGGATTACGGCCAAGAAGGACGCAATGCAGAGAAAATTGCTCAACAGATGGATTATGACGGAGTATACATCCCGGATATTTATTGGGACTATACGTCAGCACGAGTGCTGACGATGGAATATGTGGTAGGGATAACGCTAAGTCGTCGCGATGAACTACTGAGTAGCGGCGTTAAGCTTAAGGTTATTGCTCAGCAGCTCGTGGAAATGATGCTAAGACAAATTTTCATTCATGGCTTTTTTCATGCAGATCCGCATCCAGGGAATGTTATGAGAATGGCTGATGGGAAGCTGGCTTTGATTGATTTTGGTATGATGGGGCGGCTGAACGAAGAGATGAAAGAGCAGTTGTCTGCGCTTGTCATCGCACTAATGCGCAAGAATACGGATGCGATGGTCCGGGCAATTTTGCGTCTCGGCGTCATCCCTGAGGATGCTGATCGAGCGGCGTTGCATAATGATATGGATCGACTTCGCGAAGAGTATTATGATGTTCCGTTCAGTAAGATGAGCATAGGTAAAGCGCTAAATGATCTGTTTGGCATTGCTCGCAAGCATCGATTAGTCCTTCCCCCGGATCTAACGATGCTTGGTAAGACGATGCTGACGCTTGAGGGCGTCATTAGCAACTTGGATCCAACGATTAGCATTTTAGAGATGGCAGAGCCTTTTGGACGGGAACTTGTGAAGCAGCGATTTAGTGGCCCCCGATTGCAGCGCAAGTTCCTTGGAGGCGTAGCCGATTTAACGGAGAGTCTTCTAGAGCTTCCTGGGCAGGCAAGGCAGTTATCCGCGCTAATTAGTAAGGGAAAGCTAAAGGTAGAGATTGTGGCACCTGAGCTGGAGCATTTGGAGCGAAAGCTGGACCGGGTTGGGAACCGCTTAGCGTTTAGTATTGTGATGCTTGCGTTCAGCATTATCATGGTTGGACTCATTATTGGAACTGCGATGCGCGGTCAGCCTTCAGTGTTATGGAATTTCCCTACAGTGGAGATTGGCGGCGTAGTAGCGCTTCTGATGTTCTTATGGTTGATCTTTGCGATTTTTAAATCGGGAAGGTTCTAACCTACAACTACAGGATAGAATAATTATTATTCTGCAGTTTCACACAAATGCCGTTCTATCAAGTACAATATAAAAGATAACTTTCTAAGCTTAACTTTACTTCTATTGTATAAAGTGGAATGGAACGCAAATGGAGTGCCGTCTAAACGTCCGGTGGATCGCTGCTGCCCAGAAACCGAACTTTGACCGCACTCTTTTAACGGGTCAAGGGATACATGGGACGGAAGAATGCCGGTGACGGGTTCTTCCGCTTTTGTTTGAATATAGCTGAATCGGAAGCATACGCCCCCAAAAGGACAGTCGGGTAGGGGCTGCCTGAATAGGGCTTTGGAAGACGGAAGTTAAGTAAGAGATGTAATCAAATTTAACTGAGAAAATAGTGAGGTGGAGAATTTGCCGGGATTTAAAGAATTAGGTGTTTCAGAATTACTGTGTACATTGCTTCAAGGTCAAGGCATCGTTAAGCCTACACCAGTGCAACAGGAAGCAATACCGCCATTGGTGCAGGGTCTGGATGTAATTGCAAGAGCGAAGACAGGTACAGGGAAGACATTAGCTTTCTTGCTGCCAATTATGGACAAGATCCACACGGAGCGAGCTTATCCGCAGGCGCTAATTATGGCCCCAACACGTGAGTTGGCTTTGCAGATTACAGAAGAGGCACGTAAGCTGGCGCGTCATACGGATATTAAAATCTTGGCTGTTTATGGTGGTCAGGATGTTGAGAAGCAGCTGCGTAAGCTCGAAGGTGGCAGACATCTTATTATCGGTACACCGGGCAGACTGCTAGATCATATGCGCCGGGAGACGCTCGATCTTAGTGGCGTTAAGATGCTCGTTCTGGACGAAGCGGATCAAATGCTGCATATGGGATTCTTGGAGGATGTAGAGACCATTATTACGGCTGTTCCTTATCGCCGTCAAACGATGTTGTTCTCTGCGACGATGCCAGATCCGATTAAACGTCTCGCAGCTAATTACATGAAAGAGCCTCTGGATATCATTATTAAGAGTGGTTCTCCGATTCCGCTGGATAATATCAAACAGCAAGTCGTGGAAGTCTCGGATCGTAATAAAGAAGAGGCACTCAAAACATTGATTGAACGGGATCGTCCTTACTTGGCTATTATTTTCTGCCGGACCAAACGTCGGGTGTCTAAGCTGAACGAAGCACTTCAAGCAGCAGGTTATGATTGTGATGAGCTGCACGGTGATTTGTCTCAAGGTAAACGCGAAGGTGTAATGAAGAGATTCCGTGATGCGAAGCTGCAGCTTCTTGTAGCCACAGATGTAGCGGCTCGGGGGCTGGATGTCGAAGGTATCACTCATATCTTTAACTACGATATGCCACTTGATGTGGATAGCTATATTCACCGGATCGGCCGGACAGGCCGTGCTGGAGGCAAAGGGCTTGCAATTACGTTCACTTCTCCACGTGAGCAAGATGGACTAGACTTGATCGAGCACGGCATTTCGCAGCGCCTGGATCGCCGCCGTTACGACAAGGATGAATTCGGCGTTGGCGAATTCGTTGCAGTACAAGGCGGCGGACGCCACGGCGGTCGTCAAAGCGGCGGCGCTGAGGCAGCGCGCACGGGCCGCGGACCGAAGACCGGCGGTTCTGGCCGCGGCGGTGCTCCGCGCGGCGAAGGCGGAGCGCGGCAAGGTGGCCGCGGCCGCGGTAAGGAAGCAGGCGGCTGGGGCGCGCCTGCAGAAGGTCGCCGCGGCGGTCGTTCTGATGCGGCGGCTGGCAAGCGCGGTGGCAGCGGCTTTGACGCTGCTGCACCTAAGGGCGGCGGCAAGGCTGCCGGCGTAGTACGAGTAGGCGGCGGCTATGGCGCCTTCGCCTCCAGAGGCGATGCGCCAGCTAGCGGCAACGCAGCAGCGCCTAGCAGCACCGGTTCGCGCGGTGCGAACCGGAAGGGCGGCCCAAGCACTGGCTACAGCGAGAACGTAGCCAGAGGTGCAGACGGCGGCGCTTACGTTGGCGGCACACCACGAGGCGGCTTAGGCAGCGGCTACGGTACGGGCCCGTCTAGAGGCGGCGGCAAAGGTGGTAAAGGTAGCAAAGGCGGCTATAGCGGTGCCAAGGGTGGCGCTGGTAAAGGCGGCCGCAACAGCGGAAATACGGGTTCCTCACGGGGTGGACGCGGAAGCTCCGGCGGCTTTAAAAGCGGCGGCAGAGGCACATCCAGATAATGTGAGTGGAATTTCATAACTAGAACTTGTTACCATAGGGAAGTTAGCGGACAAGCTAACTCCCTATGGTAACTTTATTTTGTAGGCACAATTATCCGAGCGATATTTGTCTAAAAAAGGATCTTAGTGTAACATTTTTGAAGGAAAGCTTGTCTAATAGATAAATAGAGTGTTTCGACTTCGAGGAGGAAGATCTTGCAGATGTCTAAAAAATTAAAAATAATAATCTTGTTAATTGTCGTTATTGCTGTTGGGTGGGGGATTGGGAAGTATACGACGCCTTCTCCTTCTGCTTCAGATAGTAGCGGTTCCAATATAAATGTGCAGGATGATCTTCAAGCTGAGCCTGGTGAAGATGGAAATAGCACCGAAGAGGGCATAACAGACCCAGTGGTAGCTAACCCATCTAATACAACGGATCCCTCTGATCCGTCCGAACCGGATAGTAACGGCAAGGGAAATAGAACTGATGATTCTTTTAAAGAGCCTGACAGCATAGCTGTGATGGTGAATAAGGAGTATGGACTGCCGGAGAACTATAAGCCAACGGATCTAGTCTACCCGGAAGTGCGTTTTACATTTAAAGAGAAAATCGAGAAGCGTATGATGCGTAAGGAAGCTGCCGAAGCATTAGAGAAACTGTTCGCAGGCGCAGAGGAAGACGGGATTTACTTGGCTGGCGTTTCGGCCTACCGTTCTAAGGAAACCCAAACAAGGCTGTTCAATCGTTATGTTGAGAAAGACGGAGAAGAACTGGCTCGTACTTACAGTGCCGTGCCTGGCTATAGCGAGCATCAGACAGGGCTTGCTATCGATGTCTCAGGAAGTGACGGGAAATGTGCTGCGGAGAGCTGTTTTGGTGGAACGAAGGAAGCGGAGTGGCTAGCGCAGCATGCAACCGAATATGGTTATATCATCCGCTTTCCAGAAGGAAAGCAGGACATTACAGGATATAAGTACGAGCCGTGGCATATCCGTTATGTGGGCAAGGATATAGCTACTTATATTGCGGATAAAGGGATTACGCTGGAAGAATATTATGATGTCGTACCCGTATCCAAATAACAGAGTGATAGAGAGCAGTCCTAAGAAATACATAGGGCTGCTTTTTTTTATCTTAGTGTTTACAGAAAGTGTCGATAAGTTGCAATCTGTTATAATTCGGGTAAGATACGTAGTGTAGTCTAAGTACATGGAAGGAAGGGGAATTAGGATGTCGATCTACAATTTTTCCGGCGTTACGCCTTCGGGTAAAGAAGTGTCATTTACAGAGTATGAAGGTAAGGTAGTGCTGATTGCCAATACGGCTAGTAAATGCGGACTTACACCGCAGTATGGGGATCTCCAGAAGCTATACGAGCAGTATAGCGATCAGGGACTTGTAGTATTAGGATTCCCCTGCAACCAATTTGCGGGTCAGGAGCCGGGTACAAGTGAAGAGGCAGAAGAATTCTGTCAGATTAATTATGGCGTTACCTTTCCTGTGTTTGCCAAAGTGGATGTGAATGGACCGGATGCCAGCCCTCTTTTCAATTATTTAAAAGAGCAACAGCCGGGTACTGGCGACAGCAGTGATATCAGCTGGAATTTCACGAAGTTTCTTATTGATCGTGGCGGTAATGTAGTAGTTCGTGTGGAGCCAAAGGAATCGCCAGAAACGATGTCAGAACAGATTGAGTCCTTACTGTAGATCATTTAGGGACTGATGAATTGTTATTTTACAAGTATCCTTTCGACCTCGGTCTTTGGCCGAGCCTCGACGGGATTTTCTTTTTTTACATAGGAATATAGAATAGGCGCTTTAAATTTTGTTGTGATAAATTATACTTGACGCTTTACAGAGACCATGTATTCTTTGAAGAGAATGTAATGCCCATGCAAAATATGCATAAAGCGTGGAATACAGCAGGATAATAACGGCAGGAGGGTTCAATACAAGCATGAAGTTAATTACAGAGGTAGCAGCACAAGCGGGAATTGGCGAAGAGCATCTGGAACTATACGGCAAATATAAAAGTAAACTTTCACCGTCCTTATGGGAAGACATGAAGAACAAACCAGATGGCAAGCTGGTATTGGTCACTGCGGTGAATCCAACCCCTGCTGGCGAAGGGAAGACCTTAACAACCATTGGGCTGGCACAGGCACTGAACGCAGCAGGAGTAAAGACCGTGGCTGCCTTGCGCGAACCGTCCCTCGGACCATGCTTAGGCATGAAAGGCGGTGCCACGGGCGGCGGCAAGTCACAGATCATTCCGGCAGATGAGATTAATTTGCACTTTACGGGTGATATTCATGCGGTGACTTCTGCACATAATTTATTGTCTGCGATGATTGATAATCATATCTTCCAAGGTAATGAGCTGGGTCTTGATCCGCAGCGTATCGTTTGGAAACGCGTGATGGATATGAATGATCGCAGTCTGCGGAATATTGTGACAGGGCTCGGAGATGGAAATGGAGCCGTGCGGGAAAGTGGATTTCAGATTACAACAGCTTCTGAGATTATGGCTGTATTATGCCTATGCGATAATCTGAGTGATCTTAAAAAGCGTCTGAACCGTATTTTGATTGGGTATGACCAAGAGGGACAGCCTGTAACGGCCGAGCAAATAGGGGCAGTTGAAGCGATGACAGCGCTGCTGAAGGAAGCAGTTAAGCCTAATCTGGTGCAGACCTTGGAGGGCACTCCTGTTATTGTACACGGTGGTCCATTTGCGAATATCGCCCATGGCTGCAGTAGTGTTATCGGTACTCGTTATGCACTCAAGCTGGGAGACGTTGTGGTTACAGAAGCAGGCTTCGGAGCGGATCTTGGTGCAGAGAAATTCATGGATATCAAATGCCGGCAAGCGGGTCTAACCCCTTCAGCGGCAGTGCTTGTCGTGACGGTGAAATCCTTGAAATATAACGGTGGTGTACCTAAGAATGAGCTCCAAACTGAGAACCGGACGGCGCTGCGCTCTGGATTGTCTAATTTGGAGCGTCATGTAGAGAATCTCGGCAAATTTGGGGTGCCTGTTCTTGTTGCCATTAATCATTTTGAAGGCGATAGCCCAGAAGAGATTAATGACGTTGTGGAGGCTTGTCGCCGATTGAACGTTCCTGCGGCAATATCCAAGGTATGGGCAGAAGGTAGTGCGGGCGGACAAGAGTTGGCTTCGGAATTAAAGAAACTTCTGGATCATAGCGACACTGAACGTTTTGCTCCTTTGTATGAAAATGAACTCGACATCTCTTCCAAAATCACCAAGATTGTTCGCGAAATTTACCGTGGTGCGGAGGTTAACTTTTCCCCTGCGGCCAAACGCAGCCTAGCGGTGATTGAGCGTCTTGGGTTAAATAATCTTCAAGTATGTATGGCGAAGACTCCTTATTCCTTCTCAGATCAGCCTAGATTGCTTGGCGCTCCAGAAGGTTTCACGGTAGGTATCCGTGATATTACCCTTTCGCTCGGTGCAGGGTTTGCTGTAGTGATTACGGGCAATATCGTTACGATGCCAGGTCTACCGGCTAAGCCAGCTGCTGAGGCACTATGGATGGATGAGGATGGCGTGATTCACGGTTTGGTGTAGATACAGTTTATGATCAGGCTTTTCCCTGTTGGTTTAGGGGGAAGCCTTTTTTGCGCGTTATAAGAAAGTATATCCTGAGTGGGCAGAACATAATGTCCTACGCCCATGGCAAAGCTAACGAGGTCGCAATCGGCAGCAGTGACGGAAAATGCTTAAAATTGTGAACAATCTGAGAATATAGGCGAAAAGACTTGTAATGTGATAAATATCACAATATAATCAGTTTATAAAGTGAAATAAATCACAATTAACTCATCGGTGATCAGAGATCTAATTTGGTCAGTCAAGCAATTCGAATATATAACCAGGTTGTCCATTTGAAGGAGGAAGAAAATAATGAAAGTAGCTGTCATTGGATGTACCCATGCCGGAACTGCCGCAATTGTAAATACTGCCAAGCTTCACCCGGAAGCCGAGATTACGGTTTATGAGCGTAATGATAATATTTCTTTCTTATCTTGTGGAATTGCTTTATACGTAGGTGGAGTGGTCAAGGACCCACACGGGCTGTTCTATTCTTCCCCTGAGAAGCTTGCTGAGCTTGGTGTAAAGACCAACATGCGTCATGAAGTGACCGTTGTGGATACGAAGTCCAAAACATTGCGTGTTCGCAATTTGATAACCGGACAGGAGTTTGACGATACCTACGATAAGCTGATTATGACTACGGGATCATGGCCGATTGTACCGAAGCTCGAAGGGATTGAGCTGGAAGGCGTCTTGCTTTGTAAGAACTATGATCATTCCAATACCATTATAGAAAAAGCTAAACAAGCGAATAAAATCACAGTCGTAGGCGCTGGATATATCGGCGTTGAGTTGGTGGAAGCCTTCCAAATGAACGGAAAGCAAGTTACGCTGATTGATGGCGAAGATCGTATTTTGAATAAATATTTGGACCCAGAGTTTACTGCGCCGATCGAACAATCCTTTAAGGATCATGGTATTAAATTAGCGCTGAATGAGAAGGTAAGTTCTTTTGCTGGTGAAGGTGGTAAAGTTACCAAGGTTATCACAAGCGAAGGGGAGCATGAGGCGGATCTTGTAATTCTCTGCATCGGCTTCCGTCCGAATACTGAGCTGTTAAAAGGTCAAGTGGATATGCTGCCTAATGGCGCAATTCTGGTTAATGATTATATGCAGACTAGTTGCCCGGATGTGTATGCCGCTGGTGACAGCTGCGCGATTCATTACAACCCTACAGGTAAGCACGCTTATATTCCACTGGCAACCAATGCCGTACGGATGGGCACTTTGGTCGCACGTAACTTAGTGAAAGAGACGATTCCTTATATGGGTACTCAAGGGACTTCGGGCATTAAGATTTATGAAGATAATATCGCTGCTACCGGTCTTACTGAAGAAGGGGCTAAGGCTGAAGGAATGGACGTAGAAACTACCATGATTATTGACAACTACCGTCCAGAATTTATGCCAACCTTCGAGCAGGTGCAATTAAAAGTGGTATTTGATCGCGCCACACGCCGCATTCTCGGAGCGCAAATCTTGTCCAAGACGGATTTGACGCAATCGATCAACACAGTATCTGTATGTATTCAAAATAAAATGACAATCGATCAGCTTGCCTTTATCGATTTCTTCTTCCAACCTCATTACAACAAGCCTTGGAACTTCCTGAATACAGTAGGCCTCGAATCGCTACCGGCATCAGTACCAAGCAAAGAGGCAGTAACCGTATAATTTAATTGCATGTGAACAATAAAGTTGGGTAAACCGGAGCCATATATGGCTCCGGTTTTTTGTGATTGATGCTGGTACTATTTACCTTTAAAATAATAGGGAGCCTATTCTTACAATTGTAATTATGGATGCGCTTCGTTAAATTTGACATGTCAGTGAAAAGTTTCACTTAGTTTTTCATTAAGTGATAATTATCACGTTAATGTGTTTTATGACACGCTACAATGGTCGTAAAGGAACAAATTTTAAGTAAATAGATGAAGGGGATAGGAATCATGGCTTATAATAAACCGCAGCAGATTGCCGCAGTCACGGTCGAGAACGGCATAAAAAAGGCGCACAATCCTTTAAGCACCGTACTAATTCTGGGCTTTTTGGGAGGAGCGTTTATCGCGCTCGGATTTTTACTGGATATTCGCGTCATTGCTGGCGCACCACATGAATGGGGATCCATCGCTAACTTTATTGGGGCAGCTGTCTTCCCTGTTGGATTGATTCTAGTACTGCTTGCAGGGGGAGAACTGCTGACAGGCAATATGATGGCTGTGCCACTTGCTTTTATGGCGAAGAAGATATCCTTCTGGGAAGTGGTTAAGAATCTCGTATTGATTACCCTGAGCAATCTAGCGGGAGCTTTGTTTGTAGCTTACTTTTTCGGTCACGTGGTTGGTTTAACCTCTGACGGTGTGTATTTGGAAAAATTAGTGGAGATGGCAGGACATAAGCTTGAGGCAGACTTCTTGCCGGCATTTGTTTCCGGTATCGGTTGTAACTGGCTTGTAGCTTTGGCGGTATGGCTCTCCTATGGAGCAGATAACTTCAGTGGCAAAATCCTCGGTATCTGGTTCCCAACGATGGCTTTTGTAGCTATCGGCTTCCAGCACGTTGTAGCCAACATGTTCTTAATTCCGGCAGCTATTTTTGAAGGTTATTTTTCATGGGGAGAGTACTTCAACAATTTTGTTCCGGTATGGCTAGGAAACTTGACGGGCGGTGCGATCTTTGTTGCGGCAGCTTATTGGATGGCTTACCTGCGCAAAGAGCCTGCATCTATTCAGTCCGTGGACAGCATGTCCGGCAGCGGTGTAAAAAAACACGCCTAAACCTATCTTATAGAGCACTCCTTAGAATAGTTGAGGGGTGCTTTTTGCTGTATAGACAAATAAAATCCGCCGTGATGTATCCGAGCTCGGGGGAACGAATTCGGATGCACAGCGAATTTTAAAAGGGGGAGTGTTTCTAGGCTCTATTACCCCGACTTTGTAATAACGAAACACTTCATTATTGTTTAGTCTACTTTACGGACGACAGCGGCAACTATAAAATATAAATAGATAATAGAAATAGGGAGGAATGCGGACGTGAAAGGTGCTACTTTTTTCTCAGCTACGGCAGAAGTTAGTCCTAAATAAGAGGTAAAGTATACTGAGACTTTATCACGATAGCACGTCAATGCGTCCGCTTGCCCTGAACCCTGTTTTGGGATAATACTGGATGGAATAATGACACATATATTACAGGGGATGTACACTACTTATGAAGTTTTTACAGAATTATCCTAAAGAAGTTAAGATATTTTTAATTGCTAGTCTTATTAATGCAACGGGTAGTGCACTGATGTGGCCATTGGTTACAATGTATGTTTTTGATGAGCTTGGACGCAGCATGTCGGATGCTGGATTAGTGATTCTTATTCAATCAGTTGGAGGAATTGTGGGTCAACTACTCGGGGGCTCACTCTATCATAAGGTAGGCGTTAACCGGCTGATTGTTGGAGCGCTGGGCATGAATGCACTTGCTCTGTTCACTTTGCCGGCAGCAAGTAACAACTGGACGTTATTTATGGTCGCGATGGGACTGGTAGGGCTCTTTAATTCACTGTCCTTACCTGCGATTCAGGCATTTATCGGCTTTCGTTTTACGAAGCAGCGCGGAGAGCTGTTTAATGTTATTTATGTCGCTAATAATATTGGTGTAGCACTGGGTACGGCGTTAAGTGGTTTTTTGGCCGATATTTCTTATATGCTCAGCTTTGTGATGAACGGCGTAACTTCAGCGGTATTTGCGGTATTCTTTTTTGTATATCTCAAGAAAGTCGGAGGAGATTCTTCACAGGAGGTCGCAGAACACCAGAAGGCTGGTCCTGACAAACAATCTACCTGGAAGCTAATGGGGCATACACGAATTTATCTTTATATGGGTATTGCCTCGATGTTCCTACTATTAGGGAACTCTATCTGGAATACAGGGGTATCTCCGTTCATTATTTCTGAGGGCTGGCCTAAGAAGACTTATGGTTTTCTCTGGACGCTTAACGGAATTCTCATTTTTGCAGCTCAGCCGCTCGTAACAGTAATTAAACGCTGGTTCGCATCTACCTCAACGGCGCAAATGACAGTAAGTGCTCTATTTTATTTGGGTGGGTATGCCGTTCTTTTATGGATGCCGACTTATTCAGGTCTAGTGCTTGGGATGGTACTCGCTACGCTTGGGGAAATGCTGATATCTCCGGCCATGCCTTCCTTTATTTCGGATCATGCAGGTCGCAGTGCTCCTTTCTATTTAGGGCTAAGTGGAGGCATGGGGGCAGTCGGTAGGGTGATTGGACCATACTTAATGGGTAGGTTATACGATAGTGGAGGCTTAGCGCCTACCGCATGGTTGGCATGTGCGATGGCACTGCTGTCCGTAGGATTCTTTATCGTTCATGCGTATATCAACCGCCGAGGAAATTCATTGGAGCGGTCAATAGGATAGATGAGAGTTGAGCATAGTGGATTCAAATGATCTACTGTGAATTCTATAGAGGTGCAAGGCAAGGGGTGTACATCTTTATGAAACTTAGCAACAGGGATAGGTTTATAATAAGGTTCTCAGAGATTAAAGACGTGCGGGAACTGATTCATCTGGATCATATGATCTGGACGGAGAACACTAGCCCGGGGCCATTAATGTGGCGTTCCCAAGAGGATTATCTACTGAATGCTCCCCCGGGTTCGCAGCTAGTAGCACTAAAGGATGACAAGCTATGCGGATATGTTGGGTTTGGCTGCCCTAGTCGAATGGAGAGTAACAGGCATGTGTGCGAGGTCAATATTGCTGTTCATCCGGATTATCAACGTTTAGGTATTGGCCGGCAGCTCATAGAGGCTATTAAGGAACATGCCGCAGATAACGCCATTCGTAAGCTGCGTCTACGCGTATTATCCTGTAATGAATCAGCGCTTTCTTTTTATCGTAAATGCGGGTTTGTGGAAGAGGGACGTCTGCGGGAGGAGTTTTATCTTGGCGGTCGATATGTGGATGAAATATTTATGTGCTGCATGCTGACAGGAGGAGAAGGATATGGAGATCATCTCACTTAATGTGGGGCGGCCAGTAACAGTGGATTATCGGGGAAAACCTTTGGAGACTGGGATTTATAAAATGCCTGTCGAAGGATCAGTTCAGCTAAATACCAATGGTTTTATCGGAGATGGTCAGGCGGATCTGAAACATCACGGGGGCCCTGATAAGGCAGTTTGTGCCTACCCCATCGAGCATTATCCCTACTGGGAGCAGCAGCTTGGGAAGAAACTGGAATACTCTGCCTTCGGAGAAAATATAACAACTGCCGGCTTATTAGAGACAGATGTGTGTATTGGCGATGTGTACGAAATAGGTACCACTGTGCTGCAGGTCAGCCAGCCACGTTATCCTTGCTTCAAAATCTCACAAAAGCATGGCCCGGCAGATCTCCCGGCTCAAGTGCTGGACACTAGATATAGTGGATTTTACTTGCGTGTGCTTCGTGAAGGAAAGATCTCAACCGGAGATGCGATTGTCAAAAAAGAAAGTGGAGCTGGCGGTGCGTCCGTGGCGCATGTACTACATTTAATGCAAGTAGGGCTGCAAGAGGAAGCTGCACTGGCAGCTCTTGCGGAGCTAGGAACTCTCTCCGCCGTAGTCCGGAACAAGTTTCGAAAACAGCTGGGTCTGCTGGAGAGTTAAACACTATCTACAAACCAAAATAAGCCTGGAGGCGTGTGCCTTCCAGGTTTATTTCTATTTATGAGCGTGTTGTTTGCTTAGCCTAACTTAGCCGAGCAGCTGCCATTCACTACGCAATAAACCGTATACGGCATGGTTGACGTAGCCGTCAGGCAGTTTCTCTGACTGTCTAATCACACCCTCAAGGACAAAACCAAGCCGTTCCGGGATCGCCCGGCTGGAAACATTTCCGGTCGCGCAGCGAATTTCTACACGCTGCAGCTCCATTTCCAGTAGTGCATAGTCTACTAGAACCCGACAGGCACTGGTCATATACCCTTTACCTTCATATCCTTCACCCAGCCAGTAGCCGATCCCAACAGATCGGTTATGCCAGTCAATCTGGTGATACCCAATAACACCGGCGAGCTCACCGCGAACCCATAGTCCAGCGGTAAAAGCACCATTGTCAGTGCTTTGTTTAACCGCATTTTTGATGAAATTTAGAGTGTGGGCCTGTTCCGTAACGGCATCCACCCAAGGGAGCCATTGTCGTAGTCGTTCCCGTGAGTGCTCTACTAACGCGAACATGTGCCGAGCGTGCTCTGGCATTAGCGGCTTTAACATCAGCTCTTCATCGATGACATAATTAAACAAGCGGTTGCCTCCTTTTTGGCACAAGGCCTTATGTATGATTATGGATTATTTCTTATGATTATCATGCTACTCTATCGCCCTGACAGAAGTCAAAAGGTCTAAAGACACTAAAAAATGATCCGTGCCTTGTGCCCCCTTTTATTGAACAATCTACGGTTAACGGGTATATTAGTAGGAAACATGTTTATACAAGAAGTAGTGTAACACTACAGAATGAAAGGTTGATAGCTGTGGAGAACCGTAGCACCCCCTCCAATTTTATTAAGAATGTTATTACCGAAGACCTCCGTACCGGTAAAGTAAAAGAAGTTATCACACGCTTTCCGCCGGAGCCGAACGGTTATTTACATATCGGACATGCCAAGGCGATCTGGATTAACTTTACACTGGCGGACGAGTTCGGTGGCAAAACTAACCTAAGATTTGACGACACGAATCCGGCTAAAGAGGATACGGAATATGTAAACTCGATTCAGGAAGATGTAAAGTGGCTCGGTTATGAATGGGAAGAGCTGCGTTTTGCATCTGATTATTTTGAGGAAATGTACAAACGTGCCGAATTATTAATTACAAAGGGCAAAGCCTATGTCGATGACCTCAATGCGGATGAAATTCGTCAATTGCGTGGAACGCTGACGGAACCAGGAAAGAACAGTCCGCATCGTGATCGTAGTATCGAAGAAAATTTGGATCTGTTCCGGCGTATGCGTGCAGGCGAATTCAAGGACGGTGAGAAGGTTCTTCGCGCCAAAATTGACATGGCGTCACCGAACATTAACCTGCGTGATCCTGTAATTTATCGGATTACACATGCACATCACCATAACACAGGCGATAAATGGTGTATCTACCCAATGTATACCTTCGCTCATCCGTTAGAAGATGCTATTGAGGGGATTACTCACTCCCTTTGCTCGCTCGAATTTGAAGATCAACGTCCATTCTACGATTGGGTTGTAGCTGAATGTGAGATGCCAGCTGTCCCTCATCAATATGAATTTGGTCGTCTGAATCTGGCTCAAACGATGACTAGTAAGCGTAAGCTGAAGCTGCTTGTAGACGAAGGACATGTGGATGGTTGGGATGATCCACGGATGCCTACGATTTCTGGTCTACGCCGTAGAGGATATACGCCGGAAGCAATTCGTAAATTCGTGTATGAAGCAGGGATCTCCAAGAGTCAGGGTCTGGTGGACCTGCAAATGCTGGAGCACTTTATCCGTGAGGATCTTAAGCTAACTGTACCGCGTACTATGGCTGTGTTACGACCGCTTAAGGTTGTTATCACCAATTATCCAGAAGGTCAAACAGAATGGCTTGAAGCGGAGAATAATACAGAGAATGAGGAAATGGGCGTACGTCAAATTCCGTTCTCGCGTGAAATTTATGTTGAGCGTGATGACTTTATGGAGAATCCGCCGAACAAATATTTCCGGTTGTTCCCTGGTAATGAAGTACGTCTGAAGCATGCTTATTTCATCAAATGTAATGAGGTTATTAAGGATGAGAATGGCGAGGTAGTGGAGCTGCATTGTACGTATGATCCAGAAACGAAGAGCGGAAGTGGATTTACAGGCCGCAAGGTAAAAGGTACGTTGCACTGGGTTGAAGCTAGCCAAGCGGTTCCTGCGGAATTCCGTCTATACGAGCCTCTGATTTCTGCTGAAGAAGCGGATGAGGCTGTGGAGGTTGAAGGTTTGGATTCCTCGGTAGAGAAATCGGAGCCTAGCTTCTTAGATCAGCTTAATCCTAAGTCCATAGAAATCCTGCAAGGGTTTGTTGAACCTGCGCTTAAGGATAGCGTGGCTCAGGATAAATTCCAGTTCTTCCGTCATGGCTATTTTAATGTGGATAGCAAATATTCGGCGCCTGGACATCTCGTATTCAATCTTATCGTTTCACTGAAGAGTTCATTTCAGCCTCCTAAACAAGGCTAAACAGATAAATTAATCAAGGTAACAACAAAAAGCAGGCTCAAACGTCCCGAATAGGTACGTTTGAGCCTGCTTTTTGTTGATTATAATGCTTCGATGTCGAAGATCTCTTCATCTTCCTCTGAAGGGGGGCGATACCCTCCACGGCTAACAAAGAGCCACATGAAACCAAAGCCAAGCGTTCCAATAAGCGTCAAAAATACACCCGTCTGATACATGCTTTGTGCACCCAGATACTGATACATCCAACCTCCGAGAATACCTCCAATGAAACCGGATATCCCACTCCAGCTTAGGGTGTAGAGCGCTTGTCCGGAAGAGCGATAAGGCCGTGGAATCAGGAGCATCGTCAATTGGGTACCTACATAGAAAAAGCCGCCGAACGTTATGCAGTGTAAAATTTGAATGAACACCACTTGAAGGGCAGTAGTCGCATCAGCCATAAACCACCAACGCAAAACGAACAAACCACTGACCAATGCAAGCCAGCCGAGCAGAACAGAAATTTTACGTTTCAGGAACCGGTCACAGAGAACGAATACGCCTACCTCCAAAATGGAGGAGAGGAATACGGCAAGACCAATCATTTTTTTAGAGCCGCCCAGATCCGTAATATACAAGGATATAAATGTGGTGTTCATAGTGTTTGGAATGGATACCAGAATACCAAACAATAAAAAGCACAAGAAAAAAGGATTGAAAATCAACTTACTTAAGCCCTTATACGGCATCGGAGCTCTCATAATGGTATGGTTAATTTTAGGCAATACAAGAACGGATAGGATTGATGCACCTAGTAACGCTGTAAGCAGATAGGTCAAGATGGATACATCAGCCCAATCCAGGATAAAGCCGGCGACAATCGCAATCACTGCCCACCCTATTGAACCCCAAAGCCGGAAAGAACGGAAGCGCTGATTAGTTCCGTCAATATAGCTGAGAATCATCGTGTTGCTTTGAGCAAATAGTGGTCCTTGGAAGAAATAGAACAAAATAATGGCGTTGTAGATCGTTTCATATGTATTTGCTCGAAACATAAACTGTGAGAACACTAGCGTTCCGAATAACATTAGCAAAACGATACGCCGTATATTCTGAGAACGGTCTGTTAAGAACGCCCAAAATGGATTTGCAAATATGGATACTAGCGCTCCCATAGAGAATAAGACACCAATCTCTAATTTGTTCATCCCTACATCCAGCAGGTATAGTTGAAAGAAGCTGGTGAAGAGGACCATGGTTCCATATACAAAAAAATTGAACCATTTTAAAGACGTGATAGAAGATGGAATAACGCCTTTTCGCAAATGGTTCACTCCTTTCTCACTAAATATCTTGCATGGAGTAGAGTGGCCAATAGTAGGCCCTTCTATCACTGTAACACGTGTTGAAAAGGGATACAAACACCCTTTTTTACTTTTTTACATTATTTTGGGTTTTATTTATGTTTGAGACGATAAGCGACAAAAAATGCGTGAACGCGTGCGTAGAAGGTACAAACGCTAAGTGTAACGGGCGTTATTTTGGCCTATGACTATTCCCGCAGGATGGGAAATGACAAGGCAGTATTGTCTGATCGGCGCGTTTAACTTCAGTTTACAATCTGCAGATAGGATGGGTGTAAGGCGAGAAAGATATTACTATGCTTTTCTCGTAGAGCTATTTAGAAAAGGGGAGTCATTGTCATGAAGAAATCCGAATCCAAGCGAAAGATGGCGCTGAAGCCGTTTTTAACGCTACTAAGAGAAACCAAGCCTTCATACGGCTTATTGGCTATAGCCATTGCGTTAAGCATGATATCGACATTGGTCAGTCTGGTCATCCCGATGTTCACTAAGAACTTGGTGGATGGCTTCTCTCTGGCCTCCGTGAGCAAGCTGCAGATTGCGGGTATAGCAGCTGCGTTTATTGCGCAGACCATTGCGGGAGGGATCTCTATCTATCTGCTCAATTATGCAGGTCAGAAGATGGTTGCAGGTCTGCGGGACCGACTGTGGCGTAAATTTCTAGTTCTGCCTGTGGCTTATTATAATGACAACCGAACGGGAGAAAGTGTCAGCCGCATGACGAATGATACAGGGATCATCAAAACGCTGATTTCTGAACATCTAGCCAGCTTATTTACCGGAGTGATCTCCATTGTAGGTTCGATCTCAGTTCTGCTATTTTTAAATTGGAAAATGACACTTGTTCTATTCACTGTTCTTCCACTTTCGGCGCTGATACTAGTACCACTCGGGCGGCAGATGTACAAAATTTCCAAGGGAATGCAAGATGAGACAGCTTCTTTTACTGCTACACTTAGTGGTGTTTTATCTGAGATCCGTCTGGTCAAATCCTCAGGCGCAGAGAAAAAAGAGTACGAGGCAGGCAAGACTGGAATTATGAACCTGCTTTCCTTTGGTATTCGTGAAGGCAAGATTAGCGCGATGATCAGTCCACTCGTCTCCTTTGTTTTTATGATGCTGCTTGTGGTCATTATCGGTTATGGTGGGATGCAGGTATCTTCCGGCGTCTTGACGGCTGGAGAACTGGTCGCCTTTATTCTTTATCTTATTCAGATTATTATGCCACTTACTCAACTGACTACGTTCTTCACACAGATTCAGAAAGCTAAGGGTGCCTCAGAGCGTATTATTGAGACCTTGGCAGCAGAAGAGGAAGTATATGAGGGACAGGAAGAGGCAAATGGCACAGAAGGTCCGATCTCAGTAGAGGGATTAAGCTTTGGATATAAAAATGGTGAGAAGGTATTGAATGATGTAAGCTTCCAGATGCTTCCTGGTCAGGTGACGGCTATTGTCGGACCGAGCGGGGGCGGCAAGACCACTTTGTTCTCGTTGCTAGAACGTTTTTACGAGCCTCAGTCAGGTCTGATAAAGCTGGGTGACAAGCCAGTGTCTACATTCTCATTGCGTTCGTGGCGGAAGCTTATAGGGTATGTCTCGCAGGAAAGTCCACTGTTGGCTGGTACGATTGCTGAGAATTTAACCTATGGATTGGATCGTGACGTTAGCAGGGAGGAGATGCACGCAGCTGCAGCAATGGCTTATGCAGATGGTTTTATTGATGCACTTCCTGAAGGATATAATACGGATGTCGGCGAAAGAGGCGTGAAGCTGTCTGGTGGACAGAGGCAACGGATTGCTATTGCTAGAGCACTGCTGCGGAACCCGAAGATTCTTATGCTTGATGAAGCCACTTCCAGTCTGGATAGCCAATCAGAAGCCGTGGTGCAGAAGGCACTGTCCAATCTGATGAAGGGTCGGACTACGATTGTAATTGCGCACCGTTTGGCTACTGTTGTAAATGCAGAGCAGATTATTTTTATGGAAAAAGGTCAAATTACCGGAAAGGGAAGTCATGAGGAACTACTGGAAAACCATGAGCTGTATCGTGAATTTGCCACCCAGCAGCTACAGATGAATAACCCCGAGGTTCAGAACATTGAAGAGGAGGCTCCAGTGCTACATGACAAAAATACTAGTAGTGGACGACGATCCGCACATCCGCGAATTGGTAGAAGTATTTCTGAGAGCTGAAGGAATGGATGAGATCTATAGAGCTTCCGATGGACTGGAGGCTCTTCAGATTCTGGAAGGTAATAACATAGATTTAGCTATTATTGATGTGATGATGCCCAACATGGACGGCTGGGAGCTATGCCGGCGGATGCGCCAGAACTATGATTTCCCGATTTTAATGCTGACAGCCAAAGGGGAAACCTCACAAATTGTAAAAGGCTTTGAGCTGGGTAGTGATGATTATTTGGTCAAGCCATTTGAGCCGGTTGTACTTATTGCGAGAGTAAAGGCGCTGCTTAAACGATATCAGATTTCTGCCGCGCAAAGTGTGACCGTAGGCCGATTGCGTATGAATCGCAAAACCTACGAGGTGTCCTCAGAGTATGGGGAAATTACCTTGCCGCTTAAGGAATTTGAGCTGTTGTTTAAGCTGGGCAGCTATCCGGGGCAAACATTGACAAGAGACAGGCTGATCGAAGAAATTTGGGGTTATGATTTTGAAGGGAATGAGCGGACACTCGATGTGCATATCAACCGTTTGCGTGAACGGTTCAATCAGGATAACTATGGATTCGTTATTCGTACGATCCGTGGTCTAGGGTATCGGTTGGAGGGGCATGCATGAACTTGTTTAAAGATATTGTGAAGCATGTTTTGATGTTTATTCTCTTTCTTGCTGCAGCTGCGCTTTGCTGGACTGCGGCTTATTTTCTAATGAACCAAGTGAATGCTGCATATGGCTGGCCTTCCTCGAAGTATGTTTTGCAATTGGTCACCTTTCTAGTTGGCTTTGTGATTTTACTGCTGGTCTTTTTCTTATTTTCTATTTTCTTTCGTGGCTGGGAACGTGTCTTTTATAAATCGGTTATTGAAGGAATTCGCCGTATTTCCAAGGGAGACTTTGATGTTGTACTTGAACAAAATAGGGAATACCGTGAATTCGGCGAAATTGTAGAGAGTATTAACGAAATGGCTAGTGAGCTGAGTCAGATGGAGACCATGCGCCAGGATTTTATCTCCAATGTATCACATGAAATTCAATCCCCGCTAACCTCCATTCGAGGGTTTGCGCTTGCGCTGCAGGACGAAACCTTAAGTATGGAGAGTAAGAGGCACTATATTGATATTATTGTGGCTGAGAGTACCCGCGTATCTGGGCTCAGTGATAATTTATTGAAGCTATCAGCGCTCGAATCGGGTAATTTTCCGTTTGAAAATCAGGTTTATCGTCTGGACAAACAGCTTAGAGATACAATTCTGGCTTCTGAGCCACAGTGGCTGGAGAAAAATATTGAGGTAGAGGCCGAGCTGGAAGAAGTGAATGTAATTGCGGTAAAAGATTTAATGACCCAGGTCTGGACCAATCTTCTTCATAACAGCATTAAATTCACTCCCGGGAATGGATGTATTCATATCAAGCTTCGAACGATAGATGAGCGGGTAGAGGTGGAGATTCAAGATAGTGGGATTGGTATCTCTGAAGAAGACTTACCTCGCATCTTTGATCGCTTCTATAAGGCAGACAAAGCTAGAACAGCGAGCGGGGGCGGTAGTGGCCTGGGCCTATCACTGGTTAAGAAGATCGTTGAGCTGCATAACGGTAAAGTAACCGTGGCCAGCCGACCGGGTGAAGGAACGGCTTTTGTAGTGAGCTTGCCAATGCCAAAGAAATAAATCGGCATTGTTTATGTAAATATGAATATTTACATAAACATGCAACAAAATCCGACATGTCTTTACAATTTTCTACTATTCTAAATATAGAATCTACGAAAATCCAAAAGACATCGGAGGATTAATCATTTTGAAGAAGAGCAAAATTCGCGTTTTTCTAACTAGTTCGCTTGCCGTATTATTGTTAGCACCCAACTTTTCATTACAGACAGTTTATGGTGCTTCAGGAGAATCAGCGCCTGATATCACGTCTACTGCTTCTGAACATTCAGGGAAATGGATGACAGGTGAATATCATGCTCATACGTTTGAATCGAACGATGCTCAGGAGTCATTAAAAAGTGTGCTCGATGCTGCATTTGAACAAAATGGTTTTGACTGGATGGCATTGGCTGATCACCTCCGGGTATCTGACCGGGATGACGAAGGGGTGAATCTACCTGGCGGCTCCATTCCGATGTCTCAAGGTATTGTGGATTATCAGAATGAGAAAATTAAGAAGTTACAGGCAGAAGGTAAATATGCTGGGAAAATTATTTTTTCAGGCTTTGAGTGGGATATGCCCCAATACGATCATGCTGCAGTTGGGATTGTTACAGATCATCCAGGGTCCGCAGAAGCTTTGAAGGCTATTAATCAATTTGAATATTTATTTACTAATCGTGATGTAAGTATGTTCGATCCGGCAGATGTGGCTGAGTGGAGTGCGGCGGATACGAGAGCTTTTTCTACAAAAGAAGATACTCGTACAGCTATGAAATGGCTCAGTAGTCATTATCCAGATAGCTATGTACTGATCAATCACCCCTCCAGAAAAAATGGTACAAGCTCGGAGCTTAAAATAGAGGATATCCGTGACTTTAACAATATCGATCCGAATCTTGTCTTCGGCTTTGAAGGTATGCTGGGTAATCAGATGGCGAGTGATCGGGGAGAGACGCCTGAGACTTACGGAGGTACAGACGTCAAGGTTGCACAGCTTGGAGGAATGTGGGACGCACTGCTGGGTGAGGGCCGCAGATTTTGGAATTTTGCTAACTCAGATTTTCATTTCAAAACAAAAAATGATCAATTTTCCAGCGGTTACTGGCCTGGTGAATATTCCAAGAACTATACCTGGGTGGATGGCTCCGATATTAACGCTGTCGTAGATGGCATGCGGTCAGGGAAATCCTTCTCTGTTTTTGGGGATCTCATCAACGCATTAGAGTTTAACGTGTCTGGAGATGGACAAGAGGAAGAAATGGGTGGCGAACTGGACGTAAAACAAGGGGACGACCTAGAGCTTACGATCCGTTTCAAAAGTCCACAGCAAAATAATAATGGCGACGCCGTTAAGGTAGACCACGTAGATTTGATCTCCGGTGAAGTCCATGGCAAGGTTAATCCAGGTACACCTGATTACACCAAAGCGACTAACGATACAACAAAAGTGTTGAAACGCTTCACAAGCGAGGACTGGACTACAGATTCCGAAGGCTACAATGTCATTAAGTATAAGGTAGAGGCAGCGGACAAGGATCGTTATTTCCGGTTAAGAGGGACTAACCTTGGAACTGATGTTGCGGGAGAAACGGTTAACGGTGAACCGCAGATTGATCCAAAAAATAATACCGTCGATAACCTGACTCGTTTCGAAGAAATCAACGCCCGTAATTATAGTGATATGTGGTTTTATTCCAATCCGATTTTTGTGGATGTGGAGTCGTACAGCGATCAGCAGGCAGTTAACGATACTATGACTGCATTAGATCTAGGAGACACAAGCGCAGTAACTTCTGATCTAACGTTGCCTACCGAAGGCAAACACGGGACAAGTATTGTGTGGAAAAGCTCCAATCCGGTTCTAATGACGAATGAAGGTAAAATCATCTACCAACCTAAGAAGGATACGAAGCTGACCTTAACAGCTACAATTCAGCGGGGATTGGCTACGGAAACGAAGACTTTTGAAGTAACGCTAAGCGGAGATGATAGTATCACCCCATTGGCGCTTCATAGCACATTAAAGACTGAGAACGGACAAGCTTATTTAAGTGGTGACTGGACGAATCAGAGTGTTTCGGTAAGTGTGTATGCTAGCGTATATATTCCTGGTGCGGATGTATCCATTCAATTAGCGACTGATGTAAACGGAAATTTCCTGCCCTATGAAAGTGGGAAAGTGGTTGAGATTTCGGAAGAAGGCCAACATCAACTGCAATTCAAGGCAACGGATTCTTTAGAAAATAAGACAACATTGCCGCTTGCTGTGAATATCGATCGTACAGCACCTGTGATTACCCTGAAGGGGGATAGCCGTCTTAGTCTGACCCAAGGGGATGACTTCAAGGACCCGGGCGCAGACGTTACTGACAAGGTTGGGATTGCTAGCTCTATCCTGGTGACAGGAACAGTGGATGTTCAGACTCCAGGAACCTATACACTGAAGTACAATGCGACAGATTTGGCTGGCAATGCAGCTACTGAGATTGTACGCACAGTAGTTGTAACTGCGGGCACTAGCAGTGGAGGGGGGAATAATAACGGAGGAGGCAACGGACCAGTTGTAACTCCAGCTCCTACCGCGGCGCCATCTCCTACAGAGCAGCCTTCTACAACTCCGCGTGTGGAATTGGAGGTAAAAGCACAGCAGGGAGGAACGGGCACACTTAAAGACGTGGGCAGCTTTACGATTCCGGCTGGAGCGTTGTCTGGTAACAGCGAAATTGCCTTTTCGGTTATTGCTGCTGATGAGACACCAGCAATGGGCGCTCTTCAGGCTGTGAGTACAGCAGTAGAGCTTACTAGTGACAAGGCAGGCATGCTCAATAAGCCTGTGGAACTGTCCCTCAATTACGATGCGGCCAAGATTACATCGGGGAATAAAGCAGCTATCTACTATTACAACGAGCAGCTTAAAAAGTGGATTTATGTTGGTGGTCAGAGTCAAACGGGTGGAACTATAACTGCAAGCTTAAATCAGCTTGCCAAATATGCTGTGTTTAATTATCAGGCCCCATCGATTACCGATTTGAATACTCATTGGTCCACGGCGTTTACAGACCGTCTAATCGGTATGGGCGTCATGAAAGGGTACGAGGATCATACCTTCCGCCCGAATGAGGATGTTACTCGGACACAGTTCGCTTCTATGATTGTACGGGCGCTTGGTTTGCAATCAACAGGTAGCACAGTGAAATTCGCGGATCAAAGTGCGATTCCAGCTTGGGCTGCAGATGATGTAGCAGCGGCGGTAAATGCCGGAATCCTTCGTGGATATGATGTGAACGGCAAAATGTTCTTCGAGCCTTCAGAAAAGATTACCCGTGCCGAAATGTCAGTTATGCTCGCGAATGCTTTGAAGGCTAATGCCCATAAGCAAACGGATAAAGAGGGGGACTTCGCGGATCTTACCTCCATTCCACAATGGGCACAGGCATCTGTAAAAGCGGGTGTTGAAGCGGGTATTTTGGGTGGATTCGAGGATAACACATTCAGATCTGAGAACAATGCTACAAGAGCGGAGGCAGCAACGACGCTTTACAAGCTGCTCGAGGCTCTATATCTATAATAGTGGATGGTGAAGGCTATCCTTTAATCTCTAAATGAAACGCCGCTTTTCCCAGATGGCTTGGGGAAAGCGGCGTTTTTAATGAGACGGACTAGCCTCCAATTTGAGACATACGCCGAGCCGTCGGCGTGTGGCTTTGTGCTTTTTTCTCCAAGGCTAATGCCATTTCGTGGTTATGTGGCTTGTTACCCAGAGCTTTGCGGAATAAGGCCTGCACTGCTGCGGGATCGCTTATTAGGGGACGGACATTGTACTCATCTTCCCAATATAGACAAGCTTTGATATGGCCATCTGCTGTTAGTCTTAGACGATTGCAGTTATCGCAAAAGTGATCGCTTACGGGATGGATTAATCCAAACGTTCCTTGCGCTCCAATAACCCGCCGATTCTGGGAAGGGCCATTACCAGATGGCATCTCAGCTTCCTCGGTTTCCCAACCAGCTGCAGTACAAGCTTCTATAACAGTTTCCAGCGGCAGATAGGATTGGCGCCAAGAATCAGTAGCACTTCCGATGGGCATATATTCAATAAAACGTACATTTAGTGGACTGTTCAACGTAAGGGAGATGAAGTCTTTGATCTCGTCATCATTAATCCCTTTCATCAATACAACGTTAAGCTTGATCGGCTCCAGCCCGGCAGCTTGTGCTGCCTCGATCCCCTTTAGTACCTTGGAGACCTCACCGCCGCGTGTAATCATAGAGAAGCGATCTTGCCGTAAAGAGTCCAGACTGATATTCACCCGTGACAACCCGGCTTCTTTTAGCAGCGCTGCTTTAGCTGGAAGCATTAATCCGTTCGTAGTCAGTGAAATATCGTCGATCCCCGGAATGGCGGATATCATAGTTACTAGCTTCTCCAGGTCTTTGCGTACAAGAGGTTCTCCACCTGTTAGCCGTACCTTGCGTAATCCAAGTGGTGCTAGCGATTCCACAACTGCGGTGATTTCCTCATAGCTCAGAATCTCGTCCTGCGGCTGGAATTCCATCCCTTCCGCTGGCATACAATAAATGCAACGCAGGTTGCAGCGGTCGGTAACCGAAATGCGGATGTAGTCATGTAAACGTCCAAAAGGGTCCGTCAGCGGCTCCATAGCGTTGCTCCCTTCATTTGTTGGTGTTTTGAATGCTTCCCGCCTTAAGAGGAGGCGAAGGTGTTTATACTTGTTTAGAATTTTAAAGATCGCTCGCGGGTACGTCAATGATCAAACTATTGAACGGGTTAAACTCCCCCTATTTGAATAAGGAGGGTTGTGATTTAATTGCATAATAATGGACAAACTAAATAGAATGACAAAGCCGAAATAGACTTGCAAAAATGTGACAAAAGTACGACAAATGAAGAGATTAGTCATAGAATGCTCACGGAAAGCGTTTTTAATATCCGATATAATCTAGGTGCGGATTACTTTTACGTTCACTTTTGCGAAAACAGAAAGGATACCGGAAATTGCACGTCGATCATGTGACGGTGTGTGACCGGGAAACCCAATGAGGAGGATTTGCAAAATGACTATGCAAACTGTTCCATCGCTCGCCGTGCCGGAGGCATTTAGCCATTGGTTGGAAAGTCGGGGATTAATATATCAGCTTTTAGTGGATTTTTTGGGTAGAAAACCATCACTCTCACTTGTGGCTCAGTGGAGCCGCAATCGCAAGATGAGTGTTGCTGCAGAGATGACGGAAGGTGGACGGGAACTGAAGCGCTATCTGAGTCAGGAACCGAATAAGCTACCCCATATATGTGAGAAAGAGACCCAAGAGTATAAACGGCTTATGCACGAACAGACAGTAAGCTCTTTTAAATTACGTGAAGCTGCTATTCTGGGTCGTTCTGAAGATTTCTGCAACGTGCTTGCTGATGTGTATACTTCCGCAGGAATTGTATTTAACAAATGTAATGGTGAAGCTGATGATCATATTGCTATTGAGCTGGAATTTATGGCAGTAATGCATGAGCGGATGTTGTACAATAGCTTCTCAATTAGAAGTGCTATGGATCTACTTGATATTCAGGTAGCCTTTTTGGAAGATCATTTACTGCAATGGACTCCACAGTTCTGTGAGAAGTTAAATGCAGCAACGAATAGTACGTTGTATTTGGGGCTTTCCCATATGCTCGCTGAGTTTCTACCCCTTGATCTGCAGATGCTGCGTTCCTGGAGAGCTTCGCTGGAGAGCAGTGCAACAGCAATGGTATAACAACACTATAATGCAGAGCCCGGCCTATAAATTAGGTCGGGTTTTTCTTGCTGTGGAAGTGTAAATAGTGATTTAATTTAAGCTCAAAGTGGAGCGATGAAATGAAGATCTGAGTGAAGTCCCAAATGACGATCCAAGTGAAGCTCTAGAAGAATAATTAGGGAATTTCTCCCTAAAACTCTGAAATTATTGGTCATAAGACATGTGATTAGGGAAAACCTCCCTATAATTCACCTGATGTGGCGCTAAATCAGGTGAATTAGCTATTTTTTAGGGAGGAATTCCCTAATTTCGTACATTTAGAGTGATTATCGGAAATTTTTAGGGAGTTTTTCCCTAATTAGTTTAGACCTACTGTCCACCGCACAACTACCCATCGCAAATCATGCACCGCCTACCGCACAACCGCCTATCGTCAATGCCCCGCCCGTCCAACCACTCGTCACCCACCTACAAAAGTCTAATGGGTTACTTTGCCCATTCCATAAAAAAGAAGCTGCCCCATAAGTAGTATTCACTACTTTGTAGACAGCTTCTTCATTTAGCATGTTTACTTGATATGCATCAAGTGTTCTAGTCAATTACCTTTTTACTGCGGAATTTCATCAGGAATTCATACACGACTGGCACTACTACAAGTGTCAGTAGCGTGGAGCTGATCAAGCCGCCGATAACGGTAACGCCTAGCCCCTTGGAGATGATCCCTGCACTGTTTTCAAGTCCTGTAACCAGTGGCAGTAATGCACCAATCGTTGCAAGTGCAGTCATCAGGATTGGACGTAAACGTGTGCCGCCTGCTTCAAGCAAGGCTTGACGTGTGGTCATTCCTTCTTTTTCCTTATGAATAACGCGGTCGATGAGGACAATGGCATTCGTGACTACGATACCAATCAACATCAGCGCACCCATGAGGGAGGAGACGTTTAAGGTTTCCCCAGCGATCAGAAGGGCTACGAGTACCCCGATAATGGTGAAAGGAAGTGAGAACAGGATAGCAAATGGAGCTAATCCACCGCCAAACGTAACCACAAGCACGAAGTATACGATGGCAATAGCAGCCGCCATAGCAATACCTAATTGACCAAATGTGTCATTGATCTGCTCGGTTACACCACCGAAGCTAACCGTCACGCCATCTGGTAATTCCATAGCATCTATTTTTTCCTTCACGAGGTTTGAAGCACTATTGACGTCACTTGAAATAATCTCGGCAGTGACATCAACCTTCATCTTACCGTCCATCCGAGTAATCGAGTCAGGGGAAGAGCCGTTTTCAATTTTAGCGACTTGCCCGATTGGCACGGAAATGCCTAGTGGTGAAGTCAATGTAGCCTCTTCCATTTCTTTAATGCTCTTATACGTTTCTTTATCAGTTTCGATATAGACTTTGTAGTTCTTGCCGTCCATTTCTACTTCTGTGAGTACTGGACGTGTACCTGCAGGAGCAAGCTTCATCGCAATTTGTCCCGCTGTAAGTCCAAGGGAGCTAAGCTTTTCTTGATCCGCTACAATCGTATATTGATCGTAAGCTTCTTTGAGACTTGTTTCGCCATCCTTGAAATTAGTGGTGTCAGCCTGTACGATCTTGGCGATCTCATCCGCTACCGGCTTAATTTGATCTAGTTCGTCTCCGAATACATTCACGGTTAACGTGCTTCCACCCATACCTCCGCTCATCATCGCGGACATATCGCCCCACACACCATCTGGGACTTCTGCGGTTAAACCTTCGATCAACTTCTCTTTTACATTTTCAAAATCAGGAGTATTACTATCGTAAACGATGAAAAAGAGTCCTGAGTTGCTGGATCCGCCCATACCCATCGGGCCGCCGCCACCAATGGAATATTGCATTTTATCTACATGCTGCTGCGCTAAAATATATTTCTCAGCTTTCAGGCCTTGTTCTTGAACTTCTTCAGTTCTTTGTCCAGCCTTCGGTGAGTAGGTTAGCATAACCGTTTTATCCTCTTGGGAAGGCATAAAGCTAACGCCGATAGGCTTGATCAGGAACAAGCTGCCCGCCAGGAGCAGAACCGCTACTCCGAATGTAACGAGTTTATGGGAAAGACACCAGTTCAGAATCTTTTGGTAACCGGCAGACATTCTGTCTGGTTTCTCACTATGGGTCTTCTTACCTTTCAATCCGTTGCGGAACAGGGAGTGCGCCATTGCAGGAACCAGGGTAATCGCAACTACCAATGAAGCGAGCAGGGCGAAGACCATGGTTAAAGCGAAAGGCAAGAACAGCTCTCCAACCATACCACTTACTAGAGCAAGCGGTAAGAACACCGCGATGGTTACAATCGTAGAGGACATGATTGGTACGAACATTTCACGAGTGGCTGCACTGATTAATTCCCGGCCTTTTAGCTTCTCGCCAGATAACGAGAGACGCCGGTATATGTTCTCTATGACTACAATCGAGTCATCGACTACCCGTCCAATGGCAACGGTCATCGCACCAAGGGTCATCATATTAAGCGTAATGTCCATTTGACGCAGACATAACACTGCGATCAGCAATGATAAAGGAATAGAGATGATAGAAATGATCGTCGAACGAATATTCCGCAGGAAGACCAAAATGATAATTACTGCGAAAAGGGCGCCAAATACAGCTTTGGACAACATTGTATTTACGGAGTCCTCAATCGGCTTACCTTGGTCAAGCAGAACTGTAAGGTCAATGCCTTTATATTGTGCTTTTAATTCTTCAGTTTTGTCCTTAACACCATTTACGACATCAACAGTGTTGGCATCGTTGGCTTTGACAATCTGGATACCGATCGATTCTTTACCATTCGTACGGGAGATCGATTCAGAATTACCAACAACCTCAATTGTAGCAAGCTCTCCCAGCTTCACGGTTGGCAATCCCATATTTGCAGCTCCGCCAGCAGCGCCTGCACCAGCAGCACTTCCAGCACCTGCATCGGCAGCGCCAGCTCCAGGAGCCCCAGCAGCGCTCGCTGCACCAGTTGGCATAACTGGAATGGTCACGTTTTTAAGATCTTCAACGGTGGTGATGTTGCCATCCACGACAACTGCCTTTTGAGCTTTGTCCATCTCGAACAGTCCTAGTGGAACACGGAGGGAAGAGCCTTGAATGATCCCTTTAACCGTATCTTCGGTCAGTCCGTATTGCTTGAGCTTCTCTTGATTGAACTTAAGCGAAACTTCTTTGACGTATTGTCCAGAGATTTGAATAGAAGCAACACCCTCAACATCTTCAAGGGCAGGGCGAATATCGTTCTCGGCAATACGGGTTAGTTCCTCGAGATCTTCTGAATCCCCATTCGATAAACTAAGGGAGACGACAGGCATTGAGCTAAGGCTAAAACGGGAAATGGAAGGCTTTTGCACATTGTCTGGCAATGAGACCTCATTTAGCGCTTCGCGAACTGCTGCTGTAGCATTATCCAGATTCGTTCCATAATCAAACTCGATTTGGATACTGGAGGCATTCTCCAGAGAAGTGGAGGTGATTGTTTTTACACCATCCACATTGCGTAGCCTTTGCTCCAACGGTTTACTGACGTCATTAACGACGCCTTCTGGTGCAGCCCCCGGATAAATAGTTGTTACGCTAAGATAGGGTATACTAATATTAGGTAAGGTTTCTTGCTTCATTGTCAGTCCGCTATACAAACCGGCAAATACAATAATTATCGTCAGAAGCCAAATGGCAAATTTGTTCCTGAGCGAGAAATTAATTAAGCTTTTCATAAGTGTTGTTTCTGCTCCTCTCGGGCCTTTTCTTTACGAAATAGGGCGCCATTTTGAAAATTTATAATACTCGCTATCCATGTTCTTCTCTCTCACGAACTCTTTATAGAGCAATTAACGAAATAAGCATGAATGATTTGAAAAAGAAGTAACCAGCTTTCTCAATTCTTCCAATGGTGTAGTGAGCTCTGAGCAGGATTGGAGGTTGGACAACATCCCCTGTATGATTGCTTTGCGTGGGTGTGGTAAGAGAACTTCACCTTCTAGAATGTTGAGTGATTCCAGCAAATCGGCTGACTCTTCGGGTGCTATACTATCTAATTTACTGACCGCAGTCTTCATGTCCTTAATGATCTGCAGTGGATTCTTGCGCTTACTCGCCTCATTCTCCTCCATCCAGCTTGCAAGAATGGTAGAGTTGATGAGAGGAGCCTGCTTACTTTTAAGAAGACCAGCTACAATAATATCTAGCAGATTCATTAGATGATCAGCCATAACGGCAAGGGACAAGTGGGTATCCTGACGAAAAATAACCGCAATATATGACTTGATTAGTCCATGACCTACAATACATAAATCTCCGGTATAGGGGATGATGTCTTTTCCATAAAGGGTCTCCATCTTCACCTGAAACCAGCGCAAGAAGGAAGCATTGTTTCTACGCAGCCATTCCGGTACTTCAGTATCAAATCCTTTTCCGGCAACTTCCTGAATTTGACGCTGTAAGAACTCACGTAATTCGTACACATGACTCAGTAGAATTTCTATTTGATTCCTAAGCTTCTCACGCGGTGTTCTTTGGGTTTCTTGTTCTTCACGTAATAAGGGATCACGAATCATTCGGTAACAATAGAGAAAAATACTGCGTTCCAGTTCTTCTTTGGATTTGAATACTAGATACAAGCTTCCCTTCGAAATTCCACATAATTCGGCGATCTCTTGCATGGACGTGGAAGAGGAGCCTTTCACAGCGAATAATTGCATGGCGATCTTAATAATCTGTTCCTGCTTGTCCACAGTTTTATCGCTCATTGGGGGGATAACCTCCTTTCTGACTACCTAGTTCTATAATTGACTAATCGGTCAAAATAATTATATTCGATCCATCTTGTCATTACAAATTTCAGAACAGAAGGGTTACAGTTTTGTTGTAAATAGATTTTTACACAGTAATTGTCTAGGAAGATATAGGTTCTTCATGTAATATATAAAATGTGTCATTTTGGTGTTGCTTTTATGAATAAGAAGGTAGGTACAATATGAGAAGAGGACTTCAATCTATAATTATTATTGGGGCTTTCATAGCATTTTATTATTTTGGTTTTGGTATTTTTGGGAGTACTGCTGGAACAATTATTAGTATTTTCTCCACACTGACAGTCGTTTCAATTAGCTTAGCTATTTTTATGGAGAATCGTAATCCTTCTACTACGATGTCATGGATTCTTTTGCTTGCGTTGATCCCGGTGCTCGGTTTGGTCTTTTATTTTCTATTTGGACAGAATGTATTTAAACGTCGTAAATATGATAAAAAAGCACAAAGAGATCTTATGGCCTATGAGCGGATTGAGAATGACGCTTTGCGTACGCATCAAGATTGGTCGGTCTTTGACCCCTCGCGTCAAAAACTACTATTATTATCCAAGACACTAGCACGTACCCCTATTTCCTTTGCTTCAGAGACGCGTATCCTAACCAATGGTGAAGAGACATTTGGGACATTACTGCTAGAGCTGCGACAAGCGAAGCACCATATACATATGGAGTATTACATCTTCCGTGCAGATCACATTGGAACGCGTATTCAACAGATTCTGATCGCAAAGGCGCGTGCGGGAGTATCTGTCCGATTTATGTATGATGCTGTAGGTAGCTTTCAACTCTCCAGAGCCTTTTTGAAGGAGTTAGTTGACGCTGGAGTACAAGTGGCATCGTACGGTAATTCCACCTCCTTTTTCTCTAGCCGGGTTAATTACCGGAATCACCGAAAAATCGTCGTTATCGACGGTGATGTCGGGTTCATGGGTGGACTGAATGTGGGGGATGAATATTTAAGCCGCAGCAAAACTTATGGATTCTGGCGTGACACCCATATGTTAGTTAGAGGTGAAGCGGTACGGACGATGCAAATCATCTTCTTGCAAGATTGGATGCATACTACAGGTGAAAAAATACTGGAGCAGGATTATCTAACACCACAGCTACACTTTATGACAGGGGACGGAGCAGTACAGATCATAGCGAGTGGGCCGGACAATGAACGCCGTGCACTCAAAAATATATTTTTCTCCATGATCACCTCAGCTGAGAAATCAGTTTGGATTGCCAGCCCTTATTTCATTCCGGACGAGGATATCCTGACTGCGATACGTGTAGCGGCTATATCTGGTTTAGATGTTCGCTTGTTATTCCCTGCTAAGCCAGATAAATGGATTCCGTTTCTGGCTTCGCATTCTTATTTCCCGGCATTGCTGGAGGCTGGAGTGAAGATTTATGAATACGAGAAGGGCTTTATACACTCTAAGCTGTTAATCGTGGATGGTGAAATAGCGACTATTGGTACAGCAAACATGGACATGCGGAGCTTCCATCTTAACTTTGAGGTAAACGCATTGCTTCTTCAGACAGAGAGCGTTACACGAATTGTTGCTGATTTTGAACGGGATTTATTGTCCACCACTCAGATTGTGCATGAGACCTTTATGAATAAACGCATGGTGGTACGTATACTGGAGTCTGCCGCCAGATTAATGTCTCCATTACTATAACTTCATTACAGATTAAACCACCGCGGAGGGTGCTGCCTTCTCTGCGGTGGTTTTTGTTTAAAAAGTAGTAAAGCCCAGGTTAGTCTGCAGCCGGAACAGGATGTACTTGAACCAGGTCACATCGCTCTGGTAGGCCTCAAAGGGTAAAGTGAACGTATGACCCTCGTTATTCCATAGCCGATTAAAGTAGGCTTCCATATCTTTGAACAGCGGCTGATCTCGCTTCATAGAAATCCACAGATCATTCTCGAGATTGTAGTCATCTAGATTGCGTGTGGTGAAATTGGTGGAACCGCCAAGAACGATGGAGCTGCCGGTTTGTTTGGCGATAAAGAGCAGCTTTGGATGATATTGCTCTTTGGTTGTATTGTACCAACGAATAGAGATTTCACCGTTCGAGCGTTTGTTCAGATCCATGGCAACTGGACGGTTGGGGATCCCGATTTTATCGCGCCCGAAGGCGTTCTGATTTGGATCCAGGATTAGGTTTACCTTAGCCCCGCGTGATGTAGCCTCTACCAACGCATCCAGAATGGCATCATCAGCAAGATAAAACATCCCCATCCATACGGTATCCCCCTTCCGTGCGGACCTAATGCCTTGCAGCGCATATTTGTATACCTTTCCTTCTGTTAAATAGCGAACTTCTAGAGCTTCCGCTGATGGTAGGTTCTTTTCTTGGGTGAAATTGGGCTTATGAAGTAGCAATGGACCTGCATCTGAAAGATTGGCTGCCGCCTGCTCGGTCTGGAGAATATCGGCAATAATTGGACCTTGTACCTCCAAAGCAATATTGGAGTGGTAGGCGCTGGCATCGTGAACATTTCCAGAGGAAATTAGTGCAGTGTTCTCACTGACAATGACTTTGCGATGGTTCGCCTTCACATTCAGCAGCTTCAGATAAGATCGAGCGGTAATATCCGGTCCACCACTGGCCATAAGATTGGGGATAAAGCCCTTACCGGATTGTCCGAACCATTGAATGAAGGTGCGCCAGACGGCTGAATAGGCAGGTGTAGAATCTCGCAGGTCATTAACATCGGTCTTGATGACTCGGATCCCCACCGCCTTCATTTCTTCCAGAAGATGATTGGGCGCTGAGTTGTAATTGGTATTGACCTCATCGGTGATGAAGACAATCTCCATTTCGGGATAGGTTTGCTTTTGTGAGATTAATTTATCTGTCAGCATTCGACTGACTGGAGGGAATGACTGATCTTTATGGGTATAATCATTGAACAGGAACAGGTCGATGACTAAGAACTCCCTTGACTCCTCGATGATATGTAGCATTCTCGGAAGAATTTCACTCTCCTGCTTACCTGTGTCCGTACCGTCTGGATAGGTTAGGTCATGCCAGAAGGATACATTGTTCACTTTGTATATGGGACTTTCATAGGAAATCCCAACGGGTAGAGGTTTATGTGTCTGATATATCATGACGCCGATTAACCAGAGAATTAGAATGACGCAAGCCCATATCACTCGTTTGCGGCGTCGTGAAGAGGTGCGTTTCTTTGGAGCAAAAGCATGGGTTCTATCTTGTATCACTTGGGGCTGAACGGGTTGTTCACGATCTGATCTCATCGGAAGTTCCTCCTGAAAGTATTGCAGAGCACTTCCTTTATAATTATTATGCTCCGGCGTGTACCAACCTATTAACACCTAGTGGGTAGAAATGAAGCATCCCTCGTATTTCACTCACTTCATATTGTAAATTCATCTGAAGGGATATGTTATAATAAGTGCAGTTTAGGAATAGGAGGAACGGAGCATGAATCATACGCCAGAAGAGGCCGGACCATATGATGCGAATAGGCAGTCTGGCGCGGATCATGGCAATGACCTACCGACTGTAGAGGTTTCAGATAAGAAGTCTTTATTGCCTGCATCAAGGACAGGTGAACGCAAAATAGAGCATGTACGCCTTTGTCTAAATGAAGAAGTTGGTGGCGTTGGTGTGACTACGGGGTTTGAACATTACCGATTTCGGCATAATGCTCTTCCAGAGCTGAATTTCGATGATATATCATTGCAGACCACGTTCCTGGAACGTGAACTGCGTACACCGCTGCTGATCAGCTCGATGACAGGCGGCAGTGCAGCTACAGGAGCCATCAATGCCCGACTAGCAGAGGCAGCACAGCGTCGTGGATGGGCGCTGGGGGTTGGTTCTGTGCGAGCGGCGGTGGAGCGCTCTGAGCTAACCGAAACATTTTATGTACGGGACAAAGCACCTGATATACCGGTTATCGCTAATATTGGCGCCGTACAGCTGTCCTATGGTTTCGGGATTGAGGAGTGTCGCCGGGCTGTGGATATTGCTGGTGCGGATTTTCTTGTGCTGCATCTCAATGGTCTTCAAGAGGTCTTCCAACCGGAAGGGAATACTGGCTTTGCTTCCTTACTATCGCAGATAGCAAAAGTATGCCGTGCACTTGAGGTTCCTGTAGGTGTAAAAGAAGTCGGCTGGGGCATTGACGGTGATACAGCAGCACATCTTTATAATGCAGGGGTAGCTTTTGTTGATGTAGCGGGTGCAGGTGGAACATCCTGGAGTCAGGTCGAGAAGTTTCGGAGTAGAGACCCTATACGGCGCGCAGCGGCTGAAGCTTTCGCAGACTGGGGTACTCCAACCGCAGATTGCATTGCGGAGGTACGTGCTGTCTCCCCGAAGGGGGCATTGATTGGCAGCGGCGGCTTGAAGCATGGTGTGGATGCGGCGAAGGCATTGGCCCTCGGTGCTGATTTAGCAGGCTTTGGACGCAATCTTTTAGGACCGGCAGTAGATTCTGAAGAGGCGCTAGACGCTGCACTGGCTCAGGTAGAGCTGGAGCTTAAGATAGCAATGTTCGGCATCGGAGCTCCCGATTTAGCAACTTTACGTGGGACTTCCCGTTTAATACGTAAATAAAAGTATATGGTAAATATAGAAGTGAGGAAGTGAAAAAAGATGATGATTAAATTGGTTCATATGGATGAGTCTGCTTTTCAATTTTTCTTAGGTCAAGCTACTCGTGATTACGCTGAAGATAAGATTAAAGCCGGCGCTTGGGACCCTGAAATCGCGATGAAGCTGTCTGAGGAAGCTATAACACAGTCTTTACCTAAAGGGTTGAGCACAGATGGCGCTTATCTATATTCTATAGTAGAAATAAGTAGTGATATCCAGGTAGGATACATCTGGTTTAATGTAAGTGAAGGCCGCAGCGGCCGAGAAGCTTTCATTTATGATTTCTATGTTTTTGAACCGTATCAGAGTAAAGGCTATGGCAAGCAGGCTATGGTCGCACTCGATGAAGAAGCTCGTGAGATGAACGTCACCAAAATCGGGTTACATGTCTTCGGTCAGAACAATCGTGCATTTGAGCTCTACAAAAAAATGGGATATACCGTAACTGACATTACGATGTCTAAAGATTTGTAATACTTAACGTGGAGACCTCGAAGGAGGTCTTTTTTGTGTTGTTCTAAGAAAACTAATGTAAATAATTGTGATAAATATATTTGAATTAGGAGGAATAGAAAAATATGATTATTAAATAAATTCCTGAAAATGGATTCAGCTATATGGAATATTGGAAGGGGGATTAAGGTGAGACCAAGGTTTGTATTACCAGCGGCTTTATCTGTAGCTGCAATACTGTTACTGGTTAGTTGCAACCGTGGGGATTCGCCAGGGAAAAAGCAATCTGCGTCGGGGCAAGTTCAGGCAAGTCCGGTTGCGCCGGTAGCCTCTTCAAAGGTAGCGGGAAAACAGCTAGAAGCGGCGTTGTCTCCATTGACAGTGGAACAAAGATTAGAGGATTTTGATTATATGTGGAAGATTATTGAGGAGAACTACCCTTTCCTAGAGGTAAATAAGCGTCTAAATGGAGAGGATTGGCTTGCGAACAAAGAGGAGTACCGTAATGAAATTGCAGCAGTGAAGACAGATGATGAGTTTTTTAGACGAATGAAATTCGTACTTAGCAGGTTAAATAATGGGCATACCAATTTTTTATCTAAGGAAGAATATCCATGGTTTCTAAACGCCTATGTTCAGGCAGGTTTTGGTTATGAGCCTTGGATCAACGTGTTTCAACAGCCAAATGTGTTGGCTCGTTACAACCAGAAACCTTTAGCGGAGCAGCAAAGCTCTAATGGCATCGTTAACGATATGAATAGTGGTGAGGCAGGGAGTCAGACAGGAAAGACTTCCGGGAATGTAAAAAAGGTTATTATAGAGCCAGAGCAAATAGCGTATCTAGGCATGCGAAGCTTTGCTGGAAGTCTCATGGAGATGGATAGTTCGGAGATTCGTGATTTTTTAATAGAAGTTAAAGATTATAAGACATTAATTCTAGATATCCGCGGAAATGGCGGAGGAAACAGTAATTACTGGAGAGCTCATATTGCTCCTCTGCTGATCAATAAACCTATCGAATACAATACATACTTACTTTATACAAGAGGTAACTATGCTGAGACCTTTATGCAGGCACGTCAGATCACAAGGGGGCAGCAGCCTATTACCAACATCAAAGACGAACAGTTGCCTAATTTACCATCGGAAGCATTAAAAATGTTCAAGACATATAGTAAAAATACAGATGTAGTAATCCCTCAAGAATCCGTTGGTTTTAAAGGAAAGATCTATTTGCTGGTAGATAGCTCTGTGTATTCAGCGTCGGAAGGTTTTGCAGCATTTGCAAAAGGCACCGGGTTTGCGACGGTTGTTGGTGGCAGAACAGGTGGGGACGGACTAGGGATGGATCCACTTGTCGTTGCATTGCCTAATAGCGGTTATGTATTCAGATTTTCCTTTGAGATGGGACTTAACTCTGATGGAAGCTGCAACGAGGAAGTGAAGACAGTCCCTGATGTGGAGGTTGATCCAGATACTTCTAAGCCCCTATTGGATCAGCCGGCGGTGCAAAAAGTATTGGAACTTGCCAAATCCTATTGAAATGGGTTCGCTTGGATAAGGCTGGATTGACACAACTGTAAGACATCCGGTGTTGCTGGAGAATATGTTCTAATATATAATGGTTTAGATCGTATTACTTATTCGGATGATCAATTTAGCTGAAAATAGGAGTTGTCATATAAATGGCTTTGAAAGCGGGAATCGTCGGTCTTCCTAACGTAGGAAAATCCACATTGTTTAATGCAATAACGCAAGCGGGAGCAGAATCCGCAAACTACCCTTTTTGCACGATTGACCCTAACGTTGGTGTCGTTGAAGTTCCGGACGAACGTCTTGATAAACTGACTGAGCTGGTACAACCTAACAAGACTGTACCTACTGCTTTTGAATTTGTTGATATCGCTGGTCTTGTGCGCGGTGCGAGTAAAGGTGAGGGACTAGGCAACAAGTTCCTAGCTCATATTCGCGAAGTAGACGCTATCGTTCATGTCGTTCGTTGTTTTGAAGATGAGAACGTTACCCACGTGGATGGAAAAGTAAATCCGATCAGCGACATTCAGACCATTAATTTGGAACTGATTCTTGCTGACATTGAGAGCATTGAGAAGCGGATTGAGCGTTCCCGTAAGAACATCAAAGGCGGCGACAAGAAATACGCTCAAGAAGTTGAACTGCTTGAACGCGTCAAAGAAGTGCTCTACGAAGATAAACCTGCACGTAGTATAGAATTGTCCGATGACGAGAAGGTTATTATCCGTGATCTTCATTTGTTAACATTGAAGCCTGTGCTGTATGCAGCGAATGTAAGTGAAGAAGAAGTAGCAAGTGCTGAGAATAATCCTTATGTGCAGCAAGTACGTGAATTTGCAGCAACTGAAGGTGCTGAAGTTGTTCCGATCAGTGCTAAAGTAGAAGCTGAAATTGCCGAGCTTGAGGGCGAAGATAAAGCGATGTTCCTAGAAGAACTTGGGCTAGAAGAATCTGGTCTGAACCGCTTGATCAAAGCGGCTTACAAACTTCTAGGCTTGTATACGTATTTCACGGCAGGCGTTCAGGAAGTTCGTGCGTGGACCATTCGTAAGGGAACTAAAGCACCCGGAGCTGCTGGTGTAATTCACACAGATTTTGAACGTGGATTTATCCGTGCTGAGGTAGTGGCTTACGCAGATCTTTTGGCAGCAGGCTCAATGAATGGTGCCAAAGAACGTGGTCAACTGCGTCTAGAAGGTAAAGAGTATTTGGTGCAGGACGGCGACGTTATGCATTTCCGTTTCAACGTTTAAGAGGACTGAAGCATACTAATGATAAGAGGGTCATCTCAGTCGGTAGAGGGTATCTACTGCTGGGATGATCCTTTTTTTAAAATATAAGACATTTATTAAGGGATTTACGCGTACAGAACTGTAGCCATTTCACAATATCTTTGGTATAATATAAAGTCGTATATCTAATTTTATGACATATGTTTTAATCGCTTTATTTGCGAATTTGAAATTGAACTAGGAGAGGTGAATTCCCTTGTTGGACCGATTGCAATCCCTGGCGGACCGCTATGAGAAGCTCAGTGAACTGCTTTGTGATCCGGATGTTGCAAACGACAGTAAGAAACTGAGGGATTATTCCAAAGAACAATCAGACCTACAGCCTGCATTTGAGGCGTATACTGAATATAAGAGTGTAATGGAAGAGCTTGAAGCTGCTAAGCAGATGCAAGGCGAAAAGCTTGATGATGAGATGAAGGAAATGGTCAAGATGGAAATTGACGACCTTTCCAAACGTCAGGTAGAGCTGGAAGAGCAAATCCGCGTATTGCTACTGCCTAAAGACCCGAATGATGATAAGAACGTAATCGTCGAAATTCGTGGTGCAGCGGGTGGAGATGAAGCTGCATTGTTTGCTTCCGACCTTTATCGGATGTACACCCGGTTTGCAGATTCACAAGGCTGGCGCGTGGAGCTAATGGATGTCAACGCGAGCGATCTTGGTGGATTTAAAGAGGTAATCTTCCTTATTAACGGCCGCGGTGCATACAGTAAGTTGAAATACGAAAGTGGTGCGCATCGCGTACAACGTATCCCAGCGACTGAATCCGGTGGACGTATTCATACCTCTACTTCTACAGTATCGGTGATGCCGGAAGCTGAAGCATTTGAGATTGAAATCCATGATAAAGATATTCGTGTGGATACCTTCTGTTCAAGTGGTGCAGGCGGACAGTCTGTAAATACGACCAAGTCTGCAGTACGTGTAACCCATGTACCTACGGGCATCGTTGCTACCTGTCAGGACGGTAAGTCACAGAACTCCAATAAGGAAAAGGCGCTTCAAGTGCTTCGTGCCCGTATCTCCGATATGAAGCGGCAGGAAGAAGAAGCAAAGTATGCTGGTGAACGGAAGAGCAAAGTAGGTACGGGTGATCGTAGTGAGCGTATCCGGACGTATAACTTCCCGCAGAGCCGGGTTACAGATCATCGCATTGGCTTGACACTGCACCGTCTGGAGCAGGTTATGAACGGAGAAATCACTGAAATTATTTCGGCTCTTTCAATTGCTGAACAAGCTGATTTGATGGATAGTATGGACAATGGATAATAATGCTTTGAACGATGGCGTATTTGTCATGTCGGAAGTGAAAAGCATCCGGGAAGCCTTTGCGGAGGCTTCTTCTTTTTTGAGCCAGAGCGGTTGTAATGAACCGCAACGCAGTGCGCAATTACTGCTTGAGCATGTGCTTGGCTTGTCCGGGGCAGCGTATTATATGGCGCTGGCGGATTCTTTTCCAGCTGCGGTCAAGGAAAAGTGGGAGGCGGGAGTTACCCGCCGGAGTAAGGGTGAGCCGGTGCAATATATCATCGGCGAGCAAGAGTTCTACGGGCGTCCTTTTGAAGTGACGCCTGATGTGCTTATTCCACGGCCGGAGACGGAGCTGCTCGTCGAGGCGATTTTGCGGTACGGCGCGGAGCTTTGGCCGGACGGCACGGTTGCGCCGAGTGAACCGGCGCAGGAAGAAGGCGCTGCTTCGTTAGCAGCAGCGCAAGATCGTGCGGGCGGCGCGGAAAGTGGACGCGCCGTACGGCCGCTGACCGCCGTCGATATCGGCGCCGGCAGCGGAGCGATTTCCGTCACGCTGGCGGCGGAAGCGCCGGCGTGGCGGGTCTGCGCCGGCGACATTTCGCCGGCGGCCCTAGCTGTGGCGAAGCGCAATGCGATGCGCTCCGGCACAGCTGTGGACTTTCGGCTCGGCGATCTGCTCGAGCCGTTCGCGGGGATGGAGACGGATATTCTCGTCTCCAACCCGCCGTACATTCCCGGCGAGGATATCGCCGGGCTGCAGCGTGAGGTGCGCGACCATGAGCCGCGCACTGCGCTGGATGGCGGAGCGGACGGGCTGGACCCGTACCGCCGCATGATGGAGCAGCTGGAGCTGCTCCCCGCGCCGCCGCGCCTGATCGGTTTTGAACTCGGCTTCGGACAAGCCGAGCAGGTGGCTGCGCTACTGGAAGCGGCGGGCCGTTGGAAAGAGATCATCACTATTAATGATCTGGCTGGAATTCCACGTCATGTGCTAGGTATAGCACGATAATACTGCATGCTGTGCAGGGGACTCCTGTTGATCGGGGAGTAAAATTGTATTTTCAACCCGACTTCCTTTACAATAGAATTTAACCGGACTTCTTGGTGAAACATAAAAGAAAGCCCAGATTTAGAGTAGGGAGGCAGAACGTGCTTCAGAAGATTAAAAAAATTGATGGTGCTATCGTAGTCGTTCTGTTATTGCTCATGACTGTCAGCATCTTCGCCATATATAGTGTGACTCATGGAAGAGAAAAGCTGGACGGACATCATATCCGTATGATGATGTATTATGCAATTGGCTTTATTGCTTTTATTGGAATGACCTTTTTAGATTACAGAATTTTAGTGAAATACGCGCTATATATTTATTTGTTTGGAATAGGTATCCTGGTCCTCGTCAGCTTTTTGGGCGAGACCAAGAATAATGCCCAAGGCTGGTTGTCCCTCCCTGGAGGACTGAGCCTTCAGCCTGCCGAGCTATTCAAGCTAATATTGATTCTATTTCTGGCAGCGATGCTTGTTCGTAAGAATAAGAGTAAACTCTTGTTTTGGCGGGATGTTGTGCCGCTCGGCCTCTTAACCTTATTTCCGTTTCTTATTGTCCTTACACAGAATGACCTTGGGAATGCCTTGTCTTACATCGTGATTCTTGCAGGTCTGTTGTGGATTGGAAATATTAAGTACACTCACGCATTAATCGCTTTGGTGATTGTAGCAAGCTCTGCGATTGCCGGAATTATGAGTTATATCCATTATCATGACGAAATTAAAACGTTTCTTAACGATATTGGCCGTTCGCACTGGATTGAACGTTTCGACCCATGGCTTGTTCCGGATAAAGCGACAGCGAAAGCTCTTTATCATACCAAAAACGCCAAGCTTGCGATTGCCTCAGGTGGGATGAGTGGAGAAGGCTATATGAACGGTAGCTCTGTTCAGACAGATCGGGTGCCTTATACGTATTCAGACTCTATCTTTGTGCAGATTGCCGAGGAATTTGGCTTTGTCGGTTCTGCATTTGTGCTGCTACTGTATTTTATCCTGATTCACCGAATGATTCTGATTGCGCTGGAAGCCAGAGATCGAGCAGGTCCATTTCTGATCGTCGGCATTGTCGCGATGATGCTGTATCAGATTTTTGAGAATATCGGTGCGTTTATTGGTCTGATGCCTTTGACAGGTATCACATTGCCATTCATCAGCTTCGGAGGTACCTCCCTGCTTATTAACATGGCCAGCATTGGGCTGGTAATGAGCGTGCGTCTGCATGGTCGAGATGTAGAGGAAGATTTGCCTAAGCCTACTCCTTATGCAGCCGCCAAACAGGTTTAATCACTAAATCAAAAGATAACCGTCAGAAACTCATCTTTTAAGGATGGGAACTGGCGGTTTTTTATTATGGGAAGTGAATCTCTGATATCGGGTGTATTACATAAATTTGGAATTGTGGCCTTGAATGCTCTACAATAGAAAGGAGAGACTTTCCTCAGGTGAGGGTGGTTGGAACCTTAATAGAGTAAGGGGTTTGCGTATGCTTAAAAAGCTCAAGAAGATCGATAGCGTGATTCTTATTGTTCTGGTTATGCTGATGGTTATTAGTATTCTTTCGATATACAGCGTGACTAATGGTAGATTAGTTCAGAAACTAGATGGGTTCCATCTACAAATGCTTAAATACTACATTGTAGGGTTTGTAGCGTTTTTTGTGCTTACCTTCGTGGACTATAGGATATTTGTTAAATATGCTCTTTATATTTACATCTTGGGTATTGGTCTGCTAGTGTCGGTTAGTTTTTTTGGTAAGGTAAAGAACGGTGCGCAATTAGGGCTAGAGATAGGTGGACTTAGCTTTCAACCTGCGGAGCTTTTTAAGTTGATATTGATTCTTTTACTCGCGTCCATACTGGTCCGTAAACAAGGAGCCACGCTAACCTTCTGGAAGGGAGTCGTTCCGCTGGCGCTTCTTACATTGCTCCCTTTTGCCATAGTTATTGTACAGAATGATCTCGGAAATGCGCTAAGCTACATCGTAATATTAATCGGTCTTCTATGGATCGGGAATATCAAAATTTCACATGCACTCATCGGATTACTAATCGTTGGCGGATTGGGTCTTGCAGGAATTCTGAGCTATATTCACTATCATGATGAAGCGGTATATTTTTTTGAGGAGACCCTTGGCAGGAAGCATTTAGTGGATCGTTTTGATCCTTGGCTCGTACCTGATTTGGCGTCAGATGATGCAAGCTATCACACGAAAAATGCTAAAGTGGCTATTGCCTCCGGAGGGATGAGTGGCGAGGGGTACATGCAAGGAAGCTCTGTGCAGAGTAACCGTGTTCCATATACCTATTCGGATGCCATATTCGTACAGGTTGCGGAGGAGTTTGGGTTTGTGGGTTCAGCGCTGCTGCTGTTGCTCTTTTTTATTCTTCTTCATCGGATGATACTGATTGCTCTAGAGAGTAGGGAGCGTAGTGGTCCGTTTTTGATTATTGGAATTACGGCAATGCTGCTATATCAAATCTTAGAGAATATTGGAGCTTTTATCGGCCTAATGCCGCTTACGGGAATTACACTTCCGTTCATCAGTTATGGAGGCACATCTCTTTTAATTAATATGGCATGCATGGGGATTGTAATGAGTGTGCATCTTTATGGTCGGGATGTTGAGGAGGATTTGCAGTTGCCTAAGGCGCTTGCTGTAAAATTATAGATTTAATAGATTCATAGGTTTGCAGTCTCTCATCTCTGGACATACTACTAGCATGAGAGTTAAGAGGAGAGGGGCTGCGACAAATGAACGATAATCATATGGATAAAAGAGATTCCTTACGTGTAACTTTTAAGTATACTGCCATTTTAATTTGTTTTTTTATGATCGTTATCATGGCCTGGGAAGGTCAAAAAACCGATGCAGCAGTAGCTGAAGTATCGATTCCACAGGATTCTATCCGGCTGCGTATTCTGGCGAATTCGGACGGAACACAAGATCAACTAGTGAAGCGGCAAATCCGCGATACAATCGTAGAGCAAATGAACCAGTGGGTAACTGCACTTGAGGACCCACAGAGTTTAGAGCAGGCACGCGCTTTAATTAGAACTCATCTACCAGAGCTTAATGCACTAGTTGGATCGGAGCTAGAGAAACGTGGTATTCAATATTCTTATAAAGTTGAGCTGGGTGTAGTTCCTTTTCCGACCAAATTATACGGTGGAACAGTCTATCCGGCCGGAGAATACGAGGCTGTTCGGGTAACGCTGGGTGAGGGAAAAGGGCAAAATTGGTGGTGCGTACTGTTTCCGCCGTTGTGCTTTATCGATGCGGGTTCTGGAGATGCGGCGGCACCTGCTGCTAACAAAGGGGCGAAGACCGTTTCGGCTGCCGGGGCAGATAGCGGAGTTAAGGCGCAACCAGCAGTAGGAACAGCTGTACAAGCAGATTCTTCGGCAAAGGATGTTGCGGCAGCGGATTCCGCAGAGCCAGAGGTACGGTTCTTCGTTTGGGAACTGTTGCAAAACCTTTGGAACTGGATTAGCGGATTATGGTCGTAATGCTGATGTTAGCCCTTTGGTTTTGTGGAAATGGTCTATAGTTTTGAATCTAGATATGTTACTATTTCATAAGCAGATCGACTGCGGCGCCTTCATTGGGGCCGCTTTTTGGTAAGATTAGAGTTAATGAACCTCCAGAGTATTTATCCTAAGATTGCAAGAAAAGCTATTGTTCAATATATATCCTGTAGAAAGCCTGTGATGAGAATGAATGAACCACACGACCCTTTATTCGCCGTTCAGCGGCGGAGTGGAAATAGAAATGAGACTGTATATTGGGAACTGGATTTGCTGGAAGATGCAGCTTCGGATTCCGGTGTACTTCAGCCAAGTGAGGAGAATAAGTTAGCCATCGTGGAGGCGGCAGCCATGCTTCGTGAAGGTGGAACGGTCGCTTTTCCAACCGAAACGGTCTATGGACTTGGAGCGGATGCACGGAATACTGCGGCAGTTGAGGCTGTTTTTGCGGCAAAAGGGCGACCGTCTGACAATCCCCTAATCGTGCATATTGCTGATCCAGGTGCTTTGGACGAGCTGGTTACAGAAGTGCATCCTACGGCTGCGGTATTGATGGATGCTTATTGGCCAGGACCGCTGACAGTTGTTCTTCCTGTTCGTGAGGGTGTTTTGTCATCCTGTGTAACGGCAGGACTGGACACGGTAGGTATTCGTATGCCTGATCATCCGGTAGCTTTGGCGCTGATCAGTGCAGCGGGCTGTCCCGTTGCGGCACCTAGTGCTAACCGTTCCGGTCGTCCGAGTCCGACCTTAGCTTCACATGTGATGGAAGACTTGGCCGGATACATTGGCGGTGTACTTGATGGCGGCGCGGCTGGAGTTGGACTGGAGTCAACTGTGGTGCAGGTGCAGCCTGATGGAAAGGTTGCAGTGCTTCGTCCTGGTGGGATTACTTTGGAGCAGTTAGCTGCTGTAGTGGGAGCAGAAGCCATTGCTGCTGAGCCAGCTGTGGTTAAAGAATTTGGAACTTCCGCAGCAGCGGAAGCTCCAGTAGCCACTGCACCGAAGGAGTGCCACGGTGCAGAAGCTGTTTCCGACAGCTCGGCGCCACGCGCGCCGGGCATGAAGTACACGCACTACGCGCCGCGCGGCTGGCTCGGTGTGGTGAGCGGATCTTCTCCGCAACGTGTTGCGGATGAAGCCGCGAGTCTACTTCAGGCGGCACAGCTGAACGGCGAAGTGACGGGCTTACTCCTCTTCGAGGAGCATAAGCCCCTCTATCCCGCCGATCCTGCCGCCTGCGTTCTTTCCCTCGGCTCGTTATCCTCACCGGAGGAAGGGGCGCGCTCCCTATATGCCGCGCTGCGGCGCTTCGATGAAGCGGGAGCGACTTACATCTTGGCCGAGGCTTGTCCGTATACGGGCCTCGGCGTAGCTATTATGAACCGGCTTATGAAGGCAGCCGGCGGTTCCGTTATTGATGCCGGATAGCCACGGCGACCTTTCTATCCAGCTATAGTATAGGTTCTTCGAATCTGAAATCTCCTATGAAGTCATGATTACCCCCTTGTCCGCATATCGTTGTTGTACAAGATATTTCGGACTTGGGGGGTTAAGCATGGGCATAGGAGATGTATATGCCGGTTGGGGACAGACAGTTACTATTGCTATAATGGCGATTGCATTAGGGATGGATGCCTTTTCGCTCGGCGTAGGGATCGGGATGAAAGGGATTCGTCTGCTGCATATTCTGCAAATGAGTGTGCTCATTGCTTTTTTTCATATGCTGATGCCTCTTCTAGGTTTATTGACTGGAAGTTATGTCGGACATTTGCTAGGTCAAGTAACAACTTATGCCGCAGGAGGGCTACTTGTGCTGTTAGGCGGACATATGGTGTATAACTCCTTTCGTCCGGAAGTGGTAGGTACGCGAGCTATGAATCACCGAACCTTATGGGGAATGCTGCTTCTATCACTCAGTGTAAGTGTGGATTCTTTTTCCGTTGGGGTATCCTTAGGGATGTTTGTGAATGGTGTACTTCTGACTATACTAGCTTTTGGTGCCTGTGGAGGTCTGATGTCAATTATCGGCCTGCTTCTTGGGCGGCATGTCAGTCGTGGACTCGGGGAATATGGGGAAGCACTGGGCGGGGCTATTTTATTGGGGTTTGGCTTGCTATTCATCTTTTGATACAATAACGGCATTACAATATTTTAATTTCATGGGGGTGCAAAAGCATGCTGCATATTTTATTCGTCTGCACCGGTAACACATGCCGTAGTCCTATGGCTGAGGGGCTTTTACGAAAGCTTGCGAAGGAACGCGGAATCGACCTGGAAGTGCGGTCTGCAGGTGTATCTGCCATTTCTGGTACTTCTATATCGAGACATGCTGCAGCTATTTTGCGAGAAGAAGGCATTCATGATCATTTAGAGTCGTCGCAATTAACAGGGCAATTCGTCGCTTGGGCCGATCTTGTACTTACCTTAACCAGTGGACATAAGCAACATTTGCTACAGTATTTTCCGGATGCCGTAACAAAAACATATACATTGAAGGAATACGTGCATAACGAAGAAGCTGTGACTGAGGATATTAAAGAATTGGACAGCCTTTATGCAGATGCTGAGTTAAGCATAGCTCTAGGTGGTGAACCCAACGCAACGGATCTACAACGAATGATTGAAATCCGCCAGCGTATCCCAAGCTTTGATATTTCTGATCCATTCGGGGGTACGCGTGAAGATTATGAGCTTACTGCTGCTGAGATTCGCACTTCGTTGTTTAGTTTATTAGATAAACTGGAATCCTTACGCCATTTGTAAATGGTTGATTTTCAGTCGGCTTTGCTTTAAGATGAAAGTACAACTAATCGGTTCCGATGTAACTGGCGACAAATGTGGATCAAACCACGATGGAGCATCGGAATAAACGGCCGGTCGCCTGGGCAAAAGAGCAAATCCGCAGCTACCTGCGGACTGCTCTTTTTTGTTTAAATGAAGCTTGTTTGAAGCTTGAGGAGGTAGGGTGATGGACAAAGTTGTGGAGTTATCTTTAACTGAAGCTACTGTCACTGTGTTAAGGGAGTTGGCGGAAGCTGGTAACCTTGGATCTGGTAAAATTGTTGTCCTAGGAGTTAGCACAAGTGAGGTCGCTGGTGTCCGTATTGGAACCGGTGGTGCGCTTGAAGTCGCACAGCAACTGCTTGAAGGGGCTCGTTTGGTCGCAGCGGAAAAAGGATTTCATCTCGTTTATCAGTGCTGCGAGCATCTGAATCGTGCGCTTGTAATGGAACGCTCTTTGCTAGAGTCGCTTGGGCTAAATGAAGTTTCAGCTGTACCTATACCTGGTGCTGGCGGTTCGATGGCTGCGGCTGCCTATCGCTCTATGAAAGATCCTGTTCTGGCGGAAACGATAGAAGCGCATGCTGGCTTAGACATTGGTGAGACTCTTATAGGTATGCATTTGCGCCGCGTGGCAGTTCCTTTTCGACCGACCTTACGGTACATTGGAGCAGCTAGAGTGAACGCAGCATGGGCTAGACCTCCGCTTATTGGCGGCGAACGTGCGGTTTACCGCACTCTTGAACAGAGTGGTTCACAGGTTTGTGATTGATGAACTTAGATTTATGTTTTTGCAGAAACGTAGACCTAAAGCTTTTTCGTGGCGGGCAAATCGTTTCTATTTAAATACAACATATCTACACACACTAGGGAGGAAATAAGAACATGGAACAATTACGTAAGAGTGACCCGGCAGTACTGGAAGCAATGGAACTGGAACTGAAACGTCAGCGTGCCAACATTGAGCTTATTGCCTCAGAGAATATCGTTAGCGAAGCCGTAATGGAAGCCATGGGCTCAGTGCTTACGAACAAATATGCAGAAGGCTATCCAGGCAAACGGTATTATGGTGGCTGTGAAGATGTGGATATCGTTGAGAATCTGGCTCGTGATCGTGCAAAAGAATTGTTCGGTGCGGAACATGTCAACGTACAGCCTCACTCTGGAGCACAAGCGAATATGGCTGTATATCTCGCTGCACTTAACCCGGGCGACACGGTTCTTGGCATGAACTTGGCGCATGGCGGACATTTAACGCATGGTAGTCCAGTAAATGCTTCTGGATTACTCTATAACTTCGTAGCTTATGGTGTACAAGAAGATACTTTCCTAATTGATTATGACGAAGTACGCAAAGCAGCCTTCAAGCACCGTCCTAAGTTGATTGTTGCTGGTGCAAGTGCGTATCCGCGCATTATTGATTTCGAAAAACTTGGTGCTATCGCCAATGATGTCGGCGCGTTGTTTATGGTAGATATGGCCCATATCGCAGGTCTTGTTGCTGCTGGTCTTCATCCGAGCCCGGTTCCTCATGCTCATTTCGTTACAACTACAACACATAAGACTTTACGCGGTCCCCGCGGAGGTATGATTATGTGCAGACAGCCATGGGCGGCTGCTATCGATAAAGCCGTATTCCCTGGTTCCCAAGGTGGACCGCTGATGCATGTCATTGCGTCAAAAGCAGTCGCATTCGGCGAAGCTTTGCTGCCATCCTTTAAGACCTATGCTGAGAATGTAGTGAAGAATGCAAATGTTCTTGCAGAAACACTGATAAGCGAAGGGGTTAACATTGTATCCGGTGGTACAGATAACCACTTGATGTTGCTTGATACACGTAACCTGAACATTACCGGAAAAGATGCGGAAAAAGTACTAGATTCCATCGGAATCACTGTGAATAAAAACGCAATTCCATTTGATCCTACAAGTCCTTTCGTAACAAGCGGTATTCGTATTGGTACACCTGCGGTTACTTCCCGTGGTATGGACGAGCAAGCTATGGTGGTTATTGGCCGCATTATAGCTAATGTTCTGAAGAATCCGAAGGATGAATTGAAATTAGCTGAGGCAGCTCGTCAAGTTGCGGATTTGACGGATCAGTACCCACTTTATCCAGAACTGAAATACTAGTTCCTATTCGTATTCATTAATAAATTCACCTCCACCGAGTCCTGATTTTAGGGTTTGGTGGAGGTTTTTTGTTGTTTATTGTTCACAATATTATATGGGTGAATTGATGGAAAATCATGAAATCAATCATGAAAGTTCATGGAACTTTCATAAACAATAGTGAAAAAAATGTGAATAGTATGAAAAATGCAAATTTGCACAACCTAATCAAGGTTTTATTCCTGAAAAGGCAATGGAATTTCCAATCCTTACCTTTATAAGCAAAGGAAAATACAGGGGTAGGGGTTCAATATGGATACATGTGCCTTTCTAGGTGAAATGCGGCGATGGGAATGCTATAATAGACAGGATTTAGCCATAGAGAAGCAAAAGCGCTTTCTAGGGTTATAGACACGACTTACAATTACCGGAGGGACAGGAAATGGGAAAATTGGTGATTTGCGATCATCCTTTAATTCAACACAAACTAACATTTATTCGCGACGTAAGAACAAACACGAAGGATTTCAGAGAGCATGTTGACGAAGTTGCCACATTGATGGCTTATGAGATAACACGTGATATTCCTCTAGAAACCATTACAGTACAAACACCGGTTACTGAAACGGAAAGTAAAGTGATTTCTGGAAGAATGCTTGGGCTTATCCCAATTCTTCGTGCTGGTCTGGGTATGCTTGAGGGCGTTCTGAAGCTTCTTCCTGCTGCTAAAGTAGGACATGTTGGCTTATTCCGTGATCCGGACACGCTTCAACCGGTTGAGTATTACATCAAGCTTCCTACAGATGTACAGGAACGTGAGCTGATCGTAATTGATCCAATGCTAGCTACGGGGGGATCTGCGATTGCTGCTATTACCTCGCTGAAGAAGCGTGGCTGTACACAAATTAAAATGATGAACCTGATTGCAGCTCCAGAAGGTGTTGCTGCCGTTCAAGAGGCTCACCCAGATGTCGATATTTATGTAGCTGCGCTTGATGATCATTTGAATGAGCATGGATATATCGTTCCGGGACTTGGCGATGCTGGAGATCGTTTGTACGGAACTAAGTAAATAGTAATTCGTAATAGGATATAAGAAATTTGTTTATTTTTTGATGAGAGGGTAGGGGTTATGTCCAAAATTAAAGTGATGACTATTTTCGGAGTGCGCCCCGAGGCGATCAAGATGGCTCCTCTAGTTCTTGAACTGAAGAAGCATCCTGAGCACATCGAGTCAATTGTATGTGTAACAGCACAGCACAGGGAGTTGCTCGATCAAGTGTTGGAAGTGTTCAATATCACTCCTGATTACGATCTGGATGTGATGAAGGACCGTCAGACGCTTAATGAGATTACTATTCGAGTGCTTGAAGGCCTGGAACCTGTACTCAGAGAGGTTAAACCTGATCTCGTATTGGTGCACGGGGACACATTAACGACGTTCCTTGCAAGCTATGCCTCTTTCCTGCAGCAAATTCAGGTTGGGCACGTAGAAGCAGGACTTCGGACATGGAACAAATTGTCTCCGTATCCTGAAGAAATGAACCGTCAGCTTACAGGTGTATTAGCAGACCTGCATTTCGCTCCAACGGATTGGTCAGCTAGTAATCTGAGACATGAGAACAAAAAAGAATCAAGTATTTATATCACAGGCAACACTGTAACCGATGTGTTTCAATATACCGTACAGCCTGATTACCGGCATCCTGTTTTGGATTTTGCTTCAGGAAAAAAACTTATTTTGATGACTGCTCACCGTAGAGAATCGCAAGGTGAACCGCATCGGAATATCTTCCGGGCTGTCAAAAGAATCGCTGATGAATTCGAAGATGTAGCCATTGTTTATCCTGTGCATCCGAGTCCTGCCGTTAAGGAACCTGCACATGAAATTTTGGGTGGACATCCAAGAATTAAGCTGATTGATCCGCTGGATGTCGTGGATTTGCATAATTTTTATCCGCATACCCACTTGATATTGACCGATTCTGGCGGTTTACAAGAGGAAGCTCCTTCATACGGAGTACCAGTACTTGTGCTTCGTGATACGACGGAGCGTCCTGAAGGGATAGACGCTGGAACGCTAGAACTTGTGGGCACGGACGAGGAGAAGGTGTATGCACGGACACATGCTCTTTTGACTGATAATGAGCTCTATCAGTCGATGAGTCGGGCCGCCAACCCGTACGGAGATGGCAAAGCCTCCCAACGAATTGTCAATGCGATTTTGCACCATTTTGGTGTAAATAAGGAGCGTCCTGAAGAGTTTCACAGAATGTTCACAAAAAATAAATAATTTCATTTAAAGTAATATCTGATCTGATTAAAATCAACATACAGTGAAACTGTACGGTTTATATGGTTTTGGAACATTTTGCTGTGATTATTTTCATGTTTTCAAGGGTTTTTGGGCAATGTTCAATGAATTGACAAAGACTCCAGAAATTCAGTAAAATTAGTTGGGATTGTAGCCATGAAAGAACAAAATAGCAGGGACAGCTTGTTACAGACCGCGCTTATCATTGGAAGTGCAGGCACTATACTCGCCGCTTACATTGTTATTGGTTTTTTTGCGGCAAGGTGGCTGAAAGACTTGATGGAGGGGCCTAAATATTGGCTCGCTATTGGCACTATAACCGGAATGATTCTGGGAATTGTGAACGTCGTCCTGTTAATTAAAAAATTTTTGGGGGAGCAGAATGGATAATATGACTCCCATGATCAATACCGTCACTAGAGTTACGCTCGTCCTTATGGCAGGACTCTTAATGGGCTGGGCGCTTCATCATGAGACCAGGGATTTTACACTGGGCATGACTCTGGGTCTGGTGGCGGGATTGGTAAACTTTCGTTATCTGGCCGTCAAGGTTCGACGGGTAACGCAGTCGATTGCGAGCAACGAAGGGAATGCCTTCAGCCTCGGTTTTGTTACACGGATTAGCTTCGCAATTTTGGTCACTATGTTCGCGGTCAAAATTGAGCATTTCTCCCTGGTAGCAACTATTTCGGGCGTATTCATTCCTCAGCTTCTCGCCATTCCTGCGGGGATATATCTGAGTGTGAAGAACAAACTTTAACCAGATTAAAGAGAAAGGGGGATGATACTATGCATGAGATGCCGAAAATCTTTGTCGGGGGAATACCGATAGATATATCAGCCGTATTGATGCTTCTGATCAGTTGTACAGTAGTATTTGTACTGGTGATGCTGTCGGTTCGTAAGCTTTCGGTTGAGAATCCATCTAAGCTTCAGAATTTTATGGAATGGGTTGTAGAATTTGTAGAGGGTGTCATAAGCAGTGCCATGGACCTGAAGAAAGGAAAACCTTACATATCTTTGGGGCTAACGTTGATTCTGTTTATCTTTGTTTCCAACCTTCTTGGATTGCCCTTCTCAGTTGTAACTGAAGCACATGGACCTGTAACCGTGTTTGGCCATGTGATTGAAGCAACCAGGAACTTGGCGCATGGTGATCATGTTGAGATCTTATGGTACAAGTCGCCGACTGCTGACATTAATATCACTGCAGGATTGGCAATTATTGTGTTTATACTGATGAACTTCCTGGGCATTAAGCTCAATGGCAAGCATTATTTCAAACACTATATTGAGCCGTTTCCAATCTTTTTGCCACTGAACATTATCGAGAACTTGGCAAAACCAGTAGCTCTGGCAATTCGTCTATTTGCTAACATCTTTGCCGGAGAAGTACTGATTACAGTCATTTTGAAACTGGGGATTCTCAGTATTCCTTTCCTGGCTGTATGGCAAGGCTTCAGTATTTTCGTCGGGGCACTACAGGCGTTTATCTTTACGATACTGACGATGGTTTATATCGCACAGATGACGATTCACGAAGAAGAAGCACATTAATGAACTGCTGCGAAGGGAACGGTTATCGTCTGATTTTCTTTCGCGGGAGATATCTTATATCATTAAACACAATATGAACCAAAATTAAAGGAGGATATTTACAAATGGAATATTTAGCAGCAGCAATAGCGGTTGGTTTGGGTGCACTTGGTGCAGGTCTTGGTAATGGTATGATCGTTAGTAGAACAGTTGAGTCCATCGCTCGTCAACCAGAAGCTCGTAATGCGCTTCAAACAACAATGTTTATCGGTGTAGGTATCGTCGAAGTTATTCCGTTGGCAGCAACAGTTATCGCATTCCTAATCATGTTTTCATCTTAATAAACCGTATTTACGGTTTGGCGGGGACGGCCGATGCCATCCGCGCCTTACTTTTGTATACGTCCGCATGACGCGGTAATGGAAGGGAGTGACCTCAGTGGAAATTGTTTGGACAAACATCTTATTTTCAATTGTAGCCTTTGGGATTCTATATTTCTTGCTCAGTAAGTATGCGTTCAGCAAACTGTTCGCAGTTATGGAGAAACGCCGTGAGCTGGTAATGCAGCAAATGGATGAAGCTGCGAAGACTAGAGAGCAAGCGGTCGCGTATGTGGAAGAGCAGAAGCAGGCGCTGAACAGTGCACGCCAGGAAGCTCAACAGATTATTCAACAATCGCAAATTACTAGTAATCAACAGGTAGAACAAGCTTTGGCGCAAGCTAAAGTTGAAGCTGCACGCGTCAAAGAAGAGGCCGTGCGCGATATCGAGAACGAGAAGAATAAAGCAGTGGAAGAGTTGCGCAGCGAAATTGGAACGGCATCTGTTCGTATTGCTTCTAAACTTCTTAAGAAAGAAGTTAGTGCTAGCAGTGAGCAGGAGCAGCTTGTGAACCAATACCTCAATGAGGTAGGAGGCCGATCATGAGCCGCGATACGGTAGTTGCCAAGCGCTACGCTAAAGCGTTGTACAGTGCAGCGGTAGAGAAGGGGATTACCCTTGAAGTAGAAGAACAGCTCAAGGCAGTGGTCGAAGTTTTACATTTAGACCAAGAGGTACAGCGGTTTATTCTTGCACCACGTATCTCGGAGTCCGACAAGCTGAAAGTGCTGCGCACAGCACTTCAAGATAAGCTCTCTCCTATTGTAATGAACATTGTAGAACTGTTAGTAGAGCGAGGCAGAACCGATATTTTTGCCGAACTGCTGGATACGTATATCAAGATTGAAGGAGACGCTCTTGGCATTGGTGATGCTAAGGTATACTCCGTTTATTCTTTAAGTGAAGAAGAACAAGCGGCTGTAGCTGCAGAATTCGGCCAGCTAGTAAACCGTAAAATTCGGGTTACGAATGTGGTCGATCCAAGCCTGCTGGGAGGACTGAAGGTTTATATCGGCGATACGCTGTATGACGGAAGTCTTTCTAGTAAATTGGAACGTCTCGAGAAATCCTTTAATGATAAGCATAGAAGATAGGGGTGAGGATATTGGGCATCAGACCTGAAGAGATCAGCACTTTGATCAAAAGTCAAATTGAGCAATATAAAGCCGATATCGAAGTTGCCGAAGTGGGCACCGTCATTCAAGTCGGAGACGGTATCGCTCGTGTCTACGGTCTGGAAAACGCAATGGCAGGCGAGTTGCTAGAGTTCTCCAACGGTGTAGTGGGCATGGCGCTCAATCTGGAAGAAAGCAACGTCGGTGTTGTAATTCTGGGTGAGTACAAGGAAATTCGTGAAGGCGATCAAGTAAAACGTACTGGACAAATCATGCAAGTTCCAGTTGGAGAGGCCCTTCTGGGTCGTGTTGTTAACGCACTCGGTATGCCGCTTGACGGTAAAGGCCCAATTCAAACGACGGAGTTCCGTCCGGTTGAGAATAATGCTCCTGGTGTTATCGACCGTAAATCGGTTCATGAGCCAATGCAAACTGGTCTTAAAGCGATTGATGCGATGGTACCAATTGGTCGTGGACAACGCGAACTTATCATTGGTGACCGTCAAACAGGTAAGACTGCAATCGCAATCGATGCGATTATCAACCAAAAAGGCAACGGAATGAAATGTATTTATGTTGCCATTGGACAAAAACAATCCACAGTAGCACAGGTTGTAGAAACTCTCCGCCGTCATGGCGCGTTGGAATATACAATCGTTGTAACTGCTTCGGCTTCAGAGCCATCCCCACTGTTGTATATTGCTCCATACGCAGGTTGCGCAATGGGCGAGTACTTTATGTACAAGGGCGAACACGTATTGATCATTTATGATGACCTTTCAAAACAAGCTTCGGCTTATCGCGAATTGTCCTTGCTGCTTCGTCGTCCACCGGGTCGTGAAGCGTTCCCTGGTGACGTGTTCTACTTGCACTCCCGTCTTTTGGAACGTGCGGCTAAGCTTAGTGATGAGCTTGGTGGTGGTTCATTAACCGCGCTTCCGTTCATCGAAACACAAGCATCTGACGTATCGGCTTACATTCCTACGAACGTAATCTCGATTACAGATGGTCAAATCTTCCTTGAATCCGATCTGTTCTACTCTGGTCAACGTCCGGCGATCAACGTCGGTATCTCCGTTTCCCGTGTAGGGGGCTCCGCTCAGATTAAAGCGATGAAGAAGGTAGCTGGCTCGCTCCGTTTGGATCTTGCTCAATATCGTGAACTTCAAGCTTTCTCACAGTTCGGCTCAGATCTTGATAAATCCACGCTTGCTCGTCTGAATCGCGGAGCACGTATGATGGAAGTTCTGAAACAAGGTGTAAATCAGCCGTTGTCTGTTGAACATCAAGTGCTTAGCTTGTACACAGCTGTAAAAGGATACTTGGATGATATTCCTGTTAAAGACGTAAAACGTTTTGAAAAGGAATTCCTTGCTTACATGGACAGCAGTGCTGCTGAAGTTGCTCAATCCATCAGAGATACCAAGGATTTGACAGCAGATAACGAAGCCGCTCTTAAAGCAGCGATTGATAAATTTAAAAGAGGCTTTGCTACTAGCTAATATAGATCGTACCTAAACGATTCTTACTAAGTGAGCTTTGGCTATGCCGAAGCTCAGGCTATTACTTATAAAGTTGGCTTTGAATTCGTCAAAGCTAAGAAGATGCTTACGAAGTTAGCTTTAACTCCGTTAAAGCTTTAAGGTGGTGAAATCATGGCAAGAAGCATGCGTGATATTAAACGTCAAATTAAGAGTGTTCAAAACACAAGACAGATCACAAAAGCGATGGAAATGGTAGCCGCCTCCAAGCTGAGAAAAGCCCAGGAGAAGGCAATTGCCGCCCGTCCTTATGCTGAGAAGCTGAAAGAGGTTGTATCGAGCATTGCTGCCGGTACAGAAGGCGTTCAGCATCCCATGCTGGTCAGTCGCCCTGTGAAAAAAACTGGTTATCTTATCGTGACCTCTGATAGAGGGCTTGCGGGAGGATACAACGCTAATATTTTACGTAAGGTGACGATGCTCATCGCGGAACGACATAAATCCAAAGATGAGTACGCCTTGTTCGTTATCGGTCGTAAAGGCCGTGACTTCTTACGCCGCCGTGAATATCCGATTGTACAGGAAGTTACTGAGCTATCGGATGCGCCGAAATTTGCTGACATTAAGTCTATTGCTAATTCGGCAGTACAACAGTTTGTAGATGGTACGTATGATGAGTTGTACGTTTGCTACAACCAATTCGTCAATGCGATTACCCAGATCCCAACCGTTGATCGACTGTTGCCTATGGAAGGCGTAGGAAATCATGAGCATCATGAAGCGACTGCAAATTACGAATATGAACCTTCACCAGAAGGCGTACTAGAAGTACTACTTCCGAAATACGCCGAAACTTTGATTTATAGCGCAATTCTGGATGGCAAGGCCAGTGAGCTGGGTGCGAAAATGACAGCGATGGGCAGTGCAACAAAGAACGCGTCGAAAATGATCGGAGAACTTACCCTTACGTACAACCGTGCCCGTCAGGCGGCAATTACGCAGGAAATTACCGAGATCGTGGCCGGAGCGAACGCTCAGTCTTAAAAATACAAGAACAGTTAAGCAGCGTGCTTGACTTGCCTTGTATTTTACGAGAAACAGTGCCGCATGGAGCGATACATAGTATCGCCCGCTTCTGGAGTATGGCTCCTTAAGAACGGCACTGCAGTTCTTCTTAAAATATAAGAAAGTATAGGTTTTACACTATACAAAATGCTTATATTTCTACGAGAAACGGTTGTCATCTTTATATGACGACAACGTCGTTTCTTCTTGATGTAACAGCTTTCGAGGAGGGAAATGAAGATGAACAAAGGACGCGTTGTAAGCATTATGGGTCCGGTTGTCGATATTGAATTTGAACGCGGCCAATTGCCCGAGATATTCAACGCTATCAAAATTGAAACCGTCTTGGACAATGGTCGCCAGATTAACCTAACACTTGAGGTTTCCAATCACTTGGGAGACAATTTGGTACGTTGTATCGCGATGTCTTCTACAGATGGTCTGGTTCGCGGACTGGATGCGATTGACCAAGGTGGTCCTATTTCGGTTCCTGTAGGGGAAGCGACATTAGGCCGGGTATTTAACGTACTTGGAAATCCAATTGATAACGCTGGTGAAGTTGTTGCTGAAATAAAGAACCCGATTCACCGTTTGGCTCCGACATTTGATGAATTGTCGACACAAGCCGAAATTTTGGAAACGGGTATTAAAGTTATCGACTTGCTTGCACCTTACGCTAAAGGCGGTAAAGTTGGTCTGTTCGGCGGTGCCGGTGTAGGTAAAACAGTAACGATTCAAGAATTGATTAATAACATTGCCCAAGAACACGGCGGTATTTCCGTATTCGCGGGTGTGGGTGAACGTACTCGTGAAGGTAATGACCTTTATCACGAAATGACGGACTCCGGCGTTATTAAGAAAACAGCAATGGTGTTCGGACAAATGAATGAGCCCCCAGGCGCGCGTCTACGCGTAGCTTTGACCGGTCTTACAATGGCGGAATATTTCCGTGATGTAGAAGGTCGCGATACGCTGCTCTTTATCGATAATATATTCCGCTTTACCCAAGCGGGTTCCGAAGTATCCGCTCTTCTCGGACGTATGCCGTCCGCGGTAGGTTACCAACCAACCCTGGCTACTGAAATGGGTCAGTTGCAAGAGCGTATCACTTCTACCAAAAAAGGCTCCGTTACTTCCATTCAAGCAATCTACGTACCAGCGGATGACTACACTGACCCTGCTCCGGCAACGGCGTTTGCTCACTTGGATGCAACAACTAACCTTGAGCGTAAGATTTCCGAGAAGGGGATTTTTCCAGCGGTTGATCCACTGGCTTCCAGCTCGCGTCTGCTAGCTCCGGAAATTGTTGGTGAAGAGCATTACAACGTGGCACAAGGTGTTAAACAATTGCTGCAACGTTATACCGAACTTCAAGACATCATTGCCATCTTGGGTATGGATGAATTGAGTGAGGATGATAAGGTTATCGTAGCTCGTGCTCGTAAAGTTGAGCGGTTCCTGTCACAGCCTTTCCACGTAGCTGAACAGTTTACCGGCTTCAAGGGTAAATACGTGCCAATCAAAGAAACTGTACGTAGCTTTAAGGAAATCCTGGATGGTAAGCATGATGATCTTCCAGAAGCAGCGTTCCTTTTTGTGGGTACAATCGAAGAAGCGGTTGAAAAAGCGAAATCGATGTAACACTGAGCTTATTGAATGCTTTCGAAGCGAGCTTTACTTCGTAAAGCTAAGTGTATGCTTTCGATGAGAGCTTTACTTCGTAAAGCTTTAAGGAGGAATGGAAGTGAATACCTTTTTGTTGGAAATTGTCACGCCGGAGCATCTCGTCTATTCTAAACAAGTGAATAGCTTGACAGTACGGGGAGTCGAAGGCGAGTTGGGTATTTTGCCGGGACACATTCCGCTTGTGACTCCACTTCAGGTTGCTCCGTTATCCGTCAAATCGGACGGTGTTACGATCTCCATCGCCGTTCATGGCGGTTTCGTTGAAGTGCATAAGGACAAAGTAACAGTGCTGGCCGAAAGTGCCGAACTGCCAACGGATATTGATGTTGAACGCGCCGAGGCTGCTAGAGAACGCGCTCAGCGCCGTCTCCAGACTCGTAGCAAACAAGATGATATCGATCACCGCCGTGCGGAGTTGGCGCTGCAACGCGCTGTTACACGGATTAAAGTGTCCACTGGTAAAGGACAACAGTAGGATATAAGCGGTCAAGCTCTAAGCTTGACTGCTTTTTTTGTTATAGTAATCTATGTAGTAAAGGTTAAGATTTCTTCATTTTTTTGGATATTGGCATTGAATTGTTTAAAAATTTGTAAAAGTACTGGATTCTTTTGCCCTGCACAAGTATGATATAAGAGTCGATTTCCGAGTAATACGAACACGGAGGGTTAGCATGGGGGATATATTGTCCAATGGATGGTCTAGTGCCGCTGGAACCAGCAGCATGATCTCAATGATTGTTTCTTTGCTCAGTGTTGTATTATCTTGGTGGGCATTGCAGAACCTTAAGCTGGATTTGGTCATAAGATATCCCAAGAGTCCTCAAGGAAGGCTGCTGCACTTGCTTCTGGCTATTGTACTTGGTCGTTTTGTTGCAGGATTCTTTCTGGATTACCTTAGCTGGAGTGGGATGATCCGCTATATGTTTTAGGAATATGTAGTTTGGTTATAAGTGTCATAGGTCGCAATGGTCAAAAAGTGTCGAATAATAAGGTTTTATTATGTCAACACTGAACTTTAAGGAACATGCCCGGCTGAATGGGCGTATTGATGGAGTATGCGAATTTTTTTGCAATTACTTTTAATCTAAAAAATAATTTAAGAAATAATGGACGCGGAGGGAAACCGAAAATGAGCAAATTTATCGTCCGCGGTGGCAACAGATTGACCGGGAGCGTGAAAGTTAGCGGCGCAAAAAATTCCGTATTACCGATCATAGCCGCCTCTCTATTGGCAGAAGAAGGAGTAAGCGTCATTGTGGACGCACCTCCGCTTGATGATGTAATGACGATTTCAAAAATGTTGGAATCTCTGGGTGCAGGGGTTACATATCAAAACGATATTATCCAGGTGGATGCTACAAACATCACTTCCTGTGAAGCACCTTATGAATGGGTACGGAAAATGCGGGCATCTTTTTTAGTCATGGGTCCTCTGTTATCACGGCTTGGTCATACAAGAATTTCTTTGCCTGGTGGCTGCGCCATTGGCACACGACCGATTGATCAGCATTTGAAAGGATTTGAAGCGCTTGGTGCAGAGATTAGTCTCGGCCAGGGCTACATTGAAGCGAAAAGTAACGGTCGCCTGCGCGGAGCCAAAGTGTATTTGGATGTAGCTAGCGTGGGTGCGACCGAAAATATAATGATGGCAGCGGCACTCGCCGAAGGCGTGACCGTGATTGAGAATGCGGCTAAGGAGCCTGAAATTGTCGACCTGGCCAATTATTTGAATGGTATGGGCGGAATCGTTCGCGGTGCGGGTACAGGTGTTATCCGTATTGAAGGCGTAGAACGTCTGCATGGCGTTAAACATCATGTGATTCCTGACCGTATTGAAGCTGGTACCTATATGGCTGCCGCAGCAATTACAGGTGGGGACGTATATGTGGAAGGTGCAATCGCTGATCACTTGGGACCTGTTATTGCTAAGATGGAAGAGATGGGTGTGACCATTATTCCTGATGAGAATGGGGTTCGTGTAATTAGTGACAAACCTCTTAAAGCTGTTGATTTGAAGACTTTGCCGTATCCAGGCTTTCCAACGGATATGCAGTCACAAATGATGGCATTATTGCTGCGCTCTGAAGGAACTAGTGTTGTTACAGAAACTGTATTCGAGAACCGGTTCATGCATGTGGATGAATTCCACAACATGAATGCTGAGATTAAGATCGAAGGTCGCTCAGCAATCGTTACAGGTAATGCGCAATTGGTCGGAGCCAAGGTTTGTGCTACGGATTTACGTGCGGGAGCTGCGCTTATTTTGGCAGGTCTTGTTGCTGAAGGCACTACTGAGGTAAGCGGAACTCATCATATCGACCGTGGATATGTACATTTGGCTGAGAAGCTGTCTGGACTAGGTGCGGAAATATGGCGTATCTCCATGGAAGACACAGCCGCGCAAACGGTGAAGGACGAAACTCTTAAACCAGAAGTAGCCAAGAGCGAATCAAGCAAAAGCGATGAGGTTAAACCTCGCTTTCAGGTTCAAGCAACTTGGGTATAATATCAGTCATTAAGTGAGAACAGGCTGCAGTGATGCGGCCTGTTCTTTTTTTAAATATAAGAGTTTATATGTTCTACGCTATAAATTATCCTTATATTTCTCGTATAAACGCTTACCGTACTTATAGGGACACCGAAGGCGTTTTTGCTTGTATTATTAGAAAGTAAATCTGAATCCTCATCTAATGAGGATTTTTTTCGTTTGTAATTTTTTAACGCGGGGCATAGTGATAGATACGAGAAAGCTACTCTCTTTCTCTCAAATATTGTTCTAGTAGTTGCTGTATATTCATATCTATAAGAATCAACAGTGACTCACGGAAGGAGCCATAGAGATGAAAGATTTCCGCTACTTGCGACGTAACAATTCAACGCGCTGGCACTCGCGTCCCCTTGCTCCCCGGCTCAGGCGCCTCGGTCCCGCCGCCTGGCTCGCAGCGCCTATCCTGGCGGCGCTGCTGATTCCACTGGCGGTTGTCCCGCTGCACCGGGGACAACCGGCACCTCCGGCCTTGCCGACGGTAACGGCCTCACCAGCCGCACCAGCGGGGCCGGAGGCGGCTGCGCAGGAAGCGCCGCAGCCGAAGGTCTCCGTCTATTTGTCGCGTAGCGGACAAATAGAGACGTTGCCGCTGGAGGAATACGTCAGCGGCGTGCTTGCGGCCGAGATGCCGGCCAGCTTTGAGCTTGAAGCGCTCAAAGCGCAGGCCGTAGCGGCCCGCACCTTTATCCTTCGCCGCCTGCTGGCTGGCGACAGAAGCGGCGTCCCCGTTCCGGGGGCGGATGTAACAGATACGGTAAGCCATCAGGCTTACGTATCTAAGGATACGCTGGAACGGAAGTGGAAGCTCGGCGGAAGAAGCGCCGACCTTGCAAAGCTTCAGCGCGCGGTCCTTGAGACGCGCGGTGTCATTATGACCTATAAAGGGCAGCCGATTACGGCCTCCTTTTTCGCCTCCAGTGGAGGATATACCGAGAACTCGGAAGAATACTGGAATGCAGCGATTCCCTATCTGCGCAGTGTAACTAGTCCTTGGGAGAAAGAGATTACCCCAAACTATGCGGTGACATCTACATTCACCATCTCGGAAATACTTACTAGACTTGGGCTAAACGACAGAGTAATTCCTGCTTCAAAAAATACTACCCAATCAGGCATGACAAAAAATATCTCTACTTCCTCTGAATTGCCGGTAGAAGTGTTGTCTCTCACCACTGGACATCGGGTTAAGGAAATCTCTATTGGAGGTACTATTTTTACTGGAAGAGAAGTGCGAGAGAAGCTAGGGTTACGTTCCAGCCAATTCAGTTGGGGGCGAAAAGGGAATAAAATCTATATAACTACCTTCGGAAATGGGCATGGTGTGGGAATGAGTCAGTGGGGAGCTAATGGGATGGCGAAGGAAGGCGGAACGGCTACTCAAATTCTCAAACACTATTACAGTGGTATCTCTTTTACGCAAATCTCAACTCTTCTGAAAAAATAACTTGAAAGATACGTATAAAAGATAGAAGCCCGGTAACACTGGTTACTGAGGTGATAACCATATGAATGAACAAGACAAAAACAAAACAAACCATGATGAATCTCTCAAAAAATCGCAGGGAGATTCAGGTGCTAAACCTTCTTCATGGAGCAAGATGTTATCTAAACGTTGGGTGTTCCCAGCAGTCTACACGGCGGCAGCGGCAATTATACTAACTTTGGTGTGGGTCTATCAGGATGCCGGCCAAAAACCGCTGGACACCGCCGCCACATCACAGCAAGTTGGAGCTTCGACTAACGAAGCTGGTACTGCAAACAGTAATCCAGATGCCCTTGAAGTTCTTGCTTCAGCGGAAAGCTTGGTTTGGCCAGTAGCCAATCCAGGTGAAGTAGAAGTGGTCAAACCGTATTATGATGAGAATGGTACAGAAGACAATCACGTTGCCGCAATGGTGCAGTATAACGACAAATTTATTCCTAATGTCGGTATCGATCTTGCCCGTGAAGACAACAATACGTTCGACGTCAAAGCAGCGCTTAGCGGTGAAGTTACTAGAGTGGACGATGTTGCAGTGTTAGGTAAGGTCATTGAGATTACCCATCAAGGTAATATGAAGACCGTCTACCAAAGTCTTGGCGAAACGAAAGTTAAACAAGGCGATGTTGTGAAGCAAGGAGATACGCTTGCAACCGCAGGTCGCAGTGAAATCGAGAAGGACCTTGGCAATCATGTACACTTTGAAGTGTATAAGGACGGCAAAGTAGTTAATCCATCAGAGTTACTGCCAGGGCGATAAGAATATTTACTGCAGGGGGCTAATGCCCCCTGTTTTTATGTGAAAAAGGCTTTTCGTAAGCAGCATGCTTATAAAGAGCCTTATTTTTCTATGAGAAACGGTTATTGTCTTTGATGAACCAACGACGTTCCGTCTTGCTAATAACACGGCTTCTTGGGTTGTCCATTAAATAAAATGAGCCCTCCCAGGCTTGTCATGTCTTGAAAGCGCGAATATATAAGCCCGCCCCTCATATAATGTACCAAACTATCCACAGTTGGGAGGCGGGAGCGTGCACGATTACATCAAGGAACGTACGATCAAAATCGGACGCTGCATCGTGGAAACCAGGCATACGGTCCGGACCATAGCCAAGGAATTTGGCGTTTCAAAGAGCACGGTGCACAAAGACTTGACGGAGCGTCTGCCAGAGATCAACCCTGATCTGGCCGATCAGGTGAAGCACATTCTTGAATATCACAAATCCATCCGACATCTTCGGGGGGGAGAAGCCACAAAAATTAAATATAAAAAAACGACGGGGAAAAAACGTGAGGTTGCTGTAGCATCAAAGCCATAAGATTTTCGGGAATTTAAGGAAATATTCAGCTTTAAAACATTGTGTAGTTCCCCTAAAGTATGTTATTTTTAAATTTAGTACTAACTGCTGTTTTTTCAATTAAAATAACACTTTGGGGGCTCTTTCATTATGTTTAGCAAGGATATCGGAATCGACCTCGGCACGGCCAATGTGCTCATACATGTTAAGGGAAGGGGAGTCGTTCTGGATGAACCTTCCGTGGTCACACTTGAAAGTGATACGAAGAGAGTCCTTGCGGTGGGAGAACAGGCACGTCGCATGGTTGGACGTACACCCGGAAATATAACAACTATCCGTCCTTTACGGGATGGTGTCATTGCAGATTTTGAAGTCACGGAAATGATGCTGAAGTATTTTATCGACCGTGTTGGCGGTCGCACCTGGTATTCACGGCCTCGCATTCTGATATGCGCCCCTACAAATATTACATCTGTGGAACAAAAGTCCATTCGGGAAGCGGCAGAACGTAGCGGGGCTAAGGAAGTTTTTATGGAAGAAGAGCCAAAGGCCGCTGCGATTGGAGCGGGAATGGACATCTATCAGCCAAGTGGAAACATGGTCGTCGATATCGGTGGCGGAACGACGGATGTAGCCGTACTTTCTATGGGCGACGTCGTTACCGCTTCTTCGATTAAAGTCGCTGGAGACAAGTTCGATGAGGCCATTTTAAGATATATTAAACAAAAGTATAAATTGTTGATCGGTGAACGGACAGCAGAGGATATTAAGGTTACTATTGGTACGGTTCGACCTGGTTTGATGAAGTCCGAAATGGATATTCGTGGCCGGGACATGGTAAGCGGACTTCCCCAAACGCTCACTATTACGGCGGCTGAGGTAAAGGAAGCATTATGGGATCCGGTTTCTTCCATTGTGGCTGCAGCTAAATCGGTACTGGAGCGTACACCACCAGAATTGTCTGCGGACATCATTGACCGGGGTGTGGTTCTTACTGGTGGAGGTGCTTTGCTTAACGGATTGGACGAGCTACTCTCAGAAGAATTACATGTACCTGTTTGGGTAGCGGAAGACCCTATGCACTGTGTGGTAAAAGGAACAGGAATTATGCTGGACAATTTGGACAAGGTCGTTAAGAAAAAGTTCTAAGCAGCCGATATAAAAGGTAGCATTAGATTCGGAAGGAGACTACCTTCATGATAAGAGGTTTATATACGGCCGCTGCAGGTATGGTTGCGCAGCAACGTAGACACGATACGGCAACACAGAACATCGCTAACTTAAATACAACGGGATATAAGCAGGTTGACAGTGTTAATCATGCTTTTCCGGATGTCTTGATCTCGGCTATGATTAATGGCAATACCACGCCGGTGGGGCGCCTTAACACGGGAGTTTTTGCAGAACAGTCAATATCCCAATATTTACAGGGTGATTTAAGGGAGAGCGGCAAGTCTATGGATTTTGCTTTATCTACAGATTTGCAAGTCGCCGACCCTGTGACGGGTCAAAATATAGCCTTTGATGGTTCAGGGAAATATGTAAGTCCTGAGGGTGAGGTTATTTACCGTCCACAGGCTTTCTTTACTGTTCAGGATGCTGAGGGCAATAACTTATTTACCCGAAATGGAAGCTTCTCAGTAAACGCGGCTACGGGAGAAGTGTTGAGCAGTGGAGGCTTCAAGGTTCTGGATTCCACTGGCAAGCCTCTTGTCTTGACAGGAAATCAGGACACCCTTAAAGTGGACGGGCAGGGGAATGTACTAAATCCAGTAACAGGACTTCCGACAGGGACCAAGATTGGTGTGAGTGTAGTTACAAAGCCGCAGGAGCTTGTGCGTGATGGTAAAGGTGTGTTTCACGCTGATGATATAGCGGCGGCAGACATTCGTTACTCCAATGCAACTGATAACTTACAGGTGCGTCAAGGATATTTAGAGGGTTCCAATGTTGACCCTACTCAGGTTACTGTTGATTTGAATGCCGCATACCGGGCGTATGAAGCGAACCAAAAGATCGTCCAATACTATGATAGCAGCTTGCAGAAGGCTGTAACTGAAGTCGGCAGGGTATAAGTGCTGCTTATGAAATGGGTTTTACAGGTACAGCTTATAGGAGGTTTGATCTATGAACAACTCAACGATTAGTGCAGCAGTCTCCATGTCCAGCCTTCAGCAGCGGCTTGATATTATAGCGGATAATCTAGCCAATATGGATACAAATGGTTATAAGAGCAAGAAAGGTTCCTTTGAGGATGTGCTGACTCGTGTGCAGCAGCAATCGGATGACTATGATCAGCCGGGCCGCGCTACACCTCTAGGCTTTAATATCGGTTTTGGGACTTATGTGCCTTCGATTACGACTAATTGGGAAGAAGGCCCCCTTAAAGAAACAGGTAATCCAACCGACTTGGCGCTTCAGGGTAATGGGCTGTTTGGAGTTCAGGTCAATGGAACTACAGCTTATACAAGACAAGGTGACTTTCACTTTACGCCTGACACCACCGATGCAACGAAAATGGTCCTTGTAGATAATACGGGGAATCCGGTACTGAATACAGCAGGTAATCCTTTAACGGTCCCTGTGGGCGTGAATGCAGCTATCGATGAATCCGGTCGTGTATTAACGAAACAGTCAGAGAATGGACCTGTTCGGGTAGCAGGTACTATAATGATTGTAGAACCTAAGACACAGAATGCTTTAAAGGCAGTGGACGGGAATTTCTATATGCTTGCCGATGGAGTTACAGCACAGCAGGCTTTTGTACAAAGAGCGGCAGGTGAGGCGTCTGGAATTGGAGTACGCTCAGGGTGGCTGGAGCAGTCAAATGTCGATATGACCACAGAAATGACAGAAATGATGCAGATTCAACGTACGTATCAACTCGCAGCTCGGGCGCTTTCTTCCAGTGATCAGATGCTAGGTCTGGCCAATAACATGCGCGGGTAGAGGTGAAGGAATGGAACGTCAGAAAAAGGTGAAGTCGGAAGACAAACCAGAAGACAAGAAAGAGCCGAAGCGGCGAGGATTATCAAAATGGACACTCATCCAGTGGATTCTTATTCCTTTGCTTCTCATAGCTGCACTTGGAGGCGGACTGGTTGTCGGTTACGTTGTCCTTGGCAAAAAAGAGTTTAGCGATGTTCTACAATGGAGCACATGGAAACATGTCTATGATTTGGTTTTTGCTCCATAATTTAAGATGATAACGACTCCCTTCTTGCTTAAGGGAGTTTTCTTTTTTATACGGATAAATGTATAATGGTGGGGGGCCTCGGGCAGCAAAAAGGGCCCTCTCCGCCATGCTATCGCATCCGGTGGAGAAAGCCCCTTATCTCAACCTCCACTTCTGCAGGTGGTGAAGGATATATATAGTTTTTACCGAAGCTGCCTAAATTTATGCAGTTCGGCGAAGAATAAATGAAGTAACATCCGAAAGGAGTTTTGTTAATAATGCTGGATATCAACCAAATTCAAGAAATCATCCCCCATCGGCCTCCATTTCTGCTGGTGGACAAGATCACTGAGATTGAAATGGGTAAACGGGCTGTTGGCATTAAAAATGTAACGATCAACGAACCTTTCTTCGTAGGTCATTTTCCAGGTTATCCGGTAATGCCGGGCGTACTGATTACAGAAGCTCTTGCACAAGTTGGTGCGGTTGCTATTTTAGGGGTAGAAGCGAATCGCGGTCGGATTGGCTTTTTAGCCGGGCTCGATGGATTCCGTTTCCGTGGTCAAGTCGTACCGGGAGATACGCTCACTCTTGAAGTGGAGATTACTCGCCTTAAGGGCAGTATTGGAAAAGGACAAGCTACTGCGTCGGTTGAGGGGAAAGTTGTTGCCTCTGGGGAAATTATGTTTGCGCTCAGCTAATATTAATTAGCGAATATATATTATACATGGAGAAGGAGAGATTCTAAATGACTCAATTAAGCCCAAAAGCGGCAGAAACCTTATCTCGCTGGCTGGAGAACGCTTCTGTTGATGACTCTACGAAGGCGGAGCTGCGCGCTCTGGAGAACGAGCCACAGGAGCTCGAGGAACGATTTTATAGAGATCTAGAATTCGGTACAGGTGGTCTACGTGGTGTAATTGGAGCAGGTAGTAATCGTATCAATCGTTATACGGTAGGTAGAGCTACACAAGGTTTCGCTAAATATATTCTGGAGACGCATACTGGAGAGGGAAAACCTTCTGTTGTTATCGCTCATGACTCCCGTCGTTTCTCGCCTGAATTCACACTTGAGGCTGCTCTTGTATTGGCTGCTAATGGCATTGAGGCTCATTTATTCACTTCTCTGCGTTCAACACCCCAATTGTCGTTCAGTGTGCGGCATTTGAAGGCAACGGGCGGTATTGTTATTACTGCAAGTCATAATCCGCCTGAATATAACGGGTATAAGGTTTATAATTCTGAAGGTGGACAGCTTGTCCCTGACGAAGCCGAAAAGGTCATTTCTTACATATTAGGGGTTGACACTTTTGATGGTGTGAAACGGATTTCCCAAGAAGAAGCGGAGCGTCAAGGTCTGCTGCACTGGCTTGGTGAGAAGGATGACGAAGCGTTTACCGATACTGTCGCTGCGGTTAGTCTTGCAAGTGAAGAGATCGCCTCTACGCTTGGAAAAGACTTCAAAATCGTATACACCCCGCTACATGGTACTGGTAACCTGCCAGTCCGCCATGTGCTTGAGAAAATAGGTTTCACACAGGTGCATGTTGTACCTGAGCAAGAACAACCAGATTCCGAATTTTCCACTGTAAAATCACCGAACCCAGAAGAACGCGAAGCCTTTACACTGGCTATGAAGCTGGGCGAAGAGTTGAATGCAGACCTCTTAATTGGCACGGATCCCGATGCAGACCGTATGGGGGCAGTGGTTCGTGACAATGAAGGTAAATTTGTTGTTTTGTCGGGCAATCAATCTGGAGCTTTGATGATTCATTATTATTTGAGCCGTTTACAGGAACAAGGTAAGTTGCCTAGCAATGGTGCAGTTGTGAAGACTATCGTGACGAGCGAGATGGGGGCTGCTGTAGCCTCTCATTATGGTGCAACTGTATTTAATACGCTAACGGGCTTCAAATATATTGGGGAAAAAATGACTCAATTCGAACAATCCGGAGATTACACATATCTTTTCGGTTATGAAGAAAGCTATGGTTATCTTGCAGGTAACTATGCTCGTGATAAGGACGCCGTTCTTGCGGCTATGTTGATCGCTGAAGCAGGTGCTTATTACAAAGCTCAAGGCAAAACATTATATGATGTTCTTCAGGAATTGTATGAGCAGTTCGGATACTTCTTGGAAAGCCTGGAGTCCCGTACACTGAAGGGTAAGGATGGCGTTGCGCAAATTCAAGGTATCATGAATGATTGGCGTACGAATGCACCACAAGAAATTGCGGGATCTGCCGTTACAGAGGTGCTGGATTATTCGCTAGGTTTGAATGGTCTGCCGAAGGAAAATGTACTAAAGTATTTGCTGGCTGACGGTTCATGGTTCTGCCTGCGTCCTTCAGGTACCGAGCCAAAGATTAAAGTTTATTTTGCGGTTGTGGGTGAATCCTTGCGGAATGCTAAGGATAAGGTAGCTACACTATCCAAGCAGGTTATGGCTCGTGTTGACGGGGAACAATAAAATAAGAATATAGATCGCGCTCTATATTGTGAAATTATATTTTTTACGTAGAAACGGGTACCGTCTCTAAAAGGATGACGATCCGTTTCTACTTTTGTAAAAAGAGTTTTGAAGTGAAAGAGGAGGTACTTTTGGTGCAGCAAAAATGGCAACGTTGGAATATTTCTTCCCGAAAGTGGCTGTGGATCATAGTTGTGGTTGGCGTTTTAGCTGCCTTGCCAGTTGTCTATGACCGTCTGCAGACGGAGAAGTCTTCCAAGACAGTGGAATTTGTATTTGATTACCGTGATTTAGTTGAAGTAGCAAGCTATCGTGCAAATCCGCAGGATTATATTTCCGAACAGTTAGATCGTCTAAAAGATGCTGGTGTTCAGAGTATGGCGATTTACGAAAGCACGCTGGAAGATTATCGGAAGGCGCGTCGTCTAATGATGTGGGGTGCGGCTGATATCGCTAATCTTACGGATACAATCATTCCGGTGAATGAGAACTATACTTATGTTCTTTTTACTAATCCTGATTACTACCAGGCCCTGGCGCCTGTCATTAAAGAGGCATTCGGTAATCTTGGGATTACTTCGAAGGAATGGAGTTTCCGCGGACAACAAGGTCTTATTATTGAGACTCCAATAGAAGATGCTACACTGAAGCCACTTCAGCCGGATCCATTTACACTGGAGATGCTGCATGACAAAGGGTTCACCATTGTACCGCGTCTTGTAGATTCTTTGACTTATAATAAAGCAACAGTTAAGAAGCTGTTAGATCGTTATGAAGAATTGGGTGTAAAACGAATCCTATTCGAGGGAGAGTCCGTTAAAGGGTTTAATGATGATGTCGATACGGCTAGTATCACTGACTTTGCAAATCTCCTTAAGGAACGTGGAATCGGAATTGCAGCAATTGAAAATATTAAGAAGCAGCAGAAGGGCTTTAACAAGCTTGCTTATTTGCTGGACTATAACGTAACACGGTTATACTCCCTTAGCGAAGGGGACTCTGCCTTAGATCCAAAAGTGATCTCAGATCGTTTCGCGCTGGCAACAAAGGATCGCAATATCCGAATGATTTATTTAAATACGATTCCTTCGCGAAATACAGCTAAGGCACAGATTACAGATACGCTAGACAACCTTGTCACGAGTCTGAGTGATCCTGGTGGTGCCGTTGAGCAGATCAAAGACAATGGGTTTAAGTTAGGACAAGCTACGGCTTTTGAGGTTGTAGATTCGTCTTATCAGCGTTACTTCAAGTTAGTTGCGGTAGTTGGCGCAGTCTCTTTAGTAGCGCTGCTGATTTCATACTTTATTCCATGGCTTACGATCCCGGCATGGGTGCTAGGATTACTGGGAAGTGCAGGCCTGCTGGTCTTGAAACCAGAGCTATTTGAGCAGGCACTGGCGCTAGCGGCTGCGATAAGTGCACCAACCCTGGCGGTTGTACTTGCCATTCGTAAGGTTAATGAAATGGGACCTCCGCTACGGAACAATACCCTTACCTATAAGGCTATGAGCCCGCAACGTCGGTTTACGCATAGTCTGGTGCTTTATTTGAAGACGTCATTAATTTCTTTGAGCGCTGTGCCATTCGTGATCGCACTGCTCAACAACATAACCTACAGCCTAGTGCTGGACCAGTTCCGTGGTGTTAGTCTGCTCCATATGGCGCCTATCGGCCTTGTAGCACTTTATGTACTCCTCTATCGCGGAGAGTTTGTCTTTAACAAGACAGGTAAGCTGCTGCGTACACCAATCACATTAGCTATGGTTCTTGCCGCTATGGTTCTTGGGGTCGTAGGTATGTATTATTTAAGCCGTACTGGAAATGGTGGTAACGTAACACCTCTAGAAATGGCCTTCCGTACATTCCTAGAGAATACGGTTGGTGTCCGGCCGCGTAATAAAGAGTTTTTGCTCGCACATCCGTTATTAATTCTTGGTGCATTTCTGGCCTTTAGATATCGGAATGCAGCATTTATCATGATCATTGCCGTAATTGGTCAGCTCTCCATGGTGGATACCTTTGCACATATTCATTCACCTGTTCTGATCTCGCTGGTTCGTGGATTGCTCGGTCTTGGACTCGGACTGATCATTGGTGTAATTGCCGTAATCGTATGGCAGATTGCAGAAGGGTGTTGGAAACGATGGTCGCCACTCCTAAAAAGATAGTTATCTCTGGTTACTATGGTTTCCGTAACAGTGGAGATGAGGCGGTGTTGCAGTCCATTCTAATTGCACTGCAGAAACAGTCTCAAGCTTTGGGTATATCCATTGAGCCTATAGTGCTGTCCATTGATCCTGAGTGGACGAGCGCCACATACGGAGTGAAATCCGTGCACCGGATGAAGCTTGTTGAAGTCCGTCAAGCGATTTATGAGAGCGCTGGTCTGATCAGCGGTGGGGGCAGCTTGCTGCAGGATGTCACAGGTAGCAAGAGTATTCCTTACTATTTAGGTATTATCAAGCTTGCGCAGTGGATGGGGAGACCAACCTTTATCTATGCTCAAGGTATCGGGCCAGTGAATCGCAAGCTTTTTCACCCTTTAATCAAATCCGTGTTTCGTAAATGTACTTATATATCTGTGCGGGATGAACAATCCCGCGAGCTTCTCCTATCTATGGGACTGGAACAGAAAAAGATAGAGGTTGTTCCCGACCCGGTTATGGGCTTGTCTTTGCCAGAGGACACGGATGCTACTACACAATCTTCAGAATTATCTGATTCACTTCCGGTGATTGGGATATCGGTACGTTTTTGGGAGCAAGACCGCAGAGAACTGGAGGCTCTTGCACAAGGCTTGATTAAGGCCAACCGTGAGGTTCCGTTACATTTGCGATTTCTCCCTTTTCACACCCCTTCGGACAATGAGGCTTCACGTTATATGATGGAGAAGCTGAAGGGAATCATAATCGAGCATGGTGGGCAGATCAGTATATGTGAGGATGCTATTCACCCGCAGCATATGCTACGGGAAGTGGGACAATGCGATGTTCTGATCGGCATGCGACTTCATAGCTTGATTTACGCGGCTGGAAGACGTGTTCCACTGATTGGTATTTCTTATGATCCAAAGATCGATCATTTTCTGGACAGAATCCAGTGCTATCCTGTTGGAGCAACGAACACACTTGATGCTGAACATGTTGCTGCCGAGATTGTTCATCTTTTGAACACAGGACAGGAATGGAGAGCGGCACGGGAAGATGTCATTTCCAAGTTGATTCAAGAAGCAGAGGCACCAGCTCGGCAAATCGTAGAATATTTTCACCATAAAGGATGATCTAAAGTGAAAGCAGAAAGCGCGGTACCTACAGTTCCTATTTTTGGAATTAGAGTCTCGAAAGTTGATATGGCAGCAACAGTTGCCTATTTGACGGAGGCTGTTCATACCCGTATCCCGCATCAAGTGATTACAGCTAATCCAATTATGGTTATGGCTGCACTGGAAGATCCAGCTTATATGGATATTATGAAATCGGCTGAATTGGTTGTCCCCGATGGGACAGGCGTTGTATGGGCTGCTAATTATTGTAATGAGCCGGTATCAGAACGGGTAGCAGGTTATGATCTGTTACATGAATTGATGCGGCAGGGTGAAAGATATAGTTGGAAGGTATATCTTCTAGGTTCTACGCCTGAAGTGATTCGGGAAACCGCTGAAAGGTTACAATTGCAATATCCGGGTGTTATCATTGCAGGATATCACGACGGTTATTTTGGTCCGGATGCAGATGAAGAAATTGTGGCTGGAATTGTTAAGGCTAATCCTGACTTATTATTTGTTGCCAGAGGTGCGGATAGTCAGGAACCTTGGATTGCTAAATATAAGTCCAAACTGGGCGTTCCGATCATGATGGGGGTCGGCGGTAGCTTTGATGTGATCTCTGGGAAGAGCAAAAGAGCGCCAATAGCCTTCCAAAAAATGAGAATAGAATGGTTGTACCGTCTCCTAAAAGAACCTACACGGTACAAACGAATGCTTGCACTGCCGAAATTCGCATTAAAAGTGGTGCGTGAGAAAGATAAAGTAACAAAAGTCTAGCAAAATGCCGATATTCACCTAGAAAATGAGATAAATAGCCTAAATAAAGGATTGGAATTTGTTTTTGTAACAGCGTATAATTCAATGCGGTAGAGAAATGGGGGTCGACTGATCAAATGTTAATCATATACATCGCTGGATTTATCGTATGCATGGGACTCGCACTTGGCCTCACACCTTTGGTGAAGAAATTCGCCATTAAGATTGGTGCAACAGATGTGCCGAATGCTCGTAAAGTGCACACGAAAATTATGCCCCGCCTTGGCGGATTAGCTATTTTTCTAGCGTTTGTGTTAGGCCTGCTTGCCGTATTGCCGATTATTCCATACGAGTTCACTCCGCGGGAGGTCAACTTCATCAAAGCGCTGCTGTGTGGTGGCGGACTGATTGTACTTATCGGTGCACTCGATGACCGATTCGAATTATCAGCAAAAGTGAAGCTACTGGGCCAAATTATCGCAGCCTGTATCGTTGTTTTCGGCTTTGGTATTACTGTAGATTTTGTGAATATTCCATTTAACAATACGTATTCCTCACTGGAGAGCTGGATTGCTATTCCGCTTACGATTTTCTGGATTGTCGGTGTTACCAATGCCGTTAATCTGATCGACGGGCTGGACGGGCTTGCGGCTGGTGTATCAGGAATTGCAATTGCTACGATTGCGGCAATGGCTTTCGTGATGGGAAACACCATGGTGGCAATGCTGTGTCTGTTGCTTTTGGGTAGCATCATCGGATTCCTGTTCTTTAACTTCCATCCTGCTAAGATTTTCATGGGAGATACGGGTTCGCTGTTCTTAGGCTTTTGCTTGGCATTACTTGCTTTGCTAGGATTTAAACAGATTGCAGTGGTTTCGTTTATTACACCTTTGCTTATTATCGGTGTACCATTGTCGGACACGTTCTTTGCGATCGTGCGCCGTAAGCTGCAAAAGAAACCAATCTTCGCACCAGATAAAGGTCACTTGCATCACTGTCTACGCGAGCTTGGCTTTAGCCACCGCCAGACTGTACTTATTATTTATGGTATTGCTGCGTTTTTCGGTATTCTAGCTGTCATTCAATCATCCGCAGCTCTTTATGAAGCGAACTGGGTTACGTTCGTGGTCATCTGTATCATGCTCTTCTTCCTGCAGATTGGTGCTGAAATCACTGGTTTGATCGGTAAGACTAAACGGCCGCTGATTGATTTCTTTTTAAGAATGCGTATGAAGGCTGATCCAGAAAGAGGCTCTAAGTCCTAAGTGACTAAGCAATTATTCTAAAATTTTCTAAACTTAACAAAACTCATCCGAAATCGGATGAGTTTTTTGTTATTTTCCCTAAAAATATCGCTACTTATGACCGATAAAGAACAAAGTGAAGGTTTACGAGAACTTATACTCAAAGGAGAGATATAACACATGCAACGCTTTAAGAGACCGTTCGTTTGGCTGATGCTGGCGGCTTTGATCGTTTCTATGTTCCCAGGTAAATACACGCCGATAGCGGCAGCGGCTACCACGACATACTTCAGTCCGGATGATCTCACACTGAGAAATACAATTGAGCTGAAACAGGAGATTGTGCCGGATACCGATCCGAATGCCGTATATAATATTTCAAGACAAACCGTTTATAAGACAAGCAATCCGAATTTTTCGATTACCGGTACGTATGCACAGGTAACGACTTCTACAATGAAAGTCACTGTACAGCAATTGACTCAAAGTGGTAGTAAATGGGTTACAGATGCTACCCACTCGACTACCGGCGCAGTAACCACTGATACTACAAATCCTACTAACCGTTTTATTGCTAGTGGGCTCACATTGTTTACAGGATACAATAAGATTACTTTTTCTGGGATGCAAGGTACTTTAGAGCGCTCAGAATCATTTTATGTTCTTTATGATAAGGTTCCTTATATCTCCTCTCTACAAGTTCTTGGAGGTGGACCTTCCGCGATTAATTTGAATGAGGGAACTAAGGTTGTTGTTCCTAATCAACAGATTACGCTACAAGGTAATGTGACCAATGCAACTCGAGTTGGCGTTTCATTGAATGGAGGATCATCACTGCAAACCTCGCTACTTGAGGATGGTACATTTTTCACTCCAGCATTAACGCTTAAATCAGGGGAAAACACTTTGGAGATCGTTGTGCAGAATGCAGCGGACTCGATTACAATAAAACGCTCAATTTATTACTTTAATACAAACAGACCTTTTACTGACTTGCAGATCTATCATGGTGATGGGTCGAACTTTAAAGCTCATAACATTCTTGATAATGTTCCTACACTGACTGCTTCAGATACTACTGCTAATATCATTGGACAAGTTCTTTTACCTTATAGCGCAAGTGATAAATCCTTTGAAGCTGATCATACAGTCAAGATTAATGATCAGGTTGTTCCGGTTAAAGTGTTGAAATCATACACGATTTCGGCAGATGGTGTTTATGTACCAGTGGAAGGTAATGCTGGAGATCAGAAGGAAATAGTTATTCCGGGTCCAGATGGTGTGACTCCTCAATACCGACTGGTTTCTTTCATAACTACATCGCCATTTACCCTTACTTCGGGATCTGGCAACGTGGTACTGTCCATTAAATATGGTTCTTACGAGACTTCAACCAAAGAAAGTTATAAATATCTGAAAGATGAGACTGTGATTACAGATATGTTTTATCTTTCAGGATATAAAGAAGCTGCAAGTGTTGATATTTCTTCCGTTTCAAAACTAGCATTGAATGGTTCTCAGGTTGAAAAACCCGATTTCTACATTTTGGTGAAAACAAATGTTGCCCCAAAAACAGGAGCGACATTGCAGGGTTCTTACCTACCACTGGGTGCTTCGCTAGTCCTTACGGAACAGCCTAATGTCACAGGTTTAAAAGCTAATGAAAAGGTGTATAAAGTTGAAGGGTTCTCAAATGGCCAGCAAAAGGTGAAATTTCAATTTTCGGGGTCTCAATCCTTTTATAATGCCGATATCGCCTATGTTTCTAAGAACTATATCTATGTAGCTAATTTGAATGATGGACAGACCTATACTTTTAATTCTGCTACCAGCTCTAATAGTATGACTATTTCTGGTGAATATATTGGATTTGAAAGCATCGGAAATCCTCAATTTTTTATTAATGGTATATCGAACGATAAAATAAAAACAGATGCACATAAAAATGGATATGAGTTTAATGTAACGCTGACGAATCCGAAGTTTTCTTTTGATTTACCTATTTCTTCCTCGGGTCCACTAGTTTATGGTGAGAACAAGATTGTGTTTGTTGGAACCTCGATGGATAAGGCAAATAATAAAAGGGAAGTTCGAAAAGAACTGCGAATTTATATTATCGATACGAATGTCTCTAATTTGTCACAGTTCCATCCGGCTATATCTAAGGGACGGGTCGATTTTACCCATGATTTAGTGAAGGATTACACTGATAAAGAGCTTAATGACATTCTTGGATTGACTTCTGAGTTCATTTATAAGGATGAAAAATTTGTTACCAGTCAAACTAAATATGATTTGGTGTTAAGAGGCGGGGCGGCTACTAAGCTTAACTTGTACCAAGGATCAGACCTGTTCCTTTCTTTTGGTAGTGAAGTTTTGACTGGAAATGCTTCTGGACACAGGAAGCTAAATGAATTCACCTATAATAATCAAAAATACTATTATGATTTCTCCGGTAACAGCACGGAATTTATGCTTCGAATTCGTGATATCCCAGCAGAAACTGCTGGAAGCATTGTATATAATCTTGAATTAATCAATGACACAGGTGCACGGACGAATCAGCGTCTGGAAGTTGTTCGTGAAGTTTCTCCCTATCGCGTACTGTCCCCGGTGGCAACCGTAGGTGAACAGATCGTTGTTAACAAAAACTTTGTTCGTTTTGATATTGAGGCTGAAGGTGCTACAAAAGTCATTATTGATAAATATGAGGCCGAAAAGCGAACTGATCTGCCGAATCGTTTCACACTGGATTATGTAGGATTAAAAGCAGATAAAGCCACAACAATTAAAATTCAAATTGTTCGCGCTGATTCTACTCTCAGTGATACGATAAGCGTGTATTATGCGAGTGCCGTTCAAGTAGATACGCAGTATATGGCTGAGAAAGTTGCAACGAAGTATAGTGCGTTTAATAAGGGACTAGAACTGAGCTTCCCTAAAGGTACACTTATGAAAGGCTATACTACCTCAGGTGCAGCTAAGTACTATCCAGATACAAAACTATTGTTCGGTATTGCTGATCCATTGGATGGTGTTGTTGAACGTAAAAATGATTATGGCAATACTATTAACGTCGATGCTGATGCACGGACTCCAGGTGGCTTGAGTACGTTGTTGATCCCTTCAGATCTTGTATTACGATTTAACTCAACAGTAGAAACTAATAACTTCTCACGTGTATCCGATATTTATTGGCTTAGCGGAGGTTTGGGAGAAAGAGGTACAAAAGGTACTGCTCTTTATAAACCGGCTACTAACGGGATTGCTCCATACTCAATAGAAGGTAATTTCACACAAATTGAAGCTGAACGCAAGATTGTACCATCCCAGCGAGGTGATCTTACACTAACCTTTAATCCAAATATTGTTGATGAGGTTGGTTCCACAATCACTGTATTCCGTTACACGGACTCAGGACAATGGGAGAATATTGGCGGAGAAGTGGACACAAAGAAACACACAATCACGGTGCCATTTGATCAATTTGGGTATTACACTGTAATGAAGCTTCGTCGTGGATATAACGATATTACCAATCACCCATGGGCAAGAAATATCTTGAATGGTCTTTATTCTAAAGGCATTATGAAGAATTTGCGTTTTGACCAATTTGGTGCTGACAATACAACAACACGTGGAGAATTCGCTACGTTGTTAGTGAAGGGCTTGAGCCTTCCATTGAATTATAATAATAATCAGCAGACGTTCTTCGATATTGTACCTGAAGCAGTTTCTACAACTTGGGACTTCAAACATATTGAGACAGCAGCAAGAGCTGGTATTATTACTGGATTAAGCGATGGTTTCTTTGGTCCGGATCAACCTGTTACGCGAGAACAGGCGGCTGTGATGATCGCTCGGGCACTTAAGCTGAAAATGTCTACAAATGACAATAAGTTGTTAACCAGTCTATCTAAATCTTTTGTAGACACCGGTAATATGGATTTTTACTCTCGGCCAGCTATTGAGGCAGTTTCCAAGGCTAAGATCATGGAAGGCAGTGCAGTGACGATTACAGGGCAAAAGAAGCCAGTATATAATTTTAATCCAAAAGGTAAGCTTACACGTGCAGAGGCTGGTAAGATTGCTGTAGAACTGCTCAAAAAGAGCACAAGTATTTTCCCGAAAACTTTTAATTAAAGCGTTAGGATTAAAAAAACGGCCAATTTCGCAAGAAATATTTGCGGATTGGTCGTTCTTCATTTCATTTAAATGGTTAATCTCAACCAATTTTACAGTTGTATAATAGTCAACTTAGAGAAAAGTGTAAACTTACCAGAGACATATATTTTGTATTCTGCTTCGATTTACGTTACAATAACTTAGAAAATATTATTTTCTGAAAGGTGAAAGCCAACCATGAAACCGATTTTAGCAAAAGCACAGTTGGATTACATGAAAGCCAAGAATATGTTTGAGAATAGAGCAAAAGTGTTGGAGAAGGAAATCGCGGCTAAACGGGCACTACAGGAAATTACACAAGAGGTCATGGAGGAACTTGTGCAGGCTACAGGATTCCATGATTCATACAACGAGCTTGTTGTGGCTGAGAATGCCCTGATCGAATGGTCTCATACTACAATCAAACATGAAAAGAGCTACCGCGAGAACCGCGCAGCTATTGATGCAATGTACGACAATGTAAACTCAAGTCCTGAAAAGCGTCAGGAATTGATCCAGTTATCTATGAAGATTCGTTAGACCCTACTGTAATAGAAGCAAGCGCCGGCAACGGCGCTTTTTTGTTGCGTTCAGCATCATGATGCTGTCTTTAAAGTGGATCTCCGAATGGTGACGGTAAGTAGTGGTCATTAGCTTACGAATCATCAAAGTAATGAACCAGGAGGCTAACCAAGAAAGAACATATTTGATTGAACCTATAAACGAAGGTTTTTAGGTTATAGCTTTAAGAGCTGAAGCTCAGAAGGGGAGCCGCTATATAATCAGCCTACGGTGAATGTGAGTAATCAGGTCTTTCCGCCCCGTTATACTCAAATTTTGTAGGAATGTTTAAATAAATAGCACTAGTGTTAATGATACTTAGTAAATATTGCATAATGACGTTTAGAAAACGACTATGGTATACTATTTTCCGTAGCAACCCATGATTAACAATAGTTAGTAGAACATACATATGTATCTTCTATTGGGATTGTGCCGGAAAACAAAAAAAGAAAAGATTTTTTTGAGAAACCGCAACTTTTCCAAATCTTCTGCGTTTAAGGTGTAGAGTCATTTACACAGGCAGTTGAAATTAACCAGTGGTAAAGCGATTTTAACAAAATGGAAAAATTAGCTTTACGTGACTTGAGGCACATTGTATAATACTTAGGTATAATTAGGAATCTAGTATTGTCATGTCCTGATCATTGTTTACCAGTTTCTGTGATACCCGTCACAGACATTATTTATACTTAATTTGCTCAACTCTGGAAAGGGGGTGCATCGGCTAATGAGTGACACGAGCTACTCAACTAAAGAAAAATCTCAGTTTATGAACGTCCAAGGAGGAGAAAAAAAGGTTATGAAGAAAATTTTATCCGTAGCATTATCTACAGCAATGGCATTCTCGATGTTTGCCTCTGTAGCGTTTGGTGACGCAGCAGCAACTCCGCAACAAAAATTTGACGCTTTGGCAGCAAAAGGTATTCTCAATGGGTACCCAGATGGTCAAGCTCACCTTGAAAAAGATCTTACTCGCGCTGAATTCGCGAAGATCGTTACTAAATTGTTCGATCTTACTGAAGTAACTAACAAATTGTCTTACAAAGACAAAGGTTACAACGCTAAGAACTGGGCAGTTCCTTACATCGAAGCTGTTACTGCAGCTAACTTGATGCAAGGTAAAGATACTGTTAAAGGTATCTTCGACTACAACGGTAAAGTAACAGTTGAAGAAGTAGCGGCTGTATTGTTCCGCGCTTTGAAACTTGAAACACCAGCAACTAGCGACAACACTGCATCAGCATGGGCTAAAGGTTATGCTCAAGCGGTAATCAATGCTGGTCTGATCGCTAAAGACACTAACTTCAAAGCTAACGCTAGCCGTTCTTTGGTAGTTGAAACAGCTTATGCTGTTGATCAATTGAAAGCAGCTCCTACTGTAGCTTCTGCTGAAGCAACTAGCCCTACTAGCGTAGTTGTAACTTTCTCTGACAAAACTACTACTACTGTAACTTTGACTACTGCACTTGTAGAAGGCGTTGAAACTTCAATTTCCTTCAAACACAACAACCACGACTACACAACTAAAGTAACTTTGGCTGCTCCTAAGGTTCTTTCCGTAGAAGCTCCAAACGCTAAACAAGTTGTTGTTAAATTCAACCGTGCAATCAGTGCTGATTCTGTAATTGAAGACGGCAAATTGGTTGCTGACACTGTTAAAGTTGTTCCTGTAAGTGGAACTGCTGTAACTGTTGCTGGTTCAGCTGCAAGCTTGAACGAAGCTGGTACTGAGTTGACTATCACTTTGGATAAAGTTGATACTGACTATCTGAAAGGTCAATATACTGTAGTAGTAAGCGACGCTGTTCTAACTTCTGCTGGAACTAAAGTTGCTTCTTACACTACTTTGTTGACTGTTGCTGATACAGTAGCTCCTACAGTTAAGGCTATCAATGCCGTAGCTAAAGATTCTACTAAAGAAGTATTCGTACAATTTAGCGAGCCAGTAAAACAATACAGCTTTACTGCTACTGTTAACGGTGCTACTGTATCTGTATCAAGAGAATCTGCTGATACATTTAAATTGACTACAAATACTGCACTGAAAACTGGTACAGCTAATGATGTAGTGCTTAACAAAGTTACTGACTTTGCTGGTAACGTTGCAAGCTCACTTAAAACTAGTGTAACTGTAGTAGCTGATACTGCTGCTCCAACGATCGTTAGCGTAACTCCAGAGAGCGATCAATATGTAAAAGTTAAATTTAACAAAAAAGTTAACGCTGCATCCTTCAAGGGTAATGTTTCCTTGTTGAAAGCTGACGGTGACAAAGTTGGTAACATGAACGTTATTACAACTGACGATGGCGACACAATTAAACTACAAGTACCTAGTGGTTTTAACTTCCCATCATCTGGAACTTTCACTGGTACATTGTCATTCGCAGCATCTGTACGTGATACATTGGGTAACACTCTTGGATCTACTGTGACTCAAGCAGTTACTTTTGTTAAAGACACTACTAAACCAACTGTAGTATCTGCTACTTATGGTACTAGTGGTCTTGTACTGACTTTCAGCGAAGATGTAGTACTTGCAACTGGATCTGTTAGCATCATTGATGAATCCACTGGTGCTGTTACTGGTCCAGCGATTACTCAAGCTGATATGACTGTAAAAGGTGCAAAAGTAACCGTTAAGACTAACAGTACTTTGAGCGGAGACTACACAGTTCGTTTGACTGCTGGCTTGGTGAAGGATAAAGCAAGAACAGCTAATGTTTCTGACGCAGCAACTGTTGCTCTTACAGCTGAAAAAATCAACACTAACGATGACAAGAGACCTACTGTTACTTCTGTAGTTTATACAGCTGGTTCTTCAGAAGCTGGATACCACCAATTTACAGTTACAGCTACTGATAACGTTGGTTTGAATGTAGCTTCACTTCGTGATGCTAGCAGCTATGTCCTGAACGGTGCTGCTCTACCTTCTGGTTCTTACGCTGTTGTTGATCCAACTAAGGTTGTAGGTACTGCTACTAAACCAACATCTGCTGAAGTGAAAGTATTCATTCCAGTAGGCGGAATTACAGAAACTAAAGATTACACATTCAAAGTTGTTGGCATCTCTGATGCAGCTGGCAACGGAATGGAAAATACTGCTTCGGCTTCGGTAGTTCATAAGCTTATGAACACAACTGCTCCTAAATTGACTGAAGCAGCTATTAACAGCAATTCCGCTTACCTGACATTGACTTTCTCAAACAAAATTAAAACTGCTTTTGATGCAGACTTTGATGTTGTTGTAGGAGTAGATGGTAAAGAGCCAGTAAAAGCAGTTGTAACTGCAACTGTTGGTTCTGGTAGCGAAGAAGGTAAAGTATTGTTGAAAATCAGTGCTCACGGTAAAGAAATCACTGATTTGAACACTGTTGATTCCCTCACAGTTGAAGTTAAGACTGGTGCTACATCCGTAGACGGTGATGGACTTAAACTTGTTAGTGGTAACAAACAAACTGTAAGATAATTAGCTTCCTTTCGAAGCAAGAATAGCCTCTTCGGAGGCTATTCTTTTTTTATAGGCATTTATCCCCACTCATGAGGAGGAACTTCATTGAAATCGGTATGGAAAGTAACAACAGCTGCTGTATTACTGGCTGGTGGTGTATGGGCTGGATCACTGTTGAATGTTACTGCTGAAGGTGCAGGTGTTGGTTCGCAGCCTGGAACAGCAGATGACCCTGTGGTTACCAAAAGCTATGTTGATCAGCAAATTCAGAAAGCACTTACAGGTGGTACAGGTACAGCTCCAGTAGCTACAGCTACTCCGAGTCCAAGCTCAGCTCCAACAGCTACAACAAACCCGACTACTAGCAGTAATGAATCCGTAATTGTCGATGTAAAACCAGGACAAACCTTAATTGCTTCCGCAGGCGCTGAATTTATCGTTCGTGCGGGTAAAGCGGTTATCTACTCTCAGGATGCAAATGGTGTTGCTGATTTAACGGATGGTAAAGACCTTGCCAATGGAGTAGCTGCACCGACTAACCATTTATTATCTTTCCCTCGTGATGGTCGTGGTATTACTGTGCAATCAGGACAAACTCTTGGCCTTGTTGTCATGGTTCGTGGTGGATATACACTAAAATAATTTGTAATAATATATATTCATAATGCCCGTAAAAGTACTTAATCATACATGCAAACTGATTTCCAAAGTTACAAATCATTGGCGCGATTGAAGAGTAGCTGTTGGACGCACAATATTCCTGTAATCTTACAAATTCACAGGAGGTGCTGTAACATGGCACGTAACAATCGTACAGTGGTACCGGAAAGCCGGGCAATGCTGAAGCAAATGCAATATGAAATTGCAGCTGAATTTGGTTTATATGGAGCGCATTATGGAGGCGGAGCAGACACAGAGTTTGCTTCTGAATTAGGAGCAATCGGAGGTAGTGGTTCTGGCCGTAGCCAGTATCTTGGACATCTTAGTTCGAGAGATAATGGCTCTGTTGGTGGAGAAATCACGAAGAGACTCATTAAGCAAGCCGAACAGTCTCTTCTTTAATAATATCAGGCTGAAGGAATTCTTATTAATCCTATCTGATATTTCTTTTTAATACTGTGGAATCAATATTTATACTGTGATGGAGGGGCTTCGGAGTAATTGACACCACCTCCCAAATAAGATAATATGACTTTTGAGGAAAGCCTTAGACCTTTTCCATATGGGAAAGGTTCATTTTTTTGAAGAGTTTAGTGAATATAAACATGAAATACTGCAATCATCCTTCATAAAAAGAACAGGCCCCTGAGTTTCTTTGTTTTATATTTTTTTATTAATTTGGCCTGTGATTATTAAGGAACTCCTTATACAGTGTCAGACTAACCATAAGGGAGGTTGTTATACTTGTCTATTAAAGGGCGTCATTTGTTTACTTCTGAGTCCGTGACGGAAGGGCATCCGGATAAAATCTGTGACCAGATTTCCGATGCGGTATTGGATGCATTTTTAGCTAATGATCCAAATGCACGTGTAGCCTGCGAAGTAGCAGTAGCAACTGGTCTTGTTTTGGTGATCGGGGAAATCAGTACCAAATCTGAGTATGTAGATATTCCTGCCATCGTACGCAATACCATTAAAGAAATTGGCTACACACGTGCAAAATATGGTTTTGATTATAATACCTGTGCAGTTTTGAGCTCACTTAATGAACAGTCAGCTGATATTGCTCAAGGTGTAAACTCTGCTCTCGAGCACCGTGATCCAGCACAATTGGCTGAAGAAACAGCAAATATTGGTGCGGGTGATCAAGGCTTAATGTTCGGTTTTGCTACGAATGAGACACCTGAACTGATGCCGCTACCGATCGCTTTATCTCACCGTATTGCTCGTCGCCTATCTGAAGTTCGTAAGAACGGAACTTTGGAATATTTGCGTCCTGACGGGAAGACACAAGTTACGATCGAATATCAAGATGAGAAGCCTGTACGCGTAGACGCTATTGTAGTATCTACACAGCATGCGGAAGAAATTTCTCTTGAACAAATTCAGAATGATATTAAAGAGCATGTAATTATGCCGGTTGTTCCTGCAGAACTGCTCGATGCTGAAACTAAGTATTTTATTAATCCAACAGGACGATTTGTTATTGGTGGTCCTCAAGGGGATGCCGGTCTGACTGGACGGAAGATTATCGTTGATACGTATGGCGGATATGCTCGTCACGGCGGCGGCGCATTCTCTGGTAAGGATCCAACTAAAGTGGACCGTTCTGCGGCTTATGCAGCTCGTTATGTGGCGAAGAATCTTGTAGCTGCAGGTCTAGCTGATAAATGTGAGATCCAGCTTGCTTATGCCATTGGTGTGGCTACTCCTGTCTCGATTAATGTGGATACATACGGAACAGGTAAAATCAGTGAGGAAAAAATGGTTCAACTGATCAGCAACAACTTTGATCTTCGCCCTGCGGGTATTATCTCCATGCTTGATTTGCGTAAACCAATCTATAGACAGACTGCAGCATACGGCCATTTTGGACGGACTGATGTTGATCTTCCTTGGGAACGCGTAGATAAAGCGGAATTACTCAGAGGTCAAGCAGGATTGTAGTTAATTATATGTTCTTATAATACGTTACGTTAAGCCCGCAAGTTGGCACTTAGTGTCAGCTCTGCGGGCTATTTTTATGTAGTGGACAGAATTAGGATTGATTCTAATCATAGAGAAGTAGACTACTAAACTTTGTAAGCCCTTTAACCGAAATATAAGAATATACATAAAGACGTTAGTATGGTTTGAGAGGAGTCTATCACGGCATGAAAAGAAAAATTTCAATATGGACGGCAATTTTTCTAGCAGGAGAACTGGTACTTGGAGCAGGGTATCCTTCTATCGGAATTGGAATATCGGCAGTACATGCTGCAGCGGAATTTGGCATTAGTGTGTCGCCAGCACCTGGAGCAACCTATGTAAATATCGGATCATCTCTTAAATTAAGCTTTGATCGTCAAGTAAACCCACAGGCTGGAGAAATTACCATCACGGGTCAGGGTGATAGTACACCTTTTGTGACGATTCCTATTGGTAGTTATGGTTTAATCGGTAGTTCAAAAGACTACGAGCTTAAGTTAGGGCCAAACCAACAATTCACTCCGAATAAGGCATACACGGTCACAATTCCCAAAGGATTGTTCAAAGATAATGAGGGTAATGAATCAGGACTTACTTCATGGGCATTTACCACCGCTCCAGAGAGTAATACGGCTATCACGGCAGGCAACTTTTCACCGGCTAGTAATGCAAGAGTAGATGCCGGGAGTTTAAAGGAGCTCAGTCTGACACTAAATAAGCAGCTGTTAAAAGGTGGGGGCTCTATCCGAATCCTCTCCTCAGCAGATAATACAACCGTGCAAGAGTTCAGAATAAAGGATGATGACACTAGAGTTAACGTTCTGACTGATGCTAACTCTACTACAGTTAAATTAACGCTAGAGAAAGCATTGGCGGCCGGAGGGAATTACTATGTTCTTATTGATGCCTACGCTTTTAAGGATGTTGATAATAGAACGTTCTCTGGTATTTCTAGCGGCAATGTATGGAGTTTCTCTACAAAAGGTGTAGCTGAAATTCCAATGACTCCATCCCCGGCTAACGGTGCAGGCGGTATATCTACCACAGGAGCGCTACAGCTCACTTTTGACCGTCCTATGATGCCTGCATCAGGTGTAATTACGGTGTCCCCAGGGGCAGCTAACGATGCTAGAACAAGATGGCTTAATGTGAACTCCCCAGCCGTTACTGGAGGAAGCAGCAGAACTATAACATTGAATCCAGCATCCACAGCCTCACCGCTGCTAAACGGCACACAATACACAGTTACGATCCCCCAGGGTGCTTTTTATGATCAAGATGGAAATGTATTTCCTGCCTCGGGCCCGTACACTTGGACCTTCACAACGGTATCTTTGACTGGACTTGGCGTAAGTGCTTTGAATCCATCTGATCGAAGTGAATCTGTTGCTAACAACAGATCCTTTTCGATCGCGTTTAATCGGGATGTGAATTACAACAGTGCAGTGGCCAATGGTGTGGCTCTATATAAAAGCGGAGGATCTCAGGTGCCGGTTAACGTTACCCGGAGTACCACTACAGCTAAAGAATTTATAATCACACCTTCTGTAGCGTTAGATAGTGATTCAACTTATTACATTGATATCGCTAAAGGGGCTTTTGTAGACGCAAGTGATGCTAACGTTCTATATGACGGGTTAAGTGGTAAGAATTCATGGAGCTTCAAGACCTTGTCTCTGGACAAAACAGCTCCACAGCTCACATCTGCACAGCTTGAGAATAACCGAACCATTCGTCTGAAATATAATGAGACGCTCAATTCATCCATAGCGCTGCTGACTTCAAGCTTTGGAGTTACGGTGAACGACGAGAATCGAGCGATTGAAAGTGTTTATATTCAGGGAGATAGTGCCTACGTGGTGCTGAGTACAGGAGTAGCTGTTGGACAGATTGTAAAGGTCAGCTATAATGGCGGACTGCGGACGATTCAGGATCCAAGCGGAAATGCAGCGAGCACTTTTAGCTCTAAACAGATCACGAACTCCATCGAGTCCTCCATGCCGACACCTAAAGACGGGAGAATCACGGGAAGATCGGTAGTATTAAACTTTAACGACACATTAAAATCGGTTTCCTATTACGCTCATAACCAGTTCTCTGTGACTGCAGATGGAAGCTCACTTGGGGTCAACTCGATCAGTTCCAGTGGCAATACAGTATATTTAACGTTGAGCAGTGAAGCATCAAATGGACAGAACGTTCGAGTGTCCTATTATGCAGGTTCTTATCCTTTGCAAAATTCTTATGGGCAAAATATCGCAGATTTTACTGATTTCAATATCCGTAACAGTAATGATACGATTCCGCCAGTGTTCCAAAGTGCAACCGGAGGCGGCACTAAAATCATTCTGAATTATAATGAAGGCTTGTCTACAACCAATCTCCCACTGAATAGCCAATTCTCTGTGTTAGTGGGCAGCACGCCTAATTATGTGACTAATGTATCGGTCAGCGGTACTCAGGTTACGTTAACTCTCCAGACAGCGGTGAAGGTTAATCAGAATGTGACTATATCTTATGTGCCGGGCTCTACCGGAATAAGCGACTTGAATGGAAACCGAGCGGCGTATATTAACCTGCAGCCTGTATCCATCTCGGAAAACAGCGGCACTACCATACCGGAGATTAACTCAGCGACCGTTTCTGGTGACGAGCTAACCGTTACTTTTGCCAAGAATATGCAGGCATCCGGTTCCCTCTACACGAATCAGTTCGGAGTTCGAGCAGATGGCAGCAGCTTGGGCGTGCAATCCTACTCTATTTCAGGCAATATTCTAAAAATAACGTTATCCTCGGTTGTAAAGACCGGTCAAACAGTAGACCTGTCCTATATGACTGGTACCGGGACTATTAAGGATTTGAGTGGGAATACACTATCCTCATTCTCAGCTTTATCAGTTCAGAATCTAACTGGCGTGACCACTGGATCTGGAAATCGTCCATCCTACCTAGGAACACTTGCAACGAGTGAGTTTGGAAAAGAGTATGCACTATTAAAGAGCGATTCCTCGCAAATTGTGGATGACCGTTCTGTATATAATCAGTCTGTAAAAAGATATACTTTAAACGCAGATCGAATAGCTGCCAGTTATGAATATCTGTATAAGATGAATAATGATGTATTGGCTTTTGAGGTTCCTTCCACGGAGCAAGCAGCTTTTGTAACTGCTCCGCTAAAACCATTACTAGACGCGGTGAACCGTAATAAAAATACTAAGTTCATGATTCGTCATGGAGATAACCTATTTAGCGTAGGGCTCGATGATATTGATATGAATGGGCTAGCGAGCAGCCTGATCTCGGACAGTAAAAATATTTCGCTCGTGTTCCGCTTGGATAAAGTTCCAGCAGGTACATTTACACCTTTTGAGCAAAAGCTACAGACGATGGGTATGCGAACTATTACTAGTCTTATGGATGTCCGGGTGACGGCGATCGTTAGCGGTAATTATTCGAATGCCAAGGCACTGACAGTACCGGGAGAATATACCGTACGTACTACTTCTTCATTAAATAGTGCGCAGACATCTGCGGCCAGATTGGACCTTTCCTACTACGATGCAGCTTATTTACCTACAAAAATCAGTACGGTTGGCAACTATACGGTTATTCGTGCTCGTACCGCTGGTAATCAGATTTTAGGGACTTTCTTATCCACCCGAGCTTTCACGGATATGGGTAAGCATTGGAGTAATGCAATCGTAGCTGAGCTTAACGCAAAGAATATTATTGATAGCAGCTACGGTAGTGCGTTTAATCCGGAGAAAAAAATTACCCGTGCTGAGTTTGCTATTATGCTCAGTCGAGGTCTAGGTTTGCTAGGAGACCGTGAGACCGCACAACGTTTCCGGGATGTGCAGCCTTCCACACAAACTGGAGATTACATTGGTGCAGCGGCTAAAGCTGGAATTATCACAGGGAATACGGATGGTACCTTCCGTCCGAATGATAATATAACACGCGAGCAGATGGCGATCATGATGATCCGTGCGATGGAATATACCAATCATCCTATTACACTAAGCGGTACTTCTGCCTCAACACTTGCAAAATTCAAGGATAAGGCAAAGATTCAGAATCAAAGTTCGGAGTTCGTCGCAAAGGCAGTACAATCAGGGATTATTTTGGGCATGACAGTAAGTGAATTCGGGCCCCAAGGCAATGCCACCCGTGCTCAAGCTGCCGTGATGTTACAACGGATGCTGAAACAGACTGATTTCTTGTGAACAACTCTTATAAATAACCAAACAATTGGTAAAGCCCGGCAATTATGCCGGGCTTTTTTTGTCGTCTAATTATGACACTTTTGACTCTATAAAGCTTGAAATCTCTCAATTTCGCAACTTTTTGGCTTATTTTCAGTCTATTAAAAGAGTACTAGGAAAATAGGAACCAGTTTCCAGACATTGATATGGACTGATAGAGTACAAAAGAGATGGGAGAGTTACGTTGAAATGAATGAAGTTTTCATGGAGAAGAAGAGTAGCGAGGTTGTACGGGGAATAAGATTATCTTCCACTAAAAAGTGGATTGCTGCTTCATTGGCTGGTGTGTTATGGATTATGCCGGTAATCGGCAGTGAAGGTATGATGCTGTTTGGTCAGGGGTCTGTACCAATCGCAGCTGCAGCCACAGCTCCTTTTAAAGTAAGTAAGCTGGGAGAAGAAGTGATTACTTCGGGCGCCATTATGATGAAATATAAATATACTACTACACGTTCTGGGGCGAGTGCTTCTGGGCTTGCGGATGTCATTCGTGTAGATCTTAACAATCCATATGTTTCTTTAGATGTAATGACTGGTAAAGGTGGAAATCTGACTACGCGGCAAAGTACTGGCGGGATGGCGAAGGAAACTGGAGCCGTGGCCGCAGTAAATGGCGATTATTTTAATACAGGTGGAGAGGGTGCTCCGATCGGTGGACAAGTCTCAGGTGGAGTACTGGTGTCTACCCCTTCACAATTGGATGGAATGTATGCCTTTGCAGTGACAAAAGATCGCAAACCTATTATTGACGAGTACAGCTTTGAGGGGATGGTAACCGCGCCAGATGGCGCACAGTTTGAGATCTCCGGTATCAATAAAGGCGCTTATAGCCCTGAAGGCGGAAGCTCGACTTATAGTCATGCTAATGCTATGTATATCTACACAGATGTATGGACTGCACTCGACCGCCCTAAAAATAGCTCTACCACTCCAACAGAGGTACTTGTTGAGAATGGTGTAGTTACTCAAATCTCAGAAAATGCAGCACTCCCTATGGCGGTTCCAAAGGGAGCTTATATTTTGCGGGCACATGGCTTAGCCGCACGATATGTTACTGCCCATTTGACGGTAGGACAACCTGTAACAAGTGTGTATTCCCTGAAATCTAAGACTACACAGCAATCGTTAGATCCTGCGAGTCTACAAACAATGATTGGCGGACATACGATTCTAGTAAATAACGGAAAAGCAGCAACGTTCTCTCGTTCTACTAGCAGCATTGGAGGCTATCGTGCACGCACGGCTTTAGGATATTCTCAAGACGGACGTTATGTATATATCATAGCTACTGAGAAAAATGGCAATAGTTCAGGGATGTCTCTAACCGAATTGCAATCATTCATGACCAATATCGGAGTCTGGAAAGGTCTTAATCTCGATGGAGGCGGCTCTACAACGATGGTAGACCGGCCCCTCGGTGAAACCTCTACTACACTCACTTTTAATACAGAGTATGGCACAGAGCAACGTAGCATCGTTAACGGGCTTGGTGTCTACACTAACGCACCGCAAGGTGAAGTAAAAGGAATCAAAATTAGCGGAAGTTCCGCACTGCTGGTTGGACAAAAGGCAACGTATTCTTTAAAAGGTTATGACACTTACTACAACCCTATTGATGTAGCAGCGGGTAATCCTACATGGGTATCAAGCGGCGGAAGCGCAACGGTAAGTGCAGGTGAAGTAACGGCAGTGAAGCCAGGTACCGTTACCTTAACGGCTAAAAGCGGTTCTGCAAGCGCCTCTACAACTGTTACAGTTCTGGGTGGTAATGATCTATCCAGTATGAGTGTAGGTACAGCTACAGCGCCACTGACAGCCGGAACTACTGTGTCTGTCCCTGTTACAGCGGCAACGAAGAGTGGAACAACTATCAATGTTCCGGATTCAGCACTGAAGTGGGAGTTTGTAGGCTTTAAGGGAGCCGTGAAAGATGGCAAGCTTACTGTAAACGCCGTTGATGCAGGGGTTACTACAGGTTATGCTATTGCCCGTTATGATGGATTTAGTGCAGTGGTTGTATTATCAACAGCAGCAGCTACAACATGGGAAGATTTCGAGAAGGTAAGCTATCCAATCGACTTTACTACCAATGTTCCAGCGGTACAGGGTACTGCAACGATAGTGGATGGAACGGCTGAAAGAGTAGGCTCCAAGGTGCTGTCACTCAGTTATGATATGACGGCTGGCAGCGGCAAAATGTATGCTTATGCTCAGCTTAATGGTACAAGCGGTAAAACAGTTCCAGCGCTTGCAACTTCGATGTCGGTTGATGTGATGGGCGATATGAGCTTGAATTGGCTGCGTGCTGAATTTGTAGACAACAGTGGAGCTACAGCTTATGTGGATCTTGCGAAGATCATCGATTGGAATGGTTGGAAGAACATTAACATTGACTTGTCAGGCTCAGGCATTAAATTCCCAGCAACGCTGAAGAGACTCTATGTTGTTAACGTAGAGGAAGGCCAAGATGAACGGGCGAAGACGGGTACAGTTGCCGTTGATAATATCAAGTTTACAATGCCATCGCTTTCTAGTGATGCAGGCTTACCGAAAGGTACGGCTTCCATGAGCATTGGCTCGAAAGCAATGACCGTAAACGGAACAAAGAAAGCTATTGATGTAGCTCCAATTGTAAAAGATGGTAGTACTTATGTGCCAATTCGGTATGTCCTTGATGCTTTCGGAGGCAGCGCTACTTGGGATCAGGTGAATAAGAAGATCATGGTATTACGCGGAGCCAAGGCACTGGATCTTACCGTAAATAAAAAAGAATATCTGCTGAACGGCAAACGTCAAAGTGCTGAAGTAGCACCAATCATTTTACAAGGTAGGACTTTAGTACCGTTAAGACTAGTTTCTGAACAGCTAGGATTAACTGTAAAATGGGAACAGAAAACGAAGACCGTAACTATCGAATCGTGATATGTTAATATAAAGGAAAACCTTTAAAACGATTCGATAGAAAAGGGGCAAGCATCCGTGGAATTTCAAGCCGATGCGATTGATCGCGTCATTAAAAATACCATCGACGTGATGGAGAGCAGCAAGTATCAGATTTTTGAAATATTGCAGGTTGCGCGTGATGAACTTGCTGCACTCAACAAAGAACTGCAGCGGGTCATGGACGAAACGGATGAGACATTGAAAAAAGTAGACAAGCTGGAGCTGCAGTATCATCGCTCCAGAATCCGGCTGACAGAGGTCAGCCGGGACTTTGTCCGCTACTCGGAGAAGGATATCCGTATTGCCTATGAGAAGGCTACGGAGCTACAGCTCGAACTCATGATGACGCGTGAGCGAGAGGTCTATCTTCGATCAAGACGTGATGAATTACAAATGCGGGTGCGCAGTGTCGAAAATTCTGTAGAGCGCGCAGAGTCAATTGGTTCGCAAATGAGCGTAGTGCTCGAATATTTGTCGGGAGAACTAGGTCAGGTGACGAGAATTGTCGAATCTGCGAAGAACAGACAGATGATAGGACTCAAGATAATCCTGGCTCAAGAGGAAGAACGGAAGAGAATTGCCCGGGAAATTCATGATGGTCCTGCTCAAATGCTGGCGAATCTAGTCCTTAGGACGGAAATTGTAGAAAGAATGCTGGTAAAGCAGGAATTTGGGCTGGTGCAGGACGAAGTAATAGATTTGAAAGGACAGGTTCGATACAGCCTGGAAGAAATGCGTAAGGTCATCTTTAATTTACGACCGATGGCTCTCGATGATTTGGGATTAATTCCGACTTTGCGGAAATATGTGCATGATTTTGAGGAGAAGACGAAGCTGAGGACGACCTTGGAAACCAGAGGTCAGGAACATCGACTATCTTCAGCCATGGAGGCAGCGGTATACCGATTGGTCCAGGAAGCTTTGTCTAATGCAGCTAAACATGCCTACCCGAGTTTCGTATTGGTAGAGATTACTTACCAAGCGCAGTTAATTAAGATTGTGATTAAGGATAATGGATTAGGTTTTAATGTGCAGAAATTAAAAAATCCGCAGGGTAATCGTGAAAGCTTCGGGCTAGTAGGTATGCGGGAACGTGTAGAGCTGCTTGAAGGCAGAATGGAAATCATTTCAGCCGAGAATCAGGGGACAACAATCGTGATCCACATTCCGACGAACGTGGAGAAAGGGAAGGAGTAATGTGATGGAGAACTTAAACTCTACTAAAACGCCCATTAAAGTTCTTTTGGCGGATGATCATCAGCTTTTTCGTGAAGGGCTGAAACGTATTTTGAATATGGAGGAGGATATCGAAGTCATCGGTGAATGTGGTGACGGTATCCAGGTATTAGAGTTCTGTAACGGAACTAAGCCAGACATCGTACTAATGGATATTAATATGCCTATTGAGAATGGCGTGGAGGCCACTCAAAAACTGCGGGAAATGTTCCCGGAGGTTAAGGTAATTATTTTATCGATTCATGATGATGAGAGTTATGTGTTTGAAACCCTTCGTAAGGGCGCCAATGGTTACTTATTGAAGGATATGGAGGCCGAATCTCTTATTAATGCGATCCGTTCGGTCTGTGAGGGACACGCTTTTATTCATCCAAAGGTTACCGGAAAGCTAATCAATCAATTGCGGCGCATGACTTACCTTAATGAGACTGGAGTAGCTGCTGATACGGTAGTGAAAGAAGCTGGTGTTAAGTTTGTGGCCGGTGACAACAATCCTCTAACGCGTCGTGAAGCAGAAGTACTGCGGCTGATGGCGGAAGGTAAGAGTAACAAAATGATCGGTGAGTATTTGTTTATTAGTGAAAAAACGGTGAAAAACCATGTTAGTAGTATTTTGCAAAAAATGGAAGTTGATGATCGTACGCAAGCAGTAATCAACTCGATCAAGTATGGTTGGGTAACCTTATAAGATTATTTACAGATTTACGGTACATATAGGAATGAAATCAAGGAGAGCACAGCTTGTTCCTCTAAAATATAAGAAAGTATAAGTTTCACACCATACTTTATGTCTTATATTTCTCGCTTAAACGCTTACCGTCCTTGCAAGGACGCCGAAGGCGTTTATGCTTGACAGGAACTCTGGGCAGTCACCGACCTTTTGAAGCCGGCATATAGTGTTGGTATACAGAGGAGGTGCATCTCCATGGTAGCCCAGTTGATATGGATTGCGGCTGTTTATGTATCCGCTGCAGTGATTATTCATATACTGCATAATCGGCAGAAGGTGCGGCAGACACCGCAGTCCGTGAAATGGATTCATTATATTTTGATTACCCGCAATCATGCATCTGTTGTGGAATGGTACATTCGGGCGCTGACATTTCAAGCATTTTTAACCGGAAAACGATTTCGAGTAACGTTCATGGATGATGGCTCGAGCGATGGAACCCTTGGAATTGTTTCCAGGCTGGCTGATAGTGGCTGCTCTATCGATCTTGCAACAGCTATGTACACTTTTCAGGTGAGTGAAGAAGAGTTGCAGCAACAAGGGATTGTGGTAGACTTGCGGTTGTCAGGGCAGGCTGTTTCGTTGCCTTTTATGGGGATGGCAGGAAGTAGGGGATGCGGATCAAAGCGCGACAGATTTTAAGTAAATATGTGAGTAACGGGTGAAGCACACTCTCCAAGAAATGGAGGAGTGTGCTTTTTGCGTTTGGCGGTAAGGGGAGTGTTGTGGGGGAGAGTGATTTATGGTGAAAGTTAAGGAGGCGGATTTTATGCGAGCGGCTGTGTATGCCTTGGAATGTAGAGGGATCTGGAGTATTTGGATTTCTTTAGATCTTACAGTAGATAGATGGTGGTGGTCTGGCGCTGGACCGGAGCGTCAAGGCAGAGGCTTAGTAACGGTGGACAAGCTGGTCTTATTATCTCCTGTACTGCCGCTGGGGTGGGCGGTGAAGCTCCGCGATTATTTTAAACAAAGGGACGGAATGAGGAACTGGGGGGCTAAGGAGTGGGGTCAATACGTAAGCTGTGTTCTTGAGCCTGAGTTGAAGGAGGAAAGGGAAGCAGGAGGAATGGGAAAGGAAGAGTGCCTTAGTGATGGGGTATCGCTATGGCGACCTTATGAATTAGGTTGGGTAATAGAACAGGGTAAGAAGAACATTGATAGCAGAAGTTACAGTAGAAGAAATGATCTCGATTATGCTTTGCTTGAATCGGAGGCAGAACAACTATCATGGGCTGTGGCCGGCCGCTCTTTACTTCAGCCGGAAATAGAAGCGCTGCTGGCAGAGGGATTGCCAGCGCTGACAGGTCGTTGGCGCCAGGCGGCACAACTGGCGCATTTGCAGGGGCGGCTGCAGCTGACAGCCGCCGTGGGTAGTCACGCCCCGGCTGCGCACGGGGCGTGGGCCCGCCAGCTCCCTGCGGGCGCTGGCGCTCTGGCGCGTGCGGCGGCTAGGCTGCCGCACGTATTGTGGCGCGGCGCTGTCGCCCGCCGCGCGGTTTCGCGCTGCCTGCGCTGCGGCAGCGCTCCCACCGGCCGCACGGCATGCGCCGCGTGCGGCCTTATGGGCTGCGCCTATTGCGAGGCCTGCCTCGCACTTGGGCGCAGCCGGGCTTGCGCGCTGCTGCTGCGCAGCGCAGCGCTTCCGGCCGTGCGGTGCACGGCCGCCCTTGACCCCACCGTGGCCGCAGGCCGGTGGGGACTGAGCCCAGCGCAGGCGGGAGCCGCTGGCGCTGCGCTGGGTTTTCTGGCGGAGCGGCGTGAGCGCTCCGCCAAAACGTGCCCAGAGCGGTTCCTGCTCTGGGCGGTGACGGGAGCCGGGAAGACGGAGATGATCTTCCCGCTCCTAGAGGCCGTGCTCGCCACCGGTGGGCGGGCGCTCGTAGCGACGCCGCGACGCGACGTCGTACTCGAGCTTGCTCCGCGGCTCGCAAAAGCTTTCCCGGCGGAGACTCTCGCCGTGCTTTACGGCGGCAGCGCAGAACGCTGGGTGAGTGGTCGCTTAACGCTCGCGACCACCCATCAGCTGCTGCGCTTCCATCGAGCCTTTGATCTCGTTATCATAGACGAGCTTGATGCGTACCCCTACCATAATGATCCTATGCTGGCTTATGCCGCTGAACAAGCCTGTAAGGTAGATGGCTCTTTTATCTACTTATCAGCTACTCCACCACAAGAAATGCAGCGGTTGGTCCGGTTAGGCAGACTTCCACATGCGAGAGTACCTGTTCGCTTCCATGGTCATCCCTTGCCTGTGCCACAGCATCTGACCATGACATCCGTTCAAACATGCCTAAAGCGTGGGATGTTACCTAGATCTCTCATACATACGCTTCGTAAGTCGCTCGAGCGCGAGGCGCAAATCTTTTGTTTTGTGTCGCGTATTGCACATATTGAAGGATTACTGGTTCTGCTTCGTCGGAGCTTTCCCGGCGTAGTTATCGAGGGTACTTCCTCCAAAGATTCCTTCCGGGCAGAGAAGGTAACTGCTTTTCGCGACCGGGCTATCTCCCTATTAGTAACGACTACGATTCTGGAACGAGGAGTTACAGTCCCACGCAGCGATGTATTTATTTTGGATGCGGATAGCGATCTTTTTGACGAAGCCTCCTTGGTTCAGATGGCTGGACGTGCCGGGCGATCTAAGGATGATCCTGCTGGGCGTGTTGTATTTGCCTCTTCCCAATGGACCCGATCACAGCGAGGAGCGATCTCCCAAATCCGTACTATGAACATCATCGCTCGCCGCAAAGGATACATTAGCAAGGAGGCGCCGAGATGAGCTCTCTGTTCTCATGGTTAACCAAATCTCGGGCACTCTTGTCCCCTTCCGTAACTCCATGCTTAACCTGCGGCAAGCGTAATCCTGGATCCTCACAATTTCCTGGAGTTTGCAGAATATGCGTAGAATCCATTCCTTGGATAAGTTCCCCTCGTTGCATGAAATGTGGTCGGCATGTGGGCTGTCTTGACTGTACCCGCAGTAGTGAACCGTCACCGATTATTTGTAATCGGAGTGCAGTGGCCTACACTAGTGTTATGCGAGAATGGTTGGGTCAGTATAAATATCGCGGGAATGAACGGTATGCCCCTTTACTAGGCCTCATGCTGGATAGAGCCTATCTAACCCTAAAAAAAGAGAAGCAGAGCGCTCTTTTATCCCGAAAACCATCCATCATCCATCGTTCTTGGTCTGCTGATTTGTTAGTGCCAGTGCCTGTCAGTGATGCCCGGCTTATGGAGCGAGGATTTAATCAAGCGGAAAGATTGGCGGATGTGCTGTCTAGACGTAGAAAGGTCCCACAGCTTCCGCTGCTAATCCGTACACATCATACGGGAAAACAGAGTTTTAAGAGCCGAGCGGAACGACTAACGGATATGAAGCACGCTTTTGCGGAGAATCCGGCAGTAACAACACAATTTGCGGATTGGATGAATAGTGAGGTATCTCTAAATCGTCCTCTTCGGATTATTATTGTTGATGATATTTATACAACGGGCAGTACCATTCGTGCGTGCGCTGAGATCATACAACAAATGGGTTCAGATTATGGTTATACGGTAGAGGTGTATAGCCTAACTTGGGCACGTTCCTGAGGAGAGCGAAATGCATGATTGTGAACAGCCCATTCACTTTTTGAAGAGATCCATGCCCGTAATAGCGTTTCTTCCGTCCCATAGACGAATTCTTTGCAATCATGTAATCTAGGAGCATAAGGATATTATGCGTTGTACAGAATGTACGGAGAGGAGCGGCTGCTTGTTATGAATCTAGACAATTGTCCAAGGTGCGGCCGGTTGTTTGTTAAGAATCTTATGGGGTTGTGCCAGCCTTGCATCAAAGAGCTGGAGCATGAATATGAGATCTGCGTGGATTATTTGCGGGAAAACAAAGGAACCAACATTCAAGAGCTGTCCGATGCTACGGGAATTTCGATTAAGGAGATCACCCGCTTTATTCGAGAGGGCCGGATATCTATAGCAAATGCTCCTAATATGATGTATCCCTGCGAGGTGTGTGGAACGCTGATTCGCGATGGGCATATGTGTGATAGTTGTCGTACTCGGCTCAGGAAGGATCTCAGCAATGCCGCAAAGGAAAGTGCTGCTGAGGATACTACCAAAAAGACAACAGACGGTGCATATCGTGCCATAGACAAATTGCGTGGCCTATAAAATCTGCAAAAAAACGTTTGCAGCTATAAAGTATGTTTCAGTCTACGCCGATAAACTTAGTAAAGATTATCGGCTTTTTTATATTAGAAGGAAGGTGAAGTTATGAAAATTAACGAGACCGGACGAATTAACGCGATGAATCCGTATCAACGCAGCGCGGATGCGCAAAGGCAGGAACAAATGAAGAAAAGTTCACGCAAGGATGAGGTTTCGATCTCTGATGAAGCAATTCAGCTCTTGCAAGCACAGAATTCTGGTAATGATGCTGAACGTGCACTTAAGATCGACAGTTTGAAGCAACAGGTCTCCGCAGGTACCTATCAAGTAGATGCAGCTAAGCTAGCAGAGAAACTCGCCCCTTACTTTAAGCAATCCTCCGAGAATTAGGTGAAACCATCCATGGCATTGACGACATTAATAGAACTATTGGAGCGGCTGGACGAAGTGCATAATCAAATGCTGGAGCTGGCCGCTGAGAAAAAACAGACGATTATGGACAACAAGGTGGATGCATTAATCGACATCCTGAACCGTGAGTCCAAGTTAATGAAACTGATTGGACAGCTCGAGGAACAGCGAATCGCGGCGGCATATACCGTTCTGCAAGGCGTAGGTATTCGTTCCAACCTGAACCTGAACCTAACTGAGCTGTCCAGACTTATATTTGACCCTGAAGACAAGGCACGACTGCTGCATATTCAGCAGAAGCTTTCTGGCACTTTGCACCGCTTGAAAGAAGCAAATGAGCTTAATCAGAAGCTGATAGAGCAGTCGCTTACTTTTATAGATTATTCTTTGGATCTGCTGGTCGGAAGACCGAATCAGGATATCACTTATCATCGTCCGTCCGATAAGGGCAATGGCGTAAATCGGTCGGGGATTTTTGATGCACGAGGCTAGAATTGTACTGATGAAGTGTTCTGTCAGAGCAGAACATAAGGAGGAGTAAGCAGCATGACATCCACATTTCACTCGATAGAGACGGCGAGACGCAGCCTTTTTACTCAGACCGCAGCTCTTAATACGACTGGACACAATATCGCAAATGCGAATACCGAGGGTTATACTCGTCAACGTGTAAATATGAAGGCTGCTTTACCTATTGAAGCGTACGGATTTAATAAATCTACCGTTCCTGGTCAAATGGGTACAGGGGTGGAATTCTCATCTATCGATCGGATTCGGGAAATGTTTCTGGATGATCAGTACCGTGGTGAGAATTCTGCATTTGGTAACTGGAAACTTCAAGCAGATACCCTCTCTAAACTAGAAGCGATTGTTAACGAACCATCGGATACAGGTATTCGTACAGTTCTAGATAACTTCTGGAAATCATGGTCTGACCTTAGTAAGAACCCTGAAGATCCTACTGCTCGTAAGATTGTAGTGCAAACTGCACAATCTCTGACCGATGCCATGAATTATATGAGCACGCAATTAGATAATCTCGATCGGGATCTAGCTACTAATATTGACGTTAAAGCAAAAGAGGCTCAGGGCTACCTGACCGCTATCGCAGATCTGAATAAATCGATCTATAAGATCGAAGGTATGGGCGATCAAGCGAATGATTTACGCGATCAACGCGATCTGATGGCAGACAAGCTATCCAAGATTGCTAATATTACCGTCGTGGAGACAGAAGCTGGTTATAACGTTTCTCTGGGTGGACAGCCACTGGTAGAGGGTGGAGAAGTTACTGCAAACGTAGATAGTGCATTTCTTAATAATGCTTATGCCGCTGGAACTTTGAAGGGCGGCGAGGCTTACGGAATGATATTCTCCAAAAATACTTATGTTACTGACTACAAGAAACAACTTAACGATATGGCTAGTACGATTGCTACTGGTGACGTTGAAATTACTATACCGGCAGGTTCCAATCTTCCTGAGGGTACCATGTTAACTAATGATGCTAAGATTACTCAAGCGGATGGTACTGTAGTTACTTTGGCCGCTGGTCAGGCAATGCCTAAGGGAGCAACGATGTATGAGGACGCTAAAACCATTGTCAAAGGACTGAACGGACTTCACAAGTTAGGTTATGCGATGGATGGAAGCTCAGGTCGTGATTTCTTTGTAACCTCTGGTGACGCTGGAACTATCAAGTTGAATCCGGAAATTGCTGCAGATGTTAACTTATTCGCAACCTCATTGCGCACTACTGTAGATGCAGCTGGCAACACACAGGTCGTTAAAGGAAATAACACCCTGGCGCTCTTGCTGACAAACCTGAAGGATAGTAAATTCACTACGCCCGACGGTAAAGTTAGCAATACTGTGGGTGGGCTTCTAGGCTCTATGGTTGGCCAATTGGGTATTCAATCGCAGGAGGCAGCGCGTCAAACTGATAACTCAGATTATCTGGTAGAGCAGGTTAACTCCCGTCGGCAATCTGTTAGCGGAGTATCGCTAGATGAAGAAATGTCGAATATGCTAGTGTTCCAGCATGCTTATAGTGCCGCAGCACGTTTTATGACTACTTTTGATGAACTGCTCGACAAATTGATTAATTCCACCGGCACAGTCGGCAGATAAAAGGAGATATAGCGTATGTTGAGAGTAACCTCTAACATGATGAATTCACAGCTTCTGCTTAACCTAAACCGCAATGCACGTACAATGAACGACACACAATTACAGCTTTCAAGCGGACAAAAAATCAACAAGCCTTCCGATGATCCGGTAGGGATTACGTATTCCCTGCGCTATCGGGCGGAGCTTTCATCTAATGAGCAATATACCAAGAATGTAGATAGCGCTCTTTCATGGCTAGATTATAATGATACCGTCCTAGGTCAAGCGGGGGATGTTGTTCAAAAGATTCGAGAATTGACCGTACAAGCCTCAACAGGTAGTAATCCACAATCCGCACTCGATAGTATCAATTCAGAGGTTATGCAGCTGAAGGAACAGCTTGTGGATATTGCTAACAGTACGCTGAACGGTAAATATATTTTTAATGGTGAGCAATACAACACGAAGCCTTATGATTTCGTTAAAGGTGCAGATGGTACATACGATGTATCTAAGCCGATTACTACGGATACTGGGCAGATTCAGTTTATCGTAGGTGAAGACGTGCGTATGCCTATCAGTACGACTGGTAATGAGATATTCGGTAATACGGGTGATACTGACAATCTGTTTGCAATTATTAATAATCTTTCAGCTGGGTTAAAGGCTGGTGACCTGAAGGTTGTATCGGGTCAATTGGATGTACTCGATACGCGTATGGAGACGATTTTGTCTGCACGTTCCGAGATAGGGGCAAAGACTAACCGTGTTGAATTGATGCAGGATCGGCTTAGTGATTTAAATGTAAACTTAACCGATCTCCAAGCGAAGACAGAAGATGCAGACTACGAAGGTTTGATTATGAACTCTAAGATTCAAGAGAATATCTATAATGCCTCCTTATCTGTAGGTGCGAAGATTATTTCAACATCTCTTGTGGACTTTATAAGATAACGGAGGTGGTTCTCGTTGCTTCAGCCGATACTGCAAATCCGTCAGACACCTGCTGTAATTGGAATTGATGCTGATCCGGGCACATACTCAATAACCCAGCCAAAGGCTGAGGTCAATGTTACAACCACTCCGGGGCAATTAACGGTTCAATCCACTCGGCCTGAGCTTACTGTAGATCAATCTCGAGCATGGGAAGCTTATAATGGCGGGAAGATGCTCGATATGAATAGACGGATTTACTCTGGAATTCAGCAGTTGTATCTTCAGGGCATTGCTAGAAAGGTCGAGCAAGGGAATCGTATGGCTCAGTTTTTCAGACCTGGTAACACAATTGCAGAAGTTTACGGCACGGATACCCAGCCCAACTCGTTTCCTGAGATTCGCGGTCCAGCATCATATGACAATGTAGATATTCATATCGAAACGAGAGCCCCGCAAATCGAATTTCGAGCCGCGAAGGTGGATATTCAGGTGGAGAGACGTAATCCGCAAATTGAATATACCCGTGGAAAGTTAAACATATATATGCAGCAATACGCTTCGATTCAGTTTATTCCACCAGAATTGAATGTTCAATTGTAGCTTCATAAGCTATAGATGTGCCGGAAAGCGCCTCTATAGCTTTTGTGCTATATATAATGTAGTACAATTTCGTAAGAAGCTAGTTTTGCACAGCAAAACTTTTGAGGAGTGAACAACTTGATTATAGAAACACTATCTTGGGGCAAACTGGAAGTAGATAAGGAGCAGTTATATCATTTTCCTAAAGGAATCCCTGGCTTTGATGAAGAAACTGATTTTGCTTTGATCATGATGGCGGAGACACCTTTTTGGTATTTACAGTCAGTAAAAAGTAAGGGACTGTCCTTTCTTTTGGGTGATCCGTTTGCTTTTTATCCAACTTATGAATTTGAACTGCCGGACGATGAGGCTGAAGAGTTAGAGATTAAATCGGATGTGGTCGTCCGTTGTATTATTACTTTGAAAGAAAATGTTGAGCAGTCTACGATTAACCTCCTTGCTCCTATTGTATTGAATCCGGTAGGGAACTTTGGTAAACAAATCGTGCTGCATAAAGCGCCTTATCATACGAAACATAGCCTACTGCAAGAGCAGTCGGTTATCGATGGAAAGGATGGTGGGTGATATGCTCGTACTTTCCCGCAAAAAAGGGGAGTCCATCGTCATCCAAGATCAGATAGAGCTGACGATCTTAAGTGTGGATGGTGATACGGTAAAGGTTGGTATTTCCGCGCCGAAGCATGTCGATATTTTTCGAAAAGAGGTTTATCTATCGATTCAAGAAGCCAACCGTGAGTCCGTTGCTCCACAGCAGACAGATCTGAATGCATTGATCCATCGTCTTCGTGGTGTAAATAAGAGTGATTAATTGACATATCATGTATACAGAATCCAGAACCTGGGACTGCTTAACCGCGGACTCGGGTTTTTATTTGTGTTTTGGAGAATTTCTCCAAGAAATTTCAAAAAAAATTCGAAATGCTCTAAACAGTTGGGTGCATGCCGTCGATATATGTAGTAGACGCTGACCCGGCAGGGCGGCCGACCTTAATGGATCGGCGTTTACCACATGGATGTGGAACTAACTTAATTTCAGGGAGGAAATATCAAATGATTATCAACCACAATATCGCGGCGTTGAACACTCACCGCCAACTGACTACTAACACTGCAAACACTAACAAAAATATTGAGAAATTGTCTTCCGGTCTTCGCATCAACCGTGCAGGTGACGATGCTGCTGGTCTGGCTATCTCCGAAAAAATGCGCGGTCAAATCCGCGGTTTGGATCAAGCTTCCCGTAACGCTCAAGACGGTATCTCTTTGATTCAAACAGCTGAAGGTGCATTGAACGAAACTCACAGCATCCTTCAACGTCAACGCGAATTGGCTAACCAATCCGCAAACGGAACTAACACTGATTCTGACCGTCAAGCGTTGCAAGACGAAATGAACCAATTGACTTCCGAAATCAACCGTATCGGTAACACTACTGAGTTCAATACTCAAAAATTGCTTAAAGGTGACGGACAAGCGAACCTTACTGGTACTGGTGTAGCTAAAGATGGTTTTGTTAGTGGTGGTAAAACTGATCATGTTCAAGCAACTCAGACACTAACTCTAATCGAAGGTAAAACAAACGATGAAATCTCACTAACAATTAACGGTCAAGAAGTTAGTTATAAGCTTACTGCTGATGACCAAGCAGCTATCACAGCTGGTGCTGATGCTGCTGCTAAAGCTGCAGCTACTGCTACCGCATTTAGAGCTGGACTGCAAAAAGCTATTGATTCTAACGATGTACTCAAAGGAAGCTTTACAGTTGGTGGAGCTACCGATAAAGTTAAGATTGATGCTGTTGCAGTTGGAAGCGGTGGGAAATTTGATGGTGCACAAGGCAATATGTCCGCAGCGAAAGTTACTACAGGCGGCACAACTGGTCTTATTGGTGCAGGTGCTTTAGCTTCTGTTGGAACAACAACACACACTCAAGCTACTGGTACGCTAGATTTTTCAGGTCTTGCTAATGCAACAGATGTAGCGAAACTGGCTGGAACTGGAATTACGATCAATGGCGAGCAAATTGAGTTTTATGATGCAACTAAAGGCGAATATAAAGGTTCTGCAAAAGGTGTGAACATTAGCGGTGCAGCTGATGGTGATGCTGTTGCAAAGGCAATCGTTGATACTCTGGGAAGCAAAATCGATGGAGTTACATTAACTAATGCTACTGGTGTACTTACTGTAACTGCAACTGCTAAAGGCGCAGCTGGCAACGGCATTATTTTGAAAGATGGCGGAGTTCAAAAAGACTTCGAAACTTCTTTCCAAATCGGTGCTAACACTGGTCAATCCATGAGCTTGGCGATTGGCGACATGCGCGCTTCTGCTCTGGGTATCACTGGTAAAGCTGGCGATGCTGGTTACACTAAGGCTAACACTGTAACTGACGGAACTAACAATGTGAATGCTGAAGCTGCTCTGAACATCTCCACTAAAGAAGATGCTTCTGCTGCTATCGCAATTCTGGATAAAGCTACTGCAACTGTATCCAGCTCCCGTTCTAAACTCGGTGCTGTTCAAAACCGTTTGGAGCACACAATCAACAACTTGGGAACAGCTTCCGAGAACTTGACTGCTGCTGAATCCCGTATCCGTGACGTTGACATGGCTAAAGAAATGATGCAACAAACTAAGAACAACATCCTTGCACAAGCTGCACAAGCTATGTTGGCTCAAGCTAACCAACAACCACAAGGCGTTCTTCAATTGCTTCGTTAATTTTAAAGTCAACCTCTATAGTTTTAAAAAAAGGACCTTGGATTTTTTCCGAGGTTCTTTTTTATGAACATTTATGATTATTATATAAACTTCAGAATTCCGGGATTTTTTCGGGTTTATCTTTCTTAAGTCCTAAATTATCCCTAAATATAACCGATATAAAGAGTATAAAATGAGCGTTGGTGGAGGTCGGGGTTTATGAATGTACAGTTTTCTCTTTCTGCTAGTTCTATTAGTTCCGTAACAAGTGCACAAGGTGTATCTGAAGCAACGTCCAGTACTGCATCGGTATCATCCGCAAGTCAAGAAACTCCTATCCGGAATGCTAAGGATATGAGTTTGAGAGAGAAACAAGGTGTAAATGTATCAGTTGCGGAGGGACAGCTCATTCGTACCATTGAACGGGCAGTGAAATCTTTACAGGGACCCCAGACTACGCTGGAGATCAGCATCCATGAGAAGACGCATGATATTATGGTCAAAGTGCTTAATAAGGATACCGGTGAGCTTATTCGCGAAGTCCCTCCAGAGAAGACTCTGGATCTCGTAGCTAGTATGATGGAAATTGCCGGAATACTTGTAGACGAGAAAATTTAGTATAGGAGGTGTTGTTTTGGTTACACGTGTAAATGGATTTTCAGGGATGGATATCGATAGTATGGTTAAGAGCATGATGGCCGCCAAGAGGGTGCCGCTGGACAAACTTAATCAAGACAAGCAGCTCCTGCAATGGCAAAGGGAAGGATACCGGGAATTGAACAGCAAGCTGTACGATTTCCGGACAAATAAATTAATCACCAAGTACGGAGGGAATGCTGCGCTCAACGCTCAGAAAGCTGTGGTTACTGGAAATACAACAGCTATTAAAGCTGAAGCTTTGGCAACAGCAAACGGAGTGGATATGAAGGTCAGTGTTACCCAACTGGCAACAAGAACGACGTACGAAACCCCTGGCTTGGGACAGGGGAAACCCGCTACAATGTCTCTGGCTTCACTAGATGGTGTTGATCTCTCCAATATGTCTGAAACTGATAGAACTGAATATTTGAAAAAGGGCTTTGATATCAGCATTAACGGTGAAACGTTCAAAGATAAAGATGGAAAGTCCATCTTTAACGGTCTGACTTCAATTTCAACATTAGTGGCAACGATTAACTCTTCCTCCAAAGCAAATGCTATTGCGAGCTATGATGAAATTACGGGCAAGCTAACAATTGCCTCCAAGACCAGCGGTAAAGATGGTATTGTAACAATGGGGACGCCTGCAAGCAGTAATACATTGCTGGGTCTGTTCTCGAAGAGTAATCTTAATGTGGTGGAATCTAATAAACTTACGGGCGTTACTACTGCAACTACAGTAACTGAGTTAATAAATAAAAGAGACGGTACCTCCCTAGTTGATGCTGATGTGAAAGACATCAAGTTTACTATCAATGGCAAGGAGTTAGTAGTTAAAGGTTCAGATTCTATTGCTACCATTATGAGTACAATTAATGGTGCGGGTGCCAAAGTAAACGCAAGCTTTACTACAGATGGAACCTTGAAGCTTGTTGGCGATTCTGGGGGCGACGTTAATCTCGGTGGAGATTCATATGGATTTATGAAGCTCTTTAATGGAAGGCAGTCAACTCCTGCAGATGATAATTCCATTAAAAAGACCATAGATGGGGTAAATGCTAAAGTATCTATCAACGATGTAGAAATTGATAATGTTAACAGTAATACGTTTACTATTAATGGTGTTCAGTTGACGTTGCAAGAGTTGACAAAAAAAGATGCAGCTTCTGCTGATATTCCAGTTATTATCAAGACGCAGACAGATCCCGATAAAGCTGTGGAGACCATCAAAGGGTTTATTGAGGATTACAACAGCTTGGTCGTATCTTTGAATGCGAAAATCGATGAAGCTAAATATCGCGATTTTAGACCTTTGACAGATGAACAAAAGTCTGCATTGAAAGACGATGATATTAAGACTTGGACAGAAAAGGCTAAGAGCGGTCTGCTTAAGAATGATGATATTATTAAATCTGTATTGTCCGAAATGCGCGCTATTATCACTGAGAAGCTGGGACCACTCAGTACACTAGGAATTACAACCGGAAATTATATGGAGAACGGTAAGCTTATAATAAAAGATGAGGGTAAGCTGAAGAGCGCAATCAGTGCTAATCCGCAGCTAGCCATGGATTTATTGCAAGGGCCAGCCAGTGCCCCTAAAGAAGGAATATTGGATAAAATGGCTGATAAAATATCGGTTGCTATTGATAAGATTTCTGAGCGAGCTGGCACAAATAGATTCTCTATGGACCTTACCAGTACCTTCAAAGAAGAAAGTGTAATGGGTAAGAAGATGAAGCTCTACAACACTCGTATAACTTCAATGCTGACTATGTTAAATAATGCCGAAACACGCTATTACAAGCAGTTCTCAGCCATGGAAACGGCAATGAACAAGTTACAGTCACAGTCTAACAGTCTTTTCTCCACATCCAGCTAAGATAATTATAAAATAGAGGGTGACATTATTGATAACATCTCCTTATGACAAGTATCGCCAATCTTCTGTCAAAACCTCAACGCCTGCACAGTTGGTAGTCATGCTTTACGATGGAGCCATTCGTTTTGTAAGAACAGCGATGGATGGTCTTAGCAAACAGGACTACGAGAAGACCAGTCTTAATTTAGGCAAAGCTCAAACGATTATAAGTGAATTAATGAGTACATTGGACTACTCTTATGAGGTCTCTAATAATCTTTATTCACTTTATGAATATACAAATTTCTTGTTAGTGGAAGCCAACATCCGCAAAAGCCCAGAAAAAGCGGAAGAGGCTATCGGCTACCTTACTGAACTTCGGGAAACTTGGCTCCAAGCATCCAAAATCGCGGCAGGCCAGGGACAGGCTGAAAGTGCTCATGGATGAGTTAATTCAGCACTTGAAGGAACTAACCTTGGACATTACGGACAGACTCGATGAGACTACCTATGAGGAGTTAGAGCTTTTTGTCGAGGATCGTCAGGAGCTTGTCGACTCCATTGCAGAACAAGCCGAAATTTGTAAGTCGACGTCCGCACAAAAACAAGAAATTAATCGAATTCTGGAATACGATAATGTGATTTTAGATAGAATGAACGCTCTTCGTTTGGAAGCCCAAGACTGGTTGCAGAAGCGCAATCAGGCCAAGGTACAGCGCAGCGCCTACGAGGCCGCTTATACCCCAGATAGTTTTCTAATGGATCGTAGAAAATAATTTATTTCGGTGTTTCACTATAGGAGTAGACGGGTATTAAATACCGTCTGCTCTTTTTTTGATCCTTACGCCTCAACTATTTCTTGATTATGGTAAATTAAACGTCCTATTTTACGTGGTAAATTATTGAATGTAAACATTTACTTTTCCAATTGACAATGAAGAAGTTACGGTGGTATAGTCGATTTGTGAGCAAGACTCACGTTCATCTGATGACGAAGGGAATGTTTAATCAATGGAAGGTAAAGTAAAATGGTTTAACGCAGAAAAAGGTTATGGTTTTATCGAGACTGCAGACGGTGGCGACGTATTCGTACACTTTTCCGCGATTCAAACTGACGGTTTCAAGACTTTGGATGAAGGCCAATCCGTAGAGTTCGATATCGTTGAAGGCGCACGCGGACCACAAGCAGCTAACGTAATCAAATTATAATCATACGGCTAAGCCGACCTACATATAAGTAGATGGTTAGCAATTTAGACAGCGCTAGCAAGGATCTTGGGAATTCTCCCAAGGTCCTTTTTTTGTGTTTGGGGCCCCCGCAAAGTACCTGAGTATGCATCGAAGTTAAGCTCCACTTTGTGGGGATATTTTGTGCGCTCATAAGTCTCTATTAAGGCTGTTAATAGAAAGAAAATAGCGTACTTTGTAAATTTATAATATGGAAAATGTTAGAACTCTTCGAAATGTGGGTAATAGCTTTACGTTGAGCTGTTTATCTTACCTCGACGCACACTATGTTAGCCTAGGCCAATACTTCCAAGAAGAGATTCATATAGCCTACGCTATCAAAACTTTTAGGAGGATGATTAGCAGGATGAAAAAGAAGTTGCGCGGTCTTATGACCGGAGTTTTAGGAGTTAGTATGTTATTAGGATCTCTTGGCAGCGTATCTGCCGCCTCCGTACCTAAGGATATTCAAGGTCACTGGGCCCAAGCTCAGCTACAGGAATGGTTAGATAGTGGATACCTTGGAGGATACCCAGATGGTACAGTTAAACCCAACAAGGCAATTACACGTGGAGAGTATGTGACTCTGGTAAATCGCCTGTTCGGTTTTAAAGAAAAAGCCACTGTAAGCTTTAAAGATATGAAAAGCACGAACTGGAACTACAGTGAAGTGGCTAAAGCCGTGGAGGCTGGTTATATCGGAGGATACGAGGACAATACGTTCCGTCCTAATAGTCCGCTCACAAGACAAGAGGCAGCAGTAATGGCTGCGAAATTACTTAAATTGAGCACCAATAGCACTACTAGCAAATTTAAAGACAACGCACAAATTGCAGCATGGGCAAAAGGTGCAGTAGCCGCTGCAGCGGATAAGAAGATTATTAACGGTTATCCGGATGGAACCTTCGGTCCTAAGAGATCGTTAACACGTGCAGAGGCTGTAGGTATCATCAACACCTCAGTCATCTATTACCCAGGTAGTGGTACAGGTGGTGGAGTAGTTCCTACCCCATCGCCAACGGCTACTCCGACACCAACCGCTACGCCAACGCCAACAGCTACTCCAGGTGGTAGTACAGGTGGTGGATCTGGCGGCGGTAACGGTGGTGACGGAAATGTCACAACACCAACCGTAAGTGGGGCAACCTATGGTAACGTTGGTTCGGTAACAGCCGATGTATACCTGACATCTTCCGTAACTGGCTCAGTGTACTATGTTGTAGCTCCTTATACTGCTAACGTAAGTGCACCGAGTGCATTGCAGGTAGAAAAAGGACAGATCAGCAATGGAACTGCAAGCGAACAACATGGTAGTGTTGCAACTGTAGCCAACACAACGGTTACATTCTCGGTTTACGGATTGAATCCTGGGACGGAATATGCAACATATATCGTAGCAGCGGATGCATCTGGCAATCTGTCTACTGTAACAACAGTTCGATTAACTACTGCTCAGGCAACAGCAAACTCGATTACGCTTTTTGAACCAGGACAAGTAGGTACAGTTACAGCAGATGTGTATGTTAAATATGGCGTGACTGGTGGCACTCCAACACCGGTAAGATATGTAGTATTGCCGGCAAATGAAAAAGCACCTAGCGCAACACAAATTTCTTTAGGGCAGAATAGTGCTGGTAAAGCATTGACTGCTCCATGGACGGACACGCTTACGTTCGCTCCTGGTGTAAAACATACGCATACTTTGACTGGATTAACAGCCAATACCGCCTATAAGGTATACGTTATTACAGGATCAGGTACAGAATTGTCACCTGTAGAAATCATTCAGATTCATACCAAGTAAATGGATCTTATACGGTTTCAATAAGGGAATATAAGAATGGAATTCGTACTATAATAACGACAGGTTTACTCTTGGTCCGGTGAGGCGAATAGTTGCTCTTACCGGACTTGTTTTATTTGTGAACACTACGACAATATTTGTTATCTAATTGTAAGGGCTGTAAGGAATTACTTTTTACTTAGCCTTAACAATTTGGTATAATGAAGGTGTAACTAAAGGAGGAGTGGCCATGCAATTCACCATTCGAGGTCAACAAATTGACGTGACCGACGCTTTGAGAGAGTATGTTGATAAGAAGCTCAGCAAACTTGAGAAGTATTTCGAAGCACCCCCTACCTCTGAAGGGTCTGTGACGCTTGGCGTAGTTCGCGGCCTTCATACGGTGGAAGTAACCATTCCGCTTGCTGGCGTGACGCTTCGTGCGGAAGATCGCAGCGATGACATGTATGCTTCCATAGATGCCGTTGTGGACAAGCTGGAACGTCAAATTCGCAAACACAAAACGAAGATCAATCGTAAGTTCCGTCAAGAGGGACTGAAGACGCTGTTTGTGGATGGAGCTAGTACCGCTGTTGCTGTAGAAGAACAAGATTATGATGATTTAGAAGTTGTGCGGAACAAACGCTTTACAATGAAGCCGATGGATGTGGAAGAAGCAATTCTTCAAATGAACATGGTAGGACATAATTTCTTTGTGTTTTCCAATATCGACACCTCGGAAGTAAGCGTAGTTTACAAACGTGATGATGGTAAATATGGACTGATTGAACAGGGCTAAGATACAATGATGCCAGTTATGCTCTAAGTATAAAGGGCCTCGAGAGTTAGTCAGAACCTAAGAAATTTAAACCGAGCCCCTATTCGCTTGCAGCGAATAGGGCTCTTGTGCGTATAAGCGACTATATTTGAAAAATGTGGCTGATACACCTTGTATTGCGGCATCTCTTACAAACTGTTACAATTTATGAAGCAGCGGAATCGAATTTATAAATGGCCCTTTCAATTTTGTGAGGATGGGCTCGGTTCCACCATCTGTGTTGCATGAAAGGGGTTAACCATGCTAGGACTTGTAAAGAAAATATTCGGAGACACCAACGATCGTGACGTTAAACGTCTCATGAAGACAGTCGATGTAATTAATGGATTGGAACCGGAATTTGTAAAGCTATCTGATGAACAGTTACAAGCTAAGACAGCAGAATTCCGTGCCCGTATTGAAAAAGGCGAAACTCTGGAAGAAATTCTTCCTGAGGCATTTGCAACCGTACGTGAAGCTTCCAAGCGGACACTTGGTATGCGGCATTTTGATGTGCAGTTAATTGGTGGTATGGCTCTGCATGAAGGCCGAATCTCCGAGATGAAGACTGGTGAAGGTAAGACACTAGTAGGTACATTGCCAGTGTATTTGAATGCTTTGCTAGGTAAAGGCGTACACGTAGTAACGGTCAATGACTATTTGGCTCAGCGCGACAGCGCACAAATGGCACAAATCTATAACTTCCTGGGCATGACGGTTGGGGTTAACCTAAGCGGTATGGACCATGCTGATAAACAAGCTGCTTATGCCTGCGATATTACGTATGGCACAAACAACGAATTTGGTTTTGATTATTTGCGTGACAACATGGTGCTTTATAAAGAGCAAATGGTTCAGCGCCCTCTGTATTTCTGTATTATTGATGAAGTGGACTCTATTCTTATTGATGAAGCACGTACACCTCTTATTATTTCCGGACAAGCTGAGAAGTCTACAGAATTGTATTTTTCAGCAGACCGTTTCGTGAAAAAGCTTAAGGCTGAAGAAGACTACACAGTTGATATTAAGGTGAAGTCTGTTGCCTTGACTGAAAAAGGTGTGGCTACTGCTGAGCGCGCTTTTGGTATTGAGAACTTGTATGATCACAGTCATGTAACTTTGAATCACCATATCGTCCAAGCCCTAAAAGCAAATGTAATTATGCGTCGTGACGTAGATTACGTTGTAAACGAGGGTGAGGTCGTTATTGTTGATGAATTTACAGGACGTCTAATGTCAGGTCGTCGGTATAGCGATGGGCTGCACCAAGCGATTGAAGCGAAGGAAGAAATCGAAGTACAGAATGAGAGTATGACTCTTGCAACAATCACATTCCAGAACTACTTCCGTATGTATCGTAAACTCGGTGGTATGACAGGTACAGCGAAGACTGAGGAAGAGGAGTTCAAGAAGATTTATGGTCTTGAAGTTCTTCAAGTTCCTACGAACAAACCAAATCAGCGTGTAGATATGCCGGATGTTGTCTACAAGAGTGAGAACGGTAAGTTCAAGGCTGTTGTGGAAGAAATTGTAGAGCGTCACAAAAAGAACCAGCCGGTACTGGTTGGTACAGTGTCGATCGAGAATTCAGAGCTCGTATCTGAAATGCTGAAGCGCAAAGGCGTTAGACACCAAGTGCTTAACGCGAAGCATCACGCTGCGGAAGCGGAAATCATTACACATGCAGGTCAGCCAGGTACAGTTACGATTGCTACCAATATGGCTGGACGTGGTACGGACATCGTTCTGGGTGAAGGTGTGACAGATCTTGGAGGTCTGCATATCATTGGTACAGAGCGTCATGAATCACGCCGGATTGATAACCAGCTGCGCGGTCGTGCGGGTCGTCAAGGTGACCCTGGTTCTACACAATTCTACTTGTCGCTTGGCGATGAGCTCATGAAGCGTTTTGGTGCTGACAACGTTCTGACTATGATGGATCGTCTCGGATTCGAGGAAGATCAGCCGATTGAGAGCCGCATGATCACGCGTGCTGTAGAATCTGCTCAGAAACGTGTTGAAGGTAATAACTTTGATATCCGTAAAGTCGTATTGCAATATGATGACGTGATGAATCAACAGCGTGAAATTATTTATAAACAACGCCGTGAGATTCTGGAGTCCGATAATATTAAAGATATCGTGCTTGAAATGATCAAGCCTGTAATTGAGCGTATCGTTCTAGCACACTGTAGTGATGATATTCCTGAGAACTGGGAACTGCAAGAAGTTGCTGATTACGTAAACAGCAAGCTACTTGAAGAAGGTGCTTTGACCCGTGATATTCTATGGGGTAAGGAAGCTGAGGAGATCATCGAGTTTATTTTCGAACGTGTGCTTGAGAAATATGCTGCACGTGAAGAACGTCTGGGTTCAGAACTCGTACGTGAATTCGAGAAGGTAATCGTGCTTCGTTCCGTAGATAGCAAATGGATGGATCATATTGATGCAATGGATCAATTACGTCAAGGGATTCACTTGCGTGCTTACGGTGGTACGGATCCACTTCGCGAATATCAATTCGAAGGCTTTGAGATGTTTAATACTATGACTGCTACGATTCAAGAAGAAGTAGCTACTTATATTATGAAGGCTCACATCGAGGCGAATCAGGAACGTCAATCCGTTATTGATGAAGACAAGATCTCTACAAACAGCGAACCTGTTGAGAAACGTCCGGTTCATGTTGAGGCTGTGACTGGCCGTAATGATCTTTGCCCTTGCGGAAGCGGCAAGAAGTACAAGAATTGCCACGGTCAAAACGCATAAGACAAACGTTTAGTAGCGCTCATATTCAGGTGTTGAAGATGTAAGTCTTTAACCCTGATCTCTATGGGTATACTAACCATAAAGAGCGGCTGGGCCCGGGGGTATCCCCCGTTTACGGCCCAGTCGCTTTTTTGGATCTTTAGCACTTGAGTGAATGTGGAATGGAGAGAAGGTTTGGAACTGGAGAAACGGAGTGTTCGCCTTTGTTTCGGGATTCCAACCGCTATGCGGTTATCAATTCAAGGAATCTGGAAACAACAGCGATCGGAAGTCCAATCCTTCTCGGAATGGCTGAACATTCACTCATTATTAACTTTCCAATAGCGAAGACCGTAACAACCAATTTTGAAAGGTGAAGTGACCTATGATAGAACCAAATGTAAAGCAGGATCTGCGTGAAATAGGCAAGAAACTAACTGACCTTAGGGGGTCTCTTTGACTTAGATCTTAAGCAAGAGATGATTTCTAACTTTGAAGAGAAAATGGCGGCTCCAGGATTCTGGGATAATAGTGAGCAAGCGCAGAGTGTAATCGCTGAGATGAACGCTGTGAAATCTTCCGTAGATCAATACGAGAAGCTTCAACAGGAATACGATGATGCTGCGATGATGGCAGAGCTTGCGGATGAAGAGGGCGATGAGGATCTGGCAACAGAAATCGGAGAGACGATCCGTAGCCTAGGCAGTAAAGTGGATGAATTCGAGCTGCAATTGCTGCTTAACCAACCGTACGACAAGTTAAATGCTATTCTTGAGCTTCATCCAGGTGCAGGCGGAACAGAATCCCAAGACTGGGGACAGATGTTGCTGCGTATGTACACACGTTGGGCTGAGAAACGTGGATTTAAGGTTGAAGTGCTTGATTATTTACCGGGTGATGAAGCAGGGATTAAGAGTGTCACACTGCTCATCAAGGGTTTCAACGTCTACGGATATTTGAAAGCCGAAAAGGGTGTACACCGACTGGTGCGGATATCCCCGTTTGACTCTTCTGGCAGACGGCACACCTCTTTTGTGTCCTGTGATGTCGTTCCGGAAATTACGGATGATGTTGAAGTTGAGATCCGCACCGAGGATCTTAAGATCGATACGTATCGCGCGAGTGGTGCCGGTGGACAGCATATCAATACCACGGACTCTGCTGTACGGATTACTCACTTGCCGTCGGGCGTAGTGGTAACCTGCCAGAACGAACGTTCACAGATCAAGAACCGGGAACAAGCCATGAAAATGCTGCGTTCCAAGCTCTATGAACGCAAGCTGCAAGAGCAGCAGCAGCAATTGGATGAGATTCGCGGCGAGCAATCCGAAATCGCTTGGGGCAGTCAGATTCGTTCCTATGTATTCCATCCGTATAACATGGTCAAGGATCATCGTACTTCCGTGGAAACGGGTAATGTGGGTGCAGTAATGGACGGAGACCTGGACGCATTCATTGATGGGTACTTGCGTAGCCAGATCAAGGTTGAGGCGGATTAAGGGATTTTTTCGGGAATATAGGAAAGTATAAGGTTACTCCATACTTTATCTTTATATTTTTTTAGGGGAAACGGATACCATTCTTTGATATGGATGGAATAGCCGTTTCTTCTTACGTAGAGCAAGATGACACTTTAAGGAGCGCCATGAAATGCAAAAAATCAATTCTCGTAATAAACCCCCGCTGATTCCGCTGAATGGACCCGTCCGTCATGTGGTGGATACAATGCTTATTCTGATCGGTTCGCTAATCACGGCACTGGGGTTTAATCTTTTTTTTCTGCCTAATCATATAGCTTCTGGTGGTGTATCGGGTCTTTCAGTATTGGCTGAAGCTTGGTTCGGGGCTGAACCGGCATTTACGCAATGGGCACTTAATATCCCGCTGTTTGTGCTCGGAGTAATCTTCCTGGGTAAACAATACGGTGTTCGCTCGTTGCTTGGGAGCTTTGTGCTGCCGCTATTTATCTTGTTGACAAAAGATTTACCTACACCTACAACTAATCCACTTTTAGCCTCCATTTATGGCGGTATCTGTGTGGGGGTGGGACTTGGCGTTGTATTCCGCGGACGGGGCTCAACAGGTGGACTTACGATTTTGGCGCAAATCATTCAAAAGATATCTGGTCTCAGCTTCTCGGTTTCCGTTGTGTTGCTGGACGGGACAGTTATTGTGCTGGCTGCATTTATACTCGGCATGGAGCAAGCGCTGTATGCGCTGATCGGATTGTTTGTTACAGGTAAGGCCATTAATGCAATAGAGGTAGGCTTCCGTTATACGAAGGTTGCTTATATTATCTCGGACAAAACAGATGAAATATCTGCGGCGATATTAAATGATCTGGATCGTGGTCTGACAAAGCTGGACGCACATGGCGGGTACACTGGCGATGCACGTACCGTTCTGATGGTAGTGGTAGGTCAGAATGAAGTATCAAGGCTAAAGGCGATTGTCCAATCCGTAGATACAAGTGCATTTGTTATAATTACCGAAGCACATGAAGTGTTAGGCGAAGGATTTAAAAGAGAAGCGTAATCTCTCCTACAGGGGAGGTGACGCTTCTCTTTTTTTCTAAATGAGGTTATATTTAGGATGAATAAAGTTCACATATTGTGTTGTATTTATATTAATAGGGATGTATAATAATACATATTTCTAAGACGGTATGCATTATATTAAATAATATATTCATGATAAGCAGGAAGTGGGGATGACAGTGGAAGGCAAGCTGAGGGCGGCGATTGTTGGATCAACGGGTTATGGAGGCGTAGAGCTGATTCGGCTACTACAAAGTCATCCTAAAGTAGAGATTACTTCGGTAATTTCCTCATCTAGTGCAGGGGATGCGATAGAGGAAGGGTTTCCTCATTTGACAGGCATTATTGACCGAAGGCTGGATGGCGTTGATCCGGTGCAGATGGCTGAGCGGGCGGATGTGGTTTTTACGGCTACGCCGTCTGGTGTAAGTGCAAAGCTGGTGCCGCAGCTGCTGGAAGTTGGACTTAAGGTCGTAGATCTATCCGGTGATTTCCGATTGAAGGATGGCGCAGAGTATGAGCACTGGTACAAACATACAGCTCCTGCTGATGAGTATCTAGAACAGGCTGTATACGGACTTTGCGAGGTATTCGGAGAGCGTGTGGCTGGGGTTGATTTTATATCTAATCCAGGCTGTTATCCTACGGCTACACTTCTTGGACTAATTCCTGCAATTCAGGCAGGTTGGATTAAACACGACAGTATTATTATTGATGCGAAATCAGGCGTTACTGGAGCAGGACGCGGAACGAGCCTGATGGTGCATTATGCAGAGATTAACGAGAACTTTAAAGCTTATAAAATCAATAAGCATCAACATATACCAGAAATTGAGCAGACGCTCACGGAGATTGCTGGAGAAAAAGTAACGGTAACGTTCACCACACATCTCGTGCCAATGAGCCGAGGTATTATGAGTACGATGTATGCAGGAATGACGGGCAATTATACGGAGCAGGATTTTGTGGATTTATATCGTGAATATTATGCGGGCAGACCCTATGTGCGGGTGCGTGATGTAGGTGTGATTCCAGCGACAAAAGAAGTTAGCGGCTCTAATTATTGTGATATCGGATTTGCGACAGATGCTCGTACAGGGCGGGTGACGATAGTCTCCGTTATAGATAACGTTGTAAAAGGTGCGGCAGGTCAGGCAATACAGAACCTTAATTTGATGATGGGATGGGAGGAAACCCTTGGCCTCGGCTACACACCTGTGTATCCATAAGGATCAGCGGTACAAATAACATGAGCGAGATTGAATTATTTACTGCCTTGGAAGGTGGAAGCATTACTTCACCTAAAGGATTTAAGTCCGGAGGACTGCACTGTGGATTGAAAAAAACAGACCGCAACGATCTCGGAGTGATTCTTTGTGAGGTTAAAGCTACGGCTGCTGCCGTGTATACGACGAATGTTTTTCAGGCGGCTCCTCTGAAGGTGACGCGAGAAAGTCTTGTGAACGGAACGTTGCAGGCGGTAGTCGTGAACAGCGGGAATGCTAATGCCTGCACAGGTGAACAAGGCGAGGCCGATGCTTATGAGATGCGCGCTGCTGCGGCTCAACATTTGGGCGTAGAGCTTAATGATGTTGCTGTCGCTTCGACTGGTGTGATCGGTGAGCTGCTGAAGATGGATTGCGTACGTAGCGGTATTGCTGCAATACCAGAAAAGCTGGACGGTGGGGCTGCTGGAGCGGAGGAATTCTGTCAGGCCATACTTACAACTGATTTAGTTAAAAAAGAGGTTGCCGTGAAGGTGCTTGTTGGCGGTGTAGAAGTTATTATTGCTGGAGCTGCGAAGGGCTCCGGGATGATTCATCCTAACATGGCTACGATGCTCGGTTTTATGACTACAGATGCTGATATTTCAGCGGAAGATTTACACAGTCTACTTCGTTCTGCTACGAACGTTACTTTTAATATGATTACAGTTGATGGAGATACAAGCACGAATGATATGCTAGTCTCGATGGCTAGTGGGCTTGCAGGTAATGAAAAGTTGACTCGACTGCATCCGGATTGGGACGCTTTTGCCGCTGGATTCACGTATGTCTGCCAGACGCTTGCCAAGGCGATTGCACGTGATGGAGAAGGTGCGACCCACCTGATTGAGGTTCAAGTGAATGGTGCTGTTCATGACGAAGCTGCTGCAGCGATTGCCAAGACAGTGGTGGGTTCTAGCCTAGTGAAATCTGCTATTTTTGGAGCGGATGCGAACTGGGGACGGATCATTGCTGCGGTTGGACGCGCGGGTGTTCCAGTATCTCCGGAGCGTGTGAACATTTCGTTAGGTGATATTGAGGTGCTGCTGCACTCGAAGCCGGTTGCTTTTGATGAGGAGAAGGCCTTGGCCTATTTGCAAAAAAGTGAAACTGTGCTGATCACTGTAGATCTGCATGATGGAACCGGAAAGGCTACAGCTTGGGGCTGTGACCTAACTTACGATTATGTGCGTATTAACGCTGCATATCGTACCTAATTTGTGGCGTGATTAAGCCCACAAGGGAAGGATACCGAACATATGACGCTAAATAGCGAGCTTGAACTTATAGATGCATTAGATGGCAGTGGATTGTTTGTGATGAAATGCGGCGGCAGTACGCTGGCTGCTCTTCCTGATTCTTTTTTCGAAGATTTACGAGATTTGCAGCAGGAAGGCATTCAGCCTGTAATTGTTCATGGCGGAGGGCCGGCCATTTCAGAGAATCTAGCAAAGCTGGGCATTGAAAGCAGCTTCGTGAACGGTCTGCGAGTAACCACCGAGGCAGTACTAGATGTTGTAGAGATGACGCTGGCAGGGAGTATCAACAAGGCGATTGTAAGGCGAATTCAAGGAAGTGGCGGTCTAGCTCTAGGGCTATCCGGCATCGATGGAAATATGATTACTGCTAGACCCGTAGCTAATAGCGCTGAAGTAGGGTTGGTAGGAGAAGTAACGGAAGTGAAAGCTGATATCGTAACAGGGATTATAGGTATGGGATATATTCCTGTCATTGCACCTATCGGGGTAGATGCTACTGGTCAGCGCTACAATATTAATGCAGATACAGCAGCAGGGGCAGTCGCTTCTTATGTAGAGTCTCCCCAAATGATCGTAGTCACTGATGTGCCTGGCATTATGAGTACGGTGGAGGGTCAAAAAATTGTACTTCCATCCGTTACCGTACAGGAAATCGAAGCTTTAATTGAAAGTGGAGAAATCTACGGCGGCATGATCCCAAAAGTACGGGCAGCTATCGATTGCATTCAAGGCAGCGTTTCAGAGGTTATTATTGTGGATGGAAAAGAACCGCGGGTGCTTAGCCGAGTACTGCAAGGTGAAGCGATAGGTACACGTATTATTCGTTCGTAGAATCATAGATAATATCATTTAGAGGTGCAGCCTGGTACACAGGAGCACAAGGTGGGAGAGTGACTTAGAATGAGCAAGCTTACACAAGCGGAATTGGATTCGCAAGCAGGGACACAACAGACCGATACAGCAGGATCAGGTACGCCGGATGTTGCAGCAGGCAAGCTTAGCGCGGTATTCCCTTCTTACGCCAGATATGATCTCAGCTTAGTTAAAGGCAAGGGCACCTGGGTATGGGATGATAAGGGAAACAAGTATCTTGATTTCACAAGTGGATTAGCTGTGACCAGTCTAGGTCATGCTCCTGAAAAAGTCGGTGCGAAGCTAAAGGATCAGATTGATACACTCTGGCATGTCTCGAACCTGTTCCATATTCCTGGACAGGACAAAGTTGCAAACCTTTTGACAGAGAATAGCTGCGCTGATCAAGTGTTTTTCTGCAATAGTGGGGCAGAAGCGAATGAGGCTGCTATTAAGCTGGCTCGTCGTTACCACCAGAAGATTAAAGGTGTGGATCGTTATGAGGTCATCACATTCGAACAATCCTTCCATGGACGTACACTAGCCACACTGACAGCAACAGGTCAGCAAAAGGTGAAAGAAGGATTCCTGCCGCTTCCAGCAGGCTTTAAGACGGTACCCTTGCATGATCTGCCAGCGTTAGAAGCTGCTATCGGGGATCATACCGCTGCTATCATGCTGGAGATGGTACTTGCAGAGGGTGGCGTGCTTGAGGTAGAGCCTGAGTTCTTGAACGCTGTAGTAGCACTGTGCAAGAAACACGGATTGCTTCTCATAGTAGATGAAGTACAAACAGGAATGGGACGTACAGGCAAGTTGTTCGCTCATCAGCATTATGGAATTGAACCAGATATTTTCACTTTGGCAAAGGGAATTGCTAGTGGGTTTCCAGCAGGCTTAATGCTTGGCAAAGGATATTTGCGTGATGCTTTCTCACCTGGCAGCCATGCGTCCACCTTCGGAGGAACACCGCTTGCAACAGCGGTTATGGCAGCGACGATTGAGACAATGTTGGAGGATGAGCTTCCTCAACGCGCTGAAGAAATGGGTAAGTACCTGACAGGTCTTTTGAAAGAGAAGCTGGCGGATTGTTCTTTTGTGAAGGATATCCGTGGTAAAGGGCTGTTAATCGGGATTGAATGTCAATCACCAGTGGGCGATATTGTTTTGGCTGGACAAAAGAAAGGCCTGTTGTTCGTGACAGCAGGTCCTAATGTCCTTCGCTTACTGCCTAATCTATATGTAAGTAAAGAGGAGATCGACCAAGCGGTAGACATCGTCTCCGAACTCATTCATACTTATGCTATACAAGCAAACGGGGAGGTAAGCTCATGAGTCAGGGCGTACAGAGTAACAAGCACACCATTGCGCAGCAACTGAAAGGCCGTGATTTACTGGAGCTGAACGATTACAGCCCGGAGGAAATTACGTATCTGATTGATTCAGCGATTGAGCTGAAGAAGAAGCAGAAAAATGGCGAAGAATTTCAGCCGCTGAAGGGGAAAACGATTGGTCTTATTTTTGAAAAATCCTCTACTCGTACGCGCGTGTCGTTTGAAGTTGGAATGTATCAGCTGGGAGGGCATGCCCTTTTCTTGAGCAAAAATGACATTCAGCTTGGACGCGGTGAAACGGTTGGCGATACAGCACAAGTAATGTCACGTTACCTCGACGGAATTATGATCCGTACCTTCGGCCATGACAAAGTAGAGGATCTGGCTCGTTATGCTTCTATTCCAGTAATCAACGGTCTGAGCGACCTGGCACATCCTTGCCAAGTGCTGGCGGATTACCAAACCATTTATGAGCACAAAGGAAAGCTCAAAGGCCTGAAGCTGGCTTACATCGGCGATGGCAACAATATGGCGCATTCTTTGATGATTGGTGGAGCCAAGCTGGGTGTTGATGTATCAATCGCTGGACCGGAAGGTTATGAGCCGGATGCAGCAGTTGTCGCAGAAGCCCGTGAGATCGCTAAAGAAACCGGAGCTAAGATTGTGGTTACTAACAGCCCGCAAGAAGCTGTACAAGACGCTGACGTCATCTACACCGATGTGTGGGCGAGCATGGGCTTCGAAGAGGAGCAAAAGGCGCGTGAAGCGGCATTCAAGGACTATCAGGTCAATGAGGAGCTTGTAAAAGGCGCGAAGAGCGATTATCTCTTCCTGCACTGCCTGCCGGCCCACCGTGAGGAAGAGGTTAGCACAGGCGTGATTGACGGCCCTAACTCGGTCATCTTTGATCAGGCTGAGAACCGCCTGCATGCGCAAAAGGCTTTAATGGCTGCGCTGATGAGTTAAGGAATCATAGATAATTAGGATTGAACTTATATTGGTCTAAGATTATATAAAATACTATATAAGATGAACTTAATAAGTAGCGTTGGAATTCCGGTGCGGAGCAATGAAGTGAAAGTTTGGAACTGTAGGAGCGTTAGCGTTCGCCTTTATAATCAGATTTCATCTGCGAAGGCAGACTACAATCATAGAAATCTGATTATAACAGCGACCGGAAATCCAAACATTTCACGTAGTTGCGCTTTATCACCGGAGTTCTATAAGCGCATTTAAGCGAATCTTATACCCCCCACACGAAAGGAAGTTGCCACACCATGGCTAAAGAAAAAATTGTACTCGCCTATTCCGGCGGACTAGATACATCCGTTATTTTGAAATGGCTTAAAGAAACTTATGATGCTGAGATCATCGCCTTCACAGCCGATATCGGCCAAAAAGAAGAGCTCGACGGTTTGGAAGAAAAAGCACTAGCTACTGGTGCATCGAAAGTATACATCGACGACCTGCGCGATGAATTCGCTAGCGATTTCATCTACCCTATGTTCCAATCTGGCGCACTTTATGAAGGCCAGTACTTGCTCGGAACTAGTATTGCTCGTCCGCTAATCGCTAAGCGTATGGTGGATATCGCCATCGCTGAAGGCGCTACGGCTATCGCGCATGGCGCGACAGGTAAAGGTAACGACCAAGTGCGTTTTGAACTTGGCGTAGCTGCTCTTGCACCAAACATTAAGGTGATTGCACCTTGGCGTTTGGAAGAGTTCCGCAATCAATTCCCGGGTCGTGCGGAAATGATCGCTTATGCGGAAGCTAATGACATTCCGGTACAAGCCTCTGCGGCGAAGCCGTATTCGATGGACCGTAACCTGCTGCACATCAGCTATGAGAGCGGCGTATTGGAAGATCCTTGGTTCGATCCAAGTGCACCAGAGAACAAAGGAATGTTCCTACTGAGTAACGCTCCTGAGGATGCTCCGGATGAAGCGGAATATTTGGAACTCGATTTCGTTAAGGGAGACTGCGTAGCGCTGAATGGTGAGTCCTTAAACCCACTTCAAGTGATGGAGAAATTGAACGAGCTAGGCGGTAAACACGGTATCGGACGTGTGGATATGGTTGAGAACCGTTTTGTCGGCATGAAGAGCCGTGGTGTGTATGAGACTCCGGGTGGAACAATCCTGTTCGTCGCTCATCGCAAAATGGAGTCCATCACGATGGACCGTGAAGTGATGAACCTGCGTGACAGCCTGATCACTCGTTACAGCACTTTGGTGTATAACGGTTTCTGGTTCGCACCAGAGCGTATTGCACTGCAAGCTCTTGTAACACAGAGCCAGCAAAATGTAACAGGTACTGTTCGTCTTAAACTGTACAAAGGCAACATCATCGGCGCTGGAGTGAAGAGCCCAGTCAGCCTGTACAACCCTGAAATTGCAACGATGGAAGCTGATCCTACACAAGCTTATGATCAAGGGGATGCAACTGGCTTTATCCACTTGAACGCATTGCGCCTCAAGGTTTCTACAGGTGTAAATGGAGCTTCGAAATAGAACGGTAACATAAACTTAAACGGGCAACCCAGAAGGCCGTTCCTCCCGTCAGGATAGGAGCGGCCCTCTGGCGTCCAAGAGGAGGAAACTACAGGTGAGCAAGCTTTGGGGCGGACGGTTTACTAAAGGAACAAACAAGCTGGTGGAGGAGTATACGGCTTCCATTGGATTTGATAAGGCTTTGGCCAAAGAAGATGTACAAGGCAGTCTGGCGCATGTCACAATGCTGGGAAAATGCGGAATCCTTCCACAAGAAGATGTGGAGACCATTAAGCAAGGTCTGAACAAAGTATTGGACAAGGTTAACGCTGGAGAGGTTGTTTTCTCCGTAGCGGATGAAGACATCCATATGAATATTGAAAAACATCTGATTGAGGAAATCGGTCCAGTCGGAGGTAAGCTGCACACAGGACGCAGCCGTAATGATCAAGTGGCAACGGATATGCACCTTTACCTACGGGGCCGTGTAGTTGAGCTAGTTAGCTTGCTGCATGAATTGCAGGAAGCTTTGATCGAGCAAGCCAAAGATAATGTGGAGACAATTATCCCTGGTTATACGCATTTGCAACGGGCACAACCGATCCTGTTTACTCACCACTTGTTGGCTTACGTCTCCATGTTCCGCCGCGATGCAGAACGTCTGACGGACAGCTACAAACGGATCAACGTTCTGCCACTCGGGGCAGGTGCGCTTGCGGGAACGACCTTCCCGATCGACCGTCATTTTGTAGCGGAGCAATTGGGCTTTGACAGTGTGTACGAGAACAGTCTGGATGCTGTCAGCGACCGCGATTTCATCGTGGAGTTCTTGGCGAATGCAGCGCTTGTTATGACACATCTATCCAGACTCAGTGAGGAATTGGTACTGTGGAGTAGCACAGAGTTTAGTTTCGTGGAGCTGGATGATGCTTTCTGCACAGGCAGCAGCATTATGCCACAGAAGAAGAACCCGGACGTACCAGAACTGGTACGGGGCAAAACAGGCCGCGTTTACGGCAACCTGATTGGCTTGCTGACCGTGCTGAAATCACTGCCACTCGCGTACAACAAGGATATGCAGGAAGACAAAGAAGGCATGTTCGATACCGTTACTACACTGACTGGTGCACTGCAATTGTTCGCGCCGATGATCTCCACCATGAAGGTGAACAAGGGGCGTATGCGTGAAGCCGTGAACACGGACTTCTCGAATGCTACGGATATCGCCGACTTCTTGGTAGGCAAAGGTCTTCCTTTCCGCCAAGCACATGAAGTAATCGGAAAAACAGTGCTCTACTGCATTAACGAAGGCAAGTTCCTGCTGGATCTGACGTTGGAAGAGTTCATGCAATTCTCACCGCTGTTCGATGAGAATATCTATGCTGTTCTCCAACCGGAAGCTGTAGTTAACGCCCGTAACGTTTATGGCGGCACAGCCACCGTTCAGGTGAAGGCTGCAATCGAACGCGCGGAGCAGGCACTGCACGAAGCTAATGAATGGGTTGTAAAACACGGTGACGCTATATTGTAAACCGTATCAATACCAAATCTCGCCTCAGACTTTGATAGGTCGCAGGTGGGATTTTTTTTATCTAAAAGGGCTCTAAATACAACATAACTGGATTCACAGTGTTCTTTACGGTTATCCTTAGATTAGGGATAGGAGGGTGCGTAAGTATGAGTAGAGAGCAAATCCTAGACGAGCTTGGATCGCAATTAGAACTGGGGAATCATATTATTGGAGTAGCCACAGGTGCGGGAATAACGGCAAAGTATGCGAAGCAGGGGGGAGCAGACTTCCTTCTGATGTTAAACTCGGGTAAATTCCGCCAGATGGGGAGGAGCTCTCTCGCTGGGATTTTGCCATTTTGCAATAGTAATGATATGGTGATGGACTTTGCGTCTAGAGAGATCATACCTTTGGTAAGAGATATTCCTATTATTTTTGGCCTTAATGCAACCGATCCGACAAAAGATATGGAGACCTATATCTGTGAAATAAAGAATAAGGGATTTTCCGGAATTAATAATTACCCCACGGTTGGATTAATAGATGGTCAATTTGGAGAAGCGCTCGAAGAAGAAGGGAATGGTTATCTACTTGAAGTAGAAGCTATAAGAATAGCACACGAAAAAGATTTGTTTACCATAGCCTTTGTATTTGACGAAATCCAAGCCGCTCAGATGATCGAGGCAGGAGCGGATATTATTTGTGCACATTTAGGCTTAACCGAAGGGGGATTATTAGGAGCCAAAAAAGTATTTTCTCTGGAAGCAGCCAAGGCTAAGGCGGACAAAATTTTTAATACATGCAATGCGATAAAGCCAAATTTAATTAAATTGGTTTATGGTGGTCCCGTGAAAACGCCAATTGATGTGCAGTATATGTACAGTAATAATCAAAACTTGATGGGATATATCGGGGGCTCTGCTTTTGAAAGAATTCCCTCGGAGAAGTCCATTACGAATATAACCAAAGCTTTTAAAGTTTCGGGGACGCTGGATGAAGATGATTTTATGGTCAAAATGTTAGACGGCATCACAAAGCACTATGATTATGTTGAATTTGTAAAAGAATACGTAGCTCAAAATTATATGAATGAGATCTTGTTTGCAGATTTAGCTAAGGTGGCCCATGTATCCCGAAGTTATTTAAGTAGCTTGTTTACCAAAAAAGTAGGCTGCAGCTTTCAAACGTATCTCGTGCAATTTCGGATGGATAAGGCAGCGGAAATATTACATAGAGACCCTATCCAGTTATCTGAGCTAGCACCATTAGTTGGGTACCAAGACTATGCGCAGTTTAGCAAAATGTTTAAGAAGTACAAAGGGTACTCTCCAAAACAATATAAATCTAACATAAACACAAAAACATAAGACATAAAAGCGTTTTCATTGATAAACCAAAGAAGTATGATTAACTCATAAGTTGATCATGCTTTTTTGTTGTAGATATTTGAAGAGGAGGTTGAAGAAATGAAGACGATTGCCATTGCCGGAACTTTTGACACCAAGGGTGAAGAATATCTCTACATTAAAAATTTGCTGGAAAGCTTGGAGCTAGGTACGTTTACGATTCATACGGGTGTGTTTGAACCCACCTTTCCACCGGATATCTCTAACCGAGAAGTAGCAGCAGCCGCGGGTGTAAGTATAGATGAGCTCGTTGCCAAGAAAGATAGGGCACTAGCAACGGAATTATTAGCCAAAGGTATGGAAAAATTAGTGCCTGAATTATATAAGCAAGGCAAATTTGATGGAATTATCTCCTTTGGGGGCACTGGAGGGACTTCACTTGTAACCCCTGGTATGCGGGCATTGCCTATTGGTGTACCAAAAGTGATGGTTTCGACCGTAGCTTCAGGGAATACTGCTCCATATGTAGGCACTAGTGATATTGTCATGATGCCATCGGTTGTAGATGTTGCTGGACTGAACTCCATTTCAACAAAGATTTTTACCAATGCAGCCTTCGCCATCGCCGGTATGCTTAAATTTGAGAATAAACAAGTGATAGAGAAAAAACCATTAGTAGCTACAACAATGTTTGGGGTAACAACCCCCTGTGTGACGGCGGCCCGTAATTATCTTGAGGCTAGAGGATATGAAGTGCTTGTATTCCATGCAACAGGTGTAGGTGGCCAGTCCATGGAAGCGTTAATCGAGGCTGGTTTTATTGAAGGCGTATTGGATCTGACCACAACAGAGTGGGCGGACGAAATTATTGGTGGTGTGCTAAATGCTGGACCTCATCGGTTAGAAGCTGCTGGAAAACATCATATTCCACAGGTTGTATCGGTAGGCGCGCTTGATATGTGCAACTTTGGCCCTTATGATACGGTACCCGAGAAATTTGCTGGACATAAGTTCTATAAGCATAACCCTACAGTTACTTTGATGAGAACAACAGTAGAAGAAAATGAAGCCATCGGCAAAAAGCTTGTCGAGAAATTAAATATGGCCAAAGAGAAAACAGTGTTAATGCTGCCGCTTAAAGGGATATCCGGAATTGATGTCGCAGGGGAAGCTTTTTATGGGGTAGAGGAAGATCAAATGTTATTTGATACCTTAAGAAATGGTGTGAACAGAAAGGTTGTCGAGGTTATCGAGATGGATTGTGCCATTAATGATGTAGAGTTTGCAGAAGCAGCAGCTCAGAAGCTAATAGATCTCATGAGCAAATAACACTAACACAGAACATTTAAATAATGATGGAGGCGTTACACATGAACAAAAATACAAGAACTGAAATCATGGCGAAGTTTAGAGAAGAAGTAGCAAATGGAAAGATTCTTTTAGGTGTTGGGGCTGGCACAGGGATTACTGCAAAAAGCAGTGAAGCTGGCGGAGCGGATATGCTGATTGTTTATAATTCAGGAAGATACAGAATGGCAGGTCGTGGATCACTCGCGGGGTTATTATCTTATGGAGATGCGAACCAAATCGTAGTCGAAATGGGCTCGGAGGTATTACCTGTTGTAAAAAATACTCCCGTATTAGCAGGCGTATGTGGAACAGATCCTTTTAGAGTGATGGAAGTTTATTTAAAACAACTTAAGGAACAAGGTTTCAGCGGCGTGCAAAACTTCCCAACCGTTGGTTTGATCGATGGCGTATTCAGACAGAACCTTGAAGAGACTGGGATGGGGTATGGTTTAGAAGTAGATATGATTAGAGCAGCGCATGAATTGGATATGCTCACCACTCCTTACGTATTTGATCCTGAACAAGCTAAAGCTATGGCAGAAGCAGGCGCAGATATTCTGGTGGCGCATATGGGCTTGACTACCAAAGGTACAATTGGAGCTAAGACCGCTCTTACTTTAGATGATTGTGTAGAAAGAATTGAAGCGATTATTAAAGCAGGGAAAGCAGTAAATCCCGATATTATGGTTATTTGTCACGGTGGACCGATTGCTGAACCAGAAGATGCTGCGTACGTAATTGAACGGACAGAAGGTATAGACGGATTCTTTGGTGCATCGAGTATTGAAAGATTTGCTGCTGAAAAAGGAATCACAGAACAGACTGGATTATTTAAAAAAATCACCAAACAAGCATAATTGCCTTCGGCGTCCTTATAAGGACGGTAAGCAATTAAGCGAGAAATATAAGGATAAAGTAGTATGAAACTTTTACTCTATCCTTATATTTTAAAAGAACCCTCCGAAGAGGGTAATCTGGGTAGAACAGATATTAAGGTGTAGCTTATGGCTGCACCTTTTTGTTGTCTATTAGAAGAAGCTAGTTATTACTCAACGGTAGCCAAGCTAATATATCGCGGATTTTGGCATCCCAGTAGCCCCATTCATGGTTGCCAGGACCTTCATCGTAGGTGAAATCAAGGGAGGTTGCTCGGCATGCATCGCGGAATTTCAAGTTATCTGTGTACAGGAAATCTTCTGTGCCACAGCATTGATACAGCGCTGGTTTCGGTCCCGTGGAGCGGTTCACTTCCTCAAGCAGCCATAGAAGGTCTTCGGGCGTTCCGGCGATATCTTCTGTTCCGAAAATCATTTCGTATTCTTTGCTTTTGACGGTAGGATTTTCCCCGTTCATAAAATTATGCGCCATATCAAGTGCTCCTGATAGACTTGCTGCAGCCGCAAAAGCTTCCGGTTTCCGTAGTCCTAGCTTGATCGCTCCGTAACCACCCATCGACAACCCGGCTACAAAGTTATCCTCGCGTTTATCTGACAATGGGAAGAATGAGCGCGCAAGCATAGGCAACTCCTCACTAATAAAGGTCCAATAACGACCGCCAACAGCCATATCCGTATAGAAACTGCGATGCACATTCGGCATAACTACAGCTATTCCCATCTCTGCTACATATCGTTCTATCGAAGTCCGGCGAAGCCAGATCGAATCATCGTCGGACAAACCATGTAGCAAATACAACGTAGGGTGTAGTTCTCCCCTGGTTACGTTGCTCATACCGATTTGTGTGGTTGTTTTTTGCGGCAAAATTACAGTCATTGAGGTATTCAATCCTAGTACTTCCGAATAAAATTTACACTCTATTAAAGCCATTTCATCCATCCCCTCTCTTTCCAAATGATAGCACAGAGCAAAAGTGAGAGATATTGTAGAAATATCTGAATTATAAGGGTTTTGAGGATTGCTGTAGCTGGATATGAGAGAATATAATGGAAGTAGAAAATTAAGGAAAAAACGTGCAAATATGAAAGCATTCTCGTAGCCGGGAGGAAGAAAGTAGGATGAAATCAGGCCTAAAGCAGGAAAAAGGATTTACATTGATCGAAGTGCTGGCCGCTATTGTGATCTTATCGATAGTTTCACTGGTACTTACGTCTTACTTTACAAACGCCATGAGTTACTCTAAATCGAATCAAAACAAGACGATTATGGTCAATCTGGCGCGGAACGCGCTGTTTTATGTGGAGAAGCAGGATTTTGAGAAGATGTGGGATTATTTTATAAAGGAGAATTATGATTCGATAGAGGCGGCGAAATGCCAAAAGGATACGGATGATTCCGTGAAATGCGATGATTACATACAGCTTTTTGAAGATACTACCATCTTAAATCAGGTTTTGAACCCTTCAATCAATGGGATCAACTATCAGATCGATATTAAGTATCAGCGTGAATTGCATAACCCAAGCTTAAGCCCAAGCCCAAGTGATTCAGATGAACAGAAGATGGCAGCATATCTATTGCCGGTATTGGTAAAAGTCAGCAGAGTGGATTCTTCTAGTGGACCTCAGACCCAATCTGTTTTGGAGGGATACATTACCGATGAAAAAATTCGTTAACCTTTTCCGCAGGGAGGGTGGATTCACTTTAGTGGAGCTAATTGTAGCCCTATCGTTATTTACAGTTGCTGCAGGAATTATTTCAGGGATCACGATGTTAGGCTTACGCAGTTATCATAAAATATCGATTGAAAACTCATTGCGGGATGAAGGGGATTTGTTAATGTCCGCAATAATTACGGAGCTGTATACCTTTGCGCCTGATAAGATTACCCCAACGATGATCCAGAATGCTGATAAGACCCAGATTATTGATAGCTTCATTACGTTAGAGCGCCAGGACGGCACCAAATCGCGGATTCGTATTGCTAATGGCATTCTTACGATAGCTCCACCCGATGTGATAGATCCTCCAGCGGACACAAGAACTAAGATTACTTCTAGGTTAGCAGAGGGTTCTGCCATTACTCTAGAATGTCAGAATAGCATTCCTTGTGATAGCGGTCTAATATCCATAGATTTATCGCTAGTTCAGAGCTATGACGGAAGAGATTACCCGTTGGAGTTGAAAAGTAAATTCGGATTCTAGGAGGAGTAGGAGGGATGAGGAACCCTAACGAAAGAGGTTCAGCTCTAGTATTGGTTATGTTTGTTGCTCTTCTACTTACGATACTTGGACTAGCTGTACTAGGGGCAACGATGGGCGGGGCACAACGAACGGAAACCAGAGAGAACGATGTGCAAAGTTTACACCTTGCGCAGAAGGGGCTGGACGAAGCGGTTGCTTACATACAGACGAAGCTGGATGGACGAAAGGATATTGATCCTGATCATATGGAGGATGAGATTAAGAATATTGTTAATGAGGTGAGCACCAAAATTGTCGGCGTCAGCAATGACGTAACGGAGTTATCTGGAGCTGGCTTTACGATCAAAAGCATCACCTATGAGAAGCAGGATAAGCAAAAATATTATGTCGATATTGAAGCACAAGCCACGGTAAATGGTGTTAAAAGACAATTGAAGCAAAAAATCGTCATCGACACCTATCCAGATTTTTTGAAGTACGCATTTGGATCGGAAGGAGTATTGACGTTAAACGGAGCGCCTGGTTTCCATGGCAATATATATGCGGGTGAAAAACTAGTCATTAGTGATGTGGCGAAATATAAATACAAGGGACCGGGCTTGCTGACAAAACAGACTCAATATCCTAGGGTAGGGCTGTTCTCCGGTGGAGGTTCCATTGTGGGTGTGACGGAGAAAGTTTCCGAGGTTCATGTACAGTCTTTGCAGACTATTGAGTATTCGGGGTTTGTTGGGAGCGGAGTCGTAAGCAGTAATAACGCAACAACGATTTTACCAAAGATACTAGGGGTTGCTAAAGAACAGGTACTCATTAAACCATATAAGAAATTTATCCAGATTAATGTGTTAGAATCTTTCATAGACAAGGTGACGGAAGCAATAGGTACGGGGAATAGGGATAGAGTAAAGGACGCTGTAGACAAGAATGAACTTGGCGATTATTTAAAGAATAAGATGACCAATTTACCTGATTCAAATCTACCAAATAAGCCAGTGCTTCCAGATAAACCAACTGAAGCAGAAGAAGATGATTATAATCTTAAGTATAGTCAATACCTAGATAACTTAAAGAATTATAAGATTAGACAGAATTTATTATTAAAAGATCGGACGACGTCCGCTATCTATTATGGTGACTTACTAATCGATGGGATAGATAAACAGCAACTAACCTTTACGGCTGGTAGTAAGAGCGGTAATGATATAGACAAACCTAAGTGGATAATTGTAAAAGGTAATCTGGAAATCAACAATTATAGTTCAGATCAGAATAATTTTTTACCCATACAAGCAAATATTATTGTCACTGGAAGCGTCACTATTAAGGGAAGAGTGGCTTTCAACTCCACTATGTATGTTCTAGGAGAAACTGTTGTAGAGGATGCAGTAATTAAAGGGTTGAATGATAAGGAATTGGTTCTTATATCCAAAGGAGCGGTGCTTATTAATCGTATTGATGCTTTTACGGACAAGGCAGAAGAGATGAAAGCATTTTTTTATACCGATAGTAATGCTGAACTTTATGGGGTAGGATCGATTTTTTGGTTGAACGGCGGTTTTTTTGCTAAAGGAAATCTTACAGTAAATGCAGTGCTAGGACAAGTTCAACCATTAAGTTCAGGAGTGGGTTTCGAATTCAGAGATCAGGATAAGGTGTTAGACTCTAATTTGTTCCAGCGCTTTCAAGTGAAATATAATCAGGAAGTCTTCACTCACCAGCAATCGAGCTTACCGCGTGTGCAGCAGGTTAATGTAACTGTAGGACCGTTGGAGCTTGTAAGTCGTTAATAAATATAGAGTTTGGTTTTTAAAAAAAGAGGATGTCCCTCGCCATTGCTGGCTGAGGGATCACCCTCTTTTTTTTAATGTATTCCAAGTTTTATCACTGATAAGAAAATGTAGTTGATTTAGTAACGATCACCGTTTGGAGAGTCTAGTACATTGACGGTAATATAGCCTTTTACGGGTAACTCTCCGGTTATTGAGGAATTGTAAGTAACTGTAACGACTGCTTCTCCCTTTTTAAGTGCTGTAACAATTCCTCTGGCATTTACATCTGCACCGTTATCTACGCGGACTGTGCCGGGAGAATTGCTTTCCCAACTTAGATTATTTTTAATTTGATCCAAAGAGATTGAGGTCGGATATGCCCACAAAATGGACATTAACTTATAAGTATCTCCTACATATAGATTTATTGACTGATTCTTGAACCGCAGTCCAGTTAGTTCAACAATGCTGATGGTATGATAAGCGTTTAAAGTTCCATCAGATACCCCAATTTCTATGCCCTCTTTAACCGTTGTTCCAGCAGTGAACGTAACCTTCGAACCGTAATCAAAAGTCTGAAATTGAGCAAATTTATTATCGTTAGGTTGAATGAAATTCCAATTTAAAAGCAAGTCATCCGCATCTTCAGGATTCCAAATTGCATGGAGATCTATAGACTCGCCTATCATAACTGTTGTTGGACCGTTGATAGCGAGTGATGTTAATGGGTTTGTAATCGTGATAGTTTTTTCTGCACTTATAGGAATTGGATTACTAGAAGTTACGGTAAGCTTTACGATATAAGTTCCCGATTGCGCCGCGCTGAATATCATTTCACTTTTATCTCCAGGGAAGGCTGAATTGTCACTTAAAATAGCGTTACTAGCTCCAGATGTTTTGTTTATAACGGACCAGTTATACACCAGGTTGCTCTCAGTTCCTTGACTATCTTGACTGTATAAGGCACTTAATGGAATGGATTCATTGATTCTTCCTGTTTCATATCCTTCAATTGATAGAGAACGGGTGTTACGTTCTTCTACAGTTATGGATGCAGTACCAGAAACTCCGCTACCATCAAGAGCTTTAACAGCGACTTGTGCTGTTCCTTTGGCCAAACCGACAATATCACCACTGCTGGAATCTATTTGCACAACCGAATCATTACTAGTTGTCCAGAGGAATACAGAATTACTCAAATCAGAAGGAGTAACTGTTGGGATCAGACGCATCCCATCCCCTACATAGATAGTTCTGTTCTCTAGTGCAAGACCCTTGATTTTGTATTCAGCTCTAAATGTAAGAGTCTCGAACGAAAGTGTCGTACGAGTTAGATTGGTCGTTGATGGTGTAAAGTTTGGTGTTGGGTAGAGCTCGGATGGTAAAGCTCCTGTAAAAGGGAAGTGGAATAAAGTTGAATTACTTTTGTTTAGTGATTTCCCTATAATAGTTCCATATACTTGCCCCCCTGGGAATCTAATATCTGCATTAGGTGCAAGAATAGTTCCGTAAACATTACTATTATCGACCCTCAAAGAAGTAGCTTTAGGAAAGTTGAATAATACTAACTGACCGTTGGTTCCTAATGGTACATGCAAGAAAGGTTCTGTAATATTGTCATTCGTAACATTAATAATGATTGTAGATCCTTCAGGGACCTTAAGCTGGGAACTATTAAACGTACTTAGAATAGTGGCAGGAACCTCAAATATGTTAATGGATGAATTCCCGGTTAAAGTAAGTTTTCCATAAGTGTCATCATTCGCAATCCCGTTAGCACGAAGTGCTCCAATAGCAGTAGAGAGGCTGCGCAAATACTGGCCTTGAGCATTAAAATCTATAAGTGTTCCCTTTATAGGTTTACCATTTTGAATTGAACCGTAGTTAAGATTTTTATAGTCTCCTGCATACAACACATTTCCGTATATAGTGCCTGCAGGGAAAGAAATGTCCCCTCCTGTAACAATGCCATATGGCAAGCTATCTTTATACCTCCCATTTACTGTCCCGCCGTAAGATTGAAAATCTACAGTGCCTGCTGATGCTAAGCTTCCATCAATGGTACCGCCGACAAGCGTTGTAGGACCTAGGATGAATGCATTGTAGCCACCTGCAATCCCAAATGGATTAGTAGCATGAATATCCACGTAGCCAAGTTTGGAATCATTCAGGGTGTACACTCCAGTTTCTGTCGGTACTATGGTGAACTGAAAAACAATCGGTCGTTCAGTATCAGGTTTATAGGTTTGTATGTTACCCTCTGTCTTTAAGGTATATGAAATATCGCTAAGTCTATAGGTTAAGGTATACCCACCCAACAGACTTCCTTCTTTAGTCATTCCCGTAGGGAGTTGGCCTGATATCTCTAGATTAGGTGGAAGTTTCTCTGTAAAAGTAATATCTGATATTGATTGTTTACTGAAAGTTTGGTCCCCCGCACTAACATCTTTGAAAAGAACGGGTTTTGGAGTGACAGAATAATCGATAGTAATTTGTTCTCCTTTGGCTACGATTCCGTTCACAACATTAGAAGAAAGCGATCGTGTTACTGCCAAGTTAGGAGTAGACTTTACGACATTTACAGTGACTGTACGAGTCGAGAGAGCCCCTGTGCTGTCCCAAGCATTAATCTCTATATCAAAAGTTCCACCTTCAGGCAGTGGGTTAGGAAAAGTCTCATGAATATTCTGTCCTGATTTGATCGTCTTCTTGGTCGATCCCATTTTAGTTAGATACGTATCCCCTTGTTTGAACAAAATTTCAGTCGTCAGGTCACGATCATTCAAGTCTAGATCGGTTACTGTGTAGTCGACAAGTAAGGTGCTTTGATAAGAAGGAATCGATGATCCATTAGTCGGTGTATGCACGGTAATCTCAGGAGCATGATTAGCACCTATAAAAGCACGATACATGGTATTGACGAATAGCTTTTGTTCCCAGACAGGGAATTTTTTTAGATTGGCCGGAATATCACTTACTCCAAAAAAGTGACCTGTACCTGAGTAGGTAATATTTCCTTTGGAATATGTGTAATATTGATTCCAGCTATCTTCGGTATCACGTTGGTATTGATTATATTCTCCATTTGGTTTTATCCTCGTACCTGACGGTTCGCTTTGAATGTTATACCAGGATACTACCTCAGGGTCTTCCAGGTTAAGAGTAAAGTATTGGTTATGTGTTGGGGCAATTTGTGGCTGAAGGATATCGATCTGCTTGTTGTTGTCATCTCTTTTGCTCAGATAGAAAGGATATTGCATCAAAAGTCCGTCATTCACTGGCTTAACCATGGTAGAGAGATTGATGGCATTGTGGCCTAAGTTGGTCTCAGGGTTCATTTGGCCAGTGATACCCATGAAATTATTGATCCAGTTCTTTTTACTAGCATCTAAATTAATAATGGTATCGTGAGTGAACAAGGCGCTTTGCTTAAAGGTACCAGTAAATTGTGTGATAGCGTTGATCGCATTAGTATTCAAATTAGATTTTTTATAGTATTCGTCTACAAATCCAAAGATGAGCATGTCATAGGTGCCATTTAGTCCGTAGCTTTGTGTTGCAGCATATTTTTCATTCACATATGTGTTAAATTTGGTCATAGTTTTGACCTCTATATTAAGTTGATAGTCAGTTGTATTCAAAAACAGCGGATCCATATTACTAGTGTTCAGGAGGCTGCTTTCCGTTAAATTGTCCGGCATAACCTGAAGGATATTTACGATAGTCTTTTCTCCACGGTAACGAATTACGCCGCTGTCAAAATCCTTTAATTGCGAACTATGATAATCATTGATTTCTAGCTTCCAGTAGAGTAATCCAGAGTAAGTTTTTGGCAAAGTGTATTCGATAGTTCCACTGGAAGTATTAATTTCTGTTTCAGCAACGACCTGTTTTTCTCCCATTTTGATGGACTTATCAAGACCGATATATAGCTTGACTGAGAGCGGAGAGCTTAATATTCTAGGTGCGTTGGTAACATTGAAATTAAAAGAAAGCTTCTCCCCAGGAACATAGATTTTACTATTAGCTACATTAGGGTCATAGTCAGGTATTTTGTCCGTAATTTGAAGACGGGGGCGTTTTTTTAAGTCGTTTATGTATGTAGAGTTCTGTTTTTTTAAATCATCAAAGATATTTGCGAGTTCGGTATCATCTACAAACTTAACTTTTGGTGTGGTGGTGGAAAGACGGTAACTATTAAAAGAGCTGTACAGTATACCTCCCTCAGCTTGAGGTTTTTTATCTTTGTCTTTAAAGGGTTGACTATGAAAGAAAACATATAATCCCTTGTTGATAAACTCATTCGTAATTTGATCAGCCTTCAGCCGAGTGATATCGTTCTTTACACTTTTGGTGTCAAGGGCTTTTGCTCTATTCTCCTCCGAGGCGGGTTGTTGATTACTTACCTGCACAGGACTGTAAGTCCCCTTCCCGATATAAACCGCATCGTATCGCCCGTCTAGATCATCCCGCAGCGCCACAAAGCGCTTCATACTCATCGTATCAATGGTAAGGCCAGATATTCCCGTATTTAGAGACGCAAGCTCACTAACTCCATTCTCAGTAACCTCCAGCATCCGAATCTGGTATTCATTTGAACTGGCTTCTACATTCATGAAGTGATTTTTGAGTGGCAGAACAAGCAGAAGGAGAAGCAAGATCGTTACTGTAAAAAGATAGAACCGTTTGTTACTGGCAAATTTCATGGTCATCTCTCCCTGATTGTTAACTATTGGTAGATATGGTCGAATCGTATGTTATATATGCTAGTTTACGACAGCTTTTTCAGCTGATTTCATTGTAAAATTATCCAATCTATGTTATATACATTCTAGGACATTCAGCATTGATAGACAACATAAATCTATTGAAATATACCTATAAATTTATTACTAAAGTCCCAATTATATTGAAAAATACGCTAGTTTGACAAATTTGATGGATCCGTAATTATGGAAAAACTATTTTCGTGTTTTGCAGAAATAGAACTGGTAATTTATCTTTTGTTTATTCCTAGTATTATCCATTATTGAGGTCGGCATAAAGGTATAACCAATAACGGCATATGGAGCTGAACGGACATGGCCATCGCCAAAAAGAGACTTGGAGATTTGCTGGTAGAAAATAATATTATTTCGCAGGAACAGCTGCTTGAAGCACTTGCGGAACAGCGTAAAAGCAAGCGTAAGCTTGGCGATCTGCTAATCTCTCAAGGCTATATCACGGAGCAGCAGCTGATTGAAGTGCTTGAATTCCAGCTGGGTATTCCGCATGTCAGTTTATTTAAATACCAGATTGATCCTGCGATCACGCAGATTATTCCTGAAAGTATGGCTAAGCGTTATCAGGTACTTCCCTTCTTAAAAGAAGGAGGTAAGCTGATGGTTGCGATGGCCGATCCGCTAGATTATTTTGCGATAGAAGATTTACGAATGAGTACAGGGTTCCGAATCGAACCTGCCATTTCCACTAGGGATGAGCTGCAGAGAGCGATTGCACGTCATTATGGAATGCGTGATTCTATGAATCAGATGCTAGTAGAGCTCCCTACACAAGAAGAAATAGAAGAAACGGAGATCACAGACGAGGACTCACCAATCGTTCGTTTGGTCAACCAGATGATTCAGCAGGCTGTTGCTCTGCGGGCGTCTGATATACATATGGATCCAGGTGAGAATAATCTAACGATCCGCTACCGCATTGATGGAACTTTACGGACAGAGCGGATCATTCCTAAGCAGATGCAGGGCTTTATCACTGCTCGTCTGAAAATAATGGCCCGACTTAATATCGCAGAACGCCGTTTGCCACAAGACGGGCGAATCAAAATGCAATTTGATTACAAAATGGTAGATATTCGTGTGTCCTCATTACCTACGATGCACGGGGAGAAGATTGTACTGCGGTTGCTAGATTTAAGCACAGGTGTCAAATCTGTAGATGCTTTGGGATTCAGTGAGGGGAATGCGGAAGCTTTTAAGGAAATGATTGCTCGTCCTTACGGAATTCTGCTAATCACTGGACCTACAGGTAGTGGAAAAACAACGACTTTATATTCAGCGCTGAACCAACTCAATGTAGAAAGTGCAAATATTATCACAGTTGAAGATCCAGTGGAATACCAGCTTGAGGGTGTAAACCAGGTGCACGTAAACTCGGCTATTGGGCTAACCTTTGCAGCTGGGCTACGTTCGATTCTCCGACAAGATCCGAATATTGTAATGGTCGGTGAGATACGGGATGCGGAAACTGCTGAAATTGCGGTTCGCGCCTCATTAACAGGTCATCTAGTGTTGTCTACTTTACATACAAACGATGCGATTAGCTCCGTCTCTCGATTGCGAGATATGGGAGTAGAGCCTTATTTAATTGCCTCCTCACTAATTGGTGTGGTAGCTCAGCGGCTTGTTCGTAAAATCTGTACTGATTGCAAAGAAACCTACAAACCGTCTGAGCAGGAAGCGATTATGCTACGTAGCTTGGGGTTGCCAGCAGATGAATTACATCGTGGCCGAGGCTGCGGTAGCTGTAGCAGTTCTGGTTATCGAGGCCGAATAGCGATTCATGAGGTACTCAGCATTGACGATCATTTGCGGCAGCTTATTACGAACACTGCTTCTGTAGAGGAAATGCGTGTCGCAGGTAAGGCACGTGGACTTGTTCAACTGATGGATGATGGCTTACTCAAAGTTAGTCAAGGGATTACAACGCTTCAAGAAGTAATGCGCGAGACGGTCTCACATTAGGGTCTATTAGGTTCTTTTCATTTTAAAAATAGGGGGAGCAGCCGATGCCAACGTATACGCGGGATATTAGACAGCTTTTGCAGACGGCATACTCCTCCAAAGCTTCCGACTTACATATCTCTGTAGGCTCGCCTCCGGTGATACGTATGGATGGAATGCTTCACCCACTTGAGGGTGCACCAGTAACAGGTCATGAAGCGGCAGAAATGGCAGAAGCGCTGCTTGGCAGTGAACGAAACGAAGTGTTTCGGAATGCAGGTGAGGTGGATTTCTCTTATCCGCTGGATGGCGGCGTAAGATTTCGGTTGAATGTCTATCGTCAGCGGGGTGAGATTAGTATTGCTGCCCGAGCCATTCCTGCAGAGATTCCGAGTCTAGAACAACTGTCGATGCCTCCGATTTTGTCCACTTTGTCACTTAAACCACAAGGTTTGATATTAGTTACAGGGCCTACGGGCAGCGGTAAATCCTCTACGTTAGCAGCTATGCTGAATTACATTAACAAGACCGAAAGCAAGCATATTGTGACACTTGAAGATCCTATAGAATTTCTGCATAGTCATGGAACCTGTCTGGTAGATCAACGTGAAGTAGGCAGCGACACAGCTAGCTTTGCGAGCGGACTACGTTCTGCATTACGTCAGGATCCGGATGTTATTCTCGTTGGAGAGATGCGGGATTTGGAGACCATTACAGCAGCAGTTACTGCCGCGGAAACAGGTCATCTTGTGATGGCAACCTTACATACAACAGACGCACCACAGACAATTGATCGAATTATTGACGCTTTTCCGGGTCAGCAGCAGGGGCAGATCCGTTCACAGCTAGCCTCAGTATTACTGGCAGTTGTCAGTCAGCGCTTGTTTCCAAGAGCTGGAGGACGGGGGCGGATATGTGCAACAGAGATCTTAGTGAATACACCTGCCGTAGCCAATCTCATTCGTACCGAAAAGACACATCAGATTAAAAATGTGATGCAAACCGGACGCTCGCAAGGCATGCATACGTTGGACATGAGTATCCGTGAGTATTTATCACAGGGGTTCATTGAACCAGTAGCAGCTAAGGCGTTTATGACGGAGGTGAGTAGCTGATGCCTCTTTTTGAATATCAAGTAAAGACAACCGCAGGCAAGTCCATTAAAGGAAAGCTAACCGCAACAGATAAACCCACGGCAATGGAGGAGTTACGCAAACGGGGCCTTACGGTATTCTCGCTGATCGAACGCAAAACAACGATTCTATCGATGGATATTTATATCGGTAATCCGGTCAAACCGCTTCATTTCATTATTTATTGCAGGCAGTTTGCCACACTTATGCGTGCTGGAGTGTCGATTGTAGATGCAACGCGTATTTTGGCGGAGCAGACTGAGAGTAAGCCTCTACGCAAAGCGCTAGTAGATGTTAACTCCAGCCTGATGCGTGGGATATCGTTCTCACAAGCCGTTCAGGATCATAAAAAAATCTTCCCGCAGCTATTCGTCAGCATGATCCGTGCCGGTGAGGAATCAGGTGATATTGAGGGGACGCTCGACAGACTGGCGATGTTTTTTGAGAAGCAGCATTCCACGACGGAGAAAATCAAATCTGCGCTCACTTACCCGATTACCGTCGGGGTGATGGCGATTGGAGCGGTTATATACCTCCTCTGGGCGATTGTTCCACAGTTTGTAACGATGTTCGAATCGATGAATGCAGAGCTTCCGGCGATTACAAAGATGGTATTGGCACTTAGTAAAAGCATTCAAGGTCAATGGTATTTCTGGATACTCGGAGTTCTCCTCCTAGTGATAGCTTTTCAGATTACAAAACGGACGGAAAAGGGAGCCTATGCGCTGGATTATGCCAAGCTGAAGATTCCGGTGTTCGGCAAGCTGAATCAAAAAGGCTCGATTGCTCAGTTTACGCGTACTTTTTCATCTCTATATGCCAGCTCAGTTCCGATTCTGCAATCCTTGGTGATTGTAGAAGAGGTAGCAGGAAATAGGGTCATTGGGGGATTTATCCGAAGTGCAGGTGATTCGCTGAGACAAGGAAATCCACTATCTGAACCGTTGAAAAAAGCATGGGTCTTCCCGCCGCTAGTAACACAGATGATTGCGATTGGTGAAGAGACGGGGGCGCTCGACACGATGTTGTCTAAGGTAGCTGATTTCTATGAGATGGACGTAGAAAATACCGTCGATCGTCTGAAGTCACTGCTTGAACCATTGCTGATTGCTTTTCTAGCAGGTGTTGTAGGTGTGATTGTGGCCGCTATTATGCTGCCGATGTTCAGTCTGTACGGCAATATGTGAACCTTGCGGTTCCTTGTAAATATTGAGAGGGGTGAAGCCGGGGAGGCGGGGCAGGGTTGCAGATCCTTTGCTAGCGCTAGACAAGGAAGGACGAGCATTGTAGCGGGATTCACGGAAATAAAAGATATAGGCTGTACAATCACACACCACTTAGAGGGGGAAATAAAATGTTAGCACAAGCCATTAAGAGAAGATTGAGCAAAGAGGAAAATCAAAAGGGGTTTACGCTGATCGAGTTATTGGCGGTTATCGTTATTTTGGGGATTATTGCGGTTATTGCGATACCTTTGATTGGGAATGTAATTAAAAATTCAAAAGAAAGTGCTGATGCAGCTACTGCACGTCAAGTTTATGATGCTGCTAGACTATATATCGTTGGGGAAAAGAACGGGGACTTTGTTGGTGCCAAAACTGTTGATCTTTCAGATATTCAAAAGTTCGGGTACATTGATAGTCCGTTGAGTCTTCCGAGTTCCAAGGACCCAATCGCCTCAGGTACAGTTAACTTTAATGCTAAGGGGCAGTTGGCGGATACAGCTGCTGGTAATGATGCTGTTATTTTAAACGTTAATGTGGGAGGCGCATCAACTACTACTGCTGTAAAGTTTAGTGCTGCTAACGTTCTAAGTTCTAAAAAAGAGTAATGGTATAATGAATTGAATTTTCATCCCTAAGGAATCGGACTTCCCGATTCCTTTTTTAAAATCCAGAAAGCCAACAGAGGACATCCATGACGATATTCATCGCAAGTTACATCACATTACTGGGCCTGACTCTAGGCTCCTTCTATAATGTAGTGGCACTGCGGGTGCCAGCTAAGGAATCCTTGCTTAATCCACCGTCACATTGCCCGAACTGCAATGCGCGGCTAAAGGGGCGGGATTTGTTTCCGGTGATAAGCTACATGCTGTCAGGTGGCAAGTGTCGTTATTGCGGTACAAGGGTGTCGCCTTTATACCCGCTAGGAGAAGCGGCAACGGGTTTGCTTTTTCTATGGGTGTACTTACAATTTGGCCTGACGGGGAAGGGAATCCTCGGGTTCGTGTTTGTGAGTTTAGCGGTTATTGTGACGGTTGCGGATTTGAAGTACATGCTGATTCCGAACAAGGTATTGCTATTCTTTTTGCCGATACTGCTCATTCTTGTATTGCTCTATCCAGAGGGGCCGTTATGGCATCACTTGCTGGGAGCTGTGCTTGGGGGAGGGGCTCTTATCCCCTTTGTTCTATTAGGAGGGATGGGTGCCGGGGATGTGAAGCTATTTGCGCTGCTGGGCTTGGTGATTGGATTTCCGAATGTGATTTTGGCTTTTCTAATGGCTTGTCTGCTTGGAAGTGTGGTCGGAGGACTGCTGATGCTGCTCGGAATCATCAAACGCAAACAACCGGTTCCCTTTGGTCCGTGGTTAGCAATAGGTGCTTTAATTAGTTACGGATATGGTTTACACATCATTAGCGCGTATCTCTCGCTCATCGGATAGGAGGACATCGACATATGCTTGGATTAGGCCCTAAAGTGGCCGGGCTTTCAATTGAAGCTACCGGAATCCGTTATATTAGTTTTAAGAATAAACAGTCATGGGAAGTCCGCAAAAAACGGTATCTCCCGCTCCTTCCAGGCATGATCATAGAGAATCAAGTTGCGGATAGCGAGGCGCTTTATGACCGGGTCAGGCAGTGGGTGAGGAAGGAAGGGTTAAGGGGCAGCAAGGTTTCCTTGTCGATTCCACCTTCGCAGATCATCATCCGCAAAATGAGTATCCCAAGTACCAACGATAAGCAGGTAGAGCAACTCGTAAAGCTGGAAGTGGAGACGGGACTGCATTTGCCTTTTGAAAATCCTGTTTACGACTATGTGACGCTCGAGGTAGATGAGGAGCATAGCCATTTGCTCGTATTTGCCGCTCCACGGAAATCGATACAGGATTATGTAGAGATTTTGGAGCGTGCGGGTCTGCGAATAAGCAGTGTTGAAATTTCGGCAACCGCCTTGGCGCGAAGTATAGCAACTGGACATGGGGAAAGCTTTGCGGAAACGATGTTGATTAATCTAGAGCCATCCGTCATGGACGTTTATATGTTTAGAGACGGGAATCCGGTATTCATTCGTACGATTAACTTGCTTGATCTGCATAAAGGTAGAAATGTTGCGGCATTGGAATTTATGGCAGACAGTGAAGTTTTGGCAGAAACAGCAGTTGCTGTGGAAGAGCAATTATCACCGGAACAAATGGTGGAGATCACTGCGGAAATTTCGCGGATGCTCAGCTTCTACCAATACAGCTTGCACGATGGCTCGACTCGTATCAAAAACTTAGTTATAACAGGTGTCCCATCCATTCGTAAACAGCTAGATCTAGAGCTTCAGCAGTCGCTGGCAGAACTCGACATTACACCGATAAGCCTAGACCAGATGGGTAAAGATGCTGTATCTGATCTTGAGCTAAATAATTACCGAGTAGCAGCAGGGACAGCTCTAAAAAGCATCATCAGCGTGGACACGATTGACCTACTGCCAAGAGAAGATCGGGAGACGTTATTATTCCCCTATGTGACCATGGGTCTTGTGGCGATCTGGCTAGTGGGAACGATTGGGACGGGGATTTATTTTTCGGCTAATAAGGGTCAAATCTCTAATGGTAAAGAGGAGCTGCAAGGCTTGCAGGATCGCAGTTTAATGCTACAGGTAGAGCTTGGGAAGCTTAAAAACAGTGGACCTGGGCAGTTAGATCGGAAGACGGCAATCGCAGAGATTCAGAACAATAAGGTAATTGCTGTTCCTATTCTAGATGAAGTAGTCGCAGGGCTGCCGCAGGGTGCTTTTATCCGTGACATTAACTACACCTACCGGACATCAATTGACCTGACTGTAAATGTACCTACTATGGTAGATGCCTCTAACTATTTAAGACAGCTGCGTCAGATGTCCTTCACGGTGGATGCTTCTATTTCGAAGCTGACCGAAGGGACTGTGGATCAGAGTGCGGGGCCAACGAATGCAGCCACTTCCTTAAATATGTATACAGCCATTTATAAAGTAAACTTATTAGCAAATCATCAACAGACAAATGGAACGGATGCAAGCCAAGAGGAGGTGAACAGCGATGGAACAGTTCAATAAGTATCGCTCTCCAATTGTACTGGGTGTATTGATTCTGTTCTTGATGCTGTTTGCCTTTTATATGCTGGGTGTTCAACCGACAAATAAGGAAATATCCGCACAGAACGCAGAGATCAGCCAGCTGGAGAAAGAAGCAGAGATTCTTCAAACTAAAATTAATGAACTAAAAAGCAGCGCTACTTCTTTAGATTCCGAACAACAGGAACTTCTGGCAGCACTCCCGAAAGGCGATGACAGCGAAGGATTGATTGATGATTTACGAGCGGTTGGGATGTCCTCACAGGCACGCTTAAAGGATGTCAGCTTTATTTTGGATGAGGCTAATCCGATTCAGCAAATGACTGGTTCGGCTGAAGTGCTGTTCCCGACGATCAAACAGATCAAAATGACTGCTGTAGTAGAGGGCACCTATACAAGTATACGGCAGTGGATGGAGGAGCTACAAACGCTGGCTCGTATTGTGAATGTAGACTCGTTTAATTTCCAGCAATCCTATGAAGAGCGATCTAAGGATAGTCCTGAAAGTATCTTGACGGCTAACGTAGCTTTCACAGCTTATTATGAGGTTGCTACTCCATCTTCGAATTAGATCTCTAACCGTTGTAATAACACTATTTCACGACTCCACTTTTCCTGTAAATCAGGAGGGTGGATTTTTTTCGTTACTATAAAATATAAATGCGTTTTCATTCCTCTGTTTATTGGGTATTTTAGCTTGCGGGGTGCATAAGCTGGAACAGTGGCTATCGCCTGTATTTTTCAGATGACAAAGGAGGAATTCTGAATGAACAAAAAGTGGATGATTGGTTCGTTGGCCCTTTCCATAGGCCTTATCTCAGCAAGTGGAGGAGCTATGGCAGCTTCACCGTCAGCAGGAAGTACGGAAATCAAGAAGGTGGCTGTGTCTGCGCCTGGGAAAGAGGGCCCTGCTACCATCAATAATTTGACGGTGAAGAGCATCATACCGCTGGTAGTCCATGCAAGAGCTCTTTATTTCTATAGTAATCGAGGCGGAAACATCTTCCCGATAGAAACCTTCACGTATAAAGCGCAGGAGTACCGTTATCTTTCCAGTGACATTGGCACAAAGACGAAGCTGATGAATTACATAAAAAAAGCCTACACTCACAATGCAGCGGCATATTATGTGCAGACTCAATTTTTGGAGTATAACGGAAGAATGTCGCAGGTTAATGCAGATGTGGGCAATTTATTAATGTATGAAAAAGCCACCGCCCGCATGCTCTCTAAAACTGCGACAACCGCTGAATTTGAACTGACCGTTCCTTATCCAGGTGCGCAGGAAAGCAGTGAGTCGGTGTATGTGAAGCTGAAGAAAGTGGAGGGATACTGGAGAATTGACACGTCACCGGATATTCTTTTCTGAGGAAAGGGGAAGGTATTAGAGGAAAGATGATGGTAGGGCTTTGAACTAACTGCGCTTCAGGTCAGAGATATAAACAACACCTGCGAATTTGCCTTTACGGGTAATGATGACACAGTCATTCTTCATAGGATCTGGGCGGCTCATAGCAGTAGCTAATACGGATTCAAGTGGAGTGGAGATATCAAAAATGAGTGGCGTTTTGTTCATGAGCTTCATGGCAGGTTCTTTGTAGAACAGATCTACTCCTGATCTTCCTGTGGCTTTTAAAAAGAAACGGTCGCACATTAACAATCCAAGCGGTTCATTCGTGGCGTTACAGACGACGATGCATTTGGATTCTGGGTGCTGGAACATTACGCGAAGGGCTTCTCTGCAAGTACGTGAGGCAAAAATGGCAGGTGCACTGCGGACAATATTAGAGAGATCATTTACAAGAGCTGTTGACATGGTGTTCATCCTTTCTGATTATAGATCTATTTCTAATGTACCCCCGAATCGTAAATTTTAAAGGCGAGAAAGGTCATCTACAGGTAAAATAGATGAACAAGCAAAAACGGTCAGAACCTCACGAGGTCTGACCGTTTTTTTTTGTAGGTAATCTATTCACTTCGAACGCCATCCTCTACCAACTGCTTTCTAGGTGCTTCTGGAATAACAGATTTACTTACGCCTCCACGATTGATGGCGATTAACCGTTGTTGTGCGTAATACACGTCACGGGATAATTTCTTTACCTCAGTGGATTTACCGTCAACAATCCGGGTGCTGTAAGTCTCAACAACATATCCGGTCTTCCCATTTTGTATAACGCGTGAGCCTCCACGGGGGAGGGAAGGGTCGTTTACGTACTTGTCGACTGGAGGCAGCACCTCTACGATTTGTGAGTGGACCTTATATGTAACATTTTTCGGAAAAGTACCGAAGAGCTTGATCGTTAGTGATCGACCTTGTACAGCCGCTTTAATGACTAGATATTTGCCAGTCGTATTGCGAAAACGGAAGTTGATATAGCCTTCAGCGAAGGTGGCATCCTGGCCTTTGGGTAGATAGTTGACCGGCAAGGAGTGATTGCGGCGCTCCACAATCTCCAGTCCGGTGCGCAAAGCGGCATTGTACAGCGTACTGGAAACTTGGCAGATTCCGCCGCCGACGCCGGCTTGTAGCTTACCGTTCACAATGACTGGCGCTTCGCGGAAGCCGTAATCTATTTTTGCTTTTTCAATAGCTTTGCCATAGTCAAAAACGGCTCCAGGTGGGAGCACGGTTCCGTTCACAGCTTTGGCTGCTGATTCGACGTTGTAGATTCGTCCAGGTCCACTTGCTCCGAGAGAGGTGCTGAATTGCATGATTTTTCGCTCAATACCTTGCTCCTTTAGAGCGTTTAGAGTGATGTCCGGTTGTAATATGGTTAATGGAACTTCCAAAGTAATTCCCTTCTCTTGTTGCGAGAGTAGTCGACTAAAACGAGTGGGGGCAGCGGCCCATAGTGAGGTTACCATTCCTGTCCAGTCTACCTCAAGGGAAGTCTTCTCGGACGTATACACTACACGATCATCCCCGGTAATTCGCCGCGTAGCATCTACTGGATCACCGAAGGATTCTCTCTCCCAAGCGGGACTTAAGATGGTCTGTAATTGAGCAATATCCAGATGGGCTTCAAGACTCCAATTCTGGGGGAAGCTGTAGCGGGCTTTTACACGATCCCATAGCCGCCCCTCCGTAAGATCTTGTAGACCTTGCTCAAAAGCAGCGGCTTCATAGGCCATTCCAGCTTGTTTAAGCTTGAGGGTAAGCTCAGAATTCCCTTCGACCTGCAACACAAGGGGGATAGATTCAAGGGCCTGTAGCTTTTTCTCCAGTTCGGAACGTACCTCTGAGATATTCAGCCCGCCCACCTCCCATCCGGCAAGGGTTGTACCTTTTGGAAGCGTGTTTTTATGGCCATATAGTTGAAGTCCCCCATAGATTAATGAACCGATAAGAATGAGTGCAATGACTATTATGAGGGTAAGATGGATTTTTTTCATGAATAATCTCCTTCCTGGATGGCTTCTGCGAGCGGCACAGTAGGTGCTTTTTATATGTATATGTACAGACATTACAAAACTTTCGAATAGTGGGGCAGTTACGGGGTACTCAATCGGTTACAGATTTGTTACAATAGATACATTGCGGAAATATTGAAGTTTATGGAAACTTAAGCTGTACCCTGTCGATTCACACAAGTGGAAAATGTCATAATTGGGAAGTGAGAAAATGATTGAAATGCAAGATGTATGGAAGACGTACCCTAACGGAACTCACGCACTGCAAGGAGTTTCAGTAAAAATTGACCGCAATGAATTTGTGTATGTTGTCGGTCCATCCGGCGCGGGTAAATCTACTTTTATGAAATTGATTTATAGAGAAGAAGTGCCAACTAAAGGTCAAATTTCTGTGGGAGGCTTTAACATAGGGAAGCTTAAACAACGTAAAATCCCATATGTGCGTCGTAATATCGGCGTTGTGTTTCAAGACTTTCGGTTATTACCAAGGATGACAGCGTATGAGAATATCGCTTTTGCCATGGAAGTTATTGAAGCCCCGAAGAAGGTCATCAAGAAACGTGTGAATGAAGTTCTCGATCTGGTTGGCCTCAAAAATAAAGCAAATCGTGAGCCCTCACAGCTCTCAGGTGGAGAACAGCAGCGTATTGCAATTGCTCGGGCTATCGTTAATAACCCATCTGTTATTATTGCGGACGAGCCTACAGGTAACTTGGACCCTGAGACTTCATGGGGCATTATGCAGCTGCTGGACGAAATTAATTTTCGTGGAACAACAATTGTAATGGCTACCCATAATAGAGATATCGTGAATAAAATGCGCAAGCGGGTGCTTGCGATTGAGAACGGAAACATTGTGAGAGACCAGGCGAGAGGGGAATACGGCTATGAGTTTTAAGACCTTCTTGCGACACTTGCGGGAAGGCTTCAAAAGCGTATTCCGTAATGGCTGGATGTCGATTGCTTCGATCACTTCCATCGTCGTCTCTCTTTTTGTCCTAGGTGTATTTATTCTTCTTGTTCTTAATGTGAATGCTGTAGCGGATGAGGCAGATAGCCAGGTACAGATTAATGTGCATTTGGCACTAAATGTAGATCAGAAGTTGCGTGAGACTTTGCAGACTGAAATTGGCAATATGCCGGAGGTCAGCAAGATTACGTTCATCTCCAAGGATCAAGGACTTAAAGATCTCCGTGCAGATATGGGTGAGGACGCGGCTGAGCTTCTGGAAGGGTTCGATGAAGACAATAACCCTCTCCCAGATACGCTTAAGGTAGAAGTTGTCGAACCTACTACAGTATCATTTGTGGCTGAGAAGATTGAAGCACTCAACAAGACACATACTGAACAGCCCATTTACAAAGTGAAATATGGCAAGGGCTCAATAGAAACCTTGTTCAAAATAACACGCGCTGTACGAAACATTGGTTTTATTTTTGTAGCAGGTCTGGGGCTCATGTCTATGTTCCTCATCTCTAATACGATTCGGGTTACGATACTTGCTCGTCGTAAGGAGATTGGCATTATGAAGCTCGTAGGCGCGACAAATTATTTTATTCGCTGGCCTTTCTTTATAGAAGGGGCATTGATCGGTCTGATCGGATCGCTCATTACCTCCGTTGTCTTGTATTTGGGTTACAGCACTTTGGAATCGACCGTACAGGGAGATCCTATGCTCCAATTGCAGCTAATTCCGTTCGATAATATTTGGATGCTGGTCGTCGGTGTACTAGTTGGACTAGGCGTGCTGATCGGCGTCTGGGGAAGCACGGTTTCTATTCGTAGGTTCTTGAAAGTTTAATATTAAAAAGTGAAGGATGGGGAGTGCAAGTTGAAGAAGATTGCTGCCGGACTAGCCGTAATGTTACTAGCTGTCACTATATTCCAGCCCTCTGATGGATATGCCAAAAAAACAAGTGTTGCCGAAATCGATAAGCAGCTAAAGCAGCTGCAAAAAGAGGTGCAGGAAGCTAAGGCGCAGCAGGAGAAAGCGGCGTCCCAAACGCAGGAAGCACAGCATTATAAGAATAAGACGAATCTCAATCTGCAGTATGTCTTACAGCAAGTGGATCAAGTTAAGGGCAAAATGACCGAAATCTCTACCCAAATTTCCGATACAGAACAATCTCTGAATGTTACGGCAACGGAGTTGGATAAAGCAGAAGCACGAGTCGCCTCTAGAGAGGAAGTCTTAGGATCCCGTGTTCGATTAATGTATACCGATGGTGCGGTTTCTTACTTGGATGTTTTGCTCTCCTCGACAAGCTTCGCTGATTTTCTGGATCGCGCGGATTCACTTAAGATGATTGTGGATCAGGACCAGGAGCTGTTAGTTCAACATAAGTTGGACAAGCAGACGGTGATAGAGAAGAAACAAGAGCTTGAAGGGCAATATGCCCAAGCCAAGCAGCTGTATACTTCTTTGGAACAACAGAGAAGTCTGCTGAAGGAGAAAGAAGCTGAGAAACAGGAGCTTATCGCTTTCTATGATAAGCAAATTCAAGAAAGTGATGATTTAAGTGAAGAGCAGAATGAAAAGCTAGTCAAACTGGCAAGCGAACGCTCTGCGCTGGAAACGCAAAAGGATAAGATTAAGGCAGAGGAAGCCGCTCGCAGAGCAGCAGCGGCTAAGGCGGAAGCGGCTCGTAGAGCTGCGGCGGCTGCCAAGAAGGCTGCAGCTGCAGCTAGTAAGGGAAGCAGTAGTTCTAGCTCCAGCTCTAGTGATACGGGATATTCAGGTGGAGATGGGCCGTTTCTACTTCCTGTAGGATCCGCAAGAATCTCATCCCCTTATGGACCACGGACACATCCAATCACGGGTGAGAAGGGGAAAGTACACACCGGCGTCGATTTTGCGGTTCCACAAGGAACCAATATTCATGCGGCGGATTCCGGAACGGTTATCTTGGCTGAATGGTGGAGCGGTTACGGATATTGTGTAATTATTGATCATGGAGGCGGAGTTTGGACGCTCTACGGACATATACGTAAAGGCGGTCTTAGAGTTAGTGCCGGGGATAAAGTCAATCGCGGAGATGTGGTTGCTGAATCAGGTTCCACAGGTAATTCAACGGGTCCCCACCTTCACTTCGAAGTACGGATTGACGGTAAGATTGTAAATCCTATGCCTTATCTCTAATTTTTAACGAACTTATAACTCATATTATTTGATTGTACGGCATATACTGGAAGAGATACCGTACCTTTCAGGACGGACTTAGGATGTTGTTTACAAGATGGACAAGAAGGGACGGTGGGAACATCATGTTAAAAAAAAGCACCGCGGCGTTTATGATTATCGCCGCCCTGCTATGCGGTAGTTTAGTAACCTTGGGCGTGACGGGTTATACTCATGTCTTTGGACAAGCTGCAGGACAAGGATTAGCCTCTGCGTTGCAGGTTGCAGGTCTACAGCAGAAGGAATCCCAGAAGCTTGGGACTGCGCTCAGTTTGATTGAGAGCAATTACTACGAGACGGTAGATCGGGAGAAGCTGATAGATGGTGCTGTCAACGGTATGATGGAAGCGCTAGGCGATCCCTATTCCAACTATATGGGTAAAGAAACTGCTGAGAAATTTGAAGAGAGCATTGAGGGTTCCTTTTCAGGTATCGGTGCAGAAGTCTCTTCGGATAACGGTAAAGTAGTCGTGGTCTCCCCAATCAAGGGTTCACCTGCTGAAAAAGCAGGAATTCAGGCTAAAGATGTCATTTTGTCCGTTAACGGAGAATCGCTAGAAGGCATGGATCTAAATGCTGCTGTTGCGAAGATACGCGGACCTAAAGGCAGTAAGGCTACTTTGAAAATACAACGTTCCGGCTCTGTAGAGCCTCTGGAGTTCGCTCTTACTCGGGATGATGTGAAGCTTGAGACGGTATACTCAACTATGGAAAAAGACGGTGTAGGGGTAATCGAGGTCACTCAGTTCTCCCTAAATACTGCAGAACGATTCAAGGAAGAGCTTGGGAAGCTAGAGAAGCAAGGCATGAAGGGATTGGTCATTGATGTCCGTAATGATCCAGGCGGTGTCCTCCCGATTGTTATTGAGATGGCTGAAGAGTTCATTCCAGCTGGTAAAAACATAGTTCAAATAGAATACAAAGATAAAAAACGCGAAGTTAGCACCTCCAAGGGATCTAGCAAGGCTTATCAAGTGGTAGTGCTAATGAATAAAGGTAGCGCGAGCGCCTCGGAAATATTGGCGGGTGCCTTGCAGCAGTCAGCGGGAGCCAAGCTAATAGGTGATAATTCATTTGGTAAAGGCACGGTGCAGACAAGCTTTGACAAACAGCTTGGAGATGGCAGCTTACTGAAGGTTACCATTGCTAAATGGCTTACACCGGACGGCACATGGATCCACGGCAAGGGAATTAAACCGGATATCGCGGTAGCGCAGCCGGATTACTTCTCAGTGGCTCCGATTAACAAGAGCGTGACGCTGCAATATAACATGAACAACGGTGATGTAAAGAGTGCACAGACGATGCTGGATGGCTTAGGCTACAAGCCTGGTCGCAAAGATGGCTATTTCGATACTGGCACCAAGAATGCAGTGAAGAAATTCCAGAGTGAAGCGAAACTTCAAGTCACAGGCATGATTGATGCCAAGACCGCGGAGGCGCTGGAGGTGGCACTGATCAAAGTGATCCAGGACCCTGCCAACGACAACCAACGGAATAGAGGGATTGCTGAGATTCAGAAGGAAATTAAGGCGGCAGCGTCGAAAAAGTAAGAAGGCTGAATTCAGCCTTCTTTTTTTCTGTTAAGATTAGAAAAGGTAAACACTTAGGGCAGAAGGGTACGGTTCAATGCGCAGCAGAATCTTTTGTCGTCTCTAAAGGACGCCGAAGACGTCTCTGCTTGTTATAAACTTATCATTAACCGGAAGAAAAGGAGTGTGACGAACAGTTTGAATGTGATTCAGGAATGGTTAGGAAGCTTGGGCACTGCGTTCTTACACTTATTGATCCAGCCATATTACTATATTGCTATTATATTTATTGCGTTGTATTACCGTCGGCAGGTGGCATTAGAACGTAAGCTAATTCATGTGAAGTTACATAGCTGGGGTCAAGAAACGTGGCGAACGGTGTGGAGCGGGCTGGTAATGGGACTAGTAGTTTCTATTGCAGCCATATTGTTAGGGGTATCCTTATCAGGTACAGCTGTGGCCTGCATTTGGGTAGTCAGTATAGTGTTATCGCTATTGCGTGTACGGTATTTGTGCTTCGCTTATTCTATAGGTTTGCTAGGTGTGATTCAATTTGTACTGTCTTTCTTTCCAAACGCCTTACATAGCGGAACGGTCGGGAATATTACAACAGCCATACGGGAGATGGATATTCCCGCATTGCTAGTGCTAGCTGCGCTATTGCACATGGCGGAGGCGCTGCTGGCCCGCTGGCAAGGGGCGAAGCTTGCGACGCCCCTCTTCTTGAAGGGCAAGCGCGGCATGGTTGTCGGCGGCTATCAGCTGCAGGCTTTCTGGCCGCTGCCGCTGTTCCTGCTGATCCCTTCGGGGGCAGGAACGGATCTGCCATGGCAGCCGCTGCTGGGCGGCGGGCTTGGCATTGTCTCTCTGCCCGTCATCATCGGCTTCAGCGAGATGACGCAGGGCATGCTGCCCGGGCGCAAGGCGGCCCGCACTTCAGGACGGCTGCTGATGTACAGCATCGTCCTGCTCGGCTTAAGCCTGCTTGCCGCTTGGTGGAGCCCGCTGACCCTGCTCGCGGCGCTCGCAGCGATGGTGCTGCACGAAGGGTTAAGCTGGTACAGCGCTCTGGAAGAGCGCAGCATCAGCCCCATCTTCGTGCATCCACCGCGCGGCCGCAAGGTGCTGGCCGTGTTGCCGGGCAGTCCCGGACAGGAGCTGGGCATTCTGCCCGGCGAGATTTTACTGAAGGTCAACGGGGTCCTGTTGACCGATGCCGCGCAGCTACATGAGGCGCTGCGCATGAATCCAGCGTTCTGCAAGCTGGAGGTGCAGAACCGTGAAGGGGAGAGCAAATACCTTCAGAGCCCGATTTACGACGGGGACCATCATCAGCTCGGCATCATTCTGGTACCGGAGACAGATGGAGCGGTTACTGCGGAGGCGAAGCCATCCAGCATCTTCAGCATCATCGCAATGAAGACAGGTACTCGCAGCCAGAATCTTCCGAACGGCCGACTCAAACGGAACAAAGCCGCTGAAGCCAACAAGGAATCGGCGGAAGGATAACTAAAGTCAAGCCCGGACTCTGGAAATAGAGTCCGGGCTTTTTTGTAGAACTTCTATCCACGCCCACCCTTCAAATAGAAAATAGCAATTTGCGTCCGATCTCGCAGCTCTAATTTACTTAGAATATCCGTTATGTAATTTTTGACCGTACCCTCGCTAAGAAACAGCTGTCCGGCGATTTCTTTGTTGGTATGTCCCTGAGCGATGGAGGCGACAACGGCCAATTCCATTTTGGTCAGTCCGAAAGATTCCAGTGGCTGTACCTGTGGAGATTCTGGACGGGCCGCGGGCTGTAGAAAGGTGGCTAGTTTGCGCGCGATATCAGGGTGAATCAGCATGTTGCCTTCATTAACTGTTTTGACACCTTGTATGATACGGTCAGGCGGTATGTTTTTGAGCAAATATCCACTGGCTCCGTTCCGCAGCGCCTCAATGATATACTCATCGTCATCGAAGGTAGTTAGCATCAGTATCGAAACCTGAGGAAAAGCCTGCTTAATTTTTTCTGTCCCTTCAACACCACCGCAGCCTGGCATCCGAATATCCATCAGAATCACATCCGCCATATTTCCCGCTTGGAGCAAATTCAAGGCCTCATTTCCGTCACTGGCAGCTCCGATCACTTCAATATCGGGGTCCATCCCTATCAGTACTTGCAGACTTTGACGAATAAAAGGATCGTCATCTACAATCATCACCTTAATCATTAGCGTGGCTCCTTCTTCATAATATAGATTTCTTTTTTTGCTTCAAGTCCTACGTTGCCTATACAATCTCTCCCTGCTTATAAATGGGCAACCGCGTAACAATGGTGAATTGAGGCTCCTGCCGCCATTCCAAGGTTCCGCCGATCAGATGTGTTCGTTCGAACATTCCTTTCATCCCGACCCCTCCACTTTCCGGCAGTTTGGTTAGTTTATTGCCTTCGGGAAGCGTCCCGTTGTTGCTGACCTCCATCGTAACTCCAGTATCACTAAAGTCGACTTTAATCGAAATCGCAGTTGCATTTCCGTGACGTAGGGCATTGGTTATGGCTTCTCGGGCGTTCTTATACAAGATCACCTGAATACTAGGATATAGCGGGTAAGGTATCCCATGCACTTGGTATGAGGTCTCAATTCCCGTATCGCGGCCGATCTCTTCTAGCAGACGGTCTAACGCATAAGCTCCCTCTAATTGTGGCGTATAGTTGATACGCTTCACTGCAGAGCGCATATCGTCCATGCTGGCTGACAATTGATCTCGAATGAGCTCCATCATCTGCATTCCGCTTTCAGGGGAGGTGGGTAAGGTGAGTAGCGCGGCTTCCATCATCATTTTAATGCGGATGAGGCGGTGGCCGATATCATCATGGAGCTGGCGGGAGATGCGAACCCGTTCTTTGGACTGGGCTGCATCTTCTATTTGGGCGTTAAACTCCAGCAGTCGGTTGCGGGCTTCATCCAGCTCGAAATGCTTTTTTCGCAGCTCATCGTAAAGATTGAGGGTGTTCTCACGGCCCCGACCCGCCCTCTGTAACAATTCGTTGAGATAGGCGATGAGCAGAAAAGTAATGTTGATGAATGTGATTATAAGTTTTGGAGAATCCCAGAGCGCTATGTTCAAGGTAATCAGATGCACAACCGTAAACACGAGAGGTACTGCTTGGGGCTGAAGTCTAGAATAATAAAGTAATGCTGAAATGGCCGGGAAAATCATTATGCTGCCGTACTGGTAACATAACCAGGCAGTGAACAGTATTTCCACAATGCTTATTAAGGCATGAAAGGAACGGGGTAGCTTTGGCACCATGACCACAAGGAATAGAAGCATCAGAATATGCAACGTGAAGATTCCATAGTCGGCATATGGATAGATGTAAATGCTAATACAAGCAGGAATTATGATGAGTAGGTATCGCAATAGGGTCAGTTCTCTAGTCACACCTAAGACATCCTTTATAGAGTTTCTTCTAATCTTAGCATATTCGCCTACTTCTTCAGGAGATGACTTAAGTCACCTTCAAAAGATGACTTTTCGTACCTCCGTGGTCAATCCCTTTAAGCTAAAATTGTAAATATAGAAGCGCAAAGACAGGAGCGATGAAAAGATGGCAATCGCCGTATTGACCGATGTGGTGAAACGATATGAAGGTAAATTAACTGTAGATCATGTGAACATGACGATAGAAGAAGGAGAAATCTTTGGCTTGCTAGGCCCGAACGGAGCGGGTAAAAGTACAACGATCAGTATGATCTGCGGCTTGCTTAAGATTGACGGGGGAGACATTGTTATCGACGGTCTGCCCGTGTCCTCGAAATCACTTGAGGTGAAGAAAAGAATTGGTTTGGTTCCACAGGAATTAGCCTTATACGACACGATGACAGCGGCGGACAACGTTACCTTTTTCGGAAGATTGTATGGTTTGCGTGGCAAGCTCTTGAAGGAACGGGTAGATGAGGCTCTTGCGTTCACAGGCCTTAGCGACCGTGCTAAAGAGAAACCCTCAACCTTCTCTGGAGGGATGAAGAGACGTCTGAACATTGCCTGCGCTATTATGCATCGTCCAAAGCTGATTATTATGGATGAACCTACCGTGGGGATTGATCCGCAATCTCGTAATCATATCCTTGAATCGGTTAAAGAGCTCAATCGACTCGGATCAACAGTTATTTATACCAGTCACTATATGGAGGAGGTTGCGGCCATTTGCGATCGGGTAGCCATTATGGATAAAGGGCATATCATTGCTTGCGGTACGGAAAAAGAACTGCGAGAACGCGTTGCCAAGGAAGAAAAAATCGTCATTAAAGCTGCTAATATCACACCGGAGCTTGTTCAGGAGCTGACGCTTCACCCTAGAATTAGACGCGTAGAAGCAAAGGATGAAGTAGTTGAGCTGTATCTGCCTTCTTCACAAGGGGAGCTACAGGACATCCTTTTTATTTTTGCCAAGCATAAGGGGATTATCGGCTCGCTGAATATTGAAGAACCTGATCTGGAGACGTTGTTTCTGAACTTGACCGGAAGGACCTTAAGAGATTAAAGGGGGGATTATTCTGATGAATACTTGGACGATTATGATCTATGAGCTGCGAAGACTATTTAGCTCACGTTCTATGATATTAAATATGTTTTTGCTGCCCCTGTTATTGATCTTTCTCTTAGGTGCTTCGCTCTCCGGTGTCGTTGGTGACAAAGGCTCCACTACTATTGATGTTGTGCGAGTGGCTGTTGTTAATCTTTCTGGTGAGGGCTATGAGAGCTCGGCGATGATGGATAGCTTTTTGAAGTCAACAGAGCTTAAGGATATCATTACTCCGGTTATGGTGGGTAGTCGAGAGGCGGCAGAAAGCGGTCTGCGAACAGGAAAATATGGTTATGCGGTTGTTGTTCCTCCAGGCTTTGATAGTAAGGTACAGAGCGGTGAAGCCGCACAGCTGGAATTTATACTGGGCCAAAAAAGTACAGATAACAGGGTGGCAGGGACGGTCTTCGATAATTTTCTGAGGAATCTTAATTATAAACAGTCTGTGGCGATGACACTGGGTCCAGAAGCTTTGAATGTTATGGCACCTAGTTCCACCAGTAATGAGCCTTCCGTAAAGCTTGGAGAACTGAGCGAGGGAGGATATTCATATACTTCTTCCCAGTTCTATGCGGTATCCATGATGCTGATGTTTTTGCTGTATAGCGGCTTGACGGTATGTACTTCTCTTTTTAATGAAAAAGAAAATCATACCCTCTTCCGGATAAATTCAATGCCAGTCAAAGGCTCAGAACTGTTTATTGGCAAAATGCTTGGTGTGGGTGTTGTAAGTATAGTACAGTGCGCAGCGATTATTATTCTGACGAATGTGCTGTTCGGTGTGAATTGGGGAAATCGCCCGGGCTTGTTACTCCTATTTTGCCTGCTGATGATAGTGGCTTCAATGACCTTATCTATCGTTATTTCTATGTTCAGCAAGACTGGAGCAAGCGCAAGAAGTGTGGTTACGGTACTCACTGTAAGTATGACCTTCATTAGCGGGGGAATGGCACCACTTCCAGAATCGTGGGTGAACTCTATAGGGGCGTTTACGATTAATCATTGGGCAATGCAGGCTATTCTGAAAATGATGTTACATGCCGATGTATCGCAAATCATGCCGAATTTGGGAGTGTTATCGCTGATCTGCCTAGTGTTGTTCAGTGCAGCGGCTATCTCGTACCGGAAGGTGGGTTATCATGGATAAAATCTTAACGATTGCCTGGAACATGGTGAAACGAACCATTGGTACTAGGAAGGGGGTGCTCATCTATATTCTGCTTCCTTGTATTGTACTTGCAGGTATTGTTTCCGTTACTGGAACGATGGGAGAGAACCCAGCTGTTGTGCTGTATTCGAATATGGATAACGGGGCAGCAGGTAAGCATTTGCTCACTGAACTAAAGAATTCCGGAGAATATAAATTTGTAGAAAAGACTGACGAGACTGCTTTAAGAGAAGGCGTAGTCGATCAGAATGGAGAAGCGGGGATTCTAATTCCAGCAGGCTTCACTTCGGCACTACTTGCTGGAGAAGAGCCGCAAATTAGTGTGTATGAGCTGAAGACGAATGAAACTTCCGTTATGATTAAATTAAAAGCGAGCACAATTGCTGATGAAATGAGGAGTACGGCCGCGATCATAGGGGCAGTTAATAACGGATCTAAGGACGTTGACGCACAATTTACTACGGTTATGCAAAGAGCGGAACAGCACAGTATTGGCAGCATTCGAACTGATTATAATCTATATCCTCGGGAGGGACTGGGAGTCGTTACGGGCTTAACGCTAATGTTTCTCATGAGCCTGGTCACGAGCTCTGTGTCTCTGATTATGGATGATCGGAAAGGCCGGACGATGATGCGAATGTTCAGTGCTCCGGTTCGTTCTTACGAGATTGCTATTGGTAATTTTCTGGGTAGCTTCATGGTCGGACTGATTCAGATCGTCGTAGTGCTCGCCTTAGGTCGCTGGGTGCTGCACTATGATTATGAAGTTCCAATCTATCTCTATTTCCTTGTTCTTGCGGCATTTATGCTGGTGTCTATGGGGATCGCGAGTACAGTGGCAGGATTAATTCGTAATCCTAATAATGCTGGTATGCTGAATTCCCTTATTATCACACCGACTTGTATGCTTGGCGGCTGCTTTTGGCCTTTATCCATTATGCCGGACTATATGCAGAAGGCGGCTAACTTTGTTCCGCAAAAATGGGCCATCCAAGCGGTCGACATCGCTGCAACCGGTGGGGGCTGGAATGAGTTGTGGTTACCCTTTGCCATCTTAGGTCTTATGGCTGCTGTGCTGCTGGCGATTGGTTCTGCCATTCTCCGCCCAAGTGAAGCGGGAATTAATGCTTAGAAAGCATAAGACTAGATATTCATAGCTTGGGCTGTTACCTTCAGGTACAATAATAGGTATCAAATGTATTTGATTCTTATTATGTGCAATAGAGGACATTTCTAGGAGGATGAACAGATGAGCAGCAATAAATTGGCTTGGACATGGCGGGTGAAGGAAGAATGTCTGGAAGAGTATGTAGCGATGCATTTAAATCCTTGGCCAGAAGTTTTGGAGGAGCACAGTAAGGCTGGTATTTCTAACTACTCCATCTTTCAGAATGGTAATCAATTTTTTTATTGCTTTGAATGTGAGGATACAGAAGCGGCTTTCGATTACATTGCTAAAAGTGACGCCTGCAACCGATGGAATGCCATTACTTCAAAGATGGTTGAAGGGTCATTTGATTTCAATGATGAGGTGCCAATGTTGCCTTTACGTGAAGTGTTCTATCTAAAATAGTGAAGCTGATTCTTTATTAACTAAAATTTGCATAAGGTAAAATATCGGCGTATTTTGTTTACAGTCTTTTATATTACGGTTATAATATATTTAATATTGTTTAATTGAATAATTTTTTGTTTTTTGGAGGAGCCTGTCAACAAGGGCTCCTCTTTGTCTTTTTTTGGCTTGGAGATGTCCCTGGTTGGCAGTTCTTATATACAACAAGGGAGTGGATGAAACATGGAGTTTGTTCTATATCTTATGCTGATTATACTATTCACCAAGCTAGCTGGTGATTTATCTGTACGACTGGGACAACCGTCGGTACTGGGTAAGTTAATTGTCGGTATTATACTAGGTCCTGCGGTACTGGGTTGGATTCAAAATGGAGAGTTTATTCATTATTTTTCGGAGATCGGTGTTCTATTGTTAATGTTTATAGCAGGGCTTGAGACTGATCTGGATCAACTGCGCAAGAACTGGAAGTCAGCTTTCGCAGTAGCCGTCGGAGGTATTATTTTACCTTTTCTAGGTGGATTCGCCATCGGAGAAATGTTTGGTTTTGCTTATCATAATGCTATGTTTATGGGTGTCATTCTTAGTGCAACATCGGTCAGTATATCGGTCCAGGTACTGAAGGATATGAATAAGTTGAATACACGTGAAGGTTCTACCATTCTGGGAGCCGCTGTAGTCGATGATATTCTGGTTGTTATTTTGCTCGCTGTATTAATGAGCTTTTTCGGCACAGGAGAATCAGTGTCCATTGGTCTTTTAATTACGAAAAAAGTGTTGTTCTTCGCTGTAGCGCTTGTTGTGGGTTGGTTCGTTGTGCCGCGGGTTATGAAATGGATGGCTCCGTTAAAGGTGACAGAGGCTGTTATCGCAGCGGCGCTAATGATTTGCTTTGCGTTCGCGTATTTTGCTGAAATTATGGGGATGGCAGGCATCATCGGTGCTTTTGCAGCTGGGATTGCTATTTCACAAACCTCCTTTAAGCACACTGTGGAATCTAAGCTTGAGCCTATCGCCTATTCGATTTTTGTTCCGGTCTTCTTTGTCAGTATCGGACTTAATGTTTCCTTTGAAGGGGTTGGCAGTCAACTAGGATTCGTCCTCTTGTTGACGGTGATTGCCATTCTGACCAAGTTGTTTGGTGGCGGTCTGGGGGCGCGTCTTACAGGATTTAATAACCATTCGTCGCTTATTATTGGTTCAGGGATGATTTCGCGGGGTGAGGTTGCATTGATCATCGCGGCAACAGGTCTGCAAAGCGGATTGTTGCAGCAGCAGTATTTTACTTCCGTAATTATTGTTGTCATTGTAACTACACTTGTAACACCACCACTCTTAAAATATATGTTCCGCGATCCAGTGCGCGCTAAACAAAAATAATAATCATAGCAAAAGGGTGTCTCGAAAGCCATTTTACATGGCTTTTGGGGTGCTCTTTTTTTGTTTGCTCTAATTCCCTATCCTTCGGAAGGAGAAAGCCCCCCGTCTTAAGACTGAGTATAAAACCAGCCGTAGGGCTGTTTTGACTTCGACCAAAAATGTCTAAACTAAATCTCGGGATGGAAAATAATACATAATGGGGCAGTCATAAGAGGAGTACCAGAAATATACGGGGTGGAAGGGGAAACGATAATGAAATGGTTAACCAAATGGTCGTTCGGTAACAAGGCGGCGGTAGGGCTTTTAGTAGTAATGGCGCTTGTAGTGGGAGGGCTGAGCTACACTTCGCTACCGATGGAATTTATGCCAGAGGCAGATAATCCGCAAGTGACTGTAACGGTGCTCGGTCCGGGTCAGGATGCCCATGCGATGGAGACGAAGGTTACGAAGCCGATTGAGGCTGGGGCCGCTTTTGTAAAGGGAAAGAAAGAAATACTGTCCACTTCCGGAGACGGATACGCACAGGTGAATATTTTTTACGACTCAAAAACAAATATGAAGGATGCAGCTGGGGAGGTGCAAAAGGTTGTAGATTCGTTGCAGTTCCCTGAAGGTGTGATGGCCCCTTTTGTACTTCAACTGAATACTTCCATGATTCCTGTGTCGCAGGTCACCCTTTCGTTTGACGAAGGTCTGACTAAAGAAAACCTTAAGCTTGCGGAAGAAACGATCATTCCAGAGATGCAACAAGCAGAAGGTGTAGCCAACGTCGCCTTATATGGGAAAGTAACTCCGCAAGTGCGAGTGAAGCTAGATCCAAAATTAATGGCTGAGAAAGGAATTACGACACCTCAAGTACTAGGGTTACTTCAGGGACGTAATGTATCGGCATCTCTTGGAGAGCAGACGATTGGTGGTCAGACAGGTAACGTTAATGTGGTTTCTACAATTGATAGTATCGATACTCTAAAAAAGCTACCCGTATCCTCGGGTGTTAAGCTGCAGGATATTGCTGCCATCGAATTGAAGGAAGATCAAGAGAGCGTTAGCCGCTCGAATGGGAAAGATGTTCTTTTCGCCATAGTAACCAAAGAAGCTAATGCGAATGCAGTAAGTGTCGGAGAACATATAAAGGATACCGTAGCACATATTAACAAAACCATTCCAAATGCAGAGGCAGCGGTCGTATTCAGCACATCAGATATGGTGGTTACCTCGGTGAATAGTATGATGCGTGAAGTATTGCTCGGCGCGCTGTTCGCGACGATCGTAATTTTACTGTTTCTACGCAACCTGCGGGCAACCCTGATTACGGCGGTTTCTATTCCGCTTTCACTAGCGGTTACCTTATATCTGCTTGATATATCCGGCATAAGTCTGAATATTATCACACTCGGAGGTGTGGCCGTTGCGGTCGGTCGCTTGGTTGATGATAGTATCGTAGTGATTGAGAACATTTACCGTAGGCTGCAAAAAGAACCCTTCTCCCGTGAAATGATTATAAGCGCAACTGGGGAAGTGGCTAGAGCGATTACTTCATCTACGATTGCAACGGTAGCGGTATTTCTGCCGATGGGTCTTCTGCGTGGTAGTTTACAGGCGTTCCTACTTCCGTTTGCCTTAACGGTCACGTATTCACTGTTAACTTCACTCGTTGTAGCTTTGACGGTGGTTCCGCTGTTAAGCTCATGGCTGCTGAGAAGAACTTCAATGAAAGAACACGAGCCGTCTAAATGGTTCACCCGATTCCTCGATTGGAATTTGCGCCGGAAATGGATTACTTTATCGCTAGGTCTTCTCCTTCTGATTGGCTCTATCGCTGCTTATGTGACTATGCCAAAAGGTGCGCTTGATGCTTCAGATGCCAGCTATGTCTCTGTTCAGTTGAATTATCCTAAGGATGTTCCTGTCAAAGAGATTTTAGAAAAAGGAAAGCAGTTAGAGCAAGATTTGATGAAACAGCCTGAAGCGGAAACGGTGATCATGCAATCAGGGAACAGTGCAGATGCGGCCCAGTGGGGGGCCGTCAGCTCGGAGACCTTAGTGGACTATACCGTTGTGATGAAAAAAGGTGCGGATGCGCAAGGCTTCATCGATCATGTCCGTGATGTGAAGGATTCCTACGCTGGGGCAACACTTGTTGCTAATCAAATGAGTATGATGGGTTCAAGCTCCACTAGCGAATATATTGATATCGTGGGTGATAATCTTACAGATATTACTGCTGTTGCAGCAGAAGTTACGAATAAGTTGAAGACTGTGGAGGGGATTCAGAAGGTCAGTAGTAATATGGAGGATACCAAACCTGTCTTTACATTTAAGGTAGATCCAGCACAGACCAATGCACAAGAAATTACCATGCAATTGTCGGCTATGCTGAATCCGATCCCTATGGGGCAAATCGAACTGGACGGTACACCTGCAGGAGTAGTGTTAGATCCTATGGCTGAGCCTAAGACAGAGCAAGATTTAAAGGCAATGACGCTCATGACTGCTGAAGGTCCAAAGCCGTTGTCACAACTAGCAACCTATGAGGTTCGGAATGAACCAGCACTGTTGTTCCATAAAGATGGGAAGCCATATGCGAGAATTACAGCGGAAGTGGATCCGAAGAAGGTGTCTGAAATCGGAGCGGATATTAAAAAGCAAACCGATAGTCTTACCCTTCCAAAGGGTGTGACTCTATTTGCAGGCGGAGCCTCGGTTGATCAGTCAGAGGATTTCGCTGACCTTGGTATGACAGCGCTGATCTCCATAGGGTTGGTGTATCTGATCATGGTCCTCACCTTCAAAACCCTTCGTGCTCCGCTGGCAATCATGTTCTCCTTGCCTTTGGCTGCGATTGGGGCGATTGTTGGACTGATCGTATCCGGCGTAACACCTGATTTCACTGCCCTGTTCGGGGCTCTGATGCTAATTGGTATCGTAGTCACGAATGCGATTGTGCTTATCGACCGTATTAAGCAGAATGAAACGCATATGGGTATACGCGAAGCCATTCTGGAAGCGGCCGGAACACGGATGCGCCCGATTCTGATGACGGCAATTGCTACCATTTGCGCCATGACTCCACTGCTGTTCGGCCATGCCGAGATGGGCAGCATCGTCTCGCAAAGCTTGGCGATTGTGGTCATCGGTGGCTTGACCGCGGCAACGCTGCTTACGCTGGTTGTGGTTCCAGCGATTTACGAGCTGTTCTACTTCCGTAAATCGGCTAAGGAGCGCAAGGGCGTAGTGAAAGTAGAAACTCCGACGCATGGTGCGTAATATCAAAAAGTTATAGTGATAAACAACTGAAACAGGCCCTTCTCAGACATTTTTAATGATGCTGGGAAGGGCCTGATGATTTAGAGGATGAGAACTTTTCGTGTAGTTGGACAGTGCGAAAAGCAGGCCGACGATACTTGGTATCGTGGCCTGCGTTTTTAATACTACTCATTAGCTGTTAACCGCAAGAACAATTCAATACCGGCTTACGCGCAGCCTGTGTCTCATCCAATCGGCTAATTTCTGTGGTATGAGGTGCGTTGATTACGATTTCCGGTGTCTCCTGCGCTTCTTTTACGATCTGGATCATCGTATTAATGAAGCCGTCGAGCGTTTCTTTACTTTCCGTTTCCGTCGGCTCGATCATCATACATTCCTCAACAGTCAGAGGGAAGTACACGGTTGGCGGATGGTAGCCGAAGTCGAGTAATCGTTTAGCAACGTCTAAGGTGCGTACACCATACTGCTTGAGGTTTTTGCCGGACATTACGAATTCATGTTTACATACGCCCGGATATGGGATTTCAAAATACGGCGCCAGACGGTGCATCATATAGTTCGCATTCAGCACGGCATTTTCGGATACCTCACGCAGTCCGTCTGGACCATAGGTGCGGATATAGGCGTAGGCACGAACGAGAATACCAAAGTTGCCGTAAAAAGCTTTCACGCGTCCAATCGATTCAGGACCGCCGAAGTCGAGTGAGAAGCTGCTATCTTCGTTTTTCACCACAGTTGGTTGTGGTAGGAACGGAATCAAGATTGATTTTACGCCGACAGGTCCGGCTCCAGGGCCACCACCGCCGTGCGGGGTGCTCATTGTCTTATGCAAGTTCAGATGCACCACGTCAAAGCCCATGTCGCCAGGGCGGGTAATGCCCATAATAGCATTGGAATTGGCTCCATCGTAATAGAGTAAGCCGCCTGCTTCGTGCACGATCTCAGCAATTTCGACGATTTGGGTCTCAAACAAGCCGAGTGTGCTTGGATTGGTCAGCATCAATGCGGCTGTGTCACTGCCAACAGCTGCTTTGAGTGCTTCAAGATCAACCATCCCTTTATCTGTGGAAGGGATCGTGATCGTTTCAAGTCCTGCTGCTGAAGCACTAGCAGGATTGGTGCCGTGTGAGGAATCCGGCACGATAACCTTCGTGCGGGTCTCGCCGCGGCTTTCATGGTAGGCGCGGATCATCATGAGGCCGGTCCATTCACCATGAGCACCTGCGGCAGGCTGTAAAGATACAGCATCCATGCCGGTTAGTGCGGATAAGTCATTTTGCAGGGTATACATTAATTCCAGTGCACCTTGAATGCTTTCTTCTGGCTGGTAAGGGTGGATCTTAGCTAGGCCTACGATGCGGGCAACATCTTCGTTAATCTTCGGATTGTATTTCATCGTGCATGAACCGAGTGGATAGAAGCCGTTATCTACACCAAAGTTACGGCGTGACAAGGAAGTGTAGTGGCGAATGACATCCACTTCCGATACTTCTGGAAGCACGACGGGTTCGCTACGGAGTAAACCTGATGGAATCAGAGATTCTAAGCTTTCTTCCTGCGGCACATCGCATAGTGGCAAAGAATAGGCCGAACGGCCGGGACGGCTTAATTCAAAAATTAGACTTTGCTCCGGTTTCATAAACAGCCCTCCAGTGCGCTAGCGAATTGGTCGATTTCGTTTTTGCTTCTTTTTTCCGTAACGGCTACCAGCATATGTCCAGCAAGTTCAGGATAATCACGGCCCAGATCATAACCGCCTAGATAACCTTCCTTCAGCAGCTTCGAATTAATTGCACTTACGCTGCTTCCTTCCGGAAGCTTCACGACAAACTCGTTAAAGAATGGGGAGGAGAAGGTTAGTTCAGCCCCTGTTAGTTCGCTTAGTTTATTAGCGGCGTAATGGCTTTTACGAATGTTCAGCTCGCCTACTTCACGCATCCCTTCTTTACCCATTACGGACAGGTAGACGGATGCGCAGAGTGCGAGCAGCGCCTGATTGGAGCAAATATTCGATGTCGCTTTTTCACGACGAATATGCTGCTCACGAGCTTGGAGTGTCAGAACGAAGCCGCGTTTACCGTTACGGTCAACAGTTTGACCAACGATACGACCTGGCATGCGGCGCATTAAATGCTCTGCTACAGCGAAGAAGCCACAGGTTGGACCGCCGAGGGAAGCTGGAATACCGAGTGGCTGAGCGTCACCGACTACGATGTCGGCTCCGAGCTTACCTGGTGTTTCTAGAATGCCAAGAGCGATCGGATTTGCACTGACGACGAACAATCCTTTAACGGCATGGATCAGCGGCTCAACGGAGCTAAGATCTTCGATGCTGCCAAAAAAGTTAGGCGATTGCATCAGTACTGCAGCCGTATCACCATCAATGGCCTCAGCAAGCTTAGCCTGATCGGTAACACCGTCTCTATAGTCAATCTCCACTACCTCAAGACCCCAAGCATTAGCCGATGTGCGTAACACTTGGCGCGCTTCAGGATGAACGGTGCGGGAGACAATTAATTTTTTGCGTTTGGTGGCACCAGCTGTGAGGACTGCTGCTTCGGATAATGCGGTTGCGCCATCATACATACTGGCATTGGCAACTTTCATACCGGTTAGTTCGCAAATGTAGGATTGGAATTCGAAGATCGCTTGCAGTTCGCCTTGGCTGATCTCTGGTTGGTAAGGAGTATAAGCAGTGTAGAATTCCGAACGGGAAATGACATGGTTGATCACCACGGGGATGTGATGGTCGTATAATCCGGCGCCGAGGAAGCTGGCGTGCGAATCGAAGTCAGCATTTCGGTCAGCGAGACCTTTCATGTGACGTAGCAGGGCGTACTCATCGAGCGGTTCAGACATCGGCATAGTGCCTTGATAACGGACGGCTTCAGGGATATCGGAGAACAGCTCATCTATGGACTGAATCCCGACGGTTTCCATCATCTCTACGCGGTCCTGTGCTGTCATGGGCAGATAACGGTGCTTCATTAAGGTTTCACTCCTTGGCTTTTTTAAAATATAAGAAAGTACAATTTTCACGTTATACTTTATCCTTTTATTTCTCGCTTAAAAGTTCACCGTCCTAATATGGACGCTAAAGGCGTTTATACTTGTAAAAAGGGGCCTTAATCACGACAGCTTTAAGCTGCTTGCCACGTATCTCTACGAAAACCTCTGTGCCTATTTCACTGTAAGCTGTATCAAGCAAAGCTAATCCCAGGTTGCGTTTCAGCGTTGGAGATTGGGTTCCGGTTGTGACCTCTCCGATTTTGATGCCGTCCGCATAGACTGGGTAATGGGAGCGTGGAATGCCTCGATCAATCATTTCTAGACCGACAAGACGGCGGGGGAGACCCGCTTCTTTTTGCTGTATCAACGCATCGCGTCCGATGAAATCCGCTTTGTCCAGCTTCACGAAGAACTGTACTCCAGCTTCAAGAGGCGTGATGTCAGCCGACAGCTCCTGACCGTACAGTGGCAATTTTGCCTCGAAACGAAGCGTATCCCGTGCGCCCAGTCCAGCAGGTGTTAATCCGTGAGGAGAGCCAGCTGCGAGAAGGCCGTTCCATAACGTTGCTGCCACATCCAGCGGAGCGTAAATTTCGAAGCCATCTTCACCGGTATAACCCGTACGGGAGATCAGTACTTCTACACCGCAGACGGTTGCGCGTTCGATGAAGTGGAAAGGCTTGAGCGTTGAGATCGGTGCATCAGTAACTTCTGCGAGTATGGTCTCTGCCAGCGGACCTTGCAAGGCGAGCAAAAGCGTCTCGTCAGAGACATTAGTGAGTGTGACTTCACCGAATTCAGAGGTCAGATGCTCTTGCAGCCACTGGAAGTCCTTATCGATGTTGGAGGCATTTACGACAAGCATATAACGGCCTTCACTTAGTCGATACACGAGTAAATCGTCGACCACCCCGCCGTTTGGATAACAGAGCAGCGTATATTGTGCCGCACCATCGGTAAGGCGGCTGACATCGTTGGTCGTCATTTTTTGTAAGAAGGCTTCAGCGCCGCTTCCGATCACCATGAATTCACCCATATGCGATACATCGAACAGTCCAGCCTGCTGGCGAACAGCCTCATGCTCCTTCACGATACCTGTAAACTGTACTGGCAGCTCCCAGCCGCCAAAATCAATGCACCTGGACTCCGCATAAGCGGAATAGAGATCATAAAAAGGCGTTCTTTTCAAAGCATCCATGTCGTCACTCCCCTAGTCTGATTACATACGAAAAAAAGGACAGGCAGAAGCAATCATGCATAAATGCACTAATCGCTTTCTGCTCTGTCCTTTGTACCTGAGAGTTACCCTGCGTAACTAACATGCAAGTTTCCCCGTTGGTGACCTGACGCACTCAGCCTCGCGTCTGATGCTCTCCAGAGGTACGTCCGACAAAGGTCCTTTTGCCTGAGAGATTCACCCCTGTTAGGGCTTACTCCTTCGGCGCCGTCTTCAAGTGAGACAGTCTCTCCCTATGCCATCATCCGCAACTGTATTTGTTTCTTATGTCTCCATTAAACGGGTATAGGAGGGCGCTGTCAACAAGAAAAAGTCAAAAAAACGACAAATTTATTTTACTTTTAGTAATATTGACATTATGCTCCGCGATCACTTAGGCTATAACTAATTTAGAATTCCAATTTGGAAATGAGGCGGCTTGAAATGAGTGAAGTTTTAGATAACCTTCTTTACAGCGAAGAGCATGAGTGGGCACAGCAAGTGGAAGGACGCGTAGTACGTGTTGGGATTACGGATCATGCTCAGCATTTGTTAGGCGATATCGTATTTGTGGAATTTCCTGAAGTGGGTTCGGCCATTTCAGCTGGCGACAGCGTAGGCAGTATCGAATCCGTTAAGACCGTATCGGAACTCTATTCACCCGTCTCTGGGAAGGTTACCAAGATTAATGATGGTTTAGAAGCTAGTCCAGAGCTAATTAATGATAAGCCGTATGGTGAAGGTTGGATTTTTGAAATTGAAGTGGACGGAGAGTATGCTGATGCTGTAAAAGGACTGCTAGATGCAGCTGGATATCGTGCATTGGTAGGGGAGTAATTCTAATTTTTTTCTGAATATTAATTTCACCGAATGTGATATTTATAGCAGCAAGTTTCCGTTTTTGGGGACTTGCTGTTTGGTGTTTTTATATAGATAGTGGTGGTGATTTTTGAGTTAAATCCTGGGACTCTTTAGAATTATGGGATTTTATTTAAAAGCGAATCTACTGATTGTGGAATTAGGGAAAACCTCCCTTATTTTAGACGAATATAGCGTGACACAAAGGGTTTTAGGGAATTCCTCCCTAAAATTTCAGTGAAAAGCGCTATTTCTGACTAAATAGGGTATTAATCAGGGAGGAATTCCCTAATTCTGCGCCTGGACAAGGGAATAGGCAGATAATCAGGGAGTATTTCCGTAATAAATAGTGGCGAGCCCATTTTGGTATGTTGATAAGCAGATTCGCTCCCGCACAGGCCTAGCTATTGTAACTAGCTCTGAGTAAAACATTTTTTAGGCACCCTCTTGAAGCTGCCGCAGCACAATGATCTCTACACGGCGGTTCTTTTGCTTACCTGCAGCTGATGTGTTCTCCGCGGTGGGCTGGGTATCAGCATACCCTGCATATTGAAAATTGTCGGGGTTCAACCCTTCATGATCTAAGAAAAAGCGAAGCACTGACAGCGCACGAGCACCAGATAGCTCCCAGTTGTCGTTATAGTGAGAAGCCGAAGATACTGGAGTATTGTCGGTATGTCCTTCAATGCTGATCTTTGCGCCGATATCGCTGAATAAGCCAGATAACTGCTGAAGAGCAGGCAGGGCTGGAGACTTCAGGTCTGCCTTACCTATATCGAAGAGAAAACGGTCACTGAGTGTGATTTCTATCCCCTGCGGTTTGTCGGCAACAAAAATTTGTTCTCCGAGATTATTTTCCTCTACATAGTTCGTAATCACACCCATTAATTCAGCAAGTTTAGCCTCTTGTTCTCGAAAAGCAAGTTCACGTGCCGAAGGTGTTTCGTTCTCCGTTTGTTCAGCAGATCCATCATTCGGTCTCGCAGTTGCAGCTGCATTCCCATTCCCGTCTGTACTTTCCGGTTTGTTCTCAGTTGATTTCCCAGCATCTAAAATGCCGTTCCCACCCTCAAGGACAGTGCTGCCAGATTTGAAGGTCTCGGATAACGAGCCTGTCACGATGTTATATTTGTCAGTATCCAGGCTGCTCATCGCATACAATATAACGAAAAAAATAAGTAAAAGTGTAATTAGATCAGCATAAGTAATCATCCAACGGTCGCGGCTTTCCCGAGTCTCTACACGCCGCTTGCGCCGGTCTCTTTGTCTCATAGAAGACCTCTAGTTTCCGCACGGTCATTCGTGTCCGTGTCTGAGATGAATGAGTTCAGTTTTTTACGCACCAGCAAGGGGTGATCCCCGTTCTGCAAAGAAAGAATGCCGACGAGCAGCATTTCCATACTATGTAGCTGGCTTTGACTGCGGGATTTGATTTTGGAAGCGATGGGTAAAAATATTAAATTAGCGATGGCAACACCGTACAATGTTGCGGTAAATGCCACTGCGATAGATGTGCCCAGATTTGACGGATCTGTAAGGTTGCCAAGTACACGGATGAGCCCCATCACCGTCCCGATAATTCCCATCGTTGGTGCATATCCACCTGCAGCTTCAAAAATCTTAGCATAGTTCTCATGCTTCAATTCTTTAGCATCCATTTCTAATTCAAGGATCTGTCTTACCTGCTCAGGATCAGTGCCGTCGACAATAAGAAGTAGACCTTCACGTGTAAAAGGGTCCGGATGTTCTTCAGCTTGTTTTTCTAACATTAGAACGCCGCCGCGACGGGCCACGGTTGCCATTGCAATAAGTTCTTCTGCTTTTTCTACATCACGATCAGGGTTGCTACCGAAAGCCATGCGTAATGCTGTTGGAATGGAGCGCAGCTTAGATGCCGGGAAACTGATCATAACGGCGGCAAACGTACCCCCGAACACAATCAAAGCTGCATTAAGCTGCAGCAGTCCTGAGAGGCTTCCGCCTTCCCAGAGATAGCCGCCGATTAACGCAGCCAGTCCAGCCAATAGGCCGATTATTGAGGTAATATCCATGCTTCAAGCTCCTAACATTTCTATGTATTATGGTTTGCAACGATCTAGGCAACACTGTATAATGAACGGGAACACATATTCTTATCTTCCATATTTTTTAATTATAAGAAAGTATAAGTTTCACGTTATACTTTAATCCTTATAATTCTCGCACAAACGCTTAACGTCTTTTAGAGACGCCAAAGGCGTTTTAGCTTGCCATCGTATGGAGAGAGAACATTCAGACAACAATTATAATATATTAATCTAGTTTAGACGATAGAGGGGAGACGGGCAAATGAGTGATATTGTCGTCAGTACAAAGACTTTTGAATTGGAGTCCGAGTATACACCCCAGGGCGATCAGCCTCATGCCATAGAGGAATTACTACAAGGCATCCGGCAGGGCAAGAAGCACCAGACGCTGCTGGGCGCGACGGGTACGGGTAAGACGTTTACCGTTGCACAAGTTATTTCCAAATTAAACCGCCCGACGTTAGTTATTGCGCACAACAAGACTTTGGCTGCCCAACTGGCGAGTGAGTTTAAGGAGTTTTTTCCGCATAATTCGGTAGACTATTTCGTCAGCTACTACGACTATTACCAACCAGAGGCGTATATTCCCTCCTCCGATACTTATATCGAGAAAGACTCCAGTATTAATGAAGAGATTGATAAATTGCGCCACTCCGCAACGAGCTCCTTGTTCGAACGGCGTGACGTTATTATTGTGGCGAGTGTGTCTTGTATTTACGGCCTCGGTTCGCCGATGGAATACGGAAGCTTGCTTTTGTCCTTGCGGGTAGGGATGGAGAAGCCTCGAAATGAGATTTTGAGCAGGCTAGTGGATATCCAGTACCAGCGTAATGATATCAATTTTGTACGCGGAACCTTCCGTGTACGTGGTGATGTGGTTGAGATTTTCCCGGCATCTCAGGGTGAGCATGCCATTCGGGTCGAATTGTTCGGTGACGAAATTGAGCGAATCACTGAGATTGATGTACTGACGGGTGAACTGATCGGGGAGCGCGATCATGTCGCTATTTTTCCGGCGTCTCACTTTGTTACCAAGGAAGAAACGATGCGAGTGGCACTGGTCAACATTGAAAAAGAGCTGGAAGACCGCTTAACGGTTCTTCGTGACGCAGGAAAGCTTCTTGAAGCTCAGCGTCTGGAACAGCGGACACGTTATGATATTGAGATGATGAAAGAAGTGGGCTTCTGCTCTGGGATTGAGAACTATTCCGGTCCGCTCACCTTCCGTGAACCAGGGGCAACTCCGTATACATTAATGGATTATTTTCCAGATGATATGTTGATCATTATTGATGAGTCCCATGTAACACTTCCACAGATTCGGGCGATGTATAATGGTGACCGGGCGCGTAAGACGGTACTGGTAGAGCATGGTTTCCGTTTGCCGTCTGCGCTGGATAACCGTCCACTCCAGTTCGAGGAATTCGAAGAAAAAGTGAAGCAGATCGTATATGTTTCAGCGACACCAGGACCCTATGAAATGGAGCACTGCGACACCATGGTGCAGCAGATTATCCGGCCTACAGGTCTTTTGGATCCGATCATTGAGGTTCGTCCTACAGAGGGACAAATCGATGACTTGATTAGTGAAATTCGTGATCGGGTGGAACGAGACGAACGCGTACTCGTCACAACGTTGACGAAGAAGATGTCAGAGGATCTGACGGATTACTTTAAGGAAATTGGGATTAAGGTTCGTTATATGCACTCTGATATCAAAACGCTGGAGCGGATGGCGATCTTACGTGATCTTCGACTTGGTACATTCCATGTTTTGGTAGGGATTAACCTGCTAAGAGAAGGTCTCGACCTCCCGGAAGTATCGCTGGTCGCTATTCTCGATGCGGATAAAGAGGGCTTCCTTCGTTCCGAACGCTCCCTAATTCAGACGATTGGTCGTGCGGCCCGTAACTCCGAGGGTCGTGTAATCATGTACGGTGATCGAATCACTGATTCGATGGAGAAGGCGATGAGCGAAACGTCGCGTCGTCGCGCCATCCAGATCGCCCATAATGAGAAGCACGGCATTACCCCAACCACCATTAATAAAAAGGTGCGTGACATCATCGAGGCAACGAAGGTTGCCGAGTCCAAAGCGGATTACCTCACGGGTGTTGGTGGCAAGATGAATAAGAAAGAGAAACAAAGCCTGATCCAGCGTCTGGAAGCCGAGATGAAGGACGCTGCGAAGAACCTGCAATTCGAACGCGCGGCAGAGCTGCGTGACGCATTGTTGGAGCTCCGGGCCGAGTAATAAACCTTAAATGCATCACCGATATTTAAAATAAGTAATTGAACGGTGCTGTCCTGGCCGTTCTTTTTGAATAAATAGAAAACAGCTTTGATATTTGATTCATTAAGGAGAGGTTCCGTTGGCGAACGATAATATTGTAATTAAAGGCGCGAGGGCGCACAATCTCAAAAACATCGATGTGACGATTCCACGTGACCGTTTCGTCGTGCTGACGGGGCTGAGCGGCTCGGGTAAGTCTTCGCTTGCATTTGATACGATTTATGCTGAAGGACAGCGGCGTTATGTTGAATCCTTGTCAGCTTATGCTCGTCAGTTCTTGGGGCAAATGGAGAAGCCGGATGTGGATTCGATAGACGGATTATCTCCGGCAATCTCTATTGATCAAAAGACAACAAGTCGCAACCCGCGCTCCACAGTTGGTACGGTTACTGAGATCTATGACTATCTCCGGTTGCTTTTTGCTCGAATCGGTCACCCTCATTGTCCAGAGCATGGAATTGAGATTACTTCCCAGACCGTTGAACAAATGGTAGACCGGATTATGCAGTATCCAGAGAAGACTCGTTTGCAAATCCTAGCGCCTATTATTTCAGGACGTAAAGGTGAACACAAAGGACTCTTCACAGATATTTCTAAGCAAGGGTTCGTACGTGTGCGTGTGGACGGTGAGCTAAGAGATCTGTCTGAGGATATTGAACTTGAGAAGAATAAAAAACACACCATAGAAGTTGTTGTAGACCGGATCGTCGTTAAAGACGATGTGGAGACCCGGCTGACGGATTCACTGGAGACGGCACTTAAACTTTCGGGCGGTAAAATCCTTGTGGATATCATCGGTCAGGAAGAGCTTCTGTTCAGCTCTAATTTTGCTTGTCCGATTTGTGGTTTCAGTATTGAAGAGCTGGCACCACGTATGTTCTCCTTCAACAGTCCGTTTGGAGCCTGCACAGAGTGCGATGGACTTGGAATGAAGATGGTGGTCGATCCAGATCTGCTTATTCCTGATGCTGAGAAATCCATTGAAGAAGGTGCTTTTTTAGCTTGGACTGGAAGTACTTCTAATTACTATCCGCAATTTCTGAAGTCCGTGTGTGAGCATTTTAATATTCCACAGAACGTTCCAGTGAGCAGTTTAACACCTGATCATATGAATAAACTACTGCATGGTACAGGTAGCGAGAAGGTTCGCTTCAAATATGAGAATGATTTTGGACAAAAGAAAGATGCGATGGTTGCTTTTGAAGGGATTATTCCGAATCTGGAGCGTCGTTACCGGGAGACCGCATCTGACGGTATTCGTGAATTTATCGAAGGATTTATGAGTGCTAAGCCTTGTCATGTCTGTAAGGGCAAACGTCTGAAGAAAGAAATTTTGGCGGTGACGATCAACGAGCAAAATATTTCGGATATTACCGATCTCTCGATTGGTGACTGTCAGCATTGGTTTGAAGAAATAAAGTTAAGTGAGAAAGAGACAGCTATCGCCAATCTCATTCTTAAGGAAATCTGCAATCGTCTGGGATTCCTAGTGAATGTCGGACTGGACTATTTGACACTTAGCCGCGCAGCAGGCTCGCTATCTGGTGGTGAAGCACAGCGTATCCGGTTGGCCACTCAGATCGGTTCCAGTTTGATGGGTGTACTGTACATTCTGGATGAGCCAAGTATTGGTCTGCATCAACGGGATAATGATCGCCTGATCTCTACGCTTGCTCATATGCGTGACCTAGGCAATACGTTGATTGTTGTAGAGCATGACGAAGATACGATGATGGCAGCGGACTATATTATTGATATCGGACCGGGTGCGGGTATTCATGGTGGACAAGTTATGGCGCAAGGAACACCGGAAGAGATTATGAAAGATCCGAATTCCTTAACCGGTGAATATTTAAGCGGTCGTAAGTTTATTCCAGTTACCGCTAAGCGTCGTGCTACCGATGATCGTTGGATAGAAATTCGTGGCGCTAAAGAGAATAACCTGAAAAATGTGAATGTGAAGATTCCATTGGGTGTATTTACGGCGGTGACTGGTGTGTCGGGCTCCGGTAAATCTTCACTTATTAACGAAATTCTGTACAAGAGCTTGGCACGACAGCTGAATAAGGCTGTGAAGGTGCGTCCGGGTCAGCACAAAGAAATTCGTGGCTTGGAAAATCTCGATAAGGTTATTGAAATCGACCAATCGCCAATTGGGCGTACACCACGCTCTAACCCAGCAACCTATACTGGCGTATTTGAAGACATTCGTGATCTGTTCTCGAAGACGAATGAGGCAAAGGTACGGGGGTTCCAAAAGGGACGCTTTAGCTTTAACGTAAAAGGCGGACGCTGTGAAGCTTGCCGTGGGGACGGAATTATCAAGATTGAGATGCACTTCTTGCCTGACGTATACGTTCCTTGCGAGGTATGTAAAGGTAAACGTTATAACCGGGAAACACTAGAAGTGAAATATAAAGGGAAAAACATTTCCGACGTGTTGGAGATGACTGTAGAGGATGCTACAGAGTTCTTCGTGAATATCCCTCGTATTCACCGTAAAATGCAAACGCTGATGGATGTGGGTCTTGGCTACATTAAGATTGGTCAGCCAGGTACAACATTATCCGGTGGTGAAGCGCAGCGTGTGAAGTTGGCTTCCGAGCTATACCGTCGTAGTACCGGTAAGACACTCTATATTTTGGATGAGCCTACAACAGGTCTGCATGTGGACGACATTGGTCGTTTACTAGAAGTATTGCACCGCTTGGTGGATTCCGGAGAATCGGTTCTTGTCATTGAGCATAATCTGGACGTTATTAAGACCGCTGATTATATCATCGATATGGGACCAGAAGGCGGCAGTGGCGGCGGAACCGTACTGGCAACAGGAACACCAGAGAAGATCATTACTGTTACGGAGTCTTACACAGGTAAGTATCTGAAGCCAGTTCTGATTCGTGATACAGAGCGTACTGAAGCGCTTATGCTTGAGACGGCGGAAACTACCTAAGCTATAAATAGCTGGATAGTATAACTACTAAATAATAAAGGTCGCGGCAATTTGCCGTGGCCTTTATTGTTTGTTGTCCAAAATTATTATTTTGGGAAAACAATTGATCGGTACAATTGCTGGTAGTCACCAGTAAATTAGAGCCTTTATCCGTTCTGATGTGAGTTTTCTAGTAAACGTTATATGACTCCTATAAAAAGAATACTAAATAATAGGCGGGATAGGCATATGTAGGGCATGTCCGTCGTAAGATTTAATGAGGAACATGCTGTTGCTGTAAGTATACTTAATGGGTAATAGAATAACTGTAGGCTCAATGGTTCCTTGAAAAATAAATAACTATTTGTAATATACATTTTGTTCTATTAAAAGCTTCAGCTACTAGATTGGGGAAGCAGCCTTAGAACTAAAATCAAACCGATAATCGGCTAATTTGAGGGGGCTTAATCCATAACTGATACTTCATTTCATCACCTTCAAAAAATAGAGCATTACTCGTTAGGGTTGTATCTCTTTTGCCGGAAAACATCAAACGTCAATGAACAAAATCAATAATTTATCCGATTTTGCAGTAATAAAATATTTTTTTTGCGACAAATACATAATTTTTCTACAAAACCTATTGCATCGCCCAAATGGTAGCGATAACATAGAAGAGGATATGGGGAATACTGGATCTTGCTTGACAACATTTTTGAGGAGGTAAGGTAATGCTACTTGCAGAAGTTGCCGCGCAAGGACCGTCTAAATTTCATACCTTTGATGTTTTTATGATTTTATTCACTATCCTAATTTTGGTTGGAGTCGTTCGGTTACTGAGAGCTCCCCAAAAGAACAAGTTCGCCATTGCTTTCGGAGCGGTTAGTTTGTTGGTTTTTATAATCTCTGACTATGCCATGGTGATGCATTGGTTAAGTTAACGGAAGAATTAAATTGAACAGCTTTGCACCAAAAGACTCCTTTAACGCCGTGGGCGCATTGAAGGTGTCTTTTTTTCAAATTATATAATGTAAAATTAATCCATTCGCAGAGAGAGGGTCTGGTGAAGGTTGATGAGGATTGGGGAGAAGCTGGTGAAGAAAGGAATGGGCTTGCTGCTGTGCGGTTTGTTGCTGTCAGGAGTATGGAGTGAGTCGGTTTATGCGTTGGGTGATACGACTAAGACGGTTAGCGCGGCGACCACAACCCAGAGAGACAAAATCAAAAATTCAACAGCAGCGGAAGACCCCGTACCAGGGATTATTAAAAGTATCACCCCCTCCGTAGTGGGCATTATCGGCAAAGACGATAGTGGGGGGGCTAGCGGACCGGATGATCGATACAATCTGACGCATGGTTCTGGCATTATTGTGAAATCGAATGGATGGATTGTAACCAATGCACATGTCATCAAAGATCTGCAGAATGCCTTGGTAGTGACGTCGGACTCCAAAACCTACAGCATTAAAGAAACATATCTAGATGAAGTTAGTGATCTGGCCCTGATCAAAATCAATGCAACCTCCCTTAAACCTGCAAAGTTTATTCCATCGACCGGCAAAACCGTTGTTGGTGAGAAGGTAGTGGCCGTCGGAACACCGATTAGCTTTTCTCTAAGGAATTCAGCGACCGTAGGGGTTATAAGTGGCCTTAACCGTGAAGTAGCTGCGGCTTATCGTCTGATCCAAAGTGACACAGCGATTAATCCCGGGAATAGCGGGGGGCCGCTAGTGAATATGAAGGGCGAAGTGCTGGGAATAAACAGCCTGAAATACTCAGCGGTGGGCGTGGAGAATATGGGCTTCTCAATACCGTCGGATACCGTGCAGTATATTATGAACCAGCTTTTTAAGTACGGTGAAGTAAAACACCCGAGTCTTGGATTGGAGTTAGAGCCGAGTTGGTCCTCGATTGTGGGCTTGCCAACGCTTGATCCCCTGACTGTAACCAAAGTGATTTCTGCTGAAGCACGCAAGGCGGGTGTTGCCGAAGACGACGTCTTGTACAGCATTGACGGCCACCGTGTGGTCTCACTAGTTGAGATTAATGAATTGTTTAAAAGCTATTCTCCAGGTACAACGGTACGACTGGTTATGCAAAGTGATGGGGATATCGTCATCCGTAAGCTGGTGCTCACTCAGGGTGATCCCCTATTAAGTGAAGAGGGTGCAGGAGCAGATGGAGACGAGCATACGGAAGAGTGATCAGAAAACTCGAGAGGGGGACGGAAAATGGGCTTTAAAGTTTTAAAACAAGGATTGTGTGCGATGCTGGCCTTATTATTGCTATTTTCTATATTACCGATACCAACCGCACGGGCAGCAGAAACAGATAAGCTGCAGCTGAGTCTTAAAGTTGGCAGTACTTCTGCTACGGTGAATGGCAAGAAGGTGACTATCGAGCGGCCTTATATGGAGAACGGAACGGTTATGGTACCGCTCGGGGTTTTTAAAAAGACATTTGGCAGCACGGTTTCCTTAGAAGGAAATGATGTAGTGAAAGTAACGTACGGCTCTCATACAGGGTTAATGACGATTGGTAGTATTAGTGCCTGGAAGGATGCGACTAAAGTTAAACTCACCTCCGCGCCTCGGATGGTTTCAGGTGTGTTGATGGTGCCGCTGCGTTTTGTGGCGAGTGTACTGGGTGCAACCCTCTCCCAGGGTAACGGTGGTGAGCTGATCATTACCTTAGCTCCTGCTGACAATGAAGGCGATGTGCCAGTGGATACTGGTATTGATAGCGATGTGGGGAAGACGCAAATTGGGAACAGCTATTATCGATGGACACTAAATTATCCGTCTGGACTGATTGCTGGAAATAGCGGTGGTGATGAGAGTGTGGCTACCTTCTCCAGTGCGGACAATCTTTATTATTTGGAGATTCATGCAAGTGATCAGGCAGTTGCTGTTGATGCAGATGGGCTATTAGAACAACTAGTCCGGGAAGTCGAGTTAGGCAGTGAACTGATATTAGACCGGGAGTCGTTCCCGAAAGCCTCTGTACCCTATGCACGATTGGTCAGTAAAGATTCTAGCGGAGCACTCTGGGAAAACAGGCTGATCTATGCTGAAGGTAGACTTTACGAGATTTATTTGACGGATGAGAAAGCCACTAATTATAAGGATTTAGCCAAATATGCGGGGTTACTGAGCTCTTTTCGGCCCTCTTTTGACACTAAAGATAACAAAATCCGTGATCTCTCTACCGTAAAGAATGGCTTAAGTGAAGCCTATAATGAGGACTATGGTATCTCACTACAGGTTCCTGCCGCTTGGACTAAGGATGACCAGCATTTTTATTATGAAAGCAAACATGGAAGTCATTTGAGTGTGGCGATTACATCGGCACCTGCTGGTTCTACACTAGAGAGCTGGGCTGAAGAGTTGAAGACAAAAACGCAGGAGAACTTTGTAGCGGACGCTTATGTTTTTAAGGATAGCATGAAGTCTGAAATCTCCGGCGTACCTGCGCAAATAAGTGAGACACAGCTGAATTTCGGCAACGGTTGGGCGACAGAATATCAGGCAATCGTGCTCAAGAATGGGTACCGTTACTATTTTGAATATGTGACACCTCCTGGACAAGAAGACGATAAGACCAAATTCAATGCTATTATATCCTCCATTGATATTGATTTTGATCTGTTGAAGGAGAACTTCGGGCGACTCGCTAGCGATGACTATAAGACAATCAAGAATAAAACGATAACCAAAGTATCCAAAAGATACGGCTATGCCATCGACATTCCACGTTTATGGACACCCAATCAAGATGTATTCGAGACACAGTTGGTAGAGTATTGGTTCATCGGAGGACGTTTCCAGATTAACTCGAAACCTGAAAGCTCAGTCGATTATGCGGTGAATATGCTCAAAGATTCTTATCAAAATAAAAATAATGATCCTAAAGGTCCTCGCATTGAAAGTATAGTGGAGTCTACCTTTGCCGGTGTTCCTGCTACGAACCTTACTGTGCATCAAATCAAGAATGGTGTTCCTGTCCGCAGTAAGCACGTTGTTTTTGGTAAAAATGAGGTGGTCTATACGATTACTGTTACGCTGAATGATGCCAATGCTACTGCAGAACAGCAAGCTTTGTTGGATAAAACGCTGCAGTCGTTTCGGTTTACAGGGAATGAGTAGTTTAGAGGTGTTTGGAGTTCATGACTAACTAATAGTAGAGTGTGATTCAATTAGATGAGAACGTCCTTGTAGCCAAAATGGCATGGGGCGTTCTTTCTTTATATAAATGTTGGTAAACACATGGCGCTGAGATGTGATATTTGATACAATTATCAAGTTAAGCAACTAGAAATGACCCGCCATATGGCGGTTTGGGAGGATATAAATGAAAGAGCAACAAATACGCAGAGAAGATGTGGAGCTATTGGCACCTGCAGGTGACTGGGACTGCATGCGTGCGGCGGTAGCAAACGGAGCGGATGCTATCTTTTTTGGCGTAGAGAAGTTTAATGCACGGGCGAGAGCGAACAACTTTCGCATGGACGAGCTGACGGAAATTATGGCGTTTTTGCATAGCTATGGTGTGAAGGGTTTCCTGACCTTTAATATACTGGTTTTTGAAAATGAATTGTCCGATGCAAAAGAACTGATTGACGCTTGTGTAGATGCTGGCGTGGACGCGGTGATTGTACAGGATTTAGGTTTGGTCAAAATGATCCGTGAAATCTCACCGGATTTCCCGATTCATGGATCGACACAGATGACTATTACTTCCCCGGAAGCGGTCGAGTTTACTAAGCCTTTCAGTTTGGAACGTGTGGTACTCGGTCGTGAGAACAATCTGAAGCAAATTAAGACGATTGGGGAGCAAGCCCGTCTGCCGATGGAAGTATTCGTGCATGGTGCTTTATGTGTCTCTTATTCGGGTCAATGTCTGACTTCGGAAATGTGGGGCGGACGTTCCGCCAACCGCGGTGAATGCGCTCAAGCTTGCCGTCTGCCTTATGATCTGATGGTGGATGGAGAAGTTAAACCTATGGGTGATGTGACTTATTTGCTCTCCCCTAAGGATTTGGCAGCTATAGATCTTATGCCTGAGTTGATCGAGGCGGGCGTAACTTCTTTCAAAATCGAAGGGCGCCTCAAGAGTCCAGAATACGTTGCGAATGTAGTTAGTAAGTACCGTAAAGCAATTGATCGGTATTTTGATGGCGATATGTCCAAACCATCGAAGGAAGAAGTTCGTGAACTGCAACAAAGCTTCTCCCGCGGTTTCACGCATGGTTTCCTAGATGGAACGAACAATAAAAAGCTTGTAGACGGCACTTTCCCGAAAAGCCGTGGTGTATATCTCGGAACGGTTGAACAAATTCTTCGTGATGGCGTTGTCTGCCGTATTCATGCACCGCTTAAGCGGGGAGACGGAATCGTGTTTGATGCAGGCGATCCGACGAAAAAAGAAGAAGGCGGACGCGTTTACGACCTTCGTCGTAAAGGTGTGAAGCTCGAAGGTGAAGCCGGAGAAGGCTGGATCATCGACATCGTAGCCGGTCGTAATGATGTGGATCTGCGTCGTCTAAATGTCGGTGATCGCATTTGGAAGACAAATGACCCTGCGTTAGACAAGGCGCTGCGCCAGACTTATGAAACCGAGAAGCCGTACCGGGTATTCCCGGTACATGTGCGAGTGCAGGGCTGCGTCGGCGAGAAGCTGACCACCTGGTGGACGGACGTTCAGAAGAACGTTACCGTCCGTGTAGACTCGGAGCTCGCGCTGGAAACAGCGCAAAAGCGTCCGATGGATGCCGCGCTGCTGGAAGAACAATTCGGCCGCCTGGGCGGGACCGTGTTCCAGCTTGACGCGCTAGAGTCGCATCTGCAAGGCGACGTGATCGTCCCTATGCGCGAGCTGAACAGCATCCGCCGCCAAGCGGTGGAGCTGCTTGCGGGCGAGCGCCCGAAACCGCCCGTGTACGTGAAACGGGCGATCGAGGTTTATGGCGACGCTACCCGCAGGGGCGTCGCTCCGCAGCGCGCTGGTGAAGCGGAGCTCACCGCGCTGTGCCGCAGCCTGCCGCAGGTGCAGGCTGCGCTCGAGGCCGGCGTGAGAAACATCTACGCCGACTTCGAGTTTATCAAGCAGTTCCCGGCAGCGGTAGATGCGGTACGGGCTGCAGGGGCCAGCATCGCGCTGGCCACACCGCGCATTCATATGCCGGGTGAGAACGGCTACCACGCCAATATTCTGCGCTTGCAGCCTGATGCCGTGTTAGTGCGCAATACCGGTGCGCTGTATTATTATCTGCGCCGCCGTCAAGAGCAACCGGATGCTGTGCATCCTCGCCTGATCGGCGATTTCTCACTGAATATCGCTAACCATAAGGCAGTGGACCTGTTCCTGGAGGCAGGCTGTGACATGGTAACACCATCCTATGACTTGAACATTCAACAGATGGTCGACCTGCTTGAGCACAGCGATACTTCTCGTATGGAGATCGTAATTCATCAGCATTTGCCGATGTTCCACACAGAGCACTGTGTATACTGTACCTTCATGAGTGAAGGTACAGACTTTACGAACTGTGGCCGTCCATGTGAAGAGCATCGCGCTTCTCTGCAAGACCGTATTGGAATGTCACATCCTGTTCGTGTGGATGAAGGCTGCCGTAATACCGTCTATAATGCAGTTGAGCAGTCCGGTGCGGAGTATTTGAACAATTTCCGTGATCTTGGCGTATCCTCGTACCGCGTGGAGTTCCTGGAAGAGACACCAGAGCAAGTGGCTGAGGTAATTAGCCTCTATAGCCGCGCACTTCGTGGCGAAATCTCTGGTACGCAGGTATGGAAAAGCTTGAAGGCTACCAACCAGCTGGGGGTTACACGGGGGCAATTGGTTAATGCGAAGTAATTAAGGTTAAAGAAATAGGGCTAGGCGACTACCAGAGGGTCTTCTGGTGTTGCTTGGCCCTTTTTTATAGATACGATCTCGTCCTCTTTGTTACTTGCATATACTAGATAATATATAGGTGAGAGTTAGCAAAGGGGGGGATCTTGTAAAAGACTTATATGATTCCTTCCTCTCCGATTTGATTGGAATAGATATACAAATATAACAAACACTCTGACATTAATCTGTTATAACTGCTATAATTAAAGGAAATATGCCATTTTACTATACAGAGTATTTAAGATGGAAGAGTAACCGACAGAAGGAGTTAATGTGATGAAGATCCGTAAAGCCATTATCCCCGCTGCAGGTCTTGGTACCCGTTTTTTGCCTGCAACCAAAGCAATGCCTAAAGAAATGTTACCGATAGTAGATAAACCAACGATCCAATATATTGTCGAAGAAGCAGTTGCTTCAGGAATCGAGGATATTATTATCGTGACGGGTAAAGGTAAACGTGCGATTGAAGACCACTTTGATAATTCTTTTGAACTGGAATTTAATTTAGCTGAGAAACAGAAATGGGAACTTCTTGAATCCGTTCGTAAATCCTCCGAGATGGCTGATATCCATTACATTCGCCAAAAAGAACCGAGAGGTCTCGGACATGCGATTTGGTGTGCGCGTAAATTCATTGGAAATGAGCCATTTGCTGTTCTGCTTGGTGATGATATTGTTGAGTCGGAGAAACCCTGTCTCAAACAGATGATGGAAGTATATGAACAGTACAAATCCTCTATTGTGGGTGTCCAACCTGTGCCTTGGGAAGAAGTTTCCCGCTATGGATTGGTGGATGGAACTGAGTTGGCTGAGCGGGTCTATAAGGCCAATCGCCTTGTAGAGAAGCCGAAGAGAGAAGATGCTCCTTCTAATCTAGCGATTCTAGGACGATATATCCTGACTCCACGCATCTTTGATATGCTTGGTGAGCAGCAGGTAGGCGTAGGTGGAGAAATTCAACTGACGGATGCCATTTCCCGCCTAAGTGAAGTGGAGCGGATTATTGCTTATGACTTTGAAGGTAAACGCCATGATGTAGGTGAGAAGATGGGCTTCATTCAGACCACTATTCATTATGCACTTCAGCATGAAGAGCTTAAAGATGACTTACTTCGTTATATGAAAGAGCTTGTAGATAGCGAAGTTGCTAAGGCTGGGCTTTAAATAGAACTCATATCATTGAAAAAAGCGCGCCGCTGTAATTACAGCGGCGCGCTTTTTTGATTTCTAACTGTTTTAGAATTGTGAATTTGCGATGGCCTCGATTTGTGCTGCTTCCGCAGGATCAGCTGCGATCAGTGAATTGTATATCGCCTGATCTTCGCCACCAGTTTTCGTCAATGCAGCAAGGTACCAACGGGCAATTTCACGATTCGTTGCATCTGCGAAATCTTGGCTTATGGCTGGTTTCAAGATGGAGACTGCATTTTGTAGCTGTCCAGACATATAATGCATTTTCCCTACCTTCAGTTTCACATCTGGAGCAAGAGTCTTGGAAAGTTCATTATCCGCAAGTACATGATTGTAGGCCAAAAGCCCAACGGCAAAGCCAGCTTTCATATTTTCTAATCTATCTTCATTATCTTGTTGTGCGTAAGCCGCTTGTCCTAAATCAAAAGAACGGCTGATGAGTGAACTGTACCAATCAATATTCCATGGAGTTTCACTATTTATAATATCCGTGTAATTAGCATCTGAACTAAGCTTCAGAGTTGTCTTTGCTGCATCTTCTTGCCCAGATAATAGCTGCATTTTTCCGACGTTCAAAGCCATTGCTGGTGTTACTGAGAAAGGACGCCCTTGCAATTGTTCTGGTGGAAGAGTCTTCAAATGTTCTATACCAGTGAGAACATGATCATAGGCTTCTTGAGCTTCATTGAAATACGCTTGTTTTTTTGTCTCATCCTTTTGGTTAAGGGCTTGCTGACCTAATGCAAAGGAACGGCTGATGAGAGTATCATACCAACTAATATCCCAGTTGAACTTATCAGCATTATCACGGTAAACACCGTATGCAAGATCATTTTGACCTTTTAGGTCATAATAGGTTACTAACTGAGTTAAAATATTTTTGTTGTATGGTTCATCCTCTAGTGCTCGAGTCAGTACACTATAAGCCTCATTTAGAAATTGTTCATCCTGATTCTGCTTAAACACCTGTAGATCTAACGAGGATAGGTATAAGACTGATTCTGGATGACCTGGACGTGTTTTTAAAGCCTCAGTTAATGGTTTCTTAATTTCCTCGTAAGAATTACTAACCCCGATTAGATTTTTACCCTTTAGGGCTGCATTACTGGAACCAATATAGCTAATCGAGAGGAATATCAAGAATACAGTTCCTACTGTGAGAACAGCGGAATATCCAAGCCGCAAACCAGTTTTATTCCAACTTTTACGTAGCTTTTTACTATCCATGACAACTGCCATTCCCGCCAGTCCAAGGAAGACGAGTATTCCCATAAAGGCATAACTCATATTGAAATCTAGTAGACTGTGAACAAGAATGGATAGAGCAATAATTAGATAAAAGAAACCATTCTCAAAATCATTTTTATCCCGTTTCACATACCCACGAATGTATTTATAGAAAATATACAAAATGAATCCCATAAATACGATAAAACCAAGGATCCCAACCTCAATCAAGTATTGTAAAAAGAAGTTATGCACTTGGCGGCTGGTGTAAGGGTTGTTCTGATAGTGCTCATATAATGAAGACCATCCACCACCACCAGCACCAAGAATCGGGTAATCCTTAACTACCTTCATCGCATCTTTATAAAAAGTAATCCGCTCAAGAACACTATGTTGCTGGAAGTTGATGTTCTCAAGACGAGTTGCCATATTGCTAGGTAAGATATTTTTTGCGCTTGTACCTATTAGTAGGAAAGCTACAATTCCGACGAGTGCAACAGAACCAAGTGGAATCCATAGACCTGTCAGTTTACGCGACGACCAATTGCTAAGCTTCTTCTCTAGCCAAGGAGCGACAAACCTCTGAATGACCCAAGATACTACAGCAACAGCCATTGAAGCTCCAAGCAGATAACCCCAGCCCTTCAAGGCACCGGAAGAAGTGAAATTCGTATTTAATTCTAATCCTAGGTTAGTCACTGGAGTCGTAATGAGTAACGAAGCAATACCAGCAACACCAAGATGTAGAATCCAAAGGATTTGCTGTGCAGGTTTCAGGAACATCAGCAGCAATATAAATACGACAGGTAGCAATACTAAACCACCACGAGATAATGTTAATAAGATCGATACAATGATGGGAACTAACATAAAGCTGTGTGTTAACGTTCCGTACCATTTTTTAGAGCGAATAAGAGCGAATATAGCTACAAATAGAAAGGCCATCAAGAATGCTGCGTAGGTATTTGCATATTGAAAGATCGAAGTCAGACGAAGTCCGTTAGAGTCCGTCATTACTGCATCTAAGTAGATATTATTTCTTACGGTGTTTGAGAACCAACCCACTAGAGTTCCCGCTAGTTTGTTACTCCCCAACCAATTTAGTAGTCCAAACCCTACTATGAAATAAGCAATTGCTAGAATAGCGTTTTGAATGACAACATTTACTTGCTTTTGCTTCAAGAGATAAAAGGCTATAATGAAGACTGCAATATACATGCTCTGAATAAACAACATATTCATTGCCATATAATGCGAAACTGCGACAAACAATGATAGAGCATAAGTCAGAGGCAGTAATATTGAAGCTGAAGCCACTAAGTCCCTCTGTTCATCTAGTTTGAATTTTTTGTAGTATAAGCCAACGCAGACTAGCAGCAAAAGTCCACTTACTAGTGCTGACACATATATAGGCTTCTCGAAGTCTAACTGCTGTCCGTTAAATAATCCCACTTGAAATGGGACCCAACATAAAAATAAAATAAAAGCAACAACCAAGGCCCATATCGGACTTGCTGTCTTTTCAACATTTCTCGACTGAGCGGCGTTTTTACCGTATACTGGTTTCGACACGTTATAATCTCCTTTTCCTGTAGGTACGACAATATTTTAGCATATTAGATAATCAATGAGCTACTTTAATCAGATTCTGTGATGTTAATTACTATAAGTGAATTACATTATTCAGACAATTTACGGAGGAATCAATAAATGAAACGAAACGAAACGGGAAGATTAATTGATTATGACTAATGCTAAATCTTTTATTTACAAAAAACTTTATAAATTAGCTGTAAAATTAAAGCCTGTAGCCGTCAAATTGTTTTCTTTTGAAATTAGACAGAAGATAAAAAAAGGGCTACTTAAAACAGCCTTCCCAATCCATAAGAATGGCACATCGGAGAATAATAAAGGTGCATTAACGGGTGTGAATTTAGTTGGGTATTCTAGAGCGGAGATGGGTATAGGAGAGTCTTGCAGAATAGCTGCTAAAAGCTTGAATGCAGTAGAAATTCCATTTGGAATTATCAATTTTACAGGTACTAATTCTGCAAGCATGAATGATAATACCTGGGTACATAAGGAAATGGCAGACCCTGAGTATAATCTTAATTTGTTTCATATTAATGCTGAGCAAATGATTGAAATCTATGCGCATTACGGGAACTCTATTTTTAAAAATCGTTATAATATTGGATTCTGGCATTGGGAATTACCTGATTTCCCAGATGACTGGAAAGAAAGCTTTAATTTAGTAGATGAGATTTGGGCACCTTCTACGTTTGTAGTTGACTCTATTGCTATGAAAAGTCCGGTTCCTGTTGTTAAGATTCCTCATAGTATTGAAGTTAGTATTACTGATGTTAGGGATCGGACTTATTTTAATTTGCCTGAACAAACGTTTCTCTTTCTTTCTATGTATGATCTGAAAAGTTATCAGGCCAGAAAGAATCCTCAAGCTTCTATTATGGCATTTCAATTAGCTTTTCCACCTGATGATGATTCTGTTGGTTTGGTTATTAAGGTGAACAGTGTAGAGCGAGATTCGAAAGAGTTGAATGAATTACATGAGCTTATTGGAAATTACGAAAATATTTTCTTGATAGATAGAACTCTATCTAGAAATGATACCAATGCATTAATTTCTGTAATTGATAGTTACGTATCTCTTCATCGAAGCGAAGGCTTCGGTCTTGGATTAGCAGAGGCTATGTATCTAGGTAAACCGGTTATTGGGACAAACTGGTCATCTAATGTGGATTTTATGGACTATAACAATTCGTGCTTAGTGGATTATAGATTAGTGCAGCTAGATCATGATCATGGGCCTTATAAATCATATCAATATTGGGCCGATCCTGATGTGAAGCATGCGAGCCAATATATGCGTAAACTTAGTGACGATAAGAACTTTTATGAGAAAGTTTCGTCTAAAGGTGAGGAGCATATTAAAAAGAACTACTCTCCGCAAGCAATAGGCGAATTGATTAAAAAGAGGTTAGAATATATCTCTTTATGGAAATTTGGAGGATGAAATGACAATTACTTGTGTAATCATGGCGGGTGGAAAGGGAGAACGTTTCTGGCCTAAAAGCCGAACGAACCTTCCGAAACAATTTTTAAACATCTCAGGGAATAAATCGATGATTCAGCAGTCGATAGCTAGATTAGAAAAGTTGATTGATATCAGTCAAATTTTCATTGTTACCAATGAACTTTATGCTGAATTAATTAAAGCTCAAATACCACATTTGCCTCATGCGAATATTATTATTGAGCCAGTTGGGAGAAACACAGCACCTTGTATTGGGTTGGCATCCATTATTATTGAAGACAGATTTCCAGATAGCACTATGATAGTTATACCTTCAGATCATATTATTGAGAATGAAGAAGGGTTTGTACAAATCTTGAAAACTGCTGTTGAGGTAGCACAGGATAATAGCAATCTTGTTACCCTCGGTATTCAACCTACATATCCGGAGACCGGATATGGATATATTGAAAGCAGTGACCAATTCAAGGAAATCAATCAATTGAGTGTTCATAAAGTGAATAAATTTGTTGAGAAACCTGATTTGGAGACGGCTCAATCTTATCTCGAATCTGGTAATTTCTATTGGAATAGCGGTATTTTCGTTTGGAAAATCGAGACTATCAGAGGATACATTAAAGAACTCATGCCAGAGATGCATGATATATTAGAGACTATGAAAACAGTTTTTGATTCTGAAGACCGGGATGCAATTATACGTTCTGAGTTTCTTAAGATGCCAGACCAGTCTATTGATTATGGAATTATGGAGAAAGTAAATAATATTTATGTTATTCCATGTGTGTTCGGATGGGATGATGTGGGCAGTTGGACTGCACTAGAAAGAATAAGCGATCTCGATGAGAATGGTAACGTTATTAAGGGCAACATATTAAATTTGGATACTAAACGTTGTATTATTGAGAGTAATGGAAAGTTAATTGCTACTCTTGGGGTTGAAGATTTAATAATAGTTGATACTGAAGATGTAACTTTAATTTGTACAAAAGATAAGGCACAAGAGGTTAAGCTACTGCTTAAAGAATTACGTATGCAGAAGCTTGAACAATATTTATAATTAACAATTAATTAATATTAAAGGGGAATTTATTACAATGACTAAACGCGCACTCATTACTGGTATTACAGGACAAGACGGTTCATATTTGGCAGAACTCTTACTTTCTAAAGGATATAAAGTATTTGGTTTACGCCGTAGAACAAGTGTGCCAATTCTTGAGAATATCGAACATTTGCAGAATGAAATAGAATTTATTGATGGAGATTTGCTTGATATGGGCTCTCTGATTAATGCAGTACGCATCTCTAACCCAGATGAAGTATATAACTTAGCGGCTCAATCGTTTGTAGCTACTTCTTGGATTCAACCGGTTGCTACAGGACAAGCAACGGGGATAGGTGTGACAAACATGCTTGAGGCTGTGCGTTTAGTAAAACCGGATGCTAGGTTCTATCAAGCTTCTAGTAGTGAAATGTTCGGTAAAGTAGTAGAAACTCCACAAAAAGAAACTACACCATTTTATCCTCGTAGTCCTTACGGGGTTGCTAAAGTATACGGTCACTGGATTACAGTAAACTATAGAGAAAGCTACAATATGTATGCTTGCTCCGGTATTTTGTTTAATCATGAATCTCCGCGCCGGGGAATTGAATTTGTAACTCGTAAAGTTACTGATGCGGTTGCAAGAATTAAGTTGGGACTGCAAAGCGAACTTCGTTTAGGTAACCTGGATGCAAAGAGAGACTGGGGTTTTGCTGGAGATTACGTGAGAGCTATGTGGTTGATGCTGCAACAGGATAAAGCAGATGATTTCGTGATTTCGACTGGCGAAACACATACTATTGAAGAATTGGTGGAAATCGCATTTAGCCATGTTGGGTTGAACTGGAGAGATTATGTTGTAATTGATCAGAAGTTTGTAAGACCAGCTGAAGTAGATCTGTTACTCGGTGACTGCACCAAGGCCAAAGAAAAATTGGGCTGGGAGCTTGAAGTAGGCTTTGAGCAGCTAGTGAAGATGATGGTGGATAGTGATCTGGAGAAAGTATCTAAATTTGCATCATCAGGTATAACAAAATGAAGAGAGCACTCATCACGGGGGCTAGTGGGTTTGTAGGACAATACTTGATTAGTAATCTATTGAATAATGGGTATGAAGTTTGGGGCGGAACTAGAAGTTCCTCCCCCTCCTTTATTAAAGGACTAAATGTAGTCCCTATTGATTTTTCGAATTATGAATCCGTTAAGAGTGCTTTACTCAATATAAGTCCAGATGTCATCTTTCATTTGTCTGGACAAAGTTCAGTGAAATACTCATGGGATCACGTGAGTGAAACTTTCTCTTCGAATGTAATGGAAACAATTATTTTATTGGATGCAGTTAAAAATAGTTCTCTAATTGGTAAGGTTAAATTAATTTCGATAGGTTCATCGGAAGAATATGGAGTAGGAGCAGATCTACCGATCAAAGAAACCTCTGATACTAATCCAATGAATCCATATGGTGTGTCGAAGCTTGCAATTGCAAAACTTGCAATGAACTATAGTGCATCCTACGGAATGAATATTATACATGCCAGACCTTTTAATCACATTGGTCCTGGACAGAAGCTAGGGTTTGTAACTAGTGATTTTGCAAAGCAAATTGTTGATATAGAGAACGGAAAAGGTGAACCGAAAATTCACGTGGGTGACTTAAGCAGTAAACGTGATTTCACCGATGTCAGAGATATTGTTGAAGGCTATCGGCTGCTATTTGAAAAAGGGGAGAGTACAGAAATATACAATATATGTTCTGGAATATGCACTTCTATTGAGCAAATTTTAACAACACTCGTATCTTTTTCTAATAAAAATATTGAAGTCATAGTTGACCCGGGGAAATTCAGACCTTCTAATGTTCATGAATATTATGGATCAAGTAAGAAATTGGAAAATTTAACGGGGTGGAAGCCGAAAATTTCTTTGGACGAGAGTCTACTTGATATTTATAATTACTGGCTAAATATGAGGGGATAATCACAAATATAGATTTAGGTGGATTGAGTAATGATAAATTCGTTTAAGGAAGTTTTTGCTTACAGACAAATGTTAGTAAGCGTTATTAGAAAGAATTTACGCTCGCGCTATAAAGGGTCTTTTCTTGGTTTTTTGTGGACTTTTGTCAATCCATTACTTCAACTATTGGTATATTCAATTGTATTCCCTTTGATTCTTAAGAATAATCAGGAAAACTACCCTATGTTTCTTTTTGTTGCTCTACTTCCGTGGATTTTTTTCACATCATCTATACAAGGATCGACAACCAGTATCGTGGGAGAGGCAAATTTAGTTAAGAAGATTTATTTTCCGAGAATAATCCTTCCTCTTTCTATTGTTGGTACAAATTTAATGAATTATGTTTTTGGATTAATTATTGTTTTTCCAGCACTATTAATTACGAATGTTTCATTAACACTTAATGTGTTATGGCTACCTGTAATTCTTTTGTTAGAATTTATACTTGCATTAGGATTTTCTCTTATTTTTTCAGCTTTGTATGTGAAATTTAGGGATTTAGAGCATATTGTTAATATTTTAACAATGGTGTGGTTTTATGTAACTCCGATTGTTTTTGCTGTTGATATTTTTCCGAAGTCAGCTGCTGATTTAGTTGCATTTAATCCCATGGTTCCAGTGATAGGAGCTTTTCGTAATGTGTTGTTATATGGAAAATCTCCAGAGTGGGGACCATTGGCCTATGCTGGGGTTTTTGGGATCATAATATTGATTGTTGGGATCGCTGTATTCCAAAAATGTGAAAAGTCATTTGCGGAGGAATTATAATATGGAAGAATCGGTTGTTATATCCATTGAAAATGTAAACAAGGCGTTTAAGATCTACCATGATAAACCCCTTACATTAAAAGAGAAAATATTGAAATTACGAAGTAATGACTATAGTGATTTTTTTGCTGTTAAAGAGGTTAGCCTAGATATAAAAAAAGGTGAAACGGTTGCTTTAATTGGTCATAATGGTTGTGGGAAAAGTACGCTGTTAAAATTGATTACCAAAATACTATATCCTGATAGCGGTAGAATAACAGTAGATGGACGGATTTCTAGTTTGATAGAATTAGGTGCTGGTTTCCATCCGGACTTTACTGGTCGAGAAAATATTTATACTAATGCTGCTATCTTTGGGCTATCTAGAAAAGAAATAGAGGGAAAACTAGGGGACATAATCAGTTTTTCAGAACTCGGAGATTTTATTGATAATCCCGTGAGAACTTATTCGTCTGGAATGTATATGCGTCTAGCTTTTTCTGTTGCGATTAACGTAGATCCAGAAATATTACTCATAGATGAAATTCTGTCAGTTGGTGATGAGAATTTCCAAAAAAAGTGCTTTGATAAAATTGATAGTTTTAAAAAAAATGGTGCTACTATCGTAATTGTGACTCATGATTTAGGCACGGTTGAAAAAATTTGCGATAGAGTTATTTGGCTAGATAAGGGTCAAATAATTGAGCAAGGGCAGCCCGATAAGATTATTAATCTCTATCAACAACATATGAACGAGAAGTTTGTTGAACAAAGACAAACTGAATTTGATAGCAATGAAGATATTAAAAAGGAACAAGATATTACGAAGAAAATAGAAACAAATGAGAATGAATCTGTACCTCAATTCAGCGAAGATGTAAGATGGGGCTCTAAAGAAGTTGAAATTATTGATGCTAGAATTATCAATCATAGTGGAGAAGCAACAAATGTTATCATGGGAGGGAAACCATTCACTATTGAGATTGATTATATAGTTAACAGTCCACAAAAAAAGTATATTTTTGGTATGGGCTTTTATAATTCGGATAATGTTTTGATTTATGGGAACAACACAGAGATAGACAAAATTAAACTAGAGAATATTAATCCAACTGGTACAGTTGAATTTATTAATGATAAATGTAATTTATTATCGGGGAGATATAAATTAAATGTTGCAGTTGTGGATGGTAGTCATAGAGCGCTAGATTTTATAAAGTACTATATGGATTTCACCGTTGTTTCTAGCGACAGATCGGTGGGAGTCTTCTCTGTAGATCACAAATGGTTGATTAACAAAACGAATACGTAAGGGGGAGAATTGATTTGAATGAACAAAGTGATTCTGTAAATGAACCACAAGATCCTTATGCGTTAAATAATGTGACTGATAAGAAAATCGTTGAAATTGAAAGTTATATTAATAAAATGCTAATAACAAGAGATAATAATCCAGATATACATTGGAGATTACAATCGAAAGTTAGAAATCCATTTAAAAATATACTTAAAAAAGTTGTTAGTAGACTATTTAAATGGTATACGGATCCATTAGCCTTTCAACAAATTGAGTTTAACAATGCTGTTACACCGGCGATTGGTAAAAGCACTGAATTGTTAAATGAGCTCCTAAATATCACTAAAAACTTAAATGGTAAAATCCAGAGTACTCAATCTGAGTATGAGGAGTTATCTTTGCGACTTCAAATACAGCAGGAACAGTATGATAAGATGATAGCTTCTTATAATGAGCAATTAGATAATATCAATAAAAGGTATAAATACTATGATGAACTAATTCTTCAGAACGAAAAAGAGAAACAGTTTATTTCAAACGAGGTTAGTGGTTTTGCAGATAGATTAAATAAGTTGGATGAACTTAAAATCCTAGAGAACACTGAGACTTATTACATGAACTCATACTCACAAGCTGGTGAAGATAACATTTTAGATTATGTTATACGCGTTCTAGGGATTCCATACAGTCAGGTTACTTATATCGATTTAGGTGCTAATCACCCGAAAAACCTAAGCAATACTTATTTCTTCTATAGTCAAGGTTCTAAGGGAGTTATAGTAGAAGCGAACCCTAATTTGATACCAGAACTTAAATTTTTTAGAAACAGAGATGTTGTTTTGAATAATTGTGTAGATACAATAACGGGGAATGAAGTTGAGTTTTACATTATGAACGTAGATGGGTTAAGTACTACTAATTATGAATCAACAATTGATATGTGTGAGATAAATCCAGCACTAAAGGTCATCGATAAAAAGGTTATAAGTTCTATCTCTTTCAATGATATCGCAGAAAATTATTTGGGTAAAGCTCCGACTATTTTATCGATTGATTTAGAAGGGAAAGATATAGAAATATTACATTCCATAGATTACGTGAAATACAGACCACTCATGATTGTTATTGAAATGATTGATTACGATATAAAACTTGCCTATGACACTAAAAATATGGAAATTAAGTCTTTTATTGAAACAAGGGGTTATGAAGAATATGCATATACAGGTATAAACTCGATTTTCATTGATAAAGAATATCTTGATAGTAAAACTTAAAATTCAATATAATGGAAAAATGTATAGAGGGAGTTATAATAATGAAAATTGAAATCGATGATGAAAATGTTAATGTTAAAGAAATAATGAAACAGATTAGAGAAAATATAAATAAAAGAGAATATCCCAATGATTTAACAATTACATTAAATGAGATCAATAATGAACAAGCAATTAATATCTCGTTATTAGAGGAATATCAATTAGTGCTAAATAGAACGTGGAATAATTCAGCGGTTACTCCTATTATATCTAACAGAAAAATCGTTGGAGGGTTAATAGTTTTTGTAAAAAAAGTAATAAGAAAAGTTCTTGGATGGTATATTAACCCGATTGTTGAAAGACAAACGGAATTTAATGCGAATGTAGTGAAAACTTATAATGAATTGATATCGCAAATAAAGAATATGGAACTCCAAAAAATGAATTCCACTATAATTGATAAAACACTAAATAATGATAGCGTGGAAAAGAAGGGGAAACATGAATAAGATAGCATTTGTTATCCCTTGGTATGCTATTGACATACCTGGTGGCTCAGAAGCAGCATGTAGAAATATTGCAGAGAGATTGGCTGCTAAAGGCGTAAAAGTGGAGATACTAACCACCTGTGTTAAACAGTTTAGTAGTGATTGGAATGAAAACTTCTATAAACCAGGCATGGAACTAATAAATGGGGTTGTAGTTAGAAGGTTTAAGGTAAAAAAAAGAAATACTCAAAAATTCGATGAAGTTAATTACAAGTTAATGAATGATATATCTATTACTATAGAAGAAGAAGAGACATTTTTGGAGAACATGGTCAATAGCTTAGAGCTCGAAAAGTATCTTGAGGATAATAAGGAACTCTACTCAGGTTTTATATTTATTCCATACATGTTTGGTACAACATATTTTGGTGCACAGAGAGTTCTAGAGAAGGCTGTTCTTATCCCAGCATTTCATGATGAAAGTTATGCTTATTTTGAAAATTTTAGAAAAGTATATAGTAAGGTAAAGGGTTTCTCCTTTTTTTCATCAGCAGAGGCTGAATGGGCAAATAAACAATTTCCAATAGAGAATATTAAACAGAGAGTTTTGGGATTGGGTATAAGCCGTTTCGAATCTTCCCCTAAAAGATTCAAGGAAAAATATAATATTAAAAATCCATTCATACTATACGCAGGACGAAAAGACCACGGTAAAAATGTCCATATTCTATTAAACTATTTTTCGAAATTTAGAAATGAAAAAAAGTTTGAAGTGGATCTTATATTAATCGGTGGTGGACAAATAGACATTCCTGAAGATATTAAAAGCAATGTAATTGATTTAGGTTTTATACCGGAACAAGATAAGTATGATGCATATGGAGCATCAGAACTTTTATGTAATCCTTCACCCAATGAAAGCTTTTCAATAGTTATTATGGAAAGTTGGTACAGCGGTAGACCTATTCTAGTTTTTGAAGAATGTGCTGTAACTAAGAACTTTTGTATTGAATCTAATGGTGGATTATATTATGGAAATTATCGAGAATTCGAGGCTTGTTTAGAACTTATGCTATCAAATCCTGATTTAAGTAATAAAATGGGCAATAACGGAAAGTTGTATGTTCAGAAAAATTTTGATTGGGATTTTGTTATAGATGAATATATTGATTTCTTAAAAACATGTTTTCAGGAGCAGGAGTAAAAATTAATGATCAATCAAATACTTCCTACACTTAGTTATGGAGATGCAGTAAGCAATTCGGCTGTTAATATAATGAAAATATTGAGGGACATGGGGATTGAATCGAATATTTATGCACAGAATATACATCCAAAAATGGAAAGGTATGCCAAAAAAGCGTCTTTGTGTCCAAAAGATCAAACGATAATTTATCATCTTTCCACAGGTAGCGATTTGGCATATGAAATTCCAAGTTTTAAAAAAAAGAAAATATTGGTGTATCATAACGTAACTCCTGCTCACTTCTTTGTTGGATACAGTGGTGTGTTGAAGAAACTGTGTGAAGAAGGAAGAGAACAACTGGCCTTTCTATCTAATTACATTGATTTGGCAATCGCGGATTCGGAGTTTAATCGTTTAGAACTTGAAGTGCTTAACTATAAAAATACATTTACTAGCTCTATTATTATCAATTATGAAGATTATACTATGAAATCGGAGTTTAAAAAGTTTCCCATAGATAAAAAAGATGAAAATATAAATATTTTATTTGTAGGGAGAATCGCTCCAAATAAAAAACAAGAAGATATTATAAAATCATTCTATTATTATCGTAATTATATTAATAAAAGTTCTAAATTGTCATTGGTAGGATCTTATGAAGGTATGGATAGATATTATAGAGAACTACAAAATTTAGTTCAGCATTTAAAGTTAGAAGACTCTGTGAATATCACAGGACACATTCCATTTAATGACATACTTAATTATTATAATCATTCTGACTTGTTCTTGTGTATGAGTGAGCATGAGGGTTTTTGTGTTCCGATTATTGAGGCTATGTATTTTGATCTCCCTATTGTTGCGTATAAAAGTACTGCAGTTACAGAGACACTGGGAAATGGTGGAATATTAACGTTAGAAAAAAATCATAAGGAAATAGCAGAACTAATGAACGTTATACTAAAAGACGAAGAATTGAAATCTAAAATCCATCATAATCAAAGAAATCAACTGCAGAAATATTCGAAAACGAGTGCGGAAGATCAATTTAAAAATATATTGAAGCATTTTATTATTTGACGAAAAGTTATCGTGGGGGGCTTATGAAAAAAATAGCTGTTGTAATACAGAGATATGGACTTGAAGTTAACGGTGGGTCTGAATTGAGTTGCCGCTTAATTGCGGAGAAACTAAGCCAGTTTTACGACGTGGAAATTATAACTACCAAAGCAATAGATTATGTTACCTGGGAGAATTATTACGAACATGATATAGAGTCTATAAATAATATTACTGTTCGAAGATTTAAAACTGACTTTCCTAGAGACAATAAAATATTTAATAAAATTAATGAAGGTATCTTCACAATAAAAAACAGAAATGTATACGATGAATTAGAATGGATGAAAGCTCAAGGCCCGGCATCGTTTGATCTCATTGAGTATATACAAAATAATCATGGTCAATATCATAAGATCATTTTTTTTACGTATCTTTATTTCACAACTTTTTTTGGCCTTCCCCAGGCTGCGGAAAAAGCTATTCTTATCCCTACAGCTCATGATGAGCCTTATATTTACTTTTCTATGTTCAAGCCATTATTTCACCTTCCTCAATCTATTGTTTTTCTCACAGAGGAGGAAAAACAATTTGTTCATAAAACCTTTAATAATCAATATATCAATAATGTTGTTGCCGGGGTAGGAGTAGATGTCCCTGAAAAAGAAATAAATATTCAAGCATTTAAAGATAAATTTAAGGTGAATGAGGATTTTATTTTGTATGTTGGTAGAATTGATGAATCCAAGGGATGTAAAGAGTTATTTGACTATTATCTAAAATATAAAAAAATAGAACCCAATGCCCCGAAATTAATATTGATTGGCAAATCGGTCATTGATATTCCTAAGGATCCCGATATTATCCCGCTGGGTTTTGTCTCTGATGAAGAAAAGTTTGCTGCAATGAAGATAGCAAAAATTCTAGTGATGCCTTCTAAGTTCGAGAGCCTATCAATGGTTGTACTTGAGAGTCTGTACTATGAAACACCAGTACTAGTTAACGGACAATGTGATGTTTTAGTAGGACATTGTGATCGTGGTAATGCAGGGTTGTATTATACCGATTATAACGAATTTGAATATTGTCTAAATGTTATGTTAAAGAATGATGACTTAAGAGGCAAGATGGGTGCCGGTGGGAAAGAATATGTTATTAAGTATTTTGATTGGGAGGTAATAGTGGGGAAATTCATTACATGTATTGAACGATAAGAACTTTTTTCTATAAATGAGTCTAGACGATATAGCCAATGAGTAATTCGTGAGAATAATTATCCTTTATTTTCTATCTTAACTGATTGTAATTTAATCTAATTCTCATTGTGGTGCTTTTTTGTAGATAATTATAGAGGGAGTTAAAAGTAATGTTATCAATTTTATTATCATTTTTAATGATATTAACTTTTTGTGTTTTTGGTTTATTATGTTTCAGAATATTTAGATTTGATAGAAATTTATTTTTTAACACAGGTTTTTGTAGTTTCATTCCTGTGTTAGGAGCAGTTTTTTTAACCTGCATAATTCAACTTCTTTCACTTGTTTTTCCGGTAAAAGTAATAGCTCCCGGCCTTTTATTCATATTAATATGCACCCTCTATTTTATAAAGGATATTGGAGTGCTTTGGTTAAAGACAATGTTCGAGAATAAATATTTGTTGCTTATTATTTTAAGCTCTTTATTTATTCTTCAGTTTCCGATTATTTCCAAGGGTGAGCTGTTAAGCTTGCAGAATTCTAACAATGATATTGCATTCTATCTGTCAAGCATGGATTGGCTTAAATCACATAGAATAACTGAGCCTATTGTTTATTCTTCAGAAGTACCCTTCAATTCTCTTGCTAATTATATGATCACTAACACAAGATTTGGTACAGATCTTTTAGGCTCATTCTTCATGTGTATCTTTCAACTTGAATCACATGAAATATTCTATTTATTTTCGAACACACTAGGCACTTTGACAATTTTTTCGTGTTATTTTCTATTGTCTTATTGCTTGGATGTAAGTAAAAGGACTTCTCTGTATACTTCAATGATATTTGCGGCTGGTGGTTTATGGGTCTTTCTTATATTCTCCCAGTATGCACCTCAAATTTATGGTATAACATGTCTACTAAGTTTTTCAGGCTTGTATTTAGTGGTAAATCCAAGAAAGAAACAAAAAGGGTTTGTTTTTTTAGCAGCTTTATTATTGGTTGGTACTCTAACAGTCTATGCTGAATATGCAGTTTACTTGTTTTTTATCTATGTGATTATTACTCTTTGTAAGATTATTAATGCTGAAACTGGTATGAAAATAAGAGTGTTGTTAGAATCTCTGAAAGTTGGCGCGTTATCTTTTCTTCTTAATCCTGTGGGGATGTTTATTGCGGCAAGGTTTAATGTGAATATCTTAAAAAGCGTTATGGTTGATTCTGGAAGTATTGATGCTTATTTTGGAAGAATGATGCCCTTTAAACAACTTATTAGTAACTTGTATGGTGCACCTGATTATGAACGCTTAAAGGCAGCAGTATCTTCTTTTGGGATGTTCTCTCGAACGATTCAGTTGGGTTATGATTTTCTCATGATTATACTTCCTTTGTTATTTTTAACAGTAATTTGTGTTGGTATGTTTCGAAAAAAAAATGGGGATAAATATGCAGTTCTGGGTATTATCTTATTTTTCTTCATGAATGAAATCTATTTAAGATTAAGTTCAAATGCTTATGCGGAGATGAAGCATATTACGACGATAGCTCCTTTTGTAGTTATTTTCTTCGCGTATTTTGCTGATGGTTGGAAACTCAAACTCAAAAAATCTTATATCAAGAAAATAATATTGAGTTGTACATTAATAATTGTTGCTGGTATGAATCTTATGACTGTCTATCAGAATTATAAGGGAAGTAATATATATTATTTTGATCATTCAGCTATGGAACTACGTAACGCTGCTAATATGGTTCCACTAGATGAGCCTATAGGGATAACGAGCAGTTCTCCGGCAGATAAGCATGCTATTGTATATGCATTGAAAGATGTCCCAATTAAGCATAATAAAACATCAGAAGTTGATTATTCCTATTTTAGTTTCCTTGCTCCACACCAATTTGAAAATACTAAATATTCAGTTGTTTCCATGCAGGATTATTATTCTTTTTTATCTAATTCTGAAAATGTTCTCTGGCATAACAGTAAGTATGTATTGCTTTATGCTCCTACAATAGCGATTAGGCCAACTGATGGATTTTATAATCTTGAAAAAGATGGGGTTGGATATTTTAGATGGACAAGTTCTAATAAATCAGAATTATCACTTTTTAATGCGACTGATAACGAACAAAATCTGACAATATCTTTGAAAACTGAGAAGGGAATATTTGATAATCGTGATATTAAAGTATACGCTAAAGAAAAGTTGATCGCTGAAGGGGGGGCCGATACTACTATCACAACTGAATTGATAAACTTAAAGCCTCGTGAAAGCATAAGTGTATCAATTATATCAGATGGGAAATTGAATACTGTAGATACTGGTGATAACAGGAATTTCGGGTTTATACTTAGGCACCTCGATATTAATATGAAAAATAAATAATTTATCCAGCCTAAATTAAGCGATAGTTGGTGTTTTATTTGACAGGTTCAACTGTTTCCAACGAAAAAAAACAAAAAAATATCAAAAATATAATAGAATTTATTAAGTATGGATTCTGGGGAGCTGTGACGACAGGTATAAATCTGTTGGCATTTTTTTGGTTAGAGAGTTTGGGGATGTACTATATTGTCGCGAATATAGTTAGTTATATATTTGCTGTATTTGTAAACTACATTCTTAATAAGAAGTTTGTTTTTAAATCTGACTCCTCGGAAAATAAAGACGGTAAGCAGCTGATTAAATTTTTTATTGTGAGACTGGTATCCTTACTTATAGATAACATACTGTTTTATTTACTGGTATCCACGTTGCATTACAATGTGAATTTTTCAAGAGTCTTTCTCAGTTTAGCTATTATTATTGCGACTTTTGGTGTTAATAAACTTTTTGTGTTTAATACAAAGAAGAGGTAAACAAAATGAGATTAAAGATATTAATTGTTCTTAATTATTATTACCCATATATAAGCGGCCTCTCTGAATGTGCTAAGTCTTTAGCCGAAGAGTTGGCAAAGGAACATGAGGTAACGGTACTAACAGCTAAGCACGAGAGTCATCTTTTAGAGTTTGAAGAGATTAATGGCGTTAAAGTAGTTCGTGCTAATCTATTATTTAAAGTAAGCAAGGGTTATATTAGCCTGGATTATTTACGCAAGTTTCATAAACTTCAAAAAAATGCTGATATAGTAAATCTACATCAACCAATGGCTGAGGCAGGTATTATCAGTCACCTAACGAGTAAAGAAAAACTGATTCTAACTTATCAATGTGATGTGAATTTGCCTCAATCTTTCGTGAATTCCATTATAGTGAAACTAATGGATAAATCCTCTCGATCGAGTTTTAAAAGAGCCAGGAAAATTGTGGTCAGTTCCTATGATTATGCAAAGAGCTCAAGAGTGCTACCTGATTTTAAAGATAAATGGTTGGAGATACATCCTACTTCATCGTTTTATAAAGAATTCGATACTTCTCGTGAAAGATCTCAGAAAGAAGAAACATATATAGGTTTTTGTGGTAGGATAGTTGAGGAAAAAGGTATAGATATTCTACTGCAAGCTGCTCCCATTGTGAAAAAAGTATTACCGAATGTTCAATTCTTAATTGCTGGCGATTACAATAATATTGCTGGTGGAAGCATTTATGAGGACTTGAAATTAAATATTGGCTGGGATGAAACCTATGTGAAATTCTTGGGAAGGTTATCTACACAACAACTGATTGATTTTTATTATTCTTTAGACCTATTTGTACTTCCTAGTACAAACTCTCTTGAAGCTTTTGGGATGGTGCAAGTTGAAGCGATGCTTGCTGGTGTACCAGTGGTTGCCTCAGACTTACCTGGAGTGAGAGAGATAACCAGAAGGACTATGATGGGGGAAACGGCTGGGTTGAAAGATGTACAACAACTAGCTGAAGCTATCATTAAAGTTTTGGAAAATAAGGATAAATACATTAAAGACAAGAGAATAATCAATGAGCTATTCGGAGTGGAGAGTGCTGCAACCAAATACATCGAGTGTTTCCAACAAATCTGATTTATGTTTATATATGAATAGGAGATAAAAATGATGTATTATTGTTTTGTTCCTTTTGTAGCTTGGTTTGTAGCGGGTACTTTAAAATATTTAATCAATAGATATCGTTTTGGTAAGGCTGCTCATGGATATATTGGGAATGGTGGATTTCCTAGCAATCATACTACAGTAGTAACCACAATTACATGGCTGATTGGATTAAGAGAGGGTTTTGATTCTCCGGTCTTTGGCCTGGGTATTGCCCTGATAATGATAGTTATCTTTGATGCTACGGGTCTGAGGAAATATGTTGGACAACATGCCGAGAACATTAATCTGCTTACTTCAGAATCATCTGCTATCAAATTAAGAGAAAGAATAGGACATACCAAAATTGAAGTGGCCGGCGGGATTGTTCTGGGAATTTTATTAGGATATATAATATATCTTCTTTAGTAGGAGTGTCTAATTTGGATCACCAACTTGTATTTCAGAAAAAAAGAACATTGCTTACCGTTATATCGGATATACTTTTTGAAATGCGCATTAAACAATGGACGAAAAATTTACTTGTATTTGCGTCAGCAATTTTTTCAGGAGCGATTTTAAATCCTTCTACCTTGATAGATGCTTTTTTAGCGTTTCTTTCATTTTCTTTTATGGCAAGTACGATATATATTATCAATGATATAGTAGATGTTGAAAAAGATAGACTACATCCAGAAAAGTGTCATAGACGGATCGCATCAGGTGCGATAAGTATCCCTGCGGCGATTATGATCGGGATTATTACTTTTATTATAGCTATTGGATTAGCCTATTCTATTAACTACTCTGTAATACTAGCAGTACTTGCATATTTCGTAATGAATCTCTCGTATAGCCTTTATTTAAAACATGTAGTACTAATTGATGTCATGATTATAGCAGCGGGTTTTGTTTTAAGAGCTGTTACAGGAGCCTTAGCTGTGGATGGTGTTCTTACTTCTTGGTTTATTTTATGTACTCTTGGACTTTCTTTGTTCTTAGCACTTGGAAAGCGAAGACATGAGCTATTGTTATTTAAAAATGATCCCTCAAATCAACGAAAAGTCTTAAATTTCTATAGTGTGGAAATGCTAGATCAACTAATGACTATTATTACTGGCGTTCTGATTATGTTTTATTCTATGTATGCCGCGTCGGAAGAGCCAGCAATGATGTTTACTATTCCTTTCGTGTTATACGGGATTTTTAGGTATTATTACTTAATCCATATGAAAAATGCTGGTGGGAAACCTGAGGAAATATTATTAAATGATAAACATATTTTGGCTACAGTTATATTGTTTGCTATTCTAGTTGTTGTTATTAAAAAATTCATTTAATCTAATAGAAAATTTATTATAATACTTACAAATAGCTGGAGGTTATTTTAGTGAAAGGCATAATCCTAGCAGGAGGTACGGGCTCTCGTCTATACCCTCTAACAAAAGTGACCAACAAACATCTTCTCCCAGTAGGCAAATACCCGATGATCTTTCACGCAATTTATAAGCTCAAACAGGCTGGTATCCAAGATATTTTAATTGTTACTGGTAAAGAGCATATGGGTGATGTGGTAAATCTGCTTGGGAGTGGAAACTCTATGGGTGCTTCTTTTACCTATAAAGTTCAGGATGAAGCTGGCGGTATTGCTCAAGCGCTTGGTCTTGCAGAACAATTTGTTGGATATGACCAAAGTGTTGTTATTCTTGGGGACAACGTATTTGAAGAGGATATTTCTCAATATATTGAGAACTTTAAAGCTCAAGGAACTGGAGCTAAGATATTAATCCAAGAGGTCTCCGATCCACAGCGTTTCGGTGTGCCTGAACTGAAGGGCGATAATATCATATCCATTGAGGAGAAGCCTACCGCTCCGAAAAGTGGATATGCCGTTACTGGAATTTACATGTTTGATAGTAAAGTCTTCGAAATAATTAAGAAGCTTACTCCTTCAAATCGAGGAGAACTTGAAATAACGGATGTAAATAATGCATATATTAAAAGAAATGAACTGACGTATGATGTACTGGGCGGTTGGTGGACTGATGCGGGTACGCATTCGTCACTAGCGAGAGCTAATGAATTGGCCAAGGATATTCTGTTTGATGAAGAATTTGGTAAATTAAAACTATAGAAACGAGGAGGAGCTCCAAGATGAATGTCACTCCTTTGAAGTTACAAGGCGCAAGCCTACTAGAACCGGTTGTCCATGGTGACAACCGGGGTTTTTTTATGGAAAGCTACAATGAAGAAACCATGCATAAGCTCGGCGTAAACAACAAATTCATCCAAGACAATCAATCCCTCTCTGCAGAGGTTGGTGTCCTGCGTGGTCTACACTACCAGTTGAACCCAAAGGCCCAAACAAAGTTAATTCGTGTCTTAACCGGCGCTATTTATGATGTATTCGTAGATATTCGTCGTAATTCTCCTACATTTGGTCAATGGGTCGGAGTAATACTTAGCGAATATAACAAACGCCAACTGCTTGTACCTAAAGGCTTCGCGCATGGCTTCTGCACGTTGGTCCCTAATACCCAAGTGTTATACAAGGTGGACGAATATTATTCCCCTGAGAATGATCGTGGCATATTATGGAATGATCCAGCGTTAGGTATTGATTGGCCGACTTCTAGTCCGATATTATCGGATAAAGATCAACGTCATCCTGTACTGATGGACGCGGAACTTAACTTCGAATTATAAACATAACATTTCATTGAACAAAAGGTGGGCTATAAATGAAACTGCTAGTTACCGGTGGAGCCGGATTTATCGGCAGCAACTTTGTATTATACATGCTGCAACAACATCCTGATTATCAAATCGTTAATGTAGATACGTTGACGTACGCAGGTAATCTGGAAAATTTGAAGTCAATCGAGAATCACCCTAACTATACCTTTGTTAAAGCTGACATTACTGATGTTCAGGCGATCGATTCCTTAATGAGCCAAGGTATTGACGTAGTAGTTAATTTCGCGGCTGAGTCTCACGTGGATCGGAGTATTTTGGAACCTGAAGTGTTTGTGAAGACGAATGTACTTGGAACACAAGTGCTTTTGGATGCGGCAAAAAAATACAGTGTGACAAAGTTCGTTCAAGTATCTACGGATGAGGTATACGGTTCACTTGGTGCAACTGGATTGTTCACCGAGGAAACTCCACTTACTCCTAACAGCCCTTATTCGGCAAGTAAAGCAGGTGGAGACTTGCTTGTTCGTGCATATCACGAAACGTTCGGACTGCCAGTGAATATCACTCGCTGTTCAAACAATTATGGCCCATACCAATTTCCTGAGAAGCTTATCCCACTAATGATTTCCCGCGCACTTGCTGATCAAGCATTGCCTGTTTATGGCGATGGGATGAATATTCGCGACTGGTTGTATGTTGAGGATCACTGCAGCGCGATTGATTTGGTTATTCATGAGGGCGTAAATGGTGAGGTTTATAACATCGGTGGCAATAATGAGCGTACGAATGTGCATATCGTTAATACGGTATTACAAGAACTGGGCAAACCCGATTCTCTGATTACTTATGTTCAAGACCGTCCGGGTCATGATCGTCGGTACGGTATAGATCCAACTAAGATTATGAACGAACTGGGATGGAAGCCGAAACATACGTTTGAAACAGGCATTAAAGAAACCATCCAATGGTATCTCAATAACCGCGAGTGGTGGACTCGCATTCAATCTGGGGAATATCAAAAGTACGCTGAATTACAGTATGGCGATCGTTTGGGAGAATCTCTATAATGGCGCAACTGAAGGTACTTGTTACAGGCGCGGCCGGACAATTGGGTCAGGACGTAGTTTTACTACTCCAACAACAAGGTCACCAAGTGATGGGCTGCGACCGTCAGGAGATGGACATCACCGATCTGGATCAGTGTATCCAGGTTATTGGTGAGTTTGGACCGGATGCTGTCATTCATTGTGCAGCGCATACGGCAGTAGATGCGGCAGAAAGTGAAATCGATGCTGCTTATTTAATCAATGCAACGGGCAGTCGAAACGTAGCGCTAGCTTCTGAAAAAGCTGGAGCTAAGCTGGTATACATTAGTACGGATTACGTATTTGATGGTTTGGGAGTACAGCCTTACCATGAGTATGATAATACAGATCCTAAGAGTATATATGGTAAATCGAAACGTGCGGGCGAGGTGCTCGTTCAATCCCTCTCCTCTAAGTATTTCATCGTACGCACATCATGGGTGTATGGTAAATACGGGAATAACTTTGTCAAAACAATGCTAAAGCTGGGTCAAGAAAAGCCAATGCTTCAAGTAGTCGATGACCAAAAGGGTTCGCCTACCTATACAGTTGATTTAGCTCGTTTCTTGCTTGAGCTTATCCAAACTGAGAAGTATGGTGTATACCATGCGTCAAATAGCGACTCATGTACTTGGTTTGAATTTACACAGGCTATCTTTGCAGAGGCTGAGGATATTTTGGGTTTGAAATTCACCGCTAAGCTTGAACCGTGTGCTACGGAACAGTTCCCGCGACCTGCACCACGTCCTCGGAATTCGGTGATGGAGCATCTGTCGATACGTACGAACGGTTTTCAGGATATTCGATCTTGGCGTGAGGGCCTGAGAGATTTCCTCTTAGAGCTAAAAGAATAAGATAGTAGCAAATGAAACTCCCAAATCGTTCATAACGATGCGGGAGTTTTTTGTATTCTTTCGCTATAATAGGAAGGGAGTAGGTAGTTAACAAGAAATCACGAAGTCGAGGATACCCATGAACAACAAATCAGTTAGTGTACATATCGTCACCTATAATAGTGCTGACGACATCATAGATTGTATAGAGGCAGTAATGGCACAGGATTATTTGGTCAAAAAAATTGTCGTAGTGGACAACGCTTCAACTGATGGTTCGGCGGATAAGGTCAGAACGTTCTATCACCAGTTTAACTCGGACTCACCCGCTGCATTCTTGGTGGGGCATGAAGCTATGAACTCCGCAAGGGAGATAAAGCAATATCCAACAATTGACCTTCTGGAGAATGAGCTTAACACAGGCTTCGCCCCAGCCCACAATCAGGCCATAGCCGCGACTGATACAGATTATGTGCTCGTTCTTAACCCTGACCTAACGCTGGCTCCTGACTATGTTTCTAGACTCATTGCACAAATGGAAGCCAATCCACAGATCGGCAGCGCCACAGGCAAGCTTTTGCTGAAGGCGGATCATGGGCTGGTAGACAGCACGGGTCTCCGAATGAACAGAGCACGCCGTGCATTTGATCGCGGTGCGGGTGAGCCAGCTGACCAATGGACGCAATCGGGTCCTGTATTCGGTGTATCTGGAGCGGCTGCGATGTATTCTCGACGGATGATCAACGACATAAGTGTTGATGGCGATTTTTTTGATGCAGACTTTTTTGCCTATAAGGAAGATGTGGATGTGGCTTGGAGGGCGGAGATATTCGGCTGGCAGGGATATTATGATGCTGAGGCGATCGGGTATCACGAACGTGGCTGGAAAACGTCTGGTCGTAACACTAAGCCGTTGTTCATCCGACGAATATCTTACATTAACCGCTACAAAATGATCTACAAGAATGAACCGACTCGAACTATGCTGAAGACAATCTTCATTTCTCTCCCCTATGAAATTGCAGCTCATGGTTATATGCTTCTGAGAGAGCCACAGTTAATTACAGCGTGGAAGTCCTTTTTTACTCAGCTCCCTGCGTTAAAAAAGAAGCGGGAGTATATACAAGCCGCGATAAAAGAGAGAAAGAAACACGAAAGCTAAACCACATCTGGAAAAACCTCCCTGAAACGTCACCTCCTCTCAGGGAGGTTTTATGTTATAATTATTGTCGGTAGATTACTATATTTGTCAGGAGCGTTACGCAGTGAATGTAGATGTAAGCATACTTATTGTTAATTACAACACGTGTCGCCTGACGATGGATTGTCTCAGGTCGGTGTATGACTCAGCAACGAACTATTCCTATGAGATTATTTTAATAGACAACAATTCCAATGATGATTCGGTAGAGAAGATTAGTAGAGAGTTTCCAGGTGTAATGTTGATCGCAAATAACGACAATGTCGGTTTTGCCCGTGCTAATAATCAGGGGATGGAAGCTTCATCCGGACGGTATGTGCTGCTGCTGAATTCAGATACGGTGGTACGTAAGGATACGCTAGAGACGATGATCTCCTTTATGGATAGTCGGCCTGATGTAGGAGCGTCAGGGTGCAAGATTATTTTACCGGATGGCTCGCTAGATAAAGCTTGCAAGCGGGGGTTTCCTACACCGTCTGCTTCGTTCTATTATGCTTTTGGATTTAGTAAGCTATTTCCGGATCGTCCAAGGTTTAACGGTTACCAGTTAGGTTATCTGGACCCTGATCTTGATTACCCGATAGATTGTCTGGTTGGTGCGTTTATGCTGCTGCGGCGGGAGACGATTAACCAGGTGGGTGGATTGGATGAAGAGTTTTTTATGTACGGTGAGGATTTAGATTGGTGTTATCGTATTAAAGAGGCTGGTTGGGAGATTTATTATTATCCGAAGACTGCTATCGTACATCTTAAAGGCGGCAGCGCCAGACGAAGACCGTTTAAGATCGTCTATGAATTCCACCGGGCAATGATTTTATTTCATCGTAAGCATTATAGTAAGAAGTACAACAGTATGATAAATGGAACAGTATATGCTGGAGTTGGCGTGAAGTTCGCACTTTCTCTTTTGCGGAATGCCTTAATCTCTCCTAAAAGAGTTCCATCACCTGCACAGAGTCTTAACTCCGCTAATGAAACAGGTGCACGTAACGAAAAGAATACTGAGGTGAATTTATGATTCGGCGTAATCAGAAATTTTTGACACAGCTCTATATGGTGGCTGACTTTCTTGTCATCCAGCTGTCCTTCCTTATAGCCTGGTGGCTAAAGTTTAGAAGTGGTTGGATGGAGTACGAAAACCCGTTGCCTGTAGAGTCGTACGCTTACTGGAGTATGATTTATGGCGGAATTGCAGTGTTAGTCGGTATACTGCTGTCGCTGTATTTGCCGAAGCGTAAGAAACGGTTTGTCGATGAATTCATTAAGATTTTCCAAGTGCATATTATGGGCATTTTCATTCTGCTCGGTCTGATGTTTTTCGTGAAAGAAATAAATATCTCCCGAACATATCTAGCTCTTTACATGGGATTGAACATTCTTTCTATTATGCTGTACCGTTATGTACTGAAGAAGATGCTTAAATCTTTTCGCGAAAAAGGCTTCAACCGACAGTTTGTACTTATCATCGGTGCAGGTACGCTAGGCAAAAGATTCTACAATAATCTAGAGCAATACCCTGAGCTTGGATATGAAGCGATTGGCTTCTTGGATGACTATCATACTTGGGATGGAATTGAAGAGCAACGATATAAACCGATTCTAGGAACAGTTGACCAGTTGTCTGGAATGCTAGAGATGCTGCCTGTGGATGAGGTTATACTTGCTCTGCCGCTTGATGCGCATTCGAAGTATCCTTCAATTATTGCGGCCTGTGAAAAAGCAGGTGTACGCACACTGATTATCCCTGACTTTTTTGACTACTTACCAGCCCGCCCTTACTTTGATAACTTTGCAGGCATGCCAATGATTAATGTTCGTGATATTCCACTAGATATGACGGGTAATAAGATGGCAAAAAGATTGTTTGATATTGTGTTCTCTTTGTTCGCAATTATTATGATCTCTCCAGTGATGCTTATCGTGGCTCTTGGTGTCCGACTGACCTCTCCGGGACCGATTATATTCCGGCAGGAACGTGTGGGACTGAACCGTCGTAATTTTATGATGTATAAGTTCCGCTCCATGAAGATGCAGCAGGATGGTGAAGAGGATACAGGCTGGAGTACGCGGGAAGATCCTCGTAGAACAAGATTCGGGACCTTTATCCGTAAGACAAGTCTAGATGAGCTTCCGCAATTTTTTAATGTGTTGCTGGGACATATGAGTGTGGTGGGACCTCGACCAGAACGCCCATATTATGTGGAACAGTTCCGTGATGAAATTCCGAAGTATATGGTTAAGCACCATGTACGACCTGGAATCACAGGCTGGGCACAGAGCAATGGACTTCGCGGTGACACTTCCATCGAGGAGCGGATCAAACACGATATTTTCTATATCGAGAACTGGTCTTTACTGTTTGACATTCGAATTATTTTCAAAACGATTCGCAACGGCTTCGTCAACAAAAATGCTTATTGATTCCTGCACTTATTTTGGATTTATTAAACTTTTATACGATCCCCGTTTCTACCTATGGTAGAGCGGGGTATTGTTTTTCTATTGTTTCATAATCTAAACTTCGCAAAGGAAACTATCAACTATGGATAAGAAAAAGATTGTTGCTACTGTAATTGTAATTGGAGCTCTTATCATGTTACTTGTAATCGCTTTTAGTAATGAAGATGAACAGCCTGCAAGCGGCTTTGAAGCTCACAAGGTCATAGCACATGCCATGGGTGGCATTAACGGTCATACGTACACCAATGCTTTTGAAGCATTTGTTGCTAATTATGCACAGGGAACTCGCGTATTTGAAGTAGACTTGTTATTATCGGCTGATGATCAGCTAGTAGGTAGGCATGAGTGGTCAGGCAACATGAGTAAGCTTTTAGGTCAGTTGGATGTTCTTCCTGCTAATAAACAAGGGGTAGTACTAGATTATAAGGAATTCATGGACAGCCCAATCCTGAATATATACTCCCCGATCGATGTCGAGAAGTTGCTTGATCTGATGCAGCATTATCCAGATGCTTATATCGTGACCGATACGAAAGAAATCAAACCCGAACTTATAAATAAACAATTTACATTGTTGGTAGAAGCGGCGCAGCGCCGGGATCCAGCCATATTAGATCGGATTGTTCCACAAATATATAATCAGTCGATGCTTGATGAGATCAATAAGGTGTATTCTTTTCCAGAATTGCTTTACACTCTGTACCAATCCAAGGATACGGATGAACAAGTTATTGAGTTTGTTAATAAAACAGGTGTGGATATTACCATGCCAGTTGGCCGAGCCACCAAGAGCTTTGTTAAAAAGCTGAAGAAGGCTGGCGCTCGTGTATATGTTCATACAGTAAATGAAGAAGCTGAAATTAGGGAACTGGCCCGTATGGGCGTGGATGGTTTTTACACTGATTTTGTACCCGAAGAGGATTTGATTAACATCTCAGGTGTACGTTGAAATCTTAGACTACTTTTTACCATTAAAAAATACGAAAAAATGTTCGCATTTTTGTTCGCTTTAAATTGACACACCTGCTGTGCTGGCATAGACTAGATCTATATCTTTTGCGGCGGCAGGAGTGTCTTTGTCTTGCCCAAATGACTATTAAGGATGATTCTCATGAAATCAGTGCAGCAAATGATCAAACCTTGGCGGCATGTGTTTAAGCTAGACCCTGACCGGATGATTTCGGATGAGGATTTGGAGGCCGTTTGCTTATCTGGCACGGATGCCATACTGATAGGGGGCTCTACAGGAGTAACCTATGAGAATACAGTGGATCTCTTATCAAGAGTAAGAGGGTTTGAGTTGCCCTGTGCACTAGAAGTATCCGAACTTGAAGCTGCTGTACCCGGATTTGATCTTTATATGATCCCTATGGTGCTTAATACGCCTGATCCAGCCTGGATTGTAGGCCATCATCGCCGAGCTATTGAACGCTATGGATTTATGATTCCATGGGATTCGCTTCTAACGGAAGGTTATATTGTGCTGAATAGTGCCTCTTCAGTTGCACGGATTACAGGGGCTGAGACGGCCATTGATGCTGAAGAAGCGGCCGCTTATGCTCAGGTTGCGGACAGGCTGATGTCACTGCCGATTGTTTATCTTGAATACAGCGGTAGGTTCGGGGATATGGAAACTGTGCGGACAGTACGCGAAATGGTGGATCACGCCCAACTTTTTTATGGTGGGGGCATTACTTGTGAGGCGGAAGCCGAGCAGGCAGCAGCTCTATGTGATACAGTAGTGGTCGGCAATATTATTTATAGTGATGTACAGCAGGCACTGCTAACAGTTGCGGCTGTAAAAAAGACAGTACAAGAGCAATTCGATTAAAATATAAGAAAGTATAAGTTTCACGTGATACATTATCCTTATATTTTCGCATAAACACTTACCGTCCTTATAAGGACGCCAAAGGCGTTTATGCTTAGTGGTTATTTTTAGGACTACTTATGATTTGTGATTTTATATTTAGAAAGGAGCATGTTACACATGCAACTTATTAGCATACAAGACGCAGTAAGTCGACTGAATCCTCCACAAAGACAGGCTGTCGAAACTACTGAAGGACCACTTTTGATTATGGCTGGTGCGGGCAGTGGGAAGACGAGAGTGTTGACTCATAGAATTGCCTGGCTGATTGCCAATCGAAAGGCGCCACCTTGGGCGATTTTGGCGATTACGTTTACGAATAAAGCCGCGCGGGAAATGCAGGAACGTGTATCTAAGCTTGTCGGACCTGAGGGAAGAGATATCTGGGTATCCACCTTTCACTCTATGTGTGTTCGGATTTTGCGGAAGGATATCGAGCGGATTGGTTTTACCTCCAACTTCTCCATTCTGGACTCTACAGATCAGTTATCCGTAATACGTAACTGTATGAAGGAACTGAATATTGATACGAAGAAATTCGAACCAAAAGCTGTGCAGGCTATCATTAGCGCATCCAAGAATGAGCTGATCACTCCGGCGCAGTATGAGCAGAAGGTTGGTGATTATTTTGAAGGCTTAGTTGCAAAGGTATATAAGATGTATCAAAGACGTCTAAGAAGCAATAACTCGCTTGATTTTGATGATTTGATTATGAAGACCATCGAACTGTTTAAGGAAGTTCCCGAGGTACTTGATTTCTACCAAAAGAAATTCAAATACATCCACGTGGATGAGTATCAGGATACGAACAGAGCGCAGTACATGTTATGCCGTATGCTCGCTGATAGCCACCACCGGATTTGTGTGGTAGGGGATAGTGACCAGTCGATTTATCGCTGGCGCGGAGCGGATATTACGAACATTCTTAATTTTGAAGAGGACTATCCAGAAGCGAAGACCATTCTTCTAGAGCAGAACTACCGTTCAACTGCTAATATCTTGAATGCAGCCAATGGTGTGATCGCACTCAATAGTGGACGTAAGCCGAAGAAGCTGTGGACCGATTCCGAGGAAGGCGCCAAGATTAAGGTGTACCGGGCGGACTCCGAGCATGATGAAGGTTACTTTGTAACCGGAGAAATCAGCAAAAATGTGAAACAGGGTCAAGCCTACCAGAATCATGCGATACTGTATCGTACGAATGCCCAGTCACGGGTAATCGAGGAAATTCTAATTAAATCTGATATTCCGTATCAAATCGTAGGTGGGATTAAGTTCTATGATCGTAAAGAAATCAAAGATCTGCTCGCTTATTTACGCTTGTTGTCTAACCCTGATGATGATATCAGCCTGACGCGTATTATTAATGTACCTAAGCGGGGATTAGGGGATACAACGGTTGGTAAGCTGGCAGCTGCAGCTGGTGAGCGTGGTGTTTCTATTTTCCGCGTACTGCAAACTGTAGATGATTTGGGCTTTGCCGGACGGACGCGGAATATGCTAGTAGAGTTCTACGATATGATTGAAGCCCTGCACCGTATGGTGGAGTTCTTGTCCGTAACAGAACTGACGGAAAAAATACTGGAGATGTCACAGTACCGTTTGGAGCTGCAAAATGAAAACACTCTCGAATCTCGCTCGCGACTAGAGAATATCGATGAGTTCTTGTCCGTGACGATGGAGTTTGAAAAGAATAACGAGGACAAGTCGCTTGTCTCCTTCCTCACGGATCTTGCACTTATCGCAGATATTGATAGTGTGAATGATGATGAAGAGGACCGTAGTGACGCTGTAGTCCTGATGACGATGCACAGCGCCAAAGGTCTGGAGTTCCCAACGGTATTTATCGTCGGGATGGAAGAAGGCGTGTTCCCGCACAGCCGAGCCTTCCAAGACAACGATGAGCTCGAAGAGGAACGACGGCTTGCGTATGTAGGGATCACCCGCGCCGAGAAACAATTGTTTCTCTCTTGCGCGCGGATGCGTACGCTCTTTGGGCGGACGACGGCGAATCAGCCGTCCCGCTTCATTGAAGAGATTCCGGAGGAGTTGAAGGAAGATACCGCGAAGACACAGGACCGCTTCCAACGCGGAGGCTCGGAGGTAGGCGGTGCTTATGGCGGACGCGGCTTCAGTGGCGGCAGTCGTGGGAACTTCGGCGGTAGAGGTGGAGCCGCTGGTGCGGCGCCGATTGGCAGCGGAAGCACAGCGTCCGCAGCGACAAGTAAGAGTAGCGTGACCGTAACCTCCGGAGGCGCACAGCGCGCTACTGGAGCAGGGGCTGCGGCTGCTGGCGATTACAAAGCGGGTGATAAAGTTTCGCACGGCAAATGGGGCACTGGCACCGTTGTAGCTGTAAAGGGCACCGGGAATGATACGGAGCTGCAGATTGCTTTTCCGGCACCAGTGGGTGTAAAACGACTGCTTGCAGGGTTTGCGCCGATTACCAGGGTGGAATAATAGTAGGAAACGATTAACGAACGGATATTTAGACCACGCTAACCATTAGGAAACTTATTGACGGAGGGATGTACCTGCATGGATGCTATGCATGTGATGGAAGAGCTTGTTGCGGAGTTAAATAATTATAATTACCACTATTACACGCTGGATGCTCCGCTAGTCAGCGATAAGGAATACGATGTTTTATACGACAAGCTTGTAGCACTGGAGGCTGAGAGTGGCTTCGTACTACCGGATTCACCTACACAACGTGTAGGTGGAGAGCTGCTTAAGGGCTTCACGCCGCATAGGCATCTGGCTCCGCTTTGGAGTCTCGATAAAGCACAGAATATTGAACAGCTGCGGAGCTGGAATACGCGGGTACTTCGCTTAGTGAATGAGTACAATCTTAAGAACCCAGGCAACCCTCTACCTGATCCTTGTTATGCAGTAGAACTGAAGTTTGATGGCTTGACGCTGAATCTAACCTATCGGAATGGTGTTCTCGAACAGGCATCGACGCGTGGTAATGGTGTCATTGGTGAAGGAATACTTGCTCAGGTGAAGACCATCAAGTCTGTTCCATTAACGATTCCTTTTAAAAAAGGTGTTATTGAGGTTCAGGGTGAAGGGATTATGAATCTGTCTGTGCTCGCTGATTATAATACCCGGGCTGCAGAGCCGCTTAAGAATGCACGTAATGCGGCGGCAGGTGCACTGCGCAATCTAAACCCGAAGACTACTGCAGAACGTCGTTTGAATGCATATTTCTATAATGTAGGTTTTGGAGAAGGTGTAGAGTTCGCCGATCATCAGGAGATGATGGATTTTCTGCGGAATAACAAATTCAAAGTAAATCCTTATCTGACTTACTGTAATGATTTCGATGATGTGACTGAGCAGCTTGCCGGAATCGAGGAGAGTCGTTCAACTCTTGATTACCTCATTGATGGAGCGGTTATCAAGGTAACCGATTTCCGTATTCGTGAAGTTCTTGGTTACACTGACAAGTTCCCTCGCTGGGCAGTGGCTTATAAATTTGAAGCTGAAGAAACAACGACCGTGCTTGAGTCTGTTAGCTGGAATGTAGGACGTACAGGTAAAGTGACTCCTTTAGCTCGTGTTGAAGCCGTAGAGCTTGCTGGAGTTACCGTACAGAATTGCACATTAAATAATGTGGGCGATATTGAGCGCAAAAACTTGAAATTCGCCTTAGGTTCACGAGTGTTTATTCGGCGTTCTAATGATGTTATCCCGGAAATTCTCGGCAAGGTAACGGAAGAGAATGACGGAGGAGAAATTATTTTCCCTGAGGATTGCCCGGCTTGTGGATTTCCGCTAGAAATGCGCGGTGCGCATCTTTTCTGTAATAATAAGCTGAACTGTAGACCGCAAATTATTAGTCGGATCACCCATTTCGCTTCACGAGATGCGATGGATATTGAGACGTTTAGTGAGAAGACGGCAGGTCAGCTCTACGACGAGCTTAATGTTCATGACTCTGCGGATCTGTATGAATTGTCCTTTGAGCAGCTTGTACAGCTGAACCGTTTCGGGGAGAAAAAAGCACAGAATTTGCTGCAAGCATTAGAGGATAGCAAAGGGCGCGATCTCGCCTCATTTCTCTTTGCGTTAGGAATCCCTAACACAGGTAAAGCAACAACTAAGATGCTGGCTGATCATTTCCGCGATCTGGATGCTGTGATGCAGGCTAAAGCGGAAGAACTTGCCGAGTTGCCGGACATTGGCGGGATTGTCGCCGAGAGCATTGTTAACTTCTTCGCAGATCCTGTAGTCGTGGCGAACGTTGCTCGGTTGCGCGCGCTTGGGGTTGAAGCAAAAGCTCCTGAGGCACCACGTCCTGTTAGCGCGGATTCCTTCTTTAGCGGAAAAACGGTAGTGTTGACCGGTTCATTACAAAAGCTTACACGTGACGAAGCAGCAGAACGTCTGGAAGCGCTCGGAGCGAAGGTGTCTGGAAGTGTATCTAAGAAGACGGATTTGGTTATTGCCGGCGAGAAGGCAGGTAGTAAACTGGCCAAAGCACAGCAGCTGGGCATTCAGGTCATCGAGGATGAGGATGAGCTGATTCGACTGCTGGAGATGTAAGTATATTTTTACTAAATTCTAAAAGGGTACCAGTTCCATTTCGTTTAAGTACGAGTGGAGCGGGTACGCTTTTTTTGCGTAACCTACTTATTGTCGTTCGATTTTAAGTACATGTTTCTATTTTCGAGGAAAAACGTTCAATGGATCTGCTAATATAGAAGCTAAAGATAATTATTACTATATTTGAAAGGAACCCCCTCCTGTGAAGAGAGAAACGATATTGTTAGTAGATGATGAGAAGGAAATTGTAGAGCTGTTATCGATTTATCTCTGTAATGAGGGCTATCGACTGCTTAAAGCTTATGATGGGATGGAGGCACTGGCGTGTCTGCAGAAGGAAGAAGTAGATCTAATTATTCTTGATGTCATGATGCCTAAGATGGATGGATTAGCTGCATGTATGAAGATCCGTGAAGAGCGGAAGATGCCAATTATCATCCTTTCAGCCAAAAATACGGATATGGACAAAATCTCAGGACTTAGCATAGGAGCGGACGACTACGTGGGCAAGCCGTTTAATCCTTTGGAGATTGTGGCACGAGTTAAGTCACAGCTGCGTCGTTATCACGCTTTCAATAAAGATAGTAATAGCCTAGGGAATGACAGCAAACTGAGCTTTGAAGATTTAACTATAGATACGTCTAAGCATGAGGTACATATAGACCAGCAGAAGATTAAGCTGACCCCCCGGGAATTTTCTATTTTAGAACTTTTGGCAAGGCACCAAGGTCAAGTGCTCAGCTTAGAGCAGATATACGATAAGGTGTGGAACGAACCATTTTTAGATGGGGGTAATACTGTTATGGTACATATTCGTAACCTCCGCGATAAAATCGAAGTGGATTCGAAGCGCCCCCGTTATATACAAACCGTCTGGGGAGTTGGCTATAAATTAGATGGACCTTCCTGAAAGGATTAGGTGAGGCTTCTTGAATTCAAAATATATAACTACGATTCGTTGGAAGTTTATATACGCCTTTTTGCTTAGTGTGCTTTCCGGTGGATTACTGCTGTTTGCAGGTTACCAGCTCGTTAATTTCATGATCTATCTGAATCCAGTGTCAGAGTCGGCTCCCTATTCACGTATCTTACGCTGGATCATTAATCATATTGGCTCTATGCCACTGCTGACCGCAGCTGGTATTATCAGCTTTTTGCTGTTCTTTTTTATCTATACTCGTAAAATAGTACTGTATCTGGAGGAGATCACCAAAGGAATTCGGGAAATCACAAGCTCCGGGATGTCGCACCGAATTGAAGTCAGAACCACGGACGAGCTGGGAGTGCTGGCTGAGAATATTAATGAAATGGCTGAACGTTTGCAGCACTCCGTGGAAGAGGAACGTAAAGCAGTGAATGCAAAAAATGACTTGATCACAGGTGTCTCCCACGATTTACGAACCCCCCTTACCTCTGTCCTCGGTTTTCTGGAATATATCGAGCAAGATCGATGCCAGGAAGAAGTAGAAATACGATATTACGTGAGCATAGCCTACAACAAATCCCTTGTGCTGCGTAAACTGATCGACGATCTTTTTGAATATACACGCGTAAATAGTGGGGAATACCCTCTGGTTATGGAGCGATTAGATTTAAAAGCATTTATACGGCAGCTAGCGGAGGAGTCAGTTCCCGAACTAACAAAGGCTGAAATGACCTATGAGATCGATGACCAAGCTGGTGAGTTGTGGATAGAGGCTTCCCCTAAAGAATTAGTTCGTGCTTATGAAAATTTGATTACGAACGCGATCCGTTACGGTAGAAGCGGCGGGAAAGTGGAGATTGGTTTCAGTAAAAGGGGAAATGAAGCGGTTGTCCGCATTAGCAATTTTGGAGAGATGATTGCAGAGAGCGATATTCCGTTTATTTTTGAACGATTCTATCGAGCAGAGAAGTCTCGTTCACAGCATACAGGCGGTTCAGGCCTAGGTCTTGCCATTTCCAAAAGTATCGTCGAACGCCACAATGGCGTTATTTATGTAGAAAGCTCCCCGCTTCGGACGGATTTTATCACCTATTTCCCATTCTTCATAGAATCTTAAGAAAACTCTTGGCGGGTTCTTAAGATTTGGAAGATATCCTTGTGAGAACAAGGAGGGAATGACTATGCACAAACTTCGGACGGTTCGCATCCATTATCTTTATATTTTTATAGGGAGTGCTCTTTTGAGTGCTGCCTTTCTTTTTGCTGTCCAGCGGGCTGTTGCTTTGCTGTATTCTCATTATTCGGGGAAGTCAGGCGTCTTTTTTGTTCATCTTATCCATTGGACCATTAATCATATTGGAACAATCCCTAGCGTCATAATTCTATTTGTTCTATTCTTCAGTGGGTTGTTTATTCTCCGTTCACAGAAAATTGCCGATGATTTGCACACGGTACTGATTGGAACCTCAGAGTTAGCAGACAAGGGAGTAACAAAAGAAATCAAGGTCCTCTCTGGAGGAGAATTAGGCCAAATCGCCGCTAACCTGAATCGCATGCAAAGAATTGAAGTTCCGAATAGAGGCGTAGCAACAGAAACGATGCAGGACACACCAGCTGTAGCTTTATTGATAAGAACTCGGGCAATTCTCCGTGCTCTCCGTGAGGTAGAGGAGGCTGACAACACGGATGATGGGATGGAAGCCCAAGCACTTCTTGAAGCAGCGAGTGTTGAAGCCCGTAGTATGGAGCGGTTCTTAGAGAACCTGATTATAGAATCATGAATGCCGTTACCGAAAAAAAACAAAGTGTAGCCCATTCAGGCAAGGATGGCAGATGGATCGTGCGTACCCGGATACTCCGTCTGGGATATTTATTATTTGATGGGAGTATCATTGGAATAATAATAGCGCTCGTGGGTTTGCTTTACGTATTTCAATACGGCGGGCAAGTGGTTAAACAGCAAGAGGATAAACTTCAGCTGCCGGAATCGAGCATCATTAAGACCTCGGACGGGACGACATTACGAATGATCCCTTTACCGGGCTCGGGGTATAGACATTCAGCGGAGCTGGAGGAAATGCCTGCATTATTGATAAATACGTTTTTAGCGGTGGAGGATCGGCGCTTTTATAGCCACCAGGGATTAGATTATAAAGGAATTTCTCGCGCTTTTCTAAATAATATTGTGGATATGGATCTCTCCGAGGGCGGGAGTAGTATTACTCAACAGCTAGCTCGCAATCTTTATTTGAACAGGAACAAGAATGTCATACGTAAGCTAAACGAAGCATCCATTGCTCTTACATTGGAGAGGCAGTTATCAAAACGAGAGATTTTAGGGCTTTACCTCAATCAGATTTACATGGGGCGTGGACAATATGGAGTAAAGGCAGCTGCGGAGCGTTACTTCGGCGTATCCGATTTGAAAAAACTAGAAATATGGCAAATCGCCACCTTGGCAGGAATCCCTAAAGGACCGTCTATTTATAATCCGGTAGACAATAGTACATTATCCAAAACAAGAAGGAATCTCGTTCTACAGATTATGTTAGATCAAGGACTGATTACTAAAGAACAAATGCTTGAGGCCAGAGATAAAAAGTATCAACCTCCCGCTGCGAACAAAGTAGAAGTCATTGGTGTGCATTATGTGGACGCTACGCTTAAGGAAGCGGCTCAGATCACTGGGAAGTCTGTGGAGGAGCTTCGAACGGGTGGCTACACTATCGTTACAGGGTTGAACATTAAAGCACAGCAGGCGCTAGAGCAGGCTTTTCTAAAGGGTTCTTCTTTCCCGCCTGACGGAAAAGATCAGCAGGTAGAAGCAGCTATGACCATAATGGATCATCGTACAGGTGAAGTGGTGGCACTAATTGGTGGGCGTGAACAAAATGAGGGGAGCTTGAACAGAGCTACAATTGATGCGCGGCAGCCAGGCTCCAGCTTCAAGCCGATCATTGATTATGGACCCGCGCTAGAGAGCGGGAAGTTTAGCCCGAATAGCATACTTTCTGATCGCAAATACGCTTATGGAAACTATGTACCTGAGAATTTGAATGGTGTGTATCAAGGTCAAATCACAATGAGTAGAGCGCTGCAAAAATCCGTGAATGCGCCAGCTGTTTGGCTTTTGAAGCAGGTTGGAATCTCTTCTGCACGGCAATTCGCAGCCAAATTAGGAATTGTACTGACAGAGGAGGATAACCATTTATCAATAGCTTTAGGAGGGCTTCATAATGGGGTATCGCCACTTAAAATGACACAAGCCTATGGTGTCTTTGCTAATGGAGGTAAATTCAATGAGGCTCATATGGTACGCACGATAATGGATTCAAAAGGGAAGGTTGTGTATTCACATCTCTCCAAATCACGGCAGGTAATATCGCAACGAACCGCAGAGGCAATGACGATGATGCTACGTAATGTTGTCAATGAAGGAACGGGCAAAAAAGCGCAAATGAACAGGCCTGTAGCGGGGAAAACCGGAACAACCCAATTGGATCTGCCAGGCGTAAGCAAGAAAGCTAACCGGGATTTGTGGTTTGTTGGTTATACTTCGGAATGGACAGCTGCAGTGTGGATGGGGTTTGATCGTACAAATAAGGATAATTATATGACAGAGGGCAGCGGGAAGGCTGCCGCTCTATTTTCTACAGTCATGAGTAAGGCGTTAAGTGGTTACTGATGTTTATTGAGCGGCCCATTCTTCTAGTTTCTCGTCTCTAGGAAGCAGGAGAGCAAGGAAACCCAAAAGTGGTAGGAATCCACAAGCTATAAACACTTTTGAAATACCAATGCTGTCAATTAGATTGCCGAGGACCAAGGAACCAATTCCGCCGAGCCCAAAAGCAAGACCAGTGATTAACCCTGAAACTGTTCCGATATTGCCTGGATAAAGCATCTGAGCGTAGATTACAGTAACGGAGAAGCTGGACAAAAGGATGAAGCCGCCAATCAGCAGGAGAATAGCTGCCCACATTTGGTTCACGAAGGGTAGAGCCAGCGCGAAGGGCACTGTTCCGACCATAGAGAGAAGAATGAGATTACGCCGTCCGAAGCGGTCAGCCAGTGGGCCTCCGAAGAATGTACCGACAGCTCCAGCTGCTAGATACATAAAAATATAGATTTGGGCCTTATCAAGCGTCATTTGATATTTGTCCATTAAATAGAAAGCGTAGTAACTTCCGATAGAAGCGCCGTACCAAGATCTTACAAAGACTAGGAACACAAGGATGATTGTTGCCGTTCGAATACTTTTGCGGCGGGCAGGATCAATTGCACGAGCTGTTGACTTCTTATGAAACGTATATCCTGCATCCAGCATCTCTCGATACCAGCGAGCGACATAGGTCTGGACGGCGATTCCGGCAGCCGCAACGATAGTGAAGCCAAGAGCGCCGATCTGCCCAAAGGGAATGAATATCCATTTCGTGAGCATTGGTCCTAAAGATTGTCCAGCATTGCCGCCGACTTGAAAAATAGATTGCGAAAGACCTTTCCGCTGACCGGCAGCCATATGAGCAACACGCATGCCTTCGGGATGAAAGGTAGCAGATCCGAAACCGATTAGCATGACGGAAAACAATACAAGGATATAGTTGTTGGCATAAGCCAATAAAAGTACGCCTAGAAATGTGCTGCACATACCCAGTGGTAACAATATAGGACGAGGCTTACGATCAGCCGCATACCCAATGACTGGTTGGATCACGGAGGACGTCATGTTTAAGGCAAAGGAGATCCACCCAATCTGAGCGAAGGAGAGCATCAAGTTATCTTTGAGAATAGGAAAGATTGCAGGGATGACTGCCTGAATAGAATCGTTAAATAAATGAACAAAGCTGACAGCCAGCAAAATCTTATAGATTGTTGCTTGCTGCAGATTACGCTGCTCCTTGTCCTTGGTGTTTGTTTGGGTCGCAGCACTAGATGGATTTTTTTTCATTTAGACTCCTCTCATACGTATTATTAGAAGTTAATATATGGGATTACGATAAATTCTATTTAGCCATAAATTAAGGATTATTGGAATCAATTTGTGTTGGTTTGTGCTAGTTTGAAAGTATTTATTCGTAGATTATTTTTTATTTCAAAAAAAGCTTGCAAACATAAGAACAGCATGGTATATTATCTCTTGTGCTTATGACGCATCGAACAAATGAAACACAAACGATGAAAAAATAAGTTGACAAGAAATACGACAACATGATATACTCTAATTCCTGTGCAAGAGACATTTGATGTCGAAATGCCGGGAGCAAGTTCTTTGAAAACTGAACAAATGGAACGCGTTAATTTTTAAAAGATTCATTTAATGAATCGTCAGTTTCAAAATGAGCATATCGCTCTTTTCAATACTAATTGGAGAGTTTGATCCTGGCTCAGGACGAACGCTGGCGGCGTGCCTAATACATGCAAGTCGAGCGGAGTTATTTTGAAAGCTTGCTTTCAAAATAACTTAGCGGCGGACGGGTGAGTAACACGTAGGCAACCTGCCCCTTAGACTGGGATAACTACCGGAAACGGTAGCTAATACCGGATAATTTCTTTTTTCTCCTGAAGAAAGAATGAAAGACGGAGCAATCTGTCACTGAGGGATGGGCCTGCGGCGCATTAGCTAGTTGGTGGGGTAACGGCCCACCAAGGCGACGATGCGTAGCCGACCTGAGAGGGTGAACGGCCACACTGGGACTGAGACACGGCCCAGACTCCTACGGGAGGCAGCAGTAGGGAATCTTCCGCAATGGACGAAAGTCTGACGGAGCAACGCCGCGTGAGTGATGAAGGTTTTCGGATCGTAAAGCTCTGTTGCCAGGGAAGAACGTCCGGTAGAGTAACTGCTATCGGAGTGACGGTACCTGAGAAGAAAGCCCCGGCTAACTACGTGCCAGCAGCCGCGGTAATACGTAGGGGGCAAGCGTTGTCCGGAATTATTGGGCGTAAAGCGCGCGCAGGCGGTCATTTAAGTCTGGTGTTTAAACCTTGGGCTCAACCTGAGGTCGCACTGGAAACTGGGTGACTTGAGTACAGAAGAGGAAAGTGGAATTCCACGTGTAGCGGTGAAATGCGTAGATATGTGGAGGAACACCAGTGGCGAAGGCGACTTTCTGGGCTGTAACTGACGCTGAGGCGCGAAAGCGTGGGGAGCAAACAGGATTAGATACCCTGGTAGTCCACGCCGTAAACGATGAGTGCTAGGTGTTAGGGGTTTCGATACCCTTGGTGCCGAAGTTAACACAGTAAGCACTCCGCCTGGGGAGTACGGTCGCAAGACTGAAACTCAAAGGAATTGACGGGGACCCGCACAAGCAGTGGAGTATGTGGTTTAATTCGAAGCAACGCGAAGAACCTTACCAGGTCTTGACATCCCTCTGAATCCACTAGAGATAGTGGCGGCCTTCGGGACAGAGGAGACAGGTGGTGCATGGTTGTCGTCAGCTCGTGTCGTGAGATGTTGGGTTAAGTCCCGCAACGAGCGCAACCCTTAACTTTAGTTGCCAGCAGGTAATGCTGGGCACTCTAGAGTGACTGCCGGTGACAAACCGGAGGAAGGTGGGGATGACGTCAAATCATCATGCCCCTTATGACCTGGGCTACACACGTACTACAATGGCCGGTACAACGGGAAGCGAAACCGCGAGGTGAAGCCAATCCCATCAAAGCCGGTCTCAGTTCGGATTGCAGGCTGCAACTCGCCTGCATGAAGTCGGAATTGCTAGTAATCGCGGATCAGCATGCCGCGGTGAATACGTTCCCGGGTCTTGTACACACCGCCCGTCACACCACGAGAGTTTACAACACCCGAAGTCGGTGGGGTAACCCGCAAGGGAGCCAGCCGCCGAAGGTGGGGTAGATGATTGGGGTGAAGTCGTAACAAGGTAGCCGTATCGGAAGGTGCGGCTGGATCACCTCCTTTCTATGGAGAATCGTCTTCTGCAATGAAGACATTCAAATCGGAAGTTAAACTTCCAAAATCATTTAACGCGTATCCATTTGTTCGGTTTTGATGGAATTTGCGGGGCCATAGCTCAGCTGGGAGAGCGCCTGCCTTGCAAGCAGGAGGTCAGCGGTTCGATCCCGCTTGGCTCCACCAACAAACTTCATCTTTTTGTTATGTCTAGAATATTTTTAAACTTGATCCTTGAAAACTGGATACCGAAACGAATTTGCGTTTTAGAACATCTTTTAGCTAAAACTTGTGTAAACAAGTACGTTAGTTATTAGCTGGAAGCGAAGATTTTCAATTGTGCGAACAAGCGAAACATCGGAGCGAAGGTTAAGCTAATAAGAGCACACGGAGGATGCCTAGGCGCCAGGAGCCGACGAAGGACGTGGCGAACAACGAAACTGCCTCGGGGAGCTGTAAGCAAGCTTTGATCCGGGGGTGTCCGAATGGGGAAACCCAGCTGTGGTAATTCGCAGTTACTCATCTCTGAACACATAGGAGATGTAGAGGCAGACCAGGGGAACTGAAACATCTAAGTACCCTGAGGAAGAGAAAACAATAGTGATTCCGTCAGTAGCGGCGAGCGAACGCGGAACAGCCTAAACCTAAGAGCTTGCTCTTAGGGGTTGTGGGACGTCTCACATGGAGTTACAAAGGAATATGGTAGGTGAAGAGGTCTGGAAAGGCCCGCGATAGAGGTAAAAGCCCTGTAACCTAAACTGTGTTCTCTCCGAGACGGATCCCGAGTAGTGCGGGGCACGTGAAACCCCGTATGAATCCAGCAGGACCATCTGCTAAGGCTAAATACTACCTGGCGACCGATAGTGAAACAGTACCGTGAGGGAAAGGTGAAAAGCACCCCGGAAGGGGAGTGAAATAGAACCTGAAACCGTGTGCTTACAAAAAGTCAGAGCCCTATTTATGGGTGATGGCGTGCCTTTTGTAGAATGAACCGGCGAGTTACGTTTAACATGCAAGGTTAAGTCGAGAAGACGGAGCCGCAGCGAAAGCGAGTCTGAATAGGGCGATTTAGTATGTGGACGTAGACCCGAAACCGTGTGATCTACCCCTGTCCAGGGTGAAGGTGCGGTAACACGCACTGGAGGCCCGAACCCACGCATGTTGAAAAATGCGGGGATGAGGTGGGGGTAGCGGAGAAATTCCAATCGAACTCGGAGATAGCTGGTTCTCCCCGAAATAGCTTTAGGGCTAGCCTCGGTATAAGAGTAGTGGAGGTAGAGCACTGATTGGGTGCGGGGTCCGCAAGGATTACCAAGCTCAGTCAAACTCCGAATGCCATATACTTATTGCCGGGAGTCAGACAGTGAGTGCTAAGATCCATTGTCAAAAGGGAAACAGCCCAGACCATCAGCTAAGGTCCCCAAGTGTGTGTTAAGTGGGAAAGGATGTGGAGTTGCACAGACAACCAGGATGTTGGCTTAGAAGCAGCCACCATTGAAAGAGTGCGTAATAGCTCACTGGTCGAGTGACTCTGCGCCGAAAATGTAACGGGGCTAAACACACCACCGAAGCTATGGCTAGATACGTATGTATCTGGGGTAGGGGAGCGTTGTATGTGGGTTGAAGGTGTACCGTAAGGAGCGCTGGACAGCATACAAGTGAGAATGCCGGTATGAGTAACGAAAAGATCAGTGAGAATCTGATCCGCCGAAAGCCCAAGGTTTCCTGAGGAAGGCTCGTCCGCTCAGGGTAAGTCGGGACCTAAGGCGAGGCCGAAAGGCGTAGTCGAAGGACAACAGTTTGAAATTACTGTACCACCGTAATCCGCTATGAGCGATGGGGTGACGCAGGAGGGTAGTGACGCGGACTGATGGATATGTCCGTCTAAGCAGTGAGGCTGATGTGTAGGCAAATCCGCACATCGTTAAGGCTGGGCTGTGATGGGGAGCGAAAATTACAGTAGCGAAGGTCATGATCTCACACTGCCAAGAAAAGCCTCTAGCCAGGAGAAGGTGCCCGTACCGCAAACCGACACAGGTAGGCGAGAAGAGAATTCTAAGGCGCGCGGAAGAACTCTCGTTAAGGAACTCGGCAAAATGACCCCGTAACTTCGGGAGAAGGGGTGCCCCGGTAGTGTGAATAGCACGAGGGGGCCGCAGTGAAAAGGCCCAAGCGACTGTTTAGCAAAAACACAGGTCTGTGCGAAGCCGCAAGGCGAAGTATACGGGCTGACGCCTGCCCGGTGCTGGAAGGTTAAGGGGAGTGGTTAGGGGTAACCCGAAGCTATGAACCGAAGCCCCAGTAAACGGCGGCCGTAACTATAACGGTCCTAAGGTAGCGAAATTCCTTGTCAGGTAAATTCTGACCCGCACGAATGGCGTAACGACTTGGGCGCTGTCTCAACGAGAGATCCGGTGAAATTTTAATACCTGTGAAGATGCAGGTTACCCGCGACAAGACGGAAAGACCCCATGGAGCTTTACTGCAGCTTGATATTGAATTTGGGTACGATCTGTACAGGATAGGTGGGAGCCGTAGAAATCGGAGCGCAAGCTTCGGTGGAGGCGCCGTTGGGATACCACCCTGATCGTATCTAGGTTCTAACCTAGTACCCTAATCGGGTACGGGGACCGTGTCAGGCGGGCAGTTTGACTGGGGCGGTCGCCTCCTAAAGAGTAACGGAGGCGTTCCAAGGTTCCCTCAGAATGGTTGGAAATCATTCGAAGAGTGCAAAGGCATAAGGGAGCTTGACTGCGAGACCTACAAGTCGAGCAGGGACGAAAGTCGGACTTAGTGATCCGGTGGTACCGCATGGAAGGGCCATCGCTCAACGGATAAAAGCTACCCTGGGGATAACAGGCTTATCTCCCCCAAGAGTCCACATCGACGGGGAGGTTTGGCACCTCGATGTCGGCTCATCGCATCCTGGGGCTGAAGTAGGTCCCAAGGGTTGGGCTGTTCGCCCATTAAAGCGGTACGCGAGCTGGGTTCAGAACGTCGTGAGACAGTTCGGTCCCTATCTGTCGTGGGCGCAGGAAATTTGAGAGGAGCTGTCCTTAGTACGAGAGGACCGGGATGGACGTACCGCTGGTGCACCAGTTGTTCCGCCAGGAGCATGGCTGGGTAGCTACGTACGGACGGGATAAGCGCTGAAAGCATCTAAGCGTGAAGCCCCCCTCAAGATGAGATTTCCCAATTAGTAAGACCCCTTGAAGACGACGAGGTAGATAGGTTGGAGGTGGAAGTGCAGTAATGCATGGAGCTGACCAATACTAATCGGTCGAGGGCTTATCCTATACTTAGAACGCAAATTCAATTCGGATTCAGTTTTCAGGCGATTAAGCCTGAGCATTTACGCTGTAAATGCCCGTTTGGTGGCGATAGCGGAGGGGTTCCACGCGTACCCATCCCGAACACGACCGTTAAGCCCTCCAGCGCCGATGGTACTTGGACCGAAGGGTCCTGGGAGAGTAGGACGTTGCCAAGCACAATTAGACCACTGTTGAGTAATCGACAGTGGCTTTTTTGCGTTTATTATAGACTGTGGAAAACTTGTGGATAAACTTTTGAATTTTCAGAAAAGTTACGCACATGTGGATAGATGATTGAAGGAGAAATAATCCCTAAATAGTGTGGATTAAATACATATTTATATGGATCTGTCAACAGAAAACCTAAGTAGTACACGGGTTGCTGTGGATATAGCCGGGATTATGTGGATAGAGCTATTGATAAGTGGATAACTATTTTAACTTGGATGTGACAAGATTTCAAGACTATTTTTAAAACTGCATAGAGCTGTGGATAACTAAAAATAAAGTTATAAATAATGCAATAGATTAGCGTACAATTGACGCTCTTGTTATACTTATCCTAAAAGTAATTTTATAAAGGATGAGGTGAGTTTGTGGTAATTAGACAGTTACGTTCAGAAGAATTCGATGCAAGCATGAACTTGTCAGAATATGCTTTTCAGTACAAGCTTCCTAGTGAAAAAAGAGCAAGTGCTAAGGAAAGATTCAAGCCTGAACAGGTATGGGGTGCTTTTGAGGACGGAACATTGGAAGCTAAATTGACGATTATTCCTTTCCAAGTCTACATACAGGGCAGAGTGGTACCTATGGGTGGTATAGCAGGAGTGGCTACATGGCCAGAGAACCGCAGACAAGGACATGTGGCAAATCTTTTGTCTCATGCACTGCATACGATGAATGAGGCAGGTCAAACGCTCTCTTTTCTACACCCGTTCTTGATTCCGTTTTATCGTAAATTTGGCTGGGAGGTTTATTGTGAATATAAGAAATACTCTATTCCAGTAGCGAAGTTTCCCAAAAAGGTTGAAGTTGAGGGCAAGGTTAAACGGGACATCAAAGATATTGAAGTATTGGATAGCCTATACAATCGATTCGCTGTCAGTTATAACGGGACACTTAAGCGCGATTTGGATTGGTGGGAGAACTCTGTTCTAGATGATGAAGGAAAGAGTGCAGTATTTTACTCCAAGAGTGGTGAACCAGAGGGATACGTGCTGTATAAGGTAGAGAACAGAGAACTGGTCATTGATGAATTTGTTTTTTTGAATGAACAAGCTCGGCAGGGGCTGTGGACATTTCTTGCGAACCATGATTCGATGGTGACCGGTGCATCCTTAAAGCTAGTGCCTTCGGATGACATGTTACCTTTCTTGCTGCCAGATCCACGTATAGGACAAGAGAATTATCCTTATTTTATGGGGCGGATTGTTAATGCCAAGTCATTCATTGAAACTTACACCTTCAGAGGAAACAGTAGTCAAATGAAGCAGCTTATATATATCGAAGATAAGTATGCACCTTGGAATGATGGGTTATGGGCATGGAATATCTCTAATGAGGGCTCGGCTACTTTGATTCGAGTGGAAGGGGAACGGGCGGAAGCAGACTTGAGCTGTGATATAGGCACTTTGACAGCCTTGATGCTTGGATACAAACGACCAACAGAGATGGCTCGTTATGGAAGTGTCTCTGGCCACGCAGCAGCACTGGAATGGTTTGAAGAAATTATTCCACAAGCACAGACAGCTTTATTTGATCATTTTTAAAAATATAAGAAAGTATAAGTTTCATGCTATACATTATCCTTATATTTCTCGTATAAACGCTTATCGCCCTAATAAGGATACCGAAGGCGTTTATACTTGACAAAAATTAGGCTCTCCCCTTCGAAAGAAGTTGGGAGAGTTCTTTATTTCCGAATACATTCGCTGAAAAAAGTGAAAAATAAGAGAATCCACTTGGAATTAGCACAGAATATGTTATAATATTAAAAAGTCAAAGAAAGTCAAAGTCAACGAAGCATATTGACAGCGATCCGATCCTCTGAACACGTGGGATTATCCACAAATGTTTAAGTTCAATTAAAGACCATTGTCATTATGAATGCAAGTTGCAATCGGTATTATAAGATTTAAGCACTGGAGGATGAGTGATGCGCAATATCTCTGATATTATCGAACAATATCTGAAGAATATTTTGCATGAAAGTCCCGAAGGTACGGTGGAAATCCAGCGAAATGACCTGGCGGACCAGTTCTCATGCGTACCGTCACAGATCAATTATGTCATCAGTACACGCTTTACTCTAGAAAAAGGTTATGTGGTGGAAAGTAAGCGTGGTGGCGGGGGATATATTCGTATTCAACGTTTTGAATTACCGCCTAACGTGGCACTGCATGCCCATTTAAACCATACTATAGGTGGCGGGATTGATCAGAACGCTGCTGAAGGGCTGATTTATCAGCTGGAGGAAGCTGGTTTTCTAAGTAAGCGTGAAGCGTGCCTTATGCGCGCTGCTGTTTCTCGGGAATGCCTAACGGTTAAGATTCCATACCGGGATGAGATTCGTGCCAAGATTATGAAGGCGATGTTAATCTCTTTGTTAGGCAAATAATTGTCAACCATAAGGGAGGGGCTTTCGCTTATGCAATGCCAGGAATGTGGCGTCAAGCCGGCAACACTCCACTTCACTAAGATCGTGAATGGAGAGAAGACGGAGTTTCATATCTGCGAGAGCTGTGCACGGGAGAAGGGTGAACTCATTCCCGGAACGGCTGGAGGATTCTCCATCCACAGTCTGCTCTCAGGTCTGCTTGATCTTGAAGGTGCCGGCAAGGAGAAGTCGGCTGCAACGAAGACAACGCAGAGTCTGCAATGTGAGAATTGTGGGATGACGTACTCCCAGTTTAGCAAATTAGGCCGTTTTGGCTGTAGCTCCTGTTATGAATATTTTAACAGCGCACTGGACCCGCTTTTTAAGCGAGTGCATGGCAGTACTTCACATGTAGGTAAGATTCCGAAACGTGCAGGAGCTCAGATTGTGTTTAGACGCCAAATTGATGAACTCAAGCAGGAATTACAGCAAAGTATTACACAAGAAGAATTCGAGAAAGCAGCGGAGCTGCGAGATCAGATTCGTAAACTTGAAAAAGAAATAGCACAAGAGTAAAGTCTTTGATATATAGGGGGGATATGACATGTCAAGTCTCCGATTTACTGAACAAGCGCTTAGTGATTGGATGCGTTCTGGAGGTAGTCATTCCGAGATTGTAATTAGCAGTCGTATGCGTATTGCCCGTAATCTAGAGCATCTTCCGTTCCCAATGCTGGCTTCCTTAGAGCAATCGGAAGAAGTATTAGAGCTACTGGCTCCTGTGTTTCATGAGGAAGCAGCTGCAGATTTCGGATCTTTTCAACTCCTAAAGCTTGATGAAGTGAATGAACTGGACAAAAAGGTACTGGTTGAGAAGCATCTAATCAGTCCTAACTTGGCTAATGATTCGCGCAGTGCGGCTGTCTTATTAAATGAAGATGAGTCGGTCAGCATCATGATTAACGAAGAGGACCATCTGCGAATCCAGTGTCTGTTTCCTGGTCTTCAGGTTAGAGAAGCATGGGATCGTGCGACGGCGATCGATGATATATTCGAGGCAGCTGTCAATTACGCTTTTGATGATAAAAGAGGATATTTGACTAGTTGTCCCACCAATGTTGGTACTGGGCTTCGTGCCTCGGTAATGCTGCATCTACCAGCGCTTGTAATGACTCATCAGATCAATCGCATATTGTCTGCAGTAAACCAAGTGGGATTGACTGTAAGAGGAATTTACGGTGAGGGTAGCGAAGCAGTAGGGAACATCTTTCAAATTTCTAATCAGATCACTCTCGGTCAAACGGAAAGTGAAATTATAGAGAACCTTCACAGTGTAGTTACCCAGATTATTGAGCATGAGCGAAATGCACGTGAACGGTTGCTTGTTGATTCCGCCCTGAGAATAACAGACCGAGTGAAACGTTCTTACGGAATTTTATGTTATGCAGCTCTTATGGAGCTTAAAGAATCCGCTCAACGCCTGTCTGATGTGAGACTTGGGGTTGACCTTGGCATTCTGGAAGGTCTTTCGATTTCAGTGCTTAATGAACTTAACGTTAAGACACAGCCAGGATTTCTGCAAAAGATGTTCGGCGATGAGCTGAACGCTACTGAACGAGATATGTATCGGGCAAAACTGCTCCGAGAGACACTGGGAACACAACATTAATATAGATATTTATTATTCATGGAGGTGCAGGAGATATGATGTTTGGAAGATTTACGGAACGCGCACAAAAAGTGCTAGCGCTGGCGCAGGAAGAAGCTGTTCGTTTAGGACACAACAATATTGGTACAGAACATATTTTGCTCGGACTTATTCGTGAAGGAGACGGCATTGCTGCTAAGGCATTAATAGCTTTAGGGCTAGGTCTTGAAAAAATCCAGGACGAAGTGGAGACACTGATTGGCAGAGGTCAAGAACAGCCTACGAACATTGCTTATACTCCTCGCGCTAAAAAAGTGATTGAGCTGTCGATGGACGAAGCCCGCAAATTGGGTCATACGTATGTTGGCACTGAGCATATTTTGCTTGGACTTATCCGTGAAGGGGAAGGTGTCGCGGCTCGTGTGCTTAATAACCTCGGCATCAGCTTGAACAAAGCTCGTCAACAAGTTCTTCAGCTCCTAGGAAGCAGCGAGGCTGCCTCTAGTCATAGCGGGACTCCGGCTAACGTCAGCACACCGACCCTAGATGGTCTTGCGCGCGATTTGACCGCCTATGCTAAGGAGGGCAATCTAGATCCAGTTATCGGCCGTAGTAAAGAAATTGAACGTGTTATTCAGGTACTGAGTCGCCGGACTAAGAATAACCCGGTACTGATCGGTGAACCTGGTGTTGGTAAAACAGCTATCGCTGAAGGACTTGCACAAAAGATTATCAATAATGAAATCCCAGAAACACTTCGCGACAAACGCGTCATGACGCTCGACATGGGCTCAGTAGTGGCTGGAACAAAATATCGCGGTGAGTTTGAAGACCGCCTCAAGAAAATTATGGATGAGATTCGCCAAGCAGGTAATATCGTGCTCTTTATCGATGAGCTTCATACGCTAATCGGTGCTGGTGGCGCGGAAGGTGCGATTGACGCATCTAACATTCTGAAACCGGCGTTAGCCCGTGGAGAACTTCAGTGCATTGGTGCGACTACGCTTGACGAATATCGTAAATATATTGAAAAAGATGCAGCATTGGAGCGTCGTTTCCAACCGATTACGGTGGATCAACCTTCTCCAGAGGAAGCGGTCCAAATTCTTTTCGGACTTCGCGATCGTTATGAAGCGCATCACCGTGTGAAGATTACGGATGAAGCTATAGTGGAAGCAGTGAAGTTGTCCGACCGTTACATCCCGGACCGTTTCCTGCCAGATAAAGCGATTGACCTTATCGATGAAGCAGGATCTAAAGTAAGGCTTCACTCTTACACCATCCCGCCAAATCTGAAGGAACTTGAGATGCGCTTGGATGATATCCGTAAGGAGAAGGATTCCGCAGTGCAGAGTCAAGAGTTTGAAAAAGCGGCAGCCTTGCGTGATACAGAGCAAAAAATCCGTGAAGAGCTTGATACGACTAAGAATCAATGGAAAGAAAAACAGGGTCGCACGGATTCAGAGGTTACACCTGAAGACATCGCACAGGTTGTAGCTAGCTGGACGGGTATACCTGTAAGCAAGCTGAAGGAAGAGGAGACCGACCGTCTACTTAACATGGAGGCTTTACTGCATGAACGAGTGATCGGTCAGGACGAAGCTGTTAAGGCAGTTAGCCGGGCACTACGCCGTGCGCGTGCGGGTCTTAAAGATCCGAAACGTCCAATGGGTTCCTTTATCTTCCTCGGTCCTACTGGTGTAGGTAAAACTGAGTTGGCTCGTGCATTGGCTGAAGCCATGTTCGGCGATGAGAATGCGGTCATTCGTATTGATATGTCGGAATACATGGAGAAGCACTCCACGTCCCGCTTAGTAGGAGCCCCTCCTGGATATGTTGGCTATGAAGAAGGTGGCCAATTAACTGAGAAGGTACGCCGTAAACCTTATTCTGTAGTGCTGCTTGATGAAATTGAAAAAGCGCACCCAGAAGTATTCAATATTCTGCTGCAAGTTCTTGAAGACGGTCGTTTGACTGACTCTAAAGGACGGGTAGTCGATTTCCGTAATACATTAATTATTCTGACTTCTAACGTAGGCGCACAAGCGATCAAGAAGAATTCGACACTTGGATTCACAGCTGTGCAAGATGCTGGAGCAGAATACGGTAATATGAAGGGCAAGGTTATGGAAGAGCTTAAGAAGAGCTTCCGTCCTGAGTTCTTGAACCGGATTGACGAAATCATCGTCTTCCATTCCCTCGATGAGAAGCATATTGCTGAAATCGTTACGTTGATGTCTGATGAGTTGCGCAAGCGGCTGCGTGAATATGATGTTGATTTCGTACTCACGGATGCGGCGAAGGCTTTCCTGGCTAAGGAAGGTTACGACCCAGCCTTTGGTGCACGTCCATTGCGTCGTGCGATTCAGAAGCATATTGAAGACCGTCTTTCCGAGGAATTGTTGAGAGGAAATATCCAAAAGGGTGATTCGCTCAACATTGATGAAGTTGGCGGAGAACTTGTAGTGAATAAAGTGAATGCTCCTGTAGCGCCATTGCTTGAAAAAGAAGTAGAATCCGAATAAAAAAACGGAATAAAAAAAGCTTCCGCTCCTCAGTTTATAGAGGGGCGGAAGCTTTTTTAATATAAATTTATCACTTAAAAATATACATTTAGTACAAATTCCGAATGACCTTTCGTTAAAGGGGCAGAAATGGTAAACTTTCATTAGAAGAAAATATCCGCAATTTAAAAGTTCGGACCGTAAGGAGAACAAATGGCTAAACCAAAAACTAAATTTTTTTGCACCGATTGTGGATACGAATCGCCAAAATGGTTCGGAAAATGTCCCGGGTGCCAAGCTTGGAACTCCATGGTGGAGGAAACGGAAAGCGTAGTCAAAACACAGGGAATGAATGCCCCTATTTTTCATAGTAAAGAAAAGGCACAATCGATCATAAGTATAGAAAGTGACAAGGAACCGCGCATACTGACAGGTATAGGTGAGCTTAACCGTGTTCTCGGTGGGGGGATCGTACCAGGATCGCTGGTACTAGTAGGGGGAGACCCAGGAATCGGTAAATCTACGCTCTTATTACAGACGTCGCATGCTCTGACAACTCAGGGATTGCGAGTGCTGTATATTTCGGGCGAAGAATCGGTAAGGCAAACTAAACTACGTGCGGATCGCCTCGGTGCGTTGTCAGCTGAGCTATATGTACTATGTGAGACGAATATGGAAAGCATAGAAGAAGCGATTGAACAAATTCAGCCGCAATTTCTTGTTATCGATTCGATTCAGACTGTATTTATGCCAGAAGTAACTAGTGCGCCAGGCAGTGTGACCCAGGTTCGGGAATGTACGACAAGATTTATGCGTATCGCTAAGATTCGGGGAATTGCTACAGTTCTCGTTGGGCATGTCACCAAGGAAGGCGCTATTGCAGGCCCACGGATGCTTGAACATATGGTGGATTGTGTGCTGTATTTTGAGGGAGAGCGGCATCATACGTATAGACTCCTGCGGGCTGTAAAGAACCGCTTCGGTTCAACGAATGAAATCGGCATTTTCGAAATGGGTGAAGTGGGTCTAACAGAAGTAGAAAATCCATCGGAGCTCTTCTTATCGGAGCGTCCACTCGGCGTAGCCGGATCTACAGTTGTGGCTAGTATGGAAGGGACTAGACCGGTGCTTGTTGAGCTTCAGGCTCTTATCGCTGCCACTCATTTCCCCTCCCCACGCCGGGTGTGCACAGGTATGGATCACCAGCGGATGGCACTCATTATCGCTGTACTTGAGAAGCGGATGGGCATGTTCCTGCAAAATCAGGATGCATACCTTAATGTTGCTGGAGGCGTGAAGCTGGATGAACCGGCGATTGATTTAGCAGTAGCTGTTAGTATCGCTTCCAGCTTTCGTGATATTTCAACAAAACCTTACGATGTTTTCTTCGGTGAAGTAGGACTTACAGGTGAAGTAAGAGGTGTTTCACGCGCGGAAATGCGTGTGAAGGAGGCCGCGAAGCTAGGCTTCCGGCGGGTGATCATGCCAGAGAAAAGTTTGAAGGGCTGGAAGCACCCGCAAGATATCCAGATTATTGGCGTCAGTACCGTAGCAGATGCACTATCGGTCGCGTTAGATTAGGGGGCACAGGGATTATGAAAGAATATAACCAATTAGAGAATATGAATGATCTGCTCAGACTGGCGGCACCGGGGACACCCTTTCGGGAAGGTCTTGAGAATGTGCTGCGCGCTAAGACGGGAGCACTAATCGTCGTTGGGTATAGTCCTGAGGTGATGGAGGTAGTGGATGGAGGATTCTCCATTAACTGCGATTTTTCGCCCAATTATTTATATGAGCTCGCCAAAATGGACGGTGCCATTATTCTTAGTGAGGATTTGAAACGAATTTTGTATGCAAATACACAGCTAATTCCGGATTCGTCCATCTCTTCAATCGAGACAGGCATTCGTCACCGGACCGCCGAGCGCGTAGCGAAGCAAACAGGTAAACTGGTTGTTTCTATTTCACAGCGCCGCAATATCATTACCCTGTATCAAGGTTCCATTCGGTATGCGTTAAAAGAAATCGGAGCTATTTTGGCTAAAGCTAATCAAGCGATTCAGACCCTCGAAAAGTACAAAGCGGTTCTTACACAAGGACTGACGAATTTGTCTGCTTCGGAGTATGAGGGAATCGTAACCGTAGCTGAAGTGGTCGGAGTGATTCAGCGGGTAGAGATGGTTCTACGCATAAAAATGGAGATCAAACGATATATAAATGAACTAGGCAATGAAGGACGCTTAATCAGCATGCAGATGGAAGAACTGGTTGGAAATACAGAGGAAGAAGCATGGCTCCTATACAGAGACTATGCTAAGGAAGAGCAAGAAGATAAAATTCGTGAAATTATTGCCGGTCTCAAACGTATTAGTGATGATGACCTAATGGATGACAACCATATTGCTCGATTGCTGGGCTACTCTTCTACGGCAATTTCTTCCGAAGAGGTGGTTACTCCGCGTGGATATCGTCTGCTCAACAAGATTCCGCGGCTTCCAAATGTGATCATTCATAATCTGGTGGAGCGGTTTGAAATGCTGCCTAATTTGATGTCTGCAAGCATAGCTGAACTGGATGAAGTGGACGGAATTGGGGAGGTGCGGGCTCGTAATATTCAGGATGGGCTCAAACGTTTACAGAAGCAAGTTCTTATTGACAGGCAAATGTAAATAACATACAATCACGTAATATTGGAGCTGTTTAAGGCCAATGTGAGAAAATTGAGGTGAAGGAATGATACAAAAATCAATTCCGAGTCTTTTTACCATAGGTAACTTGATGCTCGGAATGTTTGGTATCATGATGGCGTTTGACGGTAAAGTTAGCATGGCCGCTATCATGGTTATTATTGCTATGCTGTTAGACGGATTGGATGGCCGAGTTGCTCGTGCACTTAAATGTGAGAGTGAATTTGGTAAGGAACTGGACTCTTTGTCTGATGTCGTTTCTTTTGGAGTAGCACCGGCTGTTATTATGTACGTCTCAAGCCTGCATGATTTAAATTCTGCATTAGCCTGGACAGTAACTGCAATTTTCCCGGTGTTTGGTGCATTGCGCCTAGCTCGCTTTAATGTTCATCCAGGAGTTCCTGGTTATTTCATCGGATTGCCAATTCCTGCTGCTGGTGGTGTACTTGCCACATTAGCTCTTTTTAATAAAGATGTTTCTGCTCCATTTATGATCGTGGCTACATTGCTCTTATCATATTTGATGGTCAGCACTGTTAAATATCCTAATTTTAAGAAGGTTGGATTACCTAAAAAAGTGGTTGTCGGAGCGCCAGTAGTCATTGTTGTTGCCGTGGCTGTTGCTGTTGTGTTCCCTGAACAAATTGCTAAGCTAATCTTCGTCTTACTTGGGATTTACGCGTTATATGGTTTTAAACAAAACATCGATCGATTGACAGCCAGACGCCGTCACCGTCGTAGAAGACGTTCTGAAGATAAAGTGTATCACTCGAAGAACGGTTAAAGCAGTCTTGTAGTAAGGTTGAACTAATATAATTATAGCTAGAGGCTTTGTCGTCCTTAGGGGATGGCAAAGCCTTTTTGCAATTCCAGCGCTACCCCAAGTTTATCGTCTTGAAAATTGGAACATACTGGTGAGGTATAGATCATTCAAGGATGAATAAAAAGGAGGTGCGTTAGGTTATGTGGAAAAAAGTGATATTGTCTTTTGCTTTAATATGTGGTGCTTGGTCTGGTTTTTCGCTATACCATGCGCTTGAAAGAGGATTCCCCAAGGGGATGGAAAAGCTGAGTGAAAGTTTACCTGTAGAGGGAAGCATTTTATTTACGGTGCTGGGTGCCATTATTTTTTTGTTTGCGGGGTCTTTATGCGCGGAATGGGGAGGTTCAAAACTGCGGGAGGCGGTTCTGTACTGTTCGCGTATACCAATGAATGAATTGGCTGCAGGTGCAGCTGGGCTTACAGGGGGGCTTTTGCTATCTCTTCTGTTATATCCTGCTATGATTTGGCTTGGAAAAGCTGGGCAGTTGCTGCAGGTACCCGTTACGTTAGCTTTTGGATATATGGGGCTGCGGATCGGTCTGGAGAAAAAAGAGGAACTAGCTGCACTTTGGACAACTGGACGCTGGGGGCAAGCGGCTGAACCGGAAGGTCGTGGCCTGGAGGAGCATAAAATCCTCGATACAAGCGTTATTATTGATGGTCGGATCGCCGACATTTGCAAAACTGGATTTATTGAGGGAACGATTGTCATACCGGAATTCGTACTTGAGGAGCTCCAGCATATCGCAGATTCTTCCGATCTACTGAAACGTAATCGCGGACGGCGGGGACTTGATATTCTCAATAAAATCCAAAAAGAGCTCGATGTGAAGGTATTAATCTACGAGGGAGATTTTGAAGAAATCTCTGAGGTGGATAGTAAGCTGGTGAAGTTAGCGAAGGTACTGCGAGGTAAAGTAGTTACCAATGACTTTAACTTGAATAAGGTTTGCGAATTACAAGGAGTCTCAGTCCTGAATATTAATGATCTTGCGAATGCCGTGAAGCCCGTAGTGTTGCCTGGTGAGGAAATCGTAGTTCAGGTCATTAAGGATGGCAAAGAGCATGGACAAGGCGTAGCCTATTTAGACGATGGAACAATGATCGTTGTGGAAGGCGGACGGGAATATATCGGAACTACGATGGAGGTTCTCGTCACGAGTGTGCTTCAAACTTCAGCTGGACGGATGATATTTGCGAAGCCAAAGCTCTTGGAAAAAGCACAATAAGCGTAGATAAAGTACACGGCAAATGTCCTATGGGTTGGAAATGCCCGCCAAACACGTTATGATGGGAATATACGTGAAAGACAGGAGCCTGAGTAATGTCAAACAGTGTGGGCGTCGTCATTGTGGCGGCAGGCAGAGGAACGCGAATGGGGACTGTAGAGAGCAAGCAATATCTGTTACTGCAGGGGAAACCAATCATCGTTCATACGCTGGAAGTATTTCAGCAGCACGAATTGATTTCTGAAATCGTGCTCGTAACCGGTAAGGAAGATATTGAGCGCTGCCGGGAATGGATACAGCTCTATAAGCTGGACAAGGTTAAGGCTATAGTACCTGGTGGATCTGAGCGTCAGCATTCCGTACATAAAGGATTGTTGAAACTTACGACACAGTGGGTAATGGTACATGATGGTGTTCGTCCGTTTGTGCAGCCGAATGAAATTGAGGCATGTTACGAGCGAGCGAAGCAGATCGGTGCTTCAGTTCTTGCTGTACCAGTCAAAGATACGATCAAACAGGTGGATAACGAAGGCAAAGTACTGTCTACGCCGGATCGGCGAAGTCTGTGGGCGATTCAAACCCCGCAGACTTTTCGTCTTTCTGAATTGCTGGATGCCTATGCGGCCGCGGAGCGGGATGGATTTCTAGGTACTGATGATTCCAGCTTGGCAGAGCGTGCTGGTATTCCGGTTTCTGTGGTAGAGGGAAGCTACAGAAATATTAAGATTACGACGCCAGATGATTTGGATTTTGCAGAATTCACAGAAAGAAACAGGGGAGAGGGACAATCATGATCGCTGTAGGACAAGGGTTTGATGTACACCAACTGATTGAGGGAAGGCCTTGTATTATTGGAGGCGTTACGATTCCTTATGAAAAAGGATTAGTAGGACATTCCGATGCCGATGTGCTGCTGCACGCAGTAAGTGACGCGATTCTAGGCGCACTAGGACTTGGTGATATTGGCAGACATTTTCCGGACACAGATCCAGCGTTTAAGGACGCGGATAGCTTGAAATTATTAGAACAAGTGTGGGCACTTGCTAGCGAGCGAGGTTATAAGCTTGGAAATATCGATTCAACGATTATTGCCCAAAAACCAAAGATGGCGCCATACATTCCACAAATGACGGAGATTATCGCTCGTGCGCTTCACGCGGACCCGTCCAAGGTGAACGTTAAAGCTACGACTACTGAACAGCTTGGTTTTGCCGGTCGTGGTGAAGGAATTGCCGCACAATCTATTGTCTGTCTACTCCAAGATGTGATATCATCTTGAGATGGTCTAAGTAGCAAATCTAAGTTTTAACCATATGAAGCGGAGGGAATATAATGACGGATCAAGTCCGGGTGCGTTACGCACCGAGCCCTACGGGACATTTACATATAGGTAACGCCAGAACGGCGCTGTTTAACTATCTGTTCGCCCGTAATAAAGGCGGTAAATTCATTATCAGAATTGAAGATACAGACGTGAAGCGCAATGTCGCAGGCGGCGAAGAGAGCCAGCTTAAGTATTTGAAATGGCTAGGCATGGATTGGGATGAGAGTGTTGATGTTGGCGGAGAGTACGGACCTTACCGCCAGACTGAACGTCTTGACCTATATCGTGTATATTGGCAGGATTTGCTGGATAAAGGTTTGGCTTACCGCTGTTACTGCACAGAGGAAGAACTGGAAGCAGAACGTGAAGAACAGACTGCACGTGGAGAAACCCCTCGTTATTCCGGCAAACACCGTGATTTGACGGAAGAACAACGCCTTGCCTTTGAAGCTGAGGGACGAGTAGCTAGCATTCGCTTCCGTGTACCAGAAGATCGTACGTACACGTTCGATGATATCGTAAAAGGTACTATTTCTTTTGATACGAAAGAAATGGGTGATTTTGTTATCGTGAAGAAGGACGGAATTCCGACCTATAACTTTGCGGTAGCTGTTGATGATTATTTGATGGCTATCACCCATGTACTACGTGGGGAAGATCATATTTCCAACACACCACGTCAGCTTATGATCTATGAGGCTCTTGGTTGGAAACCCCCAATATTTGGTCATATGACACTGATTGTCGGTGACAACCATAAGAAGCTTAGCAAGCGGGATCAATCTGTCATTACATTTATTGAGCAATATGATGAATTGGGTTACTTGCCTGAGGCTTTGGTTAACTTCATTTCTCTACTGGGCTGGTCGCCAGAGGGAGAAGAGGAGATCTTCAGCAAAGAAGAACTTATTTCTATTTTTGATGCGGACCGTTTGTCCAAAAGTCCGGCTGTATTCGACAAGCACAAGCTGGCGCATCTAAATAATCACTATATTAAGCATGCTGATCCTAAACGGATCTCGGCATTAGCGATTCCACATCTGCAAAAAGCGGGGAAAATACCGACTGAGCTGAATGATGAGCAGCAGGCATGGGCAGAAAGCCTTGTAGCACTGTATCAAGAGCAGATGAACTCTGCCTCCGATATCGTAGAGCTATCTGAACTATTCTTCCGCAGCCATCTCGAGTTAGAAACAGAAGCGGCGCAGGTTCTGGCGGAAAGCCAAGTGCCTGAAGTCTTGTCTGCTTTCCTAGCTAAGGTTGAAGCTTGTCAGGATTTCAGTGCTAGTAATATGGCTGTACTGATCAAGGAAGTGCAGAAAGAAACAGGGCACAAAGGCAAAGCTCTCTTTATGCCGATACGTGTGGCTTTGACCGGACAAACGCACGGACGTGATCTTAATATAACGATTGCTTTGCTCGGCCAAAACCGTGTCATCGAACGTTTGAAATCACAAATTAAAGGAGCTTAAGGTAGTATTACTTATCATTAAGCCTCTTGTCAGTCCCTTATCTTTTACGCTAAGATAGAACCATATGATAATAGCTGTGATCAGGAGAAGTACGTCCATAAAGGCAATTGCCAGAGAGAATAACCGAGAAAGGGATACCCTTTCGGGCTGGGAGTTATTCATTTGTCCGGGGCAGAACATGCGCCTGTGAGCTGCACGGTTGAACGATCCTAAAGGCTCGTTAGATCGCGCCGGGTACATCGCCGTTAATGATGCCAAGTGGAACGAAGGAACTCTGCCGATGGTAACAACAGCAGTCTGTTTGATTCGTTCAAGCAGAGTGGAACCGCGGTTAAACGTCTCTGCAGCTTTATGCTGCAGGGGCTTTTTTTGTTTCAGGGTATCTTTTCTAATATAACAAACCAAGCAAACACCCACAGCATATGTATGATAAGAATGATGGATTGGAGACAATACCTTCCTTGTGTACCTGTAAACAGGAGATGGGGGAGTCAAGAAGAGAGGAACCGTGATGTTTAAGCATATTAAGTCGGACATTCGGGCGGTATTTGATAACGATCCCGCTGCCCGCAGCTGGTTCGAGGTTGTCTTCACATATGCAGGGTTGCACGCCATTTGGGGTCACCGGATTGCCCATTCTTTTTTCAAACGCCGCTGGTATACAATGGCCCGTATGGTCTCACAGTTTAGTAGATTTATGACCGGTGTTGAAATCCATCCCGGAGCTGTCATCGGAAATAGGCTGTTTATCGACCATGGTATGGGGATTGTTATTGGGGAAACCTGTGAAATCGGTGATGATGTTATTATCTATCAAGGTGTTACACTTGGGGGGACAGGGAAAGAAAAAGGTAAGCGCCATCCCACAGTTGGCAACAATGTAGTTATTGGTTCTGGTGCGAAGGTATTAGGATCGTTTCGTATCGGCGACAATTCAAATATAGGTTCGAATGCGGTTGTGCTGCGTGAAGTTCCAAATAACAGTACAGTAGTAGGAAATCCGGGCCGTGTAGTAAAACGTAACGGTGAACGTGTATCCGATCGTTTGGATCATACCAAGATGCCAGACCCGCTTGTAGATTCACTTCGCTTTCTGCAAAAAGAGATCGAAGAGATCAGAGAGAAGCTTGGCGAAGAAGATAAGCAAAAGACCGCGCAGCGGCTAGTCGAAACTCAGCAGTACATTGGTGATTACGAAATTTAAGCATATCCGGTACTTAAGGAATCGGGACAACAGAAAGGGTTGGAATAGGATGGCTTTACAAATTTACAACACAATGACACGCAGCAAGGAGCAGTTTGTGCCCCAAGAGTCGGGCAAAGTGAAAATGTATGTATGTGGTCCAACCGTTTATGGATATATGCATATCGGAAATGCTAGACCTATTATTGTCTTTGATATGGTCCGGAATTATTTGGAGCAACTCGGCAATGAGGTACGGTATGTTACGAACTTCACAGATGTAGATGATAAACTGATACGCAAAGCAGAAGAAATGAACACTTCAGTAGCAGAGGTTGCTGAGATTTTTATTAATGCTTATCGTGAGGATCTTGAAGGGCTTGGAGTAAAACCGGCAACATTGAATCCGCGGGTAACAGAAAGCATGGAGCTGATCATTGGATTCATTAAAGAGCTCGAGGAAAAAGGGTATGCCTACGAGAGTGGTGGCGATGTATACTACCGTACTTCCAAATTTGAAGACTATGGTAAGCTGTCCCGTCAGAATCTAGATGAATTACAGTTTGGTATTCGCGTGGAGGTAGACTCACGGAAAGAGAAACCTGAGGACTTTGTGCTGTGGAAAGCAGCAAAACCAGGTGAAGTGTACTGGCAGAGCCCGTGGGGAAATGGACGCCCAGGCTGGCATATTGAATGCTCGGCTATGGCAAGAGAGTTCTTGGGGGATACGATGGACATCCACGGGGGTGGACAAGATTTGCAGTTCCCGCATCATGAATGCGAATGCGCTCAGACAGAAGCTCTGACGGGTAAGCCACTCTCTAATTACTGGATGCATAATGGATTTATCAACATCGGTGATGAAAAAATGTCGAAATCATTGGGTAACGGTTGGCTTGTGAAAGATATCCGTGGGCAATTTAAAGCTGGAACTATTCGTTATTTCATGCTATCGACCCATTATCGTAATCCATTGAACTTCTCGGTGGATTCAATGACTTCAGCTGAAAAGAGCGTAGAACGTATCTCACTTGCAGAAAGTAACGTTAAGCATCGTCTTGAACTTGCTGTTGAAGGTGCTCAGGGTGAGGTCAGCTTAGAGATTAATGATAAGTTATCTGCTATTGTGGCCAATTTTCATGCTAGAATGCAGGATGACTTTAATACCCCTGATGCGATTACGGCTATGTTTGATTGGGTGAGTCTTGCAAACCATACCCTTGCGAATAGTGAAGCAGCCCCTGCTGATTTTGCTGCGTTGCTGCAAGCTTTTGGGGAAATGAATGCTGTGCTGCGTTTGACACCTGAGCATGAGGAAGAAGAGATCGCGAGTGAAGAAGTTGAACGATTGATCGCGGAGCGGGTTGAAGCGCGTAAAAATAAGAATTGGAGCCGGTCCGATGAGATTCGTGATGAATTAGGTCGCTTGGGCATATTGCTTGAGGATACTCCGCAAGGAATGCGGTGGCGGCGGAAATGAGTGAGGAACGCAAGTTTCAGAACGGGTGGTTTCCTTACGAGCCTTCCAAACCTGCGCGACTCCTCTCGCCAATTGTGCTTGCCTATGTAGGAGATGCCATTTACGAAGTGTCAGTTCGCCAGTATTTAGTATCTCTTCCGAATTTGCGCCCAAACCATTTGCATCGCTCTGCTACAGGACTTGTATCCGCTAAGGCGCAGAGTGCAATTCTTGGATTTTTGGAGCCAAGTCTCACAGAAGAGGAAAAAGATGTCGCCCGTCAGGGGAGAAATGCTAAATCGGGAAGTATTCCTAAGAATGCAGATGTGCTTGAATACCGTCATGCTACTGCTTTTGAGTGTCTGATAGGTTACTTATACTACACAGGTCAACAGGAGAGAATACAAGAAATTGTGAACAGTGGCATACAGTTTATGTTGAAACAGCCGTGATAAGGCTTTTGCGAAATAGAGAATAGGAGAAGTGAACATGGAAGAAGATTTGAAGACAGAAGAGGAAATATTGGCTGGGAAGCATTCAGTGCTTGAGGCGCTTCGTGCGGGTCGTACATTAAATAAAATATGGATTGCAGAAACGGCTCAGAAGCATCTGACCGCACCAATCGTCGCTGAAGCACGTAAAGCGGGGATTGTCATTCAGCATGTGGACAAGCGTAAGCTGGATCAGCTTGCTCCTGGAGTTCAACATCAGGGGGTAGTTGCTCAAGCCGCACCTTTTGCCTATGTCGAGGTAGATGATCTGCTGGCTGCAGCTGAAGCCAAAGGAGAGCCTGCATTCTTGATTTTGCTGGATGAGATTGAAGATCCTCATAATCTGGGGTCCATTCTGCGGACAGCAGATTGTACTGGAGTGCATGGAGTAATCGTACCTAAACGTCGTTCGGCTCAGATTACTGCTACCGTCTCCAAAACATCGGCGGGTGCCGTGGAATATGTTCCGGTTGCGCGGGTCACTAACCTAGGTCAGACCATTGATCGTCTGAAAGAGCAGGGAGTCTGGGTAGTAGGTACGGATGTGGATACAGATCAGAATCTGTTTGGATCCAATATTTTCACAGGACCGGTAGCTGTTGTAATCGGTAATGAGAATAAAGGGATGGGACGCCTGATTCGTGAAAAATGTGATGTATTACTTAAGCTGCCGATGGCCGGAAAGATCAATTCATTAAATGCCTCTGTCGCCGCAGGAGTCATTATGTATGAAGTGGTACGCCTTCGGCAACAGCAGGGATAACTATGGCCGACTGGCGCGATGTGCTGCTTGTGGACGGGTACAATATGATCGGTGGCTGGCCGGAACTAGCGGCACTGTCCCAGATTGGTATGCAGGAAGCACGCGACCGCTTGATGGATTTGCTGGCTGATTACCAGGCTTACTCAGGACGACGAGTTATTGCTGTGTTTGATGCATACCGCGTTCCAGGATTGGGTCGGTCATTTGTCCAGGGCAAAGTCCAGGTGTTTTTCACCAAGGAAAAAGAAACCGCAGATGAATGCATTGAGCGATTGGTTGGAGAATTTAGCAACCGACGTCGACAGATCTATGTTGCAACAAGTGACTTTGTGGAGCAACATATTATTTTCGCCCAAGGTGCACTGCGGATTTCTGCAAGAGAATTGCACCTAGAAATTGAAGAGAACCAGAAACAAGTGAAAAAAGCTATCGAACCGGGAAGTATCAGTTCTACACGTCATTCTTTGGAAGACAAACTGCCTCCTGATGTGCGGAGTAAATTGGAAAATTGGCGTAGGCAGTGACAAGAGGAAAGATTTAGGCGATATTTTTATTCCATTTTATGCTATTCCAGATTGTTTTTGGACAAATCCGGTTGACGGTGTAAGGTAACATAATATATACTGATCCTATATTTCGCGAAGTAACGATGTGTCTTGCGTTGCAGCCGGGGGGATTCTTGGTGAGTGTCGACCTCAAGGAAATAATGCTATCCGAGTATGATTTCATAAGTGATGAAGATATTGTCGAGGCTTTCCGTGGTGGCGACAGTGGCGCATTGGAACACTTAATTAATAAATACCGTAATTTTGTACGTGCTAAAGCCCGCTCTTATTTCTTGATCGGGGCAGATCGTGAAGATATTGTTCAAGAAGGAATGATTGGTCTATATAAGGCTATTCGTGACTTTAAAGGTGACAAGCTCTCTTCATTCAAGGCTTTTGCTGAGCTCTGCATAACACGTCAGATTATAACTGCTATTAAGACGGCCACGCGTCAGAAGCATATTCCGCTCAATTCTTATGTTTCTTTGGATAAGCCCATTTATGATGAAGATTCCGACCGGACGCTTATGGATGTCATTTGTGGAACTCAGGTACTAGATCCAGAAGAGCTAATTATCAATCAAGAAGAATTCATTGGACTTGAAGATAAGATGGCGGAGATTTTAAGTGACCTAGAGCGTAAGGTTCTGATGTTGTATTTAGACGGACGATCTTATCAGGAAATTGCTGAAGATCTGAAGCGGCATGTGAAATCTATTGACAACGCTTTACAACGAGTAAAGCGGAAATTAGAAAGATATCTAGAAGTGCGTGACAATTAATGATATAATGAACACAAGAGGGCTCGTACATCGAGTTCTTTTTTTTAGTCTCATGAAATTGCTTAGATAGAATTAGGAGCTAACACCATAAATTTCTATTTGAGTTGATTTTAGTTGTTGCCGTTGAGGGTAGGTTTATACACAGTCGGAATGCCCCATAATGATAAGGAAGACAGCGAAGTGTGAGGAAGAGATAGACCCAAGGACAGGGTACGGCCATATGACTATAACACCCGAAATTACCCAGTGCAGAACGGAATTCTTTCGTTGACACAGACCTTGACATTATGCTAAAGTGTTTTAGGTAGGCCTAAATTCGCGGCTTTTTTTAGGATCAATATTTACGTCTTCTAATTGTATTGTTAGAAGGACGTCTCGGGAGGTGCACATCATGCGGGTAATTATCACTTTGGCTTGTACAAGTTGCAAACAAAGAAACTATGCGACTACCAAAAACAAGCGAAATCACCCCGACCGCATGGAGATGAAGAAATTTTGCAAGTATTGTAACTCGCAAACTCCTCATCGCGAAACCAGATAGTCTGTGGAGGTGTAGTCGGCATGAAACGTAGTTTCAAGTCTATGTTTTCCTTTTTCACTGAGAGCTGGAGTGAACTCAAAAAAGTTCGCTGGCCAAGTCGTAAAGAATTGACCAACTATACATTGATCGTTCTCGGTACAATTGTAGTTGTCGCTATTTACTTCTGGGTTCTGGACATCGGTATTTCCGCTGTGATTGAAGCGATTATTTAGAGAGGTCCCAGGTGGCTTGATATGGAAAAAAGATGGTATGTCGTTCATACCTATTCTGGGTATGAGAATAAGGTCAAAGCCAATTTGGAAAAGCGCGTTGAGTCCATGGGCATGGAAGACAAAATATTCCGCGTTCTTGTTCCTATGGAAGAAGAAATCGTAAACAAAGACGGTAAGAAAAAAACCGTTATGCGTAAAGTTTACCCGGGTTATGTTTTGGTGGAAATGGTTCAGACTGATGATTCCTGGTATGTTGTCCGCAATACTCCGGGCGTTACTGGATTTGTTGGTTCGACAGGCTCAGGGTCTAAACCAACAGCTTTGCTTCCGGAAGAGGTAGAACAAATTCTGAAGCATATGGGCATGGTTGAACCTAAAGCGAAGATTGATTTCGAAATCAAGGAATCCGTACGTATTATGGTTGGTCCGTTTGCGAATTTTGTGGGATCCGTGGAAGAAATTTTGGCTGACAAGAGCAAGATCAAAGTGCATGTGAACATGTTTGGACGGGAAACCCCGCTAGAGTTGGATTTCACTCAAGTGGAGAAAATATAACATAAGCTAAGGGTTTCTTGTGGGAGAGCGCCAATGGCGTTCGAAGACCACTATTTTTGCAAGGAGGTGTCACTCATGGCTAAAAAAGTTATTAAAATGGTGAAACTGCAGATTCCTGCAGGGAAAGCGAATCCAGCGCCTCCAGTAGGTCCGGCGTTAGGTCAAGCAGGTGTCAACATCATGGCATTCTGTAAGGAATTTAATGCTCGTACTGCCGACCAGGCTGGCTTGATCATTCCGGTTGAAATTACAGTATTTGAAGACCGTTCCTTTACGTTCATCACTAAAACTCCTCCGGCTGCTGTTCTGCTTCGCATCGCTGCTAAAGTAGAAAAAGGATCCGGCGAACCAAACAAGAAAAAAGTAGCAAAAATCGGCCGCGCTGCGGTTCGTGAAATTGCTGAAACAAAAATGCCAGACCTTAACGCTGCATCTGTAGAAGCTGCAATGCGTATGGTTGAAGGTACTGCTCGCAGTATGGGTATCACAATCGAAGACTAGTAGTTTTCGAAGAATCGGTCATTCGTGACCCGCAAGTATGTGGGAGGAATTTCCGCTAACACCACAAAGGAGGAACATTTTCATGGCTAAACATGGTAAGAAATACCAAGAAGCTGCTAAGCTGATCAACAGCGAAGCAACTTACGAGCCTTCAGAAGCTGTAGAGCTTGTGAAAAAGGCAGCGACTGCAAAATTCGACGAAACCGTTGAAGCAGCAGTTCGTCTGGGTGTAGACCCGCGTAAACAAGACCAAGCAGTTCGTGGTGTTGTTGTCCTGCCTCACGGCACTGGTAAAACACAACGCGTGCTTGTATTTGCAAAAGGTGAAAAAGCGAAAGAGGCAGAAGCTGCTGGCGCGGATTTTGTTGGTGATCAAGACATGATCAACAAAATTCAACAAGGCTGGTTTGAATTTGATGTCTGCGTAGCTACACCTGATATGATGAGTGAAGTCGGTAAACTGGGTCGTCTGCTTGGTGGTAAAGGTCTTATGCCTAACCCTAAAGCTGGCACAGTTACATTCGATGTTTCCAAGGCTGTGCAAGAAATCAAAGCCGGTAAAATCGAATATCGTCTTGACAAAGCAGGTCAAATTCACGCGCCAATCGGCAAAGTGTCCTTTGATGCTGCACAATTGAACGATAACCTTAAAGCTCTTATCGACGCTTTGAACCGTGCGAAACCAGCTGCTGCTAAAGGTGTATACCTTAAAGGCATCTCGATTTCTTCCACAATGGGTCCTAGCGCTCGTGTGAACACAACCGTCTTCAGATAAATAAGGGTTGACTCTTTGGGTCAATTTTGATAATCTATAACAGTTGTGAAACTTAAGGTATCAATCTTAACCTTGAATATGCTTACCGTAGACAGTAGGTGCCTTAGTGCTTAATTCCCTACCGAGGTGTTGTGATAGAAACAAGAAGTAACGAGCTCGCTCGTATAACTTTCGTTTTATCAAGCCTTCGTGATTCTGCGGAGGCTTTTCTAATGCCTGCGTAGGAGCGGTGATGCTTTCCTTGGAAAGGACGCCGACACATAAATTTTCAGGAGGTGTATACATTGGCAAATGCAAAAGTAATTCAAGCAAAACAGGATGCGGTTGACGTTGTTACTGCGAAACTGCAAAACAGTCTTTCGACTGTTGTAGCGGACTATCGTGGATTGAACGTTTCCCAAGTGACTGAACTGCGTAAGCAACTTCGTGAAGCTGGCGTTGAGTTTCAAGTCCTGAAGAACACATTGCTACGTCGCGCAACTGCTGCGGCTGAGTTGACTGAGTTGGATGAAGTTTTGACTGGTCCAACAGCTATCGCATTCAGCACAACTGATGCAGTAGCTCCAGCTAAAATTTTGAACGATTTCGCCAAGAAAAACGACGCTTTGAAATTGAAAGGCGGCGTAGTAGAAGGACGTGTCATCGACGCGGACCAATTGAAAGCACTGGCTGAGCTTCCATCCCGCGATGGTTTGCTGTCCATGCTGCTTAGCGTACTTCAAGCTCCAATGCGCAACTTCGCGCTTGCAGTTAAAGCTGTTGCTGAAAAAGAAGAACAAAGCGCGTAAGCCTTTGGCTCTTACAGCATAAATCAATACCACAAACAAATTTAAATTATAAATGGAGGTTCAATCATGAGTAAAGAAGCAATCTTGGAAGCAATTAAAGGCATGAGCGTATTGGAACTGAACGACCTGGTTAAAGCAATTGAAGAAGAATTCGGCGTAACAGCAGCAGCTCCAGTAGCAGCTGGCGGTGCGGTAGCAGCAGTAGCTGAAGAGCAATCCGAATTTGACGTAATTTTGACAGGCGCTGGCGCTTCCAAAATCAACGTTATCAAAATCGTTCGCGAAATCACAGGCCTTGGCTTGAAAGAAGCTAAAGACCTTGTAGACAACGCACCAAAAGCAATCAAAGAAAAAGTAAGCAAAGACGAAGCCGAAGCTACTAAAGCAAAATTGGAAGAAGCAGGCGCAGCTGTAGAAGTGAAGTAATTCCTTCTATACTGAAAACCCCTTGAACTTGTTCAAGGGGTTTATTTTATAAAAATATAAGAAAGTATAAGTTTCACATTATACTTTATCTTTATATTTCTCGCTTGAACGCTTACCGTCCTTATAAGGACATCAGAGGCGTTTATGCTTGATAGAGTTAGTAGGGTTGTGTGAATACAAACTATTAACATAAAGGAAAGGGAGGATAGAGATGTCGCAACATTATTATTCGCAGCAACCGGAAGTGCGTCATGACAGACGTACCATCGACACCGTTCTAAGAGGCAAAAGCTTTCGTTTCACAAGTGATGCGGGTGTGTTCTCTAAAGGAGACATCGATTACGGTAGTCGAGTTCTCATTGAAGCTATGGATATTCCGGACGGTTCAGCAGTGCTTGATGTGGGTTGCGGATATGGACCGATAGGCATAAGTGCAGCATACCTAGCCCCCAAAGGGCAAGTTACGATGATTGATATTAATAGTCGTGCGGTAGAACTTGCGCGTGAAAATGCCCAGCACAATGGAATCCGGAATGTTACGGTAATGGAAAGCGATGTGCTCGGCGCATTGAATGAACAACAAAAGTTCGATGTGATTCTTACCAATCCTCCGATACGTGCAGGAAAAGCTGTAGTGCATCAGATTTTTGAAGAAGCTTATGAGCATTTAAATGAGGGTGGATTTCTGTGGATTGTCATTCAGAAGAAGCAGGGCGCTCCATCAGCGGTAGCTAAACTTGAAAGCTTGTTCTCAAATGTAGAAGAAGTAGGCAAAGATAAAGGTTATCGTATTATTAAAGCTCAAAAATAAAAATCAATAGGTTATTGACATGTGATAGTGATAATGGTATTATTATAAAATGTCAGTATTAAGATAGGCTCCATGTCTTTAGTTTGCTGAAAATGTCAAGCGATATATTGTCGCCGGCTAGCGCAAGCCGTACGGCAAGTTTTTTGCGAATTGGTTCTCTATGCTCTGGCGTAGCGAGTGTTACGCGGTAATAGATAATAGCGCATAAACTGTTGCTTGGTGACGTATAATATGTACGTTTTGGGCAAATCTACTGGATAAGGAGTATTTTGGTCATGGATAAGTGCGCTCTTTTTTCGAAGATTTCGATAAGGGCTTTTCTTTTATTTATGACTGAATCCTTGTAGTATGGTTCCATTATACGGTTCCAAACAAGGGTTCGCAATCAATTTTTAAGTGAGTAGACATGAGGGGTGAGTAAAGTTGGCAGGACATCTTGTTCAGTATGGTCGACGCACTCGGCGGAGCTATGCGAGAATTAACGAGGTACTCGAGGTCCCGAACCTGATCGAGATCCAACAAAAATCTTATGATTGGTTTTTGGAGGAAGGATTGCGGGAAATGTTTCAGGACATCTCGCCGATCCAGGATTTCACAGGTAATTTGGTACTAGAGTTCATTGATTACAGCCTGGGTGAACCAAAATATACGGTTGACGACGCTAAAGAGCGGGACGTGACGTATGCGGCTCCTCTGCGTGTAAAGGTGCGGCTCATTAATAAGGAGACCGGTGAGGTCAAAGAGCAGGAAGTGTTCATGGGAGATTTCCCGCTGATGACGGAGACCGGCACTTTTATTATTAACGGTGCGGAACGGGTTATTGTCAGCCAGTTGGTTCGCTCTCCAAGCGTCTATTTCAGCACAAAAGTGGATAAGAACGGCAAAAAAACCTACACCGCCACAGTAATCCCGAACCGCGGAGCCTGGTTGGAACTTGAGACCGACGCTAAGGATATTATGTATGTTCGTATCGATCGGACTCGTAAAATTCCTGTTACCGTACTTTTGCGTGCTCTCGGTTTCGGTAGTGATGCCGAAATTCTGGAATTGCTTGGCAATGATGAATATATTCGCAATACGCTGGATAAAGACAACACGGACTCCACGGAGAAGGCGCTTATTGAAATTTATGAGCGTTTGCGTCCGGGCGAACCGCCGACACTAGACAATGCCAAAAGTTTGCTGGTCGCGCGTTTCTTTGATCCAAAACGCTACGACCTAGCTAATGTAGGCCGTTACAAAATCAATAAAAAGCTACACATTAAGAATCGTCTTTTCAATCAACGTCTTGCTCAGCCTTTGGTTGACGAAGCTACAGGAGAAATCCTGGCTGAGTCCGGTCAAATGGTCGATCGCAGACTGCTTGATGAATTGATTCCTTACTTCGAAAAGAATGTTGCCTTTAAGAACTACCGTGTTACTGGTGGGGTTATGGACAGCGAAGATATTCCTCTTCAAACGATTGACGTATTCTCGCCAATTGAAGAAGGTCGGGTTATTAAGCTGATCGCTAACGGCAACATCGACAAGTCTGTTAAGCACATTACTCAAGCTGATATTATATCCTCGATCAGCTACTTTATTAATTTGCTTCACGGAATTGGTAATACCGATGATATTGACCATCTGGGTAACCGTCGTCTGCGTTCTGTGGGTGAACTTCTGCAGAATCAGTTCCGTATCGGTTTGTCCCGTATGGAGCGCGTTGTGCGTGAAAGAATGTCGATTCAGGATGCTAATGCAATTACGCCTCAAGCTCTGATCAATATTCGTCCGGTTATCGCGTCCATTAAAGAGTTCTTCGGTAGCTCCCAGCTGTCTCAGTTTATGGACCAGACGAACCCACTTGCGGAACTTACGCATAAACGTCGTCTGTCTGCACTCGGACCCGGTGGTTTGACACGTGAACGCGCGGGCTTTGAAGTTCGTGACGTCCATCACAGTCACTACGGCCGGATGTGTCCAATTGAAACACCGGAAGGTCCGAACATTGGATTGATCAACTCCTTGTCCACCTTTGCTCGTATCAACGAATACGGCTTTATTGAAGCTCCGTATCGTTGGGTAGATCCAAAGACAGGTAAGGTAACTGAACAAATCGATTATCTGACTGCTGATGAGGAAGATAATTATGTAGTTGCTCAGGCTAACGTATTGATCGATGAAGATGGCTCCTTTAAGGAAGACATGGTAATCGTTCGTTACAATAAAGACTCTGACAACATTACAACAATGCCAAGTAATCGTGTAGATTACATGGACGTTTCGCCTAAACAGGTCGTATCCGTCGCTACGGCGCTCATTCCGTTCCTTGAGAACGATGACTCCAACCGCGCTCTGATGGGATCTAACATGCAGCGTCAAGCCGTTCCACTTCTAATTCCTAAAGCTCCGCTCGTCGGAACAGGGATGGAACATAAATCCGCTAAGGATTCTGGCGTATGTGTTGTTTCTAAATATGACGGTATTATCGAACGCTCTTCAGCTAATGAAATTTGGCTGCGCCGGGTTGAAACTGTCGAAGGCAAAGAAGTTAAAGGCGATATCGTTAAATATAAATTACACAAATTTATGCGTTCTAACCAAGGTACCTGTATTAACCAACGTCCTCTAGCTAAAAGAGGGGATATTGTTAAGAAGGGTGACATCCTGGCGGACGGTCCTTCTACAGAAATGGGCGAACTTGCTCTTGGTCGTAACGTAGTCGTTGCGTTCATGACTTGGGAAGGTTACAACTACGAGGATGCGATCCTGTTAAGTGAAAAGCTAGTTAAGGAAGATGTATACACTTCGATTCATATCGAGGAATACGAATCCGAAGCTCGTGACACTAAACTGGGACCTGAAGAAATCACACGTGATATTCCAAACGTGGGCGAAGAAGCTCTGCGCAATCTTGATGAGCGTGGAATTATCCGCATCGGTGCGGAAATCAGTGCTGGTGACATTCTAGTTGGTAAGGTTACTCCTAAGGGTGTAACTGAATTGACTGCAGAAGAGCGTCTCCTACACGCTATCTTTGGTGAGAAGGCTCGTGAAGTACGGGATACCTCTTTACGCGTTCCTCACGGTAGTGATGGTATTATCGTTGACGTTAAAGTATTTACACGTGAGAACGGCGATGAGCTGCCTCCTGGCGTAAATCAATTGGTTCGTGTGTACATCGCTCAGAAACGTAAGATTTCTGAAGGTGACAAAATGGCCGGACGTCACGGTAACAAGGGTGTCGTTGCTCGTATCCTGCCAGAAGAAGATATGCCGTTCCTTCCGGACGGTACGCCAGTACAGGTTGTTCTTAACCCTCTAGGCGTTCCTTCTCGTATGAACATCGGACAGGTGCTTGAGGTCCATATTGGTATGGCCGCATTGCGTCTGGGAATTCACATTGCAACGCCGGTATTCGACGGAGCACGTGAGTACGACGTATTTGATACGATGGAAGAAGCTGGCATGCAGCGTAATGGTAAGACTGTATTGTACGATGGTCGTACAGGTGAACGCTTCGAACGTGAAGTTACTGTCGGCGTCATGCATATGATCAAACTGGCGCACATGGTTGATGATAAGATTCACGCCCGTTCAACAGGACCTTACTCACTAGTTACGCAACAGCCACTGGGTGGTAAAGCTCAGTTTGGTGGACAGCGTTTCGGGGAGATGGAAGTGTGGGCGCTTGAAGCTTACGGTGCTGCATATACATTGCAAGAAATTTTGACCGTAAAATCCGATGACGTGGTTGGTCGCGTGAAGACGTACGAATCCATTGTCAAAGGTGAAAATGTACCGGAACCAGGTGTTCCTGAGTCGTTCAAGGTATTGATCAAAGAACTGCAGTCCCTGGGTATGGATGTTAAGATTCTTAGCGGTGACGAGCAGGAAATTGAAATGAGAGAATTGGACGATGAGGACGAGACGTCAGGCGACAAGCTGAGCCTCAATTTAGAAGGCGCAGAAGTCGGAGCAGAATAATCACGTTGGAGCTTTTGAGTTCCATTTTATAAAGGACCGCGCCCTCTTTTGATGTAACAGTCAGAGGAGGGCAAAGCGGTACTAAATCAGGATTAGGTTAAGGAGGGTTGCTCCTTGTTGGACGTTAACAATTTTGAATTTATGAAAATCGGACTCGCTTCTCCGGAGAAGATTCGTTCATGGTCCCGCGGAGAAGTTAAGAAACCGGAAACCATTAACTATCGTACATTGAAACCGGAAAAAGAGGGTCTTTTCTGTGAGCGTATCTTTGGACCGCAAAAAGACTGGGAATGTCATTGCGGTAAATACAAACGTGTCCGTTATAAGGGCGTAGTCTGCGACCGTTGTGGCGTTGAAGTTACTCGTGCTAAAGTTCGTCGTGAACGTATGGGTCACATTGAATTGGCTGCTCCGGTATCTCATATCTGGTACTTCAAAGGTATCCCAAGCCGTATGGGTTTGGCACTAGATATGTCTCCAAGATCACTTGAAGAGATTATCTACTTCGCTTCGTATGTTGTAACTGACCCAGGTGAAACACCACTGGAAAAGAAACAACTTCTATCCGAGAAAGAATATCGTAGCTACCGCGAAAAATACGGTTACGGATTCCAAGCGGGCATGGGTGCTGAAGCTGTTAAGAAGCTTCTTCAAGACATCGACATCGAAAAAGAGCTGGAATTCCTCAAAGAAGAACTGCGTACGGCCCAAGGCCAACGTCGTAACCGGGCGATCAAACGTCTGGAAGTCATTGAAGCATTCCGTAACTCAGGCAACAAACCTGATTGGATGATCATGGATGTTCTTCCGGTTATTCCTCCGGAGCTTCGTCCGATGGTTCAATTGGATGGTGGCCGTTTTGCTACGTCTGATTTGAACGATCTTTATCGTCGTGTTATTAACCGGAACAACCGTCTGAAAAGACTGCTGGATCTTGGTGCACCTGACATTATCGTGCAGAACGAGAAACGGATGCTACAGGAAGCTGTCGATGCTCTCATCGATAACGGCCGTAGAGGACGTCCGGTAACGGGTCCTGGTAACCGTCCATTGAAATCTCTCAGCCACATGCTGAAAGGTAAACAAGGACGTTTCCGTCAGAACTTGCTCGGTAAACGGGTTGACTACTCTGGTCGTTCCGTTATCGTTGTAGGACCGTACCTCAAGATGTATCAGTGCGGACTTCCTAAGAAAATGGCGCTAGAATTGTTCAAGCCTTTTGTCATGAAGGAATTGGTTAATAAGGGCCTAGCCCACAACATAAAGAGCGCAAAACGTAAAGTTGAGCGTGTAAGTCCTGAAGTATGGGATGTACTTGAAGAAGTAATCAGAGAGCACCCAGTACTTCTAAACCGCGCACCAACACTTCACCGTCTCGGTATCCAAGCTTTTGAACCGATTTTGGTGGAAGGTCATGCTATTCGTCTTCACCCACTCGTATGTACGGCTTATAACGCCGACTTTGACGGTGACCAAATGGCGGTGCACGTTCCTCTGTCAGCAGAAGCTCAAGCGGAAGCACGTATTCTCATGCTTGCATCCGGTAATATCTTGAACCCTAAAGACGGAAAACCGGTTGTAACACCTTCCCAGGATATGGTCCTTGGTACTTTCTACCTGACCATGGACAACAAGGAAGAAAAAGGATCAGGTATGATTCTGCGTACCGTAAATGAAGCTGTATCGGCTTACCAACGCGGAACTGCAGGTCTTCATGCTCGTGTAGCTATTCCAGTTAAAGCACTAGGTAAGACTTGCTTTACGGAAAAACAACAAGGCGCAATGTTGATTACTACGATCGGTAAGATTATATTTAATGAAATTTACCCAAGTAGTTTCCCTTATATCAATGAAGCGACTAAGACTAACTTGCTGCATGGCACGCCAGAGAAATACTTTATCTATGAAAAAGGCGCTGATATTCGCGAGCTGATTGAATCCGCTCCTGAAGCCAGCGCTGTAGGTAAAGAATATCTGGGTCTGATTATCGCACGTTGTTTTGAAACTTATCATACAACCAAAACCTCTATGATTTTGGATAAAATTAAACAACTCGGCTTTACTTACTCCACACGTTCCGGTGTTACCGTTGCTGTGTCGGATGTTATCGTGCCTGAGGAGAAAGTTACGATCCTGAAAGAGTCCGAAGCTAAGGTAGATGTGGTTGCTAACCAATATCGCCGTGGTCTGATCACTAATGACGAACGGTACGACCGTGTTATTGAGATCTGGTCGAAGACGAAGGATGATCTTACGAACATCCTGCTTAAATCGATGGACCGTTTCAACTCTATCATGCTCATGGTTGACTCCAAAGCGCGGGGTAACAAATCGCAGATCACTCAGCTGGGTGGTATGCGTGGTCTGATGGCAACACCTTCGGGTCGGATTTTCGAATTGCCAATTAAAGCGAACTTCCGTGAAGGTCTTACGGTCTTGGAGTACTTTATCTCCACTCACGGAGCGCGTAAAGGTCTTGCCGATACCGCACTTCGTACTGCTGACTCCGGTTACTTGACTCGTCGTCTCGTTGACGTAGCTCAGGACGTTATCGTTCGTGAGGAAGATTGTGGAACGGACAAAGGATTTACAGTTAGTCGAATTCAGGATGGTAAAGAGGTTATTGAGGATCTGTATGACCGTATTGAAGGTCGTTACTGCTTCGAGACTGTTCGTCATCCAGAAACAGGCGAAATCATTGTTCACCGCAACGATTTGATTGACTCCGATAAAGCGGAAGCAATCGTAGACGCTGGTGTAACTAAGCTACAAATCCGCTCTGTACTAAGCTGCCGTGCTCGTCATGGTGTTTGTAAGAAATGTTACGGTCGTAACTTGGCAACTGGTAAACACGTTGAGATCGGTGAAGCGGTTGGTATTATCGCTGCACAATCTATCGGTGAACCAGGAACCCAGCTTACAATGCGTACGTTCCATACCGGCGGTGTTGCCGGTGATGACATCACGCAAGGTTTGCCGCGTATTCAAGAGTTGTTTGAAGCCCGTAACCCTAAAGGTCAGGCTACAATCAGTGAGATCGATGGTGTAATCAAGGAAATCCGTGAAACTAAGGATCGTCGTGAAATCGAGGTTCAAGGTGAAGCAGAATCCAAGACTTATTCCATTACTTATGGTTCACGTCTACGTGTCAGCGAAGGCCAAGAAATTGAAGCCGGCGATGAGTTGACAGACGGTTCGATTGACCCTAAAGAAATGCTGCGAATCAAAGGGATCCGTGGGGTACAAAACTACATTCTGCAAGAAGTTCAGCGTGTATATCGTAACCAGGGCGTTGAGATCAATGATAAGCACATTGAAGTTATGATCAAACAAATGCTTCGGAAGATCCGTATCATTGACGCAGGTGACACAAGTCTGTTACCAGGCGCGTTTGCGGATATTCATGAATATGAAGCTGCTAATAAGGAAGCCATCTTGTCAGGTAAAGAGCCTGCAGTTGCTAAACCGGTCTTACTCGGTATTACCAAGGCATCTCTTGAGACAGATTCCTTCTTATCCGCTGCATCTTTCCAAGAAACTACTCGTGTCTTAACAGACGCTGCTATCAAAGGCAAAGTAGATAAGTTGCTTGGACTCAAAGAAAATGTTATTATCGGTAAGTTGATTCCTGCAGGTACTGGTATGAATCGTTACCGTAATGTTAAGCTAAGTGATCCAAATGCAGAAAGCGCGCTTGAATCTTTAGAGCCGGTTCCTGCTGAATAAATTAGCAAACATGGTAGTGAACTCGTGTCATACCTAATCATAGGTGTGACACGAATATCTGCTGTGTATAATATTCATAAAAATTATTGCTGAATTTCTTGACACCATCTATTGATAATGCTAAAATGTCTAAGGTGCGTGAGTAGCCATGTTATCCTTGTTCATTGGAGGTAATGATTATGACTGATGATAGAGGACTACAGGATGCTCAGGTCAAGATCGGTACCAAACAAACCGTCAAGGCGGTAGAGTTGGGCCAAGCTGCAGAAGTCTATGTGGCAGAGGACGGAGATCAAAGGCTTACTTCCAGGATAGTTATGCTTTGTAACAAACAAGGTGTTAAGATCACATACGTGGATACGATGCTGAATTTGGGCAAGGCCTGCGGAATAGAAGTTGGCGCTGCGATGGCAGCCGTCTTAAAACAATAGCTACGGAAATGTTTTTGTACTGGGGTGAACTCCAGCGGCAAGAACTTTTCATTTGTCTTTTTATGAACCGCCTGGGTCTGTGGGCTTAGAGTTCTTAAATCGGCTATCATTTCAGGAAGGGGGTGGCAACAACATGCCAACAATTAACCAATTGGTTCGTAAAGGCCGTCAAGCCAAAATCGAAAAATCTAAATCTCCCGCTCTTCAAAAAGGGTATAACGCCCTCAAGCGTGAGGCTACAAATTTGAGCGCTCCGCAAAAACGCGGTGTGTGCACTCGTGTTGGTACTATGACTCCACGTAAACCAAACTCAGCGCTTCGTAAATATGCCCGTGTTCGTTTGACGAACCGTCTCGAGGTAACAGCTTATATCCCGGGTATCGGACATAACTTACAAGAGCACAGTGTTGTATTACTTCGCGGAGGTAAAGTAAAGGACCTTGCAGGGGTTCGTTACCATATCGTTCGTGGTGCATTGGATACAGCAGGTGTAGCTAACCGGATGCAAGCTCGTTCTAAATACGGTGCTAAACGTCCTAAAGCTAAGAAATAAGAAAAAATTCTAGAATAATAAACATTTAAGAAAGGGGGATATCCATGCCACGCAAAGGTCCAGTTACTAAGAGAGACGTATTGCCAGATCCGTTGTATAATAGCAAGTTGGTTACTCGTTTGATTAACCGCATTATGCTGGGTGGTAAAAGAGGTGTCGCTCAAAGCATTCTGTACAATTCATTCAAGTTGATTGAAGAACGTACGGGTAAAGATCCGATGGAAGTTTTCGAAGCTGCCATCAAGAATATCATGCCGGTTTTGGAAGTCAAAGCTCGTCGTGTCGGTGGTGCTAACTATCAAGTACCTATCGAGGTTAAACCAGAGAGACGTACTGCTCTGGGATTACGTTGGCTCGTAAACTACTCTCGCAACCGCGGTGAGAAGACGATGGAAGAGCGTTTGGCGGCTGAGATCATCGACGCTTCCAACAACACAGGCGCTTCTGTTAAGAAACGCGAAGATACACACAAAATGGCTGAAGCAAACAAAGCGTTCGCTCACTACCGTTGGTAGGATTAAGGTCATTCAAATAACTTATATTTTGAAGGGAGATCCATTTCATGGCTAGAGAGTTCTCCTTAAAAAATACACGTAATATCGGGATCATGGCGCATATTGATGCTGGTAAAACAACTACCACAGAGCGGATTCTTTTCTATACAGGCCGTACGCACAAAATCGGTGAAGTTCACGAGGGTGCTGCTACAATGGACTGGATGGAGCAAGAACAAGAGCGCGGAATCACGATTACGTCCGCTGCTACGACTGCTGCGTGGAAAGGTCACCGCATCAATATCATTGATACCCCAGGACACGTTGACTTCACTGTTGAAGTTGAACGTTCCCTGCGTGTATTGGATGGGGCAGTAGGTGTATTTAGTGCAAAAGAGGGCGTTGAGCCTCAGTCTGAAACCGTATGGAGACAGGCTGACCGTTATAACGTTCCACGTATTGCATATGTGAACAAAATGGACATTATCGGTGCGGATTTCCTTAACGTAATCGAAACTATGCGTGATCGCCTTCAAGCCAATGCAGTTGCTATTCAATTGCCAATTGGTGCAGAAAGTGATTTCACTGGTATTATCGACCTTGTTGAGCAAAAAGCACACATGTTCAGAGATGATCTAGGCCAAAACATCGAAGTAACGGATATTCCGGAAGAATATTTGGCCAAAGTTGAGGAGCTGCGTCTCGAGTTGATCGAGAAAGTTGCTGAACTTGATGAAGATCTGACTATGAAGTACCTGGAAGGCGAAGAAATTACAGTTCCGGAAATTAAAGCTGCACTGCGCAAAGGCGTAGTTGAAGTTAAATTGTTCCCTGTAATTGTTGGATCCTCCTACCGTAACAAAGGGATTCAGCTTATGCTGGATGCTGTTGTTGATTACTTGCCATCTCCTCTTGACGTTCCAGCTATCACTGGACATCTTGATGATGGAACTGAAGCAGTTCGTCATTCTTCGGATGAAGAACCGTTTGCAGCTTTGGCATTTAAAATCATGACTGACCCTTATGTAGGTAAACTTACGTTCTTCCGTGTATACTCTGGTATTCTAGAGTCCGGATCTTACGTAGTTAATGCTACTAAGAACAAGCGTGAACGTATTGGTCGTATCCTTCAAATGCATGCTAACAGCCGTCAAGAGATTTCCATCGTGTATTCTGGCGACATCGCTGCAGCAGTTGGTTTGAAAGACACCAGTACAGGTGATACACTGTGTGATGAGAAGCATCCAGTAATTCTGGAATCAATGAACTTCCCTGATCCAGTTATCGAAATCGCTGTTGAACCAAAAACAAAAGCTGACCAAGATAAATTGGGCGTTGCTCTCGGTAAGTTGACTGAAGAGGATCCAACTCTTCGTGCTCATACTGATGAAGAAACAGGCCAAACTATCCTGGCTGGTATGGGTGAACTTCACTTGGACATCATCATCGACCGTATGCGTCGTGAGTTCAAAGTAGAAACCAATGTGGGTAAACCACAGGTTGCTTACCGCGAAACGTTCAAGGCACCTGCTCGCGTCGAAGGTAAATTTGTACGCCAATCTGGTGGTCGTGGTCAATACGGTCACGTGTGGGTTGAATTTGAACCCCTCGAGCCAGGTACTGGTAGCAAATTCGAAAGTAAAGTTGTCGGTGGCTCGGTTCCTAGAGAGTACATCGCTCCTGCACTTGCGGGTATCGAAGAACAAATGAAAAACGGCGTACTTGCAGGCTTCCCGCTTGTAGACGTTAAAGCTACCATCGTTGATGGTTCTTACCATGATGTCGATTCCAACGAAATGGCATTTAAAATTGCCGGATCGATGGCGCTTAAAGCAGCTAAAGACAAGTGTAAACCTGTCCTGCTTGAGCCAATCATGAAAGTAGAAGTAACTGTTCCTGAGGAATATATGGGTGATGTTATGGGTATGCTGAACTCCCGCCGTGGCCGTATCGAAGGTATGGATTCCCGTGGTGGAGCGCAAATTATCCGTGCTAAGGTGCCTCTTTCCGAAATGTTCGGATACTCTACAACTCTTCGTTCTGGTACTCAAGGACGTGGCGTATTCTCAATGGAGCTTTCTCACTATGAAGAAGTTCCTAAATCCATTGCGGAAGAGATCGCTGCTAAGAACAAAGGCGGAGAATAATTACTAGTTTTAACTTGCCGTCCGAGTATAATTACTCAGTCATCTAAGATAAACATATATGCGGGCGGCTCAAATATAAGGAACCCCACATTAAGGAGGAACTGTTCAAATGGCAAAGGCAAAGTTTGAACGTAACAAACCGCACGTTAACATCGGTACTATTGGTCACGTCGACCATGGTAAAACGACTCTGACTGCTGCAATCACTACTGTATTGTCCAAAACTTACGGTGGCGCAGCTATCGCATTCGATCAAATCGACAAAGCTCCTGAAGAGCGCGAACGTGGTATCACAATCTCCACTTCCCACGTTGAATATGAAACTCCTAACCGTCACTACGCTCACGTAGACTGCCCTGGTCACGCCGACTATGTTAAAAACATGATCACAGGCGCAGCGCAAATGGACGGAGCTATCCTGGTTGTATCCGCAGCTGATGGCCCTATGCCACAAACTCGCGAGCACATCCTGTTGTCCCGTCAAGTAGGTGTTCCATACATCGTTGTTTTCTTGAACAAATGCGACATGGTTGAAGACGAAGAGTTGTTGGAATTGGTTGAAATGGAAGTTCGTGACTTGCTGAGCGAGTATGACTTCCCAGGCGACGACACTCCAATCATTCGTGGTTCTGCTCGTGAAGCTCTTCAAAACCCAGAAGGCGAATATGCTAAGAAGATTGTTGAAATGTTCGAAACAATCGACGAGTACATTCCACTTCCAGAGCGTCAAACTGACAAACCATTCTTGATGCCTGTCGAAGATGTATTCTCCATCACTGGCCGCGGTACTGTGGCAACTGGTCGCGTAGAACGCGGAACAGTTAAAGTCGGAGAAGAAATCGAAATCGTTGGTATTCACGAAGAAACTAAGAAATCCGTAGTTACGGGCGTAGAAATGTTCCGTAAATTGCTGGATTCCGCTCAAGCCGGCGACAACATCGGAGCTTTGCTTCGTGGTGTAGACCGTACTATGATCGAGCGTGGCCAAGTATTGGCTAAACCGAACTCTGTTAAACCACACACTGAGTTCACTGCTCAAATCTACGTTTTGACTAAAGAAGAAGGCGGACGTCACAAACCATTCTTCACTGGTTACCGTCCACAGTTCTACTTCCGTACAACTGACGTAACTGGCATCATCAACTTGCCAGAAGGTACTGAAATGGTTATGCCTGGTGACAACATCACTGTAACTGTTGCTTTGATCTCCCCTATCGCTATTGAAGAAGGTACTAAATTCTCCATTCGCGAAGGTGGACGTACAGTTGGAGCAGGTAGCGTAGCTTCCATCCAAAAATAAATTCGTTTCTATCTGCGGGTAGACTCTGAATCATAGTGCCCCGGATTCTTCTTGCGGAGAATCCGGGGCTTTTTGTTATTTTATAGGATAAACCATCTTAAATTCGACAATATACGATAAAATAAGTATGAAATTTCGAATAATTCTACAAAATTCAACAAAATTCAACGATAAATTGTTTACAATTTTAATAATCATAGAGTAAAATGAAAGGAAGGTAATATTGTAAAAAAATAGTAATTGAGGGGAGAGTGATAACATGGGAAAATGTCCTTTTTCATTCATGCATGCTATAACATCACGTAATAATAACGAGGATTCTCACACCCCTAATTTGATAGAACATAAACACCAGACTAAGCGTACTGAAGATTTTTTTCATACTCTTGAGGGTTATGACGAACTCAATGAGCAAATGAGAATGATTGATCTATCTGAATCAGATTTGAACTTATTACGTAGGGTGAAGCCTAGCGTTGAAAAGAATATAGACTATATCATTGATCAATTTTATAATTCGGTATTAGGTGTGGATAAACTCGAAGCCATTATATTGGAGCATAGTAGTATCGAGAGGTTGAAAACAACACTCCGCGAGCATATCATTGAAATTTTTGATGGCAAAGTTGATGAAGAATACATAGCAAAGCGAATGAAGATTGCTAATATTCATAAAAGAGTAGGACTTGAGCCTAAATGGTACTTATCTGCTTTTCAAAATCTTCAGAACGTTTTTATACAAGTTATCTATAATGAGACACATGATGACAATACACGTCTACATGTAGTTAAGACCGTAACTAAGCTGCTTAACCTTGAACAACAACTTGTCCTAGAGGAATACGAGAAGGAGAACGTCAAAGAGAAGGAACAGCAATACCTTTTGGTTAAAAATGAATTAAAGCAGAAAATTGCTGAATTCAGCAGCGAATTAATAGATTTTAGTATCGACACAAATGCCGCTGTGAAGCAGCTAGTAGCCAGTAGCAATGAAGTGAGTAGAACATTCCAACGTACAGCTACATCCGCTGTAGAGTCGCAGGGGTTGGCTACAGATGGACATGAGCATTTGGATAGCTTAACAGGACAGATTAATCTTATTTATCAAAGTACTAGTGAAATGGAACATTCAGTCCACGAATTAAGCAATTCCTCTAAACAAATTCAAAAAATCGTAAACTCAGTTAAAGATATTGCAGATCAAACTAAAATTCTTTCACTTAATGCAACGATAGAAGCCGCTAGAGCCGGAGTGCATGGTAGAGGGTTTAGTGTAGTTGCTCAAGAAGTTAGTCGGTTGGCAGAGGATACGAAGAATACTGTAATTCAGATCGTAGAGCTGACTTATAAATCGGGAAGTCTCACACAACAGGTCGTTGAGGAGATACGTAAGGTACAAGAGCTAACCAAAAGTGGGAGATATCAATCCGTAGAGACTAGTCTTTTGTTTTCCGAAATTGTAGAGGCGATGAGGAGTAGCACACAAGAGATTGTTATAGTAGAAGAAGAAATAAGAACATTGATTCAGACAATAGAGGGAATTGGGTCAGCAACAGCACAGACTGCGGAGTCAGCAGAGATTTTTAAGTCTGCCACTGCGAATCTTTAACCTATATAATAGTAATAAAGCAACGCATGAAAAAAATATGCGTTGTTTTGTTATTTTAGCTTGCAATACTGCTGCCTATTATATATAATAATAAATGTTGTTCTGAGACGTTGCGATGATGTGAGAGGTTACTGACACACCCGGCCCCTTTGCCATGAGGTCGACGTCAGAAAATTTTCACGGAGTATGTCCGATAATAAATTGGGCGATAGAAGGAGGGACTAAAATGGCAAAGCAAAAAATTCGTATTCGCTTGAAAGCATACGACCACAGAATTCTTGATCAATCCGCAGAGAAAATCGTTGAAACTGCAAAACGTTCGGGTGCTGGTGTATCTGGACCGATTCCGTTGCCAACTGAGAAGCAAATCATTACTATTCTCCGTGCGGTACACAAGTACAAGGATTCCCGTGAACAGTTTGAACAACGGACTCACAAACGTTTGATCGATATTGTGAACCCAACACCACAAACTGTGGATGCCTTGATGCGCTTGGATCTACCGTCCGGTGTAGATATCGAAATCAAATTGTAATTCTATTTTTAGCAACTTAGGAAAAGAAAAGAGGTGTCAACATTGAAAGGTATCTTAGGAAAAAAACTCGGTATGACTCAAGTGTTTACTCCAGAAGGTAACGTAATTCCTGTTACTGTTATCGAAGCAGGCCCTTGTGTAGTACTGCAAAAGAAAGACCTGAATATCGACGGATATGAAGCAGTGCAATTGGGCTTTTCTGATAAAAAAGAAAGTCGCTCCAATAAGCCTGAACAAGGTCACGCCAAAAAGGCAAATGCAACACCTAAGCGCTACGTTCGTGAAATTCGCGGTGTTGACCTCGGGTCTCTCGAGGTTGGACAAGAACTGAAGGCTGATATTTTTGCTGAGGGCGAATTTGTTGACGTAACTGGCACATCTAAAGGTAAAGGTTTCCAAGGTAACATCAAACGTTGGGGACAAAGCCGCGGACCAATGGCACACGGATCGCGTTACCACAGAAGACCGGGTTCCATGGGTTCTATCCAAGCTAACCGTGTTCCGAAGGGCAAACGCCTCCCAGGACATATGGGTCACACGACTATCACGGTTCAAAAGCTTGAAATCATCAAGGTTGACGTTGAACGTAACGTATTGCTGGTTAAAGGCGCTATCCCAGGTCCTAAAAACAGCTTCGTGAAAGTTAAACAAACCGTTAAGAAATAATTACCTAAGAAAGGAGGAACATGAAATGCCAAAAGTAACACTTTTTAATATTAGTGGCAACGAAGTTGGTGAAGTAGAACTGAGCGATACAGTATTCGGTATTGAACCGAATGAGCACGTTCTACACGAAGCTGCGCTTATGCAAAGAGCTTCCCTTCGTCGTGGTACACACAAAGTAAAAGGACGTTCTGAAGTTCGTGGCGGTGGACGTAAGCCTTGGAAACAAAAAGGTACAGGTCGCGCTCGTCAAGGATCCATTCGTTCTCCACAATGGAAAGGCGGCGGCGTTGTCTTCGGACCAACACCACGTAGCTATTCCTGGAAATTGCCTAAGAAGGTTCGTCGTTTGGCGATCAAATCCGCTTTGTCCTCGAAAGTACTCGAGAATGACATTATCGTATTGGATAGCTTGACAATGAATGCTCCGAAGACGAAAGAATTCGCAGCAATCTTGAACAACCTGAAAGTGGAACGCAAAGCTTTGATCGTAGCTACTAGCTATGATGATAACGTAGCACTTTCCGCTCGTAACATCCCTGGGGTGAAATTCGTAGCGGCTGACGGCATTAATGTTCTTGACGTACTGACGTACGACAAACTGATCATCACTAAAGAAGCAGTTCTGAAGGTAGAGGAGGTGTTCGCGTAATGAAAGATCCTCGTGATATTATCAAACGTCCGGTGATTACGGAACGTACTTCCGACTACATGAGCGAAATGAAATACGCTTTTGAAGTGGATATCCGTGCTAACAAAACCGAAATCAAAAAAGCTGTCGAGGCTATTTTCAAAGTAAAAGTAACTAATGTGAACACAATGCGCGTGCCTGGCAAACTGAAACGTTATGGTAAATATTCTGGTTACACTCCAGAGTGGAAAAAAGCCATCGTTAAGCTTAGCCCGGACAGCAAACCGCTTGAATTTTTTGAAGCGGTAGAATAATACTCTTAAAGTAAGGAGGAAACTATAGTGCCAATCAAAAAGTACAAACCGACCTCTCCGGCAAGACGCCATATGTCTGTGTCTACGTTTGAAGAAATCACAACAAACCAGCCAGAGAAATCGTTGCTTTCTCCGCTGTTCAAACATGCGGGACGCAACAACCAAGGTAAAATTACGGTTCGTCACCATGGCGGCGGACACAAACGTAAATACCGTATTATCGACTTCAAACGGACTAAAGACGGCATACCAGGTAGCGTTGCTACAATCGAGTATGACCCGAACCGTACATCTAATATTGCTTTGATCCACTATGCTGATGGAGAGAAACGTTATATCATCGCTCCTAAAGGCCTAAAAGTTGGGGATAAAGTAGAGTCCGGCCCAACAGCCGACATCAAAATTGGTAACAGTCTTGCACTGGAGAACATCCCAGTGGGTACAGTTATCCACAACATTGAGTTGAAACCAGGTAAAGGCGGACAATTGGTTCGTGCTGCTGGTACAGAAGCTCAATTGCTTGGTAAAGAAGAAAAGTACTGTTCCGTTCGTTTGTCATCCGGTGAGGTTCGTAAGATCCTTAGCGTATGCCGTGCAACTATCGGTTCCGTAGGTAACGAAGATCATGAATTGATCAAAATCGGTAAAGCTGGACGTAGTCGCTGGCTGGGCCGTCGCCCTGAAGTACGCGGTGTAGTAATGAACCCGAACGATCACCCACACGGTGGTGGTGAAGGCCGCGCTCCAATCGGACGTAAATCGCCTATGTCTCCATGGGGTAAACCAACCCTTGGTTACAAAACGCGTAAGAAAAACAAGGCATCTGATAAATATATCGTTCGCCGCCGCACAAAATAAGACGCTTCTGGCAAGTTAATAAAGCGCGAAGCGTCGATTCGCGGTTTGAAGAACCGGATGAAGGGAGGATTCACACATGGGTCGCAGTTTAAAGAAGGGGCCGTTTATCGATGGCTACCTGCTTAAAAAAGTTGAGGAACTGAACGAGGCTGAAAAAAAGGTTGTAGTTAAAACTTGGTCCCGTCGCTCAACCATTTTCCCTCAGTTTATCGGACATACGTTTGGTGTATATGACGGCCGTAAACACGTGCCTGTATACGTAACAGAAGATATGGTAGGTCACAAGTTGGGCGAGTTCGCGCCAACACGTACTTACAAAGGCCACGCGGGTGACGATAAGAAAACAAGAAGATAATAATAAGGTCTCTGTTTGAAAGGAGGTTAAACAATGGAAGCAAAAGCACATGCAAGATCGGTGCGGATTTCCGCTCGTAAAGCGAAACTGGTTGTTGACTTGATTCGTGGTAAGCAAGTGGGGGAAGCAATTGCTATTCTTCGCCACACTCCGAAATCCGCTTCTCCGGTCGTTGAGAAGTTGCTTAATTCGGCAATTGCGAATGCTGAGCATAACTATTCTTTGGACGTGAACAGTTTGTTCGTTAGCGAGGTTTTCGTTAACCAAGGACCTACTATGAAACGTTTCCGTCCGCGCGCCATGGGCCGCGCAAGTCGGATCAATAAACGCACGAGCCACATTACACTGGTGGTATCTGAGAAATAAGGAGGGATAACACGTGGGTCAAAAGGTAAATCCAATCGGACTCCGGATCGGGATCATTCGCGATTGGGAATCTAAATGGTATGCAGGAAAAGATTTCGGTACTCTTCTGATGGAAGACGTCAAAATCCGGGAATACCTTAAAGGTAAGTTGAAGGATTCCGCTGTTTCCCATATCGAGATCGAAAGAGCGGCTAACCGCGTGAACGTTACAATTCACACTGCTAAACCAGGTATGGTTATTGGTAAGGGCGGAGCAGAAGTAGAAGTACTTCGCAGCGCAGTTACAGCAATCGCTGGTGGCAAAAAAGTACACATCAACATCAATGAAATCAAGCACCCTGAATTGGATGCAATTCTTGTAGCTGAGAGCATTGCTCAACAATTGGAACGTCGTGTATCGTTCCGTCGTGCACTCAAACAAGCGATTCAAAGAACAATGCGTTCTGGCGCAAAAGGGATTAAAACTCAAGTAGGCGGACGTCTTGGCGGAGCTGAGATTGCTCGTTCAGAAGGTTATAGCGAAGGAACAGTTCCACTTCATACGCTTCGTGCCGATATCGATTACGGAACGGCTGAAGCACATACAACTTACGGTCTTATCGGCGTAAAAGTATGGATCTACCGTGGAGAAGTTCTTCCCCCAGCTAAGAAACAAGCTGCTCAGGAAGGAGGCAACTAATCATGTTGGTACCAAAACGCGTAAAACACCGCAAGCAACAACGCGGACACATGAAGGGTATGGCAAAGGGTGGTACTGAATTGAACTTCGGCGAATTCGGCCTGGTTGCAATGGAACCATCTTGGATCACTAACCGTCAGATCGAAGCTGCTCGTATCGCAATGACACGTTATATCAAACGTGGCGGTCAAGTTTGGATCAAGATTTTCCCAGATAAGCCTATTACTCAAAAGCCTCTCGAGGTTCGTATGGGTAGTGGTAAAGGTAACGTTGAGAAATGGGTAGCCGTAGTTAAACCGGGCAAGATTATGTTCGAACTCGGAGGCGTGTCGGAAGAAATCGCTCGTGAAGCGATGCGTCTTGCCGCTCACAAGCTGCCTGTTAAGACTAAGTTTGTGAAACGTGAAGAATTGGGTGGTGAAGCAAATGAAAGCTAATGAACTTCGCAACTTAACCACTGCTGAGATTGAACAAAAGATCGCTGGATTCAAAGAGGAACTTTTTAATCTCCGTTTCCAATTGGCAACTGGCCAACTGGACAACCCGACTCGGATTCGTGACGTGCGTAAGGAAATAGCTCGTGCTAAAACCGTAATCCATCAAAGAGTGCTTGGGATTAGTTAAGTGAGACGGATCTCAGATCCGTATTCAGGAAGGAGGCTAACTAATGAGCGAAGAACGTAATGCACGTAAAGTGCTAATCGGTAAAGTGGTCAGTGATAAAATGGATAAAACCATCGTAGTCGCTGTTGAAACCTATAAGAAGCATAACTTGTACCACAAACGCATCAAGTCTACGAAGAAATTCAAAGCACATGATGAGGAAAACGTTGCGAAAATTGGCGATACCGTAAAAGTCATGGAAACTCGTCCGTTGTCCAAGGACAAACGTTGGAGACTAGTTGAAGTGGTTGAAAAAGCGGTTATCATCTAAGATAATCAAAAGAGTTTTTCCGGAAGGAGGAAATTATAATGATTCAACCATTTACACGCTTGCATGTGGCTGACAACTCTGGTGCGAAGGAACTGATGTGTATCCGCGTACTGGGTGGTACTGGACGCCGTACAGCAGCAATCGGTGATTTGATCGTTTGTTCCGTTAAACAAGCAACACCAGGCGGCGTTGTCAAAAAAGGTGATGTTGTTAGAGCGGTAGTTGTTCGTACGAAACGTTCCGTTCGTCGTAAAGATGGATCTTACATCGCATTCGACGAAAATGCAGCTGTTGTTGTTAAAGACGACAGAAGCCCTCGTGGAACACGTATCTTTGGACCAGTTGCTCGCGAACTTCGCGATAAAGACTACATGAAGATCGTTTCCTTGGCACCGGAAGTAATCTAATAAACACGAGCACCAATAAGTTGAAGGTTAGTTATAGGAGGTGTAATAAATGCCTAGAGTGAAAAAAGTTCTGGAATCCCATAACAATAAACTGCACGTGAAGAAAGATGATGTGGTGCTTGTGATTAGTGGTAAAGACAAAGGCAAAAAAGGCCGTGTCATCGCTGCTTATCCTCGTGAAAACCGCGTTCTGGTAGAAGGCGTCAATATGGTGAAAAAACACCAAAAGCCGAACCAGCTGAATCCACAGGGTGGAATTATTGAGCAGGAAGCTTCGATTCATGTGTCCAACGTAATGCACATCGATCCGAAGTCCGGCAAAGTAACACGTATCGGTTACAAAGTATTGGACAACGGTAAAAAAGTTCGGATTGCTAAAAGATCCGGAGAGATTATCGACTAATCTAGCCCTTAAGAAAGGAGGTTAAATCTTCATGGCAGCAAGAATGAAAGAACGTTATCTCAACGAAATAACACCTGCTTTGATGCAGAAGTTTAACTATACAACTGTTATGCAAGTGCCTAAGATCGAGAAGGTTGTCATCAACATGGGTGTGGGTGACGCTGTTCAAAACTCCAAAGTACTTGATGCTGCAGTTAATGACATGCAGTTGATCGCTGGTCAAAAACCAGTAATCACTAAAGCTAAAAAATCCATCGCTGGTTTCAAACTACGCGAAAATATGCCGATTGGGGTTAAAGTAACACTGCGCGGCGAGCGTATGTATTACTTCTTGGACAAATTGTTCAACGTAACGCTTCCACGCGTACGTGACTTCCGTGGTGTTTCCACTAAAGCCTTTGACGGCCGTGGTAACTACACACTTGGTCTTAAAGAACAATTGATCTTCCCCGAGATCGAATATGACAAAGTGGATAAAGTCCGCGGTATGGACATCGTTATTGTAACGACTGCTAAGACGGACGAGGAATCCCGCGAGCTGCTGGGTCAGCTGGGAATGCCTTTCGCAAAATAAAGTCGGTTAATCCATTTTCTCCGAAAATGTTTAGGAGGTGTCAGGCTAAGTGGCAAAAACTTCGATGAAAGTTAAACAACAACGTACGCCTAAGTTTAAAGTACGTGCATATACACGTTGCGAACGTTGTGGTCGTCCACATTCGGTACTGCAAAAGTTCAAAATTTGCAGAATTTGTTTCCGTGAATTAGCTTATAAAGGCCAGATCCCTGGCGTGAAAAAAGCAAGTTGGTAAGAAGTTTATAAACGGGAAGGAGGTTTACACACATGACTATGTCTGATCCTATTGCAGATATGCTTACTCGTATTCGTAACGCTAACATTGTGCGTCACGAAACGGTAGAAATGCCTGCTTCTACTATGAAGAAACAAATCGCTGACATTTTGAAGCGTGAAGGTTTCATCCGCGATGCGGAATTCGTTGAAGATAGCAAACAAGGGATTATCCGTATCTTCTTGAAATACGGCCCTAACCAAGAGCGTGTTATTTCTGGTTTGAAAAGAATCAGTAAACCAGGCCTTCGCGTATACACGAAGAGCAATGAAGTGCCTCGTGTACTCGGTGGTCTAGGAATCGCGATTATCTCCACATCTAAGGGAGTTATGACCGACAAAGAAGCTCGTCAATCAAAATCTGGCGGAGAAGTTGTCTGCTACATTTGGTAATAAACGTCACAAGATAAGGAGGTGCAACACATGTCTCGTATTGGTCGTAAACCAATCGCAGTACCTAGCGGTGTAGATGTCACTTTGGACAACGCCGTTATTACAGTAAAAGGTCCAAAAGGTTCTTTGACTCGTGAGCTTCATAAAGACATGAAGGTTACAGTTGAAAATAACGAAATTACCGTTGTTCGTCCGTCGGATAACAAATTGCATCGTTCACTTCACGGCACAACCCGCTCCGTTGTCAACAACATGGTAGCAGGCGTGACTGAAGGTTTCTCGAAATCTCTGGAATTGGTTGGGGTCGGATATCGTGCAAGCAAATCCGGAGATAAAGTCGTTCTGAACGTTGGTTACTCCCACCCGGTTGAAATTACACCGGAAGCAGGTATTGAGTTTGAAGTTCCTGCGAACACGAAGATCATCGTTAAAGGTATCGATAAAGAACGCGTTGGCGCATATGCTGCTAAAATTCGTTCCGTTCGTGAGCCAGAACCGTATAAAGGTAAAGGTATCAAATATGAAGGCGAGCGTATCATCCGCAAAGAAGGTAAAGCTGGTAAGAAGAAATAACCAGTTTGAACTTAATTGTAAGATACCCCGTGCATCTTAAAGTGAAGCTGTTTACGGCAAACTGAAGGGAGTGAAAGGGAAGTCATGATTACAAAAGAAGATAAAAACAAGGCTCGTCTCAAAAGACACCTGCGTGTTCGTAAGAAGATCCAGGGAACTACTGAGCGTCCACGTTTGAACGTATTCCGTTCTTCAAAACACATCTACGCTCAACTGATCGATGATGTTAAAGGGGTTACTATCGTATCCGCTTCTACACTTGATAAAGAACTGAGCGCTAACATCGGTAATGGCGGCAGCGTTGAAGCTGCAGCGAAAGTTGGCCAATTGGTCGCTGAGCGTGCTAAAGAAAAAGGCTATGCAGTGGTCGTATTCGACCGCGGAGGTTACTTGTACCATGGACGAATTCAAGCATTGGCTGACGCAGCTCGTGAAGCTGGTCTTGAATTCTAGAATAATTCTTAAAAGGAGGTTAACGACTTGCGTGTAGATCCGAACAGTTTAGAACTGACAGAAAGAGTTGTACACATTAACCGTGTAGCAAAAGTTGTAAAAGGCGGACGCCGTTTCAGCTTTAGTGCACTCGTTGTTGTGGGCGATGGCAATGGCTACGTCGGTGCTGGTATCGGTAAAGCCGGCGAAGTTCCGGATGCCATCCGTAAAGGCATTGAAGACGCCAAGAAAAACCTGATTCACATTCCAATCGTAGGAACTTCGATTCCCCATCTCGTTACTGGCCACTTCGGCGCAGGACGCGTGTTGCTGAAACCAGCATCAGAGGGTACTGGCGTTATCGCTGGCGGTCCAGTTCGTGCGGTATTGGAATTGGCAGGCGTTGGCGACATTTTGACAAAATCACTGGGTTCTTCGAATTCCATGAACATGGTCAATGCAACTTTGGAGGGACTTTCCCGTCTGAAACGCATTGAAGAGGTCGCGAAACTTCGCGGCAAATCTGTCGAAGAATTGCGCGGTTAAGGAGGGGAACGTCAATGGCAAAATTGCAAATTACCCTCGTACGTAGTGTAATCGGACGTCCAGAAACACAACGTGTTACTGTTAAGACGCTCGGCCTACGTAAACTCAACACGACAGTGGTTCACAATGACAGTCCTGCAATTCGCGGAATGATCAACAAAGTGAGTCACTTGCTATCTGTAACTGAAATTGAAGGCTAATCGCCTCGTATAAATTAACAAACATAAGGAGGTGCAAACGATGAAGTTACATGAACTTGCTCCAGCTCCTGGTTCCCGCAAAGAACGCAATCGCGTTGGTCGTGGACCAAGTAGCGGAAATGGTAAAACTTCCGGTCGCGGTCACAAAGGTCAAAACTCACGTTCTGGCGGTGGTGTTCGTCCGGGCTTCGAGGGTGGACAAAATCCGCTCTATCGTCGTCTGCCTAAACGTGGTTTCGTCAATCCTACCCGTAAAGAGTATGCGATTGTGAACCTTGAAGATCTGAATAGCTTTGCAGAAGGAACAGAAGTGACTCCGCAGTTGTTGCTTGAAACTGGTGTTGTCAAGAATTCCAAAAGCGGCATTAAGATTCTCGGCAATGGTGAGTTAACCGTTAAATTGACTGTACAAGCAAATAAGTTCTCTCAATCTGCGGTAGAGAAAATCGAGGCTGCCGGCGGTAAAACCGAGGTGATCTAATGTTCAAGACGCTTAAGAATATCTGGCATGTGGAAGATTTGCGCAAAAAGATCCTGTTTACCTTGTTCATTCTGATTATCTACCGTATCGGTTCGTTTGTACCGGTTCCTGGTGTGAACAAAGATGTACTGGAAACAGCAAATCAAAGCGGTGACGCTTTGATGGGACTTTTGAACACCTTCTCGGGCGGAGCGCTCAAAAACTTCTCGATATTTGCGATAAGTATTTATCCGTACATTACAGCATCCATCATCGTGCAATTGCTGTCGATGGATGTTGTTCCTAAGTTTGCTGAATGGGCTAAACAAGGGGAGCACGGTAAAAAACAACTAGCGCAAATCACTCGTTATGGTACTGTGATTTTGGCCCTGATCCAAGGTTTTGCTACGTCGATAGGGTTTAACCGGATTTATGGAACTCAAATGATGCCGAATGCGACATTTGCTGACTACTTACTGGTTGCCATTATCTTGACGGCTGGTACTTCTTTCCTGATGTGGCTTGGTGAACAGATTACCGAAAAGGGAATCGGGAACGGGATTTCGATCCTGATTTTTGCGGGAATCGTCGCCGCCATCCCGGGATATATCACGAGTACGGCTAACTCAAGCTTTATTCAGCCGGATCAAGTGTTCCTGAATATTCTTAAAGTCGTTATTGTGCTGATTGTGATTGTAGCGATTATTACAGCAGTTATCTTCGTACAGCAAGGTATTCGGAAGATTCCTGTTCAATACGCTAAACGCGTAGTCGGCAACAAAATGTACGGTGGACAGAATACGCACATTCCGCTGAAAATTAATGCGGCTGGTGTAATTCCGGTTATCTTCGCCGTATCACTGCTTCAGTTCCCAGTTGTTCTCTCCAGTTTCTGGTCAACACATGCCTGGGCTCAATGGATTGCCAAGTATTTGGCAACTGATGCACCACTTGGTATGCTTCTGTATGTAGTGATGATCATCGGGTTCACGTTCTTCTATACGTTCGTGCAGATGAATCCTCAGCAGATGGCTGATAACATGAAGAAGAATGGTGGTTACATTCCAGGTATCCGTCCTGGTAAAGCTACTGAGAAATATTTGACTAGAGTAATGTCTCGTCTGACTATGTCCGGCGCATTGTTCCTGGCTTTGATCTCTGTATTGCCGATGTTCTTCGGTGCTTTATCTGGATTGCCTAAAGAAGTTCGAATTGGTGGTACTTCACTGCTAATCGTAATCGGTGTGGCATTGGATACTATGAAGCAGATCGAGAGCCAATTGATCAAACGCCATTACAAAGGCTTCATCAATAAATAGGCGATAGGTTCCGGTGAAGCGTAATTTTTTATTCTTCCCGGCACCTATTGTGCTGTTTCTTGCTTGGTGGCGAACTTTTGGGGGGAGAGAGAAATCGTGAACATTTTATTCATGGGCCCTCCTGGGGCAGGCAAGGGAACACAAGCGGCTGAGATCATAAAAGAGTTTGGCATTCCGCATATTTCGACAGGAGATGCTTTCCGTTTGGCAATCAAACAAGAGACTCCAGTAGGATTGAAGGCTAAATCATTTATTGATCAAGGTTTACTTGTACCAGATGATGTGACCATTGGTATAGTTGAAGAACGGCTGCAGCAGTCCGATTGCGAAAAAGGATTTCTATTGGATGGTTTTCCAAGAACTCTTTCGCAAGCGGAAGCGCTGGATGAAATTCTAAGCCGTTTGAATACTTCTTTGGATCATGTCATCAACTTGAATGTTGACCGTGGACTGTTGATGGCGCGTCTTACTGGACGTCGTATCTGCACAGTTTGCGGAGCATCCTACCATTTAATCTTCAACCCGCCGAAGCAAGATGGCATTTGCGACATTGATGGCGGTGAATTGTATCAACGTCCGGATGACAACGAAGAAAGTGTAGGCAAGCGTCTGGATGAGTATGATAATAAGACAGCGCCGCTGCTTGCGTTTTATGATAATAAAGGTCTTTTGCGTCAGGTAAATGGGGAAAACGAAATCAATGTCGTTTCTTCTGAAATCGTATCTTTATTGCGGGGTTAATGTAATGATCATTTGTAAATCCGAACAGGAACTTGCCTTTATGAGGGAAGCTGGTCGAATTGTTGCCGAGAGTCACCGTCTTATTGCTGAGGCCATTGAGCCTGGCATTACAACGGGCGATCTCGACAGAATCGCCGATCAATACATTCGCAGTCAAGGTGCTGTGCCGTCTTTCAAAGGCTACAACGGTTTTCCTGCCAGCATTTGCGCTTCAGTCAACGAACAATTAGTGCATGGATTTCCAGGTAAACGCAAACTGATCGAAGGCGATATTGTAACGCTGGATATCGGTGCAGAGTACCGCGGTTATCACGGTGATTCCGCCTGGACCTACGGTGTGGGCAGCATTTCCGAAGAGGCTCAGCGTTTGCTGGACGTTACGGAAGGCTCCTTGTACGCGGGACTGGCGTTAGTTAAGCCGGATGTGCGCTTGTTTACAATCTCCCATGCTATCCAGCAATACATCGAAGAGGCTGGTTTCTCAGTCGTACGTGAGTATGTTGGTCATGGTATTGGGGCAAAACTGCATGAAGAACCGCAAATTCCGAATTATGGCATAGCGGACCGCGGACCACGTCTGAAACCGGGTATGGTACTCGCGATTGAGCCGATGGTAAACGTAGGAAAGAGACATGTCAGAACGCTGGAAGATAACTGGACTGTCGTTACGGTGGATGGCTCCCTATGTGCTCACTTTGAGCATACAGTAGCAGTTACTCCGGACGGCATGGAAATTTTCACAAAACTGAATGCGTAGGTGATCTCCACTTGAATACTGTGAGCAGCCCGCAGGTTGGTCAATTAGTGAGAATTCTCAAAGGCAAAGATGCCGGAGAGGCAGCCGTTGTTATCGCAGTTGTTGATAGCAGATTTGTATACATTGCAGATGGAGACAAACGTAAGTTTGATGGGCCAAAGAAGAAGAATATTCTTCATCTTGAGCTCATACCCTTCATCAGCAGTGAGGTTGTGAACAGTTTGGAAGAAACTGGGCGGGTAACAAACGGAAAGCTGCGTTACGCAGTCATGAAGTATGCTGGCCCAACCGGAATAAGTGCTTATGAGAAAGGAGACTAACTGTGGCTAAGGAAGATGTCATTGAAGTAGAAGGTACTGTCCTTGAACCGTTGCCAAATGCAACGTTTAAGGTTGAGCTTGAGAACGGTCATCAAATACTTGCCCATGTATCCGGTAAATTGCGGATGCACTTTATCCGTATTTTGACCGGAGACAAAGTGGTCGTGCAGTTATCGCCTTATGATTTATCAAAAGGTCGTATAACTTACCGTAAATAGATGGGAACTACGAAAAAAGTTTTGCTTCGCAAAACTTTGAGGAGGTAATTAACATGAAGGTAAGACCTTCTGTAAAGCCCATTTGCGAGAAATGTAAAGTAATCCGCCGCAAAGGGACTGTTATGGTGATTTGCGAAAATCCGAAACACAAACAAAAACAAGGTTAAGAAGGGGGTGTAGCGTAAAATGGCTCGTATAGCTGGAGTGGATTTGCCACGTGACAAACGCGTTGAGATCGCCTTGACTTATATTTTCGGAATCGGTAAAACGACTTCTCAGAAAATTCTTAATGAAACAGGCATTAGCGCTAATACACGTGTCCGTGATTTGACGGAAGATGAAGTCAGCAAACTGCGTGAAACGATCGACAAAACGGTTAAGGTTGAAGGTGACCTGCGTCGTGAAATTTCCTTGAATATTAAACGTCTTACTGAGATCGGCTGTTACCGCGGTGTTCGTCACCGTCGTGGATTGCCTGTTCGCGGTCAACGTACTAAAACCAATGCCCGTACCCGGAAAGGCCCGCGTCGTACGGTAGCAAACAAGAAGAAATAATAAGGGGGGATAAGAGACAATGGCTAAACCGAAAAAAGTCGTACGTACCAAACGTCGCGACCGTAAAAATATCGAATCCGGCGTGGCACATATTCGTTCCACGTTCAATAACACCATCGTTACCATCACAGATCCTCACGGAAATGCAATTTCCTGGGCAAGCTCCGGCGGCCAAGGATTTAAAGGTTCCCGTAAGTCGACTCCATTCGCAGCACAAATGGCAGCTGAATCAGCAGCTAAAGCAGCTATGGAGCACGGCATGAAGTCGGTTGAGGTTATGGTTAAAGGACCGGGCGCGGGCCGCGAAGCAGCCATCCGTTCCCTTCAAGCTGCAGGGCTTGAAGTTAACCTTATTAAAGACGTAACTCCGGTTCCTCACAATGGATGCCGTCCGCCGAAACGTCGTCGCGTATAGTGAAATCAGTATTGTAAATGTGGTATAATTCTGACACATCTGCTAATAATAGGTGTTTAGGCATACTACATGATGCACCTGATGGGGTGACAGTTTCATATAGGAGCGACGTTGAAGGAGGGGTAAACTCGTGATAGAAATCGAAAAGCCGAAGATTGAGACCGTAGAAGCTAATGATGAAGGTACCTATGGGAAATTCGTAGTTGAACCGTTGGAACGTGGGTATGGCACGACTCTGGGGAATTCACTTCGCCGGATATTGCTTTCTTCGCTTCCAGGAGCCGCAGTGACTTCGGTCCAAATTGACGGCGTTCTGCATGAGTTCTCGACCGTTCCAGGCGTAATGGAAGATGTGACGGAGATCATTCTGAACCTTAAAGCCTTGTCCCTGAAGATTCATTCAGACGAGGAAAAAGTGTTTGAGATTGATGCCGAAGGGGAAGGCATCGTTACCGCAGGTGATATCCGTGCGGACAGCGATGTTGAGATCCTCAACCCGGATCTTCACATTGCAACGCTGGGACCTGGTGCGAGACTTCACATGCGTATTTTTGCAGGCCGTGGTCGCGGCTACGTCCAAGCGGACCGGAACAAACGCGACGATCAGCCAATTGGCGTTATCCCGGTTGACTCCATCTACACTCCTATTTCACGCGTTAACTACGGCATAGACAATACACGTGTTGGTCAAGTGACTAACTACGACAAATTGACGCTTGAAATTTGGACAGATGGCAGTATTAGACCGGAAGAGGCTGTAAGCCTCGGAGCCAAAATTTTGAACGAGCACCTCGTATTGTTCGTAGGTCTTACGGACGAAGCGAAAGACGCCGAAATTATGGTTGAAAAAGAAGAAGACAAAAAAGAAAAAGTGCTAGAGATGACAATCGAAGAGCTTGATCTTTCTGTCCGCTCCTACAACTGCCTCAAACGTGCTGGTATTAATACCGTACAAGAGCTTACCACGAAGACTGAAGAAGATATGATGAAGGTGCGTAACCTTGGTCGTAAATCTTTGGAAGAAGTTCAGGAGAAGCTTGAGGAACTTGGTTTGGGACTCCGTACAGAAGAATAGCTACAGATTGCTACAGTAAAGGAGGGAAAACACATGGCATATCAAAAATTGGGCCGTGATTCCAGTGCGCGTAAAGCGTTATTTCGCGACATGGTAACGGATCTATTTTTATACGAGCGCATCCAAACAACGGAAGCTAAAGCGAAAGAAGTTCGTTCTATCGCTGAAAAGTTGATCACTAAAGCTAAAAAAGGCGATCTTCATGCTCGTCGTCAAGTAGCTGCATTTGTTCGCCGCGAGACTGTTGATGGTGAACAAGATGCAATTCAAAAATTGTTCTCTGACATTGCTCCTCGTTACACAGAGCGTCCAGGTGGATACACTCGTATCCTGAAACTCGGACCTCGTCGTGGGGACGCTGCGCCTATGGTTTATCTTGAATTGGTAGACCGCGCGTAGTATCACAAGTATTGATTTCCGATGCTTCCCTTTCATCCGGCCCTCTTTGGAGTAAAGATGGGGGAAATATCAGCGTTATTGTGCTGCAGAGGCGCAAGACTCTGCTGTACTAATAACCGTGGGAATCACCTTGGTTCAATTGAAGGAGCTCCCGCAGGGGCTCTTTTTTTTGAAGTAATGGAGTGAAGTGTTAATGGATGCCGTCCTTCTAGGGACGGCAAAGCCATTTCTTCCTCTTGAATAAGATCAGACAGTGCTTCGATCGACGTTTCTGCTGAACGGTTTAAAAAGGAGAACGGAATGCGTAATCTATTGATGAAGGTCAATTATGACGGAACAAATTATGATGGCTTTCAGACCCAGCCTCAGGGCAATACGATTCAAGATCGGCTGGAGCAAGCGATACTCCATCTGACAGGTGAGGAGCTTAAGATTACTGCTTCTGGTCGCACAGATGCCGGAGTACACGCCTACGGTCAGCCTTTTAACTTTACGACCTCCTCTCGAATCCCACTTGAACGTTGGTGTCTGGCGCTTAATGCCCGGCTGCCACAAGATATCGTGGTTACTGAGGCTAGGGAAGTACCGCTGACGTTTCACTCTCGTAGAGGAGCTAAGCGTAAAACTTACCGATACACGATTAACGGCAACAGGTTTCCAGACCCGTTTCAACGGCGCTGGCAGCTTCATCATCCGGTGAGGTTGGACATTCCTGCGATGCAGCAAGGCTTAACGCATATTTTAGGGACACATAACTTCACTTCGTTTGCTTCACGGAAGTCTACTAAGGCCTCTCATGTACGAACGATCTTTGAAGCTCATATGGAAGTAGACCGCAGCATGTGCCGACCCTCTTCATTAGATCAGGGAGTGATCCAAACTTATATAACGGGTAGTGGATTTCTTCAGCATATGGTTCGCATTATTATAGGGACTTTGATCCATGTGGGGGAAGGTAAAATAGATGCTGATCATGTTGCTGAGATATTGGCGGCATGTGATCGTTCTGCTGCTGGTCCAACAGCTATGGCCAAGGGGTTGGCTTTGTGGAGTGTAGAATATGACGAGACTGAAAGTGAATCTTTTTTTCTATAAATTTCTTCCTAAATAATAGGCTGAATGTTTAAAAATCACTTGCACTTGTTATGTTTATACTGTAATATAAAAGTTGTGTTTTCTTGATGGCTATCCCACAGCCCCGATCAAGGAAATGCCAAAAAAATGCTTTGCTTAACTCACATAATTGTAATTCAATGAGAAACAAGATATACGAAACAGAAGATTTTCGTACGAGAACAAGGAGGAAACATTCATGCGTACCACCTATATGGCGAAGCCGAACGAAGTTGAACGCAATTGGCACATTATTGATGCCGAAGGCAAGACACTCGGTCGTTTGGCCAGCGAAGCCGCTGCTTTGATCCGTGGCAAACACAAACCGCAATTCACTCCACACGTTGATACAGGAGATTTCGTTATCGTAATCAACGCTGAGAAGATTCACTTGACCGGTAAGAAATTGCAAAACAAGAAATACTACCGTCACTCGATGCACCCAGGTGGATTGAAAGTTACTAATGCTGAAACTTTGCTGAATACTAAACCAGAACGCGTAATTGAATTCGCTGTTCATGGTATGATTCCTAAGACTCGTCAAGGGGACCACATGAAGCTGAGATTGAAAGTATATGCAGGCGCCGAGCATCCACATGCAGCACAAAAACCTGAAGTTTACGAACTTCGCGGATAAGAATAGAGGAGGACAGTTTCATGGCACAAGTACAATACTATGGGACAGGTCGTCGTAAACATTCGGTAGCACGTGTTCGCCTTGTACCGGGTGAAGGACGCATTGTCATTAACAAACGTGAGATGGACGAATATTTCGGTGTGGAAACACTGAAAATGATCGTAAAACAACCTTTGAACCTGACTGAAACACTAGGCAACTACGATGTAATCGTTCTTGCACATGGTGGCGGCATTTCCGGTCAAGCTGGAGCAATTCGTCACGGTATCTCCCGTGCATTGCTTAAAGTTGACCCTGAATATCGCGGTGCGCTTAAGAAAGCCGGCTTCCTGACTCGTGACCCACGTATGAAGGAACGTAAGAAATACGGCTTGAAGGCTGCACGTCGTGCGCCTCAGTTCTCGAAACGTTAATATTTATCAAGAATTCAACCCTTGGCCTTTACGGTCGAGGGTTTTATTTTTTTTAGCAGCCCCTTTCGAACAAGAAATGGGCTTTTTTTGCATTCATTTACTAATTCTGAGGGTTGAAACTCATTGACTTCCTCAGTAAAAGTTATATACTATTTCATATAGAAATAGTTGGTTTTATTACTTCTTTTACCTCATTTATTCATACGATTAATATTTTGGATGGAGGAATACCTTAATGAACCTGCTCGAGAAAGAAGAATTGATCAGAATAAAGGCCGAAGAATTAGAGAGTGCTTCACCCGAGGATATTATCCGCTGGGCTGTAGAAACATTTCCTAACATTACTTTTGCCTGCAGCTTTGGTGCCGAAGATGTAGTGCTTGTTGATATGCTTCACAAAGTTAGTCCATCTACTGATGTCTTTTATCTCGATACAGATTATCATTTTAAGGAAACCTACGAAACCAGAGATTTGATGGCAGACAAATACGGATTAGAGTTTGTACGAGTGTCTCCGCAACTCACCACGCAGGAGCAAGCACTTCAATACGGTGATGCGTTATGGACGGTTGACCCAAATCAATGCTGTGGTATTCGTAAAGTTGAACCATTGACTCGTATATTATCTCAATATGAGGCATGGATTACTGGAATTCGTCGCGATCAAGCGCCTACCCGTGCAAATGCTAAAAAGGTCGAGTATGATTATAAATTTGGTTTAGTGAAGTTTAATCCTATTGCGGATTGGACGTCAGAAGATGTATGGAACTATATTCGTGAAAATGACGTAATCTATAACCCTCTACATGACCGTAACTATCCAAGTATTGGCTGTGAGCAATGTACACGTCAGGTTATGCCAGGTGAAGATCCGCGTGCTGGCCGTTGGTCTGGATCAGAGAAGACAGAGTGCGGATTGCACAAGTAAGACATATTCCTGTGGGAACATAGAAGGAGAGACTAAGATGACTTCAATACGTCCGCATGGCGGAGCTTTGGTTAACCGTGTAGTAGAGGGTACTGAAAGAGAAGAATTGCTAAATCTCGCGCGTGATAGTAAGGTAATTGCCTTAAATACCTGGACTTTATCCGATTTGGATCTTATAGCTGTAGGAGCATTTTCGCCACTGACAGGCTTTTTAAATGAGCAAGACTATCATTCAGTAGTAAAAAGCATGCGTTTAGCAGATGGAACAGTGTGGAGCATTCCAATAACACTGGCTGTAGAAGATGATGTGGCTGCCAGTTTATCAATTGGGGATAAAGTTTCTTTAATCGGTGAAGACGATGGCGAGATTTACGGTTTATTGGATATTGAGAGTATTTATACTGTAGATCAAACGATTGAAGCACAAAATGTCTTCAAGACAACAGATCCTGAACATCCTGGTGTGAGCAAGCTGTTGGCTCGCCCTGCAACTTATGTTGGAGGACCCATTACAGTCTTGAACCGCCCACAGCCAGAGAAGTTCGGTGAATTTTATTTTGATCCTGCGGATACGCGGAAGATATTTGCTGAAAAGGGCTGGAGAACGGTTGTAGGCTTCCAAACACGCAATCCGGTCCACCGAGCTCACGAGTACATTCAAAAGTGCGCTATGGAGGTTGTAGACGCTCTATTCCTAAATCCACTTGTTGGTGAGACGAAGTCAGATGATGTACCGGCAAATGTACGGATGAAGAGCTATCTGGCGCTTTTGGAGAACTATTATCCTGAGGATCGTACCTTCCTTGGTGTTTTTCCGGCGGCAATGCGTTATGCAGGCCCTAGAGAAGCAATTTTCCATGCAATGGTTCGCAAAAATTACGGCTGTACCCATTTCATCGTCGGTCGTGACCATGCTGGGGTAGGTGATTATTATGGCACTTATGAAGCACAGGAAATTTTCTCGAATTTTAGTGCTGAAGAACTTGATATTACTCCATTATTTTTTGAACATAGCTTCTTCTGTAAAAAATGCGGGAATATGGCATCCAGTAAAACTTGCCCTCATCCTAGTGATGATCACATGACATTGTCGGGTACGAAGGTACGTGCTTTGCTCCGTGATGGCCAATGTCCTCCGCCAGAATTTACACGGCCTGAGGTTGCGCAGATTCTGATTGAAGGTATGACTCAAGAAGTTACAGCTTAATCATTAACAGCTAGTACTATTTGACCTTCTTGTCCCATATAGATGAGTATTATCTATCGGGACGAGGGGGTCTTTGTTATGTCTGGCCGAAAGCAGAGTAAAGTCTCGGTCTGGATTTCATGGAGCAGTATCAAAAAAAGTATGCTTGGCGTGATGCTGCTAGCTATAATGATTGGAATTATCGCGTATGACATGCCTACCGCTAAAACACTAAATTATTGGAGTCTGCCCTTGTCAGGGAAAGTTATTGCTCTCGATGCGGGACATGGTGGAGCTGATGGAGGAGCGGTTAGCCGGGAAGGGCTAATTGAGAAAGATATTAATCTCGCTGTATCGCTTTATTTGCGTGATTATCTGCAGCAGGCAGGGGCTATTGTAGTAATGACTCGTGAGGGTGATTATGATTTGGCTCAGGAAGGCACTAAGGGCTATTCTAAGCGCAAGACGGAAGATCTTAAACAAAGAGTAAGAAGCATCGAAGAGAAAGGCGCAGATCTTTTTATAAGTGTTCACATGAACAGTGTCCCTTCCAATCGTTGGAGTGGAGCACAGACCTTTTACTACCCCAATCACAAGGATAATAAAGCTATAGCGGAGTTTGTGCAGAGTGAGCTGAAGACTACGCTGGAGAACACGGATCGTGTGGCAAAGACAGTGAATACTGTATATCTGTTAAAAGCATTGAAAATACCAGCCGTGCTTGTTGAAGTCGGCTTCTTGTCACACCCCCAGGAATCAGCTCTACTCGGAAATGATGTCTATCAGCGGAAGGTAGCGACTAGCATTTATCGGGGAATTCTTCGGTACGCCTCCGAGTAGTCAGGACTACTCATCGGGAGACTGGTAATGCTATAATAGACAAAAACTCCGGAGAACTCTCAACCGGAAAGGAAACAGAGGTGCTTTCCATGCTGACTAAGGAACAAATTCAGGAAATACTGCAGCCATTAACAGACTCTGAAACTGGAAAAAGCCTTGTGGAACTACAGCTGATCCGTGACATTATGATTAAAGAAGACCGTATTTCTTTATCTATCATATGTCTGAATCCTGAAGAGCAAAGTCGCATGGATCTAGAACAACAGGTTCGTGAATTGCTTGAAGCGGGTGGGGTTTCTAATGTACATATCCGGCTTCGTGATGCAACCGATTATGAACGTGCTATACTTCGCGGAGAGAGCGTAGAGGATTTCGATGAACCTGGGAAACTTAAAGGACATGCAGCAGGCCTTGATGACCATGAATTAATTAGCGAGAGCTCTGGCGTGAACTTTATCGCCGTGGCCAGCGGCAAAGGTGGAGTTGGTAAGTCAACCGTAACGGTGAATTTGGCCGTAGCCCTTGCAAGAAAAGGGAAAAAAGTTGGTCTTATCGATGCTGATATTTATGGTTTCAGTATTCCCGATATGATGGGGATCGAAGAGGGACCAGTTGTAGAAGAAGGAACGATTATTCCTGTGGAACGTTTTGGAGTGAAGGTCATGTCTATGGGCTTCTTTATTCGTGAGAATAGTCCAGTTATTTGGCGGGGACCTATGCTGGGTAAAATGCTTCGCCAGTTCTTCAATGATGTTGGTTGGGGTGAACTTGATTATATGCTGCTTGATCTTCCCCCAGGTACTGGTGATGTGGCACTTGACGTGCATCAGATGCTGCCTCACAGCAAAGAGATTATAGTTACGACACCTCACGCTACCGCAGCGTTTGTGGCGGCTAGAGCGGGCTCTATGGCTCTACAGACAGATCATGAGATTATTGGAGTCATTGAGAATATGGCTTATTATGAGTGCACTGACTGTGGTAAGAAAGATTATATCTTTGGCAGAGGCGGAGGAGCGAGGCTTGCCGAGACGCTTCATACGGAGCTGCTTGCACAAATACCGCTAGGTGCACCGGACAACCATATTTCCGAACCGGATTTCTCACCTTCTGTATACAAAGAAGAGACACCATCAGGACAATTATTTGCAGAAATTGCTGATAAACTTATTGCCAAATATGAGCACTAACTCTTGTGCATAAAAAAGAGGCCTTCCCACACGTATTAGTGGGATAAGGCCTTTTTTTTAAGAACTTGAATCATCGCCGCTGCCGCCGCCACTGCTTTCCTGTTTGTCGCCACCTTCGCTACCCTTTTCTTTTTTCTCTTTTGGTTCAAGTTCTTCTTGTACGACTTTTTTAAGTAAATTCAATACTTCCATGCGAAATAATGGAGTTTGCATGGATTCCTGCATGGTCTTCATGGATTGTTTACGGTAATCAGGTGTTTTAGTGAGATTTAAAAACATTGTCATCATTTCTGGAGACTTCATAATTTCTTCGACTGATTTCTGATAAGTTGGATCCTTAATTAGCTGTAGGTGTAGTTCCTTGCTTTGTGATTGAATGGCTTTAGCAAAATCGCCCGCGAATTTGGGATCAGTCATTATCTTCTCGATTTCCTTCTGATATTCCGGTGCAGTGAGAGTATTTTTAACAGCGAGCTTGATCTCCTCTGTTGTTTGAAGTGGCATCATCTTCATGCTCATTCCACTGGTACCGCTAGAGCTGGAGCTTGATAATGATTCCTCAACCGCTTTTTTACCCTCATCGCTTTTCAATATATCTAAAACCATGGTCTTCGTTTCTTTATAACTGCCTTGTCCGGAAGAAGAACTGCTCTGCTCACTTCCGCAAGCCGTTAAGGCCATAACAAAGCTCAATGCCAAACCCACAGATCCGATAAATCTCCATTTCATTGGCGCTGCCCTCCTTTATAGGATTCTCTAGATGTATTATGCCGAATTAGATCACATTTATGTTGTGGGTGTAATGGTGTTTTGTCGGTATCCTTGGTAAAATAAATCTGACAAGAGGAGGTGAATTGGCTGAGTATAAAAAAATGGTTTCATTTATTTTGGACTACCCTCCTTATAGGAGCGGGTGGGGCTGTAATCGCTGGTCTGGCACTGCAATTCGTAAATGGTAAGATTGATTTCAAAAGTGTCGGGGATTTCTTTTTATACCCGCTGATTCTGCTTGGCTACGGTATGCTTGTAAGCGTTTATTCGCAACTTGGTTTTTTTGCCTATTTGATTTTGAATTATATGGGCAACGGCGTTTTTCCACAAAAGGTTTGGAAATACATACAACTAGTGCTTTCTGTGCTCGCATTGCTTGAACTGATTTTTTTGCGTACCGTCGTTGGTGGAGAAAGAAATGTTATGTCTGATCTAATATTAGGAATCGTTATTTTGCTAGCAGCTATTATTGTGTCTTATTTCAAAGTAAAAAGTACAAACATCTCAGCTTTGATTCCAACCCTCTTTTTTATGACAGCTATTTCAATTGTGGAAGTTATTGGCGTGCTCCGTATAGGTGTTGATAGTGCAACGGTGTTTATTGTTGTTCCGCTTATCGCTTGTAATGCATTCCAAATTTTGATGCTACACCGTATTCTGAAGCCGGCAGCCGGATAATGAATGGGGAAGGCACTAAACAAAGAACCCCGTGCTCTGATCTCAGAAGACGGGGTTTTTTGCTCTAACTGTATCTTAACGATTAAAATCTGATTGTAGAGGTTAATCTTAAAGAACGATACGCTCACAAAACTAAGCGTATGCTTTCGAAGTAAGTTTTGTACGAAGCGTTCCTATGATGTATATGCTTTACAAAACATAGTAGATGCTTCCGAAGCGAGTTTTGTACGAAGCTCCTCAATGATGCATATGCTTTACAAAACTTTTAGGAGGGGAATATATGGACATCAAGCGCTATATGATAAAAGACACAAAAGAAATCCGGCTTAACAAGCTGGATCCGGACGACACAGGTGTTTTTAAATCCAAAAAAGAAGTAGAAGCCAAAACAGAAGAGTTTAAAGCACGTTTGGCAGAGCTCCAAGATATTTTGTTTGCTCAGAAAAAGCATTCGTTGCTTGTTATTCTGCAAGGAATGGATTCCAGCGGTAAGGATGGCACGGTTAAGCATATTTTTTCAGGCATTAATCCACAAGGATTTATAGTGACCAGCTTCAAGAAACCATCTCTAGAGGAAGAGGCTCATGATTTTCTATGGAGGGTTCATCAGAAGACACCTCCTAAGGGATATATCTCTGCATTTAACCGCTCGCATTATGAAGATGTATTGGTACCACGGGTACACGGAGGGTTAAAAAAGGATGACTTGAAGCGTCGCTTTCGTTACATACGGCAGTTCGAGGAAATGCTGGTGGAAGAGGGGACGACAATTATCAAGCTTTTTCTGCATATTTCTAAAGTGAAGCAGCTGAAGAAGATTAAGGAACGGCTTGAAGATCCCAAAAAACATTGGAAATTCGATGCAAGTGATCTCCAGGAGCGGGAGTATTGGGATGATTACCAAGAAGCATATGAAGATGTTTTCAAGGAATCTAGCATAGATAAAGCACCCTGGTACTGGATACCCGCCAATCATCAATGGTACCGCAACTATTTGACCTTATCCATCGTTGTAAAGACACTGGAGAGTCTGGATCTGAGCTATCCAAAGCTGAATACCCCCACACCTGACATATCGGAACTCATTTCTCCACGTCATTAATCCTTTGGACAGATCAACATCCATTACGGCACCAGAGATTGAATGTGTTTTTACAGCCCAGCTGCGTCCTCAATGGCATTACTCAGTGAAGCTGAGTCGCGTACTTCTTTACCTTCGGTGTTGCTTTGACTAATCAGCTCAGAGACGGTAACGAATTCATAACCTTGTCTGCGGAGCTCGTCGATAATGAGTGGAAGTGCTTCATGTGTTTGTTTACAGGAATCACTGGCATGTAGAAGGACGATATCACCTGGATGCGCTTTTGTCGTTACACGCTTCACGATATTGTCTACGCCGATGTTCTTCCAGTCCAGGGAGTCTGTATCCCATTGAATGACCTTGTAGCCGAGATCGCTGGCAACCTGAAGGACTCTTTTGTCAAAATCACCATTAGGCATACGAATCAAATTGGGTTCAGTGCCGGTTAATTCGGTAAGTACGGTGTGAGCCGTTGAGATCTGTGTACGAATTTCTTCGTTGCTTAGTGTGCTGTAATTGACGTGTTTATGACCATGACTTCCAATTTCAAAACCTGCATTCTTAATGTTAGTTACAATGTCTGGGTGAGTCTTACTCCATGGAGACGATAGGAAGAAGGTGGCTTTGTCCACTTTCTTGTCTTCAAGTACCTTCAAAATTGGTTCGGGTCTTTTCTCCCCCCAGCTAATATCGAAGGTCAGGGCAATCAGCTTCTTCTCTGTTGGTACACTGTAGATCGCGGAAGGTCCGGATTCAGAAAAAACGGTTATGTTTCCCCTCTCGACATATACAACTCCAGCAGCAAGAAGCACAGCGGCGAAGATATAGATGAATCGTTTAATCTTTTTGCCGCTGAATACATAAAAAGAATTCATAATGACAGCGCTCCTCTCCCATGCGAAATGCTTGTTTGTTCTAAATGTATGCTCGTACCGCAAGGTTATGACCTAAGAAACAGAGATCACAATTTCAGGAGGGTATTTATGTTGTCGTTCTTCACGTTTATTAAAGATCTAAAAACGATCCGGAAGGCTTTATTGCTATCCTGTCTGCTGTTCGCAGTAGGAGCGGTTATAGGGTGGGTAGCTACTAGCAGTCTGGAAAAGCTATTGGTTCAGCAATTAGAGGGGCTCAGTGAAATCAGTGGCAACCTTAGAGATTCTTCTAATCCGCAATGGAGCTTCTTTGTATTTATATTTTTGAATAACAGCATCAAGGGTGTTCTTATCATATTTTTAGGGGCGTTGTTCGGTATACTGCCAGCCATATTCTTATTTATTAACGGAGCGGTTATCGGCTATCTGATTCATTTATCAGCACTCCAAGGACAGGATTTATTCGAACTAATAGTAAAAGGACTGCTGCCACATGGGATTATAGAGATTCCAGCAATCATTATTGCTTGTGCATTTGGGCTTCAGTTCGGCGGGAAAGTAGTTGCAAGCCTGTTTAGCTCATCCACTAAAAAAGTGAACAGAGGTGTTGAGTGGTCTTCGTTCATGCGTCAAACACTTACGGCATCTATTTGGACAATAATCCTGTTATTTGTTGCAGCCATCATTGAAAGCACAATAACTTTTTCTCTTTTATCATAAAACTTCCGAGAATGGAGCATAACAGTAAAGCTATTCATCCAAGGATTGCCTAAAGGTCAGAAGTATATAATCGTGACGAAACCATAAAGGGAATTTTTAATAATTATGGTTATAAAAAGAGTACTCCGGTTAATCTAGTGTAAGAGGATCTTAAGGCAGCTTTCTCCATGAGATGGACTAACTAATTATGTACAAGGGGTTTTTGGTTTTAGTGAATGTGTTACTTGCAACTTCATGAAGGAGGCCAAGCATATGTTGGGAATGTTGTTCAACGAAAAAGAATGCAAGGAACTGGATTATGTTTTGCGGAAAGAACTTGATGAGATGCTGTTAGATTTGAGCGATCAGCGCTTGGACCAAAATATCAGGCATGCCATCGCCAATAGATATAAGACTGTATTTCGTATGTATGCTCGTTTTGCTCCTCAGAAAGAGCTTTCCAAGTATGCGTGGGGTGGACGTTCTTCTCAGTATAAACACTAAGGATAAGCGGTAAATGCAAGAGTCTTATATGAATTTAAGATTTTTTAATAAAATAGCTTGACTAAAAAGGAGTGCTCGTGATAAATTATATCTCGCGCTCCTTTTGCTTGTGTAAAAGGGAAGCGGAAGGCAAGAAAAGTTGAAAAAAACTTTTTCAAAAAAAAGACTTGCCAAACAACGAAACACTGTGATATATTATAAAGGTCGCCGCTGACAAACAACGACGACGAAATGAGAGACATTGATCTTTGAAAACTGAACAACGAGTGAGTGGGAAATCACGAAAGTGAAATCCAAAATTAGAGAATTAATTTTCTCGTCAGATGTTTCAAAATGAGCATATCGCTCTTTTCAATACTAATTGGAGAGTTTGATCCTGGCTCAGGACGAACGCTGGCGGCGTGCCTAATACATGCAAGTCGAGCGGAGTTACTTTGAAAGCTTGCTTTCAAAGTAACTTAGCGGCGGACGGGTGAGTAACACGTAGGCAACCTGCCCCTTAGACTGGGATAACTACCGGAAACGGTAGCTAATACCGGATAATTTCTTTTTTCTCCTGAAGAAAGAATGAAAGACGGAGCAATCTGTCACTGAGGGATGGGCCTGCGGCGCATTAGCTAGTTGGTGGGGTAACGGCCCACCAAGGCGACGATGCGTAGCCGACCTGAGAGGGTGAACGGCCACACTGGGACTGAGACACGGCCCAGACTCCTACGGGAGGCAGCAGTAGGGAATCTTCCGCAATGGACGAAAGTCTGACGGAGCAACGCCGCGTGAGTGATGAAGGTTTTCGGATCGTAAAGCTCTGTTGCCAGGGAAGAACGTCCGGTAGAGTAACTGCTACCGGAGTGACGGTACCTGAGAAGAAAGCCCCGGCTAACTACGTGCCAGCAGCCGCGGTAATACGTAGGGGGCAAGCGTTGTCCGGAATTATTGGGCGTAAAGCGCGCGCAGGCGGTCATTTAAGTCTGGTGTTTAAACCTTGGGCTCAACCTGAGGTCGCACTGGAAACTGGGTGACTTGAGTACAGAAGAGGAAAGTGGAATTCCACGTGTAGCGGTGAAATGCGTAGATATGTGGAGGAACACCAGTGGCGAAGGCGACTTTCTGGGCTGTAACTGACGCTGAGGCGCGAAAGCGTGGGGAGCAAACAGGATTAGATACCCTGGTAGTCCACGCCGTAAACGATGAGTGCTAGGTGTTAGGGGTTTCGATACCCTTGGTGCCGAAGTTAACACAGTAAGCACTCCGCCTGGGGAGTACGGTCGCAAGACTGAAACTCAAAGGAATTGACGGGGACCCGCACAAGCAGTGGAGTATGTGGTTTAATTCGAAGCAACGCGAAGAACCTTACCAGGTCTTGACATCCCTCTGAATCCACTAGAGATAGTGGCGGCCTTCGGGACAGAGGAGACAGGTGGTGCATGGTTGTCGTCAGCTCGTGTCGTGAGATGTTGGGTTAAGTCCCGCAACGAGCGCAACCCTTAACTTTAGTTGCCAGCAGGTTAAGCTGGGCACTCTAGAGTGACTGCCGGTGACAAACCGGAGGAAGGTGGGGATGACGTCAAATCATCATGCCCCTTATGACCTGGGCTACACACGTACTACAATGGCCGGTACAACGGGAAGCGAAACCGCGAGGTGAAGCCAATCCCATCAAAGCCGGTCTCAGTTCGGATTGCAGGCTGCAACTCGCCTGCATGAAGTCGGAATTGCTAGTAATCGCGGATCAGCATGCCGCGGTGAATACGTTCCCGGGTCTTGTACACACCGCCCGTCACACCACGAGAGTTTACAACACCCGAAGTCGGTGGGGTAACCCGCAAGGGAGCCAGCCGCCGAAGGTGGGGTAGATGATTGGGGTGAAGTCGTAACAAGGTAGCCGTATCGGAAGGTGCGGCTGGATCACCTCCTTTCTATGGAGAATCGTCTTCTGCAATGAAGACATTCAAATCGGAAGTTAAACTTCCATTATAGAACCTTCGGGTTCGAACACTCACTCGTGTTCAGTTTTGAAAGAGTAAGTCTCTTTCATATACGTTTGGTGGCGATAGCGGAGGGGTTCCACACGTACCCATCCCGAACACGACCGTTAAGCCCTCCAGCGCCGATGGTACTTGGACCGAAGGGTCCTGGGAGAGTAGGACGCCGCCAAGCGGACAACCATTCTTTGGTTGATTCACAATGTTATATATGTTATATGGGCTTTTAGCTCAGTTGGTTAGAGCGCACCTCTGATAAGGGTGAGGTCGGTGGTTCGAGTCCACCAAGGCCCACCATATAACTTTATATCTTTTATGGGGCCATAGCTCAGCTGGGAGAGCGCCTGCCTTGCAAGCAGGAGGTCAGCGGTTCGATCCCGCTTGGCTCCACCATAATTTTTAATTCAATACTTTCTTTAAACATTGATCCTTGAAAACTGGATACCGAAACGAATTTGCGTTTTAGAACATCTTTTAGCAACTTGTGTAAACAAGTAAATGTTATTAGTGAGATGATTCCAAAAGAAATGTCATTGTATGATATTTTCCTGCGGAAAAATCAAGGTTAAGCTAATAAGAGCACACGGAGGATGCCTAGGCGCCAGGAGCCGACGAAGGACGTGGCGAACAACGAAACTGCCTCGGGGAGCTGTAAGCAAGCTTTGATCCGGGGGTGTCCGAATGGGGAAACCCAGCTGTGGTAATTCGCAGTTACTCATCTCTGAACACATAGGAGATGTAGAGGCAGACCAGGGGAACTGAAACATCTAAGTACCCTGAGGAAGAGAAAACAATAGTGATTCCGTCAGTAGCGGCGAGCGAACGCGGAACAGCCTAAACCTAAGAGCTTGCTCTTAGGGGTTGTGGGACGTCTCACATGGAGTTACAAAGGAATATGGTAGGTGAAGAGGTCTGGAAAGGCCCGCGATAGAGGTAAAAGCCCTGTAACCTAAACTGTGTTCTCTCCGAGACGGATCCCGAGTAGTGCGGGGCACGTGAAACCCCGTATGAATCCAGCAGGACCATCTGCTAAGGCTAAATACTACCTGGCGACCGATAGTGAAACAGTACCGTGAGGGAAAGGTGAAAAGCACCCCGGAAGGGGAGTGAAATAGAACCTGAAACCGTGTGCTTACAAAAAGTCAGAGCCCTATTAATGGGTGATGGCGTGCCTTTTGTAGAATGAACCGGCGAGTTACGTTTAACATGCAAGGTTAAGTCGAGAAGACGGAGCCGCAGCGAAAGCGAGTCTGAATAGGGCGATTTAGTATGTGGACGTAGACCCGAAACCGTGTGATCTACCCCTGTCCAGGGTGAAGGTGCGGTAACACGCACTGGAGGCCCGAACCCACGCATGTTGAAAAATGCGGGGATGAGGTGGGGGTAGCGGAGAAATTCCAATCGAACTCGGAGATAGCTGGTTCTCCCCGAAATAGCTTTAGGGCTAGCCTCGGTATAAGAGTAGTGGAGGTAGAGCACTGATTGGGTGCGGGGTCCGCAAGGATTACCAAGCTCAGTCAAACTCCGAATGCCATATACTTATTGCCGGGAGTCAGACAGTGAGTGCTAAGATCCATTGTCAAAAGGGAAACAGCCCAGACCATCAGCTAAGGTCCCCAAGTGTGTGTTAAGTGGGAAAGGATGTGGAGTTGCACAGACAACCAGGATGTTGGCTTAGAAGCAGCCACCATTGAAAGAGTGCGTAATAGCTCACTGGTCGAGTGACTCTGCGCCGAAAATGTAACGGGGCTAAACACACCACCGAAGCTATGGCTAGATACGTATGTATCTGGGGTAGGGGAGCGTTGTATGTGGGTTGAAGGTGTACCGTAAGGAGCGCTGGACAGCATACAAGTGAGAATGCCGGTATGAGTAACGAAAAGATCAGTGAGAATCTGATCCGCCGAAAGCCCAAGGTTTCCTGAGGAAGGCTCGTCCGCTCAGGGTAAGTCGGGACCTAAGGCGAGGCCGAAAGGCGTAGTCGAAGGACAACAGTTTGAAATTACTGTACCACCGTAATCCGCTATGAGCGATGGGGTGACGCAGGAGGGTAGTGACGCGGACTGATGGATATGTCCGTCTAAGCAGTGAGGCTGATGTGTAGGCAAATCCGCACATCGTTAAGGCTGGGCTGTGATGGGGAGCGAAAATTACAGTAGCGAAGGTCATGATCTCACACTGCCAAGAAAAGCCTCTAGCCAGGAGAAGGTGCCCGTACCGCAAACCGACACAGGTAGGCGAGAAGAGAATTCTAAGGCGCGCGGAAGAACTCTCGTTAAGGAACTCGGCAAAATGACCCCGTAACTTCGGGAGAAGGGGTGCCCCGGTAGTGTGAATAGCACGAGGGGGCCGCAGTGAAAAGGCCCAAGCGACTGTTTAGCAAAAACACAGGTCTGTGCGAAGCCGCAAGGCGAAGTATACGGGCTGACGCCTGCCCGGTGCTGGAAGGTTAAGGGGAGTGGTTAGGGGTAACCCGAAGCTATGAACCGAAGCCCCAGTAAACGGCGGCCGTAACTATAACGGTCCTAAGGTAGCGAAATTCCTTGTCAGGTAAATTCTGACCCGCACGAATGGCGTAACGACTTGGGCGCTGTCTCAACGAGAGATCCGGTGAAATTTTAATACCTGTGAAGATGCAGGTTACCCGCGACAAGACGGAAAGACCCCATGGAGCTTTACTGCAGCTTGATATTGAATTTGGGTACGATCTGTACAGGATAGGTGGGAGCCGTAGAAATCGGAGCGCAAGCTTCGGTGGAGGCGCCGTTGGGATACCACCCTGATCGTATCTAGGTTCTAACCTAGTACCCTAATCGGGTACGGGGACCGTGTCAGGCGGGCAGTTTGACTGGGGCGGTCGCCTCCTAAAGAGTAACGGAGGCGTTCCAAGGTTCCCTCAGAATGGTTGGAAATCATTCGAAGAGTGCAAAGGCATAAGGGAGCTTGACTGCGAGACCTACAAGTCGAGCAGGGACGAAAGTCGGACTTAGTGATCCGGTGGTACCGCATGGAAGGGCCATCGCTCAACGGATAAAAGCTACCCTGGGGATAACAGGCTTATCTCCCCCAAGAGTCCACATCGACGGGGAGGTTTGGCACCTCGATGTCGGCTCATCGCATCCTGGGGCTGAAGTAGGTCCCAAGGGTTGGGCTGTTCGCCCATTAAAGCGGTACGCGAGCTGGGTTCAGAACGTCGTGAGACAGTTCGGTCCCTATCTGTCGTGGGCGCAGGAAATTTGAGAGGAGCTGTCCTTAGTACGAGAGGACCGGGATGGACGTACCGCTGGTGCACCAGTTGTTCCGCCAGGAGCATGGCTGGGTAGCTACGTACGGACGGGATAAGCGCTGAAAGCATCTAAGCGTGAAGCCCCCCTCAAGATGAGATTTCCCAATTAGTAAGACCCCTTGAAGACGACGAGGTAGATAGGTTGGAGGTGGAAGTGCAGTAATGCATGGAGCTGACCAATACTAATCGGTCGAGGGCTTATCCTATACTTAAGACGCAAATTCAATTCGGATTCAGTTTTCAGGCGATTAAGCCTGAGCATTTACGCTGTAAATGCCCGTTTGGTGGCGATAGCGGAGGGGTTCCACGCGTACCCATCCCGAACACGACCGTTAAGCCCTCCAGCGCCGATGGTACTTGGACCGAAGGGTCCTGGGAGAGTAGGACGTTGCCAAGCGGATATTCCCTGATAGCTCAGTTGGTAGAGCACTCGACTGTTAATCGAGTTGTCACAGGTTCGAGTCCTGTTCGGGGAGCCATGCTCTCATAGCTCAGCAGGTAGAGTGCTTCCATGGTAAGGAAGAGGTCACCGGTTCGAATCCGGTTGAGAGCTCCACAGATTTGCAAGGCCCGTTGGTCAAGGGGTTAAGACACCTCCCTTTCACGGAGGTAACATGGGTTCGAATCCCATACGGGTCACCAACTTTTACTTGTACTTACCCTTAGAGGGTCCCATAGATATGGAGGCTTAGCTCAGCTGGGAGAGCATCTGCCTTACAAGCAGAGGGTCGGGGGTTCGATCCCCTCAGCCTCCACCATAATCTTCCTGAGGGATTATGGGCAACATAGAGGTACCATCAATGGGGATTAGCCAAGTGGTAAGGCAACGGACTTTGACTCCGTCACTCATAGGTTCGAATCCTATATCCCCAGCCAAGTGCGAGCCATTAGCTCAGTTGGTAGAGCACCTGACTTTTAATCAGGGTGTCGAAGGTTCGAGTCCTTCATGGCTCACTTTTATTATTACATGCGCGTGTGGCGGAATGGCAGACGCACCAGACTTAGGATCTGGCGTTTCACGACGTGGGGGTTCAAGTCCCTTCACGCGCACCACTTATTGCGGACGTGGCTCAGCGGTAGAGCATCGCCTTGCCAAGGCGAGGGTCGCGGGTTCGATTCCCGTCGTCCGCTCCATAATTTTTGCGCCCTTAGCTCAGCTGGATAGAGCGTTTGACTACGAATCAAAAGGCCGGGAGTTCGAATCTCTCAGGGCGCGCCATTTTTTTTATTAAGCAATTATAGTATTTTAACGGGATGTAGCTCAGCTTGGTAGAGCACCTGGTTTGGGACCAGGGGGTCGCATGTTCAAATCGTGTCATCCCGATTTTCACCTTTGCGGGTGTAGTTCAATGGTAGAACTTCAGCCTTCCAAGCTGATAGCGTGGGTTCGATTCCCATCACCCGCTCCATAATTTTATAGTAACGGGATGTAGCTCAGCTTGGTAGAGCACCTGGTTTGGGACCAGGGGGTCGCATGTTCAAATCGTGTCATCCCGATACTCAGCTTAATTGCTCTTAGAAAGCTCTTACTTCGGTAAGAGCTTTTTTTGTTATGTATAGAATTAAAACACGCATAAATTCATATATCATATGTTCTATCATTCTTCCAAAAGAAACTGTACTTCTGGCGGAATGCCAATCCGTAGATAATAACTTTTACAGGATTCTTCTTGCTCAGGATTACTGCCTATGGATAGTAGCTTTACAGCAAAGACGTTAGCTTGACGCTCAAGCTTGCCAGGAGAGAAGTAAGAGCTTTCTTCTAGGAAAAAGCGGTTAATCCCCTTATGAAGACGATCATGTCCTAATTCATGCGCACAAACGAAGCGCTGCCACTCAATTGGCAACTCATTATGAATAACGATAAATCTTCTTCTTAGTTTTCGGTAATATAATCCCTTTGTGCCTGTCCCAAGGTTCATGAAGCGAATATGAATACCTAGCGCTGAGGCCAGCTCGAACGGACAGTTGGTTTTATATTTTTTAATCAGATTATTGATCAGTTCATCCATATTCTTCACCTGCAGCATGTTAGTGTAGTTATTAAGTGTTGTTGGATTTCTTTCTCTTGTTCATCTGTTTGGCTTCCCAGAATAAGCCGGTCAGTACATCTTTTATCCTCTGTTTGTCATCCTTGTCTAGTGGAATCCCATCAAACATCAGCTCTCCATCATCCTCCAGCATTTTACGGAAGTCACGTTTATCCTTGCTTGTAGCCCACTCTGGGACAATCTCTTCGCTTGGAAGAGCCTGTTCCTGCAAATACCCCGCTTGATCCATTAGCTCCTCGTACGGGACTCCTGTAGCCTCTGCTATTTTGCGTAATGTAGTTGGCTTAGGAACACCTCTTAGACCATTTTCAATCCGTGAAATCTGTGATCCGCTAATACCTGCTGCTGCTGCCAATTGATTAATAGTAAGTCCCTTAGTTTCGCGAAGTTGCTTCATATAATCCCCAAAATCCTGTTTCATCTCAACCACTCCTTATAGACTGAAGCTTATGTTATTAATATAAGCCTTTTTTGCCAATTGGTAAACAACAAAGCGTATATTATTGCCAAAAGGCAAGATAATGGAGGGAAAACTATTCTTTTTCGCCCAAAACAGACTCAAACGGGGTTTTACGAGATTGGTAGAGAAGTGGTATATTATAGAAAAATACGAACAGAATACGAACACTTTTATATTTTAGCACATTGCTTAGGAAACTTCCGCAATTTAATCTCATTCTGTTAAAACCTAAAGGAGTGCATAAAATGATGAACTTATCTGCTTTACCGGAGCTAGACCGTCGCCGAACCCAGGTCGCTATAGAGAGCATGTTGGAGAAATACCGTATTTTTAAGACCGTTACATTTGAGGCTAAGGAAGCCAGTACTACTTATTCGTATACAGAAAGATTTCATGGTCCTACGAATACTGTTACTGATCAGACTGCTGCGATAGCTTCTTATAATGTGGATATACCGGCTGCTAGGAGGGCTTTTTGCTCGGCGATAGACTCTGTGGTAGAAAGACTCGATACGAGGGAACAGCAATTAGTAAGAGAGCGTTATATGAAAAGAGACGAAACGTACGATTATACGATTTACAATCATGTGTTTGATCCACCGGTAAGTAAGGATACTTACGTGAAGATACGCTCGAAGGCTTTTTATAAGATGGCTTTGGCTTTAACGGATCTCGGTCTACTGTCCCTTAACACTTTAATAACAGCACCTAGAGTGAAGAAAGAGAAGATTAGTATTACTTAAGAGATATAGACGGTTACTAAAGACTGTGTCGTCCGAGCGGATGATGCGGTCTTTTTTTATTGATTTTATGTTCCTCCGAAAAACCGCTCTATACCATCCCAAAGCTAGCTTAAACCTCGTCGGTATACCGTCTCTGCAAGGCAAATAGGGGTGTATATTTATAACATGGCAAATGAAGCAAAAAGAACACCGCAAGAGCATGAATGCTCTGCTAATAGTTCAACCCTAGTGGTGATGAGAACAAATCTAGCGGTGAAAGATTCTTTTGGCATTGGCCTAGTATAGAAGGGTATTATCCAACATTGGATAGTATCCTTTTTGTTCTTAATTTTAGTAGAGGGGGTGTCTTCTTAAATGTTAATGCAATTGAAGGTTAACACCATCAAAGATCGGCGATCCGCCGCAGATCAGAAAGGAATGAAGTGATGTCTGTACAACAATTACGAGAACACATTACGAGTGCGCTGGAGAGGTACTTTCCAGATGTGCCTGTATATGTGGAGGGGGAGAAACCTCAGACGGCTTATTTTTATCCCGGACTGATCTCAGCGACTCTGGATCGGCAGCGGGAAGGCCGATATTTAGCGGTCTATCGCTTCGGTATCCGTTATGAACAAGGCAGTCTTCTGGAAGCTGAGAGAATGGCAGATAAGCTGAGTGAGGCAATGGCAGGGATGGAGCAAGAGGGTGGCTCCTTTCGTGTAGCTAGGCAAGCCTGGGAAGCTGGGGTAGAGGGGCATGGACCGCTTTTTACAACGGACTATATGGTGTATTTGCAAAGTGAGAAGCCTGACCCTATTAAGATGGGACAAATGATAGGAGGAGAAAGACTGAAATGAGCACAAAGGTGAGTAATGGAGATCGTTTTGGTAAAGAGCAGATTGTGAATTCATCGCTTTTTACGGTTAAGGAAAAGGATGTGCTGAACGTTATTTTGCAGGATGACAAAAGTTATACGATCGAAGAAGCGAAGCAATCTATGGGATTGTTTATGAATAAGGAGGTTTTGAACTAATGGCAGGCGGAACATGGACAACTCAAAATAAGGTACGCCCCGGGGTGTACGTAAATGTAGCATCGAATCAAGGTGCCATCGGCAAAATGGGAGAACGCGGAATTACTGCTTTGGCACTTGCCTTATCTTGGGGAGAACCCGGAGTGATCATGAAGATTACCCCGCAGGACGATGTAAATAAGCTGCTAGGTTATGATCTGGAACATTCGACACTACTACCAGTGCGCGAAGCGCTGAAACGTGCGGGAACGTTACTGCTCTATCGATTGAATGAAGGGGTTAAAGCGGCGGTCACGAACAATGGTCTACAGGTTACGGCTAAATATGGCGGTGTACGCGGAAATGATCTTTCTGTTGTTATTGAGAAGAATATTGAGAATAATGCTCTTTTTGATGTAAAGACACTGCTGAATGGAACTGAACTGAATAAGCAAACGGTTGGAACGGCTGAAGAGTTGGTCGCTAACGATTATGTACAATTCCAGAAAAATGGTGCAGAAGGCTTGAAGCTAACCGCAGGGATGCCGCTTATTGGCGGAGCTAATGGTACGGTGACAAATGGTGCGCACAGCGATTTCTTGTCTGCTCTTGAGGTGCTTGAGTTCCAAACGGTTGGACTAGTATCGCAGGATAGTACGCTTAAGGCGCTGTATAGCTCTTGGGTAAGACGACTACGGGATACGGAAGGTAAGAAGGTGCAGGCTGTACTATCGGATTATGCTACTGCGGGTCATGAGGGTGTGATCAGCGTGAAGAATGGGGTAGTACTGAGTGACGGAACTATGATTGATAATAACAATGCTGTTGCTTGGGTGGCCGGTGCTACGGCTGCTGCTGCGGTGAATCAATCGCTGACTTATCAGGGATATGACGACTCCGTTGACGCTGATGTGCGGCTTAGCCATTCTGAGACGACTGCAGCTTTGCTGCGAGGTGAATTGCTCTTTACTTACAGTGGAGGGCGAGCTGTGGTGGAGCAAGATATTAACACGTTTACGGCATTTTCTCCGGATAAAGGCAAAGCGTTCTCCAAAAATCGTGTGCTACGCGTGCTGGATGGGATTGCGAATGATCTAAAGCGTATTTTTGAGAACTACTACATTGGTAAGGTAGCCAATAATGAAGATGGACGGGCTCTGTTCTGGTCACAATGTGCAACTTACATGAATGATCTGCAGGATATGGGGGCGATTGAAAGCTTTAATGCGCAGACCGATGTTGTCGTTGTGGCAGGTACTGATAGCGATAGTATTGTGCTCGACGTGGCTGTGAAGCCAGTTGATTCCGTAGAAAAAGTATATATGAAAGTGAAGGTGGTTTAAGATGGCATTTTTAAAAGCTAGTGATACGATTTCCGGCCAGGAGGGCCGTGCGTATGCCGTGATTGGTACGCAAGCTGAAGAGATGTTCTATGTGAAGACGCTTGAAGCTACGGTAGAAAAAACAAAGGCAGAGGTGAAGACTCTAGGCCGCCGTGGTGTTCAGCATAAAGCGACTGGATGGTCGGGCAGCGGTTCGATGACGATTTTTTATATGACTAGCCGTTTCCGCCAGATGATGCTCGATTATATGAATACAGGTGTCGATCAATATTTCGATATTGAGGTTACGAATGAAGACCCATCGTCCAGTGTGGGAGCACAACGCATTATTTTAAAAGGAGTGAACCTTGACAGTGTCATCATGGCTTCTCTTGATACAGAATCAGATGCGCTGGAAGAAGAAGTGAGCTTTACCTTTGAAGACGTGCAGATTGTGCAAGCTTTTGGCGCTCCAGCAGGCACTGGAAACTAATAAAGACAACTAGATAGGAGCAAGTAAGGCCCGGGCGTGCAGGTGAGCGGCGGGTCTCTTCTCTGTCTAGTTAGTAGTACTAGAAGAAACTAAATCATTTTAGGAGGAAGACAATGAGTGAATTAAGTTTGTTTTTTGCGCAAAATGTAGCATGTGACACGACCGAGGAGTTTGTGGTATCGCAGCGGTTTAAGGATAAGGAAGGGAACGCAGTTGCCTGGAAGCTACGCAGTATGAACGAGGATGAGAATCAGGAATGCCGTAAAGCAGCTACTCGTAAGGTCAAAGGTAAGAACGGAGTGTATACCTCCGAGATTGAACCGAATGATTATATGGCTAAGCTTATGACCTCAAGTGTAGTGCATCCAGATCTGAAAAATGCTGAGCTACAGCGTTCTTATGGCGTTCTTGGTGCCGAAACGCTGCTGCGTAAAATGCTGCTTCCAGGTGAATTCGCGGCACTGGGTGAACGGGTACAGGCCTTGAATGGCTTCGGTACAGATATGAACGAGCTGGTGGATGAAGTAAAAAACTAATCAACGAGGGCGACAGTGAAGCGAACTTAGCTTACTACGCCCTCCACGAGCTTCATATTTTACCGCATGAGCTAATGAAGCTGTCTTCACGTGAACGTGCCGCAATTTATGCGATGATTGCTGTTCGTGTGGAGAAGGAGAAGCGGGATCAGGCACGGAGTAAGGCGAGGAAGAGATAGGGGGTGAATGAATGGCAGGTATGCAAAACAATATAGCTGGAATCCAGCAAGTCTCCAATCAATGGATTAATGATATAACCAATCAAATTACAACTCAGGTTTCTGCAAATATTTCAAATTCCTTTTCCGCAACTTTAAACCGAATCAGTATGAAAATAGTCAATAAGCCCGTGTACAACATCACTAACAATTACAGTGCAGCTTATACCAGAATTCAAGCTTCTATTGGAGGCGCAGTACAGGCTCAGGAGAGACTGAACGATGCGGCAGAACAAGGAGCAGCAGGTGCTGAGCAGCAGGCGGGTACATGGGAAAAGATCACCGGTGCTTTTGGGAAAGCCAAAGGTGTGCTGGAAAAAGTTAAAGGAGTTATGGAAAAGGTGCTTGCGCCTGCAGCTGAACAGCAAAAATGGGAGGATCTTTTTAAAGCGAAAACCGGAAATGCTGATGTTGGTGTGGCAATGTTTGATAAGTTCAAGAAGAGGGCACTAGATACCGGGCAGGATGTAAACAAGTCCATGGAAAGTGTCTTGTCGTTTTATCCTAAAACTCAAAATACGGATCAGTTAGATAAGCTTATGGATTATTCCACAAGGCTAAGCATGATGTCTCCGGAGGGTAAAGATATTGGTGATACTTCATCGGCGATTACTTCTGCTTTTGAGGGGGATTCTAGTGATTTAGCATCCATGCTTCAGGTGGATAAAGAGGATCTGGGTGGACTTGATCTAGTGGCCGGAACGGGCAATATGGAAGCCTTTTTGAGTACTTTGGGAGATATTATGACAACGTCAGGGATGACGAGTGATTCGCTACAAACCATGATGGATTCACCCGTTAATCAATGGCAAGCTCTTCTTGGAAACTATAACAACTCTCTGGCTGGTATGGGAGAAGGTGCTCTTGCGGCATTGTCACCACTATTAGGCATTCTTAACCAGGCATTTTCAGATGGAAGCTTTCAGCCAATTATCGATGGGATAGCGATTGGACTGGCGATACTTGCACAAGTATTCTCGCAGGTCGTACAAGGTGCATTGTATCTCTGGAGTGTTCTTAGCAACCCTGTTGTTTTGCCGATTGTTTTGGGTGTTGTTGCTGGAGTTATTGCCTTAGCAATCGCGATGAATGCCTCAACAATTGCAACTAGAATTTCATCTATTGCTACCGGAATTGCTACCGCAGCCCAAGGCATTTTCAACGCTGTGATGAGTGCTAATCCAATTGCACTTGTAATAGGGCTTATAGTTGCACTTATAGTAGCATTTTTAGGGATTGTGGCAGCCCTTCAGCCTGTGAGGGACTTTTTGGCGAATATGTTCAGGGGACTGGGACAGCTCGTTGCAGAATTTGTGGGCTTTGTTATCGATCTTTGGACCGGATTTGTTAATGGTATTATTGGCGCTGTGAACTTTTTGCTAGATAGTATAAATAAAGTAGTTGGAGCTGTTGGCAAATTTATTGGTATAGAGTCGGAGATCAATCTTCATATTGAAGAGGTTGATAGCAGTCAATTCAAAAAGGATTTGCAAATGGACATTGGAGCTTCTTTTAATTCAGGGGCAGAAAAAATCCAGAATTTTGATATCAATAAGTTTAAAGAAAAATTAAATGTAGGTGGAAATAAGAGTAATAACACCACATTAAATCAGTGGAATACTACCCATTCAGGGGATTTGTCAAAACCTTTGCAAACGCCTACCGTACCTGAAATTCCAGTAGTTCCTACGATGAATACACCTTCAGCTACGGGTTCTTTTCAAAATGCAGGAACTCCAGGTAATCTAAACACCGTAAACCGCGTGAAGCAACTCGACTCCATCAACGACACTGTAGACATCTCTAGCGATGATCTGAAAATGCTGAGGGAGCTGGCGGAGATTCAGGCGATCCAGAATTTTGTGCAGCTGACGCCGACGGTGCAGGTAACAACTGGAAATATCAACAATGCTGGAGACATTGATACGATTATCAACAAGATCGGGCAAAAGCTGAACGAAGAGTTTGTCTCTACAGCGCAGGGGGTGTATACGTAACGTGGAAGAGTACGGGATTTTTCTTGGTTTTAATAATCAGGCGGAAGCATTCCGGCTACCAGTCAACCCGGAGACCTTAGAGATCAAAGAGAGCGGGGATGGAAAAAGCTATACCATTATAGATTTGGGTGAAATCAATACGATTGCTTATCCGAAGCTTACGGAGATTACAATTGAAAGTATTTTTCCGGCACAAAAGTATCCGTTCGTATTGGTGCAAGAAGACGGGTTGAAGAGACCTTTTGAATATGTGGAGCTGATTAAGAAGTGGATGACTAGTCGCAGACCTATTCGTTTTGTATTCTCTGGGGTGAGTTATGCTGATGACTTGAAAAAAGCTGATGGGAAGCTAAACAACCCTCAGAAATGGTTAAAGGAATCATCGACTAGTGAGGATAAATCCATAGAAATTGATTTCGGTGTGAACATGGCTATGAGTATTGAAGGTTTCTCTTGGAAGCTCAGTGCGGGTACATCAGGGGATATTGAATATTCTTTATCTCTCAAAAAGTATGTATTCTATCAAGCGGTAGCAGTTAAGGTTGTCAAAGATGAAGTGAAGGTAGAACAGAAGCGGGCTAATGAAAAGCCCAAACCTAAAACGTATATCATGAAATCTAAAGACAATCTATGGAAAATCGCTAAAGAAATTCTTGGAGATGGCAAAAGGTGTGGAGAAATCCAGAAACTTAATGGCATTAAAGATAGTGAGCTGAGGAAGCTTCCAATCGGTAAGGTCATTAAGCTACCGTAGGAGGCTGTTATGGAGCTACTTGTAAAGAATAAGGAAGGACATTTATGGGATATTTCAGGTATTGTCTCCGATATTACATGGAAAACTGCTCGTTCAGGCAAACCATCAACGCTAGAGTTAACACTTGTGGACAGTGGTATCTATCAGCATCCCAAGTTTAGCATCAGCAACGGTGATATTATTCAGTTCAGCAAAGATAATGTGGATGTATTCTACGGGTTTGTGTTCAGCATTGATACAGGCTCGGATCAGGAGATTAAGCTGACTGCTTATGATCAGATTCGTTATTTACTAGGCAATGGTAGTTATGTTTTGCAGGATGTCACGGCTAGCGATGTTATTACTAAAATAACCAAGGACTACGGCCTGAAGACAGGTGTGCTGGAGAATACAGAGTACCGAATTCCCTCATTAATTGAAGATGACAAAAAGCTGCTGGACATCATTATGGGAGCGATCGGCAGTGAGCTTCAGTATAAGGGGCGGCTGATGGCTTTTTACGATGACTTTGGTAAGCTGACGCTTCGTAAACCGGAGTCTATGCTGCTTAATCTGGTGCTGGGAGCGGGGCAGTATCTGTACGACTATTCGCTCAAAAAAAGTATTGATGATGATACGTACAACACCATTTTTCTATACAAGGATAACGAGAAGTCTGGTAAGCGTGATTTCTTTCCGGTTAGCGATAAGGATAATGTGAAACGCTGGGGTATCCTGCACTTGTATCAGAAGGCCGATGACAAAGCGAATGCTGCACAAATTCAGGAGAAGGCAAATAATCTGCTAAAAATGCACAACCGTGAAAAGCTTAGTCTCTCCGTACAGGCGATTGGTGATATGCGCGTAAGGGCTGGTAATTTCATTTATGTCCTGCTTGATGAATTCAAGACTCAGGTGTTTCTGGTGGATCAATGTAGTCATAAGATTTCCGGTGGGGAGCATACGATGTCCCTCGATATAAAGGTGGTGTAGAAATGATGTTGGATATTATAAAAAAAGCAAGCTTAGGAGCCGTGGGAAATACAAATCCCGTGGCTTTTTCTTATGGGACAGTAACGGAGGCAGCTCCTTTGCAGATCCAGGTGGATCAACGTTTTATTTTATCGGGGAATGCGCTAGTGCTGCCTGAATCGGTAATGGAATGTAAAGTCGAGCTAGAGGGTAGAGAAGTGGTAGTGCGTCGAGGACTTGCCTCTGGTGATCGGGTTCTGATGGTTCGGATGCAGGGTGGACAAAGCTATATTGTTCTGGATCGGCTGGTGAGTCCGATATGATTCCTGCGATTGGAAAAGCTGGACCGATAACAGCCCTTCTTGAAGGCGAGGTCAACCTTGAACGTGGGGAAAGCCCCAGTCTAACCTACCGAATGGATTGGGACAGAAAAAGGATCACTGGCCAAGCGGATGGACTTGAGGCAGTGCAGCAGGCAGCGGCCAAAATTCTGCGAACCGATAGATTTGAACATCTGATTTACAGTTCGGATTACGGAACAGAGTGGCAGCTGGTTCTGGGTAAGGATCGGCTGTTGGTCAGAGCTGAAATCAGACGTGTCATTAGTGAGGCCTTACTTCAGGATGAACGAATCCTTAGCTTAGAGAATATTGAGGTTTCTTTTAACGGGGATAATCTAACTTTTGATTGTAAGGTGGTCACACGTTATGGGAATTTTCAGCTGAGAAAGGAGTGGAATGAGGATGTATGAGGATCAGACGTATGAGGCTCTTTTAGAGCGGATGCTGGACCGGGTTCCGTCAGGTCTGGATAAACGAGAGGGTAGCATCATTTATGACGCGCTCGCTCCGGCAGCAGCAGAGCTGGCACAAATGTACATTGAGCTGGATGTGAATAATAATCTGTATTTTGCAGATACGGCTACCGGTGAGTACTTGGAGCGAAGTATATCCTGGTCAGGAATTGTAAGGCGTGAAGCGAGCAAGGCGCAGCTAAAAGGAATTTTTTATAAAGCGGATGGGGGATATGTGGATGTTCCTCTCGGTAGCCGCTTCTCACTCGATATGCTGAATTATATGGCTGTGGAGAAGCTATCTCCTGGAGTGTATCGGCTAGAAAGTGAAACCGCTGGAGAAGAAGGAAACCGATATTTTGGTTCTTTACTGCCAGTGGATTATATTTCAGACCTTGCGCGCGGAGAAATAGCTTCTCTTCTGATCCCTGGGGAGAACGCCGAAAGTGATGAATCGCTACGCCAGCGTTATTTGGATTCAGCCAGACGCCCAGCTACTAGCGGCAATAAATATCACTATATGGAGTGGGCGATGCAGGTTGTGGGTGTGGGAGGTGCACGTGTTTTTCCGTTATGGAACGGTCCTAAGACGGTGAAGGTGATTGTTGTGGACGCTGAGAAAAAACCTGCTTCTGAGCTACTGGTGACTAAGGTTCAGCATTACATTGATCCGGTCTCTGGAGCGGGTGAGGGGCAAGCACCCGTAGGTGCAGTTGTAACAGTAGCGTCGGCGAAAGGCAAAAGTATTAGTGTAAGCGCAAAAGTTACCCTCGCTTCAGGTTATGCGCTGCAAGCTGTAAATGATGAATTCAAGGGGATTCTTGAGAGTTATCGCAAGGAGAAGGCTTTTTCAGCAACCTATATTAGCCAGTCAGTAATCGGTGCACTATTGCTAGCTACTGAGGGAGTCGCGGATTACAGTGAACTGAAGCTGAACGGTGGAGCGGGCAACGTAATGTTGAACGAAGAAGAAATACCTTTGTTCGGCAACGTTTTACTGGAGGTGTAGCATGGGTTACCCGGAGAAAGTTGATATTTTTCAAGAAAAGCTTAATAAAAAAGCAAATGGTGGCAGCTATGTTATTGAAGAGAGATTACCGCTTGTAAATGGCATGTATAGTGGTGCGCTTGCGCATGACAACATCAATAATCAGACCATCGCGGTGTACACAGGGTCACAGTATTCCGGGATCGAGCTACGTAATTTTACGGTGTCTTTTCCGGATGAAGCGCCATGGCGGCGGTTGATTAAGATTTTTGCCGATGTGCCTGAGGTTTATGTGACTTACGAAACCCCCGGGGATACAGTTGAAGCGGATGATATTAATGGTTTGCAGGTAAGTATTACCGCTGTTCAAACTGAAATAGAACGGTATAAGAACAAGGGTCAGATTGACGGAGGATCATTCAGAAGAGAGGTGTAAAATGGCACAGACTATACAAATAAAGCGGGGAACAAAGGCTGAGCTAACGAGTTATGGCGTGTTGAAGGCGGGTGAGCTTGGTTTTTGCAGTGATACTAAGGAAGTTTATATTGGTGACGGCACGTCTAATTCCATGGTCGGAAGGGCGTTGTCCGGGCCAGAAGCCTCGCGTCCGGTTGCAGGAGCCGTTGGCCGTTTGTATTACGTGACTACGGGTTCGAATAGCGGATATTTATATTTTGATGATGGGGCAGCTTGGCGGCGGGTGAACGCGCAGAAGCTTAGCGATCTGACAGGTACAATTGATGATATCGCTGATGGAGCAACCTACGCGAAGGTGCTTAAAGCGGATATTAGTGCGGGACATATCAATAAAGTATCAGATGGCACGAATGTAAAGACTGCCGCTGAGATCAAGACTCACATTGACGATGTGACCAAGCACCGGACGATCAATGATGCCGGGACTACGATTACAGATTTGTGGTCAGCGCAAAAGATTAAAAATGAAATTGAGCTAGCAAAGCATAACATCGAACCGCAAGCGTCGGTAAAAGATCAGAACCTGCTGGCTCCACCTGCCAGTCCGGTTGAGGGTGATCGATACATTATTCCAGCGGGAGCAACCGGGGCATGGGCGGGGAAAACGAATCAAATCGTGGAGTACCAATCTGCTGCTTGGGTATTTTATGTTCCTGCCGTAGGCTGGACCGCTTACGTCGATGATGAGCAAAAGATCTATAGCTGGAATGGCAGCGCATGGGTACGCACGGGTGGTGCGCTACAGACCATTACAGCTGGGAACGGGCTGATTGGTGGTGGTCAGGCCGATGCTGTGACACTGAATATTGGTGCAGGCAATGGAATCACGGTTACTGCAGACGCGATTGCGGTTACGGCTGGAAAAGGGATCACCGTAGATGGATCCGGTGTAGCTGTAAGTGTGGATGGAAGTAGCATCATTTATGATGCTGCGAATGGCAATAAACTTACCGTAGCCAGTATTGATGGCGGAACTTTCTAGGGGGCGGGACAATGGCTTTAAAGACATTGATTCAAATACGCCGCGGATTGGAAAGTGCGATTGGAGCACTGGCTATTGGTGAGCTTGGCTACTGTACAGACAGTGGGAAGCTATATATCGGTTCTGCTGCTGGGAATGTCTTGCTAGTTGCGGCACAAAGTACCGGGGACATGCTGAAAAGTATTTACGATACGAATAACAATGGCAAGGTGGATTTCGCGCAACAAGCGGATAGTGTAGCTTGGGCGGGGGTAGCGGGTAAACCAGCAGTGTTTCCTCCGGCGACGCATACACATGATTATTTGCCCAAAGGGCCCCTAACCTGGAATCAACTGAAGGGGGTGTAGGGGGATGAGCTATGGCAACTCTTTATTCAGCGAATTATTGTATTCCGCAGATGAAGATTCGAATCATCCGGGTGAAGTCGAGGCGCCTGATCTAATGCAGTATTTGCCGGATTATTATAAGGATGTCCGTGAAATGGAGAAGCTTCAGGAGACCATCGGGCTAGAAATTGGTGGACTGAAGGTAGGCACTGTAGATGTACTGGATCAAGCGTTTGTTGAAACAGCAACGGTGAGCCTTGGACGTTGGGAGGCTGAGCTTGGACTAAATATTGATTCATCCAAGTCATATGCCACACGCCGAGAGATGATTAAGGCGAAGCTGCGTGGAAACGGGACGACAACGCCGGAGATGATCCAGCGGACAGCGTCTGCTTTTTCAGGTGGAGTGGTTGAAGTGAAGGAAGTGCCTGATGAGTACCGTTTTGAGATTCATTTTGTAAGTACGTTGGGCATCCCTCCCAATATGGCAGGGTTGATTCAAATCATCGAAGAGATTAAACCTGCGCATTTGGCTTATGAATTTGTGTTCAGCTATACCTGGTGGGACTCTGTTAAGGCTTTGACCTGGGAGAGTGCCCACAGTAAAACATGGAACGAATTAAGAACTTATAGATAGGAGAGTGACACATGCAAACGACAGGAAATTTGGGGTTAAAGAAGCCCGAGGGAACAGACATTGTTGATATCGCAGATCTGAACGGGAATATGGATATCTTGGATAATGCCGTTAATGGCAAGGTTGATAAAGTTACTGGGAAACAGCTGTCGACTAACGATTACACCGCAGCTGAGAAAACTAAGCTGGCGGGGATTGCTGCGGGTGCAACTAACTATACCCACCCAGCTACACATCCACCAGCTATTATTGCTCAAGACGCGAGTAATCGGTTTGTTACAGATGCTGAAAAGACGGCGTGGAATGCGAAAGCCGGTACAGCCGTAGCTACAACTGCTACGAATGGCTTGATGTCTGCTGCGGACAAGACACTACTGAATAACAACACTGGATTCGGTACTACAGCTGGTACAGCCACCGCATATACCATTACACTTAGCCCAGTACCTACTACGCTGATAGCAGGATTGAAATTTAGTTTCAAAACACATATTGCTAGCGGAGTTAATCCTACACTCAATCCTAATGCTTTAGGGGCCAAAGCAATCAAGAAACCCAATGGAAATGCGGCAACACTTGCCCTGAACGGAGTTTACACGGTTGTATATGATGGGACGGCTTTTATCTTACAGGGTGAAGGAGGTGATTATGGAACAGCGACAGCAGCGGACGTGCTAGCGGGTAAGACGATAGGGACAGAGGGCGGGCTAATTGATGGCGCGATAGTACAAAGAGGTGCTACGGACGGATACACTAATTCCGTTAGTGCAGCATGGGCAGCGGGTGGTGGATGCTGGGTCCGAATACCAGCGGGGGCATATTTGAAAGCTACGGCGGTAGGAAACCCCGAAATACGAGTCACTGATCCTAACGTTGTTCCTGCAAATTGGCTACGAGGGGTATCAATGTTTGGCGTGGATGGGGCTATAGTACAACGTCCAATGTTCCAGCAGGTGTCCTCGACGGCCTGGGACGGTCAAAAGATGTATGTACGCATACCTAAAGGGGCTTACCTTCTCGATGGCCTTGGCGGGAACCATGAAGTTATCATTCAACCTGAGCAATGCCGCGCAGATGGAAACATCATGCCGAGCAACGTCCGAGAGGGCGTGTGGATATACGGAATAGCAGGAACTTTGAAACCTAGAGTATATGCTTCAGGGTCTTGGCCTTCCGCTCAATACTCTCCTCAAGTTGCTGGGTTGGGATTTAGACCAAAAGTAATTATACTTTGGATTAATGGGTCTAATCTAGATATGGCTGGCTATTACATGGAGTCTGTATCAACTACGCTATTCCGCAGTAACGGGAATTATTCCCAAGCTTTAGACGGTACTAATACTTATGTAAACAACGACGGTTTTAAATTAGCCTCTAGTAATGGCGCAGATAGATGGGAAGCTTGGGCATAAAGAAAGAGAGGGTAAACGATGGAAATAGGGATGAGAATTTATTATGACATTGCTACAGGAAACATCATAGTCAATACCGGAGAGCGTTCCGGTGATGTGGTGGAGACCACGCGAGAACAGGATTTCAATGTATACGTAGCCCTATCGGACCGCGTGCCGGAAACAGTCGGCGTTATGGAGTTAGAATACGGCGAGTATGCGCAGGACTTTAGAGAGTGTAACGGCTACAAGGTAAACGTCAAAAAAGGCACGTTAGAGTTTAGCTATCCAGACCCTAACGAAACGCCTGAACAGCCACAAGAGCCTGTGTACCAAGTGCCTTTAACCGAAAGAATCAAAAATGTTGAATCAGAGAGTGCTGGCATGGCACTCGAACTAGCAACGACTCAATATCGATTGGATCAAGCGGAGCAAGAACAAGCGAATCTACTTCTGAGTCTCGTGGAAGGAGGTGTACTGTAATGAATTGGTACGCACTTATTAAGCGATACTTTGACGCAGGGTTGTATACGGGAGAACAGGTACAGGTATTTGTTACCGCCAAAAAAATAACGACTGAACAAGCTAAAGAAATTACTGATAGCGCCATATAGTAGGCGTTTATTTTGCCCTCGTAGCTATTACGGGGGCTATTCACTTATCACTTTAGAAGGGGGCTGTTATATGACCATTGTGGGAGTGAATTCAGGAGGAGGCGATGCTGAAGTAGCGCCCATTGAGCACCGTTTAGAAGATGTTGAAAATAGACTAGTAGTCATCCAAGACGAGATTTTTAGATTTGGAACGGAACATCTAAGTTTTAACAATGAGCTTCTATTATTAAAAGAAAAACAATCACGCCATGAGGAAGATGTGAAACAAATTAAACAATCAACAATAGAAATGAAAATTCAATTTAACGAGATTATGAGGCGTTGGGACACTTTAGACTCACGTGTGTTTCAGCTATTGCAACAATCTCAGACAGACAGCAAGAGCGAACGAAAGGTGTTTATCGATCTATTAAAATACGTTCTAGCTGGCACTATCTTTGCTATTATTGCCTTTTTATTTAAAGGAGGGGTATAGATGCTCACTTTGTCCCAAATCAAAGAAAAATCAAGTAAACGTCTAACCAACCTACACCCCGTAGTCCGTTCCGCTGCTACTGCTCTAATCGAACGTTGTTACAAGCTCGATATCCCCATTCTCATTACGCAGGGTCTTCGCACAATTGCTGAGCAGGATGCTCTTTACGCACAAGGACGCACTAAGCCTGGAGCGATTGTCACCAATGCGCGTGGCGGGTATAGCTACCACAATTTTGGACTAGCCGTAGATTTTGCTCTTTTGCTGCCGAATGGATCGAGTGTGTCATGGGATATGCGCCGGGACGACAATAACAACCAGATCGCAGATTGGCAGGAGGTTGTAAAAGAGGCCAAGGCACTTGGCTTCGAATGGGGTGGTGATTGGACTAGCTTTAAGGATTACCCACATTTTCAAATGGCATTTGGCTTAATGCTCACACAGTTACGAGCAGGGGCAAAGCCCTCAATATCCGCAGTGGAGGCCGCGTACAAGGTCATCAATCGGAAGGAGGAAGAAGAATTGAAGGGTGATATTTTTGCCGTCGTAAAAGTTAACGGGGTTAAGGTTGCAGATGGAGTTCTTGAAAAAGGCATCACCTACGTTCCCGTTCGTATTATTGCAGAAGCGCTAGGTGCACAGGTGGGTTATGATTCCGCCACTAGAACGGTTGAGATTAAAAGTACTCACTAAGGAGGTATCTATCATGGAAACTAGAGAGATTTTAGATGATGTTATGGCGTTTGCCTCAATATTAGCTGTATTCGTACTTGCTCTGGTTCAATTGGCCAAAAATAGTATCAACATCCCGCGTAATGCAGTCCCAATTATCGGACTATTAATAGGTTTGCTCATCGGAGCGGCAGCGTATCCTTTTACCGAACTGGATATCGTCCTTCGCCTTTGGGCTGGGGGGTTGGCTGGTTTATCTGCGACGGGGTTGTTTGAGCTAGCTTTTAAGGATCGACCGGGGACGACGAAAGAGTAAATGGATAATCGGTACGAATCATTAAAAAGGGCTGTTCCAAAACGTCTACATAGACCTAAGGAAGAGCCCCATTGTTTTTTTTACGAGATTACATAGTTAAGCTTCAGAACGAAAGCGTACTTCCAGGCAGCAAAGAGTACAGCCCTGCAAAACCTTCTCCTTCTAATATAGAAGTGACATGATCAATATGCGATTTGGGAGCATGAACGAGCACCGACCGGCGGCTAGGAATCGTTTGGAGCATTTCTCGAATATCCGGTAAGCCTTGGTGGACCTTATAGCGAATGAGTGAGACTGTACATCTCATGTCGCTAGATTCTTCTACCATAGAATGTTTAACGAGACGGTGCCCGAAACTGCCTGCCGCCAAATGTCCCGTGAAAATCACATGGTTCTTAGGAGAAGCAGAGAGCTGATGAAAATACTCTTGTGCTTTTGCCGACTGCATCATTCCATCATTGGTAAACACGATTGAGCTCTTGAGATTCAACAATGCCTTTGCTCGTTCCTCTGAATTAGATATAATACACAAGTTCTTTCTATTAAAAAGCATATCAACGCGCTGAATAGCGCCCTCTTTCAGCCATTCGGTCTTATCGCTCAAACCTCTTAAAGGTGCTATGAGCTCTTCTTCGACGATCAGCTGATCATCCGGGAAACACTCGCTTGCCCATACGATCAATTCCTGGCTTCTGCCATGGATAGGCACCGGAAGGAGGATTGAACCCCCATTTTGCAGAGTGTTACAGATCGCTGACTCTAATTGCTGTAACTTTATAAGCTGCTCATCAGGATCAGCGCCGTATGCGGCATCGATAATGGATAGATCGACGACATCTTTAGCTCCGGCTTCCATAATCGTAGGTGAATCTGCCATGAGCAGCAGCGACTCCTTCGTATAATCCCCTGAGAAAAATACGACTGTTCCGTCCCATTCGAGGATCAGCCAAACCGAACCTGCTAAATGTCCGCTTCGCCCCCATTGTACTCGAAGATTAGGTGCAATCCTCAGCCAAGTCTGAGGGGGGATATGCTCCTCCAAATACATGAACTGAATAGATTGCTTATCTATTTCTCCATAAGGCAGTGATGCGGACTGAGCAGCCACATATTTATCCCAAGCTTCGAAATAATCGGGAAGCTGTTTAACGGTAGCTTTCGTTGTCCATACCTTACCTGAATATCCATACTTATATAGTAGGGGAAGTGCTATGGAATGATCCTCATGCGCATGGGACAGAAACACTGCCTGCAAATGCGGGATGATGTCTGTATCAAGCAGGGGGTATTCACCTGGACCTTCTTTTTTGGCACCACAATCGAGTAGAATACCAGATTGCCCATCTTTGTTCTGCAAAAGATAGGAGGAACGGCCATGCTCTCCGGCCCCTCCCCAAATCGTTAGTGTGCTCATCGTTGTCTCCGCTTTCTATCTGGGCTTAAATATTCTAATACTAGTAGTAATATAGTGGTAACGCCGACAGAGATTACTGCCATGGCCATCCCCATCGCTACAGCACCTTGTTCAAACTGGGCAAAAATATAGGTCGCCGATGTCTGCATTGAAGGTGGAAGAATGAGTAAGGAGGCTACCAGTTCCCGATTGGAAATGGTGAAGGTCATCATCCATCCAGCCACCATCCCCGGTAGAATGAGTGGGAGCAGGATACGGCGGAACACATAAAGCTTGCTTCCTCCGAATACTTGTCCCGCTTGCATAAGGGAGGAATCGATCTGCCCATAGCTCGCTTTTACATACTGAACAGTGTAGGGGATGAATAGTACAACGTAGGTAAGCACAACCATCCAGTAGGTATTATAGAGCGGAATAGGCATCCAGCGAGCATTCCATAGCAGGATTAGCCCTACTACAATTACAATTCCAGGAACTGTGTTGGGAAGTAGGCTGAATAGATCTGTAATTTTCTGCTTGAATGTAGCTCCTTTTCCTACAGTTAAGGCAAACCAAGTCCCAAGAATAACTGCGATACTGGAAGCAACGATGGCTAATGTGAAGCTATTTAATAAGGCCTCAAGACCTTGAGAACCCGGTGATAGCAGCTCTGCATAATGTTTTAAGGTTAAATTGCTCCAAGATACGCCTTCTCCTCGCAGCTTCAATAATGAGGCTGTTATGATTGAAAAATAAGGAATGCCGATAGATGCTAGAAGTAATAGAACAACATACCCCCAACTAAGAACCCCTATGATCCCCGTACTTTTATAACGTTTGGTACGAGTCCCTTTTCCGCCTATTAAGCGATAAGAAAAGCGGCTGCTAATTAGAGTCTGGATGTACCACATGACGAGACAAACTCCGAGCAGCAAGGAAGCTAGTGAAGTAGCCTTTCCAAAATCTATTGGCCAACTAGAGATATACTTATGGATCTCAGAGGTCAGAACGTAAAAGCCGATCCTACGACCAAAGGTCGCAGGGGTACCAAATTCGGCAATCGTTTTGACGAAGATGAGAAGAGCTCCAAGCCCATAGCTGGATAATAGCAAGGGAATGATTACTCTTTTAAATCTGTAAAAGAACGGAGCGCCATGAACAGAGGCTGCTTCCTCCAGATTGCCTCCGATCTGCAAAAGCGCATTACGCAGCAGTAAATACAGGAAGGGGAATAAATGCAGGCTCATGATCAGCACCATCCCTCCATAACTAAAGAAATACGGAGTCAGCACGGAGGAAGCGGGCAGAAACTGTTCCATATACCCACCCGTTTGCATAAATAACATCCAACCCATTGAACCAATGTATGGCGGAGTCATAAAAGGGATTAGTAGCACAACATCTAGCCAATTATGATGCCCTAAGTCCGTTTTAGCCATAATCCAGGCCAGAGGTAGTGCAAATAGCGTAGTTAGTAGAATAACGCTTACCCCGAGCCCGATAGAATTCAGCAGTACCTCAACCAGATCATGACTACCCATAATGGTTCGTAGTGGCGCGGCTATATCCAGCTGCTCATTGGGATAGATACTGGTCCAAAAAATGAGCAGGAGTGGCAGCAGTACGAGCACTGTCAGTATAAATAAAGCAAGTCCGCCGCTCACCCATTTAAATGAGCGTAAAGAGTTAATATTCATTACGCTTATTTAAAAATTTGTGTGAAGGTCGAGGAAACTTCATCACTATGTTCGTTCATCCATTCCCATTTCACATCAAATGTCTTAATTTCATCGAGATTTGCACGATTCTCTGCTTTCACATCGGTTCTGCCTGGCAATAAGTAGGCTTTAGCAACTAGCGCTTGAGCTTCATCAGATAGAAGATAGTCGATAAAAGCTTTGGCATTATCTACATTCGGGCTTGTCTTAATAATCGCAGCCGGGCGAGGGCTGATTACTGTTCCTTCAGTAGGGTAGACGATATCTACAGGCTCTCCATCAGCTTTTGCCTTATAAGCCATGTAATCTACACCTGAGGCAACGACAGATTTAGCACCGGTAATAACCGGATCAAGTGCCTCCTGATTGGCGCCCGCCATCGCTACACCATTGCTTTTGTATTGTTTAAAAAGATCCCAACCGCTGTCCCCTTTAGCGCTTAAATATCCAGTTACAAAATCTAGTGCCGAGCCAGATAGCGAAGGATCTGGAATATTGACGGTTCCTTTCCACTCCGCTTTAGTGAGATCATCCCATGAAGTCGGAGGTGTGCTTACTTTTTTAGTATTGTAGACAATCCCTAGTGCGGATGCGCTATAGCTAAAATAATTGCCATCTGCTGTGTCTGACCAATCGCTAACGAGCTTATCTGCATTAACCGCCTCTTTATATGGAAGCAATAATCCATCATTCTTCATCCCTTGCATGGACGGAAGGGAGGCAAGAACAACAACATCGACTACTGGATTGGATTTCTCTGCTTCCATACGGGCTAATATTTTTCCAGTAGTGCCTTGGAACATTTCAACCTTCACACCGGTTTTGGCTTCAAAGCCGTCTTTAATTTTATTGGCTAGACCTTCAGGACCTGCGCTGTAGACGACAAGACTGCCACTCAGAGCTTTCTCTGTGGGTTGTGGTGCTTCAGTTTGAGCTGTAGTGTTAGCGGTTGAAGTCGGATTGCTTGCGTTAGCAGCAGGAGTGTTAGTAGAGCTACAGCCGGCTAGACTCGCTCCGATTATAGTTGTTAGAAGAAGTGTACTAAGTCCTTTAGTGTTATTCATTGATTTCAATGTGAATGCCTCCCTAATATTTTTTGCATCTTGCTGCATGGAACAGCATCATACGAGCTATTCCATGCAGTGGACGCTTAATTCAGATGATGGATCTGGTGCTCTGAAGCGTAGACCTGGATCGTCTCTCCAACAGGTAGACGTTGATCATGATAAGCGGTCCAAGCGGTTTGGTTCTCCATTTCTAGAATGACCTCATAGCGATCACCCATATAGCTCACATGTCGAATCGTCCCCGTAAAAGGGAGAGAGGAAGCATTCTCCTGAGACCAACGTAAATGTTCCGGACGAAGCATTTGCTTATCGGGAACGATCCAGTTGGATTTTCCAATAAAATGAGCTACAAAAGGATGATTGGGTTTCTGATAAATCTCCTCAGGAGAACCTGTTTGTAAAATAGTTCCACCTTGCATCACGACCACTTCATCTGACATAGACATCGCCTCGGTTTGATCATGGGTGACATATAGAGCGGTAATACCCATGTTCCTCACCAAGGAGGTTAACTCCAGCCTCATTTCATCTCGCAAGACTGCATCCAGTGCACTTAACGGCTCGTCGAACAATACGAGTTGGGGTCTAGTAACTACAGCTCTGGCAAAAGCAACCCGTTGCTGTTGTCCACCTGACAGCTGATGGGGAAAGCGTAGCTCGAGTCCTTCCAGCTTTACGGATCGAAGGGCTTGCTGAACCCTAATCCGTAAATCCTTTTTCTGCTTAGAGGCACGAAGTCCGAAGGCGACATTCTCGAAGACAGTTAAATGCGGCCAGAGCGCGAAATCTTGAAAGACCATGCCAAAGTTGCGGCTATGGATGGGGCGACTAATTCTTTTGCTACCTGAGAAAATAAACTCGTCATCCATTAGGATTTCTCCAGCATCCGGTGTTTCTAGCCCAGCAATCAGACGGAGTAGTGTCGTCTTTCCACAACCTGAAGGACCGAGTAATGTCGTAAAGCTTCCAGCGGGAATCTTCAGATCTGCAGCCTTCAAGGCATGCACATCTCCGAATTTCTTTTCCAATCTGTGGATTGTAATTTCCTTCATCTCTATCTACCTGCCTGTTCTTAAGCTTGTTCTTAGTGTAAAGGTAAAGAATTCCCGCTATATTTGCTGAATGTAACTGTGATATTAACTTTTTTGCCGATTTATTTTAACATTCATAGAATTCTTCTATGTTACCGTTTAGTGAATAGGCGAGGAGTGGATGATAATGAACCTTAATTTAATCAAGCTGGAAATCGTAGAACTGTTAAATAAACATAAGAAAATAACTACAGTAGCCGATAAACTCGGACTGAAGCAGCCCACCGTTACGTACCATTTGAAGAATTTAGAGCAGCAATTGGGGGAGAAGTTATTTGAATCCAGAATGGATAAAATGATTCTTACGGAGAGTGGAAAAGCGTTTCTTCATTATGCGACTAAAATCAATGCACTAGCTGCAGAAGCGGAGCGGGTTGTAAAAGAGTTCAGTCAGGCGGGGCGGGGGACGCTTAAGATTGGTGCCAGTTACGTTCCAGCTACTTATATTCTTCCGAAAATATTGGGGCTGTTTGGAGAACAACATCCGGGGATTACGATCTCTTTATCGGTTAAGCCTTCCCCTGTAATCAAAGAAATGCTGGCTAGCCATGAGATTGACCTTGGTATTTTGTCTACAGAATCTTTTTATCTACCAGATCTGCATACTCAAGCCTTGTGTGAGGACGAGCTCGTGCTTGTTTTTTCGCCATCTCATGAATTTGCCTCATTTTCTAATCTAAACCCGGCTATGATTGCTTCAGCAAGTTTTATATTACATGACAAGGAATCGAGTACACGCCAACTGACGGATAAATGGTTTGAGCGTGAGGGGAATGAACCGAGGACCTATATTCTACTGGATTCATTGGAGGCCATAAAGCAATCGCTTATGAGTGGAAAGTACGTTTCGTTTATATCGCGTCTTGCTGTGGAGGATGAGGTAGCCAGAGGAAGATTGCTAATGCGCACCATTCCAGATTATAATTTTCAAAGACATATTTATTATTCATATAACCGCGATCGTCATTATTCTCCGCTTATTGGCCTGTTCATCGATCAGATTCGAACGCTCCGTATTTAAATACACATAATGAAGGTATGCTAGAGCCATTATATATAAGAAAGAATACATAAAATATAAGGACTGTATAAATTGAGAAATTGGTGTATAATCTTAGATACTGTGTCGCTTTACAGCGCAAAATAGTTGGAGATTTTCACGCAGTTTTATTGTATGATATGAGGAAACCTTTAATAGGCGATTTTTAGACAGACAATAATTAACACATTGATCCGGAAGAGAATGGGGGGAGCAGCATGACCGAACTTACGACTACCGTCAGCAAAAGCAACTCTAACAATCTGCTGCGACGGGACGTACGGTTCTTGGGGAACATTTTAGGAGAGGTCTTGGTTCACCAAGGCGGTAACGAACTACTAGAGATCGTGGAGAAAATTCGCGAAACCAGTAAATCGCTGCGCTCACTATTTTTACCTGAACTGCACAGTGAATTTAAGGAGTTAATCAATTCTTTGGATCCAGAGAACCGTCATCAGGTAATAAGAGCGTTCGCTATTTATTTTCAGCTCGTGAATATTGCCGAACAGAACCATCGGATTCGCCGCAAACGTGACTATGAACGTTCAGCTGGGGAGACAGTCCAACCCGGTTCTATAGAAAGTGCGATTAAAGAGCTTCGTGAACGTGATTTCTCTCATGAGGAAGTTAACGAGATTATTGCAGGATTATCTCTGGAACTTGTAATGACGGCACATCCAACGGAAGCTATGCGCCGTGCTATTCTCGATATTCATAAGCGGATATCTGATGATGTTATGGGTCTGGATAACCCTACCTTAACCTTCCGGGAGCGTGAACAGCTCCGTGAGAAGCTATTAAATGAAGTGATTACGCTATGGCAAACGGATGAACTGCGTGACCGTAAGCCTACCGTACTCGATGAAGTACGTAATGGGATGTACTATTTCCATGAGACGATCTTCCATGTATTGCCCGATGTTTATCAAGAACTTGAACGTTGTCTCAGTAAATACTACCCAGGGCAGAATTGGCATGTACCAACCTACTTACGTTTTGGCTCATGGATTGGTGGAGACCGTGACGGTAACCCTTCGGTAACTTCTACAGTTACTTCACAGACTTTGCGCATGCAGCGTAAGCTGGCGATTCGGGAATATCAACGGATTATGCGTGAACTCATGAAATATCTAAGCTTTAGCACAAGTATTGTTAAGGTGACGCCTGAGCTAGTAGAATCCATTGAAGCTGATCGTGAGATCATTAATCTTGGCAAGATGGAAGAATGGCGCAATGATAATGAACCTTACCGTATTAAGCTCAGCTATATGATCTCCAAGACACAAAATGTTCTGGATGATGAGAAAAAAGATACTCTTGAGCGTTATTCTACACCTGAAGAGTTTATCGATGATTTGAACGTGATTGACCGCAGCTTACGGCATCACTATGCCGATTATGTGGCCGACACTTACATTAAGAAATTGATCCGCCAAGTGGAGCTGTTCGGTTTCCATACGGCGACACTTGATGTGCGTCAGCACAGTCAAGAACATGAGAATGCTATGACTGAAATTCTGGCGAAAATGAACATTACGCCGGATTACTCCAAACTGTCTGAAGATGAGAAGATTGAGCTACTGGAGAAGCTGTTGAATGATCCACGTCCAATCACTTCTTCTTATCAGACGTATAGTGAGGGTACAGAGGAATGTCTTGCAGTGTACCGGACGATCTTCGCTTCGCAAGAAGAGTACGGCAAACAATGTATCACTAGTTATCTGATCAGTATGGCAGAAGCGGCAAGCGATATTCTGGAGGTTATGGTCTTCTCCAAAGAGGTAGGACTATTCCGCAAAGATAATGACGGTACAGTTGTATGTACGCTGCAAGCTGTGCCACTTTTTGAAACAATTGATGATTTGCATGAAGCACCACAAATTATGAATAGATTGCTCAGCATGCCTATCTACCGCGATGCAGTAAGAGCAATGAATGATTTGCAGGAAATCATGCTTGGATATTCAGATAGTAACAAAGATGGCGGCGTAGTTACTGCTAACTATGAACTGCGTGTTGCTCTGAAAGAGATTACAGCTACAGCCGATAAGTTCGGAATCAAGCTGAAGTTCTTCCATGGTCGTGGTGGAGCGCTCGGTCGTGGCGGCATGCCGCTTAACCGCAGCATTCTGGCTCAGCCAGCCTCGACGATTGGCGGAGGCATTAAGATCACCGAGCAGGGAGAGGTTATCTCCTCCCGTTATTCGATGCAAGGGATTGCTTACCGTAGTCTAGAGCAAGCGACATCTGCGCTTGTGACTGCAGCGATCAATGCGAGAATTCCACAAGCGGATTTATATGAAGAGAAGTGGGAAGAGATTGTTGCCCGTATCTCTGAAGTTTCGCTTCACAAATATCAGGATTTGATATTCCGTGATCCGGACTTCCTGACTTATTTCAAAGAATCTACACCTCTGCCTGAGGTTGGAGAGCTTAATATTGGTTCACGCCCTTCCAAACGGAAGAACAGTGACCGCTTTGAAGACTTGCGTGCAATTCCGTGGGTATTTGCGTGGACACAAAGCCGTTATTTGCTTCCAGCGTGGTATGCTGCTGGAACCGGACTGCAGAGTTTCTATGAGGGTAAGGAAGAGAATCTGAAGATAATGCAGCATATGTACGAGAACTTCTCATTCTTTACTACACTGATAGATACGCTGCAAATGGCTATTTCAAAAGCGGACCTGATCATTGCTAAGGAATACGCCAGCATGGGCAAGAACGAGGAAGCGCGTCAACGGATCTTCGGCCAGATTGAAGATGAATTCAAACTGACCTCTGAGTTGATCCTGAAGATTACTGGCCAGCAGGATATTCTGGATAATGTCCCTGTGATTCAGGAGTCGATTAGACTCCGCAATCCTTACGTTGATCCACTTAGCTACCTGCAGGTTCAATTGCTATCTGAGCTTAGAGCGCTCCGTGAAGTTGACGGAGACGATAGCGAATTGCTTCGCGAAGTATTGCTTACCATCAATGGCATTGCCGCTGGTCTTCGGAATACTGGCTGATATAGTCTTAACACAAAAAGTCCGCCCTTTATCGGGGCGGACTTTTTGTGCTGCTTCAGGGTCAAAATGCTGAATTAAAGGGGATTATTACCTGTAAATCGGTATTTCAAGCTCATTTCGATAAAATATAGGGAGTTGTTCCCTTTATATCAGCTGAACTTGGTGTAATTAATTGAATTTGTCCAATATACAGGGAGAAATTCCTTATAACTTGGTCATAAAACAGCTGTGACCTAATTTATAGGAGGTTTTCCCTATAACTCGTTCCATCAAAATGAAATCCTAAACCTACACTGGAGTTCTTACTCGGCAAATCACCGAAAACCCTGCGGAAACTACAACAATATCTGCTCCATATGCGACAAATTTAAACTAACAGAAGCCTATTCAACCGACGGGGTGATTTTGTTGCTTAATACGAGCTACTTCGCTCATAAACTAAATATTGTGCTACGAAGTGATTCTTTTGTCCTGAAAAATATTGTGGTGCTTTGCCCAATATTGATCTTTCAGGCCCTAACCAAGCAACCGAGATGTAAGCGAAGGTAAATAGTGTGGCACTTATTATTCAGGTGATGGAGCAGTGTAGAGAATGTTTGGAACTGTAGGAGCGTTAGCGATCGCCTTTATTGTCAGTTTTCTACCGCGAGTAGCGGTTTAAATCAGGAAATCTGACAATAACAGCGACCGGAAGTCCAAATATTTCTCGAAGCTGCACTTAATCACCTATACCAAGTTGTCCAGTTTTTAACTCAGTTTACAGAGAAGGTTACAATACAATCCTTGATTTTTACACAAACTTGAATTACGATTTAATTGCTTGTACCGTGGATATTTGAAAATAAATACCAAGGGCGGCAAGTCTGGGGGAGTTAACAGGTGGAGAATTTGGAAGGCAGATTGACAAAGCTCGCCTTAAAAGGCGACCAAAGGGCATTTGCCGAGCTTGTGGAACTATATAAAGACAAAATATATCATTTGGCGTACCGGATGCTGAACAATCGCCATGAGGCGGAGGATATAGTTCAGGAGACCTTTTTGCGTGTGTATAGAAACTTGGATCGGTATGATGATAAACAGAAGTTCTCTACCTGGATTTATCGGATTGGAACGAACCTCTGTATTGATAGATTACGCAAACGGAAACCAACCTATTCGCTCGATGCAGATATGAACGATCAGGAGGGCCTTGACGGCTATTCGTTGATTCCAAGTGATAATGTAACACCTGAGACCGAATTGCTGCTCTCTGAGACACAGGGGCTAATCTATGAGGCTATTGACAGTCTGCCTGTGAAATACAGGTCTGTGATGATTCTTAGATACCTGCAGGATTTGTCGCTTCAGGAAATAAGTGACGTGCTTGACATGCCTGTAACCACGATTAAGACGCGTGTACACCGAGGTCGTGAATTTTTACGTAAAAAATTAGGCCCGAAAATGTAAAAATAGATTTTTTTTTATGAAACATCTTTGGGAGAGCGACGTATGTAAGTTAAGCAAGTCTTATGTGTCCTGACCCTTTGTCTTAGGATAATTAAATAGCACTCATGAAAGGATTGGCTCCTATGGAATGCAAACTGGCCGTCTCTATGATGCACGACTACTTGGATGACGACTTGCCCGATCAGCAGCAGAGGGAGTTGAAGGAGCATCTTCTATCCTGTCCAGATTGCCGTGCAAAGTTTAAAGAATTAGAACAGACAGATATGTTGATGTTCTCCCTAATGCATCAGAATCCTGTTGCCTCAGATGATCTTGTGAGCCGGATAATGAGTTCATTGCCAAAGACCAAGAAAGAAAATGCTTTTGTTACCTGGATCAAGAGACACCCTGCACTTACAGCGGCATCTCTGTTTCTTGTCGTAATGCTGATGAGTTCCGTAACTTTTTGGAGTCCAGATAGACAACTTGTAGTTAGAGGTGCAGATCTGGATCAAGTGGTTATCAAAGGGGATACTGTAATCGTACCTTCCGGCAAGATTATTACCGGTGACCTTACCATTGAGAATGGTAAAGCGCAGGTATATGGGGAAGTGAACGGCAACGTAACAGTCATTGACGGTTCTTTGTATCAGGCTTCAACAGCTCATATTTCTGGGCAAGTCAAAAGCATAGACCAAGCGGTAAGTTGGCTCTGGTATAAAGTGACGAACATGTTCTCTGAAGTTGCCTACCGTTAAAGAAAGCGACAGTGGTTACCTTGAGCTGGAATATTATTTTGCGCCTCTTTTTCCGGAAAGATGGCGCTTTTTTGTTGCCTAAATTTAGAAAAATTAGAAAATGGGTGAGGGGCTAAACTTGCAACTGGAGCCCGAACGTTATAACCTAGATATTGATACAGATATAACAGACATTTTACATAAACCCAGCTAATATGAAATGACGGGGGTTTTAGGCAATGAGTTATTTTACAGACTTAACATGGAAAGATTCCATTAAAGATATTATTGATATTCTGATCGTCAGCTACATTATTTATAAAGTACTTAATATGGTCCGCGGAACTCGAGCGATTCAGCTGCTGAAGGGGATTCTGGTCCTGGTTTTGATTTGGGCTGTGAGTACCATGCTAGACCTCTATACGCTCAAATGGCTAATGAATCAAATGTTTACATTCGGTGTGCTGGCAGTCTTTATCATCTTTCAGCCGGAACTACGAAGGGGACTGGAGCAGCTTGGACGAGGTAAATTTTTCGGACGGGCTGGGGAAAGTGATGAAGAACTCAGTAAATTAATTGGCGAAGTGATTAAAGCCGTAAATTATTTATCCCATAGAAAAATAGGGGCATTAATCGTATTCGAGCGAGAGACAGGCCTTAATGAATATACGGAATCGGGTATCGCCATGCGTTCTTTAGTCAGCTCTGAGTTGCTGATTAACATCTTTATACCTAACACCCCTCTGCATGACGGAGCCCTTATTATGCAGGGGAATCAGATCGCCGCGGCTGCATGTTATTTACCTTTGTCTGAGAACCCTTTTATTAGCAAGGAGCTGGGGACAAGACATCGCGCGGCTATCGGGATTAGTGAGGTTGCGGACTCTGTGTCTGTCATTGTCTCGGAGGAGACAGGACAGATTTCTCTGGCCATCAATGGTCAAATTGTAAGGGACATTAAGGAAGAATCAATGATTTCGAAGCTCCATCAAGAGCTGAGTGTAAGTTCATCGCTGAAGGAGAAAGGTTCAACTTTCTGGAAACGGAAGGGGGACAAAAATCATGGATAAGTGGATGAACAATAACAATTTCAATAAGATTCTAGCCCTTGCATTTGGGATCATACTGTTTACTATGGTTCGTATCGACACTGCGCCTGTTGGACAGACCACGGTCGATACTAAATCGAAGATTATTGAGAATGTAAAGATCGAAGAGATCGGTCTAGATAAAGATAAATTTGTACTGGAATACAAGGATGTAGATAGTGTGAGTATGGAGGTTAAGGGGAAGAACTCGGATATCTCTTTTCAGTTCTCGGACGACTATAAAGTGACCCTTGATCTAAGTAAGGTTGAGCCTGGAGATAATACGTTGCCACTCTCATATTCATTACCTAGAGGTGTAACTCTTGTCAGAATGACTCCTAAAGAGGTCAATGTACATGTAGAGCTGCGAAATACAAAGTCTTTTCCCATAACATTGGTTACCAAGGGAGAACCAGCAGCAGGGTATCAATTAGGTACCCCAGTCTTGCAGCCTACGGATACTGTTGAGGTTACGCTGCCAGATAATGAGTTAAGCAAAGTGGTGAAGGTACAAGGCACTATTGAGCTAAATGGCGAGAACGAAACCTTTAAAGAGAAGAAATTGAAGCTGCATGCTTATGATAATGAAGGAAAAGAAGTGAAGGATGCCGTCATTGAGCCGGCTACCGTTTCGGTGGAATTGCCAATTACTTTGCCTTTTAAGAGCTTACCGCTGGATATTGGCTTTACCGGACAACTTCCGGGTTCTCTCGTCTTATCAAATGTGACACCTGAGCTGGAATCAGTCGTGGTATATGGTCAAGCCAATGCATTAGCTACATTATCTACCTATGAAGCAAGTGTCGATCTTAGCGCTATAGATTCTGCAGGAACGAAGCAGCTGAAGGTAGAACTGAAACCTCCGGCAGGAACTGAGAAAGTAATGCCTGAAACCGTGAATGTTTCATTAACGATCTCAGAAATTGCTGAACGGACGGTTGAAGCGGTACCCATCAAGTTACAGGGTGTCGGTGATGAGTTTGAAGGAAGTATTGTTAATCCAACAAGCAAGGATATAGCCCTTACCTTAACAGGTGCACCTACTTTGCTAAATCAACTAAATAAAGACGATATAGGTGTTGTGGCTGATGTGACTGGCCTGACTGCCGGGACTCACGAGGTTTCTTTACGGGTATCACTGCCTAGATTCATCGCACTGGCTAATTCAAGTGTGCCTCTTACGGTAACTGTACAGTTGCTGTCACCTGCAACGCCGGTGCCTACGCCTCATCCAGACACGGGTAGTGTAACTACTCCTGAGCCAAGCTCTGAACCTGTTATAGGCGATGAGGAGGCCACTGAGAAGCCTACCCATAGTGGAGAAGTTGGAGCTACAGCGACGCCTGTCCCCACGGATAGCAGTCCAGAGAATAATGGCACAGCTAACACAAGTACGAATTCTGAAAATCCTGTAGGTACAGGGGGAACGTAACCTTTTATTGAAATACGTCTTTTAGGATATGTCCCAAAGGTACACCAAAATAGTATTCAAATCATAGGATAGAACATTAAGCTAATGTAGCGTATTCAAAGGAGAAAAATAATGGGGAAGTATTTTGGAACTGACGGTGTGCGGGGAGTAGCAAACCGTGAATTAACTGCAGAAATGGCTTATAGCATTGGTCGCTGTGGAGGATATGTACTAGCGGGTAACGTGCATAAACCAAAGGTTGTCATTGGGATGGATACACGTATTTCCGGACCTTTGCTCGAATCGGCTCTTATTGCTGGTTTGCTGTCTATTGGGGCAGATGTAATCCGTATAGGTGTAGTGAGTACACCTGCTGTTGCCTATATTACGAGATTATTAAAGGCAGATGCAGGGGTCATGATTTCGGCATCACATAATCCGGTTGAAGATAATGGCATTAAGTTCTTTGGCGGAGATGGTTTTAAGCTTACGGATGAAACTGAGCTGCGTATTGAAGAACTAATGGATGCTGAAGTTGATGAATTGCCTCGTCCTATCGGCTCTGGTTTAGGTATGGTTACGGTTGATAATGACGCCAAGTACCTCTATCTGGAGTATTTGAAGACAACCATTTCTCAAGATTTCAAGGGAATTAAGGTTGTACTCGACTGTGCTCACGGCGCAGCGTATGAACTTGCACCAAGATTGTTCAGAGAACTGGGCGCTGAGGTTATTTCTATTGGTGCTGAGCCTGATGGATTGAATATCAATGCTGGATTTGGTTCGACACATCCAGAGACTTTGCGTGAGGAAGTATTACGTCATGGAGCGGATTTGGGACTTGCTTTTGACGGAGATGCTGACCGATTGATTGCGATCGATAATAAAGGCGATGAAGTTGACGGAGACTTTATTCTCTGTATTTGTGGGGATGCAATGAACCGTTCTGGTAAGCTGAAAGATAGCACGATTGTATCAACGGTTATGAGTAATATCGGATTCTACAAGGCTACCGAGAAATTATCCCTCAACACTGCTAAAACAGCTGTCGGCGACCGGTATGTGATGGAAGAAATGCGCCGTGGTGGTTTTAATCTAGGTGGAGAACAGTCTGGACATGTTATCTTCCTTGATTATAATACAACAGGTGATGGTATTCTGACGGCTATCCAGCTGGTAGATACGCTTAAAGCTTCCGGTAAGCAACTTAGTGAGGTTAAGAGCATGATGACGAAATACCCGCAGGTACTAGTCAATGTTCGTGTACAAGATAAGACCAATTATCCTAACAACCAGGCTATCGAAGCAGCTATCGCTGAAGTAGAAGGCAAGCTGGGCGACAATGGCCGTGTGCTTGTACGTCCGTCGGGTACGGAGTCTTTGATTCGCGTCATGGCAGAAGGCCCTGATAAGGCAGATCTAGATCTTTATGTGAATCAAATTGTAGAAGTTGTTCAACGCGAATTGGTATAATTCATTACCATACCTATATAGCCGGTGTAGAGAGCGATTCGCGGACTCGTTGCACCGGTGTTTATTATTTTTGGATGGATCGTCTGAACAGGGATTTGTGAAATTTAGGTTGGTGCAGCATTGCCAAAGTAATGTAAGGTGCATATAATAGATTAAGTGTCATTCTAGAAGGAAAGCGGGGATTGTGAGGTTTGCAATAGCAAGCGCCAGAGCTTGGTCGAGCGCGGGGGAGAAGGGAAAGCTGCTACATGGTTATGTAGACAAGGGCTTGAACGGATCACGGCAGACGTAAGCTGACGAGGTGGAGGTGTTCGAAATGTTCGGCGGGGACCTCCCGGTGATGCACCAGAGCCGTAAATGGAGACGGAAAATGGAAGGGCGACCTTTCACACAACGTTTTCATGGGTGCATAAGAAATATAAAATTCATGTGTGCGCGCATCGTAAAGAAACACGTTGGTTCTGCCACGGCAGAGAAGAAGGCTGTGCATTTCATGAACATAAGATGTAAGTGACAGTTTATTTTGTTGATCCAAAAATACAACAGAATATTTGCTTTTTCTCAAAAACATGCCGCACGGCACGTTTCTTTCCTTATGCCGCCACATTACGATAACTCGGACGGGGGAAATAATAATGTGTGGTATTGTAGGATATATTGGTAATCAGAATTCGCAGGGGATCTTGGTTGAAGGTTTGAAGAAGCTGGAGTATCGGGGATATGATTCCGCTGGTATAGCTGTATTCACTGGGGAAGGACTGCAGGTAGTGAAAGCACAAGGCCGTTTGGCGAATCTGCAGTCGAAGCTGGAAGGCAGCCCACTGGCAGGTAGCGCAGGTATCGGACACACACGCTGGGCAACTCACGGTAAACCATCCGATGAGAACTCCCATCCACATACGGATAACAGCATGAAGTTCTCGGTCGTTCATAACGGTATTGTCGAAAACTATCTGGATCTGAAAGAAGAGCTGATCGCTGGCGGATGCCACTTTGTCTCCGAAACAGATACAGAAGTTATTTCACACCTGATTGCTCGCGAATATGATGGAGATATTGTGAAAGCTGTGCAAAAAGCGATTACCTTCATGCGCGGTGCTTTTGCATTAGGCGTCCTGACTGAATATGAACCAGATAAATTGGTGGCTGTGCGTCAAGCAAGCCCGCTCATTATTGGTCTTGGCGAAGGAGAAAACTTTATCGGGTCAGATATTCCTGCACTGCTTGAATATACCCGTAACGTATATATTTTGAACGACGGCGAAATGGCAGTCTTGACAAGAGATGCTGTCGAACTGATGACGATTGAAGGAAACTTTATTTCTCGGGAAATGATTACTGTCGATTGGGATGCAGTTACCGCAGAAAAAGGCGGCTACGAGCATTTTATGTTGAAAGAAATCCACGAGCAGCCTAAGGCTTACCGCGACACTATGCGTGGTCGTATTAATGCTGAAGGCAACAAGGTTGTTTTGCCAGAGTTGAACATCACAGAAGAACAAATCAAGAACATCCGTAACATCCAAGTTGTTGCTTGCGGAACGGCATACAATGCTGGTGTGGTAGGACGTACTATGATCGAATCTTTGGTTCGTATTCCAGTAGAGAATGACATTGCTTCGGAATATCGTTACCGTTCACCAATCGTGACCCCGGAAACTTTGGTTATCGTTGTCAGCCAATCCGGTGAGACTGCAGATACTTTGGCAGCTCTTCGTGAAGCGCAAGCTAATGGTGCACATGTTCTGGCAATCACAAACGTAGTAGGCAGCTCTATTGCTCGCGAAGCGAATGATGTGTTGGTAACCTTGGCAGGTCCAGAAATTGCAGTAGCCTCGACCAAAGCCTACACTTCACAATTGGTCGCTTTCGGATTGTTTGCTCTTTACTTGGCTGAAGTTCGCGGTACACAAACCGAAGCACAAGTGGCTAAGATACTAGCAGCTATGCAAGCTCTACCAGAACAAGTGGAAGAGATCCTAGCTCAAAAAGAAGCGATCAAAGGTTATGCAGAACAAATTTCTGAGCACAAGAACCTGTTCTTCATCGGCCGCGGCGTAGATTACGCTGTTGCTCAAGAAGGTTCCTTGAAGCTGAAAGAAATTTCTTATATTCACTCCGAAGCTTATGCTGCAGGTGAATTGAAACACGGTACGTTGGCTCTGATTGAGGAAGGCGTTCCGGTTATTGCCCTGGCAACTCAGGAAGCTGTGCTTGAGAAGACCGTCAGCAACATCAAAGAGGTGAAAGCTCGCGGCGCAGACGTGCTTGCGATCACTCACCAAGAGCATTTGACTGACCTGCTTAGATCAGTGGATCAAGTGTTTGTAATTCCTAAGACATTGCCAATGCTCACAGCAGCGTTGTCCGTAGTACCTCTGCAATTATTGTCTTATTATGCTTCTCTTGCGCTAGGTCATGATGTGGATAAACCACGTAACTTGGCGAAGAGTGTTACTGTGGAGTAGGAATTGTTGGGGATAGCCAATTATGTCCTCAAACAATAAATATGGGAAATGAACAATAAAAGTGGGAAACAGACAATAAAAGCAGGAAATCAACAATAAAAGCGGGAAACGAGCTCACCCTTAGTGGTGGGCTCGTTTTTTATATGGATTGACGTAATAACAGACTTAGCATTGAAGGTGAGAATTCGTTTTTATATCATTGCTCTTTAAAAGCAAATGATTAAATATAATGTCAGAAATTCGTTTTATTTTGCTAAACCACTCGAAATTGGAAGGAGTATGATTGAAAATGTAGAACATTTCCTATTTCAATTTAAAGGATGATTAAATTGATCAAAAAAATAGTTACTATTAAGAATACGGGGAAATTTAGAGCTTGTTCTCCTAAAGGAATTCAATTAAACAAATTTACAATTATTTATTCTGAAAACGGACGTGGTAAAACAACACTATCCAATATATTTCGTTCACTACATGAGCAAAATGGAGAATTAATTGTTGGCAGAAAAACAATAGGTGGAGTTGGTGAGCAAGTCGTTGATTTGCTTTCTGACGATGGAATGTTGAGTTTTAAGGGCAATAAGTGGATCAGCAAGCCAGCCTTTGATATTGAAATATTTGATGCTTCTTTTGTCAGCCAAAATGTGTATTCAAGACATATTATCGAGCATGATCAAAAGAAACAATTATATTTATTTACCATTGGTAAACAAGGTGGGGAAATGGCGGATCGTTTACTTGCTTTTGATGATGAACTGAAAAAGAAGAATGCTGAAAGGAAAGAAATTGAGAGAGAGCTCCTACAGGGTGTTCACGGTGTCTTATCAGCCAATGATTTTATTGAACTTCCCCCTAAAGCTGACATTGATGATGAGATACCAAAGCAAAGACAGATTCTACATTCTCTAGAGAAACAAAGCGAGATTAAATTGAAACCAAATTGTTCTCAGGTGACACTTCCGACATTCGATAAAAGTAAATTTTTAAGTAACATTTCAGGAGTCAATCTTCAACAACTTTTAAATAATGCTGAAGACCTCACGAAGCAGCACATTAAGCAACACCTTGACCTGAATGGTGAAAAATGGCTTGAATATGGTGTTGCCAAGATTACCGATAAGGAAAGATGCCCGTTTTGTAATCAAGAACTTAATGATGTCACACTTATAAAAGCTTTTAAAACATATTTTAGTGATGAATATAAAAAGGTGATACACACCGTGAATTTATTGGAGACGGCGTTTGCTAAAACATTTGCTATCGATTCCCTACTTGCACTTCAAAAACAAGTGCATAAAAACATAGAATTAGTAACCTATTGGAAAACGTACACCTCAATTGATGAACCACAGCCGTTGGAGTTGGATTGTATACAGAAAGTTTGGAGTGATTTTACAGCATGCATCAAAACTCTAATAAAAGAGAAAAAACAAGCGCCACTTGAACAAGTGGATGTACCCGTAGAAAAGTTAACTATTATCGACCAATACCTTTTGGTTTTAGAGGATCTTGCTGTATACAATCGAGCGATTGACAAAATTATTAATATAATTGAGGCGCAAAAAGCGCTTGTGGATAATATCAAAATTCAGGATGTTAAAAACAAACTCATTTATTACTCTAATGTGAAATTACGATATAATGATGAAAAAATAGAATTAATTGAAAAGTACAAGCGGATTTTGAGTTCAATAAAGACGTTAGAGGTATCTAAAGGGGAGATTAGGACCTCGCTGAACACATATACAAAAGAAATATTTTCAAAGTATGAACAGCAAATTAATCGTCACTTGTTGCATTGCGGAGCAAGTTTTAAAATTTCTGATTATAAGTCGAGTTTTTTAGGTGGTAAGCCCAGCAGCAATTTTATTCTCAATATTAACAATGCGGCAGTTGAGCTAGGTAATGAAAAATCACCTATATCTACACCTTCATTTAAAAACACCTTAAGTGAAGGGGATAAAAGTAGTATGGCTTTTGCATTCTTCTTAGCCAAATTAGAATCAGATCCCGAGATAAGCAAAAAAGTAATTATTTTTGATGATCCCATCTCCAGTTTGGATAACCACCGAAAAAGCTACACAGCCGATCAAGTTATGAAGTTTTCTACGATAGCCAAACAAGTGATTGTATTAACCCATGATACATATTTTGCGCGTGCCCTTTGGGGGAAGTTTTCCGATAAAAAGACGTTATTAACTCAACTTTGTATTAAAAGAGAGGGATTGCATGATAGTATAATTGATACTTGGGATATCGATGCAGAAACAAGATCGGACTATTATCAATTATTTTCTACACTTGCGGACTTTCTAGAAGGAAAACCACAAATGAATTTCCGTTCTGTAGCTATGTGCATTCGTCCTATTCTTGAGGGGAATTTGCGTGTTAGATTCCCACATGATTTCAGTAGTAATGATTGGCTAGGTGGATTTATTCAGAAGGCGCGAACATCATCAGAGCCGCATCTTTCGTTATTACAGAATCATCTTTCTGAACTTGAGGACATTAACGATTATAGCAAGAAATATCACCACGATCAGAATCCATTCGCTGATAGTGAACCTATCAATGAATCCGAGTTATCAGCTTATGTTCAACGAACGTTACAGGCCCTAAGAGGAATGCATAATGCAGTGTCCTAGCTAAAAAAGGGCACTGGCTGAAGAATTATCAGAAGCATCAATTATTAATATATCTATGAAAAAGGCATGGTGATGAACCATGCTTTTTCTAATGGGAATGTTTTTTGATAAGATCAGGATAGGATTTCAAAAGGTTATCTTCGTAGTCATGTCGAATGTTAAAATATAAAGTGGTTGATATTAAGAGGGAGTGTCAGAAATGAAAGAATTAAAGAATAATGAGTTTGTGAATTTTATTTGGAAAAATGCCGATATTTTGCGTGGACCATATAAAAAAGAGGAATACCAAGAAGTTGTGTTACCTTTATGCGTATTGCGGCGCTTTGATAGCTTATTGCAACCCACCAAAAAACAGGTACTTGAAAGAATAAATACAGTTAAACATGATGCCATTTTAAATAAAATAACAGGATTCGATTTCAACAATACCAGCACTTTTGATTTTCAATCTTTAATAAGAGATCCTGATAACATCGCAGCTAACCTTCGTAATTATATTCAAGGGTTCTCATCCAACGTACGTATGATTTTTGAACGATTTGAGTTTGATAAACAAATTCAAAAAATGAATGAACATAATTTGTTATATAGTATGATTCAGCAATTTGCAGGTATGGATTTAGGTATTGAAAGAGTGTCCAATATGCAAATGGGATACATCTTTGAAGAGCTGATTCGTCGTTTTTCTGAAAATGCAGAAGCAGGGGATCATTATACGCCACGCGAGGTTATTCAATTGATGGTTAACTTGATCTTAAGTGAGAACCAGACTGAGCTCATGCAAGAAGGTAAGATTGTTCAAATCGGCGACTTCGCCTGTGGAACAGGCGGAATGCTGTCCGAAGCTACACGTTACATTCAAGAATTAAATCCGAAGACACAGGTAGAGGTATTTGGACAAGAAATCAATCCTAAGTCCTATGCGATTGCTTGTGCAGACCTTTTAATTAAAGGGCAAAATGCAGGACATATTGCCTTTGGAAACTCGTTAACCGATGCGGACGGACATAAAGATTTACAAGTGCGTTATGCGCTCATGAACCCGCCCTTTGGTGTGGAATGGAAACACTATGGCGAAAAAATCATAGAAGAATATGAAGAAAAAGGAACCGAGGGCCGTTTTGGAGCGGGTCTTCCGCGTACTTCAGATGGATCACTTCTTTTCTTGCAACATATGGTTTCAAAAATGAAACGTGATGAAAAAGGAAGTCGGATGGCCATTATCTCAAATGGATCTCCGCTGTTTACTGGTGATGCGGGTAGCGGAGAAAGTGAAATTCGACGTTGGCTCATCGAAGAAGACTTGTTAGAAGGTATCGTTGCTTTACCTGATCAGTTATTTTACAACACAGGAATTACGACGTACATATGGATTTTGTCGAATCGTAAAAATAATGATCTCACCAAAGGCTCCTTAAGGAAGGGTAAGATTCAATTGCTGGATGCTACGAAGTTTTGCGTGAAGATGCGTAAAAACCTTGGAAATAAGCGGAATGAAATCAGCGAGTCCCAAATTGCTGAGATTACACGTTTATATGGTGATTTCAGAGAGAAAGAATACTGTAAAATCTTTGATCTAGCAGACTTTGGCTATCATAAGATTACGGTAGAACAACCACTTAAACTAAATTTTATGATCTCCGCCGATCGCATCAATAATATATACAATGAGTCAGCATTTGTGAAGCTATATGATGAAGAGGCGTATATGGAATTATCACGTAAAAAAAATAAGAAGGGAATTGATATAAAAAAGTTAGAAGCATGGAAAAAGGGAAAGTTACTTCAAGATGATATCATTTCTGTTCTTAGTCAAAGCATATCGGATAAGTTGTACAAAAACCGCGAGGCTTTTTTAAAGGCATTAAAGCCCTTATTTAAAGATATGTCTGAAGTCAAAGCTGGCTTATGGAAATCCATTTATATGGGATTATCCGAGCGAGATGAGACGGCTGATCTATGTAAAGACAGCAAAGGGAATGTAGAAGCAGATCCCGTCCTTCGGGATACGGAAAGTATTCCTTTGAAAGAAAATATCCAAAAATACTTTGAACGCGAAGTAATTGTTCATGTCCCTGATGCGTGGATAGATGAAAGTAAAACAAAAATCGGTTATGAGATTCCGTTTACGAAGCATTTTTATCAATATACTTCTCTTCGTAGCACACAGGATATCTTGAGAGATATTCAAGAACTTGAAGCAGGTATACTGGATAAGCTGAAGAAGGTGTTAGGCTGATGGTGCAGATTAAGAGATATGATCGATATACAGATAGTGGCGATGAATGGATAGGAGAAATGCCCGAACGTTGGAAGAAGATTAAGCTAAGATGGTATTTAAGATGTAAAAGTGGTGATTCCCTAAATAATGAGTTAGTCAATAAAGAACGTGGCGAAATGACCATACCCGTAATTGGTGGAAACGGTATTATGGGATATACAGAAGAGGCAAATATCTTTAGTAAAACAATTGCAATAGGAAGAGTAGGGGCATTATGCGGGAACGTACATCTAATTGATAGTGACTGCTGGATTACAGATAATAGTTTGTATCTTAATGATTATAATATGCAAATCATTAACATGGAATATCTCTTTTATGTATTAAAACAATTAAATTTGAATCAATTTTCAACGGCAACTGCACAACCGCTGATTACTGGCGAAACCATAAAGCAAAGAATCGTTCTTATACCTTCACTTGAAGAACAAACCCAAATCACCAGCTTCCTTGATCAAAAAACAGCAGAGATCGACTCTCTGATCTCTGATAAAGTAAGGTTGATTTCCTTATTGAAAGAACAGCGTCAAGCCATAATAACCGAAGCCGTGACCAAGGGATTAAACCCTGAGGTAAAGATGAAGAATTCTGGGGTTGAGTGGATTGGGGAAGTACCCGAATACTGGACTATAAAGAAATTAAAATATGTTTTTTCTATAAAAAAAGTAATAAAAAATGATAAATCGCCCAAGGTACTATCTTTAACTCAAAGAGGGTTAAAGATCAAAGATTTAGACAACAACGAAGGGCAGCATGCAGCAGATTACTCGAAATATCAAGAAGTAAGGCGAAAAGATTTTGTCATGAATTCTATGGATTTACTTACTGGTTTTGTAGACTGTTCAAAATATGAAGGTGTAACGAGTCCTGATTATAGAGTCTTTGTGCAAAGAGATGACACTCAATGTCATCAATATTTTTTATACTATTTTCAACTGTGCTATTGGAATAGAATTTTTTATGGGCATGGCCAAGGAGTTTCTAATTTAGGCCGTTGGCGTTTACAATCTGATGTATTTAAAGAATTCCCAGTTCCAATGCCTCCTGTTTCGGAACAATTCGAAATATCTGAGTTTCTAACTAAAAAGATAGCAGAGATTGAAGAGGTTATTATGGATGTTGAAAATCTGATTGATATTCTGCGCCAATATCGACAGAGCCTCATATATGAAGCTGTCACTGGAAAAATAGATGTTCGGAATTACACTGCAAGCGAACTGGAGATGGAGAGATGATAATTACGCCAAACGCCTTAAAAGAGCGTGCCTTTCAGACCGTGGTCAAGGAATATTTGACCACGGTAAACGGTTATATTGAAGGAACAAACCAGGATTATAATCGTCAATATGCAATCGACGAAACGCAGTTATTTTCGTTCCTTGAAGCTACACAAACGAAGGCTCTAGAAAAACTGAAAGAAATTTATAAAGGACAGTACAAGCAAAAAATTCTGTTTCGTTTAGAAAACGAACTTAAACGCCGTGGGATGGTGGATGTGCTTCGTAACGGCATTAAAGACTACGGCGTACATCTGCATTTGGCGTATTTTCAACCGCCAACTTCGCTTAACCAGGATCTAATGGTCCTTGTTAACCAAAATCGTCTTTCGGTGACGGAAGAACTCGTCTACAAGGATGAGGGACGTGTGGATCTTGTGATATTCCTAAATGGTTTACCTACACTTGCTTTTGAACTGAAGAATGAGTTTACAGGACAAGACGTGGATGACGCAAAGCATCAGTGGATGTATGATCGAAGTGGGAATGATACGTTGTTCCGTTTTAAAGAGCGCGTCATCGCCTGTTTTGCGATGGATACCAACGAGGTATTTATGACCACCAGATTAAATGGTACCAAAACGTTCTTTTTGCCTTTTAATAAAGGGGAAAATAACGGCAAGGGAAATCCCACAGTGGACGGTAAACTGAAGACTCACTATGTATGGGAAGATGTATTATCCCGTGACAGCCTGTTAGAAATTCTGGATAAATTCGTCTATTTGAAAGTAGATGAGGAAGAGAATGATGAGGGGAAGATCATCACGAAAGAAACGCTAGTTTTCCCGCGTTATCATCAACGTGATGCCGTGAAAAAAGTGTTGTCACACGCAAAAGCATGGGGTGCAGGACACTCCTACCTCATCCAGCATAGCGCGGGAAGTGGGAAGACCAATACGATATCATGGTTATCCCATCGCCTCTCCACCCTACATAATGATGCTAATGAGTCTGTTTTTGATTGCGCCATTGTCGTGACAGATCGCAAAGTCCTCGACAAACAATTGCAAAAGGCTGTATACCAATTGGAACATAAAGCAGGCATGGTTGCGAAAATTGAGGGGGATTCCTCACAGCTCGCTGACTCTCTGAATAAAGGCGCAAAAATCATCATTACGACCATTCAGAAGTTCCCCTTTATCTTAGATAAGCTAGGTACATTAAAGGATAAGAATTTCGCGATCATTATCGATGAGGCGCACTCCTCGACGAGCGGCAAGAACATGGCAGCGTTAACGACCAGCCTAACCCTCGAGGAAGCACAGAAATTGGATGAAGAAGCCGAAGAGAATGAAGCGGATACCGAAGAAAAGATTGTAGCCGAAATCACCCGTGTCGGTAAGCAGCCAAACATTAGCTTTTTCGCGTTTACGGCCACACCTAAGGGAAGTACGTTGAAAATGTTCGGTACCCATGATAAGCCATTTCATCTGTATAGTATGAAACAAGCGATTGAAGAAAAGTTTATTTTGGACGTCCTTAAAAATTACGTTAGCTACAAAACATACTTTCGAATTGCAAAGAAGATTGAAGAAGACCCTGAGTTTGATAGTGCAAAAGCGACCAAGGCTATTTCTCGATTTGTGAGTTTGCATCCGCATAATATAGATCAAAAGACAGAAATCATTATTGAGCATTTTCGAAAAGTCACACAAAAAAAATTAGGCGGACAAGCCAAAGCGATGGTCGTGACCGCTTCTCGTCTACATGCGGTTCGGTATAAACTATCCTTCGACAAATACATAAAGCAAAAAGGCTACACGGACATGAAGGCACTGGTAGCTTTTTCAGAGACCGTCAAAGATGGAGGAAATGAATTTTCGGAAACGCACATGAATGGGTTTTCGGAGACTCAGCTCCCGAAAAAGTTTGACAGCGATGAATACCAAGTTTTATTAGTCGCTGAAAAATATCAAACAGGATTTGATCAACCCAAACTGCATACGATGTTCGTGGACAAAAAATTGAAGAACCTTAAAGCCGTACAAACGTTGCAACGACTTAACCGTATATATCCTGGAAAAGAGGATACCTTTATTTTGGACTTCGTAAATGATCCAGAGGATATTTTAAAGTCCTTTCTGCCTTATTATGAAGATGCCGTATTAGAAGGAGATGTAGAGCCCAATGAGCTGTATAGCATCCAGCAAGAGCTAGAAAACTATCTTATTCTGCGGGATGAAGAAATCGAAAAATTCGTAGAAATAATTTATAAAGAAAAACTCGATAAAAGAGATACGGAATTATCCAATAATTATATTGATTTGGCTGTGAAACGTTACTCGGCGCTTTTGGAGGAGGAGCAGCGGGACTTTGTCAGCAAAGCTCGGAAATTCATTAATATATACATGTTTATCCTGCAAATTACACCTTTTGTAGATGTCGAGCTTCATAAACTTTTTGTATTCCTTCGGTATTTCTTAAAGAAGGTTGCCCTAAAAGCGAGCGGCAAGATTAATTTAGAAGACAAAATTGTGTTGGAATATTACTCGATCAAGAAAAAGAGCGAGGGCAGCATTACGATAAACGAAAATAGTGAGGATTACAAAGTATCTATTTCTGTAAGCGGAGGTGGTTTAAACGACCCCCCGCCAAAAGATCCATTGACAGCTATTCTGGAACGTTTAAATACGAAAAACGGTACGGAGTTTAGCGAACACGAAAAATTAAGCCTTCAACAATTGGTGGAGATTGCAAAAGAAGATCAAACCTTATCGACTCAAGCCCAAAACAATCCTTATGATGATTTTATTTTGGGTTTCCGAAAAAGTTTCATCGAATACGTGGTAGAGGGATATGAGAAAAATCAAGAGTTTTACGGGAAGGTTCTTGAAGATGATGTATTTAGAGGACAATTAGAAGATGATATGGGGCAATATGTTTATGAAATACTAAATAAGAAATAAATAAGAAGTAGCGGGAATGTTCCACCCGCTACTTCTTATTTATTATCAGTTCATAGTGATCAACTCGAATCAATCCTCAATAAAGCCGTATGCCCCCATAATATTCTCATGAATATAATCGCATAAGTTTCTGAGGTCACTTCCCTCAAGTAAAACGATACTCACTCTCAAAATTAAAGAAAGTTGAAACGTTGAAAAAATCTCGTGGTTTATTTGAGTGATCTCCAATAACCGATTCATATCATCGGTAGTTACCTTTTTTGATTTCAATTTTTCACAGAGATCCATAATTGCTTTTTGATCTTCAGCCACCAATAGGTTATCAATGGGTGCATTTTCGAATTTCCTCATGTTTCTTCTCATCCTCCTCATGATATAAACGTATGAATTGTTTTTTGATTTGATGCAATCATTATGATTGAGAAAGCCAACCTTATAGGAGACCAAGAGGAAAAACATATTTTCAGAAAAAGTAAAACGAAAAAAAGGGTTATTAACCAAGAATTTAGAATTTATATATATATGTTAATTTATTAATTGCTAAATTTGTTCACTGACAATTCCTAAAAAAGGTACGAGGTGAGATATGTTAATCCAAAACGTCCGCGACTCTCTTGAGGATTTGACAAAAGAAGAACTCAATGTTTTTTTGATTAGGTTGAAGGATTTACTATTACATAGATATGGAAAAGATGTGAAATACTCGGCACTTGAAGACCGTGTGAAAGCTTTTATTAATGGAACCAAACCTTCAAGCGATTATCTGGAAGCATACTGGCTTACCTTTGAAGAACTGGCTCCAGGAGGAGCTTTGAACGCATTACAAAAGAAAAAAGTTAATTTTCCGCAATCATGGCGAGAGTTGTTGATCCATGTGACCAATGATCGCACGTTACCTCCTGAAATTATCGAACACTTAAAGGATGAACAGATTCGTACGGGGTTAAAGGCCTTATTTTTTAATTGTATTGACCATTGTAAGAACAGTGATAAAGGACAGTTTTACGATAACTTATCTCGATTCAATAATTTCTTTGAAATCAACAAGTAGTTTTAAGCGCCTCAAGTCGAAAATGACTTGGGGCTTCTTTTTTTGTTGGAGGTAGTATTTAAATCACCTGTAGTGGTCAATAATTGAATATAAGGTAATATTGAAATTACCACAAATGCCTAAAAATTGGATTAGAAGTAATTTTTAAATTACCTAATTACTTTATAAATATATAATTCTTCTATGGTAAAACTGTAAGTTTGGAAGAAAATAAATTTTAAATTCATGTATTTATCTTGTTATCTATTTTCGGATGAAAACAGGCTGTGCAAAATATTGTGCAGTGATCATTTGGCTTTTTCTGTTTATGATTACGTCATAACCAACTATTCAATGAAATGGAAATGAGCTCACGGAACAGAACTGGTAACAGGGCGCAGCACGAGGAGGGAAGAGCTTGAGAAGACAAAAATCGATCTACGAACGTTACGATAGGATGGTAAAGCTCGGTAAAGGGCAAGGATATGGGAAGAAATACAAACCAGGGATTCAGGTAAGAGATATTCATTCTTTAGGATTGTCCCATCAAATAAAGGGCTGGAAGACGGACAGAGTACATCATCTGCTTTCCAATTTAGAATTGTATTACTTTTATACTTTAGAGTGGAGCCTTTCAGTGAGTGATATTCGTGAAAAATATCTATTATCGCCAAGGGAGACAATACCTATCTCAGAACGCCTGAATATTAAGCATCCAGTAATTATTAAAAACAAAGCACCTGCTGTTATGCATACCGATTTTTTAATAAACGTTCGAATGGACGAATATAACACAAAATTATTCGCAAGATCTGTAATGCCTAAAAAAACGCTTAATACAAAAAGAACGATTGAAAAATTAGAAATCGAGAGGATGTTTTGGACGGAACGTGATGTAGACTGGGGGATTATAACTGAAGAACAATTGGATATGAATGTGATTCGTAATATTTCTTGGTTCCATAGAGCTTATCATTTAAAAAATGCACCCGAGGTAAACTCAGAGTTACTACATGATATAGAACCCGTTTTATATAAGGAACTGAAAATGAGTACAGCAGCTTTTCCACAAGCGGCTGGAATAGTTGATCAGAAATTCAACTTGAAAGTTGGGACCAGTGTATGGATTATTAGGCACTTCATTTCTAAGAGAGTTTGGAAAATTAATATGAGTAATAAAATCGACTACTCCGCTCCCTTAAATATTACTAGAGAAGTGAATATTAATCAAATACAAAGGTGTGTGTTCCAAAACTATGTTAACAGTCAACTCTATAATTGAATGGATTGGTGATGAGGAAGAGAGTCGATTCGAGCGCATATTGTGGATAAATCAAGCGGGTGATCAAGTTATTGTATACCCCATTGATGAGCAAAATGGTTTTCCTAAGGTTACAGAAGCTGAAAGAATTGAATCTGCTTTTGAAAATGAGTTAGCAATCAAACGCACACAAGATCCGTTTCTACGACTGGATTTACCCGATATTACGACCGCATATAAGGCGTATGAGAAGCGAGATTTTTACTGGAAACTAATTGAAAACCTTGTTGCAGATGAACCAGACATTTATGATCCTAAACTTCGAGGAATCATGATTAAGGAAATTCAAGAGAAATGGAATGTGCAGTATAAAGATGTATTGAGATATTTACGTCGGTATTGGAAAGGCGGAATGACTAAAAATGCGCTTTTCTCCGAAGAGAAAAATAAGGGGGGGAAAGGAAAAACACGAAACATCGTAACGGATCTAAAAAAAAGTCAAAGTAAATATAACGATCGACAGGGTAAACGCGGGCGCAGGTCTAATATCGAAGTCTCACATGGTATTCATGGACTGAACGTAACGCCTGAAGCAGTGAAAATTTTCAAGCTGGCGTATGATAAGTTCTACATTCAAGAAAAACTCCCGTTGATTAAAACGTACGAAAAAATGTTGAGGAAATATTTCAACGTAGGTTATGAAGTGAATAATGATGAAAAAACACCAGTCTTACCTCCATTAAGTCAGCGATATACCTTCCGCGAATTCACTTACTGGGTAAGGAAGGACGAAATCATTAAAAAAACACTGATGAGAAAAGATGGAATGAAGAATTTCAATACAAAACACCGAGCTGTGTTAGATGACGTGTCTAAAATGGCTGATGGGCCTGGAAAGCTTTATCAAGTGGATTCTACGATAGCTGACATTCTGTTAGTTAGTGAACTTGATCCGCGCATTATTATTGGTTCTCCTGTTCTCTATCTCGTTTCAGATACGTTTAGCCGAAAGATCGCAGGATTATATGTCGGACTGGAGGGCCCAAATTGGGAAGGGTATGCGATGGCTCTCGCCAATGCATTTGAGAACAAAGTGGATTACTGTAAAAGATATGATATCGAAATAACAGAGGATACGTGGAATGCTTCATTTATACCCGATCAAATTATCACTGATAGGGGACCAGAATTTATTGGCAACTATTCATCAATGCTAGTGAATGCCTTTGACATGCACACCTCACATACCGCGCCTTTTCGCCCTGATTGGAAACCCGTGGTAGAACGAGATTTTGGATTTTTAAATGAGGAGGTTATTCACTGGTTGGCAGGGAGCACACAGGGAAGGCGAAGAGAAAGAGGAGATCAAAAACCTGCGAAAAATGCCATATTAACGCTGAATGACTTTACGGCTATTTTGATCGATACCATTTTGACATTCAATAATTCACATTTTATAGATGAGTACCCGCTTACAAAAGGGATGATAAAAGATGGTGTATTACCAGTGCCAGATCAATTGTGGAGATGGGGTTTAGCGGAATCAGGTCGTCTTCGAGAAGCTGATCCGCGCCTTGCTAAACTGAATCTATTGCCTCAAGCAACAGCTTCGGTTCAAAGAGAAGGTATTAAATTTAAAAATCTGTATTATAGCTGCCCCAGAGCCATTAGTGAAGGGTGGTTTGAACTCTCTCACCACAGAGGGAGTTGGAGCATCAAGATTTCCTATGATCGAAGATGGACTGATGTTATTTACTTTATAGATGAAGAAGGACAGCCCATAACTTGTAAGTTACTCCCAAGGAGCGAGAAATTCAAAGGTCTTCGTTTTGAAGAGGTGGAGGAATATTTTGCTCAGAAGAAAATCCAAAAAAAATTGCATGATGAAGTCCAAGCGACAACAAAAAGAGATGAAAGAATTGAAAATATCACTAAAAGAGCAAAAGTACGAAAAGATAATGCTTTGAAAAATAATCCAATGAGTAAAACTCAACGAGAAAAAACTTCACGCGAAGAAAGGCAGAATGAAAAGGAGCGCAATCGATTTGAAGAAGTATTCGATCTACGGGAAGAAAAGTCAACAATGTCTGGAAAACCGCTTCATCCGACTCAAAGAGAGTGGAAACCCCAGGTTTCCAAAGAAAAAAATGCACTGGAAATACTAAGAAAAAAGAGGGGGAAAGCATAAATGTCTACAGAATTAAAAGAAAAAATGCTGCCTTATGCTAGACCTTCCTTTATGGGGAAGAGAGTTAAAGCCGAGTATTATACTTCAGATGAGCCCAACTATTGTCACAATGCGTTCATTGAAGCCTTACCTCCTATAAAAACGCTAGAAGAGGCAGCTATTGAAATGAGTAGATACCCTACAATAAATAACCAAGAGCGGTTATGGCCTCCACATAAAAGGCTTCATGCAGTACAACGAATCGCTTCGAACTTTATTGAGCCGATGCCTAAGTTGCTTGATTTGGAGCAGCGAATGTCAAGAATGATTCGTAATGGATACTTTGCCCGAAATCCATTATCTTCTGAATGGATAAAACAAATGAGGATAGCATTTGATGGATTAGAACAATTGACAGATGATAAACTCCCCATAATCCGATCTTCTGCTGCGGGTTTTGCCTTGATTGGGACAAGTGGGATTGGAAAGACAACTGCCATCGAGACTGTCTTATCCTTATATCCTCAAGTTATTGAACATGTAAATTACAATGGAAACCATTTGATCAGACAACAATTAGTTTGGGTCAAGCTTGAGTGTCCTAGAGATGGATCAATGAAAGCATTAGTTCTTCAATTTTTTCAATATGTGGATGCTATATTAGGTACCAATTATTATTCAAAATTTTGTAGATCTAAAAAATCCGCTGAGGACTTGATTCCAGATATGTCATTCTTAGCAGCAAACTTTGGATTAGGTGTTCTTGTTATTGATGAGATTCAGCGTTTAAAATCCGCCGCCAGTGGGGGGATGAAAAAGATGCTCGATTTTATTACCGAGCTGACTAACTCAATAGGAGTTCCCGTTATGTTAATCGGCACTTATGGAGCAATGAGACCACTGACGAAACTTTTTTCGAATGCTAGACGAGCTTCAGGTCAAGGTGATATGACCTGGTCAAATTATGTTCAGGATGAACAATGGGAGCATTTTATAGAGGTATTGTGGGATTATCAGTGGACAAATGTACCTACAAAATTAACTTCTGAATTTATAGAAGTTTTTTATAATGAGTCACAGGGCATCACTGATATTGCTGTGAAGTTATATATGATTGCTCAATGGAGTGTAATTGGACAAGATGATGAAAGATTAACTCCAGCTCTTATTCGAGAAGTTTCTAAGGAAAGCCTTAGGTTGGTACGTCCTGTTTTAGATGCAATGAAATCTGGTGATTTAGCAGCATTGGAACGGTATGAAGATGTATACCCTGAAATGCTTGATCTCGAAGAGTTCTTCGTAAAGAACCAGGAGAGGGTTTCTATTGCAGGTGTTCTAAACACGCTTAAGAACCAACGAGAAGTTGTTGTGAATAATAGACTGGAGGATGAAATGTCGCCTGAGTTGAAAATTGTTCAATGGCTGATTAATCTAGGCGTCGAAGAAACGATTGCTTGGGAAGCGGCGGAAAGAACGGTTGACTATAATCAAGCAAATCACGATATTGGACTAGAGCTAATGATGTCTGCAATGGAATTGGCTAAGGAACTGAAGGATAAGAAAAATAGTAAATTGAGAAAAAAAAGCTCAAATGTAGGGAATTACAAAAATGATGATTTACGAAGAATTTCTAATGGAGTTGATTCTTACGAATCCTTAAAAAATGCAAATGTTATTAAAGAAAATTTTGAGTAGCTGAGGTGATCAATTATGTTACCTTTTTTTTCATTACATTCAGATGAATTGTTTTATAGTGCATGTGCTAGATATCATATTTGGAGCAGAAACACAAGTCAACAACAGACATTTAAAGACCTTTTTGGTGGAGAAAGAGGTGCTGCTTCCATTGATTTTCCCAATGGTCTTAATTTTTTTTGTAAACAACTTCCTGGCGATGCGCACACTCCTGAACAAATTATTGAAAAGCATACGTTATATCCGTTCTTTCGGCCTTTTTTACCAAAGACAAGAGCTGATAAAGTGATACAAATGATGATTAATGGTTCAGAAGGTAAAAAGGGAGTTATTCATTATGTACTCGGAGTGGTGGCAAGTACAGTGAAAAACCCCGAATTCCTACGTTTTTGTCCCAGATGTATCAACGAGGATCACGAACGAGTAGGTGAGGCATATTGGCATCGTCACCACCAACTTCCTGGTATATTCGCATGCATATTTCATAAATGTAGATTAGTCGACAGTGCAATCCGCTTTAGTTCAGACAGATCAATTCAGGCATTTGAGGATATCACAAGAGTTTTAGAAAAATCAGATTACAGCCATGAAAATCATGATATAAGTGATTCAGAATGGGAAATGACAAAATCCATTTATTGGATTTTAGAAAATGGGGTGCCCAATTTCCCAGAGGAAGTACTTGAAAGAAAATATTATAGTGAATTAGCTCTAAAGGGCTTTTTAACGGCAGGAGGAAACGTTAGACAACATATCGTGAATCACTTGCACGCGCATTATGGTAGTGAGTTACTAGAGCGTATAGGGTGTTCTGTTATTCAAACAGACCATAATTGGCTCGCGAAAATGCTCAGGGGATCTCCTGCACACCCATTAAGGCATATTTTACTTATGAACTGTCTCAATGTGACACCAGAGAAGTTTTTTTACAATGAGGATATATATCATCCGTTTGGCAAAGGTCCCTGGGCATGTCTAAACCCAGCAGCCAATCATTATAAAGAAAAAGTTATTGTGGATTGTGAGATCACCGCATGTTTTAAAACAAGAAAACCAGTAGGTACTTTTAAATGCACTTGTGGATTTACATTTGCACGTCTTGGTCCAGACCAAGATGAAGCTGATGTTTACAGAATTGGTCGAATTAAAGAATTTGGGTCGGTATGGTTAGAAAAGTTAACAAAAATGAAGAGAGAAAAAACAAGTAATGCAAAAATAGCGACGATATTGAATGTCGATAGACGTACCGTAAAAAAACAATTTGATAAATTGAATGGAATATCAGAAGATCCATTTCATGATGAGATCGCTTCAGAATCTATTCTTAAAAAGTATCGCGCTCATTGGTTGAGCACTATGAGGGCAAATCCATCGAAGTCAAAAAATGAAATTAGAAAAATTGCAAGCCGTGAATTTATTTGGTTGTATCGTAACGATCGACAATGGTTAGATCAAAATTCTCCTAAACTCCTTTGTCGAGATAAGTATGGTGGGGATAATCGGGTTGATTGGATAAAGCGTGATAAGGAACTGGCTGAAGAAATATCATGTGCCGCTAAAGAATTATTAATGTCTATTCAAAAACCTATTAGAGTGACTCAATATACGTTAGGTAAGCTTATTGGTAAGACAGGTCTTGTACAAAATAATTTGGAGAAACTACCTCGTACAAAATATATGATAAGTTTATATACAGAGACTGTTGAAGATTTCCAGATCCGAAGAGTTAAGTATGTAGCTGAGCAATTGCGTTTAAATGGTGAGAAGATGAACCGTTCATCGATCATACGAATCGCTGGATTGGGATTGTCTTTCTCCGAAGAGGTTAGTAATGAAATATTTAATCAATTAAATCAATAAAAAGAGGGACGATTTTGTCCCTTTTTTTAAATTCTCTGAGCGTTTATTTCCCACTTTTATTGTTTGCTGAAAATAAAATCATTTCCCATATTTATTGTTTGAACGTCGGAGTCTTCTTAGAATAAGTGCCTTAGTATTAAGGGGTTCCATTTCCCGCTTTTATTGTTGGAGGACAATTAATGTAGAATGACATTAAAGTTGGTTATTAGACATTAATGTGAGTAACTTAACAATAATGTTTGTATCTTAACAAAATAGATTGTAATTACTGTTTATAATCATTTTAGCTTGCTAAGTCGCTCATATTTTTGAGCGGCTTTTTTATGCCTTTAAAGAGGAAGATAGGAAAACGAAGTAAAATTAGGCTTTACTGTGAGGAGAAAATAAAGTGTTAGATTCAGCAAATAAAGTTGTAGACTCGGAAAATAAAGTATTAGACTGACGCTGCTTGATTAAGCTAACGGGCAGTTTAGAGCAACATTAAATTCGGTATAATTTTGAAAGGAATGACAGCGGTGAAGACAGATAAAGAAATGTTGATATCGGTTATATACAACGACACTTCAAGAGATGACGAAATTGACGATGCCGTTATGGATTTATCCAAATTTGATGACGATGAAGTGATACAAATTCTTATGAAAGTAGCAAATGACGCTTCATTCGATCACATGATAAGAGCCAGTGCAGGAGAATCTTTGGCAGATATTTGGTTAAGAAGAAGTATCATCAACTATACACAGTTAGGAACTCTGACAAAGATTGCATTGAAAGAAGCATTGGCAATGATTAAATCCAACCGAACTGATTGGTATACGACTTTTTCGGAATTATTCCCGATGAAAGTAAAGTGAGAACCGATTTTACGCTAATAGAACACGATTGCCTTCTGAGTTTTCTCACCGTACTATCCCTCCTTTACTACCCGTTTGTGTCAACTGCGTCCTATCTGTTGGGAGAGGAGGGATACTCCTACTCCCTTATATCTTCGTACTGTGCAGATTTGCCTATAATTACCGGAATAAAGAGATTTGGCCGAAATTAGCATGCAGAATCGCATTTAATTGGGAGGTCTGGCACGTTCCTGCGTCTCTCCCGAGCTTAAGTTTCTCATTTCGGGCTGGAATCCGGCATGATCCGGTGCCCCTGTCAGTCCAAAATTCCGGGAAAAATGCGCGGCTTGGCATACTGTTCTGATTGTGGCATTTAGCGAAAATGCCAGCCGCAGTTTTTTGAAGATTAAGAATATAGATGTAACCTTGTACCCGTCTCATACATCTAATCAGCAGAAACAGTGACAACGAATGAACAATAAGACCTCATAGAGAATGGAGGCTGACGGTTGGATATTGATCAAGAGGAAGAAGTCAGGCGCGCGCAGGAAGGAGACGAGGAAGCTTTCATCCATCTTGTGAAAAGGCTGGAGCTGCAAATGTACAATGTGGCGAAATCGATTGTGAAGAAGGATGAGGATTGTGCAGACGCGATGCAGGAAACGGTATTGAAGGCCTACAAGGCCATTTCAACGCTGCACAGCCCCTATTTTTTCAAAACATGGCTGTTTCGTATTTTGATCAACGAATGCAATCTGATTTTACGTAAGCGTGCGCAGAATATCACTATGGCCGAGCTACCCCAGAGGCAAACGGTTTCCACCGAAGTTGAAGCTATCGACCTTCGCGAAGCGGTCTACCGGCTGGAGGAAGTGTCGCGGACGATCATTATCCTGCATTATTTTCAGGATCTTCCGCTGCAGCAGATTGCAGACATCATGGAGCTGTCCGAGAGCGCGGTCAAGACACGGCTGCACAGGGCAAGGAAAACGTTATATGGATGGCTTGCAGACCCCGCAGAAAGGAAGGTGAACGCATGAGCAATCCGGAACTTGAGCTTGATCTGGGAATCTTGAAAGAGCAGAGGATTGAAGAGATGCCGGAATTAGTACGTGTCCGTATGGAGCAAACCTATCAAATGATGAGCAGCGTACCTCCGAAGCCTGTCTCTGTCAAGAAAAAAAGCCGCTGGCTGCGGAATGTTATGATTACAACGGCAAGTGTGGCGGCTGCGGGAGTTATTTTCATCAGTCTGGGATTCATTTCACCTGCGATGGCTCAAACCTTGAAACAAATTCCCTTCGTAGACAGTGTATTCAGATTGGCGGGAGACCTCGGGCTGCAAACCGCGAATGAGAAAGGGATGACTGCAGCTGTCCATCAGACGGTTACCCATCAAGGAGTAACGCTTAGTGTATCCGAACTGATGTATGACGGGAGCCGTTTATCCTTGGTGTTGACCCGTGATATGCCGGAGGACGCGAATGAAACTTTTTATGATTTGTGGGGGAGCGAGAAGGGGCCGGAAGGGCTTGTGAACAACATCGACTTTTTTATCAACGGTGAACCGGTAAATACCAGCTGGGGGATCTCCTCCGGCGGAGACCAGGCCCCTGACTCCCTCATTGTTACCACCTTTGAATCGGTAGAGGTGCCCGACGAGTTCGATTTTTCTATGGTGGTCAGAATAGCTAAGCTAAATCAGGATTTCGAATTCAATATTTCGGTGAAAAAGAATAATACGAACAGTATCGTGCTGACCCCGGCAGAGATGAAGACACACGATCATATCCACATGAAAATCAAGCGAATCGAGCTTAGCCAAACGACGACCCGTTTGGTTGTCGAGATTAGGGGTGAGCCCGGTGAAGACATTCGGGAGTTTCAGCAAAAGATTCCGGATAAATATAAAATCACAGGGTTCCTTAATATTGATTTTGATCTTACCGATGAGCAGGGGCGAACCCCGACATTTATCGGAGGCAGCGGTTCGGGTGAAGGAGATTATTTATCCTATACAACCATGTTTGAGCCGATGGAGGCCACGCCGAAAACGGTCACCGTAAAGCCGTATATCCGCTCCAGAGAAAATAAAGTATATATTCCCGAGCTTGAATTTACAGTGCCTGTACAATAGCAGATTGGCAAAAAAATCTCCGGCAGATCACTTGGGACTGACCCCCGTTTATGAGACAGGGATCAAAACACCTTGCAAGTTTAAGCAGCCAGTCGTCGGAAATCCACCGGCGACTGGTTATTTAGTTTCGCTTGAATCCGAATTGAGTTATAGTAGGTGATGTAGTCTCGAACGGTCTGTTCAACGATTGCCGTCGTTGTATACATAAGATCTTCGAGGTAGAACGTGCTGCTTATGATCGCAAAAAAAAGTATCGTTCTGGCAATTCGATGATTCACACACATAAATAATTCCTTTTCTTTCTGCTTTGAAATAACTCATATTAATCATCCTCGCTCTTCGTACTGGGAATCTGCTGACGTTGAGCTTCCATCAAATTACGTTTAAATGTAACAAGAGCTGCGGATACGATACTCCAGATTTCAGTTTCAGATAATGATTCAGGATCTACCCTTCTAATACTGCTATTTCCTTAATCCTCTTATTATCAAAAGATTCTAATCTAACTTGCATCGTTTTCACTCCTTCACAGTTTGTGTCTACTGCTCAGTATCTTCGTACTATGCAACAATCACTATGACTCTCGATGAAAAATCTTCTTTAAGCTAACTGTGAGGCTAGCGTAAACAAAATGATCAAAAGTATTAACCATACGTAGTTAATTACATTTCGGGATTAGCGAAATGATTTTCGGCAGCTTCGTTTGGTTAACGGGGGTAGTTTAAGTAAATGTAAATATTTACTTGAGAACTAGTGTTCGGTATAATAAACTTGATTCCATTACAAAAAGGAGATGTTGGATATGTATAAACACATTAAAGATTTTGCCGCAACTTGGCAGAATGAAACGGAAGCAACAATGCGGACACTGGAGATGCTGACCGACGACTCTCTTGGCCAACAGATAACAAGCGATCATAGAACGCTTGGACGTGTTGCATGGCACCTTGTACAGACGTTGCACGAAATGCCATCTCGGACGGGACTGTCTTTCGAAGGACCGGGCGAAGATATGCCGGTGCCAGCTTCGGCAGCAGACATCGCGTCAGTCTATAAGAGGACCTCACAAGCGCTCCTTGATGCTATACAGTCCAGTTGGAAAGATGAGAATCTGCTTATCATGAGCGATATGTATGGTGATCAATGGCCAAACGGCTTAATGCTGGATGTTCTCGTAAAGCATGAGATTCATCATCGTGGTCAGATGACAGTCCTGATGCGTCAGGCAGGCCTTCGTGTGCCGGATCTTTACGGCCCGACAAAAGAGCAGTGGGCCGAGTACGGAGCGCTACCTCCAGTAATTTAGAGTAAGATTATATCCGCTTTGGCCGTTTGGCTATAGTGGGATTTATAAGTATTTTATCATAGGATTGAAAGTGGTGGCTTGAATCATAGACAAGAGGATACCATCGGACTGAAACTGTTGATTCTATTGAACTCCCATGGAAGAACGCAATTACTTCTATAATCTGTGGTGTCGCGTGAGCGACATGGATGGCTAACAGGTAAGTTGAGCCACGCGGATTGAGGTTAAGATTTATTGAACTAACTGGATACTATAGTTTAATAGCATAAATTGTTGAGCAGGCCGAAGCCTGCTTATTTTATTGAACGGTTAAGCTGCTTGCTTAAGGGGCATACCTTTGTGTGGGATGTAAGCTTTTTTGTCTTGTGCAAGCTAACTACTCTTTTACTGTCGGGTATTAATTAAAAATATCTTTTACCAAGCTCACGAATATATTTCCTATCAAAAACTTTGAAGCCATTACGATCGTAACGATTACAAGACCGATGACATTGCCAAGGTTTTGTTTTTTAACATCATTCATTCTGCAACACCTCTCTATTCCTCAAACGATAAATTCATAGGCTCGTCTAGAAGTTCACACATAAAATCGATATTCGTCGTAGGTACCTTGGTATCCACTTCCTCGAATTGAAGCCCGTCTATCCAGACCTGTCCACTCCCGGACAACAGCACACCAAAAGCAATCGCGGCACTATTATCCGGCACATCCAGCACGATGCTGTAATGGTTCCACTCCGTATCTCCAATAATGGGGCGGTCACTCATGTTATCGAATTGCAGTACATCATGAAGAGCATCATCGACTCGCATCCAGAACCCACAAAACCCTCTCACTGCTTTTGTTTTGATAAACCCTGAGAGCTTTAGTCTTTTGCCCATATATTTGTCCGCTTTGAATTGCTGCATCATCGTTGCAAATTCGCCTTCCGTCGGTACCACTGTAACCGACTTTAAAAATCCGGACGCTCTCCCTTGATGGAAGGTTTCCCGGTCAATCCCCATCTGATAGTTGAAGGGGTGACTCCCGCTTAATTGCCATCCCTTTAATAATTGTTCATTTTTCATTTTCATTTCCTCCCTTTGCATCGTTAATTTGCCCATGATTTTGCGATACTGCCCTGGCGGTAATTGATAGTATTTCTTAAAAGAACGGGTGAACGATTCTTGGCTCTCAAAGTGATAATAAATGGCAATATCTATAATTCTTTCATCTGTGAACAGTAACATGTTGGACGAATTTGCAATTCTCCGAAATCGGATATATTCAGATACGCTCACGCCAACCTCTTGCTGAAAAATCCGATGGTAATGATACTTTGAAAACCCTGCAAACTTAGCCATACTCTCTAGTGACAATTCTTCGGGCAAATGCGTCTCTATATAGGCAATCGACTCTTGGATGATCGGACTGTAGCTCATGTTATAACCTCCTTAAGAATAAAATATCAGAAGCAACCGCTGCATATTTGATATATATTGCTTTGTTTCTCGGGTATATAAAGGATAACTCCATCCATATTATTGTGTTCACATAAAGATAGCAATAATGATCAAAAAGGTGTGGTGCAATGAATGTATATTTGAAGTAGAACGTAAAATTATTTTTCGGTAAGGAGTTAGATGCAATGAAATGGAAGGCGAATACCCTTAGTCTGCGTAGCTTGTTGTGCATGCCGCTCACTTTGATCATGCTTAGTACCTCGATAACATCAGCGGTTATCCCGGTCAAGACTGCATATGGGGAAGCAGCGGTGAATGAACAGCAAGTCAGAACAGCAAGATCGTATCAGGCTACTTTATCCGATTGGAAGCGTTGGGCCGCGGATCATGCTTATGCCTTACAGACGATCCAACCGGAATCATGGTCTTCGAACGGAGGATCCATTGGGCAGGACAAATTTAGCGACCTTGATATACTGATCCCGTTGCTCGCTGATAAGCGAATCGTATATTTGGGAGAAAATTCACATGGTGTGGCCGAATTTAATCTAGTCAAAACGCGCCTCATTCAATACATGCACCAAACGCTAGGGTTTAACATTGTTGCATTTGAGAGTGGTCTGGGCGATGCAGCCCTTGGTCAAGGACGGATAAAAAAGACGGCGACTCCCGATACGATGAGGCGTTCCATATTTGGCGTATGGTGGACGGAAGAGACGAAGCCGCTATTCGAATACATGAAGGAGACACATAAGAGCGAATCGCCTTTGCGACTGACGGGCTTCGATATTCAGGTGCAATCCCCGCTTTTTCAGAATGCGAACTGGATTCCAAGTATTAAGCTGAAGGACAGAGCGCTGCAAGCGGAACAAGAGGTTCATAAGTGGAGAATGAGCAAGGATCAAAGCGGATTCCGTAAGGCCAAGCCTGAGCTGATTAAGGTGTATGAAGAGCTATTGCAGGCTGTGACTAAGAATGAAAATGCGTTGAAGATGGACTATCCCGATGAGCCGCATATCGTCAAGTTAATGAAGCGAGCGCTAGAGGATCGAATCCGGGTCATTCAGGAATTTAATGAGCTGTGCATCCAATCCAATCTATTAACAGAACAAGGGGATTATAGCGGCGCTCAGTCCATGATGGAATGGCGCGATCGGGCGATGGCCAGCAACCTTGCATGGTTGGTGACAGAAGTTTATCCGGAAGAGAATATCATCGTATGGGGCCATAATGGCCATATCAGCAAAGCACAGTCTCTGATTTCCACCATGCCGAAGAGTATGGGAGAGCTTATGCCAAAGGAACTGCAACAGGAAAGCTACGTCATGGGTCTATTTATGGGCGAAGGACAAGCAGCCGAGAATACGAGGGAACCGATTCAGTTGAATCCGATTATTCCGGGGTCTATGGAAGATATTTTGGCGGCTGTAGGACAGCCATATACATTCATGGATTTACGCTATCGGGAAAATGAACGGGGAAATTCTTGGATGTTCGAACGGATGATAGCCTCTTATCAGGTGCAAATGCCGATGCCGTTAGAGCTAAAACGGCATTTCGACGGCGTCCTTCTCATCAAACAAGCGAAGATGCCGACATATTTGCCGGACACACATAAGTGAGAAGGAAACCGTTTTAAAAAAGTTATTCTTCTTAGATTTCAGGCTCAGCTTCGTATCCCTTCGGGACAAGCTATTTTTTTGATTAAGACTCCTGAGCAGACAAATCTAAACTACATTGAAATAGGTGGAACGGAACAATGTGCACTTACCTTGGAAGTCAATGATTTTCACGGACTCTACAGCCAAATGAAGAACAACGGAGCTAAGGTATCGGAGATTGAAGATAATGGGGTATGTAGTAATGTCTGGTGATAAGGAAGTCTGGAACCAGTAAATAAAGTTTAGAACCGCTAAAGTCAGTCCCGATGATGCTCATGATATCATCGGGATTTTTCTATATAGGGAGTTATTATGTCAACTATTGGAGATAGAATTAAAAAAGGGTGAATTTAAGCCAGCCTTAGATATTTTATTGGAAATAAATAATAAACCTAGCTTGGATTTATATTGGTTGTTATATGGTGAGAAACAAACAACGAGACAGAAAAATAATGCTGAAGGGAAGTTTAATATAAAAGAAACTGACATGATTGAGAATTTTGATAAGCTGAATTTAGATGATCAGGACGAAATAATTGAATTTTTTAAATGAAAGTAAGCCGTTACATATAGATAGGAATAAGGTTTTTGATTAGTGAATAAGAGGGTTAGACTAACTGCAGTCGCCACAAGGGCTCAAGCTAGTGCTATTCCGTCAAGGAGAAGTGACTCATCGGAGCAAAATCAAAATCCTCGACTCGACAACCTTGCCGTCATTGCAACTCAGCTCCAGCGCCGCCAGTGGATACATTCCGACATGTACCATTTCAACATTGTTCTCTAGCTTAACATGTTAACCTAGAGGATTTAAATTGACATCTATTTTGTAAACAATGTATAATTAAGTAATATTTACCTATATTTTAATTGATTTCTTCTAGATCTATTTCTATGAACCTCATTGCGACCGCTCGCCTTCAAACAATAGAAATAGAACCCCATCATGCGATTTGTTGAAACGGGTATTAATTACTTCTTAACAAAGGAGGCGACATTCTAATCTTCTATAATGGCAGTTTGATTGGGAGAAGTTGAAATCTGACTAAATGAAAATTAAAGGAGTGGTATTATCTTATGAAACGGTTATTCAAGAGTAAATGGTTGATAGCGATTCTGGCACTTGTATTTATTGGATCCGCAGCACCTGCTGTATTTACTCAGACGACGCATGCTGCCGGCACGCCGAACCCTCATGTCATTATAAATGTAAATAGCAATAAAACATTGGGAGTCAGTGGATGGGATAAACAAGCGGATGGCGCGCTTATCATACAATGGAACTTTAATTGGAATTCCATTGTTAATGATCAAAAATGGTATTTGGAAGCTCTAGGAGACGGCTATTATCACATCAGAAACGTAGAAAGCGGAGATTTACTGGAAGTCAGCGAATCGTCTACATCCGATGGTGCTAATGTGATTCAATGGCCGGATAATGGCGGATGGAACCAACAGTGGAGAATTATTCCAACCAATCAAGATAGAGGTGACTCGTCGTATATTATCAACCGAGGTAGCGGCAAGTATTTGGATATGTCGGGACAATCGACATCCGACGGAGGACAGGCTGTCCAGTGGGATTTTAATGGCGGCGCCAATCAGCGCTGGTTCATTCCGCCTGCATCGTAACACATATGAAGCTAATGCCGCGCCGTTTCTACACTTAGAAACGCCGCGGTTTTTTAGATAGAGAAATTCAAGTTGACACATAAATGCAATCACTAGCTTTGCATAGTTCTAGATTGACGTTGCTTCATAAGCTATAGGGCAGGATAGATTAATAAATACCGAGAGGATGCCGTGATAAGTGGCATCCTTTTGTTTCGCTAAAGGACAGTTTTGCTATAGCTAGTGCTACAATTGGCATGAGAGAAATTTCTTGAATAAATGAGTTGTTAAAATGAGCAAAACGAAAGTAATGGCATACTTCAGCAATTTTAGGGAGGATATTCCATTGAATTATAAAAGCATTCTCATCCTTGACTTTCCCCTGCACGGGAAACTGTATACTCACATTATGTTATAGATTGGAGATGATATTTTGTTCAAAATCAGTGTATTTTCCAGGCTAAGCAAAGTCTCCTTAAAAACACTGCGCTATTATGACCAGATTGGCATACTAAAGCCGAGAAAGGTGGATCACGATAATTGCTACCGTTACTATTCCGCAGATCAGCTACTAGAGCTCAACCGAATCTTAATCTATAAGGAATTGGGTTTTACATTGCCCCAAATTAAACAGCTGCTCCAGGAAGATATTACATTGGAGAATATTCAAGGGATGTTTAAGCTGAAAAGAAGCGAAATACAGCAAATCATCGATACGGAACAAGCCAAACTCGTCAGGATTGAGGAGCGTATGCAGCTTATAGAAAAAGAGGGGCAAGTCGAAACAGGGCAAGAAATCAGAGTCAAAGCAGAGGGTGCTCAATTGTTTCTTTATCAGAAAGCATGCGGGAAAGAAGAGGACATTCCGGATTTGCTTCGTCAATTTGATCAGTTTATAACGACGGAAACTCGTCAATTAATTCAAGGTCCTCAGGTTGTTTTGTGGAAAGAAGTCGAAGGAAAAGAGGATGAGTTTGAGTTTGAAGTCGGGTATTTTTTAACCTGTGAGCTGCGATCATTTCCAGAACCATTTCAGCTACGGACTCTTCCTCCTGAACCGATGATGGCAACAATGGCTTTCCACTCAAATTCTAATTTTGATTGTGCGGCCTGTGTTCATTTAGCGAAATGGATTGAGAAAAATAACTATCAGATCAAGGAGAACGAATCGGGTAGGGAATTATATTTACCGTTATCTCCAGAACGAGATGCACAATTCATAGAAATACAAATTCCCATTATAAATAGATAACTGAAGAAGGTGGAGTGGGGGAAATTGAAAAATAAACGGATCATTTATATTCTGGCACTGGCTGTTTTTCTGATTGGAACCATTGAATATATTATTACGGGAGTTATTGAGATGATCGCTGTGGACTTGGGAGTATCTACTTCAGAAGTTGGATTATTGGTGACTGTGTTTGCTCTCTCCGCAGCCATTGTTGCTCCGGTTTTGATTGCATTAACGATCAATGCAGATCGCAAGAAACTACTAATGACCACCCTTGGTGTGTTTATTGCCAGCAACGGACTTATGTTTGTAGATCTTGCTTATGAAACAGTACTATGGATACGTATTATCCAAGGGGCTAGCGGAGGAATCGCTACTGTTGTAGCCATGGCAATAGCGACACGACTCGTTGAAAGAGAAAAAAGGGGCAATGCCATCGGTATCATTTTGATGGGGCTTAGCAGTTCGCTAGTGCTCGGTGTTCCTGTGGGCACATTTTTTAGTGAGATGTTTGGATGGAGAGTGCTATTTGTTTTAATTGGATTATTAAGTGTTCTTCCATTATTTATCATCTATAAAAAGGTTCCGGCAATAAAAGAAGAAGAAAAGGTTACCCTTAGAATGCAGCTCTCTATTTTAAGAAATCCAACCATTCTGATGGCCTTGGCTATTACGTTATTTTATGTCGGCGGCTATTCTACACTGTTTACTTATATTACGCCTTTCTTGCAAGCCACGTCCTCTCTTTCCATGACCGAAATTAGCGGTGTTCTGTTCCTGGCGGGCATTTGCAGCTTTGTCGGATCAAGGCTGGGCGGACAATTGGCAGATGCAAAAGGATCGAAATTCACCATTTGTCTCGGACTCCTGTTACAAGGGGCAACTCTTCTTTTATTCGCTCTAGCCGGTGTCAATCTCTTGGTATTAATCTTGGTTTTAATGATTTTTATGTTAGCAACATGGAGTATTTCCCCGGCCCAGCAACTATATCTGGTTACTCTGGCACCTCGAAATCCGGACATTGCCCTTAGTGTAAATACTTCGTTCATCCAATTTGGTTTTGCACTGGGATCTGGATTAGGCGGGCTAGTCATCAGTCGTACATCTGTCCTATATTTGAATTGGCTGGGCTTTGCCGCTGTAAGCATAGCTTTACTTCTTGCCATCTTACTATTTAAAAAAATGAGCAGTAGGACTGGAACTCCTATTGTTACTAGATAAATACGAAATGGACTGAACTAGGGTGAAACTAAAATGATATTCCGTCTTATTGAAGTGAGACAATCATGTATTCCTCATCTCTTAGAGTGAGCAATGATGTTTCTATTTTCCACCCTAAATGGTGTATAAGACAGTATAACTCTTAAGTCATAACGTTATAAAAAGTTGCACCCTATCACCTCGTTAGATATGATTATCTAACGGGGTGTTTTTTTGTAACTACGCCTGAACAAAAGGCGATTCTGAGGTTAGGAGTGATCGACATGGAGGTTTTTGCAGACTATTTAGCGCAAATTGATAACCCACAGCATCGGGAGCGAATGGAAGAGGTGTTGGCTTGGGTAACTAAGAAATTCACAGATTTAAAACCAAAAATTGCGTGGAATCAGCCTATGTTCACTGATCACGACACCTATATTATTGGCTTTAGCGTATCCAAACAACATATGGCTGTTGCGCCTGAAATCGCAGGAATTAATCATTTCTCAGATGCAATTGTACGGGCAGGCTATGATCACACCAAGCAGTTGTTACGGATCCGATGGGATAGTCCGGTTGATTTCTCATTACTTGAGAAAATGATTGAGTTTAACATTATGGACAAGGCAGATTGTTCAACTTTTTGGCGAAAATAAAAAAGTAGTTAGCCTCGATGATGAATACATCATCGGGATTTTTTTAATTAGGAGTAAGACACTCCTACATAAAAGGTTGCTAGAAATGGAGCTAATGACCTCGCCTGTCGGTATTGGGGGCGAAAATATTAGTTCTTTTTGTCGAATCCATAATTCTTTCTAAGCGGATCATTAGCAAACATGCTAATATAATGACTGAAAAGGTTGAAAGCCCTTACTTTTTTACGGATAGGGGCGATCATCTCATGCTCATATGACAAAGAGGGGAAGAGACTGCATGCGGCGGATACTGTCGATGTTAAAGTTAAATACGCTGCGAAATCAAATGTTGCTCGGTTTTCTCGCCGTCATGCTCATCATTCTGACGTTCGTTGGAGGGATTACGTTCCATTCAGTCTCGACGCTACTCAAGAACAATGCGGAGAAGCATATTCAGCAAACCGCGATTCAGGCTAACGGCCGTTTGGAAAGCGTTCTCGAACAGATTAATTCTCTGACGACGCTGGTCTCGACTAACGATTATATTCAGCAACTCCTTTTACGCGATATAGAGGGTCATCCCGCTACCTTTACGGAACGGCAAGCGCTGCCATCTATTATTAATCTGGTCCAAATCTACACGGACGGTATCAAATCTGTTGAGCTTTATAATAAAGACGGAGTGAGGCTGTATCCTCTCGACGGCAGTACCCTTAGAGATAAGGTACCCGAGGATTGGATTGAAATGGCGACCAGAAAGGAAGGCAGTCTCGTTTGGTTCGGTATTGATCCGCTTGATTCTACATCGCTTGTAGCGATTCGACAGATCAGCCTTATTGATCGGCATTTCACAACTGGAGGGTATTTACTCATTCGCTCAGACCGAGATAAGTTTGCACTTAAAGACTCTTTATCCGGGGAAGGGGACGGAGAAACAGTATTACTTCTCGCTCCTGATGGGCAGTTCATCACGTCTAACGATGACAGTATTTCACAAAAGACAGCAGCAAAGCTGGTGGAGGAATCCGACGATCAGAATGTTTCCATCGGCAAACGGTCCTTTATCGTTGTCAAACAGCGGTCTTCCGTGACAGGATGGACGCTACTCATCTTAACCCCGGTTAACGTCATCACCAAGGGGATTTCGGTCTTGCGGACGACCATTGTCGTATCGGCTTTGATGGGTACCTTACTGTTCACCCTGCTTTCTTTTTTCCTATCTATACTTATTACCAGACCTGTGTTCAGGTTGATCAAAGCTATGAGAAGTACCCGTCTAGGCATCCTGAAGCCTATCGAGAATGTATCGTCCACTATGGAAATTCAGGAACTGAATTATTCCTATAACAAAATGGTTGATAATATCAACGAGCTGATCCAGTTGGTTTATGAGAAGGAGTTATCCCGGAGTCATACGGAGTTGAAGGCACTTCAAGCGCAAATTAATCCGCATTTTTTGTTTAATACCCTAGATGTTCTGTACTGGTCGCTGCTGGATAGGGATGAAGATCAACTGGCGGAGTATGTTGTCGCCATGTCTGATTTATTCCGCTATACGATCACCGGCTCGAGTAAAGGGGGATGGGTGAAGTTACAGGATGAGCTGGAGCATGTAAAGCGATATTTGCTTATTATGAAGATGCGATTTGAAGATCGCTTGGAGTGGGAAATTGAGGCTCCTCCTGAATTTTCGAATGTGGAGTTACCCCGACTGTTGCTGCAGCCCCTTGTAGAGAATGCCGTATTGCATGGGGTCGAGAGCAAGATTGAACCGGGATGGATAAAGCTAACGGTTGCTGGAGATGAAGAATGGGTCACCATTACGGTGGAAGATGACGGGATGGGTATGGACGAGGAGATGCTGCGCTCTCTTGTGGAAGGGCTGGATAGCGGAAAGGTATCTTCTTCAAAAGATTCCGGCGTCGGAATCGCTAATGTGCATAGAAGGCTTCAACTATTTTTTTCGAGAGAGAATGAGCAGGGTGCGGCAATGACCATCGATAGTCAAAAAGGTCAAGGCACCCGTATAAACATCAAAATTCCTGTTCGAGGAGACAAAATGCCATGAGAAGCCGAACAATTCTTATTGTCGACGATGAACCGAGATCTAGAGAAGGAATGAAGAAAATACTTGAGGTGTGGGCAGCCGGTCATTATGAAATCCTTACGGCAAGCAATGGGATCTCGGCTATTGAAATTCTGGAGGAAATACCGGTGGAGCTCATGATATCGGATATCCGCATGCCGGGAATCAGTGGTCTTTCTTTAGTTAGCCAAATAAGGGATAAAAAAATACAGCGTCAGCCATCCGTTATTCTCATCTCCGGTCATGCCGAGTTCGAGTATGCTCAGCAAGCGATTCAGTTGTCCGTAGTTGAATATTTGCTCAAGCCAGCCAGCCGGGAAAAGCTAATCGCATCTGTGGAGAATGCCCTGAAGGCAGGGGAGGAGCAGGAACATATCGGCTTCATGCGGAAGATGGCTGATCCACAATTAATGGCCATAAGAGATGAAGATGCCGCATTAAGCGATCCGGTCCGTCAGGCGATAGATTATGTGGAAATGCATATAGAAGAGGCGATCAGCCTGCAGGAAGTAGCCGGACTTGTTCATCTGAACGGGAGCTATTTCAGTTCTCTTTTCAAGGAGCAATGCCAGATGAATTTCAGCGAATACGTCGCCCGTAGAAAATTGCAGAAAGCGAAGCAATTACTGCTGAAAACGAATCTGCCTATAGCGGAAATTGCCAGCCTTACGGGTTACCAGACGGTTAAATATTTCAACAAGCTGTTCAAGGAATACGAAAGAATGAGTCCAGGGCAGTATCGTTCTTCCATGAGGAATGGTATAGAAGCGAATATCCAATAACGGCTCGGCAAGGGGGGAATATCTACGAAGAGGATCGGATTATACATTACCCTTTTCTTAACATTGTTGTTGATAACAACTGCTTGCAATGGGGATAAGGGGAATAGCAGTAAGAGCGACGGCGAGAAAATCACTTTAAAAATGATGCATCTATGGCCGGATAGCAATAACTCCGCGCAAAACAAAATGGTAAAAGAAATCATCAGAGAATTTGAAGAAGCTAATCCGAATATCACCATTAAGACAGAAGTTCTTGAAAATGAGCAGTATAAAAGCAAACTGAAGGTACTTGCCGCTTCCAACGATCTACCGGACATCGGATTCACCTGGGCAGCAGGCTTTATGGATCCATATGTTAGGGGAGATAAGTTTGCAGCCGTGGACGATCTTTTACAGGATGAGTTGAAAGGAAAATTCGTAGCTGGTACGACGGAGGGGTACTCTTTTGATGGGAAGACGTATGCCCTTCCTGTCGAACTAAACATAGTTCCGGTCTACTATAATAAAGAAATATTTTCAGAATTTAATCTGCAGCCTCCCCAAACCTTGGATGATCTCAAAGCGATCATTCGAACACTGAACAACAATGGCATAACACCTGTTACTCTTGGCGGCAAGGACGGTTGGCCGGCTTCCTTCTGGTACATGTATCTAGCTGATCGTATTGGGGGACCTAACCTGATGGATAAAGCTGTTGCGGATCAGGACTTCACAGATCCTTCCTTGCTAGAGGCTGCAAGACAAGTACAAGAGTTGGTAAACCTGAACACATTCATCAAAGGCTACAACGGATTATCCAATGATGAAGCCAAGGTACAGTTCATGAACGGAAAGTCAGCCATGTTCGTTACAGGGACTTGGGAGCTGCCAGATTTCACGACCACTACAAATATAGCCCAAGAATTTAAAGTCAACATCGGTTATTTCAAGTTCCCGACAGTTGAAGGCGGCAAAGGCAACGTGGATGATTGGGTCGGTGGTCCGGGTACTGGATTGTTCGTTTCCAAAAATTCGAAGCATGCTCTGGAGGCCAAAGAATTCGTCAGCTTTTTCGTTCAAAAGTGGGGAGAGCATTCTGTAGTCAATGCAGGCGTAATCCCGGCTACCAAAGTAGATACTGCGGCCATCAAGCTACCGCAAATGTTCATTGATCTATTAAACGAGTTAAATAAGGCTAATAAAGTAACTCTTTATCTGGATACACAAATGAAGCCAGTCGCATCTACTATACACATGAATCAGATTCAGGCATTGTTCGGTGAAGCCGTCACACCAGAAGAATTCATCAAGAAACAGGATGATGCGCTAAAAGTGGATAAGTAATGATCAGAAATATAAACAGATCATGGAGACACCAAGGGAAAGATCCCTTGATGTCTCTTTTTTTGCGCTCTATAGAACTGAATCTAAAAATAGTGGAAGTTTTCCTAAAGAGGGTGTCCTTATGCTTAAGGATTGCAGGCTCTATAATTATGTATGCGGTTACAAAAAGCCGAAGTAATAATACAAAAGGGGAGGCAAAGATATGAAAAGTATGAAACGTAGTTTAGTGGGGATCTCTACATTGCTCGTGATGTCATCTGCTCTCGCAGCATGTGGTGGGAACTCGAATTCTAACTCATCTAGCTCAAGCCCAACGACTGCACCAGCAGCCAACGCTACCGAAGCTCCATCAAAAGGAACAGGCGAGAAAGTCACTATCAATCTCTGGAGCTTTACAGATGAGATACCTAATATGACCAAGAAGTATATGGAAACTCATCCGGACGCGAATGTTGAGTTCAAGACTACAGTTATTGCAACCACCGACGGCGCTTATCAACCTGCGCTTGATCAGGCTCTGTCCGCTGGAGGAAAAGATGCTCCGGACATTTATGCAGCTGAATCAGCATTCGTACTCAAATATACACAAGGGGACGCATCCAGCTATGCAGCCAACTATTCTGATATGGGCCTTGATGACCAAATGGTTAAGGATGCTGGCATCGCGCAATACTCGGTTGATATCGGTAGCTTAGACGGTAAATTAAAAGCCCTCGGCTATCAAGCGACTGGCGGCGCCTTTATCTATCGCCGCTCCATTGCGAAGGATGTTTTTGGAACAGATGATCCAGCCACCATCAAAAATGAAATTGGACCAGGCTGGGATAAATTCTATGATGCAGCCGCGAAGTTGAAAGCTAAGGGATACGGCATCGTTTCTGGTGATGGCGATATCTGGCACCCGATCGAGAACAGCTCTGACAAAGGTTGGATTGTTGATGGTAAGCTTCATATCGATCCGAAGCGTGAAGAGTTCCTGGATCTTTCTAAAAAGCTGAAAGACAATGGCTATCACAACGATACGACAGACTGGACGGAAGCATGGTACGCGGATATGTCCGGTGCCGGCGCTCAACCGATCTTCGGTTTCTTCGGTCCTGCTTGGCTCATCAACTACGTGATGAACGGTCAAGTAAAAGACACGAATGGCGACTGGGCGGTTTCCGAACCACCGACAGGCTTCTTCTGGGGTGGCACTTGGCTGCTTGCCAACAAAGACGTTACCAAGGACGAAGCCAAGAAACAGGCTGTTGCGGACTTTGTGAAGTGGGTTACACTCGACACCTCCGAAACGGGACTCCAACATTACTGGGCTAACGGTACGATGAAGGAAGGCGAGCAAGGTACGAAGGACAGCGTTGCTTCCTCCGTTGTCATGTCGAAGTCAAACGGTGAAGTTCCACTGCTCGGTGGTCAGAACATGTTCGACGTGTTTGTACCGGCCAATGCAAACGCTTCAGGTAAAAACTTGACCCAGTACGACGAAACAATCAACAAGCTCTGGCGTGATCAAGTGCGTGAATACACCGCGGGCAATAAGGACCGTGCCAAAGCGATCGAAACCTTTAAGCAACAAGTCAAAGACCAACTTGGCATTGAAAGCGAATAAGAAGGATTCGGAGGGGCGGGGGAGTAATCCCGCCCCTTCATATCAACTAAAGAGGTGAGAGCATGCGCCGCAAAAATGTGAACTATTCGAAATACGGTTATATTTTTACCTTCCCATTTGTTCTTGCATTTCTGATTTTCTCACTGTATCCCATTTTATATACCGCAGTCATTGGATTCACCGATATGAAAGGAATCATACCAAAACCGATCCATATTCTTGATAATCCTTTTCAAAACTTCAAAGATCTTCTCTTTGATAATCCTTCGTTCCGGAAGTCTTTGATCAACACTGGATTGCTCTGGATTACTAACTTCGTTCCCCAGATGCTTCTCGCGCTCTTGCTAACGGCATGGTTCACGAATAAGCGTCTCAATATAAAGGGACAAGGCTTGTTCAAGGTTCTGCTCTATATGCCTAATATCATCACAGCGAGTACGATTGCCGTGTTGTTTAGCACTTTATTCGCCTATCCGATGGGTCCTGTAAACAGTTTGTTTCAAATGTTGGGGTGGACCGACGCTCCGGTGTTCTTCCTGCAGGATAAGACGACAGCACGGGGCATTGTCGCGTTCATCCAGTTCTGGATGTGGTACGGCAACACCATGATCGTCCTGATTGCTGGCGTTATGGGTATAAATCCTGCTCTCTTCGAGTCTGCATCGATTGACGGGGCTAACGGGTTTCAAACCTTCTTCCGCATCACACTGCCGAGTCTGCGTACGATATTGCTGTTCACACTGATTACATCGATGGTGGGTGGTTTGACCATGTTCGATATTCCGCAATTATTCCTTGCAGGTGGACCGGACGATTCTACGCTTACCACGTCCATGTTTATCTACGGGCAAGCATTCAAGGGCAGCTATATGTACAATCGTGCTGCAGCAGCAAGCATGATTATGTTCTTGATTTCGGCAATATTGGCCGGAATACTGTTCTACGTGATGCGTGACCGTGATGCGTCAAGACTTAAAAAAATACAAAAACAAAAGAATAGAAAAGCTGCTATAGCAGCCCGTGAGGGAGGTGTAACACATGGCAAATAATCAGAAAAGCGGAACCGTTAACCGAAAGATCAACAAGACAATTATCTATGTTGTTTGCATCTCTTTGGCGGTGCTCAGTATCCTGCCGTTTTGGATCATGTTTGTAAATGCCACACGCTCTACACCGGAAATTCAAAGCGGACTTTCTCTGCTTCCTTCGAGCCACATGATGAGCAACCTGCGAGTGTTGCTCGATAAGAGCTTCGATCCGCTTCAAGGGTTCCTGAATTCATTTATTATTGCCAGTTCTGCAACCCTCTGTACAGTCTATTTCTCGTCCTTGGCGGCCTATGGGCTCGTCACTTACAGCTGGAAGCTACGGGGGCCATTCTTTACCTTTATCATGTGCGTGATGATGATTCCTTCCCAAGCAAGCGCAATCGGATTCTATCAGTTCATGTATAAATTACATTGGACCAACAATTTTCTCCCGCTGATTCTACCAGCAATTGCTGCACCGGCGGTGGTGTTCTTCATGCGCCAATACTTGCTCGCAACTCTGTCGATAGAGATCGTGGAAGCTGCGCGTGTAGATGGGTCTGGTGAATTCTTCACTTTCAACCGGATTATCTTACCGCTGATGATGCCGGCAGTAGCAACACAAGCCATCTTTGCCTTTGTGGCTAACTGGAACAACCTGTTCATGCCGCTGATATTGCTGACACAGAAGGAGAAATATACTATGCCAATCATGGTAAGCTTGCTCCGAGGTGATATCTACAAAACGGAGTTCGGCTCGATCTATATGGGTCTGGCTTTGACGGCTTTACCGTTGTTTATAGTTTACTTCTTGTTATCCAGATACATTATCGCGGGCGTGGCACTTGGTGGTGTCAAAGAATAACCCAGGCAAGCTGGCTTCGAATAAGGCAACACCATGGAACCAATCAATTCCAATCTAGGCCTGTTGATTAGCTAAATTATAGTTATGGAAATGTGAGAGCATTAGCTGAAAATACTTTAGGAGCGCCTTAGTGTACCTTTTTTTGAAATATCAGAAAGTATAAGTTTCACATGTCTACTCATGTTCTGATATTTCTCGCAGAAACGGAACCGTCCCTATAAGGACGGTAAAATCCATTTCTGCTTGGCTAATCAACAGGCGTAATCTCAATCAGGAGGAGAGTCCTATTATGGCAACAAAAAATGAACCGTTAGTTACCCATCTCTATACAGCCGATCCCTCCGCTCATGTATTTGAGGGCAAGCTGTATATTTACCCATCCCATGATATTGACCATGATGGACCTACAAATGATAATGGTGACCAATATGCGATGGAGGATTATCATGTGTTTTCCTTGGAAGATCCTACATCCCCCTGTGTAGATCACGGAGAGGCGCTTCATCTTCGGGATGTGCCTTGGGCTTCGAAGCAAATGTGGGCGCCCGATGCCGCGTACCGGCAGGGGACGTATTATTTATTTTTCCCGGCCCGGGACATGGAAGGTATTTTCCGTATCGGAGTGGCTACGTCAACTTCTCCATCTGGTCCTTTCCAGGCTCAAGAAAGATATATCGAAGGGAGCTTCAGCATCGATCCAGCCGTATTCGTGGACGAGGATGAAAGAGCCTACATGTATTTTGGCGGCTTATGGGGCGGACAATTAGAAAAGTGGCAAGACGGTATTTTTCAACAAGATGCGGTAGAAAAGGGCCCAGAGGAACCGGCTTACGGTCCTTGGGTGGGTGAGCTGAGTGAAGACATGCTGACATTCAAATCTGACCCTCAGGAGATCACCATTATTGATGAAGAAGGGAACTCTATCCTTGCGGGTGATGAAGACAGGAGGTACTTCGAGGGTCCATGGATGCACAAGTATAAAGGGAAATACTATCTCTCGTACTCTACTGGCACAACCCATAAGATCGTCTACGCGGTGAGTGATAAGACTTGCGGACCTTTTGTTTTTCAAGGTACGATTCTGAATCCAGTTATTGGCTGGACGACACATCATTCTATCGTGGAATTTAACGAGAAATGGTATTTGTTCTATCATGACGCATCGCTGTCTGGCGGCGTGGACCATAAACGCAGTATGAAATTTACGGAACTCCATTATGAAGAAGACGGCAGAATCCGGACGGTAGAGCTTTAATCGAATGTACAGCGTCCCTTTTTTATAGGGTTTATTATGAAATTATACTTAAGGGTGTCTTGAAGCTAATACTTCAGAGACATCCTTATTTGTGTTTTCACCTTCATATTACAGGAAATAATTTCTAATATTCTGATTGCTTTTTTTATAAATGAGTTTTATTGTAAAGAGGAATGAATATTCATTCCGCAAGAAGGAGAGGTGTTCTTATTGTCTACAAACAAGCAAGAGGAAATTTATAAAGCGGCTTTAAAATTATTTGCAGAAAGAGGTTATGATGGAACGACTGTCCCTATGATTGCGGAAGCGGCAAAAGTAGGAGCGGGTACCATTTATCGATATTTTAAAAGTAAAGAGTCATTAGTTAATTCATTGTTTCAAAAAGTAGTGATGGAGTTTTCAGAGATCATTAAAACTGATTTTCCAAACTCAAATGAAATTCGTGAGCAATTTCGCCATGTGTTTTATCAAATGGTCGGATTTGCAAAAAGCAATATATACGCGCTGCTATTTATAGATTCACATGCGGAGTCATATTATTTGAATGAGAAGAGCCGGAGCGTGTTTGATGGATTTATGAATTTTTTAGTCGCAATCATAGAAAGCGGCAAAGAGAGAGGGGTGTTCAGCTCCCTTCCTTCAAATGCATTGATTTGCATTGTTTATGGCGCATTTGTTAGCTTCTTCAAAGAAATTCAACATGGAAAAATAATTGAGACTCCAGAGCTTATTCAAGGAATAGAAAGAAGTTGCTGGAATGCTATCAGAATCGACTGACTCAGCTGATATAAAATAATAGTGTATGGGAGGATTATTCTATGGGAAATTACCTGTTAAATAATGGGGTTTTGTTACCAAAAGTCGGATTGGGTGTATACCAAATGAAAAATGAACACGAAGATGCAATCATTTGGGCATTGAGAAATGGATATAAGCATATTGATACCGCCGCTTTTTATCATAATGAGGAACTTGTTGCAAGTACAATTAAAAAATCAGGTGTAAATCGAAAGGATATATTTATTACAACAAAACTGTGGAATTCAGATCATGGTAAAAGAACGAAACAGGCTTTTGAAATGAGTTTGAAAAAACTGGGAACAGATTATATAGATCTTTATTTGATCCATTGGCCATCCCCAAAATATGTTGAGAGCTGGTTGATATTAGAGGAATTGTACAAAGAGGGTAAAATCAGAGCCATTGGTGTGTCTAACTTTGAACAAACGCACCTGAGTGATGTATTGAAGCATGGCTCAATAGTACCTGCAGTAAATCAAATTCATACGAATCCGTTTTTACAGCAGCCCGACTTGCATAATTATATGGTGAATAAGAATATCCAACATGTAGCGTGGAGTCCTTTTGGACATGGAAATAAAAATTTATTCGATAACCCTATATTAACAAGCATTGCTGAAAGACACGGTAAAACAACGGCTCAAGTTATGTTAAGATGGAACATTGAGCGTAATGTTGGGGTTATTCCCAAGTCGGTTAATCCTGCAAGATTAAAGGCGAATCTGGAAATCTTTGATTTTAGTTTATCTGATGAGGAAATGAAACAAATATCGACATTAGATAAAAACAAAAAGGGATTTGTTAATCCTGACAACAAGCTGTTTTTATGGGCTACTACACTTTTGCGGTAATTTAGTTGGAATTCCAAGAGGGCAATGATTAAATAGAAAAATCCTTGCCTTTTAGATTTATTAAAGTTATTATAGATTCACAAAGTCGTTAATTGGAATACTTAAAGGAATTATTCTTAGTATCTAGAAACAAGAAAATAGTGGATCTGGCAACAATTATAATGACGGAGTAAGATCCGTTCTTTTTTTAGGAAAATTAGAGATAACATAAGTCTCTAATATCTTTAATATAAATTGAAAAGCGAAAGGGTGAATAGAAATGACTTACGATTGTGTAATTATCGGAGGAGGACCGGCAGGTCTAAATGCTGCTCTGGTGCTAGGCAGGGCAAGAAAAAGTGTGGTTGTTATTGATGAAGGACGCGCACGTAATAGGGTTACTCGAGAAACGCATGGCTTTCTTACTAGAGATTCTATAAGTCCAAGCGAATTTAGGAGGATTGCGAAGGAGCAGATTAGTGCCTATCCATCCGTTAATTTTGCGGAAGATACCGCCCTATCGATTACGGGAACCGATGGCGATTTTCAAATTACGACGGTTAAGGGTCAGACTTTTCAAAGTAAAAAGGTGCTCTTCGCCATAGGGATGAAGGACCTCCCGATGGATATTAAGGGACTCTCAGACGTATATGGTAAAAGCGCCTTTATCTGCCCCTATTGTGATGGATGGGAACTAAGAGATCAGCCTCTTGTCGTAATTGTTAAGGGAGCCGATGCAACGCATATGGCCCAAGTGTTATCTGGTTGGACGAAAAAGATTACCATATGTACTAATGGATCTGATGACTTGACGGATGCACAACGCGAAGAGCTAAATCAACATAACATTCCTGTCTATGACTCACCGATTCAGTCGATCGAATCTGACAATGGCATGGTGCAGCAAGTTGTGTTGAAGGATGGTACTAGCATCGGATGTACGGGGATATTTTTTAGACCGAAGCTCATGATCGGGTCGGGTTTGCCACAAGCCATTGGTTGTGAACTCACAGAAACAGGAGCAGTCATCATCGATAATCTCGGTAAAACGAACGTTTCAGGCGTTTATAGTGCCGGTGATGCAGCAACACATCTTCATCAAGCCATTATTGCCGCTTCTATGGGCTCCTTAGCTGGGGTCGGCATTAACAATGAACTAAATGAAAAGGAATGGCGTAACATATGATGCTATTGTACAAAATAGTCTAATTCATTTATTCCCTTGAGCTGAATCTTCATCCAGATTAGTATAGAAACTAGCTATATTTATTCTGAGAGGGGTAGTTCAAAATAAAAATTGGATTTCTAATTATTGATATGCAAAACCTTTTCTTACACGATCATATGGAGAAGTTAAATGTAAGTGAGGCTTGTGAATACATTAATCATGTGTCTGGGTTACTTCGTGCGAAGGACCAAATCGTCATCCATATACAAGACATGGAAGGGGCGAATGCGGATACGGATCCAGAAGCAAGAAATAGCATACCGGAAATTACAGTAGCACCGACAGATATCCAGATGGCAAAAGAATATTCTAATGCTTTTTGGAGGACGGATTTGGAACAACTGCTACGTGAACATGGTGTTGAATTCATCATCGTTGCGGGCTTCGCCGCAGAACATTGTGTAACCTTTACTATTAACGGTGCACAAGAAAGAGGCTTTCAAGCAGCCCTTTTACAGAAGGCAATCCTTAGCACACGGCCAGATGCTATTACCTCGATTTACCGTGATCGGCACATGATCTCTTACCCGGTGATCGAATTTTTAATGGAGACCATTGCTTGAGATTCTACTAATAGAAGCTATTGTTTATAATTGGAGTTACGTATTAGATAACTAATATGTAACTTCATTTTATTATTGTGAAAAATACATATGGAGGTAATTAAGTTTGAGTACTCACTACTATCTCAGTTGGTTTAATAATTTTTTTCCAGAGAAGCTGGTCCATTGTTTGCATGAGGATATACAAGACAGAAAATCGCTTGTTATGATTAGCGCTGAACCGTCTGGTTATACAGGGGAGCAAATTAACATTGATGATGTTTCTGAATGTACATGGTTAAATCAGGCTAACATTATTTTTGATGAATATCATTTCATTGATTACCGCATGCAGAAGGAAGATGCGCAGCGATTAATTCACAACGCTTCTGTCATTTTTTTATGCGGTGGAGATCCTGTTTTGCAAAACGATTTTTTGGCGGATTATGAATTATCAAATGTTATTAAGAACAGCAATGCCGTTATAATGGGTGCCAGCGCCGGTGCGATAAACATGGCTGAAAAATGGTTATGCTTGAAAAACACTGGCAATGAAGTTGAAACAAGTACTATTTATGATGGTATTGGCTTTGATCATTTTGCCTATGAATCTCATTCTAAACGCGACTACGCTACGTTTGTTCAAGGTTACCTCTTCCCCTTGTCTGAAGAGATTGATGTTTATGCGGCAGAACAGGAGAGTGCAATGCGTGTAAAGGACGGCAAAATAGAAATAATGGGTCCTGTATATTTAATTTCCCACTCAAAGATTCAGAAATTGGTTGAGACGCTCTAATTAGGCTTACAGCGAATCATCTCAGGTTATTAATATCTCCAGGACTTATTGTTGGGCAGAAATGATAAATTTTAGACCGCCTTCAATGGCGGTCTTTCTATGTCCGGCAGATGCTAGCTGTTCATTTTATTGAAGTAATGGGCAGGATAACTCAGTAATTTCGCGAATAAGACGTTATAAGAAATCAGCGAGAAACTATAAGGAGCAGAAAACATGAAATGCCCTCACTGTAACAACGAATTAAGTGAACTTCCTTTATGTTACGGAAGTGAAGCGCCATATTATTTTTACACTGTACCAGAAGAGAAAAGAACAGAATTAATTAGAGATTTTTGTGTAATTGATGAACAGCATTTCTTTATTAGAGGACATATTGAAATACCAATAATTGATAGTAAAGAGAAATTTATATGGAGTGTTTGGGTTTCTCTTAGTGAAGAAAACTTTTTGAAATCTAATGAATTATTGCACGTAGAAGGAAGGGAAACTGAAAAACCTTATTTTGGTTGGTTATCGACTGAACTTTCAATATATCCAATAACTACATTATCGTTAAAGACAATGGTACATACACAAGAAGTTGGTGCTGTTCCGTTAATAGAATTAGAACAAACGAATCATCCACTTGCAGTTGAACAAAGAGAAGGAATTACAATGGGGAGAGTTAAAGAAATTGCTCATTTAATAAATCATAGTCTGTAAGAGAAGAATTTGAAAGTTGCTCTCCTTGGTCTGCTAAGGGTTTTTCGGTGAGGCGTAATCAGCAGATAACCCTGCAAGGCTAAGTCTATCGGACTGGTGCGTAATGTCGATTAAGCAAGCGGGGCACATTAGTGGGATAGCGGTTGCTTCGGCAGCCATTTTTTATTTGTTCAACTAACGGGCAGGTTAGTGAAACCACACAGTTTTCTCTAACGTATAATCATTATTCAAATTTTTCCAATATGGCTCATGCAGAGGTGAACTTGGCTGGAGCATTTTTATGACTTGGTTCAATTGGCGTTCTCGATCGCTCTCATCTATTCCTTAGTGTCAATTCCATTCACCTATTTTTCTACACAAGAGATACACTGGGGTTATGAAATTGCTCCAGCCGGTTTAACTTGGTTTGTGGCTGTCAGACTGTCACAACCGAGCAGCATTCAGCGGTGGATAGTACGTACCGCCAGACGAAGAGAAGCTCCTGATGAAGAAGACCTTAGTCCTTCCCCACATTGATATTCCATACTTTCAATTAGGGAGGACAACGATGAAAAAGATTTTGTTGTTTCAAAAATGGGCCAAGCCCATTCTCGTCATGTTGATTGGAGTTATTCCGATCATTGTGCTCAGCGGGTGTTCGACAGCATCCCAATCAAACTCGATTAATGCCGATTCAGCAGGGATATTTAACCACTTTTTTATTTATCCATTTTCGATCTTGATCAAATTCTTCGCGAATGCATTTCACGGAAACTACGGATTATCGATCGTGCTGATGACTTTCATCATCAGACTCGCGATTATGCCGCTCATGATGAATCAAACCAAGAAACAAATGGACATGAAAGAAAAGATGGCCGTCCTCCAGCCGGAGTTAACTGCACTTAAGGAGAAGTATAAGAACGACGTCAGTGCGGATGCAAAAAAACAACAGCAAGTCGAGATGATGCAGCTCTACCAGAAGCATCAATTTAATCCCTTAAATATGGGGTGTTTACCGATGCTTCTCCAATGGCCGATCACCCTCGCATTTTACTACGCAATTCGTCGTACCTCAGAGATTGCAGCGGACGATTTTCTGTGGTTTAGCTTGGGGAAAACAGATATGATTTTGCCGCTTATTGCCGCTGCGGTGTATTACGTTCAGTTCCGCGTGTCTCAATCCGTTTCAGCACAGTATCAGCAAAATCAAAATAACCAAATGGCTTTCATCGGATTGTTGTCACCGATCATGATGGGTGTATTTTCTTTTCAGATGCCCGCCGCGTTACCATTATATTGGGCAGTTGGCGGTATATTCATTATCGTGCAAACGATCATACTCAATAAAATGTACACGAAGCCAAATGTAGTGAGTAAAAACTTACCCACCGGTGTAGAAGATTTATGAAATTGAACCAGGTCATAAAACAATACTAAATACAAGGCATCTGAGGCGTGACCTCAGATGCTCTGTTTTTTATGTTGGCGGCTCGTTAACGGGGAACATAGTTCAACATAATGAGAAAAATGAAAGGGCCATCCCACAAAAGGATGGCCCTAAAACTTACCGTTACAGACAGCGCGGAGAACCGTATCATAAATAACGATTAAGCTAATGGGAAACTATAGCTCAATAACACCAGAACGAAGCTGCCGACTTGAATCGGCAGCTTTGTTCTGCTAACGGGCAGTTTTGTACAAGAGAAAATGATAAGCTGGAATAAACACTTGCAGTACTGATGGGAGAAAAAGGTGAATATATGGATTCAAATGAACTAAAACCTTTAATGAACAACACAAAATGGGAAGAAATAAGACAAGCAATGCTCAACTATGCTTTTCCAACCAAATGGAGGACTAAAGACATTGATACTGGCTATATCAGCCTTTGGGATGGAGATTGGTATTACCATTTTTCAGATGGTGGCTACAAATTTATTGAGTGGTTAGAAATTCATGCTGAAGATTACTTGATAAAAACTGATTTAATTCAAATCCTGAAAAAAATACATGTTCCAGGTGAAGTAACTACCGACTCCATCATAATTTATGGATATAACAAAACTAATGAATTCATTGATTATATTTGAGTAATTACACCAATGGGTAGCGTTAGCTCAAATACGATTAGGCAGCCGTCAGTCAACGCGATCAGCTGCCTTTATTCAACTAACGGGCAGGTTAACGCTATAAACCTCTTAGGATTAGTATGCTTAGGTAAAAGAAGTATTCTCATGAATTCTCTAATGTAAATAAATACAAATTCCACTTCAGTTAATCCATTTTCTATACATATTTTTAAGAGTATATTGAGGTAAATAAAGTGATTATTCACTTTGATAAATCCGAAATTGCTATGTCGGTATTATTTTATGGCTTCGTAAGGATTGCAAAACCATCGAAATATGGGAGTTTAAAACAGATGTTGTACCGTAGTTAGTTTTATGAAAGGAAGGTACAGGGGTGAGTATTTATTACGCTTCAAGCAAAGAGGATATCACTAAGGATGCACTCCAAGAGTTATTTCTTTCAGTAGAATGGGAGTCTGGCAAGTACCCAAACGAGCTTTTACAAGCAATCGGAGGATCTCATTCAATTGTTACCGCTTGGGAAGGAGGAAAGCTTGTCGGTTTAATAAATGCTTTGTCAGATGGTGTTTTAACGGTATATTTTCATTATATGCTTATTAATCCTAGTTATCAGAGTATCGGTATAGGTAAGGAAATGATGAATATAATGCTTGATAGATATAAAGGGTGTAAAACAAAAGTATTAATTTCTTATCCTCATGCAGTGGATTTCTATAATAAATTTGGCTTTAATACAGAGGATGGAGCTACACCAATGTTTATCTCAGAGTTGATATGATTGATGGTATAATTTTCTTATACAAATAATTACATAAATTAAATCCTTAAAAAAGGGGATGAGCAATATGGCAAATATCGAGCACTTGCAGACCGTGAATGTTCCAGCTTCAACGGTATATGAAGCATTAACCACTGCAAAAGGACTTTCAGAAATATGGACAAATGAACTAATAGTCAATGATCAGATCGGTTGTATAAATGAGTTTCGATTCGGCGGGAAAGGCTTAACAAAGATGCGAGTTGATGATCTTGTTCCCGATAAAAAGATTTTGTGGCAGTGTGTTGATTCAGATCCAGAATGGATAGGTACGACAATTTCTTTTGATATGAAGGAAAAAAACGGGAAGACTTCAATCATTTTTCGTCAGATGAATTGGGAGGAAGTGACCTCATTTTATCGCGTATGTAATTATAACTGGGCTATTTTTTTGTACAGTCTTAAACAGTATTGCGAAGAAGGCGAGGGTCTTCCGTATCATAAACGGAAGTTTTAGAACCATTGAAAACACGGATGGGTGACTAAAGTACATGATCCCGAGAACTGATTTCGAAAGTACTGGGTAAGTACGAAGAAGTTGTCACCCAAGTCTTGACAATCCTTCGTTCAACAAACGGGAAACCATAGTTCTATAAATAGCGGTAATCTAAGATTTTAATTTGCCTTGAACAACTGATGAATGAAAACGATTGAACTTTTGTGGTTAAACCATTAAATTTTTATGTTTTTAGCCTAAAAGATGCATTGACCCGGAAAAGGTTGGAGCCTATAATCATAAACAGGGAAAATTCATTAGATATGGAGCTATCTGTAACCTGAGGATTTCTCAATAGTTCTATTTGTAAACGCATACAATGAGGTTTTTCCATATTTTCTAAGAAGGAGGAGATTGATAAGTTAGATTGTTTCTTTTTTTCTCATTTTTGCAAACGTTTGCACAACGTAATTTGCACTTAAAATTAATAAGGAGGTTATTTAATTGGTACGAAAACAATCTAGGCGGTTTGTTTCTTGGTTGATCATTTTTTCGCTAATCTTTAGTTTATTCGGTTTATCGGGCGGGGCTTCAGCCAGCAACACTGATTATACAGTCTCCTATACGAACACCACAGCATCTTCTGTGACACTGCATTGGACTACGAATAATTGGACGAATACTACGGACACAGTCATGTCTAAAAGTGGGACCACGTTTACGGCCAACCTCAATGTGCAGGAGGGCGCAACACTCATTTATTGTTATCACATCACAGCCCCGACGGATAGCTGGGACAGCAACGGAGGGAAGAACTGGACGGTAGTTATTCCGGTTGCTGGGAAGTATGAAGCTGAGAGCGCAGCCTTGTCAGGTAGCGCAAAAATAAATACGAATCACACCGGATATACCGGCACTGGTTTTGTTGATGGATACACAACCACAGGAGCAACTACCACCTTTAATATTCAATCTTCCGCTGCAGGCGCCTATAATGCCACGCTTCGCTATGCCAATGCGACTGGCAGTGCCAAGCAAGTTTCCATTTATGTGAATGGAGCAAAGGTAAAGCAGACCACTTTAGCGAACTTGCCAAATTGGGATGCATGGGGTGACCAAACAGAAACGCTCTCCTTACAGGCAGGAAATAATACGATCGCTTACAAATTTGACTCGGATGATACTGGGAATATCAATATCGACTATCTAACTCTTTCAGCCACAGCAACGCCAACGCCTACCGCAACACCAACACCAACCGTAACACCAACAGTGACTCCTACGCCAACACCAACCGTAACAGCTACACCAACACCAACACCAACACCAACACCAACACCAACACCAACACCAACACCAACACCAACCGTAACACCAACACCAACCGTAACACCAACACCAACACCAACACCAACTTCGGCTGGCTTAACGGTTCATTTTAAGAAACCAGCAAACTGGAGCTCAACGATCCGAATCCATTACTGGAATCTGAGTCCGACAACGGTTCCAACAAGCGGAGCTTGGCCGGGAATTCTGATGAAATCGGACGGAAACGACTGGTACAGCTATACTATTGCCAACGCCACCGGCACAAGCCTTATCTTTAATGATGGAAACGGCAAACAGACGGCCGACTTGTCCCGCAGTGTAAAAGAGGGCTGGTATAACGCAGATAATGTGTGGTATGACGCTAATCCAGAAATTCCGAAGATCCCCGTGATTTCAGTCTCTCCTACGCCGAAGACATATGATTCTGCCCAAACTGTGAAGCTCTCCAGTATCAATACTGGCGATAAAATCTACTATACGACAGACGGGTCGACACCTACGACATCCTCTACCTTGTATACCACTCCAATCCAAGTGGCCTCTACTATGACCATTAAGGCTTTTGGTGTTAACTCCATCGGTCAAGCAGGCAGTGTAGGCACTTTTGCTTATGTCATTGACCTAAATCTCGACCTGCAGGCCCCAACGATAACCGCGAATTTACCTGTTGGGAATTCAAGCTCTGCCGTTACCGTCTCTTTTAATATAAAAGATAACAAAGCAGCAACGACCACCGCATATTACACAGATAATGGGACGGAACCAACTACCAGTTCAAATCTCTATGTCTCGGGCAATGCTTTAACTGCTCTAGCTGGACCGTCCATTCTTATTAATAAGACGACGACACTGAAATTCCTGGTGGTTGATGGTGCCGGAAATGAAACGAAACAGAGCTTTATCTATACGATTGGAAATAAAGGCGATTTCCGTGAAGACACCATTTATTTCGTAATTACTTCACGATTCTATGATGGTGATCCGAGTAACAATGTACATTCATGGGAGGATGCTAAAGCAGGAAATCCGGATTCAGACCCAGCTTGGAGAGGTGACTTTAAGGGTCTGATTCAAAAGCTCGACTACATCAAAGCGCTCGGATTCAGTGCCATTTGGATTACGCCAGTGGTGCAGAATGCCAGCGGGTATGATTATCATGGCTACCATGCGATTAATTTTTCCAAAGTAGATCCAAGGTATGAATCAGCGGGAGCCTCTTATCAGGAATTGATTAATGCAGCTCATGCCAAAGGGATAAAGGTTATTCAGGATGTTGTTGTGAATCATACCGGTAATTTTGGGGAAGAGAATCTGTTGCCTATGTTCAAAAAAGATCCGACTGCAGCGGACACCATAAATAACATGCTTAAAATTACGGATAAACTGCCAGCTAACTATGATACGATGACCCCTGATCAGCAATATCAGGCCAGACTCGCAATCATGAAAAATGCGGAAACCAACAATAACATGTATCACACCGAAAAAAGTCTTTCCTGGGAATCTTACACTGTACAGACAGGACAGATTGCAGGAGACGCTGTGGACTTGAATACGGAAAATCCTGTAGTGAATCAGTATCTAATTGACAGCTATAATCAGTATATTGATATGGGTGTTGATGCTTTCCGGGTCGATACTGTGAAGCATGTGAGTCGGTATGTTTTTAACAAATACTTTGTTCCTGCTTGGAAAACAAGAGGGGGCTCAAACTTCTTTGTCTTCGGTGAAGTGGCTACTCGGTACAGAGATGTATGGAATAGTGGGATTCCGGCAATATCGACTCCATTCTATACATGGAAAAGCTCGAAAGCCTATCCGGGTGATGGACAAAATGACTACGCTTCCAACAAGCTGTCAGTGGAACAAGAGTGGGCAGATAACTCTACTACAGCAGGGCAGCCAACCTCGAACAATGCTTTTTTAATAGGCAATAATTATCACGCGCCTGACTATTCGATGAAATCGGGTATGGATGTTATTGATTTCCCGATGCATTGGGCATTCAAGTCTGCACAGGAAGCATTCAGTATGAAGAGCGGTGATCAATATTATAACGATGCTACTTGGAATGTAACTTATGTTGACTCTCATGACTATGCACCTGACCAAGCCCCAGAGAATCAACGATTTTCAGGGACACAAGACACTTGGGCTGAGAATCTCTCGCTGATGTTCACTTTCCGGGGAATACCTGCGATCTATTATGGTTCTGAAATCGAGTTTAAAAAAGGATCAGTCATCGATGTAGGCCCGAATGCACCACTTAGCTCAACAGGGCGTGCTTACTTTGGAGATCAAATTGAGGGTAGCGTTACTGTTCAGGACTACGGTAAGTATACAAATGCTACTGGCACACTTGCCGATTCATTAAACTATCCTTTGGCAAAACATATCAGACAACTCAATTTAATCAGAAGAGCTGTTCCAGCCTTGCAAAAAGGCCAGTATTCCACAGAAAATGTATCCGGTGATTTGGCATTTAAAAGAAGATATACCGATAGCGCGAAAGGCATCGATAGCTTTGCGTTAGTTACGATCTCAGGAAATGCGACATTTACCGGAATTCCGAATGGAACTTACGTGGATGCGGTGACTGGCGATACCAAAAACGTTACTAACGGCACAATCACTCTGGTATGCTCTGGAAAAGGAAACGCTAGAGTGTATGTATTGAACGGTAGCGGTGGAATTGGAGTAACCGGAACCTACCTGAAGTAGTATAAAATCTTTTAGTAAAAAGAGAAGAAGCAACCTCAGTTCGGATTGTTCACCGATCTAAGGTTGCTTCTTCATATACAACTTAATCATTTAATCCTTTTCCATCCAGAATTTGCGGCATCCATTTTTCAACCCTAGATACTCGAGTTTTGGATTGCTTGGGTACAGAAAAATGATGAAGGTATGCTCTTTGCCGCCCGGGCGTCAAGGCTTCAAAAGCATTTTTCAAGACAGGCATTTCATCGAGTTTATTTTGAAACTCATCAGGAATGATGTAATCTGTATTCTTTTTAAATTCCACTTCCAAACCAGCTTTTTCAACTTCGATGGCTTCATAAATATATTCTTTTATGATGCTTTCTTTTTCAAGGATCTCTTGAACATTGGTGAACCGGATCTGGCGTGCAGCTTGTACATTCTCCGTTTGTTGAATCAGAATCCCATGGGTATCCTTTAATAAGACACCTTTATGAAATAGCAGTGCAATATATTCTTTAAATCCATGGATTAAGACTATGTTTTTGTTCTCAAACGTGTAACAAGGATGCATCCATTTAAAGTCTTCGGTCAACTCACAGTCAAGAACGATATTTCTCAACGTCTCGTATTCTTCCTGCCACTGTTTTACTTTCCTTAGAAATCCGTCCACCTTAGGATTCGTTTTACTATTAGTCATTAAGGAACACCCTTCTTCCTCGTAATCATATTAAGATTTCAACTTGCTTAGCTTGTCCCTTTTGTGGCTGATCTAATTGCATAGTTTGCATACTGACACTAGTAAAGCTAACATAAGATTAGATGTCTCTTATGGAAATGGCTAGTAAAACTTATGATAGCGAGGTATTTATGAACCGAATAGAAGTATCAATGTTTAATGCAAACTTCCTGCCACTTCATAAGCCAGTGATATTGTTGATCGCAAAATTCTTTGGATATACATTGTAATCCTTGGCATTGTACTATTCTTGAGATAATTTGAAAATGTCTGATCGCAATAAAATCGAAAATCGCAAGAAGTTCCCTGTCGCTCAGTGTGCGTATTTTACTATATCCATTATAAAAGCGTTCGTATAAACGTAAGGTTTGATCATACATTGATTCATGAAATTCATTAAAATGGGTATCATCACACATATATGCAACATCCATACTCGAATAATCACCTGAAGCGTCGTCAAAGTCAAAGAGAACATATTCGCCATGCTCGTTTCTGATCATATTTCCCGTATGAAGGTCACCGTGACAAAAGTTTTTTGGGAGCCTAGTGATGCGTTCCCATAATTCATTACCGTATTGATTAAGTTCTAGAATTTTTTCTGGATCAAAATGGAGTTCTTTCATATTGGAGATATAGCCATCGATGTAATCGACTTTCGTCCTGTTAATAAGTTTATTGGGATATAGTTTCATTAGGTTATGGAGTTCTGCAATCTGATTTCCGATACTCTCGGCCTCAAGCTTAACCTCGGGCATTGCGCCCTCGACATAATCGTATAATATACCTACGCAGCTACCAACCTGATTACTAAGCATAATATGGCTATCATTTTCGACAGTTCTAACCACAGATACTGCTGGATATGAATTTGCTTTTAAATAATCTAAGATCTGAACTGTCTGCAAGGCGTCATCCGATTTAAAGTTACGGTATATTTTAAACATATACTTTTGTTCTTGATTCTGTAAGTAATATACTTTACCGATCATTTCTCGATGAAGTTTGATATTCTCTATATTTATTTGATAGGCTCGCTTGATTTCACCGATAAGACTATCAACTTTCATGAGCTGAATTCTCCTTTGAGTAGAACTTGGGCTATATAAATTATCTTTACTGTATATCCAATATGTAAATACTAACGATAGCTTATGTCACAAACAAATATACGGAAGTATTTTACAATAATGACAGCGAAGTTGAATATGGGCTGTTCAGCGATATTTTTTTATGATAGGTGACAAATAACTTTTGTTTGGAGAGATAAACATTGAATACAATTACCGTAGATTTAGTTGCAAGATTAATTAATGAACAATTTCCCGCGTGGTCCGATTTAGAGATTAGACCAGTAAAATTCAGCGGGAATGATAATCGAACGTTTCATTTAGGTGAGCATATGAGCGTGAGGTTACCAAGTGCAGCAGCTTATGCTCCACAAGTAGAGAAAGAGCAACTATGGTTGCCCATATTAAGTAAAGAACTCACGTTACCTATTCAAATACCATTAGTCAAAGGGAAGCCTAACGAAGAGTATCCATTGCCGTGGTCTATCAATAAGTGGGTAGAGGGTGAGACATTAACGTACCAAAATATTAATAATCTTAACCAGTTTGCAAGAGATTTGGGAGCATTTTTAATAGAATTACAATCTATTGATGCTAGTGGGGGACCTTTAGCAGGAGAACATAATTTCTATAGAGGTGGATCTTTAGCTGTATATGATGAAGAGTCTAGACATGCGATTGAGCATAATAAAGATATTTTTAAAGAAGATCTATTGAGAAAAATCTGGGAATTAGCATTAGATTCTAAATGGAATTCCAAGCCGGTTTGGGTTCATGGAGATATTGCGCCAGGGAATTTACTAGTCAAAGATGGAAAGCTGTGTGCAGTCATTGATTTCGGAATCTTGGGTGTAGGCGATCCTGCTTGTGATGCGGCAATGGCTTGGACCTTTTTTGATGAGGATAGTAGAAAGGTATTCAAGAATGTATTACAGATGGATGAAGAGACTTGGAATAGAGCAAGAGGATGGGCTTTATGGAAAGCGTTAATCACATATAATGGAAATCGGTACTCTAACCCAAAGGTAGCGAGAGAATCTTTAAATATTATCAATTTAATAGCAGATGACTTCGAATTGTAGAAATTGCTCTACATAAAACATGTAAACTAACCCATACTAGTTCATAAGTATGATAATTTATGAACATTTAGCGACTGACAACGATTATCATATTAGAATTATTATAAATAACTTGACAGGCCTTAATTTGGTTAATTATAATAATTACAAATAGTATTCAGATATGTGATGTTTGCAGATTTGAATATTGTATCCACAAAAAATAAAACTTAAAGGAGATTTAAATAATATGTCACTTATCGGAACAGAAGTCCTACCATTCAAAGCAAGCGCATTTCAAGATGGGAAATTCATCGATGTATCAGAAGAAAACTTTAAAGGTAAATGGAGTGTAGTTTGCTTCTACCCAGCTGACTTTACATTCGTATGCCCAACTGAACTTGAAGATCTGCAAAACCAATATGAAACCCTAAAACAATTGGGTGTTGAAGTATATTCCGTTTCCACAGATACTCACTTTACACATAAAGCATGGCATGAAAGCTCTGCAGCTATTGGCAAGGTAAAATACATTATGATCGGCGATCCTTCTCATGTGATTTCCCGTAACTTTGATGTTCTGATCGAAGCTGACGGTCTTGCTGATCGTGGTACATTCATCATTGATCCAGACGGTATTATCCAAACCGTTGAAATTAATGCTGGTGGTATTGGTCGCGATGCTAGTGCACTTGTTAACAAAATCAAAGCAGCACAATATGTACGCAATCATCCAGGTGAAGTTTGCCCAGCGAAATGGTCCGAAGGTGCAGAAACTCTTAAACCAAGTCTCGATCTTGTAGGTAAGATTTAAGGAGCGAAAGCTAAATGAAATTAGATCAAGAAATAAAAGCTCAACTAGCTCAATACCTAGAACTCTTGGAAGGCGACGTAGTACTGAAAATCAGTGCAGGCTCTGACGAAGCATCTCAAGAGATGGAAGCGCTGGTTGATGAAATTGCCAAAATGTCAGCTAGGATAACGGTAGAAAAAACCGAACTGCCTAGAACCCCAAGCTTTAGCGTAAATCGTGTGGGTGAAGATACGGGCGTAACCTTTGCTGGAACTCCGCTAGGACATGAGTTTACTTCATTAGTGTTGGCTCTATTGCAAGTTAGCGGAAGAGCGCCTAAGGTTGAGCAAAGTGTTATTGATCAGATCAAAAGCATTAATGGCGAATATAAGTTTGAAACTTATGTCAGCCTAAGCTGTCACAATTGCCCTGATGTTGTACAAGCACTGAACCTAATGAGTATCTTCAATCCTGGCATTACCCATACGATGATTGACGGCGGAGTGTTCAAAGAAGAGGTAGAACGCAAAGAAATTATGTCTGTTCCAAGCGTTTACCTTAACGGAGAATTTTTCGAAAGTGGTCGTATGACGGTTGAAGAAATTCTAGCTAAAATGGGTAGTACTGTAGACGCATCAGAGTTTGACAATAAAGCTCCTTATGATGTTCTTGTTGTTGGCGGTGGCCCAGCAGGTGCAAGTGCAGCAATTTACGCAGCGCGTAAAGGAATTCGCACAGGGATTGTCGCTGAACGCTTAGGCGGACAGGTTAACGACACACTTGGCATTGAGAACTTTATCAGTGTAAATTACATTGAAGGTCCTCAGCTAGTGGCTAAACTCGAAGAGCAAGTGAAAGAGTATGGCATTGATGTGATGAAGTTACAACGTGCCACACGTTTAGATAAGAATGATTTAATTGAAGTTGAACTCGAGAACGGTGCTGTTCTAAAGAGTAAGACGGTCATTCTGTCGACAGGTGCTCGTTGGCGCAATATGGGTGTGCCTGGTGAAGCTGAATTCAAGAATAAAGGCGTAGCCTACTGCCCACACTGTGATGGTCCTTTGTTTGCAGGCAAAGATGTTGCCGTTGTCGGCGGCGGTAATTCAGGGATTGAGGCAGCTATTGACCTTGCGGGTATAGTGAAGCATGTAACGGTTCTGGAATTTGCTCCAGAGCTCAAAGCAGATGCTGTACTGCAAGATCGTCTCTACAGCCTACCTAACGTTACTGTGCTTAAAAACGTGCAAACGAAAGAAATTACCGGAACTGATAAGGTAGATGGTATTTCTTATATCGATCGTGCGACAGAAGAAACTCACCATATTGAATTACAGGGTGTGTTTGTACAGATCGGTTTGGTTCCGAACACAGATTGGTTAGGTGACATGGTTGAACGTACTCGCGTTGGCGAGATCGTTGTAGATAGCCATGGTGCCACAAATGTACCAGGAGTATTTGCTGCTGGCGATTGCACTAATAGTGCTTATAAACAAATCATCATTTCGATGGGATCCGGTGCAACTGCAGCTTTAGGTGCATTTGATTATCTGATCCGCAACTAATCGATACTGTTAATTAAAGCAAGTAACCCAAAGCCCTCACTTTTCACAAGGTGGGGGCTTTTTTGTATGCTATCCGTATGTTATGAGAGAAAAAGGGGATTTGTAAACTTTTTTGGAGGATTTTATGAGAATTCCTCGAATACATATTTCAAATATGAATTAAGCAAAATTGAGAATTTAGCACGGTTGGAAAAACCTTTTGCTGGAATGGAGACTATATTTCTGTGATTAATAATATTGAATCTTTAGACAAATTTATCGCGATTATACCTATAATAAAATTATCTGTTCCGGCTGATTTATCCATAGCCATATGTGATTTGGAACGGTTTGTTGCTTATTTTCCTGGCAATACCATTAATTTAAACATTACCGAAGGACAGCTTTTAAACAAAGAAGAACCGCTTTACATAGCTATACGAGAGAATCAAGAATTAAAGTCCGATGTTCCGGCCAACTTCTATGGATTTGAGTTTACGGGTACAGCGACACCTCTTCATGATCAAAACGGTCAGGTCATTGGCGGGATTGCAGTTCAGATTCGTAGACAAAGTGAATTAAAGGCTATTGTAGAACAAATCTCAGAATCACTGACCCAAGCTAATGAGCAAATCAATAATATTTCGTATGGATCCAATTCACTTGCGGATTACTCTCAGCAACTACTTATTCAATCCCAACAAGCTGGTAAGGATGTGGAGAATACTACAGAGGTCCTATCGATTATTAAAAAGGTTGCTGACCAAACGAATTTACTCGGGCTGAATGCAGCCATAGAAGCGGCTCATGCAGGTGAGAAGGGAAGAGGATTTGAAGTCGTAGCTAAGGAAATTCGGAAATTTTCACGGGAAACCGTTTCTTCTACTCAAAACATAAATGAAACCATGCTACAGATTAAGGGGATTACGAACCAAATGGCTAATTCGATAGAGAAGATAGCGGCTATCGGACAAGAACAGGCTGCATCTGTTCAGCATACTTCTGCATTTATCGAGGAAATAAAAATAATGTCTCAAAAGCTTAACGAGTTTGCGAATAAATTGTAGCAAGAGAATCAGTTCTTTTTTTGTTGAAACAAAAGAATATTTTAAACGTATATTTAAATTCATGGATGGTATAGTAAGATAGTAGTTGAGTAACAAACTTAGGAGGAATAAATTATGTCAACGCCGCACAATGCAGCACAAAATGGTGAAATCGCCAAAACAGTATTAATGCCAGGAGATCCGTTAAGAGCGAAGTATATCGCAGAAACCTATTTGGAGAACCCAACCCAATTTAATACGGTACGGAATATGTTTGGATATACAGGCACTTACAAAGGTAAAGAAGTGTCAGTAATGGGTTCGGGAATGGGAATGCCAAGTATCGGTATTTATTCTTATGAACTATACAAAAATTATGGTGTGGAAAACATCATTCGTATCGGTAGTGCAGGTGCCTACACAGATAAATTGAATTTATTTGATGTGGTACTGGCGGATAGTGCGTGGAGTGAATCTACATACGCCTATGTGCAAAGTGGTGTAGAAGGAGACGTACAGCTGCCAAGTAAAGAATTGAACGAAGTCATTGAAGAAGCGGCTAAACGTATTAACAAGCCACTTTTGACGGATAGAATTCATTCAAGCGATGTATTCTATCATGAAGATAACGTGCCAGGCCACAATGAATTTTACAATGAACATGGCTGTGTATGTGTAGAAATGGAGAGCTATGCATTGTTCCATAATGCGAAAGTATTAGGTAAACAAGCAGCATGTATTCTTACTATTTCAGATTCATTAGTTACTCATGCAGTAACCACGGCAGAAGAAAGACAAAATTCTTTCAACAGCATGATGGAAGTTGCATTAGAAGCAGCGATTTCTCTTTAAGATTAAGAAGTGAAAGATAAACTAAAACATCTTTATACAGAAATTGTATAGAGGTGTTTTTTTGTGTTTTCAAGACTAAAGAGGATATACCCTTAGGTTCGTTATTGACAAGAAGAAAAATCCAGATCATAATAACATATGAGCACTTGTTCATATGTTATTATGATCTGGAGCTTTTGAATACCACTGCGCGCGCATACAAATACTATCTTGCTGAAGGTAAATAGGAGGTAAATCATGAAGGACAAGAAGAATAACCACAATCATCAGATTGAGCATGTAGACAGGCAACACTCCGATCACGATCACAGCGATCACAATCACTCCCATGCAGGACATGATCATTCCCATGGGCCTCACGGTCATCATCATTTTGATCCTAGCGGAAACAAAAAAGGACTAATGATTGCATTAATAATTACAGTAGGAATTATGTTTTTGGAGTTTTTTGGCGGACTGATCACTAACAGCTTAGCGCTGCTATCGGACAGTGGGCATATGCTAAACGATGCAAGCTCCTTAGCATTAAGTCTAGTGGCGGTCTGGTTTGCAACTAAACCTGCATCTCCCAATAAAACGTATGGATTTCATCGGTTTGAAATTCTAGCGGCACTATTGAACGGGGTCACCTTATTTGTAGTTGCTGGTTTTATCATCGTGGAAGCTTATGGCCGATTCTTCGAGCCGCCTACGGTTGCAAGTGGTTCTATGATGCTGATCGCATGTATAGGTCTTTTAGCCAATGTTGCTAGTGCTTGGTCTCTTATGAGAAAAGGAGATGTAAAGAATAACATTAACCTTCGCAGCGCTTATCTTCATGTGCTTGGCGATGCTTTAGGCTCGGTAGGAGCTATTATTGCAGGTTTAGTTATGATGATTTTTGACTGGTATATTGCTGACCCGATTATAAGCGTACTAGTTGCTCTATTAATTCTTAGAGGTGCTTGGGGAATCATCAAACATACCGTTCATGTTCTTATGGAAGGTACACCGATTACAGTGAATCCTACTGAGGTGAAGGCAGTTCTAGAAAATATCGAGGGCGTTATAAATGTTCATGATCTTCATATTTGGACAATTACCTCGGGTCTTGATTCACTAAGCTGCCATCTCTTAATCAAAGATCAGGAAGATGATCAACGTATTTTGCAGCAAGCCATTCAGTTAATAGCGGAACGCTTCAAAATCCAGCATACTACTATTCAAATTGAGACATCGGTGATATCCCATGAAGTGATGAAAGTCTAATTATATTTTATATTTTGAATAGATTAGGGGGGCTATAGTATAATAAAACTATATGGAAAGGAGTGATTGGTGCATGGAAGATCATACGCACGAGCACGAATCATGTAGCACGGGTGAACGAAAAAGTCATCACTCTGAGAAGACTAAAAAGAACCTGGTTAGCCGACTCAATAGAATTGAAGGACAAGTAAGAGGGCTAAAGGGATTAATTGAGAAGGACACCTATTGTGATGATGTGCTGCATCAAATCTCTTCGGTCCAATCTGCTTTGAACGGCGTAGGAAAGCTTTTGTTAGAACATCATATGAAGAGCTGTGTCGTAGAACGAATTCAAGATGGTGAAAATGAAGTGTTAGATGAGTTATTAATTACCATCAATAAATTAATCAAATAATTGATAATAGAAAGGATTCGTTGGAATCCTTTTTTATTTAGATTCATATATAGTATAGGGGGGTATACTAATGTTGTTAGAAAATATACTGAAGGAGGACGACCCATATGAACGTAGAGGTATTTACAACACCGACTTGTGAGGATTGCAGAAATTTTAAAAAGTTCTTAAGTGAGCATCATATTCCATTTACTGAATTTAATATTGCAGATCATCCTGACCATGCAGATACGTTATTTAATCGAACGGGAAAAAGATTGGTTCCTACCATTTTCATTAACAATCAGGTATTCTTCGGATTTGTGTTCAATCGTCAAGAAATTGAGAAACAGCTGCTTGTCTAATGTTCAGTTCGGACAATTTCTCTGAGCATGATAAGTTAGCTCACGATTGGGTATATATAGAGTAGGGGACTATACTAAATTACATCTTGAGAGGAGCTTTTATGATGTCACATCAAAACTACAAAGCGTGTATTGAAGAATGTTTAAAATGTATGGTGGCTTGTAATCACTGTTACTCATCTTGCTTGGAGGAAGATCATGTTGGAATGATGAAGGAGTGCATTCGCCTGGATCGTGAATGTGCTGAAATATGCGGATTCACTGCACATGCCCTGTCGATGAACAGTAAATATGCCAAGGCCTTATGTTTAGCTTGTGCAGAGGCTTGTGAAGCCTGTGGCAACGAATGTAAAAAGCATGACCATGATCATTGCCAGCAATGTGCAGAAGCATGTTTTGCCTGTGCGAAAATCTGCCGTGAAATGGCTGCTTAACTCAGTAGGACTCTCTTCAGAGAGGACGGATTCATGAGGGAGTTTTCTCAGAAACAGGATTTCTGTTACTGAGAAAACTCCTTTTTAAGTATTTAGAGTATAGTTTGTCGCTTGACATAATATAGGGTAGGGGGGTATACTAACATCAAGAAGAGGATGATGCAAACAATGGAAATCATCACAAAAGTGGAAGAGGTGTTTATATAATGACTACTGCTGCGGCGGGACAATCACAAACATCATTACAAATCACAGGGATGACTTGTGCTGCTTGTGCAAACCGCATAGAAAAAGGCTTGAACAAGTTAGAAGGTGTAACAGAAGCCAACGTAAACTTTGCAATGGAAAGGGCTACAGTGACTTATGATCCGAACATAGTGGACGTAAGTAAGATGGAAGCAAGTATTCAGAAGCTAGGGTATAGCACGGCTAAAGAAGCTGTAGATTTACAGCTTGTAGGTATGACATGCGCTGCTTGTGCATTGAAAATTGAAAAGACTCTGAATAAACTGCCTGGCGTAAGCACCGCTAGTGTGAACTTTGCGATGGAAACAGCACATGTCGAATATAATCCCGTTGAAGTTTCTGTATCTGACATGCAGAAGCGGGTGGAGAAGCTTGGATACAAGGCTGTTCCCAAACAAGAGCAAGGTGACCCAGCGGAACAGCGACAACAAGATTTATCCAAACAAAAACGTAAGCTGCTGATCTCCGCGATTCTATCGTTTCCACTGCTGTGGGCGATGGTGAGCCACTTTTCCTTCACTTCGTGGATATGGCTGCCTGATCTTTTTATGAATCCATGGTTCCAATTGATTATGGCAACACCAGTTCAATTTTATATTGGTAAACAATTTTACATCGGTGCTTATAAAGCACTCCGTAACGGCAGTGCGAACATGGATGTTCTAGTTTCACTTGGGACCTCAGCGGCCTTTTTTTACAGCCTTTATTTAACCATTGTTTGGGCTGTCGATGGTGGGAGCGCGCATCATGGACCAGAAATGTATTATGAAACGAGTGCAGTATTGATTACTCTGGTTCTAATGGGAAAATTGTTCGAATCCTTGGCAAAAGGACGGACCTCGGAAGCTATTAAATCCTTGATGGGCCTGCAGGCCAAGACAGCTTTAGTTGTCCGCGACGGTGAAGAATTAAGCATTCCGGTAGAGGAAGTTATTACTGGTGATATAGTACTTGTTCGTCCAGGGAATAAAGTACCTGTAGATGGTGAAGTTCTGGAAGGGATCTCTTCAGTAGATGAATCCATGCTGACCGGAGAAAGCCTCCCTGTTGAAAAGAAAGCCGGAGATTCCGTCATTGGAGCGACGATTAATAAAAACGGTATGCTTAGAATCAAGGCAACAAAAGTAGGTAAGGAAACTGCTCTTGCGCAGATCATCAAAGTGGTAGAAGAAGCGCAAGGTTCAAAAGCTCCTATTCAACGGGTTGCTGACGTCATCTCCGGTATCTTTGTTCCTATCGTTGTTGGGATTGCCGTTATTGCATTTTTAGTGTGGTACTTCATCGTAACACCGGGTGATTTTGCAGGAGCTTTGGAAAAAGCAATCGCCATTCTGGTTATCGCTTGCCCTTGTGCTTTGGGTCTGGCTACGCCAACCTCCATTATGGCTGGTTCCGGACGTGCAGCTGAACTGGGAATCCTGTTCAAAGGCGGAGAGCATTTAGAGCAAACACATAAAATTGATACGATTATCTTGGATAAAACAGGCACAGTAACAAAGGGCAAACCTGAGCTTACCGATATTTTGGTCGAAGGCAACGAGACAGAATTTCTTAGACTGGTGGGTGCAGCCGAGAAGAATTCAGAACATCCACTTGCAGAAGCTATTGTCGCAGGCATCTTGGAAAGAAATATTGAATTGCCAGGGACAGAATCTTTTGAAGCTATACCGGGTTTTGGGATCAAGGCTGTCGTGGAAGGCAAAGAGCTGTTAATTGGTACTCGGCGTCTCATGGACAAATACGGTGTAGAGGCAAGTCATGCTTATAACATCATGTCTACTTTAGAAGAATCCGGTAAAACAGCAATGCTTGTTGCTATAAATAAAGGGTACGTAGGTATGGTAGCTGTTGCGGACACCATTAAAGAAACCTCTCAGGCTGCTGTCAGTCGGTTGAAAGGAATGGGAATCCAGGTCATCATGATTACCGGAGATAACGAACGTACGGCAAAGGCGATCGCTGCCCAAGTTGGCATTGATCATGTACGCGCTGAAGTGCTTCCAGAAGGAAAAGCGGAGGAAGTGAAAAAATTACAAGCGCAAGGCAAGATAGTAGCCATGGTTGGCGATGGTATTAATGATGCTCCAGCTCTCGCAACTGCAGATATTGGGATGGCCATTGGTACCGGTACGGACGTGGCTATGGAAGCTGCGGATGTTACTTTAATGCGAGGCGATCTATCCAGTATTCCTGATGCCATCTACATGAGCCGTAAAACGATGACTAATATTAAACAAAATCTATTCTGGGCGCTTGGATACAACTCCCTTGGGATTCCAATCGCAGCACTTGGTTTCTTGGCTCCATGGGTAGCGGGTGCAGCAATGGCGCTCAGTTCGGTTTCCGTTGTACTTAACGCGCTTCGTCTACAACGTGTGAAGATCCGTAACTAAATCGCTTGAGGAATGGAGACGGAGATAAGGATATGGGAGAGATAACGAAAATCGCAGTTGCGCCTCCAATTCAAGTGGGAGGAAGCCTGTTCACACCAGAGCAGCTTGCTACAATTGGAGCTATTGTAGGGACAAATGCAAGAATTGAAATGACATCTTTTAAACAGCTATATTTGGAGGTACCTCTGGAACATCGTGAAGAGATTGTGGAACAACTTGAGCGTACGGGCTTGGAAGTATATCCAGCGGGTTTTGTCACAAAAAGCCTGATTGCTTGTAATTTTTGTAAAGGGGCTGAGGAAGCAGGTCTGGCAGTTGCACAGAAATTAAATCAGTCCATCGCAGGGATTGAAACACCTATGCCACTGAAGATTGGTTATGCGGGCTGTGCACTCGGAACAAGCGAGCCTTTGTTGAAAGACATTAGTGTTGTCAAAATGCGTAATACCTATGAGGTTTTTATTGGAGGAGAACCTAAAGGACTTAAGACTTCAATCGCTCAATCCCTTAGATCAGGGCTAAGTGAAGATCAACTTATTCCAGTGATTCTGTCATTGATTAACTACTATAAGGCCAACGCCAAAGGCAAAGAGAAATTCAGAAAATTCATTGACCGGATGACGATAGAATTGCTGCAACAAGTTGTTGCAGTGTAGGGTAAGGTTATAATTTTAAGAGGGGCTTCCTTTATAGGAGCTCCTCTTTTTAGTGTGATCTAAGAATAATGCTACGAAATGCAAAGTTTGTAAAATTAATAAACTATTTAAGTAAATAAAGTGTTAAAATTTATAAAAATAATACCTTTATTATCAAGATAAATAGATGCCATAGGGGATGGCATGGAAGATGCGATGATCATTATATAAACAGAATGAGAGGGAAGTTGACCAAATTATGATCAATCTTAGTTCAGAGCGACAACAGCAAGTTAGCTATATTGGGATTACTGAGGCTGATTTAAATGTATTGAAAAGTAAGGAGAAAGAATTCAAGCAAATCGTAAGCTCCCTTGTAGATGAATTGTATAAGCAGATGATAGAGGAACCTGAGCTACTTCACATCATTGAACAGCACAGTACGCTTGATCGATTGAAGGAAACACAACAGTGGTATTTTTTATCCATGGCCTCGGGTGTGATTGATGAAGCATTTATTGAAAGACGACTGCTTATAGGCAAAATTCACTCGCGTATTGGTCTGACCACGAATTGGTATTTGGGCACTTACATATTATATTTGGATCTCGCTACAGCTTATTTTGAACGGATATTACCGACTGATTGGAAACCCGTCATTCATGCATTAACCAAGATGTTTAATCTGGATTCACAGTTGGTTCTTGAAGCCTACGAAGTCGATGAAAAAGCAAAAATAGAAAATTTATTGGAAAAGCAAAACCACTTGCTTACAGGTGTTAGTTCTGCGGTTCAAGAATTAGTATCCTTAATGGTTCAACTGAAAGATAGCAGTGAATCCATCGAGGAATTAGCTAGTAAGAATGCTGATTATCAAGAGAAAACACATCAAACTGTGTTATATCTCGACAAAGAGGTAGAGTCTATTCATCAAGTGGGTACAATGATTAGGGAAGTAGCTGATCATACGCATCTTTTGGGCTTAAACGCAGCCATTGAAGCGGCAAGAGCAGGGGAGTACGGAAGAGGCTTTGAAGTCGTCGCGAATGAAGTACGCAAGTTAGCTCGTCGCTCTAAAGATTCAATAGGGATGATTGATGAGAAGCTGAATAATATCAACTCCACACTGTCCAAGGTGAAAAAAGAATCGGAACACAATTTCATGTATTCCAGAGATCAGGTGAAGGGCTCTCAAGAACTGGCCTCCTTCGTGAATCTGATTGAAAAAGTGACCGTCGAGTTAGAAAATTTGAAATAATCAAGAATGTCCTCATATTGCGGATCGAATGTTATGTATTCATTTCTGGTACAAGGAGCGATGAGTGTGCCTGTAGATCATCATGAACAAGATACAGAAAATTCATCTAGAAAGATTGTGGCAGGATTATTCATGTCGCTGGATGGAGTGGTAGACTCGCTTGAAGCCTCACCTAAGAAGTGGGGGAGCAATGAAATGAATGAGACGATTGCTGCGGGTGTTGCACAGGCGGATACTGTACTGCTTGGACCACGTACTTACAAGATGTTAGCCCAGTTCTGGCAGCATCAGAGTGATGATCTACCCATGGCAAGATTCCTGAACCATTCTGACAAATATCTGGTCTCCAGTACGATTACGGAGGACATACTCGAATGGCAACCTGCGAGCCTGATCAAGGGCAAGCTCTTCGAAGAGATAATGAAGCTAAAGCAACGGCCTGGAAAGAACATTCAGATCCCTGGTAGTCCGAGATTAGTCAGATCCCTATTACAAAATGGATTGTTAGATGAGCTTAGGCTTAATATCTGTCCCGTAGTCATTGGCTCAGGAATGCGTCTTTTTGACGAGATCACGAATCAAGTCCCACTTCATCTTGTGGACTCAAAAGCTTACAGTAACGGTGTAGTAGGCTTAACGTATCGCATATAATCTTTGAAATGAAACACTCCTTCAGAATATTCTGAGGAGTGTTTTTTTGTTTAACAGTGCGGTTTAGACGTCGGTTTTGGAAACACCGTTTAAGCTGGGAACATAATCGGCAGCTTTATCGATGTTTACCATCTGAGCCGCTTCATTAAAGTTATTGTTATTCTGTGCATTGTTTTTCTTACTTGGTTGATGTTTGCCTGGTTCACCTTTGGGACTGGCGTTATTTTTTGGCATGACATTCACCTCCATATTCTCCCCATAGTATGAGAAGGTAGTTTGAATTTTATGCCAGACGTGGAGGTGATGGGGTGCACTCGTTGTTTATAGATGAAGGAATATCATGCATAAAAGTATATTATTCCCTATTGAAATCATTTAAAATGGTAGAGAATACATGGCTCGAATTACAAATATGTATAATTTTGTTCTTCCGGGAGATTCAAATGAGAGTGAAACCCGTTATTTTTTCATATCAGGGCTACTTTGCAGTTTTTGCTTTCTTATCATTCATTTTGTGGGGATCATCATATCAGCATATGGGCTTGTCTGGCATCAAAGAACGTGTAGCGAGTTTAGAAGGAAAATGTACGTTTAACTCGGAGAAGGGTAAAGGGTTGGAGGTTATTATTTATTTACCGACAACGACTTTTGTGGAGAAGAAAAATAGAGGAGGCGATGACGATGATACGTATCTTGTTGGTTGATGATCATCCTTCAGTTGGAGAAGGAACCAAGAATATGATTGAGCAGGATGCTGATATGGAGGTAGCCTTTGTTTTGTCAGCGATGGAAGCTTTCGATATGCTGGAGCAGCAAGGATTTGATGTGATATTATGCGATCTTAATATGCCTACAATTAGCGGACTCGAATTCACCAAAAGAGCCGTTCAGCGTGATCCCGAATCTAAAGTGGTGATTTATACCGGGTATGAAATCAGTGCGCATTATAACCTGTTGATGGAGTCAGGGGTTACAGGATTTATCTCTAAGACAGCTTCCAGAGAACAGCTGTTAAATACCATTCGTTGCGCACTAAGAAATGAGGCTGTCATTCCAGTTTCTTTACTCAAGCAGCTGCGCAGAAGTGATATCAAGATATCCAATAACCGAGATAATCAGCTCATTGAAGAAGTATCTATTAATCAAAAGGAACAAGAAATACTCCAGGAAGTTGCCAGTGGAAAAAGTAACAAAGACATAGCCAGCAAGCTCTTAATGTCACAAAGGACAGTGGAGTATAATCTGACGAGAATCTTCGAGAAGCTGAGTGTGCATTCGAGATCAGAAGCTATCGTAGAGGGAAAACGGCTGGGACTTGTTAGAACGGAGCAATTTTGAGCTGGACAAATACATAGTCTTGTAAATTTACAAATTCGAAGATATGAAGGAGAGATCTCATAATGATCGACATGGACAAAATATATTTGATTACAGATATCCCCGGTTATTCACCACAAATTAGTCGTCTTTTATCCATGATGAACTACGCAAGACACACAACATTAGAGGCTGTTAAGGACTTAAGTGTAGACCAACTGGACTACTTATTGGACTCAGAGAGCAACTCCATTGGAGCGTTATTATCACACTACGCTGCGGTAGAATATGCGTATCAAGTGGCTACGTTTGAGGGAAGAGATTTGTCTGAGGAAGAATTAACAATATGGGGGCCAGCGTTAAGCTTAGGAGACGAAGGGCGAGCGATGATTAAAGGGAATGATCTTAACTATTATTTAGACCGTTTAAATGAAGTAAGAGAAAGAACGTATGCATTGTTCGCAACCGTTGATGATGACTGGTTATATACAGAAGAGGAATTCTGGCATCACAAACAGGCGAACTACTATTTCATGTGGTTTCATGTATTCGAAGATGAAATTAATCACAGAGGCCAAATTAGATTGATACGAAAAAGAGCGCTAGCTTAAAGAAAGGGGAACATAAATGGAGTTCATAGAGAAGAGTATTAAGCCTTTATTTAACAAGTATCCGTTGCTCTCGAAATTTATCTTAGCAGTGCTAATCTTTGATATCGTCTATTACACAGGTAAAGAAGTTGGGCGAATTGCCTATTATATGACTCACTAAATCTTTATAAAATGTGCCTAACAGAAAAAGGCGAATTCGACTCCATGCTGAGTGAGAATTCGCCTTTTTCTATGACTTGACCTAAAAATAAACGGAGGAGAGTTACGAAGGGGCAATTTGGAACTGTAGGAGCGGTAGCGACCGCCTTTGTCTCCGAATTTCATCCGCTAACAGCGGTACAATTCAGGGAATTTGGAGACAACAGCGGCCGGAAGTCCAAAAGTTCCCCGTAGTTACCACTTCCTCCTTAAATGTATTGTCTCAAGATGAGGAGGGATTCCAGTTCATTATCAGTTCACATAAATTTGTTAGGATAGGCAACATCAAAGGAAGAGATAAAGAGCGTGACCCAGGAGAGGAAGAGATCGGAATGAACATATTAGAGGTTAAGAATGTTAAAAAATCGTATACTTTGTATGGTAAGGAAAAGGTTCCAGTACTCCATGATGTGAATTTAAGCTTTGAGACAGGTGAATTTGTCTCTATCCTCGGTGAATCCGGTTGCGGCAAGTCCACACTAATGAATATTATTGGTGGAATGGACTCTGATTATGAGGGCGATGTCCTTGTTCGCGGGAAGAACCTAAGCAAGATGACCGAAAAGGAAATGGATGACTATCGCAAAAACAACATCGGCTTCGTATTTCAAAACTTCAATCTGATTCCACACTTATCAGTCTTGGAAAATGTTACGGTTGCGATGCAGATGACGAATACAAGCGAGAAGGAACGTAATAAGCGTGCTATAGAGATTTTGACTGAGGTAGGATTAAAGGATCATCTGAAAAAACGTCCGAATCAACTGTCTGGTGGACAGAAGCAACGGGTATCCATTGCACGCGCATTGTCGAACAATCCAGATATTATACTGGCAGATGAACCTACGGGTGCGTTGGATAAGGATACAGGTGATCAAATTTTAGTTTTGTTGGACAGCATAGCGAAAAGAGGAATCTTGGTCATTACCGTGACCCACTCGCAGAAAGTAGCTGATTACGGTAGCCGTATCGTTAAGCTTGAAGAGGGATTGGTGAAAGACGATATTCATTTGAAGGAACGTTCCATGGCTACCTACGATGGGGGAGATGGTTCGGCCAGAAACCTCAGCTTAATGGCTTCTTTCAAAATGGCCCTTCAAAATATGAAGCTTAATGCCAAACGTAATGTATTGGTAGCTTTGGGTGGATCGATAGGTATTTTAAGTGTACTCTTGATGCTCTCCTTAGGAAATGGGATCACTAGCTATATTAATAATGAAATTAATTCAAGTATGGACCCTTTGCTGGTAGATATCACTAAGCCAAATCCAGAAGCCAAAGACATGAAAGGCCCAGAAGCGATGATGTTACCGGGTGTTTCGTTTACAAAGGCCGATGTTGAAACGATTCGTAACCTCCCAAATGTAGATCATGTGGAGACTATAACAACGATTACAGGTAAGTCTACTACGGTTTTTGGAGAACAAACGGGTAGTCTCACACAATTAACCACCTTAAACGATACATTTGATAAAGCGACGATTAAAGCAGGGGCTTTACCGAAAGAAAATGAAGTATTATTACCAACGAAAATAGCGAGTCAATTAAGTGGAAATGACCAACCGAATGCTATGGTAGGGAAGTCTATTCATCTGTATATTAATGAAATGGATGCTCAACATAAACCGATAACGTTGGAAAAAGAAATCAAGGTCTCTGGTGTTTATGAAGCCACTGATCCAAGAGCGCAAATGTCACCAACAGGATATATTCCAACACAGACACTGGAGCAAATGTATACTGATAAAGGGATTACCATTGGCCCGATTCAGGTTAATGCTTTTGCAACGGATATGAAATATGTGAATGATATTAATAAAGCGGCTGTTGATGCGGGCTTCTCGGGCTCCCAAACGGCAAAAATCATGGAGCGTATCACGACTTATGTGGATATGGCTACGATCGTTCTATCTGGTATTGCAGGGATTTCGCTCATCGTATCAGGGATTATGATATTGGTTGTACTTTACATTAGTGTAGTGGAACGGACTAAAGAAATTGGGATCCTTCGTGCGATTGGAGCAAGAAAGAAAGATATCAAGCGAATATTCTTTTCCGAATCCGCATTATTGGGTATATTTAGTGGTGTCTTCGCAATAATCTTTGCAGCTATTATTAGCTTTGGTTTAAATATACTTCTGGAAAATGCTTTTGGCGTAAAGCTTATTAACTTATCTGGATCTTATATCGTATTCGGATTAGTTGTAAGTACAGGGATTAGTATTGTCGCTGGTTTGATGCCTTCATCGAAGGCTGCCAAGCTCGATCCAATGGAATCTCTGCGATACGAATAAATACAATGTTGGAAAGGAAATTGATGTATGAGCACAATTCTAGTGGTTGATGATGATTCCCATATCCGCAAATTAATACGATTATATCTTGAAAAAGATCAGTTTTCCGTAGTGGAAGCGGAAGATGGTCAAATAGCATTAGACATTCTAGCTCATACAAAAATTGATTTAGCGATTGTGGATGTGATGATGCCTCATATCGATGGTATTGAACTGACAGAAGATATTCGATCTTATATTGATATGCCGATCCTAATGGTTACAGCCAAAGGAGAGTCTAAGGATAAAGTCAGAGGATTTAATGCGGGGTCAGACGATTATTTAGTAAAGCCGTTTGATCCCATTGAATTGGTACTGCGTGTGAAATCTTTATTAAAGAGATATCATGTAACCCCTTCGAATGTTATTCAATTAGGGGGAGTGACGATTGATCTAGGGAATTTAACAGTCGCTAATGCCGATCAAATGGTTGAATTGAAAAAGAAGGAATGTGAATTGCTGTTTGCTTTGGCGGGTTCGCCAAGGCAAATATTCACCCGTACTCAGCTAATAGAGAATATATGGGGAATGGATTATGAAGGCGATGAGCGGACGGTTGATGTGCATATCAAACGCTTGAGAGAACGTCTTGAACCCATCCCACAGTTCATTATTTCTACGGTAAGAGGACTTGGATATCGTCTGGAGCTAGCCTAGATGGTGAGAAAAAGTCTGCGTCTTCGAATCGTCGTTACGTTCATTGGTATTGTTTTAGTCAGTTTAATTATTTCCTTTTTTCTTTTTATGCAGTTTTCAGAAAAAAATAATACCCCAAACCATATGTTTATTAATATTGCTAAAGATATAGCAAAGGTGACAAATCTGATAGATGATCCGGAAAAAGTAAACGCATTTGCAGATCTGCTTAATCGATTTGGTATAGATATAGCGGTTGTTAATGAGCCTAGTGAATCTGTTTTTTCTTTAGACAATGAGAAAGTTGCTATCTTATTCAATTCCAACACAACCGATGCGGTCTTTCTATCGGGTAGGGGTGGACTTGCTATCGTAGGGGTTCCTAAGATAGATGATGGAAAAGGTGCTTTCATTATTAAGATTGATTTTTCATCGATTGTAAGAGGCTTGAGAATTACGCTTCTGTTTACACTTTTAGCTGTACTAGTCATCGGAAGCTTGCTTATCTTGTTCATGTCCAGGTATATTGTGAAGCCTATTAAGAAGCTAACTGTTGCAGCAAAGGAAATGGCGTCAGGCAATTTATCTGTCCGATTGACTTATCGTAATAAAGATGAATTTGGTGAACTGATGGAGAGCTTTAATCGTATGGCAAGTGAGCTGCAGAAAATGGACTCAGTTCGTGATGATTTTGTCAGCAATGTTTCTCATGAAATGCAGTCACCGCTTACATCGATTAGAGGATTTACAAGAGCGCTGCAAGACGGTGTCATTCCATTAGAAGAGCAAAAAGAGCATCTGGATATTATCTATGAGGAAACCTTACGCCTATCTAGGCTTAGTGATAATCTGCTCCGATTAGCCTCACTCGATTCGGAACACCATCCGGTTAATCCCACCACATTCCAATTAGACGAACAATTAAGAAGAACGATCGTATTAGCGGAACCACAGTGGGCACGGAAAGATATTATGATTGAATTGGATTTATTGCCTTGCGAGATCACGGTGGATAAAGATTTATTTGATCAGGTCTGGCAGAACTTAATAAATAATGCTATAAAATATACGGGGCAAGACGGTACCATTCATGTTGAAATTGAGATGAACGCGCAATTTGTGAAGGTTTATATTAAAGACTCTGGAAAAGGCATTCCTGAGGAAGCACTTCCGCTTATCTTTGATCGATTCTATATGGTGGAGAAGGCGCGTAGCAGCGCTCTTAAAGGGAATGGACTTGGACTTTCCATTGTAATGAAGATTCTGAAAATACATGATTGTAATATTGATGTGGAGAGTAAAGTTGGAGAAGGAACCCAGTTTGTTGTAACGATTCCTAGAACCTGAACCACATGAATAGTTAATGGGCTAAAGCTAAAGGCAAACTTTGAGGGGGATGATGATGCAAGATCTAAATCCTATCTATTTACGCGAATTGAAGCATACGGACTGGAAAGATGTTCATTCGTATTGTTCACAGGATCGTGTGTGCCGTTTTCAAGCCTGGGGTCCAAATACTGCTGATCAAACTCGTTCATTTGTGAGCCAGGCACTAGATGACTCTCAAAAAGTTCCCAGAACTCGGTTCGCGCAAGCCATAGTTGCAGTAGGAACTGAAAATTTGATCGGCATGGTTGAATTAAATATTAGAAGCCATACGGACAGAAGCGGTGAAATCGGCTATATTGTCCATCCTGATGTCTGGGGACAGGGAGTCGCTACAGCAGCAGCCGGACTAATGTTGAAGTTTGGTTTTGAAGAACTGCATCTACATCGAATATACGCGACCTGTGACCCTCGAAATAGTGGATCATCCAAGGTGCTCACCAAGATTGGCATGACCTATGAAGGCAGATTAAGAGATGCTTTACTCATAAAAGATGGCTGGCGAGATTCTTTAGTGTTTAGTGTATTGGAGCAAGAATGGGATAAGGAAGTGCGCTAAAATAAAGTCTTGCTTCTAAATGTCTAGTTCATTACAATATAAGTATTCGCTTATATAAGTGTTGGAAGGAGGAGAAGTAGGGATGCAGTCACTGACGGATATTGCAGATGATTTGAAGCTCTTAGGAGATAAGACGCGACTGGCCATGCTTTCACTTTTGAAAGAACGGGAATGGTGCGTGTGTGAATTCCTTGATATTTTTGATATATCCCAGCCGGCGATTAGTCAGCATTTACGGAAATTGAAGAATCGAGGGATCGTGAAAGAAAGCAAACGAGGGCAGTGGGTGCATTATTCATTAAATGTCGAGGATAAACCACATCTTAAGGCTGTTCTTCAACAAATGCCCAGCTCAGCCGCGATATTGGCTAGTTTGAATAAAGAAGTTAAAGCACCGCGCTGCGACTAAAATATAGTTGTAGTTTTTTAAAGTATATATAACTATATAGTTATATGGTGATATAGGATTTATTCGTAGATTATAGGAGTGTTGAGAAAGTGGTCATTCTAGCCATACTTATTTTTATGGTAACTTTAATTTTTGTAATCTGGCAGCCTCGAAATTTATCGATTGGATGGTCAGCCTGCGGCGGAGCGATCATTGCTTTACTAGCTGGGGTAGTTAGCTTTAATGATGTTCTGGATGTAACACAAATGGTTTGGAATGCGACGTTGGCGTTTGTTGCAATCATCTTAATTTCCTTAATTTTAGACAGTATTGGATTTTTTGAATGGGCTGCGTTACATATGGCGCGAGCAGCACGGGGGAACGGAACACGAATGTTTGTCTATGTCATTGTTCTTGGTGCGTTGGTTTCTGCCTTTTTTGCAAATGATGGAGCGGCGCTAATACTTACCCCTATTGTACTTGCTATGGTTAGAGCGCTGAATTTTGATGAGAAAAAAGTATTTCCATTCATTATTGCTAGCGGCTTTATTGCGGACACCACCTCATTGCCGCTTGTGGTTAGCAATCTTGTGAATATCGTATCGGCTGACTTTTTTGGAATTACCTTTATGGAGTATGCGGGGAAAATGATTGTACCTACGCTATTCTCATTGATAGCGAGTATCGTGGTGCTTTATTTCTTTTTTCGCAAAAGTATTCCGAAGCGATTTAATGATTCCGAACTAAAAGATCCGCAAGAGGCTATTAAAGATAAGAAGATGTTCCGATTATCATGGATTGTACTGGCTATTCTTTTAATAGGGTATTTCGTTAGTGGATTCTTGAAGATACCGGTATCAGTGGTTGTGGGAATCATTGCAATTTTGTTCATGCTCCTCGCGAGAAGAAGCCCTTCCGTCAAGGTGAAAGAAGTGCTTACAGGAGCACCTTGGGCGATTGTGTTCTTCTCCATTGGAATGTATGTCGTGGTATATGGACTTCGGAATGCGGGTCTAACTGATCTACTCGCTAAGGCGATAGGAATGATTGCTGATCAGGGTCTATTCGCTGCAACTATGGGTATGGGGTTCATTGCTGCATTGATCTCATCATTGATGAATAATCTGCCTACTGTAATGATTGACGCACTCGCAATTGATGCAACGCATACAACCGGAGTTATTAAAGAGGCATTAATATATGGGAATGTTATAGGTTCAGACTTAGGGCCAAAAATCACCCCGATTGGCTCACTAGCAACGCTGCTGTGGCTCCATGTGCTTTCGGCCAAAGGTGTGAAGATATCCTGGGGAACGTATTTTAAGACGGGTATTATATTAACTATCCCAACGTTGTTTATTACACTTTTAGGTCTTTATCTGTGGTTGTTGATTACTTAATTTGAAAAGGGGAAGATCAGGATGAACAAGAAAACGATTTATTTTTTATGTACAGGAAACTCTTGCCGGAGTCAGATGGCTGAGGGCTGGGCAAAGCAATATTTAGGGGGAGAATGGGACGTGTACAGCGCTGGAATTGAAGCCCATGGTCTAAATCCAAAAGCTGTACAAGCCATGAGCGAAGTAGGCATAGATATCACCGGACAGACCTCGGATATGATTGATTCTAATCTGTTGAATAATGCTGACTTAGTCATTACGTTATGTGGGGACGCTGCGGATAAATGTCCAATGACACCTCCGAAGGTCAAACGAGAACACTGGGGCTTCGATGATCCGGCAAAAGCGCAAGGGACCGATGAAGAGAAGTGGGCAGTGTTCCAGCGTGTGCGTGACCAGATTGAGGTAAGAATCAAACGATTTGCGGAGACCGGCGAATAGTTACCAGGTGAAGCATCCTATTCTTTTAAAAATATAAGAAAGTATAAGTTTCACACAATACCTTATCCTTATATTTCTGGCAAAAACGCTTACCGTCCTTTAGGGACGTTGGAGGCGTTTTTGCTTGTCTTAGGATATTTCACAACGGGCCACTTCACTTTTCGTAAGGCATTCATAACCTCTGGTCCAACGTTCAGGTTACTTTGAACCAATTCATGGGGAGTGAGAGCCATCCATTGATTCAGAGAAACGTCGGCAAAACGATCGCTTTTGAACATTTCAAGGAACCATAAGGAGTCGTCGCCTGTATTCTGAATATAATGTCCAAACGCAAAAGGAACATATCCTACATCGCCTGCTCTGTAGTTGAAGGTACGTGCTACACCATTTCCAGCGAATACGGTCATGCGTCCTTTTCCGGTAAGATAATACTGCCATTCATCGTTATTTGGATGCCAGTGCAGCTCTCTCATCCCTCCGGGTTCAATTTCTACCAATGCGGCAGCTACGGTTTTGGAGATGGGAAAGTTACTGGAATCGACTATTCTGACGCTTCCGCCGGGAGTCTTCAGCGGAGGTTGAGCCAATAAGGAATGTTTAAAGGTTTGTGGGATCTCTCCGTATGGAGATTCTACCCTTTGACTTTGCAATGAACCCGGAACCTGATCCTGATAAATATAGACCTGTTCGGTGGGAATGGAGTCAAATGCAGCGGCAGGCACCCCAAAGTTAGCCGAAAGCACTTCTTTCGGAGTATGAGCAAACCAATCGGAAATGGACAAGGTGTTTAGATCAGAGAAACTTCCATCGTCGAATACAAGCAGAAACTCACAGCCTTCTTCAAGACCTTGTATAGAGTGGGGAATACCTGGCGGAAAATACCATAGATCACCTGGCCCCACATCTGCTATGAAGTTTCGACCATTTTGATCTACGGCAGTAATTCGAGCTCGACCTAGCAGCATATAAGACCATTCCGCTTGCTGATGCCAATGGAGTTCACGTACTCCACCGGGGGTTAGGCTCATGTTGACGCCAGCTAGTGTAGTGGCGATGGGGAGGTCTCTGACCGTCACCTCTCTCGACCAGCCACCATGATTAAGCTGCATGTGTGCATCGGAGAAAGAGAATTTTAAATTGGGGACGAGACCGGCATCGGTCACAGGAGGAACAAACATATCCGGATTCTCCAAATCCCGCATAATATCACGTGGTCCTTTATCTAATCCCCCTGCGCCATCGCTTCGAATGGGCTGAGGGATATTTGTCGTTCTTGACGAATCCTGTCCATCTGCAGTCATCCATCGCACTCCTTTCATGATTCTAAATAACTCAATGAAAATATATGCGGAATGCTGTCTTTTATGATGAATAGCAAAAGTGGAACAAGTTGACATGCGCAAGGGGATCATAGATTATTAACCTATAGAGGTTAAGGTTCCAGACGGAGTAGAGAGGGAGAGGGGTTTGAGATGAATCATATTAAGGAGTCCTTACAACGATTAGGGAAAATAAGAGCTTATGTCATAGGTCTATTAGTGATTATGTTCGCCGCGGGTTCTGCGGTTACACCTACATCGGTGTCGGCAGCTGTCCAGTTAGGGACTCAGGTAATGCCACTGTCATACGGGGGGTATTACGTCCTTTTTCCAGGTAAACTCGCTCCTTATTTTAAATCAGGTAAATTAATGGTGCCGATTCGGGCTTTTTCGAGTGCGATAGGTGCAGATTTGCTCTATGACGCATTAACGAACAGCGTTACAGTTTCACTACTGGATCGCTCTGTAGGGAAGATTAAAGCAGGGCAGCTAGAGGCAGAATTTAATGGAGAGACAGAAGATTCATTAGGCATCGCCCCAGAGATCAAGGATGGAATCCTGTTTGTTCCAGCATCCCCTATTCTAGAGGGGTTAAAGACATTTCGCTGGGAAACTCAGTTCAATAACGTGAATAAATTAACCCTTGGCATTGGCGCCAGAAAAGGGGAGGAATGGGCGAAGCCTGAGGCAGATCGTGCGCTCACGCCTTACCCAGTGGAGACGACAGCACATCCGTATCCGTTATATCCTTTTAAGCTAACACAAGCTCAATCCGGAAAAGAATTCAGACTAACCTTAGGCGTGCAAAATACCTCCGGCTTCGTCATCCCTAAAGGGAATGCGGAACTAGAGCTGGTGAGTGTGGACCGCAAGGGGAATTCTTACTACCAAACCTTAAAAGGACCTGATGTGTTAACCTCCAAGGCGGCATTGTTGTCATTTTCCGTTTCCATTCCTACAGAAGCTGAATACGTCATTTTCAGATCTCGTACATTGAGAGCGGAATAAGTATCATAGGTGTTCTAACAAGATATACAGAGAGCAGGTTAAGAAATAGATGACAGGAAACGAAGGGCAGCACTATCGCTTCAGTGAAGCACCCATTTGGGAATTGCAGCGGGCTTATTATGAAGAACAGGGATTAAAGGCTTGGAATAATGATCAGGTTCCGCAGTATATTACGAGTAATCCTATGATTGCGACTGCATACGCAGAAATGATCTTCGGATTCCTGCAAGATCGGGCTGGACAAGGTCATCTCTCTGAAACAGTCACCATACTGGAATTGGGAGCAGGAGCGGGTCGATTAGCGTACCATATCCTTAAGAAACTATGCGAAATCATAGATTATGCGGGAACTCCGCTTCCTCCTTTTCGTTATGTGATGAGTGATTTACCCGCTAAAAATATAACCAGCTGGCAGCAGCACCCAAGCCTACTTCCATTCGTAGAGCAGGGTATACTGGATTTCGCACGTTTTGATGCAGTACAGGATACTGAACTGTATCTAGTGCACGCTAAGCTCAGCATCAAACCTGGTGATTTACAGCAGCCGCTGCTACTTGTAGCGAATTATTTTTTTGACAGTATCCCGCAGGAATTAATTTATGTGGATGAAGGTAAAATATTTGAATGTGAGGTGTCGATTCAGTATTCAACGGATGCAGATTCGGACAACCCCTCAGATGTACTCGGCAAAATCATTCCTCAGTATCATTATCGCCGTGCGGCTAATTACGAAGCGGAGACCTATCCCTATCATGACGTTATAGCGCTTTATCAGCAAAAGCTGGAGGATTCCCATATCCTGTTTCCGGTGGTGGGGCTTACATGTCTGGAGCGGCTTGCTAGGTTGTCTAAAGAAGGTTTCGTACTACTAACAGCAGATAAGGGAGATCACCGTATCGAGAATTGGGAATTTGCCGAGCCACCTGAGCTTATTCATCACGGAAGTTTCTCCTTAACGGCGAACTATCATGCGATTCAGCATGTGTTGGAGAAAAAAGGGGCTCAATCCTTATTTACCACACATCACTATAAAAACTTGAACATCGGATGTATTCTTATGCTGGACGCGCCGATGAGCTATACGAACACTCGGCTGGGCTACAAACGGTTTGTAGAGCGTTTTGGTCCGGATGATTTCTTCAGTATGAAGGAATGGGGCGACCATCAATTAGACGCTATGGAGATACAGCAAATTTTGGTCTTTTGGCGATTAGGCGGGTACGATGCGGAATGGTTTATCCACAGTGCTGAACGGATTTCTGAGCTATTACCCACTGCAAGTGATGAAGAAATGCTGGATCTTCAGCAGGGGATACGATTAATGTGGACAGGTTACTATCCGATGGAACAGAGCTATGACCTATCACTGGATGCCGGGTTACTGCTGTATGAAATGGATAAGTTCGAGGAGGCGTTAGCCTACTTAGAGCGGTCTATGCATGTCAATTCGGAAGAACCATTAGCCTCGGTGCTTTATAGTATGGCGATTTGTAATTATGAGCTTGGAGCTGAAGGGGCTGCACTGGATTACGCGCGTAGAGCTTTTGCTGTAGAGCCGGATAATGAAGTAGTGTTGGAACTAATAACGGCACTGAGCGAGGATTAAATCGTAAGAAGACAGAAGTACAGCACCATTTACACAGGACCATCTATTTGGTATCCTATACAAAATAATTAAACGCGATGACGAGAAGAGTAAATAAAATCATTCCTTCACAGAGAGCCCTGAATGATGAGAACAGGGTAAGGGAGATTTTATCGAAACAAGCCTCTGAGCGGCATATCGGAACCGATCGACGGGGATGGTATGACGGGAGCTCCTGTTATAGAGCTAGAGTATAAGCGCTGCGTAAGCTGCATTGCCGTACTTGATGAGATTAATATGGCGACATATTAATGAACCTGGGGTGGTACCGCGAGAATTTCGTCCCCAAGACCATAAGTCTTGGAGGTGAGGTTCTTTTTATTTTACAGAGGCGGATATCACTTATAAACAGGAGGTAATACCAATGAACAAGGAACCGGAAGTATTAGCAGAGAGTTACATCGACAGATTGATTCAAGAAGAGCTGGAAGCTGGGACTTACAGTAGAGATATTTGCACGAGATTCCCACCGGAGCCTAATGGGTATCTGCATATTGGCAGTGCGTATGCTATTCACACGAACTATACGACTGCGAAAAAGTATGGCGGGAAGTTCCATTTGCGGTTCGATGACACCAATCCTTTAAAAGAGGATCTGGAGTATGTAAATGCTATTTGCGAAGATATGTTATGGATGGGCTACCCGCCGGACCATACTTTCTACGGATCAGACTATTCGGAAAAAATATATAATAGCGCGGTAAAGTTAATTCAAAAAGGAAAAGCCTACGTCTGCGATTTATCACCTGAAGAGGTGTCAGCTTATAGAGGAACGCTTACGGAGCCGGGAAAGAACAGCCCTTATCGGGAGCGTTCTGTGGAAGAGAATTTGAAGTTATTCACGGAGATGAGGAATGGAGCCTATCCGACGGGAGCCAGAGTATTACGGGCCAAAATAGATATGAGCTCACCTAATATCAACTTGCGTGATCCAGTGATTTACAGAATCATTCATGCGGAGCATTATAGAACCGGCAACGATTGGTGTATCTATCCGATGTATGATTTTGCCCATCCTATACAAGATGCGATCGAAGGGATTACGCATTCCCTATGTTCCATTGAGTTTAAGGATCATCGACCACTGTATGAGTGGGTACTGAATGAACTGGATACCCCTGAGGCTCCAAAGCAAAGGGAGTTCGGACGCGTAAATATCACCGGCGTCGTTACTAGCAAACGGTATATTAGACAACTGGTTACAGGACATTATGTGGATGGCTGGGATGATCCAAGACTTCCAACGCTTCGCGGACTGCGGAGAAGAGGTTTTACGCCGGAGAGTATTCGGAATTTTGTGAAGGAAATTGGTTTTGTTAGAAATAGCACCATTGTAGATATTGCCATGTTAGAACATTCGCTTAGACAAGATTTGAAGGCGAAGGCAACTAGCGTGATGGCTGTTCTAAAGCCTCTTAAGGTGGTTATTACTAACTACCCTGAGAATCAAAGCGAATGGCTGGAGATTGAGAATAACAGTGAGGATAAGACGCTAGGGGAAAGGGAAGTTCCTTTTTCACGGACGCTTTATATTGAACAAGAGGATTTCATGGAGGAGCCACCCAAAGGTTATCACAGGCTGACTATAGGGAATGAGGTTAGGTTAAAGGGCGCCTACTTCATTAAGTGCAATGAGGTGCTCAAGGACGAAGCAACTGGAGAAGTTATAGAGCTTCGCTGCACCTATGATCCGAGAACGAAGAGTGGAAGTGGATTTAATGAACGGAAGGTTAAAGCGACCATCCACTGGGTATCGGCAGAGCACGCGATCAAGGCGGAAGTTCATCTATATGAGCGGTTGCTAAAAGATAACGACGGTCCTAAAGAAGAGGATGAGCGCTGGGACGCGTATCTTAATCCAGATTCCCTAACCATTCTGAAGGATTGTTTGTTGGAGCCTTCCATGGCGAGTGCACTTCCAGAAGATAAATTTCAATTCATCCGGCATGGATTCTTCTGTGTGGATAAGAAATATACCACAGCAGATAAGCTAGTACTGAACCGAATTGTGCCGCTGAAGGATACATGGAAAAAGAATTCGTAACCTTTAATGATGATATTTATGATTAGAGTAATTGGCTTAAGCCGGGCGAAGATCGGGTAATTCCTGATGTCGTCCGGTTTTTTTGTTCTTGGTCGTAGGTGGACAAGCATATGAAAATTTCTAATGAAACATATTTACATTTTTCAGAAATGAGCATATACTTTAAATATAAGTTGCACAGAGGAAACTTTCGTGTATATAGACAACTTTTTTTGGGCAAGAGGAGGAATGGACATGTTGGAACAAACTTTAATAGAAAAACCACATATAGAACAACCGCATATGAGACAACATAAAAACTCCATTTCGGCGCAAGCCGTACTTAATGGGGAGACCAAAGGAATTAAAAGATTACTTCCTTTCTTAGGTCCAGCGTTTATCGCTGCGGTTGCTTATCTGGATCCAGGTAATTTTGCCACCAACATTACGGCAGGTTCAAAATACGGCTATCTTTTATTATGGGTGATTGTAGCCTCGAATTTAATGGCCGTTCTTATTCAGGCGTTATCTGCCAAGCTTGGTATTGCTACAGGAAAGAATCTGCCGGAGATCGCTCATGATCGTTTTCCGAAGAGTGTATCGATCTTCTTATGGATTCAAAGTGAACTGGTGATTATAGCTACGGATCTGGCGGAGTTTATCGGGGCAGCATTGGGGCTTTATCTATTATTTGATATTCCCATGCTGCCGGCAGCACTCATTACTGCGGTCGGTTCATTTGCTATCCTAGAGCTTCAGCGCCGGGGTTACCGTTCCCTTGAGGCCGGAATTGCTGCAATGATTCTTATAGTTGTATTAGCCTTTGCTTTTCAAGTAATTGTAGCTAAACCGGATATGGGTGCTGTTGCTGTAGGCATGTTTACACCTAAGTTTGAAGGGGTGGATAGCATTCTTTTGGCCGCAGGAATTCTAGGCGCAACCGTGATGCCACATGCCATTTATCTACATTCATCACTTACACAGAACCGTATTGTCGGAGTAAATGAAGCGGAGAAGAAACAAATCTTTAAACTGGAATTCATAGATATTATTATTGCGATGATTATTGCAGGGGCAGTGAATCTGGCGATGGTTATTGTCTCAGCCGCATTATTTTTTAAAAATGGTATCGTGGTTGAGGATTTGGATGTTGCGTTTCAGCAATTTAGTCACTTAGCTGGACCCGTAACGGCGATCTCCTTTGGCTTAGGACTACTCATCGCAGGACTATCGAGCTCTTCTGTAGGAACTATGGCTGGCGATGTGGTAATGCAAGGCTTCATCAACAAAAGAATTAACCTGTACTTACGCCGTGCGATTACGATTATTCCACCTTTGGCTATCATTGGTTTTGGTGTAAATCCAACGAAGGCGCTCGTTATCAGCCAGGTGATCTTGTCCTTTGGGATTGCCTTTGCTCTGGTACCACTGGTTATGTTTACAAGCAATCGTCAGATTATGGGCGGGTTAGTGAATCGTAAGATGACAGCTGCTCTCGGCTGGCTTATCTCTGGTCTGGTTGTATCGTTAAATTTATTTTTGGTATATCAAATATTTGGATAAGGCAGGACATCTTTATTTGGTGAGTGAAAAAAGGTATACTTGAGCATGTTTATAATTCACGCCAGAGTAAGGAGATCGACAATGTCCATGCAAGAAATATCCGGTTATAAGTCTATAGCCCTTGATATTGCACAAAGAATTGTAAGCGGGGAATTTCCCGTACAGAGTAAGCTATCCGGGCGTTCTCTATTGGCAGGGCAATATCATGTTTCTCCCGAGACGATTCGTAAGGCTATGGGATTATTGAAGGATGAGAATATAGTGTTTGTTTCGCAGGGGAAAGAGATTATTGTCATCTCTGATCAAAAGGCGTATGAGTATATCACCAGGAATAACTATCTGAAATCAGCTTATTCATTGAAACAGGATCTACAGCAATTGTTGCTTGAAAAGAAGAAGCTCGACGGTAAATTTGAGAAGCTACTAACTGGAATTATCGAGGCATCAGACCGGATGAAGAATTTAAAGCCGTACCACCCGGAAGAAATTACAATCCATGAAGAATCACATGTGGTTGGCAAAACCATTGGAGCATTACAATTTTGGCAGAATACAGGGGCTACGATTATAGCGCTTCGCCGAGGTGCTGATATAACCATCTCTCCAGGTCCACATGTCATACTCAGAGAAAATGATGTACTTGTAGCCGTTGGTGATGAGAAAATGTACCAAAGAACGGAACAATTTATCAATAAAAATTGAGAAAATCATTTATAATAATAGCTTGAAAAAGGCTATCCAGCGGGGGTTATCACTGGATAGCCTTTTTTTATAATTAACATATTACAATTATTAACAAACAACTTATTGAACATATGTAGGTTGTCAGTTCGGGGATTGTTTGTTATAGTTTAACTTACAGAGTCGCCCGGAGAGATGATCTGACGATAGATATTAGAAGGAGGAACCTCATGCTGAAATTTGAAGGAGTAGGTAAGAAGTATGCTAATGGTTATGAAGCAGTTAAGAACATTAGTTTTGAAATCGAAGCTGGAGAAATACTAGTACTGATCGGTCCCAGTGGTTGCGGAAAGACAACAACAATGAAAATGATAAATCGTCTTGTCCCGCATACATTAGGCCATATTTATATCCACGGTAAAGATATCACCAAGGATAACCCCGTAAACCTCCGCAAGAACATCGGTTATGTTATTCAACAAGCTGGTTTGTTCCCGCACTACACCATAGAAGATAATGTAGGCTTGATTCCCGACCTAAAGGGCTGGGATGTGAAGAAGAAAAAAGAACGGGTGCTCGAAATGCTCCGCCTAGTCGGACTTGATCCTGCCATATTTGCCAAACGTTATCCGAAACAATTATCAGGTGGGCAGCAGCAGCGTGTAGGTGTAGCTCGTGCATTGGCAGCTGATCCCGAGATCATATTGATGGATGAACCGTTTGGTGCTTTGGACCCTATTACCCGTGAGCAGCTGCAGGATGAATTACTGCGCATGCAACAAGAAGTGAAGAAGACAATAGTATTTGTAACACATGATATGGATGAAGCACTGAAGCTTGGAGATAAAATCGCTATTCTTAAAGATGGTGAAATCGTTCAACTAGATACACCGTATGAGCTGCTCAGCCGGCCTGCTAATGATTTCGTAGAGTCATTTATCGGCAAAAACCGTATTTACCAAAACCCTGAGTATATCCCCGTAACAGAAGTCATGCGTGACAATCCATCCACATCTCTTCCAAGCCGCACGCTGGGTAAAGCTCTTACCTTTATGCGTCAACGCAAAATGGATACACTACTGGTTGGAAACGAGAAAGGTAAGCTGCTTGGCATAGTCTCCGCTTATGATGTTACCGCTAAAATGGAACAAAGCCTTACTATCGAAGAAATTATGACACCACCTGGGGTGGTGCTGCAGGATACAGCAACAGCAAGAGACGCATTATCATTGATTACGGAAGCTCCTTACGGCATTATTCCGATTGTAACCGCTGAGGGGAACATTGCCGGGATTGTTACAAGAGGTAGTCTTCTGACGGCGTTTGCAGCACAATGGGGCGGCACGAAAGAGGAGGAAGTGTCTGTATGAGAGATCAATCGTTATGGCAACAACTTATATATCAATTAGATATACGTAGGGAAGATTTGATTCATTCTATGGGAGTGCATATGCAACTTGTGCTCTTGTCCATGTTATTTGCAATTATTGTTGGCATTGCGCTTGGAATCATGATTACACGGGTTAAACCTCTGAAAGGGATTACTCTTGGTGCGGCTGGGATTTTTCAGACAATACCTAGTCTGGCGATGCTCGGATTTATGATTCCTTTATTTGGCATAGGGATGAAGACGGCAGTTGTAGCTTTGTTTCTGTATTCACTGCTGCCAATTATCCGCAACACCTACACGGGAATTACTGATGTGGATCCGTCTATAGTGGAAGCGGCCCGGGGAATGGGTATGAAGAGCTGGCAAATTCTATTCAGGGTTCAACTCCCTTTAGCTTTAAGTGTAATTATGGCGGGGATCCGTACTGCTGCAGTTATTAATGTCGGGACAGCAACACTGGCAGCCTTTATCGGTGCTGGCGGATTGGGTGAATTTATTTTCCTAGGTATTCAACGGAACATCGAAGCACTAACCTTACTTGGCGCTATTCCGGCTGCGATTCTTGCACTCGTGCTGGATTATCTGCTTGGTTTGCTTGAACGGTTAACGACTCCAAAGGGATTGAAAGTATAACTAAAACTCTGGTCTCGAAAGAATATAAAAGGGGAGATTATATATGAAAATTCCAAAATTGATGACAGGCGTTTTAACTACAGTATTAATGGGGGCGCTACTTGCCGGGTGTGGTGGCGGGAATAATAACGCTGCTGCGGGTAACAGTGGAGAAATCACAATTGGCTCTAAAAACTTCACGGAGAATGTTTTACTCGCTCATATGATGGCAGATTTGATAGAAGATAAAACAGATATTAAAGTGAAGCGCCAGATGAACTTGGGAGGCTCTAATGTAGCTTGGAGTGCACTTGAGAATAATAACATCCAGCTATATCCGGATTACACCGGTACCATTGTAGCTAATTACTATCAGGAGAAGACAGGAAACTCCGAGGAATCGTTGGCCAAAACCAGAGAACTGCTTGAAAAAGATGGACTGGCCTTTCTGGATCCATTCGGCATAAATAATACCTATACTTTAGCTGTTAGTCGCAAAACGGCTGAGAAGTACAATCTAAAGACTTTCAGCGATTTGGCGAAAGTATCTGGAGAAATGGTTCTTGGCGTAGAGTTCGAGTTCTTGGATCGTGAGGACGGGTACCCAGGTATCCAGAAACTTTACGGTATGGATTTCAAGCAGAGCAAAGGAATGGACCATGGTATCATGTACCGTTCGATCGACGATGGGGAAACAGATGTAACCAATGCATATGCGACGGATGCGCAAATTAAAGTACATGATCTGGTGATTCTGCAGGATGATAAGGAATTCTTCCCACCTTATGATGCAGGACCGATTATTCGTCAGGAAACGTTAGATAAATACCCTGAATTGAAAGGTGTCTTAAATCAATTGAACGGACAAATCAGTGACGAAGAAATGCAGCAATTGAACGCAGAAGTTGATGTGGATGCGCTCAAGGAAGAGGATGTAGCTCGTAATTTCCTGATCAAAAAGGGATTAATAGAAGGCTAAATATGAAATATAAACTAAAGCAGGCTAGGGAATTTCCTAGCCTGCTTCTTTGCTGATTATTTATAGGTCTGTCTAGTTTCTGAAGTAGTCTGCCAATCCTTCGGCGATAGCCTTGGCTGCTTTTTTCTGATAGGAGGATTTACGGACAATTGACTCATCTGTAGGGTTGGTAAGAAATCCGAGTTCAACTAAGGTAGCTGGAATTCGATTCTCCCTTAGGATGTGATAATCACCAAAGGACAACCCATTGCTCTTTAGACCGATGCCTTGTCCCAGCCGGGTTTCAATCGCCCGTGCCAGCTTTAGATCATCGGACTCGGAGTAAAAGAAGGTTAGTGTCCCGGACACTTTTTTCGGAGAAGAATTATAATGAATGCTTACAAATGCATCTGCACGCAGAGCCTCACTCATCTGAACACGCCGAGCGAGTGTAGGCTTCTGATCCTCCCGGGTACGTGTCATTTCTACCCGTGCACCTTTAGCTACAAGGGCATCGTGGAGATAAATTGCAGTTTGCAGATTCAAATCCTTCTCCATGGTGTTATATGTAGTGCCGAGCATTCCCGGATCACTGCCGCCATGACCGGGATCTACGACGATTAATTTTCCTCGTAAATTTCCTGTGTGCGAAATGCTGCTTGTAGTGCTTGTGCTTCTTGGCGTGGTTCCAGATCGGATATATTGCGCTGCGACCCAACCGATGTCACCGCTAGCTGTTCGAATTCGTGCCCAATCGTTCTGATGAAGGAGGAGGGTAGCTGTATCCTTAGCTTTTAAAGAACCGAGCACCTTATATTGGGTGCCTGGACCGCTTCGTACGCGTAGTGAATCTGCCGTAACTGTAACCTTTGTGGTGCTACTCAAGGCGCTGGTTGAGGTGGAAGAAGTGGTGCTGGGTTTGGAAGCTACCGATGATCCAGAAGCGCCAGATTGCTTGGAGCTATTGTTCACCTTTTTTAGGTAATAGCCGGCTACCCAGCCAGAGGTGTTCCCCGTCGTAACCTTCAACCACCCGTGTTGTTCATCGGTCACAGTTACTTTTGCTCCGTTCTTAATAGATCCTACAACAGTTGCATTCTTTGCCGGCTCATTGCGTACATTTAAAGAGTTCGCGTATACCTGAGCGGTATAACTTCCCGTTGCTGTTTTGGCTTCAGCAGGCTGGGGTGCTGCTATAGCTACAAGGCAAGCTGTGAGCAGTGTGACACCTATCATTTTTTTCATAGTATCCTCGCTTTTTCAGAGTAGTCATAATTCTTTACCCAATTTACGAGATTTAGAATAATATTTTCTGAGATGATTTATGAGAACTTGGCCTCTTTTCCGGTGGTCTAAAGACTTGTATAATTATTACATATCGGGAAGGATGAAGGAGCACTGCCGTGACTAAACCAAAGCTATTCATTGGATCTTCCAGAGAATCCATACGTTATGCAAGAGCGATTCATGAGCAGCTGAAGAGGGATGCTGAAGTACATCCTTGGTATGCCAATGCCTTTCGAGCGAATGAATACACGATGGAGGCACTGGAGAGAAATTTGGATGAGAGCGATTTTGCCGTATTTGTGTTCTCGCCAGATGATGTCGCCAAAATACGCGGTAAATTTTATTATGTGACTCGTGATAATACGGGGTTTGAAATGGGATTGTTTTGGGCCAGATTACGGCGTAATCGTGTTTTTTGCTTAGTGCCGGATCAGGTGACTGCCCGCGACGATTTAATCCCTGGACAGAATGTTGAAGAATATCATCTGTTGTCCGATTTGTCGGGAATTACAGCTTTAGAGTATGAGATGCACCATGATAATCCTACGGCTGCTGTGGATGTGAGCTGTGGTAAGATTATTGATAGTGTCCAGGGGTTTGGAAAATTCCGTGACCCGGTGAAAGATTTAGAGCAGCTAAAGATGGAATTAAGGCGCAAAGAAAGTATCCTTCATTTTTTTTGGCAATATAATAGTAATGTGACCATCTCTGAGGATGGAGAGAAGTATCACGCACTCAGTGAGGCGATTCGCAATTCTTTCTTACCTCCGAAGCATTGTCGTGTGATCGGTGCTGCGATCTGGCAGGCTCAAGAGAAGGAACAGCTTGTTCAGGTGGGAGGGAATGTCGGACGTGGGCACTCCTATTCCTTGACTGTTACGAAAGGGAATGAGAAGCAGCCTAGTGTGGTAGATGCATTTTTATCGAGCAAATGGACTTTTTTTCAACGCACGGAAGTTGCGGAGGTATATATCCTATGCTATCCTCTAGGTAAGAAGTATGTTCTTTCCGTACACTTTTCAGGGAGTGATGGATTATCTGCGGATGATCTTAAGGCGGTAGTTGCGAATAATCAGGATTTATTCCGTACCATCAATCATTTAGTAGGGGAGGATTCAGCATGAAGCGAATAAAGGGTATTAACAACTTATCGGGTGCTGTTCTCCGCTCTGCAAGTGGTGGAAGCAGGAGTGCAGAAGATAATAAGAATACCACAAGCAAAACAGGGTCGAGCCATTCCGCTCAGCAACCAGCTTCAGCTCAAATTTATACTGCGCCTTCTTTAGATGGCGGAGACGATGAATATAAGAAGCTTATTAGCGGGAAGGTAGACAACAATAAACCATCCTTTGCGTGATGAGCATAAGTGGCTGTCTCAAAAGTAGTGATCTACTTATGGGGCAGCTTCTTTTTTTTGAGAGTAATTAGGGAAAAGCTCCCTGAAAATAGCTGATAATTACTCTAAATGAGTGAAATCAGGGAATTCCTCCCTAAAAATCGGGGAAATATCTATATTTACCGTCGAATCAGGTTAATTATAGGGAGGTATTCCCTAATTGTTTGTCTATTGAGTAGAAATCTCCGATTTTCAGGGAGATATTCCCTAATTCTTGAGCAGAGCTTCCGGTTCACTTCTTACAGCAAGACACAATGTTGCAACAGCACAAAAAGCACTTCTCCACGAGTGAAGTGCACCCCTTAGAATAGACATTGGATAAAACCCCTGGTTTGTCCGATGAAATTCTAGGGGGTGTATTTTTATGGCGATTAAAGGACAGAAGTTCAAAACTTACTCGGATGAGATTAAAAAAGAGGCCATTCGTTTACATGTGGAGGAAAGATGGACTTACCGGAAAATTACGGAGCATTTTGAGATTCAAGACCAAGGGCGGGTAAAGAAATGGATGAAGAAATACCGAGAGCTAGGGGAATTTGGGTTACTAGATCAACGGGGGCGTCGTAAAGAATATATCGATCAAGATAGGTATGTTCAAAAGCTCAGACGGGAAAATGAAATGCTAAAAAAGTGCTTGGAAATCTGGATGCAGGAGGTGAAACGCACAAATATAGAACCATTGAGAGCGCTGCAAAAGAGTATGCCGTTAGCGACCTGTGTAAACTCTTTAGGGTCTCCAAAAGTGGATACTACGCTTTCTTGAAGCGCAAAGGAACAGATCGGGATCAGGAAGCAAAGGCGCTCATTCAAAAGGTATATGAACGGTATAACGGAGTCTACGGTTATCGCCAAATTCAATTATTCTTGCTACAAGACCACGGGGTTTGGATGAATCATAAGAAGGTACTCAGAATTATGCAGGATTTAGGCATTCGTTCGAGGATCCGCCGAAAACATCGTTTTAATTATGCTACTTCCGAAGGAGATCGTGTGGCGAAAAATATATTGAAACGGGATTTCAAAGCGGATGCTCCCAACCAAAAATGGGTGACAGACATTACGCAATATCGCATAGGCGAAAAGTGGCTCTATCTTTCAGCTATTAAAGATTTGTTCAATAACGAAATTATTGCTTATCAAATGAGCGCTAGGAACGACAATGAACTGGTTCTCCGGACCTTTCAGCAGGCGTGGAGTCAACAAAAAGACGTGACCGGACTGATCGTTCACAGCGATCAGGGGTTCCAGTACACGTCTCATGCATACCACGACATGCTGCCAAAGGTTGGCGCCCGAATCAGCATGTCTCGCCGAGGCAATTGTTATGACAACGCCTCTGTGGAGAGCTTCTTCTCGCATCTCAAAACGGAAGGACTCTATCCTTATGATATCCGAAATATCGATGAGGCACAAAGGAAAATTGAAGATTACATTCGATTTTATAACCAACATCGGCCACAACGAAAGCTAAATAAGCTGCCTCCGGTAGAGTACCGGAAACAGCTTATTGCCTAGGGTCTTTTTTCAGCGTCTATAAAATGGGGGCTTGACCACGAGCGGGAGAAGTGCTTTTTTATTAACTGGTACAGCCCCTCAGTTCTATCGGCTATTCTTCTTGGCAATCTCGCGTCGTACGACAGGGGCGACCTCAGTTGCCAATAGTTCAATAGCTTTGGCTACCTTGGCGTAAGGAAGGCCGCCGATGTCGAGCTGAGTCATAAAGCGGCTATGGCCGAACAGCTCATGCTGATAGAGGATTTTTTCAATAATTTGCTGCGGGCTACCTACAGCCATCGTGTTATCAGCAGATACATATTGCCCAAAGTCGTCACGAGACACGCTGTAATCTTGACCAGGTTTTGGGCTGATGGAATTACGATAACTATAGTAGTATGGGTAATATTCATCGAGCGCTTGCTGTGAAGTTTCGGCAATGTAGCCGTGGCTAGTAATCGCAATCTTTAAAGATTCAGGGGCATGACCCGCCTGAATTCCAGCGCGTCGATAAGTTGCAGCAAGCTCTTGGAAAGGTTCTGGACTACCGCTAAGAATGGCGATGGCCATTCCAGTTCCGAGTACGCCAGCTTTTTCCGCGCTTTCAGGAGAACCACCTACACCAATCCATACAGGAAGGCTTTGCTGAAGAGGGCGTGGTGCAATCTCAGAATCCTTCAAGGATGAGCGGAAGGAACCCTCCCAGTTCATAATTTCATGCTTATTAAGCTCGAGAAGCAGATTAATATTCTCGGCGAATAGTCGATGATAGTCTTCAAGTTCGTACCCAAAGAGCGGAAAAGATTCCACAAAAGCACCACGTCCAGCAATAATCTCTGCACGGCCATCTGATAGTAAATCAAGTGTGGCGAAATCCTCGAATACGCGCACGGGATCAATGGTGCTTAATACAGTAGTGGCGCTCGTCAACTTGATTCTGCGGGTAACCTGGGAGATGGCTGCCAGCACGACTGGAACCGAAGAAATCGCAAAATCAAGACGATGATGCTCACCTACACCGAATACATCAAGCCCCGCCTCATCCGCCAGCTTGGCCGCAGCTACAACTTCGTCGAGTCGTTGTTTCGGGCTGATCTTATTCCCGGTATGACAATCAGCTACAATGTCTCCTAAGGTGTAGATACCGAATTCAAAATCGGATGCTGGTGCTGTGGTTACCTCGTTACTCATGATTACAAACCCCTTGTTATTCATATATTTGATAAAGCTTGTTCGTTTATAGAAGAATGTGATTATTATAACACAATAACTTACAAATTGTAAGTTTATGAGTAAATGTTTTGATTTCTGCTCTTTGGGATGTCAAAATGAGGAAGAATAATCCATGTTCTTACATCCTGCTCGTCATTAGTATTATATTTTATTTTGAGAATCTATCCAATTGAAGCATTTATATGAGGAGGCGTGTGGTGGTGAGAGGAACATTATTGAAGTCGTATCTTCGTACTGTGATTATTGGTTTAGGGTTATTGCTTATGGTAAACCCGGTACAAGCTGCTGCGGTTGATTCGCACACCTCGTATGTAGGATCGAATTTTGAAGATTATTATGCAAACCTGCCTGCTGCGAAGGTGGAGTGGTCCACTACAATCGATGTACCAGCTGCTGAAAATTCATCAACGGATTACCTCATGGGTAATGGGGTTGTTTCTGTAGGAGAAGGGAAAGCTTTTATCCTACAAAAGGGTCAACTACTCGCTATTAATGTTCAGACTGGAAAGGTAGTATGGAAATATGGCGCCAAACTAAAGACACCACTGCTCTATCAAGACGGAGTAGCTTATGTGACTTCTGAAGCGGGTACCATTTATGCTGTTCATGCGGCTACTGGTAAAAATAAATGGAGCTCATTCATAAATAGCAAAGGTATCAGTCAATTGGTTATTGATAAAGACCAGCTATTTGCTACCGCAAGTGGTGATATTCAAAGTTACAATCTGAAGGATGGCAAGCTGCAGTGGCGTGATAATTTTAATGCACCGCTGTTTGATCCATTCGTGATTGAAGATAATTTAATATTAGCTGAAAACTCAGAATCCGGCGCTTATACGTATAACATCTTACATGCATTTGATCGTATAACCGGTAAGGAGCTCTGGAATAGTCGGAATCATAGTCTTCCGATTGCAGCAGGTAATGGAACGCTCATCTCACAACGGCAAGCTACCTTGATGGATCTTATCCCTTTGACAACGCTCGATCATCTAGATGTGAAGACAGGTAAGGTTGTAAAGACGGTAGAGTATAATCCTAATAACATTGACCCTGAGAACCCAGTGACAGAAGATGGATATATAAGTAGTGGCGGTATAGCTTGGATTATTGGGGACAGAATATATATCGGGGGACAAAAAGGGGTATTCAGCTATCCAGCAAATGCTGATCCTGCTACCGTAACACGAGATAATTACACTTACGCATCTATGGCAAGTAAGCTGTCCTATGCGGCAGGCCCTTATGATGGAAAAATTCTTTTCAGCGACAATCAAAGTATTTATGGTGTGAAAATGGTGAATAAAACCGCAGTCCAGTACGGCGGATTAAGCAATCCGATTGCCCGCTTCGATCTGCTCGGACATGGCATGTATGTAGCCCAGACGGATGGTAAACTAGTGGCTATAGATTTGATTAGTGCCAAACCGATTTTACAGCTTAAAACATCTGATCGAGTATTTGGACCCACACTGCTTGAGAACGGAATGATTATTGTACAAAGCAAAGGGAAGTTAACTGCTTTCAAGGAGCCTCAGGCTCTGAAGATGAAATAATAAAACGCATCAGCGGCTCGCCGAAGAATATTCGGTCGGGCCGTTTTCTATGAATTGGACTCTAAAATCCCAGTGCGAAAAACACAAATCTAATTTATAATTAATAGGTTATAGGTTTAAAAGATTACTAAGAAGGACCGGGGGATATCATGGAACAGCAAGCGATTTGGGCGATAGGTATTTTTCTACTGATTTATGGACTGATTATTTCTGAGAAAATTCACCGTACAATCTTAGCGATGTTAGGCGCTATTGTTATGGTAGCGATGGGTATTGTGGATCAGGAGACGGCACTGCATCATATTGATTTTAATACCATCGGATTACTTGTAGGCATGATGATGATTGTAGGGATTACTGCAGAGACAGGACTTTTTAAATATGCGGCAGTGAAATCAGCAAAGCTGGCGAAAGGGAAGCCGAGAAGAATCCTGATTGCTTTGTTTGTTGTTACTGCTGTGGCTTCTGCTTTCTTGGATAATGTTACAACAGTGCTACTTATGGTGCCTGTTACCTTCAGTATTACAAGGCAACTGCGCATAAATCCGCTGCCTTTTTTGATGTCACAAATTATTGCATCTAATGTCGGTGGGACGGCAACATTGATCGGAGATCCACCGAATATTATGATCGGAAGTGCTGTGAAAGAGCTGACTTTTATGTCCTTTATCAGCAATCTAACACCTGTGATTATCATCATTATGTTAGCGTATATCCCGCTTTTACTACTGATGTTTGGTAAGCAAATTAAATCCACTCCGGAATTGCAGCAAAGTATCATGAACATGGATGAGAAGGCAATGATTACAGATCATAAGCTGTTGCGAAAATGTTTGATCGTACTTGGAATTACGATTACGGGCTTCTTTTTACATCAGGCGTTACATTTGGAGTCAGCAACGGTTGCCTTAGCGGGGGCTTTTTTACTGCTCTTATTAACTGGAGGAGAACACATGCTGGAAAAAGCTTTTCACAGCGTGGAGTGGATTACGATCTTCTTTTTTATCGGACTGTTTGTTTTGGTATCAGGACTCGTCGAGACAGGTGTCATCGCGGAGCTGGCTGCCAACGCGATTGATTTAACGGGTGGGGATGTGCTCATGAGCTCGATGATGATCTTATGGGTCAGTGCAATTGCTTCTGCGTTTCTTGATAATATTCCTTTTGTAGCAACGATGATTCCTTTGATACAGGAGATGGGGCAGATGGGGATTACCAATCTGGAGCCCCTCTGGTGGAGTCTAGCCTTGGGTGCCTGCTTGGGTGGCAATGGTACATTGATCGGTGCCAGTGCTAATCTGATTGTTGCTGGTCTAGCTGGAAAAGAGGGTTATCCGATTACATTCATGAAGTATTTGAAGGTGGGTTTCCCTTTAATGCTGCTGTCCATTGTGATCTCAAGCATATATTTATATTTAAGATATTTGATGTAAACAAGTGTGTCTGAAAAAAGTTTTATTGTTGACAGCTTTTCAAATGGATGATATTTTAAATATTATAATTCCAATTGATTTACTTTGAATAAAAATTACCGACTGTTCCTACAGAGGTATTGCGAATGTAAAAGCGCAATACCTCTGTTTTTTTGTATACAGAATTTAAGGAGGGGTCACGATGGGAGAAGCGTTGCTGTCGATTTCAAATCTAAATAAACGTTTTGAGACTACCGGAGGGCATGTTCAGGCACTGTATAATGTTGATCTCCATGTGCAAGAGGGTGAATTCATTACGGTCATCGGGCCCAGTGGCTGTGGCAAAAGCACGCTGCTGCGCATCGTGGCCGGTTTGGACAGTGGATATACGGGGAGTGTTACCTTAGGAGGGACGGAGATTGGGGGTCCCGGAATCGATAAGGGATTTATTTTTCAAGAGCATCGTCTCTTTCCTTGGCTCACCGTAGAGAAGAATATTGCTTCTGATTTGCCGCTAGGCAACAAAGAAATTAGACGCAAGGTCGATGAGTTAATTGATCTCGTCAAGTTAAATGGGTTTGAGAAATCCTATCCCCGGGAGTTATCGGGAGGGATGGCCCAGAGGGTGGCGATAGCCCGTGCGCTACTGCGAAATCCCAAAATCCTGCTGCTGGATGAACCGTTTGGTGCACTGGATGCGTTCACTAGAGCGCATATGCAGACGGTGTTACTGGACATTTGGCGGGCTAACAAAACAACCATGATTTTTGTAACGCATGATATTGATGAGGCTGTATTTCTAGGTAATCGGGTAGTGATTTTAGAACCTCGCCCCGGGAAAATACGTAAGATTGTCCCGGTTGATTTGCCGTATCCACGTAAAAAAACAACGTCTTCTTTTCAAGAGTTACGCCTGAAGGTGCTGAATTATTTTGAAAAAGTCGATGAGCTTGAGCTTATTGACGGGGCAGGAATATAAATATGTCGACCATACCAATGGAGACCTCCGAAAGTGTTCAATATTCGAGGGTCTCTTTTTGTTATTTAAAGAGATTGTAAAGCTAAAAAAGGTGGGTGCAGAGCATGACAAACCGGGCTATAGCCGTAAGAACTTCCGGACGCCCCGGAAAGGTAACAACATTTGGACTGGGCCTTCTGCTGCCGGGCACTGTACTGATTCTGTGGCAGACCCTTGGACACTATGGAATGATCTCAGAGATGCTGTTCCCGACGCCGTATACCATTGCAGAATCATTTGTAACTTTGGCTGCTTCAGGGGATTTATGGCCGAACTTTAGGATCAGCTTGGTCAGAGCCCTTGCCGGATTCCTGCTCGGTGGTGGACTTGGTCTGCTATTAGGCATTCTCGTAGGTCTGTTCCGCAGATCAGAGAAATTGCTAGATCCATCCCTGCAAATGATTCGCATGATACCAAGCTTGGCTGTAGTGCCGCTATTCATTTTATGGTTCGGGATCGGTGAGGAGTCTAAAGTGCTGTTGATTGCTAAAGGAGCATTTTTTCCGCTTTATATTAATACGTTCATGGGCATTCGCGGCGTGGATAACAAGCTGTTCGAAGTATCTCGAGTGCTTGGATTCAGCCGGTTAAAACAGGTTGTAAGACTTGTACTTCCAGCGGCATTGCCGAATATTATTCTCGGAGTGCGCCTTTCCTTGGGGCTCTCTTGGTTAGGTCTGGTAGTCGCAGAGCTGATTGCTTCCACTTCAGGCATTGGGTATATGATGTCGGACGCGCGTCAATTCGCGGATACACCTGTGGTGTTCGTGGGAATTATTATTTTTGCCATTGCAGGACTGGTGAGTGATTCTATTGTTCGCTACATTGAACGTCGGCTGCTGAGATGGCAGGACAGCTATCGCGGATAAACAGAAAACGCGCAAGAAACGAAAGGGGGATGCGCCATGAGCGATGGAGCAGAAGCTATTTTGAATAACACTACAAGAGCAAGAGAATCGCTAGATAGCAGTGATATTGCTCCTTTATCGACTAAGAAATTGGAGAAATCCGCGGTACCTATAGCATGGAAATCTCTACTGTCAGATTGGGGAACAGGCGCTATCATTCCGGTGATTACAATAGTACTTTGGCAGCTGGCAGGAAGCACCGGACTGATCTCCGCGCAGTTTCTGCCGACTCCATTGTCGATCGCCAGAGCTTTTACAGGCCTATTGGTGACTGGAGAGTTAACTCATCATCTAGGTGTCAGTATGGGGAGGGCGGGAGTTGGATTTCTTATCGGAGGTGTTCTAGGCCTTTTATTCGGAGTACTGACTGGCTTGTTTCGCAGTGTGGAATATGTGCTCGATCCTAGTGTACAGGTCCTTAGGCTTGTTCCTCATCTAGCTATAGCACCGCTGATTATTTTGTGGTTCGGATTTGGGGAGATGTCCAAAGTAGTGATCATTCTGACAGGGTCATTCTTTCCACTCTATATTAATACGTTTATGGGCATCCGCAATGTGGACAATAAGCTGTTTGAGGTGTCCCGGGTGTTAGGCTTTAGTCCTTACCAAAAGCTGCGCAGGCTGATATTGCCGGCAGCATTACCCGGGATTTTGTTAGGATTGCGGCTGTCATTGGCTGTAGCATGGATCGGTCTTGTTGTAGCTGAACTCATTGGATCACAATCCGGCATTGGATTCCTGATCAATGAGGCGAAGCAGAACTCTAATACAGAGGTTGTGTTTGTAGGCATTATTATCTTTGCTATTGTCGGGAAGCTAATCGATTCTTTGTTCCGAATCATTGAACGCAAGTTCCTGTTCTGGCGCGATAGTTACGAAGGGTAAATCATTTGAGGAGGTCTTGAGCTATGAGTGGATCGATACAAAAAGGATCGTTGAATTTGGTGGCGGATGTGCTTGTTATAGGTGGAGGACCGGCAGGAACATGGGCAGCCCTTACGGCCTCAGCGAAGGGGGCGAAAGTTGTCCTCGCAGATAAAGGCTACTGCGGTTCGAGCGGTGCAACGGCCCCCTCAGGAACAGGAGTCTGGTATGTGAAGCCGGATGAGAAGCTCCGGGAGGAGGCCAAAGCAAGTCGTTATACATTGGGCGGTCAGTTGGCTGAATCCCGCTGGATGGACCGAGTGCTAGACCGTACCTATGCCAATATGAACAAACTTGGCGTTTCAGGATATCCATTCCCTGTAGATGAGCAGGGTAACCAGTATCGCAAGAGTCTTCAGGGACCGGAATATATGAAATTAATGCGTAAGCTTGTGAAAAAGGCGGGCGTTAAAATTTTAGATCATAGCCCAGCCATGGAGCTCCTTGCGGATGAGCATGGCGTAGCCGGAGCGGCTGGAGTCCATACCCAGAGTGGTGAGACCTGGACAGTTCAAGCAGGGGCAGTCGTTATTGCTACTGGGGGTTGTGCCTTCCTAAGTAAGGCGCTTGGTTGCAACGTGCTTACTGGTGATGGCTATCTATTTGCAGCTGAGGCTGGGGCGAACTTGTCCGGCATGGAATTCTCCAATGCCTATGCTATCTGCCCTACGTTCTCCTCTGTAACCAAGACAGCATATTACAACTATGCCAGCTTTTATTATGAGGATGGAAGCATTGTGGAAGGGGCGGGTTCCAAGAAAGGGCGTTCAGTTATCGCTCGGAATCTGCTAGCAGGCAATCAGGTATATGCCAAGCTGGATGGAGCACCAGAAGATTTAAGACCTCTTCTGCGGGTGGCGCAGACGAATTTTTTCTTGCCCTTTGATCGACAAGGGATCGATCCTTTCAAGGATGCTTTTCCGGTTACGCTTCGTCTCGAAGGAACGGTTCGTGGGACGGGTGGTATTCATATCACGGACGAAAGCTGTGGCACAGGTGTTCCCGGACTTTATGCGGCAGGAGATGCAGCTACCCGTGAGCTAATTTGCGGGGGATTTACTGGTGGTGGCAGCCATAATGCGGCTTGGGCTATGTCATCCGGCAGTTTTGCAGGAGAAGGGGCTGCTGTCTATGCGCAGAGCCTTGGCTCGAATGCAGCGTACCGTAATCCAGTCGGCTTATCATCTTCTCCACTGGTTCATCAAGAAGTGAAGCCTGGAGTATCAGCTCATACGTCAGAGGTTGTGTCTGCTGTGCAGGCTGAAGTGAAGCCGTATGACATTAATTTATTCCGTACGGATAAAGGGCTGACCTCTTCATTAGGTCGTCTGGATGAATTGTGGAAAGATCAGCGTAGCCGTGAGATTCAGCGTACACCTGAAGGGGTTAAAGCGCGTGAAGCTGAAGCCATGACTGCAACCGCCCGCTGGATGTACAATTCCGCGCTTGCCCGTACGGAGACGAGGGGCATGCATAAGCGTGAAGATTTTAAGGGAACGGATCAAGAACAGCATCATCGCTTGATTAGCGGTGGATTGGATCAGGTATGGGTGAAGACAGAAGCCGTGGCCAAGGAGGGTGTTCTATCATGATTGAAGTGATCAGCGCTGCCAGATGTGTAGAGTGCAACCAATGTGTATCGGTCTGCCCGACCAATGTCTTCGAACGGGTAGAGGATGGCATTCCTGTTATTGCCCGGCAGAGCGATTGCCAGACTTGCTTTATGTGTGAGCTGTATTGTCCTGTGGATGCTCTCTACGTTGCGCCAGATTCAGAGAAAGTGATTGGGGTGACAGAGGCAGGGCTTCAAGAGCAGGGATTACTTGGTGGTTATCGTGAAAAGGTAGGCTGGGGCAAAGGCAGACAACCGGTAGCAAGTCATGAGTTTATGTACAAATTGGCGTCGAGGGCAGGGTTCTGACCTTGATTAAGATTAAGATAAATAACATAAATCTAGGGGGAGAAAGAAATGAAACCAGCGTACAGAGAGATTCAAGGGAAACGTTCTAAAAGGATACGATTTGCACTTTTAACTACGATTATGATGGTTATGCTGGTTCTTCAGGCTTGCGGAAATAACGCTGGAGGAAATGGAGCATCTGCATCCGGCGGCTCTAGTACAGAGAAATCTGGAGGCAAAGCCGAAAGTAACGTTCCAGCGGTACTGAACTTTGGTTTTATAGGCTCTAATAAGCTGAATGTGCCAGGTGGCGCGGAGGGCTGGGGCTTTTATAAAGGGATCATTCAAGAAGAGTTGAAGAAATATGGCATTACTGAAGTGAAGCTTACGGGCTTTCCAAACGGCCCTGATCAGACAGAATCCTTAATTAGTGGTCGATTAGATATCGGCAGCCTTGGGGATACACCTGCTATTATTGCTTATGCTTCTGGCGCCAAGACACGTCTGATTTCACAATCCTCAGCCAACACTATCGGTTATCTAATCGGTAAGAAGGATGGACCAAAGACGGTGAAGGATCTGCAAGGGAAGACTATTGCCATTCAAAAAGGCTCTTTCATGCACCGCTATGTGGTTGGGTTACTTCAGGAGGAAGGCGTAACTGACTATAAACTCGTGCATATGCTCATTCCGGATGCTACCGCAGCTTTGGCCCGTGGAGATGTAGATGCTACGACTAATTTGGGTGTACCTGCGCTGAAGTTAATTGACCAAGGTTACACTCACTTAGACGATGCCTCGAAGCATCCGAACTTGCTCGGCACTAGTGCAACTGTCGTGTCCGAGGACTATCTGGCGAAATTCCCTGACTTTCCGAAGGCGTGGAACGAAGCCCGTGAGAAAGCCTTGGCGGATTTGAAACAACACGAGGATGAATATTATCAATTTTTGGCTGAAATCGGAGATACAACGCCAGAGCTGGCGAAGCAAGTAAATCCAATTAGTGATATCAAAGATACCGCGTTCACTGACGAAGGAACCAAGCTACTGGAGGGTACCAAGAACTTCCTTGTCGAAGAAAAATTAGCGAAAAAAGACTTCAATATTAGCGATTGGCAGCTGAAATAACAATTGCTTGGAAAGCGCAAATGCTTGGGAGGAAAAGATATGTCGCAGCTTAAGAAGGAAATGACAGTGGATGTGCTCGTGCTTGGCGGAGGTCCCGCAGGAGCTTGGGCGGCATGGAGTGCAGCGTCGCAAGGAGCAAAAGTAGTCCTGGCCGATAAGGGCTACTTGGGCACAAGCGGCGCCACTGCTCCGGGCGGTACAACGCTGCTCGTTATCCCTCCAATTGCCGAGCTGCGTGAGCAGGCGGTTCAATCCAGACTAAAATCTGGTGGATATCTGTCGGAGAATGCTTGGATTCACCGCGTGCTGGATCAGGTAGAGCAGAATCTGGCTCTAGTCGAGCAGTGGGGTTATCCTTTTCCGAAGGATGATGAAGGTAACTCACTGCGTACACATCTGCATGGACCAGAGTACATGCGGATTATGCGAAGAGTTGTCCGCAAAGTGGGGGTCACGATCCTCGATCAGTCGCCAGCGCTAGAGCTTCTTCATGATGAACATGGGGTTGGCGGGGCACGTGGGATTAACCGTCTGACAGGGGAGTCTTGGGAAGTGAAGGCCAATGCCGTTGTGATGGCAACCGGAGGCTGTGCTTTTCTCAGCAAAGGTCTTGGCTGCAATGTACTGACAGGAGAAGGGCTGTTGATGTCCGCTGAGGTGGGAGCCGATTTGTCAGGCATGGAATTCAGCCGCCAATACGCTCCGAGCTTTGCAGATGGAACTGTAACACGTGGCCGTATGCTAGCTTGGGCAACGCTTTATGATGCGGACGGTCATCCGCTGCATAAAGGGGATCGGACCTTTGGCAGCATCCCTGAAATGATGCTCAAGGGGCCGGTTTATGCTTCGCTCGATCTGGCAGATACAGCGGAGAAACAGGATTTTCTGCGAAAAGCGCATCCGATTTTCTTTATGCCGCTGGAGCGGGCGGGAATTGATGCGTTTAAGCAGAAATTCCCGCTCACCCTGCGCTATGAGGGAACCATGCGCGGCACTGGGGGTCTGCGCCTTACGGGCACGGACTGCCGGACGACCGTGCCCGGACTCTATGCGGCCGGAGATGCCGCATCTCGCGAGAAAGTGACCGGCGCCATCTCCGGCGGCGGGGCTTATAACGCTTCCTGGGCCATATGCAGCGGAAGCTGGGCAGGCCAGGGAGCCGCGCAGCATGCGCGGTCCTGCCGAGGGCAGGCGAACAGCCGCAATCTGACCGCAGCGGGACGCTACGGTTTGGCGGCTGGCGCCGACACCTCGGAAACGCTGGAGGTGAAGCCGCTAGTCGCGGCGATCCAGCGTGAAATCTTACCGCTGCAGATTAATTATTTCCGCAGCGAACCGGGCATTTCTTCAGCCTTGAAGCGGCTGAATGCCTTGATGCCCTTGTTGAACGGGCGCGTTCCCGCCACCGTACAGGGCATCGTGCAAGCACGCGAAGCCGCGGCTATGCTCGCGGTTGGTAGATGGATGTACACCGCCGCGCTGGCCCGGAAGGAGACGCGCGGCCTGCAAAAGCTCGCGGAATATCCGGAGCTTGATCCGCGTCAAACCCACCGACTGATTGTATCCGGTATAGAGCAAATAAGCATCGGTACCGAGGCTGTGCCCCATGCTCATGAACTGAATCTACTAAAGGAGGGGCAGGCGATATGATCGAACTAATCAGCGTGGAACGCTGCGTGGGTTGTAAACTGTGTACGAAAGTATGTCCGACAAACGTATTCGAAATGCAGGGGAAGATTCCGGTTATTGCGCGTCAGGAAGATTGCCAGACTTGTTTTATGTGTGAAGCTTATTGCCCTGTAGATGCACTTTATGTAGCGCCACAGGCAGATCAACTGATCGGTGTAAATGAGGAGGCGCTAATCCAGACAGGGTTGCTAGGGAGCTGGCGGGCTGAGATCGGCTGGGGACCGGGCGCTAATGGCTCAATGGCTGAAAGGGATACCACCCCTTATTTTGAAGTGTTTACCGAGCAGTACCGTACGTGAAAAAGCCGCCCAGAGTTGGAGTCTGGGCGGCTTATTGTTGTATAGAAATTCAATCTATGTAGGCCTTTGTCCCGGGATTTCCACCGCGAAGAGCGGTTTCAATCAAGAAATCTGGGGACAACAGCGGCCGGAAGTCCAATTATTCACCGCAGTGACTACTGTGCTTTAAGTTGATATCATTAGTTCGGTATATATCTAAAAAAAACTATAGCAGTGCTTCGATCGCTGGCTCAATATCCAGCGGATCCACAGTAGATTCGAATCTTGTAATTACATTGCCTTCGCGATCAATTAGAAATTTAGTAAAGTTCCATTTGATTTCGTCATTGTTCAGTGCTTCCGGATCTTTGCTCTCAAGCATGCTTTGAAGCAGCTTTCCTGAAGAATGGTTCATGTCGAAGCCTTCAAATCCAGCCTGCTCAGTAAGGTGAGTGAAGAGGGGATGTTTATTTTCGCCCTTTACTTCAACTTTCTCAAAGAGAGGGAACGTAACGCCGTAATTGATTTGGCAAAATACATTCACTTCTTCATTGCTGCCAGGTTCCTGTTCCCCAAACTGATTGGAAGGGAAACCGAGAATTTGGAAGCCACGATCTTCGTATCGCTCATAGAGCTTTTGCAGGTCGGAGTATTGGTGGGTAAACCCACACTTACTTGCTGTATTCACAATCAAAAGTACTTTACCTTTGTATTCCTCTAGTTCGATCTCTTTTCCTCGAATACTGCGTGCTGTATATGGATAAATGCTCATGCTGCTACATCCCTTCAGTTATGTATTGTCAACGCTAAAGCTGCCAGTGAATAAGAACAGGAAATATTTTCAATGATTTAATTGTAAATAATCAAAATATCGCTGTCAACTTCATACATAGAAAGGGATTGGAACCTTTTAATCAGTGGCAGAATAGTATGGGTATGGGTTATTTCATACTTCAAAGCCTATTCTAGCGAGTTGTTATAAGAATAATTGTATCTCATATGATTTTATTGCGTTAAAGCTACTCAGCGTTCCATTATTATCTTGCATCGGAAACATTTTTTGATTAAGATAGCAGAAACCAGCGCAAAAGACGCGCTGACATAAATAAGACTATGACGAAGAGAGTAAGCATTATAGCGGATCTTAACAGGGAAGGTGTGCCGGAGACTGAGAGCACCCTCATGAGACGATTAATGCCGAAGTTCACTTCCGAGTCGGCCCCTGAAGTAGTTTGTCACAGGTCGTGACAGGTATGAGTAGGGAGGCCCGCGCCCCGCGTTACCGGGTTTAAGATAGAGTTAATCTTTAGTCGAGGGAATCCGATTTTCTATTCCTTTGTGCTAGTTTAAGGGTTAATTCTAAATAAGGGTGGTACCACGGCTCCTCGTCCCTTGCGACGGGGGGCCTTTTTGCGTTTCAAATTATAAATAAGAAGAGGGAGTGGAAGGGTAATGAGTAACGTAGAATTGGATGTTCTTAGAGGTCGTCTGGATGAAATTAATGGGCAATTGCTGGAGCTGATCTCCGAGCGGGCTAAAATTGTGCAGGAGATTGGAGTAGTTAAAGAAAAGCAAGGTGTGCCTAAATTCGATCCAGAACGTGAAAAGAAAATGCTGGATCAGCTCGTAGCGAGCAACAAAGGACCTTTCACTAACGGAACCATCCGCAGCCTCTTCAAACAAATTTTTTCAGCATCTCTGGACTTACAATCCGATGAACATAAAAAAACTTTACTAGTAGCGCGTAAGAGTCACAAAGAAGACACTGTGATTGTTCTGCCGGGAGATGTTACTGTTGGCGGTCCTTCTTCACTGATGGTAGCTGGTCCTTGCTCTGTGGAAAGTGAACTACAGACCCGCACCGTAGCTGCAGCCCTGCAAAAAGCTGGTGTACGTGTTATGCGTGGAGGTGCCTTCAAGCCGCGGACTTCTCCTTATGATTTCCAAGGTCTAGGTATGGACGGCCTAAGAATATTACGTGAAGCAGCAAATGATTATGGTCTGCTGACCATCAGTGAAATTGTAGATCCAAGACATATTGAAGAGTCCTTAGATTATGTAGATATTATCCAGATCGGTGCACGGAACATGCATAATTTTGAGCTGCTTAAAGCGGTCGGAGAAGTCAATAAGCCTGTGCTTCTGAAACGCGGATTGGCTGCTACGCTCGATGAATTCATACATGCAGCGGAATACATCATGTCTCGTGGTAATACACAAATCATGTTGATTGAACGCGGAATTCGTACGTATGAAAAAGCGACCCGCAACACGCTCGATATCTCAGCAGTGCCTATTCTTAAGCAGGAATGCCATCTGCCAGTATTGGTCGATGTTACTCACTCCACAGGACGCAAAGATATTCTTATCCCTTGTGCAAAAGCCGCACTCGCAGCCGGAGCTGATGGTATTATGGTCGAGGTTCATCCTGATCCTGCAACTGCGTTGTCCGATGCTGCGCAGCAGCTGAATATTGATGAGTTCAACAACTTCTTTAATGAAGTGAAAGCTTCCGGACTATACCGGTAATCTAGAAATATAGAATTTGAATGATATTTCAAGGATTGGCTAGAAAATGAGGTGAATAAGCGCTTACAAGTCTATCTAATCTTTTTGTGAAGGTGAAGGCGGGTCGAGTACAATAAGGAACATTAGCGTTGCACCGGCCCCGGGTCTTTTTGAAAAGGCCTATATACCTTATTAGTCACAGGAGGAAATTAGATTTTGAAGCAGCTTACCTTAAATAATGGGTGGTTTTCTAACACTCGAACCGATATTTTATCGGGGATGACCGTAGCCGTTGCACTGATTCCTGAAGCGATCGCTTTTTCGATCTTGGCGGGAGTAAGTCCGATGGTTGGTTTATATGCCTCTTTTTGTATTGCAATTGTAACCGCACTTGCCGGAGGCAGACCCGGAATGATCTCGGCGGCTACAGGGGCTATGGCCCTATTAGTCGGAAGTCTCGTACTAGAGCATGGAATAGAGTATCTGTTCGCGGCAACTGTACTGGCTGGTGTGTTTCAGATATTGATGGGGATGCTAAAGCTGGGCCGATTCATCACTTTTTTGCCACAGCCGGTCATGACGGGGTTTGTCAACGCGCTGGCGATACTGATTTTCATGGCGCAGCTTACCCATTTTAAGGGACAAGGCTGGATGATGTATGGACTGGTAGCTCTGACATTACTTATTATCTATACGGTTCCTCGGTTTACCAAAGCCGTACCCTCAGCGCTTGTAGCGATTGTTATCGTTTCTATTCTTAGCATCGCTCTTCATCTGGACGTAAGAACCGTAGGGGATATGGGGAATATTACAGCAAGTTTGCCACTATTCCATTTACCGCAGATCCCGTTCACGCTGGATACGCTGCTTATTATTTTGCCATATTCACTCTCGCTGGCCGTAGTTGGGTTATTGGAATCACTGATGACTGCCACCTTAATAGACGATATTACGGGCACAGGGAGTGATAAGAACAGAGAGGCGAAGGGACAGGGGCTGGCGAATGTAGTCACTGGTTTTTTCGGAGGGATGGCAGGCTGTGCGATGATTGGCCAGTCAATGGTTAACATGAAGTCAGGAGGACGCACGCGTCTGTCCACGTTTGTATCAGGGATCTTTTTATTGTTCCTAATTATCGTACTTGGCGATGTGGTTAAGCAGATTCCGATGGGCGCGCTCGTTGGCGTAATGATAATGGTCTGTATCAGCACCTTTGAATGGGGCTCGCTTAAATCTCTAACCCGTGTTCCGCTTAGCGATGCGTTGGTTATGATTGTGACGTTGGTCACCGTGGTGGCTACAGACAATCTTTCTATTGGCGTTTTGTTTGGGGTTCTGCTAAGTGCTTTAACGTTTGCTTGGAAAATAGCTTCGATCCGCCTAACAGTTCAGGAAGCTGCTTCTTCCAAAACATATGCGGTTACCGGCCAGCTGTTCTTCGGCACGACAAGCCACTTCATTCATGAATTCGCCTACGATAGCGATCCGGATCATATTATTATCGATTTTTCACACTCCCATGTGTGGGACCAATCAGCAGTTCATGCCATAGCGAAGACGATGAGCAAATACGCCGAGCGTGGCAAAAAAGTCACCATTACCGGACTTAATGATCAGAGCTCACAGCTGGTTCAGCGGGTGGGATTATCCATATGAAAAAAGATTGCGCTATATGCGCGATCTTTTTTTTATAGCAGATATTAACTGTAAGAGTAGACGAGCAGGGTTTTACTTTTGGTGCAAACTGCTATAAAGTATAAAGTGGATAATGTTTATCCGCTTTATACTCGGGTGATATAGTCTACAGTTTGTATTAAGCAATTTACGTAGATTGAGGTGCTGTACATGCATATGAAAACAGGGGTAGAACAGTCAGTGTATGCACTGGTTCTGCTTAACATGCTGCCGGACAAGGCGGTGTTGTCTGGAGAAGCGATTAGCCAGCAGCTCGGAGCATCGGCGACCTATTTTCAGAAACTGTTAAGAAAGCTGGTAACCGCAGACATCATCACGTCTGTTCCCGGCATTAAAGGTGGCTTTAAATTAAAGAAGAGACCTGAAGATATTCGTGTATATGACGTTTACCTTGCGGTGGAAGGACAGCAGTCGCTGTATTCATCCAATGGTATTTTGGTAGACATGTTGGATTTAGAGAAAGAAGATAGCTGCTGCCTGTTAACCAATCTGATGGAAGAAGCTGAATCCTCTTGGAAAGCTGTATTAAAGCGGGAGACTATTGCTTCGTTGTCGGAGGAAATGCGTGGTGAACGCTTTAAAGATAAGATTGCAGCCTTAGAGGAATGGATCAGCAATAAAATGGTCATCTGACCAAAGAAGGGATGTATTCGCATGAGATTAAGCGTATTGGATCAGGCACCCGTGACAAGTGGTAACACAGCGGAAGGTGCTCTGAATAAAGCAGAAGAACTAGCTATTTTAGCAGATGAGTTGGGATATAGCAGAATGTGGATGGCTGAGCACCATGGCGGAAATACATTTGCTAGCTCGGCTCCGGAAGTAACGGCAGCCCGTTTAGCCGCTAAGACCAACCGTATTCGAATCGGCACCGGCGGTGTAATGATGATGCATTATTCTCCACTTAAGCTGGCGGAAGTATTTAAAACGTTAAGTGCTTTTTCCCCGGGGAGAATTGATTTCGGTGTGGGACGAGCTCCTGGTGGCGATACAAGTGCCATGTACGCTCTGTCTGAAGGCCGCGAGTTAATGCTGCATAACATGTATGATAAGCTTGGCATTACTATGCAGCTGCTTAGTGATCAGATTCCGGAAAATGAGTTATATGCCAAAAATCTTGCCGCTCCAACGAAGGTGGCGCTCCCTGAGGTATGGTTGTTAGGCTCGAGCGGCAACAGTGCGCGAAAAGCAGCACAGATGGGAGTCGGATACTCCTTTGCGCAATTTTTTAATGGTGCGATGAGTAATGAGATTTTGGATCAATATCGGAATAACTACCAGCCTTCTATCTTCATGGACAAACCTGAGATTAGTGTATCCTATATGGTAACCACAGCAGAAACGAAGGAAGAAGCTGAGTATGAGGCATTACCGCAGGATATTTTTCGGTTGATGATGAGCAAGGGCAGAATTACTCAGGTGCTGACACCAGAAGAAGCTCAGAACATATCGTTATCGGAAATTGACCGGATGTCAATCAAGGAAAGCCGTAAGATTCATTTGGTTGGTGCGGTTAAAGACATCGCCGTACGCTTGCAAGAAGAACAAGCTCAATATGGTTTCCAGGAAGCGATGATATGCAGCATTCCGCATTCGCAAGAGAAACGTCTAGAGGTTTACCGACTACTGGCGCGTGAACTGCTAGGTTCTTGATACTTTCCACTCAAACCCGCATTTGATGCGGGTTTTTGTATGCCCATTTAGCCTTTTGATCGACGCATGCCCTCAAAAGAAAATAAATTAACCCTCCCGCCCCCTAAAAGTAACAATTGAAATTCTAACTTCATCTATGATTAATGAAAGATTTAATTTTAAAAAGAGGATAGGAAGTGAATAGGAGATGTTTCCTTTACATAAATCCGTTACGCTGACAGTTTTGCTTCTAATGAATCTGCTGGCAGGTTGCCAACATCAGGTGGACCCATCCCCCTCTCAATCGGCTAACGATTACCACACATCAAGACCGAAGCCAACAGACACCTCTGCTAACCTCATGAAGCTGGAGTGGATGCTGGTGGATACAATCCCCGTAGTCTCTCAACTAAGTGCTCCACCTACAGGCGCTACTTTGATTACAGAGAAGAAGCTGGATAATTTCGGAGGAGTCAAAGTGAAGGTGTATACGATGGCTAGTGACGAAGACTATGTGTATGCCAAAATTTCTACTTCCAAAGGACAATACAGTCTAGGGGCGATAGGAACTTATAATTATCGTCAGCCGGAGGATATCAAGGTAGAAGTGGTGCGGATTTTTAGCGAAAAGGTGCTGAAAATCACCGGTGGACTAGGAGCAAATAACTCGCTCACTAACTATTATTTAATAGACGAGAGTGGTAACCCCTCGGGATTGCTGCAGATAGATACCGGACATTCCAAAGAGCTGGATGTTGATGGGGATGGATCTATTGAGGGTGTAGCCGCGCATGGAAATCCGATGAGTGCCTACATTTACCGCTGGAATGTTGATCACGCTGAGGTAACTTACGTTAATGATGCTTTAAAGGCGGACTCCGTAGTGCTAACGGATGAAGGAATATATGAAGCTTTTAATATCGGGGACAAGCAGAGCAAAAGATTCCGATTGACCCTAGAAGGACTGATCCCAGAGCGGTAACGCCATGACCACTGCTGCTGAAATATTTCCTGCGACCAATTCCCTCAAACCTCCGTATAGACGATTAAGCTTGAATGATTATCCATAATCTAGGAGGGGTATTGGATGAATATGCAAATGAATCCGAAATTGAAACAGCTGCGACCGGGGAAAATAGTTAGTGGTGTTGCAGCGGTGCTCATTGTATTGTTGATTGGCGCGAACTCTTTTGTATCTGTGGAATATGGGCATGTAGGTTTGTACAAAACCTTTGGTAAATTAAATGACAATACGTTGTCACCTGGCATTCATTTTAAAGTTCCGTTTATTCAGACGGTGATTCAAGTCAATACGCAGGTAACGAAAGCGGAGACCGATACTTCAGCCTCTTCAAAAGATCTTCAGCCCGTATCCACACATGTAGCGGTGAACTATTCCGTAAATAAGGCTTCTGCCTTTAATCTGATGAACAATATCGGAGGTAATTTTGATAATGTAATTATCAATCCGGCCATTCAAGAAATCGTTAAAGAAGTGACAGCCAAATATCCAGCAGAGGATTTGATTACACGCCGTGATGTAGTGTCGAGTGAGATCAGTGAGCACTTAACCGCTAGGCTGGCAAAATATGATCTGATCGTCAACGATATTAACATTGTTAACTTTAAATTCTCTGAGGCGTTTAACCAGTCGATTGAAGCGAAGCAGGTCGCCCAGCAGCAGGCGCTGAAAGCCGAAAATGATCTCCGGCGGATTGAGATTGAAGCGAAGCAAAAGATCGCCCAGGCGCAAGCTGAAGCCGAATCTTTAAGACTTAAGAAGCAAGAGGTTACGCCTGAGCTGGTGCAGCTGAAGCAAATAGAGGTTCAGGAGAAAGCGCTGGAAAAATGGAACGGCGTGCTGCCATCTGTAACAGGGGGAGCCACTCCATTTGTGGATGTTCAATCCCTGACTAAATAATTCATTATTGGATTTCTGATTTATATCACAAATTGCTAACATCTGCTCCTCTGATGGGAAAGCCCTACTTCTATAGAAGTAGGGCTTTTTATGCTATTAATATTGATAAAGCATTGTAGGAATTTGCCAACCAGCACCAACCGACCAGAAGAAGACATAATCGCCACGTTTGATTCGTCCGTCTTCGACTCCGCGTTGAAAGGCGATAAAAGGACTGCTTGTAGCCGTATACCCGAACTCGTCGCCTACATAGATGAATTTCTCATCAGTAAGTCCAAGACCCTCTTGGATGAGTTCGATATTTTTGAGAGAGAATTGTGAAAGGCAGAAGGCAGATATATCATCTGTAGTCAGGCCGTTTCTTGAGAGAAGCTCTTTCATGTCTGCAACCGCCGCATTTACACAAACAGTACCGTCAAAGGGTGTCCATCGTATCCGAATTTGCTCAGGTGTAATGTCCTCGTGATAAATATTCGATAAACCGCAAGCAGGGAACATAATATTCTCAGATCCCTCAGAATCAGTGTAATAAAGGGAGTCAATGAAGCCTGATTGCTCGCTACTTCGTTCCAGAATGACAGCTGCTGCGGCATCCCCGAAGTTAGGGTAAGTAATTTCATCATCCGTATTGCAGTGCACTGAGCTATAGTCGCTTCCCACGACGAGTGCGTACCGGATACTAGGATTAGCTTGCATATAACGACTTGTCTGCTCTACAGCAGACACCATTCCTGCACAGTTGGCATTGGAATCTTGCGTAATGGTCCGATGTTTACCTTGTAGCATGCGGTGCAGCAGGAGTGCGTTGGTAGGATAGGTATATTCCGGTGTCTGTGAAGCGAACATGATCATATCCATATCTTCACCTTGTAAATTGGCTTCTTGTAGCGCTTTTTGGGCGGCCTTGAGTCCCATCGTTAGGGCATTTTCATCCTTATCGTTTACGATGTATCTCCGGTCACGACCCATGACTTCTAGGAATCGCTTAATGTCCTTGCCCATACTCTGGAAATGCTCCAGATAATAATGATTAGATACGACATGTTCCGGATGGTAATAAGCGGCTTGGCGGATGGTTATATGTCCCAAATGAAACCTCCTATGCTTCAATAATTTCGTAATTTTCTAATTTCGTTGCCCGGGCTACTCGGCTTAGCTGCATTTTTAGGACAGGGCTTTTGGCAATAATGAAGGTTACTTTTTTAAATCCTGATTCTTTATACAGTATGTAGCATTGCTCAAGCATAGGAAGAGTGTCGGGCGAGGATACGTTTAATGTCTTGCAATCTAAAATGATCTCATATTGTGCTGGGTCAAATGTACTTACGATTTGGTTGTACTCCTGAATGAAGCGCCCGGCGTCCTCCGGTGACATAGAACCTTCTACTTGTACATTCAGTTTTTGGGCTGCAGCGTTTGAGGTGAAATTAAAGTTTCCCATTTTAAATCGATCTCCTCCTAAATATGATGAAAGAAAAATTTAAATAAATAGGCTAAAAAACCCATTTATATAGATATTATCGTATTTTTTAATGGGAAAGTTTAGGGGGATTATCCTTTATATTTTAAAAAATACAAGAAGGTATAAAATTAACTTGAAAAGATAATTTAGTAAATAATGACCTTCTCTAAGTGTATTTATATGAGTTAATCGAGGTTAGGGTGGGTCTGATCGTCCAGTCGACTTTGCAAAGCAGAGTTCTATTGGTATGATTACAGAGATGAAAAAAATTCACTATCCAAATCATGGAGGAATGACAAAAATGAGCGAAATTACACTATCGCGGATCATTGATCATACACTGCTTAAAGCAGATGCACGGAAAGAAGATATCGTTAAATTGGCAGAGGAAGCAAAAGCATATAAGTTTGCTTCAGTCTGCGTAAACCCTGCTTGGGTAGCTACTGCCCATGAAGTGTTGAAGGATACGCCTGAGGTTAAAGTCTGCACAGTTATCGGCTTCCCGCTCGGATCCTCGACAACAGAGACCAAAGCATTTGAGACTACCAATGCTATCGCTAATGGTGCAGGTGAAGTGGATATGGTCATCAACATCGGAGCGCTGAAAGATGGTAACAATGAGTTGGTTAAACGTGATATTGCAGCAGTTGTAGACGCAGCTCGCGGCAAAGCACTGACTAAGGTCATTATCGAGACCTGTTTATTAACGGAAGAAGAAAAGGTTCGTGCCTGCAAGCTTTCTGTTGAAGCTGGAGCAGACTTCGTAAAAACATCCACAGGATTCTCTACAGGTGGGGCAACGAAGGAAGATATCGCGCTGATGCGTGCAACGGTTGGACCTAATGTGGGTGTGAAGGCTTCCGGTGGTGTTCGTAGTGCAGAAGATGCACATGTAATGGTACAAGCTGGTGCAAGCCGTATTGGTACCAGCGGCGGTGTAGCTATTGCTAAGGGTGAAACAAGCCAAAGCAATTACTAAAAGAAGATAAGTAAAATGGTAGCGGTGAGATGAGGTGGATAAGCTTTATCCGCCGCTATTCTATTTTTTATTGCGTAGATGTTCTGTGTCAGGTACATATGGTTATACACGTTTCTTCGGCTTAAAAATTTTTATTGAAAGCGTTATCTGAGGTTCATCGGACATGCTTTCCTTCGAATAAATCAAAATATAATAATTCGCACCGGAATAATAAGATTTTTTTCTTTTCAAATGATGTCGTTTATGAGAGAATGGGTACAATTATTCTTTGTTAAAGATTTCTATTCTTATTTATAAAGGGAGGAAATACCTATGTCAGAAGACCGTAAGCTGTCATTTGAAACTTTGACTGTTCATGCAGGCCAGGAAATTGATCCAACTACTTTCGCACGTGCTGTACCGCTTTATCAGACCACGTCTTATGGATTCCGTGATGCTGATCATGCAGCGGATCTGTTTGCGCTCAAAGAATTCGGTAATATTTACACTCGGCTGATGAATCCGACTACAGATGTATTTGAACAGCGTTTGGCAGCACTAGAAGGTGGAGCAGGTGCACTTGCTACAGCTTCCGGGGCAGCGGCTATTTCTTTCTCCATTCTAAATATTGCGGGCGCTGGGGATGAAATTGTATCTGCGGCAAGCCTATACGGTGGAACTTATAATCTTTTTTCTACAACGCTGCCTAAGCTTGGCATTAAGGTGCATTTTGTGGATTCGGATAATCCAGAGAACTTCCGTGCTGCGATTAATGATAAAACCAAAGCTTTGTATGCAGAAACCATTGGTAACCCACAGGGGAATGTACTAGATATTGAAGCCGTTGCAGCGATCGCACACGAACATGGAATTCCTCTTATTGTAGATAATACGTTCCCAAGTCCATATTTACTGCGTCCGATTGAGCATGGAGCTGACATCGTTGTTCATTCGGCAACTAAATTCATCGGCGGGCATGGTACATCTATCGGTGGAATTATTGTGGACGGTGGTAAGTTCGATTGGAAGGCAAGCGGTAAGTTCCCAGGACTTACAGAGCCTGATCCAAGTTATCATGGCGTTGTTTATACGGAAGCTGTTGGACCGATAGCTTATATTATCAAAGCCCGCGTTCAATTACTTCGCGATTTAGGTGCTTCTATTTCACCATTTAACTCTTGGATGCTGTTGCAAGGGCTCGAAACACTCCATTTGCGGATGGAACGTCACAGCCAGAATGCACTAAAGGTTGCGCAATATTTGGAGGCACACGCAGATGTAGAATGGGTAAGTTATTCTGGACTTCCTACTCATCCATCTCATGAATTAGCACAAAAGTATTTACCTAAAGGCCAAGGAGCGATCCTTACCTTCGGTATTAAAGGTGGAAGTGCTGCAGGACGCAAGCTGATTGAAAATGTGAAGCTGTTCTCGCATTTGGCGAATGTCGGTGACTCCAAGTCATTGATTATCCACCCTGCAAGCACAACACATGCACAGCTGTCGGATGAAGAGCAAACCACAGCAGGAGTAACTCCGGAATTGCTCCGCTTATCGATTGGTACGGAATCTATTGATGATATTATTTATGATCTGGAACAGGCCATTGCCGCCAGTCAACAATAGAACAATGAAGTTCAAGGAAGGCATCTGCTGCTATGCGGCGATGCCTTTTTTTGTGATTTAATAAGGCTAATTATTCATATGATTTGGCAACGCTTGCATATTTCATGGGAGGTTCCCGTATTTATAAGTGTGGTAATAAGATGTCGGTGGCATGATGTTTATTTACTAGGCGTACCGGCAGCAATCCAAAGATAAAGGGTGGGTGCGAAGATGAAGGGTGAACGTCAGCAGGATGGTTTTCGGAGTAGTGAAGAGCGCCCGTTCAAGTTCATGTATAAGGCCGGTGATCGGGCTGTTGGGATGGAAATGAGTCAAGCCGGATCCGTTGCCTCCGCTGCCGCAGAATTTATCACCGGAGTAGAGCAGAAGGATGTCGTAGAACCTTTGAACCGTTCTTATTTTAAGCGCCCTGGAGAACAGTCGGCTTTCTTAGTGCTGCGTGAAGGACGAGAAGAACGTGAAGAGCGCCCTACTGCAAGAGAAGGAACAAGATCCGTTCAAGCTGGACCTTGTCTGATACGAAGTGAGGAATGGCTGCTTGAACCTGAATTGTTCTGTCTTTATGAGAACTGGTTATCCAGTGAAGATGAGCTGCAGGCTAATCGAATGCTGCAGCGGATTTATTATCGATTGCAGGCAGCGACCACAGCGCTGCTGGAATCGCCGGATGGTGAATGGGCAGCGCTCACCCTGCTGCATCCAGAGGAGCTTGCGGCGCAGCCCGCAAAGCTCACCGCGCTTCAGGACGCGCAGCTCGAAGCGCTTTTTACTGCGGTGGCGGAGAGCCAGCGTCAAGGCGGCGATTGCCGCCTTGACCTGCTGGTCGCCTACACCGCAAGCGGAGCCGAATTCGCGGCAAAGCGCGAATTCATCGAGGTCGTGGCCGATCAGACACTCGGCCACGCTTATGCGGCGGCGTGCCGCATCGGGGCGCTGATCGCGCCCGATGTGGAGCCCTCCGCCGCCGCGGAAATCGCGCGCATCGCCGATTTCCTAGTGCTCGACGGCGCGGCGAGCGAGCTCGCGCCGGAAGGGGCCGCCGCAGAGGGCTTCGCCCTGGCGGCGGGGGAGATCCTTGCCGCCGTGCGGAGCGTGAAGCCGGCGGCGGTAGTTCTCGCCGCGGGGACTCCGGCGGCGTCGGCTTTGGCCGATCTGTATCAGATCGGCCTCAGCGGGATCTTTTGCAGCGCAGGTCAGCGGACCGAAGCGCTGCTTAGAGCAGCCTGTCTGATCTGGATCGCCAGGCAGCAGGAAACACTGGATACTGCCGCCGGTGGAAGGCAGTAGGACAACAACGAAGCGGCTGTCACATAAGCCGCTTTCTCTTCTAAATAAGACGATCCGTTTCATTTAGAATCGATAAAAAGACAAAAGAGCAGTGATTCTGCCGTTATTGGAGAATCACTGCTCTTCGTTATTGAATGATCACTGTAATTTATTGTTGGGAGATCTTCTTCAACAGAGCTTTTAGATAAAATTCGCCACTAAACGGGCAGCTAACACATATTCTGAAATAAATGGCGTTTAGCTGAATAGATAGGCTTTACTTTTTAATTCCTGGTGGTATGATTAAAATATAAGTTGCACTAAGGAAATATAGTTGTACTATTGCAACAATGATTATCATTCTCACTACCTATAGTTATCAATCATGCTGTCCCGGCTAAGCCGGGGCAGCATGTGTCATTTTAGGGGTCTTAATAATGGCTCTCATTCTCACTTGGCAGAAGCAAAACTCCACAAAACAGAGCGTATGCTCACGAACTAAGTTTTGTTTCGAAGAAAAACCAATGAAGTTAGGCTCCACAAAACAAAGCGTATGCTCACGAAGCAAGTTTTGTTTCGAAGAGAAACCAATGAAGTTATCCTACAAAACTCTTAAGGACGGCGATTATTATGCAAGCAACATCAAAACATTTACCCAAGCAGTCATCTATCTCTGGCAGCATGAAGAAGCCAGGGGCTCCAAAGCGCCGGTTCGATCCGCGTGCCATGCTCAGCAATTCTGAAATGCAGGCTGCTCTGGGCAGCGGACTGCTTATGCTTTTCGCTTGGTCAGTTGGTGGATGGTCAGAAATTCTTTCCATAGCGCTCTATGTCATTTCTTATACGATTGGTGGCTGGAACAAGGCAAAGGAAGGCGTAGAAACGCTCGTCAAAGAACGAGATCTCGATGTGAACCTATTAATGATTGCAGCCGCACTAGGCGCAGCTTCCATTGGATACTGGAATGAAGGTGCTATGCTTATTTTCATTTTTGCACTCAGTGGAGCATTAGAGAGTTATACGATGGAACGTAGTAAAAAGGATATTTCCTCGCTGATGGCACTCAAACCGGCTACGGCTATGCGCATTGAAAAAGGAAGTATGAATGAGGTTAATATTGACCAGCTGGTGATCGGAGATCTGCTGCTTGTGCGCCCGGGAGATTTGATTCCGGCAGACGGCAAGGTATATCGGGGGGAATCAGCAGTAGATCAGGCTTCCATTACGGGAGAATCGGTTCCTGTAGAGAAATGTGCCGGTAGCGAGGTTTTTGCAGGCACTGTTAATGGAGAAGGCCCCCTTTATATTGAGGTAACGAAAGCAGCTGAGAACACCCTTTTTGCTAAAATCATCAAAATGGTAGAAGAGGCAGAGACGGAAGTTCCTAACTCGCAGCGTTTTATTAAAAGACTAGAAGCCATCTATGCACGGGTTGTCGTAGCCTCGACAGTGGCACTGATTATCCTTCCACCGTTTTTGCTGGACTGGAGCTGGAGCGCAACCTTCTATAAAGCGATGGTCTTTCTAGTAGTAGCATCACCTTGCGCTTTGGTCTCTTCCATTATGCCAGCGATGCTGTCAGCCATCTCCAAAAGTGCGCGAAAAGGGGTTCTGTTTAAAGGCGGGGTCCATCTGGAAAATATGGCACGCACAACGGTTGTGGCATTCGATAAGACAGGGACGCTTACAGAGGGAACTCCTCAGGTAACTGATTTTATTGCAGGTGAAGGCTACAGTCGGCAAGAGTTGCTAACGGTTAGCGCATCCATTGAGCATATGTCCCGTCATCCACTGGCGGAAGCGATTGTGCGTAAAGCAGAAGAGGAAGGTTTAGCGCTACAGGGAGTAGAAGACAGTAAAACCATTACAGGTTGGGGAATTGAAGGTCAAATCGACGGACATCTCTGGAGAATCGGAAAGTCTAATTTGCTCGATGAGCTGACTCCATCTGCTATGAATCCTGAACTAGAGCATTGGAAACTTAAGCGGCAGCAGTTGGCTGAAGAAGGGAAGACCGTCTCCATCATTCTGGACGGTGAGCAAATTGCCGGAATGATTGCTTTACAGGATACGGTTCGCCCACAAGCAGAAGCCGCAGTGCGTAAGCTGCAGGAGCTTGGGATTAAGGTGGCAATGCTTACCGGTGACCGTGACGCTACAGCTCAGGTTATTGCAGGTACAACTGGAGTGGATATGGTATTTGCCGATCTATTACCGGAGGATAAAGTGAAGCATATCAAAGCACTACGTGAAAAGTATGGTCACGTTGTTATGGTTGGTGATGGTGTGAATGATGCACCTGCTTTGGCGACAGCAACCGTAGGCATGGGGATGGGTATGAAAGGAAGCGGCGCAGCACTTGAAATAGCCGATGTAGTGCTTATGAATGATAATATAGAAGAGATCGCTTCAACGATATCATTGGCGCGTCGTTCGCAGCGTATTGTGAAGCAAAATATGATTTTTGCTGTGACTGTGATTGCAGTGCTTATGATCAGCAACTTTGTGCAAGGGATCGCACTTCCTTTTGGCGTGATAGGGCATGAAGGCAGTACGATATTAGTGATTCTAAATGGACTAAGATTATTGCGATAATATTTTTTAAAATTAAATTGTTCACAAAATAGTTTCGGAACTTGGGAGTCTGGCATATTGACATATTTGCTTTCAGTTATCATAATTAACACTACATTATAATTATTTTAAATAAGAAGCGACGTCATTGCCGTTTAGCTCAAGGAGGACATAGATATGTATAAATCAATAATTGTTGGTACTGGACCGGCAGGATTAACCGCCGCTATCTATTTGGCTCGTGCCAATTTGAACCCACTAGTAATCGAAGGACCTCAACCCGGTGGACAATTAACCACAACTACAGAAGTGGAGAATTTCCCTGGATTTCCTGAAGGAATCATGGGCCCTGACTTGATGGATAATATGCGTAAACAAGCTGAACGTTTTGGTGCAGAATTCCGTACGGGCTGGGTGAACAGTGTAGAACTTGGAGAGCGCCCTTTTAAGCTGAATGTTGAAGGAATGGGTGTTCTTACTACAGATACATTGATCATTTCCACAGGCGCTACAGCAAAATACCTCGGTATCCCAGGGGAGCAAGATAACGTAGGACGCGGTGTGAGCACCTGCGCAACCTGTGACGGATTTTTCTTCCGTAATAAAGAGATCGTGGTTGTTGGTGGCGGAGATTCCGCACTTGAGGAAGCAGGTTTCTTGACTCGTTTTGCTTCCAAAGTGACTTTGGTGCACCGTCGTGGAGAATTGCGTGCTTCGAAGATCATGCAGGATCGTGTACGCGCTAATGTTAAAGTAGACTGGAACTTGAACCGTACTCCTCTGGAAGTGACTTCGAGCGAAAGAGGCGTCAATGGACTAAAAGTGCTTAACAATGAGACTGGTGAAGAAGAAATCATCGAAGCAAGCGGCGTGTTTGTTGCGATTGGCCACCACCCTAATACCTCTTTCTTAGGTGGACAGATCACAACCAATGCGGATGGCTATATCATGACGAACCCAGGCACTTCCGAAACTAATATCCCAGGTGTGTTCGCATGTGGTGATGTACAGGATACTCGTTACAGACAAGCGATTACTGCAGCAGGTAGTGGATGTATGGCAGCTATGGATGCTGAGAAATATATCGAAAGCTTAGAGCACAGTGCAGTTATTCTATAATTTGGTTTGAAAAACCCTCATTGCTACAATTGATATCATCACTGTATTTCTTTTATAGGAGGTCATACCATGGAGAATGTAATTGTATATACCTCAACAAATTGCCCGCATTGCCGTCAGGTGAAGAGTTTTTTAAGCGAAAAAGGCGTATCCTACGAAGAACGCAATGTCGAGCAGAACGATGATTTTGCGCAGCAAGTATGGGACATGGGAGTGAGGGCTATTCCTGTAACTGTAATCGGTGAGCATAAAATTGTTGGCATGAACAAAACTCAGTTCGACAAAGCACTCGCGACTGTTTAAAAATATAAGAATTTATATGCTGCACAACTATAATATCCTTATATTTCTACGAAGAACCGATGTCGTCTTAATAGGACGATAAAGTCGTTTCTTCTTGTTAAATAAGATTTGCGTAAGGAAATTGTAATGGGCCGCTTCCGATTAGGAGGCGGTCTTTTTTGAAATATAAGAAAGTATAAAATATCTGCGAGCTTTAGCATACAAAAAATAGTCTGACGCATCTGTGCGCAGACTATTTTTATGAAAGTAGATCTAGAAGTAGAGTTTAGGTTTGAGTGAAAGATGTAATGAGCTGAAATAGTACGTATACAGCAGCGCCGCTGCCAATAAGAATAAATCCTGATTTCTTTTTAGCTTGAAAAAAACGGAGCACGCCGAGGCTGATCAAAGGGGCAATAATGAGCAGAAAAAGCAACACAGTGATGAACATCTGTGCCGAGATATCAGACGTATCAACATAGGTCATGGACTCGCTCTCCATTTCAAAAAAGGGGTTGTAGTGATAAATGTCACACTAGCTTGACCTTTATTATATAGGATTTCTGTTCTTTTTACTGCACTTTTGATTCACTCAAATGCGTCAATTTTACGTCAATTATTTCAAAATATAAGAATGTATATGTTCCACGCTATAAATTATTCTTATATTTCTCACATAAACGCTTCGCTTACCGTTATGGATTATAGGGTCACCCGAATATCGCCCAGGAAATGCATAACAGCAGAGAAACCTGCGCCGATCATCGTTCCACGGCTGCCGAGCTTAGAGAATGTAATTTCGAGTTGCTGCTTATGGTAAGGAAGAGTACGCTCAGCTACAACCCGACGCAGCGGTTCGCCTAGCCATTCTTCAGCCTCAGACAATGCCCCACCGATCACAATAAGCTCTGGATTGAAGCTATTGATTAGATTGGTCACCCCGATACCGAGATATTCACCCATCGTTGAGAAGTGATGCAGGGCGTCTTCTTGCCCGCCGGCTGCAAAGCGAACCAGCTCTGGCGTAGTATGGGCAGGGAGGGAGAGATCGGGATTATCATAAGTTTTCTCAGAGGCATATAACTCCCAACAACCACGACTCCCGCAACTGCAAGGCTTGCCTTGTGCTTCAATCGTCATATGTCCGGTTTCGCCGGCATATCCTCTTGCACCCTTGTACAGCTCCCCACCAATAATAATTCCAGATCCAATCCCTGATCCCGCACTGATGTAAAGGAGATGCCTTACCTCTCGTGCCGCTCCAAAGTTGAGTTCACCCTGTGCACCCGCGTTCGCTTCGTTATCAATGGTGACAGGAACGGAAAATTCAGCTTCGAGTATCGCTCGCAGCTCGACCATTTCCCAGCCAAGGTTGGGAGCGAAGAGTACAACACCATTTTCATCCACCATCCCGGGGACACCTACTCCGATGCCGACGATGCCGTAAGGGGATTCTGGGGCGTTGATAATCAAGCCTGAGATAAGTTTTTTCATTTGTTCCAGAACGTAAGGGAAATCATGGTTTTCTAAAGAGAAATCGCTTTCGTAAAGAATGCCCCCGCTCAGATCACATAAGACCGCTGTTAGCTGCTTTACCCGTAATTCTATGCCGATTACACTACCAGCCATCGTGTTAAAATGCAGCATTAACGGTTTGCGGCCACCGCTTGATTCCCCAGGTCCGACTTCAGTTACCAATTCTTGCGTGCACAGCTCGGCTACCAAATTGGACACAGTAGCTTTATTCAGTCCGGTCATCTCTGAGACCTTCGCGCGCGAGAGTGGAGAGTGTCTTCGAATGGTATGTAGTACAATCGATTTATTTATTTTTTTGACCAGCGCTTGGTCTCCAGTAACCTTCACAAATCACACATCCTTCTTAAATTATAAGAAAGTATAAGCTTCACGGTATACTTTCTCCTTATAATTCTCGCATAAACGCTTACCGTCCTTAAAAGGACGCTAAAGGCGTTTAGCTTGGCATAGTTCCCATTTGTTGTATGCCACTTAGTCTAGAGTGATGTGCTGCAAATTGCAATACGTAGCGTCCAGAGGAAATTTTCCAACAGGGATCTCCTATATTTGGGAAGAGGAGAGAGGAGGCTAGACAGGGTCCCAAAAAATGGACAAAAAAAACTTATCAAAACTTTGTTTAACCAATATACAAAGTCCAAAAGATGTGTTAAGATGATCCTGTAAACGCTTGCGGGCGAAGCACAAATTGAGGAGGATTACACAATGGCTTATTTTGAGACAGTGAACAAAATCTCTTACGAGGGAAGCCGTTCCACCAACCCTTTCGCATTTAAATTTTACAATCCTAAAGAAGTCGTAGCCGGCAAAACTATGGAAGAACATCTGAAATTTGCAATGGCTTATTGGCATACATTAACTGCTGGCGGTTCTGATCCGTTTGGCGCTGAAACAGCAATTCGCAGCTGGAACAAATTGAACGGTCTGGACAAAGCTAAGGCTCGCGCTGAAGCAGCATTTGAATTTATGGACAAGATGGATCTCCCTTACTTCTGCTTCCATGATGTAGACATCGCACCAGAAGGCGCATCTTTGCGTGAATTCTACAGCAACATCGACACCATCGTTGATATCCTTGAACAAGGCATGAAGACTTCCGGCAAGAAATTGCTGTGGAATACAGCTAATATGTTCACTAACCCACGTTATATGCACGGTGCAGGTTCTACACCTAACGCTGATGTTTTCGCACATGCAGCAGCACAAGTGAAGAAAGGTCTGGAAGTTGGTAAACGTCTGGGCGCTAGCAACTATGTATTCTGGGGCGGTCGTGAGGGTTACGAAGAATTGCTGAATACAGATATGGGTCTTGAACAAGACAACATTGCTCGTCTGTTCAGCATGGCTGTAGATTACGCTAAGGAAATCGGCTTTGACGGTCAATTCCTGATCGAGCCTAAACCAAAAGAGCCTACGAAACATCAATATGATTTCGATGCAGCAACAACGATCTCTTTCTTACAAAAATACAACCTCGACAAGCACTTCAAGCTGAACCTTGAAGCTAACCATGCTACGCTTGCAGGTCATACTTTTGAACATGAGCTTCGTGTAGCTCGTATCAACGGCATGCTCGGATCGCTTGATGCTAACCAAGGTGATACATTGCTCGGATGGGATACAGATGAATTCCCAGTTAACATCTACGATGCAACACTTACACTGTATGAAGTACTCAAGAATGATGGTCTTGGCAAAGGCGGAATCAACTTTGACTCTAAAGTACGTCGTCCTTCCTTTGAGCCTGAGGATCTGTTCCTAGCACATATCGCTGGTATGGATACTTATGCAAAAGGCTTGAAGGTAGCTGCTAAATTGATCGAAGATCGCGTATTCGAAGATTTCGTTGAAAAACGTTACAGCAGCTTCAATGAAGGCGTTGGTGCGGACATCGTATCCGGCAAAGCAACTCTGGCTTCCTTGGCTGAATATGCTTTGAACAATGAGAACCCACGCCCTAACCAATCCGGACGCCAAGAATACCTGAGAGCTACCCTTAACCAATACATCTTGGCTGAGTAGTCTTTACAGGGAGCTTGAAGCTTAGGCTTTGAATCCAGTTTGAACAAATGCAACGGGGGTTGCTGAAGAGAGCATTCTTCGGCAGCCCCCTTTTTGTACAAAGATATTCTAGAAATGCTCATAAATCTAAGTGGATGCTTACGAAGCGAGTTTTATTCGAAGTAGTTCAATGAAGCCTATGCTCATAAAACTAAGCAGGATGCTTTCGAAGTAAGTTTTATTGCGAAGAGAATCAAGTAGCTAAGCTCCATAAAACTTTTAGGAGGTAAAAAATGAAATACGTTATAGGTGTAGATTTGGGCACTAGCGCAGTGAAGACTGTTCTAGTGGACCCACAGGGCAAGGTGGCTTTTGAGCATTCCGAGTCCTACCCGCTAAGCAGACCGCAGCCGAACTGGAGCGAACAAAATCCTGAGGACTGGGTAAAAGGCACGCTGGTCAGTCTTCGTCGTTTGATTGAAGTATCGGGCATAGATCCATCACAAGTTGATGGTCTTAGCTTCTCCGGGCAAATGCACGGATTGGTACTAGTGGATAAGGAAGGGCAAGTGCTTCGTCCGGCCATTCTTTGGAATGATACTCGTACTACTGCACAGTGCAGAAGAATAGAGAAGACGCTCGGAGCAAAGCTTATTGAGGTTGCTAGAAACCGTGCACTGGAAGGCTTCACACTTCCTAAAATTCTATGGGTACAAGAGAATGAACCTGAGGTATTATCACAAGCGTATCAGTTCCTGTTGCCAAAAGACTATGTGCGTCTCCGGTTGACCGGTGATTATGCGATGGATTATTCCGATGCTGCAGGAACGCTTCTATTAGATGTAGGTTCTAAAACGTGGAGTGCTGAAATTGCTGAAGCTTTTGAACTGCCGCTTTCCCTTTGTCCTAGACTGGTAGAGTCCTTTGAACAGACAGGAACGTTATTGTCGGATATTGCGGAAGCATCAGGTCTTTTATCATCAACAAAGGTATTTGCTGGTGGTGCGGATAATGCATGCGGGGCTCTTGGAGCAGGTGTCCTTGGTGAAGGCCGGACGATGTGCAGTATTGGTACATCTGGTGTAGTTCTTTCCTATGAGAGCAACAAAGACTTGAATCTCGAAGGCAAAGTCCATTTCTTCAACCATGGTGAAAAAGATGCCTACTATATCATGGGCGTTACTCTAGCGGCTGGTCATAGCCTTACATGGTTCAAAGAAACCTTTGCGGCAGACAAAAGCTTTGATGAATTGCTAAGTGGAGTAGCTTCCATTCCAGCGGGTAGCGGCGGACTGCTCTTTACACCTTATATCGTAGGGGAACGTACACCACATCCAGATGCGAATATTCGCGGAAGCTTTATTGGTATGGATTCTGGGCATACGTTGACTCATTTTACACGTTCCGTATTAGAGGGCATCACCTTTTCGCTACGTGAATCTATTGAGATTGTACGTGATTCAGGTAAAGAGATTACAGAAATCATTGCGATCGGTGGCGGGGCTAAAAATGAGGCATGGCTCCAGATGCAAGCAGATATTTTCAATGCATCCATCGTGAAGCTTGAAAGTGAGCAAGGTCCGGCTATGGGAGCAGCGATGTTGGCAGCTTACGGTAGCGGTTGGTTCACATCACTTAGTGCATGTGCAGAAGCTTTCATCCGACCTGCGGATGTATATAAACCAGATCCGAAGCAAGCGGCAATCTATGACGGCTTATTTAACCTCTATCAGGAAGTCTACGATCAGACCCGTGAACTGAATAACAAGCTGGCAGCGTACCGCCAATAATTAAGGACGCCGAAGGGTTTATGCTTGATATGTCTGATAAAAAAGGTCTTTCGCATATGGCGAAGGACCTTTTTATGACCATCTCGTTTATTGATCTAAGGATAGGCTGTATTCGAAGTTGTTGCCGTTCCTATTTTTCTTCTGTAAAGTATGGGGTATCTCCAGGGCAGCGTTAAACTCTGCATGAGATAGTGAAGGTTTCGGGGGGCGGAAGGCCATGTTCCAATGGATTGTTAAGCTGTTGAATGACATCAAAATCCGCAATAAGCTGTTGCTTGCTTTTTTACTCACCACGTTACTTCCGGTATTACTGGTAGGCGGTTATCTTACGTTTGAGATGAGAACCATGGCGTTTCAGAGCGCACTGGAACAAGCTTCAATTAACGTAGATCGGGTAAAGAAAAGAACAGAAGAAGTCATCGGTGTATCTCAAGATATCGCATATCGCTTGAGCAATGATGCACGGTTGAAGAGACTTGCCATACGTCAGTATGTTAGCACTTATGATGTGGTGGAAGCTTACCGCGATTATTCGGATATGCGTGAGTATCTAAGGTTGTATAAAGATATATCCAACATTCGCTTATACACTGACAACGCTACGCTGCTTAACAACTGGGAGCTGATCAATCCTTCACCTGAGATTAAGGAGAGCCAGTGGTATCAGAGAGCACAGCGGTACGATAGTCTTGTCGGTTGGGAATATATCGAAGATGAGCGTGATAAGCGGAATTATTTAAGTCTTGTCCGCAAAATCGAGCTGGAGGGCTCCAGTAAGATCGGTGTACTCGTTATTAATGTGAACAGTCAGCAGCTTGCATCCATTCTAAGCCAGGAATCTTTTGATACCATGATCGTCGATGATCAAGACAATATCATTGCAGCGAACCGGAAAGATCGGACAGGTAAAAAGCTGGTGGATGTTTCTTTTGACACGAAGCTCTTGGGGCAGGGAAGTGGAAGCTATGAAGCAGTAGTAGATGGCGAAGCTTCCAAAATTGTGATCGAGGAGCTTAAACCACAAGCCAGCCGAAATGCACTACGAATTATATCTGTTTTTTCGATTGAAAGTATAGTTAAAGAACCCAATCAAGTGATTAAGCTTTCGATTACTGTGGTTGCGATAAGTGTTTTATTGGCCTTTTTAATTATATATAGCTTCTCCTCGTTGTTTTCGCGACGATTGCTGCATTTAAGCAGACATATTAACCGAGTCAGTACTGGGGATTTTGATACGACATTAAAGATTGATGGCAAGGATGAAATCGCCCTGTTAGCTCGTCAATTCAATTCCATGGTACGCAGCATTAATGATTTGATGTATGAGGTACAGGAATCCAATGCTCAGAATAGTCTGCTGGAACAGAAACAAAATGATATACGATTCAAAATGCTGGCCAGCCAGATTAACCCGCATTTCTTATTCAATGCACTAGAAGCGATTCGGATGGAAGCTCACATGAAGGGGCAAGTGGAAATTGCCCGTGTGGTACGTCTTCTAGGTAAAATGATGCGCAGTAACCTGGAGGTAGGCCGAAGTAAAATTTTGCTTAGTCAGGAATTAGAAGTGGTACGTTGTTACTTGGATATTCAGCAATTCCGTTATGAGGAGAGGTTGAAATATCAATTTACTGTAGACCCTGCCGTTGAATCTCTTTATATGCCCCCGCTTCTTATTCAGCCACTTGTTGAGAACGCAGTAATCCACGGACTGGATAATAAGATGGAAGGTGCATTTGTGACGGTGGAAGTTGTACAAGTTGGGGATCATGCTAAATTTACGATTACAGATAACGGAGTAGGAATATCTCCAATTCAGCTGGAGGAATTACTGAACACGCTTGAGCGTAAGGAAGAGCGTGAAGGTGAGCGAATTGGACTTCGTAATGTACATGACCGGCTAAAACTATCCTACGGCGCAGAATATGGGCTAACGATTGAAAGTAGACCTAATGTAGGAACGGTTATTTTCTTCTGCATACCAATGGAGGACAACAATCTATGATAAAAGTGATGATTGTCGATGATGAGCCGAAGCTACGGGAAGGACTTCGAAGTCTGATCCCATGGGAGAAGCTCGGTTATACGGTGGTAGCTACAGCAGCTAATGGCTTGCAAGCACTTGAAAAGTATCATACCTTCTACCCGGAGCTGATCGTTGCTGATATTCGTATGCCTGGAATGGACGGTCTGGAAATGATTAGTGAGCTTCGTAAAGAAGGCTCGGAAAGTCATGTGCTCATCTTAAGTGGACATGCTGATTTTGAATATGCTAAGCGGGCGATTGGATATCGGATCGACGGCTATTTGCTGAAGCCAGTGGATGAGGATGAGATGATCGTATGTCTGGAACAGCTACATGAAACGATCGAGCAGGAGCAACGGTTCAGTGACTGGAATGAGGAGGAGCCCGCTCGCAATAGGGAAACTTTACTCCGAGCGCTTCTGCAGCCAACTTCAGAGGAAGAACTGGAGGAGGACCTTAGCAGACATGTGGATGCGCTAGGACTCGATCAGGGGAATTATGAAGTCATTCTCATTGAATTAAGAAAAACAGCTGGTGCAAATGATGAGGATCTCCGGGGAATCAAAACAGTAATGGAACAGCATTTTAGTAATCATCCTAATGCATCATTCTTTACATTGTCACAGTATTTGGGCATTCTCATGAAGGATCCGGACCAGAGCGCGAGCAAGCGGGAAGAATTATATAAGGGATTATCTGCAGTGATAGAACCAAAGGGTTACGACTTCATTGCAGTAGCGGGGGGAGTAGTACCTCGACCTGAAATGGTGGGAGAATCGTTTAATTCAGCACGTGAACTGTTAAGACGTTCCTTCTTCTTCAAAAAGGGGATCATCATCAGTACAGATCCTTCAGGATTTCTGATGGAGATGAAGGAGAAGACTGAAGAGGATCAGGAGACGGAGAGTCGTCTGCTGCTTGCAGTAGAAACCGGAAGTCTGAGCGCGATTCGACCGATAGTGCTGACTATCTGTGCTGAACTTGTATCTGCGGGCAGCGACGAATTGCGAATTAAAGAGACCTTTGTGAGACTCCTTAGTACTGTCCTGGCCCGTCTGGAGCCTACGTATCCGGAAATTCGCACCTATGCAGCAGAGCATTCCCCTCCAATAGGGGAGCTTTATCAAAGTTATTATTTGTCTGATTTGCAGGATCAGGCTGTTTCATTTCTCGAAGAAATTGCGGGCCAGATGACCAGTGGGCGTGGAAATGAAATTAAGAAGATTACAGAAATAATCAACCGTCGCTACAATGAGAACCTAAAGCTGGAGACCTTATCCGAGTTATTCTGCTACAACAGCGCTTATCTCGGTAAAATGTTCAAGAACACCACAGGAGAATACTTCAATACGTACGTGGACAAAGTGCGGATTGAGAAGGCTAAGGAATTTCTGACGCAAGGGATGAAAGTATACGAGGTGGCTGAGAAGGTAGGATATATGAACCCTGATTATTTCAACGCTAAGTTCCGTAAATATGTAGGAATCTCACCAACTTCTTATCGAAAAAGCATCTAAGGATGGTGTGGTATTCTTGTCTTGTCTGTTATACCCGTGGCTGAGTTCAGGTGGTTTTCTGAACTTCAGTCCACGGGTCTTTTTTTTGTTTTCCCTACTCCCACCAATTGTACGTGGTGAAGTATTAATGCAGTTAAATAGACACCTGCTTAAGCTTATGCGGGTGGAGGGCTAATGCATTTTCTTTAGAATCAGGGCTCTAAACATCTGCTGGTAAAGGAGCGAAGAGGAATTTTTGGAACTGTAGAAGCGTTTAACGCTTCTAATTTTAAAAGGGCGACTGGTAGAAGAACGAAGAGGAATATTTGGAACTGTAGAAGCGGAGCGTTCGCCTTTATCCTCGGATTTCTACCGCGAGAAGCGGTTCAAATCAGGAAATCTGAGGATAACAGCGATCGGAAGTCCAAATATTCCGCGTAGTGGCTGGTTACCAGAAGCTTAGTTGGAAAATTCGAAAAAGGTGCGATCGAAAGTCCAAATATTCCGCGTAGCGACTAATATCCAGCAGATTGTTTTATGAACCGTATCAAAAGAATAATGCAGACGCAGCAGCATTAGCCCCTCTGTGTCGATGAGCCGAAATGAGAATTCACCCCGGACAAAAATCTCTAATTTTCACCTGATTTTAAGTCGAATTTATAGGGTACTGCAATCGCTTACAAAGTTTTAGAATTAAGGCATAGAGAGGAGGGGCTTTATGAAAGCGGACACAGTAACTGCTCAAATCCCGCCGGACACCCGAATGCGCAACAAAAAGCCTGCTTCAGGAGGACGGTTTTGGAGAAGCTTTAAGAATCAAAAGTATTTGTGGCTGATGTCGATACCTTTTGTAATCTGGGCATTCGTCTTCAGTTATCTCCCATTATGGGGCTGGACGATGGCTTTTCAAAAGTACAAGCCCGCACGTGGCTTTTTTGAACAAGAATGGGTAGGTTTTGAACACTTTAAGACATTGTTCAGTGACTCGCAATTCCTTCTGGCGCTACGTAATACGCTGGCGATGAGTGGAATGGGCTTGGTCGCAGGCTTTATCTTTCCGATAACGTTTGCAATATTGCTCAATGAATTGCGTCTTGGATTTTTTAAACGTTTTGCTCAGACCGTCTCGTATTTGCCTCACTTTGTATCATGGGTGGTTGCAGCGGGAATTGTAACTAAAATGTTATCTAGCGAAAATGGTCTTGTAAACGATCTCTTGTTAACAATTGGATTTATAGATTCACCTATCCAGTTCATGGCTCAGGGCCATCTCTTCTGGGGAATCGTTACTTTATCAGATGTGTGGAAAGAAACCGGATGGAATGCGATTATCTACCTTGCGGCCATCTCGGGTATTGGACCTGAACTGTACGAAGCGGCCCGAGTAGACGGTGCCAGCAGGCTCCGCCAGGTATGGCATATCACCCTTCCAGGTATCCGGCCGACCATTACAGTGCTACTCATTATGTCGATCGGTAATTTGCTAAATATCGGCTTTGAGAAGCAATTCTTGCTTGGAAACAACCTCGTTACCGACTATTCTCAGGTGCTGGATCTGTATTCTCTGAAATATGGACTTGGCATGGCGAGATATTCCTACGGTACCGCGATCAATATATTCAACTCAGTGATCAGTGTAATCCTGCTGTTTACGATTAATGGAATCTTCAAGCGTACAACTAAAGAGAGCCTTCTGTAACACAGAGGGCCCTTCTAACAATCGTGGCAGCAAAATTGCCCTTTTCTTGAAAGGAGAGCGTTACAGTGGGAAATACAGCTATCACCGGAAAGTCGTGGTCAGACCGGATCTTTGACTTCATTGTATACTTTGTAATACTGTTCGTGGTTGTAATCACGATCTATCCGTTTCTGAACGTGCTTGCGATCTCGCTGAATGATTCAGTGGATAGTGTGCGCGGCGGTATCACCATCTATCCTCGGGAATTTACCTGGGACAATTACTTGAAAATCTTCAGTTTCTCAGGGCTGATCACCGGGTTTAAAATATCCGCTTTGCGGACAGTCGTCGGTACTTTGTTCGGTCTGATCAGTGCCTCGATGCTAGCATTTACGATCAGCCGTCCTGATTTTGCAGGCCGCAAGTTCGTCTCCACATTCTTGGCGATGACCATGTATATCTCTGGAGGAATGATTCCAATATACATGCTGATCAAGGATCTGCACATGATGAACAGCTTTGCAGTCTACGTATTGCCTGGATTGGTTAGTGCTTTTAATGTCTTCGTTATCCGCTCCTTCATTGACGGCCTGCCGTATGCACTGCAGGAATCGGCGAAGCTGGATGGAGCTAATGACTTTACCATCTACTGGCGTGTCATCCTGCCGCTGATGAAGCCGGCGCTAGCAACAATCGCGCTGTTCCTAGCAGTAGGTCAATGGAATGCATGGTTTGATACGTATTTGTATAATGGTTCAAGCCCTCATCTGACGACATTGCAATATGAACTGATGAAGGTTTTGCAGAGTACAACCAGTGGTAATGGTGGCGATTATCGCTCCAACATTGCTTCTCTAGCTTCGAATCAAGTCTCGCCAGAGTCTATCAAGATGGCGATTACGATTGTCGTAACCGTGCCAATTTTGTTGGTGTATCCGTTCATTCAGAAGTACTTTGTTCAAGGTATGACACTTGGCGCTGTGAAGAGCTAATTACAGCTAACAGGGGAGCATAGTCTCCCCTAAGCTTTAAGAGTGTTTTGTATCCGTTTTCTTTTCTTGTGGGAAGTTTTGGGATAAGTATTAACAGGATTTATCTGTGATACGATAGATAAACAATTTTAAGGAGGGTTTATGTAATGGGGAATAATAGAAAAATAAAAGCTAAAGCAACTGCACTTACACTTACTTCTATTATGATGCTCGGCATGCTCGCAGGTTGTGGTGGAAACAACGGCAATAACGCAGCTGGAGATGCAGCTGGAAATGCAACAAATAAGGGGAATGCGGCTAATTCAGCCAATGCGGTTGAGGATACTTCTCCGCTCACGATGACTTTCTTCAGTGCTGACCCTAACCCGAACTGGACAGGCATGCAAGATGAAGTAGGCAAAGTGATTACGGAAAAAACGGGAGTTACCTTGAATGCTGAATACGCGGTTGGTGACCCTGCTCAGAAAGTAGCGTTGATCGCAGCAAGCGGTGATTATCCGGATCTGATCAGTGCCAAGACCGACGTAAGCAAGCTGGTGGATGCAGGCGCAATGCTTGATCTGACAGATCTGATTGAAAAATATGCTCCGAACATCAAAAAAGTATTAGGCGAAGAAGGCATGAAACGCTCACGCTATAGTGACGATGACCACGCGATCTATGCTATCCCTACGTATGCAGGTGTGGATAACAAATACTTTGATGCTGGCGGCGGATTTGAACTACAGCACCGTGCTGTTAAAGAAGCGGGATATCCTGCAATTAAAACTGTCCAAGATTATGAGAACGTAATCAAGGCTTACCTGGAAAAACATCCAACCGATGAAAATGGTAACAAAAACATCGGTCTGACCCTAAATGCAGATGATTGGTATATGTACATTACAGTAACTAACCCAGCATTCACTACTACAGGCTCTCCTGATGATGGAGAATATGCAATTGATATCGACACACAAGAAGTAACTTATCACTTCCGTCGTCCTGCTGAGAAAGAATATTTCCGCTGGCTCAACCATATGAACGATATCGGATTGCTTGACCCGGAAAGCTTCGTTCAAAAGTATGATCAGTACAAAGCTAAAATCGCTACCGGCCGTGTTATTGGTTTGATCGACCAAGACTGGGGTTATGGCGATGGAGAAAGAGCATTGAAAGCTGAAGGTAAGCTGGATCAAGGATACGGACACTATCCAGTAACCCTGTCTGAAGAGTACAAAGAAACTTCCTTCTGGCCTACAGGCTTTATGGGTGGTAACGGCATTGGGATCAGCGTAGATGCTAAAGATCCGGTACGTGCAATTAAATTCTTGGACTACTTAGCTTCCGATGAAGGTCAAGTATTGGTTAACTGGGGTATCGAAGGCAAGCATTACAACGTAGTTGACGGCAAACGCGTCATTCCTGAAGATGTGAACAACCGTAAATATAATGACACTACCAATTTCCAAAAAGAAACAGGACTTGGCAATGTCGGATCAAACTACGCTCTGCTTAGCGCTCACTATGGTGACGGCGTATTGGATCCAACTGGAAACTACTATACAACTCGTTTCCCTGAGCAAGTAACAGTAGGCTACAATGCAGTTGAAAAAGAAACACTTGCTGCTTATAAAGCAACAACTTGGAAAGACCTCTTCCCAAATGAAGATGAATTCAAAGTTAAACCTTGGGGCGCGGCATGGAACATCACGATTCCTGGGGATAGCGAAATTGTCGTTCTCGACAACAAGCTGAAGGATATCAGTTGGAAACGGATTCCTGAAGCCATCTTGTCCAAACCAGCTGATTTCGACAAAGTTTGGGATGCTTACATGGCTGAACTCGATAAAGCTGGTGTAACAAAAGCTGAAGATTTACGTGAAGAGCTGGTTAAACAACGCGTGAAACTTTGGAATGAGTAATTATTGAATTAAGGTTAATAAAATAAAAGCATGAAGATGGCGGGAAGTCCGAACGAAAGTCCGGGCTTCCCGCCGATTTGTTTTCATCTGTAATTACAGGATAGGAGGAATATACGTGGAAGAAAGTAAGAACACTGGGCGGCATAAGCTCTGGTATAAGCAGCCGGCAGTTGTATGGGAAGAGGCACTGCCCGTGGGTAATGGCCGTTTGGGCGGCATGATCTTTGGCGGAACGGAAGAAGAACTAATTCAACTAAATGAAGACACCTTGTGGTCGGGCTTTCCGCGGGATACAGCTAATTATGAGGCGCTGCGTCATTTGGCTCCGGCCAAACAATTAGTGGCAGAGGGGAAATACAAGGAAGCGGAAGCGCTAGTGGATGCCAAGATGTTAGGCAGACGGACTGAATCCTATCAACCGCTCGGAGACTTGCGAATGAAGTTCAATCTTGGTGGTCCTGTAGAGGATTATCAGAGGGAGCTTGATTTGGATCAAGCGCTTGCTACGGTATCTTATACTGCGGGGGATGTAAGGATTGTGCGCGAAGTTTTGGCCAGCAGACCAGATGAACTTATAGTCATTCATATCCGTGCAGAAGGAAAAGAAGGGCTGGGGATTTTGCCGGATTTCTCAGTGGCTCTGACTTCGCCGCATCCTTTCCGACTAGAGATCACTCCGGATGGCGCGCTGATGATGATCGGTCGTGCTCCATCGCATGTGGCTGATAATTATGTAGGAGATCATCCGCGTTCCATATTATACGAAGAGGGGCTTGGCATAAGTTTTGCCGCTGCAATGGAGATCCGTACAGATGGCGGCAAATGTAATGCTGAGAACGGCATGTTGTCGGTTTCAGGTGCGCGCTCCATTACGATCCGCCTAGCTGCCGCAACCGATTTTGTCGGGTATGACCGGATGCCAGGAAGCGGCGGTAAGCTGCCTTCGGAGTTGTGCCTAGAGCAATTGGCTTTGTCCTCTAATGGATATGCAGAGCTGAAGCAGCGCCATCTAGAGGATCATCAGTCCTTGTTCCGCCGCGTGGAGTTGACGCTTGCACCCTCGTCCTCCCGGATAGAGCTTCCCACGGATGAGCGACTAGTACGCTATCAGGAGGGGCAGGCAGATTCTGCGCTAGAAGCGCTGCTGTTCCAGTATGGCCGCTACCTGATGATTGCTGGCTCACGACCGGGGACGCAAGCTCTGAATTTGCAAGGGATCTGGAATCCCTTTCTTCAGCCGCCATGGAACAGCAATTATACGACTAATATAAACACTGAAATGAATTATTGGCCAGCCGAGTTATGCGGGTTGGGTGAATGCCATGAACCTCTAATCGATTTTATTACGGAGCTTAGTATGGCTGGCAGCCGTACAGCAAATATTCATTATGGCGCACGTGGCTGGACGGTGCATCATAATACAGATTTGTGGCGTATGACGTCTCCGTCAGACGGCAAGGCGATGTGGGCATTTTGGCCAATGGGAGGCGTTTGGCTCTCTCGCCAATTGTGGGAGCGTTACGCTTTCCGTCCAGATGAGGAATATTTGCGAAACACAGCTTATCCTTTGTTAAAGGGAGCCGCGTTATTTTGTCTGGATTGGCTGGTAGAACTGCCTGATGGAAGCTGGACAACGGGTCTGTCTACCTCACCGGAGAATGTATTCTTGACTGCTGATGGCACGCCATGCAGTGTTTCAGCTGGCTCAGCTATGGATTTATCGCTGATCGCTGAGCTGTTCAAGCATTGCATTCAAGCTGCTGAGATTTTGAATACCGATGCCCAGCTGAGGCAGGAGCTACGCCAGAAACAGGAACGACTCGCTCATCCTGGGATTGCACCGGACGGACGTATTCGTGAATGGAACGAGGATTTTGCTGAACAAGAGCCTGGGCACCGCCATGTCTCTCATTTGTATGATTTATATCCCGGGAATGTAATTAGTCCTTCCTCCACACCAGAGCTAGCAGAGGCGGCAGCGTTATCGCTTAAGAAGCGCTTGGAAGGGGGGGGCGGACACACGGGCTGGAGTGCAGCCTGGCTACTTAATCTATATGCGCGTTTGAAGGATGGAGAGAATGCGTATAGCTGTTTACGTCGTATTTTGCAGGATTCAAGTCTGCCGAATTTATTCGGTAATCACCCTCCATTTCAGATTGACGGTAACTTCGGAACTACGGCCGGAGTTGCTGAGATGCTCTTGCAGAGTCATCAGGAAGGGCTTGAATTATTACCCGCTCTTCCAGAAGAGTGGTCTGAAGGAAGTGTGAAAGGCTTGGTAGCCCGAGGCGGCTTTATCACAAATATAGAATGGCGTGAGGGACGCTTAACGAAGGCGGAACTGACCTCGACGCATGGACAAATATGCAGAATTTACAGTCACCAGCCTTTGCTCATTCAAAGTCCCGATGGTTCACGAATAGGGATAGAGATGGAATTTGAAACCGTTATAGGAGAGACCTATATCATTACACCGCAAAGCGAATAAAACACATCGTTCTAGCATATAGGCTGTTCTCAGAGTAGAATTATTCTACAGGGAGCAGTCTTTTTTTGCCTAAACGCTCATTATCTATTAAATGGTAGGGTTCATTACAAGTCTATAGGAGCCGGAGGAACGGAATATATATGTGGAAAAAACGCTTCACATTAGTAAAGATCATTCTGGGAGGAGTGATTATATTCGCTGCTATTCCACCGATGATTTATTGGGGCTGGGGTCATGCTTATGCGGCTTCGAGTTCACCCACCCTTCGTTCTGTAAATGAAGTAGCGCAGAAGCTAACGGGTGCAATGAACAACCGCAGGGAGACCATTACTTTTACTTATGAGAGCAAAGCTTCAAATTTGAAAACGAAAATACAAGCGGCTCTGGATCAAGCGATGGCTAGTGACCCTTATTTGTATTACATTATAGACAGCTACGGATATACTTATCGAGGAAGCGCAAGCTCTGTAAAAGTTACGGTGGAAGTGAAATATTTGGAGACGCTGGAGCAGACGGCTTTTGTAAACAAAGAAGTGAAGGCTGCGCTGAAGAAGATCATAAGGCCGGGCATGAACAATCATCAGAAGGTGAAGGCTATCCACGATTGGGTTGTGCTTCATCTGAAGTATGACACTTCGTATCGTAAATATACGGCTTATGAAGGATTGAAGAGTGGCAGCGCCGTTTGCCAAGGGTATTCGCTGTTGACCTATAAGCTGTTAAAGGAGGCTGGATTCACGAATAAAATCGTTGAGGGTACAGCCAAACAGCCTGGAGGACGTAGCCAGTTGCATGCCTGGAATCTTGTGCTGTTAGATGGACGGTGGTATCATCTCGACACGACTTGGGATGACCCGACACCTGATAAAGCAGGTGTGGTTAGCACTGCATACTACTTGAGAACGGATGCGCAGATGCGTCAGGACCATAGCTGGACGAAGTCTTATCCGGCAGCTTCTGTAGGTTATCATAAGACCTTGTCTGCGCTTGTGGAGCGTGGAGGACAGAATGCGGCTGTCTATAAACAGCTTCAGAAGGATCTTAATTATGAGCTATATGCCGAGGAGTTAATTGTACGTTCGGTAGGAGATCTGACTCGGCTAGCGAATAAGGCAATTGCCTCCGGTGAGGTGTCTATATTATTCCGTTATCAAGGGAGTGGGACCAAGCTTAAGAACGACCTGCAGGAGCTATATAAGCTTGGACTAGAGGATGTATCTTACTCCAGTTCTGCTTTTGACAATACGGGCGATCTCAAAGTGTTTGTGACCTGGGAATAGAAGGATAACAAAAAAGGACATCCCATAAGCCTAAGTGGCTACGGGACGTCCTTTTTTGTTTTTTACCGGGTCTATTTTATTCTGGGTGAGTACTTAGGTCGCATTTATCCAAAGGAATAATATTACTCTTCCGGAACCAGCGATAGCCTACCCAGATCAAGACAAACAGCGGCAAGCTGATATAGGAAACGGCGATACCATACCAGTCGATATTTCCACCTGAGAAGGCGCCCATATTCTGACCGAGGATAGCTACAATACAAAGTCCTAAAGCAAAGATAGGTCCGAATGGGAACCATCTAGCTCGGTAAGGTAGTTCATCTAGCGAATGCCCTTGTGCTATAAAAGCACGTCTGAAACGGTAATGGCAGACCGCAATACCCAACCAGTTAATAAATCCGCACATACCAGAGGCGTTCAGTAGCCAGTTATATACGGCACCGTCACCAAAGAATGAAGCGAGAAAGGCGAGCATTCCGACAGCCGTAGTTACTAGCAAAGCGCCAACAGGGACACCACGGCGATTGAGCTTACCCAGTGCGCGCGGAGCCATGCCATCCTTAGCCATTGCATACAGGACACGGGTGGAAGCATACATTCCAGAGTTCCCTGCCGACAGTACAGAGCTGAGAATGACGGCATTCATTACGGATGCAGCAATTGCAAGCCCGGCTTTATTGAACACGATCGTAAACGGACTGACTCCGATGTCATCGATGCCTCCACGCAGAAGATCTGGATTCGTATAAGGAATCAACATTCCGATTACAAATATAGCAAGGATATAAAAGATTAATATACGCCAGAATACTTGGCGGATCGCAATTGGGACGTTGCGGCGTGGGTTCTCGCTCTCACCAGCAGCAACGCCGATTAGCTCGGTACCCTGGAAGGAGAATCCGGCTGCCATAAAGACCCCGACGAAGGCGAAGAAGCCACCGTGGAAGGAGCTGCCCCCGATTTGGAAGTTACTGAAGCCTACGGCTTCTCCACCCATAATGCCGAATATCATGAGGACACCGACAACGAGGAAGGCGATAACGGTAATGATTTTGATAATGGCAAACCAATATTCTGATTCCCCGTAGCCACGAGCAGATAGGAAGTTTAGGCCGAACATCAGCAGTAGGAACACCAGACTCCAGAGAAAGGAAGGGCTGTCCGGGAACCAATATTTAATGATGACGGTAGCCGCTGATAGCTCTGCTGCAATCGTAACCGCCCAGTTATACCAGAAGTTCCAGCCGATGGCGAAGCCAAAGGCGGGGCTGACGAAACGAGTGCCGTAGGTACTGAAGGACCCGGAGTCCGGTAAATAGGTGGCGAGCTCCCCAAGACTAGTCATGAGAAAATAAACCATTACACCCACAGCCGTATAAGCTAGAAGCGCTCCACCAGGTCCTGCTGAAGCGATCGCGCCGCCACTGGCTAGAAACAGACCCGTTCCAATAGATCCGCCAAGCGCGATCATGGTCAAATGTCTTGCTTTGAACGATTTTTTTAGCGCAGGCTGATTTATGTTGCCTTGCGCTGGGTTTTGCTGATTGCCCTGCATGAATATGACACTCCTTATGATCTAATCTTACTGTTCATGAACGGGGAGTGCTGAGCTGCTGACTCCCGCAAGGCGGGAGGTATACTTCGTGATTTCCAGAAGGTTATGGATGACTGTACGAAACATACAAATTCTGTAAACGCAAAGAAGCCGCAAACTATGTCTGCGGCTTCCATCTATACAGCTCCGCATCATACTCCCTGTGAAGATAGCGCAACACACTGCAGTCTGCTATTTACGCAGGCTGTACAATGTGACAGTTCCGTGCCTTTCGGCAACGGCCCCAGCCTGCACCGCTGTAAGAGCTACAGCGCAAGCTTCGGCGGATATTCCTTTCGGCGTGATTCATAGACGGCTCTAACGTCTCCACACGCGTACTCTTTATATCCGCGACCTCTACCTCATCTTAGTATGACGAGGCTATCTTTACTTCATTCATTTATAAACAACAGGAATTAGTATAAAGCAAGTTTACTTCTCAAAGCAATGACAAAATCAGGTACTTCCATGTTAATTACGACGGCGTTCTGACATCTGTTGCCATACGGTGCCTGCTGCGGCTTCACCTGAGGCGATACGCTCCAAAGCCATCTTGGCCTGAAGGCCAACCTCGAACTCTGGATCATCTGCTGCAAGTGTGAGTGCATCTTGAGCTTCGGATGTGCCAACTTCATAAAGAAAACGAGCTGCGCGCCAGCGGACAAGCTTGCTCTTATCTGTTAGCGCCGCCGTCATCACTGGCGTGGCGGCAGGATCGCCGATGTCGGATAGCGTATCGCCAGCCGTACGTCTTACGGCTGGGGCGCTGTCAGCCATCGCCTCATAGAGCAGCTCCATCGCCTCAGGCGTGCGAAGGTCGCCTAGATACACGACCGCAAGCCTGCGAATATGCAGCTTGGGATCGTGTATCGCCGCCTTAAGCTCCGGCAGGAGCTCCGCCGTCGGCGTAAGATCCTCTAGCGCGGCGTAGCGCACGCGCCAATCCTCATGCTTCAGGTCTCGCAGCAGCTCATCCTGTGTGCGAGTTCGTCTCTGCTCGACGAACTCACCTTCGGCTCCGTGCGCAATGGCTTGCTGCACGAGGGAGTCGAGGCGTTCCTGCGGATACGCTGCCTCGATCTCTTGCTCGACCTCGCGCGCAATGTCCGCGGGCTCGCCATAACGCACGCCGTAATCAGTGAGCTTGCGCTCTTTGATCATCACGGCGCTAGCCACATCCATAACCGCTTTAGTAAAGCGGTTAGCTAAGGATATGCGCTCTTCATTCGCGCCCGTTTTGACGCGGATTTGCATCGGAATTCCGCGGAATAATTGGACGAAGACTTGCGCTTCCCCAAAATGAGCACCGGCATTCTCGTCAGCTAGGCTCCAATCTCCAGTTACACCTTCGCTGTTAGCGAAGCGGCTTTGAACTTCTCTTAGAATGGCTGCCCAATCGGCATTGCCTTTGCGCTCAAGTGCTGCGAAGTCAGCAGCATGATAAATGCTAATAACGCCCGGTATCGTTAACATTTCACGTGCCCAAGCAGGTGCGGAACGCTCACTTTCTGGAGTATAGGTTCTGCGAATTCCGGGTTCTAAACTTTCGTCCAAATGTAGCTTCATCGTATTTGGACTTGGAGTCGGTTCAATAAAAGTAATCTTCATACGTAGCTCCCCCTTGAACGGTATATGCACCGCCATACTTTATACACATATTATCTCATTTCTGGTGTGAAACCAAAAGAACTCTTCTATTATTTCGCTAAAGTCTGCAATTGTGAGGAATAAAAGGGCGAACCTTTACCATGCTATTTGTATATTTTGCAAAATACGCTGCTGTTCAATATAGTTGTAGTATATTCGCTAAAGTTAGGGTTGCTCGGTAAACTTCTGTAGAAGAGGTGTTGTATGCCTAAAACTCGTTACCATAACGTCGATAATGTAAGTACCGATAAATCATTAAAGGAATTTCGCCAGTGGCGTGAGGAACGTCGTCGCAAGAAGAAGGACTATTCATATGTTGTACCGAATACGCCGCCCAGATTATCTTATCTGTCTGAGAATCGATTGGAGTCTACCATTACGTGGATTGGGCATTCAACATTTTTCCTTCAATATGAAGGGATGAATATCATTACAGATCCCATCTGGGCGAGAAGGCTGGGCTTTGAGAAAAGACTGGGACAACCTGGGATTCCACTTAGCGAAGTGCCACCGATTGACCTGATTCTGATTTCGCACTCTCATTATGACCATTTGCATATTGCCTCTATCCGCAAATTATATCGGGCAGGGACAACGCTTGTAGTTCCTGTTGGTCTGAAGCGAAAAATGCTTCGCAAAGGGTTCCACAACTGTGTGGAAATGGAATGGTGGCAGGAGATTAAGCTAGGTAAGATCAAGCTTAGTTTTGTGCCTACCCAGCACTGGACGCGGAGAACGCCATGGGATACGAATACTTCTCATTGGGGTGGGTACATCTTGGAGCCCGCTGATTCCGGAAATCAGAAGTCTTCTCCGAATCTTTATTTCGCTGGGGACAGCGGTTATTTTCCAGGCTTTAAGGAGATCGGAAGTCGTTATAAGATCGATATCGCGCTTATGCCGATTGGGGCTTATGAACCGGAATGGTTCATGACCTCTCAGCATGTAAATCCTGAGGAAGCCGTTCAAGCTTTCCTAGATGTAGGGGCGGAGACCATGATTCCGATGCATTACGGTACCTTCAGACTTGCTGATGATACCGCCCGGGAAGCACTGGATCGCATGGAGAACGCCCGAGTTAAACACGCGATTTCGGACGAAAGAATTCGTATACTCGGTTATGGAGAAACACTGGTCGTACAAAAGGAGAATCGCACATCTGGGGAATAATTGAAAAAATTCCTCCTTAAAAGTTGTCGCCGTAAAACAGTTGGAATAAGTTTCGTAGGAGTGAGATCAGCTTAAATGCCTATTTCACGGGATTTTTGCACTGATTTTATGCTATAATGAGCCGAAACCCTAAAGTGAAAAGGATGGTAATGCGTAATGATTAGCACAAGCGGCGTAACACTCCGCTACGGAAAACGCGCTCTCTTCGAAGATGTAAACATAAAATTCACCCCTGGTAACTGCTATGGTTTGATTGGTGCCAATGGTGCTGGTAAATCAACCTTTCTGAAAATTCTGTCTGGGGAGATTGAAGCGAACACGGGTGATGTTCATATAACACCAGGTGAACGCCTTGCAGTTCTGAAGCAGAATCATTTCGAGTACGATGAATTCCCAGTACTTGAAACAGTAATTATGGGTCACACTCGTCTTTATGAAATCATGAAAGAAAAGGACGCGCTTTATGCGAAGTCTGATTTCACGGAAGCAGATGGTCTGCGTGCCGGTGAGCTTGAAGGCGAATTTGCCGAACTTAATGGCTGGGATGCAGAGCCGGATGCGGCGGCTATGCTGATCGGTCTTGGCATTATGCGTGAACTGCATGATAAGAAAATGGCCGAACTGAGCGGCAATGAGAAGGTACGGGTACTCTTGGCACAAGCCTTGTTTGGCCGTCCAAACAACCTCCTGCTCGATGAGCCTACCAACCACTTGGATCTAGAATCGATTGGCTGGTTAGAGAACTTCCTCATGGATTATGAAGGTACTGTTATCGTCGTATCCCATGACCGTCACTTCCTGAACAAAGTATGTACGCATATTGCGGATATTGATTTTGGCAAAATCCAGATGTACGTTGGTAACTACGACTTCTGGTACGAGTCCAGTCAGCTTGCTCAAGCTTTACAGCGTGATTCGAACAAGAAGAAGGAAGATAAGATCAAGGAACTGCAAGCCTTTATTCAGCGTTTCTCGGCCAATGCTTCCAAGTCTAAACAGGCGACTTCTCGTAAGAAACAACTCGAGAAAATTACGTTGGATGACATTCGTCCATCTAACCGTAAATATCCGTTCCTCAACTTCAAACCTGAACGTGAAGCAGGTAAGCAGCTTCTGACGATTAGCGGATTGACCAAATCGGTTGAAGGTGAGAAGGTTCTTGATGAAATCAGCTTTGTAGTTAACAAAGGTGATAAGATTGCTTTCGTGGGTCCTTACTCCCAGCCTAAATCACTTCTATTTGATGTGATCATGGGTGAGCAGGAAGCGGATGCGGGTGAATATGCGTGGGGCGTCACTACAACTCAAGCTTATTTCCCGAAAGATAACTCCAGCTATTTCGATGGCGTGGACTTGAATCTCGTAGAATGGCTGCGTCAGTATTCTAAAGATCAGGATGAGACGTTCCTGCGTGGATTCCTTGGACGGATGCTGTTCGCCGGAGAAGAAGCACTGAAGAAAGCGAGTGTATTGTCCGGGGGCGAGAAGGTTCGCTGTATGTTGGCGAAGATGATGCTGAACGGTGCGAACGTGCTTGTATTCGATGAACCTACCAATCACTTGGATCTGGAATCCATTACGGCACTGAATAACGGACTGATCGATTTCGACGGGACTATTCTCTTTACTTCCCATGACCATCAGTTCATCCAAACGATTGCTAACCGTATCATCGAGATCACACCTACAGGTGTAATTGATCGCACGATGACTTACGATGAGTATTTAGAGAATCCTGAAATTAAGGAAATGCGCCAACGCATGTATCCTGTAGAAGTATAATATTTACTTTCCGTTATGCGGAAGGAACCCGTCAAGCAGCTACTCTAATCCTAATAGGATTAGGGTAGCTGTCTTTATAATTTCGATTTTGAAAAGGTCACGGTAGGTGAAGCATGTGGACAGAACTATTTTTATTATGAGGCATGGGGAGACCGAGTTTAATACGCAAGGTCGTTACCAAGGACAATTGGATTCACCTCTGACTGAGCATGGAATGGATCAAGTCAGACAAATGGGTAGGCTGCTTCGTTATTCGTTGGAGCATCCCTCCGAATGGAAGGTGATTTCAAGTCCACTTGGGAGAGCGCTGCAAAGCACACAAATTTTGTGTGAAATCTTAGGTTATGATTTCAATAAAATAGAAACGGATTCTAGGTTAAGTGAAGTTTCCGTTGGTTCTTGGTCAGGGCTAACGCTCAAGGAAATTGAGCAGGGCTGGCCAAATAGTCTTGAAGATACGAGTATGTATGATTGGTATTTTCGTTCACCAGATGGAGAGAGCTATGAAGCGGTTCAGGAGCGTGTCACAGACTGGCTGGAGAGCTTGTCCTCCACTCCGCGGGTCATTGCGGTTACACATGGATTAACAAGTAGAATTCTACGGGGAGTATACGCGGGGCTTGCAAGACAGGAAGCCTTATCACTTGAGGTTTCCCAAAGCGCATGTTTTCAGTTGGCTAATTGTACAATAAAGAGAATCAGTTATGAATTTGATGAGTTCTAGCCCATCCTTTAAGGCAGGCGAACGCATAAAAGGCTGCGTTGTCCCTGAGGGATGCGCAGCCTTTTATGTTTATAAAATAGTACTAGGACCCGCCGGTACGACGGCGTTGGTTGTTAGGCTTTTTGTTATTCTGACTTTTTAGTGGTTTAGCGGATCCGGCCTGAAAAGTTGATCCAGGTTTGGAGGAAGATTGTTGTTTCTTCTGCTCCAGCTTTTGCCGGATAGCTTCAGCTAAATTGATTTTTCCTTTTTCATTGTTTTCGCTCATTATGATAACCTCCTTTGAAGCAAGTCCTTCACTTTATTCTAATTGTTTTTAAATGCTGCTACAAGGGCAAGAATAATTGAAAGAATTCTTTTCTAACAAGACTGAAAACGAGGAGATAGCCAAAATGGTTGATATTTACGAAGATATACGTAAAGGCGAGCGGGGCGCTTGGGTTAGCATAGCGGCTTACCTCATTTTATCGACTTTCAAGCTGGTTAGCGGTTATCTATTCGCCTCTAGTGCATTGGTCGCGGACGGAGTCAATAATTTAACTGACATCGTAGCATCTGCAGCCGTGTTGGTTGGTCTAAAGATTTCGCGGAAGCCACCTGACTCTGACCATGCTTATGGACATTTTCGGGCAGAGACAGTAGCTGCATTGTTGGCTTCTTTTATTATGGCGGTAGTAGGTATTCAAGTGATTGTGGAGGCGGTGCGGTCCTTTTTCGATCGTGCAAAGGAAACCCCGCAGCTATGGTCTGCTGGTGTGGCTCTAGTGTGTGCAGTAGCAATGATGGGAGTATACATATACAACAAAAGGCTGGCTAAGCAGATAAATAGTAGTGCACTCATGGCAGCGGCGAAAGATAATTTTTCCGATGCTATGGTTAGTATAGGTGCTGCTGTTGGGATTGTAGGTGCTCAGTTCGGACTGCCATGGATTGATTCTGCGGCGGCAGTAGTTGTCGGACTGATTATCTCTAAGACGGCATGGGATATTTTTCGTGACTCGACCTACCGGCTTACGGATGGCTTTGATGAAGATAGATTGATGGATCTACGTAGTACGATTGCTCGAACACCGGGAGTAGAGGGGATTAAAGATGTGAAGGCACGGGTTCATGGGAATCATGTACACGTGGATGTTGTAGTGGAGGTAGACGCGAATATTACAGTGGTGGAAGGTCATAGGATCAGTGACTCCATTGAAGAGAGAATGAGCAAGCTACACAATATTATGAATGTACAGGTGCATGTGGAACCTAAAGATTAAATTTGAAAAATTCTATTTTAAGGAAAAAACAAACATATTTAAGGAGGATTCAAGACTTTAGTCCTGTATTTTACCATAAAGTGGCATGATTATATGTGCAATTTGGAGCATGTTCCAAATCCCGGGCAAGCCTATAATGAGGGCATAAAGGAATGTAGTTCACACCTTTGTTGAAATCTCATCATGGTATTGGGGGAACGTATGATTAAATCACATAAGCAATTAACAGCATCCTTATTGGTTTCAGCTGCAATTGTTGCAGGTTTAGGAGTATCTGCTCCTGGAAATGCAGCAGCAGCCTCAAGTCCATCAAATTCAGTTATGGCAGCAGCAGCCGGTCAAACAGCGGTCATCGAGGCAAGTGTTCGCCTTCGCAGTACACCTTCTACAAGTGGAGAAGTAGTGAAGTATTTGCAAAAAGGAGATCAAGTGCAGATTGTGGCACAACCGAATAGCTATTGGTATCAGGTGAAAGCAGCGGATGGATCCGTAGGCTATACAAGTACAGATGATAAGTATATCAGCGTAAATTCATCTTCAGTAGGTACACCAACAGCACCATCAGCACAAACGGGAACCATAAAGTACGGAGTGAATCTTCGAACTGCGCCTTCTACAAGCGGAAAAGTACTGAGACTTCTGAAGAAGGGGGAACAAGTACAGCTTCTGGCACAGCCGAACAGCTCCTGGTATCAAATTCAAACCTCTGATGGTAGCATTGGATATATAAGTTCAAGTGATCAATATACTTCGTTCGCTAATAATGGGGGGACTGGGACGGTAACGCCGACACCAACGCCGCCAGCACCAGTACCACCTATTTCTACACCTGGGGCTTCTGCCCAAATCGAGAGCGTAATCTCAGCAGGTATGGGCTATCTGGGTACACCTTATGAGTTTGGTTCCAGCAGATATGATACAAGCACCTTCGATTGTTCTGATTTTATCCGGCAAATTTTCATGGATGCTGTGAATTTGAAACTGCCTGCTGATTCCCGTCAACAGGGAGATTGGGTGAAATCGAATAGTACGGTAGTTACGTCTACTTCCGGTTTGAAACGCGGCGATCTAATGTTCTTTATGGATTATAAAGGGAACTCCGCTTCAGCGTATGAAGGGATCGACAAATCTAAGGCAAGAATATCGCATGTTGCTATGTATCTAGGAGATGGACAAGTTCTCCATACGTATTCCGTAGCCTCAGGCGGGGTGAAAGTAGATAAATTAAGCGCTTCTTGGACGAATCGTTTCCTCTTCGGGGGATCGGTCATCCGATAATTATATAGGTATACAGAAGCGGCAGCATCGCATGTTTGTGACGGGTGAACAAAGGCGGCGTAAGCGCAAAAGCTACCCCCTCAGTAGAATGATCTACTGAGGGGGTAGCTTTTTGTAAATATAAGAATTTATATGTTCCGTTCTATAAATTATCCTTATATTTCTCGCTTAAACACTTGCCGTCCTTATAGGGACGCCGAAGCGTTTATGCTTGTTATCATCTTTTCTGTACTAATTACATAATTACATTGGCAGCAACAGGAACCTTTACCCACGCTTTTCCTAGCCAAGTGTAGATTTCTCTCCATTCATTGCCCCAAGTATCCGTAATCACTTCACCTGTGGTATCAAGCGTTTGAGCGCTAAGCCAGCCTGCGGGAATCATACTGCCAACTGAAAAGTGGAAAGCTGTTTTTTCGGTTAGAACAATTTGTGGTGTGGCTGGAGTAATATCCGATGGGGTAATGATCGTTTCAAATGATGTTGTGTAAGTGCTTCCAGTTGCGGTCGTAGAATCTGTAGTTGTCCCTGTTACCTCTGAGGCTGATGCTGTAGCTGCTATTGAAGCCATAAGTCCCAAGGCAACTGTAATGCTGGCGAATTTTTTCATGTTAAGTTCCTCCTCATTATGATCTAACTTCAAAATTTTTTCTTATTTTCTCAAGTGACATCTGTGTGGGAATGACCTATACTTTCTGCATGATGAATAAGATATATGGATACATATGGGAGGAGGCTACATCGATCTACCTCTGCGTCCCGTGAAGAGGGAAACAACAAACAGAACCAAGAATACGAAGAATAGTATCTTTGCAAGACCAGCAGCGGCTGCTACAAGATTGAAGAAACCAAAGATACCAGCGATTACAGCTACAACTAGCAGAATTGCGGACCATTTTAACATTACATATCACCTATCCTTTTTTTGATTTGTAGTCATTGTATAAACGGGGACTTTGATTCTGAAACAAAGGGGAGCAGGGAATTTTGACAACGCTCGACAGATTGTTTCGGCATATGGTAGTAGGGGTAACTATGCAGTATACAAGGCTGATTAGCCACTATTTATGAGATTTGGAAGGGGTTATGAATATGATCATTGAACTTAGTGTAGCTCTCGTTGCTATCGCATTCGCAATACTTGTTTTCTTTCTAATTAAGACTTTGCAGTCAGCGAAGCAATCTCTCGACAAAGTAAGCCAGACCTTGGTGGAAGTGCAGAAGACGATGGATGAACTGACTTATGAAGTGAAGACTACAGTCAGACATGCAAATGAAATTACCGCTGATGTACAGAATAAAATTCAGAAGATTGATCCTGTCATAGATTCTGTGAAGAATTTGGGAGAAGTTATGAATGAGTTAACCTTAACCGTTAAGCAAGTTTCAGTAACTGTGATTGAGAGATATCGTAAATCACATGAACTGAGGGAGAAGCGTAAGGGGGTATCCATAAAAGAAGCTCCGCTGACTCCAGCTGAGGAACGTACGGTAAACTCTTATGATGCTGTTAATAACGAGAAAGCACCGGGGAAAATAGCTACTGTGTTAAAAAGTGTAGATGTAGCTGCAACTCTTTGGAAAAAATTCCGTCATTAAAGTTAAGGCAGCAAGTCCTCTGTAAATGGCGGCTGCAGATAAGAAAGGTGGGATAACAACATGAACATTATCATACTCTTGTTTAGTCTACTTTCCCCATACTTTGATGCGTCTCCACAGTTGACGCCTATCTCGACTTTTAGTGATCAGCCTAAGACAGTTCTTACATTCGAACATTCCTCAGAAACGAGCCCTGCTATAAATCAGTTTGATTCACTGCAAGGTGTTGCTTTATATGCTACGAAGGAAGAATTGCTTCTGGCCAAGGGCAATCCGCTGGCGGTAACAAATGATCCATTGCAAGGGACAGAGGAGTACCAATACGCAGATGTAACAGTGGGTGTTGGTGAGGGGTTTGTACTGTATGTGCATGTCTCACCTTCTCAAGCACAGCAGTTTGGGCTACATGTAAATGGGGTGGGAATTGATCCCGTGAAGGATAATGTGCAATCGACCTTGGGTAAACCGTATTTTATTGCCGAAGATGGTGATGTATATATGAGAGGAAACAATGCGCTCAAAATATATCGAAATTTGGCAGGTGAATTTGAAGGTATTGATTTATTTGATAGTATTTCTTCTTAATATGTTTCACTTTTGACCATTTTGGTTAATAAACAGAGGCTGTCTTTACCATAGAGTAACCTCCCGAACCACTACATGTAGTGGTTCGGGAGGTTACTTTGCTGAAGGCGTAAATGAACCTATTACTATATTTACATATATTAAAAATAGAAATAACACATTTAAATAGCGTATGATATAGGTAATGAGTCGCAGAATTTTACGTTCGTAATACTATTCGTGTGAGGTGAAGATGATGAGAATCTTAATCGTAGATGACAATCCGACTAATGTTATCATTATCCGTGAAATCCTGAAAAAAGAAGATTACCGAAATTTCGTAACCGCATCCTCTGCAAAAGAGATGCTTACACGGTTGGGTATCGGTTCTGTGAGTGAAGATGGACGTCCTCGGATGTCAGATATCGATCTGATTTTACTGGATATGATGATGCCGGAAATGGATGGAATCGAGGCATGTCGTGTTGTACAGCAATACGAACACCTAAAGGATATTCCAATAATAATGGTTACAGCTGTTGGCGATTCCAAGAAGCTGGCAGAAGCACTGGATGCAGGTGCAGTAGATTATGTTACGAAACCCATTAACAAAGTGGAGCTGATGGCCCGAATTCGGCTCGCGCTGCGGTTGAAGCGAGAGAAAGATTGGCATAAGGAACGAGATCAGCGAATTCAAGAAGAATTGAGACTGGCCGCACTTGTTCAGAATGCTGTGTTGAGCTTGCCTCTTCAGGAAGAGAATTTTGAGGTCAATGCCATCTATCAGCCATCCTCTGAGCTTGCCGGTGATTTATACGCGTGGTACCCCCTTGGTGATGGCCGATATGGCGTGATCCTGCTGGACATTATGGGACACGGAATATCGTCATCTCTTTTTTGTATGTTTCTTGCTTCTGTGTTGAAGGACACGGTAACTACGTATGTAGAGCCGGAAAAGGTAATTCAGGAGCTCAATCGAAGGTTTAATCAGCTCTATATTGAGAAAAAGCTGATCCAATACTACTTTACGACCATTTATCTTGTGATAGATACCCGTATGAAACGTATTGACTACGTCAACGCCGGGCATCCACCTGCGCTATTTTTTGAAGGAGTGGCTAAGACTCCAGTCATGCTGGAAAGTAACTGTCACCCAGTAGGTTTGTTTGAACGGATTGATATTCAGCCACAGAGCTTAACCTATGAAGATGAAGGGCATCTAGTTCTTTATACAGATGGTCTATTGGAACTGGTTGAGGGCGAACAAGAAGAGCAGCTGGAATTTATGATTCAACATTTAAATGTTGAACATGAGTGGAACGATGAAGCTATTCGAGCTGCTTTTTTCAATGTTGAGGTTCCTAAAGAGCGTGATGATGATAAGTGTATTGTGTGGATCTCACTGAAGAAGGGAACAGATAGAGAATGAAGATAAAGGCTAAACTCTTAATTGGCTTCAGTGCCATGTTAGCGATTATGCTTGCGCTTACGATGATAGGATACGACCGCTTAAATTATATGAATAACCAACTGGAAGGGTATCAGGATAGATATATGAAGGGGCGGTCTTCTTCAGGGATGCGTGGAGAAGTCAATGATATGGCGCGAATATTAACCACGACCATGTTAAGTGCAGATGCATCATCGGTAGAATCTCAAAAGAATGAGATTGATAAAAAGATCACTAAAGCCAATGAGCACTACGAGAAAATAAAAGCGTCGATGACTAGCGCTGAAGAAATGCAAATGGTCAGTCAAATAGATGGCGCGTACACTACTTATTTAAATTATCAGGAAAAGGTATTGAAACTGCTATCGGCTGGTTATTTTCAGAATGCTAGCACGTATTCCAACACAGAGGGACAAGCGATTCAGAATGCCGTGTTAAACGCTCTGAACAGTCTCTCTGATTATAATGCTTTTATTATGAATGAAGAGAGTACGAAGGCCAACGAAGCTTATAAAAGTTCGACTCAGATGGTAGTTCTAATGATGATTATGGGCTTACTTCTCGGACTTGGAGTAGTTCTATGGATCATCCCAAGCATCACTCGGGGGCTTAATGTCGTTTCGATGATGATTACCAGCTTTGGCAACGGTAAAGTGAGGGCTATACGGCGTATAAAGGTTACTACTAAAGATGAAATTGGTGAGGTTGCTCTTGTCTTTAAAAAGATGGCTTTAGATCTTGAACAGAAGCAGCAAATGGAACAGGCCTATGCGCAAGCGCAGAATGACCAATCCTGGCTGAATGCGAATGTTGCTCGGGTGACGGAACTATTGCGAGGTGTTAGCTCCTTGGATCAGGTCTCACAGACCTTCATCAATGAGTTTACCCCTGTGCTGGGAGCACAGTTCGGAGCTGTATATTTAAAAGATGCCAATCGTCCTGATTTTTTACGAAGCAGTGGATATTATGCAGTAGATAATGATAAGAAACCTAAGGACGGGTTTGTGATTGGAGAAGGGCTTGTAGGACAAAGTGCGCTCGATATGCACCCGATCAGACTGGAGAAGGCTCCTGAAGACTATTCATCCGTTAAGTCCGGATTCGTGGATGCGCAACCTGGATATATTTCTATCCATCCGCTTATTTTTGAAGACGAACTGCTAGGCGTAGTAGAATTTGCTTCATTCCAACCTTTTAGCAGTTTGAAAAATGATTTGCTGCAACAACTCGCTAATAATTTAAGTATTATTTTTAATAATATTAGCCGTCGTTTGATCGTGGAAAAATTGTTGCGTGATTCACAAGCTCTTACGGAAGAGCTGCAGTGTCAGTCGGAGGAATTACAGACTCAGCAAGAGGAATTGCGCCGTTCCAATGAGAACTTGGAAGAGCAGACGGATGCGCTTAAACGTTCGGAAGAATTGCTCCAGCGTCAGCAGGAAGAACTGGAGCATTATAATACGGAACTTATTGCCAAGACCCGCGCTTTAGAGGAACAAGTGCAGGAGGTTGAAGAGAAGAAAGATGAAATTGAGCATGCAAAAATTCAATTAGAGAAACAGGCCAAGCAATTATCCGTTACTAGTAAATATAAATCAGAGTTCTTGGCGAATATGTCTCATGAATTGCGAACTCCGCTCAACAGTCTCTTGATTCTATCGCAGCTACTTACGGAGAATAAGGATGGCAACTTGTCAGAGAAACAGGTTGAATTTGCACATACGATTTATATGTCAGGTGCAGACTTGCTTAAGATGATTGATGAGATTTTGGACTTATCCAAGGTTGATGCTGGCAAAATGGAACTGAACCAAGAAGAAATTAAATTAACGGAGCTGAAGAGCTTTGTGAAGCAGAATTTTGCTCCGCAAGCGCTCAAAAAGGGACTTTCTTTAAAAATTACCTTTAACGAGCCACTGCCAGATAGTGTCATTGCCGATGGTCATCGGTTGAAGCAGGTGTTAAGAAATCTGCTTTCTAATGCCTTTAAATTTACGATGGAAGGATTTATTGAGTTCTCGGTTAGTCAAGCAGATGACAATCTTATTCCGCTAGATCTGCCAGGTGAAGTTGAATATATTGCTATTGCTGTAAAGGATAGCGGAATTGGTATTCCGGCAGACAAAACTGATATTGTGTTCGAAGCCTTCCAACAGGTGGATGGAACTACCAGCCGTAAATTTGGGGGGACAGGCTTAGGTTTGTCCATTAGCCGTGAGTTAGCACGTTTAATGGGTGGAGCTATTGTACTGGAATCCCGTGAGGGCCAAGGTAGTACCTTTACTATGTATTTGCCAGTTATAGGGAATTATATTAAGCAGCAACCTGCAGTAATAGAAGCTGCTGCTTCTAGAGAAGATGCAACCTTCGAGGGGTATATTGGAGATATACTTCCAACCCTTGTACCAACGCAGGCTCATGCACCTATCCCACAATTAGTGATCGATGATGATCGTGATCAATTAACTGCAAATGATAAGGTTCTGCTTATTATTGAAGATGATGAGAGCTTCGCAAAAATACTGCTGGATATGGCTCATGGCCGCAACTTCAAAGGACTGGTAGCCCTCCAAGGGGATACCGGATTGCAGATGGCGAAGACTTATTTACCAGACGCGATTATTCTTGATATTCAGCTGCCGGTTATGGATGGCTGGACCATCCTTAGAGAACTAAAGAGTGCATCACAGACTCGCCATATCCCTGTCCATGTCATCTCTGTAAATGATGAAGTGAAGCAGGGGCTTATGATGGGGGCAATGGCTTATTTAAGAAAACCTTCTTCTAGAGAGGCGCTTGAACGGGCTTTCTCGCAAATCGAGAACTACACCTCCAGTACGTTGAAGTACTTGCTGATTGTAGAGGATGATGAGATTCAACGTCGTTCGATCATGGAATTGATTGGTCATGACGATGTGGCTATAACCGCAGTTTCAACTGGCGGGGAGGCACTGAATGAGCTGCGGAAGCAGAGATATGATTGTATGGTTCTAGATTTGATGCTTGAGGATATGACAGGCTTCGATCTGCTGGATCAGATTCGTGATGATGAGGAATTAAATGATCTGCCTATTATTATTTATACGGGTAAGGATTTGGATGGCAAAGAAGAGACGCAGCTGCGCAAATATGCGGAATCAATCATTATCAAGGATGTACGTTCTCCAGAGCGGTTGTTGGATGAGACAACATTGTTCTTGCACCGGGTAGAAGCAAATCTTCCGGAAGATAAACGTAAGATTCTGCAGAAGCTTCATAATAAAGAAGAATTGTTCGAAGGAAAGAAAATATTGCTCGTCGATGATGATATTCGCAATGTCTTTGCGCTCTCCAGCGTACTCGAAGAGTATCATATGGAAGTGAAGTTTGCGGAGAATGGACGCGAAGCGCTGGAAATGCTGGTAGAGCAAGAAGATTTTGATCTTGTACTAATGGATATGATGATGCCAGAAATGGACGGATATGAGGCTATGCGCCGGATTCGCGAGATGCCACAGTATCAGAAACTGCCTATTATTGCGCTGACCGCCAAAGCTATGAAAGAGGATCGTGCCAAATGCATTGAAGCTGGAGCCTCTGACTATATGAAGAAGCCAATTGCAACAGGTCAACTTCTATCTTTAATGCGAGTCTGGCTGTATTCGTAACCTTAATATTGGGGTAATACTTTAAAAGAACTAACAAAAAGCCATTCTTCAAAAGTACGGCGTGTTGATAAGGGAGTCGGGATAACAATGAAAGCAATAGAACACGGATATGAGGAGCAACCCGTTCTGGCGGGAAGTGACGAACTGGAGCAAATTGAGATTGAGCTGCTTCTTGATGGGGTACACCGTTTATATGGCTATGATTTCCGGAATTATGCGTTGCCTTCATTAAAACGACGCATCTGGCATCATGTTCATGCGGAGAATGTACTCACCATATCCGCGCTGCAAGAGAAGGTTCTGCATGATCGGGCTTGTTTTGAACGATTTGTCTACAGTCTCTCTATTCCTGTGACTGAAATGTTCAGGGATCCGGGATTATTTCTAACTTTTCGCCAGAAGGTAGTTCCTTTGTTAAGAACTTATCCCTATATTCGTATCTGGCATGCCGGATGTTCCACTGGGGAAGAAGTTTATTCTATGGCCATCCTGCTTCATGAAGAAGGGCTTTATGATAAGGCTCGAATTTATGCCACAGATATGAATGAGCGTTCTTTACAGCAGGCTAAGGAAGGCGTTTATGATATTAGCAGAATGAAGCAATACACAAAGAATTATTTGGAGGCAGGAGGTACTCGGGCATTTTCCGAATACTATACTGCGAAGTATAACTCAGTTATTTTACAACCTTATTTACGCAAAAATATTATTTTTGCTGAGCATAATTTAGCTACTGACACTTCATTTAATGAATTTAATGTTATTCTCTGCCGGAATGTAATGATCTATTTCAATGATGAGCTTCGTGATCATGTTCACGGGTTGTTTCATGAAAGTCTAAGTCGCTTTGGAATCCTTGTTCTGGGCTCTAAGGAGTCCATTCACTTTACGAAATATAGCGATTGCTATGAATCTTTAGACAGAGTGGAGAAAATATACCGTAACATAAAATAACGCATGTAGGAGGGTGGTCCTATGGGGTTTCAAGAACCAATTCATATACTACTAGTAGACGACCGTCCTGAAAATTTGCTGGCGCTGGAGGCAGTGCTTGAGAGCCAGCATTACGAGCTAATTAAAGCTACCTCCGGTGAAGAAGCGTTGCGCTGTTTGTTAAGGTATGATTTTGCTGTCATTGTACTGGATGTACAGATGCCGGGTATGGATGGAATTGAAACTGCCAAATTGATCAAGGCCAGAGAGAAAACGAAGGAAATTCCGATTATTTTTATCTCTGCCAATAGCAAAGAAGCGGAGCATTTATTCGCGGGCTATTCGGCAGGGGCTATTGATTATATGGTCAAGCCTTTCATTCCGCAAATTTTGAACTCTAAGATACAAGGCTTTGTCGAAATGTACATCACGAGCAAGAAGCATCAGACTCAAACCATGCTGCTGCAGCAAAAGACGAAAGAACTGGAAATCATTAATAGTGAGCTTATCAAGGCAAAAGAAGAGGCGGAGATTGCCTCCAAAGCAAAGTCAGAATTTCTAGCCATGATGAGTCATGAAATTCGTACACCTATGAACGGCGTAGTTGGCATGATCGATCTGTTAATGGAGACGGATCTTACTTCTGAGCAAAAGGAATATTCGGAGATCATTCGGAAAAGTGCGGACACGTTGATTACGGTAATTAACGACATTCTTGATTTTACTAAAATGGAATCCGGAAAAATGGAAGTTGAAGAGCACTTATTTGAACTTCGAAATTGTATTCAAGAGGTGTTCAGCCTCTTCTCGATAGAAGCGGGAAAGAAGAACCTGGAGCTCGCTTATTTTATTGATCAGAAATTGCCTCGGCTTTTATATGGGGATATGGCTCGTTTACGCCAAGTTCTAATTAATCTGATCGCTAACGCAGTTAAATTCACAAATCAAGGTGGGGTCTATCTAGTCGCCTCGATTAAGAGTGTTGCGGATCATAAGATGGAAGTAGAATTCACAATTATGGATACGGGGATTGGTATTTCTCCGGAGAAATGTGACCGATTATTTGAGCCCTTTTCGCAGCTTGATTCTTCCATGACACGGAAATATGGGGGAACAGGTCTGGGACTAGCTATATGTAAATCTCTTGTCGGAATGATGGGCGGAGAAATTCGGGTAGAATCGATGGAGCAAAAAGGAGCTACTTTTATCTTTACGATTCAGGCATCCATGCCAGGAGAAGATTTGATAGGTGGATATCAAGAAGAGGAATCCACGCATCCTGTTCCCAATCAAGAGGGGAGAAGTAGAATCCTTGTTGTGGATGACCATCCGATTAATCAGCGTCTAATGGTCAGCATGCTGGATAAGCTGGGCTATGCGGCCGATATGGCTGAAGATGGTCAACAGGCTGTGGAGATGGCGATTAAACATCCTTATGATTTTATCTTTATGGACCTTCAAATGCCAGTGATGGATGGCTTAGAGGCGACCGCTCAAATTCGTCGAGAGGGTGGTCCTGCTGCCGAGAAGACCATTATCATTGCAATGACGGCGAACGTCATGGAAGGGATTCAGAATCGCTGTAAGGCCTCTGGAATGGATGATTACATCAGCAAACCGCTGAAGATGAGTAGTATAAAACAAATTATTTCTCGATATTCTAGCAACGACAATGTATTAGTAGAACCTGATATATCTATTTTCCAAGCGTAATCTAGTATTTACCAATCTGTTTTTTTAACGTTATCTGATTCAAAGGTATATCATTAAGGTTATTAATATAGAAAATATTTGTTCAGGAGAGATCGTCTAATGAATACGCATAAAAGTAACAAGTTCCATGCTAAGACAGAAACCAAAGGGAATGTATGCACCGTTTTCCTGAGTGGTGAACTTGATTTATCAGTTGCTTCCGATTTCCGCCTGGTTATGGAGCCACTTGTGGGAGATACCAAACTAGATTTAGTTATTAATCTAAAAGAATTAAAATACATCGATAGCACAGGGATTGGTATTCTACTTTCGATCCTGAAATCAAGACAAGGAATGGACGTTAAGTTTATGGTTGAGGATGTTCCTCCACAAATTCAGAAGCTGTTTGACATGACTGGTATTTCCAAGTTTTTTGCCTCCCAAGAGAATTCCCACTAGGAAAGGATAGAACAAAGAATGAGTGATGATGTGCAAAAAGTAATTCTTCAGTTGCCTGCTAGCGCAGAGTATGTGGATATTGTTAGGTTGAATTTATACGGCATTGCCTCGAAAATGGGTTTCACCTATGAGGATATAGAAGACATGAAAGTGGCAGTGTCAGAGGCGTGTAACAATTCAGTATTATATGCTTATGGCCAAAAAGACGGAGTAGTAGATGTTATTTTTGAGGTAGAAGAAAGCTCCTTATCCATTACAGTCAAAGACGAAGGGGAGAGCTTTGACGGCTTGGACAAGTCTAATGAACGTATGACACTGCACGATAAGGAGTTAAGTGACGTTCAGGTTGGCGGGTTAGGGTTCTACTTAATGCAAGCGTTGATGGATGACGTTAGTGTCGTAAGTGAAGCCGGAAAAGGGACGGTGGTAACTTTGAAGAAGCACCTTAATTTTAGCGAGGAGAAAGTATGAGTGACAAAGTGACTCCCCCCGAGTCCATGAATGAAGCAGTCACCCAAATTTGGGAGTATCAGCAGACCAAGGATAACGATCAGGCGACGTTGCTGATACAGAAATATGAGCCTATGGTGAAAATGGCTGCTGGGAAAATTTCCCGTAATCGCCCCGACTTGTATGAGGATTTATATCAGGTCGGGCAAATGGCGCTCATCCGGTTACTGCAGCAATATGATATCAGTCTCGGAATCCCTTTTGAGCCCTATGCGATGAAAAGCATGATTGGACATATGAAGAATTATTTGCGTGATAAATCTTGGTACATACAGGTTCCTAGACGGATTAAAGAAAAAGGAGCGCTTGTTCAACACGCGATTGATGAACTTACAGTGAAGCTTGAGCGTTCTCCTGCGGTCGATGAGATCGCTCATTATCTTGATCTGTCTGTTGAAGAAACTGTAGAAGTACTGGCAGGCAGAGAATGTTACCATTACGTATCTCTAGATTCACCGCTTTCTCAAGAGGAGACTGGAGCTACGCTAGGGGAGCTTATCAGCTCTGATGCGAACGATTACGAGACTGTAGAGAAACGAATGGATCTGCAGCAAGCACTAGGACAATTGAAGGAGCAAGAGCAGCAAGTGTTGCTGCTAGCCTTCCAAGATGGTCAATCCCAGCGGGCAATTGCTCAGAAGCTGGGGGTTTCACAGATGAGTGTTTCACGGATACAGAAGCGGGCCACTGAGAAGTTAAAGCAGATTATGGCCAACTCATCCTATTGAGCTCCTTTATGTGTAATATACATTACCTGGATTTGAATTCTACTGTTCGACGATAAGGACATGCCTCTCTCCGTGCCTGGAGAATAGCATGTCCTTTATTTGTGTTCCATAACGCCCTTACCCCGCTTGTCCCGCTAACCCTGAAGGATTAGACGGACAAGCGGGGTAAGGGGGAGCGGTGATAGATGGGCGATAGATAGCCCAGTTGTTAGCTGTTCGCATCGATGTATTTTTTGATCTCGCCAAGGTACTCACCGATCACGGGAACATCAAGAAATAGGCTAAGAATGTAGCCCAGAACACCAAGGACTACGAACGTTCCGAGAGATAGGCCGAGACCTCGGGATATACCGGCCATCAAGTTTGTGATAATTCTTTTTTTTGGATCTGAGTAGTTATCAAGGATGTCCTTAAATTCTGATTTTTCTAGTGAATCAGCAATCTTGTCCAGACGATTGTTTAAGCGTTTGACCTCATGACGTAATTCGAAAGGATGTTCATCAATTTCATATGCTTTTGTTTGGCTATTTGATTCTCCCATGGAGCACCCCTGCTTTCTGTAGCCCGATCGGGCATTCATTAAGGATCTATTCAATCAGATGAAACTTTATATAGGGTATAACTAAACAACAGCCAGCTGCGGACAGCTGGCTGTTGTCGGATGAAATGATAGCTGTATTATGCCGCAGATTAGTAACTGGATTTATAGGAGGATTTAACATCCTCTTTCGCATCTTTAGCCTCATCGGCGACTTCTTTAGAGGATGCTTTGGCTTCGTCAGCCACTTCTTTAGAAGCGTCTTTAACATCAGAGGCTACATTATTTGAGGCTTCACTTATAGTGTCACCAATTTTGCTGCCTGCGTCTTGAAGGGTAGCGGCAATTTGCTGCTTGCTGTCACTGACAGTAGTGTAGATATCAGAGGCTTTGACTGAAACCGTACTAGCCAGATCGGTTGCTTTTTCACCTACAGTTGTGGCAATGGCTTTGGTCTTGTCAGTTACGACACCAGCAACTTCTTTTGTTTTGTCAGTAGCAAGCGTAAGTTTATCGGACAGATCACTGCGCATTTCACGACCAGGCTTTGGTGCAAATAATAGGGCTGCTGCAGCACCTATTAAGCTACCAATAAAGATGCCTTTGAAAAAGTTGCTTCCGTTTTCTACTTCATGCTCTACTTTATGTTCTACGTTACTCATCACCAATCACTCCTTATAAGTTATCTTACTTCGTATTTAAACTTTGGCGTATAGGCTGAAACAATTGATGAGCAAGGCGTAGATGGCGAGGGGCTCTTGTTATGGACTATTTATTAACAGCTTGGAATACCGCATAGCCGAATTCGGGCAGATTCAGATGTAGTAATGATGTGAATTTTTCTGTTCGCTTCTGCGTCTCTAGGTTTACCCATATAGCATCCATCCCGGGTACAGGAATGGTGGCGTCGACTAGCACCTCTTCATTGTTTAGCACGATTAAGAAGCGGTTATGTTCGTCCCACCGTTCATATACAAGCAGTCTTGGGTGGTCCGGGATCTCCAGCGATTTAAAGCCGCTACTACGGAACGCAGTATGCGACTTACGAAGACCGATCGTCCAGCGATAGTATTCAAACAGTTCCCTGTTCTGTTTCTGGATGTCCCACTCCATACATTTACGATTATCTGGGTCATATTCACCTTCCATACCGATTTCATCGCCATAGTAAATACATGGTGTTCCCTGAAAGGTCATTTGGAACAAAACAGCCAGTTTTAATCTCCGGATGTCACCACCGCAAAGGGTCAGGAAACGAGTTGTGTCATGGCTGTCTAATAGATTAAAATTGGCCTCTGTAATTTGCTGCGGGTAATTCGCTAGCATAGTAGCAATCGATAGAGAGAATTGTGAAGCATTAATTTGTCCGTGAGCGAAGAAATTAATCTGAATATTGGTTAGTGGGTAATTCATAACGGCATCAAATTGATCGCCAAGTAGCCACGGCAAGGAGTCATGCATAATTTCGCCTACAAGATAGGCTTCTGGATTAATGCTTTTGATCGTATTACGGAATTGTCGCCAGAACGTATGAGAGACTTCATTCGCGACATCAAGCCGCCAACCGTCTACACCGATTTCCTCAATCCAATAACGACCAACGTTCAACAGATAATCTCTGACTTCAGGATTCTCAGTGTTGAATTTTGGCATGATAGGCTCGAATGCAAATGTGTCATAGGTGGGAATTCCGTCGATGACTTGTGGTGGCCACTCACGCACATGAAACCAATCGGCATAACGGGAAGAGCGCCCGTTGGTGAGCAGATCAACAAATGGCGGAAAGGTATGGCCGCAATGATTAAAGACACCGTCTAGAATGACGCGGATCCCTTTGGAATGACAGGCGTCGACAAGTTCTTTTAGCAAAGCGTTGGTTCCAAAATGAGGGTCCACCAAGAAATAATCCTTTATATCATATTTATGATTGGTGGTTGCCTCAAACAGAGGATTGAAATAGATGGCGGTAATGCCCAATTCACAGAGATAATCCAAATGGTCTAGTACACCTTGCAAGTCTCCTCCGAAGAAATTCCGGGGACTCGGCGTACCGCCCCAATCTAGCACATCTGCCGGATCGTTAGTAGGATCGCCATTTGCGAAACGCTCCGGAAAAATTTGATAAAATACTGCATCCTTTACCCATGCTGGAGGGGAGTGTACATCTTCACGGTTCAAGAAAGGAAAGTCGAATAAGCCCTCATATATTATGACTGGAGGCTCTGGGAAGAAGCCTTTTTCCAAATAATAAAGGACCTCATCTTTGTTATAAAGTGCAAAATAGTAAGTGAGTCTGCGATAAACAGGACGGACCGCAGCCTGCCAATAATCGAATAAGCTATCAGAAGCCATGTGCTGCATGGGAATCACCTCATGGGTTTTGTCCCAACTGTATTTATCTCCGCAAAAAAGATCAATCTTTGACACGTTATCCCGTTTAGTTCTTATGCGAATATGCAGTGTAGACTCATCGTAGGCATATGACCAATTCTGCCCCATGCGATGATAAACGGCTTCTTGTTGAATCATAATCAATTTCCATCCCTTCGTGGCCTGTAAACGCAAAAAAGGGCCAACCTCATGATAATCAGAGGTTGAACCCTTGGCGGTTTCATTGCCTTTAAATTTTGTCTGAATCTTATCATACCCCTCAAGATTAAAGCAAGAGATTATTTCACATGAATTCACAATATGGAATATTTAGTATGTAGTTAAAAAAAGGAGAAAATATAAGGAAAAACAAGAAAAGTGCTATTAAATCACCCCATTTAGATCTATACTCTGATTGCAATCCAAATTATGGGTATTATAGAATGAGGGCGAACGAACTTGATTTTTCTTAATACGCAAACAAATTAAAGGCACTGTTACCTAAAAGGTACAACCTCGGCACTTTGTGCAAATGAGGTTGTACCTTTTTTGCATGCTCTTTTTCTATGCGTGTTAGGTCTGATCACTTATGAATAAAGGGGAGATGAGCAAATGAAGAAGAGTAAACGATCTAAAATGCAAGCGGTATCATTTAGTTTGACCCTAAGTCTGCTGTTGGCATTGACGGTTACGGCTTGCGGTTCAGGCAATGGGAACTCTACGGCTCAGCCGAATTCAAGCCCGAATTCCACAGTGAACGAGCCGGGGGGAACTACAAATGAGACAAATCCCGCCGAAGAGGAGCTGAAACCGGAAGCTGGGGCCGAATTAACGGTCTGGGAAGCCAAGGAGCAGGTTGAGTACATGAAGCAGTTAGCCGCTGAATTCGAAAAAGAATACGGCGTTCCTGTCAAGGTTGAGGAAATGGCGGGCGGCGATCAGGGAACAAGGTTGGCGACAGATGGCCCGTCCAAACTAGCCGCCGATGTGTTGACTCTCCCGCATGATCAGATTGGTCAGGCTGTCAAAGCGGGATTGCTTTTGCCAAATGATGTGTTTGAGGAAGAAACGAAATCAACTATGGTGGAGACAGCTATTCAGGCATCGACTTATGACGGTATCCTGTACGGCTATCCTAAATCGGTGGAGACCTATGCGCTGTTCTACAACAAGGATCTGATATCCGAAGCTCCAAAAACTTGGGATGATGTGATCGCTTTTGCCAATACGTACAATAAGCCGAAAGAGAACAAATTTGCGATCATGTGGGAATTCGTCGGGTATTACAGCTATCCATTCATTGGCAGCTTCGGCGGATACATTTACGGTGACAACAATACGAATGTCAAAGATATCGGCTTGAATAATGAAGGCACCGTCAAAGGATTTACCTTTCTTCAGAGCTTAAAAGGAATTCTCCCATTGAATGCAGGAGATATCACCTATGACGTTAAAACTCAATTGTTTCAGGAAGGCAAGCTGGCGATGAACATCGACGGGCCTTGGTCCATAGCGATGTTCAAGGATCATGTTAACCTTGGAGTGGCGCCTCTTCCTAAGGGACCTGATGGTCAAGACAGCATTTCTTTTTCCGGTGTTAAATCGTATTATGTCAATTCCTATACGGTATATCCGGTCGCTAGCCGCTTGTTCGCACATTTTGCAAGCAGCAAGGAGAATCAGCTAAAGAACTTTGAAATGACGGGTGCGATTCCTGCGAGCATTGAAGCCGGAGAAGCGCCGGTAATCAAAGATGATCCGATTATAAGTGGATTCTTCGAGCAGTTCCAACACTCCGTGCCGATGCCTTCTCTATCGGAAATCAAATCCGTCTGGGAACCGCTAAAGGCAGCTTTTGTATCCCTGTGGAACGACCCGGGTCTTGATGTTAAGCAGACGCTCGATAAGACTGTATCAACGATTCAGGCCGATCTGGATTCGAAGTAAAGGACAGGTGACTTGAGCTATGCACAAAAAAACAGGTGCAGCGCTACTCTCGGCTATTATTCCGGGACTGGGCCAGTTCTTCAATCGACAGTGGCTGAAAGGATTAGTATTCCTGCTGGTGGGGTCTGCTGGAATCTATTTTATTGCTCATGATCTAATGGGTTATTTGCGGGGATTGATCACACTTGGTGAATTTCCAAGCCGTATGGTCAAGGTAGGTAAATTAACCCGGATGGTGGAGGGCGATCACTCCATTTTTATGATGATCAATGGTCTGATGTCATTGCTGGCGCTGCTGTTTTATACAGCTTTTCATTTACTGAATATCAGGGATGCCTTTCTAGTTGGAGCTGCGCGGGACCGGAATGAGCCCATTCATTCATTCGGTGAATCGCTCAGACATATGGGGCGTAGAAACTTCGCCTATCTTGTACTAGCGATTCCTTTTGTGGCAGTGGTTTTTCTGACGATATTGCCGCTTGTTTTTTCGGTGCTACTGGCGTTTACGAACTATGCCGACCCGATTTTACCGCCTGCGCATCTAGTAGAATGGGTGGGGTTCGGTAATTTTAATAAAATGCTAAGTTTGGATGTATGGAGTTCAACCTTCGGCGGAGTGCTGACTTGGACACTGATCTGGGCGATTATTGCTACTGCGACGACTTACATTGGAGGTGTGCTCATCGCTGTACTTATTCACCAGCCCCGTGTTCGGTGGAAAAAGCTTTGGCGTACACTGCTGATCGTTCCCTTTGCTATTCCTAATATGATTTCTCTGCTCGTCATGCGTAATATGTTCAATAATCAGTTCGGACCGATCAATAGTTATGTAAGAGCTTTGGGATTGGAGGGGGTGGCCTGGCTGACTAATCCTTTCTGGGCAAAGGTCACCGTAATTCTGGCTAATATGTGGATCGGAATTCCGGTTACCATGATTCTGGCCTTTGGGGTACTGACAACGATTCCAAGGGATATGTACGAAGCTGCTGAAGTGGACGGTGCTGGGGCATTCTACAAATTCCGCATGGTTACACTGCCTATGGTACTGTTCGCGACTGCTCCAATCCTGATCATGCAGTTTGCCGGTAACATTAATAGCTTTAACGTCATTTACCTGATGACCAACGGAGAACCGGTTAATCCGGATTACCAGTACGCGGGCCATACCGATCTGCTGGTGACTTGGCTCTACAAACTGGCGCTTAACCAATCGCAATACAGCTTTGCTTCCGTAATCGGGATTGTCATCTTCCTGCTGGTCGCGACCTTCTCCATCTGGAGCTACCGCCGAACGCGATCCTACAAAGAGGAGGATATGATTGCATGAAGCCAAAACTGACAGAAGTGTTTAAAACGATTGGAAGCCATTTGCTACTGATTGTGCTCAGTTTTATTAGTCTTTTTCCAGCGTTTTGGATTATTATGTCTTCATTCAAGACGGGAAACAGTTTGTTCAGCGACTCGTTGATTCCTAAAAATATCACGTTCATTCATTACAAGGAACTGTTTGAGCAAACTAAATATTTGATTTGGTTCATGAATACACTAAAGGTTGCAGCGCTGTCTACGCTACTTGGCACTTTTCTGCTGCTGTTGACTTCGTATGCCATCTCTCGCTATCGGTTCACGGGTAGAAAAACGACACTGACCGCGCTTCTAGTTCTGCAAATGTTTCCGGGATTCATGGCTATGATTGCAGTTTACGTGCTGCTGAACACGCTTGGGCTACTGAATTCCCATTGGGCACTTGTGCTTGTATACAGCAGTGGCGCCATTATCACCAATGTGTTTGTGGCTAAAGGTTTTTTTGATACTATTCCTAAAAGTCTGGAAGATGCTGCGCGGATGGACGGGGCGAGCCACATGAAAGTTTTCCTCTCTATAATGATCCCGCTGTCAAAACCGATGCTTACCTATGCCAGTCTTATGATATTTAATGGCTGCTTCGTGGATTTCATATTCGCGGACCTTGTATTGCGTACGGAAGAGACGAGAACACTCGCTGTCGGGCTTTTCCGGATGGTGAATCAAAGCAATTCGACCGAATTCACATTGTTCGCCGCCGGAGCGGTGCTGGTTGCTCTCCCGGTCACGCTACTGTTCATTTTCCTTCAGCGTTTCCTGGTGGACGGTCTGACCGCGGGTGCAAGTAAGGGTTAATTCGATTTGCGCTCCCACTATACAGCAGAACTGAATTCCATAAAAACCACTTCCTTTTCAGAAGAGCAAGAATCTGAAGCGGGAGTGGTTTTTTAATTTAAAAGCTTCATTTATGTTCCTGTCATTCAGGATTTATTGCTGATGGAATTGTTTTTGTGTGGTTTCTAAAATCTTCTTGGTGCGGAGAGGATTGAAGAATGATGAAAATAGGAGTAGAATTCCTCATGGAACTAACACTTAAGGGAGTTTGTGATGTATAAAAAATCCCCGGAGCACGGGGTTATTTTCTAGCATTTATTAAATGTAGAATCCTAATAAATCCTTGTGAGTTATAGAGCAGCAAAGAGAAAAGAGGAGAGTTACCATGGAAACAGTATTAGTACGAGAATATCGGTCAGATTTGCTGGAATGTGTCCATAGCGGACATATTGCTATCGTAGGAGAAAACGGCAACGTAAAGGGCTATGCAGGTGATCCTGAGTTTGTATCCTTTACCCGTTCTGCGGCCAAGCCACTTCAGGCTATCCCAGGCATTCGTGGAGGAATCGTGGAGCATTATGGTTTTACACCCGCTGAGGTTGCCCTAATGACTGCTTCTCACCGAGGAGAGAGCTACCATGTTGCTGCGCTAGAGAGTATTTCCTCCAAGATTGGGATCGATGAGCAACAAATGATATGTGCCACTAGCTATCCACTGGATTATACGAGTAGAGAGAATGCCATTCGCGGCGCGGGCAAAAGAAAGTTCTATCATAACTGTGCAGGCAAGCACATGGGGATTTTATCGTATAGTAAGCTCAAAGGACTACCACTTGAAGAATACTCTCAGCCGGAGCAAACGGTTCAGCGTGAGATTATAGATACGATTGCTTATATGGCTGGTGTAGCACCAGACAGTATTGGTCTAGGTACGGATGGATGCGGTCTGCCGGTATTTGCCATGCCTTTGACAGCCTTGGCGACTGCGTATTTGAAATTAGCCAATCCTGATTTAATTGCTGACGAGGCAACTCGCAGAGCGGTCACCACAATCACTGCGGCCATGAATGCTCATCCGGAGATGGTTTCTGGGTCTGGACGCCTTGATTCAATCCTTTTGGAAGATGAAAATATTATTGCTAAGGGTGGATTTAAAGGCGTATATTGCTTCGGGTTGCGCCGCGAGCGACTGGGCATTGCCTTCAAGATTCTGGATGGATCAGAAGAAGAGTGGGGACTTATTGTACAGGGGATTTTAAATCAGATTGGATACAGTCAGAAAAATACTTTGGAAAAGCTGCGTAATGCATTTTCAGGTGTGATCTACAATGATGGTGGTACACGGGTAGGTCATGCAGATACAGAATTTCAGCTTCATTTCATGAAATAGGAACTTAAAAAGGAGCCCGTCGCTGCGCATCCATCTCGGATTCGCAGCGACGGGCTCCTTTTGTAAACGAAGAACAATTATTTCTGACGTAGACGGCCGAGTTCGGAGACGAGCGCTTCCACCTGAGAAATACTGAGTCTATCACTGCCCATGGCTACCTCATAGACATCGAAGATATCTTCATATTTATCTACTGAAAAAGCGGAGGCTTGCATTGCAGCAGCACTTGCCATCTTCAGTTTGTTCTTGATGGCCTCGATCATATATTCAACATTTTCCTGACTAGGTTGTGTTAAATCCATAGGGTTATTAACATCCTTTCTGTACACTGATTCATGTATTTTACCATGATTGTGAGCTTGATCACCATTTTTTTGTCGGGCTCACAGAAATCATGTTAAATTAAAGGCATGAAATCAAAAATATCGTCGAAGGGAGGAAAGGTATTGGCAATTAGAGAACAGGGAAGCAGTAAACGAAGCAAAATGGACGATGTAGGATTGGTGTCCTTTTTTATGGAAATTGCAGCGCTACATTCAGCTAAGAAAGTTACCTTTCTGTGTATCGGAACGGATCGATCTACAGGTGATGCTCTCGGTCCACTAACAGGCAGCAAACTTCTGGAATATGGCTTTCCGCACGTAATCGGTACGTTGCCATCTCCTTGCGATGCAGATAATTTGGTGGCCAGAGTCGCTGAGATTCCATCTGAGCATATCATTATTGCTGTGGATGCTTGCCTAGGACCTCCAATAGCTCTTGGATATTACTTCGTTTCGAATGAGCCGCTTCAGCCAGCACAATCGGTGGGGGTATGCCTTCCCGCAGTGGGGCATTATAGCTTGGCGGCGATTGTAGATATCAACGGTCCCAAGCCCTATCGGACGCTGCAGACGACTCCACTACATAGAGTTATGGTTATGGCTGAACAAATTGCCGCCGCAGCAGCAAAAGGGTTTGGAATTGGGCGTTAAGAATAGGATGCTGGTTTCAAGGAGAGCTGTTTTGCTTAATAATAGATATTAGTTAATATATCTTAGTAATTTGGAAAGAGGGAAGCAGCCATGGAAAGAGTACGTTGTGACGGAAGCAATATTTGCTACAGTGATCAGGGGAAAGGCGAGGTTATTGTATTACTGCATGGCTTTTGCGGAAGTGCTGAATACTGGGAACAAATCATTCCCATCTTAAGCAGCGACTACCGAGTGATTGCTCCCGATTTACGTGGTCATGGAGCTTCAGAGGCTCCACTAGGCCCCTATACTATTGAACAAATGGCAGACGATGTTCTGGGCTTGTTAGATACACTAGAAATTTCTGAATGCACCATGCTGGGACATTCTCTTGGTGGGTATATTACACTTTCGTTCGCGCAGCGGTATGCCTCTCGATTGAAGGGCTTCGGATTAATCCATTCTACTGCATATCCGGATAGTGAAGAAGCTCGGGAGAATCGATTGAAAAGTGTCAGCAGGATTCAAAATGAAGGCATTACTCCTTTTGTGGACAGCTTCGTCCCAGGAATTTTTGCTAAAGCAACCGCTTCTGCATCACCGCAGCTGCTGGAGCGAGCTAAAGAAATTGGTTACAAAACGCCTCCACAAGGAGCAGCGGGAGCTGCGCTGGCGATGCGCGAGCGTCCGGATCGGCGTGATGTGATCACAGCTACCACGTTGCCGGTACTACTTGTTGCTGGCGAGCAGGATGAACTGATTCCTGCGGAGCGCACCTTTACTTCGGATAAACCAAATATAACGCAAGCTACGATTTCTGGAGCGGGCCACATGAGCCTCTTTGAAGCTCCTGAACGGTTAGCTGAGGTTATCAAGGAATTCACCCAAGCTACGGTTAGTATTAACAGCCATTCGTGATCGCTGAAATAATAATTCAAAAAGAGGCAGCTCCGCGTCAAAGTAACTGGCGTGGGCTGCCTCTTTTTTAGGAGACTATTTGAAACTTACGGATTACCAATCCGGCAAAGATAGCTATGGTTGTTACGCCGCCAATGAGGAACGGCATTTCATGTCAATAAGTAGAAGGATTCTAGTCATTATTTTTCCCGTAATTGCTTTAGTGGCATAGCGTAGTGCAATGGTTTAAGATAAATGAATAAAACACATATAATACCTAGATACAAAAGCTTCACAGTTACAGTATGGAAAAGGGGGAAGTTCATGTTCCGAAGAGACTATATTGTCCGAATGATCGAAGATATGACGGCGATGGTTGCCAAGGTTCTAACGCTGAAGCAAGAGCGAAAGACAACGGAAGCCTTATGGGAAATTGATGAGCTATTGAACCGACATTTTCCGCTGAACTCACGTCTTTTAAATTCACTATCTGTAGAAGATATTATAGATATGTTCCGGTTTAACGGTGTATTGGAGTCAGATAAGCTTCAAGGTGTAGCTAAGCTGCTTAAGGAAGAGGGCAGCATTTATGCTGCAAAAGGCGATCATGACGCGGCACTATTCAGAAGTATGAGAGCACTGCATTTATATTTGTACGCAGATTTGCACGGCGCTGATCGAGAAATGCTGCAGATGACGGAGGATATTAATGAACTTCTGGAGGAAGTCAAAGCGTATCGGCTTCCAGCCAAGACGGAACGGCTGCTTCTAGATTATATGGAGTCAATCGGACATTATAGTAAAGCGGAGGACAGTCTGTATCGACTATGGGAGCAGGGAGAAGATGTCTCACTGGAAGGTGATGAATTGTACAGACGGCTGCTGCTTAAATCACCGGAAGAATTGGAACAAGGTTCGCTTCCTATCCATGAAGTGGAACAAGGATGGAAAGAGTGGCACCGGATCACAGAAGTTCGAAGGGAGTCGGAAGCCTAATGAATACCCCCTTATTTATTATCGATGCCTTTGCAGGAAAAGCATATTCAGGAAACCCGGCAGCAGTATGCTTGCTGAAGCATCCAGTCGACGAGGCATTTATGCTTAAGACAGCAGCAGAAATGAACTTGTCAGAGACGGCATTTCTCTGGCCGGAGAATGATGGATATCGTCTGCGCTGGTTCACGCCCAAGGTTGAGGTTAATTTATGTGGCCATGCTACTCTAGCGAGTGCACATATATTATGGGAGGTGGGATTGCTGGATCCAGAGGTGGAAGCTAGATTTTATACACGCAGTGGGTTGCTTAGAGCTTCTCGTGCGGATGACCTCATCTCACTGTACTTCCCGCCTTATGAGCTTAAGTCTTCTCCTACAATTCCGGCTCTTATAGAAGCGCTTGGTATTACAGAAGAAAATGTGGTAGAAACTATGCTCTATGCTGACAATGTACTTGTACGGCTCGATCAGGAATCCCTAGTTCGCGAACTTAGCCCAGACTTCGGGGCTTTATCCCGGCTTGAAGAGCGAGCCTTTGCGGTTACTGCAGAAAGCTCCATCGAAGGCATTGATTGTGTGTCACGGTTCTTTGCACCGAAGATGGGGGTAAATGAGGATCCGGTCACAGGCTCAGCACATACTGCGCTAGCACCTTTCTGGGCTAGTCGACTTAACCGTACGCAGTTGACCGCTTATCAAGCTTCCGAACGAGGAGGCTTACTTCAACTTGAGGTAAGCAAAGATCAAATTAAGATGTCTGGCCGAGCAATAACTATTGTTAGTGGAGAGCTGCATGTGAAGCCCTGATAGGATAACTCTTGTAGAGCCGTGATATAATGGAACGATGATGGTTAGGAGACAATGATTCTCCATTTTTAATCCCGAAAGTGAGATGTGCGTTGTGGAATCTTTAAAAGCTCTTATTGAACAACTGATTAATGACCGTACCTTGATTATGGCTACCTTAAGCCAAGTACGTAACAAAGGGGAGACCTGTACGAAGGTACAGATTAAACCTGTCGAACTAAAAGGTAAGTTGCATTATCAGTTTGCGTCCTATATTGGTACAAAGGTTGAACATCGCAACGTACCGGCAGAATTAGCAGCGGAGGACATGACTCTTTTATTTAGAGAATCATATCGCCAAGGCTTGTTATGCACGGTGGAAGCGGATTATCAGGTGCTGATTAGCAAGAAATTCAAAGTATCCATCCTTACCAAGTCTCCAAGTAAAAAAGAAGAGCCGGATCTAGCACACAACCGCCGCAAGCGTTATGTGCTGGAGGATGGAGAACCTGTGCCATTTCTTGTGGAGCTTGGCATAATGAACAGAGAAGGAAAAGTGCTGGCCAAGCGATACGATAAGTTCCGGCAGATCAACCGTTTCTTGGAGATGGTTGAGGATGTGCTTGCCGATCTGCCAACGGGACGGCCATTAACGATTGTTGATTTTGGCTGTGGTAAATCGTATTTGACCTTTGCTCTTTATCACTATCTGACCGTCCGCAAGAAGCGGGAGCTTAATATTATTGGACTTGATTTGAAAGCGGATGTAATTGAGCATTGTAATGAGCTTGCTGCGAAAATCGGTTATGATCACCTGAAGTTCCTTGTGGGTGACATTGCCGAGTACGATGAGCTGGATCAGGTAGATATGGTTATAACGCTTCATGCTTGTGACACAGCTACAGATGCTGCACTCGAAAAAGCAGTACGTTGGGGCGCCTCCGTCATTTTGTCTGTGCCTTGCTGTCAGCATGAATTGTTCGCGCAGATTGAGAATGAAGTAATGAGTCCGATGCTTTCACATGGGATACTTAAGGAACGTTTCTCTGCCTTGGCTACGGATGCTATCCGTGCCAAATTGCTCGATATGATGGGTTATAGCAGCCAGCTGCTGGAATTCATCGATATGGAGAATACACCGAAGAATATTTTAATCCGCGCCGTTAAAAGCTCGGGTGGTGATAACTCCGTCAAATGGCGTGAATACACCGCATTCCGTGATTTTATAGGGGCGAAACCTTACCTTGAGCGCGTATGTGCTGACCTGCTTCCGAGTGAAATTTCGGTGGAGGGATAATAGCACGGCATTTTAGGAGCGGTAAGTTGCTTTAGTTGTATTTTGTGCAGCTATATATGCTTTGAAGATGCTTTTTTTGGACTTAATTGTACTCTGTACACTTAAAAATGAACAATTCTCCGCATATGGCGGAATTCTCGAAAAATAGTTGTACATTATGCAATTACACTAGGATGCAGTAACGAATATCAGAGGTTAGTTGTACTTTTTGCTTCTATATAGCTTTTTTGATGAGAATTGGGACGGTACAGCTCCTTCGTGGAGAGGTATCGTCCTTTTTGCATTCTAGTTTTGCGAAGGGGAAATGTGGAAAGGATAGAGATAACTTAACGAATATAGGGGTATCTAAATGGGGAGCGTTAACAGAGAGCGGAGTCTGGATTCAATAATCGTATATTTTAGTGCAGCCTTAGTCATCGCAGCCGGAGTAGGAGCTTGTTTGCTGCGTGGATTTTTTTTTACAGAGGAGATGTACCTCTTTCTGACCCTATGGTTTGTGATGTGTTCTGTGGCTTTGCTTTATTTGTACATTGGAGTAGGCAAGTGGAGAAGTAGCACAGGGGGAGCAAGTGGAGTACGTAGAGCTTTGAAAATAATGTTGACTGCACCTTTAATAGTTCTATCACTCTATCAGATTCATTGGCTAAGAGATCCTCTTTCGGCACAGGGAACAATGAATGAAATATTACGGTGGGGCTTGTATGCTAGCTTTGCATTTTTGGTTTGTTTTTGCGCGTTGAATCGGGTGGGGCGTCAGCTTATCATTGCTGCGTGGTCTATTTTGGGCATATTCTTAAGCATAAGTGCTTTGCTGGCAGTGTGCGGGGTGGTAGAGTTACCTTTCGCTATAGCCTACAGCAATTCATCGGAAGTAAGCATTACAGGTGCCAGATTAGCAGGGGTGATGGAATATCCTAATGCCTTTGGTGCTGTGATGGCTGTTTTTCTACTGGAGCGGCTGTTTGCTGTCGCTGCTTATTATGAAAGACCTCAGAAGAGTGTGGATAGATGCGATAGATTGGAACGGCGAGAACCGCGAAGCACGGCCGCCGCGCTGCTGCGCTTGCTGCCGCTGTTCCCGTACGCCGCGGCGCTGCTCCTCAGCGAGTCGCGCGGCGCGTGGCTGACGGCGGCTTGCGCCTGCGCCGCCGTCTTGCTCTGGAAGCGGCAGCTCATCGCGCCGCTTCTTGCCGCTGGCACCGCGCCCGTGGTCGCCGCGGCGCTGCTCTACCGCCAACTGGCCCGTGCCGGGTTGGCGGTAGAGCCTTTGCCCGGCCTGCTGTTGCTGGCCGGGCTTTGGGCCGGCGCGTTGCTAGCCGGCCTATGGCTGTGCCGCCGCCAGCGCAGCGCGGCGGGCAGTGCCCGAGCCACCATGCTGGCATTGGCGGCAGCAGGTTGGACGGCGGCGGGCACCGTCGTCCTCCTGCACGTGCGCGAGCGGATCACCGGACCGTCATCGACGGTATCCGCGCGTGGTCTGTTCTACCGCGACGCCTGGCGGCTGGCGGTAGAGGCACCTTGGCTGGGGCGCGGGGGCGAGACTTGGCGGAGTTCATACCTCGCCGCCCAATCTCGCCCTTATGTTGGCAGCCAAGTGCATAGCGGTTATCTCGACATCCTGTTGAACCTAGGATTTGTCGGCCTGGCAGCCATACTGCTTATGCTGCTAGCAGCAGGCTGGCTGCTGGCTAAGAGATCGCCGCGTCTGCTGCCGCCATTTTTGGTTATCGTTATGCATAGCGCAGTCGATTTTGACTGGAGCTACGGATTAATCTGGCTGCTGCTTTTTTGGCTGCCAGCACTTGCCCTGTCTGAATATGAGCAGAAACATCAATCTGCGAATACCCGCTTTACGTCCATAAGTTTGTTCACCACTCATTTCGCATCCGCGAACCTCAGCGCCCCTATCCCTGCATTCGCGAGCATGTCACCCCCATATTCCCGCCGACTATTCATCACTGTCGCCTGCTGCCTTTGTCTCATGCTATCTGTATTGTCCCTTCACGCCACACAAGGAGAGAGGTACTACCGGCAAGCAGTTCAGACGGTTGATCCCTCGGTGAAGGTAGATTTGCTAGAGCAATCACTAGCGTGGAATCCCCAGTCTCCTAAAACAGCTGTAGCATTATCCAGGCTACTTACGGGTGAACAAAGCGTGAGTATACTCCAGCAGAGTTTGCAATATTCTCCGGAGAATGCAAGTTTAAACTGGGAAATGGCTAGACGATGGATATACAGTGATGATCCGGGAGCTGCATTATATTGGATACGCCGAAGTATTAAGCTCGATAAATACAACTCTGTTAAGTGGGTCAAAGGGATTGAAGGCATGCTTATGATGGGCCGGAAGAAGTTAGCGGAAGGGAATCGAATGGAGGTCATAAGCTGTATTGCCTCAGGGAACGAGCTTCTGCGGGAGTATAGAGTGTTGGCAGAATACGAGGCAAGTAAAGGTGAGCAGCATAATGACCGGAAGTTCCAAATAACAGAACAAGCCGACGACCTGAGTCGACGGCTTAGTGTATTGGCTTCACGATTTTAACTGACGTGAAATGATCCAAGAGTATAGAACAGGAACGAGAATAACAAGTACAAGAGCTGTAATAATAAGGGTCTGAGACAAGACGCCGCTCAAAAAGGCTCCCCCAAAAATAAGCAACCCGCCGATCATCCACATTCTTCCGGAAAGACGATGTGTTTTTCGCCACACCTCTGGGCTAGAGAGCGTCCATGCTGTGCGAACACCGAACAAATAATTATCTTTTACCTGTGGCATGTAGTTGCCGAGCGCAATAAACATCACTCCTAGGGCTCCTATAGCAATTTTGCCCACATTAATATCTTTACCCAGACCGTAAGCAACCGTGAGCACGAGCATGAGATTAAAAAGCACCCCAATGGCGAGTCTGCTCATAGCATAGGCATTTTCGAACTTCTTATAATTTTCCCGTTTAGGATCGATGCTACGTGTGAATTGCATGATCAGCGGAAGCACAATACCCAGGATTCCGAACATAAAAATAGCTATGTTTTTATCCCAATACCGGTTGACTTTACCCGAAATTCCCCACTGCGCGGGCAGCTCCTGTGGCAGCTTGCCATAATTGATTAAAGCATAAGCTAATGAAGCTAAACCTAATATCACAATCAGTGTATCTTGCCATCTCCATTTAAAATCATTCATCTTCAATCAGCCTCCTTCTCAGAATCCATACCACGGCTTTGTTTTCCGTCCAGTGATTTGCTTTCCGTCTCCGTTTGCTTTCCCGTACGTGTAAGCTCGAGCAACCAGCCAAGAACCTCTTCGAGAACCGTCGTATTTAATGAATACATAATGAATTGACCTTTGCGTTCATCCTGTACGAGATCGGCATGCTTCAGTGCATTCAGATGGTGAGAAATGCTTGGTTTTGACATGTTGAAAAAATCAGCAATTTCACCTGCGGTTCGGTCCTTCTCCCTTAGTAACCGAATGATTTGGCGACGGGTAGGGTCAGCTAGTGCTTTGAAAGACTCATTCATATTCCACCCACCATTTCGATATTTAGGTAATTATCTAAATATATAATAACCATTCTTATTCTTATCTGTCAATGCGTATTCTCCTCATTTTGATTGAGAAAGAAATTGTCACCGAATCTTTGGATTTACCGGCGTTTGCGGCTATGCCCTTGCTAATACTAACTGTGGGCAAGTATTCGATGAATGGTTCGAAACATAGAAGCGGAGGAGAGGATATATGATGCTGACGAATAAGGTTGCAGTTGTTACAGGTGCGGGTTCTGGGATTGGGGAAGCAATTGCTCTTCTTTTTGCCCAGCAAGGGGCTAAGGTTATTGCTGCGGACATCCATCTGGGGGATGTTGAAGCGGTGGCCAAGAAGGCAGAACAAGGTCATGGCAACGGGGTGGTGTATCCTGTAAAGGCAGACGTTTCGAAGGAAGAGGATACTCAGCGAATGATTGATGCCGCAAGTACACAATTTGGTGGACTTCATATTCTCGTTAATAATGCGGGGATCATGGATAAAATGACCCCGGCTCATGAAATCACAGACGACTTATGGGAGAACGTAATTGCAGTGAACGTCACCGGACCCATGAGAGCCATTCGTAAGGTCTTACCGATTTTCATGGCACAAGAAGGTGGATGTATCATCAATGTAGCATCGATCGGCGGCTTAGAGGGATCACGTGCAGGAGTGGCCTATACTGCCTCCAAGCACGCTGTCATCGGTATGACTAAAAATGTAGGGTATCAGTACTCGAAGCTTGGAATTCGCTGTAATGCTATAGCACCAGGTGGGGTAAAGACGAATATTGATTTGTCTAATCCGAGTGCTTTTGGTAGTCAAAAGGCAGGAGATGGTATGGCGTCCATGCCGCGAACAGGGGAAAGCAGCGAGATCGCATCGATAGCTTTATTCCTGGCTTCAGAAGCTGCGAGCTTCGTGAATGGAACGGTAATAACGGCGGATGCCGGATGGACCGCTTATTAAACAGCTTTTACATTTTAGACAAACAGGTGTCCATTTCCATCTTCATTGCTGGAAGTGTACACCTTTTCTGGTTATACAGGTCGTTCTAACTCTTTTTAAGAGAGGGTCGATATAGGATAATGGCCTCGCCGCTGTAAGTAGATGTGATAAGGTTGCTTGTGCTAGAATAGGCTAAGAGAAACTGGAAAATAGAGCAGAGCGGCAGAGCTTTTAAAATATAAGAAAGTAAAAGTTTAGCATCTATACTTTATGTTCTTATATTTCTCGCTTAAACGCTAAGCGTCTTTATATAGACGCCAAAGATGTTTATGCTAGATACATAGCCATATTCTGCGGAAAAGGGAGGAGGAGTACGGTTGCATGTTATTTCTGATCTGATCTCAACATTGTTTGAATGGATTCAGAGTCTTGGTTATTTTGGGATTATGATCGGACTTATGATTGAAGTTATTCCGAGTGAAATTGTACTGGCTTTCGGTGGCTTTTTAGTATGGAGTGGAGATATTAATTTTTTTGGCGCCGTATTATTCGGTACGATCGGCGGAGTCATTGCACAGATTTTTGTATATTGGATTGGCCGTTATGGTGGCAGACCTGTTTTGGAGAAATACGGGAAATATATTTTCATTCAAAAGAAGCATATTGACCATTCGGAAGAGTGGTTCAATAAGTACGGGACTGGCGTAATCTTTACAGCTCGTTTTATTCCGGTTGTTCGTCATGCCATTTCCGTTCCAGCTGGGATATCGAAAATGCCTTTAGGTAAGTTCACTTTGTTGACTACGCTTGCTGTTATTCCATGGAGTGCTCTGTTTGTATATCTGGGTATGACCTTGGGGAATAAATGGGAAGATATTGACAAAGTAGCAGCTAAGTATACCAACGAAATTATACTTGTAGCGATCGCTCTGATCATCATTTACTTTGTGTTTAAATGGTACAAATCCAAGAAAAAGGGGACTACAAAATGAAGCAGAATGTAGCTCAAAAGTTTGGAAAAGGCCTAACACCGCGCCAATTCGTAGAAAGTATGACGAAGAATCAACAGGCTTTTGAATCCTGGTATGAGAAGTTTAATTGGGAAGATGAGAGCGATAAGGAATATTTCGAAAGTCTGAACCATCGCGACGATTTGCGAGTACTTATCCTAGCAGCGGATTGGTGTGGAGACGTAGTACGCAATGTTCCTGCTGTATTCCGTATTCTGGAGACGGCGGGAATGAAGACAGAGGTATTTATTTTGGAAGAGAATCCGGAGCTTATGGATGATTTCTTGACCATGGGTGGCAGATCTGTCCCAGTCGTGATTTTTGCAGACACTGGAGGATATGTGCTCGGACATTGGGGTCCTAGACCAGAGCATGTGCAGCGTATAATGAGAGAGTTCAAACGTGAGAATCCTGACCGTGAGGCCGCTGATTACGACAGCAAAATCGCAGAAGCACGTAAGGCCATGGGGCAAGCCTATGGGGAAGGAACGGAATATCAGGCAGTTATCGCAAAAGAACTGCGTAGTCTGATTTCCGGATTCTAAACTGATGCTAAATATACGTTCATTTAATCTGGGCCCGCTTCAAACGAATGCCTACTTACTGACAGGTGCGGATCCTGCGAAGGGTATCATCATAGATCCTGGTATGAATCCTGCTGCATTAGTGCGGAGTATCGAAGGAATGGAAATCGAAGCTATTTTGTTAACACATGCACATTTTGATCATATGGGCGGTGTAGACGAAATTCGTAAAGCTAAGAAATGTCCTGTTTATTTACATCCACTTGAAAGTGAATGGCTAAGCAGCCCCAAGCTGAACGGTTCACTAATGTGGTCGGAGGTGTCACCTCCTCTAGCTACAGATCCTGCGGAATATGATCTGGCAGAAGGGCAAGTTCTGCAGTTCATTGGACACACCTTCCGTGTGTACCATACACCTGGTCACTCTCCAGGCAGTGTAAGCTTCCTTTGTGGAAATGATCTATTCTCCGGAGATGTACTCTTTAAAATGGGAGTTGGGCGCACAGATTTGCCTGGTGGTAGGGAACGGGATCTGTTCGATTCTATTCGTGGCAAGCTATACAAAATGGATGATGAAGTGAAGGTTTATCCAGGACATGGTCCACGGACAACCATTGGATTTGAAAAGATTCGCAACCCTTATGTTCCTCAATAGACGTTGGTTCTAGTAGAACCGACAAAAACCGAGGAAGTTTTAATAGACAAAAGACTACAAAAGGACTAGAATGAGGTTAATTAAATGTAACATTAACCTCGCGAAGCACGCAGACTGCGGAATTAATCCCGGTTTGCGTTCTTTTTTTTGTCTTCATATAGGCTTAAAAGCATGGAGGGAAGTAGAATGGAGAAGAATATATACTACCCGCTGGACTACGGTTGGTATGACTCCAAGGAGAAATGGAACCATTTTTGCAGCAGTAATTGCCGATTTTTTTCGGAGTGTTCAGGAAAGGGTGGCTTTTGTTCATCCATAGAACGTAGAGACATACAATTTGAAAATAAGGAACTTCGTAATGGCTTGCTTCAGGAGACCTGTGGGGTTTACGGGGGAGTACCAGTGGTTTCAGGAGGCGAGCTCAGAAGAACGCCTCTTTTTTGGCATTTTCCGGCAAGGAAAGGGATAATTCAGCCCTGGCGGCGTAAGTTGTGGGATCTCAAAAAATAATTATAGAGTGGAATGAACGATTCATAATACATATTCGTACTACAAATAGAAACGAAATCTTGAATGGAGGGGCAGATGAGCGATCAGTCGCTGGAGAGAATCAGACGGGCACAGCAGGGAGATACTTCAGCACTGTCTTCACTGCTGCGGGAACACTATACTTTTTTATTCAAATATTTAATCAAGGTGACCATGGACCCGTTGCTGGCAGAGGATCTTGTACAGGACACCATGGTCAGATGTATGGAGAAGATCAACACCTATAACGGAACTTCTTCCTTTTCCTCTTGGTTAATCACAATTGCTACCAGAATATTTATTGATCGAAAGCGGCGCTGGAAGCGTGAAGCGGAATGGAAACAGCGGGAGCAACAGGAACAGGGGATCCGTTCGATTCGTTGGCGATTTGAGAGCAGGGGGGAAGAGTGGAGTGAAGTGCTGGATTCCCTCTCCAGATTACCTTCTGCGCAAAGAGTGGCCGTGCTACTGAAGCATTACTATGGCTATAGTTATGACGAAATTGGCGAAATCCTGCGAGTTCCTTCAGGTACAGTCAAGTCGCGTGTATCCCTTGGACTTAACCAACTACGAAAGGAGCTGAATGAGGATGGAGAAGGATAAAGATAAGGAGCCTGAGTTGTATTTGCATAAGCTTTCAGATGAGCTTGACCGGTTAGATGCACAATATAATGACATCACACCACCTTCATTACAGGAACTGGAGAGGTTAATAGTTGATGCCTCTGTGCATAGAAAGAGCATGGAACGTAAAGAGCTGCTGTTATTCTGGGGCATATCGCTGATTCTGATCAGTGTATTTCTATCCATTCTCGGTTCTGCACCGATGATCTATTGGATTATTCAAGCGCTTATTCCTATTGCGGGACTCAGTGCTCTAGGAATAGCGAGGATCAGGAGGAACAGAGAAGGTGCGCAAGAATGAATGAGCTGCAGGATGTGCCTCTATGGTTATGGTTTTGCATAGCGATAGCATTATTGCTGCAAGGGACATTGCTGTTCCGGGACGCAAGACGACGCGGAAGAAAAGCTTGGTTCTGGGGACTGTGGGCTATTACTACAGTTCCGTCACCCGCATTAGTCTACTTACTTGTTGTCATTCTTCCTGACCGACGTAGAAGGAAGAAGCAGTTGTAAAGCTTTAGTAAGAAGCTCGTTCCTTTCATCCTATTACAAGGAGTGGTACTTCATGGAAGAGGTAAAATGGGGTTTAATCATGCCGTTAATCATTCTGCAGGCTTTGCTTGCTATTATTGGACTGATATCTCTGGCCAAAGCGGATAACGTTCGTGGTCCAAAATGGATGTGGATTATTATCATTATTTGCGGAAATATATTAGGCAGCGTAGCTTATTTCACAATAGGAAGGAAAGATGTCTGATGTCACTCCTTCAAGTTACGAATTTGCGCAAAAGCTATGGGGCGCATGTTTCCGTAAATGATATAAGCTTTGAAATTGAGAAAGGACGGTGCGTCGCTTTACTTGGGCCTAACGGTGCTGGGAAAACGACCACACTTCGTATGCTGGCAGGGCTGTTAGAACCCACCTCTGGAATGATTTCATTTGAGGGGAGCCGTCCGGGAGCAGGATATCGCAGGGAATTAGGATATGTGCCACAGTCTCCAGCTTTTTATGGGTGGATGACTGGACATGAATATGTTATTTTCGCTGCAAAGCTTAGTGGAATGGGAACTAAAGACGCTACCAGCAGGGTATTGGAATCGCTTGAGCGTGTAGGGCTTAAAGGTGATGCTCGTCGCCGGATTGGTGGATACTCTGGCGGGATGAAGCAGCGGCTGGGTCTGGCTCAGGCGCTTGTGCATCGGCCTCGTCTACTATTGCTTGATGAGCCTGTATCTGCACTTGATCCGATTGGTCGCAGAGAAGTAATGGGACTGATGCGGGAAATACGTGAAGAGACAACTGTAGTTTTTTCTACACATGTGCTGCATGATGCAGAAGAAATTTGTGATGATATTATTTTAATGAATCAGGGCTTGATTGCTGAGAAGGGGTCTTTATCACAGCTTCGTTCACAATACAGCCTTCCTGTTATTCGTGTACGTACGGAGAAGCAAGAAAAAGCTATTCAGTGGCTGGAGTCTCTTGCTGCCAAACCGTTTGTACTAGAGACTCAGTTGTTCGGAGATCAGGCCATTTTTAATGTGAACGATGTAGACATGGCTCGTTGGACGATTCTGCAAGAAGCGGCGCAGCTTGAAATTCCATTGCTGCAATTTGAAGCGGGTTCTTCCACGTTAGAGGATTTATTTATGAAGGTGGTGGGAGTATGAGAAGCGCCTGGGTCCTTTATCGCAAAGAAATGCTCGAAATGACTCGCAGTTATAAGTTAATCTGGATACCTGTCGTTTTTATCATATTAGGCATTATGCAGCCGTTAACTACTTATTATTTGCCGGAAATATTAAAAGCTTCAGGTGATGTTCCCCCAGGACTGCTAGAGGGGTATGAAATACCGAGTGCCGCAGCTGTGATGGCGCAATCTCTGGGACAGTACGGAACGATCGGAATGTTAGTATTGGCGCTTGGCGCGATGAATGTTTTAGCTGGTGAGCGCTATAGCGGAACTATGGAATTAATTCTGGTAAGGCCGGTTTCTCCGGCCGCAATAATGTTCGCTAAATGGGCAGCGCAGCTGACCCTGTTGATCGTAGCTCTTGGATTGGGTGCGGCGGGCGCGGCTTACTACACGGAGCAGTTGATTGGTTCACTATCTTGGGGCGATGTTATCGCAGCTTCTGGAGTATATAGTTTATGGTTATTATGTGCTGTCTCGGCTACGTTGTTGTTTAGTGCCTTTTTAAAACCTCCAGTAGCCGCATTTTTAGCACTGGCGTTAATGGCTGGCTCGTCATTAGGCTTAAGCTTATTGCCTACATGGTTTGACTGGACACCCGCAGGACTTTCCGGGCTGTCAGCAGGAATTCTTACAGCTGGAGAGGGCTTTAGAGCAGGTCCATATCTTTCTGCCGGTGTATTGATCATAATTTGCCTTGTTGGGGCTTCGCTTTTGACAAGGAAGAATAACTTTCCCGACTGATTATTATCCTGTGCTGTATCGAATATAGTATATTTTAGTAGAATTCTCAGGATCGTCCGGCCTGCCGCTAGACAGTTCTATCTTTTTTTAGTAGACTGTTGAAATAAGCAAAATCATGATAGATTTTGGGGTCAGGAGGTAGGGCGATGCTGCGTTTAGGAGAAAAGATTGTCATTGTTGCGGACGCTTTTGAGCAGAGTCTTCCTATCGGGGAATACGGCTACCTAATTGCTTACGACCGCAATCCCGATAATGCGTTTGACTATGTTATACGTGTACCGGAAGCCAACAGGAACTTTTATGTTCCGGCTGAAGACATTGAGGCGGAAGAACATTTATTAGTAGCTGAGGCTGAAAGAGCAACGCATGAAGCGTTAATTGATTATGCTTTGTCCACGTACAATGAGAAGCTGTTCCATCATTTGATGAACGGTGAAGATATGGATACAGAAGAGACGGAAACAACGTCAACCGAAAGCATGTCCCAAGCAGATTTCATCAAACAAGTGAATCTTAGAGCTTGGATTTAAGGAAGGCCGGCGAAAGCCGGCTTTTTTGTTATAACCCCATCATTGAATTGTCCAAGCTTCTACAATATAATTAAAAACGTTATCCGGGCGCTTTAGCCCTTTAAACAGGAGGGATTTATCTTATGAGCATTACCGTTAAAGATGTGCAGCATGTGGCCAAGCTGGCTCGTCTGCAATTGAGCCCGGAAGAAGAGGCAACCTTTACAGAACAAATGAATGCTATTTTACAATATGCTGAGAAGTTGAATGAGCTAGATACGGAGAATGTGAAGCCGACCACGCATGTACTGCAGGTCAGTAATGTGATGCGTGATGATGTTGTGAAGGAAAGCCTAACGCAAGAGGAAGCACTTCTTAACGCGCCGGATGATGAAGACGGACATTTCAAGGTTCCAGCTGTTTTGGAATAACTACATAATTAGAAAGGGGGAAGAATCTTGAGCCTGTTTCAAAATCGATTGCCTGAAGTACATCGCATGTTAACTGCTAAAGAAGTATCGGTCAGTGAACTGACTGAAGAATCGCTGGCGATTATCGCTGAGCGGGATAAGAAAGTAAATGCATTTTTGACCTTGAACGAGGAGGGCGCTCGTAGTACCGCACGCGCTTTGGACGACAAACTGGCATCTGGAGCAGCACGTGGATTGCTGTTTGGTCTTCCTGCCGGAATTAAGGATAATATTGTAACTAAAGGACTACGCACGACCTGTGCCAGCCAATTTTTGAAAGATTTCCAGCCGATTTATAACGCTACTGTGGCTTCTAAACTGCAACAGGCAGATGCCGTAACGATCGGTAAATTGAATATGGATGAATTCGCAATGGGTGGATCTAATGAGAATTCAAGCTTTGGTCCTGTACGCAATCCTTGGGATTTAGAGCGTGTGCCCGGCGGTTCCAGTGGCGGATCTGCTGCAGCAGTAGCTGCTGGCGAAGTATTCTTCTCACTAGGCTCGGATACTGGGGGTTCCATCCGCCAGCCTGCTTCCTATTGTGGTGTTGTAGGTCTCAAACCTACTTATGGTCTTGTATCACGTTATGGACTGGTAGCCTTTGCTTCCTCACTCGATCAGATTGGACCATTAACACGTAATGTAGAGGATTCTGCATATGTGCTTCAAGCGATTGCTGGTTATGATGCCCAGGACTCTACTTCAGCTAAAGTTGAAATTCCTGATTATTTGAGTTCTCTGACTGGTGATGTTTCCGGACTTCGCATTGCTGTACCTAAGGAATACTTAGGAGCAGGTGTCGATGCTTCTGTGCGTGAGACAGTCTTGTCCGCACTTAAGGTGCTGGAAGGAATGGGTGCTGTCTGGGAGGAAGTTTCGTTACCACATACGGAATACGCAGTAGCAGCTTATTATTTGCTGTCCTCTTCGGAAGCTTCATCTAACCTTGCGCGTTTTGACGGTGTGCGTTATGGTGCACGTGTAGATGAAGGCGGAGGGTTGCTTGATCTATATCTTAATTCCCGCAGTCGCGGCTTTGGCCCTGAGGTCAAACGTCGTATTATGCTAGGGACTTATGCGCTTAGCTCCGGGTATTACGATGCTTATTATTTAAAAGCACAAAAAGTGCGTACTTTGATTAAACAGGACTTTGATGACATCTTTAAAAAATATGATGTGGTCATCGGGCCAACAGCGCCTACGACAGCATTCAAATTAGGTTCACAGACGGAAGATCCGCTGACCATGTATCTGAACGATATTCTCACGATTCCTGTGAGCTTGGCAGGTATTCCTGCCGTTAGCGTTCCTTGTGGCTTTGCGGAAGGCATGCCAGTAGGTTTGCAAATTATCGGTAAAGAATTTGACGAGAGTACGATTCTGCGTGTTGCTCACGCTTTTGAACAAAATACTGATCATCACAAGCAGCGTCCACAGCTGTAGTAAAGGAGGGAATGGGACTACTTATGTCTAAATACGAAACGGTCATCGGCTTAGAGGTTCACGTAGAGCTTCATACCAACTCTAAAATCTTTTGCGGATGCTCCACTGAATTTGGAGCCCCGCCTAACACGCATACCTGTCCTGTCTGCCTGGGTCACCCCGGCGTATTGCCAGTTCTAAACAAACAAGCGGTAGATTACGCTATGAAAGCAGCGATGGCGCTAAATTGTACCATTGGTGATGTTAGTAAATTCGACCGCAAGAACTATTTTTACCCGGATTCACCGAAAGCTTATCAGATTTCGCAGTTCGATCAGCCTATCGGTTTGAACGGCTGGATTGACATTGAAGTTAATGGAGAGACCAAACGAATCGGCATTACTCGTCTTCATTTGGAAGAGGATGCAGGTAAGCTCACTCACGTTGATGGCGGTTTTGCGTCGCTTGTCGATTTTAACCGAGTGGGAACACCGCTTATCGAAATCGTATCTGAGCCAGACTTGCGCACGCCAGAGGAAGCTCGGGCTTATCTGGAGAAAATCCGTGCGATTATGCAATACTGCGACGTATCCGATGTCAAGATGGAAGAGGGATCGATGCGCTGTGACGCGAACATCAGTCTACGACCAGAAGGACAAGAGGAATTCGGCATTAGAGCAGAGCTTAAGAACATGAACTCCTTCCGCGGAGTACTGCGTGGACTGGAGTATGAGCAATATCGTCAAGCTGAGATCCTGGATGATGGTGGAGTGGTTGTGCAAGAGACTCGCCGCTGGGATGAAGCACAAGGAAAAACTTTATCTATGCGTGGGAAAGAAGAAGCACACGATTATCGTTATTTCCCAGATCCAGATCTGATCGTGTTGCATATTGACGATGCCTGGAAAGAATCCATTCGTTCGACGATCCCGGAACTACCGGATGCAAGACAAGCTCGCTACAGTGAAGAACTGGGTCTTACAGCTTATGATGCTGGCGTGATTACTTCCTCTAAACCGCTAGCGGACTTTTTCGAAGGATGCCTTACTTATACGCAGGATGCCAAGGCTGTAGCTAACTGGATCATGGGTGAGTTGCTTGCTTATTTGAACAGTAATAACCTGGACTTGTCTCAGGTCAAAATTACGCCGCAAGGGCTCGGGGAAATGATCGGCCTCATTGCAGGCGGAACCATCAGCAACAAGATCGCTAAAACGGTATTTAAAGAAATGCTAGAGAGCGGTAAATTGCCTGCTGCAATCGTTGAGGAAAAAGGTCTGGTACAAATCAGCGATGAAGGTGCCATTAAAGGAATTGTGGAAGCAGTCGTAGCTGCTAACCCGCAATCTGTAGAGGATTATAAAGCAGGTAAACAGAAAGCCATTGGCTTCCTTGTGGGACAAGTTATGAAAGAAAGTAAAGGTAAGGCAAATCCAGGTCTTGCGAATAAACTTCTGATCGAGGTATTGAGCAATTAAAACGATTATCGTCTTTAGTGGTCGATAACGTTGTTTATACTTGGGGTAATATACTTATGTAATAAGCTAAGGGCTTGTCGGCAACGGCAGGCCCTTAGCGGCATATAAGGGGACTAGTAGGGATGAATACAATTATTAAGCTAAACCTCCAGGATGATAGTACCGTTAATGAACTATGGAGCCTCCAGCATAAGGCCTACCGGCTAGAAGCGGAGTTAATAGGGTTTCGTGAGATCCCACCGCTTATGGAGACGAGGGAGATGCTCAGCCACTCTAAAGAGGATTTTTACGGCTGCTTTGATGAAGATGAAGAACTGATGGGTGCTATTGCTATAGAAGAAGAATCCCCGGGCAAACTCACGATTACGCGGATGATGGTGGGACCGGACTTTTTCCGCAGAGGTATTGCAAGCAGTCTCTTGGAATATGTATTTGAACATTTTTCAGGGATGGAGCAATACATCGTATCTACGGGGAAGCTAAACCTGCCTGCCGTTTCTTTGTACAGCAAGCATGGTTTTGTACCTATGGGATCGCAGGAAGTTGCTCCCGGTGTGGAATTGATTGATTTTTATCGGAGTGGTTCACTTTGAAGAAGCATATACACAGACCCATGTTTACGAAAGGAGGAGCCGAGATATGACAAATGATTCTGCAATGCTCTCAGCGCAGGAAGAGCAGCGGGGTTCAGCCGATCTTGAGACTACGGAGAGTGAGATTCAGAAGAAGATAATCCCTCCACGTCCAAAACGGCGCCGCCGCAAACGCAAATTTATCGCTGGACTATTGGCAGCTCTCATCCCAGGAACTGGGCACTTATACTTTGGGCTTCTCCGCAAAGGAATTACCTTTATCTTCTTGATACTATTGGATATCTCAGCTTTAATTTATTTCTCATCCATTGGAATGCAGATTAATGTTCCGTTGCTTATTTTACTTGCACTAATTATTCCGGCGATATATTTCTATAATGTGTATGATGTACTGCAATCAGCGGACAAGATTCTCCGTTACCCTGAAGATCAAGAGCTTGATGATTCTGTGGCAAAAATAACTTCACCTCCTAAGCGTCGTAGTATCGTCAGTGAACCTGGTGTATCCTTTGGATTTCTACTTCTTTTAGGGGGAGCGCTTCTCATTCTGTTTCGCCAAAAGCCAGCATGGCTGCAATTTTTTATTGAGCATTACTCCGAAGTGGCCGTGTCTGCAGTTTTATTATGTGGTGGTATATATGTAGGAGCGAGAGAAATTGTCAGAGGAATCGTTTCGCGCAAAAAAAATGAGTCTCATAACCGGCGTGTAGGAAGATATACGGCATCGGTCTTGCTTATTGCTATGGCCATCCCGTTGTTTCTGGATTGGAGAGACGGGTCGGATTATATGCTTTTACTCTTGAAGTGGTGGCCGGTCATCCCAGTGTTATGGGGGATTGAGTTCCTGTTCATGTATTTCTTCTCTGGTCGTTCAGGCTCTGTACAAAAGGGAACAAGAATCAGATTGGATTTACGCGGCCTTTTATCTGCTATATTGCTTGCTGCGAGTGTGTTTATCGTTGCCGAACAAGAACATTACTTATATCTGTGGAAAAATGTGAGTCTCAACCTTACAGCAGCTGCAGTCGACTATGGCGAGGCGAAGGGAAGTAAATTCCAGAAGGCTCCGCTTATTGTTCCAGTGAAGCTAAATACAGCCAAAATATCCGTTGATGGTATTAATGGGGATATTTTATTGCACCGGGCTCCCGTAGATAATATTCAAATTACTACTACAGTTTGGGTAGATCAATTGGAAGGTCCGATGGCTGAGGCCATTTCGGAACAGTCCTTTGTGGATGTTGTTGAAGGACCAACTATAAAAATCACTTCAAACAGCAAGGCGTACGGAGAATCAGGTAAGCGTCAGCCGCGAATGGATTTGGACATTTCTTTGCCGGAAGACCGCCGGTTTAATCTCGATGTTCGCACTATGAATGGTGGGATCACCCTGCAGAACATAGAAGCGATCGAAGATATTTCGCTGGAAACGGGGAATGGAGAACTTATTCTTCATCGTATCTTTGGTAATGTGAAGGGGAAAACACTGAATGGAGCTGTGCGTGCGAGATCCGTCCAGGGCAGTGTTGATTTATCAACGAGCGGTGGCAATATGAATGCTTGGAATGTCACAGGAGCCTTGAAATTATCAACGGCAGTTGGCAATATCGGTGCAACCGGGAATGAAGCCGAGATCGATATTTCTAGCAAAAATGGTAATTTAGAGATTGATGGAGCCAGATCAAAGCTGCATGCAGAATCCTTGAATGGCATCATTGATGTTCGTTCGCATGAAGTCGGAGGAGACTGGGACATTTATAGTGCAGTTGGCGATATTCAATTGTATTTGCCGCAGTTAGGGAACTATAAGTTGAATGGCTCAAGTGGATATGGCGATATTATTTCAGATTTACCTACCTTAACCATTGATAAGAAGAAGATATCTGGTGAAGTGGGCACAGGTGAGTTCAAGATTCAGGTTGAGGGAAACAGCAACTTAAATGTGAGAGGTTATTGAAAAAAGTAATTTTTCTTATATAATAATGAATATAATGTATCGACTTCGTTGACAAGATTGAAAACCCAGTCTTACAATTATAAGAAATATTTCTTTTATTTTTAAATTTAAAAGGCGGTGACAGTCATGGGGAGTGGCGTACAACATGCATTGGAACAATTAAAAACAACAGGTGTCCGTATAACGCCCCAGCGTCATGCGATTCTTACGTATTTGATGGAAGCAATGAATCATCCTACAGCTGACGATATATATCGGGCATTAGAGCCTAAATTTCCGAGCATGAGCGTGGCAACCGTATATAATAATCTCAAGATGTTTATGGAAGCTGGCATGGTTCGTGAGTTGACCTATGGGGATAGCTCCAGCCGTTTTGATGCCAATGTGTCTGATCATTATCATGTTATATGTCAGAAATGCGGTAAGATTGAGGATTTCAGTTATCCTTCGCTTAGGGATGTAGAGCTGCATGCTGAGCAAGCTACAGGCTTTAAGATTACAGGATTGCGTATGGAGCTGCATGGATTTTGCAAAAGTTGTAGAGAGAAGCAGCATTAAGACTAGAATAGAACGGTATCAAGGCGATCTACCAAGTTATCACTAAACGTGCGAAATCCGAAAGCGGAGGACTCACGTTTTTATTTTTTTACAAATATAAGAACGACAACGTCATTTCTTCTTGAATATAACAATTTGTAGGATAAATGACTATTTTCTACTGGTTATACGAAACCAAGTGGATGTTATAATCGTAATGTTAGACTCTATTAAAAATCATATTATTATCTGGAGGATATATTTTGGACAGAAGACTGGGACAGAGGCGCGTCAAAAAGCGCGGAGGTTTTTTTAGACGTTTATTTGGACTTTTAATCATTGTAGCAGCAGCATATTGGGTAGTGTTTTATGTATTGCCAAATCGTCAGCACATAGATGTAGATTGGAAAGCTCAAGCGCACCCCATCTTTGTAAAAGGAGAGTATACAGGTTATTCTGCCTCGGGGACTGGGGATAGCATGTTATTACCATTACCATTGTTGCAAGAGTATGTGGATCCTTCCATTCGTTATGAAGAGAAGACGAAATCGGTCATCCTATCAACGGATAGTGAGCTCCTTTACATGCAGGAGGATAAAACCGATGCTAGTCTGAATAATCGTCCGCTGCAGCTGCGGTTAGCGCCTGAAGTAAAGGAAAAAGTGACCTACCTTCCTGCGGATGTATTAGAAGATCTATATGGGTTTGAAATACAGGAGGATACGAATACCGGAGCAATACTACTAATGACGGCAGGAGAGTCTGTCTCGCTAGGAAAAGTTAAAGGTGAAAAAGGCGACAAGTCAGTAGCTCTACGAAATGAGGCATCCATCCACGCACCTATAGTTGCGGATATGTCTCCTGGGGCAGTCGTGAATATTTGGAATGAAGAAAATAAGGACTGGCTGTTTGTACAATTAAGCAGCGGGTATGCAGGTTATGCCAAGGCAAGTGACATTGTTCGGGATGGTCAAAAGACAGTGGAACCGAAAAAATCCACGCCAACACGCGCTGAACGTAACTGGAAAGGGAAGTCAGTGAATTTGTATTGGGAGGCTGTTTACCAACGCAAACCTAACCCAGAAACCTTCGGTGAGCTACCAGGCGTTAACGTGGCTAGCCCAACCTGGTTTAGTATTATAGATGGTGATGGCAATGTGCGCAGTCAGGCCGACAGTGCGTATGTGCAGTGGGCGCATGGGCGCGGGTTAGAGGTATGGGGGTTGCTTAGCAATAGCTTCGATCCAGACATGACTACTGAGGCATTGTCCAGCTATGAGAAACGGATGAATGCAATCGTACAGATCTTAGAATATTCGGATTTATACAATTTGGATGGAATTAATATCGATTTTGAGAATGTGTATACGAAAGACGGAGAGAATGTCACTCAATTTATGAGAGAGCTAAAACCGATGGCTCAGGCTAAGAATCTAATCGTCTCCATAGACGTGACACCTAAATCCAATAGCGAGATGTGGTCAGCATTCCTTGATCGTAAGGCTCTTGGGACATTAGTCGATTATCTAATCGTGATGGCTTATGATGAACATTGGGCAGCTAGCCCTATCGCGGGCTCTGTTGCCTCCTTACCTTGGGTAGAGAATTCAATAAGCCGGATCATAGAGGAAGACAATGTGCCGCCTGAGAAGGTGATTTTGGGGATCCCATTGTACACCCGCATCTGGACTGAGGCTCAAGTAGATGGCAAGACAAAGGTAAGCTCCAAATCCGTTAGTATGAATGCCGTTGAAAAAATTATCAAAGAGAAGAAGCTAACTCCTACATTTGATAAGGCTGCTGGGCAGAATTACGTAGAGTACAAGGAAGATGGCGCTCTTAAGAAAATATGGATAGAAGATAAGGTTAGCTTAAAATCAAGAGTTGAGCTTGCTAAGTCCATGGGGCTTGGAGGCATCGGATCATGGAATCGCAGTTTTAGCAATCCATCAGCATGGGAAGCATTACAAGAGATTCATAAGTAATCATAATTTCATTTATAACAAACAAAGAGGCTCCCATATCGGGGGCCTCTTTGTTGTATTAACAAATATTTGAGTGCATTTTAACTAGTTAGTAATGAGCCTCTGTAAGGTGTGTTTAGTGGTTTAGTTGCTGATGCTCAAGCTGATCTGCAGTAATAGTAGCCTCAGCCCGATCCATAGTAAGAATGGTGTGGCAGAACATACAGCGGTCTGTTTTACCGAGCATCTTGGTCAGCTTGTGACACTCAGGGCACTCTAGCTGAACTGCACTCGTTGAGAGCATGCCAGCCCAGAAATAGATCGCAAGACTTGCCATCATGGAAATTAAACCGATTACAAGTCCGATTCCAGCGAATACTTTCCCAGTCGATCCCCAGAATACGATGCCTGCTGTACCCAAAACCATAAGTCCCATTCCGAGCATTGTGAGCAGTAATCCCCATGTGCGAAAAGCGTTGATCTTAGCCGTTTTAAACTTCATGAGTGTTTGCTCCTAACTAAATATAGTTGGGTTGTCCAGAAGGAACTGTCTTTCATATGTAGAATAATTATTATAACTGAATTATAACTGACTGGACGCAAATTCGCCAAATTTAATGGAGGGAAGCATGGAATTATCCAATGTAACTTTGTTGAGTGGAGAAACGTTTGAAGAAAATGTTTTAGGAGCTGTCGCTTTGCGGCAGAAAGGGAGTACTCCTTTTCAAAGCGCGCTACTTCACGATTTTGATATGGTTGTGTTAGTTTTACATGAGGAACAGGATTTAGAACATATTGTTCGCCACACCATTGCCGGTGACACACGGACCCAGTCAGTCCATATTGGCCTTTCCGCTTTGGAGCGGGCTGTCATGGCGGGAGATAATAACGAGCTCCTTACTAGTTTGATGATTGGGGAAGTGATCTGGGATCCCAAAGGAATACTAGGGGATATGCGCCGGGAGATTTTACAATTTGAAGGGCCTCTTAAGGAACGAGTTGAGTTCATGGAGTTTGCACGATTCTTGCATTTGTATGTGAAATCTAAACGGTATATAGAAGCTGGCTACATTATGGATGCATATAACTGTGTATTGATGGCTCTATATCATTGGGCAAGAATAGAAGTGAGTGAATCTGGTTCATTTCCAGAGCCGGCTGTTTGGGAGCAGGTTAAAAGTATGAACACTTCGGTCCATAAACTATATGAGGAACTAACCATCAGCACGGAGACCTTAGAGCAAAGAGTAGAGCTTGTTCTTCTAGCATGTGAATTTGGGATCATGTCCAAAATGACGGATTGTTGTGCATTGCTTTTCAATATTCTGAATAGTCGTAAGGAAGCGTGGAGTATAAAAGAATTACTACAGCATTCTGGCCTGTGTCAATTAGAGGCTGAGTTGCCCCTAGTTTTACGAAAGCTTGTTTCTCGTTCGCTAATCCGTGAGATTACTTTATGGGCTGACGGTCATGGGGGAGAGGGTCATGCGATCCGATATACCTTATAGAGAAGAAATTAGATGCAGGATTTGCCGGTAATCTATAGATAAAATAAGTTGGGATAGGGAGAGGCTGAGCACTCTCTTTTTTGTTTGCCCGCTATTATGATGCGCTCATATTTATTCTAATAAATTTATGGTTGACTCTTTCCTAGTTCATGTGTTAAATTATAACTCGTCCCTCTGACACAGAGATGTGCTTTCGAAAACATTCGAAAGACAACCGAAAAAAGAAATTAAAAAAAAGGTTGACTAAAACGAGGGCGCTGTGATATATTATAAAGGTCGCTGCTGAACAACACAACGACGAAATAAACAGCTTGATCTTTGAAAACTGAACAACGAGTGAGTGGGAAATCACGAAAGTGAAATCCAAAATTAGAGAATTAATTTTCTCGTCAGATGTTTCAAAATGAGCATATCGCTCTTTTCAATACTAATTGGAGAGTTTGATCCTGGCTCAGGACGAACGCTGGCGGCGTGCCTAATACATGCAAGTCGAGCGGAGTTATTTTGAAAGCTTGCTTTCAAAATAACTTAGCGGCGGACGGGTGAGTAACACGTAGGCAACCTGCCCCTTAGACTGGGATAACTACCGGAAACGGTAGCTAATACCGGATAATTTCTTTTTTCTCCTGAAGAAAGAATGAAAGACGGAGCAATCTGTCACTGAGGGATGGGCCTGCGGCGCATTAGCTAGTTGGTGGGGTAACGGCCCACCAAGGCGACGATGCGTAGCCGACCTGAGAGGGTGAACGGCCACACTGGGACTGAGACACGGCCCAGACTCCTACGGGAGGCAGCAGTAGGGAATCTTCCGCAATGGACGAAAGTCTGACGGAGCAACGCCGCGTGAGTGATGAAGGTTTTCGGATCGTAAAGCTCTGTTGCCAGGGAAGAACGTCCGGTAGAGTAACTGCTATCGGAGTGACGGTACCTGAGAAGAAAGCCCCGGCTAACTACGTGCCAGCAGCCGCGGTAATACGTAGGGGGCAAGCGTTGTCCGGAATTATTGGGCGTAAAGCGCGCGCAGGCGGTCATTTAAGTCTGGTGTTTAAACCTTGGGCTCAACCTGAGGTCGCACTGGAAACTGGGTGACTTGAGTACAGAAGAGGAAAGTGGAATTCCACGTGTAGCGGTGAAATGCGTAGATATGTGGAGGAACACCAGTGGCGAAGGCGACTTTCTGGGCTGTAACTGACGCTGAGGCGCGAAAGCGTGGGGAGCAAACAGGATTAGATACCCTGGTAGTCCACGCCGTAAACGATGAGTGCTAGGTGTTAGGGGTTTCGATACCCTTGGTGCCGAAGTTAACACAGTAAGCACTCCGCCTGGGGAGTACGGTCGCAAGACTGAAACTCAAAGGAATTGACGGGGACCCGCACAAGCAGTGGAGTATGTGGTTTAATTCGAAGCAACGCGAAGAACCTTACCAGGTCTTGACATCCCTCTGAATCCACTAGAGATAGTGGCGGCCTTCGGGACAGAGGAGACAGGTGGTGCATGGTTGTCGTCAGCTCGTGTCGTGAGATGTTGGGTTAAGTCCCGCAACGAGCGCAACCCTTAACTTTAGTTGCCAGCAAGTAATGTTGGGCACTCTAGAGTGACTGCCGGTGACAAACCGGAGGAAGGTGGGGATGACGTCAAATCATCATGCCCCTTATGACCTGGGCTACACACGTACTACAATGGCCGGTACAACGGGAAGCGAAACCGCGAGGTGAAGCCAATCCCATCAAAGCCGGTCTCAGTTCGGATTGCAGGCTGCAACTCGCCTGCATGAAGTCGGAATTGCTAGTAATCGCGGATCAGCATGCCGCGGTGAATACGTTCCCGGGTCTTGTACACACCGCCCGTCACACCACGAGAGTTTACAACACCCGAAGTCGGTGGGGTAACCCGCAAGGGAGCCAGCCGCCGAAGGTGGGGTAGATGATTGGGGTGAAGTCGTAACAAGGTAGCCGTATCGGAAGGTGCGGCTGGATCACCTCCTTTCTATGGAGAATCGTCTTCTGCAATGAAGACATTCAAATCGGAAGTTAAACTTCCAAAATCTCAGGTTTAGGCCTGTTACTCACTCGTTGCTCAGTTTTGAGAGTTTAAGCTCTCAAGTAAGACTTGATCCTTGAAAACTGGATACCGAAACGAATTTGCGTTTTAGAACATCTTTTAGCAACTTGTGCAAACAAGTAAATGTTATTAGTGAGATTTTTCTTAGGAAAAATCAAGGTTAAGCTAATAAGAGCACACGGAGGATGCCTAGGCGCCAGGAGCCGACGAAGGACGTGGCGAACAACGAAACTGCCTCGGGGAGCTGTAAGCAAGCTTTGATCCGGGGGTGTCCGAATGGGGAAACCCAGCTGTGGTAATTCGCAGTTACTCATCTCTGAACACATAGGAGATGTAGAGGCAGACCAGGGGAACTGAAACATCTAAGTACCCTGAGGAAGAGAAAACAATAGTGATTCCGTCAGTAGCGGCGAGCGAACGCGGAACAGCCTAAACCTAAGAGCTTGCTCTTAGGGGTTGTGGGACGTCTCACATGGAGTTACAAAGGAATATGGTAGGTGAAGAGGTCTGGAAAGGCCCGCGATAGAGGTAAAAGCCCTGTAACCTAAACTGTGTTCTCTCCGAGACGGATCCCGAGTAGTGCGGGGCACGTGAAACCCCGTATGAATCCAGCAGGACCATCTGCTAAGGCTAAATACTACCTGGCGACCGATAGTGAAACAGTACCGTGAGGGAAAGGTGAAAAGCACCCCGGAAGGGGAGTGAAATAGAACCTGAAACCGTGTGCTTACAAAAAGTCAGAGCCCTATTAATGGGTGATGGCGTGCCTTTTGTAGAATGAACCGGCGAGTTACGTTTAACATGCAAGGTTAAGTCGAGAAGACGGAGCCGCAGCGAAAGCGAGTCTGAATAGGGCGATTTAGTATGTGGACGTAGACCCGAAACCGTGTGATCTACCCCTGTCCAGGGTGAAGGTGCGGTAACACGCACTGGAGGCCCGAACCCACGCATGTTGAAAAATGCGGGGATGAGGTGGGGGTAGCGGAGAAATTCCAATCGAACTCGGAGATAGCTGGTTCTCCCCGAAATAGCTTTAGGGCTAGCCTCGGTATAAGAGTAGTGGAGGTAGAGCACTGATTGGGTGCGGGGTCCGCAAGGATTACCAAGCTCAGTCAAACTCCGAATGCCATATACTTATTGCCGGGAGTCAGACAGTGAGTGCTAAGATCCATTGTCAAAAGGGAAACAGCCCAGACCATCAGCTAAGGTCCCCAAGTGTGTGTTAAGTGGGAAAGGATGTGGAGTTGCACAGACAACCAGGATGTTGGCTTAGAAGCAGCCACCATTGAAAGAGTGCGTAATAGCTCACTGGTCGAGTGACTCTGCGCCGAAAATGTAACGGGGCTAAACACACCACCGAAGCTATGGCTAGATACGTATGTATCTGGGGTAGGGGAGCGTTGTATGTGGGTTGAAGGTGTACCGTAAGGAGCGCTGGACAGCATACAAGTGAGAATGCCGGTATGAGTAACGAAAAGATCAGTGAGAATCTGATCCGCCGAAAGCCCAAGGTTTCCTGAGGAAGGCTCGTCCGCTCAGGGTAAGTCGGGACCTAAGGCGAGGCCGAAAGGCGTAGTCGAAGGACAACAGTTTGAAATTACTGTACCACCGTAATCCGCTATGAGCGATGGGGTGACGCAGGAGGGTAGTGACGCGGACTGATGGATATGTCCGTCTAAGCAGTGAGGCTGATGTGTAGGCAAATCCGCACATCGTTAAGGCTGGGCTGTGATGGGGAGCGAAAATTACAGTAGCGAAGGTCATGATCTCACACTGCCAAGAAAAGCCTCTAGCCAGGAGAAGGTGCCCGTACCGCAAACCGACACAGGTAGGCGAGAAGAGAATTCTAAGGCGCGCGGAAGAACTCTCGTTAAGGAACTCGGCAAAATGACCCCGTAACTTCGGGAGAAGGGGTGCCCCGGTAGTGTGAATAGCACGAGGGGGCCGCAGTGAAAAGGCCCAAGCGACTGTTTAGCAAAAACACAGGTCTGTGCGAAGCCGCAAGGCGAAGTATACGGGCTGACGCCTGCCCGGTGCTGGAAGGTTAAGGGGAGTGGTTAGGGGTAACCCGAAGCTATGAACCGAAGCCCCAGTAAACGGCGGCCGTAACTATAACGGTCCTAAGGTAGCGAAATTCCTTGTCAGGTAAATTCTGACCCGCACGAATGGCGTAACGACTTGGGCGCTGTCTCAACGAGAGATCCGGTGAAATTTTAATACCTGTGAAGATGCAGGTTACCCGCGACAAGACGGAAAGACCCCATGGAGCTTTACTGCAGCTTGATATTGAATTTGGGTACGATCTGTACAGGATAGGTGGGAGCCGTAGAAATCGGAGCGCAAGCTTCGGTGGAGGCGCCGTTGGGATACCACCCTGATCGTATCTAGGTTCTAACCTAGTACCCTAATCGGGTACGGGGACCGTGTCAGGCGGGCAGTTTGACTGGGGCGGTCGCCTCCTAAAGAGTAACGGAGGCGTTCCAAGGTTCCCTCAGAATGGTTGGAAATCATTCGAAGAGTGCAAAGGCATAAGGGAGCTTGACTGCGAGACCTACAAGTCGAGCAGGGACGAAAGTCGGACTTAGTGATCCGGTGGTACCGCATGGAAGGGCCATCGCTCAACGGATAAAAGCTACCCTGGGGATAACAGGCTTATCTCCCCCAAGAGTCCACATCGACGGGGAGGTTTGGCACCTCGATGTCGGCTCATCGCATCCTGGGGCTGAAGTAGGTCCCAAGGGTTGGGCTGTTCGCCCATTAAAGCGGTACGCGAGCTGGGTTCAGAACGTCGTGAGACAGTTCGGTCCCTATCTGTCGTGGGCGCAGGAAATTTGAGAGGAGCTGTCCTTAGTACGAGAGGACCGGGATGGACGTACCGCTGGTGCACCAGTTGTTTCGCCAGAAGCATGGCTGGGTAGCTACGTACGGACGGGATAAGCGCTGAAAGCATCTAAGCGTGAAGCCCCCCTCAAGATGAGATTTCCCAATTAGTAAGACCCCTTGAAGACGACGAGGTAGATAGGTTGGAGGTGGAAGTGCAGTAATGCATGGAGCTGACCAATACTAATCGGTCGAGGGCTTATCCTATACTTAAAACGCAAATTCAATTCGGATTCAGTTTTCAGGCATCAAGCCTGGTATGAATATTCCCTGATAGCTCAGTTGGTAGAGCACTCGACTGTTAATCGAGTTGTCACAGGTTCGAGTCCTGTTCGGGGAGCCATATGGAGAGGTGTCCGAGTTTGGCCGAAGGAGCACGATTGGAAATCGTGTAGGCGCCACAAGCGTCTCGAGGGTTCGAATCCCTCTCTCTCCGCCACAAATTTTACTTAGTATGGCCCGTTGGTCAAGGGGTTAAGACACCTCCCTTTCACGGAGGTAACATGGGTTCGAATCCCATACGGGTCACCAAATTTTCACTTGATTTTACATAGTGGACTTTGGTACAATAACAATTGTTGTTTACGGAGGCTTAGCTCAGCTGGGAGAGCATCTGCCTTACAAGCAGAGGGTCGGGGGTTCGATCCCCTCAGCCTCCACCATATTCATTTAAGAACGACGCGGGGTGGAGCAGCCCGGTAGCTCGTCGGGCTCATAACCCGAAGGCCGCAGGTTCAAATCCTGCCCCCGCAACCAATTTTCATCAAGTAATTATATCTTTTGGAACCGTGGTGTAGTTGGCCTAACATGCCTGCCTGTCACGCAGGAGATCGCGAGTTCGAATCTCGTCGGTTCCGCCATTTTCTTGGCTCGATAGCTCAGTCGGTAGAGCAGAGGACTGAAAATCCTCGTGTCGGCGGTTCGAATCCGTCTCGAGCCACCATATAGTATACAACTTAATATGCCGGTGTAGCTCAATTGGTAGAGCAACTGACTTGTAATCAGTAGGTTGGGGGTTCAAGTCCTCTCGCCGGCACCATCTTTGGGGGATTAGCGAAGTGGCCAAACGCATCAGACTGTAAATCTGCTCACGTACGTGTTCGGTGGTTCGAATCCATCATCCCCCACCATTTTTTTAGGGGCATAGTTTAAAGGTAGAACAACGGTCTCCAAAACCGTTGGTGTGGGTTCAATTCCTGCTGCCCCTGCCAATCTTTATCTAAAGTCTTTCTCTAAAGTTTAATATGGCGGTCGTGGCGAAGGGGTTAACGCACCGGTTTGTGGATCCGGCATTCGTGGGTTCAAGTCCCATCGGTCGCCCCATTTACTTTAAGAAGAACAGCAACAATATTAGTTTAATATGGCGATTGTGGCGAAGTGGTTAACGCACCGGATTGTGGTTCCGGCATTCGTGGGTTCGAGACCCATCAGTCGCCCCTTTTATTTTAAAATGTTATTGGGGATTAGCCAAGCGGTAAGGCAACGGACTTTGACTCCGTCACGCATAGGTTCAAATCCTATATCCCCAGCCATTTTATGCGGACGTGGCTCAGCGGTAGAGCATCGCCTTGCCAAGGCGAGGGTCGCGGGTTCGATTCCCGTCGTCCGCTCCAAAGTTTTCATATGGCGCCATAGCCAAGTGGTAAGGCAAAGCTCTGCAAAAGCTTTATCCCCAGTTCAAATCTGGGTGGCGCCTCCATTAAGTTCATATGTGCCGGCGTGGCGGAATGGCAGACGCGCTCGACTCAAAATCGAGAGGGAAACCGTGGAGGTTCGAGTCCTCTCGCCGGTATATCAAAAAGGTTTGTAAAGTTGCTTATACAAGCAACTTTACAAACCTTTTTTCTTTGTCTTTGAGCTTTTATTCTTAAGCCGTTGAATTAGAGGCGTCTCTAATCAACGGCCTTTTTGTGTGGAATGTTGTTTTATTGACTGCTTAGTCGGAATGCTCGTGGGGTGAGACCAATTTCACGTTTAAACATATTGCAGAATTGGGCGTCATTCACAAACCCAGCAGCAGCTGATACTTCAGAGATATGCATTTGGGTATGTTGCAAGAGAGACTTTGCATAATCCAGACGTTTCAATAGTAGATAGCGCAGAGGTGAAGAACCGAATCGCTCTTTAAATAAATGGCGGAAACGATCATAGCTGTATCCAGACATCTCTGAAAGTGTTGCGACCGATAGCTTATGGCGGTAATGCTCATTCATATAGTTTAGAACATATTGGACTCTGTCTTCCGTTGGTGATTGAAACCCAGAGGCGCTAAGAAGCCGTATCAGATGAACAGTGATTTCGCTCATTTGAAGGTTCAATAGTTCAGAGAATCCATCTTGTTTGCGCGTAAACTCTGCTTTCATTCGAAGCAAGATCTGTAGAACAGTATGGTCTTTATCATCTTCATATACGCCTTGCAAATTCTCCATATTTGGGTGATTTGAATGGAAGCCTACAAATAGTATAGTAGCATCCTCGCGATGATTCTCGTCATGTTTATGATTGGGTGGTATCAGCGCGAATGAAGAAGAACGAAAATGATAACTTCGCGAACCTACATTGGTAGTTCCTAATCCGTTTAAATAATAGACTAGTTCATAACATTCATGCTGGTGTGGTGGAATATAGGTATTAACCTCATGTGCTGCATTTACAATATATAGAACACGATCCATGATGAGCCTCCAATAATTATGTTTTAGCCGAATCGCACAAAATTATGACCGAAATCATATAATTATTTTCATTAATATTTGATATGATCGTATCAAGAAATCCGAAGATTAGCAACCTGACTGGCCATCTCGTTCGGAAATTAGTCGGATTATTCGTAAAAATTATAATTTTCTCTCTTTTTTTGAGTGTATTCGTTAAAATCATTAAATTTTTGACAATGTTACATGAAAAATGAGAGTTTCCATCTAAATCGTGAAATATACAACGGACTAAGAAGGAGAATCTCTCAAATTACTAACCAACTATAAATAGGGGGAATAGAAAAATGAATAAGAAAGTTCTTTCTTTGTTGTTACTAGTAGTAATGGTAATGGTCACAGCCTGTGGAAATAATACGTCGAGTAATGGATCTTCCGCGAATGCAGGATCTAACGCAGCTGAAGGTGGAGAAACAGGTTCAGGGGATAAACTCAAAGTTGTACTTCTGATTCCAGGAACGCTTGGAGATAAATCTTTCTTTGACTCTGCGAATAGCGGTTTGCAAAAGGTTAAGGATGAGCTGGGTGCAGAAACAAAAGTTGTAGAAATGGGTGTCGATAAAACGAAATGGGAGCCTACGTTTAACGATATCGCCGCTGAGGACTGGGATGTTATTATTTCTGGCGGATCGGAAATTACAGAGATGTTTAATGCAACGGCTGAATTATATCCTGACAAAAAGTTCATTAACTATGATACCGATATAGATGAAGCACCAGAGAATATGTACAACATGTCTTATGCAACAAATGAAGTATCTTTTCTAGCAGGTGCTGTAGCGGCGCTAGCTACACAATCGGATATGGAAAATGCTAATCCTGAGAATGTGATCGGTTTTGTAGGCGGCATGGACATTCCAGGAATTAACGCTTTCTTGGTAGGCTACATTCAGGGCGCTCAATATGTTGATCCTGATGTGAAGGTCGCAGTATCATATGCTGGTGATTTCGTTAACCCGGCTAAAGGCAAGGAGCTTTCGCTGATTCAATATAACTCCGGTGTGGACGTTATTTTTAACGTGGCTGGGGGCACAGGTCTTGGAATCTTTGACGCAGCTAAGGAGAAGAAGAAATATGCTATCGGTGTAGACTCCGATCAGGCGATGTTGCTTAACGATACAGATAGCGAAAAAGCAAACTTGATCGTTACTTCTTCTATTAAAAAGATTGATAGTGCTATTCTGGGTGCCGTGAAGAGATTACAAGACGGTACACTTGAGATGGGTAAACGTGATGTGTTGAGCTTTGTAGATGATGGTGTAGGCATTGCAGAGAATGAAATCTATAAAAATATCTTTCCTGCCGATCTTCAGGCTAAAGTTGAAGAAGTGAAGCAAAAGCTGATCAATAAAGAAATTACAGTAGATAACGCGATGGGAATGGAAACCTCTGAAGTAGAAGCCATTCGTAACGCAGTTAAGCCTTAAGTATAGCTATAAAGTGATAAACCTACAGTTGGAGATTCTTCTTTTAGAAGAATTCCAGCTGTATATTTTTGCAGACCTCCAAGTCGAAAGGCGTTGAGACCTATGAACAAAGCTCTGCTGGAAATGCGGGGAATTACCAAGGTGTATCCCAATGGTGTCGTTGCAAATAAAGACGTGCATTTTTCTTTACGTGAGGGAGAAATTCATGCGATTGCGGGCGAGAACGGCGCTGGTAAATCAACTTTAATGAAGATCATGTTCGGCATGGAAGAGCCTAGTGAAGGTGAAATCTTTATCAAGGGTGAAAAAGTGAAGCTGCAATCTGCTCAGGATGCCATTGATAGAGGGATTGGTATGGTTCACCAGCATTTTATGCTGGTCCCTTCTTTTACAGTAGCAGAGAACATGGTGCTGGGCATGGAACCTCGTAAGGGCGTCGGCATCAATTATGCAGAAGCTGTACGCATGACCGAAGAGACTGCGAAGAAATACAATCTGGCAGTGGATCCAAAAGCAAAAGTGGAGGATCTCACGGTTGGTATGAAGCAAAAGGTTGAAATTCTGAAGGCGCTGCTGCGTGGTGCAAAAATCCTCGTTCTGGATGAGCCGACCGCAGTGTTGACCCCACAGGAAACAGAGGAATTGTTCCGGGAGCTTAAGCAGTTAAGAGAGCAGGGTCATACGATTGTTTTTATTTCACACAAGTTGAAAGAAGTTAAAGCGATCTGTGACAGAATTACGATCATGCGTAGTGGACGTAGTGAAGGTGTCTTCCAAACGAAGGACGTTACGGAGCAAGAAATCTCACGCCTTATGGTGGGCAGAGACGTCGTGTTGAAATATGACAAGGAGATTCTGTCTATTGGGGAACCGGTACTCACTGTGCAGGGCTTAGGTGTAAATGATGCACACGGCAAAGCGTTGCTAACAGATATCAACTTTGCAGTACGCGGGGGACAAATTATCGGGATTGCTGGTGTAGAAGGGAATGGGCAGACACAGCTCATTGAGGCTCTTACGGGTAGCCTAAGAGGGGTCTCAAGCCAAGGCTCTGTGCTAGTGAAGGGAAAAGATATTCGTGAATCGGATATTTTAGATATTCGTAAGCTAGGCGTTTCCTATATCCCAGAGGATCGGATGCATCAAGGGATAGCCAGTGATGCGAGCATAGCGGATAATCTGCTGTCCACTCAGTATCGTACAAAAGCTATGAATAAAGGTCCCTTTTTAAATGGATCACGAATTGCCAAGCTTGCAGTATCACTTGTAGAAGAATTTAAAGTCCGCTGTTCGGGACCTTCTCAGCCAATAGGTATGTTATCAGGTGGTAACATGCAGAAGGTTGTCGTAGCTAGAGAGTGTTCTACAGAACCGCAACTGCTAATTGCAGAGCAGCCGACAAGGGGCGTGGATATAGGCGCGGCGCAGTTCATACATCAAAAGCTGTTGGAGCTGCGCTCAGACGATTGCGCTATTTTGCTAGTGTCAGCAGACTTAAATGAGATCTTGGAGATCAGCGATAGTCTACTAGTGATGTATGAAGGAAAGATTGTTGCCTTTTTCGAGGAGCCTTCCAAGGTTAGTGAAGAAGAATTAGGGCTTTATATGCTAGGGATTCATCGACAGGACGAGGAGCAAATCAGGAGGGCCGTAAATCATGTTTAAAGTAAAATATTTTGAATACATTCGAACATCGGCAGTAATCGTAATTGCACTCGCTATTGCTTTTCTGATCATCTCATTGGTCAGCAATCAGCCGGTGAAGACGATTGGGATATTCCTATTTGAGCCGCTATCCAGTAAAGGTCATATCGGTAATGTGATTGAGATGGCCATTCCGCTCATGTTCACTGGGCTAGCAGTTTCCTTGTTGTTCCGGGCAAATATGTTCAATTTGGGAGCTGAAGGGATTTTCTATTTCTCCGGTGTCGTAACTTCCGTGTTGGCTATTCATTTAACGCTGGATGGGTGGCTTCATCCGATCGTAGCTATTGCTGCGGGTTCTATTGTTGGTGCGTTGCTCTCGGCAATACCCGGGATCCTCAAAGCCAAATGGAATGCTAATGAGCTGGTTACATCCTTGATGTTCAATAATATTTTGTTTGGAGTAGGTTTATATCTACTGAACTATCACTTACGTGATGCAAAAGCATTTGCCAATGTATCCTACAAATTCGAGAAAACGGCACTGCTGAGTAAAATGGTACCTGGCACCCGTATTCATACCGGACTTATTATCGTTATCGTGCTTATTATTGCAGCGCATTTATTCCTATACAAGACTAAATGGGGATATGAGCTGCGAATGACAGGCATCAACCGGAACTTTGCACGTTATTCAGGCATGAAGACCGCGAAGGTTATTATACTGGTTCACTTGATTGCTGGTTTTATCGCGGGAATGGGTGGTTCCGTAGAAGTGCTAGGGATGTACAATCGATTCCAATGGACATCGTTACCAGGTTATGGCTTAGATGGTGCTCTTGTAGCGATGTTAGCCAAGAATAATCCGCTATCCGTAATCGGCGCTGCATTGTTCCTTGCATATATCCGGATCGGAGCCGACATGATGGCACGTCTATCGGATGTACCTTCAGAGATGATTTCTATTATACAGGCGATTATCATTCTTCTGATTTCGGCTGAGCAATTTCTGAAGTTCTGGAAAAATCGGATGCTCTTGAAGGAGGCGAAGGAAGCGTGAACAGCTTGTTTGATGTAATTTTTACGACTGACTTTGCGTTTTCTGTTCTTCGAGTGACGACACCGATTCTATTCGCCGCTTTGGGAGCGTTAATCTCTAATAGGGCTGGCATCATCAACATTGGTATGGAAGGCATCATGCTTGTCGCGGCGTTAGCCGGTGTCATTGTAAGCAGCTACACGCATAGTGCGTGGGTAGGTTTACTTGGGGCTGTGATGTCCGGAACACTGATCGCTGGAATATTAGCTTTTTTCACACTGAAATTTAAAACACATATTATTCTCGGCGGTGTAGCTATTAATATGTTCGCTTCAGGAGGAACCGTGTTTATTCTTTATCTGCTGAGTGGAGACAAGGGTTCTTCTACTTCTCTGGCGAGTAAAGTGCTACCTAGTGTAGAGATTCCTTTACTGAAGGACATTCCAATGCTGGGGCCTATTCTATCAGGACATCACATTTTGACGTATGTATCTATTATTGCTGTGTTTGTTGTCTACTATCTCTTAAACCGTACACCGCTTGGTCTGCGCATTCGTTCAGTGGGTGAAAATCCACATGCGGCTCAATCTGTGGGAGTAAGTGTTGTGAAAATACAGTATATGGCTTTGCTGCTTAGTGGATTTTTCGCTGGTTTGGGTGGAGCTTACATGTCGATGGGTTACCTGTCACTGTTCACTCGCGATATGATCGCTGGTCGGGGCTGGATTGCGATTGCCGCAGAGTCTATGGGGAGAAGTACGACAGTGGGTACGGCGCTGACCTCTCTATTATTTGGTACGGCAGACGCCTTGTCGAATGCGCTACAGGTCTTGAAGATTCCTGCAGAACTGATCGCGACGCTTCCTTATGTAGCAACGGTAATTGGACTAGTGATCTATGCCGTATCTGAGACACGGAAAAAGAATAAAAAACTTAAAAGCCCGCTAGTGAAATAGCGATAAGAGTAACGAGGATTTATACAACTAAGGAGTGAATGACTATGCGAACACCTATTATTATTGACTGCGATCCAGGGCATGATGACGCAATCGCTATCCTGCTTGCAATAGCAAATTCGGAGAAGCTGGATCTGCGCGGGATTACAACGGTTGGTGGAAATCAGATCCTCGATAAAATCACAGAAAACGCACTTAAAGTGATCAGCTTTGTGAATGCTGATATTCCTGTAGCCAAAGGGGCTGCAGGTCCGCTGTTCGGCAAGCTTGTTACAGGTGAGGAAGCGCATGGTGAATCTGGCATGGACGGCCCACTATTGCCACCAAGTAAATTCCGGCCTGTAGAAGAAGGCGCTGTGGAATTCATGCTGAATATTATCCGTTCTTCGGAGGAGAAGATTACGCTCGTACCGATGGCTCCTTTAACAAATATCGCCCTGCTAATCACTGCTTATCCAGAGATTAAGGAAAGAATTGAAAAGATTTCACTGATGGGCGGAGGAATTTCTTATGGAAATGTAACCTCTACTGCGGAGTTTAACATCTATGTAGATCCTGAAGCTGCTCGTATCGTGTTTGAATCGGGTATTCCGATTACCATGAGTGGTCTGGATGTGACCGATAAGGCAGCCATTTTCGAAGATGAGATCGTAGCATTGAAAGAGCGTGGGCCAGTGTCCACTATGGTCGGAGAACTGTTAGATTTCTATTCGATCTTCGGAAAGAAAATGGGCTATGTCGGTAGTGCACTGCATGATCCATGCGCCGTAGCTTGGCTCTTGCACCCAGAACTGTTTGAATCCGAGCATCTATATGTAACGGTAGAGACAGAAGGTAAGCTGACGCGGGGAATGACGGTTGCAGACAAACGAAAGAAGACGGATCGCCCAGCGAATGTAGAAGTCCTGGTGGGAGTAGACCGGGAAGCATTTATGAAGTTGATTTTTGATTCACTGGAAAAGCTAGATCAAGAGCTGCTTGCGGCTGAAGGGAACTAACCTATGGCAGGATGGGAGAGACTTCAGGAGACGGTTCAGTTTGAATTGGTTCAGCGTGGAGAAGAAGGCTGCAAGATTGAAGGCTTCGCGGATAAACTAGCTGCTGCAGGTGCCGATGAGATTAAGCTGATGCAGGTATACAACGAGTTGATGGAGCTCACGGTTGCTGAGGACTTTCCTTATGAAGAGCCGTCTTCACTGGAGGAGATTCGTCGTCTTCGTCCAGAAGGTCCACGCAAGCTTGAGGCTGACTGGAGCGAAGCAGAATGGAGAGATAAGTTCTACGGAGCTTGGCTAGGTAGAAGCGTCGGTTGCGCACTTGGCAAACCATTGGAGTATTGGGACTACCTCTACGGTAAAGATGGACGTCCGGGCTGGGAGAATATTGAGCTGTGGTTCCGGGGTGCCGATGCATGGCCTATTACTGGCTATACGCCTGGGCATTCACGGGCAGAGGCAGAATATGGTCTTGGTTTAAGTGATTGGACGTATGCGAGTACCAGCGAGACTATTAAGTTTATGGAGAGCGATGATGATATTCGTTACACGGTTCTAGGCCTTATGCTGCTGGAGCAAAAGGGGCTGAGCTGGGATTCTTGGGATATCGGGAAGCTCTGGCATAAACATCTGACATACGCCCAGGTATGTACGGCAGAGACACAGTCGTATATGAATTTTGCGCAGGAAACGTCTCATCTGCATGGTGAGAAGCCTGCGGATTGGCTGGCGCGGCAGGAAAGAGTGCGGATGCACTTAAATCCATACCGGGAGTGGATTGGTGCGGCTATACGCGCAGATGGACTGGCTTATGGTGCAGCAGGCCATCCTGAGCTTGCAGCGGAGTTAGGCTGGCGCGATGCTTCTTTTTCACATGTGAAGAACGGAATCTATGGTGAGATGTTTAATGCGGCGATGATTTCGGCTGCTTTTGCTGAAAAAGATAACGAGCGTATTCTTGAGATTGGTCTTAGTGAGATCCCTAGTACTAGTCGCCTGGCAAGTGACGTTCTACGAGGTATAGATATTGCGCAGAAGGCCAAAAGTGAGCGTGAGTTGGTAAGTAAGATTTGGGATACATTCAGCCACTATGATGCGGTGCACACCAATAATAATGCTGCTCTTGTAGCTGCTTCGCTGGTCTATGGCGGGAATGATTTTGAAAAAGCGGTCGTTACATCCGTTTACGGAGGAATGGATACAGACTGTAATGGTGCTACAGTGGGTTCTATTATGGGAGCGAAGCTTGGAGCAAGTGTGTTGCCGGCTTCGTGGATTGAACCGCTCCATGATACGCTATATGCGGATCTACCTGGTTTTCATCCGATAGCGATTTCGGAATGCGCGGAGCGCAGCTATCAGGTCTTCTTGAAGATTCGAGGAGAGCTTGGCGAAAAGTCTTAGATCAAGGATTACGAAAAGAATGAAAGGATGTCTTAAGCTATCGAGCTTAGACATCCTTTTTTTTTCGTGGCGATCTAGTTCTTGAAATAGATGTAACAGCGGGTTTAGGAGTTAGGTAACAGGAGAATCCTGATTTGAAGAGGGATTAAGCTCAGTCATTTATTGGGAGATAAGCACGTGAAAATAGTCCGATATAATGGGCTTTTATTCTTTAATCCTTTTAATCTGATATATTATTAAAATAAAAATGATGACACAGAACATAAAATGCCTTATTATTTAAAGAGATTTTTAGTAAAACAGTTTTTAAATAATTATAGTACAAACCTTGGCTTAGAAGGTTTCAGAATAAACGGAAAGGAAGGGGGAGTTTGCAATCCTATCGCTGAGTCGGGTGAGTAAAGGATTCAAGCTGAAGGACGGCACATATCAGGCGGTAGATGATGTATCGCTTGATGTGAAGAAGGGATCGATTCACGGGATTATTGGTGAAAGCGGGGCAGGGAAATCCACGCTGCTACGATTGATTAATCTGCTGGAAAAGCCGGATCAAGGGACAGTTACCGTAGAAGGGCATAATTTAACCGAAATGCCGAGTAAACAGCTACGGAAAGCTAGGGAAAAGATTGGGATGATTTTTCAGCAATTTAATCTGGTCAATAACGTCACGGTAAGCCGCAACATTTCGATCCCTCTGGAACTGGCGGGGGTGCCGAAGCGTGAACGGATGAAGCGGGTGAAGGAATGTCTCGATTTTGTCGGATTGGCTGATAAGGCAGAGCAATATCCCGCACAGCTAAGTGGAGGACAGCGACAACGTGTGGCGATCGCCCGGGCGCTTTCGAACAGTCCAGGACTATTGCTATGTGACGAACCAACATCCTCACTAGATCCAGGAACAACTGCGGATATTCTAGACGTCCTGAAGCATATTAATGGGGGCCTTGGGGTTACGGTAGTGATTGTTACGCATGAGATGGATGTTGTCAAAAGCATATGCACTCACGTATCGGTGATGGAAAATGGCCGAATCGTAGATTCATTCTCACGCCAAGATGGTGATTTCCGGCCTGCTGCAGTCCGTACTGGATCTTACCGGGATCAAATTCTGGGTAAAGCGGGGGAAACGCATGTTTGATAGTGTACTTCAATATCAGGCACAGATGTGGGAATCGATCGGAGAAACTTTTATAATGGTCGGTATTTCTGTTGGTGCCGCACTGCTGCTGGGGCTTCCACTCGGGACGTTGTTGTTTTTTTGCCGAAAAGGGCAGCTCTATGAGAATAAAACATTGTCACTGGTACTCAACAGCATCGTAAATATTATCCGTTCATTTCCATTCCTGCTGCTTGTGGTTGCACTCATTCCGGTCACTCGTTTCCTCGTCGGAACTGCGATTGGAACAATGGCTGCCACGGTTCCGTTATCCATTGTTGCCATTGCTTATTACTCTCGTCTGGTGGAGCAGTCTTTGCTGGAGGTTCCTAAAGGAGTTATAGAAGCGGCGTTGTCTATGGGAGCCTCGAAGCTGGGATTAATCTTTAAGTTTCTGTATGTAGAGGCTCGTTCGGGTCTAGTGCTCGGACTTACTACCTCCACCATTAGTTTTATCTCTTACTCGACCGTAATGGGGGTTGTTGGAGGGGGCGGGGTTGGAGATTTCGCGATCCGTTACGGATATCAGCGTTTTGAGACTGAAGTGATGATCTATGCGATTGTTGTGATGATTGTATTGGTTCAGTTGGTTCAATTCACAGGAGGTACGATCTCACGGCTGTTAGATAAACGTTAATCGTTCAACCCGTACATCAAATTTTGTAATACAAAATGGTTAAACATATAAACTGGGGGTTAGTTGTAGTAATGAAAAAATCAATGATAGTTGTGCTTATGTTAATGGTATTGGTCGTAGCGGGTTGTGGCTCTAATAAAGCAGCCGAGAACAATTCTGCAAAAGGTAGCGATGAGCTAACGAAATTAAAGATTGCTACTTTGATTCCACCAATGACGGAAATTCTGGATATTGTGAAGCCACTTCTGAAGGAAGATGGCATTGATCTTGAAATCGTTGTGCTGTCTGACAATGTACAGCCTAATGAGGCTTTGGCGAATAAAGAGGTAGACGCTAACTTTTTCCAACATGTTCCTTATATGAAGCAATTTAATGAAAGCAAAGGCTCCAATCTAGTAGAGGTACAGCCTGTCTATGACGCTATTTACGGTGGATACTCGAAACGTTACAAGAATGTTGCGGATCTGCCGGAAGGCGCAACACTAGTAATGGCTAATGACCCTTCAAATATCGGCCGTTCTTTACAAATGTTCGCTGCAGCTGATTTGATTAAGCTAAAAGAAGGTGTAGGCATCAAGGCTACACAAGCAGACATTACTGAGAATCCAAAAAACTTTAAGTTTGAGGAAGTAGATCTATTGATGTTGGCCCGTATGCTGGATGATGGAGATCTAGTGGCAATGACTCCGGCTTATGCCAGCCCGCTTGGATTGACACCAAAGAAAGATGCACTGATTACTGAAGGCGCGGATTCTGAATTCACGATCACCTTGGTTGCGCGTGAAGACAACAAGGACTCTGATGCGATCCAGAAGCTAGCTAAACGGATTAGCGGACCAGAAGTGAAGAAATTCCTTGAAGATAACTATGCGGATATCGCGTTGCCTGCTTTTAAATAAGAACAACATGGATCTATAAACAGAAGGCAGGCCCAGCGATAATCGTAGGCCTGCCTTTTTTTATATAAGGAATGATGTGCTCCCTGTTACTCGGTTTCTCTCAGCCGTTCCACAATCGATGCTTGGCATAAGGTTTTATAAGCTTTTAGTGTTACTGAGTAAGCGATGGTTAATAAAACAGGAACAGTAAGGATAAAAGGCAGCCAACTCATCTGAAATACCATAAAGGCCATATTTTCCGTGATGCTTTTGGAAAGGTTATAGGTCAGGAATACACCTAATGTTGAGGTTATAAGGACGGTTAGCAGCACGGTGTAGAGTCCTTCAAGGATCAGCATACGTTTTAGCTGCTTTTTGGTCATGCCAATACTCTCCAGCATGGCAAATTCATTGCGGCGTGAGACTACCCCGGTGAGTACAGTGTTGATATAATTCAGCACCCCGATTAGAGCAATTACCAGGCTAAGCCCGTACCCAACGGTTTGAAAAATGCGAATGAATCCACCGAGCTCCTTCTTGTAATCCTCCCTGGATTTCAAGGATAATTCATTTGTCGAATCTGTTAGAGCCTTGGCTGCTTGTTCTACTAAATCCATTTTAGCTGGATCGACATGTAGTGTGGCTGTAACAATATTGGCTGGATCTGTGCCTTGCGGCATTTCCTTCTGCAGCTCCGAAGCAGGGAGGAAGGCGTTGTAACCTAATATAGAGAAAGATTTTGTTGTCGCAGCATATACTGCATCATATTTTAATACCGCCATCACTTCATAAGATTTCCCCGAATTCCCGAAAGTGATTGTATCTCCAGAATGATAATAGGTGCGGTAGCTATCTTCTTCTAATAAACTGGCCTCGGTAATGAGCGCAAACTTTCCTGAAGAAAACATCTGCCTATTAAACTCACCTTCGATAATATCTTTGTCCACAAGATCATACCAGCCTGGATCTAATCCATATAGATTAATGTTAACCATCCCCCCCTTATCTAAGGTGGAGAGAAGATAAGGATGTGGGTCAGCAGCTACCGTTGGTTCCAAAATAGCCCGGACAGCATCATCGACAGGAGATGGAACATATCTGTGGTAAACCTTATCAACACTTTCTACACCGTCAATTTTACTTAGATTGTTGGCGAATTCCTCTGAAAGCTTATATGGATCACCGTCTCGAGGCCCTGTAATACTGACTAGAACTTCATTCTGAACCACAAAATCACCGGAGATAAAGGCACCCAGATATTTATTCACATCCAGTGAGGAAATTACTGTGAAAATGGTACTGAACAAGATGATACTCAAGGAGAGTGAAGAGAGCATCAAGATCAGCTTTTTTTTGCTTCTGAACAGGTTGGAGAACGCCATGTTGTGAAGTTTTGCGCCATGTTTTGATTTTTTGGCTTTCCGTTTTCCACCGCTGCTGACTCCGGCAAATTTTACAGCCTCTACCGGCGAGGTTCGCGAGGCCATCCGGCCTGGCTTGCTTGCGGCAATCCAAACTGTTATATACGAGAATGCTGCTGCACCAATAAATATCCACGGGCTAACAGAATAGACATTATCGGTAGAACTACTTGAAATTGAGGTCGCCATGGGGAGAAGCAGTAGACCGAGCAAATATCCCAACCCTAATCCAAAGGGGAGCGCGACGAGATAAAGTGAGCGCGCCTGAATCGAGATGATCTTTTTCAGTTGTCGAGGTGTGGTACCGATGGTCTTTAGCAGCCCATAAAATTTCACATCCCGAACGACGGAAATAAAAAAGATATTGTAGATCAGCAAATAGCCGCTCAGCATTGTGATAAGAATGACAATTCCATAAGGAACGATATTCATTAGATTCTCGGAGAGAGAGACACTTGTATAAGCCGGATTTACACCATAGGGCACATCTAGGCCAGTGTCCGTCAAAATCTTTTGTACCTTCTTTTCAATATTATAAGAATTGTTAAACATCACCCCCAGGCCTGCGGTGTTCACATAAGAACCCGTTGCTTCAGAGATGTCCGGGTCAATATGGGAAATGTTCTTCTGTGTAAATGCTTCTGATACAAAAGCCAACCCTGACATCGCCAAATTTTGATCAGCTTCGTAATATCCGGAGAGCTTAAAGTCTTGACTTATGACTTTTTCACCCGTGTCTATATTCAGCTTCACACTCTGACCTAACTCATGTTTTGCTCCAAGCAAGTCTAGCACCCAAGTATTTAGGACGATTTCATTCTCTTGGGAGGGCAGTCCGCCAGCTATAAAGTTGATAAATCCGTGTTTGGCAAAATTCTCGTCAATTCGAAGGACCTCTACCCGGTTATTCTTGAACAGACTAGTGCTTATATCGCCAACGTTAAGAAAGACACCATACTCTTTGATGGATGGCTGATTCTTCAGCTTCTCCAACTCGGCAGGATTCAGATATTTGAAGCTTCCATGATAATCACTACCGGTAGTCTGCATTTGTGCGCGTTGCATCGATTGGTTAATACTGAGTGCCAAGGTAAATACGGCGGTGATCAAAAGCGTAGTCAGTACGATGGCACAGATGATAGTGAAATTGCGAGCCCGGTTGGCTTTGAGGCTTTTTTTGGCTAAAAAAGCAATGGTCTTCCGGTTATTCGTGCTGATCATGGCTGGCTCACTCCAGAGCTACCGGATTGTCCAGTGAAAATAATACCATCTTCAATACGGATTATCCGGTCAGCCGTTTGGGCAATCTGTTCATTGTGCGTGATCATCACGATGGTCTGATTGAATTTCTCGCTCATCTGCTTCAGCAGAATCAGCACTTCCTGACTTGTCTTGCTGTCCAGATTACCTGTAGGTTCATCTGCTAAGATGATTGAAGGTTTGGTCGCCAATGCTCTGGCTATTGCCACCCGTTGCTGCTGCCCACCAGACAGATTAGAAGGTAGATTATTTATCTTCTCCTGCAAGCCTAAAGTGCGGATGATCAGATCAAGATAAGCTTCGTCAATTTTGCCACCGTCCAGTTCAATGGGAAGTACAATATTCTCCCGCACATTCAGTATGGGTACTAGATTGTAGTTCTGAAAAACAAACCCCACCGATCTGCGCCGAAAAATGGTCAGCTTCTCATCACTCATCGCAAAAATATCGTTCCCGTCCACGTAAACCTTGCCCTCTGTTGCTCGGTCTAGTCCGCCAAGCATATGAAGAAGGGTACTTTTACCGCTGCCGCTGGTACCGACGATGGCGACAAACTCTCCTTTTTCCACCGTCAGCGATACGCCGTCCAGAGCCTTAACGCTAGAGCCGATCTTTCCATAGTGTTTTTTTAAATTTTCTGTCTGTAAAATAGGCATAACTCTTTCCCTCCTATGAGATCTTTTTTACTATGTTCCAAGAGTAGCAAATCAATCTGACAGGAGAGTGTCTGAATTCTGACCATAATGACACATTCTATATCATCTCTTGGGTAGGAAAACGGAGAAGCTTGTACCTTCCCCGGCTTCAGAACTAACTTTGATATGACCGCCTTGCGCCGTGATAATCTCTCTGGATAAAAACAATCCAATGCCGACCCCTTCGAATTCACGCGCCTGCTTCCCTCGGTAGAACCGCTTAAAGATGTGGGGAATTTCTTCACTGGGGATTCCAAGACCAGTATCGGTAAGCTGAATACAGGTAAACATCTCATTGGTTTCAGCTAGGATGGAAATTTGTCCACTGTGCGGCGTATATTTCACAGCATTCTCCAACAGGTTGAATAGAGCTTCACTTGTCCATTTGACATCGTGGCAGGCTAAGATATGTGTCCCGCAGTCAATATTGATGGTAATTTGTTTGTTTTCTGCTTGCGTATACACTTGGGATAACGCCTTGGTCAAAGTCTGAATGAGCGGTTTAGCTTCCATCTGCTGCAGGGAGATCATTCCTGTTTCCAGCCGTGATAATTTGATTAGAGACTGGATTAGCCAATCCAATTTATCTGACTGCGCTTGAATATGCTGCACGTAGTGCCGGACATTCTCATCCAGTCCGGGTATCTCCTCCAGCAACTGACTGAATACCATGATATTAGAGAGGGGAGTCTTAGTCTGATGGGAAATATCCGAGATTAGTTCTTTTATTTTGTTTTTCTCGGTTTGAATAATTCGCTCATTCGTCTTAGCAATCCCTATATATCGCTTCAGTTTATGTTCCATCGAAGACAGGGCTGTTTCTTCATAGTTAGTAAGTGGCGGCTGATCATGCATAGCCCGCTCAATCGCTGCATCCAAGGTCTGCATATAATTCGCGATCCTGCGGTTCCATAACCATACCCATGTGGCTCCTGTTGCTAACAGGCAGATGATGAACAGAATAGCGAGCTGGAGTAGATTCGGGTCGAACCCGTACCAAAACATAATTCTTCCGATAAAACATGCCACGAGAACAATAATGATCAACAAAAAGGGGCTATGTATTTGCTTGAAATGGGGAGGGGTTTCGTTTGTATTCATGACTTTTGCCCTTCAGCCCACATGTACCCCAGTCCGTAGACGGTCTTGATATATTTGGGTGCTGCCGGGTCGTCCTCAATTTTAGCCCGCAGCCGTTTGATGGCTACTGTCAACGCGTTTTCATCCACGAATTCGGCATCCATACTCCAGATCTTGTCTATTAGTTGTTCTCTGGTCATAATGTTGCCCATATTCGTCACCAGCAGCCTCAGCAGTTTTTGCTCGGTTTTACTCAGCTGGAGTGGTTGTTTGTATTTGCTGTACTCCAGGTTTTCAAAATTGAGTTCTAACGGGCCTAATGTTATTTTGCCAGTGGATTGCGAATCCGTTCTTCTAAGTACTGCCATTACTCTAGCGCGAAGAACCATCAGACTGAACGGTTTGGTGATATAATCATCGCCTCCCAGTCCAAAGCCGGTGATAATGTCGGATTCCATATCGTTAGCGGTGAGGAATATTATGGGTACCCGTGAGGTCTTACGTAGTTGTTCACAATAATCCAGCCCACTGCCGTCTGGCAGATTGATGTCCAGAATGATGAGATCGATAGGGTGAGTGGTGACAATATGCTCAGCCGCGGCAAGATCGTAGGCTTGGTGAATCACCACATCGTTTTGAGAAAGAGTGAGAGCGATCCCTTTATTTAAGCTGCGGTCATCTTCAACGATCAGTATGTTCACGGTAATTCTCCTTCGTTTCTGGGATTGAAAATATTAGGACAACTTCATTACAGTTTAAAAGAATGGTTCTATATAAGACAATAATATATCTTGCTTGCATCCCATTTATAGATGTGTAGGTTGATTATCTCCTATAGCTAGCCCAACAGTGGTCTGCAGTCGCACAGCTACCTCGACTAAGGTCCAGTACCAAAAACCGTCGTTGGTCTGTTTTGAAAGTCTGCGAATTGCTCTAGAATAAGGCTATAAGGTTAAGGACAACGAAAGGCGGTGAGAAAATAATGCAAAGAAGACAAGGAAACGGATTGGCGGTTGTGCTGATTGTGATTGGTGCGGTAATGCTTCTCGGTTTAGCGCTTCCTCTGATTCACGGTATTTTCAGACTACTGTTCCCAGTATTGCTGGTTGTTCTCGGGTACTATGGGATTAAGAGTGGACGCAAGGTTATCGGTTGGGTACTAATGTTCATTGGTGTCATGTCCCTGATCGCGAAGCTTTCCTGGATCATCGGACCACTTCTAGGTGTGGCGTTGATCGTATGGGGAGTGTCAGCTTTAAAGGGTAGAAGAAATGGTACTTATTAAGAAGGATTGTACTTAAACAAGAAGCAGGGAGGGAGCAGGAGATTATGAGTGTTTTTCGTCGCATGAGGGATATTACAGTAGCTAATCTAAATGAACGTCTAGAGCAAAGCCAAGATCCTGTGAAGCTAATTGATCAATTTCTACATTCAACTCGCGAGGAAATCAGTGAAGCTGAAAGATTGTATCAGCAATACGCTTCCCATACGAAGCAATTGCAACAGCAAGTGAACCAAGCGACTGCCATGAGAAATAAACGTGAGGAACAGGCATTACTCGCATTAAAGGCAGGAGAAGATCATCTTGCAAAGCTGGCTTTGCAAGAAAAGATCATTCACGAGGAAAAGTTGGAGCAGTACAGCGGGCTACTAGAACAAAGTAAGCAATCCTTGTTTGAACTTGAGGGACAGCTGAATGAGCTGAAAATAGAGTACCAGACAGTTTATAGCAAACGTCAGTATTACGCAGCACGTATGGAGTCGCTGAGACTGCAGCAACGTATGAACCAAAGAGCAAGTGCTTATGGTAACGGTGGTGATGTTCCCAAAATGTTCGGACGTCTGGAAGATCGGATGTCAGATTGGGAATTAGAAGCGAAGAGCTTGCGCGATGTGCGTCGCATGGGACAGGAATATGCGGTGCAAGCAGGTGAGACTGTAGCAACCGTACTCGAAAGAGAAATGGCTCGCTTAAAGGAGAAACTGAACAATGGTGGAAAGGAGTAGCGCTATGAGTCGATTATATCGTTCAACCAGAGATAAAGTGATGACGGGTCTTGCAGGTGGATTATCTGAGACACTCGGTATTGATTCCACGCTATTCCGGATTCTGTTACTGGTCAGCATTCCGTTTACAGGAGGTGCCGTGATTCCAGTGTACTTCATTGCAGCGTTGGTCATTCCGAAGGAGCCTACGCATTATAATCCTTTCGGACCAGGCCCTGGTGCACCGGGTGGCCCATTCGATGGTCCTTACTCAGGTAGACCGGAACATGGACACGGACCGCATGCTAATGGCGGACATGGACCTTATGGACGCCAACCTAACTACAATCCTAATTTTGAGAAGAACAACGCATATTCAGCTCCGGATTCCGGTTTGGATGCGATGATGAAGGATATCGAGAAAAAGGCTTTACAAAAAGAAGTAGAAGAACTCAAACAAAAACTGTCTAAATATGAGAAAGGGGAATTGTAAATCATGGGAGTATTTCAAAGAATTAAAGATATGACTAAGGCGTCGGTAAATGACTTGTTGGATAAGGTAGAGGACCCAATCGTAATGCTTAACCAATATCTGCGCGATATGGAGGCTGAAATCCACGAAGCGGAAGTTACAGTTGCCAAGCAAATGGCGAACGAACGCCGCATGAAACAACGCGTGGAAGAAGCAGCAAAAATGTCCGCACAACGTGGAGCACAAGCTGAATTGGCACTGAAAAATGGCCAAGAAGAAGTGACTCGCAAGCTGTTGGAAGAAAAAATCTACTTCGATCAAAAACAAGCGGAATACAGCGATCTTCATGCTCAAGCTGAAGTGCAAGCGAAGGAATTGGTTGGGCAGCTGCATGATATGAAGGATGAATTCTACAAGTTGCGCAACAAGCGTAACGAGCTCGTATCCCGTGCTCAAATGGCTAAAGCGAAGAAACAAATGACGCAAATCAGCAGCGTACATTCCATCGAAAGTGGCAGTGCGTCACTCGGATTCCACCGGATGGAAGAGAAGATTATGCAGCTTGAAGCAGAAGCAGATGTAATGCGTGCACCTTACAGCCCATCCGCTGCCTACACTAAACCAGTCGATGTTGAGAAGCAACTGAAAGTGGATGAGCAACTGGCTGCACTGAGAAGCAAGCTGAATGATACACCGGCTGCTCCTTCTTTAAACAAAAAAGAAGAATAAATCCTGTTCCTAAAACTTAAGTAGATATGATATGCTGGACAAGAAGAAGCCATACGGTATGGATCTCCATACCGATATGGCTTTTGTAGCGGCTGGCTATAATATATTGATGGTTGTAGTTTTGCTTACAAAGTTAGTTTTGCTACGCAAAACTTTTGGGAGGTGCGAAATGGATAAACGAAACCGTTTGATTGCCATCGGACTGATCGGTGTTGGCTGCATGATGATTTTTGGTAGATGGCTCGGCTTTTTCTCCATTGTCGCGCTTCTATTCCTGTTCCTAGGGGTCTACCGCACGACGTCAGGAAAAGTGAAGCAGGGTTATAAGCTGCTCGGGATTGGCGCTATATTACTTTTGCTGGATCATTTGGTGCTCGTGCTGGGGATTTGTTTGATTTCATTGGGGATGTTTTTTACTAAATCCAAAAGAGTTCAGCGTAAGGAAGGGTTTATGCAGAAGCAAAACTTTTCGTCTAGATTTGACTGGGATCGCTCACCCTGGGTGATGCATAGCCTCAGCTCATGGCATATCCTTGGAGAGGCCGATCTTGATCTTTCACTGGCTATGGCGGAGCAAAAGGAAACGGTTATGCTGTTTCAAGGAATCTTTGGTGATATGGACATTCAATTGTCAGATGATTATGGTGTAGAAATAGAAGCCTTTGTGCTTTTTGGATCGATTGAATTCGGTAATGGGCGCGACACTGGTATGCTAAACCGTCTGAATTGGAAGTCCCCTAACTATGAGAGCAGTGAATATAAGGTAAAGTTTAGTGTGTCTTATTTGATGGGAGATTTGGATGTGCGATTATCCTGATTAGTTTGATACAGAAGGGAGGGTCCCCGTATGGATAAAAAGAACAAAAATATGATGTCACGCAGTATGGGTGAGGGGGCTCTGTTCTCTTTTGTCATGCTGCTTGTGATATTGTACACCATGTATACATATGGCTATTTAAAGCCTTTTGAAAGCTGGATGATTGGATTACGCACGGCATTTACTCTAATTCTGCTGCCCATGGGGTTCGGGGTTGGCTTTGGTTTCTATCAGAGCTTCCGAGTAAAGCGAAAGTTGGAACGCCTGAGAGAAACTCTCGTATTGTGGGAGAAGGGAAACTTAACGCTATCTATGCCTGACTTGGGTGACGATGAGCTGGGAAGGCTCGGAGAACAATTAGGCCGAATTAGTGGAAAATGGGAAAACCAAGTGACAACACTGCAGCGATTGTCTACAAATAACGCGAAGCTCGCGGAGCAAGCACGAGTATCTGCTATTATGGAAGAGCGCCAGCGGCTTGCGCGTGAATTGCATGATGCAGTCTCACAGCAGTTGTTCGCGATCTCTATGACCGCCACGGCTGTAGGCCGGACGCTGGAGAAGGATTTTGACAAGGCGCAACGGCAAATTGCACTTATCGAAGAAATGTCTGCTGTAGCCCAATCAGAGATGAGAGCACTATTGCTTCATTTAAGACCTGTTTATTTGGAAGGTAAGGGATTAGAGCAGGGGCTGCAGGAGTTGATCAAGGAACTTAAGGTTAAGGTTCCGATTGAAATCGTGTTTGAGATGGACCCTGATGTACAATTGCTAAAAGGGGTAGAGAATCACTTATTCCGTATTGTGCAGGAGGCAATCTCCAATACGCTTCGTCATGCGAAAGCAGAAAAGATGGAAATCAGGCTGCATCGGCGAGGAGATACGGTTCGTTTGACGCTCCGTGATGATGGGATTGGTTTTGAATTGGATGATAGTAAACAAACTTCCTACGGTTTGTCGAATATGCAGGAGCGGATGAATGAAATCGGAGGTTCCATTCAGTTTATTACCGCTCCGGGTAAAGGAATGCGGATTGAAATTACCGTTCCGTTAGTCAATGAATAATAGGAGGAAAGAGTGACCATGGAGATGGAGGAAGCCATTAAGGTATTGCTTGTAGATGATCATGAAATGGTGCGGATCGGACTAGCTGCTGTTCTAGGTACTGAAGACGGAATTGAAGTCGTAGGGGAAGCTGGAAGTGGGGAAGAAGGTATCCGCCTGGCACAAGAGTACAATCCGGATGTAGTCCTGATGGATCTCGTAATGGATGGGATGGATGGGATTGAAACGACCAAACACTTAATGAAGCAGTATCCCGAAATCAAAGTTATTGTGTTGACAAGCTATCTGGATGATGAAAAAATGTATCCGGTGATTGAAGCAGGTGCGTTCAGTTATCTACTAAAGACCTCACGAGCTAGTGAAGTGGCAGATGCCATACGCGCTGCGGCAAGAGGCCAGTCTGTACTGGAGTCACAGGTCGCCTCTAAAATGATGAATCGTTTTCGAAACAATGCAAAGGGTGAATCCCCTGCTTATAAAGAGCTTACGGAGCGCGAAATGGAAGTATTACGCCTGCTGGCGCAAGGTAAATCGAATCAGGATATCGCGGACCAACTAATTATTGGGATCAAGACTGTGAAATTTCATGTAACGAATATTCTCGCGAAGCTGGGTGTGGAAGACCGGACCCAAGCAGCAATTTATGCATATAAAAATGGACTAGCTGAATAATTGGATATCCCAATTGGTGTGAGTACAAGAACTGGCCAGAGTAAGAAGGGCTGGTTTTTTTGTGTGCACGAGTATATGAAAATACTTGTCTCTGTATAAAATCTTGTAAAGCGGACATCCTGTTTAGTAGATTAATAGACCGGATTGAGAGGGTGTTGGATTGTGGGGTATGTGGAAGAAAGTAAGAGAAAGAGACACGGTGCAGGCCGAAAAAGCGGTATTAAAGGAATGTTGCTGGTATTGATACTATGCTGTACTGCGTTACTTTTGGCAGGTTTTCGGGGCGAAGGTGAAAAAGAGAGCAGTCAGATCGCCCAATTGAAAAAGTCACTTCCTCTCCTGACCTCCCTTGGTAAAAGTGTTACAGTACCCGGCTCCCCTCTTCGTTTAGTTTTAAAATGGCAGGGAGAATTCAATGGTGATGGTCTAGAGGCTGGTGTCACTGCAACTAACCTATCCGATGATCTTGGGTTGGGAGAAACAAGCCGGGAAGACGAGGGTGAACATCTTACTTATCGTTCGGCTGCCGACAAAGCCGGTTTGCAAACCACCATGTTCTGGAGTGAGCTTGGAAACGGACGTAGTTATGTGATTGTAACCCTGGAGACACCCGATTTGTTAAATGCTCCGGATCTGCAAGCTGAAGCAGAAGAAGCTGGCGCGAAACTTCGGAAGATCGGAATCGCAGCGGAATGGAACACCTCACTTCAGGGTGCTGCGAAGGAGCAGGAGGACCCTCAGAAGGCTCTATTGTTAACGGAGCAGAATATGTACGCACAACTGCCCGATCTTAAAGTACAGGAAAGCTACGAAGACGAAACAACAGCCAGCCATACTTATAGTACATCAGCATTGTTGCATTCCGTAATCAGCGGAAACCACGAGGTAGTTCTACAGACAGCTATTCATCAGGATACAAAAGAGGGAAGCAGCCGCGTTACGATTGGATTACCATTAATAACAATAGAATATTGAAAAAGACCAATCAAGGATCTATTGTAGAATGCCCGTACTTACAATTTTAACATCAACCTTGGTATGGAATTTTACTTTCCGGTAATCCTCAGACCAATTTTTGTTGCTCCAGACATTGTGATGATAAGCAATAAGTTTTCTTCCTACACCAAAGATATCACAGTTTGCCTTTTGGATTTCATTAACAACTGTCTTGGCTTCCTTTGTAAGCAAATCCGAAAGATCTTGATTGACTTTTTTAAGTTCTTTTTCGTCGAGTACATCCGTAAACTCTTCTACGACGGCTTGCAGCTCTAAGCCCAAATTCACATCAATGCTTTCATCAGCAGAAACGGATACCTTGAATTTTCGCTTTATTTTTTTTGAACCGACATTAATGGTAATGAAATTCCGAATATCATCGGAATGACCCAAATCAAGTTTCTTAGTGAAGCGGGCATTTTTCCCCTGTTGTCCCATCAGCAGAACCATCATGATTGACTGATCGGGGTTCAACATTCCGCTGTAGTTCTGGTCATGAAAGAGAGCCACCCCTTTCGTGATTATATCGCCCTCATCTCTGCCTAGATATGGAAGAGCAAAGTCATGCCCTGGATCCATCAGGGAACGGAACACGGTATCTGCCGTTTCTTTTGGAAAAATACTCATTTCTTCCAGACTATCGATCTTTTGCTTAATGAATTCCCCGATCTTTAATTCCCCAACCTTTTTTTGCTCAAGAATTTGGGCAGCTTCTCCTTCCGTAATAATTAGCCGAACGTTGGATGTTGGATTGCTTGGATCCCTGTAATTCACATCCAGAATAGGGTACAGGCCACGCTCAGCCGTAGTCCTTCCCATAAGCTCAAAACCATATTTAATAAATCTAATGTTTCCCCTAACTTTATTTCGCAATTGATTGCTCGCATTGCGCACAGTCGGTCCGAAACTCGAATGGATTTCATTCTTGGTAGCTTTCTGCTCAATATCGGGGGGGATGATTAATTCGATGGTTTCTTTGATCTCTCCGTTCTCTGTATAATCAATTGCTGCACAATAAGCCAGATGCAGGTCTTTCAAATATTCCCGGTCCCAACATCCAGTGAGACAGATGGAAACAAGGGCAATTAAAAGTAAATGCGACTTGAATTTCATGTCAAACTTCATGCAAGACCACCTGGCTTTCTCTTCATAAATAGGGAAATCATCAGCAATACCATCGATAATCCGGCAATAAACACATAGGTCGCATAGTTAGCGGCTGTATCAAAAAGATGTACATCAGCAGGAGTTACAGGTGCAAGTGCGATCATAAAAGTAATGATTTTTACAAACGGAGCAAAATGTTTATGGCTTTTTCGACTAAATAAAACACTGAGTCCAATGGATGCTGCGTAACAGTAGCTAACAATAGAACAAACAAGCGTGATGGCCCAAATCGGCAGAAATAGGATATCTGCACGGTCCACGATATAAAAGTTAAGAGATTTTACTAAGTAGATGACGGGTTCGGGCATGATTTTGATTTGCTCGGAGTTAAATACCATTAGACAGGTAGAGACCACAAAGACATAGAGCAGGGTTACGAACCCACTGGCTAGACTAATGGTCATTAATTTTTGTTTATTTGTACCTTCGGAAAGCGGATAGACGATCATCATCATTTCGAAACCATACATAGATTTAGTTGATTCCTGTGCTCCCTTCACGACATTCCAGAATCCGTTCTCCAAAAGGGGGAGCATAAATTCAAAATGAGCTTGAGTTAAACCATAGCTGACAAATAGGATAAGCGGGACAAAAAGAACTGTTGCCAATGTATAGAATCTGGCCAACACTGTAAGCTTTTCCCTTGCCAAATAGAGAGTCATGATCGAAAAGAGGGTTAATATAGCCCATCTTGGTGTGGATTGCAAAATCCACCTCTGCAGCACCTCTACCGCACTGAACATAATATTGGAGCCAAGCAGAACAAAGTAACTGATGTAAGCGATTATAAGTATTCTACCGATAATTGGACCTCCGAGCTTTAAACATATAGTAAATAAGTTGAGTCCGGGGAAATTTTTCAGCAGAACCCATAGAAGAATGATAACAATTTGGGTAATGATGCCCGCAATCAAAACAGAGAGCGCTCCTCCACCCTTGGCCGCTTCGTTAAGCTTGAAGGGAAGAGACAGAATACCAACCCCGATTTGGGCTTGAATCATAAAGCAGAAAAGTTGCCCCCTCGTTATCATTTTTTCTTTTTGAGTCATTCTTATAACTCCTGTCGTTCAGATTAAATGATTATTCTTCTTCTGCCTCTGATTTGCTTGTATTCTTGCGGATGGACCATATCGGAAGGCGCAAAAAGGTGTCTTTCAAGCTTTGAATATTTACCGGGCTTAGAGGCGTAAGGTAAGGTTGTCCAAAAGATTCAAGCTTACACAAATGTACAAAAATAAGTGTCAACCCAAATGATATGCCAATATATCCGAACAAAGAGGCAGCAACCATAAGTGGAAACCGCATAAATCGGATCGCGGAGCTCATCTCGTTGGAAGGGATAAGAAAGGATGATATGGCAGTCAATGCAACAACGATGATCATTGCGTAGGAGACCAATCCAGCCTTAACAATGGCATCCCCGATGACCAAACCACCTACAATCCCAATGGTTTGACCTACACGGCTGGGCAGACGGAGCCCTGCCTCCCGCAGCAGTTCAAATATGAGTTCAAGCAGCATCGCTTCTACCAATGGGGGGAATGGGATCCGGGTCAGTGAACCTTGAATTGTGAAGAACAATTGCAAGGGAAGGACGCTGGAGTGAAAAGAAACGGTGGCAATATAGAGCGCGGGCAGTTGGAATGCTGTTACAAAACCAATCAGACGGATAAAACGGACAAAGGAAGCAATCAGCCATCGATTGCTATAATCATCCGGCGTCTGATAGAAGGTGAAGAAGCTGGCAGGTACAATCAGAGCTGTGGGATCTCCATCCAACAGGATTGTGACGTATCCTTTCAGCAAGTAGAAGGAGGTATGGTCTGGGCGCTCAGTATTGATATGTTGTGGAAATATAGAGTACGAATTATCCTCCGTTAATTCCTGAATAAAGCCGGTGGAGAGCACCGAATCAAGAGTGATTTTTTTTATTCTAGATTCTACTTTTTTTACTAATTCAGGTTTGGCAAGGTTCTCCATATAGATTAAAGCTACCTTTTTGGGAGCGATTTTCCCAAGGGTGAAGTAGCGAACAGTAAGGTTTGGAGTGGTGATTTGTTTACGGATCAGGTATAAGTTAACCGTCATATCTTCAATAAAACCGTTATGCGGCCCCCGAATAACTGCTTCATTCAGAGGTTCGGTTATGGTTCGTTCGTGTTTGGCAGGAGTAGAGAGGATATAAAATTCAGATATTCCTTCAACAAAGTAGAGGCAGCCTCCGTTAATAAGTCCCTGAATGCCTTTATTTAGTTCTGTTTCCACACCGAAGCTGAGCGTTGTAAATAGTTTGGAAAGCTCTTTGTTTTTGCTATTGTGAAAAGGAGCAATCACATTCTGCTCAACCAGCTCCATGTCTGCCATGGACTCTAGATAAAAGAGAATTCCTTCAGTTCCGTTAAAGGATATTCTTCTTTTTTTGAGATCATTTGAATAGAACAAGGCTGCTTCAATGAAATCGGCGTTTTGATCTACAGTAGTGAATGAGATCTGTGTTTGGTCAGTCATTAAGGGCGCTCGACTTTCGAGTTATTTTCCTTTAACGTTCCCGAATGATTTGCAGAATATTCCTGAATGAAAGTAACTAATTGGTATAGGTGTTTGTCTGTACAGCTTGAGAAACAAAACGATTCACTTATATTAATGGATAAAGTGACAAACACTTCGTCAATATAGATAGTTCTATAAGGTGAAGTATAATTAGTAATAAGAAATTTTAATTGAAATTTGCGAAATCCCGAGAGTATTTGTCAGGAATCTGATAGCATCCTTTTTAGGAATATGCTAAAATGACATAACGTCGTTTTCTCGACGCTGAGAATGTCAATAAACTATATTACATACAGAAAGATGAGGAGCCATGGCTGAAAATCAAACCCTTGATGCACTGCACACACCCGGTGCTGTCTTTTTTATCTTTGGGGCAACCGGAGATTTAGCCCGGCGTAAGCTTTTCCCGGCGATTTACAGCTTGTACCGTGAAGGTAAGCTGGCACATGATTTTGCGGTAATTGGCGTGGCGCGGCGTCCGCGTACTCAGGAAGAATTTAGAAGTGATGTGAAGGAATCCATCCTTGAATTCTGCCGTTATAAAGCGGGAGAAGAGAATGAATGGAATGAGTTTGTACAGCATTTTGAATACAAATCTCTGGACATCAACGATATTGATGGCTTCCGTGAATTAAGAGCTCAAACAGAAGCTCTTGAAGAGAAGTTTAGAATTCCGGGCAATCGGATGTTCTATCTTGCGCTGGCACCTGAATTGTTCGGCAGTGTCTCGTTCAACCTTAAGGCTGGAGGCATGCTGGATAGCACAGGTTGGAATCGCCTCGTCATCGAGAAGCCTTTTGGATATAATCTGGAATCAGCTGAGCAGCTGAACGAGCAGATCCGTGAGGTGTTCAAGGAAGAGGAGATCTACCGGATCGATCATTATCTTGGTAAAGAAATGGTTCAGAATATCGAAGTCATTCGTTTTGCAAATGCTTTTTTCGAGCCGCTTTGGAATAATAAGCATATTGCCAATATTCAAATTACACTTGGCGAAACCGTAGGTGTTGAAGAGCGTGGTGGTTATTATGACCATGCTGGAGCGTTACGGGATATGGGCCAGAATCATATATTGCAACTGCTGACTATGATTGCAATGGAACCACCAAGCCGTCTGCTTGCAGAAGATATTCGTGACGAGAAGGTGAAGGTACTTCGTTCACTTCGTCCTTATGGTACATCTGACGAGGTTCGTGAGAACGTCGTGAGAGCACAGTATATTCAAGGCTTGCATAATGGAAAGACCCTTCCTGCTTATCGTCAGGAAGATAAGGTTGATCCTGAATCGAGTACTGAGACGTATTTTGCTGCCCGTGTGTTTGTAGATAACTTCCGCTGGGCTGGAGTTCCTTTCTATATTCGTACAGGTAAACGTCTACCGGTGAAGACAACGGAAGTGGTAGTTGAGTTCAAGGGAATGCCAACCAATGTTTATTTGGGACAAAAGCATACGCTGGAGCCTAACCTGCTTGTTATCCGTGTGAACCCTATGGAAGGTATTTATGTAAAGATTAATGCCAAGAAGCCAGGTTCCGAGTCTGAAATTCAACCACTAGCTATGGACTTCTGTCAGAGCTGCTTGGTTGGAATCAATTCCCCGGAAGCTTACGAGCGTTTGCTTCATGACGCGGCACGTGGAGATTCCACTTATTTCACTCGTTGGGATGAGGTATCGTCGGCATGGTCGTTCGTGGATCGTATTGCGAAGGCTTGGAAGGAAGAGTCGAGTGATCTTTCTGCTTATCCTGCTGGCACTTGGGGTCCGGTTGAAGCGGATCAATTGCTTGCTCAGGATGGCTTCCATTGGTGGCCGGTAAACGGTCAGGAAGAAGATAATGTAGTATGGCTGAAGAATAACTAAACTTTGCTTTAATGCTATCTCCCTGCAGAGGATGCAGGGAGATTTTTTGTAATGCTGAGATTAGAGAACACTCAGCCTCCCCAGGCCACTCTGGCTCCAAATGCCGCTCGGGCGACAGGAGCATTTTTTAAATAACTGCACTTTGTACAATTAAAATCACATATTGGGTGGAAATTAGTCTTTTAAGTGTATTCTCTGCAACTATTTTCTCCGCATAAGGCCGAAAAGCTAGCACATTGAATTTTTAATTGCATCAAATACAACTAAAGGCGATTGGAAATGCTAATACTTCTTATAAGTGTAGGAAATACAACTATTTTACTATAAGAGACTGTGGAGAAATGTGAAACGAAATTAAGGGAGGGGCCTATATTCAACGGGGGGCCATGGGGAGCCCTGTTTTCAATTAACACACACCTCTTTGGGATGACCGAACGGAGATTATCCTCCAATATGCATGTTTTAGTCGAGCTTACGGACAAATGTATGCGAAAAACCTAATACAATGTGCCGCCAGTAACGTAAACGAGCCGAATGTATGCGAAAAACCTAATACAATGTGCCGCCAGTAACGTAAACGAGCCGAATGTATGCGAAAAACCGAATATATTGTGCCGCCGGTAACGTAAACGAGCCGATTGTATGCGAAAAACCTAATACAATGTGCCTCCGGTAACGTAAACGAGCTAGCGCTGTTATCTGCCCTGAATCACCCGTGAATGGGCTTGTTATTAGGGAATAAGTGCAATAAGGACGCAGTCAGGCGTTTTTCTTGTTGAGCTACGGGAACTGGTGAACAGGATATAGACTTGATTTGGGAGATATTTTGCTGCAATAGCTTTTTAGTAGATAATGTCTGCCGGATTTTGATATACTTTAGAGGATGCTTTCACTTGAAGCGGACTGGAGCTAGACCTAAGATAGCTATTCATTCAGAAATGAAGGGGTATGAACGATGAGCAGAGCACCGATTTGAAGATAACCCCAGTGTAATTGAAGCAGAAGCAGGAATTTTATATATGAAGGGATATGTGTAATGAACAAAGCAATAGATCAGAAGCTGCAAAAGGAAGTGGACAGACGCAGAACCTTTGCGATCATTTCCCACCCGGATGCGGGTAAAACAACTTTAACGGAAAAACTACTGTTATTCGGTGGTGCTATCCGTCTGGCGGGAACGGTTAAGGCCCGTAAGGCGAACAAGCATGCAACGAGTGACTGGATGGAAATTGAAAAGCAACGGGGGATTTCTGTTACTTCCTCTGTGATGCAATTTGATTATTTGAATCACCGCGTGAATATTTTGGATACACCGGGTCACCAAGACTTTAGTGAGGACACCTACCGTACACTAACAGCAGCGGATAGTGCGGTCATGCTTATCGACGTGGCAAAAGGTGTGGAAACCCAAACGACCAAGCTGTTTCAGGTATGTGCTAAACGTGGGATTCCGATTTTTACTTTTATCAATAAGCTGGACCGTGAAGGACGCAGTCCGTTTGATCTAATGGAAGAGTTGGAGCAGGTACTGGGTATTCGCTCTGTGCCTATGAACTGGCCGATTGGTAGTGGACGTGAGCTATGCGGCGTATATGACCGGATGAAGAATCAGGTGGAGCTGTTCCAAGGTGACGATCACTCCGTAATCAAGGTGCAAAAGGTTGACGGATATCGTGATCCAATCATTCGTGAAATGGCTGGGGAATATCTGCATGATCAACTGTGTCAGGATCTGGAGCTGCTGGATGTAGCAGGCGATGCTTTTGACTATGAAAAAGTACTAAGTGGTGAACTCACACCTGTGTTCTTTGGTAGTGCGATCAATAATTTCGGCGTACAGACTTTCCTCGATAATTTCTTGGATCTGGCACCGAAGCCTGAACCACGCCGTAGTACTACAGGTTTGGTAGAACCAATGAACGAGAAGTTTACTGGCTATGTGTTCAAAATCCAAGCCAATATGAACCCGGCTCACCGTGACCGGATTGCTTTTCTACGTATTGTGTCCGGGAAGTTCGAACGAGGTATGAGCGTGAAGCATGTACGTGCGGGTAAGGACATTAAGCTGGCCCAGCCGCAACAATTCTTAGCGCAAGACCGTGATATCGTAGAGGAAGCTTATCCGGGAGATATTATCGGGTTGTTTGATCCAGGTATTTTTAGAATTGGAGATACACTGAGTCAGGCCGGAGATTTGGAATTCGATGAGCTGCCAACATTCTCACCAGAGATTTTTGCTAAAGTGAGTATTAAAAATGCTTTGAAATCGAAGCAGTTCCAAAAGGGTGTCGATCAGCTGACTGAAGAGGGTATGATTCAAGTATTCCGTACGGTTAACTTTGACGATATTCTGCTCGGTGTAGTTGGACAACTGCAGTTTGAAGTGTTCGAGTACCGCATGAAGGGTGAATATGGTGTGGATGTTCAGTTGCAGCGTATGCCATACCAGTTCGCGCGTTGGATCGTAGATGATGCTAAACCGGATGCGAGTAAGTTCCGAATTAACTCTACGCTCGTTACAGATAAGAAGGGCAATTTTGTCGTGTTGTTCGAGAATGAATATGCTATGCGGACAGCGATGGATAAGAACCCGACAGCTACGTTCCTAGAGATGGCTCCAAAAGCATTGCTATAGTAAGGAAGCTACAACTTTCTGATTGTTAATAAAAACCTCCGCCTTCAGCGTGCAATTGCACAATTAGAAAGCGGAGGTTTTTGACTAGTTGCGGCTACTTATGACGTGATATTCCCGGGAGTAATCGTCTCCAGGTGATCATGCAGCATAGAAACCAAATTGTCTTGCTTAGCGGTGTCTAAGTCCTTCCATATCATTTCAAACACGGCGCCAAGTCCCGGGAGTGCTGCTTCCGGTCCGTCTACCGAGCCTTCGATCATATGCCGCAAATCTTCTTCAGATTGACCATGCACTTTATGAATAATCGCCTGGCGTAAGTCAATAGTAACCGGCATAAAGTACCTCCTTTTTGAAATATAGTGATATTCACTTCGTTTTAATGTACCCTGTATAGGTGCTGGAAATTCAAGTTTTTGTTTGTGTATGCTATACTGTTTTAGATATAGAAATGCTACGGGAGGTACATAAGACATGGCCAAAAAACAATATGCCATCATTGGCATGGGGCGTTTCGGATCCAGTGTTGCGAGAGCACTCAGCGGTATGGGGTTTGACGTACTTGCGATTGATGCGGACGAGCAGCGGACACAGGAGATTTCAAATATAGTAACACACGCCGTATCTGCAGATTCAACGGATGAAGAAGCGCTACGCGCACTTGGTATTCGCAATTTTGATGTGGTGGTTGTGGCTATTGGAGAGGACATTCAAGCAAGCATTCTTACAACTTTAATCCTGAAGGACCTTGGTGTACCAGCAATTATCGCAAAAGCAAAAAGTGAGCTGCACGGCAAAGTATTAGGGAAAATCGGTGCAGACAAGGTGATTTATCCTGAACGGGATATGGGAATGCGGGTTGCGCATCATTTGGCTTCGCCTAATATATTAGATTATATCGAGCTGTCGCCTGATTATAGTATTTTGGACATGAAGGTATCCGGATCGATGCTTGGGAAAAATCTACAAGAGCTCGATATCCGTGCAAAATATGGCTGTAACGTAATGGCTATTCGCCAAGGTGAAGAGATGAACATCTCCCCTCGCGCAGAGGATCGCTTGATCGATGGGGATATCCTTGTAATCGTTGGGCATAAAGATAACCTGACGAAGCTGGAGATCGCGTATCAGTAGGTGAGTGTCCTGATAGAGTACGTTATTCCGAGGAAAGTTGGACTTCCGGTCGCTGTTGTCTCCAGATTTTTTGATTTGAACCGCTTGCTGCGGATAAAATCCCGAGACAAAGGCGAACGCTTACGCTCCTACAGTTCCAAATTTCCTCTCCATAACGTAATCATCAGGTTTATATGGGATTAGAAATGAAGAAGAATAAAGATAAGAGCAAGAATAACTGGCAAGGCATAAGAAAGGAAGACTTTATGGAAATCATGTCTCCGCAAAATACGCGGGTTAAAGAGTGGGCCGGGCTGCAGGAGAAAAAGCACCGTGACAAGGCTCGTAAATATATCGTAGAAGGCGTTCATCTGGTACAGGAAGCGCTGCTGGCTGAAGCAGATGTGGAATGCCTTGCTTATGACCTGGACAAGGGAATGCCCGCTGAACTGAAGGGGCTTCTTCAGTCCGTTCAGGGCATGGATGTGATCGGCGTAACAGCGGCGATCATCTCGAAATGCAGCAGCACTAATACACCGCAGCCGGTGTTCGCCATCGTGCGGAAGGAACAGCAGGCGGTAGAGGCTATCCTAGCGAAGAAGGATAGTCTGGTGGTTGTCCTGGACGGTGTCCAGGACCCCGGTAATGTCGGCACCATCATCCGCAGCGCGGATGCAGCGGGAGCAGACGGAGTGATCCTCGGCCAAGGCTGTGCCGACCTCTACAATCCGAAGACCATTCGTTCCACGATGGGCTCGATGTTTCATCTCCCGGTGGTGGAGGGAGATTTAAGTGAGATTTTGCCACAGGCCCGGGAACGCGGGGCATTGCTGGTAAGTACTTCGCTGCAGGGAGAAGAATCGTGCTATCAGCATGATTTTCACGGCAGTCAGTGGCTGTTGATTGGCAGTGAGGGCAAAGGCATTTCGCCGGAAACTGCGCGACTCGTGGACAAGAGTATCATCATCCCGATGGCAGGCCGCGCTGAATCACTAAATGCGGCGATGGCCGCGACGATTTTGCTGTTTGAGGGAATGAGACAGCGAGAGGCTTAAGTTGTTTCTAAAAAAGGAACGGACGATAAAAAACTGCAAGCTCATGATTGAGTTGCAGTTTTTTTGTCGTTTTTAAGAAGCCTGCTCAAACTGGCTATTGTAGAGCTCTGCATAGAATCCGTTCTGAGCCAGCAATTCTGCGTGGCTGCCGCTTTCCAAGATATCGCCGTCCTTCAGGACCAGAATCACATCAGCATTCTTGATCGTTGAGAGCCGGTGTGCGATAACGAAAGAGGTTCTGCCTTCCATAAGCTTATCCATCGCCTGCTGAATCAGCAGTTCTGTACGGGTATCCACCGAGCTTGTAGCTTCATCAAGAATGAGCATCGGCGCATCTTTCAGCATCGCGCGAGCGATGGTCAGCTGCTGCTTTTGGCCGGCGGACAGATTAACTTTATCGTTCAGTACGGTGTTGTATCCGTCACTTAAGGATTTAATGAAACGGTGCAGGCCAACGGACTTGCAAGCCTCTATAAGCTTCTCGTCTGTAATGTTCTGCTGATTGTAAATCAGGTTCTCTTTGATGGTACCCTCAAACAGCCAGGTATCCTGCAGGACCATACAGAACAGATCATGAATGTTCTCTCTCGTAAGGCTGCTGATCGGCGTATCATCGATGTAGATTTCTCCGCCCGTTAATTCGTTGAACCGGATGAGCAGATTGACCAGCGTAGTTTTGCCTGCGCCGGTAGGACCAACGATCGCCACTTTTTGCCCAGGTTTTACATCTGTCGAGAAGTTATTGATAATCAGTTTTTCTGAAGTCTCATACGCAAATTGTACTTGGTCAAATTTCACTTTACCTTTAGCAGTTGGCAGTGTGTTCTCTTTGTGGCTCTCGTCTTCCATTTCCTCAGCCTCCAGAAATTCGAACACGCGTCCGCCAGCTGCAGATGCAGCTTGCAGGCTCTGCGCGGCCTGGGCAATCTGGGACAACGGCTGGGTAAAGTAACGTACATACATAATGAAGGCGACGATAACCCCAAATGAAATCGTACCGTTCATGGCGAGTACACCTCCAACGATACAGACGGCAACGAATCCTAGATTACCAATAAAGCCCATCAGGGGTGGCATCAGCCCAGAGAGGAATTGCGCTTTGAAGGCGCTGTTCTTCAGTCCCTGATTTAATTCCTGGAAGGTAGTGCGCATCTGCGCTTCGCCATTATACGCTTTAACTACATTATGTCCTGTGTACACTTCTTCGACATGACCGTTGATTTTACCTAAATACTCCTGCTGGCTAGCAAAATATTTCTGCGATTTCTTCATAATGACCACCATAAGGCCAAAGCCGATGATCGTTGCCACGATAGCGGTAAGGGTCATAATTACATTGGTCTTCAGCATCATGACGATTGAACCGACGAACATAGCTAAGGCGGTTACGACATTACCAATACTCTGATTCATCGATTGCCCGATGGTATCTACATCATTCGTTACCCGGGATAAAATATCACCTGTGGCCGATTTATTATAGTAGGAGATTGGAAGTTTGTTCATTTTATGAGCCAGATCAGTTCTTAATTTCTTCGAGACCTTCTGGGTAATAATCGACATGATCAAGCCTTGCGAGAGTGACAACAACGCACCGACGCCGTAAATTACGACGAGGGTAATGCCAATGGTAGTAATGCCGTCCATATCGATGCTGCCGGTAAGACCAGCTGTAATTTTGTCGGTGATCTCGGAGAGTTTGTCCGGACCGAATAACGTGAGCACCGTCCCAGCTGCCGCGCAGATTAGCGCAATCACAATAACCGGAACATATTTACGGCAGTAGCGGAGCAGCTTGCTCCATGTATTCTGGCCTTTATTTTTGGTTTTCATTATGCAAGCTCCTCCTTTGTAAGCTGAGAATAAGCAATTTCCTGATAGACGTCGCAGGACTGCATTAGTTCGTCATGGGTTCCCATGCCTGCGATTCGTCCGGCTTCCAGCACAATGATCTTGTCGGCATCTTTAATCGTACCAATACGCTGTGCAACGATCAGCATCGTTGAATCATGCGCGTCTTTCTTAAGCTCACTGCGCAGTTTGCGGTCAGTCTTATAGTCAAGCGCGGAGAAAGAATCGTCAAAGATTAATATTTCTGGACGCCGGGCAATCGCTCTGGCAATCGACAGCCGCTGTTTTTGCCCGCCAGACAGATTCGTTCCGCCTTGGGCGATATGGGCATCATAGTTCCCCTCTAGCTTTTCTACAAATTCAGAGGATTGGGAAGTGTACACCGCATCTACAATATCTGAACTGAGGACCTGACCGGATCCGTTCTCACCAAATGCAATATTGGAGGACACTGTTCCGCCAAATAGAACAGCCTTCTGAGAGACATAGCCCATTTTATTCCGCAGCGCTTGCTGGTCGTATTCTCTGACATTGATACCATTTACCAGCACTTCGCCTTCTGTAGCATCATAGAAACGGGGAATGAGGTTAACAAGTGTACTTTTCCCGCAGCCTGTAGATCCGATAAAAGCAACCGTCTCCCCCTGCTTCGCCGTGAAGCTGATGTTCTCCAATACATATTCCTCTGCATCTGGATATTTGAAGCTAACCCCCTTGAATTCAATCTCATCTTCTCGCTTCACAGGGAATTGAGTTACTGATCCATTCTTCAAGCTAGGTACTGTTTCTAGCACTTCATTGATACGTTTAGCCGATACTTGAGCACGGGGCAGTAGAATAAAGATCATAATCAGCATCATAAAGGCCATAACCACTTGCATGGCATAAGATGAGAATACGATCATATCTGAGAACAAGCCCATCTTGGCAGTGCCCTCGGCTGCTTGAATGAGCACTGCACCCACCCAATAGATGGAGAGACTGAGTCCACTCATAATCAAAGTAATACTCGGCATCAATAGGGTCATTACATTGTTGGCAAATAGGTTGGTACTGGTAAGCTCGTTGTTAGCTACAGCGAACTTCTGTTCTTGATATTCCTCGGCATTATAAGCCCGGATGACACGAAGACCGTTAAGATTCTCTCTGGATACACGATTCAGATTATCTGTAAGCAGCTGCAGCTTTTTAAATTTAGGCAGGACGAGCACGATACAGACTGCGACAATAACTACTAGCAATGCGACCGCGGCACCTGTCGTAAGAGTCCATTCCCAGCTTTTGCCCGAAATCTTGAGTATCGCCCACACTGCGAGGATGGGGGCTTTCACAAGTAGCTGTAAGCCGATCACAATCAGCATTTGTACTTGCGTGATGTCATTCGTGGAACGGGTAATTAGACTGGCCGTTGAGAAGTTGCTGATCTCCTCCATGGAGAAGGACTGCACCTTATCGAACAATTTGGAACGCAGTCTTGCAGACAAATCGGCCGCTATTCTTGCAGCAATGCCCGCTACAACAACCGAGGTGGCCAGACTGCCAAGAGCACAGAGCAGCATCCAACCGCCTGCGACAAGGATTTCATTCATTTCGCTTCCTGGTGTCTGGATCAGCCGGGTAATATCACTCATGTAGTCAGGCAGTTCTAAATCCAGCCAGACTTGAGCGATAATGAACATGAGACTGATACCGAATAAGAACCATTCTTTGGGTTCCAGATTCTTGAGTAATTTCAACATAAGAATGACTCCTTTGCATTATCGTTGCTATGATCTTAACGGAGAATGATAAACTGAAAGTTAACTTTTGATATGAAAAGAAAGAAGAGACCGTCCCTTAAGCCATAGAATGACTGCTTGGGGTGGTCTCTTCTGTTTGAGCAGATATACGTGAACACATTAGCATTTTATAAAAAATACACATAATCTATGAATTCTTCAATAAAGTCTGCGCCAGTTTCACTTTTCCTTTTTTGATACATTGTGAATCCAACACTTTCGTACATCCGTTGAGCAGGGTTTAAATCGTCATTCGTGGTTACAATAATTTTTGTTACATCATTCTGGGTGATTCTATTAACCGCCTCTTGAAGCTGGATTTTACCATAGCCATTGCCTTTATGTTTTGAAGCAATGCAATTATGCCCAATTTCTGCATACTCAGGCATGTTTCTCGGGTCCCACACCACAAATCCGATGGGTTCATCATTTACAGTTGTGATAAAAGCATATCTATCTGCAATTTGTAAATGGTCAAAGAAAAAGTTGTCAAAATCCTGCCAATCAGAAATAGAGTTTTGTTCATATCTGCGATCAAATGAATACGCATCTGTCAATAATTCAAGGAGAATTCCCCGGTTAAAGCCGCTCAGTTTTTTGAATTGTACACTCATTTACTGGTAACCCCCAATTCTTTAGTTACCTTTTTAAAATCGGGGAGCAGCACGGTGAAAGTGGTTCCTTGTATTGGAACACTGTCGCAGGTGACGGTTCCGCCGTGCAGCTCAATGATTTTTCGGACAATCGTAAGCCCCAGGCCATTACCGGCAGTAGAGTGAGAGGTATCTTGCTGATAGAACTTGTCGAAGACCTTGGGAAGTGCACTTGGACTGATGCCTGCTCCATTATCACGGAACGTAATTTCAACCTGATCTTTCATCTGCCTCATAGTAACTTCGATTTCGCCGTGCTCAGGAGTGAATTTAATCGCATTGTCCAATAAATTCAGCCAGACCTGGTTCAGCATCTCTTTATTCCCAGGCACCATATAGTCCTGTACGTTGGCTTTGAAGGAAATATGCTTTTTCGTAAGTTTAGTATGCAGTAGCAGGACACATTGGCGAATTTGTTCTCCGACATTGAAGGGCTGTCGATCAGTTAATATGGCCTGTGCTTCCACTTTGGAGAGGTTCAATACATTGGAGGCTAGTGTAGCCAGACGGGTAGATTCCTCGATAATAATATCCAGATATTCATTCCGTTCATCCTTACTCAGCTCATCATCCTTCAGGATTTCAGCAAACCCTTTAATAGACACAATCGGAGTACGGAATTCATGGGAGAAATTGTTTACAAAGTCTGTTCGCAGAATTTCAATGCCACCCAGTTCCTCGGCCATCCGGTTAATATTCTCGGAAAGAATCTTGAATTCCGGAGGGTGCTTGAGCTGCAGTCGCATGGAGAAATCGCCTCCGGCCAGTTGGTCAATAGCATCAATAAATGTGCGGATTGATTTCAGCATCCTGCGACTGGTAATTACTGATGTGAAGGTGCCGATAATAATGCAGGCAATCAATATAATCAAGGTGAGAATTTTTTTGTCCTGAAGAATCCGCTCATCGAGTAGGCCGAAGGCTAAGGACAAGTAGGTCAGAATTCCGGTGATTAACACTGTAATGAGGAAAATAATGAATACAGCAAGCGAGAAGTAGATTGGCAGACTGATTTTGCTGCTTAGCTTTTTGATCATTTTCTCACCGCCTTGTATCCGAGACCGCGGACGGACACAAGTTCGAATTCCGGATAGTTTTCAAACCGTTTCCGCAATCGGTTGATATGTACATTAACCGTAGTGTCCGTAGTCTCGCTGTCCATCCCCCAGATTTCGTCCATCAGCTGGATTCGAGTGAAAATGCGCTCCGGATAGGATAAAAGCTTATAAAGGAGATGGAATTCCTTCTGGGGAAGCATCTGTTTTTCATTGTCTCGAGTTACTGTTAACGTATCAAAATCAAGAATAATTTTACCGACTACAAGCTTACGGGCGCTTACAATCTGCGAGCGGCGCAGTAGGGCTTGTATTCTCAACAGCATTTCTTCTGTATCTACAGGTTTGGTCATATAATCGTCGGTTCCGAGGCGAAAGCCTTTTTTCTTATCTTCTGGAAGCTGTTTGGCCGTGGCCATGAGGATCGGGATCATGTTGTTCGCATTCCTTAGCTCCTCGGCAAATTCATAACCATCCATCCCCGGCATCATGATGTCGAGAATAATTAGATCAATATGCTGGATTTCAAGAACTTCCAGTGCCTGGATTCCATTCTCGGCGGTTAATACTTCATAACCTTCCCGTTTCAGGACCGCGTTCATCAGCTTTCTGACATGCTTATCGTCTTCCACAACGAGGATCTTAATCATGGTTTCACTCCAATAGGTTTCGGATTTGACCGCTTTCCCCCATAATTCTAATTGATAAAAGTACTAAAGACAAAATCTTTAGTGGTTGGGCAAACTAGTTGTCTCCCGTTGAATTAGTTGAAACGACAGCGGCTGCAGCTCCATGTCCCTACCAAGCAGCGCTGGAGCCAACAGAAGAAAAGCATTCTCCGCTTGTCCCGCAATCGGATTCAGAATGGTCGTGATTCCAAGAGTTCGCGACAGCTCTGAATTATCAAAACCAACGATGGCGAGATCCCCGGGTACGTCCAATTTGTGCCTGCGTGCTTCGTTGAGAATACCCGCTGCCACCAAATCATTGGAGCACAGAATCGCATCTGGCCGGTCTGTTTCATCCATAAGGGAGCGCAGCAACTGCTCTCCGTCGTGGATACTGTAAATCGTAGAGTAATACCATTTCTCCATAACGGGCAGATTATATTTGGTCATGATTTGCTCATAGGCCAGGCGTCTGCTGTGGGTATTGATGCTGCTAGGACGGCCGAAAGCATTAGCGATGCGCTTATAACCTCGCTCTATCAGATGCTCCAGAGCAAGTGCATATCCATCATACTGGTTCATGGCAACGGACGGTATTTCAGGATGGTCCATACGCTGCCAGGATACGATTGGCCCGTATTTGCAGTAGGAAGAGATAACATTCTGTGCGTTGACGGAGGTCAGGATGAGCAGGGCGTCGACTCGTTTCATTTTGAGATCTTCAAAAGCCTGAAGCTCCTTCTGCTTATCCCCGCCGGTAGTATAAATAATCGTCTGGTATCCGTAACGACCTGAGATTTCGACGAAGCTGTTCATAAAACTCAGAATAAGCTCGTTTAGGTCCATGGTGATCATGCCGATTTGTTGTGTTTGACCTTTGGATAAAGAAATGGCATTTCGGTTAGGAACATAGTCCGTTTCTTTCATGATGGCGAGAATTTTCGCACGAGTCTCCTTGCTAACATGAGGCGATTGGTTCAGGACGCGGGACACCGTGGCTTTGGAAAAGCCCGACAGCTTAGCGATTTCGTCAAGAGTGGACATCGGTTTGTTCTCCTTCACATGATTAGTACTTGACATGTAACGCGTTCCAAGGTTTAGGATTCGAATTAGAGCAGTAATCCTATACTATCACAATAGCAAAGGCGGGAAAAAATATGGAATTGCAATTTCCAAAAGGATTCTTATGGGGCGGTGCTGTAGCAGCGAACCAGCTTGAAGGAGCATATCAGGAAGATGGTAAAGGGTGGTCCACCCAAGATGTTATGCCGAAGGGAATTAAGTCTGCGCCTACAGAGGTACCTACCGAAGATAATATGAAGTTAATAGGTATCGATTTCTATCACCGATATAAAGAAGATATTAAGCTGTTCGCGGAAATGGGCTTTAAAGTATTCCGGACGTCCATTGCCTGGTCCCGGATTTTTCCAAAAGGGGACGAGCTGGAGCCCAATGAAAAAGGTCTGCAGTTTTACGACGACCTATTCGATGAGTGTCATAAATACGGCATCGAGCCACTGGTGACTATCTCCCATTATGAAACTCCGCTACATCTGGCAAGAGAATATGATGGATGGGTTAACCGTAAGATGGTGGATTTTTACGAGCGCTATGTGAGAACGATATATAATCGTTACAAGAACAAGGTTAAATATTGGCTGACCTTTAACGAGATTAACTCCATTCTTGAGTTCCCATTTATGAGTGGCGGGATCAATACGCCGTTAGAGAAATTGAGTAAGCAGGATCTGTATCAAGCTATTCATCATGAGTTCATAGCAAGTGCTCTGGCTGTGAAAATCGGCCATGAAATCAATCCTGATTTCCAAATCGGGTGTATGGTGCTCAGTATGCCGATTTATCCGCTCACTCCGCATCCGGACGATTTGATCAAGGCAATGCAAAGTGATCACAAAAATATGTTCTTTGCGGATGTTCATGCTAGAGGGTATTACCCTGGCTATATGAAGCGGTTCTTCAAAGAAAATGGGATTCACATTCATTTTGAACCAGGGGACGAAGAGATTCTGAAGCATACTGTGGATTTCATATCGTTCAGTTACTATATGAGCACTTGTGAAACGGCTGATCCAGAGAAACAGATCAGAGGAGAAGGGAACCTGCTGGGTGGGGTGCCTAATCCGTATCTGGAAGCGAGCGAATGGGGCTGGCAGATCGACCCACAAGGCTTGCGTTATGTTATGAATATGTTCTACGACCGATATCAGAAACCGCTGTTTATCGTGGAAAATGGTCTTGGCGCTGTCGATCAGCTGGTATTAGATGGGAACGGCGAAAAGGTAATAAACGACGACTATCGGATCAATTATTTACGAGATCATCTGGTTCAGGTCGCGGAGGCTATTGCCGACGGAGTGGAAGTCATGGGCTATACAAGCTGGGGCTGCATCGACTTGGTTAGCGCAACGAGCGCCGAACTAAAGAAACGTTATGGCTTCATTTATGTGGACCGTCATGATGATGGTTCAGGTACTCTTGAACGATACCGGAAGAAGTCCTTCCACTGGTACAAAGAAGTGATTGAATCAAATGGACAGAACCTGTTCTAGGATGTCGGTTGACATCATGAATTGAACATGTTAATTTGTAAATAACAATTAATCGGATATCAGGATTGCTACTGCATAGCAGGCAAAACCTAAGTTTCATTTATGTTTACGGGAGATTTTTCTCTCGTGCATGAATGTGATTTAGGTTTTTTTGCGTTCATTCCTTCTCGATTGATTAATATATCGGTTACCAAAGGGGTGTAGGATAATGAGTTATGAACAGCTAGGTAAAGACATCATTCAATCTGTCGGTGGAGAGAAAAATATTAACAACGTAATTCACTGTGCTACTCGACTAAGATTCACGCTTAATGATGAACAGAAAGTTGATAAAGAAAAGCTGGATAAAATGGAAGGGATTATTGGTGCAGTTAGCAAAGGGGGACAATTCCAAGTTATTGTGGGTACCCATGTTGCTGATGTTTATAAAGAGATAAGCAAATCCATATCCCCTAGTAGTAATTCTGGCGATAATACGGTTAAGAAACCTATAGGAACCCTGATTTTTGATGTGATTTCTAGAAGCTTCTCGCCTTTAATTGGTGCCTTAGCGGGTGCAGGTATGTTGAAAGCGCTGTTAACTGTACTGACTTCGTTAAATATTTTAGCGGCGGATGGAGAGACTTACAAAGTATTAGCCGGCGCTAGTAATGCTGTGTTTTACTTTCTGCCAATTTTCCTGGGCATTACGTTATCGATTAGACTTGGTGTAAATGCTTATGTAGGGGGCGCTATCGGTGCGGCTTTACTCGAACCTAATATTACGGGATTAGCTAGTGTTGAATCTCCACATTTCCTAGGTATTCCTTTAGTAATGTCGGATTATTCATCGAGCGTTTTTCCGATTTTCATCGCCATCTGTATATATGCTTTACTAGATAAGCAACTAAGAAAATTTATACACAAGGATTTACAATTGTTCTTGGTACCTATGTTATGTTTGATGTTGATTGTTCCTTTGACCATTTTGGTTTTCGGACCGTTTGGAGTAAATGTAGGGAACTTAATCGGAGACGCTATTGTGTTCCTCAGCAGTAAGAGTGGTATTATTACGGGTGCAATTGTGGGGATTTCCTGGACGTACCTGACCGTGCTCGGTTTGCACTGGGGACTCGTTCCGATTATTCTTGAAAACATTGCTAAGGGTGGAGATCCGATCTATGCAATGGCAGGTATGGCTATTTTCGCCCAACTTGGTGTAGCCTTAGGGATTTTCTTGAAAACAAAAGACAAAAAGTTGAAAACATTGGCCGGAAGTACCTTTTTACCTGGCGCGCTCTCAGGGGTAACTGAACCTATTATTTACGGATTGTTGACACGTTACAAACGGACTTTTATTTATGTATCTATTGCCGGTGGTCTAGGTGGAGCGATGTCAGGTCTTGCTGGTGTAAAAATGGAAGTATTCGCATTTGTGAGCGTATTAAGTCTTCCTGCATTCTCACCTTTGGCTATTCAAGCGATCATAGCTCTTGGGACGATTATATTGGCTACGGTGATTACGATGTTCTTTGGTTTTGAAGACAAAAAGAAAGCGAATGCTGTGGAAGAAATATCGAATGGTGTAGAAGAAAAGACGAATACTGAAAAGAGCGAAGTTATTCTCCCACACGCTGTGAAAAGTACAACTATTGTAAGTCCTCTAGCTGGTAACGTAATCCCTTTATCCTCAGTAGATGATGCTGCATTTGCTTCTGAAGCAATGGGCAAGGGGATGGCAATCGAACCTTCAGAAGGTAAGCTGTACTCCCCGGTAAGTGGGGTTGTATCCACCATTTTCAGAACAGGTCATTGTATTGCAGTCGTATCGGATGATGGCGTTGAAGTTCTGATCCATATCGGTATAGAAACTGTGAAGTTAAAAGGGAAATACTTTGATGTGAAAGTGGAAGAAGGAGCAACGGTTAAACAGGGGGATTTACTGATTGAATTTGATCTCGAACAAATAAAAAATGAAGGCTATCAAAGCACAACGCCAATCATTATTACCAATACAGCTAACTATAGTGATGTCATTGGCACCAAGAAAGCGGCCATCAAACCGGGCGAAGATTTGATGACTGTTGTAGTTTGATTTAGTGCAGGCCATAAGAATTAACACGAAATCGATCTCTTAGTATGGATGCTGAGAGGTCGATTTTTTATGAAAAACATTATAAAAATATAGCTAGTTGCGCATAATGGAAAGGATTGTTAGATGCTTGTCGATTAAATAAGTCCATGGTATGATTTTTATAAATTAATAATTGTGGATTGTTACTGGTCGTGCAGGCAAAACCCGAAGTTTAGCCATTTGTTAATGGTTACTTTTGGTTTTGCCTTTTTTAATTTCTGGTACAAGGGGTTGCCGTATGCGGATCGAAAAAGTGTTAAACAACAATGTTGTTACTGTCATAGATGATCTTAATTTTGAACTGGTAGTCATGGGAAGAGGACTTGCCTTTAAGAAAAAACAAGGGGACTATCTAGAAGAAGACAAAATTGAAAAGATCTTCACTTTAAGCAATCAAAAGCTTTCAGATAAGCTAAAAACACTGCTTTCTGAGATTCCAATAGAGCATATGGAGCTTTCAGAAGAGATTATCAATTTCGCCAAGCTGCATCTAGGTAAAATGCTGGATGATAGTATCTACATCAGTCTGACCGATCATATCAGCTTTGCGTTAGAGCGATTCTCAAAAGGGATGAAGATTAAAAACGCCATGCTTTGGGAGATCAAAAAGTTCTATAAGGAAGAATATGAGGTTGGGAAAGCTGCACTTCAAATTATTCATTCAAAGTTTGGCATTATGCTTCCCGAGGATGAAGCTGGACATATTGCTCTCCATCTGGTGAATGCTGAACTGAATGAAGAGATGCCGAATATGGTCAATATTACGAAGATTATGAATGACATCTTAAATATAGTGAAGCATCATTTTAGACTAGAGTATGATGAGGAGTCCCTCGCTTATTATCGGTTTATCACTCACTTGAAATTTTTTGCCCAACGTCTCATTAATGGCACTCCACCGCCGGATAATGAGAATGGCCTATTTAATTTAGTGAAGGAGCAATACAAAGAAGCTTTCGCCAGCGTTGAGAAAATAAAAATATATATTGATAAAACATACAATCGTGAATTAACAAATGATGAAATGCTGTATCTCACCATACACATTGAAAGAATTACAAACCAAAAAATGGAGTAGCAAACATCCTAATGATCAAGGAAGCCCTTGATTTATTAGGATTTTTTTTAGTAAAAAGTCCAGCTATATTAAATTTTAACTTTGACTTTCGGTGGAATCACGTATAAGATAACTATTATGTTATCTATGATAATCATTATCAATAGAATGATAACAATTATCATAGAATATAACTTCGAGCGTTATATACAGGGGGATAAAGAGAATGCACAAAAGGTTAATTAGTTTATTTATGGTTATTGCTATCATATTGGTAGTATCGGGCTGTGGTACTAACCAAAAGAATAATTCAACATCAAACACGGGAGCAAATGACAAACCAGCTTCTGAAAACGCAAGTAGTGAATCTACAAGCGGTCCGATCGTATTAAAAGATTCTAAAGGCGAGGTTAAGCTGGATAAGCCTGCGCAAAAGGTTGTAGTTCTGGAGTGGACATTTACGGAAGATATTATTGCGCTCGGAATGCAGCCGGTGGGGAATGCCGATAACGAAAATTACAAGTTATATGTAACTTCTGAAGTGCCACTCGATGCAAGCGTAACGGATGTTGGTTCACGTGATGAGCCGGATCTAGAGACCATTGCTTCATTAAAGCCAGATTTGATTATTGCGAATACGGGCGGACACGAAGGAATTTATGATCAATTAAAAGGCATCGCTCCAACACTGATTTTCGGTCTGTATCCGGAAGAAGGACAAGGCAATCAGTATACGTTGATGGAAGATACTTTCAAAACAATTGCAGCGGCTGTAGGTAAAACCGCGGAAGGCGATAAGGTTCTTGCTGACCTGGATGCACATTATGCGGAAGCGAAGGCAAAGCTGGCTGAAGCAGGTAAAGAAGGCTTGAATTACGTGCTGACGCAAGCTTACAGCTATCAGAATGCAGCAACATTGCGTCTCTTTACAGACAACTCACTGGCTGTTCAAACGTTGGATCGAATTGGTCTAAAGAACGACTGGAAACCCGAAAAATTCGAAGTTTACGGCTTCACTACATCAACAGTTGAAGCATTGCCGGCTGTTCAGGATACTAACCTGATGTATATCGTTCAGAAGGATGATAATATTTTCACGAAAGAACTGAAGGATAACTCCGTGTGGAACGGCCTTAACTTTGTGAAAGAAAATCGTACCTTCGGATTGAGCAGTACTACTTGGGTGTTTGGCGGTCCGATTTCCTCCAAAGTTATCGTGGATGAAGTAGTAAATACATTAACGAAATGAGTGCTTTTATGAACGGGAAGAGCAGCAAAGAAGCCTCAAGTGGAATGACTTGGCGAATCATTGGAATATTTGGGGGCGGCCTTGCCGTCCTCTTTGTTCTGTCCATTCTAAGCCTAGGTTTCGGCGAAGCCAAAATTCCTGCAGCTACGGTATTGGAGGGATTGCTAAATCGCCAGGATGTGATGGAACATAATCTGCTCTGGGATATCCGGATGCCGCGTACGGTAATTGGCCTGCTGGCTGGGGCCGCTCTAGCTGCGGCTGGAGCATTATTGCAAACGATAACGAAGAATCCGCTTGCTTCCTCAGATACATTGGGGATTAATGCTGGAGCTTATTTTATGGTTGTCCTAGGTATGGTTACTTTTCCAGCTTTGCAGCATGAGTTCCCATTTTTGCTTGCAGTAGCAGGGGGGCTGCTTGCTGCACTGGCTGCCTATTTGTTGAGTGGTGGTAAGGGGGCCACGCCTGTCCGATTAGCTTTGTCAGGTATGATCGTGTCTATGGTTCTCGGCGCGTTTACATCGGCCCTACATATTTTTAACAAGAACGAAACGCAAAACCTATTTTTATGGGGCTCAGGCTCACTGATTCAGCTAGATTGGGACGGTGTTAAGTATGCCTGGCCTTTTGTTATTCCATTGCTAATAGCAGCTATGCTCGCAGGTAGGCAGTTTGATGCGTTGGAGCTTGATGAGTCCACTGCTCGTTCACTCGGGCAACGTGTTGGATTGGCACGGGGGTTAGGTCTAGGTTTATCTGTATTGTTGGCTGCAGTCGTGGTCAGCGTGGTCGGTCCGATTGGATTTGTTGGTCTGGTGGCTCCTCATCTGGTTCGGCTTAGCGGTATTCGAAAGCATCACCTGCTCATTCCTGCAAGTGCGCTGTGGGGAGCACTGCTCATTACGGCAGCGGATACGCTTGCGCGTATGGTTCGTAGCAGTGTAGGTGAGATGCCAGTTGGGGCGGTTATGGCGATTATTGGAGCACCTTGGCTCATATGGCTGGTGCTAACCAAGATGAAAAATATATCGGGTTCAGGCTCAGGTCAGTCATCTATGAATATAGGTGGAACAGCGCTTCGGATGCGCTTTGTTCCGGCGGTGATAACCATGACCGTACTGCTCGTTGCGGTTATCCTTGTGAGTTTGTCACTTGGGGGAACGAGAATACCGATTAGTGAGCTACTGAGCAGTCTTATCCACAGCGGAGATGGATCTTATTCCGTCCTGCTGAATTTACGGCTTCCGCGTACACTCGTTGCGGCTGGAGGCGGTATCGCGCTTGCCATTAGCGGTGTCTTGATTCAAAGCGCTGTCCGAAATCCGCTGGCTGACGCCTCCATTATTGGTGTGACCTCGGGTGCTGGATTGGGGGCGTTAACCGTAATGGTCGCTTTTCCGGCATTGACGGTATTAGCAGTCCCTATTGCAGCAATTGCGGGTGGTGCTTTGGCTGCAGCTTTTGTGTTTGTTATGGCATGGCGTAGAGCCTTGAATCCATCTGTCCTTATCCTGCTTGGAATTGCAGTATCAGCAATTGCTTCTGCGGGAATACAGGTCATGATCGTCAAGGGCAGTTTATGGAGCAGCAGCTCCTTAATTTGGTTAACGGGTTCGACTTACGGACGAAGCTGGAATCAATTTAATAGCTTGTTTATCTTCCTGATTGTACTCGTTCCTTTTGCTTATTATTTAGGACGTAGATTCGATTTACTAGCATTTGGCGATGAGAGTTCAACAGGTCTGGGCTTACCCGTTCGCGGAACTCGGCTTTGGGCGATGATTATCGGTGTGATGCTTGCAGCGGGAGCCGTTGCAAGTGTAGGAACCATTGGGTTTCTCGGACTTATGGCGCCGCATGCTGTACGGATGATGATTGGGCATCACACGAGACGATCCATTGTTCTGTCAGGATTACTTGGTGGATTAATGCTTGTGATTGCGGATACGCTGGGAAGAACCATTATGGCACCGAAAGAAATCCCATCAGGCCTTATTATTATGTTGATCGGAGCTCCGTATTTCCTATTTTTAATGTATCGGTCTCAGGTTAGAAAGGTGTAAACCTTGGGGAGAGAGTGGAAATACTGCTCTCTCTTTTTTATTTCTCTGAGTGCTTAGCTCGTCTTTCATCATGGGGTGATGGGTGTCAAGATTATTTTTTTGTAACCTATAAATCATGAAACTTTTATATACTTAGAAGCGTCAAATGAGTAGGTAAAAAATGTATTCGTCATTCCAGGAGGGTGGATCTGTGAAGAAGTTATGGATTTCAATTTTAGTAGTTTTAGTAGTCATTCCGATGATGTTTCAATCCTCTGTGAAGGCTGCTACTCCGATCAGTATTATTATTGACGGGGTTCGATTGTCAACAGATCAAGCACCCGTGATGGTGAACGGGCGGACGATGGTGCCGCTGCGGGCTATTTTTGAAGCCTTTAATGCCACCATCAAGTGGAATCAAAAAGCACAAACTGTAACGGCAACTAAAGATGATACAACGATTATGTTAAAGATTGGCTCAAAGACAGCAACCATTAACAATAAGGCTGTAACGCTAGACGTGCCTGGTTTGAATCTGAAGGGCAGAACGATGGTTCCAACAAGATTCGTCAGTGAAGCACTGGGCCATGAAGTGGGCTGGAACCCCAAGACGCAGGTTGTAACGATAACGACTTCAGCCTCGAACGTTGGAAATGCTGGTCCAGTATCGAACGTAATAGCGCAGGATGTAAGTGATTTCGGGGATGGTCGTGATCTTCAGGTTAGCTTTACTCGAGCGGCAAATGAGTCACTAGTGGATCATTACCGTGTTCTAATTGTGAAATCAGGGAATATTCTCAACTTGTCTTCTGCACAAACGATAACTTCTTATAATTATTCTACTGTATTACCAACAGGTACGAATCCTTCGGTCAAGTTGACGTCTGGCACGAGGACTATCGATGGTGATTCAATTAAGAATAATCAAGCATATGTGGCGTATGTCTTGACGGTTGGCAAAGGAAGTAATACCAGTGCACTTTCTATTGGGTCCTCCTCTATAACACTAGTGAATAAGACTGTAACAGCAATAAATAATGTACAAGTAAATGATATAAGTGATTATGGGGATGGAAGAGATTTATCGGTCAGCTTCAATAAGCTGTCAGATGAGTCGAAGATAAGTTCTTATCGGATATTCGTTGTTAAAGGTAATAATTATTCGAATTTTAATTTAAGCACAGCCAATAATGTATCTAGTGCGAACAGCACGCTAGTCAGTAAGACAGGGAATAATATCACTCAAATTTTATCTTCAGCATCCAGAGATACAGACGGAGCACTTCTTAAAACAGGCGTAAGCTATAGAGTGTTTGTTATGGCGATTGATAACAGTAATGCAGCTAATAATGTATTGTCTTCTGTTTCCTCTGCAATAACACTGACCAACATAGGTGTCTCTAACTTAACTGTCAGCGACGTCAGCAACTATAATGATGGCCGAGATTTAAGGGTGTCATTTACTCATGCGACGGATGAAACCTATATCAGCCAGTACCGGATCATGGTGGTTCCAACGTCATATTACAGTAGCTTTAGTTTAGCCGAAGCCAATAATGTAACAAATGCCAACTATACAGCGGCTAGTACAAATGGTACTTCAACCAGCCTAACATTGAGCTCGTCAGCCAGAGATGTACGTGGAGCTTTGATAAAGAATGCAGTCAGCTATAAAGTATATATCTTATCTATTGGAAGCGGAAGTAATTCAGGAGGGAATGTTCTTTCGAATGCTTCATCAGTAATTACATTAATTTATGATTCCAGTGTGAGCACAGTCTTTAACTTGAGTGTCAGTGATGTTTATGATTATGGAGATGGCCGAGATTTGAGAGTGTCATTTACTCATGCAACGGACGAAACCTATATCAGTCAGTACCGAATTATGGTAGTTCCGACGTCATATTATGGCAGTTTTGATTTATACGCAGCTAATAATGTAGTAAGTGGCAACTATACAGCTGTTAGTACAAGTGGGTCTTCTACAAATCAGGTCTTGTATTCGTCAACTAGAGATGTTCTCGGTGATCTGATTAAGAGTGGTAGTAGCTATAGAGTGTATGTGTTATCTGTTGGAAGCGGAGGTTATTCGGATTCTAATGAGCTCTCTTCCGCTTCACCGATAATTACATTGTTTAATAATTCCAGCCTAAAGGCTGTTACAAACTTGAATGTTAGCGATGTTAAAGACTACGGCGACGGCCGGGATTTGCAGGTATCGTTTAACCACGCCACAGATGAAACTTACATCAACCAATACCGGATTATGGTGGTACCTACGTCTGATTACAGCAGCTTTAGCCTGTCTGATGCAAATAATGTATCCAGTGCTAATTACACCTCGGTAAGTACATCAGGCAGCAGTACCAGTCAAGTATTAGATTCTTCCGCCAGAGACGTACGTGGTAATTTAATAAAGGCTGGAATTAGTTATAAAGTGTATGTATTATCTGTCGGCAACGGAAATTATGCGGGTCCAAATGCAATTTCTGGGGAATCATCAGCCATTACGTTATCTACGAATAAAAGTCCGGTGATCTCTGTAACAAATGTAACGTATAGAGAGGACAATGGTAGAATCCTGATCAGTTTCGACAAATCCGCCAATGAGAGCAATATTTCGGAATACCGAGTATTGGTGGTTCCGTCTAAACAAGGGTTTGGTACGGCGGATGCTCTTGCGGTGAATTCCTCTTATTATTCGTCGGTAATCCCTAACGGGACGAATCCTTCAACATTCACTGCGACAAGGGATGTTAATGGCAATGCAATTGTTAAAGGTGTCAAATATAAGGTGTATGTTCTTGCTGTAGCCAATAATAGTGGTGTACAGAATGGTGGTCTTTCAAATTCAACAGAAGAGTTTGAAATATAACCGAAATAAAGTTATTGTAAACATTTCAAGTTGACACCCTGTGTGATTTATCATATTATAATTCGTATTGTTATAAGTAAATAAACCAAACTCTATCCAGTGGATGGAGTGGCGGAATTTTGTCAAAGATGTATTCTTTGGTTTCAGTCGCCCCTTGTCATTTAGATGACAAGGGGCTTTATTATGTGATTTGGACGGTTCAATAGGACGGTTCAACAGAAAGGAAAGAAGATTACGATGAATATGAAGTTACTCAAATATGCTTTACTAGTATTTATAGGAGCATGTAGTTATGGATCGCTGTCAACGATCGTCAAGCTTGGAATGAACGATGGATTTAGAATGCAGCAACTGGTCGGGTCGCAATACTTTTTTGGATGGTGTATGCTGCTCTTGTTAGTTGTATTATTTTCCCGGAAAAAACTCGGATTAAAGGTAGGTGCTTCGTTATTAGGCGCGGGGATTACCATTAGTATGACGGGGATTTTCTATGGGTTTGCCGTCGAACAATTACCTGCTTCGATTGCGATCGTTCTCTTATTCCAATTTACTTGGATTGGTGTGATTCTGGAGGCTGTTGTAGATAAAAAATGGCCTAGTCGAGAGAAAATAATTTCAATGGTTATTCTTTTGATAGGAACCATATTAGCTGGGGGGATTCTAGAACCTAGTGTAGGCGAAATGACTACGAGTGGTATTGTTTTCGGTTTGATGTCTGCGGTGTCGTTTGCCTTTTATATTTTTGTTAGTGGAAGAGTGGCTACTCAGGTACCTGCTGTGAATAAAAGCTTGTATATGACTACAAGTGCAATGGTTATTATTATGGTTGTTTTTTCCCCTTCCTTTATTTATGACGGAGCACTTACAGATGGACTTTGGAAGTATGGTCTTCCTTTAGGGTTGCTTGGTATAGTTATTCCTGTGCTTTTCTTTTCTATTGGTGTTCCGAAACTGGGATCAGGTCTGGGAACGATTCTTGGAGCGGCGGAGTTGCCGGCAGCTGTAGTAGCCTCCGTGTTAGTCCTGCAAGAAGAAGTATCCCTACTTCGCTGGGTTGGAATTTTCGTTGTTCTGATCGGAATTGCTGCACCACAAATCATACCGATGCGAACAGGGAAAAAGTCACCTAAACCTTCCTCCAAACCATCACTCCGTAAGGTAGAACTTTAAACTGTATACTAACATCGATGGTATGATCAGGTCCTTATAGGATGAGATCATCAATCGGTGTTTTTTTTTGCGAAAAAAGATTGGTGTTAATTTTTCTGGTATGGCGAATCATTGTCTATTATATAGTGGTGCTATTCTATTTAATGGAGATGACCACTGATGAACAGAAATGGCTATGACTATTTTAAGTCTTTGCACGATCAAGAAAATCCGCTAATGCTATATAACTGCTGGGATGTAGCTTCGGCTAAAGCGATAGAAAAAGCCGGTTCAAAGGCTATAGCCACAAGCAGCTTCGCTATGGCGGATGCATGGGGGTATTCGGATGGTGAACAGCTCTCATTTGAGCAGCTACTGTGGGCTGTTACGAGAATAGCAGAACATGTATCTGTGCCATTGACGGTAGATATTGAAGGTGGGTATGCTGTAAATGAAGAGTCCTTAGCCAATAACATAGAACAATTATTCCAGCTAGACATCTGTGGGATTAATTTTGAGGATCAAAAGGTGAATCATCCGGACGATGAATTATGGGCAATCGAGGAACAAAGTCATCGTATTCGAACTATACAGCAAGTGGCAGCCAAACTTCAGAAGAAGGTGTTTATTAACGCCAGAACCGATCTCTTTTTCAAAAATGGGAAGCATTCTTTGGATTTAGTGAATGAAGCAATTGAGCGTACCTGTGCTTACGCTGCTGCTGGAGCGGATGGAATTTTTATACCGGGACTCACCGATCGAAACTTGATTGAATATTTTGTGCAGCAGTCACCACTGCCTGTAAATGTTATGGTGATGGATGGTATGATTTCAAATGCTGAATTGCAGGAGCTTGGCGTAAAAAGAATTAGCTATGGTCCATATAGTTACTTTCAAGCACAGCATAATCTTCAAGAAGATGCTCGGGCCATTCTGCAGCTACCTGCACATTATTTAGAAATGAGCTAACGACACTATGATCACGAATAAACAGCAAATCGATAAATATTATGAGATGTTAGTCGAAAAAAACTCCAATTATGAAGGTGTATTTTTTGTCGGCGTAAAAACAACAGGTATTATGTGCAGGCCAACTTGCCCCGCTAAAAAGCCTTATAAAGAAAATTGTGAGTTTTTCGCAACAGCCAAAGAAGCTTTGTTAGCGTCTTATAGACCTTGTAAAAGATGCCAGCCTTTGTCTAATCCCACGAAAATGTCCTTAGAAGTAAAGCTTCTTGTCGAAGCTATTGAGCGTAATCCGGAAAGAAAATGGACCGATAAAGATTTTGATGAGCTGTCGATAAGTGCAAATACAGCACGCCGGCAATTTAAGAAGCAATTTGGGATGACCTTTATTGAATATGCACGTTCCAGACGTTTAGGGCTGGCATTCAAACATATCAGGAATGGGGATTCTATCATAAACGTACAACTGGACAGCGGGTATGATTCGAGTAATGGGTTTAGGGATGCTTTTTCAAGAACGATGGGAACGGTCCCGAATCACTCCAAGCAGATTAAAGTGCTGTACTGTACCTGGATAGAAACGATATTAGGGTCTATGCTTGCGATCTCAGATGAAGAGTGCCTTTTACTGCTGGAATTTGTGGATCGAAAGGGACTTGAAAACGAAATTAAGAAATTACGTACTCGCTTGAATGCAACTGTTTTGCCTGAAAAAGTACCGGTGCTAGAGCAAATTGAAGAGGAATTAACTCTTTATTTCGCAGGGCAACTTACGGTGTTTAAATCACCGATTCGTTATTTAGGCTCTGATTTTCAGCAAAAGGTATGGAATGAACTTCGAAGAATTCCTGTAGGCCAGACGGTCTCTTACAAGGAGCTTGCAGAGAATATAAACAACCCTTCGGCTTGTCGAGCTGTAGCCAGAGCTAATGGAGCGAATCAATTATCGATCTTGGTTCCGTGTCATCGCGTGATTAATAGTAATGGTGAATTAGGGGGCTACGGCGGCGGCATTGCAAGAAAAGAATGGTTAATCAATCACGAGAACAACCTTAGTTCGAAGGTAGCTTATTAACTAAAAACATACTGAACTCGATGTGTCTGAAAGTCTGGATACGTCGTTTTTTTATGCTTTTACCAGATTTAAAAGTACTGTTTTAAGCAAAAGAAGGGAAAATTATGAATTCACAACAATATCCAATTGTGTTAGCATAATATATATTTTCATAAGAAAGCGAGCCTTATCTTAGGAGATTGGAGTGAACATCATGCTGAAGGTTCTGATCGTGGATGATGAGCCCTGGGTGCTTGAAGGGCTGAGAACGATGATTAACTGGGAAAAATATGGCTTTGAAGTGTGCGCGGAAGCCCATAATGGCTCAGAAGCATTGAGACTTATACAAGAATATAAACCGGAACTGGTCCTAACGGACATTAATATGCCGGTTATTAACGGTCTCGAGCTTATCGCAAAATTGAATGAAGTGATGACAAAGCCTCCGAAATTTGTGGTATTGACTGGGTATGATGACTTTAAATATGCACGTACGGCATTGCAGCAACGAGTGAATGACTATTTATTAAAACCTATTGATGATGAAGAAATAGAGTCCTTATTAAGCAGGATTACGCCTATGATCCAAAATGAAATCGCTTCCAATGAGGAGCTTGATAAGAAGCAATTCTTTGTCGTAAATAATATCGTCAACCGCCTAATACAAGGCGAGTATAACGAAAATTTAGAGCTTCTAACCCAGAGCACGTTGAAGCTTCAAGCGAATGCAGAGATAATGTGTATTCTTATCGAACCAGCCATGTCCATCAATCCATTGCATTCACGGATCGTCGACTATTTTCCCAAGGAATGTACCCGTTTCTTTCAGGATCGGTCGGGAAGAACAGGGATCATTCTTGAGTCTGCTTCTATTGGGAATGAGAGTCTGGACGCTATCGTCAACCAGATTCGTTCGGATATCGCTGAACATTTACATGAACCGGTACTCCTGGCGATTAGCACTAGAATGGTAGGCATATGTTCGATTCGAGAAATCTATATGCAAGCACTTGATGTATGGAAACGAAAGACACATCAGCAGAAGAGGGGGATCTTTTATTATAGCGAGCTTAGGGTTCTAAAGAAGAAGGAACACCATAAGGATCACTTCAAACAGCTGCTGGATAAGGTCCTGGCAAATGATTTAGAACAGATACAACCTTGTGTAAAAGAAGCGTTCGCCTCTTTCGTAGAGAATCTGTTGACGATTGAAATCGTGCAAGCCCAAGTGGCTCATTTGGAGCTTACAATTTGTACACTTATAGCTCAAATGAATGGTACTCCAAATACGATGATGATAAAGATTCAGCAAGAATATGGAAATTTAGGGGAATTAAATGATTATTTTGCATTAAGCCGCTATGTTCAAAGTCTATGTATGCTGGCGACGGTCTATCTATCTGAATTAGAGCAGCAGAATGAACAAAATACGATTTACAAGGTGATTCAGTGTGTGGATCGTGAATTTCGGAATAAATTGAAGCTTCAGGATTTAGCACGGCAATTTCATATCAATTCTACCTATTTGGGACAGCTATTCAGGAAACAAACGGGGCAGGGCTTTAGTGAATATTTAAATGCCAAAAGGATTGAGGAAGCCAAAAGTCTGCTTAAGCGAACGCAGCTGAAAATATCGGATATTGCGGTGCAGGTGGGATTCTCAAACACAGACTATTTTATTGATAAGTTCAAGCTGATTGTAGGGGTAGTCCCATCGGTTTATAAAAATGAAAATAAAAACTAATAGCTCTAGGGGAAGCAAGGTGTTTCGTATGGAGAGAAAAAAATTTAGATTTAGAAAAGTAGTGAATGACATTCCACTGAACTATAAATTTTCCCTCATTTACGTTATAGGCGTTCTACTCCCTATTATTATTATTAACCTTGTTTTCTTGGATCGGATTTCCGATTTGATCAAATCCAGAGAACAGCAAAACTTAGAAATCTCTTTAGAGAGGGCCAGAAAGGATATTCAAGATTTCATTGAGGGTGGAGTAGCAGTTAGTTATACGCTGTCCTCGGATAAGAATCTGTATGAATTGCTAGAGCGGAGGTATGGGAACTTGATTGAATTTTATGACACCTTCGACGAACAGCTTCGAGATCGGATGAACAGTTATATGCCAGTTAACAATCAACTTGAACGAATTACTGTATTTACGAATAATGACTCCATAGTTTCCGGTAGTAACTATCAGGTCATCACGGACAAGGTAAGGGAGAGTGAGTGGTATAAGCAGTTCAGTGCTGCGAATAAACATATGTTTCTTGCTGCTTATCAAATGAGCGCAGCGCCTAATGTGGCTTCTAATGCCCCGTATTTAAGTGTAATTGAGCGAATGGATGTATACAGCTCACTGAATACCTATGAGAAGCTGCTTAGAATTGACCTGGATCTCAGTAAAATATATGACATTATAATTAGAGAAAAGGATTATTTGAGTCTTTACCTGGTTAACGGGCAGGATGAAATCATTATGTCTGCTCAGAGCGGGTATCAGAGGGGTACGAAGGATCCTTATCCTGTGTTCGAGCTTCAGGATGATGAGCACAAGGAAGACATACATATTGTACCCGTTGGCGGGGCTAGTTATATAAAAAGCTGGCGAATTATAGGGGTTACGCAAGGGGAGCGTATTGCTCAGGCGATTATGGAGATTCGAATTTATGCGGGTATTTTGGCGTCCATTGTCACCTTGCTCACAACCGCCTTTTTATATGTGATGTTAAGATCGTACAATTATCGGGTGAAACGGTTGTCTAGGCATATGCAGAAAGTAACGAATGAGAAATTCGATCTGATTCAAATCGATGAAGGACAAGATGAGATTGGTGACTTGATTCACAACTTTAATAGAATGACCACTAAAATTAATTCTCTAATTAACGATGTATACAAACTAGAGATTCAAAAGAATAACCTGGAGATGGAAAGAGTAAGGGCTGAACTGAATTTTTTGCAAAGTCAGATGAATCCCCATTTTCTCTTCAATACTTTAAATGCCATTTTAGTGGTCTGTACCAAAAATAATTATTCGGACGTTACAGACATCATTAAGAGTTTATCCAAGTTGCTCAGAAGACTACTTAGCTGGAAAGAAGATCTCGTTACATTGGAAGAAGAAATGACGTTCATTGAGATGTATCTGAAAATAGAAAAATTCCGGTTCAGAGATAAATTTGACTATCAATTTGAGATCGATGAGCAGTCGCTGCAATATAAAATTCCAAAGCTAAGCATGCAGCCGTTAGTAGAAAATTCCTGTAAGCATGGTCTGCAGGCCATAGAAGGACTCGGTATCATTAAAGTAAAGACGGAAATCGAGGATGGTCGTTTGCAAGTTACGATTTCAGATAACGGCAAAGGGATCGAACCAAGCCAGCTTAAAGAAATTTTATTTAATGTTCAAAATGAAGAAGCCTCCTCAGGAACGAATATCGGAATCCGCAACGTGTATCGCAGACTGGAACTATATTATGAAGATCAGGTTCGCTTTGAAATCAGCAGTGTCCCGAATGAAGGGACTGTTGTCACGTTTGGCATTCCGCTAAAGCTCCTGGAACGAAAAAATAGCTAGAAAGTGAGGGAGCCTATGAAATACAAAGTATTGTTGATCGATGATGAGCCTAGTGCTCTTGAGGGGATGCAGCTATGGATAGACTGGCAGGCGCTTGGCTTTGAAGTATGTGGAACCTCCAGTAATGGCAAAGAGGGCTTACAGTTAATAAAGCAGCTACTGCCGGATCTTGTCATTACAGATGTAAATATGCCGCTAATGAATGGTCTGGAAATGGTTTCCGCCTGGCAGCAAGAGGAGACTAAACCGATTAAGTTTGCCATACTAAGCGGTTATAGTGAGTTTGAATATGCTAAGACAGCTATACGTTATGGCATTAACCATTATCTGATGAAACCGCTTTTCGAAGAAGAGGCGTCAGAAGAATTGAAGGAGATATATCGGGAATTAGAACAGGAAACTCAGAAGCGAAGCTTAAATCAAATGGCAAACTCAGAGGAAGTTGTCTCTCTTCTTAAGAGCATTCTGAATGAGAAGGCAGAAGATAAGTCAGACTTTACAGTTCTTACACGTCTATCGGAAGGCAAAAGCCTTTGGAATATTTGTTTACTACAGACAGACCCGACGATGTATACGGAAATCAGAGAGAAAGCAGTAGCTCTCCTAACGAATACGGAATCGATGTTTCTGATCGATCTGGAGGCTTTTTGCTTTGGAATCGTATACGGCTATCCTTCGGAGTCTGATGAGGGTGCCGCAATATATCCTGCAGTAGCTCCCTTGCTGAATGAACACCCTAAGCAAGCCATGTATATTGCAGTAGGTGATAGCGAGGGCTCTTTGCTTCAAATTGCGAATAGCTACCGAACGGCGAAAGAAGCGTTAATGTATTATTTTTATAATTCGGATCATTCAGGATTCTTGACCTATCAGGGAACCAAAGATAGTCCCTTCAGCTATCACTATGATCAAATTCAACTGATGGATGACTTAATGAGACCCATTAACACACTGGACATAAAAGGCTTTAAACAAGCTGTGGGCTTGGCCTCTCGCAGTTTTCGTGAGATGCGCATCGCTCCAGAGGTTGTGAAGAAGATCGTTATTCATATTATGTATAAGATCGTTGAGTTTACTTCGAAAGCTAGTGAAGTTCAGGTATCCTCCTTGTTAACCCAAATAACAATCCCCGAAATGCGGGACTCGATGATGAAGTTGAACGATTTAATGCGTAATCTTTTATCATGTGGTGAGGCGAGTATTGATATTCTTCTAAAAGAACAAATCCAAAAATCACAGGGGATTGTACAGGAAATCAACAACTATATTGAAGCGCATTATCACGAAAATCTTACAATTAAAAAGCTGTCGGAGGTATTCTTCCTGCATCCAGTGTATCTGGGACAATTATTGATCAAGAAGAATGGCATTCATTTTAATGAGCAGCTGCATGACCTCCGGATTAAGGAATCTGCGCGTTTACTTCAACACAATAAGCTGAAAAACTGTGAGATCGCCGAGAAAGTAGGGTATTCCAATTATAGTCAGTTTCTCAAACAATTTGAAAAGAAGATGAAGATGAGCCCTAATGAATTTAAACATACGAATACCTAAACTTTTTGGGGGTACACCTTTAGTTCTGGTGTATTATCAATGGCATCATCACCTCTATAATTTAACTTGTAAGGGCTTACAATATGGTTACACCAACAAAATATGGAGGTGCTTTATGGGGGGCAAGTCAATATCAAAGTTCAAACTTAGTCTGATTGCTGTGTTATCCCTAAGTTTTGCTCTAGCAGGGTGCGGTGGAAATAACAGCGGTAATACTGCTAAGGGGGAAAACAAACCGGCAGAAACAACAGCTGCAACTGCAACTGGAACCGATGATAAGAAGGTAGAGCCTTTTGAAGTTAGTATCTTTCTTGGAGAAGCAGGTCAGCAACCCACACCAGATAACAAAATTTACAAGATGATCAAAGAAAAAACAGGCGCATCATTCAATTTTGAATTCTTGGCTGGAGACCTTAAACAGAAGCTTGGCGTTATGATTGCCGGTTCGGATTATCCAGATCTGATGAGTTCCAATACCCAACTGACGGCAGCAGGTGCATTTATTCCTCTCGAGGACTTAATTGAAGAACACGCTCCGAATTTGAAAGCGCATTACGCAGCTTACTGGAACATGATGAAGGATCCCAATGATGGACACATTTATACACTTCCAAACTATGGTGCGTACAATGGTGAGATGAATACAACCTATTACTCTGGCCCAGCTTTCTGGATTCAGAAAGCTGTACTTAAAGATGCCGGTTATCCAACGGTTAAAACTTTGGACGAGTATTTCGATCTTATCGTGAAATATAAAGAGAAAAATCCAACCATTGATGGTCAACCAACAATTGGGTTTGAGATTCATAACAAAGACTGGAGAAACTGGGGATTGTTTAACGCTCCTCAGCATCTGATCGGTCATCCTAATGATGGCGGAGTAGTAGTTAAGGATAACGTAGCAGAAATCTTTGCGGATAAAGACTATGCAAAGCAGTACTATAAAAAACTTAATGATATGAATGCGTTGGGTATTATTGATAAAGAAGCATTTGTAATGGATTATGACCAATATTTAGCTAAATTGTCTAGCGGAGCCGTACTGGGAATGTTTGATCAGCACTGGAACTTTGGTAAAGCAGAAGATTCACTCAAGACACAAGGGAAAGATATGAGCACTTATGTAGGTCTGCCTCTTGTGTATGATACTAACACCAAAGATTATTATCTGGATCGTCCTGCTCTTAACTTGAATAATGGATTCGGGATTACTGTCAATGCTAAGGATCCAGTGAGAATCCTTAAACTTATGGACACATTGATTCAAGAAGATTGGCAAAGAACCCTCACTTGGGGGATTGAAGGCGAAGATTATCAAGTGGTAGACGGTCGCTTTATAAGAAACCAGGAGCAACGGGATAACGCAGTTGATGCTACATGGAAGCTAAGTAACAAAGCAGAAGCTTGGTATGCTACCGCTCCGAAAATGCAAGGGTACTTTGCAGACGGTAACTCAACGGATGCGGCAGCCCAACCAGAAGAATATAAAGCAGGGTTGGAAGCGTATGACAAGGAAGTTCTTGACGCATATGGATTCAACAGTTATGTAGATTTCTTCAGTAAGCCTGGACCGAACCCAGTGGCTTATCCTGCTTGGTCGATAGATCTTGTTGAAAATTCTCCAGCAAAAATTGCCGATACGAAGATGGGAGAAGTTAAGACCAAGTACCTGCCAAAAGCAATCTTGGCTAGCCCTTCCGATTTCGATAAAGTTTGGACTGAATTTGTTGGAGAACTTCATAAAGCGGATATTAAAGCTTACGAAGACAGAATCAATGAACAGCTTAAATGGAGATTTGATACTTGGAGTGTTAAATAGTTAGAGCTTGCTTAAAAATCAGAAAGTGGTGGCTTATTAGCCAACCACTTTCTGAAATATATGGATGATGTGGGGAGAAAATATATGGATGAGATTTTAACGGGAAAAAAAGTTAACCGGCATCCTAAAAGAAAAAAGAAGCAACCGATTACTATGACCTTGATTAAGAATCAGAAACAGCTGATTTGGATGTCAGTTCCATTGCTGCTGTATATTGTACTATTTGCGTACGTACCTGTTTGGGGATGGACAATGGCTTTTCAGGATTATAAACCAGCTAAGGCATTTGGCGAACAGACATGGGTCGGCTTGAAACACTTCAAGTTTCTATTTACGGATGATACCTTTTTAAGGGTACTACGAAACACACTGGCTATGGGATTAATTAATTTCTTTCTAGGATTTATAACCGCGATAACATTGGCCTTACTTCTTAATGAAATCAAAAATGTATTTTGGAAAAGAACCGTGCAGACCATATCCTACCTACCTCACTTTCTTTCCTGGATTATTGTAACAGGGATTGTAGGTGTCTCCCTCTCGGTTAACGACGGGATTATCAACATCGTGCTCATGAAATTATATCTTATCGATTCACCAATCCTTTGGTTGAGTGAAGGGAAGTATTTCTGGGGTATTGTGGGTGCTTCAACCGTCTGGAAAGAGGTTGGATGGAGTACAATCATCTACTTGGCTGCTATGGCTTCTATAGATCCAGCTTTATATGAGGCTGCTGAGATTGATGGGGCTAACCGGTACAAAAAAATGTTCAATGTAACATTGCCGGGAATTAAACCAACCATTGTAATCCTGATGATCATGTCCATAGGACATGTACTGGATGTCGGATTTGAGGTTCCGTACTTGTTAGGGAACGGGCTTACTGTAGACTGGTCGGATACGATTGATATATTTGTATTGAAATACGGGATTGGGCAAGGGAATTACTCCTTAGCCACTGCGGGAGGCATATTTAAAACAGTCGTAAGTGTAACGTTACTGCTTTTAGCTAACTGGACGTCGAAGCGGCTAGGGGAAGAGAGGCTGTTATAATCATGGAAAAAACTCAATTAATACCTCAGAAATCTCCAAAAAGTAATAGTAGAAAACGTATGAGAATTATAGGGATCGAACCAGTAGTGTTCGGTACCTTCAATACTATCTTTATGATATGTCTAGTCATTGTTACCTTGTATCCATTCTTGAATACTATAGCAGTTTCCTTAAATGAGGGAAATGATACCATCCGCGGCGGCATTTATCTATTGCCTAGGGAGTGGACTATACAGAACTACAAAGCTGTTTTTGCCTCTGGTACAATTATTCCTGCTTTTTGGATTTCGGTAGCACGAACAGTGATATCTACGATCCTGAATCTATTTTTAACCACAATGCTTGCTTATACTTTAAGCCGGAAAGAATATGTTTTCCGCAAGCAGATTACCTTTGTTTTCGTCCTAACCATGTATTTTAATGCGGGTCTGATTCCAAATTATTTCCTAATTAAGGATCTTCATTTGCTTAATACATTTTGGGTATATGTAATACCGACTATGATAAGTGCATTTAATATGATCGTCATCCGTACTTATATTGGTAGCATACATGAAAGTCTTATGGAATCCGCGAGAATCGACGGTGCCGGGGAATTTAAGATTTTCATGAAAGTAGTCTTCCCTTTATGTAAACCTGTTCTTGCTACCATTGCCCTTTTTGTAGCGGTAGGTGCATGGAACTCATGGTTTGATGCTTTTATCTACACCTCTTCCCGCCAGCACTTGAGTACATTGCAGTATGAATTAATGAAACTAATACAATCTAGTATGAATGCGAACAGTAGCGCAAGTGTAGCTAACGGGGCAGGGGTAACTGCGGAGTCAGCGGGGTCAATGGTAACTCCAAAGTCCATTCGTGCAGCCGTTACTATCGTTGCTTCGGTTCCGATTCTGCTAGTCTATCCATTCATGCAAAAGTACTTTGTAGTTGGAATGAACGTAGGAAGCGTGAAGGAATAAGTAGCTGGCACCCACTATTAAGGAATAGGAAGGTTGTTTGTTAAATTATGACCCAATCTCCAATCACATACACGAACCCAATACTTCCAGGCTTCTATCCCGATCCAAGCATCACACGGGCAGGGGATGACTACTATTTGGTTTGTAGCTCCTTTGAATATTTTCCTGGGGTACCTATCTTTCACAGCCAGGACTTAATTCATTGGACACAAATTGGTCATGTGCTCAATCGTGTAAGTCAGCTAGATACACGTAAAAGTAAAAGCTCTGGAGGTATATTTGCACCAACGATCCGATATCATGAAGGAACGTTTTACATGATAACGACCGAAATACACGGGAAGGGAAATTTCTATGTTACGGCTACGGACCCAGCGGGTCCGTGGTCAGATCCAATCATTATTCCTTATGGAGGCATTGACCCTTCTCTAATGTTTGATGAGGATGGAAAGGTATATGTAACCACCCAGCAGGGAGCAGATTATGATTCCCACGCTATTCAATATGAGATAGACATTGCTACAGGAGCAGCATTAACAGAACCTGTTGTCATCTGGACTGGGGATGGTGGACCTTGGACGGAAGGACCACATTTGTACAAAATTAACGGAATGTATTATATCATGTCTGCTTCAGGCGGCACGGCAAAGGAACACCGAGAAATTATCGGTCGTTCTTCCTCCCCTTACGGTCCTTTTGAAAGATTAGAGCAACCGATATTGACCCATCGCGGGACTGATAGTCCCATTCAGTATCTAGGACATGCTGATCTGATCGAAGATCGTAACGGGGATTGGTGGGCCGTATTCCTTGGAGTACGTCTAGTAGATTCCAAGTATACAGTGCTAGGAAGAGAGACCTTTCTTGCCCCTGTAACGTGGAATGAAGACGGATGGCCGATGATTGATAATAACGAAGATATCGTAGGAGTGGATATGAAGGTTCCGCGTGTACCGGGTCAATCACCAAAGCCTGCGCTAAGCGGAAGGTATGACTTTGAAGACGATGTATTACCGTTCGCAATGACCTTTCTTCGTAATCCCGCTGAGGCAAGCTGGTCTCTAAATGAACGCCCGGGATGGTTATCTCTTCGGGGTCAATCTAAGGGTCTCAGTGATATAGGACAGGTGGCCTTTATAGGAAGAAGACAGCAGCATACTTCAGCAGAATGGAGTACATTACTGGATTTTAACCCTACCGTGGACGGTGAAGAGGCTGGACTTTGTGCTAGATTGGATGAGCATGCACATTATGAGGTTGGCTTGGTGCAAAAAGATGGCCACAGAGTCATTGCAGCACAATTAACTATTGATGGAATAACCCGTGTAGAAGCAGAAGTACCAATTACAGCTGAGCGAATTTATCTGAAAATACAGGCGGAGCTTACCGAATATACCTTATTGTTCTCCTTGGATGGGCAGGAATGGAATAAGCTATCTACAGCGGCAGCATACCCATTATCCCCACAGGCCGTAAAAGGAAATGGATTTACAGGTGTTCTTATCGGTTTATATGCGACAGGTCATGGTAAAGTAGCTGAGGTACCTGCCCACTTTGATTGGTTCGATTATCGGTCATAATGAATAGCGTTTGTTAGGAGGGAACTTGTTGAGACAAGCTAGTGATTTTACAGAGCCTGCACTAAAGACAGTGTTCGCAGAGGATTTCAAGATTGGCGCAGCCGTCAACCCATTAACTATCCAATCACAGGAGCATTTGCTTGCTTATCATTTCAACAGTATTACCGCTGAGAACGAGATGAAATTTGAAAGTCTGCATCCACTTGAGGACACTTATAACTTTAGGGCAGCAGACCAGCTGGTTGCCTTCGCCAGGGAACATCATATGGCGATGCGCGGACATACCTTGATTTGGCACAACCAGACAACGGACTGGCTGTTTGAGGATAAGGGCGGAGGACCTGTAAGCAAAGAGATTCTGCTTGCACGAGTTAAATCACATATTCAGACCGTTGTAGGACGTTATAAGGAAGAAATTTATGCTTGGGATGTTGTAAACGAGGTAATCGCTGATGAGGGAGAAGAACTTCTTCGCCAGTCGAAGTGGCTCGACATTGTTGGCCCAGACTTTATCGCCAAAGCGTTTGAATTCGCACATGAAGCCGATCCAAAGGCTTTGTTGTTCTACAATGACTATAACGAATCCCATCCATTAAAGCGTGACAAAATCTATAAACTGGTGAAGTCGCTATTGGAACAAGGCGTGCCGATCCATGGCGTCGGATTGCAGGCACACTGGAATTTATACGATCCTAGTCTGGAGGATATTCGTGCAGCGATTGAAAAATATGCATCTTTAGGACTTCAGCTCCAACTGACAGAGCTGGATGTATCCATGTTCCGTTTCGATGATAGACGAATGGACTTAAAGGCAGTACCTGCTGAGCTGCTCGAGCTTCAAGCAGATCGATATGAAGCGATGTTCGCACTGCTGAGAGAATACCGGGACGTGATTAGTTCGGTCACGTTCTGGGGAGCAGCGGATGACTATACCTGGCTGGATGATTTCCCTGTTCGTGGGCGGAAGAACTGGCCGTTCCTATTCGATGAAGGGCATAAGCCGAAGCCAGCTTTCCATCGAATTATCACCTCTGCCACGAAATCATAGAGTGGGCAAGCTGCTCAAATAATGAACTGTGAACCCGTCCTTATATCGATTAAGGGCGGGTTATTTATAAGTTGATAGATTAGTAGTATGGATCTCAAAGGGCGGATTAAAGTGAGCGTGACAATTAGAACGATTCTGGAAGATTTAATAGGAGCCATGGAACAGATAGATGGGACTGTGGATACTCTTAAGCCGGGGAATCCGGAAATGGTGATTACAGGTATGGTTACGGCATTTTGCGCTACGCAATATGTTGTGGAACGAGCGGTTGCTATGAACGCCAATTTGTTGATCACACATGAAGGTGTGTTTTACAGTCATCATGAGACGAGCAAGTGGTTAGAGGCTGACCCTGTGTCTCGCGCGAAACGGAGTTTGATTGAGCGTTCTGAACTGGCTATTTTTCGTTATCATGATTATTGGCATCGGCATCAACCGGATGGGATCATGGTGGGCTTGCTACGAGAGCTTGAATGGTCAGCCTATGTGGTTGAGCAGCAATCCACTGCTACAATCCTATCGATTCCAGCTATGACGGTAAGTGAAGCGGCTCTGTATATAAAAAGAAAGCTAGGCATCTCCTATGTACGTGCTGCCGGAGACCTATCCCAGACATGCAGACAAGTGGGGATATTAGTAGGTTACAGAGGAGGTGGGACGATGGCTATTCCTCTTTTTAATCAGCATAATCTTGATTTAATTATTGCTGGCGAGGGCCCCGAATGGGAAACTCCAGAATATGTGAGGGATGCTGTCCACCAAGGCAGATCAAAAGCGCTGATTATGTTAGGTCATGCGGAAAGTGAAGCTCCAGGAATGAAATATTTAGCTGAAGTTCTGGCACAGAAATACCCAATGATTCCTACTTATTTTATTGCTGAACAACCGGTCTATCAGCTGGTTTAATTCGTATAAACCGAAATGAAGAATAAATTTGCATATTATGGAGAAAATGATTGGAAACCAGGTCACTGAGAAAGGAGTGTTTCAATGGAAATTCCTTTGGAGGCTGATGAAGTGTTAAGTCGTATCAAAAAGCTTCAAATCGATGGAAGCTCGATCAGCAAAAAACAAGTGAAGCAAAGCGATCCTGATCTTATGAGAAGTGCGCTGTTCTTTTTTCCGAGCTGGGAGCATGCATTGAAAAACGCCGATCTGTTGTAGCCATATGATTGTATAACGAAGCCGAGTGGTTCAGGGATTGATCTCTGATGGCCGCTCGGCTTTTTTTAGATATATTGAGTAAACAAGAGCAAAAGAAAGAGAAAACGAAGTGTATGCTCAATATGAAATGAAAAGCATGGCTTTCAACATTATTTTGCCCACGGCTCAACTTTACAAGAAACCTTACACGGAGTATGATTCATCACATAACTGACAATTACATAAGAAGTCCGCTTAATTTCCGTTAAGGAAAGCGGGGGAACCAACAACTGGGAACCAGTGTAACAATCGGTACTAGTTATGGGGTGAATCCTGTTCCAGGTGCAGAAATGCATCCATGCAGGTAGGGCAACTCTCACTGCCCGAATCCGACAGCTAACCTCGTAAGCGTATGGAGAGAGGATGAATGGCGTATTTGATGATGAATAGCCACAGAGAATCCCTCTGTGGTTTTTTGCTGCGTTAAAAAGCAGATATAGTTGTAGAACCTATCTATGAAAGAGGTGTTAACTTTGCCTATTGCTAAACTGAATGGAACTTCGCTCTATTACGAAATCAATGGAACAGGGGCTCCGGTTGTGTTTATCCATGGACATGGATTAACACATAGTATGTTCAAGCCACAATTGGAGTATTTTTCTGATAAATATAAAGTGATTCTGTGTGATTTACGGGGGAATGGCAAATCAGGTGAATTACTGCAGGCCCCAAACGAGATTATTGAAACCCAATGTCTAGATATAATTATGCTATTGAATGATTTGGGTATTCGTGAGGCTGTTTTTGTTGGGAGTGCCTATGGGGGGCTCGTCGTTCAGCATATTGCGAAACAATACCCAGAGCGAGTAAAAGCGATTGTTGTCGCGGATAGCTTTTGTAGAAGTCAGGCGTCAACGATAATTGGTAAAATCCAGCTTATGGCTGCTTATTGTAGCTGGTTAATGTATTACGCTCCAAGTGAGCTTGTACTGCCTTCGATTCGTATGATGTACCGGGAACGCTGGAATCTGGCTTATAACGAGATTAGAAGAGGACTTCTCGATAAACGTCCACGGGAATTGTATCGGCAAAGGCTGGCTACGAGCCATGTGGATTACACTAGATGCTTAAAGTCTTTTAAGCGTCCCGCCTTATGTATTGTAGGTGACTTTAGTGAATTTGGAGTTAATTGTATGAAGGATATGGTGTCTCAGCTGCCACATGCTCAGTTAGTGATCATCCCTAACGCATTAGATCCTAGTAATCTGTGTCAGCCGGAGAAATTTAATGCTATACTTCAGCGGTTTTTGGAGAAACAGCAGGAAACTCAGCAGATTAGTTGATCTTAGTGGTAAGTGAGAAATGAGGGGCGTCCCATAGCCGGGGAGTATGTACTGGCTACGGGGCGTTCTTCTGTATGTCTGTATTTTGTACAATGCTGTCTACTGATGTAAGATTAAAGATATTCGAGATTAACTATCTAAAGGAGCTGAGTCATGATGTCTCAAGCCGAAACCATAAAATTGACCTCATTATCTTCAAAAGGGGGCTGCGGCTGCAAAATCGGTCCCGCCGATCTCATGCAGGTTATTCGCAGTCTACCACCAACCGTTCCTAATCCGGATCTACTTGTAGGTTTGGATACCAGTGATGACGCTGGGGTATATCGATTAAGTGATGATCTGGCGTTAGTGCAAACTGTTGATTTTTTCACGCCGATCGTGGACGACCCTTATTCCTTTGGGCAAATTGCAGCAGCTAATGCGTTAAGTGATATTTATGCTATGGGCGGCAAGCCGCTTACAGTGCTTAATATTGTGGCCTTCCCTATTTCTGTTTTGGACAAAAGCATTCTCGGTGACATTTTGCGCGGTGCAGCAGATAAAGTGCAGGAAGCAGGAGCAACGCTTGTGGGCGGACATTCCATCGACGATAAAGAGCCTAAATTTGGATTGGCCGTTACGGGCCTTGTGCATCCGGACAAAGTAAGAACGAATGCAGGTGCGCAGGCAGGAGACAAGCTGATTTTGACTAAACCTATCGGTGTGGGCATCTTAACGACTTCTATTAAAAAGGATCAGCTATCCACAGAAGAAACTACACGCCTTACGACAGTCATGTCTACATTGAATAAAAAAGCGGCTGAAATCATGGAGCCCTATGATGTACATGCTTGTACAGATGTTACCGGATTCGGGTTGCTTGGACATGCCTCGGAAATGGCAAAAGGGAGCAATCACGGACTGATTATTCGTCAAGGCAATGTACCGATGCTGCCAAGAGTAAGAGAGCTCGCGGAGCAGGGCTTTGTTCCAGGCGGCACTAAGAATAACTTTGCTCATTTGGAGGGCAGTATTCTTTATCCGGAAGAGATGGACCAATTAAGCCGCTATATTCTGTGTGATGCTGTGACTTCCGGTGGATTGCTGATCTCTGTTGCTCCTGAACAAAGTGAGGATTTGCTAAAAGAGTTAGTAGATGCAGGTGTAGAAGCAGCATTGATCGGAGAGGTAACGGAAGAGCATCCGGGTCTGATTGCAGTTATAGCTGCGCAATAACGCTGGAGTTCAGCTTAGAGGCGACCTAAGAAGTTAGCCACCAGAGGAGAGAGCGCATTGTTTCAGGATATTACATTGGAAGAACTAAGAGTGTTAAAGAATAAGAAGCAGATCACCGTTATCGACGTTCGATCTCCTTCTGAATATAAAGATGCAACGCTGCCGGATAGCTTGAATATTCCCTTTTTTGATGATGAGGAACGGGCTGAAGTAGGTACGTTGTATAAACAGACAAGTGTGCAGGCTGCGAAAGAACGCGGTTTGGAGATTGCTGCTGCGAAGCTACCTTCCTTTGTCAAAGAATTTGCTGCGATTCAAGGGGACAAGGCTGTATTCTGCTGGAGGGGAGGTATGCGCAGCCGTACAACTGCGACCGTACTTTCTTTAATGGATATTCACGCTTACCGATTGATTGGCGGCTATAAAGCTTACCGTAAATGGGTACTCGATGAACTGGAGTCCTATGAATTCAAGGCGAAGCCTTATGTCATTCATGGAAATACGGGTACAGGTAAAACAAACCTGCTGCACCGCCTGAAGGCACAGAGCTATCCTGTTTTGGATTTGGAAGGAATGGCAGGTCACCGCGGTTCTATCTTTGGCGAGATCGGACTTCATGCAAACAATCAAAAAACGTTCGATAGTCTTCTTATGGAGGAATTAATTAAGCTTGGGGATGCTCCTTATGTACTGTTTGAAGCGGAGAGCAAAAAGATTGGGAAGGTCGTAATGCCCCCATTCATGGCCGAGCAGAAAGAGATTGGAACACAAATTTGGATTGAGATGCCACTACAAGCCAGAGTGCAGCAAATCCTTGAGGATTATCGACCAGAAGAATATAAAGAACAGTGCATTTCAGCATTTCGAAGTATCAAATCACGAATTCATATCCCCATTGCGGCGGAAATCGAGCGTTGCTTGCAAGCTGATATGTTCGGAGAGGCTGTTGCGCTGCTGTTAGAATACTACTATGATCCTAAATACGATTATACGTCTACTCAGTATGAAGGCATTGAGAGAGTTACCTTTAAGGTGAACAATTTGGATGAAGCTGAGGCTGCGGTAATCTCTTTTTTAAGTAATCAGAAGGTATAAGCTTTATGTATCGTAAAGTATGAGGGGTTTAGAGGAGGCTCGGCTTAACAAATGATCTATTTAGACTATAACGCTACAACACCTGTAGATAAGGAAGTAGCAGAGGTTATGATTCCTTATCTTTATGGTCATTTTGGCAATCCTTCAAGCAGTCATTCTTTGGGACAAAAAGCTAAAGTCGGAATCGAGCGAGCAAGAACACAGGTGGCTAATTTCCTGAATTGTACGCCGGGTGAGGTGCTTTTTACAAGCGGGGGCAGCGAGTCGAATAATACCGTTATCAAGGGCGTCGCCCAAACGTATCGACATAAAGGCAATCACATTATTGTGTCTGCTGTGGAGCATCCTGCGGTAATTAAACCGTGTCAGTATCTGGAGCAGTTGGGCTACACGATTACTTATGTACCTGTTGACGCGTATGGAACGGTGCAGGTAGATGATGTGAAAAATCAGCTTACAGACCAAACTATACTAGTCTCCATTATGCACTCTAATAACGAAACGGGCACGATTCAGCCGATCAAAGAAATAGCTGAGGTCTGCCATGAACGGGGTGTCCTTGTACATACCGATGCTTCGCAGTCCGCTGGAAAAGTAGAGCTTGATGTGGCTGAGTTAGGGGTGGATTTTCTAACGCTGGCAGGCCATAAATTATATGCGCCAAAAGGGATTGGAGCATTGTACATCCGAGAGGGCATTCACATCGAGCCATTAATTCACGGAGCAGGGCATGAGCAGGGGAGACGTGCCGGAACGGAAAACACCCCTTATATTATTGGATTAGGAAAAGCCTGTGAGCTTGCTTCGGACTCTGCATCCAGAGAGCGTGTGAAAGAAGTAGCGGATTATTTCTACGATAGATTGCAGAAGGCATTTGGCGACAGAATTCACCTGAATGGTCATAGGCATAAGCGATTGCCCAACACGCTTAACGTTAGTTTTCTTGGAGCGGTGGGTCACGAAGTGATTGCTTCGCTGGAAGATGTGGCTGCCTCAACAGGCTCAGCTTGTCATTCTGGAGAAACATTGATTTCACCTGTTCTAAAGGCAATGAATGTCTCAGCAAGTATTGGGCAGGGAGCGGTTCGTTTTAGTGTGGGACGGTATACGACTAAAGCGGAGATCGATGAGGTTATCGGTAAGCTGAAAGAGTATTTGTTGTGAGTGGATTGCCAGGGATAGCTAAGTTTGCTCAATATCGTCTCTCCGGATCGAAAGATTAAGAAATTTTAATCGAATATTATAACAAAAGCATCTGTTACTCCTTTAGTGGGGAGGGCAGATGCTTTTGTTTGTGTTAGTGATTATACAATAGTAAAGCCTGCACTTGCATAACCAGTGACTGTATTTACAAGGGTAAGACCTGTAGCAGTGGCTGAGAATACCATAAGAAGACGTGTCTGCGGTGTTACAGCAAAATTGATACCATTCGTAATTCCGCTGACAAAAGTTCCTAAATTAATAGTACCAGTGATAGATGGAAGTGGTACTATTGCACCTGGAATAGGAGTAAATGTGTTATTTGGTGTGGCCGATTGGTACAATTGCGCTGTTACATTTATCGTAGTACCAAGAAGCGATAAAGCAATGGTATTACTGAAGTATGCAGCAATAGATGTTATCACTCCTGAACGAGGAACGGACATTGCAAAGTTGATAAGAGGTCCAAGAACAGTACCTGTCAAATCTATATTTCCACCAACAAGAGAAATGCCTGTGGCTGAACTTCCGAAGCCTATAAGGCTTGTTGTTCCCACCAAACCACCTAAAACCGTGGTCATAATAATTGGTCCACCAGATGCCAGTGGAATGATTGCGCCATCACCGGTTGCCCCAGTAACTCCTGTAACTCCGGTAACCCCCGTCGCACCAGTCGGACCAGCAAGCCCGGCAGTACCCGTCGCCCCCGTCGGACCAGCAAGCCCGGCAGTACCCGTAGCCCCTGTTGGTCCAGCAAGCCCGGCAGTACCTGTAGCCCCTGTCGGACCAGCAAGCCCGGCGGTGCCTGTAGCCCCTGTCGGACCAGCAAGCCCGGCAGTACCCGTAGCCCCTGTAGGACCAGCAAGCCCGGCAGTACCCGTAGCCCCTGTAGGACCAGCAAGCCCGGCAGTACCTGTAGCCCCTGTCGGACCAGCAAGCCCGGCAGTACCTGTAGCCCCTGTCGGTCCAGCAAGTCCGGCAGTACCTGTCGCACCCGTCGCGCCAGCAATTCCAGCAGTACCTGTCGCGCCCGTTGCGCCAGCCAGCCCCGCAGTACCTGTCGCGCCTGTCGCGCCAGCAATTCCAGCAGTACCTGTCGCGCCCGTTGCGCCAGCCAGCCCCGCAGTACCTGTCGCGCCTGTCGCTCCAGTTGCCCCTGCTCCAGGACCTGGAGGTCCCTGTATACCTTGCGCCCCAGTAGCACCCGTCGCGCCTGTCCCGCCAACACCATATTCTCCTTGAGGACCTTGAGGACCTTGAAGACCTTGAAGACCTTGAAGACCTTGAGGACCCTGCGCCCCTTGAGGTCCTTGCGGACCAGTCGCACCTGTTGCTCCACCAGCAATTAGTAAATAATCTGATGAACTACCTGGTGTTCCTTTGGGTCCGGCAACAGTAGCTATATAAGTGCTGCCATTAAAGGTTACTACTTGACCCGCTGGATACAATGGGCTTTGTGCCGGATTAAAGACTACAATACCTTGCAGCCCTGCACCAGTGGCTCCTTGAGGACCCTGAGGTCCTTGAGGCCCTTGAGGCCCTTGAGTTCCTTGGGGTCCCTGAGGACCTTGTGGCCCCGTCGCACCCTTAATAGGTAAGCCGAGCGCTTGTGAAATAGAAGCTTGAATATGTCTGATTTGAATTACCAACTGATCTTTGCAATGAGAGTCTATTTTCGTGGCGAGGATAAAAGATAATAACTCGGCTAACAGCTGTTGAAGATTAGTACCCACGCTCACGACGGAGAAGGGACTGACCTCAGTAGATACAATGGTTATTTCTACTACAGAAAGAAGCTCCGTTCTAAAAGGGCTGCATATCCTAGCCTCATGCAAGAATTCCATGAGCTCTCTTAACACTCTTTGAAGATTGGAAATATGAAGTGTAGTGGGATTCGTAAGTGCGGGAGGTACCACTGTAGCAAGCTCTGTGACTATTTTTAATAGTGCAGCACACTCTCTTTTTCTGACAGGACTGCTTATTCTTCCTTGTTTGTTTAGGATAGCGTCACCTTTGAATGGTCTATGATAATGATCTGACATGCTTCTGTATCTCCTCCTTGAGCTTCTCCTTTTCATACCTTTAAAAATTGGGAACCTGCCCAATCAGCATATTCAGAGAAGCTGAAGTTGTTACAGTAATCGCTCTGGAAGTCGATACACATGAACCTACATTAAAAAGGCAAGCCACCGCTAATACAGTAGCCTGCCTTTTTTTGATAGAGTAGTTTAGTAGTGTTATTGATCTGTACTCCGTTCGCATTCTCACTCAGCCTTCAGTTTTATGAACGAGTATTAGAACGCCTGTATTCCATCGGCGTGATGCTGAAGTTGCGTTTGAACATCCGATGGAGATAAGAACTGCTCGTGAAACCGGTCATTTCAGCAATATCCGATACGGACAGATCGCTCTCTTTCAAGAGGCGACATACTTCCTGCATTCGTACATCCATGATGACATCCACAATAGCTGTCATTGTTTGCTGCTTATAAAGACGGCTGACATATATAGGTGACAGGTTAAGCTCATCAGCAATCTGGTTCAGGCCCAGGCTGGGGTCCGTGTAAGATTGATTGATTTTTTGGTTAATTTGACGGATCAGATCACTTTGCTTAGAGCTACGTTTATCGGCCTGTAATTCCTGAATATCCTCGAAGAGTTGGTAAAAAGCTTCTTCAAGCTCCTTCATCGTCTCGTAATTCTCAAGTGAAGGTATCTTGAGGATATCTTCCACAGATGTAGAGCTGAGCTTTTTGATATTATCGATGATTCTCTTAATCGATAGCGTCACCCTGGATAGCGTTAGTTCTAGTACATGGTAGGGGTATTGGTCCAATTCGCGCACGATGTCAGAGAAATGGCTACGGGCTTCGTCTGTTCTACCACTGGTGAGGGCATCGACCAGCTTTTTCTCGTTATCCGCAGGGTAAGAGTATAGGTTATTCTGCAATTCGTTAATCTTCTCCGCGTTGATTAGGCAGCCATGCCCATAAAAAAGTCTATGTTTAGAAGCTTCTTTGGCCTGGTTATATAGGCGGTTCAATCGATCTGGATTATCACTAATGGGACTGTACACTAGCGATAATCCTATTTTCAGATAATCGCAGCAAGCCACACGGATTTGTCGCAGCAGTACTTCGATCAATTCTGTATCGAGAGATTCAGCGGACGTCATACTGCTAAGTAACATAACTACGCTGTCATCGTTCATATCTACGCTTTCAACTTGATAAGTCTGACCGCAAATTTCCGAAGCAATATTCATGATCGCGAACTTGTATGCAAGTAGATAAGCACCTCGCTCTTGTCGCAGGGTATTGTATTCATCAATACGCAGCAATACAAGCCGATAACCTTCGTTTAAGTTGAAAGCAATACTTAGTTGCTCGAAATCACTAGGCTGGCTGCTGTGGGGGGCTTTTATACCGAGAACAAGATTACGTAATGAATTCTGTCTAATCGTAAACATGCTGTTGCGCTTGTCAGCTTCAAGGCTATTCATTCGGCTTACAATGGAATCAATAGGAAGATAGAGGCGTTTGGACAGCATTCTAGAAATGATAAGTCCGAATATTAAAATAATCAAAGAAATCAGTAGTGTTGTATTACGGATTTGGTTGGTCTGTTCTGTGATCACATTATATGGAGTAATGCGAACATACTGCCAACCAAGAGAATCTGGTGAAGTATAGGACACTAGCGATTTCTGGCCTTTAAAAGGAGCTGTGAAATAACCTGCGGAGCGGGATTTAACTTTATGCTCTATCCAACTGCTTTCATCCTCCGAGAGCTTCTCCAATGTCAGCTTGTTCCCCGATAGAAACCGATCTTGGTCATCTAGAAGGTAAGTCTTACCACTATCGGAAGTATTACTATTACCTAACTCCTTATTTATCCAAGCCGCTGAAATATTAACAATAACAGCAGAATTGATGGAGCGGTCCCAATTGATCGCATCATAACAGAGATAAGTATATACAGAGATAGCCTCTGATTTGGGTTCACCGATGGAGTAGGTACGCGGGATGGGAGTAAATGTTTTGTAATCCTGATAATGATTCAACATTTGAATGATTTCAGTGTCCTCTAATTCTCCTGTGGTGTACACACCGTTCTGCCCTTGCGCAGCCGAGATATATACCGTGTCATTATTCGGATTATATACATAGATGGATTCAATGTACGGCATAGAATTCAGATAGTTGTGGAGATCTGACATCGCAGCCGTAACCTCATAAACGGAGGGCTTGTTATAGAACAACAGGTGGGAAATAGTGCTAGTTCGATATAGTTGAAATGAAAGCGTTTGTGCCACTTCGGCCATATTGACTACCTTCTTGCCAGTCTGAGTCAGATCTCTTAGATCCGAGCGGAAGGTCTGTGTCTTCTCGACCCCGATATAGTATGTATAGTAGACAAAAGTAGAGACAAGAAGGGTTAACGATATGCAAAGGGTTATGGTGGTGAGCAGCTTGCCGTACAGTAGTCTTTTTCTTCGTAGACCATTATTCTTCATACCGTCCCCCCTGATCATCATATGAACTTCTTTTATTATAAATCGCCAAGAGTGAACAGAACAGTGAAGCAACCTTAGAATGTTGCATTTTTCTATCTGCAGGGAGTGAACAAACTAAATATTTGTGTACATAACAGCATTTTCTACAAGAATTATAAGTGTTAATCGGAAATAGACAAGCTTTGAAGTCTATCGAAGGCCCTTGAGTGATTTTACATAAATATCACAATTGTCCAATCCTTGTTTTGCAAGTTTGTGCAATAAGGCTTGTAAGCTTCACTTCTATGTTCAGGAGAATCTCCCTATAGTGGAATTATGCAGTTTCAATATTAAAGGGGAGTGAGAGATCTTGAGCCAAACCTCATCCAAAGGTATCTCAACCGTCGAACTTGGCATCCAGGCTGATGGTAGAGCACGCTTACGAACGAGAAGAAAGAAGAAAGGATTTCTGTATGAGCTGGTGCACAATCGGGTAATGTTTCTGATGCTGCTGCCCACCTTGATATTTTTTCTGGTGAATTCCTATTTTCCAATGGTAGGCATCTATTATGCGTTCACACAATTCGACTTCAACAGCAGCATGTTCAATTCCAAGTTTGTCGGGTTGCAGAATTTCGAGTTTCTATGGAGATCCGGTACGCTAGTGAAGCTGACGATGAACACGATCGGTTATAACATCGCTTTTATTGTACTTGGGAATGTACTGGCGATTGTTTGCGCGATTCTGCTAAGTGAATTGAGTGGGAAGTGGTTTAAAAAAATCAGTCAATCGGTGATGTTTCTACCGTACTTCGTATCCTTTGTAATTCTCAGCGTGATTGTCTACAACCTATTTAATTATGACAGCGGTTTCTTGAATACGATGCTTACACAGTTCGGGCTCGATCCGGTCGATGTCTACAGTAAACCTTGGGCTTGGATCTTTCTGATTATCGTTTTCTATCTATGGAAGAATCTTGGCTACAGCATGGTTATCTATCTAGCGGCGATTACTGGCATCAGTGACGAATATTATGAAGCGGCTACAATTGATGGAGCTAATATTTTTCAGCGGATCTGGTATATTACGGTGCCGATGTTGAAATCGACCTTTGTAGTTCTTCTGCTATTCGCACTTGGCAGTATTATGAAGGGACAGTTCGACCTGTTCTATCAACTAATAGGTAATAACGGGCTACTCTACAATGCGACGGATATTCTCGATACTTACGTCTATCGTTCGCTCAAAGTAACGTTTGATGTGGGCATGGCGACAGCAGCTGGGGTCTATCAATCCTTATTCGGCTTTGTCCTCATTATGACGGTCAACTATATTATCCGCAAAATTAACGACGACTATGCCCTGTTCTAGGAGGACAAGAAATGCGAATTTATAAGGATAAATATACTAAGTTGCTTCATGCAATCGCCTATTTGGTCATCATTGGATTGTCGGTTGCTTGCTTGCTGCCCTTTCTTCTAATTATTTCTGCATCATTAACCAGTAATGAATCCATTATCCGCGATGGCTATCATCTGATTCCGGCACAGTTCTCACTTGAAGGCTACAAGACGGTATTTATCTTTCCGGATGAGGTGTTGCGTGCATATGCCGTTACAGCTACCACTACTGTAATTGGAACGATACTAGGACTCTTCTTCATGACTATGGCAGGTTATGTGCTGGCCCGGAAGGATTTTAAATATCGTAATACCGTTTCCTTTTATATCTACTTTACGACCTTGTTTGGTGGAGGACTTGTTCCTTGGTACATCATGATCACCAAGTACCTCGGTTTGCTGGACTCCTATGCCGTATTGGTGCTACCTGGTCTGATGACGCCATTCTTGATCATTCTAATGAAAAACTTCATTAAATCAGCAGTCCCCGAGGAGCTGTTCGATTCCGGAAAAATTGACGGGGCCGGTGATTTCAGAATCTACTGGCAGATCGTGCTCAAGCTCTCCATGCCGGGAATCGCTACAGTCGGCTTGTTCCTTGCTTTGTATTACTGGAATGACTGGTTCACATCTTCTCTGTTCATTAATGATACTCATAAATACCAACTACAGTTCTATCTGTACAATGTTATCAATTCAGCACAATTTATTGCACAGATGGGTGCTGGAACTGGGGTGACACTTGCAACGGAAGTCCCTACTGAGTCTACTAAAATGGCGATGGCAATTGTTGTGACCGGTCCGATTCTATTTCTGTATCCGTTCGTTCAGCGTTTCTTCGTGAAAGGATTGACCATCGGAGCTGTAAAAGGTTAGAACCGTTAACCTACACCCTACCCGGGCTTAGGTACAATCGGCTAACATAGAAGAATAGTGAAAAGGGAGGATTCAGATGATCAAACTACGGGGTAAAAGTATGTCTATTCTGCTCACGTCAGTACTAAGTTTGACTCTACTGGCAGGCTGTGGAGGGAATTCGAGTTCCACGAATGGGGATAATACGGCAGTAAAAGAGAGCAACAAAGGCGGGAATACGTCTCAGGGTACCAACGCTGGGACAGAGGAGAAAACGGGGCTGGATACATCTAAGGAGGTTGAACTGCAATTTTATATGCTGGGCGATGCGCCTAAGGATCTTCCGAGCATTGAAGCGCAAATTAACAAGATGGCTAAAGAGGATCTGAATGCTACCGTTAAATTCATCTATACAACATGGACAGATTGGGATCAGAAGTATAAATTGCTGCTTTCCTCTGGTCAATCGATTGATTTGATCTTCACTGCGGACTGGACACAGTATCAAGCTTACGCTAAAAAAGGAGCTTTTTTGGCTATTGATGATTTGCTGCCGACGGCTGCCCCAGCCCTCCAGCAATTTGTACCGCAGGATATGTGGGATGCAGTTAAGATTAATGGTAAGATTTACACTGTACCTGCCACTTATAAGGAATATGTAACGAATGGTTTTGTTTGGCGTGAGGATCTTCGTAAGAAATACAATCTACCTGAGCCAACAGATCTGGCCAGCTACGAGGCTTATATGGATGGCATCAAGAAAAATGAACCGAAGATGATGCCGTTATCCCCTAACGGTAATGTGAGAGAGAATCTGCATGATCTTTACGCTGCACTTCACGGGATTGTCGGAAGTCCGTTACCTTATGGTATCGGAATCAAGTATAGTGAACCTTCGAAAGCTTATCTATATTGGGGCTCGGAGGAACATAAAGAAGAACTATTGACCATGAAACGCTGGCAGGAAAAGGGGTTAATTCCTAAAAATATATTGAACACGAAGGACACCCTTCAGGGTCCGATTATTGTGGGTAAAGCGGCAACTATCTTCGGAGATAACCCGACTCGCTTCAACGATACACTGATGAAAATGAAAGCGGGCCATCCTGATTGGGAGCTGGGTTACCATCCTTACGGTAATACGATTGGTTACGCCACGCCGGTTCATCCGATCCATAATGGATTCGCCATTCCGAAGAGCAGTAAGAACCCTGAACGTGCATTAGCCTTCTATGAGAAAATGGTTATGGATAAACGTTATAATCAGTTGACGCAATACGGTGTTGAAGGGGAAAATTATAAGGTTGATGCAGAAGGTTATTATGAGCTTATTGGAGACGCTTCTACGAACGGTTTCACTCGTGAAGGGATGAATGGCTGGGCTTGGCGGAACCCGGAATTTATGTTATTCGACAAATCCTATGATGGCGTCAAAGAGATTTTCGATGAGCTTGATAAGATTCAGAAGCCGGATATCTTCACAGGTTTCGCTGAAGATTACACTTCCTATCAGGCTGAAAAAGCGGCACTGGAGCAGGTAGAGAAGCAATACCTGTATCCGCTGCAAGCTGGATTGGTAGAGGATGTAGATGCGGGTCTAGCTACCTTCATGGAGAAGGCTAAGCAAGCCGGCCTTGAGAAAATTCAGGCGGAATATATCAAGCAATGGAATGCTTACGTACAGGAGAAGGGTCTGTAATAAAAAAGAGCAAGGGATGTTCCTTAAGCCATAAAGGCGGGGAGCATCCCTTTTTTGTATTCTAGGAGACTACGAGAAGCGCTGGCGGAATTCCCGCGGAGTGGTTCCCTCAATGCGGACGAAGCTGGAGCTGAAGTAAGGCGCTTGATTGAAGCCGACCTCCTCGGCGATCCGGGCAATCGTGTAACTGGTCTGCATCAGCAATAGCTTACTCTGCTGAATTCGGTAGTGTAGCAGGTAATCCATAGGTGCACAGCCGTATTCCTTTTTCATGCAACGAGCGATATATACAGGATGAAAGTTCAGGTTCACCCCTAGCTGCTGTGCTGTGATGCGCTCACGGAAATGACTGCGCAAATAGGAGGCAGCTTGCTCTGCACATATTTTGGAGGGAGAGGGACGCTCATGGCGGAGAGAGGCAGATAATTGCTGGAGAACCTCTTGGAATAGCAGCTGCTGCTGAAATGGAGTATCGCTCAAATGGGAATTAGGCGCTAGTTGATTCAGCTGCGAGAGCAGTTCTTCCATCTTGGACGGTTGTAGCAGAGAGGTATATTGGGGCAGCTGTAAGGTAAAAGTGCGTATATTAAATTCGTCTGAATGAAGAGGATGCTCCACTCTGGTATGTTCTGTCTCTGGTGTTGAAGCTGTAGCCTCGGAAATATTCCAATCGCCCACTGTCTGAAAATGCAGCCAATAATAAGAGGTGTGTTCCTTGCAGCTGTCCGTACTGAAATGATGGCTATCTGGACGAAGAAGCAGTGCCTGACCTGCACGTACCTGAAAGGTGAGACCTCCTTCATTCATATATAGGCAGCCCTGCTTGACTACAAGCAAGTCAAATACCTTGATATTGTGGCGGCTCATGTGGTAATGCCCTGGTGAGAAGGTGTGCAATCCACTTACGATATAATAGGGCATTGGCGGGACGATAAAATTAATAATGTTCATGGAGAGATCTCCTTTTATGAGGTTGAAATAATGAAATTATTGGTTTGAAATCTGTACCATCACCAAAAGTATATCATCTATAATTTAGTCTGACCTAAAGAAAAAATATGCTGTTTCTTAGGTCTATTATGCATGTTTGGTTTAAGGGGAGGTTTATTTAGTGAAAAAAGAAAGACAGGGCTTTGGACTATGGGTATTGGCTTGGCCTATATTTATAGAGGTGTTTCTTCAGACCCTGCTAGGTACGGTAGATACACTCATGGTCAGCCGTATTTCAGACGATGCAGTCGCCGTAGTCGGCATTTCCAATCAATTGTTCGGTGCGTTGACCACACTTTTTACCACCTTTGCGGGCGGTGCGGGGATCCTGATCGCGCAAAGAATGGGTTCAAAACGTTTCAGCGAAGCGCGTACGATTGCAATTATGGGCGTATCGGTTAGTCTCATTCTTGGTATTGTCGTGAGTATCATCCTGTTCTTCTATGCGGGTCCAATAGCGGGGATTCTAAATATATCGCCTGAGCTATTATCACTGTCCAATATCTATATCTCGTATGTCGGTGGCGGTCTGTTTTTGGTGGGGATGATTGCTTCCCTTGGAACAGCGATTCGTAATACAGGGAATACCAGAGGACCAATGTACACAGGGGTCATCATAAATGTCATTCACATTATTCTGAACTATACTTTTATATTCGGGATGTTCGGTCTGCCACAGCTAGGGCTTGCGGGAATCGCAATCTCAAGTATTATCAGTAGACTGGTCGGTGTGATCATGCTGTATACCATGTTTAGAGGTTCCTTCGAGATTAAGATTAGACTTAGGGACTTCCGTATATTCAACGGCAAGCTATTCAAGGAAATTATAAGGATTGCTTGGCCTCTAGGGATTAATTCTTCCTGCTGGGTGTTCTCTCAGTTGATTGTCTATTCCTTTCTAGCCGCACTGGGCGCAGAAGCGTTAGCCGCAAGGACTTATCTCAATACCTTAGAGTCCTTTTGCTTCACGTTAGGGTATGCAATCGCGCTGGCTGGACAGATACAGATCGCGCATTTGTTCGGGGCAGGGAAGCTGAAAGAGGCTTATCGTAGTGCATATCGCACGCTGTATATCGGCTTGGCTATTGTATCAGCGAACATGTTACTGCTATTTCTTTTCGGCAGGAATCTACTAGGTTATTTCACTTCCGACCCGCGGATTATTGCGATTGGGATTTCCTTACTGGCCCTAAATCTCCTACTGCAACCTTGCAAAATGTTGAATATGGGCATGGGTAATGCGCTGAACGCCATCGGCGATACCCGTTATACGATGTATACTTCCATCGTGTCTATGTCCATTATTGGAGTTGGATGTTCTTACTGGTTTGGAATCAGCTTAGGCTGGGGGCTCACAGGGATCTACTGCTGTATGATTGCTGATGAATTTGTGCGGGGGATGCTTGTTCTAATGCGCTGGAGAGGGAGGAAAGTTATCCGTCAGGCGGATATCGGTTTGAGTGAAGGGAATGCCTCACTACATGGAGCCGGGAAAAGAAGTACTTCGTTAACTATATGAGCGGGACTCTATAAGCCGACCATGGTAGGCAATGGAGTGCTTTCGGACTGGAGAGGCGCTATTCCTCGGAAAATTGCCCATAATGATGTCTTTTTGCACCAATAGCAATAGTGTCTCTGGGGTCCGATAGTTGCCCAAAAGAGCCGTTTTTTCGGAAATAGCGACTCTGGAGTCTAATAGAAAGTTTGAGAACTGCAAGTAACATCGAGCGACAACAAACATCAAGCATTCCAAACACCACTGAGCACCCTAAGTGCGCCAAGCACCAATCCCCATCTGCTGCGCAATCGCCCACCGAGCTGTGGGTGTTGGGTGACGTTTTTGGAGAGAGGCTACCCATGAGTAAATAATTACTTAAGGGTTAGCCTCTTTTTTGTGCGAGTATAAAATTTAAGTTTGATGGTTCTGAAATTTGATTATTCATTCATATAGAATTTGATTCTATGATATAAATGAGTTAGCCTTTAGAGCATAGGTACCTGTTTTATGAATACATACTACTGAAGGGTTTGAGGAAAATGCCGTTAAAATGGAGAGGCTTGACGATCCTAACACTGCTCTTAATGATGATACTAATATCGGGATGTTCTAATGGTACCGTTCACGTCACGGTGAATAAGAATCAAAGCGTAGATTTAGCAATGAATGTGAAATTGGATTCCCGAACAGAAGCATTGATCAGCGATAAAATGGAGAAGAGTCTGACAGATAAATTGAAGGAGGAAGGGATTCAGCTAGAAAAACGACAAGAAGGTAAGTCTACAGTCTATGAAATCCAGAAAAATTACGCTTCATTTGAGGATATAGGTTCAACCTCTATGGGGCTGGATATTGTGGATCTACAGCTCGTTACTAAAAAGAATTTGTTATTTACTAAGTATGATGTTGAAGCGCAGCCTCAATTTAATAGCTATGTGGATACTATTATGGATAACATGGGGACATTGAGTTTATCAAAGCCGATTATTCGGGCGGTGTTGAAAAACTTTGCATTTGATTTTAAACTAACGTTGCCAATAGATCTGATTGGTGATAATAATGCAGCTGTTGATGAAGGCAGAACACTTACCTGGAATGTTACGCTGGGGGATACGGAGCCGATCAAAATGCAACTTTATGTGCCGAATGTATGGAATATAGTGATCGTGTTAATCATCCTAGTGGTGGTGATCATTGCTGCGATTCTATTTTTCGTCAGAAAAAGAAAACACCGTAAAGTAAATCGTGCTTAAGTAGTTCGAGATATGTATTGATAGTGCCGGGAAGCCATGCTGCTTTACCGGCTTTCTTTACTTTATAGCAGGTGTAGAGTTATAATTAGTACCAAGTGCTAATATCAGATACTAAATGAAGAGGTGATTGGAATGACAGGTGCAAAAATTACAGCTATCGGAACTTATGTCCCGGAAAAAAGACTGACGAATGCCGATCTTGAGCAGATGGTGGATACTGATAATGAGTGGATTGTGGGGCGGACTGGAATTCGTGAACGCAGAATTAGTCGGCAGGATGAATACACAAGCGATTTATGTGTATCGGCAGTACAGGATCTAATGAAACGTTATGGAAAAAACGTTGAGGATGTGGATATGGTCCTTGTAGCTACTAGTACACCTGATTTTTCCTTTCCCTCAGTAGCTTCTTTGATTCAAGACCGCTTAAATATTCCGCAGACTGCAGGAGCTATAGATTTGAGCGCAGCCTGTGCGGGTTTTGTATATGCACTTCATACAGCTCATAGCTATGTTGCTTCAGGGATGCACCGTAAGGTTCTAGTGATTGGTGCGGATACGATCTCCAAGATTACAGATTATACTGATCGCAGTACATGTATCCTTTTTGGTGATGGGGCCGGTGCAGTGCTTGTGGAGAGTGATAAGCAATCGACGGGATTTTTAGGCTTTCAGCTAGCTAGTGATGGCAGCGGCGCGCATCATGTGTATCGCACGGGTCTAGCCCATACGGTGAATAATATTGAACTGGTAGATACACAGATGCTCGTACAGAACGGACGCGAGGTATTTCGTTGGGCGGTCAGAACCGTTCCTCTTGGTGTACAGCAGCTGCTTGAAAAAGCAGAAGTGGGTCTGGAGCAAGTCGATTGGTTTATTCCACACAGCGCAAATATGAGAATGATTGAGCCGATTTGCGAGCGTATGAACTATCCGATGGAGCAAGTGCTGCATAGTCTTGTGAATTTTGGCAATACTTCTGCCGCAACAATTCCCTTAGCTCTTGATTTGGGCATTCGTGAAGGCAAAGTAAAGAACGGGCACAAGATTCTGATGTATGGCTTTGGTGCGGGGCTGACGCAGGCCGGTCAACTGGTAGAGCTGAACTTGGATGAGCAAGTAGGGGAGCCAACTTTATTGTGAGTTGTTCAGGTAAACATAAATAATAAAACTTTGTTAAAGCAACGACCGTTTCTCGGTATTTTTTCGAGGAACGGTCGTTTTTGTTTCATTACTAAAAGTATTCTTGGGCATATATTATGCATGTATTAGGCTACTGTTGTGATCATATTCGGCTAATGATATGCAGATGTTATTCGTTTATTAGGCATCTTTTGGGATTGAGTTAGGCGTTTTGACCCATATCACAGCCTTTGGATGCATCTTTTGAAGTTTACAGATATTTAATGCTAGGCAAATAATCCATACCTACAATAAACACAGCAGACCCCAGTCTACCAAAAAAATAGTATGGGATGTACTTTGAATAGGATGAAGAAAGGAGGAGTTATCGAATATATCCGAGATAAGGGTAGTTAGCTCTTTTGTCGATGGAGAGTTCTCATGGGATTCAAAACTATAAAATAATGCTTGGGAGAGATGATTTTGTTCAGAAAAGGTAGGAAATTTGTTGCATTATTACTGGCACTCACAGTGATTGGTTCTACGATGCCGAATATCACCCCTGTGTTTGCAGCTGAAGAATCTGAGATTCTATCTGTAGATCAACCAACGACTTCTGTACCCACCGGCCGATATGAAGAAGCGCAGACGATCCACCTCACAACTGCAACGCAGAATGCTGACATTTACTATACACTCGACGGCACGCTTCCGGATGTTCATAGTTTGAAATATAACGGGCCGATCTCGATCTCCAAAACAACGAATTTGTCAGCCATTGCGATCAAAAATGGTGTGGCAAGTAAAGGAGTAACCTTCTCTTATATCATCAAGACCAAAGAAAAGCCATTACTCCAGTTTGTAGCGATGTCAGACGTACATGTGGGCTCGCATGCTTCAGCAGATGCACGTTATACCCAATTCTTTGATACGATAGGGTCGATTTTCCCGAACCCGGATGCGATACTCGTCGTTGGCGATATGATTAATGATAATGGGAACGACAAGCCTAATGACCATGTGATGGTTCGGGAAATTTTTGAGCAAAATTTAGCTAGAAAGCAGTGGAATAACACCCAGATCCGAATGGCTATAGGTAACCACGATTCCACCGTTGCTAAAGTCAACGAACATTATCCCACGGACTGGTTCACAAGCCAGCCGAATGGCTATTATGAATCTGAAATCGGTGGCTATCATTTCTTATTTTTAAACGGGAACAACTACAACTCAGATACAGGTCAGCGTAATTGGCTAAAGGGTAGACTTGCAGAGCTTACAGCTGAGCCGAAGAATCAGAATACCCCCATCTTCGTGAATGTGCACCAACCTATATCGAATACGGTAATGGATGGGCAACAGGCATCGAATCCTAATCTTTATACGGATCTCAAAGACTATCCTCAAGTGATTACCTTCTCCGGACATTCCCATCTGAATATTAGTGATGATCGCTCCATTTACCAGAAGGATTTCACTTCAGTTAACCTTGGCTCCATGTCTTACATTGAATCCGATCGTGGTTACTCCCAAGTGACTAAGAAGGGACTTGAAGGACGTTTTGAATTTCCTGTCAGTCAGGCCGACTTCGTTGAGGTATATGCGGATCGGGTTGAAGTGGATCGGATTGCGTTTAACGCAGATCCTGGAGATATCTACACAGACGGTAAGTGGACGGCTGAGCCGCAGCCTCCATTCAACAGTGCGGGTACAGTTGCTGGAGATAAGTGGGTCATTCAGCTAAAAGGCTCGACGAATGAAGCTATTAAGAGCAATTTCAAGTACACGACGGCTAACCGTAATAAGGTTGCTCCTGTATTCAATAGTGAGCTCGACATAACGAATCAGGATACGGTACCTTTACTTTCCTTTAAGCAAGCGAAAGATGATCAATCTATGCATCATTATGAAATCAATGTCATCGATAAAAGGTCCGGAGTTAGCAGCAAATCTGTGAATGTATTCTCTGACTATTACTTTTCCCCGATTCCGAATGCAATGAATATTCCACTCGAAGGACTTGCGCCTCAAACTTCATACATTGTTCAAGTGACAGCTGTTGATGCCTACGGGAATCGCTCTGCAACTCTTGAGCAATCGTTCACAGCCGGCAATGAAGCACCTGAACTGACGCCAATTGATCCATCGACCATGTGGAAGGATCTAGTGGTCGATATGAAATTGGATGGAAACCTATCCGATGAAGCTAAAGACGTGACAGGGCTTGCAAGTCTAGCAGGCAATGTAACGTATGTCGATGGTAAATCCAATAAAGCTGCGCTCATTGCAGCGGGCAATAGTAATTATATTGATTTGGGCAAGCGTGATGATTTGAAATTCGGAGCAGGAAGCTTCACCGTGTCTTTCTGGCACAAAGGCAATCTTTCCGGGGATCAGACTCTCCTCTCCAATAAAAACTGGAATAGTGGCGGTAACCTAGGCTGGTATATTGGACCTGCCTCCACCAATGGTATGACCTTAAATATCAGTGATGGAACGAAAAGAGCGGATATTACAGCATCAAGTGTAGGAACGGAGTGGCATCTCTTTACCATTACAGCGGACAGAACAAACAACTTAGCAAAAGTTTATGTAGATGGGACGGAGAAAGCATCGGGGAGTATTGCCTCGCTTGGTACTCAAAGTGTAGATACAACCTTTAACACGCTGATTGGTGTGGATGGCAACAAAGGAAATGGCGGAGCAACGATTACCATAGATGATCTGAGAATCTGGAAGAGATCGCTCACAGCTACGGAAAACAAAGCATTGTCGGATTCCTATAAGGGTGTTCAGCTCTTTACCTTTGAACAGCTCACCACATTAATTCATGACGCTGCATCCTTCCAAAAGAACAGCGATAAAGTCAGTGGTGTATCTTACCCGAAAGACCAGCTGGACGAGCTTGCGAACCAACTTCAGAAAGCCAGACAACTGACGGCAAGTAATAGCGAAACCGAAATTGACCTTGCTTATGTCGAGCTTCAGTGGGTCTATAAAAAAATACAACAGGCAGCAATATATTCCTTTATTCCTAAGAACGCATTCACTATCAACTCCTTTAGTTCTTATGCGGACAATGAAAATGCCAATGCTGCGAACATCCTAGATAACGATACCGCTACGATTTGGCATTCCAAATGGCAGGAGCCTGCAGCCTCATTTCCACATTGGGTGATTATCGACATGAAGGGTAGTAAGAACTTAACTGGTATTGGGCGCACTAGCCGCTTAAGTCAGACGGCTCTGGAATTTCCAAAGGATTTTGAACTCTACGCCTCGGATCAATTATCGGATTTGACCGATCCGGCGTACTTGAGCAATCCGGCGAATAAAGCGATCGGCACATTCCAGAAAACCTGGAAAGGCACGAGCTATCAAGACTTCAATATTTTGGATAAAGCGATACAAGGTAGATATGTGAAATTTGTTGTCACGAGCACCTATAACCCAACCGCTTTATTCACCAGTATGAGTGAAATCGATTTTACTGGTAGCTCAGTGCTCTCTGCGGATACACTTCTACAGATGTCCTTCGAGAATAATTTGGAGGATCAATCTGTAAATGCTATACCGGCAACACCGGTTAAAGATCCACAGTTCGTGAAAGGTCGCGTCGGACAAGCCTTGAGTATCGATTCCAAGAGCTCAGCGCTGCAATATGTTGATCTTGGCAAGCCAACAAGTCTGCAATTCGGTAAGGACAAGAACTTCTCGTTCGCATTTTGGGTTAAATCGCCTTCTGTCTCAGGAGACCCTGCGATTCTATCCAACAAAAATTGGGATTCCGGTGCAAATGCAGGTTATGCCTTAGCGCTGAAGGGAAGTGCACTCCAATGGAACTTTAATACATCCGGCGAATCGCGTGCAGATGCCCAAATTCCAAATGTTGTAGATGGCACCTGGCATCATATCGCCATATCGCATGATCGTGTTTCAGGGCGAGTTGATTTTTATAAAGATGGTGTTCCTGTAAATGTGACCAAAGTTAATGGCACGAACTATCAGGGTATAGCAAGCACCATGACCATTGCAGGTCGAACGGGTACGCTGGATACAGGATTGTCAACCATGATCGGAAATGATGGTACAGGCAATTACAGCAATGCGCTGCAAGTACAGCTTGATGAGCTTCATATGTATGGAAGAACATTAACCGCGCAGGAAGTTTCTGATATGTATAACAGTGCTCCGCCGCTTGCTTCCATTGAGGATTTTTCAGGTTCATTAAATCTGATCGGAGCTAAGCACACGGTTCAAGGTACGCAATTCCGATATAATCTAGATTTGCGTACACCTGATATGACGACTAAAGTGGACAAAGCTGTCGTTGAGATAGCTTATGATCCAGAACATTTCGAATTTGTCAGCGCATCTCGCGCAACCAAGACAGACGCCTCGACCCCTGGTATCGTTAGACTAGAACTTCCAGGAGGTAATGTCTATAACATCGAGAATCCGCTGGAGTATGCAAAGTCCAGAATCTCGGAGCTCAAATTCAATACGCTTGGTGCTTCCGGCCAAGGCATCATTGAAGTTAAGCATGCGGATTTCTATACTGGATCAACAAAACTAACGATTAAGGCATTTGATTCGGCGCCTGCCGTTATTCAGATCCATGCTAAAGCTTCCGAAGATCTTAATGCAGATGGTTATGTTACGATAGGTGACCTTGCACTTGCGAAAGGCATTTCGGATGAAGAGCTGGCAGATATGGCAGCCCAAGCCCAATACCAGCCCTATAAACGTGTAGTTGTCATCGGGATTGATGGTGGGGGTGTAGCGGTCTCCAAGGATGCGCCTTATTGGGAGACGCCTAGCTCCAAGAAAGAAAAGGTAGGTGATCGCCTGCAAATTCCAGCCATTCGGAACATTATCGAGCATGGAGCTATTAGCTATACGGCTAAAACTACTTTACCTTCCAGCTCATCTCCAAACTGGGGTTCGATGATTAATGGTGTTGGTTATGAAAAGCATGGTCTATATAATGACGATACCGCAGCCTACACATACAGTGAATCATGGGACTACCCAACGGTATTCAAAAAAATTAGGGAGGCATTGCCTGCTACTAAACAAACGGTATTCTCCACCTGGAGCAACATCGTTCAGGGGCATATTGAACCTTCTGTTGGTGTCGAAGGTTATTCCCTAGGAGATGAAGCTGATGTAGCGGCGTTCACGCAATACGCTGCTAGCGGCAAAGCGAAAGATACCTCGTTAATTTTCTTCCAATTGGATGATATGGATGGGGCGGGCCATGGTGATGGATTCTATACGAAGTCGTATTATGAGCAAATAAAGAAGACGGATAAGAACATCCAGACCATCTATGATGCTTTAAAGAACAATCATTTGTTGGAAGACACGCTCATCCTCATGCTGCCTGACCATGGTGGGGGTAAAGAGAATGCAGACGGAACTTTGGGCATGGCAACAAGTCATGGGCAAGATGAGCCCCTTGCCACCACAATCTTCTTCGCGGCGAATGGTAGAACAGTAGCCACCGAAGACGGGAAGGAAAAATTATTGCAAGGTGGGAATACAAGAGACTTGGCTGCAATAGTTCTAACTGCACTTGGCCTGAACCCATCCATTGGAGATTCTCATGTCATTGACGGTATGTTCATACCTCAAACCGAACAGAAACAATCGGGTGCTGCGGACTTGCGATTCACAAAATTAGTTGATGCTGCTACACAAAAGGTTAACGGTTATGAAGTATCAATCAACAATGCGACTTCAGATGTGACAGCCATCGATTTGAATGTAGACTCCAGCAGTCTCATCTTCTCATCGATTGAACCGGCTCAACCTGGCGTTAAGATTGTGCGCAAAGAGACGGTTAATGGAATGACAAGAATCATTCTAACCTCAACGAATGGCATTCAAGCAGATGCTCCGATTCTTAAGCTACGAGTATCACCACAAGAAAAGGCTACTGCTGTACAAATTACGCAAGCGATGATTGCAGATGCGAAAGGGCATGAAACGATGCCGAATTTGACCACTGCAACTAAAGAAGTACAGATCTCTCAGGCAACACTAGTAGATCTTCAGGTAAACGGTCAATCGTTGATCGGCTTCACACCGGATCAAATGAACTATGCGATTCGTGTACCGAATAATGTTTCGGTCGCAGAGGTCACTTATAAGGTAGCAGATCCTTTACTAAGCGTTCATGTCATAGGTGGTAAATCTCTGCAAGTAGGCGAGAATCTGGTGGAAGTGCATGTCCAAGCTCCAGACGGCAGCTCGAATGTGTATACCATTATCGTCATCCGTGAGTCAGAATCCTTACCTAACCAAATTCTGCTGTCCGATCTACGAATGAATGGGGAAACTCTACCAGCTTTTGCACCTAGTACGTTGAACTATAACGTAACGGTTTCCTATAGTACGTCGGTAACGGATATTACTTATACGGCATACGATCCGACTAGCGTAGTTAAGATTACGGGTAGTGGAGCCCTTGAGGTTGGTAGGAACGTCGTGAAGGTTACCGTGACAGCTCAAGACGGATTACAAAATATTTATACGATCATCATTACGCGTCAGCCTGAAGCGGAGTCTTCAAGCAATGCAGATCTGGTAGATCTTCGCGTTAATGGAACTACGATTCGTGGATTTGCCTCTGGGCAATACAACTACGAACTGACTGTACCTTACTCGACAACCGTTACGCGAGTAACCTATACAGCAGCGGATCCTATGGCTACTGTATCGATAACAGGCAGTGGAGATTTACATGTCGGCACTAATATGATCACCGTAACTGTGACAGCTCAAGATGGAACCAAACAGATTTACACTATTGCTGTTATGCGCGAAAATGATACCTCGACAACACCACCAACGGGTGGGGGGAACCCAGGATCAAGCGTTACGCCGCCAGAGGTGGTGAAGCCGGAGCTGCCTGCAGGGGCGGTTGTTATCCCAGATGAACTCTTAACGAAGAGTGCTGAAGGAAACATCATCTTGCAGCTTCAAGCGGATAAGAATCAAGTTATGATTCCGATCGATCAACTCGAGCAGATCGGCAATAGGGATCTAGAGATTCAAGTGAATGGGGTTCGTGCCATTGTATCCTCCAAAGTATTGAACGAGCTTCGTAAGCTTCTGCCATCAACTGCGAAGACAGCAACAATACTTTTGAAGATGGAAGCCATTCAATCGAATCAACTTACAATAACTACACCGTATTCACGGGTTAGTGACATCATGGACTTCTCATTAATCATGTCAGATGAGTCTGGTAATAAATATTCACTGAAGCAATTCCCAGTACCCGTGAAGATAACACTACCGATTCTAAATGGAACCAATCCAGCTCTAGCGGGTATTTATCGTATTGAGGAAAATGGCAGCTTTACCTATCTAGGGGGGACGATGAATCCGTCCAAAACCAGTCTTACCGTAGATTTGAATCATTTTAGCCAATACGTTGTTCTTTCGTTCCAAAACAGCTATCGAGATGTACCTGAAAGTCACTGGGCATACAAGACTATTCAGGAACTATCTGCTAAACAAATTGTGAAGGGACAATCTGACTCTATGTTTAACCCATCGGGTTCCATCACAAGAGCAGAATATGCAGCTCTCCTCAGCAGAGCGCTTTCCTTAACTGCGAGTCGTCCGACTTCATTCCAAGATGTAGTCGCTGGATCGTGGTACGAAGAGGCGGTCAATGCAACCTTTGAAGCAGGTATTATTCAAGGCGTATCCGAGGATCGTTTTAACCCGAATCAACAGATTACCCGCGAGGAAATGGCAGCTATGCTGGTAAGAGCCTATGCATATCGTACGGGCGTTAAGCCGGAAGCAAGCTCATTCCATGCGACTAATGACAGCTCTAAAGTTAGTTCTTGGGCAGTAACCTATGTACAAGGTGCGCTAGAAGCTAAGCTTCTGACGGGTCATCAGGATGGTAACTTCCTTCCGCAATCGATGACAACCCGTGCCGAGGCAGCTCAGAGTATTTCAAATCTACTTGCGAAATTCTAAAATGAAATTGTAAGTTCCCTACATGAAAAATCCCCTCAAGTTAGACAATGCCTTAGACATCTTATCGAGGTCTGAGACGTTGTAAACTTTGAGGGGATTTATTCATGTTATACCTTAGAATTTCAATTGGCTTCCGCAGGACTCGCGCACAACAAGCACTGGCTCCACAACAAATGAACCGCCACCTGACTGATTGTTAATCAAGTCATAGAGCATATGGGCAGCGAGGATACCAAGTCGTTGTTTGTTCTGACGGATGGTAGACAGTCTTGGTGTAGTATATTTGCAGGCTTCGATGTCATCACAGCCGATGATGGCGATATCCTCAGGGACCCGGAGGTCATGTTCTTTTAATGCACGGATGGCTCCTAAAGCCAGCAAATCAGAGGCAGCAAAAATGGCCTTTGGTAAACTGCCGCTTTGAATTAATTGTTGCATAGCCGTATACCCGCTGGACTCAAAGAAATCGTCGCCATGTACAAACCAACGCCGGTTCAAAGGGAGACCGAAACTTTCGATAGCTTTGGTATATCCTGCTTCCCGTAGATTGGATATTTCTGAATCCGCGGCACTTCCTATAAAACCAAGCTCCCTATAACCAAGAAGGTAAAAATGCTCTACGACCTTAGAGGATATTTGGAAGTTATCTGACATAACAAAGCCTGACTTTTTCCCTTTTAGTTCGAGATCTACCCCGATACAAGGGATACTGCTCATGTCCAGATCGTGGATCGTTGGCTCCATCTTCTGTCCAGATATAATGACACAGCCATCCACATTAAAATGAACAGCGCGCGCGAAGTAATCTCCGCTGCTAATAAATTTTTCGTTAGAAAAGAAGATGAGATCGTATCCCAGTACACCCATCTGTTTCTTGAAGGAGTTTAATACCTCAACGAAAAAAGGGTGCGTAAATTCTACATTAAGCTCACCCGCAAAAATCACACCGATCAGATTCGATTTTTTGGTTGCAAGTGTCTTGGCGGAGTTGGATGGTGAATATCCAGTTTGCTCGATGATCTCTAGGACTCTTTTCTTGGTCTTTTCCGAAACATCGCTGTAATTATTCATAATTTTCGAAACGGTCGAGACAGAAACGCCTGCCATTTCGGCAATCATTTTGATATTCATATGTTGTATAAGCCACCCTCCGCTTAATAGTTGGAATATGGGGGAAAGACTGTAGTAGAGCGGTTATTTATGAGTTTTTTTGAATGGAGTGAAGAGTAAAACAGTTATTTTAAGTCTATTCTTATTGCCGAAACAAGTCAAACGGATATTTTAATACTGAGATATATTCCGAAAAAAATAATGTAAAAAAATTCAAATTATATCTTTACAAATATGGAAATCTAAGCAACAATAACATTGTCGAAACCGATTTCGATTCTTCGCTTGAATTACGAATATTACGAAATTCGAGGAGTGATGTTTAGGATGAAGAGGAATTTCACGGCAGCAATAGCTGCTATGCTCCTTGTCACCGGGCTGCTATCACCGGTTGGGAGCATGAATGCTTCAGCGGCAGAGCCATTAAAGGGAAACTCACCTGATTCAGCGGCAACGAAAGTGGGAAATGAAACAATCGATGTATTGAAAGCGTTTACGGATGTATCTCCAAGCCATTGGGCTGCAGGTCCATTACAGCGTTGGAGCGCAAATGGGATTATAAGTGGATATGACGATGGGTCGTTTCGACCGGGTAAGGAAGTCACAAAGGCAGAGTTTGCGGCTATTATGAATCGTATATTTAATTATCAGGAGCAATCGGATAAGTTTCCAGCGGATGTGCTGGCTACAGACTGGTATAAGAGTGATATTGCCAAAGGGATTACAGCTGGATATTTAAGCAGTGATAAGAATAACAATATTTATCCTTCACATGCGCTTTCGCGTGCTGAGGCGGCACTATCCTTGGAGAAAGTGTTTCATTTCAATACGGACAAAAGTAGCACAGCAGCATTCACTGATTTGAACGGAGTCAGTGATGAAACTGCGAAAGCGATAGCAGCCCTATCGGGTGCTGGCTTTATTAAAGGTTATCCTGGAGGTTTGTTTAAGCCTGAGGGCGGAATTACACGTGCAGAGCTTGCTCAGCTTGCTGATCGAATGGTTTCGGGACTCATCTTAAAATCTGGAGAGACTTCGCTTGGAACAGTAAAGGGCAATGTAATCATTAATCATGCCGATGTGGTTCTTAAAGATACTGTCATCCAAGGCAATCTTTATTTAACGGAGGGGATTGCCGAAGGGAATGCGAAGCTTGAAGGTGTAAAGGTAACAGGGACTACGTTTGTACGAGGTGGCGGTGAGCAGAGTATTGGCTTACACAATACTTCTCTTGGGCCGCTTCAAGTAGCCAAACCTAACGGCAAGGTTCGAATTTATACCAGCGGTTCAACAGCTGTGGGTACTGTGCAGCTGCAGTCCGGAGCAATCTTGGAAGAGAGTGGCGATCTTACGGGAGCAGGCTTTGGGGATGTTGAGATGAACGTCGTTCCTCATATTATCTCACTTCGAGGGATATTTGCAGCGGTTCGCTCGGCAGACTCAGCAGTCAGCGGTTCTTTGCTAAGAATCTCAGGAACTGTTGCCAGTCTTACGGTGGGCAGCTCAACGCAATTGACTCTGGAGAACAATGCACAGGTGGCCGCGTTAATCCTGACTGCGAGCGCTGGAGGCACAGCGATTCAAGGCAGCGGAAGCGTAACATCAATAGATAACAAAGCGGATGGAGTAACGATTGGCGGCTCGCCATTAAAGAAAGGAAACACTAGTAAAACGACACTGCCAGTAGCAACTTCAGCCTCAAGCAGTTCTGGTAATGTTGGTCCAACACCAACCAACGATCCATGGACGCTGGTTTGGGGAGATGAATTCAATGAAGGGACCATTGATCCTACGAAATGGACCTATGACCTTGGAGATGGTTCGCAATTTAACAATCCAGGTTGGGGCAACAACGAGAAGCAATGGTATACAAGTGATGAGAAGAACGCAAAGATACAGGATGGTAATCTAGTGCTTACTGCTCGTAAAGAAGCAGTAAGTGGCAAGGAGTACACTTCTTCGCGACTTAAAACGAAAGGTCTGTTTAGTAAGAAATATGGGAAATTCGAGATTCGGGCTAAAGCGCCTACCGGAAAAGGGTACTGGCCAGCGATCTGGATGCTGCCGGAGAACTACGAGTACGGAAATTGGGCTTCCTCTGGTGAGCTTGATATTATGGAGGGATGGGGCAGCCGACCTAATACGGTAGCGGGCACCATCCATTACGGCGGCGAATGGCCTAACAATGTGTACTCTGGCAAAGAGTATGTATTCCCGGAAGGTTCTACGATTGAGCAATACCATACGTATTCTATTGAGTGGGAGCCGGGAGAAATTCGCTGGTATGTAGATGGCGAACTGTTTTTAACCAAAAATGACTGGTACAGCATCAGCAATGGGCAGCCTACGAATAATGCTTATCCAGCACCGTTCAATCAGGAGTTCCATCTGCTGTTAAATCTAGCTGTTGGCGGCAACTTCGATGGTGATCCAACACCAGAAACCGTGTTTCCAAAATCGATGCAGGTTGATTATGTCAGAGTCTATGAACTGACAGGCCGTGAGTATCGTGAGCCGGTGCCAGTAACGCTGGATAAGGAACCTTACTTGGAAGGCTCAAAGCTAGCACTTCCTGACGGCAACCTTGTCTATAACAACAACTTCACGGAGCAGGTTCCGGGAGATAATGGAATGGGTATACCGAATACTTCACACTGGGTTTTGTTTAAAGAACCAGGAGCTGATGCTACTGTCTCCACTGTACCGATTGGGGGACATAACTTCCTAAAGGTAAATATCAGTAATGCTGGAGGCAATGCGTATTCCGTTCAACCTCAAGCGATCGTATCTGTTGCTAAAGGTAGATTCTATAAGCTCAGCTTCGATGCGAAAACAGATGTATCACGTAATATTAGCGTTAAATTAACGGGGGGAGAATCACGTGGCTTTGCCGCTTATTCTCCGGCGCTTAAGGCAGAGCTGACTTCCGATCTGACTCATTACGAAACTATGTTTCAAATGAAGGATAACTCTGATATTGCAGCACGGATAGAGTTCAACATGGGAACTAACGCTTCTCCAGTTTGGTTAGGTAATGTCCGTCTGGAAGAGGTAGATAGTATTCCTTTTGATCATGACGGAATAAAGACACCGCTCGGTAGCGGTAATCATCTGTACAACGGCACTTTCGATCTTGGTGAGCCCAATCGGATGAGCTATTGGCACATAGAAACAGCCAATGGTGCAACGGCCGCCGCTAAAGTAGATGAAAAAGGCAAGCTGAATGTGAAAATTGGCGGCAGCGAAAGTGGCGAAGTTCGGTTGCTTCAGAAGGGAATTCAGCTCATACAGGGCCAAGATTATGAGCTTACCTTTAATGCTGCAATATCCTCTGCACGTACAGCCACAGTTCAACTTCTTGGAAAAGACGGCAGCGTACATGCACAGCAATCGGTTAACTTAGCCCAAGGTGAACAAGAAATAAAAGCCAGCTTCACCAACCTTACAGGTACAACAGATCATGAGGGACAATTCATATTACTTCTGAATGGTGCTGTGGATACAATCATCTTGGATAACTTCAAGTTGCTCCGTACGAGCTTTTATTATGATCCATCACTTGTCTACTACCCGCTGGTAAATGGTGAATTCAACGCTGAATTTTATGCCTGGGATCGTCTACTGACGGAGCAAGGCGGTCAGAGCAGTGCCACCGCTACAGAGGGTACAGCGAAGTTTAACATTACGAATACGGGAAGTCAGCCATATTCCGTGATGTTGTTTCAAAATAACTTGAAAGCTGCAAGCGGAATAGATTATGTGCTGGAGTTTGATGCCAGTTCAACCATAGCCCGAAAAATCGGTGTGAATGTTGAAAATGCGTCTTATCAGGCTTCGTTTACAAAAATTGTAGAGCTCACACCAGCAACGAATCATTACACATTCGAATTCCGTCAAGGCAGTAAGGACACATTGTCACTTAAATTCCTGCTTGGAAAGGTTGAGGGAATTAGTATTCCTCAAAGCCATGATATTATCATTGATAACGTGAAATTTGAAATCAAAAATGCACCGGCCAAACCGCAGGAATTACTAAGCGATAGCAGCAATAACAGAGTTTCGCAGCCGATTGAGCTAACCTTCATAGACCATGAGGATTGGAGAAAGAAAATCATTGCAGTGAAGGTTAATGGTATAACACTTGAAACCGAACAGTACACCATTCAGCCTGGAAAAATCACAATCGATGCGGCAGTATTTCCATCCGAGGGCAGCTATACAATCACTGTAGAAGTTGACCACTACGCAAATGTATATGTGCTTCAGACGATACTTGCTAACGATAACAATCTAGTCATAAATGGCTCGTTCGGCAGTGGGAAGACGGGTTGGTCTACATGGTCTGGAGAAGGTGGTGTTTCTGCGTTTGATGTGAAGGATGGCGTGGCAGAAATCTTGATTACGTCGGCAGGATGGGAGGCGTGGCATACACAATTCTACCAAGAGGGTATCCCACTGGAAGGCGGAAAAACGTATGAGGTGAGCTTTAAGGCGAAATCAACGGTTCCGCGGCAGATCATCCTAGAATACTCCAATACTTCTGCAGCTTCCGCTCAAGCTAAGTTTGATATTACTGCCGATTGGGCAACGTATGGCGCACAATTTATGGTGTCCAACAGCAATCCGCTGAAGCTGAATTATCTGATCGGCAAATCGCTGGGCACTGATCCTACGGCTAACAGTACGCCACATACGATTTCTTTTGACGATATTGTGGTCCGGGAGGTACAAGGTGGTCCGCCTGTGAACCCACCAAGCGGTACGCTGGATAATGGAACCTTTGATGTGGATTCCAAGGGGTGGAGCCAGTATTTTGATGGAATTGGATCTGCTGCTGTAAAAGATGGGGAATTTGCGATAGACCTGACGGGCACAGGGCAAGCTGCCTACAGCGCACAAGTGGATTACGAAAACCTGAAGCTTGTTCAGGGAAAGAAGTACACCTTGAAGTTTAAGGCCCGTTCTACGGTAAACCGTAATATTCAGGTAGCTGTGGAGCATAAAGGCGGGGACTACACCAAATATTTAGAAGCTGAGCTTATAGCTTTGACCCAGAATATGAAAGAATTCAGCTACACATTTACCATGAACGGTGCGACAGACGCAGGGGCTCATTTGGTATTTTTAGTAGGGCTTATTGATGGGAACAGTACGGAAACGAATAATGAAATTAGTGCGGGAAGCACGATTTATTTGGATGATGTAAGCTTAATCGAAAGTTAAACGAAAAAACGGCAGTGGTTTCCTTTTTCCAGGAGCACTGTCGTTTTTTTGTTTTGGAATTAAGATTCTTCTTTAGGGATAAATTCGAAGATCTTACCATTCTCAAAGGATTCTATTAATTTTAGCAACCAGCGGTAGTAATTAATGGATTCGGTAATCTTCTCTTCATCTGTATTTAAGAGCTGCATAAGTTTACTATCGTCACTATACTCTTTTTTCATATCGTTAATTTCTGCAAGTGATTTCGCTAGTGAGATCATATTTCCTTCGACGGCTTTTCTCCATTTAATAGAGAAGTAATCACTGAAGTTCTGATGCCAGTCAGGCACAGTGGTAAACAGGTCTTTGCGAGTCCCTCTCCCCCAAACTTTATCGATCATTTTCAGATCTAGGAGGGTACGGACTCCCGTACTCATGGACGTTTTGCTCATTCCCATTGTTTTGCTAAGCTCGTCCAGTGTCACTGGACCTTGATTGAAATACATATAACCGTATAAATGCCCAATGGATAAAGTGATGCCGTATAGGTCCATATTTTTACCGATAGAGTCTATCACGCGTTCACGGGCCTTACTAATCTTCTCTATTTGTTCGGGTGTTAACCCTTCTAAATCGTTCATGATGTCCCTCCTGAGGAATAGGTCGATAGACTGCTGCAACCTTATACAATGTATTGTAATCAAATCCCCCTCCATAAGTAAAGAAATCATGAATAAAGGAATTTGGTGTAAAACAGAGTATTCTATACATAAAGTACGTAAAGTTAAAACTGTACACTAAATTTTATCCGTATATGGTGTTTGCATGAATTTTCAATAGTCCGGTACACTACTATAAGTGAACTAAACCCGGATATATTTTCGGGAGAAGGAGGACGGCATGGCTATTATAGAGGTGAAAAAGCTAACCAAAGTATTCGGTCATGATGCGGGAAAGGCGATTCCATTATTAGAGCAAGGGTGGTCGAAGGAAAAGATCGCTCAGGAATTAAAGTTGACGGTCGGAGTCAACAAAGCCGAATTCAGCATTGAAGAAGGAGAAATATTCGTCATTATGGGATTGTCCGGCAGCGGTAAGTCAACGTTGGTTCGTTTGTTGAACCGTTTGATTGAGCCTACAGGGGGACAAGTCCTTTTTAAAGGAAAAGACGTCGTGAAAATGAACCCGGAGGAGCTTCGGCAATTTCGGCGCAAGAACATCGGCATGGTGTTTCAGAAGTTCGCATTGTTTCCACACCGGACGGTATTGGAGAATGCGGAATACGGACTTGAGGTTCAGGGCGTAGATAAAAAGAAGAGAACTGAACGGGCCATGGAGGCATTGCATCTAGTGGGATTAAAGGGCTGGGAGAATCATCGCCCGGATCAACTCAGCGGAGGGATGCAGCAGCGTGTAGGACTAGCAAGAGGACTTGCTAATGACCCTGATATCCTGCTCATGGACGAAGCCTTTAGTGCACTGGATCCGCTGATCCGTAAAGACATGCAGCAGGAGCTGCTGGAATTGCAGTCCAGAGTGAAGAAGACGATTGTGTTCATCACTCATGATCTAGACGAAGCCCTGCGGATTGGTGATCGGATTGCGCTGATGAAAGACGGTGTTATCGTGCAGATTGGTACACCGGAAGAGATTCTCATTCAACCTGCCAATAAATATGTAGAGCGGTTCGTGGAGGATGTGGACTTGTCCAAGGTGCTAACAGCAGCTCATGTGATGCGACAACCGGAAACGGTTAGACCTGAGCGTGGACCTCGGGTAGCACTTCAATTAATGCGTGATAGCGGAATATTCAGCTTGTATGTGGTAGACAAAGAAAACAAGCTCTTGGGTGTTATTACAGCTGAGGACGCAGCGCAGGCACTAAAGGATAATAAATCCATCCTAGAGGTTACACGGCGGGAGATCCCTCGTGTATATCCAGAAACGCTGCTCAATGATTTCTTTGAACTAATATCTGAGACACATTTGCCTGTAGCCGTCGTAGATGAAGCGGATAAATTAAAGGGCATTGTGATTAAGGGAGCCGTTCTTTCCGCACTCGCGGGTAACGCGGTACCGGAAGGAGAAGGATCTTAATGGACATTCCAAAACTGCCTTTAGGAAAGGCCCTCGAGTGGTTGGAAAACTGGCTAACTACGTATTGTGGCCCCTTGTTTGACTTTATCGCTACAATAATCGGTGGAATGGTTTCTGCAATTGAAGGTGCGCTGACCTTCCTGCCTGCATTAGTGCTTATCGTACTTATTGCAGCTTTGTCTTATTGGATTGGGAAATGGCGCATGGCTTTATTTGCGGTAATCGGACTGCTCTTAATCGATAATCTCGGATTATGGGGACCTTCGATGCAATCTTTAGCCCTTGTTCTAACCGCCTCGATATTGGCTGTAGTAATCGGCGTACCGATTGGTATTTTGTGTGCGCAGAGAAATGCGGTTAGAAATACAGTTACGCCTATTTTGGACTTTATGCAGACGATGCCGGCATTTGTGTATTTATTGCCAGCGGTATCTTTTTTCTCACTTGGGGTTGTTCCAGGTGTAATTGCATCGATCATCTTTGCGATTCCACCGACAATTCGTTTGACCAATCTCGGTATTCGTCAGGTTTCAGAGGAGTTAGTTGAAGCAGCCGATGCTTTCGGTTCAACACCAACTCAGAAGCTGGTTAAATTGCAGCTGCCGATCGCACTGCCAACGATTATGGCAGGCGTCAATCAGACGATTATGTTATCACTCTCGATGGTTGTCATCTCATCTATGATCGGTGCGCAAGGTGTAGGTGCCTATGTATACCGCGCGGTATCGCAGGCTAAGACAGGAGATGGGTTCGAGGCGGGGATTGCTATCGTTATTATAGCTATTCTACTCGACCGTTTAACGCAGAACGCACTAAAACCAAAACAGAGATAGGGGTTTTAAATAGATATGAAGAAAAAAAATATAGGTTTATTCCTGTTAGTGATTATGATGATTACTGTTATTGCCGGATGTTCATCCACTAGTAAAGAAAAAGTGAAATTGGCTTATGTGGCATGGGATTCCGAAATTGCGAGTACTTATGTTGTTAAAGAAGTACTTGAAACTAAGCTTGGAGCTACCGTTGAAATGCTGCAGGTAGATGCAGGCCCAATGTGGGCAGGGGTTGCTGATGGTAGTGCGGATGCTATGGTCGCAGCTTGGCTACCAAGCACGCATGCAGCTTATTTAGAGAAGTATGGTTCGAAAATCGAAGATTTAGGTGCTAATTTGAACGGAACTAAAGTTGGTTTAGCGGTTCCAGCGTACATGGATATTAATTCTATTGAAGACTTGAAGAACAGTGACCTGGCAGGTAAATTGAGCAATCGAATTATCGGAATTGAGCCTGGTGCTGGTATTATGACGACGACTGAAAAGGCTATTGCGGAATATGGTCTTAGTGAATATACGCTTCTAGAAAGTTCATCGGCAGCGATGGCTCAGGAGCTGCAAAAAGCCTATGACAACAACGAGCCTATCGTTGTAACGGGTTGGACACCACACTGGATGTTCGCCAATATGGACCTGAAATATCTGGAAGATCCAAAAGGTGTATATGGTGCGGATGAGCAAATCCATACGATGGTTCGTCAAGGTCTGAAAGAAGACATGCCGAATGTCTATAAGTTCTTGGATCAATTCGAGTGGACAGCAGAAGACATGGCGAAAGTAATGGTTGAGGTTCAAGGTGGGAAGTCACCAGAAGAAGCTGCTAAAACTTGGGTAGAAAACAACCCGGATAAAGTGAATGCGTGGATTCAAGGTGTAGAATTGTAAGTAGATAGAATTCTGTGGTATGATGTGAAGAATCAATGGATTACAAAAGTGTAACTTGTACGCTAACCACTGTTCTTTACAAATGCACTTCATAAGCAAAATCATTCAATAAAACACCCCGGAAGGGGTGTTTTTCTTGGGAATATAAGCAAAGTATTAAAAGGAATATCTATACTTTGCATATATTTTAATGCTCACACTTATGCTTTAGCGAAGTAAATCAGGAGGCAGCTGCTGCAAGGAGTCAAGAGAGGAGACTGCTTCATGACAGAGACCATAAATACCTGGATAGATTGGCTGCTGCAAATGCTTGGCCTTAGTGGACCCTCTATTTTATTTGTGACGATTCCATTGGCGCTGTTGCAGAGTATATTAGGATTTTTTCCGTTCGTAATTTTGATTGTCCTCCATGTTTCTGTATTTAACGTTATTGGAGGTATGATAATTAGTTGGCTGGCTTGTAATCTGGGTGGAATACTGATGTACTTCCTCATTCGACGATACCTTTACAATTGGTTTGATCGAAAATGGAGGTCTAAGCTGAAAAGGTATGACAAATGGCAGCGTTACTTGGACCGATATGGAATTTGGACGCTGGTACTTCTACGTACGATTCCCATTATTCCGAACAATGTAATCAATTTTATGTCCGCTGTTTCACCGATAAAAGCATCATCTTTTATTTGGGGAACCGTGCTTGGGAATCTGTCCTACATTTGGCTATTCGGTACGATCGGCTCAAGCTTAATCGTCCCTAGGGAAGAATGGAATGGATATATTACTTGGTATGCCGTGTTTATCGCTATTCTAATCGGTATCTTTATACGGCGGCACTGGGACCATCTACAGGAAGATAAACGGAGTAGAATGCACTAATATTATTTGATCATCAAATGAATGAAGAACGTTTCTTTGGCATTATCCGCCGGAGGGAACGTTCTTCTTTTTTGTCTTCTTTCCGAATACCTTAAACTAAGTGGAGGTGGCTTGACCTCTACGTAAGGTGGGAGGGACTATCGCAATGGGGAGATTAAGAAAATGGGGGAACCGAGGGCTAAGATTACCTGATCTAGGTCAGCTTCGGCTGCCAAAAATAAATGGGGGCGGGACGCCGAGGTTCTCTGGAAGAAGCTCCGCGTTCAAGTCAAAACCTAGTAGGGCAGCGGCAAGACCACAGAGTGCACGCTTTGAAGCTAAGCGAAGTAGAAGTCATATGAGATCATCCAGTAGGGCAGAGAGAAAGATGACCGTTTCCGGCGGAAACACGCGTAAGCCAAGAAGCCGGCGCAAATTTTGGTTGATTGCATCCTTGGTATTGATTGTGCTTGTACTACAAGCACTGCGATACGTGGAGCTGCACATGAAGCCACCTATCTTGCATTTAGCGCAAATTCGTGTGAAGCAAATCGCAACAGAGTCGATAAATAAAGCGATCACTTCACAAGTTGCGAACGGAGGAAATGCGGAGGAACTAATTGATTGGAAGACCGATAAGAACGGGAAAATATCAGGCTTTATGTTGAACTATGCGGAGCATATGCGTATTACTTCGCAAGCAGCAGAGGTAATCCAAACCACGTTGCAGGATTTGCATAATCAGACAGAATATATTCCGCTCGGTCAGGCACTAGGTAGTCCTCTCATCGCCTCTTATGGACCTGATATCCCGATCAAGATTGAACCGCAAGGTGCTGTTAAGGTTGAACTCAGCACTCGCCAGCAAAATGCCGGAATTAATATGATTTTAGTTGAGGTCTATATCCATATTGTTACGGAGGTAGCGGTGGTTATTCCTTTTGACATGGAGCCCCAAGTAGTGGATACGGAAATTCCTGTGTCATATTTGATGGTCGTCGGAGACGTGCCTATGTATTACTACGATAATCAGGGTCAGCCTGTCGGAGCTAATGGCAGCAGTGCCCCTGGAATTGCTATTCCTGCACCATCTGTAAGTGGAGATAAAAATGGAGTATCAGATCAGAGCAAGGATACCCCTGGGAATAGCCAAGAGGATAGCAATTCATCACCAGCTGCACCCAATTCTTCGAATACAGGCGCAGCTCATACAGAAGAAGGCGGCAAAGGTGTAAATGGAGGGAATTAAGGGATATCGTGCTTAACCGCTCATAGACTATAGGTAGAGTTGCTTTAAATAAATGGAGCGTGAGTCCAAATGTCACATGAATCGCTGAATATGGAACGCTTGGCAGGGAGATATGGTTTCCTTGAACGTGCCGGACTTTTACCCTTGCCAAGTGAAGATGGGATTTCTATTGTAGTTGAGCTTAGCCGTATGGAATGTGCCAGGGTCTGTTTACCCCTGTTGCTGCGCTACTCAGGAGTGGCTGTGCGCATTATTGCTGTTTCAATGACGCCCGATTTCCCCATGGAGGTATTAGCAAGACAGTTCTCGCCAGAGGAACCAGTGCTCTTCCTACCCTATGAGAAGGAGGAGTATATGCCCAACCTAGCTCTGGCCCATATCGAGACCACCTTTGCTGTTCTGCTTGAAGATTCGATTATGGTATCGCCTGGCTGGTTAAGCGAGTTAATGTGGGCTTCCTTTGATGATGCTTCCGTTAGAGTCATTGCTCCGCGTTCTTCTACCGAGAGGGGGGAAGGGAAGAAACGGCTTCACTTTGGTACTCATCATGAATTAGCTGAGCATGTAAGCTACAGTCTTGGGCGGTATCAAGGCGAATGGCGCGAGGTGGAAGTGCTAACCGGATCTTGTCTTCTATTCACTAAGGAATTGATTCAGCGAATTGGCGGCTTTGACACCTCGCTTCAAGCGCGGCATCTCATGATAGCTGACTGGTGTCTCCGAGCGCGGCAGATTGGAGCGAAACTGGCACTGAGTGAAGCTGTGTATGTTCATGCTATTCAGTCACTGGATAGATACCTGAGAACGAAGGACGAATCCAAACAGACAAATGGCTGGCAGACATACTACAAGAAATGGGCACTTGAAAGCGGGATAGAGAACGAAGGACTTTTAGTACCGCCTACTGAATCCTTAAAATTTCCACAGCCGGTTATACCATTGGGCAGGATACCCTTAGCTTCTCCGTTGGTAACGGCCATAGTGTATTGTGATGAAGCTTGGGATTGTGATGAGCTGAAGGAGCAATGGATAGCTGCACGGGAGCAGCAGAGCTACAAGTATATTCGCTGGATTTGGATCAGAGATACTTTGCTGGACGCTGCTCCTGAGTTTCCAGTTAGCGAACATGATGTAGTGATAACGGTTCATGGTGAGGATGGATGGTTACGGGCGTTAAAGAACGCATCTGCATTATATGAGAGTGAGATCATTCTGTATTTGTCCACTTCTATCCAATATGAGAAACGTTATATTGAGCGGGTGGTGAAGGCCATAACCCAAGGCTCCGCTGATCTGATCGTAAGTTTATCGACTGAAATGGAGGAAGCGGGGGTTCATTTGCTTGCAGGGGGAGATTCAGCGCTCACTCTACCTCTTGAACGTGTTGCTTACAAAGGAGGGATCGTGCCTGGGATGATTAGCAATAGGAAGTTTACTTCCCGTCAATTGCTGCTTCACCCTAATGCCTCTCTGGTAATAGGCTATATTGGGGATTTGTCCGATTCCAAGGAGGCACACCCATGAAATATTTAATTCTAAGCGGAGGTTCTTGGGAGGACTACGAATATAAAAGATTGCTAGAACTTCTTCCCGACCGGGAAGGGGTCTGCTTTGCTGGACGAATGACCAATGAGCAGCAGACTAACAATCAGATTAGGGCAGTTGCGGCTGCAGATATTTATTCTTTGAACATGAAGCAATACACGATTCTTGTCTCTTCTCCTTATTGGCTCTCAGAGGTTCTCTCCTTGCAGGCAGCTTATGTAGTGGCTCTACTAGAACGTTGTCCGGAAGAAGAAAAGAAGTGTTTATGGGATAAATACAGCGGTTTGCTTGGCGCAAAAGCTGACCTTGTAGCCACCCGATCTGAACGGATATATCTAGAGCAGAGCTTACGCAGGGAAGGTGTGCTCTATCTCGGCGGGGATCAGCAGGAATCCTATGGAGCTACCTTTCAGGGAGATCGGCTGTATTTTCTTACGGATTATGAGGTGCTGTGGAGGAAGGCCATAGTGAACTTGTGGCAGGATTCAACGATATCACCTGCTGATTGGGTTATTATACAGCTTGAGTTGCGGGCGGACTATTACATTTCCATGTGTGCTAAGCTGCCCAGTCAACCTGTTGTACATTACTTGGCAGCTTCCTATCTGTACTTGTTGGGGGATTCCGTAGCAAACCGCTATCTGACGCAATCTTTTGAGCTCATGGTGCTGTATGAATATTTAGATTGCCTTCATTCACATTTTCGCTTTTTTTCGGCTATAGAGGGTAAGACTGGGGATTTGGAAACTGCTGTTCAACAATATACGATTACGGCATTTACAGCTGAGGAGAAGCGGGATGCGGAAAGACTGCGGGGCTGGCTTCACTCCGGGCAGTACGAACTTGTCCGGGCAGAGCTGTTTCGTTTGAATGAGGATGAAGCTGCGGCAGTACGGATTCTGAGTTCGCTCACTACCTCAGAGGCAAAGATGTTATTGATTCAGAATTATATTCGGACCTTCCAATGGGAGAAAGCGCTAGAGCTTCAGCAAGATTTGGAGGGAAGTGTTGATGGGGTTATAGAAGGCACAATACACTTGCTACATGGCAGACGGCATGAGGCTATACGCAGCTTCTTGAATGCGGCAGGGCAAGACAATCAGGCGTGGCCGCTTTTATCAGAGATGGCAGATCTAGAAGAGGCGGTAAAACGATTGAAAAGGAGAGTGAAGGGATGAGTAGTCATAGATGGCCTCTCCGCAAAACAGCAGGTAACCGCTTGACCGCTATGATGCAGGTTCGAAACGAAGCTGGAAGGTATCTGGAGCAGGTACTTGAAGAACTGAGTGAGTTCGTGGATGACATTGTAGTTGTTGATGATGGAAGTACAGATCACACGGCACAGTTATGTCGTTCTTTTGCCAAGGTTACGAAGCTTGTGACACTAGAGACCTCCTTGTTTAATCGGGAGTGGGAGCTAAGGCGGATATTATGGGATTTGGCGGTATCTACGAATCCGGATTGGCTCCTGTCTGTAGACGCTGATGAGTTCTATGAAGAGGCAGCTAAACGGGAGATGAGACGGCTGATTGATCAGGATGTTTATGACTGGGTATCTTTCCGGCTATTTGATTTCTGGGGGGGCACCACCCATTATCGTGAAGATGAACATTGGAATATCCATACGAAGCATACTCGTACACTTGTCCGATATTTGCCGAATTTTCATTATTTCTTCCCGAAAATGGATCATCATGTTCCTAGGCTGCCGCTTTCTTACTCTGTATTGCCGGGTTTTCTTGCCGAACTGCGGGTGAAGCATTATGGATGGGCGGTTCCGCCGGAAGAGCTTCGACTTAAATATTCGCGTTATATGGAGCTTGATCCAGAGGGGCGCTGGGGGAGTCTGGAGCAGTACCAGTCCATTCTAGATGAGCGGCCCCATTTGATCGAATGGAAAGAATAGTTCTCAAATCCGAATCTGCCAGTCGGTTAGGTCTGACTGGCAGATCTAACGAGCAGCCCCCATGGGATTTGACCTGTGGAAATCCCATGGGGATAAGCTTTTGCCGCGAGTATGAGCTTGTAGTATGAGAGACCGACTGCAGCGGTAGTTCCCCCGATTCTGCGCAAAGCCATTTCATCTGATTGAGCGATCTTTGGAGTTTCCCCACAGGAGCAAGCTATTGCCACATATAATAGCCATTCGGCGCAGTCCGACGAGGCATTATAATGAGGGGTTTGACTGAGATAGATGGAACACCACTGTTTCTTTACGGGGGTAGGAGCCTCAAGCAATCCATAGTATAAGGGCTGCGGCAGCTTGCACCACTGGAATAAAGAGCCCTCTGATTGTCGATAAAGCGATAATACACTATCCCAAGCACCGACCTGAAGCAGTAATTGCATAGCGTAGCTCAGATCAGGAAGAACAGGCTTAATGTCAGAACGGCTTGTTATGATATGATGAATTGTTAGCATCCCCGGTCTGTATGGCGATATGGAGATAAGCCACTTCATGGCTGATTCAGTATCTCCAGCACGGCAAGACAAAGCCCAGAGATAACCGAGTATAGATGAACGTTCGGAAAGAACAGATGGATTATGAAGCAGCTGCTCAAGCGGTGCGAGAGTGTGTGCCCCCTCTTGCTGCTGAGTACAAGCAAGGAAAGCCTGCACAATGGTTTGAACGGCTAGCGGTAGCTGCGAAGCAAAAGAGAGAGTGACCAGCCATTCAAAGTCACGAGCATTGAGCGCCGCAGGCACAAGATAGCCTAAGGTAATTGGTGAAAGAGCGTGGATATGGCAGCGGGTCAATGCGATCAGACTTAACCTCTCTCCGGATAGCAGGCTTAGTGGGACAAGCTGTTTCCACGCATCCGTATAATCTGGTTTGAATTGTATAGCAGCCTCGTAGTGTTTCCGCGCGTTTGGATATAGAAATAACTTCTCGCATACTCTGCCCGCTAGTAGTTCTGTTCGATACGTTCCACTTCCCGAAGAAGATGGATATGGATGTGCTGTATCTCCGCTCTTCAGTGCTTGCTGCAAGAAGTGTCTAGCTTGTCTAAGCTGTCCTTGTTCGAGCAACAAAGCAGCATAGCCCTCTAATAAATCAGTGAAATCAGGAAACAATAAGCTCCCCGCATGAAAGACTTCCTCAGATTCCTGCTGCCTGTTACATCGTTGTAAGGCATAGGCAGTCTTTAGATAAATATCGGAGGCATACCCGGATTGGGTTGGAACATCAGCGAGTAATGGAAGAAGTACATCTGCCGCTGCATGATATTGTTCCTGTTGATAATGCTCTACCCCTAGTGCATAACGAAGGATTAGATGGTTCGGTTGAAGCTGCAGACCACTATTGATGAGAGCTAAATTGCGCTGGTATTTATTTTTGTGCTGTAGTTCATCCTCTAAATAACCGTAGTGATAAATACGCAATTCAGCGTAAGCAATTTCCCCCGCAGGAAGCTCCCAAATGCTGCTAGCCGTCTCCTCATGAATGATTCCACGAAAGATGATTCTTTCATCGTTTCTGAACAAGCGGCAGACATGATCGGTAACAAAATCCGCTTTAGGGGCGTCACCGATATAGTGGATAATGGGTAGCCAATATCCGTGAATATGCGATGCGTCCAGCAGGTGCTGGAGCTGCTCCCTCCTCCAATGATCTACAGCCTCATCGGCATCAAGTACTAGAATCCAAGAGGAAGTTGCATGCTTCAGACTTAGGTTTCGTGCTTTCGAGAAATCATTCTCCCAAGTCATATCGATGATCTTTGCACCGAACTTAGTTGCTATGTCTATGCTATTATCCTCAGACCCGGTATCCACAATGATGATTTCTGATACGATTCCTTGCACAGAGGACAGACATTTCTCCAGGTGTTTCGCCTCATTCTTAACGATCATACAAAGTGTGATATCGGGTGTGGTCATAGGAAACGTCCCTCCTATTCTGAAACTTTGGGAAGCGGAAGAGCTAGGCGTACTCTTTTGACCGCTGGTGAATAGGTAGCAGAAGAGGATAGTGAAGCAAGCAGACGATCCGCTAACACAATCTGTGAACGCCCCTGCTCAGATGCTTGATTAAATGCCACTTCTATAGAAATGGGCTGCTCTGTGGCATTTATCAGCTGTGCGGCTGCTTCATTACATCCCTCAGTCTGTAATAATTCTAGGAGAATCCTGTTCTTAGTCACTGTGTAGTCTGGCAGATGAGCGTGGAACCAACCGTAAATCTCACTCTCACGACCTGCACATTTCAGGGCTCGTAGTAGCCGGGCAATGACGGGAGTAGGTTCGGGATGAAGCTGTGCGGTTTTGGTGTAACAAGCAATGGCTTCGGTCTCATCACCCATCTCTTCACATAATTGACCCAGCATATAATAGGTTAAAAATGAACCGAATCCAGCCTCAGTATGGTAGCCGGGAGGAGCAGCTCCGATGATCAGCGCTTGTAGCAACGCTACTTTGGCTTCTGCAAAGGCACCTAATTGTAAGAGTAGAGCCCCTTTGATATGAGCTAAGTCTGGGTAATCCGGATGTGAGCTAATCCCACGGTCACAAGCTGCAAGCGCCCCAGGGTAATCTTTTAATTCTGCAAGCGAGCGAATTTCATATTTATGCAGCAGGTGGATGTAGCTTGTATCAGGCGGTGCCTCTTCTAGTGATTGTTGGATATGTTTTAGAGCAGGTTGATACTCCCCCAAACGCATATACTCAACAGCCATATTAAAATGGTGGAAAGGATCTTTAGGATTTAACCTTAGCTGCTCTTTCAGCAGCTCGACATTTCGTTTGATTTTATCTTTCTTGACCACTACCCCTTCTGCGTAACCATAATGATGGATGACTACAGTGGTCAAATGCATCGGTGCCTGGGGTGTAGCTGTTATGATAGCCTCAGCGATCTGTTCGTGAATAATACCGCTAAACCGGTACTTAGGGCGATTACGAAACATCCGAATAATCGGATTGACGGTGATCGTCTGTGAAGCGGGGGTTAACCCTTTATGATTATGAATGCGTAGGAAAAATGCCTCGTACTCCATATGCTCGGCACATAGCAGTAATTCTCCCTTGCTCTCCTCACTTAATTCCTCATCTCCATCTAGAACAAGAATCCATTGTCCATGGGCCTGCTGGAGACCTGCGTTGCGGGCAGCAGCAAAGTCGCCGCTCCAAGGGTGTTGTATGATTTTGGCTCCGAAACTTAGGGCAATTTGAACTGAAGCGTCGGTCGATCCAGTATCCACTATAATGATCTCATCGACGACTCCGCGTACGCTTTTTAAACATTGGCTCAAGCTATCTCCTTCGTTCTTAACGATCATGCATAAGGAAATTAGTGGCTTTCTTCTTGAACGGTTCATAGGGATGACCTCTTTTCGTTCTGACGGAAGCTCCACTGAGTGTGCCAAGGTGTACGATTCAGCAAGGTAATGGATTTACGGATAGCTCCGATATCCTCCTGCAATGGGCAATGAGCGTGGGCATCCTTTAAACTTTGTAGAGCGTCTTCCATACTCAGCTTCGCTTGCTGAAGATAACAGAGGGATAAGCCGATCCTTGCGGATTCATGCTCTGGCTCTTGTTCCAGCGCTTGCTGAAACCATTCACTGGCTTCGGAATAATGCCCTTTGTCAAAGATCATCTCACCAATATAAAAAAGCACGCTTGCATCGGCGATCTTATCACGAACAAGTACAATAAATTCCTCTCCTGCGGCCTGCCAATTCCCTTCTTTATATAATGCTGTGGCAAATTCAGATCGATAAGCAGGGAACAGGTCCACTAAAGTATGACTAAGTGTGAGCTGATGCAGCTTTACGGATTGCCCGATGAGGTCGGAAAGGAATGAGGAATATATGTGATCTACCTCTATTTCTACCGGACATGTCACTTGTTGGCGTTGGGATCGCTCAATGTATTCCAGTCCAGAACGAAGTTCACCTGATATATGGTTGAGCAAGTCCTTTTTAAATTCTCCATATCGTTCCCATTGGCAAATGGCCCAAAGAGTATACCACTGCTTTTGATGCTCTAAACCAAGGTGATCTTGGGAAGCTAGTGAGGTCATCTGCCCTATAGCTGTACCCGCGTCTTCTAGCTTGCCGGTGATGATGAGTGATGAGATGCTTCTATAAGCAGTATCCAATTCCAATGGAAAAATATCTCGGGATAAGGTAGCTATGGTCTCATAAGCATTTATCTCATATAAACTTTCAATGATCGCGGATCTACTGATTGAGGTAGTTGGGGGAACGAGTTGGATCAGTAAAGTGACGATTTCCTCATCGGGTACAGCTAAGCGTTGAAAAGCAGCAGCAATCCCCTGCAAGGCGGGCGTATATAAAGAATGGTGTTGAAGTGCACGATGAAAAAATCTCGCAGCATCCTCAAGAAGACCAAGCCGCTGTGAGATTAAACCCATCCGGTATAGGGGGCGAAAGGTAGTCATTCCTTGTTCACATACATATTTTCCGCTAAGCACCTCATGCTCAGGAATGGACTCCGCATGTTGATAAGCTAATAGCGCACGTTCCAAAAGGCCTTGGCTCTCCAAAGATTGCCCTAACAAAAAATGCAAATCAGGATAGTCGCCATAACGCTCCAGTTCAATCATCAGCAAGGGGTCAATCGCATTCATTTTTCCTTGAGCATGATAAATTTTACAGAGATCCCTAATCATCGTAGGACGATAGGAAGCTTCGAGTACTACATGGTGAAGGCCTTGACGAAGCAACGTCTCAGCTTCCAGAAGACGACCGTCCTGACAGAAGTTTACTGCCAAATTATAGGAGTGGAAAGGATCATCCGGATATTCGGTTAAAGCGAGGAGCAGCAGGTGTCTATTTCGATTGATTTTATCTTTTCGTGTCATGATTTCAGGTAAATATCCAAAGTGTATAATCTCAAGTTGACTGTGCTCAATCGCCGAGAAGTTATGTTTGCTAAGGATTGAAGTGTCAATTCCCTCATGAATTCTTCCACTATATTGATAACCCTGTCCATTTCGGAATAAGCGGACTGCACTGTGTTTTACCTTATCTTCAGGTCGTACACCAACCCAATTATCAATGTTTACTGTAAAAGCCTGAGCTTGTGTGTTCTGCAGAAGGCTCCGGAGTTCTGTAAGTGGGGTCTGCAAGCACTCATCGGCATCAAGAATAAGAATCCAATTTGTTGAGGCATGAACGAGCCCTTCATTACGAGCTGCCGCGAAATCGTCTGTCCATTTCCGTTGGAAGACTCTAGCCCCGTGCGCTTCGGCAATAGCTATGGATTCGTCGGTAGAGCCCGTATCGATCATCACAATTTCGTCAGCACCAGCTACGCTTGCGAGACAGTGAGGCAGGAGATCAGCTTCATCTTTTACGATGAGGTGGACGCCAAGCGTAATATTATTCACGGTTGTTCCTCCTTGAAAAGCATTATGTGTTTGTTGCACATATGTATAGCTGCTGACACAAGCATAAACGCCTTCGGCGTCCTTATAGTTAAAGAAAAAGCACATGGATATCCATGTACTCTTTCTTGTTACAACATATGATGGTCATCTGGATTACGTGCCCTGAGCATTGAAACTTACATTGATCGTGGATGCAGAGCCTGAATTGGCTGATTGATAGGATAGGCGGGTATATTTCAGGAATCTGGCTGGCACTATGACATCGATAGAGCCTGCTGCTAAAGGATTATCCCCCGTGGTATCGACGAAATAGTTCGTTCCATCAGCACTGATTTCCACACGTGTGTTGACCGGATTTGCCCCAGTATTGTTAATGAAGAAGGAATACGTTCCCAGTACGCTCGTAGTAACGGCTGGTAGAGGTGTATAGGTATTAGCAGTCGCAATACCTGTAGTGGTCTGTTCTATAAAGCTGCGTTGTGAAATAGAAGTGACACTACTTAGAGTACCGGCAGTAATCGTAGCTCCGAGCACACTAGTGATGGTGCCGTTAAGGATGTTGGTGATTGTACCTGCTGAAGATAGAGTACCAGCTGTGATGGTAGCTCCGAGTACGCTGGTAATGGTACCGTTTAAGATGTTGGTGACTGTACCTGCGGAAGATAGAGTACCAGCTGTGATGGTAGCTCCGAGTACGCTGGTAATGGTACCGTTTAAGATGTTGGTGACTGTACCTGCGGAAGATAGAGTACCAGCTGTGATGGTAGCTCCGAGCACGTTAGTGATGGTGCCCTCAAGGATGTTAGTAATAGTACCTGCGGAGGACAAAGTACCAGCTGTGATGGTAGCGCCGAGCACGCTAGTAATGGTGCCGTTTAGGATGTTTGTAACTGTTCCGGCGGATGATAACGTACCTGCTGTTATGGTTGCCCCAAGCACACTAGTGATTGTACCGGCGGTAATGGTAGCTCCGAGCACGCTGGTAATGGTGCCCTCAAGGATGTTAGTAATAGTACCTGCGGAGGACAAAGTACCAGCTGTGATGGTAGCGCCGAGCACGCTAGTAATGGTGCCGTTAAGGATGTTTGTAACTGTTCCGGCGGAGGACAAAGTACCCGCGGTGATCGTAGCGCCGAGCACGCTAGTAATGGTGCCGTTAAGGATGTTTGTAACTGTTCCGGCGGAGGACAAAGTACCCGCGGTGATCGTAGCACCAAGCACGCTAGTAATGGTGCCGTTAAGGATGTTTGTAACTGTACCTGCGGAGGACAAGGTACCCGCAGTAATCGTAGCACCAAGCACGCTAGTAATAGTGCCGTTAAGGATGTTGGTAACTGTACCTGCGGAGGACAAAGTACCCGCAGTAATCGTAGCGCCGAGCACGCTGGAAATGGTACCGTCAAGGATGTTTGTAACTGTTCCTGCGGAGGACAAGGTACCCGCGGTGATCGTAGCGCCGAGCACGCTGGAAATTGTACCATCAAGAATAATCGTTGTTAGATTTCCGCTTGGATCTGTAGTGAGCGGATGATCAATCAGCGAGGCATCTCGGCCGAATATAAGCGTTCTTAGATTATCAGGATTCGCTTGAAAAGAGCTATAGTTAGGCAAAGTTCCTCGTCCTTTCCTTATAAATGATTGAGTTATACCAAAAGACTGGGCTTGGACGTATACACATTCTTGCTTGCCAATACCCTTTGAATGTAGCGTGGAGGCGGAGACTAACAGGGTGATCTCCCTGATTCTTAATGTGTAAGAGATCATCGTTTTAGCTCTGCTTTTTTTGTTTTATTTTGCTGCGCTTTTTAAGCTCCAGGCCGTTATGGATTTCATTCACTTCCTACGGGCTTTCTGGAACTCAATCCATGAAAAGGCCCAAACCGTCGTTTGAGCCCTGAGCCTAAAAATAAACCGCAGTCCAATAAGCCGCAAACCGATAGGGACAATCCTTAGCCATTCGAATGGTGTGATATTAATATATGGTGGGAAATAGGGGGTGATTGGGCAGAAAAAGCAATATACGCACATTCCCACAACCTGTTACTGAGTGTGGCATAAAATAGAATAAGCTTAAGTACGGGGAGGATAACTCATGCCGAACGACTCAGTATTCAATCAGAGTAGCCAGCCACTTTTTACAGAACAAGTCAATACGTATGTTGCACCTGGTATAGATTCAGCTCCTGAGGGGGGAGCAGCTAAGGCGGGGTTATTGTTTGGAATCCCATTTACTTCTACGGTAACGACGGCTGCCCCGTTAGTTATTCAGATTAGTAATCCGGGAGGAAGCGGGCGTACCTTATATGTATCCCGTGTTACTGCCAGTTCAGCGACGGCGGCGGTTACTTTATCACTACTTCGGAATGCTACGGTCACCGGAACTACCGTCACACCGATTAATTATAATTTTGGCAGTGCGTTAACCAGTGTTATGACAGCAAGAACCTCGACGGCTGCGCCTACTGGAGGTCCGGCTACTCTAGTATCTCTATTGCTGGCGGTCGGTCCGGTCATTGTTGATTTTACAGGACAAATTGTTGTTCCTCCCGGAAATTCCATCACTACCTCCGTAACGATTGCATCGGGGTCATCAGCGGCGACAACGTCTATCAGCTGGTGGGAATATTAGAAACAGGAGGGGATAAATATGCCTAATCAATTTGTATTTAACGACAACGATCAACCGCTTTATGTGGATATGGTGAACACCTTCCAAGCGCCAGATATTAGCGCGCCGCCTGAAATAAGCGCTTCGCAGGCTGCAGTCTTGTATTCAACTAACACATCTGCGTCTAGTTTGGTCGTACTTAGTCTAATCTCCGCAATCGCTTCTATTCGGATTAGTAATGCTTCAGGCAGTGGAAAAACTGTTTATATCTCACGTATAAGCGGCAGTATTGGCGGTTCTTCTCTACTATCCGCAATGTCGGGTAGCTTTACAATTGTAAAAGGAGGGACGGTAACTTCACCAGCAACCTTAACGCCAACGAATAATAATTTGGGCAGCTCGGCGACGAGTGCGATGACCGTTCAGTCTTCCACAGCAGCCATTAGCGGGGGAACGACGCTTTTCAATTATCAATTGGCACCGGGGGCTTTCACACAGAACTTTACGGGCAGCATCATTGTCCCGCCTGGGACTGCTATTTGTGCTAACGTAATCTCATCCAGCTCCGCCGTAGGTTTAACGATTACCTCAGCGTTGGGTCTTCTTTGGTGGGAACAATAGCGTTCTTGCTGCGAACCATTCACAGAGCTGAACCTTGACATCACTTGGGTTGAGGTTTTACATAAAAGGGTGGAATGTATAGAAAATAAAGGGGATTGGCATTATACAATAAAGTTGCATGTCAGATTGGAATGTGAAAAGAGGGACAATTATGGAAAGTTGTTTATTTATTCATGGCTTTACCGGAGGTGAGCATGAGATCTCTCCCTTGTCCCAGTTTATGGAGCAGCATAATTACCGTTCCAGAACGTTTACCCTGAAAGGGCATGGGGGGAGCAGGAATGATTTATTGCATTCGGATCGACATGATTGGCAACAGAGTGCTGAAGATGAATTGACAGAGCTGTTAAAGACGGATGAAGGTGTTCATCTGATCGGCTTTTCTACCGGTGCCCTTATTGCTTCACATCTTTCTGTACGGTATAAACCCTGGATCAAATCCCTTACTTTATTGTCCACTCCCGTATTTCCGCTGAATCCTGTGGAGATTCTTAAGACTCTTGGGAGCTTTTCCATGCTAAAAACGTATATTAATAAATTCACTTCAACGCCCCCAAGGGCGACGAGAGAGTTTCAACGATTGGTCCGGGAGAGTTTTTCAATCTATCCGCATATTGAGACTCCAACCTTGATCGTGCAGGGTAAGCGAGATCATCTGGTGAAGACTCGAAGCGCTGACTTCCTGCAGCATACGATTCCTACAGCCCAAAAACAGGTGATAATGGTGGATAACAGTGGTCATATGGTTTGTCATTGTGAAGATAAGGACCGGATTATGAATGAAGTACTGCATTTTATTCAGAGTGTAGGAAGCTAAGCATATAAGGTGAATAATGAACCCCAAAGAGCCCCCAATAAGGAGGCTCTTTTTCTTGGGAATTTTAAATTTTATAGCTTGACAACGCATTCACAATCATGGTAATTTTTAGTTGGGAAACCGGTTTCCCTAAAATTATTTGTTTTTTGTGTTAAAGACGTTAAAAACATTAGAGACATCACTGGGCGGGCTTGTTTTTTAATCAAGGAAGTAGGCTTTAGAGTGTTATGAATACGCTTTAATAAGAGAGGGAGATGCACGCAATGAAACGTAGGTTATGGTATGTACCCGTTCTAATTACATCTATTCTTCTTTCTACCGTGATTAATTTGTTTGTCTTAACACCGCAAAAAGCTGAAGCGGCAAGCATCGGCACGATTAATGAAAACGACACTATTTATCAGATTATGGTTGACCGATTTAATGATGGAGATACTTCCAACAATGCTACTGGTGCGGCAATTCGCTATGGAGAAAACTCTGAGGAAGATTTCCGTTATATGAAAGGCGGAGACTGGCAGGGGATTATCGATAAGCTATCATATATTAAAAATATGGGCTATACCGCGATTTGGATTTCCCCAGTGGCTGAGCCACAAATGACTAACCGGGAAAACAACGGTACCGGTAAAAATACAGCCTATCACGGATACAACGTTAAGAACCCTAACGCTGCCAATCCATACTTCGGAACGAAGGAGAAGCTGAAAGAGCTTGTGGATTCCGCACATGCGCTTGGCATCAAAGTAGTGATTGACGTTGTGCCAAACCACGTCGGTGATTATATGCTAGGTTCCCAAGCCTATTATGATATCCCATCATTACAGCCAGTGGCTCCGTTCAATAATCCAGCATGGTACCACCATAATGGAGATATTAACTGGTCTCTAGCGGATGGAAGATATGATCAGTGGGCGCAGGATTACTTAGAGAATCATGATTTGGGCGGGCTAGATGACATTGATTTCGATGTTCCTGCGGCTAAGCAGGCGATATTCGATTCCATCAAAGGCTGGTTTGATTATACAGGCGCTGACGGTGCGCGTGTGGATGCTGCCAAGCTGATGAAGCCAACAGATATTGGTGAACTACAAAATTATCTGGGCGTTAATACATTTGGCGAGAATTTCGACGGAAATGCTGAATTTGTCTCACGTTGGGTCGGAAACAACAAGGAATGGGGCATGCTCGATTTCCCAATGTTCTTCTCCGTACTTAACAGCTTTGCTTATGGGCAGTCTTTTGAGTCCAATATCAAAAGCACCTTGGCACAGGATTCCTACTACAACGGGAATGCCAATCACATGGTTACCTTTATCGACAATCATGACCGCAACCGTTTTCTAACGGAAGCCGGGGGAAACGTTGATAAGCTGCAGAATGCTTTAACCTTTATTTTTACAGTTCGTGGAACACCTGTTGTCTTCCAAGGAACAGAGCAGAACAAAGGCAATGGCAACAGTCAGATCATGACAGGCGGTATTGCGGATACTTGGAACCGTTGGTCTATGGTGAAACGGGATGCAAGCGGAAACGTGATTGAGAACTATTTTAATGAAAATGCCAGCACCTACAAGCACGTAGCCAAACTTAATGAAATTCGTAAAAACAACCCAGCACTACGTACAGGTACTCAACGTGAAATGTGGGCTGCACAGAACTTATATGCCTTCTCACGTCGTATCGACACTGGAACTAATCAAGGTCAAGAAGCTATCTCTGTATTTAGTAATCAATCTAATGGTTCGCAAACGGTAACTATCCCGCTACGTGCCGAGAGTAGTTTGACCGCAGGAACAGTTTTGTATAATCAGCTGAATACTGCAGATACAGTGACTGTACAATCAGGCGGAGTAACTGGAAAGCAAATTACTGTAACTGTAGGTGCGAATTCAGCCAAAATCTATGCGAAACAACAACAACCATCAGAAACAGTTCCTCCAACTACTCCGACTAATGTAACGGCAACTGTTCAGAATGCATCTAGCGCTTTGATCAGCTGGACGGCTTCTACCGACAACGTAGGCGTAACTGGATATGAAGTTTATCGTAATGGTGTCAAGGTAGGCACAACGGCGACTACATCCTATACGGACAATGGTTTATCCGCTAGCACTACCTATAACTACACGGTAAAAGCATTTGATGCCGCAGGCAATCTATCTCTTCTTAGTGCGATTGCGTCTATTACAACACCAGCAGGGAACAGTGTCACGATTTACTATAAGCAAGGTTATACCTCGCCTTATATTCATTATCGCCCAGTAGGAGGTACATGGACGACATCTCCGGGTGTGGCTATACCTGTATCTGATGTAGCCGGATACAACAAAATAACGATTAATATCGGTTCCGCCAGCCAGCTTGAAGCATGCTTTAACAACGGCAGTGGCACATGGGACAGTAACGGGGGAAGCAACTATCTATTCGGTACTGGAACCTGGACTTATACGCCAACAGGAAGTATTACATCGGGTGGACCAGTGACACCAACGCCAACACCAACAGTAACACCGACACCAACACCAACACCAACACCAACACCAACACCAACACCAACGGTAACACCGACACCAACGCCGACAGTAACCCCAACACCAACGCCAACGGTAACCCCAACACCAACGACTACACCGACTGGCAACACTGCAATGATCTATTATAAGAATACGGCTTACAGCAGCTCTTACATTCATTACAAGCTGGATGGGGCGACAGTCTGGACGACGGCTCCTGGTGAACAGCTTCAAGCTTCTTCTTTCCCAGGATATAAGTCGATTACAATTCAGCTGGGCACTGCATCCGGACTGACCGCAGCCTTTAATAATGGCAGTGGTACATGGGATAACAACGGCAGCAGTAATTACCATTTTGATGCTGGAACCTGGAGCCTGGTGAACGGAAGTATCAGTGCAGGGGAACCTCAAGCAGACAGTGTGACGTTTCGTGTAAATGTTCCAGCGTCTACTCCGGTGAGCGGACCTGTGTATCTTACCGGTACCTTCAACAGCTGGAATGCAGCGGATCCAGCCTATCAACTTACTAAAGGTAGTGATGGGGTGTATTCCATCACACTGAGCTTACCAGCAGGAACAGCGGTGCAATATAAAGTTACGCGGGGCACTTGGACTAATGTGGAGGTAAACTCGAACGGATCGGACATTTCCAATCGAACGCTTACTCCAGCAGGCGGCGCACAAACAGTGAACCTGACCGTGCAGCGTTGGAAAGATCTATAAGTTACTATAAGAGTGGATCAAAATACCTTTCACATGCCAAGGAGCGGCCCCCGTGTGGGGCCGCTCCTTGGTAAGTAGTACGAAGCTTTTTCATTGTAGAAGATACAATAGAAAAGTAGTCCAATTATGAAGTTGCTCCAGAGAATTTAGCTCTCATCGTGGATTCACGAGGAATTAGTTCTGGCTCTAGTAGCAAATGCTTGTGGGGCGCATCATTGCCACGAATGCGCTCCATCAGCAGCTGCCCTGAAGATACACCCAGCTTAAACGTATCGATATTAAGCGAAGTTAAAGGAGGTGTTGTATATCGGGACAGCGGATATTCATCGAAAGCGGCGATGCCGAGTTCAGATGGAACATCAATTCCGAGTGCTTTTGCGGCTTGAAGCACCCCAAAGGCTACATAACTGTTCATACACACCACAGAGTCTGTCCGTTCTTCACGCTGCAAAAGCTCAAGTGCAGCATGATAGCTATCATGTTCATCAGCCTTGCAGTTAATGATCCATTGCTGAGGAACGGTAAGGTCAGCCTGCTGTAATGCGCTTAAGTATCCACCTAGGCGATGTGTATAAATTTTTTCCTGCTGCTGCCCGCCTATGAAGGCTATCTTTGAATAACCTTGTTCGATGAGATGCTCGGTCAGCATGTTGCCGCCTGCTTCATTATCGAAATCAACCCAACTTCCGGGGGTCATAATCTCTCCAATGGAGATGTAAGGAAACTCCAGTTGATTCAGTTCTTCAGATAGCTCTTCAGTCAGCACGGAGTTGTTGGCAATAATACCGTCGACACGTTTGCTAAACACAAGCCTATTTAGAAAATGGCCTTCTGGACTGCTATGTTGCACATTGGAAATGGTCAGCTCGTATTTTAAAGGTGCAATTACGCTCTCGATTCCACCAATAATGTTGTAGAAGAATTGGTTCAGAAACTCACTTTCTTTAGACATATCGACCAGTAAGCCAATATTGCAGCTGCTTTGTCTAGCTAACCCAGTAGCGATACTGCTTGGTGTGTAGTTCATTTGCTTCATAATCTCTCGAACCTTTTGTTTCGTTTCCTGTGATATTTTTGGGGAATCATTTAGTACTTTAGATACAGTAGATTTAGCCACATTGGCTGCTTTAGCAATATCAGAAATCGTTACTTTCATCGTCGTCCCTCATAACTTGAAAACGGTATTTGTAACCATAATAACACAAATTTAGCAGTCTCTCTAATGATGTATGAACAGATAGATAGAACGATAAAAGTATAGAAGGAGTCCATAAGTTATGCCTCAATCATGGTTTGTATATCATACAAGTGAAGATCCATTTGCCTATCCTGTAGGTACAGGGACCCTGAAGCTCAGATTATTTACACAAGCTGGACAGCAATTATCCTGTACCGTAATCCACTCGGATCGTTATGATTCTCCGGGGCAAGAAGTTCCTTTGCAGATGGAGCGGATTGGGTCGGCCGGTATTTATGAGATTCACGAAGCAATTATTCAGACCAGCACTAGAAGAAGCAGATATCTATTCCATATAGCGAATGCTGCGGGGCAGTATATCTGGTATGGAGAGAGGGGCGCGTCGGAGAATCGGGAACGAGCAGGTTCTTTTCAATATGCATATCTTCACCATTCTGAGGCTTTGAAGTTACCGTTATGGAGCCAGGATGCGGTGACCTATCAAATTTATCCTAACAGCTACAATGGTGGAACTCTAAAAGGCATTATGGACAAAATACCTTATCTACAGCAGCTTGGTGTGAACACAATTTACATGACGCCTGTATTTGAGTCTCCTTCCGAGCATAAATATAACACCTCCGATTATTATAAGATCGACCCTGCATTTGGCGATGTAGATGGATTGAAGACGCTAGTCAGTGAGGCACATCGTCATGGAATTAAGGTCATTTTGGATGCCGTGTTTAATCATTCGGGAGATCAATTCTTTGCTTTTAAAGATGTCATGGAACAAGGCGAGCAGTCTCCTTATAAAGATTGGTTCTTTATTCGTTCTTTTCCCGTAACACAGACGCCTGCCCCGAATTATGAGACATTCGCTAAAGCTGAAGCGCATATGCCTAAGCTGAATATGGATCATCCTGACACGGCTAAATATATGATAGAGGTTGCTAAGTATTGGATTCGTGAAACAGAAATAGACGGCTGGCGTCTTGATGTAGCGAATGAGGTCAACCCGGCTTTTTGGTCCCGGTTTCGGCAAGAGCTCAAGTCTGAATTTCCTGAAATTCTACTCATTGGAGAGATAATGCATGCTTCTGGGCCTTGGCTTAGAGGGGATCAATTCGATGGTGGCATGAATTATGTGCTTCGGGATGCCGTGCTGGAATTCTTTGCAGAGCAGTCAACAGGGCCAGATCGCTTTATGGAGCAAGTACTCCATCAGGAGGCGTTGTATAATGACCAGGCGAATTCGGCTATGTTTCAATTGATTGGCAGTCATGATACGTTGCGTTTTCTTACAGCGTGTAAGGAGGGGGGACGTGGCTGGGACCGCGAGAGTACGGCAATACAGCGCATGAGGCTGGCAGTTTTTTTTCAGATGACTTATATCGGTATTCCGATGATCTATTATGGGGATGAGGTTGGGATGGAAGGAGCTACGGACCCTCACTGTAGAAAAGCTATGGTATGGCAAGAGCAAGCTCAAAATACAGCGCTGCTGAAGTGGTATCAAGAGCTAATTTTCCTAAGAAAAAGCTGTGATATTCTACGAAAAGGTAAGTTTCGTCCTTGGTTCACGGATGAAGTCCGTAATGTCTTCGGTTATACACGGGGAATGGATCAAGAGAAGATAGGTTTAATTATCAATAATTCTCCGAACGCGTACGAGCTTGAGCTTAATGTATATCGTTCGGATAAGAATTTGCTTACCGATTTACTGTCAGGAGCTACTTTTAAAAATAATAACAAGCTTATAGTGAGCATTGAACCGTTTGGATGTTTAATGTTGTACTAAAATAGTATAAGGCCTCTCTTCAAAAGAAGGGGCCTTATTCATCAAGAAACGGGTGTCATCTCCAAAGGATGGCGAAGCCGTTTCTTTTTTAAAATATAAGAAAGTATAATTTTCACGCTATACATTATCCTTATATTTCTCGCATAAACGCTGACCGTCCTTTAGGGACGCTAAAGGCGTTTTTCCTTGTTTGTAGCACTTTTTTTATTTTTGTTCTTTAAGTCTCTATACTCCTGATTCTCCCATTGTTTTAGCAACGGAAAAGGGTCAAAAGCCCATTCAGTAATCCCTCGGTCACGGTAGATGCCAAAATGTAGATGTGGCGGGAATTTCCCTTGTGTTCCTGGATTTCCGTAACCTGAGCTGCCAACCCAGCCAATGATTTCACCTGGTGAGACGATATCTCCACGAGAAATGGATTTGTTATACCCGGATAAATGGGCGTAATAATGGTAACGGTTCTCGATATCACGAATTCCAATTCTCCAGCCACCGTAGCGGTTCCAGCCTTTAGTTTCCACTAAGCCAAAGCAGGTGCTGCGTACCGGCATACCTTGCGGTGCAAAGAGATCAGTCCCTTCGTGAATACGTGCCCCACCCCAGCTTCTGCCGGTTCCCCAAGTGCTACGATAAGAATAAGAATTACTTAAGGGAAGTGGAAAAGCATTACCTGACAGGTCAAGCCGACCAAAATGTTCATATAGCTTAGCGAACTGAGCTATGCGCTGAGAGGCACGACCATTGTGATAATACTCCCAAATGCCAATGCTGAAATCATTAGGTGAATCACCATATTTCTGCAAGTGTCTAGCCATACTATATAGAACATCAGCATCATTCTCTGGATCGGCGATTCCATCACCTGAGCCATCACGGCCGAAGCCGTTAAAGAAAGTGATGGATTCAGGAGAAGTATCCTCCTGATCCGGGTTGAGTGGACCGGACCATACGGGTGCTGGAATCATGATTCCAGTAAGACGGTTGGTGACGGGTTTGTCTGAGGAACCTTTTTTGGCGATGGTGCGTTCATATTGATCAATGGCTGCGAATCTAAACCAAGGGATTCCAGTGGCTGCACTCAGTTGATCATAAATCCCCCTACGGGCAGACCATATGGATTCTTTGCTAGCATTAACAGAATTGCCGCTGCTTTCCACCGGTTGGACTGTAGCCTGTACTGCAGCTGCTGGAACGGGAAGGCCTAAACCACCCCAAAGGATAGCGGCCGCGGACAGACATAACATAGTTCTCCGGTTATTAGTATTCTTAAATAGGGCCAGCAAGATAACAGCCTCCTTTTGTCCGGGCGTAGAATTGAATGTAGGCACTTCGGATAAAGCTTTTATTATAGATTGAAGCAAAAGGCTACTTTTTATCCGTTCTTGTCTAAAGGTACCAGTAAATTCTTCGCCGGAATCGAAGTTGAGATGCCCTGCATATTTCACAAAAACAGGCAATTGTAAAGCGCACATGGTATAATATGAGGCAGCATCTTTCATCTGCAGCATCACATTCAGGAGGAAGCGGGGTTTATTATTTTGACGAATAAAACAGCAAAGCAGCCTAAGCCGGATTGGATTAGAATCAAGCTAACTACCGGTGATAACTATCAGGAAATCAAGAGCATGATGCGTTCTAAAACTTTACATACCGTATGTGAAGAAGCTAGGTGTCCGAATATTTATGAATGCTGGGCAAATCGAACGGCTACCTTTATGATTCTTGGTGATATATGTACTCGCGCATGCCGTTTCTGCGCTGTGAATACAGGGTTGCCGACAGAGCTGGACCTGCAGGAGCCTGAACGTGTAGCAGAAGCTGCAGAGGGAATGAACCTTCGCCATTGCGTGGTGACCAGTGTGGCCCGTGATGATCTTGCGGATGGTGGCGCTCAGATTTTTGCTGAGACGGTAGCGGCAATTCGTAAACGCCTTCCGTTATGTAGTGTTGAAGTATTGATTCCAGATTTCCTGGGAGAACGGAATAGTCTAGAGATTGTTATGAACAGTAATCCAGACATTCTTAACCATAACATTGAGACGGTGGAACGGATGTCAGACCGTGTACGGGCTAAAGCGAAGTATCGCCGTTCGATGGAACTGCTGCGCAGAGCTAAGGAAATGAAGCCGGATATTCCTACCAAATCAAGCATTATGCTTGGAGTCGGTGAAGAGTGGGATGAGATTTTACAAGCAATGGATGATTTACGAGCCGTAAATTGTGATATATTGACTTTAGGACAATACTTGCAGCCTTCTCCAAAGCATTTGAATGTGGAGAAATATTATCCACCAGAGGAATTTGCGCTGCTTAAGGAAGAGGGATTGAAGCGTGGCTTTAGCCATGTGGAATCAGCTCCGCTTGTTCGCAGCTCTTATCGTGCGCATGAGCAGGTGAAATCTGCCGCTCAAGCTCGTGAGGAGCGCACGGTTTCTTCTAGTTAATTTTTTTGAAATAGTGACAAAGTCACAAAAAGGTTTTATTAAGGAGAGGGTTGAAGGAGCGATAGCATTCTGAAACACTCAGCCCATAGGTTACACATAAAAAAACGTTGATTTGAGTCATTGGAGAGAAATGTTGGAGCTGTAGGAGCGTAGCGTTCGCCTTTGTTGATTAATTTCACCGCTGATGCGGTTCAAATAGAAGAAATTAATCAACAACAGCGACCGAAAGCCCAATATTTCTCGGAAATGACGGCATAATCAACGAAAATACTTTCCTTCGAAAGGCAGGCGACAAAAGGTTTGATCGTTATAGGCGGAAAAGGCTACGAACTAATGTTAGATCATAAGGATGGTTGGAATCCGGAGGCGTTTCGCGGAAGATATAGCGAAGTGCTGGAAAGATACGACTACATTATTGGTGACTGGGGTTACAGTCAGCTGCGTTTGAAAGGTTTTTATCGGGACAACCACCCAAAGGTGAATCGGGATACAGCGATTTCTGGCATGGTCGATTATATTAATGAATATTGCAATTTTGGCTGCGCATATTTTGTGTTGCATAAGTTAAAAGAGGTACCACAAGAAGGTTTGTTCAAGGATATTCTGATCAAAGAAATACCAGAGCCGAGTGAGGAAGAAGATTCGGAGCTAGAAGCTGAAGATAATGATGGAGCGGCTATAGATAAAGAGCTCTCCTCTAAAGAAACATCATCTAAGCAAGGTTCGAATTCATCTGCTGCATTTAAAGAGATGACTTCTGCTAAGGATAGACCTCTGAGAGAACATCAAAGCCGAAATCACCGGGGTAAAGATTCGCAAGGGAAGAAATCCAAAAAGGAATTTCAAAGCAGACCACCACAAGGTCAATCCCAAAAACCCCAAAACACACAAAAGCCTCAAAATAATCAAAATACACAAAACACACAAAACACACAAAACATAGAAAATCCACAATCGTAACGATGAAAGCTGACCATAAGTAGAGTCCTTCTACGAATGAGACAGCTTTTTTCTTTTGAATAGATATGCACAAATAATAAAGGCAGCAAACCCCATCTCTGGAGAATTGCTGCCTTTTCTTATGGATTTATTTTATAGATAATTTCAATTGCTTCTGTGTAGCATTGTAACTCCATACGAGTGCCGGAAACTTCTTCTTAAAGGCATTTAATTCAATGTAGGTCTCACCATTCTGAGATAGCGCCTCTTTGGAGGAAAGCGTAAAGCCGGTAGATGTGCCTGTTCCGCTCTTTACGATGACCTTCTTGTTCTTCGCATCCCAGGTGATCTCGCCCTCGACAAGCGCAGCCAGCACCAGCGATGAAGCATAAGTTTTATCGCCCTGCTTCACAAGACCAACATTACCAGCAAAAGGAACCCCGTTGATATTTAAGATATGATGATCTCCGGTGACTTCTAAAGTCTTCATTCCAGCAATCTGCAGGGCAGTAATCAACTGTGCAGTTTTCCCTTTTACCTCAATATCCGGTGCGAGACCGATGTGATTAAAGTCTTCTTTTTTAGGTGTTAGATATTTCTGCGTGGTCAATTTCAGCATGTCGCCATTAGACACTGGAAGTAGGCTTTGAATACGCGCTTTGCCGTAAGAACGAGTGCCTACAACAGTAGCCAGCTTGTTGTCGCGCAGGGCGCCCGTAAGAGCTTCTGACGCACTTGCAGTGTATTCGTTGGTTAGAATTACGACGGGCACACCGATTTTGCTGCCACTAGTAATCGTTACAGGAGTTAACGCGCCACTTTGATCAGAGGTATACATCATGATGCCTTTATCCATAAAACTAGAGGCAATGTTGTATGCCGAATCCATGTAGCCACCCAAGTTATCACGTAAATCAAGCACCATGGATTTCATTCCCGCTGTACGCATCTTCTTCAGCATAGCGGCGAATTCTTCATCAGAATTCTGTGTGAAACCACTTAGCGAAATATAGGCAATCTTCGGACCAATGAGGGTTCCAAAAACGGAAGTCGAGTTCAATTCATTTCGGGTGACAACATAAGATTTTGTGACACCATTTCTGAGGATCAGCAGGGTGACCTTAGTGCCCGCGGCTCCACTTAGTTCCGAATCATCCGTTTCGTCAACAGGTATTCCGTTGATTTTGAGAATCGTATCGCCGCGTTTCAAGCCTGCCTTTTCAGAAGGAGAACCTGGAGAGATTTCTTCGATGTAGAGCTCTGTTGGCGTATATTGAAGTTTAACACCGATGCCAACGTATTCGAGATCAACCGCATGTTCAAATTGCGCCGCTTCCTCGGAATTGAAGTATTGGCTGTATGGATCATCCAGTGTGTTCACCATGCCGTCAATTGCTCCGCGAATCAAAATATCTTTATCTACATCTGAAAGATTATAGTTCTCCAATAGCTTCATTACTTCATTAATAAGATCACTGTTGTCTGTGGAAGCTTTAGCGGCATCTGCAGCGGAAGCCAGTGGAGCAAATGTAATAGATAAAGCTAGACAGCTGGTTAACAGTGCACTTATTATTTTTTTTGATTTCATGGAATCAAACACCCTTTTTATTAGGATTTCACAAGTTTATTGTAGATGCTATATGTGTCATCGATTGTCCATACACCAGTATCCGACTTGGATAGAATATAGATAAGGCCTTGCTCATAAGTCTCCTCTTCACTAGCTTCCTTGTCTTTGCTTTCTACATATATAGCAGCTTCTTTGGCACTGTAATAATAAATATTTGAAATGCCTGGAGTATAGGTAATATCATACGAAGCAAAGAAATCATCCAAATCTGCCTTGAGAGAGGAATCATATTCTTCTCCATATGAAGTCATCGTGGAAAGAACTGCTGTAGGATTCTGTTCGTTCATTGCTTGATAATACTTGCTAATAGTACCTTTGATGGCATCCGCATCGTTTTGAGGGATGTTGGCTGCTGGTTTTATACCTTGTTCATGAGTAAGGAGAACGGTCGAGCTTTGGGATTCCACGGATGAAATCTTCCAGCTTCCGTTCTTGCGGACCAGGGTATATACGTATTCATTCTCTGTATCTGGAGTATAAGTCCCACCTATTCTGCGTGAACTTTCAAGCGTATACACAGTGGCTTCGTCAGCTGTAATGTCGAGGATTTCCAAGCTATCAATAGTATTCTTTATGTCAAAAGCTTTAAAAGATTCATTGAGTTCGGCCACTGATTCCGTGTAAGAGTACTCCGGATCCATAAGGGAGTAGAAGCTAGTCGCTTTTTCTTCATTGAAATATTGATTAGACAAACGGATTAATGCTGTAATGGCTGCTTCGTCCTTACCTTTGGAGACAGGAGTAGTAATTTGTACACTTCTACTGGTAGAATTCCAGACAGCTGTGCCCCCGGTTGCCTCTGCGATAAAACGCAAAGGGATGTATGTAGTGCCGGCTGAGGAAACTGGTGCAGTGGTTAGTTTTTTAACGGTTCCGTTAACAGTAGCGCGGTTACTGCCAATTTTGAGGGTAATCGCAAGATTTGAACTTTTTCCTGTTACCGTTCCAGTTTTGGCATCCCAGAGAACTTGAAGTCCAAGCTTCTCAAAGACAACCCGGAAAGGTACAAGTACAGAATTGTTCGCTAAGTATGGGGATCCAGCGGTGAAGGAAACCTTACTTCCGTTAATATAAACATCAATTGGTTTCGATGCTGCAAAAGCCGGGACCGCAAGTATGAGGGCCAGTAGACTTATGCTTAAGAGGGATAAAAATCTTTTCAACAGTACTCTCTCCTTTTATGTAACTCTTTGTAAAATAGCCTCATTATACCATTTGGCTTCTCTCTCAGTCTATCAGTTGGTGTTAGTTTTGTCACACAAAAAAGCCGGAGAAATGGATATCTCCAGCCACTGAAAATCGTTGGATCGAAGGTTAATCTTAAACTAAAAAAGCTTCACGTACACGGTTCCAGAACGGAAAAGGACGGTACCTGGCGAAACTGACCTTCTTGTCCGATACTTGGCAGCGTACTGAAATCAGATCATCTACTGGGATATTGTTATGATCTATCGTGAGTAGTAAGCGCTGATCCTTACATGAAAGAATATCGCAATGGTGATGCTTCGGCAGTAGTAATGGCGACCCCATTGTTCGAAATACGCGGTTGTTAATTGAGGCGATTTCGGCAATCTGCAGCGCTTCTATAGATGGGTGAACCATGGCTCCCCCAAGGCTTTTGTTATAGGCCGTGCTACCAGAAGGAGTAGAAATACAAAGCCCATCACCCCGGAACATTTCGAAGGTAACATCATTGATGTCAACTTGAATCATTATAGTTCCATCTACCCCTTTAAGGGTAAATTCATTTAGGGCAATGTGGGACGAAGAACCGGATTTCTTGTGAATTTCCAGCTCAAGCAACGGATATTTCACGATACGAGGTTTCTGAGGCTCAGAATCCTCGGTTCCGCACATGTAGTCGATTAAGGTGGGTAGCTCTTCCGCTTGCCAGTCCGCATAGAAGCCTAAGTGTCCTGTGTGCACACCTACGAAGGCTAGATTGGGGATTTGATCGATAAAGGTATGAAAAGCGTGCAGCATTGTGCCGTCTCCGCCAATAGAGATGACGATTTCGGGAGACTCGGCATCCAGTTGCAGGTCCCGCTCCGCCGCCAGCTTGTGAAACTGCTCGGCAAGTTTGATTGATAGTTCATCACCGCGGTCCAGAACATAATATCTCAAGATGTACAGGCTCCTTTTGTATAATTCAGTCATACACCGATCATAATCAATCTTGACCCGGAACACAATATGTTAATCAACTTCGCCGTACCCATCGAATCATTGTCATGAATACAGGGATAAGCAGTGAGACTAGAATTGCAGCAGTTAATAATAGACTCAGCAGGGCGAGGCTTGCCGTGATCCCTGAGGCAGAAGGAGTAAAGGCAGCAGAGGCTGGTAATGATACCCATGTGGTAGACAGCCCTGTGTTCATCACAGGGTTCCAGAGCAGCAAGACCAATCCTGATGCGAGTATGGCGTGAATTAGCCGTGCAGTCAAAAATGGCAGATACCGCAGCCCGGTACCGTTCAGAATACTTGCCACCTGGGCATGTACAGATAATCCGCCCCAAGAGAGAATGAAGGCAGCTGCCGCTACCTTGAACTGAAGCGGGATGGAAGCTGCGGCTTCACCTGCTGAACGGGCACCGATTGTCACCTCAAAGAATCCGCTAATGAGAGCCTGAGCTAGTTCTGGAGGACCACCTACAAGGGACACAAGATGTCCGGTCATGTTAAAAAGGGAGGATAGGATACCGGCACGGGCTAGCAGTTCCATTAGCACATTGAAGAATACAACCAAACCGCCTACGACAATAATAAGCTTTAGCGAGGACTGGATTGCTCCCTTTAATAGCTCCCCAAAGCTCCGTCCATCTTTGCGCCGAGCCTCCTCCATGGCAAGAAGTGCTGCATGGATTCTTCCAAAACCTTTTTTGGCTGGAACAGAGAGGGCAGTAGAACTAGTTATGGATGGGTCTTGGGAGGGGGATCTCTGTTCTTTGCGTCCATGGAACGACATTAGCAAGCCAACAATCAAACCGCTCCCATAGTGGGCGAGGGCTAGGATGAGCCCCAACGATGCGTCTCGAAAGAAACCAACGGATACTGCACCTAACAGAAAGATTGGGTCAGAGGAGGTTGTGAAAGCGACTAATCGTTCGCCCTCTACTCTGCTAATCAGATTCTGTTCCCGCAGCTTAGCGGTTAATTTAGCGCCAACAGGATATCCTGATACATATCCCATCGCAGCGACAAACCCGCCGCTACCTGGTATACCAAAAAGAGGGCGCATCAATGGATCGAGCAGTGCACCGAAGAGATGAACGATCCCTAGGCCTAGCATGATTTCGGATATGACGAAGAATGGAAATAGGGAGGGGAATAACACATCCCACCAGATGGCCAGGCCTCGTAAGGCTGCGCCAAGGGATGCCTCCGGATGAAGCAACATCAGCAGCATACAGCCTGCCAATGTTAATCCCAGCAGTGGGCCGCCAATCTTTTTAAAAGTCATAATTAACGCCTCCTGATCTATGGTTAGATGTATGCGAAAAGAAGGACAAACAGCACAAAAAAAATAAAGGAAGCGGTTACATAATTCGGTGCTTTTTCGTTCGGAATATGATATTATGTAAATAAGAAATGCACCCTCTGTTACAAGAATAAATGGGATGGAGTGATGGCGATGAGCGTTGTAGCCGGAGTTCTCGTTTGTGCTTTTGTATATGTGATCCGGGTCTCTCTCGTCCCTTCAGGTGATGAAGAATTTCGGACCTACTGACAATAACCTCCAGGCGCTAAACTATAGTTTAGCGTCTTTTTTCTGCCGTTTAGGGGCACTTTCGACGGATATCCGAGCCGTGCTTTTTTTTGGTATAATAAAGTAAGAAACGTTTCATTAATATGGAAGAGAGCTGGTAACCTCAATGAATCCAAATGAGAGTATATATGAGAACCTAGGAGGAGCTGAGGCGCTACATCGTTTGGTGGAAGTGTTCTATGCCAAAGTGCAGCTTCATCCGCAGCTGGGTCCGTTATTTCCTGAAGACATTTCTCCTGTTCTGGAGAAGCAGTATCAATTCCTGACACAGTTTTTTGGCGGTGGCCCATTGTATTCAGAACTGCATGGACATCCCATGATGAGAGCAAGGCATATGCATATTCCCATTACTCCAGAACGTGCTGAAGAATGGTTGCAGTGTATGAAAGAGGCGCTTGAGGAGACCGGCGTAGAAGAGCCGCTACGTTCGTTCGTGCTTAGCCGTCTTGCAGGTCCCGCACATCATTTTGTTAACATGCCCCAGGAATAATAAGGGACAGGTTGATCCTGAAAGGAATGAGAGTACTTGCCAGAGTTAATACCCCTATATTCTATTAAGGTCAAATGTTGCAATTGTGAACATGAATTTTCAACCTCTCGCGTACGCCCTAGCCTAAAAAAGGCTATCCGCCGCGATGCTGATTTTTGCGCATATTACAAAAACGAGAATCCGGATTATTATGTTGTACGTGTCTGCCCGAGTTGTGGGTTTGCCTCTACAGAAAATTCAGCGGACAAGCTGACGGATCTGCAGCGAAAAGCATTTAATGAACAGGTAGGAAAACGATGGAAGAGCCGTGACTTTGGGGATAAACGAAGCTGGGAAACTGCACTTGAGACCTATAAACTGGCGCTTTTATGCGCTCAAAGTATTAACGATAAGGATCGAATTATTGCAAGTCTGCTTCATCACATTGCCTGGTTGTATCGATATCAAGGGAATACGGAACAGGAACAACGCTTTTTGCGCTATTCATTAGCTGAATATGTGAAGGTATACGAAAAAGACGGAATAGCTGGCAATGATGCCCGGCTCATGTATCTTATCGGCGAACTTAACCGGCGCATCGGAGAGTTCTCTGTGGCTGTAATGTGGTTCTCACGCCTGATTAATGATCAGAAGATTATGGATGCTGCGATGATTCGAGCTGCCAGGGAGCAGTGGGTTGTGCTAAGAGAGCAAATGCGCGGCGAAGCTGTAGATATTGATGCCGATGGATTGCCTTCAGGTTCTTAAAGCTTCACGAACAACAAAAAGCGCAGAAGAGAGTAATGCTCTCGTCTGCGCTTTATAAAAATGGTAAGATTGGGATTTAGATGACCTTCTATTTATCGGACTGCCCGATCGAATAGGAGGTAATCTCCGTCGTTATCTACAACTGTGGGACTGGCGCTGCAACATGGGAAGACAAGTAGTTTTTTCTTGCCGTCACGAACGATTTGCAACTCTTTTGGCTTCATAGGGAGAAGAACATTCTCCGAGTTGCAGAACGGGCAATACTGCACATACATATCGCCTAAAATAATGTCATAAGGCCAGGTATGACTAAAAGGAATCATTGTGAATCCTTCCCAGAAGGAGACTCTTCATTTCCATCCTCAGCTTGCGGTGAATTCTGCTTTTTGGATAGCTCAGCTATTTTTTGTAGCAAAATATGTTGGGGCATATGCATCAAGTGTTCCAGTGGAACGCCTAGTTGCTTGGATAACGTTATGGCTGTTTCCGGTGAAATTTGTAGTGGCTTCATATGGATGCCCTCCTAAAGTTTATCGGCTATGAATGTTCCGGTATCGTTATTCACTTTACCACGGTGTTAATTCAATTACAAAGAAAACGAAATGAGAGCAAAGGAATGGTGAGAAGACATGAAACAACCATTATCACTGACTTGGGAACTTGATTCCATATTTCCTGGAGGATCGTCCTCTACTGAGTTAGAAAGCTTTTTAAAGAATCTTGAACAAGATATTGCAGCCTTACAGGGTCTGGTGAAGAATGCTGTAGCTCCAACGGATGTTGAATCTACAAAGGCGCTGGACGAGGTTATAGAACTGCTTCAGAGCTGTTCAGGAAGACTTGTGGAGGTCTCTTCCTTCGCAGACTGTCTGGGCGCTCAGAATCAAATGGACAAAGGTGCGGTAAGACTGGCGGCTCGAGTGACAAGTATGCGTGCCGGATTCGAAGGCATTAGCTCACAATTCAGTAATGTGCTTCGTCAGACTACAGACAAGGTATGGGCAGAGTGGATGGCACGTCCGGAGATTGCTCCATTAACGTTCGTGCTGAGCGAGAGCCGTGACTTGGCCCGTGAGAAGATGAGTCCAGAGTTGGAAAGCTTAGCGCTAGAACTAGCCGTTGACGGATATCATGGATGGAGCGGGCACTATGATACGATTGTAAGCTCGATTAAGATCCCATTTGAGGATGAAGAAGGAACAAAGCTGCTCTCCGCAGGTCAAGCTTTTAACAAGCTGGATGATCCAGATCCGAAAGTACGTCAATCCATGTTCCATAAATGGGAAGAAGCATGGACCGAAGCAGCAGATAACTGTGCGGATACCTTGAATCACTTAGCAGGCTTCCGTCTGAAGCTCTATAAAGGAAGAGGTTGGGAAGATATTCTGAAAGATCCGCTAAGCATCAATCGTATGTCACAAGATACTTTGAATGCGATGTGGGACGTGATTACGAATAGCAAGCCTGCACTCGTGACCTATCTTCAGCGTAAAGCTAAGCTGCTTGGACTGGATGCTCTTTCCTGGGTAGATGTCGAAGCGCCAGTGGGTAAATCTTCAGGTAAAATCCCATATGATCAGGCCGCTAAAGATATCGTTACCCAGTTCCGCAAATTTAGTCCGAAGATGGCAGAGTTTGCAGAGCGTGCTTTTGATAATAACTGGATTGAGGTTGAGGATCGTCCGGGAAAACGTCCTGGAGGTTTCTGTACATCCTTCCCTGAGAGTAAGGAATCGCGGATTTTCATGACTTATAGCGGTACAACTTCCAATGTTTCAACCTTGGCACATGAGCTGGGACATGCTTATCATTCTTACTTGCTGGATGATCAACCTGTATTTAATCAGAACTACGCTATGAACGTTGCAGAGACTGCTTCAACCTTCGCAGAGGTCATTGTATCTGACGCTCAGGTTAAAGCCGCTGGCAACGCTGAAGAGAAACTGGCGTTGCTTGAAACGAAAATTCAAAACAGCGTAGCTTTCTTTATGAACATTCACGCTCGGTTCTTATTCGAGACTCGTTTTTATGAGAAACGTAAGGAAGGCCTTGTAAATGCTGAGGAGCTGTCTGAATTGATGGTGGAAGCACAGAAGGAAGCCTTCTGTGGGGTGCTTTCGGAATACCATCCTCATTTCTGGGCTTCTAAACTGCATTTTTATATCACAGATGTGCCGTTCTATAACTTCCCTTACACCGTTGGCTACATGTTCAGCACAGGCTTGTATCGACTGGCTCTGCAAGAAGGAGCGTCCTTTGCAGACAAATACGATAGCTTGTTGCAAGATACTGGTGTGATGACTTTAGAGGATTTGGTACTTAAGCATCTGGGTGTGGATCTTACGAAGCCGGACTTCTGGCAAGGCGCTACAGATCTGATTGTAGCTGACATTAATGAGTTCTTGGAGATGACGGAGCAATTAGTTTGAAAAAGTCTAAACTAAGACAAATTTAGCGGTAGAAAAAACAACAATTTTTCAGCATGAACACGCAAAAGTCCCTGATACAGGGGCTTTTTTTAATGATAAAATGTCGAAAAATCACGATTTATAAAAAGAAATATGCGATTAATCTATGGATTTCGCGCATCTATAGGGATAATAACCCAATTTTGCCGAATAATGTTGTTTGCCATTTGTTAGTAACCTATAATGAGTCTTAAGCCTTATATAAGGCACGCTAGAGTCCCACTTGGCTGAACTCACAAAAATAAGCAAGCGCTTACGAAGTCAGTTCTGCGAAGTGCACTCAAATCAAGCTATGCTCACAAAACTTTTAGGAGGAGAAGTAATGCTTAAGACGGAACAATTATCATTAGCGAGACAGATGGATATGGTGTTTAAGGAGCTGCAGGAAGAATTATCGGGATTAACTTCTGGTACGGTTTTTGTGCAAATACGAAATAACATGATCGGAAAATTCGGGATACGACATAATCCTCTTTTTGGGCGAAGCGGGGGATTCACTGATGCAAAAGAAGGGATGACAGATGGACAACAGTCTTCTTTTCGACTAATGGCACTGGAAAGCCTGAAATACAAGCGGCGTTGGACGCATGGTGAGATTTCTTATGAATTCGCCATTAGACAGGGAATGGTGATTGTAGATGCTACATTGGAGTCCAATTATAATATGGCGAATCTAATGATTCGATCACCTCGTAATGCCTTTGCTGAAAGTTCCGAACAGTTTTTTGGTTAAGCGTTGTTTACATAAAATTTCAATAATTGTGAAAATCAAAAACCCTCCCACAGCTTCAGAAAGAAGTGTGAGAGGGCTCGAAAGCTACTCGACTTTAGGCTTTATGCTTGATATCGCCCTAGCCGGATAAAACACTTAAGATAACGTTGTTACTGACGACCAGACAGTTGTTGTTCTGCCAGTTGTACTAGACGTTTAGTGATGTAACCGCCCAGAGAACCAGTTTCGCGAGAAGTGTAGTTCCCGTAATAACCGTCAGCTGGGATCGTTACTCCAAGCTCCTGTGCTGCTTCATATTTCAACTGTTGCAATGCCGCAGTTGCTTGAGGAACGACCAGGTTATTGGAACGGCTGCTACGACCTTGACCTGCTTGACCCATGTGTGTCACCTCCTTCGCCCGTTGTGAAGATAGTATGAGCGCTAAGAGGTTAATTCATGCATCACTTCGAAAGGTTTTAAGGATGGTAATTATTAGTGAAATAAAAGTGAGGATAGAAATCCTTTATTACTAGGGATTACACAAAAAAATCGGTCTTCCCTTACGTAATCGCAAGGCAAGACCGATATAATGTATATCTGCTTTAAATCTCAGGATAGATCATTTCCAGCACGGTGGATAGATTCTGACTCTGACCGGGTTCTACCGTTAAAAGACCTGTGAAGGAAGCATCCTCGGATACATTCGGTGCATTCGCGAGCCATGTATAGGGCTCAATACACAGAAATTGATCAGCCGGTCCTTTGGTATATAGCACCCAGTGACGGAATAGATTCTCGTCAGCAGTATAACGAAGGCCATAACCATCATCGCGTAATAATAAGGCTTCTACAGGCTGTTTTTCTCCAATACGTAGAGCAGTATCAAAATTAGTTCCCTGCATGTTCATTCCGGTGTTCAAGGCTTCCAGATCACCAAGTGGAATCAGATTGCCGCTAGGGAGCAATTCATCGTTCAGTTCATAAATACTATTTACTGGGAGCTTAAGATTCCAGCGCTCAGGTTCTCCATCAATCATAAACCAGGTGTGATAACCGATCCCAAAAGGAATTCGATGATCTCCAAGATTTGTAACCTTTAAAGTTTGGGTAAATCGGGCTTCCTGAAGCCTAAACGTCATTTCGAATTTAAGTGGGATAGGGAATTGCTCCATCCAGTGAGGATCATCTTCCGTTCGGAATTCAGTAGTGACCGCGCAACCATCCTCATCTTCTTCAATATCGCTGACACACCAAGCCTGAGTTCGGTGTAGACCATGAATATGATTGTCATTAGCGGTATTCTGGTCAAATTGATAACTTGTACCCTCGAACTGAAATTGGCCCTTGCGAATTCTTCCGGGTGGAATTAATAGCGGCATGCCAAAATGGTAAGGTTTTTGCATAAAGAAAGCTTGATCGCTTTCATCAGGCCGCCGTAGAATTTCCCGTTGTTTCTTGACATCAAACAATGAAATCACGTTATTTCCTAGTCGCGGCAAAAGCGTGACTTCCAGTTCACGGCTGTGCAAAATATAAGTATCATAACCGCCCCACTGCCCTTTGGTCACCTGTTTCATGAGATATGCTCCTTTATCGTAACTGTAATCGAATAGAACATGGATAACCTTATCATAACAGATTTATACGGTAGTGGTTAAGTGATTTGACAACTTCTCTTTATGGTTCTATGATGAAGGCATTAATTCATGATGATAATGTGATGACGGGGACAAGTAGGCAGGTATTGCACCTTCAGAAAGCCGGTGGTTGATGCGAACCGGTAGGACAAACCTGATGAATGGACCCCTGAGCGCCGAGCTTGAACGGGAGCTAAATGCCCTAGTAGACCGGCCGGATCTTCCCCGTTAACGGAAGACTAAGGCTGTTTTCTTCTTGTCTAAACAAGATTAAGCAGCGAATAAGGGTGGCACCACGGTCTCACGTCCCTTGCGGATGGGGCTTTTTTTGCGTTCTCGGAAACTTAGAAATGACATCAAACGGAGGTCTATATTATGAAAAAAGTAATGTCAGGCATTCAGCCAAGCGGTTCACTTACACTGGGGAACTACATTGGAGCACTGAAAAATTTTGTGAAGCTGCAAGATGATCATCAATGTTTCTTTATGGTTGTCGATATGCATGCAATCACTGTAGCACAAGATCCTGCGGCACTTCGTGAGCAGTCAGAGTCCGTAGCGGCCCTCTTTATTGCAGCAGGAATTGATCCTGCACGTTCTAATGTCTATATGCAGTCGCACGTGCCACAACACGCTGAACTGGGCTGGATCATGACGACACTTACAGCAATGGGCGAGCTGGAGCGTATGACCCAGTTTAAAGATAAATCATCAGGTAAAGATTCTGTTGGCGCTGGTTTATTCGTCTATCCTTCCTTGATGGCAGCAGATATTCTTGTTTATAATGCGGATCTTGTGCCAGTTGGAGAAGATCAGAAACAACATTTGGAGCTGACTCGTGATTTAGCTGGCCGCTTCAATAATCGTTTTGGCGAATTCTTTACCATTCCGGAGCCGTACATTCCAGAGGTGGGTGCACGTATTATGTCTCTGGATGATGGCACCAAAAAAATGAGCAAGAGCAGTGCTAACGCAGGCAGCTACATTGCTCTGTTAGATTCACCGGACGTAATCCGTAAAAAAATCAGCCGTGCAACGACTGATTCAGGACGTGAAGTAATTTTTGATCCAGCTAATAAGCCAGAGATCAGTAATTTGATGAGTATTTATTCCGAATGTTCTGGAATGACACTGGGGCAAATTGCCGATCGTTATGAAGGGCAAATGTATGGCGGCTTTAAGAAAGATCTTGCTGAAGTGGTTGTAACTACGCTTGAGCCTTTACAACAAAGATATAATGAAATTCGTAGCTCGGGTGCGATCACAGATATTCTTGCAGAAGGTGCTGATCGTGCGCGCATTGTTGCAACAGAGACGCTGAATGGAGTTAAAGAGCGAATGGGATTTCTGCCAGCTCGTTAATCTAATCAACGCTTAGGCTTTCCTGTTTGCGTCTGATCTTGGCCTTGAGGATAAATCCCCAGCCAATATTCATAACACAGAGAAATCCGAGCAGAAGTGCCAACCAAAAGCTATAACTGATCGCGATTGAAGCGGCAGTAAGAATAAGAATAGAAGAACAAGCGAACCAAAGTGAAAGTCCTTTACCCATTAAGAGAGCCTTCCTTTCTATGTCTGCTAAAATGAATCCCGGAGTATGATGATAATACTCCGGGATTTTTTGTGATTATAGAATAGATCTCTGCGTAAGTCTACAGTTTCATCGTAAAGAACCAGGGTCAATGGAAAATCGTTTGTCGAGCTTCTCGCTGCTAAGCCAACCTACATAAGTATTTAAAGGTCGATATTGATTGTCCATCACTAATACAGCCACAAATGGGTATTGTTTGCGATGTAAATAACGTACGTCCCCCCAGCGAACCATATATCCTGAAGGAAGTTCCTCGACTTCGGCTACTGCATAAGAGGTGAAGTATAGAAAGGACTGAATATCAGGGTGCGACTTGGATATCTCCACAGCGGGATGAGTCGAGCATACAGCATGTTTGAACCATTCCAGTCGGTTATTGACTAACTGCCCAACATCATAGCTACCATCTTTTTTCACTTTTACTACGTTCCAGCGCTTTAGTGAAATTGTAGGGATTACAATATAACGTTCGCCGGCACTATGATGTAAATCCTTAAGCTTAATATTACGCGTGAGACGTGCGTGAACGACGGTTCTCCAAATATAATAAAGAATAGTACAGGCATACAGCGTAATAAATAAAGGTTGCGGTGGAACGATACCGGTGATCCAGAGAAGGATGGCTGCGATATGGCTACCAAATATAAATGGATCAAAAATGTGGATGATGTTCCATGCAATCCATTTCTCCGTGAATGGACGTGCAGCCTGAGTGCCATAGGTATTAAATAGATCAGAAAATACGTGAACACCTACACCAATGAAGCTCCAGAGCGCAATATGGCTTAGAGCTTGGAAATCAGTAAAACCAAATAAGGGCCCTAACACGAAGGAAATCAGCGCGGGCCACAGAATTAGAAAGGGTAGGGAATGTGTGATTCCTCGGTGATTTCGAATATACATTGCATTGTCCTTCAGTCGAAGCGCAGTATCGGCATCAGGAGCCTGAGAGGCGAGCACTGTTGCCAGCATAACAGCCCCGGCCAGTTTCGGATCAGAAGCAACGATGGGATCAACGAAGGAAAGCCCAGCTAAGCCTAGGCCCATAACTAAATGTGTAGCAGTATCCATTGGTCAGTTCTCCTTTGTTGTTCGGAAGTTCTCTATTTAATAATTACCCAAATACAGCTCTGGTTATTAAGGGGATTGAAATAAATACAAAATAAATATTGTCACGTAATTGTCGAATTCATGAACTTACTGTTCCATGACTGTCAAAGTCTTCACGGGTTTGTTATGATAAAGTTAACAGCGAAGTTAAAAAAACTTCGGTTAGAACGTTACATGTTCGTTTAGAAGGAGGATCATTAGGTGTGGACAATCATATAACATTTCAAGCTTCTTCCGACTCTGCAGCCATGTCTGCAAAATCTCCACCGGAAGGTGCTAGCTGGCGTGATTTCATTGCAGTAACAAAACCCGGTATTATCCGATCTAACCTTATTGCGGCCTTTGCGGGATATTGGCTGGCCTCGGGTTGGGATGTTCATTACGGCAGATTAGTTCTGACTCTGCTCGGTACAATGCTGGTTATGGCTTCAGCCTGCGTTTTTAATAACTATTTCGACCGGGATCTGGACATGAAGATGGAAAGAACCCGTGAACGGGGGCTTCCTACAGGACGACTGAAACCAAACACTGTATTATTATACGCCATTGGGCTTGGTATTGCAGGTTTGATCGTGCTGTTTGCTTTTTCAGGTATGCTTGCCGGTCTGTTTGGAATTGTTGGCATGTTCGTTTACGTAGTAGTATACACGCTTTGGTTGAAGCGGACATCAACATGGAGCACCTCCGTAGGTGCGATTTCTGGAGCAATGCCCCCGGTAATTGGTTATGTTGCGGTTTCAGGAACGGTTGATCTAGGCGCTTGGCTGATCTTTGCCATGTTGTTTCTATGGCAACCCCCTCACTTCTGGGCGTTGGGCATTAGACGTAAAGAAGAATATAGAGCGGCAGGATTTCCATTACTACCTGTAGTTAAAGGAACGCGACGTACGAAGTTTCAGATGATTCCTTATGTAGCCCTTTTGCTGCCTATTCCAGTGTTAATGTACGCCTATGATTACGCAGGCATATTTTTTCTAATCATTTCATCAGCGTTGTCCTTGGCTTGGTTAGTATTGACCTTGATGGGCTTTAAGGCTAAAGATGATGAAGTCTGGGCGAAGAAGAATTTCCTCTTCTCCATTAACTACCTGACAGTTAGTTTGATCGTACTTGTATTGAATACGATTCACGGTTAAGAAGAGGGAGGGTATACGTGTCCGTGCAAACCTTTAAGCGTTATAAATGGACTTGGCTTCTGCTAATACTTGCTTTGATTATGGCTGGTTATCTGGCAATTAACTCTTTGAATTTAGGAAAAGAAAAATTGCCAGTAATCGGAGAAGTGCAGGACTTTTCTCTTGAAAATGTGAATGGAGACCAGGTTACTCTGGCTGATACACAAGGTAAAGCACGGCTGGTATACTTCTTTTTTACACAGTGTCCGGATGTATGTCCTATAACTACGTTTTTGTTATCTCAGACACAGAAGATTCTGGTCGAGGATGGCAGTTTTGGTAAAGATACGGGTTTTGTCTCTATCTCTTTTGATCCGAAGAATGATACTCGGGAAGCTATTAAGGCTTTTGCAGACCGGTTTCAGGCGAATTATGATGGATGGTATTTCTTGCGGGGGGATCAGGAAGAAGTTCGTAAGTTAGCGACGGATTCTTTTAAAGTACTAATCGCAGGGAATTCCAAAGAAAATTTCGTACATGCCAACCGTATAGCGTTAGTTGACCGAGACAATCAACTTCGTGCATTGTATGACGCAGGAGATACGGAGAACGTAACTCCTGAATTTCTTGCCGATCAGCTGACGAAATTGGCTCGGGAATAGAATATCAAACATTAAAAACGCCTTTTTCGAATCCCTCTTTATTGAGCGGATAACGAAAAAGGCGTTTTTTTAAATATACGATAGTATAAGTTTCATGCTATACATTATCCTTATACTTGTTTCAGCTAAAATGGAAGTGGTTCAGGGTAGATGATGAAATCTTCTAATCCGGCTTTTTCGAGCTGAGTGATGTTGTATTCATCAGGCGTACCTTCCACACCAGCATATCCGCGACGAGTATAAATATGATCGGCATCAGGGAAGGCATCCCGGAGCACACTGCGTATTTTTTTGCCAGAGCTATCGTTATCCAAATAAAGGTATACTTCTCCATCTCCTACTTGTTGCCGGAGGGATTCTAATTTTAGTGTATTTAATGTACCAAAGGTACATAGGATTTCTACTTCCGGTACCAGCACGCGCCGTAATCTGCTGCGATCGTTCTTACCTTCGACAATAATCGTTATGGACATTAGCTGACAATCACCTCCGGGAATGGGTCTAAGCTTCAGGCTCATTATAGTTTACCGAAGGATCGTCATTTTTAACAACTGTTTCTGCAAGAAAGTCTTCATTCCCCGGGAAATGTCGTAAAAGCAAAGAATCATGCGGCTCGCCCGTTCCATTTGGAAGTGAGGTTCGATAGTTTACCAGTGTTTTTAGGTGGAAGAAGAAGCAATGCTACCATTAGTAGTAGAAAGGCTATGAAGTAAGGAGAAACGAAGGACCTTAGCTGTCCAGCAGCCACGGGCCCAGCGAATGCACCAAGTGACATGGCTATCGACTGCATGGAGAAAGTCCGACCCATTCGCCCAGGGCCACCGAGACTAATAAAGAGTGATGCCATTGCAGGAAACAACACTCCTTTGGCTGCGCCGAGCATAAAAAGAATCGCAGCAGTCGGAATCCTGTGAAATGAAGCGAGTGCAAAGAAGCTGATGGCCATTCCCAGTAATGCCGCTGCTATTCTTCCCCCCGGAGAAAGACGGTTCAGGAAGAGCATGCTGAGCGTTACCAAAGCACCTAAACTGAGGAGTGACAGTAGTATACCAGTGGAAAGAATACTGTTGCTCCCTGTTTGAGATAGTGGGAGCTCGAAAAAGAGAACGCCTTGTGAACAGGAAACGAAAAAAGGTAAAAGGTAATACCGTTTGGATACCAGTTCATCATCTTTCGTTGGTATAGAAGGTTTATCTGGAACTTTTAATGCTGATGGCGCTGAGCTTAGCGGCTTTAATATATGTCTCGAAGGCGCAGGTACACTAAAAAAAGCCATGATTCCTGTTGCGATAAGGAGCCATCCAAGTGTGGTGAAGGTGCCAGAGTAGCCGGCTTTTGCTACGATAAAAGCTCCTGCAGCAGGCGATACAACTGAAGCTAACGTATGAACGATACCATGTCCGGACATATATTTACCCTGCTCTGTGGCATCCGATGACAAAGAAGCGAGTAACGTCATACAGGCTGGAGAGAGGAAAGCGAGCACGAATCCACTTGCTGCTCTTAGCATTAGCAGATGCCATGGAAGCTGTACATGAGCTTGCAGCAGTAGGATAGCTCCCGCTGCGACAAGGCTGAAGACGATGTAGCGGCGGGAGCCATTACGATCGACGAGTACGCCTGCAAGCAGATTGCCGGGAAGGTGGGTCAACGAGTACATGCCCATCATCCAGCCAATAAAGGTGGGTCCCGCACCAAGAGAGATGGCAAAGGGCGTAAGGACGGGATACTGAGCATGTAAATCGAAGAACGCCAAAAAGAGAAATAAGTATAGCCACAGCGCAGTTTTCACAGGGAAACACCTCCGAGAGCCACCTACAGCACAAGTGAATGCAGGACGGCGTAATAATGAAGAACCAATTCTTAAGCACTACTTGTACTTTACGTGGGACAGAGAGGGCTTATACCGCTTTTTTAATTCCGCTAGTAGGTATACCTTTTACGGAGGGTGGAACCATGAATTATGATGGGTATTCATGTATAATAATTAATATTGGCGTTATGTCTATGGGAAGAGAGAATCCTTGGGACGAAACTAGGCGATAGGGGTGTTGTGAGATTGATGGATCCAGAGGTATGGTCACAGTTTATAAGGGAAAATTGGCTAGTTATTGTAATTGCGCTTGTCCTGCTGTTTGCGGTTGTTAATTTGGTTAAAACCGTTCTGAAATGGGCGATTGTCATTGTGATCGTTGTAGGTTTGTTCATCTATAGTGGTGTTACAATGGACCAAATTGGTAACGCTGTGAATAAGGTGGCAGATGGAACGGTAAGCACGCTGAAGAAGGAAGCGCAAGAGGTTATGCTTAAAGAAGCGCAGGATGCGAAGTACACTTCAAATGGAGACGGGACCTTTACGATTACAACGCCGAATATTGAAGTGAAGGGCGCAGCGGGTGAAGATAAAGTAGAGGTTACTTTCCGTGGTGTGAGTCTTGGAAAGTGGAGTGTTACAGATACGACAAAAACATTTATAGAGGAAGCCCGAAAACATCAATAACAGGCTTGGACTCAAAAATATAACAAGCGAGCAAGCACGCGACTGAAAGGAGAGAGCGGATATGATAAACGGATGGATGACTAGTGTGAGTGATGCTAATATCATCTCCATCGCCCTCCTGCTGGTTGTAGTCTTCTCTCTATTGCAAGGCTGGAGCAGAGGTTTCTCAAGCGCTACCGGAAGATTATTTGGGCTGCTGGGAACAGGATTATTTACTATAGCATCTTTGGTATTAGCTATCCCAGCTGCGGCCTACCTCAATCCCTATGTAGAGACTTGGGCATTGGGTATTAGTCTTCCTGATACGAAGCTTACACAGTGGCAGCAAATTTATTATACGGCGGTGTCTGTGTTATCAGAATCACCGCTAGTTCGATTTCTATTGTTACTCCTGATTTCTTATCTGTTAATTCGTATGCTCTTAGGACTGTTATCCATGTTGCTTCCTTTTCCACAATTGCGGCGTACTAAGAAGTTTAAAGACAGAAAGATTACGCAGGTAAGCCGTATGGGAGGAGCAATGGTTGGATTAATTATCGGCTTAATGCGTAGTCTGGTAATTGTTCTCGCTCTTTTCATCTGTGTTGGATTAAATCCGGAGAGTGGATTTAGTCGTTATGTGGAGTCCTCTCCAATCTATAGTCAGAGCGCTGCTGCTGTATTTGAACCTATTGTTGGTGAGACTGTGCAGAAGAAACTTCCTATTCTGACAAAGACCGTTGCAGCAGAGATGAATGATATCCTTCGCAGAAAATATGAGGTTATCGATCATGAAATTCCTCAGGATATTATAGGAGCAGCAGAAGACATTGTTGGACAAGCACAAGAAGAAGAGAAAAAAGCGAGACTTCTCTATGATTGGGTAGGTACACGCGTGACTTACGATTATGCTAAGGCTGACAATTATTTGCAAAACAGGGTCTGGCATGAACAGACACCACAGGATACATTCGACACTCGGCAAGGGGTGTGTATAGACTATGCCCGACTGTACGCTGTGATGGCTCGTTCACAGGGCTTGCAGGTACGGGTTGTAACAGGTCAGGGTTATGATGGGCGTGGCGGATATGGTGCACATGCTTGGAATGAAGTATATATAAGTGATCGGCAAGCTTGGATTCCGCTGGATCCGACTTGGGCTAGCAGTGGAGATTGGTTCAATCCGAAGGATTTTGATGAAACGCATATTAGGGAGAACGCCCTCTGAGTGAGGGCGCTGAACTCCTGGGGTGTGGTACAATAAACTCAAGTAACGTCAGTTCTAACTTAAATGCGAGGGCATGCTCACAATAAGCAGCTAAGAACTCACCTTCATCATAAGAGTAATGTCTCAGGCAAAGGGTTGTCAGACATTTTTTTAAAATATAAGAAAGTATAAGCACTATACTTTATGTCTTATATTTCTCGCTTAAACACTTACCTTCCTTATAAGGACGGTCAAGGCGTTTATGCTTGTAGAAGGGGAGAAAGCTGGTGAGTTTGTTTGGTAAGCAGCTCCCGCCTAAGGACGGGATATCTTCAAGAAATTCTGTAGGCTTGAGACTGAATATTTTTTTCTTTGGCACTTTTTTTATTTTTTGTATTATTATCGTACGTCTTGCAGGTTTACAGTTTACTGAGGGAGCTCTGTTGAGTGAAGAAGAAACGAGCCGGGAAACGAAAATTGTTCCGCTCGCAGCGATGCGTGGGATTATTTTTGCTGCCGAAGGAGAGCAGATTGCCTATTCAACACCTACGGAGTCGCTTTACCTTACATTAACTAAAGATTATACAGCTAGAACGACAGATAAAGTAACGGGTGAGACCTCACTTACGGAAAAGGCGAAGAATAACTCCGATATGCTTGCGGCAAGGCTTGCGGCTGATTTTGCTAAATATGGAGATTCGAATGCACCGAAGCTGACGCAGCAAGATATCTTGGATTTATTAGATTTAGATTTCAAAAAGTATTTAGGTTATGTGCCGCGACGGATCAAGACTGGATTAATTCCAGAGGAAATAGCCTATTTCATGGAGCATAAAGACAATTATCCGGGGCTAACGATCGTGGAGGAGAGTGTTCGTCACTACGATAAAGATACGGTAGCGGTACAGACAGTCGGCTTTGGAAAGCCGTTTAAATCGACTGAAGATATAGCGATGTATAAGAATGTCCGTAGTGAAATGAAAAAAGATTCTCTCCCTGGACTTATGTATAAAGCAGAAGAATATGTGGGGTTTGATGGTCTGGAAATGCAGTATCAACGAGAGCTACGAGGAGAAAATGGTTATCAGGTCATTTCGGTGACTCCTCAGAATATGGCTGAGAAGGTTGAACAGAACGTTGCTCCTGTAAAAGGTAATAATATTTGGATGACCATTAATAAGAAGATTCAGATGAAGACAGAACAGGCCATATTGGATCAGATTAAATGGCTGCATACCAATGCTGTTCAAGGTGAGACGCATCCAGATGCTTTAACCGGATACGCGGTAGCAATGGAAGTGGAGACTGGAAATATTGTCGCCATGGCAAGCATGCCGGATTACGATTCAAATGTATGGACCAAAGACTCCTTACCAACACCTGTCTGGAATAAAATTATGAATAATCATCTAAACGGTACGATTACTTCAAATTCATCGGGTAGATCAGGGCATGATTTTAGTTCACTTGTGTTTATGGGATCTACGATCAAACCATTAAGTGTGTTAATTGGTTTAAAGGAAGGTTTTTTTAATACCTCAACAACCTATTCAGATGTGGGCATTACTTATTTCGGTAAGGATAATAAATCATCCGTAAGAAATTCATCGGGTCACGTATATGGTCCACTAGATCCAGCTAAAGCCATTAGAGAATCTTCTAACGTATTTATGATTGATATGGTGGGTAAGCAGCTTTACAAGAAATATCCGGGGGATAAAGGCATAGAGGTCTGGGACAATTATATGAAAAAATTCGGGCTGGGTGTATCAACGAAAAGTGGTCTCCCAGGTGAATCACCGGGCCAGATTAACTATACTGATCTTAAGGCCGCAGGCAGCTCGCAGGCCGCACTTATCTATGCTTCTTTTGGCCAACAGGGCAGTTATACTACATTGCAGCTTGCCCAGTATGCTTCTACTCTTGCTAATGAAGGGGTGCGTATTAAGCCTCAACTTGTTAGTAAGATCACGGATGCACAAGGTAAGCTGGTTAAGGAATTTAAAAGAGAAGTGCTTAATACAGTAACGTTTGACAAATCCTACTGGAAAGAGATCAAACAGGGGATGAGCAGTAAAGTTAGTGCTTTTGATGATTTTCCTTATGATTTTGCACGTAAGACAGGTACATCTGAAAAAACAGACAGAAAAAATATAAACCGCGATAATGGGGTATTTATTGCCTTTGCTCCGCGAGAAAATCCGAAGCTGGCCGTAGCGGTTGTTATACCAGAAGGGGGCTTTGGCTCCAACAGCGCTGCTCCGGTGGCTCGTAAAATTTTTGACGCCTATGATTGGGAGTATGGGCTCGATGGTGTGCCAAAAAAGAATGTTGCTCCTGCGTCAGACCCCGTTCAAAAATAATTAGAGAAAAAGGAGAGAAATAAACTGTGAGTTTTTTTCGTAAGCAGGCCTCACCTCCAGATGAGACCAACAGTAAAAGTTCCATAGGCCTGCGACTCAACGTGTTTTTCTTTAGCACGTTTGTTATATTTTGCGTAATTATTATACGCCTGGCTGTGTTGCAATTCGTGGAAGGACCAACTTTAACTGAAGTGGAGACAAGCAGAGATACCAAAAATGTACCTCTTGCATCCATGAGAGGTGTAATTTATGCTGCTGAAGGTGAGAAGTTGGCGTACTCTACGCCGGTTCAATCGCTGTATATTACGCTCAATAAGGAGTATACCGCTAAGCAAACAGATAAAAATACCGGTAAAACTACCCTAACTCCAGAAGCTAAAGCCAAGTCAGATGCATTGGCAGCCAAGCTGGTAACTGATTTCAATAAATATGGTGATCCAAAAGCTGAAAAGATGACAGAAGAAGATGTTATTGACGCACTGGATTTATATTTCCGAAAATCACTTGGCTTTATGGCACGGCGAATTAAGGCTGATCTGACTACTCAGGAAGTAGCCTATTTCATGGAACATAAGGGAGAATACCCAGGCCTTGAAATTGTCGAGGAAAGCATTCGTCATTACGATAAAGATACGGTTGCCGTACAGACGATAGGTTATATCAAGCCTTTTAAATCAGCAAACAGCCTTAATATTTATAAGAATATCTTAAATGCTATGAAGAACAATCCGGAGCCAGGGCTAACTTACAAGGACGACGAGTTTGTCGGATTTGACGGCCTGGAGCTGCAGTATCAGAGAGAGCTTCGGGGACAAAACGGCTATCAGGAAATCTCTGTCAATCCACAGAACATGGCAGAGAAAGTCGAACGTGTAGTCCCTCCTGTCAAAGGCAATGACGTCTGGACAACTATTAATAAGAACATTCAGATGAAGACAGAGCAGGCGATTATGGATCAGATTAAGTGGCTGCATTCCAATACTGTACAGGGTAAAACGCATCCTAATGCTTTAACTGGTTACGCTGTAGCGATGGAAGTCGATACGGGGAATATCGTCAGTATGGCAAGTATGCCGGACTACGATACGAATATTTGGACATCGGGATCCTTATCCACTGATGTCTGGAACAGTATCATGGATAACTACCAGAACGGTACCATTAATCCGATTTCTTCAGGGACGTCAGGTAATGGACTTAGGTCTGTACTGCTACTAGGTTCAACAATTAAACCTTTGAGCGTACTCGTGGGTCTGAATGAAGGTCTCTTTACAACCTCAACCTACTATCCGGATAGAGGTTTCGCGACTTTTGGTAAAACAGGTCATGAAACTAAGGTAAGAAACTCCGGAGGACATGTGTACGGTTCTATGGACCCTGCAAGAGCGATTGAGAAATCGTCGAATGCGTTCATGGTGGACATGATCGGTAAACGATTGTATGACAAATACAAAAGCAAAGGCGTAGATGTCTGGGATAAGTATATGAAAGAGTTTGGACTTGGTGTATCCACGGGAAGTGGTCTGCCAAATGAATTCTTAGGACAGATTAACTATACCAATATAGAGGCTGCGGGTAGCGCCCAAGCGGCACTTGTATATGCTTCTTTCGGCCAACAAGGTAGTTATACGGTGTTGCAGCTTGCCCAATACGTAGCTACACTTGCTAATGAAGGACAGCGGATCAAACCTCAGCTAGTTAGCAAGATTACAGATGCTGACGGAAAAGTAGTCAAGGAGTTCGGTCGTGAGGTAATAGATGAAGTAACAGCCTTCGATAAATCCTACTGGAAAGAAATTCAACAGGGTATGCGAAGTGAAGTTAGTGCTTTTTCTGATTTCCCTTATGATTTTGCTCGTAAGACGGGAACATCTCAACAAGTGGCAAAGGGTCAAATTCGCGATAACGGTGTATTTATTGCTTATGCCCCACGAAATAACCCTAAGCTGGCAGTAGCCGTAGTCATTCCAGAAGGGGGCTTTGGTTCCCAGAGTGCTGCGCCGGTCGCACGTAAAATTTTTGATGCTTATGATTGGGAATATGGACTTGATGGCGTTCCGAAGAAGAGTCTACAGTCAGGTAATAATACAAATGATCCTGCGAATGAAGGAACGACTACAGGTACTCAGTAACTTTGACTCTAAGGTGAATAATGATTAAAAAATAAACAGCTGCTCTATTGAGAGCATAAAAGAATGGAGGGGTGGCAATGACTGCCAAATACCGCCTGCTTGCTTTGGATATGGATGGAACCCTACTGAATGATGAACAGATTATTACACCTACAACGGTGAAATGGCTTCAAAAGGCGGTCGACGCAGGCGTTCATGTCTGTCTGTCGACAGGCCGAGCTTTTACAAGTGCATTTCCATATGCTGAGCAGCTTGGACTAGAAACACCTATGATTACTGTGAACGGTAGTGAGATATGGCGAGCACCACATGAAATTTATCGGCGATCATTGATGGATCCTATGCTGGTACAACAAATGTATGAACTTGCTAAAGAAGATGACATCTGGTTCTGGGCCTATTCTACGGAAAAAGTCCACAAACAGGATAACTGGGATGGGGATGTAACGGGCAGAGAATGGCTTAAATTCGGTTATCACACCGAAGATGATGAGCTTCGTCATAAACTGCTGCTTCGTCTTCAAGATATGGGTGGATTGGAGATTACGAACTCCTCTCCACATAACCTGGAGATTAACCCTCTAGGAGTGAATAAAGCAGCCGGAATCATGGAAGTCTGTAAGCTGCTAGGACTAGACATGTCCCAAGTTATAGCGGTTGGTGACAGCCTCAATGACCTTGCAGCGATTCAGCAGTCAGGGCTTGGGGTTGCCATGGGCAACGCTCAGGAGACGGTTAAAGAAGAGGCTGACGTTGTGGTGGCTTCTAATAATAATGATGGAATTGCAGAAGTCATTCAAAAATATATTTTTAATGAAGCTATTGCGAAGTGAATCCATAGAGCATATTTGCTATTAGGAGGTTAAGTGTTGACGATCCTGGGTTGGATTCTTATTATTGCTTTATTTGCCGTAGGGCTAGCGGGGGCTGTGTACCCTATACTGCCGGGTGCGCTTGCGATTTATCTTGCCTTTTTCGTATATGGCTGGTTCTTTTCTTTCGAGCCTTTTGGTGTCTGGTTCTGGATCATTCAAACGCTGATCGTTGTAGTTTTATTTATTGCTGATTACGTTGTAGGGGCGTGGGGCGTTAAGAAATTTGGCGGCTCACGTTCATCGATTATCGGGAGTACGATTGGGCTAATCATTGGTCCTTTTGTAATCCCAGCCTTTGGACTTATTATTGGTCCGTTTCTGGGTGCCTTTATAGGAGAATTGATCGTAGGTTCTTCACCAGCTAAAGCTGCCAAAGTAAGTGTAGGATCAATACTTGGGTTGTTTAGTAGTACTGTTGTCAAAATTGTGCTACAAATTATTATGGTCGTCCTCTTTTTTATATGGGTCGTCCGGTTTTAATTTTAACAGTGAAGAAGGGGAAATGGTTTGTCCAAGAAAGAGTCTTTCGTAAAAGGCACGCTTATCCTTGCTGCTGCAGCTTTGGTGGCAAGGGTACTCGGGCTTGTTCAGCGGGTGCCGCTGGATCATATTTTTGATGATGTGGGGAGAGCATCATTTGGGGTATCGAACAATATCTATTTAATGCTGCTCACCGTGGCTACAGCAGGTATTCCAAGTACGCTCAGTAAAATGGTCTCCGAGCGGTACGCTCTGAATCGTCCTGAAGAGGCGAGACAAGTGTATCATGCAGCATTGCTGTTTTCAGTAGCAGCAGGGGTAATCATGACGGCCTTGCTGTACATAGGCGCTCCGTTCTATGCGACACATATTGCTGATGTACCTGAATCAGCGATGGCAGTTAGGGCTATTGCACCTGCGCTTTTACTTTTTCCGGCAATTGCCATGATGCGTGGATATTTTCAAGGGCGCAACAATATGATGGCTGGTGGTATTTCACAGATTGTAGAGCAGTTCGCTCGCGTACTAGTCGCTATTTTACTAGCTTATATTCTATTACAGCAGGGGTATAACAATACAACTATAGCTGCGGGAGCATCCTTCGGTAGCGTAATTGGTAGTATTGCAGCATTTGGTGTCATGATTTATTTTGCAATCAAGCTGCGCCGAGAGGATAAACAGCAAGGATTAAATTACAATACCACTCAAAAATTGCCGATTTGGGGAATTTACAAAGATATTTTCACACTATCAATTCCGATCGTGCTCTCTTCACTTACGATTCCCGTAGTGAATGTAATTGATACTTCTTTGGCTGTTCCGCTGCTTATCGATCAGATGGGTAGAGAGAGTGCAACAGCAGCTTTGGGTATACTAACCACGCGTGCTCAAAGTGTGGCCGGAATTCCACCGGTACTAGCCATTGCACTAGGAACCTCGCTGATTCCGATCATTTCAGCTGCTTATGCCCGTCGGGATGAGGGACACTTGAAGAAGCAAATTACACTTGCTTTGCGGATTTCTATCCTGACAGGGATGCCAATTGTGTTGGCACTTGTGGCAGCAGCTTATTCTGTAAACGGGTTATTGTTCAGCAGCTTGGACGGAAGCGGAATTGTGGCGATGCTTACGATTGGAACGATCTTTCAGATCACCATGATGACAACGAACTCCATCTTGCTCGGTATGGGCAAATCACGCATTTCAATGTATTATGTGCTAGTGGGTATTATTGTTAAATTAGTCGCAAGCTTCTTACTAAGTAAGATATTTGGGATCTACGGGATTATCGGCGCAACAGCACTTTGTTTCGTAGTTATTACTATTCTTAACTTACGGATGCTGAAATCCATTGTACCTTTCGAAATTATGGGTAAACGGTGGGGCGGCTTCGCAATTGCGGTTCTGGTGTCCGGTGGTATTGGTTTTGGACTTAACCAAGCTGGAATTCTGTTAACAGATCTAATGCCTGCACGTCTGGCATTTCTGATCACTTGTCTTGTTGTAGGGGCCGCAGTTGTTGTTATTTATCTGGTCATGCTAATTGTACTGGGTGTGCTTACTAAACAGGAGATCTCCAGTTATCCGCGTGCATTGCAAAAATTGTTGAATCCGCTGATGAAATTGCAGCCTGCGCGTGTTCGTATGAGAGAATAAGTTTGACTTCTGCATGACATTTTGCTTCACTTAAAGAATAGAAATTTGACAGATATGGAAGAAAGGACTGAACAAGCTATGGATAAAATTAGTTCTCCTGCTGAATTTCAGGTAGCCATTCAATCTCCTCGATTAACTGTAGCCATCTTCAAGGCGGACTGGTGCTCGGATTGTAAATTTATCGATCCTTTTATTCCTGAGGTAGAGCAAGCCTATGCAGATCGTCTAACGCTGGTTGAGGTTGACGTTGATGCTGTGGGTGACGTTAGTCAGGAACAAAATATTATGGGTATTCCAAGCTTTGTCGCGTATTCCGATGGGCGTGAATTGGTTAGATTCGTTAATAAATTACGTAAATCCCGCGAGGAAATTGAGAATTTCCTTGATAAAGCGGTTCAAGTGCATCAAAGCCTTCAACAGTAATTCCGGAAAACCACCGCTTTCGCCTGTTCGAGCAAAAGCGGTGGTTTTTTAAGATGCTTCTTCATTACTAAAAACTGCGGGTGATATTTTTGTCGACAAATCAGTTGAAATGGCTTAGTTATCTTACTTGCCTTATCATGTTCCTCGCTGTACTAGGGGGAGCGGTTGTAACGAAGACTGGATCGGGATTGGAATGTGGAAATGAATGGCCGCTCTGTCATGGGAAATTGATTCCGGCCTATACTGTAGGTTCGATGATTGAATACACCCATCGCTTGTTTAGCGGATTGGCAGGGTTATTGTCACTTGCCTCGATGATTGCCTTTTGGCGTTATGCTCGAAATCGGCGGGACTTGTTAGTATATGCATTCATGACGTTGCTGTTTGTAATTGTTCAAGGTGGTATGGGAGCGCTTGCAGTGATTAAATCCCAATCTGCTGCTGTAATGGCACTGCATATGGGCTTTTCCTTGATTGCTTTTTCAAGTTCTCTAATGCTGGCTCTAGGAACTAAAAGGCGACATGAAGCAGGTGAGTACGATCCTAAGATGGAGCTTCAGAAGAAACCCGTCAGTAAGGCTTTCCGCAATTTAACCTGCTTCACGGCCTTATATTCCTATGTTGTTGTTTATATTGGAGCCTTTGTTAGTCATACGGATTCGCGCGGTGGATGTTCTGGCTGGCCGCTCTGTAACGGTGAATGGGTTCCTGAGCTTTCCGGGGGAGTAGGTATTGTTTTTACGCACCGGATTGCGGCTTTGATCTTATTCATTCTTACTGCGGTGCTTGGACATTTAGCTTTTTGGAAACATAAGGATTACCCAGAGCTAAGAGCTCTTGGCGTAGCGGCTGTTCTGCTGTGCTTGATGCAGGTATTTAGTGGTGCTGCTGTTGTTTACACACTAGATAATGAAAGATTGTACATATTTGCCGCTTTGGCTCATATTTTGTTGATCGCTAGTTTGTTTGGTGTCTTATGTTATATGAGTGTAAGAGTCTGGCAGCTGAATCGTGCGAGAAATGTCGTTGTTGAAAAAAATCCAACGAATCCAATGACACCGTTGTAACACCCTTGGTAGAAAGTTTCCACCGTGGATAGAGTCGCTTTACCTGCGGAATAATAAAGTGGAAATCGGTATATCGTGGTGCTGGACAAAACTTTAGGAGGACTGGGATATGCTGCGGGTTATACTTGGAGAGCCGCCTCGAAAGAACAGCGGTGTATTGGCTGACGCGATGGAGAACATGGCCACATTTGCAGCCTTACTGCGCAAGGAAATGAACGCTCATGAGGATAATGACCATGAATACCGCAAGCTGGAGATTTGGACACGTGGACTGATCTCCTCATTGGATGAATTGGAGCAAAGCTGGTTCGCAGCTGCTTTTTACCGGAAATCGGTAATCGCTGGTTATATGGACGATATGTCACCAGTGGAACAAGGCGATTATGCGCGGTATGTTTATTTTTATAAAGATGGATTTATTCGTGTGTTCTCTCTTCTGGACAAGCTTGGAACGGTACTGAATCATTTTTATGACCTCAAAACCTCCAAATTAAAAACGCACTTTTCTTATTTTACAGTACTGCGTCAACTTCAGTTATTGAATGTGCATCCTGCATTAGCGGATCAACTGGAACAGATCAAGAACTCTTATCGTGATCCACTGGAGAATCTACGCAAGCGCAGAAATGCTGAAATTCATTATATGAATTCCGAAATGCAGGATGATTTATGGCAGCGGCATCAAGGCTTGCATGACAAAATTCAGCTTGAGGATTTAGATAGCCATCTTGAGGATTTAAAGCAGTCCCTTGAAATGAACTGTAAAACATTAATCGCGGCATTCAGCTACAGCAATGAACAGCTGCGTAAGGAAATAAGCAAGGCAAAGCGTGTACAATCCTAAGCGTTCAAGATATTTCCTTTTGACAAAAAACAAGAAACTTACTATACTTATGCTTGCATTAAAGTCTGTACGAATTCAAACATAAAATTTCATACTCTATATCTTATCGAGAGTGGCGGAGGGATAGGCCCGATGAAGCCCGGCAACCGATTTGTATACAGCGCGATTAGCGTTATGTACAAATGTCATGGTGCTAATTCCTACAATGACGCAAGGTTTGTGGTCGTTGGCAGATGAGAAGGCATTGTCTAAATAAACACACAGAGCCTCTTGCGATCTGCATCGATCGTCGGAGGTTTTTTTGTATGGAATAAGTGAATTATAAAGGGGGCGACGAGCGTTGATTAATCTAAAAGGAATAACAAAGGTATATGGAAAAGGCAGCCATGCGGCTACAGCACTTTCCGGATTGAATTTGTCTATCGAAAAAGGTGAAATATTCGGAGTTATTGGCCATTCTGGAGCGGGGAAAAGTACATTGATCCGTTGCATTAATCTGTTGGAGCGTCCGACAGAAGGGGAAGTATGGGTAGATGGCATTGAACTAACCAAGCTTACCCAAGGCCAGCTGCAGGAGCAGCGGCGCAAGATAGGAATGATTTTTCAACATTTCAATCTGCTATCTTCTGCGACTGTATATGATAATATTGCTTTTCCTCTACGACTCACAGGTACCTCGAGAGCAGATATTGATGCAAAAGTGAAAGAACTGCTTGCTCTAGTTGGGCTTGAAGAACACCAGGATAAGTATCCGTCTCAATTATCAGGAGGACAAAAGCAACGAGTCGGCATCGCTCGGGCACTTGCCAGCGACCCTGATGTGCTGCTGTGTGACGAGGCAACCTCTGCGCTTGATCCACAAACGACAGACTCTATTCTTAAGCTATTGCTCGATATTAATAAACGGTTCCATCTGACTATTGTGCTGATCACTCACGAAATGCACGTGATTCAGAGCATTTGCGACCGTGTTGCGGTCATTCATGGTGGTGGTATCGTTGAGCAAGGTAAAGTCACGGAGGTATTCCTGAAGCCGCAGCATGAGGTCACTCGCGATTTCATTCGCAGTGAATCACAGAATGAGGGACCCCTTCGTACGGCGCTTGACGCTGCTGCTGGGGACAACTCTCAGGCCGTCAAAATTACTTTTTTCGGAGAGAAGACCTACGGCTCTGCACTTTCCAATGTAGTACGTGAGACAGGTGTTAGCTTCGCCATTCTGCATGGTACCATCTCAACGATAAAAGACGTACCTTATGGACAAATGATTGTTCGGTTCGAAGGTCCAGCTGAAGCGATCGCTGTGACGATAGCCGAACTAACCGCTCAAGGCCTTGAAGTGGAGGTGATTTCGTAATGAATTTCGCAGACTTAAACTGGCAAGAAATGATGGATGCTACAGTTGCTACCTTGCAAATGTTAATATTCTCTGGATTGTTCACAATTATTCTTGGTTTACCACTCGGAATTCTATTGTATTTATGGGGAAGATCGAATAGTATAGTAATCAGAGTAATTTACTCGGTCTTATCATTCTTTGTAAACATCTTGCGTTCCGTACCGTTTATCATTTTGATGGTGGCTTTAATTCCTTTTAGCAAAACCATCGTTGGAACCTCCATTGGAGTACTTGGTACGATTCCACCGCTCGTGATTGGTGCAGCTCCATTCTTTGCTCGCTTGGTGGAAACGGCATTAAGAGAAGTGGATCGTGGAGTAATCGAAGCGGCGCAAGGGATGGGAGCATCCACGAATCAGATCGTTATGCGTGTTCTTTTGCCAGAGGCTCGTCCAGGTCTGCTCGCTGGGGTTACGATCACACTGGTTACACTGGTCTCCTATACGGCAATGTCCGGGATGGTAGGCGGCGGCGGGCTAGGGGATCTAGCGATTCGTTACGGATATTACCGATATGAGAAGGAAGTTATGATTATCTCTGTAGTCTTAATGGTCATACTGGTGCAACTGCTACAAATGGCCGGTGATCGACTAGTACGACATTTCACACGGAAATAAGGTACGTCCATATATAGCCTTATTCATACAAATACCAAGGATAAGAGGGGGATTTAAAATGAAAAAATTACTACTTACTTTTTTTAGTCTGACACTGGTTGTGGTGCTGGCTGCTTGCGGCAATAACAATAATGCTTCTAACTCGGCTGCTACTAATGCACCAAAAGATGGTGCTGCAACTGAGTCATCTGCAGAACCTGTAAAATTGGTGGTTGGTGCTTCACCTGTTCCACACGCTGAGATCCTAAAAGCTATTGCTCCATTGCTTGAAGTGCAAGGAATTAAATTAGAAATCAAAGAATTCACTGACTATGTTCAACCAAACGTTCAGCTTTCAGAGAAGAATCTGGATGCTAACTTCTTCCAACATCAACCTTACCTGGATGACCAGAATCAAAAGAACGGTTCGGATCTAGTTTCTGTTACAGCCGTTCACGTTGAACCTTTTGGTGCTTATTCCAAAAAAATCAAATCCATCGACGAGCTGGCTGATGGTGCGAAAGTAGCCATCCCGAATGATGCTACAAACGGTGGTCGTGCACTGATCTTGCTTGCCAAAAATGGACTGATTTCTTTGAAAGATGATACCAACATCACATCTACCCAAGCAGATATCACTGAAAATAAGAAAAACCTTAAAATCATCGAGCTAGATGCAGCAATGTTAGGTCGTCAATTGGATGAAGTAGATCTTGCCTTGATTAACACTAACTATGCTTTGGAAGCTAACCTAGTTCCTACTAAAGATGCTTTGTTCATTGAGGGTACGGATTCCCCTTACGCTAACATCCTGGTAGCTCGTCCTGACAATAAAGATTCTGATGCAATCAAAAAGCTTGTCGCTGCACTGAATTCTCCAGAAGCTAAAGCTTTTATTGAAGAGCAGTACAAAGGCTCGATCATTCCAGCATTTTAAGACAGAAAGCTAACTTAATCTCTAATACAGCATAAAACCCGCTGCCTAACGGCAAGCGGGTTTTATGCTGTATGTTGTAGGGGAAGTGTAAATCCTCTATAATAAGAAAATCCCGATCTCCTGAAGAGGAGGATCGGGAATGATATTGAATGGGATTAGAATACTTGCATAACTTCTTGTACGCCTTCTACTTCTTCAAGAAGGGCGCGTTCAATCCCGGCTTTCAAGGTGATCGTGGAGCTTGGGCAGCTGCCGCAGGCACCCATAAGTTTCAACTTAACGATGCCGTCTTCTACATCGACCAGTTCAACGTCGCCGCCATCGCGTTGCAGGAACGGACGAAGCTTATCCAGCACTTCCAATACTTCATCATACATTTCGGTGCTTTGTGCATTCTCACTCATTTCTCAATCACTCCTTTCATAAGTTCATTATAGTACAAAAAGTTAAAAAATAAAATGGTTAGGCGGAATAGGGAGATCATCATGAGACCAATTATTGAATTTTGTGCCAGTAACATGGGTCACGGAACAGACAAGCTAATGCATAAGCTGGAGGAAAATCCAGATTACGATGTGATCGAATACGGATGCCTGAACAATTGTGGGGAATGTTATTTAACTCCCTTTGCCATGGTTGAAGGTGACATCGTTGCTGCAGATACGGTTGTCGAGCTAGAAGAGAAAATTGATGCTAAAATCAAAGAGCTAGAGGCTTGGTTCAACATGGACCTTGACTAAATGCTTTTTGTGGAAAATAAAGGGCTGCTCTTTTCCGTTATAAATACGGAAAAGAGCAGCCCTTAGGTTTATCCTAAAGTGCGTTTTGACATCCAGAGCACCCCGCTCTTGAGGATACGGGGAACCCTTCCTTTGACGGAGCGTTGGCCCATCAGACCAAATCCAGCTTTCTTACCTAGTGAGCCTAAGGTACCCTTTAGACGAATAGGATGAAGCTTAGGGGTCTCGCCTCGCCATAAGGCTTGAATAACCTGTGCGACCTGCTCACCCTGCGCTCCTGCGGCTTGTGCGCTTGGAGCGAATGGCAGGCTGGCACAGTCGCCAATCACATACACTTCTGGATAATCAGGTACACGATAATACTCATCCAGAATGATCCGTCCTCCGCGATCCTTCGGAACTGTTAATTCCTGAACGACCTTCACCGGTTGAATCCCTGCGGTCCATACCGTAACATCTGAAAGAATTTCCTCTGTACCGTTAAAAAGTGCATCTTTCTCTACATGGGATACAGAGACACGTCCAAGTGTCTGTACTTGATGGTGGTGAAACCATTCCTCCACGTACTGTGACAGCTTCGCAGGAAAGGCGGACAAGACACGTTCACCGCGGTCCAGAATAGCAATATTAAGGTCTGGACGGCTCTCCCGAAGCTCTGCCGCCAATTCCACTCCACTTAGTCCACCGCCTACAATGTTTATTGTTCCATAAGGCTTCACATCGTTTAAACGCTGATAAGTTTCGCGTGTTCCTGCAAAGGTCTGGATACTGCAAGTATATTGATCAGCTCCAGGGATGTTATGGTAATTGTCGGTACAACCTAGTGCAATGGCAAGAATGTCATAAGACACAGTCTCGTCAGGCTCCATTGTAACGATTCTGCTGTCCAAATCAATGGAAGTCACCTCACCGTAACGGATAGTGAGACGGGGATGAACCGGAAACTGGATCCGCAAGTGATAGTCAGTTACTGTACCTGCGGCAAGAGCATAATATTCCGTTTTGATTCCTTGATAAGGCATTCGGTCAATTAAGATAATTTCAATATCCTGAGGAAGGTGATTATTGAGCAATTCTTGAATTAGGGCCAAGCCGCCATAGCCGCCGCCCAGAACGAGTAGTGTTCTCATGCTGACCGAACTTCCTTTCCAATATAGGATAACGGATCTAAGGTAGTCTTTTATTCGTACACCTTTATCGCATTGTAGAACGTGTCGCGTTCTACTGGAATTCGTCCAGCACCTTTTACTAACCAGATCAATTCATCACGAGTGAGGCCTTCAGGTGTTAAGGCACCAGCCGCATGGCTAATGCGTTCTTTAAGAATAGTACCATGTACGTCAGAAGCACCGAAGTTCAGTGCAACTTGAGTAAGCTGAGGACCGATATTAATAAAGTACGCTTTGATGTGATCGAAATTATCCAGCATCAATCTGCTGATCGCAATCGTCTTCAGATCCTCATAAGCGGAGTTGCGGCGCATAATCCCTGCATTCTTGTTCTTAGGCTGCATAGATAATGGAATGAATACCATAAAGCCATTGGTTTCATCCTGTAGATCGCGGATCTGCATCATGTGCCGGATACGATCCTCATGAGATTCAATCGAGCCGTAAAGCATAGTTGTATGTGTCTTCATGCCAAGCTGATGTGCTGTTCGGTGAACTTCTAGATATTCTTCCACATTAGCCTTATCTACACGCATTTTTTTACGGTATTGATCGGATAATATTTCTGCGCCACCACCAGTAAGCGTCTTAAGTCCTGCAGCACGCAACTGCTCGAGTACCTCACGAATACTCAATCCGCTAATTCGGGTGAAAAAATCGATTTCGGCTGCAGTGTACGCTTTTAAGGTTACCTCAGGGAAACGTTCATTCAAGGCTTTTAAAGAATCCACGTAATACTGGAAAGGAACCTTGTCATTATGACCGCCTACGATATGGAATTCGCGCACACCTGGATGAATATGCTGTTCGACATATTGCACCATTTCCTGACCGGAAAGGGTATAAGCTCCCTCTTCTCCATCATCTTTGCGGAAATTGCAGAATGCACAGTGAGATTCGCAAACATTGGTGAAATATAGACTCATGTTTTCGATAAAATATACCCTGTTGTTGTTCTTTGCGAGATTGACTTCATTTGCTAACTGGCCAATCGTAAGTAGGTCGTTACTCTGATATAAATAAACGCCATCTTCTAAATTCAATCTTTCGCCGCCGCGAACTTTTTCAATAATGTTCATCATTCGGGCGTCTGTTTGGGGGGTGAAAAGAGTAGACATATTATGAATTCCTCCTGAAAGTTTTACGGGGTCCATTGCCCGCAGATAATTCCCAGACTTACCCAGATGGTAGCTGTTCATTCATGAAAATAAAGCGGAGGGTTATCCTCCGTGACAAATTTCCGAATTTTTACTTATGTTTGCCTTCCTTATTATAAACCTCTCTTATAAGGGGATCAACAGCTGGATATGGATGGTTTATTTTGGTGCGGCAGGTCAGGCATAAGGCAGTTGTGACTTGAGGGTAATGGAATAGTCGGTTATACTGAGTTTATTAAGTATATATTTTTAAGAAAGTAATTTTTGACCGGAAGGTCCCTTAAACATAAGTTTTTCTGTTGAAGTAAGTTAATTTATAGGAGGATATGATCATGATTAATATTAGCGAAAAGGCAGCAGAACAATTAAAGGCGATGCTTGCTGAACAAGAAGTGCCGAACATGTTCCTCCGTATTGGAGTAACGCCCGGCGGTTGCAGTGGATTCTCTTACGCTATGGGCTTTGATGATAATGAAACCGATCAGGACGTATATATGGACATCCAAGAAATGAAGGTTGTCGTGGAGAAAGAAAATCTTCGTTACCTTGATGGTCTCGAAATTGATTTTGAAGAATCCGGCATGACAGGTGGCTTCACCATTAATAACCCGAACGCTACTGCAACCTGTGGCTGTGGCTCAAGCTTCCGTACAGCTACGGATGCAGGAAAACCGAACGAAGAGCCTTGCTAATCGCGACGTTACGCCTTCAAGCCCCATGTTGAGTTCTACAACACGGGCTTGGAGGCTTTTTTTATTCTCAATGACAAAAGTCATCACAAGGAGCTCTAAGCATGCTAATTAGGAAATTAAACGCAGAAGAACAACCACCCTTACATTTGTTGTTATTAGCCGATCCTTCCCTAAGTCTTGTTGAAGCGTATTTAAAAAGAGGGCAATGTTTTGTAGCTGAAGTGGAGAATTGCATTATAGGTGTCTATGTTTTGCTACAAACGAGACCTGAGACAGTGGAGCTAGTAAATATAGCCGTTGATGAGAATCAGCAAAGTAAAGGGATAGGAAAGCAGTTGGTCTATCATGCGATTCAGAATGCGAGATTACTTGGTGCGAAGACGATTGAAGTGGGTACGGGGAATTCTAGTGTAGGACAACTGGCTCTTTATCAGAAATGTGGATTTAGAATTACCGGAATCGATAGAGATTTTTTTATCAGACATTATAGTGAAGAGATTGTTGAAAATGGGATCAAGGTAGTGGATATGATCCGTCTTACGCTAGATATATGAGTGACATACAAACAAAAGCCCTCCGATGGAATTCCTCGAGAGGGCTTTTGTTTGTTCCTGCGTACAATTAGGCTGGAATAATAAACTTGTAATTAATCATAAACACGATGAGCCCTGCGGCTCCAAGGGAAAAGGCAATACAGCCAGCACCCAGTGCTCTGCGCCTGTCTTTAATGAATTTAAAGCCAATAGCGCAGATCAGTATAGTCGTTCCAGCCAATACGATGGACATCCCAAGCATGGCCACCCAATATAATACCTCGAAAAACTGAGCCATTCCGAGCCCTCCCCGCGCTGTTTTTTAGCGAGCCTCTAATTCATTATTATATAGTAGGAATTGAAAATGTAACCGCTATTAATAATACAACGATTTTGAAGATTATTCTAGTTATAGTGAACTCATCCATTGCGATTTAGATGTCGAATGTTCAGAAATGAGGTTCTACAAAATCTGCAATCTAACCTGCGAGGTTGAGAATGTTGTCGATACAAGCTCTAAGCCCTTTTTGCTAAGAGCTTCCTCCTACACGGACAATCATACAAGAGGGTGGGGCCTTTTCTGAGTAATGTATAGGGTAGGCTGAAATGTGAAAGGAGGGAAAGGACGATGTCGGGAAGACAATTGGCTAGCAAATGGTTGAAGACAGAAGCATTGCTCAGTGACGCGAGGGTTTCTCATTATATACCAATGACGAGGGTGTATTCGGCTGACTCACTGTTAGCCATGCTCCGGAGATACGGAAATGTTGTTATTAAACCAATAGTTGGCGGTGGAGGCTACGGTGTAATTAAAGTGTTTCGGGATAGTCGAGGTTTTGGATTTACTTATATGGACAGAACTCGAATTTACAAGGACTTTAGATCCATGCGACGAGCGCTTCATTTCGTCAAGGTTAGACGTAAGTACTTGATTCAACAGGGGATTTCTCTCGCCAGAATTGGTGGGCGTCCTATTGATTATCGGGTCAAAGTAGTGAGGAATGGCGGTGTTTGGGAGTTTCGCTCTATGGTGGGAAGATTGGCCCGGCCTGGCCTGTTCGTAACTAATTTATGTAAAGGAGGCACGATGCTTTCTTGTCGAGAAGGACTTCGCAGATCCTTGCCTCGAGTTAAAGCCTCAGCGAAGAAAGCAGAAATGCGCAGGCTGACGCTCGTATGTATCGAACTGATGGAGCGGCATTTCCCTGGAATAGGCGAACTGGGTTTTGATTACGCCGTGGATTATTCAGGTAAAATATGGATTCTGGAGGTTAATACAAGACCTCAGTAAATTAACAAAAATTTTAGAATTGACGATAATAGAGTAGTAAGATAAAATTGCGTTTAGTTGCGTTCTTTTGGGGTAAATTATATTGTGATTTATTTACAATAAAAATATATTTTTAGCTGTATACAAGTGGTTCAGTCCTGTGTATAACTATTATCCCCATATTCCACTGTGCAGTTATCACCTTTGTAACGCTTACGCACATATTATACACAGGATTTCCACATGTACTTGTGGATAACACGAACGCTTGTTCGAAAAATGATAGTTTGATATGATAGATTTAGATCCAAATACAGGAAAGGTAGATGAACGTTATGGTTGAATTGTCCGATGAGATGCTTCTAGACTCTTACCATAGAGCGATAGAACTGCAACTAGAGCATGATTTCATCGCTCTTCTACTCGTTGAGATTCGCAAACGAAACTTACACTCTCCAGTTCATGCGGTTCTTCATTAAAAGAGCGCAAAGTATACCTTTGTAGCTGGCTACATATAAATAAACCGCGAGTCACAAACATAAAAGGGTATCCTGATAGGCTAGTATTGATAGGCCTGTCAGAATACCCTTTTTTATTGTGGTAGATAGAATTAGAGTTTCATATTACTACTGTGTCCTGGTGAAAGCTTGGCTTCCGGATCGATGTAGACTTTTGCGTTATTCACAGCCGTTGGGGCTTCGCCGAATCCTACAGCAATTAGCTTCAGCTTACCTGGATATGTGGTGATATCGCCGGCTGCAAAGATTCCCGGAATACTCGTTTCCATACGTGAATCAACGACAATGGAGTTCCCTTCAATATCGATACCCCACTCTGCAATGGGGCCCAGAGAGGAAACAAATCCGAAATTGACGATTACACTGTCGACTTCGATTTCTTGTGTTTCCTTGGTCTTGATATGGGATAAGGTAACCTTAGTAATAAACTCGTCACCATGCAGTTCTGTAATTTCAGTAGGTGTAATTACGTTAACTTTGGAAGCCATTAGATTCTCTACGCTGTGCTCATGCGCACGGAATTTATCCCGGCGGTGAATCAGGGTTACTTGCTCCGCGATCGGTTCCAGCATTAGTGCCCAGTCTACTGCGGAATCTCCACCACCGCTAATCAGAACTTTTTTATCTTTAAAGGCATTTAAATCATTTACAAAATAATGAAGGTTGGCTTTTTCAAACCGTCCTGCGTCTGGCAGTTCTAAACGACGAGGTTCAAAGGCGCCTACCCCAGCTGTAATGATAATAGCTTTACTGTGATATTCTGCTACATCGGTTGTAACTACAAAATGGCGTTCGTCCCGTTTCTGAACAGAAATTACTTTCTCCTCCAGCCGGATATTCGATTGGAACATATCCATTTGCCGTGTCAGGTTGTCAACCAATTCTTGTGCAGTTACTTTTGGAAAACCTGCTACATCATAAATGTATTTTTCAGGATAAAGTGCAGCAAGTTGTCCTCCCAATTGGGGCATACTTTCAATAAGTGTTACTGATGCCTGACGCATCCCACCGTAAAATGCGGCAAACATGCCAGCTGGACCGCCACCTATGATTAAAAGGTCGCTCATAGGAACGCCGGATTGCTCTTGTGTCACGGGATATTACACCTCCGAGTTGATATATTCATTTTGCCATACTTGTATTCTTTCTTATTATAAACATTGTGACACATACCTGCAAAGAAAGACTTTAGAACACAATAAGAATGTGACGTTTTTTAGTATTTTAATGTTTGATTAATAGTACACTAAGGTTTACAATGGATATGGTCAATTTAGAAATCCTTTAAGTTTGATTGGAATTTCTTCTAAATATAAGTGTATAAATTCACAAAAAGGACCGTACATTGTTTCAATAAAAAATACAAAGACAGATTTACCTCTTGGAAGGAGCCGGAACATGAGTAGTATTCCCAAAATCGTAATCTTAGGCGCGGGCTATGGGGGTATTTTGACCGCACAGCGCTTACAGAAGGCTTTGAACTATAATGAAGCGGATGTCACGCTCGTAAACCGTCACGAGTACCACTATTTTACTACCCATCTACATATGCCTGCCGCGGGTACAGACAGTATTGAACACACTCGGGTGTCTATTTCTAAACTAATCGATGAATTCAAGATCGATCTCGTTAAGTCATCTGTTCAGGAAATTCGTACCCAGCAGAAAAAGATTATTTTGGAGGATGGTACTCTTTCGTATGACTATCTCGTCATTGCTTTGGGCGGAGAGCCTGAAACATTCGGTATTCCAGGACTTGATAAATACGCACTGACGATCCGGAGCATCAACTCCGTTCGTTTGATTCGTGAACATATTGAGTATCAATTTGCCAAATATAAGAACGAGAACAATGCTCAGGAGCATATTAATTTCGTAGTCGGTGGTGCCGGCTTTAGCGGAATTGAATTTGTGGCCGAATTAGCTGACCGCATCCCTGGGTTGTGCAAAGAATTTGACGTTGATCCAAGCATGGTAAATATATATAACATAGAAGCTGCTCCAACAGCTCTGCCTGGATTTGCTCCTGAACTTGTTGAGTATGCGATGAACTTGCTCACTAAGAAGGGTGTTACATTCAAGATGGGCGTTGCGATCAAGGAATGTCTACCAAACGGTGTAATTCTGGCATCAGGCGAAGAGATTAAGGCTTCTACAATTGTCTGGACAGGCGGAATTCGAGGAAACCGTCTGATTGAAGCTGCAGGATTTGAAGCTATGCGTGGACGTGTGAAAGTAGATGAATATTTACGTGCACCAGGCCAAGACAATATCTTCATTATTGGAGACGGCTCCTTGATGATTAACCCAGAAGGGCGTCCTTATCCGCCAACGGCACAAATTGCTATGCAACAGGGAGAGTGCTGTGCACATAATTTGGTGGCTGCGATCCGTAATCAACAACCAAAGAAATTCGCATTCAGCAATAAAGGAACAGTAGCTTCTCTAGGTAAGGGTCAAGGGATTGCTGTAGTTGGCAGCAAAACTTACAAGGGCTGGACTGCAGCTCAATTGAAAAAAGTTGTGGATATGCGCTATTTGTTCATTATCGGTGGGATTCCGCTGGTTCTGAAAAAAGGAAGATTCTTATAAGATGCGTCACTGCAGCGTGCAGGTGCGTGGATTGCTGACCCGAGAAGAATTGGACCGATATAACGGACTGATTGAGGTTGGATCTTATCTGGAGGATCAGAATCAGTACGATCTAGCGTATGTTGTTCAAAAGGAAATTGATCTGCTCATTCTCCCTGGCATTGAACGCTTAAAGGAAAAAGGGCGAGCGCGTGACAGGGCTACGGCTGAATATTTGGAAAGTCTGCGTGATGATGAAGATAACAGCGAAGAGGATGAGGAAGCAGGAACTTCGTTATAGCATTTAAAAAGGGTGAGTCTCCATAAAGATCTGGAGACTCACCCTTTTTATTATTACAATTACAATTTAAGCATTTCTTCAAAAGAATCCTCAGTCAGCAGGTTGCCGACATAGAAAGGTCCGAATTCGCCGTAGCGAGCACTGACTTCGTCAAAGCGCATTTCGTAAACCAGCTTCTTGAATTGTAGCGGATCTTCAGCGAACAGGGTTACGCCCCATTCCCAATCATCAAAACCTACGGAGCCGGTGATAATTTGTTTCACCTTACCCGCATAACCACGTCCGATTAATCCGTGAGAAGCCATCAGCTCCCGACGTTTATCCATATCAAGCATATACCAGTTATCGGCGAGCTCGCGTTTCTTGTTCATTGGATAGAAGCAAATATGCTTCGCTTGCGGCAAAACAGGTTTTAGACGTGCGATAACATGCGGATTCTGCATAGGATCACTACCATCGCTGCCCCCCGCAAGGTAATTGCTTAATTCAACAATACTTACGTAGGAATAGGCTTTAGTTGTATATTGAGCAAAAGCGATTTTGTTAAAGGCCGTCTCAAGCTGGTTCAAATCTTCCAAGCTTTCGCGCAAGAACATCATTACGAAATCGGCCTTCTGGCCAACGATGGAATATACCGCGGAGCTGCCTTGTTTGGCTTCTTCGACAGGACTCCATTCTTGCATAAAAGCATGTAATTCTTCCAGAGCAACGGCACGTTCTTCATCATCTGCTGCCGTCCATGCGGTCCAGTTCAGTGAGCGGAAGTCATGCAATGCATACCAGCCTTCCAGTGTCATAGCGGCTTCGTTCATGATCTCACTCCTTAAAAGTTTTACGAAGCATAGGCTCCGCTTGAAATAACATCGCGTAAAACTAGCTACGAAGCTCCTGCATCATAGACTATGTATGATTTATTAATCTATATGCATTGTATCGCAATCAAGTTGCTTAGAGCAAATGATGACATTCCGTTGTAAGAGTATTAGACCTAATTTTGAATAAAGTTCATTGCTTCGTGACATTTTTTCTAGTAAACTTACTACTAGCCCGTATAAGATGTGCGCTTCTTTATAGAAAGGGGTAGTGACGGTAAGATGGGGTTTATTCCAGTGTTTATCCTAACCGTTTTATTCTTTGTGATGATGTTTGGTATTGGATTTATTCTTAACATGTTAATGAAGACAACCTGGTTTCCCGCTTATCTATTCGTACTTATTATTCTACCCGTCGTAGTCTATTCCATTTGGGATAGAAGCGCGATGTCGCTCTGGGAGCATCTCTCCAGTTTCCACTTTGTTGATTACTTGACTGGTGTCGCTGGTCTTGCAGGTGCTATATTGAGTGGATGGACCATTCAAAAACTGCGCTTTGGCGGTTACAAGATGTTTTAAAGATTTAATCGGAAGACCTGCGGCTCTGATATGAGAGTCGTTTTTTTGAACATATAAGCTTTTAGTTCTACGCTAAGAATCAATTTTGAAATTCAGCGAGAAACGGAACCTTCCTCTTCCAGAGGACAGTGAAGCCGTTTCTTCTTGTTTAATAGAGGTAGATAATCGTATGAAAAAGCTGATTATATAGCGAAAAGAGTCGGAATTGGTAGTTTATTTACATTTCCGGCGACGTTTTTTATGATAGAATAGAATCCTGTATGAATTCGTGAAAACAAGGGGGTATCCGTAGATGCGCATGAGTAACTTACATCATTTCACCGAACATCATCGGTACTGCGTTTCCCGCGAATTTGGTCTTAGTGTTATAGATGGACGTATGCTTAGCTCTGTGTATCAGCCTATGGTAGGAGCTTTTGCAATCAGTTTCTATCGCTTGCTGGTTGAACATGTACCAGCAGATAGCATTGGCTATTCTGGAGTGGAGCAACAGCGCAGATTATTTATGACGCTAGGCGTTGAACCAAATGAGAAAGGCCGCAAATATTTAATAGATCAGGCTTCCCGTTTAGAAGCGGTAGGTCTGCTACAGACCTGTCGAATCTATGTGCCGGAAACCGATGATTACTTATATGAATATGAGCTTATGCCGCCGCTATCGCCAGCTGACTTTTTTGCCACTCAGCATTTGACGTTGCTGTTACGCGATAAAATCGGCAAATTTGCTGTGCTGTCCTTACGGGAACAATTCTGGAATCGAGAGCCAGAAGAATGGAGTCGCAGATCCATAGGCAAAGAGAATATCTCCGTGCCTTTTTATGATATTTTTCAACTTAATACACATGTCATTGATTATGAGCTGGAGCAGGCACTTGCAGAAGTAGCCACTGTGCGTCAGCCTGGTATGCGTGAATCTGGAGAACAAGCGATTGGATATAGTGATATTATTTTGCGTTTTCCAAGGGAATCCGTGAACCGGGCTCATGTAGAAAAACTGCGTTTTGACCATACTCAAATGGGTGTTATTAACTATGTAGCTCATAAGTACGAACTCAGTCCGCAGGATTTATGTCGTCTGCTGGATGAAGATGGCGTGTTCTCACCGGATGGCGAGGTTATTCTGGATGCACTGCAATATAAAGCGAGCCAGCATTTCAGGCAGGATATGAAACGACAAGAAAAGCGTGAAGTTGCTGCTGCTAAGGTTGTTTCCATCCGTTCCAGTGCCTCTGAAGAGAATGATGATTCTATAGCACCACCGGAGCAATCTGTAGAGATGGAGTATTATGTAGAAGTACCACCACAATTTTTGTCCAAATGTGACATCCACCAATATAATATGATGCTGCGGAACGAACCTTATACGCGGCTGCTTCAAACTTTTTTCCCAGGTGCAGTACCCAGTCATTTGATGGATATGTTCGAGAAAATAGATTTGAACTATAAGCTAAGCGGTGAAGTAATCAATGTACTTATTCATTACTTAATGACTATGGTAGCCTCAGGTGGAGAACAGCGAATGAACCGCAATTTTGTGGAGGCTATCGCTTCCAATATGCTGGTTAAACAGGTGAACACCTACGAAAAGGCTGTAAAATATATCAGGGATCAGTCCAAAGTGAAAGGCAAGGGAGCTACAACTAACACGGCGGCAGGATCTCGATCACGTTCATATGCTAAAAATACAGGTCGATCCGCTAAACCGGAAATTCCGATTGTGCTGGACGATGGAAGTGCCGGAACGGTATCGGAAGAGGAATTCGCGGCGATGATGAAGAAAGCGGCAGAAATTAAAGCCAACAAGAAAAAAGGCGTTTCCCAAGCGCCGTAATGAAAGAGAGGTGGAACTATGGAGTCTATGGGCGATGTGCTTCGTTCGATTAACAATCCAACTCTACGGCAGCGTCAACGCGATCTTGAACAGGAGTTATTCAATCATCCGCTTGTGAAGGCATTACAGTCTGAACATCCTGAGTTAGATGATTCGCGACTGCGGCTTCATATGAGCCGCCTGTATCAATATGTAGAGGAAAGCCGCCACTGTGCGAACTGTCCGGGTCTAGAGAAATGTCCGAATGATTTCCCTGGTCACTTTAGCAAACTTACGGTCGAGAGCGTGAATGGTTCGGCGGACTTATATGAGCGCAAGACGGCATGCCGGCTTAAAGTGGCACAGGATAATCAGGATAGCATCCGCAAACGTATCCGTAGCTTTTATGTGGACGAGCGTGTGCTCAATGGCGGTTATGATGAAATAGATATTATGGGCAAGGATCCACGCCGGGTCTCTGCTGTTAATAAAATATTTGATTATATCACGAGCGTTAAAGAAGAGGGTCTGACCTCGCGCGGGATTTATCTACATGGGACTTTCGGAACAGGCAAAACATTTCTGATGTGTTACTTGCTTCATGAGCTTGCTGTTGCCGGCTATACTGGAGTTATCGTATATATGCCAGATTTTATCGAGGATTTGAAGTCGATCATGATGGACGGCCAGAAGATGAAGGAAACCGTAGATACGTTGAAAAACTGCGATTTACTTATTTTTGATGATATTGGTGCGGAGAACTTGAATCCATGGGCGCGTGATCATGTGCTTGGTGCGATTCTGAATTATCGGATGAACCGTAAGCCAACCTTCTATACCTCAAATTATCCGCTCGATGGTTTGGAGAAACATCTTAGCTTTACGAGCAAGGATGGCGAGGAGATTTATAAAGGTCAACGTTTGATGGATCGTATTGCTCCTTTTGTGGATGTTATTCCACTGCATGGGGAGAATCAACGGGGGACGATTAGATAAACTCGAAATATTCATAACCGTAACATTCAAAAGAGCAGCGATTCTCCTTTTATTGGAGGATCGTTGCTCTCTGTTTTTTCTTATTTACTCTCAAAAAAAAGAAGCCGCCCCCTAAGTAGCATTCACTACTTTTGAGACGGCCTCTGTTTATATTGCGATGATTCCCTTACTCCGAAATGAACTTAATGATAACCATGCCGAAAAAGACAACGGTCATAAATGCAGTCATTCCGAAAAATCCATTCATTAAATCGCCTAGATCATTGCGGGGTTCTTCGTTGATATGTTCTCGTGGGTCCCGTGCTTGCGCGTTGACATCCATAGCTTCTGCCTCCTTACAGGGACAATGCCTGTATTGTTAAGATGCAAATTGAGTTGACCATTATGAAATAAGTCATTGACATTTAATGCGCTTTCTTAGAGTATACCGAAAGGCTGGGGAGATTGTAAAGAAAAGAGTAACGTAAATAAAATTAGTTTGAGGGCAATATAATTGTATGTGATATATAACATATCCCTTAAAGATATGTTATACTGGAATTGTGTCGGTAAGTGGTAATTTGGTTATCATATTACATGAAACAATTTATTAACTTATATTTTCGGAGCAGCTTCCATAAACTAAGCTTTGGTTTAGAGTGGAGTAATGTTTCGTAAAACTTTAGAGGAGGAACAATATCATGGCTATCGTGAACGTGTCTGACCAAACCTTCAGTAACGAAGTGGAAGGTCAAGGTACTGTAGTAGTAGACTTCTGGGCTCCTTGGTGTGGTCCTTGTAAGATGATTGCTCCAATCTTGGACGAATTGTCCGCAGAACTGGGAGACAGCGTGAAGATTGCAAAATTGAATGTGGATGAGAATCCGGAAACGGCTTCCCGTTTTGGCGTGATGAGTATCCCAACCCTGATCTTCTTCAAAGACGGTCAACCGGTAGATAAAGTTGTGGGATTGAACTCCAAAGAATCCCTGAAAAATATCGTAGCTAAACATCAATAATTGTTAAATGCTACTGTTCGGGCCTCGGCCCTGCCGCTCAGCGCCTTCGGTTCATTCCGGAGGCGTTTTGTGTGCTGAATGCCAATTAATTATGGGTCCAATTTAGCTGGAGGGGATCATTTTGGACAATATCCGCAACAAACTGGCTCTATTACCCGACCTGCCCGGGTGCTATCTGATGAAGAATGAAGAAGGCACCATTATTTATGTGGGTAAGGCGAAGGTGCTTAAGAACCGGGTTCGCTCTTATTTTACAGGCAGTCATAATGGTAAAACTCAGCGGCTTGTCGCTAATATTGCAGATTTCGAATATATTGTTACGTCCAGTAACATGGAAGCGCTCATTCTCGAGTGCAATCTGATTAAGAAGCATATGCCGCGTTATAACGTACTTCTGAAGGACGATAAGACATTTCCTTATATCAAAATAACGAATGAAACTCACCCTCGGCTTGAAGTCACACGCCGGGTGATTAAAGATAAAGCAAAATATTTCGGCCCTTATCCTAATGGTTATGCTGCACAGCAAACGAAAAAGCTCCTCGATCGTATGTATCCTCTCCGTAAATGTGGCGTAATGCCAAAGGAAGTCTGTCTTTACTATCACATGGGCCAATGCTTGGCGCCGTGTGAGAAGGAAGTGCAGAAGTCCGAGTATGAGCAGATTACGCAAGATATCGCTGCTTTTCTGAGCGGAGGTCATGATGCGGTTAAGAAGGATCTACAGCAGAAGATGCAGGAAGCTGCTGAGGAATTATATTTTGAACGGGCGAAGGAACTGCGGGATCAGATTATCCATATTGATGCATTGATGGAGAAACAAAAGATTAACACCACAGATACTAAGGATCGTGACGTATTTGGTTATGCGGTAGACAAGGGATGGATGTGTGTACAGATTCTGTACATGAGACAAGGGAAGATGATTCAGCGCCACTCCTCTGTCTTTCCGTTCTATGGGGAAGCCTACAGTGACTTTATGTCTTATGTGACGCAGTATTACAGTGATAATCCTGCTCTGCCGCAGGAGATTCTTCTGCCGGATGTGCTTGACGAGGAAGCAGTGGTTGATAAAGAAGCTAAACCGGCGATTGTCATTGCTGCTCCAGCTGAAGAAGATCTACAAAAGGGGGAAGATACCCCCGAATCGCCTGAAGAAGTTGAGGCCCGTGAAATGGCCGCTGCGGAAGCATCAGCAGCAGGTGTCGTTGATGCTGCAGGTGGCGCCTCTATTCTACAGGAGTGGCTCGGCACCAAAGTGCTAGTTCCACAGCGTGGCCTCAAGAAGCAGATGGTCGGTATGGCCTGCCAAAATGCTACAGTCGCAATCGACGAGAAGTTCCGGCTTATTGAACGAGATGAAGTACGTACCTCTGGTGCTGCAATGAGCTTAGGCGAGAGCTTGGGGCTCGAACGCTTAAGCCGGATCGAGGCGTTCGATAACTCGAATATTCAAGGGACTAATCCGGTTTCTGCGATGGTTGTCTTCATTGATGGCAAGCCCGCACGAAAAGAGTATCGTAAATATAAGGTTCGTACGGTGGTGGGTGCGGATGATTATGGAACGATGCGCGAGGTCATCCGGCGGCGGTATGAACGGGTGCTGAAAGAGAACCTGCCGATACCAGATCTTATCGTAGTCGATGGTGGTAAAGGGCAGATATCCTCAGCTATTGATATTCTGGAGAACGAGCTGGGGTTATTCATTCCGGTCTGTGGTCTCGTCAAGGATGATAAGCATAAGACGGCTCAGCTTTTGGTTGGAGATCCGCCAGAACCTGTCGCTTTGGCTCGGGATAGTCAGGAATTTTATCTGTTGCAACGGATTCAGGATGAGGTGCATAGATTCGCCATCACCTTCCACCGTGAACAACGTGGGAAGTCCATGGTTACTTCTAAACTGGACTCCATACCAGGTATAGGCGAGAAGCGGCGCAAGGCGCTGCTTAAGCATTTCGGATCGCTAAAGAAAATTAAAGAAGCCTCCATAGAAGATTTTAAATCACTTTCTATTGGCGAAAAGCTGGCTAGTCAAATTCTTGAGGCGCTCAAGGATGAAGAGCCAGCGACATAGGCATTCGAAATACTGGAATGATGTATACGTAAATATAAAAAAGGTGTCACAGCAGTTTTCTGCTGTGACACCTTTTTTTATTATAGGTTATCCACCCGTTACTTCTTTAAATTACAGATGTAGGTTCAACCGGCTTAGGTTCTGATTTTTGCGGTGGATTAAACCGATAGACGATGTAGGCGACTATGAACGGCATGATAATCGCGAAGATACCAGCCCCTACATTCACGCTTTCCTTCATAAAGATCAGCGTAGCGCCCATCAGAATGCTGTCAAACACGACGTGACTGAACATGACGGCAATAAAGCCGTAACGAAGGAAAATATAGCTAAAGAGCAAACCAATCACGGTCAGCTCAATAGGACGGGAACTGATGGGGTAGATCGGATACAGCGTATGGCCAAACGCCCAAACCAGCGTGGTGATCAGGCAAGCAATGAACGTGCTTCGGAATACTTTTTTCAACATAGGAATTCCGAAAAAACGATAAATGGCTTCCTCGGATAAACCAGCGAGCCATGCAACGATGGGCAGCAGCCAAGCATATCTCATGTTGTAAGGAGATTGAGTAGCGTCAGTAGTGGACCAGTTCTGCAAGGTAAGTGATAATACGATGAACATAAGGGTCTGCACCCCTAGCAGCACGAATGCCCAGACGTATCCAGCCCGGATACTATCCAGAACATATTTTCCATAGCCAGGCTCTTTAGCACGAGGCCATGGGTTCATTCCCTCTTCTTTTTTCCATAGGCCGTCCCCTCCAACTAAAGAAAAATAGAGCAGGGAGGACATTAGGAGGCTATATAAGGCATAAATGATGAACATTATGACGGAAGTTATCTGAGCCTCGAGTCCTTCGCCTGAGGATTCAGGGAGCATATTATAGGTGCTGATCATCATGATTACAAAATAAGCTGAGCTTAGGAATATTCCACGCTTAAAGGAGGTATGTTCTCTTCTAAGTATGCTGTAGATGAGTGCCAGAATTCCTAAAGCTAAAGTAGGCAAACCGTAGCCGAATAAAGTAAACTTTTCCGCGAGAGAGGTCTGGTCCTTTACATAGGAGGTATGCCAGGCTGGAGCGGTGAATCCTGCTTTAAAGCTGGATACCTGTTCGCCAGTGAAATCGAAATAATAGTGTAGTAAGGATTCGCCGATCTGAACGGAACGATCTGTATACACGAGCCCGTAGTTTCCCGTATTCGATTCAATTTGTAGCTTGGCGGGATTTACATCCCATTCCTGAAGCCAGGGACGGGCAAGATTTTCTTTTTGTGCAAGTGATAAGGTAGTACCCTTGTCCTCTTCTTTTGCACTGGTGGATACATTGTTTGGTAATCCGGTACCTGATCCTTCTGCACCTTGTGTGAAAGCGACAACTGCACCAGTATACATATTGAGGTCAACAGAGATCAGTGGCTCTTGTTCCGCTGAAGGACTAAGTGTTACACGAAAGATGTCAAAAGGATATCGTTGATCCAATTTCTTTTTTGTATAGTCCTCCAAAAGCTTCTCGCGGGACATATAACCATAAAAGGAAGAGTCCGTATCGTACAGTACATTCCACTGATCGGTTGGTGCCTTGGTGTAGTTCAGCTTTTGTTCTGCGAATGATATGGCTTTGTCGCGGGCTTCCGCCTTACTGATGACAGTAGTATCTTCCCCAGCAGGGCTATTTAGCACCGAGGGAGCAATCTGAAACATAATAAATAGAATAAGACCGATAATGCCCGAGATGATGAGCCTCTTGGAGAGGGCACGTTGCTGTAAGGGCTGGCCAACGGGATTCATGTAACGCCTCCTTGTAAACTGACAATGTTATGTTCCATTATAGTATTAGTGCCATGATAGTTACAAAAATCATCGTATATTCTTTTTATGGGTAATAGAGATATTATAGAATAGGTAGCTGAATATATACCATGAATTTAAGGTGATTATTTCTTCATTTTTCATGAAAATCGATGCAATTGCAGGGAAAACACGGAAAAGTGATGAGAAAAGGCACTCTTAGTGGTACATCCTCTCCAAACCGCATTTTTCATATGAATCACCATTAATAGTGTCTTTGTGATTTATCGAAATAACATATATAATTTGTATGCAATTGTATATAGCCGAATTTCAGGTGAAAACGGGGGAACCATAAGAAGTAATGAAAAGATGAGTATACGCCATAGGCGTTGTCTTTATTCATCAGGGGTGAATTTCGTTCTAGGAACGAATAGGGCAGCCTGCACAGTCCGAATCCGTCAGCTAACCTCGTAGGCTAATTTACTGCAGGAACCAAGGGTAGCATTGGTTTTCCAGTGCTTTTTTTGTTGGAATTCTTTAAATTTTGATAAGAGGGTGAGCGTAGTGGCTTCACAGTTTCGCAGGGTTTCTGAATCAAAGTTCCTGAAGCTCTCTCCGCCTCAGATTATGGTGCTTGGTTTTGCATCGATCATTCTGATTGGAGCCTTGCTGCTTATGCTTCCCATTTCAAGTACCAGTGGGAATGTTGTGAGTTTTATTGATGCGTTGTTTACTGCAACATCGGCCACCTGTGTGACAGGACTTGTGGTGCTGGACACCGGTACGACATTCACCATTTTTGGGAAAACCGTAATTATGGTGCTTATCCAGGTTGGTGGCTTAGGGTTTATGACAATGGCGACCTTATTTGCCATGATGATGAAACGCAAAATTTCCTTGCGGGACAGACTGATCCTTCAGGAAGCAATGAACCAAGGCTCTATGGAGGGGATTGTTCGACTGATCCGGAGAGTACTTATTTATTCCTTGGTCATCGAAGGCTGTGCAGCGGTGCTTCTGTCCATACGCTGGGCGTTTGATATGCCACTGGGAAAGGCCATTTATTTTGGAATATTTCATGCGGTGTCTATGTTTAATAATGCTGGATTTGATATTTTCGGGGATTTCCGGAGTTTAACCGATTATGTATATGACCCGCTAGTGAACATCGTGGTGATGTTTCTGATTGTCTCTGGCGGTATTGGTTTTATTGTCATGTCGGATCTGGTGGAGTTTCGTGTCAAACGTAAATTATCTTTGCATAGCAAAGTTGTACTCTCCACCACTGCAGGGCTTATTCTTATCGGCGCTTTGGTTATTTTTATATTTGAATTTACGAATCAGCGCACACTGGGGAATTTAAATTTCGGCGGCAAAATATTATCGGCATTCTTTCAGTCGGTATCGCCCCGAACCGCTGGCGCCAATACGGTGGATATTGCCGGACTGCGGCAAGCCTCACAGTTCTTTATGGTTATTCTTATGTTTATTGGTGCATCTCCAGGATCAACAGGTGGCGGGGTCAAGACTACAACCTTTACGATTATGATTGGTGCAGTAATCGCGATGCTGCGCGGACGTGAAGATGTTGTACTGTTCCGCTACCGATTGGCGCAGGAGCGTATCTATAAAGCGTTGACGCTAACATTACTCGCTTTGCTATTGGTCCTCACGGTGTCGATGTTACTGTCCACAACAGAGGATAGTAATTTCTTAGCGATATTATTTGAGACGACCTCAGCTTTTGCCACGGTGGGACTAACCATGGGGCTGACACCTGAACTGTCTATCTTCGGCAAGATTCTGATCTGTCTGACCATGTTTGCAGGTCGGCTAGGTCCATTAACATTAGTGTATGCGCTTGGACCTAAACAGGGTAAACCATTGTATAAGCACCCAGAAGGTAAAATAATTATTGGATAGGAGTTAATCCGAAATGAAAGCACAGCAATTTGTAGTAATCGGTTTAGGCCGCTTTGGCTCAAGCCTTGCACTTGAGCTGATGGAAATGGGCTACGAGGTGCTCGGCATTGATCACCATGAGGAGCGTGTGGAGGAAATGAGCGATCACCTGACGCATGCGGTAGTGGCTGATGCTACAGATGAAGGAATTATGCGCTCGCTCGGCGTACGGAACTTTGACTGTGGGATTGTAGCGATTGGCGACAATATGGAACGAAGTATTCTGGCGGCGATTTTGTTAAAAGAGATTGGAGTCAAGCAAGTAGTAGCCAAGGCGATCTCGATCCTTCATGGTCGTGCGTTGTCCAGGCTGGGCGTGGACCGGGTTATTTTTCCGGAGCGGGATATGGGCATTCGTGTGGCACATCAGCTCGTGACACCCAATTTGCTGGATTATATTGAACTGTCCAAGGATTATAAAATCGTCGAGCTAACCGTTCCGTCTTGCATGAACGGGAAAAGCTTGTCAGATTTAAATACAAGAGCGAAATATGGCTGCAGTATTGTTGCCCTGAACCGGGAAAGTGGAATTATAGTGGCTCCAACGGCACATGATCATTTGAGTGAGGGCGACGTTATGGTACTCATTGGTTCTAATGAAAGTATTGATCGATTTGAGGATGAAGTTGTAAACCAAGATTAAATAGATAAGCCCTCCGTCCTTTACATGGGACGGAGGGCTTTTTTAATTAAGGCTGCACGCAGAGGTATGTACTATTTCTCTCGTTCCGTCAGAAACATCTCTTCTGTGACCTGCACGAGGCTGCGGGCCGCTGTGCTCAGGCTCCCATCGTCACGGTAAATCAGACAGGTAGTTCGCTGAGTCTGCTCCAGCTCCTTAATATGCAGAGAGACCAGCCCACCGCCGTTTAACAGCTGCGGACGCAGATAAGACTTGGGCAGTAACGCTGCCACATTGACTGTCGGCAGCAGCCGCACGATAGCTTCGAAGGAGTCAATCTCCATCCGAACGTCTGGATCAATTCCACAGCGCTGGAACAGATCGTCTGTTAGACGTCGGTACCAGGTGCCTTTGGAGAACAGGATCATAGGCAGTCGGGACAGATCATCCATGGTTAGCTTGGTAGATTGATTCAGAGGATGATGCTCAGAAACAACCAGTCGAAGCTGATCCTCAAACAGAGAAATACAGCGCAGTCCAGGTTCTTGAATAGAGGAAGCGATCAGACCTATATCTGACTTTCCTTCACTGACAGAGGAGACAATTTCATGTGTTCGGCCTGTGATTAGCTTCAGCTCCGCAGTTGGGTATTTCTCCATATATGCGTTAACTAGTGGAGGCAGAGTGGTCTGCAGTGAGGTAAGTGACGCCCCTAAGGTGACGAGCTTAGGCTCGCCTTCTTTGTATTTTGACAAAGCCTCCAGAAATTTAGAGCGCTGCTGTCGTTGTTCAAGTGCGTAGGAATAAGTAAGACGCCCAACCTCGGTTAACTCCAGACGCTTGCCATAACGATTAAATAGCGCGACACCCAGCCGTTCTTCCAGCTTGGAGATTTTACGAGATAGGGCAGGTTGGGACAGATTGAGCTGGCGGGAGGCCCGATTCAAGCTGGAGTGCTCCACAACCGCTGCAAAAACATCTAAATCGTCAAACATATTTATGTTCCTCTCGTAGTGCAATCTATAAACAGTAGTGACGAAATTCATAGCCATGAAGACAATACTTCTTGCTCCATAAGGAAATAAAAGATTTGTCGGAAAATGTTGTTTCTCTAAATGAGAATTATTATCATATAAAATCTATTCTTATGCGTTTATTGTATAACGTTTAATAATTAGATTGCAATTCCCTTATAAGGGAAAAAGGAGTAACATGAAAAGTGACACAAGATATTCACATTTTGTGAAAAAGAAAACAAAGTCCGGGAAACCAAGGATAGCGGTAAATATAGACGTTTTGTCATGACATAGTCTACGTTATCCTGTGTCAAATGTAGTTCCGGCGGTGAATACACAATAATGAAAACGCTGTTTTAATCGGAAAGGGGTTACTTTGTATGAAAGGATTTTATTCCAGAAAGATTCATTCCTTGCTAGGCGTTATCCCGCTTGGAGCTTTCTTCATTGAGCACATGATGACGAATTTTGCGGCTGTAGAGGGTGGCGCTTCCGGTTTCACTGACAGCGTGATATGGCTGAACAGCCTGCCGCTTGTCTTCTTCCTGGAATTGTTCGGTATATGGCTACCTCTGCTGTACCATGGCGTATATGGACTGTATATTGCCTATCAATCCAAGCCGAACTTGAACCGTTTCAACATTGAAAGAAACTGGCGTTATACGCTGCAACGTATTACAGGAATTATTACCTTTATCTTTATAGTCTGGCATTTGTTCCAAACCCGGGTTCAGGTGGCAGTTGGTAGTGTAGAGCATGAAGAGCTGGGCGGTCTGATGCATGATATCGTGACTCAACCACTGATGTTGACACTGTACATTATCGGTATCGTTGCAGCATGCTTTCACTTCTCAAACGGCCTATGGTCTTTCTTGATCAGCTGGGGAATCACGGTAGGACCTCGTTCACAGCGGGTATCCTCTTACCTTTGTCTCGGTATATTTGTTCTTGTAACGTTTATGTTCCTCATTTCGCTAGTCACTTTCCGTGATGCTGAATTTCAAACCGCAGCTTCCATAGCTCAGTCCATAAAGACTTTCATCTAAGTAATTATCCTCTCAGGACTAGATTCCAGAATCCTTTCTGATATTTTCAATAAAGGGAGTGAACTATCATGGCAACAGCAAATATCATTATCGTGGGTGGCGGTCTGGCCGGCCTGATGGCTACCATCAAGGCAGCGGAGTCCGGTGCGCATGTTCAATTATTCTCATTAGTGCCTGTAAAAAGATCACACTCCGTTTGTGCGCAAGGCGGCATCAACGGCGCGGTAAATACGAAAGGGGAGGGCGACTCTCCTTGGGAGCACTTCGACGATACCGTTTACGGCGGTGACTTCCTGGCGAATCAGCCACCGGTCAAGGCGATGTGTGAAGCAGCACCGGGTATCATCCACCTTATGGACCGGATGGGCGTAATGTTCAACCGCACACCTGAGGGATTACTCGACTTCCGTCGTTTCGGCGGAACGAAGCGTCACCGCACTGCATTTGCTGGCGCAACGACAGGCCAACAGCTTTTGTATGCGCTGGATGAGCAAGTGCGCCGCTGGGAGTCCGAAGGTCTTGTAACGAAACGTGAGAACTGGGAGTTCCTCTCGGCCATCGTCGACGACGAAGGTGTATGCCGCGGCATAAGTGCCCAGAATCTCAAGACGATGGAGATTGAGACTTTTCCTGCAGACGCTGTTATTTTGGCTAGCGGCGGGCCTGGTATTATTTTTGGTAAAACAACGAACTCCGTAATTAATACAGGCACAGCAGCAAGTGCGGTGTACCAACAGGGCGTACATTATGCCAACGGAGAATTTATCCAGATTCACCCAACGGCTATTCCAGGAGATGACAAGCTCCGCTTAATGTCGGAATCAGCACGTGGTGAAGGCGGCCGCATCTGGACTTATAAAGATGGAAAGCCGTGGTATTTCCTTGAAGAGAAATATCCAGCCTATGGTAACTTGGTGCCGCGCGATATTGCTACACGTGAGATTTTTAATGTGTGTGTGGATCAAGGGCTGGGCATTAACGGTGAGAACATGGTGTATTTGGATCTCTCTCACAAGGACCCGAAAGAGCTGGACGTGAAGCTTGGCGGGATTATTGAAATTTACGAAAAATTCATGGGGGATGACCCTCGTAAAATACCGATGAAAATCTTCCCGGCTGTGCACTATTCCATGGGCGGTATGTGGGTTGATTACAACCAAATGACAAACATTCCTGGTCTGTTTGCGGCAGGCGAATGTGAATATCAATATCATGGAGCGAATCGTCTAGGCGCTAACTCTCTGGTATCTGCCATTTACGGTGGTATGGTTGCTGGACCAAAGGCTGTTGAATACATTAAAGGTCTGAAGAAATCGTCACAAGATATCTCTTCTTCTGTATATGATAGCTTCCACAAAAAGCAGACGGACAAATATGAGTCTCTGCTAGCGATGTCAGGTACAGAGAATGCTTATGTGATTCACAAGGAACTGGGTGAATGGATGACCGCCAATATGACGGTTGTACGGCACAATCCGAAGCTGGAAGCGACCATTGGCAAAATCAAAGAGCTTAAAGAACGCTATCGCAATATCAATATGAACGATACGTCACGCTGGAATAACCAAGGTGTAGCTTTCACCCGTCAGCTATGGAACATGCTGGAGCTGTCCGAAGCGATGACACTGGGAGCGCTTATGCGCAATGAGAGCCGCGGCGCTCATTACAAGCCGGAATTCCCGGATCGTAATGATGAGGAATTCTTGAAGACCACGAAAGCAGCTTGGACTGCAGACGGTCCGCAAATCTCTTACGACGAAGTCGATGTCTCACTGATCCCTCCACGGGTCCGTGATTATTCGAAGGATTAATCTTTCCAGCAGTGAAACAGCTTGCGAGGCAAGCTTAATGAAATAAAATTAGGCAATTTGAGGAGGGAACCATTATGGCGGAAACTGCTACAGCTCCCAAAAACGTAAAGTTTATCATCACCCGCCAGGACGATCCACAAAGCTCATCTTATGTTGAGGAATTTGAGCTCCCTTATCGTCCGGGTATGAATGTAATCAGTGCTTTGATGGAAATTCAGCGTAACCCTGTGAATGCCAAAGGTGACAGCACCGTTCCTGTATGCTGGGATTCCAACTGTCTAGAAGAAGTATGCGGAGCTTGCTCGATGGTGATCAACGGCAAACCTCGCCAAGCCTGCGCAGCGCTTATAGACAATCTGGAACAACCTGTACGCATTGAGCCAATGAAGACATTTCCGGTGGTGCGTGACTTAGTGATTGACCGTACCCGGATGTTCAACGCACTGAAACGAGTAAAGGCCTGGATTCCAATCGATGGTACGTATGACCTTGGGCCGGGACCACGTATGCCGGAGAAGAAACGGCAGTGGGCTTATGAATTATCTAAGTGTATGACTTGCGGCGTATGCTTGGAAGCTTGTCCGAATGTCAACGAGAAGACGGATTTCATCGGACCCGCTGCCATCTCTCAAGTACGCCTGTTCAATGCTCATCCTACGGGTGAAATGAATGCGGATGAAAGATTGGACGCATTGATGGAAGATGGCGGTATTGACGGTTGTGGTAACTCACAGAACTGTGTGCGCGCTTGTCCAAAAGGTATTCCTCTTACCACCTCCATTGCAGAAATTAATAAGCAGACGACAAAACATATGTTCAAACGCTGGTTAGGTGTGTAATAAGTAGTACCGCCGGATCTTTAATATTGAGCTATCCTCAATGGTGGATTTATATTCGCTGAGGATAGCTTTTTTGTTTATAATTGGTAGGGAATAGGAAATTCGTCTAGCTCAGAAGAATGAATAGCATATGCTATAATATCCATTGTTAACGTACGTTAGGTGTGGAACAACAGGGAGGAATAATCGTGATTTGTCGGGAGCATGATGGAGCAATTGTAATGGTTAAACAGCATGATCACGGGAAGTTAGCTGGAGAGCTTGCCATTTGGTTTAAGGAAGAGCATGTGCCAGAAGAAGGACGCCGGGATGAGGTGCTTTGGGCGGTAGCTGAACATGACCGGGGCTGGATTGATCTGGATGAGACGCCCTTTTGGAACGATGCGGAACACGCGCCCTACAGCTTTATTGATTTTCCTGTAGTGCCGAAACTGACCTTTTATAAGCGAGGACTTGATGAGATCGAGGCGCGGACACCTTACGGAGCGCTTTTGTGCAGCTTGCATTTTGAACGACTCATTAAGATTTCGGGACTGGATTATCCAGAACTGACTTTATATCAAGAGCATGAAGAGGAACGTAGATCCCGTATTCACCGAGAACTGGAAGTATCCAAACCGATTGGTGAAGATGAGCTGTATTATGATGCCCGTCTTTTGGAATTCTGCGATGACTTATCTCTATATTTGGCTTTAAATGAACCGGGTAGCCCGAAATCTGAGGAGCATCCATGGTGGCGTGAAGGATTCTCTGGCAGTGAAGATTTCAGTTTTACGTCAGGTCGTACGATAACCGTGGAGTGGAAAGATAAGTCAACGTTAGTGCTGGATCCTTTTCCCTTTAAGAAGACGGTGGAAGTAGCCTTTATGCTGAAACGAGTCCAACAATCAGAAATTGCTAAGAGAGGCATCGCACCCGCATACCGTGATACGCCAGAGGAAGAATGTAGAATTGTACTGACGGCTCTAAACGAAAGCTGAAGGGAAGGAGAAACTCCGTATGAAGATACAATCGTCTGGGGCTTCTCCCAATAAGAAAAATAATCATTCAGGTAAAGGCACCCACTCTAGCGCCTCTGGCCGTCGATCTAAGGGCAAGACAACAATGACCCGCCGGCAATTCCTGGTTCGAGGTGCGGCTACTGTAATCGGCGCAGGCTTGCTCACAAGTGGTTACGCTTGGCAAGGGGAGCCCAACTGGATTCAGGTTACTAAGCTGAAGTTGTCCTTCAAAGATATTCCCTCTGCTTTTTCAGGCATGAAGGTTGTCCATTTCAGTGATACTCACCTTGGGTTTAATAAGGATGCCCGTGATCTGGCTCGACTTGCAGAACGTATCGCTAAGGAGGAACCGGATCTTATATGCTTTACAGGTGACATCGTGGACAGCAACCCTGAGGATCTTGTAGATGCCATACCTGTATTGGCAGAGCTGAATGCTCCACTAGGAAAATATGCGGTGCTAGGCAACCATGATTTCAAGAATACGAAGCGGATTATCGAGTTGTTTACATCTGCTGGGTTCCGGGTGCTAAGGAATGAATCTTATCTTCTAAAAAGAGGCGGGGCAGTTATGGCTGTGACCGGACTGGATGATCTGCTGCATGGCGAGCCTGACCCTGTGAAGGCACTCAAGGGTGTGCCTGCAGGAACCTTTACCGTTCTGATGATGCATGAACCGGATTATGCTGATATAGCAGAGGCTCATTCATTTCACTTACAGCTATCCGGGCACAGCCATGGAGGACAGATTCGCCTGCCGTTTGTAGGTGCGCCATTCACCCCTTATGGGTCTCAAAAGTACATAAATGGATTGTATTATACAGATATCAAGCGCATGCCAGTGTATGTGAATAGAGGTTTTGGCGAAACAGTCATGCCTTTTCGTTTTCTATGTAGGCCTGAATTAACGGTGATGACACTGCACCATTCATCGGATGAATAGGCTGATATTTTAGCTGCATGGAGGAGAGAGTATGAGCACTTATGAGGCAGTATCGTTCCAGACGCAACAAGGTGTGGCGGTTGACCTTAGGATGATTCCGCCCGAGGATGCCTGTCATTTGCAGCAACTGCTCTCCCACCCAGAAGTGCAAGCTCATATTCAAATACGCACCGGAGCTGGATCAGAACTTGCTCAGGTGGAGAAGCTGGTGAACCGGATGTTATTCGCATTCGATCCTTGCGCGTTACATGCGGGTATCTATTTGAAGGAGCAGCAGAAGTTGATCGGTATTGTTGCTTTACAGCATTGGAACCGCCGTGAGGGCAAGGCCACTTTAGGATATATGCTAGACCCGGTGTACTGGGGAGGCGGATTGGCGACAGAGGCGGTTGGCTTATTTTTAAATTACAGTGTTCATACGCTTGGAATCACGCGGATCGAAGGGCGCTGCCGAGGAGATAATATTAGATCCGAACGTGTGATGCTTAAGAACGGCATGATGCTGGAGCGAGTGATGCAAAGAGTAGGCTCCTTGGACGATGTAATGAAAGTATTCACATTGTTACACAAATGAAATAATGCCGTTATGAAACTCTAACAGTGTCCGGTTAAACTAAGTACATGACCCCCTTTTAAAAATATACTGCTTTGGGACCCGATGATTCGGGTCCATTTTTTTTGTCAGGACCTAATCCGATCGTTTATGATTAACAAACAGTCGAATGAATTGAGAAGGAGGCGTAACATCTTGAATGATGTAATACAGACGTTAATGAATCACCGTTCTTTCCGGCAGTATTCTGATCTACAAGTGGAGCCGGATAAGCTAAAGATAATGATCGAATCGGCCCAAGCAGCGCCCTCATGGGTTCATGGACAGCAGGTCTCCATTATAGCTATCAAGGATCCTGCGCGTAAGCAGCAGCTTTCGGTCTTGTGCGGCAATCAGAAGCATGTAGCAGCAGCCCCCATCTTTCTGGTGTTCTGCATGGACTTCTATAGAGCGAAATTAGCAAGTAAAATGGAAGGCAAGTCTTTTGAAGCGGTAAAAGATGTAGATGCTCTGCTCGTTGGAGCTACAGATGTTGGTATCTCAGTGGCTAACGCGATTGCAGCGGCAGAATCCATGGGACTTGGGATCATCCCTATTGGGGGTGTCCGGCGCAATACAGCAGGCGTTATTGATCTGTTGAAGCTGCCGGAGTACGTATTCCCTATCGTCGGGCTCTGTGTCGGATATCCAGCCGAAGAGACCGCACAGAAGCCGCGGCTGCCGCTGGAAGCGGTGTTTCATGAGGAACAATACAATCCAGATGTGGAAGGTCTCCTGGAGGCGTATAATCAAACCCACCGTGAATATATGCAGCAGCAGGGATTAACGGAGAGAGATTGGACGAGCACGATTGCTCATTTTTACGATATCAACCCGGAATATGGGGATGCGAAGCGCACCCTGAAGCAGCAAGGGTTTACCTGTGACAACCTATAAATAAACGACAATGCACCAAGCGGAGATTGGTTTAACGGAGGGTAACCCCACCCCTAAACCAATAACGCTTGGTGCATTTGTTCAAAATAAAAGAAATCTTTACAGTGAAACTTTAATTTTCTCGCGCTGCTTGTAATAAACCCAATGTGTAAAACCTATCGCTTTTAGCTGTGCAGCTACCGCATCTAGGTCTTCTGCGACTCGGGACGGCTTATGCGCATCCGAACCGAAAGTAACCTCAACGCCAAAATGATGTGCGCGCTCCAGTATATCTTCTGATGGATACCAACCGCCAACCAGCTTGGTTCCGCCTGAGGTATTAATTTCGATCGCCACGCCGCATTCACTAATTACTTGCAGACAGTCATCAATTGGCTTTGGAGCAGGGATTTCTGAAAAAGCAGGATAATTTCCCTTCATCGCATCAATGTGTCCGAGAATTTGAAACATGCCACTGCGGGCGGAATCAGCAATCAATCGATAATAATCAGACTTCACACGAATCTGTTCATTTTTGCTAAGCCCTTTCCAGCGACCCTTGTTAAAGATACTGACGCCACCAACACTATGTACCGATCCAATCACATAATCAAAAGGGTAGGCGGATAATGTTTTGCGGTAAAGCTCGGCATGCTCAGGGAAGTAGTCTGATTCAATACCTAGCAGAACGTCGATTACACCTTCGTATTCTTTTTTGAGGGAGAGGACTTCCTCAACATAGTTTGAGAATTCGGACTTACCCATAGCAATTAGAGGAAAAGCTTGCTCGGAAGGGCTTCCGAAATATGGGGTGTGGTCAGAAATGCCTATTACCCCTAAACCTGCTGAAATTCCGGCTTCGATATAATCTCTAATCGTTCCATCAGCATGGCCACAGCGAAAATGATGTGTATGCAGGTCAAATTTCATCAAGATCAACTCCTTTAAACAAGGTTATGCAATTAGCTCAGAAGTATCGATTCCACTTTTGGGTGTTTTTTATTCAGACCCAATAAATTGTGTCTCCGGCATACCTTTGAGATCACTGAGAAACTGTCTCATGGCTGAGTTCACGTATTTTCCAGACTTCGTTATGACGCCTACAGGATGCGTGACTTCCAATTCAATAATAGGCACAATTTTGAGGGAACCGGCTCGCACCTCAGCGGTCACTGACTGCTTGGAAATAATGGCTGCACCTAAATCGAGTTCTACCATCCGTTTCACTTCCTCGCTGCTGGTCAGTTCCATAATTACCTGTGGCTCTATGCCATGCTTGGAGAATACCTCGTCGGCAAATTTACGGCCCACTGTATCCGGTGAGAGCAGAATTAGCGGGGTTTTGTTTAGGGCTTCTATACCTGCAGTCTTAACTTGAGCCAGGGGGTGTCTAGGTGAGACCACCAACTCGAATGTATCATAATAAAGAATGGAAGTAGTCATACTCGGACTTCGTCCGATCAAATAGCCAATGCCGACATCGACAATGCCATTCTCGACATGTTGATAAATTTGAGACGAGGACATAGAGGAAATAGATGTTTTGATATGAGGGAACTGGTCTTTAAAATAGGACAAAATACGCGGTAAAATTTGAATTGCGATAGAGGTAGTAGTGCCGAGAATAATATGTCCTTGGGGATTATCTTCAAGGTCGGCAAGTCTCTGTTTAAGCTCCTCGACAATCGTCACAATTTGTTCCGCATGCTCCAGAAATACAGTTCCTCGATCGGTTAACGTAACAGGCTGGTTCCGGTCAACCAGCTGTGTTTTGAACTCTTCTTCAAGGCTCTTGATTTGTGCTGAAACCGCTGGTTGGGTCAAGTTAAGCAGTTCTCCGGCCTTGCGAAAGCTCATCGTTTTGGAGATCGTTATTAGTGTCTCCAGCTGGCTGATGTTCATGGAATACCTCCTTTGGACAAGCAAATATGAAAGTGATGGGGTGAAATATTACGTTCCATGTTGGCATTTGATTTAAATTATAGGAGATAATACCCGACAGAGCAATGTTGCAACATAAACAAACTTGGGTTCGAATTCGACATGTACATTAATTTTTGCTGAATTGTGCCGATATATAAAGTATAATAAATCCATATTACTTGGGACTTTTGGTATATGACTAAAGCACGATAAAGGGGGAGACAGGACTTTCATGAAAGCAGAAGTAATTAATCCGTTTTTAGAATCTGCACGGACAGTTATAGAACAAGTGATTCAGGTCTCGCCTTCCACTGGGAATTTAGGCATCAAAGAAATTGAACTGATCGATAATCATATATGGATTCAAGTGGGAATGACAGGCCAGCTGAGCGGAAATATTATATTTGGTATCGCAGAGCAGGTAGCCTTGCGAATGGTATCGATTATGATGGGCGGCTATGTGATTACGGAGATGGATGAGATGGGTCAGAGTGCAATTTCAGAGCTGGGCAATATGATCAGTGGAAATGCTAGTACGATTCTATATAATCAGGGGGTTTCAGTGGATATAAGTCCTCCCCAAATTATGAAGCTTGAGAGCATGTCCTTTTTGCCTCGCAGAGCACTTAGTATTCCATTGTTGATGGATGGGGTTGGAGAGATGGATATTCAGGTGATGATCTCTTAGGCAAGAGTTAGGAGCTGAAATACTTTTTATGGTACTTAAAGATAAGGTTGTTGTGATTACAGGAGCATCCAGCGGTATTGGTGCATTAACCGCACAAATGCTTAGTAAGCAAGGTGCGATTCCGATCCTTGTGGCACGTTCCGAAGCGAAGTTGAAAGAAACGGCGGCCGGTATTCCGGGCGTTTTTGGACTGTATACATGCGATGTAACAGATGCCGACGGTGTACAAGAGACCTTTGCTCAAATTTTGGCGACTTACGGCAGAATTGATATTTTGCTAAATAATGCTGGGTACGGTAAATTCGCCGCTTTTACAGAGATGGAGCCTCATGAGTTTGATGATATGATGGATGTTAACTATATGGGGATTGTTCGCTGTACGAAGGCTGTTGTTCCACATATGTTAGAGCGGGGAAGTGGCCAGATCGTAAATGTGGCTTCTATGGCAGGGAAGATCGGTACAGCCAAATCGGTAGCCTATACAGCCACCAAGCATGCTGTTCTCGGATTCACGAATGCACTTCGTCAAGAGCTGCGGAAGAGCGGAATCATCGTCTCGGCTGTGAACCCTGGTCCCATTGCCACTGATTTTTTCAAAACGGCTGACCCTTCCGGCAATTATGAAAAGAGCGTAGCTCGGATGATGATGACACCGGAACATGTCTCTTCCAAGATCGTAAAGGTCATGGAAACTGGCAAAGAAGAGATTGATCTTCCGGGTCTGGCAGGGTTTGGTATTCGGCTTTACGGTCTGTTTCCTCGTCTGGCGGACAAGCTTACTTATAATGCGATGAACAGAAAATAGAGCCTGCCGTCAGCATTATTGGCCTTCCATTTGGTGGAGAGGCCTTTTTGGCATATAATGAAGATATTATCTCAAGCGAAAAGGATGAATTACACTTATGAATAAAGCTTCTTTTGCGGCTATCGGCATTCAGGAAGACCTAGTTGCCCGATTGTCGGAATTCGGTATTAACGCTCCATCCCCTGTACAAGAGCAGACGATTCCACTTCTGCTGGAGGGAAGAGATGTTATTGCTGCTTCCCAGACTGGAACGGGTAAGACCTTGGCCTATCTGTTGCCTCTGCTTCAAACGATCAATCCGGAGCAGAAGGTGGTCCAAAAGCTGGTGCTCGCCCCTACACAGGAGCTGGCGATGCAAATCTTACGTGAGGCGGAACGTTATGGCGAACACCGTGGGATTCGAGTTATGGGTCTTATTGGCGGGGCAGCCATCAAACGCCAGATTGACAAACTGCGTGAGCATCCACAGCTTGTTGTGGGAACCCCTGGCCGGATTCGCGAATTGATTGGTCTTCGCAAGTTAAAGATGCATGAAGTCAGCACGATTGTTCTAGATGAAGCGGACCAAATGTTTCAGCTAAGCGGAGCCGGAGAGGTAACGAAAATTGTTAGCAGCGCACTGCGTTCACGCCAGCTCGTTATGCTGTCTGCAACCATTGGTCCGGAGACGAAAGCCTTGGCAAATCGTGAAATGAAGAATCCGGCAGAGGTTGGAATTGCTCCTGGTGTCATGACAGCAGAGAGTTTAGAGCATCACTACGTTGTTACTGAAGAACGCAACAAAATCGACATGCTGCGTCGGGTCATCCGTCATTACAATCCAGATAAGGCGATTGTGTTCGTGAATGCGACTGATGATATTGCAGAGGTAGAGGCTAAGCTAAACCATCTTGGACTGACCGCAGCCGCACTTTACGGTGATGCTGATAAAGTAACGCGCAGTAATGTACTGTCACGTTTCCGCGAAGGGAAATTCCGTGTGCTTGTTGCCAGTGATGTAGCTGCCAGAGGACTGGATATTGAGAATTTGTCACTGGTAGTAAGCTTCGATCCTGCCTTTGATTCCGAGCATTATGTACACCGTGCGGGTCGTACGGGTCGGATGGGAAAACGCGGATTATCCGTAACGATTGTGACAGAGCAGCAGACCTTTATTATGCGTAAATTTGCGCGTGAACTGGATATTGCCCTTGAAGAGCGGGAAATGGTCGGTGGCAACGTGCTAGCAGCAGATGAAGCGCGCAACGCTTTGAATAGTGGACGGGGACGAAATGAGAGCAGCGGACAACGCCGCGATGTTTCTTCTCCGCGCAGCAGTAAGCCACAGGTGCGAACATCTGGGAATGCAGGAACTCAGCCGTCTACAACCAGCACAGAGCAGCAACCTGTTAAAAGACTGGCAACGATCCAGACAAGTGAGGCAAGCGTTGAATCACAGCGCGATTCTCAGCGCAGTGTGAACCCTTCTGCAGGCGCGCGTGGAGGTGCTACTCCTGCACGAAGCAAACGCAGCAGCAATGCGGAACGTGAGAAGAACCGTAAGAATAAAGGAGCACCAAAGTGGTTGAAAGACAAAACTCCGAGAGGTGACGGTCAATGAATAATTCTCCCGTATTGCAAATTACGGGCCTCAGTGGTGGATACAGCCTGAATAAGCCGGTGCTGCATGATATTGCACTTCAGGTGCAGCCTGGCGAAATGGTTGGTTTAATTGGTTTAAATGGAGCAGGAAAAAGTACGACCATGAAGCATATTCTAGGATTGATGTCGCCCCATAAGGGCGATATCACAGTAAAGGGCAAGACTCGTGCTGAAGATCCCATCGGATATCACAATGCTTTGAGTTTTGTACCTGAATCGCCTCTTCTGTATGATGAAATGACAGTACGTGAGCATGTTGAATTTACAGCAAGAGCGTATGGGGTAGAACAAAGTGACTACGAAACTCGCACCTTACATCTAGCCAAGCTGTTCCATATGGAAGATAAGATGGACACGTTGTCGACTCATCTATCCAAAGGGATGAAGCAGAAGGTTATGATCATGTGCGCTTTCGTGGCACGCCCTGCGTTATATGTGATCGATGAGCCCTTTTTAGGACTGGATCCGCTCGGGATTCGCTCTCTGCTTGATTTCATGATGGATCTGAAAAAATCAGGCTCCTCTATTCTGCTTAGCTCTCATATTCTTTCTACCATTGAGAATTATTGCGACCGCTTTATTGTGCTGCATAGAGGTAAGGTGATTGCTCAGGGAACGCTGGCAGAAATTGCGGCAACCACTGGACTACAGGGGCTGACTTTGGAGCAGCTGTTCTACGAGCTGGTTCAGGGAGGGAAATAATATGGATTTGAAAGAGCTGCGGCGCACGCGGCGAGGTCGATTCATGGGAAGTATGCTTCCTTATGTGGGATATATCATTCAAAGCGGCGTAGCTATGGTCTTCCTCTTTGTGTTGATTGTCTTCTCTGCTTGGTATACATCGTTGTTACAGAATGTGCCTGAAGGTATTCCCATCCGCTGGATTATGCTTGCAATACTGCTGCCTGCAGCAGTAAATAGCAGCTTCCGCACCTATTTGCAGACTCCGGATACGATCTTTCTATTGCCTCAAGGACATCGAATGAAGGAATATTTCGCACCTTCGTGGGTGAGTGGGAACGTATGGAAGATTGTTCGATTGTTATTTGTACTCATTACCCTTTGGCCGTTGTACATACGTACAGATGACTCGCCTAAGCGGCTGTTATTTACAATATTGATTCTGATTGCTGTGAAGCTAATCGCGAGTTACGGCTTATGGAAAGAGATAGCTATGCTGTCGCGTCCGATGGCAGGCATATTCACTTTCTTACGCTGGGCAGTAGGAGGATTAATTATTGCCGCTTGGTTGTGGCAGCCTGCCGGTAGAAGCCTGATATTTATGGCGCTATTAGCAGCAGCCTATCTTGTTGCACTATCCGTACCTGGACGCCACGCCGTACCTTGGGAAAGACTAATCGCCATGGAAAAAAATCAAGGTGGACGCGCCCTGATGGTTCTGGGTTGGTTCGTGGATGTACCGGGCCGTGAGCAACGGGTATATCCTCGTCGTTATCTTTCCAAATGGGGGGCTCGGCTGCCTTGGCGTAAGGATACGGCTTACCGCTATCTGCTGACCAAAAGCTTCGCCCGAGGAGATATCTTCGGAATCATTATGCGGATTTCGGTACTGGCTTTGCTGCTGAATTGGTTGAACCATGACAGTTACTTCGGTACAGCCATCTATTTGTTCTTCCTGTTCATTATTGGTGTACAATTGTCGGCACTCCGCAAATTGCATAGTGAGTCTTTTTGGTTGACAGTGTATCCCTTTCCTGAAGGCAGTAAGGCGGATAACACAACGCAATTCGTATTCCGCGCGCATCTGGTAGTGGCACTGATTCTTGGTTTACCTTTCTTAGCCTCTATAGGCGACCGCCTACTACCAGTGATTGGTACCTTTGCAGCAGGGATTCTGGTATCCTTTCTGTTTAAGGGATACTTGTCCCGCAAAGCAGCACGGATGGTTGACGAGGATTTGTAAGAGATTATTTCAAAATAAAAAAGGCTTTCTCAAAAGTAGAGGATTCTACGGATGAGGGAGCCTTTTTTTGTGTGGGGAATGAGGTGTACCACTGGAAAAGGGAAAGAGCTCAAGGCTCTCTCCCGAGACCGTCATCTCTAGTTAGACAAAGAGTGAACGGCTGATGATTACCAGCAGGATAAAGAGAACCAGAATGGCGCCAGTGCTTGTGAATCCACCGCCACAACAACCGTTAAATCCGCCTCTTACTTCTTCGCTCATGTTCATTCCCCTTTCGGTGTGTGTTGTACTTGAGTACATCGTATTGTATGTGCGGAGAGAGAAGCATGTATAGGCCAATGCCGGAGGAGTCCAGAAAAAAATCAGCCCCGTAGAAACGGAGCTGATTGTAAGGAATATGAAAGATTTGTTAAGCTTTTTCCAGATCACGAACGCCTGCGTATACAAGATCAAACAGATCTTCGAGCTGTTCTTCTTCGATACAAGAGAAAGCAATCCGCAGATCTGTTTCACCGAGAGCGATAGTGCCCAGTCCGTAATTATGAATCAGGTGAAGCCGAAGAGCTTCAGCCGAAACAGTATGCAGCTTCAGACACATGAAGTAGCCGGAGTTAAAAGGATAATACGTCCATACGTCATCGCCGTATTTGCCGCTATCGAGCAGCGCTTTTACTTTATTCGCACGGCCCTTCATGATTTGGAACTTCTCTTCCTTCTGCTCTTCGAATTGTGGAGATTTCAATGCATCCAATACGAAGGTCTGTGATGGGTGTGCACCGCTGGAAATAGTGGCGCGAATGATGCCTAATGTTTTTTGCTCCAATGCAGCCAGCAAACCCTTGTCTTCCGAGGCATAAGTGATGAAGCCAACACGGAAGCCCCAGACGAATTCTTCTTTAGTTGCACCGTCAATTTTGATTGGAAGCACACGTGGGTGCAGATGAGCAAGCTTACCGAATAATGATTCCTTTAGTGAGTCTTCAAAGAACAGTCCGAAGTAGGCATCATCACTTACGACAACCACGTTAATGCCTTCCTCAGCCGCACGAAGGATAGCTGCGACGATTTCATCGCCTTCCTTAATCCCTGGAGTATATCCTGTAGGATTGTTAGGGAAGTTCAGCAGAACGATCGCTTTTCCGCGTTCTTTTTGAGCCAGTAGCGCTTCTTCAAGACCCGCACTGTTAAAGGTCATTTCTTCTGTAAAAAGCGGATAGTTAACGGTCTCCCCATGGCGGCGAATTCCGAAGGTTAGTTCATAGTTTTCCCAGTTCTTATCTGGGTAGATGATAGCGTCACCTGGCTCAGCGAAGAGGTCAGCGACAATGCTAAGCCCATGAGTCAGGGCGTTGGTTACAACAGGATTGCTGATGGTTTTACCTTCTAGCGATGGATTTTCGCGTAGCATCTTTTCACGCCATACAGTACGCAGCTCTGGTTTACCTGCTGGAGGAGCATAACTATACAGATCCTTAGGGCTGTAAGCGGAAAGCTTATCCTGAATGACACCGAGGTGCATAGGTACACCGCCTTCGGTAGCAATACCGATGGTTGCGTTGTATTTCTTGGCGTGAGCTCCTGCTTCAGCAGATTGACTCAGGATACCCTCCTTAGGGAAGTAAATTTCTTTGCCAAGCGTAGAGAGCATATCATATACATGTTCATTTCCTGCTTTGATACTTTCGTTTAATTGTCCAGCTAGTGGATTCATCAGTTTCATCCTTCCAGGGTTCTTTGGGGATACATACTGTTAACATTGCCTAACATTATATCACCGCCACTTGCAACCGTCACTTGGAAAGATACGTTTTTTTAAAATTTAAGGAAGTTTAAGTTTTACACTATACGTAGCGCTTATTTTGAACGAGAAACTGGTTTATCCGTATCTATTATTCGGAGTGGTAGGGGCAGTATTTTTTCATCATTTCAATGGTTTCTTCATCACGTGGATGATTTCTTTCAGATAGGCCGGAAATGACCCCGGAACGTCCTTCTTCTTTTAGATTCTGCCCAAACTTAAACTTCGCCGTGATCTCATCTGGGGTAATGCGCACTACCGCGACGCCCTTTAGACGGGGACGGTATTTAGGGTCCTCTGCATCTATCTGATTATAGCCGCCCTCGGGCTGGAGTTTTTTCATAAATAAGGAGAGTACGATGGCTTTTTCGCTAATGTCTTCGACGGGCTCGGCTATGCCGTAGGCGGTAACACTTTTAAAATATGCGGTTGCTGGGCAGGCCATCTCTGGGTCGCTAAAATAAGACGGAATCAGTGCATACTCATCCGCTACGGTAAAGCAGACCTTCTGCTGATTGCGGATCGCCTTCATTTTGCCGCCAGCATGACTACCGTGGAAATAGAAACACCCATCTGTATATACAAAATTCAGCGGTGTCACCCGCGGTAGCCCCTGTTCATCGCTTGTACCGAGAAAACCGAAGCTCATTCCGTCTAGAAAAGAGATTAATTCTTCCTCCTGATCTACTTGAAATTCTTTTCTGCGCATAGGGTTCACGTCCTTATTCTTAATAGTGTAGAGCATTTGCTCCGATGTAGATGTTCTTTCAAGAATAGTAGAGTAGTTGACAATTAAAAAGGACCAATTAAGATAGTTTTTAATGGACCACTTGCTGGCCAAGGAGGGAAACAATGAATATTACGCTGGCATTCGATCAATATCTGGCGATACACCGCTACAAATATTTAGCGTTATATCATGCACTTCGCGCTGGAATATTGGAGGGAACTCTCCCGGGTGGCACTCAGCTGCCGTCTACACGAAGTCTGGCTATGCACTATGACTTGTCGCGCGGATCGGTCTCGCAGGTGTATGAAATGTTGCTCGCTGATGGTTATGTAAGGACGGTGACTGGACGAGGGACATTCGTATCAAAAGATAGCTTTGTTTCAGCTTCTGGAGATAATAAGCGTGGAAATGTGACTTTGGGTGAGGCGGCAGATGCTGCTGGGGGAGGCTCTGCATCTGAGAGAACGATCCCACTTTCGGTATGGGGAGAACGACTGCTCACGCGCCCGACACCCTTGTATGAGCAGCGTAGCAAGAATGTTGTAAGCTTCCTTAGCGGCGGTATGCGGATGGAGTACTTTCCTTACGCCGAATGGCGCAGTGCGCTAACGTATGCTGGAGGGAAAGAAGGCGGTATGCTGCAAAGCACTTGTCCTCCCGAAGGAGATGAAGGGCTTCGCAAAGCTATCGCTGCGCATCTGCGGATTACCCGCGGGATTCGTGCGGATGTAGAGCATATCGTATTGTTTAGCGGTTCGATGCAAGGCATCGTTATTTTGACCCAGCTGCTGCTGGATGCAGGGAACGAAGCGGTTGTCGAGGATCCGGGTTTCCATGGGATTCGCCGAGCGGTAGAGATCAATGGGGGACGATTGCTGGTAGGAAAGCTGGATGATAGCGGTCTAATTCCGGAGGATTGGGATGCGCGTCTGTTGTTTGTTACACCAAGTCGCCAATTTCCTACAGGTGTGGTGCTCCCTTTGGAACGGAGGCGTATCTTGCTGGAATGGGCGCAGCGACATGAAGCGGTAATCATTGAAGATGATTATGACAGTGAGTTTCGGTGGTCAGGACGTCCAATCGAGCCATTAAAAGCGCTAGATCGCGGAGAACGGGTCGTGTATATTGGCTCCTTCTCAAACACGATGTTCTCTGGCCTTCGGCTTGGCTTTGCTGTGCTTCCACCCTCTCTGGTAAAGCCGACGATCGCCGCTAAGGCGCTATATGAGCCTTTACCAGTCGGACTGCTGGAACAGCGGGCATTGGCTCGTTTTATGAATACCGGCGGCTATGGCCGTCATCTGCGTCGGATGACCCGCATTTATGGTGAACGCGGTCGCATCCTTAGGACGATGCTGTCGGAACAGCTTAATGAGCTGTTTGAGCTGCTGCCTGGCGATGCGGGGCTGCAAGTATATGCGCGGTGGCTACGCAGTAGAGAAGAGTTCGTGGCATTCCGGGCGGCAGCGCACAGGCGCGGCACGGATTTCAGAGATGTGGCGTTATATCAAGTTTCGCCGGGGGAGCCAGCCGCATGTTTTGCTTTTGCCCATCTGAATGCTGTGGAGCTGGAGGAAGGAATAAAGCGCCTGCTTTTGGCGTGGGAAGATGTACAAACTGCAACATGACAAGGTATGATGGTGGGGATGGGAAGCAAAACGAAGTGAATGCTGACGATGCAAGTTATGCGGAGTAACTCAAGTAGATTATGCTAACAAAACAATGTGAATGCTTACGAAGTGAGTTTTGCGGAGTAACTCAAGCAGATTATGCTAACAAAACTTTTAGGAGGGAACGTTATGCTGCACGCATCGCCATCCTCTTTTGTTATATTACCTGCCTTGGCGAAGATTGTGTGCGAACCAAGCTGGAAATGGCAAAAAAGAGAGAAGTCGCTGCAAAATTATGATTTATTCTATGTATGGAGCGGGGAAGGGACGGTTATTCGTAACGGGGAACCCTTCCAAGTGGGCAAGGGGAGCTGCTTCTTGTTCCGTCCGGGTGACCATACTAGCGCTACTCATAATCCGCAAAGACCACTTGTCCTTACATATATTCATTTTGATGTCACCGGAGAGGTGACGGATGTTCCGCTGCCCTATCGCGTACTTGCAGAAACCGTTGAATTTGAGCATCTGCTTGCTCGTTACGTCCGGCTGTTCCTAGTGGATACGTACGCGGCTGAGGAAGAAGGGCAGCTTGTTCTAAAGCAACTAATGATTCATCTGCTTAGGGAGGACCGAGTGAAGCCTGTAGAACGTTATGCTAGCAACCATTTAACAGAGATTATTCACGAAATAGCGAATTATGTGAGCCAACATCCCGGGATTTCGCATCGCGTAGAGGATCTTGCTGCACGTGCAGGGCTGTCGCCTCGGTATTTCTCAATTAAGTTTAAGGAGCTTACTGGCTCTTCCGTTCAATCTTATGTCATTCGAGCTCGGATTGAGCGTGCTCAGCATTTGCTGCTCTACGCTGGGATGAATGTTACTGAGGTAGCGGATGCACTTGGATACCGTGACATTTTCTTTTTCAGCCGCCAGTTCAAGCAGTATACCGGAAAAAGTCCATCTGAGATCCGCTGATTTGCATTCGTTGTTTCAGTTATTTCATCCAAGGGTAAATACTTTGCAGTTTAGTTTACAGAGAATTTACATAACTTCTTGGAAGGGGAGACGCATGGGATGATGATCAGACGCCGAATCTGCAACACCGATTGTAAAAGTGGAGGCGCAGGACTTTTTAGAAACCGTTTGAGAAGATTAAAACAATCGAGTGCTTTTGCCATAGATAGCTGGTTCTAAAATGAGAAGGTATACAATCGCTGGATATGACCAAAGACTTTAAATAACCGGGGCCAACAGGCTTCCGGTTTTTTTGAAATATAAGACATAAACGCTTACCGTCCTTATAAGGATGCCGCTAGGCATTTATGCTTGGCAAACTGAAGGATTTATCGTTCCTCTCGTTGTATTTGATACAATAGAATAAATCTCCTGTGAGGGTAATTTTGCATTCTGTTGCATATCTTACATTCAATTGCCCAAAAAACGCCCATACTAGAGATTATCACGGTGATCTATTGCATGATGTAACAGAGTTCCAGAGCATATAGGTGGGAGGAGAGATAAAATGTACGAAATCGTACTGATACGTCATGGTGAAAGCCAGTACAATGTGCAGAATTTGTTTACGGGTTGGAGTGATCCGGATTTAACCGAGAAGGGTATTCAAGAGGCTAAGGCTGCTGGCAAGCTTTTGAAGGATGAAGGGTATACATTTGATCTAGCTTTTGCATCGGTACTCAAACGATCGATCAAAACACTCAACTATGTTCTCGATGAAATGGATCTGCTGTGGATTCCTGTGCAAAAGTCCTGGAAGCTGAATGAACGGCATTATGGTGCACTTCAGGGACTTAGTAAAAGTGAAACGGCGATAAAATACGGTGAAGAACAATTGCATCTCTGGCGACGGAGTTTATCGGTTCGGCCTCCACTGCTTGAGCTTAATGATCCTCGGTATGCCAGAAATGATATTCGTTATAGCAGTATTCGTCCGGAGGATATTCCGCGAGGCGAGAGTCTGGAAGATACTGTTCATCGTGTGGGTGATTTCTGGAGAAACCGCATCGTTCCCCTTGTACGTAAAAAGGAACGGGTGCTCATTTCAGCCCATGGCAATACACTGCGAGCGTTGATCAAATTTATGGAAGATATTGATGAGGCAGCACTGCTGGAGCTCAATATTCCTACAGGAGTACCACTCGTGTACAAACTGGATGAGGACATTAATCCAATCAGCCGCTTTTATTTAGGAGATCCGGAACAGGTTGCGGCCAAGGCGCGTGATGTTGCTAAGCAAGGACATGTGTAATAGGCGTAACAGATGTAAATAGAGCATATAATGACTTGAAAAGATTAAGGGACAGCCATGGGGCTGTCCTTTTATTTTTAGTGTGTAGTAGGTGTCCAAAAGGTAAATGCAGTAGATGTTAACATATTATCCATTGCCAATGATAGAATAATACTATATAGTTACATTGATAATGATTATCAATATCATCATATAATATGTCGATTGGAGTGAATTATTTTGTTTAAATCTCCAAAAACTTATCTATTGCTTGTGTTTACTTTGGTTATAACGTTACTGCTAGCAGCTTGCGGACAAGCAGTTGAGCATAACAACTCCTCAGTAGATGGGACAGAGAGTGCCGTATCTTCATCAAACACCAATGACTCATCCAGCGAAGTGGACATGGTTACATATCAAGCAAGTAACGGAGATATTCAAGTACCCAGACATCCGAAACGGATTGTCGATTTAACCTCCTTCGACACTGGATACTTCTTGGCGTTAGGTATCAAACCGGTTGGTGTTATGAATGGTGTCTTAAACAGTCCCTACTTTGAAGGAATGCTGGAAGGCGTTCAAGGCCTTGGGGATGAACCATCTCTTGAACACATTTTAGAGCTGAACCCTGATCTTATTGTTGTATTCTCCGGAATGGAAGGACTCGACAAGCTGGCTGAAATAGCGCCAGTAGTAGCCATTCAATACGGTGCAAAAACTATCAGAGATCAAATGCTTGATTTCGGTACATTAACGGGGAAAGAAGCCGAAGCTAAAGCTTGGGTGGAACAATGGAACAAAAAAATCAAAGAATTGAAGCCTAAGGTGTTAGCAGCTGTAGGTGGCAAAACCGTTTCTATCCTAAATCCGTTTTCCGGTGGACTATTCGTATTCGGTCACAGCTACGGGCGCGGTGGAGAAATTATTTATAATGAATTTGGCCTGAAAGCACCTCCTGAAGCGCAGAAAGAAGCTATAGACAGCGGCACTGGTTGGGCAACAATCTCCCTTGAGAAGCTGCCTCAATTTGCTGGAGATATTGTATTCACATGCCCATGGGCTGGCGATACGAGCGATCCGAAAATCGTCTATGACAACCCCTTGTGGAAGCATCTTCCTGCCGTAAAAGCAGGCAACGTATTCCAACTGGACCCAACCGCTGATACATATAGTGATCCCGTTACGCTTGAAGCGCAGTTAAATTACATTACGGAGAGTCTTTTATCTGCAAAATAATTCTACTTCAACGAAAGTTCACGAACTTGCATTTGGTTTTTATAGCAGGGAGAATCGGCATTAAGCGATGCTGATTCTCCCTGCTATTTTTAATGTAGCTGTTTTATAATGGGCCCATCTTAACTTCGGTTTATAAGTTTAGCTATCGGCCGAGTGAGCCTTTTTAGTTATTTTGAAAAACTTGAATTCTGTGATACATGAGTATATTCAATAAATCTATGAGGATTTTCTATGTTAGGATGATATTTCTGATGATAGTATTCAATGTAAGTTTAAAAAGTAAAGGAGGAATTAATGAACATTTTCGCACGTTTTAATTTGTAAGTATGAGTTAGGAGAATTATGTGAAAAATCTAAACCGGTTTAGATTTAATCAGTAACACACTTGATGCTTGAATAAGCCTTACTCCACAGCGGCTAGCGCTCTTAGAGAATAACTCCTTCCTGAAAGTAAAATCATCCTATCGGTTTATGAAGCGAACGTTTATGCATTAGAAATTTTTAATTGAAATCTCGCTCTTTACGATGACCCATTATCCTAAGCTGTACCTTAATCGAAAGGAATGGTGATAAATATGAGGAAAAATTGTAATCGCTTACTTAAAATATTATTCTGCTGCATTCTGATAACCTCAATCATAACGCCTAGTACCAGTTCTCCCGTTTTGGCTAAGGTTCTCCCGGGATTAGCGGATGTGTCCAGAGAAGTGGCCGCTGAAGGTATTGTGTTGCTACAAAATCCGGAGTATAAACCAGCAGGATCACAAGTAAATGAGAATGAACAAGTGCTCCCTATCAAGATGAGTGAAAATGTATCGGTATTTGGCCGCATACAAGCGCATTATTACAAGTCAGGCACAGGATCTGGCGGTGCGGTAAGAGTAGATTATGTGAATGGGATTCTGGAAGGTCTTCGGAACAATCCCAGTCTCAAGTTAAATGAAGATCTGGCGAAGGTTTATGCCGACTGGATCAAAAAGAATCCTTTCAACAATGGCGGTGGTGGCTGGGCAGCAGAGCCGTGGTCACAGGCAGAAATGCCTTTAACCGATGAAATTGTGGATGCAGCAAAAGCAAAAACGGATACAGCTGTGGTCATCATCGGTAGAACAGCCGGTGAAGATAAGGATAATACGGACGTCAAGGGTGCCTATAAGCTGACAGACCTTGAAGTAGACATGCTCAACCGGGTCTATGCCAAATTCGACCGAGTGGCCATCGTATTGAACGTAGCCAACGTTATCGATATGTCATGGGCTAAAAACTATCCCAAAGCTGCTATTTTGTACACATGGCAAGGGGGGATGGAAGGCGGTAGCGCAGTAGCCGACGTACTGACCGGAGATGTTACGCCAAGCGGAAAATTGAGCGATACGATTGCAGCTACACTTGCTGACTATCCTTCTACTGCACATTTTGGCAGCAAAACTGAAAATTCTTATAGTGAGGATATTTATGTAGGCTACCGCTATTTTGAGACCTTTGCTCCGGATAAGGTGCTCTATCCATTTGGGTACGGACTGTCCTATACCAATTTCAAGATCACGACTGATAATGTCAACGCTGGTGAGAATGAGGTTGCAGTGACTGTAACTGTTCAGAATACAGGTAAGGTGGAAGGCAAAGAAGTTGTACAGATTTATTACGGTGCACCACAAGGTAAACTTGGCAAGCCTGCCAAGGAGCTTGCTGCTTTTGCTAAGACCCGGCTGTTACAGCCTGGGGAATCACAGTCGATCACCATCACGTATGACACCAAAGATATGGCCTCATATGATGACAGTGGAATTACAGGTCATGATTCATCTTATGTCCTAGAAGCTGGTGACTATAATATTTACGTAGGCAACAGTGTAAGTGACAGCGAAAAGCATGGAGTATACAGCCTTAATGCTTTGAAGGTTGTAGAAACCTTGCAGGAAGCGCTCGCGCCAACTAAGGAATTTGATCGTATCAAACCAGGACAACCGAATGAAAATGGTACTTTTACCACTGTCACTGAAAAGGTACCGACACGGACTACCGACTTGGATGAAAGAATCAAGCAAAATCTCCCTGCGTCCATTCCACAAACTGGGGACAAGGGTTATACCTTATTGGATGTATACAATCAGAAAGTGACTATGGATCAGTTCATTGCACAATTGTCCAACAACGATCTGGGGGCCATTATTTTAGGGGAAGGGATGTCCAGCCCCAAAGTTACTGCCGGAACCGCTGCGGCTTTTGGTGGTGTCACTAAAAATCTGCTGAAATTCGGACTCCCTATCGACAGTGCTGCCGACGGTCCTTCAGGAATCCGGATGGAGACCAATGCAGAGAAGGCAACCAGTATCCCGAACGGGACGATGCTTGCCTGTACGTGGAACACCGAGCTGAATGAAAGATTGTTCGATCTTCTCGGTAAAGAAATGCTGATTAACAATATCGATACGCTGCTTGGACCGGGAATCAATATCCACAGAAGTCCCCTGAACGGAAGAAACTTTGAGTATTTTTCAGAGGATCCGTTACTGACAGGCATCATGGCTGCTGCGCAGACAAGAGGTCTTCAGAAGAACGGTACATCGCCTACTATTAAGCATTTCGCAGCGAACAATCAGGAAACGGATAGACATCTTGTGAATGCACTTGTCTCTGAAAGAGCGCTTCGCGAGATTTATTTGAAAGGTTATGAAATGGCAGTAAAGAGTGGAAAGGCGCGTTCAGTGATGACGTCCTATGGTCCGGTAAACGGAACTTGGGCTTCCAGTAACTATGACCTGAATACGACCATCCTCCGTGGAGAGTGGGGCTTTGACGGGATTGTCATGACAGACTGGTGGGCGAAGATGAGTGAGGATCAGGGCTTCTATGCCACTACCAATCGTTATGATGAAACCAACGGCAAAGCCATGGTCCGTGCCCAAAATGACCTTTACATGGTAATTCCGAACGATTATGCAGAAACGCATAAGAATCGGAATAACAGTACCTTTAATACGATGACATCGCTTGCTAACGGCAGTCTGACCCTGGGAGAATTGCAGCGTTCTGCCAAGAATATCACGAGCTTTTTGATGAAATCTCCAGCCTTTGCAAGAACGGCAAAGATTGATTATGTGGTCAATTATACGCCGGGAAGAGATTGGTTCCGGGTGAATACGGACAAATCAGGAGATCCACAGCTCTCTGATATTACGGTTGGCGGCAAAAAGATCAAAATATTTAATCCATTGAAACTCGACTATAAAGCCTTTGGTGAAACGACTGAAACTAGCAGCTATCCTGAAGTCAAAGCTACGGCGATAGCTGGTGTAGACGTAAGTATACGACAAGCCGATAAAGATAGACCGGCTGCTGTAATTACTGCTTCGGCCGGAGGAGAGAAACGGATCTACAAGGTTATTTTCTCTTCGGAGGAAGGCTTGGAACCGATTTTTGAGAATCCGACCTATGCTTATTTAAAGAATATCTCTATTGATGGTAAGCCGCTTGAGGGGTTTGCACAGACTAGGTTCAGTTATGATGTAGGTCTCAGTAACGGGGCTACTTTACCTGAAGTTACGTTTGAAACGAATGATGGTGTAAAAGCAACGGCCAACGTAGATCTCATCAATAAAAGAGTGACGATCAAATGTATCAGCTCCGATCAGGCGAATTCCTATGTGATACAATTTGGTACGACACCACAGAGCGATGAGTTCGATAGTACAAATCTAAGCAACTTCTGGACGATTAATAAAGAGACTGCTACCAATACAGAAAACAACAAAAACTGGTCTTTGAGCACTGCTCTCGGCAATTTGAGAATCATCGCTGAAAGAGGCGACTTCTGGAGTGATCATGCAGATTTGAAGAACTATTTCCAGCAGGAGGCCTTCGGCAACTGGGAAGCAACAGTGAAAATTAATATGAGCAAAGCGCCAAATCAAAATTATAACGGCGTCGGCATCACGGCTTCACAGGATAACAATAACTATATCTGGGTGAAGTATGAATACAGTAGCGGCAAGATCATCGGTATGACCAAAGAAACCGGAGGTACGGAGCCTGTTACCATCGGACAACTGTCTGCCAGTCAGCTCACCAGTATTTTTGGAGAAAAGAAAGAGCTGTATTTACGTTTGAAAAAAATAGGCAACAGCTATTCCGGTTATGTCAGCGCTGACGGCAAGGAATATATTTCACTTGGCAGTACAACTGCGAATTATGCCAATCCGAAGTTTGGATTACTTGCATCTAATGGAAGTCAGAATCTTACAGATCCATTTGTTGTTGATTTTGATTATGTCAGAATCAACAGTGATGTAGCTTTGGCAGTAAAGAAGATTGGGAAAAATACTAAATTGAAGGTAGCTGAGACGGAATTTGCCTCCATTACTCCGATAATCACGCCAGTAAGCAGTAATGACGTAGACGGTGGATTATGCTACACCAACACAAGTAAGGGAGAAGCCATCTCCTATAAGGTAAATGTAGAGAAAGAAGGCATGTACAAAGTCACATCACGAATTCGCTCTAGCCAATCGGATGTCGCCCAAATGTCCTTTGGCATCTATGATGGCGATAAGCTACTGGGTACCTTCGACCTCACCACGACTAAAGGGGTATGGAAAACCTTTAGAATTCCTGATATTCAGCTGTCGGCGGGCGAGCATACCCTTAGAATTGTATTTGAGAGTGCTGGTATTGACCTGAACTGGCTAACCTTCCAGCTGAAGCAGGACAATGTAGACACATCGGTGTTAGATGCGGATATCAAGGCTGCTCAAAATATCGATATGAATGCATACACAGCTTACAAAAAGCTCAAATTCAACGCTGTGCTGGATGAGGTTAAGGCTGTTCTTGCTGAGCCGATTAACGACGAGGTTGTTGCAGAAGCCATAGCTTCCTTGAAAGCGGCTATAACAGATTTGAGCATATCGTCTATGCCAATCAATATTGCTCCGAGAGAAACGCTGAAAGTAGAGAACGGTATTAGAATCTATCCTTATAATGCACCATGGATTTATGCAACGAATACCCAGTTCAGATTCGAAAGTGGTACGGATGCCATGAGTTATGTCAATTCTAATGACCTTGTTTATTTCGGTCAGGTTGACTTAACTAATCTTGTGGAAGTAAGAGTGCAGTATGCCCGTGAAGGCGGATCGTCTCCATCTTTTAAATTCTATACAGAGGCTGACAATACGGGTAAACCAGTTAAAAGAGCTACTACACAAGGAAGAGCATACGCTGATGCTTACAGCGGCGGAGGTTCTTTTGAACTTGGTAATGAATTTGCAAGCATTAGTTTTGCTCAGAAAGCAGGCGCTGCTTGGGGGAATTATGGAATGGCAAGCACTAAACAAACGCCTGGAAATTCTTACATTGATCATTATTTGACAGCGGAAACCTTCCTAGACAGAACCAAAGTGACTGGAAAACAAAATGTGTATATGATTTTTAACGGATTAAATGCAAATTTACAATATGTTGAACTCATTTATGCTGATCCGATTGAAGTCACCTTCGATCAGAATTATCTGGACTCACCGGCTCCTACCAAAGTAACCGCATTTAAAGGTGAAGCATTAAGCACCTTACCTCGGGTACCGGAACGTGAAGGCTACATTTTTGCTGGCTGGTTTGATAATAAAGAAGGGACTGGTAATGCATTAACCGTAGAAACGGTAATGAACATAAGCACGGTGTATTATGCCAAATGGACAGAAGATACCCATGCTAAAGAAATTATATCGATTGTTCAGCCGCAACTGCTGAGTGTGCCGTTCGGAACTGCTGCAGGAGAATTGAATTTACCAGCTACAGTGGAAGCTACATTGGGCAACAAAAGGGTAATTCACTTGCCTGTACAATGGGATAGTAAAGATTTCAACGGTGGAAAAGCGGGGAGTTATACGCTGGCAGGTAGCTTTGAGCTTCCTGAGGGGGTATTGAATAGTACCCATCAAACTGTTTCTATTACAGTGGTTGTACTGCCAGAAGGCACTAAACCTATCCAGATTACTAAAGTTGAGAAGCTGGAGGGCAAAAATGTTGAATTTGGCACCGCTTTTGATAAGTTGGAATTGCCGTCTTCAGCTACAGTAACGCTTGATACCTATGAGCAGAAGGAACTTGTTGTTAAATGGAGCCCTGCTGGTTATAACGGCAATGTGGAAGGATCATACGTGCTGAGCGGTACTATGGTATTAGAAGAAGGAATGATCAACCCTAATGATCTGAAAGCTTCCATCACCATTCAGGTAATGCCCGAAGTGATTCGTGTCGCTGAGATTGTCACAGTGCAGGATTTGGAAAGTAAGAGCGTTCCATTCGGCACTCCATTTAATGGATTGAAGCTACCATCATCGGTCATAGCTACTTTGAACAACGGTGAGACAAAGGCGATATCCATCGATTGGAATAGTGAAGGTTACAATAGCGATAAGCAAGGAGCTTATATCCTGAAAGGAGCGCTAGTACCTCTGGAAGGTGTCAGCAATCCCAAAGACCTGAAGGCATCCATTACGATCGAAGTACTGCCGGAGGTCATTACGATACCGGAAATCACGGCAGTGCAAGCACTAGCAAGTAAAAGTGTTGCTTATGGTACCAGTTTTGGCGCACTGGAGCTACCAGCTTCAGTATCAGTAACCCTGAATACCGGGATGAATAAGGTCGTTTCTGTTCAGTGGAACAAGGAAGGCTATAACGGTAATACGGAAGGAACGTACACCATCAAGGGGGATCTTGTCTTCCCTGAGGGTATAGCTAATCCACTTGGCCTGAAGGTACAGATCTCTGTGATCGTTAAACCTTACAGCGGTGGAGCTGGTGGTCAACCAAGTACACCAACACCGACTACCCCAGCGGAACCTTCAGTACCATCGATTCCTGGAGAAGTCGTAAAACCTGGAGAACAGCAGCCTCAGTCTCCGATAACAGATGGAAAAACGAAGACACCGGAGCTAATCAGACAAGAGCTTAAGAATAAGTTTAAAGATGCTACTCTAATTCCTAGCTGGGCAGAATCTGCGATTGCAGCGCTGGTGGAGAGAAATATTATCGGCGGACGCACAGACGGAAGCTTTGATCCAAGTGGGAAGGTAAACCGTGCCGAGTTTGTTGCCATGGTAGTAAAAAGCTTCAACTTCAGCATGGGCGAGAATCAAAAGCAGTTTACTGACGTTCTGAAAGATGCTTGGTATAAAAACTATGTTGAGATTGGGACTTCTAATCAACTGATCAATGGTATCGGTAATGGCATGTTTGCTCCTAATAGCAGCATTAGCCGTCAGGACCTGTGTGTAATTCTATTCAATGCATTGAAGAGACTGAATGTTGAATTGCCGCAAGCGACTAACCATGACTTCCCAGATGATGCTTCTATTGCGGGTTATGCTAAAGAAGCGGTCTATGCCTTCAAAGATCTTGGTATTGTAAATGGAGGCAGCGGTGGAAAAATGGATCCGACAGCTTCGGCCTCAAGAGCTGAAGCAGCTGTGATCATCAACAATGTACTGGATTACTATGCTAGCGTAACAAGCTCTAAAGTGAAATAAACAAAACAAGGGTATCCCGGCGCCGATTTTTAATCGGTTAGGGATACCCTTATTTTGTTATATTATAGCTTTACTAAAGCGGCCGATGTAGCGTCCCTAGCAATTCCCCCATCTTTACCTTCGTGTTGACCTCAAGCTTGGGTCTCGGGGTAAAAGTACCGCTCTCCATAAGTAGTACTACAGTAGAGCCGAACTCGAAATAGGCTAGATCATCGCCGATTTGCCACTCGGTAGCGTTAGCATCCGTATACCCGATGCTGCTGACGTTCATCGCGCCTACCTTTACTACTGCTGTTTCTCCGTAGTCTCCGGCGATATACGTGATAAGACGTTCATTGCGATTCAGTACGCCCTTCATATGTCGCATGCCGAAATCGTTGACAGGATAGGCTCGTCCACGAATATGATCACTCTCAACCTTATGTCCAGTAAGGGGAGAGTGAATCCGGTGATAATCCGTAGGACTTAGATAAAGGACGAAGAAAAATCCTCTCTTGTATAGCTCCAGATGCGGAGAATGATTCAGTAGATCCTCGATCTTATAATCCTGCCCTTTTACATTCATAATCGTACCAGAGGAAATGTCACCCATAGCAGTAATCATTGCATCTACGGGACTAACTAAAGCGTCAGCATCGGTTGCAATAGGCCGCATGCCAGGCTTCAGCCGGCGGCTGAAAAACTCATTAAGAGTGAGATATTCTCCAGGATTCTTCTCCGCTTGGGCGGAGGGGATTTGATAAGTCTTAATAAATACCGGGATTAGAAAACGGCTGAGTCTACTATGAGAAAAAGACCCCATTAACCGTGAAAGCCATCGGTGCGAGGATAGCTCGGTCATTAGCCGCAGCAATTGTTTTACCATGCCCATCTCCCTTCCATAATACAGCAGTACGGTCGTATGTGGCCGCCTTCTGCTCTGCATTATATTGACATAGAATAGGAGACAAATCAATAACTGTTATATATGAGGCTGTTCTTTTCTAGTAAAAAACGTGCGTATCCCATAGGTCTTCGGTAACTCTCCTTCCAAATCTCCGTAAGGCCGGCTTTGTGAAATCCATAGCGTTGGTCGCGGCCATTGCATTCTATGAAGAAGATGCGACCATCCTTTGTAATGCCTATATCCAGTCCGATATCGGCCAGCCCTGGAAGGTCTTGTTCGAGACAACGAGCTATAACAAGGCTAAGTGTTTCGACAGCCATACGGATATGGGCCGCTATTCCTCTAGAGAAGGCTTTTTCCAGCGCAAAGGAAGAGCTTAACGCTTCTCCTCCACGGGCTATATTAGAGACAAACCCCCCAGGGGGTGCTAGTTTAGCAAAGAGACCGGTAACCTGCCAATCGCCTCCCCAGCCGCGTTGAACGGTGACGCGTAAATCAAAGGGACGTCCTCCAATCTCAGCAAGGGGAATACGCTCCTGCACGAGATAAGGGACAGAGGCAAGGCGTGCCCGGAGCATTTTTGGCAGCGCCCCCTGATATACAGGAGTGCTTATCCAGCGCCGCATGGAGGGGGAGAGATAATTTAAGCTCCAGCGCTGAGGCCCTTTACGAACCAGTCGCATGACCCCATTCCCAATGCTTCCACGGCAAGGTTTAAGAATAAGATCGGGATAACGATTCATCATTTGTTTGAGTCCAGATACGCCAGTTGTTGCTGGCAAAACCTCACGCAGCTCTTCATGCTGCTCAAGCAGTTCATGGATCTCATCCTTGCCGTATCGATTGCAAGTATTGTACACCAAAGGATGGTGCCGTAGCAGACGTTGCATTCCTGGGCTATTCTGGCTGTATATGGCCCGGTTATGGATGACAGTTGGCGTAGAAACTACTACGCTTTTATATCCATGAGATCCCTTTATATAGGCGGCGCTGAAGCCTGAGTCTGTATCGATGTCCGCGAGCTTCAGAAAGCAGGGAACTAGGCCGTATGCAGCGGCCGCCTCTTCATAGTTGGATAGAGACTCCTGTCCTGTTTTTAGCCGGGGAACGCCCCGGTGCATATCGGCATTTAGTAGTATTCCAACGAGCTTATGCCCCATGTTTGTTCCTCCTGTTTCTTCCGTCACGTGATTCCCGCTTTTACTACTCTTGTCATTGTATGTTTGTACCCGCATGTCAGGGTGGACGAATGCGCGGCGGCAGAAGCCTTTTTTTAAATATAAGAAAGTATAAATTTCATCAGAATCTTATTAAGGGCTTATCGCAAAAGGGTGTCATCAGCCCATACCGCTGCATATGATGCCTAGGAGAAACAATAGATGGAAGGAGGAGACTGCTTGTGAGGGGTTCCAAAAAAAAGCAGCCGCGCAGTCCACAAAAACGACTCTACTATGTAGATAATCCCAATATAAAGGAACTGAGCATGCTGGAAAGCAAAGGCAGTTCTAAGGATTCGGGGAGCAGCAATGACGGAGTCAGTAAAGCAGAGCTCGCTGATGTTCAGGTAAGTGGAGGAGCAATCGCTGAAGTCGTTCAAGAGGAATCAATTTCCGTACCAGTTCTGCAACCAGAGCCAGAGCCTATAGTGGAAGAGCAGCTTCAGAAACAGGCGGATAATCTTCCTGAGACGATTTGGTTCGCTCCTGAAAAAGAGCGGTTCCAGCCCGTTTATACAGATGATCTATCGGATGCAGCAGTTACAGGAGCTAAAATCGCTCCACGTACCATTGACGGTTCTAAGCTGAAGTTCGGCATTATTGGTACACCATGGTTGCAAGATTACGCTGTACAGAGCATCAATATCGCGGACAAGGCAGTTACTTCTTCGAAAATCGCGCCTGAATCCATTGTGGGTGAACATTTAGCTGAAGGAAGCGTAAGTGGCGGTAAACTGCTGGATCATTCCATCAGTGGAGAGAAGCTGAAGAACGGTAGTATTAGTCCAGAGAAGCTGGCTGATCGGATTATCGGCGGCGGTCAAATTGCGGATAAATCAATTGAGAGCCGTCATTTGAGCGATCTGATTATTACGGCTGATCTACTGGAAGATGGAGCGGTTACTGGTGAGAAAATAGGAAGCAGCAGCATCACAGGCCGCCACATCGCAAACGGGAGTATTGACCGTTCCAAGCTAGCTGATGCAGCAGTATCTGGCGATATAATAGCCGATGGTGAAATCAGCAGCTCCAAACTGGCTGATGCTGTGATTGAGGGTCGCCATCTTAGCGATGCTTTGATAACCGCTAGACATTTGGCTCCGGGAGCGATCGGACCAGGGCAGCTTGCCAGCAAGCTGATCGGCAAGGAGCAGCTCCAGTCGGGTGTAATCGAAGGCGCACATGTAGCGGATGGTGCTATTGGTTCCAAGCAGCTAGGTGCAGAAGTAGTGAGAAGCATCCATCTAAGTGCAGAAAGCGTACACGGTTCCCATATCAGCGACGGGGAAATAACGAGTCGCCATCTAGCTGACCGAAGTATCTCCTTTTTAAAGCTAACAGAGGGTGCGGTAGGTACTGCACAGCTGGTTGAGCAAGCGGTCACCTCATCGAAAATCGCTGATCAAAGCATACTCGCACATAAGCTAGCAGATGAAGCTGTAACCACCAGACATATTGCCAAATCCGCCATACGCGGACCGCAAATTGCTATGCAAGCTGTTTCCTCTAATCATCTGGAACGTGAGGCTGTGAACCACTCCCATTTAGCTTCGGAAGCGGTAGGCTCGGAGCAGCTTATGGATGAAGCTGTTCATACGGAACATCTATCCTCTGGTGCTGTTACTGGAGAAAAGCTGGCCTCAGAGTCTGTGGGTGCGGAGCACCTGCGTCCACAGAGCGTTACTTCCGCCAAGTTAGCGGACGGAGTGGTGAGCTCGGCTAAACTAGCAGCAGGATCGGTCATTGGAAGTACGATTGCTCGTGAAGTGGTAAGTGGTGAGCATATCGCTTTTTGTGCAGTGGAGGAGAAACATCTAGCAGATGCCAGCGTGAGCGGTCGTGCCTTGCAGGATGCTGTAGTGGATAAAGATCATCTTGCCACTGGAGCTGTGGAACGGAGACATCTCGGAGAAAATAGTGTGACTACTGCTGCGATTCAGTCCGGTTCGGTTTCAGGCGATAAGCTGGCTTCTGCTTCGGTGAGAGAGATTCATTTGGCCGCTGGGGCAGTGCAGCCACATCATCTGGCAGATCATGTGGTGACATCGTTAAAGCTGTCCCCGGAAAGTGTATCGACGGATAAGATTAGTGATTTATCGGTCACATCGGCTAAGCTTGCTGATGGAAGTGTGGATTCCAGTAAATTAGCAGTGTCGGCAGTTCAGGCAGAGCATTTATCTGTGAATGCAGTTCATTCAAAATCCATTAGTGACAGTGCGGTTCAGAGCAGACATATGAATCCGGGAAGTATCGGCGGGGCGCATATCCGGCCGTTGTCCATCGGAAATGGTCATATCATTCCTAATTCCATCTCTTCGATTCAAATACAGGAGGGCAGCATTAGCGGGTCTAAGCTGGCCAAAGGGGCTGTGGATTCCCAGCATCTTTCACCGGGCAGTGTAGACGGCAGCCATCTATGTATGGATACGATTGAAGGACGTCATATCGGGCATGGTGAGATCAAGCTGGCTCATCTAGCCGAAGATGCACGTAGTTCCGACTTGCTGCCAGAAGGCAGTGTTACCGGAGAGAAGCTCGCAGAAGAATCCGTAGATTCTATTCATCTAGTACCCGCAAGTGTAGACGGAAGTCATCTGAGGCTGGGTGCAGTAGAAGGTCGTCACATTCAGCATGGTGAAATCACACTGGCTCATTTGGCAGAAGAAACGTTTAGCTCTGAGCTACTGCCTAACGGTAGTATTACCGGCGAGAAGCTCGCTGAGGAATCCGTAGGTTCTATTCATCTCATGGCCGGAAGTGTAGATGGCAGTCATCTGAGCTCGGATACAGTGAAGGGACGTCATATTGGGCACAGTGAAATCACCTTAGCTCATCTAGCCAAAGATGCACGTAGCGCAGACTTGCTCCCAGATGGCAGTATTACCAGAGAAAAGCTGGCGGAAGAATCTGTGAACTCAAATCATCTTATACCTGGAAGTGTGAATGGCAGCCATCTGAGCCCGGATACAGTAGAAGGCCGCCATATCGGGTACGGTGAAATCACCTTAGCTCATCTAGCCAAAGATGCACGTAGCGCAGACTTGCTTCCAGATGGCAGTATTACCAGAGAAAAGCTGGCGAGAGAATCTGTAAATTCAAATCATTTAATACCTGGAAGTGTGGATGGCAGTCATCTGAGTCCGGATGCAGTGGAAGGCCGTCATATCCGAAATGGTGAGATTACGTTAGATCATTTGGCAAAAGAAACGCGCAGCTCTGAATTGTTACCCGACGGTAGTATCACCAGTGAGAAGCTGGCAGTAGAATCCGTAGATTCAAATCATCTAATACCAGGAAGTGTAGATGGCAGTCATTTGAGTCCGGACGCAGTGGAAGGCCGTCATATCCGAAATGGTGAGATTACGTTAGCTCATTTGGCAAAAGAAACACGTAGCTCTGAATTGCTGCCGGACGGTAGCATTACCGGTGAGAAGCTGGCAGTAGAATCCGTAGATTCAAATCATCTAATACCAGGAAGTGTAGATGGCAGTCATTTGAGTCCAGACGCAGTGGAAGGCCGTCATATCCGAAATGGTGAGATTACGTTAGCTCATTTGGCAAAAGAAACACGTAGCTCTGAATTGCTGCCGGACGGTAGCATTACCGGTGAGAAGCTGGCAGAAGAATCCGTTAGTTCTATTCATCTTGAACCTGGAAGTGTAGGGAGTAGTCATCTGAGTTCGGGTGCAGTAGAAGGCCATCATATCGGGTATGGTGAGATTACAATGGCTCATCTAGCACCAGAGACACGCAGCTCAGAATTACTGCCGGACGGCAGCATTACCGGAGAGAAGCTGGCAGAAGAATCCGTAGATTCAAACCATCTGGCACCAGGAAGTGTAGATGGCAGTCATTTGAGCTCAGGTGCAGTAGAACGACGTCATATCGGGTACGGTGAGATTACCCTGGCTCATCTAGCACCAGAAACACGCAGCTCCGATTTCCTGCCAGATGGTAGCATTACGGGTGAGAAGCTGGCAGAAGAATCCGTAGATTCAGTTCATCTTGTACCAGAAAGTGTGGATGGTAGTCATCTGAGCCCGGGTACAGTAGAAGGACGTCATATCGCATACGGTGAAATCACCCTAGCTCATCTGTCAGAAGAGGTTCGTAGTTCTGATCTGCTGCCGGACGGCAGCCTTACCGGAGAGAAGTTGGCAAAAGCATCCGTAGATTCAAATCATCTTGTGCCTGGAAGTGTAAATGGAAGTCACCTGAGTCCAAGTACAGTAAAAGGCCGTCATATCCGGCACGGAGAGATTACTCTGGCTCATCTGTCAGAAGAGGTTCGTAGTTCTGATCTGCTGCCAGATGGTAGCATTCCTGGTAAGAAGCTGGAGGGTGGATCCATTCATGCTTTCCATCTGGCCCCAGGCAGCGTGTATGGGGGGCATTTAGCGGGGGATACGATAGATAGCCGTCATCTGCGATCTGGGTGTATCACCTTGAAGCATCTGTCAGAAGAGGTGCACAGCTCCGATCTGTTGCCGGATGGCAGCATAACAGGTGGAAAGATTGAAGGCGGAACTATCCAATCATTCCATTTGGCCCCAGGTAGCGTCTTTGGTGGGCATTTGGTAGAGGAAGCGGTGGATGGTCATCACATTCGATCAGACAGCATCACCTTGAAGCATTTGTCAGAAGAGGTCCGCAGTTCCGATCTATTGCCGCAAGGCAGTATTACTGAAGAAAAGTTAGCCGAAGGCTCAGTGAATGCTTTACATTTGCAGTCGTGGAGTGTGTACGGAGAGCATCTGGCTGACAAAATCGTAGAGGATCGGCACTTGCAGCCTGGTATCATCAAATTGGAGCATCTCGCAGATGAAACTCGCACCTCAGCGCTGCTTCCGGATGCAAGCATCGATGGAGCCAAGCTGAAGGCAGACAGTATTGATTCCGTTCATCTGATTGAGGGTAGTGTAGGCACGAAAGAGCTTCAGGACGAAGCGGTGGTTGCTTCGAAGATCTCTTCATTTTCTATTCAAGCGCGTCATCTAGAGGAAGAGAGCGTTCAAGATTATCATATTGCCCCCGGCGCAGTAAATGGGTTCCATTTGGCACCGAGTTCTGTAAATGCTGAGCATCTATCCTTCAGTCCGATTCAGACTGCAGGTAAGCGAGAAGCGCTTCAGCAGTTTGGAATGACAGCATTCATGTTCAATGGGGATGCTGAGAGTGTGGAAGTGACCGTATCGTTCGATGAGAACTTTGGTCATACCGGTTATGTGCTCGTCGCCATGACGAATCAACCTTACTTCTATGCTTCCTTAAAGAGCAGAGCCAATGGAGATGCAGTGATACAAGTGGTGCGACTGCGCGAAACTCCGCATTTCTATGGGGTCATCTCTTGGATTGCTATCGGCGCTCCATTAGCCAGACCGGCAGTGGATGATCGTGTGTTTGATTAATTCGCAATGATGATGTACAAAATGCTAAGCGCAGCCGATGGCTGCGCTTTTTGTTGTGTTGTCCTCCTAGCAATTAAGAGGGTGAGTACATTTGTCCTGTTTTCCACATGACAGGAGACAAAGGCCGTTACCCTGTTCGGCGTAGTACATAAACTGTGATGTAACCCTCAGCCTGACGAATAGGCTCTGTAAGGAAGGTGGATGAGCATGAAGCCCAAACGTACTTCTGCCCGCCGCACGGGACGGCGGGTCTCTCGGATCAAACGGCGGACTTCACGCCCAGTGCGGCAAGTCGCCGCAATCCCTATCGTTAACCATCCAAATCCCTATGTTTCTGTTATTATTCCTGCCATGAACGAAGCGAAGACCATTGCGGGAGTGATATCCGGAGCTAGAAGGGTCCATCCGCGCTGCGAGGTTATTGTAATCGTCAACGGATCAGCCGATCAAACGGCAGAAATTGCCCTTTCGCTTGGTGCGCATGTTATTTCCTATGAGTTGCCGCTGGGACACGACGCTGGTCGCAGTGTCGGAGCAGAGGTAGCTAAGGGAGAGGTTCTCTTGTTTACCGATGGAGATTTAGTGATTCCTGCCTCGGGGCTACGTCCTTTCGTCACCGCCATTAGTGGTGGCGCAGACATAGCGCTTAATGATTATTCCGGACCGGTACGGAGACTTTCGCCCCATCCGGTGGTGCTGTCCAAACATGCACTTAATATTTTGCTTGGCCGTCCGGATCTAAAAGGATGTTCGATGACGGCGGTTCCGCACGCAATCAGCCGAAGAGCGCTTGAAATCTTAGGGAGTCAATCATTATCTCGTCCCCCTCTGGCACATGCTCAGGCAGTTCTGAGTGGTTTACGTGTGGTAGCTGCTCACAAAGTGCATGTAGGGAAACTGAATGCGGTCAGACGTAAGGAAGATGGCACAGATCCTTTGCAGCAGTTGATTACAGCAGATCATATGGAGGCTGTATCCCTCTTGCTTGAACACCGGGGAAACAGGGCGGGGTTCAGCGACGGAACCCGGCGCAGAGAGATGGTGAGATGATGGTTGCTCTGTTACAAGTATCTGGTAGCTCTGCCGTTCGACGAGGAACAGCAACTCGTACGGTAAAGAAAAGTTCAGCATCTAGTCAGGCCAAAACAACACTGGCACCCCGCCAAAGGGTAGCGAATCGTTCGGTAAAAAGAGGCACCCCTACCGCTCGGCCACCGATTCTGTCTCGGCAATCCAAGGTAGGTCGCGAGGTGCTGAATTTACCGAGCTTACGTGGGACCTTGTCAGTTATTATCTCCGCGCGTAACGAGGAGCAGACCTTGGGACGTCTGCTGCAACAGGTATCGCGGCTGGGACCTACTGAAATTATCGTCGTGCTTAACGGTTGCAGCGATAGCAGCTTTCCCATTTCCAGACAACATCGTCAAGCTATAGTTGTGCATTGTCCGGAGTCAGTTGGACATGATGTAGGGCGGGCTATTGGTGCGAAGCTGAGTCGAGGAGATATTCTGCTCTTCCTGGACGGAGATATGGTTATCCCTGCATCTCAGCTCGGATTATTCACAGCTGCTGTAGATGGTGGAATTGACGTGGCTCTTAATGATTTGGATCCACTGATGCCTTCTTTTGGATTATGCGATGATGTTACTCGCAGCAAGCTGTTTCTGAATTATGCTCTTGGACGGTACGATCTCGGAGTTAGCTCTATGACGGCTGTTCCTCACGCGCTTTCACGGAGAGCACTTGAGACTATAGGCTACCGTGAATTAATAGTTCCTCCTAAAGCCCAAGCTCGTTCTGTATTAGAGAAGCTAAGGGTGGAGAAAGTTGGAACGGTGAATGTGATTAAGCATAATCGGCTGCGTCAAGCGAACATAGGCGCTGGAAATGCTGTGGAGAAACTGATCATAGGGGATCATGCAGAGGCTCTCCTTGAGGTGCTTTCCCGTCGAGATGACGGGGGCCTACTTAATAGCGAAAAGCAGCGTGAATACCGCAGACAAGTAGCCGCTTGGAGGAACCGGATATGACGATGACTAGTATTATTATTCCGACCTACAACGCGTTGCCACTGCTGCGGTCCTGTGTGGAATCGATACGTGCTTATACTCCACTGCCTTACGAGATCATCGTTGTAGATAATGCTTCATCAGATGGAACGGATGCCTATTGCCGCGCGAATCGTATAACGTTTATTTCATTGCCTGAGAATCGAGGCTTTCCATCCGCCTGCAATTTGGGTCTACTGCTAGCATCAGGGGATGATTTGTTACTGCTGAATAATGATGTGGTGGTTTCCCATAGATGGTTAACTAATCTGAAGAGATCGCTATATAGTGCTCCTGAAGTTGGTATTGTTGGGCCAGTGACAAACTATGCGAGTGGACGTCAACAGGTGAAGACTGATTATGAAAGTCTGTTAGATTTTCATAAGGCTGCAGAGATAACTAACCGTTCCAATCCTCAAAAATGGTTGGAGACTAAACGTTTGGTAGGATTATGTTTTTTATTCAAAAGAGAGCTACTTACTTCCGTAGGTCTGTTGGATGAGAGATACTCACCTGGACATTACGAGGATGATGACTATTGTTATCGCGCCAGGCTAAAGGGATACCGATTGCTCGTCGCAGGGGATTGCCTTGTACACCATGAAGGAAGTGCGAGCTTCAAGCAGGTATACCACACCGGGCTACAGGAGCTGGTGGAACGAAATCGTAAGCTCTTTATGAACAAATGGAATGTGGATCCAACGAGTTTCATATAAAGTGCAGATCCGAAGGCAAAGGACTTAGATAAAGAGGAGGAAAGTAAGTGAAAGGAGTCATACTGGCGGGCGGAACAGGATCCAGACTTCAACCGCTGACCCGGCTTATGAACAAACATTTGCTTCCGGTCGGCAAATATCCTATGGTCTGTTACGGCATAGATCGGCTTCGCCGGGGAGGGATTACCGACATTCTTCTGGTCATCAGCAAGCAATCTGCTGGTCTGTATACGGATTTTTTAGGCAGCGGTGCAGCATTTGGTGTATCTCTGACTTATAAGATTCAGGAAGCTGCTGGAGGCATTGCAGAGGCTCTCGATTTAGCAGAAGGATTCATTTTCCCTGGGGAACGGTTTGTCGTATTGCTTGGTGATAATCTGTTTATGGATGATCTGACGCCTTACGTGGAGAGCTATCTCCGGCAGCCTGAAGGTACAGCCAAGGTATTGCTGAAGCCGGTGGACGACGCACGTAGATACGGTGTTCCCGTGTTCGATAGTCAAGATTCCGCATGGATTGCTTATATCGAAGAGAAACCTGAGCATCCCAAGACCAAATTTTGCGTAACAGGTATTTATATGTACGATGAAGCTGTGTTTGACATCATCCGCCAAGTATCCCCTTCCAAGAGGGGGGAACTGGAGATTACCGATGTAAATAATATATATGCTGCTAACCGCAGGCTCAGCTATGATGTTCTCAAGGATTGGTGGAGCGATGCGGGGACGTTCCAGTCTCTGCGGGAGGCGGGAGAGAAGCTGAAGGATGCACTGCCATAAGTGGCAGCGGTAACGTGGAGTGGCCGGACTTGGGTCGGGCACTCCTTTTTTATAAACTATAAGAAAGTATATCTTTCACCATACTTTGCTTATATTTCTACGAGAAACGGGGGTCGTCCTTATGGACGGCTCCCGTTTTTTCTTGATTGGCGCAGCAGTCCGGACGAAGGACCTGATCTCAAGCTTGCGTAGAGATATTATCTTCATCAACCCGGTTCTGTTTGCGGTATTTGAGCGGTGAGGTTCCGGTCATGGTTTTAAATACTCTTCCAAAATGGGTCAGGTTACCAAATCCTGCACGCTCAGCGATTTCCGAAACGGTTAATTTGGAGTCCTGCAGCAGAGAGCGGGCTTCTTTGAGGCGGGTGTTATTTACATATTCGCTGAAAGTAAAACCGGTTGTGTCCTTGAACGTTCGGCTTAAATGGGAGGTGCTTATGGAGAACCTGTCCGATATGTATTCCAGAGACAGAGGCTCAGCGAAGTTACCGTTGATGAAATGGATGATTTGGGAAATTTTCTTATGGGTCCGGTTCGTTTCTACAAAATGCTCGTTTTGATCCGGAAGCTTTTTTCGTTGGATGAAGATCAGCAGCTCCATCAACAGGATTTTCCGATAGTAGTCGAAATTTGGAGGTCTCTTGGTGTCTTCATGAATCAATTTGCTAAAAAGATTTTCGACAAAGATCTGGTCGTTGCCGCTTAACTTGATCGCATTTGATCTGGAGTGAAAGCAGGAGAAGAGGTCACATGGAAGAGGGCTGTCCGCAAAAAAGTCACGAAGGAACTCCCTTTTAAACAATAAAGTAACTCTTTCGTACATCGTACCGTTTACATTAATCAGTCTGTGCAGGTCATTAGCGTTAATGAACAATAAAACCCCGCTGACGATTTGAAAGGTTCGGTCTTCTATAAAATAGTACAGCTCTCCAGACACTAAGTAGAGAATTTCATAAGCATCGTGATAATGATTTGAAGGCATACTTGAGACATTTTTTTTCTCTCGGCTAATGTGAAAGGGATCAGACTTATAGAAGTTCATTTCCAGGGGTGTCATCTCCAATCCGGCGGGAATGATCCTCGCAGAAACATGATCCATACCTGAATCAATCGTATCACGTTCATTGACCTGTTGAACAGGATAGAAATTAAATAGCGGTAAAAGTAGAAAATCATTAACAATAACAAAATATGCAGAGATTGAATAGAAATGAATGCGCTATATTTACATATAAATCGTATTTAAGGAGGGGAAAAGAAAATCAGGGTCCGCTGCAAGTGAAAGTTAAAGCGCTTAAACTATTATCTGCGAAAAGAGGGAACGAGAGTGCAAAAGAAGGGTCATTTGAAAAGAAGGCTGCACCAATCCATTTCTTTGTTGCTCGTGCTTATACTGCTGCCATTCCAGATTGCAAATGCTGCACCTGCACCAGATGCTGTCGGTTCAGATTCAATAACCGGTGTAAAGACGATTGCCGAATGGGTGTTTGATGAGGCCGCTGAAAATGTGGGGGTAATCTCGGCTACATACGGTATCTATGAGACAGCGTCTACTTTTCGCAATGTAGGCGGTGTGTTCGAGGATGTGGATGTAAGTAAGAAAGCGATCAGCTATCAGGGCTGGGACAATGGAAACGGGAAAAAGTATTGGCTTGCTACCGTGTCTACAACCGGGTTTGAGAAGATCACCTTATCCTCTGAGCAAAATTCATCCGGGTCAGGTCCGCGTGATTTTAAAGTGCAGACGAGTGTAGACCGACAAACGTGGGAGGATGTGCCGAATACGAATCTTAAAATGGCCGTCTCCAGTTTTGATTGCCCGGGAGATACCTGCAGATTGGTGAATACTCCCCTTCCGAACAGCAATGATCGGGAAATATTATATATTCGCTGGATCGTCAGCTCCGATAGCAACACCAGGGGGAATGATGAGGGCATAGGGGGTTCAGGTTCCAGTAGAATCCGAAATATCAAGGTGTCCGGCGAGCCGATCCCGGGGAAAGAACCTGTCATTCCTACCGTAGATCTTGTCCAGCAGCCTTCAGACGGTTCTGGAAATGTGTCTCCCGAAGCTCCCGTTGAAATCAAATTCAACAAGGCCATTGCCCTTGATCCGGGTTATGCTGTCCGATTTTCCGATGAGAACGATCAACCGGTTGATGGGGTTACACTTGAAGTCTTAAACAGAGATACTTTGCGGATAAACCATCCTCCGTTGACTTATGGGAAGTCTTACACGGTAACTATACCCAAGGAGCTTATCAAGGGGGCAGATCTTGTGCCTCTAGTTCGGGAAGTTTCCTGGAGTTTTGGCGTTCAGGATTCGCCTCTTGCTCCAAAATCCATCAATATGACGTTTAACGGAGATCCAAAGACGAGCATTGCCTTGGCCTGGTACACGGATGCAATGACGGATACTGTGGTACAGGTTATAGAAGCCTCAAAGGTTATGGGGAACATTTTCCCGGAGAACGGGGCTTTGACTTATCAGGGAGAGGCCGAAGAAATTGAGACCTTTATGAGTAAAAGCGACAGAAGCACGAACCATAAAACGAAATTTATTAGTCATAAAGTCATTGCAGACCAGCTTCAACCGGGAACAGCTTACAAGTTTCGGGTAGGTAACGGCAAATCAGGTGATTGGAGCTCTATCGGCTCGTTCACTACCGATGCTGCCGGCCACCAGCCTTTCCGTTTTATCGCCGGTTCCGATTCACAGGCTTCCAGCAAGTCTGACTTTGAGCCTTGGGGTGATACCTTCCGGAAAGCAGTTGATTATATAGGCGACCCTAAATTCCTGATCAGCGCCGGAGATCTGGTGGATAACGGTGATTTGGAGGAGCAGTGGCAATGGATGCTCGGAGCAGCCCAGAATCAATTGCTGCAAGTGCCATATGTGCCTGTACTTGGCGGTCATGAGGTCATGGATTATGACGGAGACGAGACGACGCCGAATAACAACTTCTACAACCATTTCAACTTGCCGAAACAGGTTGTTGCTGATACTCATGAAGGCTCTGTGTATTCTTTTGAATACGGTGATGCACTCTATCTTGTCTTCAATTCGCAGTATTCGGGGGCACTTGCAGAGAATGGGAAAGAAGTGGAATGGGCAGATGACCAATTCTGGGACCAAGTGGCCTGGATGAAGAGTACGGTCGCCCGCAGCGACAAGAAGTGGAAGTTTGTTACTTTTCACAAAAGCCCCTATGCAGCAGGCGACAACTCTGCACAATGGGAAGACGATCGCGTCCAGTTTTACAAGAAATACCTGATTCCTGCCTTTGACGAGATGGGCATCGATATGGTGTTCGAGGCCCATGATCATATGTATATGAGATCCTTCCAAATGTACAATGATGAAGTTATTCCCAAGGAGAAGCTGACATTTGATGGAGAGGGCAATGCACTCAACCCCAAAGGCACGGTCTATCTCATGTCCAATGCATTCGGAAATAAATTCTATTATAAGAACAATCAATATGAACTGGATGAGAATGGAGAACCCCGCGAGATTCAGGACGAAAACGGGAATCCGGTTCCTTATGATGATTACTTTGCAGCCATCGACGAACAGCCGGAGAAGAAGATGTTTACGGATGTTTCCATCACAGACCGGGTGCTTTCCTTTACAGCATATACCGCAGCCGTAGCGGATGAGAATCAGCCGGACACCGTTGGCGACGGCCTAAAAGCATATGACAAGTATGGGATCAAGCGAACGGACACCAAGCCGGACCCGGCGGAAGCGGTGAAGGTGAAATTGAACGGCAGCAAGGCGGTTCTGACCTGGAGTGCACCTTCCGCAAGTACAGAACCTGTAAGAGGATTCCGGATTTATGAGAAGAATGACAAGGTGAAGACACACTGGAGTATATATGTGCCAGCAGCGGAAGGTCAAACGGAATACACCTACACGGTAGATGATATCAATCCTGCGAAAAAATATGAATTTATTGTCAAAGCGGTCGGCACAAGAATCAATTCAGATCCGGTCGAAGTCAGTACAATCGAAGGTCCAAGCGAGTCGGAGCCGCCTTCAGCACCTTCAGATTTAAAAGGCACTGCGGTTTCTCCTTACCAAATCAACTTGAAATGGACGGCATCGGCCGGCAATATTCAGGCAGCGGGCTACAACGTATACCGCAACGGCAGCAAGGTCGGCACGACGAAGGAAATATCCTATGGCGATACCGGGTTAACTCCGGATACGGCCTATAGTTATACTGTGAAGGCCTATAATGCAGAAGAGAAGGAATCGCTGGCGAGCAATACCGTTCAAGTAAAGACCAAACCTTCATCCACTGGAGAGGGTGTCCATAAGGCATTTCCGCAGCATACGTCTTATGTGGCCGGCTCCATTAAGCCGAATCACTTGACTCAGGCCCAACTGGACGCTACGGTAGGCAGATTATATAACGAGTGGAAAACAAAATATCTGAAACAAAATCCATATCAGTCAGACCAGTATTACGTGTGGTATAGCGACGGAGATTGGTTTGAGAATAACGAGATTACAGTTTCAGAAGCGCATGGCTACGGAATGCTGATTACCGCTTTGCTCGCGGGTCATGATCCGGAGGCTAAGAAGTATTTTGACGGGATGTATCGCTATTTCAGAGCACATCCAAGTGAAATCAATCCCGATTTAATGGCATGGCAGCAAGCGGATACCGGCACCGAAATTATTGATATCAATGGTGTGGATTCGGCAACCGACGGCGATATGGATATTGCTTACGCTCTTCTGCTTGCCGACAGCCAATGGGGCAGCAGCGGGGAAATTAACTACTTGTCCCAGGCCAAAAAGGTAATCAACGCTATTATGAAAAGCGATGTCAACCATTCCGAGTGGACATTGAAATTGGCGGATTGGGTCAGTGACAATGATTCCATGTTCGGCAATGCTACACGTCCTTCCGATTTTATGCTGCAGCATCTGAAAGATTTTAAAAATGTATCCGGAGACCTCAATTGGGATCGTGTTACCGATAAGACTTACAACATCATTAATAGTCTGTATGAAAATTACAGTCCCAAAGCCGGTTTGTTGCCGGATTTTGTATTCAAGGATGATACGGATGGGCAATACAAACCGGTAAGCCAGAAAATATGGGATACCCCGGATGGATACTTCCTGGAATCGGAAAATGACGGGGATTACAACTACAACTCTTCCCGTATTCCCTGGCGGATAAGTACGGATTATCTCCTGACAGGTGATAACCGGGCTAAAGAGCAGCTCAGCACGCTGAACCGCTGGATTCGGGCTAAGGCGGATAATGATCCGGCCAAGATCCTTGCGGGATATAAGCTGGACGGCACAGAAGCAATCAATGATTATGCAGACACATCCTTCTCCGCACCAATGATGGTCAGCGCCATGATCGATTCATCCAATCAGGAGTGGCTGAATAGATTATGGGATTATAATGCGGCTGTTTCCACCGAAGACGATTTATATTTTGGCAATAATCTGCGTCTGCTCAGCATGATTGTGGCATCCGGCAACTGGTGGACACCAACCATCGTTGATACTGAGGCTCCCATGGAACCAACAATAGAGAGAGCGGAAGCGGTATCCAGCTCTGCCATTGATCTAAAATGGACACCTTCCACGGATAATTTGGGAGTAACGGGATACAGGATTTACCGCAATGACGTTGAAATCAAGACCCTGGAGGCAACAGAATACAGAGATAGCGGTTTATCTGCGGATACCCAGTACAAATACTATATTATAGCTGTTGATGCAGCAGGAAATACGTCCAAGATAAGCAATGTGAGAATCGTATCTACATTAAAGGCCAGCGGGGACGGTGGCTCGGGCAGCGGTGGAGGTGGTAACCCGACTCCAACGCCAACGCCGGCAGCTCCGAAGCCAAGTGAAGGTCCGTCGACAACACCGGCACCAACACCGGAACTGCAGCCAAAGAAACCTGTTTTCAGTGATATCGGCAGTCATTTGTGGGCCAAAGAGGCTATTGAAGCTCTGGCGGCTAAAGGAATCGTTCAGGGAACGTCGAGTACTTCCTTTGAACCGGGCGCCAAGATGAAAAGAGCGGACTTTATATTGCTTCTGGTCAGAGCGTTTAATTTAAAGGCTGGTTTTGAAGTGAGCTTTGCGGATGCCGATCAGGACGCATACTATTATGAAGCGCTGGGAATCGCCAAACAATTGGGCATTGCCAGCGGAGTCGGCGGCAACAGGTTCAATCCGGGAGCAGAGATTTCCCGGCAGGATATGATGGTATTCATCGTAAGAGCATTGCAGAAGTCAGGAAAATTAGCAGAGGCCGGTTCCATCTCCGACCTTGGCAAATTTGCGGATGCCTCCAAAGTGGCTGATTATGCCGTGAAGGCAGTAGCCGTACTAGTCAGAGAGGGCATTGTCCTTGGTGACGGGAAATTGCTCCATCCAACGGGAGCTGCAACCCGCGCCGAAACGGCGGTTTTCTTTTACAGAATCATCAATAAATATTATTAATCCAAAAGACCAACAGCCCGTTCCAATGGACCGGGCTGTTGGCCTTTTATTTTCCATTTACACGGCCTGTTGCAATTTTCTAAAGTATCCTGAGTCCGCCAATCCGCTTGTTTAGAGACGTAACTTGCCTTTATATCCTCGGCACCGTCCCGGCTTCTGCCGCATATGCTGTAGCAGGGCGTTTGAGCAAAGGAGACATGAAGGTGCAGAATAAAATAACAAAAGTCCTGCAGCACATGGCCCATACGCACGAACAGATGGCGCGGATACTAGATGCCGAGCGCCACGTGGCTGTCCGTATGTCGCAAATTGTCCACGATCTGCCAGATGCAGATCCCGGTTTTGACGGTATCAGCGGGATGATCGAAAGCTCAACTCAAGTAAACAAGAATATTATTGCTTACTTGAATGCACTTGCAGATCTGGAAGAAGCGATGGCTGAAGGGGTAGGCAGAGTAATTAAGGAATTGAACGGCCAAGAAGAAGAGTAACGCTATAGGAGCAGGAGGCGGATGATGAGCAGAGAAAAGGCTTATCTGCAAATGCTGGAGTCGACCGCCACTATCCAGTGGAACATTGCAATGATTCTGGAAGCTAAGGCGGTTGAAGCTGAAAAGGTAAAACAGTGGGCACAACATCATATCCACGCTAGAGCTTTCGAATCTCATGAAGAGCAGCTGAAGGAATCCCTCTCCATTCACGAAGTTATCGTGGAAATGGTCGAAGGGCTGACTAAACTGGAGAATGGACTCTACAGCAATTTAAAAGCAGTGCTGGGCAGTGGTGAAGATGATGGTGGCGGGGAAGGTTTTGGAGACATGTCAGGTGATGGGTTCAGTTTTGGAGAAGACAGCAAATGAGCGGGGACCGTCTCTCTGAACATGCCGTCAAGCTGGAGATGATCCGCTCCATTTCGCGCAGTCAGGCTGCTTTGGCGGCCATCTTGGAGAGCATCGCCGAATTGACGGGGCAATCTGAGCTGACGGCCCGCAAATTGAGCGACAATATCAGAATCTTAAGTGGGTATCAGAGCGCGATGTGCCGGATGATGTCCGGGATTTCACTACATCAACCGAAACGGGGAATTCCTGCTGCGCCATGGCTGAGCAAGGCATACGCCGTAGGAACCTCCAGAGATCATGGAGCACAGGAGGAATAGAAGCATGAAGAAAAAGAGCCTTAGAACATTACGTTCAGGCAGAACCCGCAGACGCACACTACTGCTCTCGCGGAAAACGAAAGTGCGTAGAGGTCTAGCCCGCAAACCCCGCAGAGGACTTTCTCGGAAAGTCGTTCGTTATGGAAAGACGAAGAAGGGGCTTTTGGTACGAAAGAAAAGAAGACTCCGCCGCAAGCTTGTTCGAAAGGTGAGGGTTATACAAGCACCAGTTCATGTAGTGCCGGTTATCGAGGCTCCACCTGCCCCGCAGGTCATTCCGCTCCCCCCGGACCTTGGCGTTTCGCCGGAAACGCCACCGGCAGACGCCTTTCAGCAGGGGTACACAGAAGCATACAACGTGGGGTTCGACGCCGGTTTCGCCAAGGGCTTCGAGGACGGGCATAAGCTGGAGTTTAATTGAGCAGCGGCAGGTAAGTTAAGAGGAAGGGACCCGGAGATCTAATCTATGACGTGTTATTCTGATCTTTCGTGTCCCTCAGCTTAGAGGGATTGCATCCTCTCTGGAATCATCCTACTATCGGAATTTGTCTCCGAATATGATAGACTTCTAAAACGAGAATCTATTCAGAGGTTTTCAGATGTCGATAAGAAAGAGGGGATAGCAGGATGCAAGTAGGAAATGGGATCAGAAAAGCTAGACAGGATGAGATCGAAGAGATCATGGAATTGATCTCAAAATGTGTACAAGTTATGCAGGCCGCTGGAAGCGACCAGTGGGATGAGAGCTATCCGAATAAAGAGATTATCGAACTGGATATCGCACAGGGTACCTTATATGTATGTGAAGAAGATCAAGCTATCGCGGGTATTCTTGTACTGGATGAGAATGCTTCTGAGGAATATAAGAAGATCGAGTGGAAGCAAAATCAAGGGCCACATCTGATTATGCATCGTTTAGCAGTTCATCCACATATTCAGGGAAAAGGGATTGCGACTAGGCTAATTGCTTTCGCGGAGGATTACGCAGCGCGTAATGGTTACACAAGTATTCGGCTGGATACTTATGCGAAGAATACTAGAGCATTGGAAATCTATCCTCGCCTTGGTTATGACCATAGAGGTGAAGTGGGTTTTCCGAACCGCACGGCGAACTTTCCAGTATTCGAGAAGGTGCTGAAACCGGAACATAGTTAGGAAGCTTTAACATAAAAAAAGGTTCAGAGGGTTAACCTCTGGACCTTTTTTCTTTATTCCCTTAACGGCATGTCTGATATCGAGTATCGGTATTTTTTTGATCCCGGTTAAGGATAAGAAGCCTTCTACCGGATACGCCGATCAGGTAACGAACGTTAACGATATCTTCATCGCTCATATCATCAATGGACAGAACTGCTGTAAGGCGTATTCTTGTTGATGTGCGACCCGTAACGGTGAGTCTTCTTGGGATAAAAGCAATGGTTCCTGTATCTCCCGATATTACATAAAGCCTGTTGTTTCTAGAAACGGTTTTTAAATTACAGAACATGGTGTTGCTCATTGTAATGCCCCAGTACTTTCTAAAATACGAAATGACCTTAGCTCTGGTACTGAATCTAACCGGCAGACGATAATAATCGGCGCCATCAACGCGGATCACTCTACGAGAATCGGCAGAATCGTAGACCTCGAACCATACTTTTTCAGCAGCGGCGATGAATGCTTGCAACTCATTTGGGGTTTGAGAAATTGTTGGCATTTGATCTCCTCCTCGCTATTACTTTATTAAAAGCGAAGCTATCGGTTCGGGTGATAGGACGAGTATAAAAGCGGAACTTAAGAAACATTGATAAATAGCGTGGGAAATCATAATTAAAGTCATGTTTTATTACATGAAAATAGAGATAATCATTATTTTTAATTGTAAACAGATCTAATTAAGAAATTTGTGTTAGTTTAAATAACTTTTGTTGACATTAAACATGTCTTTGTCTTATGATTGATTTATTCAAATTTGGAATAGAATAGCTTCTCTTTTCGTATGTCCTTAATAATTGGTTTAAGGGTTCTCTACCGGAAACCGTAAATTTCTGGCTACGAAAATATGCTACGGCATATTTTTGTGGCCTTTTTGTGTTACACCGTGAAACGGCAAACGAATGAACAATGAGGGGGATAAGGACAATGGGGAGCATTCTGATCAAAGATGCTGAGATCATTACAATGAACAAACAGGAGGAAATTATTGTCGGGGATGTTCGAATTAAGGATGATATCATCGTAGAAATCGGCATTGGTCTGATCCCGCAGGGAGACGAAAAGGTCATCGATGCCACGAACCGTACGTTAATTCCCGGTTTTGTTCAGACGCATATTCATTTATGCCAGACGTTATTCCGTGGGAAGGGAGATGATCTGGAGCTTATGGACTGGCTGCGTAAACGGATTTGGCCGTTAGAGGCAGCGCATGATGAGGAATCCCTTTATTATTCGGCGATGCTCGGTATTGGAGAACTGATTTCCAGCGGAACCACTACGATTGTTGATATGGAGACTGTTCACCATACGGACTATGCTTTTCAGGCCATTGCTAAAAGTGGAATACGTGCTTTGTCCGGTAAGGTGATGATGGATCAAAAAGGAGGAGATGTGCCTGAAGCACTGCAGGAGGATACCGCTTCTTCTTTACAGGAAAGTGTGGATTTGCTTGAAAAATGGAATGGCTATGGCAATGGAAGGATTCAATATGCGTTCTCTCCGCGTTTTGTAATATCCTGCACCGAACCCTTGTTAACCGAGGTACGAGATCTCTCCGCAAGGTATGATGTGAAGGTGCACACCCATGCTTCTGAGAATTTAGGGGAGATTGAGATTGTACAGGCGATGACCGGGATGCGTAACATCGTCTATCTGGACCATCTAGGATTAGCTAATGAGCGCTTAATACTGGCGCATTGTGTATGGCTGGATGTTGAGGAGCGGCGCATATTGCGGGATCGTGGAGTTCATGTAAGTCATTGCCCTGGCTCAAATCTGAAACTAGCGTCTGGAATTGCTGATACACCGGGGATGCTCCATGATCATGTGTCACTAAGTCTGGGTGCTGACGGTGCACCGTGCAATAACAATCTGGATATGTTTAATGAAATGCGGCTCGCGGCAATTATTCAGAAGCCTCAACATGGACCTACGACGATGGATGCCCGCAGTGTATTTCGTATGGCAACTATAGGTGGGGCAAAAGCGGTAGGGATGGAAGATAAGATCGGTAGTATCGAGGTGGGTAAAAAAGCAGACCTAGTGCTCCTGAATCTCTTCAGTTTCCATACCTTCCCCTCCTATGACGTAGATCCCATCTCTAGAATTGTATATTCAGCTACCCGGGCAGATGTGGAAACTACGATTATCGACGGGGAGATTGTGATGGAAAGAGGTCTGCTGAAGACTGTAGATAAGGAAGTTGTGTTAAATGAAGCGAACCGTTCTATTAAAAGATTGCTTAAGTATACTTCAATCGTCTGAAGATTGATCAACTCATAGTTAACAGGGATGTTCCAATGCCGAAAGAGCAGCGGGGCATCTCTTTTTTTGAGTGGAAGATAATTCTACCATTTTGATAAAAAAAGTAAGTATTGTTATACTAGAACAACCTGATATTTTACAAATTACTAGAATAGATTTGATATTTCGAACAAATGAACATGTAAGAGGGGATTATAAGTGAAAAAGCAAGGGCCGGATCGCGCCCATTTTTTTATCGTTGTTATATTGTTATGGTTAAAGCTGTTGCTTCTGAGAGTGTTGTTCTTTGATAGAATTGCTTGGGAATGGATTGCAGCGGATGTAGCGCCAGTCCTTTTTATTATGGGGATTTTAACGGTGATTACGCCATCTAGGGTGAGAACAACCGTCTATTGGATATTTAACGGCTTTTTATCGCTGTTGCTGTTCGCAGCCGCTGTATATTTTAATCACTTTGGTTCTGTTCCAACCTACCTGGCCTTATCTGAAATCAATCAGGTATTTCAAGTGAAGGCAAGCGTAGAATCTACCATAAAGAGTATTGATTACTTATTCTTCGTGGATTTTGTCATCTTCGCTATCTATGGTTTGATTCGCAGATGGAAACAAGGAAAGACCTACCCGCGTGAACGCTTTAGTTCCCGGAAGACAGGATTCGTGCATGTGGTGGTGATTCTGGTATCCATTATTGGAGGCTTTTCTTTATCGGCATATTCTGTCCACTCTGCACGGGGGATTACAAATGAGCTTGTACAGGCGGAAACTGCCGGATTTCTAAATTATGAAGTCGTTGCGGCGATTAAGATTAATGAAGATAACAATCTCATTGGAACGGGTGATATTAAGGATACGATTGCGAAGGTTGACGCGCTGCAATATTCTTATCCATATAGTGACAAGCCGGCGGGTACGACTCCTGATTATTTTGGCTCACAAAAGGGTAAAAATGTAATTGTGCTACAATTAGAAGCTTTTCAGAATTTCCCACTACATCAATCCCTGGATGGTCAAGAATTGACGCCAGTCATGAATAAGTTAGCGGATGAGGGCTTTTATTTTCCTCATGTTTACCAGCAGATTGGTCCAGGGAATACATCTGACGCTGAATTCATGAGCAATACGTCTATTTATCCGATTGGTACTTTGGCCATGTCTACCGGATTCGGGGACAGAGAATTGCCAAGCTTACCACGACTGCTAAGAGATAAAGGGTATGAGGCATACACCTTTCATGTGAATAAAGTAGGGTTTTGGAATCGGAATGAGCTATATCCGGCGCTTGGGTTTAATGGTTATTATGACAAAGATTATTTTACGAATGATCATTTTAATGCGTTTGGTGCTTCCGATGAACAACTGTATATTACGGGTGTCGAGAAATTGACAGAGCTGAAGAAGAAGGGAACTCCCTTCTACGCACAGATGGTGACAGCATCCAGTCATCATCCTTTCAAAATCCCAGATTCCTTTAAGAAAATCACTGTGCCTGATAATTTGAAGGATACGATGCTTGGTGATTATTTGACTGCTATAAACTATACTGATTATGCCATAGGTACTTTAATAGAAGGTTTGAAAGAAAATGGATTGTGGGATAACACTGTTCTGGTCATGTATGGCGACCACTTTGGCCTGCAGCCTCAGGACGTTCCGCCAGAGCAAGTGGAAAGTGCACTTGGTGTTCCATATGATTCCCGGATCAGCCGCTTTAATATTCCACTCATTGTGCGTGTGCCGGGAATGGAGCAAGGGAAGGTAGTAGAGCGTACGGGAGGACAACTAGATATCCTTCCTACGATTGCTAATTTAATGGGTGTTTCACTACAACAAGAAGGTTATACAGCCTTTGGTCATGACTTGCTCAACATTGATCGTAATGTGTTAGGGATGAGATATTATTTGCCTTCCGGCTCCTTCTTTAATGATGACATTCTCTATGTCCCTGGAAAAGGATTTGCAGATGGTGAAGCTGTGTCGCTGGATACGCTCAAGCCGGTAACGGACTTCTCGAAATATCAGAGCGATTATGAGTATGTATTGAAGCTAATGAATTTGTCCGACGAATATGTGAAGCTGTTACCACAGAGATAGGGGGAATCATGAAAAAGTTCTGGAAACCGGAGTATCTCGTAAGCCTTGCCGGCTGCGGTCTCATTATTTATCTGCTATTCGTAGGACCTTTTATTGGGGTTGCTGATAATGGAGATTTCCTGCGTATGATGAATACCATCGGTCTGAACTACTATGATACTGCAGCATCGTATACCGACCAGTTTTTTAATTTTAGCCATTCTCGTTTTGCGTATGAGAATTTGTTTAGGGGCTTCTATCCTTCTTCACAGATTTTGATTGTGCTTGTACCGAGGTTGATCGGCGGGCTCATACATGGCAGCTTTTTTGATGTTAGATTGCTCGGTGCAGTTTACGGTCTTCTTTTACTGGTGGCGACCTGGCTGCTGGTGAAGTACAATGCTCGCGGCTCTTATGTTACGGGGCTGCTGCTAGGTGCAGCTATTTTGTTTGTATTCTATGATATTGGGTATTTGGCATACTTTAACTCCTTGTTTGGAGAACCGGTATCGATGGTGTTTATGCTGTTGACCTTTGCACTGGGGTTAAGACTCACTAGCCAAGAAAAGCCTACGGCTAAGGGGTTAACCTTATTTTTTATTGCGATACTGTTTCTGGTCACCTCTAAAATTCAGAATGCGCCGATTGGGATTGCCTTTGCATTGATCTTCCTGCGGTTTATGACGCTTGATGGTGAGCGAAAATGGAGAAAGCTGGCCTTACGCTTTTCGATTGCGATATTTCTGGTATCCATCGTTGTGTACGTGACGGCGCCAAAAGAGCTGAAGCATATTAACCTGTATCAGACTGTGTTTTTTGGGATATTAAACGAATCACCAGATGTGAAGGGAGATTTGCAGGATCTCGGATTGCCGGAGCGGTTGGAGGTACTTGCGGGCACGAATTATTTTCAGACCGATACAGTGATCAAACAGGATGATCCTTCGCTGGTACCGGATTTCTACGACCGGGTATCCCATAAGGATGTATTGTTCTTCTACTTAAAACATCCAGGACGGTTAATAGATAATATGGAATATGCTGCTAGTAACAGCATGGCGATTCGTCCTTATTATCTAGGGAACTATGAGAAGGGTGAAAATAAGCCAGCAGGTGCATTATCGTACACTTACAGCGGGTGGAGCGAATTCAAGAACAAGCATATTCCGCATACGCTCGGATTTCTCACTATATTCTATCTGGTGTATTTTGCCGTGGCGGTGTTCCAATATTTCCGTAGTCGGGATGTTCGGGGAAGAGTTGCTGGTGAACTGCTGATGTTATTGGGACTGATAGGGATTTTCTCCTTCCTGGTTCCGATTCTTGGGGACGGAAGGGCTGACATTGGTAAGCATTTATTCTTGTTTAATGTGTGCTTCGATATGATGGTTGTAGTCATGTTCGGATGGGTTGTACACAAGGTAGTGGGAATTGTAAGACGTTAATTTATGGAACAAATCAAACAGCAAGTTTCCGATTATGGAGACTTGCTGTTTTTATTAAAATATAAGAATTTATATGTTCCATGTTGTAAATTATCCTTATATTTCTCGCTTAAACGCTTACCGTCCTTATAGGGACGTCGAAGGTGTTTATGCTTGTTCATCCTCTAATAGCTCACGCAGCATACCCTGGCGGTCATTCATAAATGCTTTGGTCACGGTATAGTGCTCTGTTTCCTCCAAGGCGACAGACCTTATGCCCTCACCTTCTAGAAGAAAAATCTCAGCTTCCGGATAGGACATTAGAATGGGAGAATGGGTCGCGATAATAAACTGTGAATCCTGTTGCACTAGCTCATGCATACGCACCAGCAGAGACATTTGCCGTAGAGGAGATAGAGCGGCTTCAGGTTCATCGAGAATATAAAGACCACGCCCTCCAAAACGATGAACGAACGCTGCGAAAAAAGACTCTCCGTGAGACTGCTCGTGCAGGGATTTACCACCGTAGGAGTTCTTGATCGGTGGGCTGAAACCCGGTTGTTCATCTAATTCATCAATGTAAGAAGCCACATTATAATAGCTCTCCGCGCGTAGAAAAAAGCCGTCCTTTGGACGTCTAACCCCTCTAGCAATTCTAAAATACTCATAGAGACTCGAATGAGAGGAACGAGTGTTAAAAGAGAAGTTAAGTGTTCCACCTTCAGGGTTAAAGCCCCACGCAGCAGCAATTCCCTCTAGCAATGTAGATTTCCCTGTGCCATTCTCCCCGACAAGAAAGGTTACTGGCTTTTGAAAAATAAGCCGATCCAGTGTTCTTACGGCTGGCAGATGAAATGGATAGGCTTGGAATGATGGAACCTGATCACGAAGTAGTTCTGCATGGCGCAAGTACAACGTGGTGTTATTCATAGTGCCCCCCCTTGTGAATGCCATAAATAATCATTTCCGCTCAGATATGACGAGATGTAAGTCTCAAGCTAGACCTTTATAGTGCGTGTTCTAAAAGTACGGTTTTCAGCACCGAGAAGATTGAAAGAAGGTTGAAACAGAGGAGCGGAGCGTAGTGGAAGCTACGTGAGCACCGGAAGTTTCGCCTGAATTCAATATTCGATGTCGAGTAAGCTTCTTGGGCTACTTCGTGATCAAAAGCGGACTTTTTGAACAACCTCTTATAGTATACCAGCATCCTGTGAGTGGATGAAATCATCTAAGGTTCGGGCAAGCCGGGCAAAAGACAGGGGACATCTGCCAATTTAGTTCTAGTAAAGACAGATGTCCATGAGGCGAGTGCTGACTCCGCATATAGTTATACTGTCTTGAGAATACGACGGGGCAGGGTGAAGGCCGTGAAAGCGAGAAAGAGAAAAAAACACAAGCATCCGCGAGAATATCGCGACGGTTATCACGAAGGATATCGTCTTGGCATGTGTGAGGCTGTGCAGCGTCTGAATACTCCAGGGGTCGAAGCTTGCCGACCATTTAAGTTAATGTATGTTCCTCAAGGATTTCAGGCGATCGACACTGGCGTAACGGAGGCGCTGCAGCAGCTTGTAAGTGAGCTTGTAATAAGTACTCCTGAAACGATGCTGGAAACCGCGGCACGGGAAATGCCTGGGGCAGTGCTAGTGATGAATGGGCTTCATGTATTCCCGGAAAATCATTTAGAACAGATTTCGGAGATAAGAAAGCTAGGCATCCCAACCGCCATTTGGTTTGTGGATGATCCTTATTTTACAGAGGACACTTCAGTCATTTGCAAGCATTATGATCACGTATTTACACATGAGCTGGGTTGCGTAGAGTTTTATCAATCCCTTGGGGTGTCATCGGTTCATTATTTGCCACTGTGTGTCAATCCAAAGATGTTCTACCCACGGCGTACCGGCCCGCAATATCAGTATGACATTGTATTTATTGGTAATGCATTTCGTAATCGGACAGAGCTGTTCGACGAACTGGCACCTTATCTTAAGGGGAAAAAAGTGCTTATCGCTGGGGGGTTCTGGGAACGCCTCGCAACCTATGATCAACTTACACCTTTTATCAGCAATGGCTTTATCCCGCCTGAGGAGACAGCCAACTACTACAGTGGCGCAAAAATAGTCATTAATATTCACCGCCCGTGGGAAGAGGGTCAGGATAACCGGAATAGCTACCGCCTTCCTTCACGCTCCATTAATCCGCGCACCTATGAGATCAGCGCCTGCGGTACTATGCAGCTTACGGATGTTCGTGAGGATTTGGGCAATTATTATCGGCCTGGTTATGATCTGGATACTTTTGGCTCCGCTAAGGAACTGCAGCAGAAGATTGAGTACTATTTGAAGCATGAAAAAGAGCGGCGAATCTATGCTTTACGGGGATTACGGACTACCATGCGAAACCATACATTCACTGCGCGTTTGCCTCATTTGCTGAATGTAATTGCTTCACGTGTATGAAATCTATAACGGGATAAAGGAGCGAGGATTATGAACAATAATGAATTTATTATGCCTACCCCCCCATTACCTCTTACACCTCCGGAGGAAGAAAAGCTGCGTGGTCGTCTGAGTGGTTTTAAGGGGGGGTATGATGAGGGCTATTTACGGGGGCGCCTTGCGATCCTGAATGGTCGATCTGAAGAAGTATTTCCTGTGCGGAATATTCATGTCATGTATGTCGCTTCTGGCAAAGGCTACCCTTACTCTCCTTTAGATGATGCGGTTCTTTGCGCACTACAAAAATTAACAGCTCAAGTCACAATTACGGATGTGCGTCAAAATCTAGTAGAGCTGGCTGCAGCGCAAAGACCGGATCTGGTATTGGTGCTAGACGGTATGGATTTACCTCTTGAGCAGATCGATGCTCTACGCACTAGTGGCATTCGGACAGCTATCTGGCTTACTGATGATCCTTATTACACTGACTTTACGGTCAAGATTGTGGCTCACTACGATTTTGTATTCACACTTGAACGTAATTGTATTGATTTCTATCGGGGACTTGGTTGCCCTGAGGTCCATTATCTTCCTTTTGCTGCTCACCTGGAGCATTACCGTCCTACTACAACACGTTCGTCAGTCAATCGGGAAGTTAGCTTTATTGGCTCCGCCTATTGGAACCGGGTGAACTTCTTCCGTGAGATTCTTCCTGATTTGATGAACTATAACACGGTGATTAACGGAATCTGGTGGGATCGTCTGCCTGAGGCTCCGCTCTACGGTGACCGTATTGAAATTGGCAAATGGATGTCCCCACAAGAGACGTCAGTAGCTTACAGCGGCTCCAAAATCGTCATTAACCTCCACCGCTCGCACATTGATGAAGTGGTTAATAACAATACGCTTTCGATTCCTGCCGTTTCTCCTAATCCGCGTACCTTTGAAATTGCAGCAACGGGCACGTTGCAATTAGTAGATGCTAGAGATGATATGGGATCTTTCTACAAACCGGATGAAGAAATTGTGACCTTTGCGAGTCCTCAGGAAATGATGGATAAGATCCGTTATTACTTAACCCATGAGGAGGAACGCCGGGCAATCGCGCTGCGTGCTTTTGAACGGACACTCAAGGATCACACTTACGCAAAACGTATTCACCAGATGCTAACAGTAATCTACGGCTAGACTTTGGCCCAAACTGGATATGGAAATGTGCGCTTAGCAGGGGACAGGTGTCGTGCCGGCATCTGTTTTTCCTCGATATACTGTAGAACCGGACCTCAGCGTATGCCTGTAACCTGATGAAAAGAAGCTGATGGAGCGGCTTGTATAGCTGAACGGAGGCAAAGGTGGGTTATGGACTGAGAGGGCGAGGCTCGGGCTAAGCGGATGCTTTCGAAGCGAGTTTTACTGCGAAGTAAGAAACTTGAGCAACGCTTCGTAAAACTAAGCGAATGCTTCCGAAGCGAGTTTTACTGCGAAGTAAGAAACTTGAGCAACGCTTCGTAAAACTTTTAGGGAGGTGAATGGCTGCTCCAGGCCCTCGTTAGGGAGCGCCGAAACGCCATGGCTGATAAAGCTACAATCGTCCTCTTTTCACATGTATCTAATACACGCAGTATTACCGGAGCGGAGAAGCTGTTGTTGTTTTTCGCTCAGGAGCTTTCTCCGTACTTTAATTGTATTCTCGTTGCACCACAGGACGGCAAGCTGACTGCTCAGGCTCGAAGCTTCGGAATAAGTGTACAGTTGCTCTCGATTCCTCTTTTATATGGAATGTACACTCCTTATGCAGGGCTCGAGGCAGATGCTCGTAAATTCCAGGAAAGCAGGGAGTACCACGAGTTAACAGACTGGCTGACCTCTCTGCGCCCGGCGTTTATTATTACAAGTACCTGTGTCCATGCTTTGCCAGCAATGGCTGCCAAGTCACTGGGCATTCCGGTGGTATGGAAAATATCAGAGACGATAACAGACAATGAATATACACCCATTAGTGTAGGGCTGATTCATCGGAATAGTAATGAGATTCTGGCTATTTCACAAACGGCAGCAGCTTGCTTTCCAGAGGAAGTAAGAGCGGAGAAAGTGATTCAGCTTCCGCCTTCTTGGAATGACAAAGAGATGATGATTGAGGCTTGGAGCAAGCTTCGGGGCGAACGACGGCGAGAGCTAAAGATTAAACCGCAGGAGCAGCTGGTCGGTTATATTTCTTCCTTTATTAATAAGGAAAAAGGATTGGAACATTTTGTGAAAATGGCTGTGCTTGTGTACGCGGTCCATCCTAGTGCGAAATTTGTTGTCATAGGTTCAGCTGGTGACAAAAGCTACTATGATCGGTGTGTCCGCAAGGTAAAGCTCGAGGGTCTGTATACCCGATTTAAATTTGTTGGTTATGCTGAATGCCTTCCATCTGCTTATTGCGCTATGGATGTGCTGGTTGTTCCCAGCCTGATCCGCGAAGGCTTTGGAATGACCGCTTTGGAAGGAATGGCTTTTGGAAAGCCTGTGGTCGCTTACGACTCCGGGGGCTTGCGGGAAATCCTGCACTCAGCAGGCTGCGGCGAAAATCTCGTGCCCGCGTCGGACATTTCCGCGCTGGCCGAAAGAGTCAACGTTATGCTGGCGCAGCCGGGACTGGCGATAACCATAGGCGCCCAAGCGCGGGAGCGAGTCGACGCCGTTTATGGTCCGGCGGCTTATCGGAGCCGCCTGCAGGGTCTTGCGGAGATGTGGAGCCTCCGCTATTGCAGCGCACCACCGGTGCGCGAGGCTGACAGCGTGGTGGAACCACCCGCTGTCCTGCCTGAATTGCCCGCTGCGTCGCCGGCTTTGCCGCGAAGCAAGGGCCTGCCGAGCCGCGTCGCCCGCAAGCGACGCGGCAAAGCCCGGGCGCGCCGGCGAAGCGGGCGCCCGTTGGTTTTGCGCCGCGCTGCTCGCAAGCGGCGTAAGGGCTCTGCCCGGCGGCGGAGCACCGCCGGGGGCAAGCGCCGCCGAGCCCGCCGGGGTGGGCGGCGGCGCGCTGCGTAAGTGCCTCGCTTGCCGCGAAGGTGGCAAGCTGAGCGGAAAGAGGGGCATTTATGCTCCAGATTATCACGAATTCGGATAAACGAGCGAAAAGAGGGGTATAAATGCCCCAGATTGCCGCGAATTCGGCTAAACGAGCGAAAAGAGGGGTATTTATGCTCCAGATTGTCGCGAATTCGGCTAAACGAGCGAAAAGAGGGGTATAAATCCCGCAAATTGCCGCGATTCGAGCCGGAACCGCCAAATGAACGGTATAAATCCCGCAAATTGCCGCGATTCGAGCCGGAACCGCCAAATGAACGGTATAAATCCCGCAGATTGCCGCGATTCCAGCCGGAACCGCCAAATGAGCGGTATAAATCCCGCAAATTGTCGCAAATCCAGCCGGAACCGCCAAATGAACGGTATAAATCCCGTAGATTGCCGCAAATCTGCTATTCTACCAATCCTGCTAAAAGCCCAACCCGCGCTTCTAGCAGTCTCAGTCCACCCGACTGAGCCAAGTCAGACCATCATCAAACAGGCAGGGGAGTGAACTCATGAAGATCATGACGATTTTAGGCACGAGGCCTGAAATCATCCGCCTCAGTGTTATCATTCCGCTTCTCGACGAACATGCTGAGCGGCACATCCTGGTGCATACCGGCCAGAACTTCACCGCCAGTCTCAGCGGCATTTTCTTTGCAGAGCTGGGACTGCGGGCGCCGGATTATGTGCTGCAGGATAAGCAAGCAGGACTCGGCGGCCAGCTTGCCGCCATGTTCGGAGGGCTAGAGAGCATTTTACAGAAAGAACAACCAGACCGTGTCTTACTTCTGGGGGATACGAATAGCGCGTTATGCGCGATTTTGGCCGAACGAATGGGTATTCCGGTGGTGCATATGGAGGCAGGCAACCGTTGCTATGACCTAAAAGTGCCCGAAGAGAAAAACCGCCGTGTCATAGATGCCGTTTCGACCATTAATATGCCATATACACAGCAGAGCAAAAGACACCTAATCAGCGAAGGCTTTCCAAGCAGACGTATTGTGTTAACAGGAAATCCGATTCATGAGGTCATGACTCATTTTGAACCGAAAATCCAGGCTAGCAGCATTCTGGAGCAGCTGAATCTTACCTCAGGGCAGTATTTCCTTGTAACAGCACATCGTGCAGAGAATGTAGATGATCCAGAGTCCCTTGTACAAATTATGTCAGGTCTTAACGCAGTGGCTGAGCATTTTGGAATTCGTTTAATATGCAGCATTCATCCTCGCACTCGCTCCAAACTAACTGAGCAATTTTCTCTTCCAATGAACCCTCTCGTTGAATTTCATGAGCCCTTCGGATTTTTTGATTTTGTTTATTTGGAACAGCACGCCTTGTGTGCCATCACCGACAGTGGGACCGTACAGGAGGAATGCTGCTTGATGAAAGTACCAACCGTTACGATTCGCAGAACAACAGAGCGTCCCGAAACGGTAGATTGCGGAAGTAACGTGGTGTCAGGTGTTGACCAGAAAAGTATTCTACGTAGCGTCAAGCTGATGGCGGCGCTCCGTCGGGATTGGGAGGCTCCGGAAGGTTACTTGACTCCGGATGTTTCGGTAAAGGTAGTTAAATTTTTGCTTGGAGGGAACCTGCATGTTCAATAATAAACGGATTGTGGTCACAGGCGGCACCGGTTCCTGGGGGCATGAGCTGATTAGGCAACTTCTGCCGCAAAATCCTAAGGAAATTATCGTATTCTCCCGCAGTGAGTCCGCTCAGGTGGCGATGAGCCGGGAGTTCGAGGATCAACGACTCAGCTTTATCATTGGCGATATCCGTGACAAGGATGCGCTGGTCGCCGCGTGCCGTGGCGTTGATTATATCTTCCATTTGGCGGCGCTCAAACATGTTCCGGTCTGTGAGGATCAGCCGTATGAAGCGCTCAAAACCAATGTTGTAGGCACTCAGAATGTAATCGAAGCAGCCATTGTGAATGGCGTTGAGAAAGCCATTTACATTTCTACGGATAAGGCTGCAAACCCGTCGAACTTCTATGGAATGACCAAAGCGATTGGAGAAAAATTGTTCGTCTATGCCAATCTAATTGGCTCAAACACCCGTTTTGTAACCGTACGTGGAGGTAATGTGCTCGGAACGAACGGCAGCGTAGTACATTTGTTCATGAAGCAGATCAAGGACAAGGGACAGGTACGTATTACCGATATGAAAATGACCCGCTTCTTTTTCACACTACGCGATGCGATTACGCTGTTATTTAAAGCTTCTGAGGTTAGCTTAGGTGGAGAAATCTTTGTCATGACGATGCCTACTTGCCGGATTATCGACCTGGCTGAGGTGTTAATCGAGGCCTCTGGAGAGCCGAATGTAAGTATTATCGAGACCGGAATTCGTCCGGGGGAGAAAATACACGAGATTCTAATGAGCGATTTCGAAAGCTTAACAACCGTTGTCTACGATGAACAGTATCTAGTGATTCTCCCTACGCTGAACATGCCAGAGTTAAAGGCACATTATAGCGCTTATCCTCATGTCTCTTTTAATAGTTTCAGCTCCGAGACGAATCTAATGGATCAGGAAGAGATCAAAAGCATCTTGATTCGAGGAGGTTTCCTGCAATGAAGCTGCTTATCCTTGGTGGAAACGGTATGGCGGGGCATATGCTGGCGGATTATTTCCGCCGCCAGGGCAAGCATCACGTCTTCCATACAACCCGGGATAAGAGCGATCTTGGCGGGCTGTATGTAGATGCGAACGATATAGCCGGAGTAGAGAAGCTGGTCGATATCGTCTCCCCTCATTGCATCATTAATGCGATGGGGGTACTCAATCAATTCGCAGAACGTGACAAAATAGGGGCTTACCACGTGAATGGCTTTCTTCCTCACCACTTGTGGCGGATGGCGGAAGCTGTTCATGCAAGACTTATTCATATCAGTACCGACTGCGTGTTTGAAGGAACACGCGGGGGGTACACAGAAGAGGATGTTCCTGATGGAACCTCTGCCTATGCGATTTCGAAAAGTCTTGGCGAGGTGCGGCAACCTGGGCATCTTACGATCCGGACTTCGATTATTGGTCCGGAAATCCGCCCAGACGGCATTGGTTTGATGGATTGGTTTCTGGCACAGCGTGGTCAAGTGTCAGGATACCGCCGGGTGATGTGGAACGGAGTCACTACACTCCAATTAGCTAAGGCAATGGATACGCTGCTGGATTCCACGGTATCGGGGCTGATCCATTTAGCGCATCCGAAGCCGGTAAGTAAGTATGAGCTGCTTCAGCATATTCAGGCTGCTTTTCATAAAGAGGATGTGGAAATCATCCCTGAGGATGAACATGTTCAAGATCGAACATTAGTGAATACAAGAACGGATGTTAATTTACCGTTGCCTTCGTACCCATTGATGCTGCAAGAACTGGCTGACTGGATGAAACAGTCAGAGATGTCCCCATGAAAGGTCAAAAACTACTGATTACCGGGGCTGCCGGATTCACCGGTCGACATGCCGTTCATTTGTTCTTGGCAGGAGGCGCTGAGGTTACTGCTGTGGTGCGTCCGCCATCCACAGCGGGTGCCCTAGCTTCCGCTTTGTTTCCAGAAGGAGTGAAGGTTTATTACTGTGATTTAAGCAATCGGAAGGCCGTAGCTGAGATGATCAAGGAAACTACACCGGAGGCTGTCCTTCATTTGGCAGGAAACAACTCGGTGCCCGAGTCTTGGCGTAACCCTTTGCTCTTTATGGAGACGAATGTGATGGCAACGTTATATTTGTTAGAAGCCATGCGAAGTCTACCTACCAGTCGAATTCTTGTAGCAGGCTCGCGACTTAAATTCAAACCGGGTGTGGTGGCAGGACCCCCACACCCATATAGCCTCAGCAAAACAATAGAAGAGCTGGTGTCTCTGGCTTGGGGGACGCTGTTTAAACAGCCCGTTCTGCTGGCTGAGCCCTGCAACCTAATCGGTCCCGGTCCTTCTACTGGTTTCTGCTCTTTATTGGCACAGCATATTGTTCGTAGTGAAGTACATGCAGGCGAAGAAATCCCTCCCTTTAAACTTTCATCTCGCTATGCATTACGTGATTTTTTGGATGTACGCGATGCTGTAAGAGCTTATGACTTTATATTGCGCGAAGGTACTAATGGAACCATTTATCAAATCGACTCAGGGACACAACGGCAACTTGGGGATATTGCGGAGCAACTGATAAGCCGCTCCAGTGCTTCAATTCCGATGGACTGGGGACCAGCACAAGCTGCTCTGTCTATTCCGGTTAACGGAGTGGCGGGGGATAAACTAATAACTTCAGATGCCTCTGCAACACCTGAAGACAATGTATCTTCACTGGGCTGGAAGCCGGGAATTGAGTTTAGTCAGTCCTTAACAGATATTTTGGACTATTGCCGCGTGAACTGGGAAGGACGGATGTTATGAGACCGAAAGTATCGGTAGTGATTCCTTTTTATAACTGCCCTTATATAGAACATGCCTTGCAAAGTGTGCTTTCACAGTCTTGGGAGCCATACGAGATCATCGTCGTCGATGACGGCTCGACCGTTCACACAGATCTGATTAGACCGTATTTTCCGCGAATTCATTATTTAGGGAAAAGTAACGGAGGAACCGCCTCTGCACTGAATCACGGCATCTTGCATGCAAGCGGAGACTATGTGGCTTGGCTCAGCTCAGATGACTTATTCTATCGAGACAAAATCAATAATCAGGTGCTGTTCATGGAGCAGAACAACCTGTTCATCTCTTATACCAACTTCAATTTTATTAACGGTCAATCTCAACTAGTTCAGATGAACGCATCGTTATTGTTTCCTAGTCACCTCGATTATTTACGTTGTTTTTTACAGGGGAACCCTATTAATGGCTGCACGGTGATGTTCAAACGAGAGGTATTTGGAGCGATTGGGCTTTTTGATGAATCACTTCCCTATACACATGACTATGATTTATGGTACCGCGCGATTCTGAACGGGTATGCACCTGTGATGCTGAATCAGTCACTCACCGCTTACCGTAATCATGAAGGGATGGGGACGCTTAAATATTACGATGTCATTATGGCAGAGGCAGCTGCAACCAACGCTCGCTACAAGGGTCCGCTCCAACACTTGATTTCTTCGATGGGGGGGTAAGAAGGTTATGTACCGGGAAATTGAAGTGAATGACTTTCTACCAATCTTATTGGAGCAGTTGAAATTCTGTGAAAGTATACTGGATATCGGTAGCGGCACCGGTACCCTGCTTGAACGGTATGAAGCCGCAGTTGTCCTAGGACTAGAAATTCACAGACCTTACCTACTGCATCGTGAATATAAATCACCTCACATTATTCCAGTGCATGGGGATGCTAGTCATATGGATAAATTATTTCTTCCTAAGACGTTCTCGGCAGTCACTTTTATCGATTCCATAGAACACTTTGAAAGGAAGGAAGGACAGAGATTACTCGGGATGGCCGAGAGAATCGCCTATAATCGTGTAGTTGTGTTTACACCTCGGGGTTTTTTTCCGCAGGAGGGAACGGACCATTATCACTTGCAAGGAGAACATTATCAAAAGCATCGGAGCGGATGGGAGCCGGAGGACTTTATGGAGCTGGGGTATGCTGTAACTGTACTTAAAGGCTTTCATCATGCTCAAAACCCATCGTTTCGTGAGGCGTATGGCGAAGGCCATGCTCCGGTAGATGCCTTATTGGCTTGCAAAACAGTATAAAGAGCGAGCTTCAGGTGAAGGAGGTGAGCGCATGAGTGAAGAACCTAAAGTGTCAGTGATCATTCCTTTTTATAACTGTCCATATGTGGATCTCGCCATCCAAAGCGTCTTGGAACAAAGTTATTCGAACATAGAGATCATTGTAATCGATGATGGATCTACTCTTTGGATGGAAAAGCTTGAGCCCTTCAGGGATAAGATTATTTATATACGAAAAAGCAATGGAGGAACCGCCTCCGCGCTAAACAGAGGGATAGGAGTAGCTACCGGAACTTATTTTGCCTGGCTAAGTGCTGACGATTTATTTCATCCGAATAAAATCAATCACCAGATGCAAATGCTCAAGAGCACAGATACTTTGTTTAATTATACAGCCTATTATTATGTAAACGAGCAGGGTGAGCGGATTTCAGAGACGATAAGTATGATTTTTGACAGCAGGGCACAGTTTATTGAGACCATGATGTTAGGCTGTCCGGTGAATGGAAGTACGGTTCTTCTCCATATGGATATCTTCCGCACAGTAGGGAAATTTAATGAGAAATTGTTGTATACACAAGATTATGATCTATGGCTGCGTATTTTGCCGTATTATACATGGTCTTATATAGAGGAACCGCTGCTTGATTACCGAGTTCATAACGAAATGGGCTCAGTGATTCACAAAGAGGAGCAGAAAAAGGAGATTGAGCAGGTACAAGCAAGACATCGCCGGGTTCTATCACGCTTGTTGCAAAAGGAGAGAAGGAAATGAAATTAATATTTCCTGTTCTAACTCTAACTAGGGGCGGGGCGCAGCGTATGCTCACGGAGCTGGCTAATCGTCTGACAGAAATGGGTCATGAAGTGACGATCCTCTTACCCAGTGATGGTGTCGTAGAATACGAGATGAAATGTAAACTGATCTATGCAAAAGAAGGAGAACTGGCAGCAAGCGATTTTCCTGCAGGAGATGTGATTATCTCCAACTTCTATACCACAGTCGAGGTATCACAGCGGGCAAGTGAAGAGGGGAAAGGCATTCATGTTCGATTGGCGCTTTGTTATGAGCCTACCTTTTTACCTGACAATAGCCGTTCTTTTTCATCGTATAATATTGCATCCAACCTACTGGTTCTATCACACTGGCAACAAGGAATTGTCCAGATGAACCATGGGATTAAAGGGAGAATCGTACCGATCGGGGTAGGTCCTGTTTTTAAAAATACGAAAATCCGTGATCGTAATAAAAGGCTGGTAATTTCCGCGATTATGCGCAAACCAGAGGGCGGATTCTCAGCTCACCGTGAGCAGGATTATTTACTTCGGCAATTAAACAAGGTTAAAGCCCACCATCCAGAGGTTGAAATATATTTAATTTCTCCTCCCGGAGAACAAGCGGAATCTGCAACGCTACAAGCCCTAGTGAACGACGAACGTTACCAAATAAGAACTCCAGCGAATGATACAGAACTTTGTTTCCACTATAGTGAGAGCGACATTTTCGTAAGTTCGAGTACGTATGATACAGGTTCGTTACCAGGGATCGAGGCTATGCGTTGTGGTGCAGCGCTCGTTACGGTTTACGCCGGTGGGAATAAGGAATATTGTACACATGGTCATAACTGTTTGATGTCCTACCGGTTTGAGAATCGGCTTGCAGATGACATTATAACCTTAATCAGAGACCCGTCTTTACGCCGACGATTGGCTCGTAAGGGGGAAGAGGTTTCACAGGATTTCACTTGGGAAAAAAGTACACGAATATTTCAAAATATGTTATTTGAGATTGTATCAAGGAATCCATTTTAGTATGTCCCAAAATTATAAAAGAACCTTCAAATCCACAAAAAAGTGGTTTGAAGGTTCTTTTGCAGTTAGAAGATGGCAAAGGAGTTCATCATTTCACGAAAAGACTGCGCATATTTTTCCGTACCGTAACGTGAAACCATATAATTTCTTCCTTGCTGGCGGAGTGCATTTCGCATTGGCATATTGTTCATTAGCTCTAGCCCTTCATTGACGGCCGTTTGGATGTTGCCAAGAGGATAAAATTTACCTGAAATATTATGCACAATAAAAGATCTAACGCCGTCGGAATCCGTGCTAAGTACGGGACAAGTGCAGCAAATGGCTTCCGCAACGGCATATCCAAATCCCTCTGTAACCGAGGTGGATAACAGAAATCCACCAGAATTGGCTATCGAGGAATAATAAATCGGCATCACATGATTTGGAATATTGGTAAAGGTACTCAGACGGTCATTCAGACCTAAGGTTTGCAATTCTTCTTGGAAGAGCTGCTTTTGATCTTCTGTGGCTAATTCAGGATCATGAAACATCCATAAATGAAGGTTTGGTTTGTGAAGGCGAATTTGATGGGCAATTCTCAAATATTCGCGCCAATTTTTGTTGCTTTCCAGACGCCCGACCCAAGCGATGACCGGATCAGCGGGAGGTTCAGCAGGGATGTGCTGAAAGGACTGAACATCAACAATATTGGGAATGACATACCGATGTAGCCATGGACAGATTTCAATAAACAGCTCCAGTAAATGATCCGTTGGTGGGATTAAGACAGCGTTACAGTAGGAGCGGAAATAAGGAATAGCGTCTTTGATTAGATCTTCCGCATGACTCCGTTTTCCAAGTCCTTGAGATTCGTATATCAAAATACCGCCATAACCGAGCTCACGCAGACGCTTGAGCAATAAATAATCGGATGTAACAATAATGGCATCATAGTTATGTGTCTCAAGTACTTCTTTAATCTCCTCATCTATAGAGGAAATGAAGACCGGAAAGTTAGCCTTATTCTGGCTTCCTGAACCAGGCATTAGATATAAAACATGACATTCGATCCCATTACGCTGGAGACTCTCGCACCGCAGCTTATTTAAAGTCTCCACCCCGCCACTCGGTATATAAAACGTGAATAAAACTTTCATGCACGTGCCTCCTGACTTTTGCGGAGCAATACCGACTCGTTGAAATACGGCTTACTGTTTATAAGATACGCCGATGTGCATTCGCAGGTGACGGTAAACAGTCATAGTTCCAAATCCTTTCAGGATAGCTTGTTCTTCGGAAGGTCATGCTAACGACTGTTACGCTGCACACATACAACAATAGAGATGGAGGATGAATTCATGATGCGATCCAAGATCAGCATGTCAGTCTCAGCCGCATTACTTCTAGGCTTGGTGAGTATTACAGGGTGTGGGACGAACACGGCAGAAAAGACTAATGTGCAAACTAATAGTGTCCGGGGGGTAAATGACGGACGTATCGGTGTAAACTCCGTGCGCGGAGGAACAATGGGTACGCATAATATTACTAAAATGGAGGTCAGTCAGGAGCTTGCTGATCGTATTGCTGCTATGCCTGAAGTTCGCACTGCGAACGTAATGCTTGCAGGTAAAAATGCGTATGTCGCCGTAACGTTACATGATACAACTACTGGTCTTCGGGCCAAAGGTACTACATCTTATCGAGCCAAATCGTCTACAGTTCCTCACAATTATGGACCGACTGGAGTAATGTCGGGTACAGGAAGAGTGAAAATAGGACGCGATGGAATGAATGATACAGGGGCCGTAACGAATGGAACGAACGGAGCTCTGAGAGGCACTGTGAATACAGTCCCTGGTACAACAAGCACTGGACCTGCAACACTTGGCATGGGTACTCACAGAAATGGAACAACCGGAATGGGAAGTCTGGGAACAGGTACAGGAACAACTGGGACAAGAACCCATACTTATAATAATGGACCTCTGCTGAATAGCAACGGTTCGAAACATGATGTCAATATGGGGATGGGTATTGGTAACGGAATGGGCATGGGAACCAGAAATACAACCGGAACCGGGACAGGAATGACAGATGGTTTGGGGACTGGAATGGGTATTCGCAGTACCACTCCAAACTACACCAATAGTACGCATGGTACGAATTACAGAAGTAATTCGACTCACATGAACAGTACTCATTCGACTCACATGAACAATACAAATAACACTATGAATATGAAAGAAACAGATACAGTAACTAAAGAAATTAAAGCGAAAATCGCTGCTGAAGTTAAAAAACATGATGCAACGATTAAGGATGTATATGTATCAGCAAACCCAGACTTTGTAGAGCGTGTTAACGTTTATGCAGAAGAGGCCCGTGCGGGTCATCCAATCAAGGGTTTTGTGGATGAATTCCGAACGATGGTTGAGCGAATTTTCCCGACGCGTAATTATTAATCAATAGTTCGATTTTATAAACCAAAAAAAGCAACAGTCCTCACCTTTGTGGCGAGAATTGTTGCTTTTTTATTATATAACCACCTTATTATATGGTAACTGGGCGACCACCAATCCATACGCCTCGCAAATTCAATTCAGCGTCAAGACGCAGGATATCACCACGTTTTCCGGCTTCCAAGGTACCGATCGAACGCTCCATTCCAATGGATATCGCCGGAGTAAGGCTTGCAGCACGGGAGGCTTCTTCTAAGCTGAGCCCTACTTCTTGTATGAGATAACGGAAGCCACGAATCATGGTAAGTGTACTACCCGCCAAAGCGGCAGGGTTATCTTTAAGTGTGGCGATGCCATCTTGAACCAGCACAGGTAAATCACCGATTGTATATTCACCATCAATAAGACCAGTTGCAGACATGGCATCTGTAATTAATAACAAATTGTTATCTTTTTTTAGATTAGCCACTAGAGAAATCGCTGCAGGATGAACATGTATGCCATCGGCGATGATCTCCGCACGAATGCGTTTATCAAACAGTACAGCACCAGCAGCTCCAGGCTTGCGGTGATGTAACGGTGTCATTGCATTAAACATATGCACGGCTTGATTTAATCCGGCATCTGCCGCGGCAATAACCTCTTCAAAGGAAGCATCGGTGTGACCGAGAGCAGCGGTAATACCATGCTTACGGAGCCAGAGGATAGCTTCTAGTGCACCTTCGCGTTCCGGAGCCAAGGTGACTTGCCGGATCATGCCCGGATAATCATTCTCCCATTGTTCCAGCCACTCAATATTGGCAAGAACAATATGCTCAGGGTTTTGTGCACCGGACCATTTTGGGCTGATGAACGGTCCTTCCAAATGCATGCCCGCGATTTGTGTGTATGGCATCTCAGTGGCGCGATATGCGTTTATTTCGGCAAATACTTGGTCAATGGCTGGCTTAGAGGCAGTCATAGTCGTAGCCAGCATGGTAGTTGTGCCTTGGGAGCTGTGAAATTTAGTGATGGTATTTAAAGATTCAGCATCACTATACATAAAGTCGTGGCCAGCTCCACCATGTACATGCACATCTACAAAACCAGGGATGAGCAGGTCTTCCGAAGCTTGACCATCAGCTGGCCAGTGCGCGTAAGCCTCTGGAAGCCATGCTGCCTCGCCGGCATAATGAATTTGCTCACCCGATACGGCAATCACGCCATGCTCAATTAATCCTTGGGGAGTCAGCACTTTACCAAGCAGTAATTTTCCTGGTTCTTTATTTATTTCAGCCATTTTCCTGCTCCTTCATCTACAAGGACGATTACATTCGGATGGCTCTGCAGTAAAGATGCAGGGCACTGGGTAGTAATCGGACCTTCAACGGCATTCCGGATGGCTTCAGCTTTGCCGGCACCGCGTACTAACAATAGAATCTGGCGAGCTTTCAGAATGCCGCCGATGCCCATGGTTATTGCTTGCCGCGGTACATCTTCCAAAGAGTCGAAGAATCTGGCATTTGCTTCCCGTGTGTCTTCAAGCAAATCAACGACATGGGTTTTGCTGCTGAGATTGGCATCTGGTTCATTGAACCCGATATGGCCGTTGCTTCCAATCCCGAGGATCTGCAAGTCAACCGGTCCGTTTTCTTCCAGCATTTTGTCGTATGCGAGGCACTCCGCTTCCATATCTGCTGCATTGCCGTTAGGGATATGTGTCTGTCCTGGGTCAATATCAATATGATTGAATAATTGCTCGTTCATGAAACTGCGATAGCTCTGCGGGTGATCAACAGGCAATCCGATATACTCATCAAGATTGAAGGAAGTGGCTTTCGAGAAGCTTACAAGTCCTTTTTGGTGCATTTCAACCAATTTGGCATAAACACCAACTGGGGAACTTCCGGTCGCTAGACCGAGCACCGCTTTTGGATTGCTTTGAAGCAGGCTGGCGATAAGATTCGCACCCGTTTGTACAAAATCTTCATCACTATTGAACTTAAGAATATTCATTAAGATTGACCTCCTCGTTTGTTTCGGTAATGTTGGACATTCAAATAAGATTGCTCCAGTCTAGGAATAAAATCCCCAAAACGGGTGCTGACCATTCCAGTAAACAAAATATCAATGATGTGTAGCTGGGCAATACGTGAAGCCATATCTCCTCGGCGCATTCCTTTTTCCAGAGAAGAGGAGAAGAGAGGAATATCAGCCAGAGTTGCCAAGGTGCTGCTGCCGTAAGAGGTTAGAGCGATTGTGCTTGCTCCGCTGGCTTTGGCACAAGTTAAAGCATCAATGGTCTCTGGGGTTTCTCCGGAATACGATACTGCGAATACGACATCGCCTTCAGATAGCGAAGAAGCAGATGTAATCTGCATATGGGAATCAGCGAAAGCGGTGCAATTCACGCCAATGCGGATCAGCTTCTGATAGAAATCTTGTGCGACAATGGAGGAAGTCGCCATCCCGTAAAGATCCACTCGCCGTGCTTGGCACAATAAATTAACGGCTGCTTGTAATCGTTCCAGATCTAGGAGTGAAGTAGTATCCCGAATGGATGTCAGGTGGTTCGTTTGCATCGCTTCCACAATTACGGAAAGCGGGTTACCTGCAACGATATCCTGATAAGAAGAACCGCCATCCTGAGGCGCTGCATCGCTATGAGCAATTTCAGCCGCCAGCTTTACTTTGAAATCTGGGAAGCCTTTAAAATGTAGAACCTTACAAAAACGTGTGATAGTAGCAGGACTAATACCGCATTGCTCCGCGAGTTCTGTGATGCCCATATGAACGATTTCACCTGGTGATGACAGGATCCGTTCCGCCAGCTTGCGCTCCATTTGAGACAGCTTGGACTTTTCATGCTCAAGTGCATATAAAATTGGGGACATCAATCCACCTCGACTTCTAATGTAGCTTTTTAAAATTATTTTTAAAATTACTTCTTCAAATAAGAAAATTATTTTCATACTCAGAATAAAACAAAATCTATCCGGATGCAAGGGGTAAAAATGAATACAATAAGGATAATATGCGAGAATTATTAGTCTCTCTTCTATTTAAATAAAAACGGCCCACTCACAGAAGACTGCGAGGTGGACCGTTTTTGAACAATACCTGAAACGTGCTATACCGTAGAACGTTCAATAATGCGATACTCAAGCTTACGGTGTACAGGATGACTATCATTATTTTGGATCTGATCATAGATGATCCGAAAAGCTGTAACGCCCATTTCGGGTAACTGGTTATCTATGGTGGTTAGACCTAAAAGTCGTCCGATCGGCTGGTCGTCAAATCCGATGACGGCCAGATCCTCAGGAATACGGATACCGTTCTTCCACGCTTCGATGATTAGACCGGCTGCCACATGATCGCCTGAAATAATTAGGGCATTAGGCCGGTTCTTCATTTTCAGCAGTTGGTGCAGTACACGTCCACCGTCCTCTTCATTCATACAGTTATACATCATCCATTCTTCCTGAAAAGGCTGGCCTGTAGCGGCTAGAAAGTCACTAAAGGCAATTTGCCGGATAGAACTACTGCTGCCATGTTGTCTGCCTTCACAGTAACCTATCTGTTCATACCCCTTATCATGCAAGTACTGCAGGCCGGAGCGAAAAGCGGAATAATGTTCGATATACACCGAAGAGAAGCGGCGTTCACCTCTATCTTGGCAGATGACTATCGGCCCATATGCTGTATACTCATCAATGACTTCTGAGCTCATTCTCGTAGATACAATTACCACGCCGTCAATTTCTTTGTTGCGCAGCATCTCCAGTACCTTGAGTTCTTCTTCATGACGATAATCGGTCTGGCACAGAATCAAGCGGTATTGCGCTAGCAACGCTTCTTGGGCTAAGCCTTCAATAATTACAGAGAAATAAAAAATGTTGATATTAGGGATAATAACGGCAATGGCGTGGGTACGGCCGGTAATTAGATGCACGGCATTCATATTACGCGTGTAGTTTAACTTTTCAATCGTATTTAAAACAGCGGTTCGTTTGGTTTCACTTACATAAGGATGATTATTGAGTACTCGCGAGACCGTTGTCACGGAAACACCAGCCATACGGGCGATTTCTTTTATATTAGCCATTCGAGAACAACAGCCTCCCTTTGGTGCTTGTGTGTAGTGTCTAGTCTTTTTATTCTATCATATCGTCCGTAAATTACTTTGCAAATAAAAAGCTTGCTATGGAATCCATTTCATAAATTAGACTGTAGTTGCAAGGGATTACCGGACTAAACCGGCGTAACCTAACGGGCGTGACGGACCGGTACATCTAGTTTCATTTCTAATGTAAAGGTCCGAGGATCGGCTTCATTTAAAATCTACAAAAAACGGTTGTCATCGTTAAAAGATGACAACCGTTTTTTTCTTTGTAGCTATACAGTTTGTGACGCTTTTGGTGCTCTATTGCGCAGCATCTCCCACACAATGAACGCAAGGACAAGCAGCTGAGGCACTAAAGTTTCCCAAGTTGGATACATCCCGAGCCAGCTAATAGAAGGTAATCCATCCTGTACATGTGCGGGTAGTTTCCCTGCGACTTGAAGGGAGTGAATGCTCTCTCCAAGAAAGCGGAATACTAAATAGTAAATAAGAAGTGTAGCTGTACGGAAGAAGGCAGCAATCGGCAATTTCGCACTTAAGGCAATAATTGCGTAACCTACAATTGCTAGAATGACTAGAGCACTACCGATCCCTAGCAGCAATTGAGACACTTTAATGGAAGGGGCCATCCCTACATAAAAAATGGTGGTTTCTGCTCCTTCACGTAAAATCGCAAGCGCTGCTACGGAGGACAAAGACCAGAGATTGCCCTTGGCTAATGCTCCATCCACTTGCCGTCCAACATAGTTGTTCCAATTTGCGGTATTTGATTTACTATGCAGCCAGCGTCCAATGGTAAGCATCATAATGACGGCTACAAGACCTGTGATGCCTTCAATCATCTCGCGTGCTCCACCAGATGCGGCGCGGGAAATGGTATAGGTGAGTAGAACGGCTAATGCGATACTCGCTACAAGTCCTACAGCTGCGCCAGACCAAATCCACTTCTGTGCTTTTGTGTTGCCATCACGTTTCAGGTAGGCCAGAAGGGCAGACAATACGAGGATCGCCTCCAGTCCTTCACGCAGAAGAATTAGCGCAGCATCCCAAGCATTATAGGTTGTCTCACCAGCCAAAGGAGTCAGCTCAGTGACCATATTATCCATGATCTTTAAGGCTTGATCTAGCTTAGGTGGATTAGAGAGCAGATAGCCAGTGACTGCTGCACTTTCGTTCTCAATATTGGTATAGACCGCTGGAGATGCGATCTGTACTTGTCCTTCAGCAGAGGGCCAATCTACGATGAATTGCTCCATGATATTAGCTGCTTCTGCGCTGTTGCCTGCTTTGGCGGTGGAAGAAGCTTTGTTGAGATGGCTGATCAGTCCTTCAATAGATGCTGGTTTACCGGAAGTATCTCCAGCATCTATTGCTTTGCCTTCACTGTAATCAGCAAGCAGCTGATATAAGGCTTCTGCTTCTGATTTCGCCGACTCCTCGCGGAGCGGTTCAGCCTGCAGCGCGATGCGCAACAGGCTGATCTTCGTCTCCAGCAAGCTGTAGACGGCGGAATTGTCGGCCCGGATGTTGCGCTCTGCCGGCTTCCATCCGCTGACGATGTCGCGGTACGCTGCCGCTGCCGCGCTCCAGTCGGCGCTGCGCACCGCATCCCGCGTGCGCTCCGCCGCGGGCAACAGCTTCGCCGCCGTCTCCTGGCCGGCGGCTCCAGTGTCACCGCCGTCCGTGCCGGAGGCGGCGGTGACATACGCGTCCACGCTTCTTGCGAGCGTGGACAGTGCCGTTTTGGCGGGCGCACCATCGCCCGCCGCAAGGGCCGCCGCCGCGTCTGCAAGCGCGGCGTCAACGGCGGCAGCCGGACCGGCAAGTGCCGGGTCCGGCGTGTTCGCGTTCGCGGTGCGCCACAGCGCAGCGAACGCTTCTACATCGGCGGCGGCCGCGTCCCAGCGGCTCTGGCCGGCTTCGACGAGCGCGCTGCCGACAGGCGGCAGCAGCTCGTCGACCGAGCCATCACCCTCCGCCCCCGCCGGGTTAGATAGCATCAGTATACATATGATGCTAAACAGAATCAGTACGGCTGCCTTCGATAGCAGCCGTTTATTAAGAGAGTACATCGGGATAATCCCCTTTCAATAATGGACAGGAATATTCGATTGGAAAATTAGGGCAGGCTTAGCCTAAAAGTGTTTCCCCGATGTAGCCGCCTTGGCGAATACCTGGGAAGCAGGCAAATACCGCACTGCCTGTATGCGTCATATATTCGTTTAGCCGATCACTTTTCGAGAGGCGCTGCTGGATCGCAACAAATTGCTTCATTAAATCTCGTTGAAAGCTGATGAATAATAATCCTGCATCGAGTTGACCTGTTGCGATATCTAATCCGCTGGAAATGGAGTAGGAGCGGCGCAGCATTTTGACGGTGCCGTCACCATGCGCTAAGGCAGAATGTGAATCCGGCGGAATGGCGGGCTTCCCGGAAGCATCAGTCGCTTTCAGATTCAGATCATCGAATTCGTCCTTTGCACCGATAGGTGCTCCGTTATGACGATAACGGCCGAAGGTGGCTTCTTGATCGCTCAGAGAGGAACGGTCCCAGACCTCAATTCGGAAACGTACACGGCGAACTGCCATATAAGTGCCGCCGCTCATCCATGAAGGACCGTCACTGCTGCTGTTCCAGACCACTTCGTTCATTTCTGCTTCGTTCGTAGTATCTGGATTTCCTGTGCCGTCTTTAAAACCTAGAAGATTACGCGGCGTCGCTCCCTTAGGATCTGCTGTTCCTGTGCGCTGGAAGCCTTCCTGTGTCCAGCGGAGTACGGCTGTGCCACGGGCGATACGTGCCAGATTTCGGATGGCATGGAAGGCCACCTGCAGATCATCAGCACATGCTTGGACACAAATATCTCCACCACACCACTTAGGATCCAGGTTGTCTCCCGTAAATGCTGGAAGATCGGCTAATAGGGTTGGACGCTTGGAAGACAAACCGAATCTGTTGTCAAAAAAAGAAGGGCCGACACCAAAGGTAAGCGTACAGCGTGAAGGGTTTAAACCATCCACTTCACCTGTATCGGAGGGTGGGAGATTAGGGTTGTCATTGACGTCGCCAATGAGGCTGCCAGTAGTAAGAGAAGCTGCGGCAGTTGTCCATGCTTGCATTAGCTTTTTTACATCGGCTAGCTTCGTTGTGGTCAGATCAAAGGATGCGAAGTAAATAAAATTTTGCGCAGGGGTTAGAATGCCGGCCTGATGACTCCCGTAAAAAGGAATGGAATCAGCATCGGTGGCTACTGTTGGCTCAGCTACGGCATTGCGCGCAGCCATAATTCCACCAACACCTCCACCACCTAATAATAGACCAAGGCTAGTGGCGCCAGTAAGCCGCAGCATATCGCGGCGGCTTAGTTTTTTATCTAATATAAGATTGCTCTTGGATTCTTCATTGAGAGGGGCACCCTCTGCATTCGCTGGTAAACCGGTAGATCTATTTTGCTTATTCATGATGATCACACTCCTAGAATAGTTCCCATGTTGGACAATGGCTCAGCCAAGGCATCCAAATTCTGACTCAACTTACGCACATCTTCTTCCTTCAGCTCTTCATAGGAAACATATCCATCTCCAGATTTGAAAGGAGCAAGCTCAGCTTGCAAGGCTGCAAACCGTTCACCAATCGTTTTTTCCAGCTCAGCATCTTTTTTCGCCAGTTCTGGCTTTAACAGCTCGTATATCTTTTGGGCACCTTCCACATTAGCGACGAAATCGTACAGATCTGTGTGGGAGTAACGTTCTTCCTCACCTGTTACTTTAGATGAAGAAACCTCATTAAGCAGTTCTACAGCACCAGTAACGAGCAGATTGGCATCGATCTCTACGGTCTCTACTTTTGCACGTAGAAGCTGGGCATCTTTCAATAATTGGTCAGCAACTTCGGTCATATCTTTGGTAGTGTTATCCTGCCAGAGTGCCTTTTCAAGCTTATGGAAGCCGCGCCATTCAGCAGCATCTACGTCATTCTCACGGGCATCAATATTCGGATCCAAATCACCAAGTGCTTCTGCAATCGGCTCAATTCGCTCGTAATACATGCGGGCTGGTGCATAAAGTGCCTTTGCATCCTCAATCTTTGCTTCTTTAACTGCGTTCGTGAAATTTTCTGTTTGCTTTACAAATTCATCACATTGCTCGATGACATATGTACGATATTGTTCAACCGCTGATGTAAAGTCGGCAGTAGTTGCTGTAGTAATATCAGATGTATTTGTTGCCTTGGTACTGTTAGCAGCAGCATTTGCAGAGTTATTATTGCTAGTGTTGCTATTACTGTTATTGTTGTTACTGGCACACCCGGTAAATAGTATGGAGGCTGCAAGTAGACCTGCAGGCACGGCATATGTGAATTTCATTGAATGAAGCACCCCTTTTTTTATATGTAAATGATAATCGTTATCATTTATGCTGGACTTATCATAAGTCCGTATACATTTACTGTCAATATAAAATTGTGATGTATTTCATAGTTATATTTTGCAAGATAAAAAAACTCTCGGGACTGGAAGTTGAGTTTGTAGAAATATATCTAATAACATCCGGGAATTAGTAAGTTAACACTTCGTTTGATTTGATCATTTATTTGCGCGAACGCAGCAGCTATCGCACCTCATAGTCGCTATTGGCCTAAAAAACACCAAAGATTGCTCTCTTCCTTATAATTAGTGGCACTGGTGTCCGAAGCTCTGCTTAAGGTGATAAATATACTAATAACGCCATCTGGGTCCGTAACCCTCAGAAGGAGATGATGAATACACTGTTGAAGCGGGCAGTCAACGACCAACAACACAAAACAGCGATTCTCCAATAATGGATGAATCGCTGCTATGTGTTGCTTACAATTTTTATAATTAACCGGGCCGTCTCATCTATAGGAAAAAAACTACTTATTCGACAGCCCCATTCTGTGTCGTCTTTATTTTATTGTTCATTATGGGATTCATGTTCCGTAGTGGGATGATTTTTGAATACTTCTGCGGCTTCCTCAGCAGAAAATTCCGGTTCGAATTTACCGACTAGTGGCAATTTGTTTAATTTCGTAGTTTGTACCTCTGCCTTAGTAGGTTGATTATTTTTCGAGTTGCTCATACTTACACCTCCTTTTAATAAGAAACAACAAGTTGTAGTTTGCCCTGTAAGGAGATGATTCTATCCAAGAGGATTTCAAGTTTTGCGGATGAATGTCCTCACTAAAGCGGTGTAATAAGCTTCGGATGGTTAAGCCCATTTTGTAGTTATGACAGCACCATTAACTTCATCAATACATAATATGTTTTGACTGTATCCCTTTACCTTGTTATACCAAACAAACCCAGGGCAAGGAGGGGTGACACCATTGAAGGGGAACGAACACCACAGCAAATTTCTGTTGACTCATCGTGAGCGCGAAGTTTTCGAGCTTCTCGTGCAGGACAAAACGACTCGTGATATCGCTGGTTTATTATTTATCAGCGAAAAAACAGTTCGGAACCACATCTCCAATGTAATGCAAAAACTAAACGTTAAAGGCCGTTCACAAGCGGTTGTCGAGCTGATCAAGCTTGGGGAGCTGAAAATATAGCTGGCCATGTCTTCGGAAGTGACGCGTTTAAGCCTTCTCCACCTCTAGGGGTGAGGGAAGGTTTTTTGTAGTGTCCGGAATATTAAATTTGACTACATTTTATGGATTGACGGATATTGGGAATGGTTGTAAAATCATCTTAAAGTTAAAACCTTTAAACTTTTGAAATCATTTTGATACTTTCGATAAAGATGAAACTGACATTCAATGTTCGATTCTCAGTCAGGACATAGTTGTGGCGAGAAGAGTTAGTCCTTTTTTATTTCCCTGAAAGTTATAACGTTTAAACTATTGAACTTGGAGGCATAGAAGCTTAGATGAACATTCATGATGTAGCCAAAAAGTCGGGGCTCTCTGTAGTGACCGTATCCAGAGTTCTTAACAATTCACCTTCTGTACGTGAAGGCAATAGGCGGAAAGTGCTGAGTGCTATGGAGGAATTAAATTATCAGCCCAATTCAGCGGCGCGGAGTCTCGTGCGTGGCAAGACGGGAGTCATCGGTATGTCGATTACCAACTTTAACGACTCCTTCTATGACCGCGTGATTCGCGTGGTGAACCGGAAGCTGGCAGAACAAGGTTACTTCTTGGCCCTGTCGATAGCCGAGAATGAGGATGAAGGCGTTAACTTCCTGTTTCAGAAGGACCGCGTTGACGGGATTATCCTGTTATCTCCGCTTGAGGAAAAAGAATATGTGGAGGAGCTGAAAAGAAAAAATATTCCGTTTGTCTTGCTGGATAACCAGCTCCAGCATGAGGATGTTCCCAGTGTCGTCGTCGATAACTATCAAGGGGGTTATGAAGCTACCAAGCACTTGATTGGTCTTGGACACACCCAGATCGCCTATATCGGTGGCCCTTCGGTGTTCCTGAGTGTAGCAGAGCGCAAGCGGGGTTATGTACAGGCGCTGGATGAAGCAGGACTATCGCCTTTCGGCACGGAATATTGCGGATTTACGGTAAGTAGTGGTTATGAGGTGGCCAAGAGATGGATCCGTGAAGATAAGCTGCCGACAGCCATTTTTTCAGGAGACGATTTTATTGCTTTAGGTGTTGTTCAAGCCCTGCGTGAGGAGGGGATTCTGGTACCTCAGGATATCTCAGTGGTTGGCTTTGATGATCAGCAGTTCGTAGGTGAATTTTATCCCCGATTGACGACAGTCAGACAGCCTGAGGCGCAAATGGGCAGCATTGGTGTTGATTTGCTGATGAAATTAATCAATGGGGAGGTGATGCCAGCTGTTGTAACGAAGCTCGCTCCTCAGCTTCTCGTGCGTGAATCCACCGCATCTGTAAGGTTAACCTAAATATTAGGAGTGAAACGAACTGTGAAGTACTTTTTGGGAGTCGATGCAGGGGGCAGCAAAACTTATGCAATGATTGCAAATGAACAGGGAACGGTCATTGGTGTAGGCAAGGGAGGGAACGGGAATCATCAAAATAATCGTGAACAGGCAGAGAACAGTTTGCACCAGGCTGTATCGGGAGCGATTATAGCGTCGGGGCTGACAAAGGATCAGATGGAGTATTCCTGGTTCGGTCTGGCTGGAGCGGACAGAGAATCCGATTTTCGAATTTTACGACCAATCATCAGCAGACTTGGCCTTCCCCGAACTGAGATTTCCTGCGATACCTGGATTGCCTTGCGATCAGGTACAGAGAGTAATTATGGGATCGTGCTGATCTGCGGCTCGGGAGTGAACTGCGCCGGTAAAAATCCGCGAGGCGTTACATACCAATGTGGTGGATTTGGCTATCGGTTCGGTGATTACGGCGGCGGCTATGATCTAAGTATTGAGGTATTTCGTAGCGTTCTTCGGGCGGATGATGGAAGAGAGAAAGAGACTGTCTTAAGCGAACGCTTAATTCATTTGCTGGGCTATTCCAGTGTTTCGGAGTTAAGGGAGGATTACCTGGATCATTCCAGAGACTTGCCTCCCCAGATTGCTGAGCTGCTGTTTCAAGCGGCAGATGAAGGAGACCAGGTTGCCATCGGACTGCTAACCAAGCAAGGGGATGAGCTCGGTTTGGCAGCGGTATCGACAATCCGCCATTTGGCTATGGAGGAGGATTCCTTTGACATCGTACTTGCAGGCAGCCTATTGACCAAAGGGGATCGCTCAGGCATCATCCGGCGGGCCATTGAACAGAGAGTGAAGCATTCGGCTCCAAATGGCACTTTAAGGATTCTAACCCGGGAACCAGTTGTAGGCGCGGTCGTTTTGGCAATGGAAAGCAGCGGTGTGCGTGTGAATCAGGAGGTTCTTGATCGTCTATCACTGGGTAAGGAGGGGCTATTATTATGAAGGAGACTTTGAAGCTCGTTGTCATCGGAGCGGGTTCATCGTATACGCCTGAGCTTATTGAAGGCATCATCATGCATCATAAAGAGCTTCCCGTCCGCGAAGTATGGCTGGTGGATATTGAGGCGGGAAGGGAGAAGCTGCATACGATTGCGGAATTAAGCAAGCGTATGATTGCTGAGTCCGGACTGCCAATTACCGTGACCCAGACGCCTGAGCGCAGGGAGGCCATCGCCGGAGCAGACTTTATCTGCACTCAAATCCGGGTAGGTATGCTGGAAGCGCGAAAATGGGACGAATTAATTCCGCTTCAATACGATGTCATCGGTCAGGAGACGACGGGTCCCGGAGGGATGATGAAAGGCCTGCGGACCATTCCGGTTATTCTGGATATTTGCAAGGACATCGAGGAGTTAGCTCCGGATGCCTGGTTGCTGAATTTTACGAATCCGGCCGGTATGGTAACTGAAGCTGTTCACAAATATTCATCGGTAAAAAGCGTAGGCCTGTGCAACTCGCCGATCGGTTTTCAAAAGTGGCTCTCTGAGTTCTTCGGACTTCCTATAGAGAAGATCTATGCGGAGTTTGTCGGCATCAACCACCTGCACTGGGTATCCGATATCGTAATTGACGGTAAAAGCAAGCTACAAGAGCTCATTGATTACCCCCAGAACTACAAGGCGAGTAATGTGCCGTTTGATTCCTGGGACCACCGGTTTCTGAATGCTTTGAAAGCCATCCCTTCTTATTACCTGAGCTATTACTACATGACGGACGCGATGCTTGCGGAACAGAAGGAAGCAGCAGCAACGACCGGATCGCGCGCTGAGGTAGTGAAGAAGGTGGAGGAAGAGCTGTTTGAGCTGTACCGGAACGTAGAGCTAAAGGAGAAGCCAAAGCAGCTGGAGCAGCGTGGTGGAGCCTATTACTCGGAGGCGGCAGTGCTGCTGATGCGCTCCATTTATAATGATTCCCGCGATATCCAGACGTTGAATGTAAGGAATAACGGAATGATTGACTTCTTGCCGGACGATGCCTCCATTGAGGTGAACTGTGTGGTAACTAAACAAGGTCCGCTGCCGATTCCGCTGCGCAAAATTCCGCTGCCCGTCAAAGGCCTGCTGGCCGCGGTCAAGCAATACGAGAGCCTCACCATCGAGGCGGCTGTGCATGGAGACCGGGATATGGCCCTGCAGGCTATGGTTCATCATCCGCTCGTGCCTTCGGTCACCGTAGCTGAACAGCTGCTGGATGAAATGCTGGAGAAGAACAAAGCGTTTTTGCCGTTGTTTCACTAGAATCGTCCAGAGGAGGAAAAACGGATGAACACGGCCGAGAAACCAAGTAGATGGAAGAAATTCACCAGTCAATTGGATTTACAGTCCATGGTTTGGCCGGGAATTATCTTTGTATTCATTTTTAGCTACATTCCGATGTATGGCGTGGTTATGGCGTTCCAGCAATACGATATTTTTGGCGGCATTATGAAGAGCCCCTGGGTTGGATTTATGCATTTCAGAATGTTCTTCGAGGCACCGGAGTTCTGGAATGTGATGCGAAATACCATTGTGATTAGCTTGCTTAAATTGATTATCTCTTTTCCAGCACCGATTCTTCTTGCACTGATGCTGAATGAGATCGGTAATATGGGCTTTAAACGCGTTATCCAGACCGTCAGCTATTTACCGTATTTCCTGTCTTGGGTTATTGTATCCGGTTTTGTATTTTCGCTGTTATCTGTTGACAACGGAACGGTAAACTATGTACTGGAGCGATTCAATCTGGTAGGGGAGCCAGTTAACTTCCTGGCATTACCCAAATACTTCTGGTCTATTCTAGTAAGTGTAAATGTGTGGAAGGAGGTCGGATTTGGGAGCATTGTCTATCTGGCCGCGATTGCAGGCATTGATCCGACTTTATATGAAGCCGCTTCCATAGACGGAGCAAGCCGATTTAAGCAAATTCACTTGATTACACTCCCCAGCATTACCCCCATTATCATCATCTTTATGATTCTTGCCATCGGCAGTCTGCTTAGTGCGGGCTTCGAGGACATTTTGCTACTGGCAACCAATCCAATCCTGCGACCCTACTCCGATGTTATCGACACCTATGTGTACCGTGTGGGGATATTAAATGCCAGATTCTCTTATGCGACAGCGGTAGGGCTTTTCAAAGCGGTGATCAGTGTCATTCTGCTGGTGATGGCCAACAAAATCGCGCGCCGGGCAGATGTTAGTCTCTGGTAGGTACTACTACTCATAGCGAATGCTTCCGATGCAAGTTTTATTGGGATGTATCGACTGTAAGTAATGCTCCATAAACCTTTTAGGAGAGGTGAACAATGAGACTAAGCCTGGGCGACAAAATCATGCAGCGGACTATTTATATCCTTTTGACGCTGCTGGCGCTACTTATGCTGTACCCATTTTGGAACGCGCTGGTCATTTCCTTTAATCTAGGGAGCGATACGGCGCTCGGCGGTGTAACCTTGTTACCGAGAGCATTTACCCTGGAAAATTATTATATTGTGTTTCAGGATCATCGCCTGCTGAATTCTTTTCTGATCACCATTCTTAGAACGCTCGGCGGCACGGCATTGTCTGTCTTCTTCACGGCCCTGTTAGCTTACGGAATGTCCAAGAAAACATTGCTTTTTCGAAAACAATATATGGTGTTCTTCATGATAACGATGTTCTTCAGTGGAGGGCTCATCCCTAGCTATTTACTAGTTCGCTCTTTGGGTATGCTGGACACCTTTTGGGTTCTGATTATCCCCGGCATCATCAGCGTCTGGAACATGATTGTCATCCGCACCTTTTTCAACGCTTTGCCGGATGGGTTGGAGGAATCGGCCAAAATCGACGGTTGCAGTAACTACGGCATTTTCTTCCGAATCGTTATTCCCGTCTCCGGCCCGGTGCTGGCCACGATTGCTTTATTTACTGCGGTCGGTTACTGGAACGACTGGTTTACGGGAGCGATCTATATTACGAAGGACGAACTGCTTCCTATACAGACCCTGCTGCGGCAGGTTATGAACTCCAACATTATGACCCAAATTGGTTCATCGAATGCCATCGCGCTGGATCATATGAACCGAAATCGGACGATTACTACGAAGTCATTGACCATGGCTACGATGATGATCGCTACTATTCCGATTATCCTGACGTACCCTTTTCTCCAAAAGTACTTTGTTAAGGGCGTAATGATCGGTTCATTGAAAGAATAGCAGTCTCCATATTATGTAGAAAGAAGGGAAAAGAATGGGCAATCGTATGAAATGGGTATCGCTTCTGCTGACTTCGCTGGTGCTTCTTCTCGCTGCCTGTAGCGGAGGGGGGAATTCTAACACTTCACCAAACACAAGCGAGAAAAATCTGAATACTGAGGTCACCACTGATGACGGCAGCGGGATTAAGCCCGTCACCTTCAGCTTCTATGGAAATTACGACTGGCTTACTACATCACCATGGGGGGATAATGAGGCGACAAAATGGATTCAAGAGAACCGTAAGGTTACTGTTGAACCGATTCAATCGGGAGGTGCGGCCGGAGAAAAACTCAACACGATGATCGTCGGTGGTGATTTACCGGATGTCATTTTTACTGACCGGGGATCCTCAGTGGAACGGCTGGTGCAGGCAGGGCAACTTGTTGCGCTGGATGATTACTATGACAAGTATCCGAACTTCAAGAAATATGTGAAGGAATCCACCCTGAATTTGCTCCGTTCAGATGACGGAAAAATCTATCAAATCCCCAACTGGTATACATCCGGGCAATTCGGCAACGGCGGATGGATGGTGAATAAAGATATTTATAATGAGCTCGGCAGACCGGCGCTGGAGACCTTTGATGATTTGTATCAATATTTACGCTTGGTGCAAGAAAAGTATCCGGATGTTGTACCTCTGGAGGTTGGCGAGAAGGGGGCAGGTCTGGAAATTATGTATGGCGGTTTTAAGGAGAACTCCACCAGTAAGTTCATTTCACTCATGGGATATCCGGAAGGCGACAAGCTGTCATCTATCTTGGACGATCCCGCTTACGAGGAGATGGTGCTGTATATCAATAAGCTCTATCGTGAACGGCTGATTACGCAGGATGCACTGCAGCAAACCCAGGATGCGGTCAAAGAAAAGGTCAATACCAGCCGGGTAGCGGTCATGGTCGAATCCAATATCACTACGTATGGAGCCGAGGGACACCGTGCACTGACTGCGAACAATCCGGACAGCGGTTATGAAATTATTTGGCCGATTCATAAAGCCGAACTAGACAAAACGCAAGTGTTTGTAAGCGGTTTCGAGACGCTGGGTTGGAACGTCAGTGTCATTACGGAAAAGGCCAAGGATCCGGAGGCCATCTTCGCTTACTTTGACTGGATTACGGGTCCGGAGGGACAGAAGGTGCTTTTCTTCGGTCCTAAAGGCTTGTACTGGGATGAGGAGGACGCAGACGGAGCACCAATTCCGAATGAGAAATACAAGACGACTCCTGCTAACGAACGTACCGAAACGATGAGAAAATTCGAGGACTTTAACTGGGCGGGAAATACGACCTTTATTGATACGGCGAAAATGAGCTTAGAGGCGTTGCTTTCCGCGAACCAGAAATCATGGGAGACAGTGGCGCAGTCCACGGTGACCTGGAAAACCGCGCTGGACATTACGGAATTTGTGAATACCGATCCGCTTCCGGATACGGAGATTGGCATCATCGCACAGAATGTCGGGGATATTTATACCCTTGCTTACGCACAAATGGTTCAGGCGAAGTCGGATGAAGAGGTATTGTCGGCACTGGAGACAGCCAAAAAGAACACCCAAAAAGCGGGGCTGGATAAGCTGCTTGAGTTCAGAACCGAAAAATGGCAGGAGAATGTCAAGAAAATCAACGCGACGAAATAAGACTTTTATAAAATCTTATACTTGTGGAGGCGATATTATGGCATTTGCGCTGAGATCGAGATGCATAGCAATGTTAAGCTTCGTATTGGTTTCTTCGATAGTAGGTGGTTCCATGCCGGCTAAGGCCGATGAGGAGAGTAATCCCCCTTTTGAAACGGAAGTTATTGTACGGACCGTAAACCAGTTTAAGAACACGGCGGATGTCCATAATTTCATTCAGCTGTCCACAAGCTACGGTGTCGATGTCATCAGCATGAACGTGAAGCAGGATGAAGATGATGAGGTTCCGTCTGGAAGTGTATTTTATCAGAGTGATATCGCTCCGATCGCGCAAGGCTACGAGAATTTCGATGCCCTGCAGGCTGTCATTACAGCAGCCCATGCTGCAGGAATTAAGGTTCATGCCTGGATTCCCCAGTTCCATGATCAGCAAGCCTTCCTTGCTCACGATGAATGGCAGATGCAAGCGCTGGTTAACGGGGTTCAGACTCCGTTCACAGGTTCTAACGGCAACGAATACTTCGTCAATCCGCTTCACCATGAAGTGCAGCAGTATGAGCGTTCCATTATTCAGGAAGTGATCGAGAATTATGCTGTTGACGGTGTTGTGCTAGACTGGATCCGCTTCGACAATTACAACATGGACGTCAGTGATTACACGGTTGCGAAGTATCAGGCGCAGTTCGGGTATTCCCCGCTCAGCATTGACTTCGATAGGGATTCGCCTCAGCGTGAGCAGTGGAATGAATGGAGGACCGATCAAATCGGACAGTATGTGGGCGATATTCGTCAGGATATCACCCAGTCCTCGAAGCCGGATGTGCAGCTCGGCGTGTATATTTTGCCGCCAGAATTCATTGAAGTTGGGCAGAATGTAGCGAAATTCAAGGATGATATCGACTTTGTTGCACCAATGGCGTACTTTGATGACTGGGAGTTCAATAGTGATTGGGTATACAGCACTTCCTACGGAATCCTGAAGGATACGAGCGACCGGATTAGCGGCAGTGACGTGGAAATTGTTGCGACGCTGGATAATGACTGGACAGATGATCAATATCAGGAGATTTACAAGGGGATCCGCGAGAATTATCTAGGTGTGAAGCGTCTGTCGTTCTTTGCTTACGGGGCCTGGCCAGAAGATGAGCTAGCCAATATCAAAGAACGTGAAACCTGGCCGACGCCAGGCTGGACGCCTCCGGTAGAACAAGACTATCCGGCTCAATTACCAGCAGGATGGAAGGCACGAAATATCGGTTCCATGCCGGGGAACGTTACCTACAATTCATCCAATAAGCAATATACACTCAGCAGCAGCTCTACGGATATTTGGGGAAATGGAGATCAACTGAATTATATATACCAATCCGTGAGCGGCAATGCGGAGATTATTGTTAAAGTGCAGTCCACTAGCCGATTGGACGGCTGGGCCAAGGCCGGCATTATGATTCGGGAGTCGCTGGGTCATAATTCGAAGCACGCAGATATGATGCTTACCCCCGAGAATGGGGCAACCTTCCAGTATCGTGCAGAGACCGCGGGCAATATGGTCGACCATACTGCGGCTGCCTCGGCTCCAAGATGGCTAAAGCTGACCAGAAGCGGAAATACCTTCAAAGGGGCTATTTCGACGAACGGGAATAACTGGCAGACGGTTGGAACTGTTCAGATCCCGATGAATCGCAAGGTGTATATTGGCATAGCGCTCAGCAATCCGGGGGATGATTCGAGGAATAAGGCCGTGTTTGGAAATGTGAAAATTACGGATTAAGTCTAATACAATTACAACTATACATCATCATTCGCTTTATTTTCTATGGGCAAAGCAAAGATATCAGAGGCTTGATTTGTATTTAGACCTCCTGGAAAGCACCCGAAGCCTGGGGATTTGCTGTCAGGGAGAGAAAGAACGGATACCGGCTGACTTTGGAATCTGAGGATGTAATATAATCGGCAGAACACAGTGCAAAGCAGATTGGGTTAGAAGACATTCATCTCCGAAATACGGGTGAATGTCTTCTTTCTTTGCTCATAGTGTTCTGAAAATGTCATTTATCGTGTAATACAAAGCATTAAGTTCTTCCATATAAACTGTTTTTATTTTGGTTTTATCAGGATTGTCACTTATCATTTCCATAAAGACATCCGGATCATTAATGATACCATTAAGACTTGCGCGCTTTAACAATTCTGCATCGGAAATATCATCCTTAAACGACAGTCTTAAGATTTCCATAGTGTCGTTTACTATACCTTTGAAATTCTCTTCTTCCCCAAAGAAAGTTGCAATCTTATTCAAAAAGTCTGCATATTTATCTGGTATTTTTGAATTTTCTGAAAAAAATATCATTTATATCTTCTCCCTATATTAATCGAATTTTTAAATAGTTTTAAGTAATTGGCCAGTCTGAAATCATCTAATTATAGTCAGAAACATTATAATTGGATTTGGAACAATTGGCGGTTAAAAATGATACAGTAGTACTGTTTACACAGATTAAGTGAGTACGATATATCGGAAATTCTAACTTGTTTCATAGAGTTAAGTTATAGTTGACCAATTCGAAAGCGGCGGAGGCTGGGGATGCTAAAGACAGTATCAGTTATTTTTAATGAGCGACCAAAAAGGTGGGGATTAAGAGGGGATCCATATCTTTGGGATGAGCTAGAGAGGTACTTTCAGGAAGTGAATTATCCATGTACAGGTGAGGAGTTTGCAGAGATATTCAAATACGCATTTGAGGAATTAACAGGAAGTAGCTTAGGTGATTTAGATAAACAAATCTATTGTGAGAAATACAGTCATGGTGGTATGTCCAGTGGGCATGTTTGTCTGGAGTTTTGGATTGAAGTAGCGATTCCATTGCTAATTGAACGATTGGAGGGATTAGCAATTTAAATTGGTGAACAATCGGATGCATCTCACCTTCCCCCCACCACCAATGTAATGTAAAAACTAAACGTTAAAGGCCGTTCACAGGTGGTTATGGAGCTGAAAATATAGCTGGCCATGTCTTCAGAAGTGACGCGTTTAAGCCTTCTTCACCTTTAGGGGTGGGAAGGTTTTTTGTTGTTTATGCATATTTGCTAAAAGAACATTCAATTGATAATCATTCTCAATACATATATAATTAATCCAAAGTAAGGGGAAGTAGGGATGAGCATGAAGCGTAGCGATGGTCTGAATGAAGCGGAAACGATTGATGCCCATAAGACGCTTAGATGCGAAGGGTTTAGTATTACTTACCAGTTGGACGGAAGCCACTTTGAGATAAAACCACCGGTCGAGTTAGGGGAGGGCAGCTGCCGGAGCCTGCTTACTCAGCGTTATCTTCAGATGACGGATTTTGATCTCCAATTTAATCGGGATATCGAAGCGAAGGGCGAGTTTAGAACACCTCGTACGGAGCTGATATTCTGTATGGGACATGGAATTGAATGGGGGACCTCGCTGAAGCAGGACTATTTTGCCATAGATACAGGAGAAAGTGTGCTGCTTCACGGCGGAGTAAGAAGTGAAAATTGTATATACCTTAGCGGAGCGGGCTACAGATTCCTCAGCATAGATATGAGTCCGGCACAATTTGAGCGGATGACCAGCGGACTGACCGAGGATACACGGCTCCAAGCCGGAGGAGGAGCTGGGTTATTTTTTGGCAAAAACGCTATCACACCATCTATCCGACTCATTCTGTCTCAAATTGCGGATTGTTCCTATAGTCAGGGTATGCGGGAACTCTATCTGGAGGGGAAAATGCTGGAGCTAATGGCTGTCTATCTCAATGAATCTTTATTTGAAGCTGATCGGATTTCCCACACAGTCAAGCTATCTAGAGATGATATGAAGAGCCTGCGACTAGCCAAGGAAATTCTGCAACGTGATTATTTACATCCACCGACGCTAGCAGGGCTCTCTCGCATTATTTGCCTTAATGAGTTCAAATTGAAGAAGGGCTTTAAGGAAATGTTCGGTTATACTGTCCATGCCTATGTGATCGAACAACGGATGCAAAGGGCACAGCAGCTGCTAGAACATGGAAATATGACGGTAAGTGAAGCAGCATCCAGAGTCGGATACGTGAATGTCAGCCATTTCTCAGCAGCCTTTCGTAAAAAATTCGGTGTGCGTCCTGGAGAGTATCTGATCAGTGGTAGACAGCGTTCTTTAGGAACAAGGATGTAAGCTCGCATCGAAAACAGATGCTCCTGATTTGGTTGATTATAATCCCGGAAATGGTAGCAACTATGAAGAGCGTTCCTATACACTAGTGCACAGAGAATCATTCTCAGTGCACTTTTTTTGTGCGTAATTATAAAGAGTGGGGGAACAGCTGTGAGTAAAACCAAAACTGGCATGTCGAGACTGCTGGAGATTGCCGGAGAGAAGCGGGGCCTGCTGATCCTGTCTGGCGTATTGTCATCTGTCAGCGCCGTGCTAATGATGGTACCATTTTTGTCAGTTTATTTCATCTTGGCCGAGCTACTGCGGCATGCAGCATCTCCTGGACAGGTTGACGGTGATGCAATGATCCGCTGGGGATGGATTGCACTCGGCGGCTTGGTTGGAGGGTTGGTGACCTCATATTGCGGTATTATGTGTTCGCATATTGCGGCTTTTCGTATTCAGTATAATCTGCGTGTGCGAATGACCGAACATCTAGGCAGATTGCCGCTCGGCTTCCTGAATGGAACTTCGACCGGCGCAGTGAAGAAGACGCTGGAACAGAATGTTGACAAGGTGGAAAATTTCGTAGCGCATCAGCTCCCTGATCTGGTCAGCGCGCTGGCGTCTACGGTGCTGATGATTGTGGCGATGTTCTGGCTGAGTCCGCCGTTAGCTGTTGCCTGTCTTCTACCGATCCTCATAGGAATGGTTGTGCAGTCAGCACTTATGATGAGCGGTAAGGGAAAAACCAGTGTGAAGCAGTATCATGATTCTTTGGAGCAGATCAATGCTTCGGCGGTGCAGTATGTGCGGGGGATGCCAGCGGTGAAGGTGTTCGGGCAGACGGTGCATTCCTTCCGAAAGTTCTACAGTGATATGACCAGATACCGTGATTATTGTCTGGAGTTTACGGACCGTTATCAGTCAGGTTATGTTCTGTTCAAAACATTGCTGGCCTCCTCGTTTACCTTTATTTTACCGGTGGGTGTTTTTATGCTAAGCGGCCAGCCGGACTCCATGTCCTTTGCGCTTGTGCTGCTGTTCTTTCTAATTATGGCGCCAGGCGTATCATCTCCGCTTTATAAACTGCTTATGCTGGCTTCGAGCACTCGGGATATCGGCGAAGGCGTAGAGCGGATGGATCGTCTTTTGGCACAGCAGCCTGTACCAGAAATAGCAAAGCCGCTATCACCGCAAGCTTTCGACGTTGAATTTATGGACGTAACCTTCTCCTACAATGAAGGAGAGGGGGCTGCGGCTGCGCTCAGCGAGGTCTCTTTCCGGGCAGAACAAGGGAAGGTTACAGCGCTGGTTGGACCGTCAGGTTCAGGTAAATCGACGGTGGCCAGCTTGGTGCCGCGGTTCTGGGACCCGCAAGAGGGTGCGATCCGTATCGGTGGAGTGGATATCCGTCATATGGCGATTCATGAACTGATGAATACAGTTGCCTTTGTATTTCAGGAGACCTTCCTGTTCTATGACACTTTGTATGAGAATATTGCCGTCGGCAAACCGGGAGCCACGCTGGATGAAGTTCAGGCTGCAGCAAGAGCTGCGCAATGCGACGAGTTCATCTCTCGGCTTCCGCAGGGATACGATACGTTAATCGGTGAAGGTGGCGTCTATCTCTCCGGTGGTGAAGAGCAGCGTATTGCGGTAGCCCGGGCTATCCTCAAAAATGCACCGGTACTTGTACTCGACGAAGCGACTGCTTTTGCCGACCCGGAAAATGAGCATCACATGCAGCTGGCACTAACGGAGCTTATGCGCGGGAAGACGGTTATTGTTATTGCTCACAGACTCTCCTCTATTCGTGAAGCCGCACAAATTCTGGTACTGCGAGATGGGCAAATCGTGGAGCGCGGAGATCACGATAGTTTGATTGATCTCAATGGACTTTACACTCAAATGTGGCATGCCTACAGTGACGCTGGAGATTGGCATTTGGAAAAAGGAGGGGAACAGCTATGAAGGTATTGCACAATATTACTGCTGGCAAACCGCAGCAGCTGCTGAAGCCTGTACTTTTTTCCTTACTGGCTAACATAGTTAGTGTGCTTCCGTTTGCGCTTGTAATTGAGGCGGTACGGTTGATTTTTGCTCCTTATATTACGGTGGGTGCAGAGCTTCAGATAGAACGGCTTTGGTGGATTTGCGCGGGACTAGCTGCTGTTATGGTACTGATGTTCCTGAGCGAGATCCCCGCTTACCGCACTGCATACCGCGGGGCTTACAATGTTGCGGCACAGGGACGGGCGGAATTAGCAGAACATCTGCGTAAGCTTCCGCTAGGCTACCTGACGCGCCGGGATCCCGGTGATCTGGCCAATATGATGATGGGCGATTTCACGCTGGTTGAGACAGGAATTTCACATCTGCTGCCACAGCTTGCAGGGGCTTTTGTACTGCCGATATTCGCACTTGCGGGTTTACTATTCCTCGACTGGCGGATGGCGCTTTCCATGTTCGTGGCACTGCCGGTTGCCCTCCTAATTATGTACCTGTCAGGCAGACTGCGGCGCAGATTAGGGACGAATCATATGAAAGCGAAACTGAACGCCGCGAATCGGCTACAGGAGTATTTGAATGGTATTCGGGTGATGAAAGCCTACAACCTGACGGGAGAACGCTTTGTCCGTCTGGATAGCTCTTTTCGAACTTTGATGAAGGAAAGTGTGAAGCTTGAAGGGATATTCGGACCGGTCATTCTAACGGCTATGGCTCTTCTTCGTGCGGGTCTGACCTTAATGGTATACGTAGGTGTGCATCTATTGTTAGGCGGGGAGCTCGGTATTTTGCAGCTGGCGGTATTCCTTATTGTCGGCACACGCATATATGATCCACTGACGACGGCGCTCGCCAACTATGCTGAATTCCGGTACAACGAACAAGCGGGTGAACGCATCGTAGACCTGCTTCGCCAGCCGGTAATGACAGGGACTACAGCTCCACTTCCCGATAGCAGTACCATTCGCTTTGACAATGTTACCTTCAGCTATGGAGGTGAGCCTGTTCTCAAACAATTAAGCATAGAAATGCCGCAAGGTTCATTGACTGCAATCGTGGGTCCCTCCGGCAGCGGAAAGAGTACAGTGCTGCGTTTGATCTCGCGTTTCTATGATCCTGACGAGGGAAGTGTTCTGCTAGGCGGACGCAATATTAAAGATATTGATCCAGAACATTTGCTAGGGTCTGTGTCGGTTGTGTTTCAGGATGTGTACCTGTTCCAAGATACCATTGGAAACAACATTGCCTTTGGGCGGCCGGGCGCGTCGCAGCAGGATATTCAACAAGCAGCAGAAATGGCCCGTTGCCATGATTTCATTATGAAATTACCGCTAGGTTATGACACGCCGGTAGGCGAGGGTGGCAGTACGCTTTCCGGAGGGGAGAAGCAGCGGATCTCCATTGCTCGTGCGATTCTTAAGAACGCTCCGATTGTATTGCTGGATGAGGCTACTGCATCGCTTGACCCGCAGAATGAAGCCGAAATCCAGAAGGGAATTGATGCGCTGATTACGGGCAGAACCGTTATTGTTATCGCGCATCGGCTGAAAACCATACGAGGTGCAGACAACATTATTGTGCTGGAAGATGGCCGACTGGTGGAGCAGGGACGGCATGAAGCTTTACTTCTCCGAGGCGGATTGTACGACCGTCTCTGGAAGCTGCAGCAGCAATCCGTCGGATTCCGCATCACGTCATAGGGAACGTCATTCACGCTTTTAGGAGGGCAAACGTATGGCTATCACAAAGGATGAATCTAACTGGCCGATTATAAGCCTAAGTCTGGGAGAAAATTTTGATCAGGAAACGGTAGAGGAATATACCGCTTATTGGGAAGAATTGCTCTCCCGTCAATCCCCCTTTGGTCTGATCATGCTGCATTCTTCAGAGAAAAACGCACGTCCGGAGCGTGCAGTCACACAGCTGTATATGAACTGGTGCAAGAGGAACAAACATGAAATCGCTCAATATTGCTCAGGCATCGCGGTTGTAATGCAGAACGCCAAATTGCTCGCTCTTTACAAGCCGGTTACGGCAGTGTCTACTAAAAGAACCTACGGCTGTCCCGGAGGCGCCTTCGCGAAAGAGGTTGAGGCTATAAAATGGCTGGAGGAGCTACTGGCTCAAGCATTATCGGGTGCGAAAATTTAATATAGTCGGCTATATCTTCGAAGCGGCAAGTTTAAGCCCTCTTCACCCTTTAGGGTGGAGAGGGCTTTTTTATCTAGGGATCCGGTAGTTTTGCTACTTATGGACGTTCTACTCTTGGCATAGAGAAAATTAATCCAACTCGTTGAATATAACTATCTGTGCAAAGAATGGAGGCTTTTTATGTGCTTTCATTGTTATAGAAAGATAAGAATCCGCCAACCCCTCACAACCAACATGTCAGAGTAAGCTTTTTTAAATATAAATGGCGTGTGTTGAATGAAGATAAATAATAATTATTTGAAAGAACAATTAAAACATGTATATTGGCTAATGGTGGACCTTGTGCTGGAAAGACTATTATAACCAAGAAGTTTGTAGAGGAACATTGCCAATGGTTATTTCAAGTTGTCGAAGAGATGATGGATTTCTTTATTATTGACTTGCTGAAGTTACCTGATGACAAACCAATCATAATAATAGATTTAGGAATAATGCCTGAATTTATATTACTGTTTATCCCGGAAGAGAGAATGATATGTTTTTATACGTCCGATGCGGAGATAGAGAGATTATATTACTTTAGAGAAGACTATAAGATGATTCTGGACTGCATTAACGCTTATACGTTATATCCAGAAGAAACAATTAAACACAGTAATAAATCTATGATTAAGTTCTCCAATGAAATAAAGAATGTTTGCACTAAGCTGGGGATCAAAACCATAGAAAGAACACCAAACATGAGCGTAGAAGAACAATTTAGGTTAGTTCGTGAACATTTTAAAATGTTGGGATAACTGAAAGGTATACCTACTCAAAGAAACCATTCCTTTGTCAGGAATGGTTTTTTCATAATATTTTGCGATCATCTAGTTGACCTAATGTTTAACATGATATCTTCCTTTAGGTACTACCAAAGGGGAATTTATACATAACTAGAAAAGTACACAGGTGTGCCCGTATAATAAATAGGAGCAAGTAATTGGCAGTAGACTGATGATGAGGGGAGATAAGACATGTTTTTCTTTAAGAAAAATAAAGGCATCACAAAAGAGGAACTGCAGGCCTTGGTTGAAGGCTTGGAGCAGTCTTATATGGATAAGGATGAAGAAGGTTTGAGCAAAAAATTTCATCCAGATAAGAGGGGAATGTCCTTTTTAAATCACTTTCAATTAATGATGACATTTCAAATCTATAATATAAAATCTGAAATTCTCGAATTTGAATTGCTGTCAATGGATGCCACTAACGCAGTCTTTACATACACTCGGAAGCATATTCATACCTGTGTCAACCCCGCCGATGAACGTGAGGAAAAAAGAAATCAAATTATCAGTTATTACGTTGAGGCTGTGAAGGAGAATGGTTCGATTTGGATTACGAGGTACAGCCCTTATAGCACGATTTTTGTAGATAAGAAGGGTGATTTCCTTAGTGGTGTGGATGCGGTCATTCCTCCTGGAGAAGAGATCAATTCAGGTATTGCGCGATTCATCCCGTATTTTCAGCTTGACAGCTATGTACCTGCAACATTCCATGTCTACAGTAACAGTCAATTTATCGGATATTATCCGCTAGGAGAATACCATCGGTACGAACCTTCGCATACGTTCACGATTAATTATTTTGATAAGATAGAGGCATCTTCTGTAGAGAAGCATACAGCGGATTATATCTCCCAAGAGACCTTGTTGACCGCTCAAGTACTGCATCAGACTGATAATAGCTCTGTAGTTGAGACGCAGTTGATGAGCAATAATGTATTAGAGCATGAACTTGTTACTAGCCTGCTTACCAAGAATGGCTTCTACATGATTAGATTTCTGTATGGCAAAGGGGAGCCGATGCCGCCAGAAGAGCGAGAAAAGTGGGAGCGTGAGATGGTCACTTTAATAGAAAAAGAGCACAGTAGTTAACTCAGAAACTTGCCGTTACAGACAGCACGCGAACCGTATCATAAGTAACGATAAGTTTTTTTGGTAATGAGAGACACCTGTAGTAGATGCGCTTGCTGGTTTGCGAGCTAATGAAGCCCGTTACTTTATGAATAAATACAAGCATGAATTTGCGGTCGTACAAGCCAGCGAAAGTCAGGAGACCCTTGATTATGTGACCCGAATTTTAAAAGATGAACGTGATATTGAGTTTGCGGCCAAACCTTTAGAAACGTCGCGTTTTCAAGTGGAAAATATTAAATTTGCTTATGTCTTTTATGAGGACGATCTTGCGGTCAACGTTATGTATACGGTTGATGCCCCTAAGAAGCGGGCTGTTTTGGTTTTAAGCTTTCTGAGGGGATGGAGATACCAAAGGAGCTAGAAGAGAAGTTTAAGTTTGCTAGGCAGAAGTCCAAGCTAGCTGGAACATTTCGGGGTTCGTTTTTTGTAATTATAAAAGAATATTAAAGTAAGAAAAATTGCAACTTAGATGAATCATCAAAGAAAGGGCCATCCTGTAAAAGGATGGCCCTAAATCTTGCCAGTATAGATGATTTGCGTAGGTTATCTATGGGAAAGACCTCCCAGTCAAGAGGCCGAATTTATCATTTGAGCAACGAAAACTTGAGTAGCGTGCGTACTTCACAATTATTTTGCATGAGTAGCTAGTATGGTGGAATGTAAGGTATAAATACCGTAGAAATGAGCTGAGGTAGCTAGTATGGTGAAATGTACGGTATAAATACCGTAGAAATGAGCTGAAGTGGCTGGAACGGTGGAATGTACGGTATAAATACCGTAGAAATGAGCTGAGGTGGCTAAGATGGTGAAATGTACGGTATAAATACCGTAGAAATGAGCTGAAGTGGCTAGAACGGTGGAATGTACGGTATAAATACCGTAGAAATGAGCTGAGGTGGCTAAGATGGTGAAATGTGCGGTATAAATACCGTAGAAATGAGCTGAGGCAGCTAGTATGGTGAAATGTACGGTATAAATACCGCAATCGCTATTGGCATAGAATACAACAAACTTCAGGTTTTGTACATTAGCGGACTATTATAGTTCGGTGTTAACTTTCTAAAAAACACTTCTCCTTAACTGTAACTATTCATATTAGTGATTTAGGTAATAAAAGAGTTAGTAATTTATTTCTTGGAGGATAGCTGTGGCATGCTTAGCAATGGCTATATCGACTTGGTTGGAGGTTCTCTGGGAGCATCAGATTTGATCTATTAAAATTGGTTTGACTAGTCACCTATCATTTGACAATGATAATGGTTATCGTTTACGATTTTGGCTTGTATAGGGATTTGCAGCTGCAAAGAATTAGCATGCTATTGGAATTGGGAGGATTAACAGTGAATTGGGAAGAATACATCCAGATATGGGACACTTCATGGATTCAACTGGTGGATATTCGCCAACATGTGATACGTAGACAGAGTAAGCAGCAACATATACTCCCAGCTAGTTGTTTTATATTTGTCGTGCGAGGGCAAGGTGCGATCTGGTTGGATGGTAATCGGCATTCATTAGAACGATTCTTTGTCTTACATGCGGGAAAAGGAAGTAGCATCAAGTTCGAGGTTGGACATGAGGATGTCACTTACTATTACATTTTATATAGAGGTACTATTTCTACTAAAGCTAGTAAAACAATATTGAAATCCTATCATATAAATAACCCTTTTCATCTGCAATACGCATGTAAACCTATTTCTCCGGTTGTTTTATATCGTCATGCGGAATCGATGTATGAGGAATGGAATCGCAGACCGGCTATGGAACGGTTCCAAGCGAAAATCCATTTCTATCAGTTCGTATATACACTTGTACAGCAGTTACAGCTTCAAGGAGTTGCCCCCAAAGAAATAGATTTAGTGGAACAGATCATTCAATACATTCACAAACATTATTATGAACCTATCTCACTTGAATCTATGGCAGAAGTTTGGAATTATAGCATTCAATATTTATCGAGGCAGTTCAAACGCCGGACAGGGAGAAGTCCCATTGAATATGTAATTCAGACGAGGATGGCTAAAGCGAAGGAATTACTGATTCAAACCGATGCCACCGTACAGGAAATTGCTGTAAACGTAGGTTATAGTGATGTCTTTTATTTTACCCGTCTGTTTAAGAAGCAGGTTGGGACGACGCCAGTTCAATACAAAAATAAGGTGAAGACAGGTTTGATCGTTTCAGATAGTCCATGGCAAGAGTTCTTATCCTCCATGGGCAAATATTCTTCTGCTTGTTATATTGATGATGATAATCATTATCAATTAAAACTTGAAGGGGATAAACAGATGTTAAAGGGGATCGAAACGAAAAAAGGATTAATGTTAATGCTTGTGCTTACACTGTTACTTGCAGCTTGCGGAAATGGGAACACTAGCCGTAATAGCAATGCGGGAGCAGAACCAACACAAAGTAAACCTTCCAATCAGGCCATTGAAAAAACAGGTTTGCGGAAAATAGCAACGGTCATGGGGGATGTTAATGTTCCAGCCAATCCCCAACGTGTTGTAGTTGATTGGGATTTGGGGCCAGTCTTGGCCGTTGGGGTAACACCGGTTGGAGCATCAAATACCCAACTGGAGTATTCTCAGTTTCTCAAACCTTTCTTAGATGAGACGGTACAAGATATAGGGGCAGAAGGAAGTATTTCTTTTGAGAAAGTATTAGAGCTAGCGCCAGACGTCATCATAACGTGGAATAAAGATGCTTATAGTAACTATTCAAAGATCGCACCGACCGTATTATTTGATACAAGTAAATACGCAACGATTCAAGAAGAGATTACAGCTATGGGAGAAATCCTTGATCGAGAAGAAGAGGCTAAACAGTTTGTGGCAGATTTCGAAAAACGTAAAATAGCTGCCCGCGAAAAAATTAATAATGTAATTGCAAAAGATGCAACTATTTCTATCGTAGATTATATCACGGTAGAGAAATTTTTAATGGTCATTGGTAATCAGGGTGAGAGAGGCGGCAGAGCTACTTACGATATTTTAGGTCTGAATCCCGCTCCAAAAGTTCAAAGTGAAATCATTGATAAGGAAATGAGCCGTGTTGAAGTTTCTTGGGAAACGGTAAATGATTATGTAGGTGACTACGTTATTGTCCTTACCGTAAAGGACAAAGAACCGCCTAAGTTGCCAGCAACCTGGAAGATGTTGGATGCGGTCAAAAACAATCGAATTATTGAGATTGATATGGAAAAATATTTTGCTGCAGATTCATACTCCTCCTTGTTACAAGCTGAAGATATTGCCGACAAATTATCGAAGCTGGCTTCATCAAAATAACCTTATTGGATTGAACCTACCTGAAGCCATCTAAATATAAAGACGAAGCCTATTATGGCTTCGTCTTTTGTAGTTTTGCATACCTTTTTCATCCTAGAAAATAAGGACCCTTTTACAAATGAACTATTGCACCGAAAGTACAGTCTCCAGCTCAGGAATATATTCCTTGACCATATTGTTGTCTTCCCACAGTCCTTTAGTCCCAGCTGGGGCTTGACCTTCGGAAACGACTAAGTACGGTTTGATGGTTACGGTACTCGGTATAGTCTTGAAGGGTTCAAAACGAACATTATAAGATTCGCTTAAGGGGTGAGCACCGATGGGCTTCAGTTGAACGCCACGTTCATCCACAATGTCAAATTGAAGAGCGATGACGCCCCCGTTAGCCCCCTTATATTTCGAAGGGATAGAAGCGAGCATTTCTTCTACGCTCTGGCCCGGTTTGGTTTTGTACTCAATGGATACCTGCGTTGTGATTGGGGTGATTTCTACCTTACTGATCTGCAAGTTAATGTTATCGTGATGCTTGGTCTCCTCTGAAGTTAGTACGGTAACGGGCGTTGATTTTGTAACAGGCAGAACGAATTCGAACGGGACATCGTAACCCTTTAACGTTACATTTACAGTCAAGTCAAACTGATCAGGGAACTGGACCGTCTGTGTTGTTGTACTCGGCTCATAATAAGTGTTCAAAACCTGAACCATTATGCTGGAAGCAGCCTCACCATCCATGTGTTCGTAACTCCAGAGCAGAGGTTGGCCTTTATAGAGAACCTCAAACGTATCCACCGCCCCTTTATTGGCATCTGAAGGCGGCGAATTGGGCTCCGAAGCCAGACGGTTTCCAGGAGTGGTTATATTCATAAGAATTCGGGTTCCGTCAAATAACAACGTTGGAATATTCATAGTCACATCGCCATGGGTCACGCTTTGGTTTACGTTTGTGATGAAATCCTCGGCTTGTTGAACACCGGGATCTAAGTTCTTTTCACCCCATAATGAATAGATTTGTCCCAGAACCGGAATTTGCTTGAGTGCATCAGCCATTGCGGGCGATACAAAGCCGGAAGACAGGACTGTAACTCCAAGGATTGCAGCGGCTGCAGTGGAAACCCACCATTTATTAAAAGTTTTGGATACATCTATCTTTCTCTGAACGGGGGAAATGGAATTATCGGTTTCCCTGATGATTTGGTAAGTCTCATTCAGCTTGGAGCGGGCAATATCCGATAACTGATCGGGAAGTAGGCTTTGGCAGTTCTTTAATTGTTCTTCTAACTTAGTATTTACCATGTCGCAACTCCATTTCTTGATTGAATTGAGATGAATGCTTTAGCTTTTTGCGGGCGCGATGCAGCCGGGTCTTCACGGCTACCGTAGAAATTTCGAGAATTTCGGAAATTTGACGGATCGACATGTCCTGTAAGTAATGAAGGTGAATGACAATCCGTAGATTCTCCTCAAGATGTTGAACGGCGTCCCATAATTCGATTTTCTCATAATCCTTGGAAATGGAAGGGACTTCGGGAAGCTCTCCATAAGGGAGGGCTCTTGCGTTGTTTTTGATCATTTTGTTGCATTCATTAATCAGGATCCGGAAGATCCACGTTTTGAAAAAAGCGGGCTCTCTGAGTGTATGGATGGACTTAAAGGCTTTAAGCATCGTCTCTTGCAGGGCATCTGCACAATCTTCGTCTTTGTTGACGATGGACCTTGCAGTTCTATATAAAGGTAACTCTATCTCCTGCATCAACTGCACGAATGCTTCTGGGTCCCCAGCTTTGGCTTTGACGACAATAGGATTAATATGCAAAAATTTTTACCTGCTTTCTTGACTAAAAGTCTTAGGATGTTCGTAACGTTACTTAAATATTAGATCGGATAGGTAGCTAGAAGGTTACAACGAAAGAAAACCTAAGATATCCGAAGACTGCACCGCTTGGGCAAAATCAGGACACACGGGATTCTCCAAGCATTCTGGGTTCACAAAATAATGTAGTATCTGGTGGGGCAGTTTTGCTTACTAAAAGCAAAAGCCCCCTCCGCCGTTTTGGCGGAAAGGGCCAGTCGTCCATGTTATTTGGTATTTTTATAAATGTTAGGTTTGTTTATTCAACAATTATCTTTAAATTTTCTATTTCTCTCTTATAAAATTCAATGGTCTTACCCTCTGTGACTTTCCAGTCCCTTTCTAGCAGCTCAATTATTTCGTGATGCTTTTCAATAGACTTATCATATTCCCCTTTTATTATATATATATGAGAAATGGCTTCAAATGCATCTGTATACTTTGGACTTTGCTGTAGTTCGTAACCTTTGGAATAGTATTCTATGGCTTCGTCGTACCTGCAAAGTTTAGCCATACAGTCTCCTCTGGAGGACCATGCAAGCCAATCCTCAGGATACAAATCAGTCATTTGCTCCCAGAGAGCCAGCGCCTGAGAAAGGTTACCCTCTTCCTTGCATATCAGCCCTCCATATTTTTGATATAAATGACCAGGATGGATTTGGTTCAATTGTTCCAGAATTTCTTTTGCTTCAATACATCTGCCGTCTGCGATTAAGTAGTTCATAAGCCAAACATAAGCCTGCCAGTAATCCGGGTGATTCGGCACGAAATTCTTATAATACGCAATGAGTTTATGGTGATTTGAAAAGTTCCAATCAAAAATGATTCCATTCTCCGCATCTCGCAAGGCATTATGATTACTTTTGCTGTCCGGAGCTAATAGCAGCGCATCCTTGGCATAATGGGAAGCCAATTCACGGTGCTCATCTGAACGATGAATGTGTAACTGAGCTAGCAAGGTGAGGGATGGGGATTTTTTTTGCGCATCATTTAGTTTTCCTTTTAAAAATTGTTCAGCATAGTTAAAATCGTCTTCGGATATAAAATGTTCAGTACTAATCATATTTCCAATTCGTTCTAAATGGGTATCATCGGTTAATGCAAATAATTCATCAATTGTAACACCAAAAATCACGGATAAATCAGGAAGAATCTGAATATCAGGCATGGTTACATTGTTTTCCCACTTAGATACTGCTTGGGATGACAGATTCAGTTTTGCTGCTAGTTCTTCCTGAGTTAGTCCTTTTTGTAATCGTAGTGTTTTGATTTTTTTTCCTATCTCAATATTCATTTGGATAACCTCCAATTCGTATCATTTCGACTAGTCAATTGAATTATAACTTTTTGTATAAAATATCCACAATGACCGCTTGGTTAAGCGAATTAACCTATCAGGTTAACTTGGTAGGACGTTGGTTCAATTTATAAGAAGGGCGATTTGAGATCTATCGACAATTCTCCTCTGAGGGTTGGAGGCGAGGGGATGTAAAAAATTTACTTGTGATCTCGATTTTCTTTCTCAAGGTTGCGGAGCATATCTTGTTATGACATACTCGTCAGCAAATGGTTCACTAAGTTAAACGATTGAACGAAACGAAAGCGGTGAGAATCATTAATAAACAGCAACAAGTCGAAGTCATCAAAGACGATTTCAAGATGTGCCAGAAGGTCTTTTTAGCTATTGGTAATGAGACAAGACAATCTATTATTACTGTACTTATGGAGACTACCTGTACGAACGGGTTACGCGTAGGTGAGATTACTGAAAAAACGCATCTATCACGACCTGCTGTCTCCCATCATCTAAGAATCTTAAGAGAAGCCGGAATTATAATGGTGAGGGAAGAAGGCTCTAAAAATTATTATTTTATGGACGTTAGAACAAAATTAGGAGTGTTAAAAAATCTTATAAACCATCTCGATGAATTTATGGAACAATATTATTAGAATTGGAGGTTTCTTAATGAAAGCGATGATCATTGAAAAATACGGGAAAAGTCCTCTTCTAATGGCAGACATTCCAACACCTTCAGTAGGTGATTATGATGTGTTGGCAGAAATCCATGCGGCGAGTATTAATCCTATCGATTTCAAGGTGCGGGATGGCAAAACTCGTATGTTGTTGAAATACGATATGCCGCTTGTGTTAGGAAATGATTTTTCAGGTATAGTCACCAAAGTAGGAAATAAAGTAACAAAATTCAAAATAGGCGATGCAATATACGGACGGCCAAGAAAAAATAGAATTGGAACCTTCGCAGAATATATATCCATACATGAGGACGACATAGCCTTAAAGCCTCAAAATCTTTCCTTTGAGGAAGCGGCGTCAATCCCATTAGTCGGGCTTACATCCTATCAAGCATTACATGATATATTACAGCTATCGGCAGGGCAAAAGGTATTGATTCAAGCTGGTTCGGGCGGCGTTGGGACCTTTGCTATCCAGCTTGCTAAAGCGATGGGAGTTAATGTGGCTACAACTACTAGCGATGCTGGAGCTAATCTGGTCAAATCTCTTGGGGCCGATCAAATAATCAATTATAAAACAGAACAATTTGATAAGGTCTTACAAAATTATGATGGAGTATTCGATACGATTGGCGGAGAGACATTAGAAAAGGCTTTTAAAATAGTCAAACCGGGCGGACAAATTGTATCGGTATCTGGGCTGCCCAATGCACGCTTCGGAGTTGAATATGGGTCTGGTTTTATAAAAACGAGTCTTTTTCGATTGGTTACCCGTAAGCTAACAAAATTAGAAAAGCAATATAATGCCAAATACAGCTTCTTGTTCATGAAACCAAGCGGGAGACAATTGGAGATCATTTCGGAGCTTATAGAAGCAGGGAAAATAAAGCCTGTAATTGATCAAATATTCTCTTTCGAAGAAGCTCAGAAGGCGATGGAGTATTCTGAATTGGGCAGGGCAAAGGGAAAGATCGTATTAAAGATAAAGTGATAGGGAATTTAACCCCACTCGTAGAATATAACTACTTGTGCCAAGAAAGGAGAATTTCGATGTGTTTTCACTGTTATAGGAAGATAAGAATCCGTCACCTCTCCGAAACCAACGTGTTAAAGTAAGATACTACACAAATCATATGGGGTGTACCGGATGAAGATAAATAATAATTATTTGAAGGAACAATTAAAACATGTTTACTGGCTTAATGGGGGGCCTTGTGCTGGGAAGACTACCATGACCAAGAAATTTGTAGAGGAGCTAGGCTTTCAAACATTGGGGGATGATGTCTTGAAATACAGACCATTCACTAGTCCTGTTGAATACCCTGCCCTTCAGTTTCCTAATCCTGATTTGGATTGGAATAAGTGGTTCAATAAACCCGTAGATGAGCACTGCGAGTGGCTATTTCAAATCGTCGAAGAGATGATGGACTTCTTTATCATTGATTTGTTAACAATGCCTAATGATAAACCAATTATAATAGATTTAGGAATAATGCCTGAACGTATACTACCGTTTATTCCAGAAGAGAGAATGATTTGTTTTTATACGTCCGATGAAGAGATAAAGAGATTATATTACTTTAGAGAAGATCATAAGATGATTTTAGATTGTATTAACGCCTACACGATAAATCCAGAAGAAACGATTAAACACGGTAACAAATCTATGGTTAAGTTCTCCAATGAGATTAAGACTGCTTGTAATAAAATGGGGATCAAAACCGTTGAAAGAATACCAAGTATGAGCGTGGAAGAACAATTTAGGTTAGTTAGAGAACATTTTGGATTGTAGAGATGACGAAAAGGCAGATCTATTACAAAGACCCCTTCCTTGTTTAGGAGGGGGTTGTCTTTATATATTGGTGTAAATTTTAATATAAGTGCAACCCATCCTAAGAATTCTCTACTATATAGATAAGAGTGTTTAAAAGGAGAAAAACGAATGGAAGACCAAGGAATAATCCACCTATACTTACAGCGTTCACAGCAAGCCATTTTAGAGACTAAAAATAAATATGGGGCTTACTGCAGAGTCATTGCAAGAAACATTATTTCAAATTTCTCGGATGTTGAAGAGTGTGAGAACGATACATACTTAGCGGCATGGAATGCGATACCGCCTAATCTGCCTAGGAATTTTTCGGTATTTTTAGGGAGGATCATCCGTAATATTGCGCTTGATAAGTATGGTTATAACACAGCGAAAAAGCGTAATCGTGAGTTTGAAGTCATTCTAACGGAACTAGAAGAATGTCTAGCTTCGCCTGATACTGTAGAAACAGAGTATGAAGAAGGTGAGATCGCAAACTTAATAAATCAATTTTTATATGGCATAGATGAGCAAGCGAGAAACATATTTATTGGAAGGTACTGGTATTCCTATTCAATAGATGAGCTTTCTATGAGATTTAATATGAGTAGTAGTAAAGTGAAATCTATATTATTTAGGACAAGAAATAAACTTCGAGTTCATCTAGACAAAGAGGGGGTTAACCTATGAAAAAAGAAGATTTATTTAAGGAGATCGGACTCATTGATGAAAACTTAATTGAAGCGGCTGGGCACAATGGAACAGAGAAAAGGAAAAAAGGAATTTCTAAAAAGTGGGTTATTTTGGTTGCCTGTCTTGTCCTATATAGTTCAACCGCTTCAGCTTTATTAGCAACAGAATATTATAAAAATCAAAATTCAGAGCCTTACATACGTTATTTAAATGCTGAAGACATGGAGTTAGAGCCTGCTACTCAATATGATGCGGAAAAATTTCTACATGCTTTAAAAAGTGATAATAATGAATATGTATATATTGCTATTAATAGGCTGGTAGAAAGCTTTAATGATCCCACGTTGAGAGTAAAAGCGTTAAAACAACTTCAGCCATTTATAAAAAATGAGAATCAAAAAATCGCTGATGCGGCTGCTTTTGCCGTAGATATTTTGTCGAAAAGTTATCGGAGCCCTTATATTGTTAAGCTAGCAGACGGAAGTATGATATTTACGTTGTTTAATAATTATTCGGATTATGGAAGTCAAAATGTCATTTGGAGAATAAAAGACAATGTGCTTAAAGAGTATTTAAGTTTTTCTGCACCATCTATGTATATTACAAAAATTATCCCTTCTCCAAATCATAAGTTAATTGCGATCGTAACATGCTCTAATAAAAGTAATTTCGTTCAAATTAGCAATATTGAAGAGGGAATGACAAGTCCAGAGTTAATAGAATCTGCAAGAGTCAAATATGGTGCACAAAAAGAACTAGATACATGGATTCGCAACGATCATGAGAATTATAGCTATGCTGATAACCTGGTGTGGAAAGACAATGATACATTAGTATTTGAAGGTTCTCTTGCCTACCAGAATACTGAGATTATTGAGAATGTTACTGTGAAATATCAGTTTAGTAAAAAGATAATAGAAGTAAAAGAGAAGGGGTTGTGACCATCGGATAAACGTACTTTTTTTTCTTGTCCACATTTATACCTTACCAAAACGATGGAATTGCATTTAATGAATAATATCGATAATAAGGGAGGTTTTGAGGATGGGAAATAGAAAAGCTGGCGGTTATGACCCCGTACAGATCTTTAACTCCACATCGTTTAATGCATTTGGAAAAGTTGAATATGCATCCATCTTATGTAGTGATGACAATTATAATGTTCAGCGTGACGAGACTTGGAAAGCTTCTAGCCGTGGAGTCTGTTTGGTGACTAGAATCACTGCAACGGTTAGAACGCCGAGTGGAAATATTCAAGCGGAACCTTATACGTCTTCCGGCACTTCTTACAGCCAGTTTGCCATTATACAGGTAGGGGTAAATAAGTTCCAAGTGACGCGTGTTGTAAGTAACAAAAGACGTAAGTAAAATTGCAAGCGGGGTATTATCAAGGATAGGCACCAAACATGAAAAGACGACAAGCCAAAGATAAGAGGCTGGTCGTCTTTTTTTTCGTTCTAATGTTTCTTATACCATAATATTCTGCGATGCATTGAGGAATCTTTCAAGAGCCGGAATGGGCGTAAGTCCGGTTGATAATTGCCTTCAATGATCCAAATCCGGCAGTTCCTGTCGATGCCTATATCGAACCCGACTTGTCTAAGCTTTGGGTAACGCTCTCCCAGTCGTGTAGCTGCCAATAATGCGATCTGTTCCGCTTTGACAAGCAAGCTCCGATCTCCGATTCGGGCTAATTTGAGTGCCTCAAGGACTGGAATGGTGCGGCTAGCCACATTTGTGACTAGATATCCTTGCGCCGCAACTTTCGCGTATGAGCCTGTCACGATCCAAGTGGATGAAGAGCTCTTTTGTCGCTGAACCATTATCCGAATGTCGAATGGCTTGTGTTGAATTTGGGCAAGCTGCAGACGCCTTTGGACAATATATCCACGACCTCTGTCTTTTTTACGGAACAATTTAAGTAACTTATCGCTGTCTGTCATGGTGAAGACTTTCTTTTCGTTATGAATACGATAGGCGTTTGCACCGTTTCGTTTAATGAACAGGATATCCCTTCCGTAACTCCCGTTGCGGGGTTTCAATACGACGCTTTGATAGTGAAGCAGCATATTCGTTAATGCGTTCTTCTTAAGCAACTGTGTCTCTGGCAGCCGTCCGGCGAGAGAGGAACCTTTGCGAAGGATGCGATATTGCAACCATTTGTCTCTTTTGATTAACATTAGAATCACAGCCTTTTTCAATCTTCTACGGTAATTCTAAGTCAAATTAGGAATCAGTATAAGTGGATATTCGTCCATATTTATGAGCCGAAGCAGGTGAAAAAGGCTTTTAGGCGGCTAAATTTCATTACTGTTCAGCTTCGGCTGGGCGCGGATTATTTATTGGCATTCGCCCAAACACTCTTTCCGCGAATGCATATGATGATTGTGCCTACTCATTGAAAGGAGCGATCATATATGGGATTTTTTCCAACGCCGGGAAGCGGCCAATTCCCAGGGTTTCCGGGTGGACCAGGAGGACCAGGAGGACCAGGAGGACCGGGTGGACCAGGTGGATTTCCTGGGACTCCGGGACCTCCAGGAGCTGCACCGGGAGGCGTTCAAGCGCCGACGGCACCTCCACCGCAATTCGTACCGCAAATGTCGGCCACCGCATTTGCCATCGACCCCGGTGCGATCAGAGGCTGTCTGTTTCGCAACACATACATTTGGCTGAACAACGGCGAGCAATTCTGGTTCTTCCCGGTATTCGTCGGGCGTAATTCTGTTGCAGGGTTCAGATGGTTCGGTCTCTTCTGGGGGTACTTCGGTATTGATTTGAATCGGATTCGCTCGTTCACCTGCTTCTAAAGCAGACAGCGAAAGAGAACAGCCCGGGGGCTGTTCTCTTTGGGGGTCTTTTATGGATTTATATCCTGGTATTTGTCGATATACAGACTCCCGTCCAATTGGAGCTCTGCGTAAAATACTTGATCTAAAGAATGAATGTTGGCTTTCTTTAATTGTTGGTTGAGCCAGACAACGGAGACATCTATTTTATTAAGATTCTTTTCTACGATTTTACCATCGATGATAAGCTCAGTTGGGATATTGTGAATAGGTGCAACGTTTACTTTTATATCTTTTTTTGTTGCAGGCAGCAGTTCTTCTTTTATCAACACGCTAAGTTTACCGTCAGGTTCCAGAATTGCAAATTCGACTTCTTCGGGTGAAAAGACATCCTTATTCCGAAGTAACATGCTTAAATCGTCGATGTTGAGGTGCTGCTTAGCTAATGCCTCTTCCAGAATCTTGCCTTCTTTGACGAGAATCGTAGGTTGGCCGTCGAGAATCTCACGTGCTTTGACAGAGCGCAGTCCAATCAATGCAACGCTGAACGCCAAGAGCGACCATAAGACCAAGCTAGATATTCCTTGCAGCAGCGTGATTTGTCTGTTGACGATAATTTCCGCAGTGGTGGAGCCGAAGGTGATCCCTGTTACATAATTGAAAAACGTTAGATGTCCGACTTGTTTTTTACCGAGAAGACGCGTCAAAACGAGTAGAGCAACGAAAGACGTTGCCGTACGAAATAGAATTTCTCCATATGTCATATGCTGAGCCCCTTCTTGCATAACAGATAGTCTTAAAGTGACCCCCATTTTCCTCGCTTATACTTGTTAAGTGAAAGGAATCGAATGAACATGAACGGCTGGACGAACGTTTAGATAGGACATGCCGTTGTGTTTTTAGTTAGAAACTGACAAAAAAGTATCCTGACTTTATAATTGTTTTATATATCCAAGTAGTGTCGCTGATCAGGAGGACGGAATGCAATTTCAACCAATGTATTATGACGGGGAATTATTTCTACCGAAGATTGAATTAAATATGATATTGAACCAATCGGTTGCTATTATAACGGACTTGAAGCGAAAGCAGCTTTTAATGAATCAATTAGTGGACCAATCTCAATATTATTTATTTCGGGCTGGGCAAAGCGAGTATATGCGTTTAACGGTGGAAGAGCTAATTACTTTTCTTATCCAAGTAACGGAGAGGAATGAGCGTGCCGCTTTGTTAATGGATTATTTTGTTCTAAAAGAAGAACGGAAGGTGAGGATCAAGGATCTAAGCTCATCTAAAAGGATGTATGTGACCTTGCTACGTGTTTTTTTTGCGCATCAGCCTACGCTTATACTGGAGGAACCTTATTTTTACTTGGAAGAGCAGGATCGTCGTCAATTCAAACGGATTCTGGATGATCTTTCGCAAGAAAAGCAGATATTAATTTTAACTTCGAATTTAGAGGATGCCCTTATTTCCTGTGATACCATTTATCGGTTGAACGAGTCCGGATTTCATCCATTGGATATTCGGGACTTCGAAGAGGATAAGCAGGAATTACAGAAACAAGACGAGACCAATATAACCTTGCAGAAGATCTCAACCAAAAGAAATGACAAAGTAATTTTATTTAATCCGCCTGAAATCGATTTTATAGAAAGTGTAGAGGGTTCGATCCTTGTTCATGTGGATGGGGAAAATTATGACTGTGCTTTGACGTTGACCGAACTCGAGCAAAGATTGTTAAATTTCGGTTTTTTTAGGTGTCATCGGTCCTACATCGTTAATCTGCAAAAAGTAAGAGAGATTATTACATGGACGAAGAATAGCTACAGCTTGCGGTTAAATACAGGTAAAGATGCTGTGGTTCCGTTATCCCGTTCAAAATTGTCTGAATTAAAAGCACTTCTGAACATTTAATTTCCTGGGTAATGTCGAACCAATAAAGCACTTTGTGGTACTATTCAGGCGATAATAGCTACATTTCGGCGGGTTTTGATGGCTGGAAGCATGCAATCTTTATATGCTTAAGGCATCAACGCTAAGGAAGTGGTGTTAATGGATGTTATCCAAGTAGAACGTGTCCGTAAGAGATTTGGAAATAAAGATGCGTTGGCAGATGTGTCTTTTTCAATTCCGAAAGGGGAAATTTTTGGCTTCCTCGGTCCGAGCGGTTCAGGAAAAACGACATTAATCAAGATTTTAACTGCGCAGTTAAATCCGACAAGTGGACAGGCAAGTGTATTTAACCAGCCAGCGGAGATGATGCAGCAGTCTGCACAGAAGATGCGCTTCGGCATTTTGACGGATAACAGTGGTCTATATGAAAGATTATCGATTGAGGAAAATTTGGAGCTGTATCGTAAGTTATATGATCTTCCCAGATCTGCGGTCGATAAGGTGCTGCAGTTTGTAAACTTAAGCGGAGAGCGCAAAAAGAAAGTCAATCTCTTATCGAAAGGGATGCGTCAGCGTGTCATGTTGGCCTGCGCGATTATCCATGAGCCCGAATTATTATTTCTAGATGAACCTACTTCGGCTTTAGATCCGGTAAACTCAGCACATATTTATAAAGGCTTACGCTACTTAAATGACAAAGGGACAACGATTTTTTTAACTACGCATGACATGGCTGAGGCAGAATTGATATGCAACCGCGTAGCGATTCTGTATCAGGGGCAAATCCAAACCATCGGTGCACCGAAGGATCTTAAACGACAGCACCGGGAGAACGTAGTTTGTGTTGAATTAATCAATGGGGAAGCTTACGAGCTCCCGATCGATGAGGGAACGGCTGATCAAATCGCGGATTGGATGAGACGAGGGTTAATTGACCGGTTAGAAACGAAAGAGCCAAGTCTAGGTGATATTTTTATTAAAATGACAGGAAGTGAGTTACTATGAGTATCTCATTAAAACGTGTCCAGGCGATATTTGTGAAGGATTACAAAGAGTTTTCTCGCAATTATGCGATCTCCATTATGTTGATTTTTCCAATTATCATTGCACTTCTTTTTCGACGTGTAGACCCGTCTGTGCCTGGAGTTTTCGCTATAGTTCTTAATCTTTCGTTTGTGGTAGTAGCCTGCTTTGCACAAGCATGCTTGATTGCGGAAGAAAAGGAGCATAACACTTTAAGATCATTAATGATGACTCCGGCCACGACCATGGATGTTTTAATCGGTAAAAGTACTTTAGTCTTTGTAATGTCTGCTGTTGTTCTGGCTATTGTTACGTACATAATTGGTTATGAGCCAGCTAGTATATGGGCGTTTGTGTCAGCATTGATTCTTTCGATTATTTTATACACAGCACTCGGAACGATATGTGGTTTATTCTCCAAGACGGTGCTTGAAGCATCCTTAGCTATACTTCCTGTGATGTTCGTATTCACTGGGGCACCATGGGGAACGTTACTAGTGGATGATTTTCCTATCTTCAAAGTGCTGGAGTACGTACCAAGCACTCAACTTGTGTATTTCTTAGAAATAAGCAATATAAGCTTTACGACGGGAGATTTATTAAAACCCCTCCTCATTACCTTGGCATGGACAGTTGTGCTAACAGTAGTGTCTGTCATTTTGTATCAGCGACGGTTGAAGGACGAGTAATGGTGCTCTTAAGGGACTTTAGCCAGCCTTCGATGGGTCTTTGGTAGGGTCGAAACAAGCGGCCGACTGAGACTATATGACGATTATTCTCTAATTGAGGCTGTGATGTTGTCATGACGGGGCCTGCTGGGTAATAAAGATGATTAGAACTTTCAAATTTGGCTGAATTTGGATTGGGAGCCGAGGAAAGGGAGGGAAAGATCATGGCGGCACAGACAGTATCAGGCATCAGCTCTGTACAGACCATTGCGGCCTACGGCGGTACACAGAGTGATGTCAGTTCCCTGGAGAAACAGCGGAACCGGCTGATGATGGAACTGGATAAAGTGAATGCGGCACAAGGAAGTGAGATGCAGACTCCTTATCGCCGGGAGCAGCTGCAGCGGCAAATCCGGCTGCTGGAGTCCCAACTCGTACAGAAAAGCGGGAGTAGCGCCCCCGTAAATTTTGTACCGGCTTCTCCGCTTCAAGATCACCTCCCCCTCTCGCGGATTGAGTGGAAGGGAGGCCTCAAGGGCATCGGTCTGACCGATCCCCGGACGGCGACGGTGAACTCGGAGGGCCATTTCGACGCGTTAATTTAGGCAAGAGAGAGAAGGTGCGAAAAGCGTCCGGTGATGAACCGGCTTTTCGCACCTCTTTTTTGAATGCGCGGTGAACCGTATCTTAAGTAGCGGCAAGTTTCTCCTAGGTACCCAGCAAAACTGTGCATGAGATGTCGGATGGATGCCGACGATACTTGCTATATTGTTAGTGAAGGGAGGTCATTCGAATGGATTTGCTTGCAAATCTGAACGGGGCTCTACAATACATTGAAGAGAATCTTGCTGATGATATAGACCTGAAGGAAGCGGCGAGGTTGGCTTGTTGTTCCGAATATCATTTTTCTAGAATGTTCTCATTTCTTGCAGGCATCACGCTATCAGAATACATCCGTCGGAGACGCCTGACATCTGCGGCATTTGAGCTTCAAGCTGGAGAATTAAGAGTTATGGATGTGGCGGTGAAATATGGATATAGCTCAGCAGACGCATTTTCTAGAGCTTTCCAAGGCTTGCACGGTATTCCGCCCTCTTCGGTAAAGTTGCATGGCCCTTCATTAAAAGCCTATCCGCGCTTGACCTTTCAATTAACGATTCAAGGGGGAAGTGCAATGAACTATCGTATCATTGAAAAAGAGTCATTCTGTATCGTAGGCATTACGAGAAGGGTACCTATCCAATTTAATGGCGTAAATCCGGAAATCGCATCTATGTGGAAAAGCTTAACTAGCGATGACATCGACCAGCTCAAAAAGCTCTCGAATGTCGAACCTCAGGGACTGATTCAAGCATCGATGAATTTTTCTGAGGGGAGAATGGAAGAAAAGGGGGAACTTGACCATTATGTTGGCGTTGCTACAACCAAGGAATGCCCCGAAAATTTAACGAAACTAGATGTTCCTGCAGCAACATGGGCTGTATTCGAAGCCGTTGGACCATTTCCCGATACATTGCAAAATGTCTGGGGACGCATCTATTCTGAATGGTTCCCTACCGCTAATTATGAGTTGGCAAGAGGCCCGGAGATTTTATGGAATGAGATTAAGGATATATCTTCACCCACCTTCAGAAGTGAGATTTGGATACCGGTTTTGAAAAAATAATAAACGGTGATTACTATTGTACTTCTGATTTGTCAGGCCATCCCATAGAAGGATGGCCTTTTTTTGTTGTGGGGGATGGTTTGTAAAGTTGAGATTGACCCTTATTTTTACATATGAGAGAATAATGGAAATTTGAAAATGAAAGGAAAATAATGTATGAGCAATCTTTTCCGATTCATTCCTATTAGTCAACTAGCAGATAAATTTCCGGAAGGATCTTGGTGGGCGAAGTTTTACCAGGATTTCAGTGACGAGCAGCTAGCCGCTTATTATGAAGGGGATTTGACGCTGCCTTCTCTTAATCTGGATTGGGAGCAGGCTTTCCCGCAACAAAAAGAGGTAATCATCATTTTTATCGATGGGAATTTTACTGTAGACAATCTCTATAATAAAGAAACAGATGGTGCCATAGGGCTTATGGTAACCGGTAATTTGAATGCGAAAAATATAGCTGTAGGCGGTCAGGAAATCTATGTTTCGGGCAATCTGATGGTTGAGGAAATATTGTGCGGCACCTACAATCATGGGGAAACAATTGTTATAGGTGATCTTAGCGCTGCTGTTTTAGTTCAGGATGACGAGTACAGCATCAAAGTAGACGGGCAGAAATCTATTGCATGCTTAGTAAATGTATGGGAGGGAGACGGCGTATTTCAGGAGCTTCCGGTGGACATTCATGAGGTGTTGATTGATGAAGTTTTTCTGGATATGGATGAGGAGGACACGGAATTTTCCTTTTGCACGCTGGTGAATGTTATTGTAGAAGGGCGTTCCGTATTGAAAAAAGTAAATGAACCCCTCACGAGAAAGAAACCTGTTCATTTTTATTTTACCCATAACACGATCAATGAGGAAAATATATTGAAATTGACTCAGTGTATTTTAATGACGGATGACAAACCATCTTTTGATTTTCAGGAGCAAGGCGTATTTTTCAAAGTTCAACTGGAGCATATTGATGCAGACGGGGATGAGCGGGATCTCAGCGTTTATATGAAAGATCACAGGCATCACTATTATATTTGGCTGGAGCAAGATCATTCCATCGGTTTGTTGAGGAGAACCATAGATGAAGGGTCTGAGTGGGAGGATATTACAGAAGAGTCTCAGGAACAGCTAGCGGAGATTAGCGATTGCTGGACTATGTTGTTGACCTGTATTAATATGGCTGAGCTTTATTTACGAAACATTGAGGTCCAATATGTGCAAGACATTTTGCAACACGATGTGATTCAGGAATTATATTCGGAAGAAGAGGAGGATGACGGGTTCTGGGACGGCTCAAAATATTACAGCTTCCGTAATGCGCATACGGACGAGGACGGAGACTACCTGCATGCTCGGATTGAAATCAAGACTCCAGATGAAGCGTATTATTTTTATACAGTGGATCATGGAACTTATGTTTCCCGGCATTATCAGCCGCCCAATCAATATGGCAAGCAGGACATGTCTTTTTTGGACCTTAGGCGCTGGGAGGCATCAGAGCAGTATTTTACAAGATTCAAGCAATTTATTGATCAGAAGATAGAGGCTGGTGTAAATAGTTAGGCTTGATGACGTTCTAAGAGATGAGCTTTGTCGTCAAGGAGGTCACGCATCACGCATGGCAACTGATCTTCCACCGAGGAGACCAGCATGGCTGAAACAACAAAACAGGCGAGAGGGAAGCACCAATACTTCCTCCTCGCCTATTCGTGTTCATGCATTTTGTCTAGGGTTTATCCACTTTACTCCGGTGTTCCTTGGGTTAACCCATGGATATACGTGAGCGTCGGAGAATCGACGGCCCCTTGCCCCGGATTATAGGTAAAGGAGTACTCGATGGTATCGCCGTGTTGCAGGTTATTTACAGGGTAGGTATAGTTACCGTTCCCTGCTGGGGTCATGGCTACGTTTAGCTGCCCACCGTTATTTAGCTTATAGTGTAAGTCAGCAAAGGTTGCACCGTTCACATAGAACAGCAGATCGTCGCCTATTTTCTTCAGGCCCCGCACCTCATCGCCGATGATGATAACACTGGATGATGCCGGTACAACAGTGATGGTGGAGGTAGCAGTTTTATTGCCGTCGGCGGTTGTAGCTGTTACGGTTGTCGCGCCCGGTGCAAGTCCCGTTACAAGACCGTTCGGGTTCACGGAAGCGATGCTGGTACCTGATACGGTCCAAGTAACCTGCTTATTCGTTGCATTAGACGGGGCTACATTGGCGTTCAACTGTACACTCTGTCCGACTTCCACCTGTGCAGTGGTCTGATTCAGAGTTACACCGGTAACCGGCACGTTTACCGGATTCTCGCTGTTGCCTTCTTTATAGACACGAACATAATCGACTTGCATTGTAGCTGGAATATCCGACGGATCTGGGGTATGACCACTGTCGAAGTGTCCGCCGATCGCCAGATTCATAATAATGTAGAAGGGCTGATCGAATGGAGCGTTCGGATTGTTCGGTGCAGCAACGGAATACCATTGATCTCTGCTCACTTTAAAGAAGAATTTTCCGTCCACATACCATTTCATATTATCTTCTTCCCAGACCATGGAGTACACATGATAATCATTGGCGAAGGTCTGACCTTCAGGGAAGTGATATTCACCCGCAATATATCTGTTCACAGGCCATTGTCCGCCAAAGTGAATGGCGCCGCTGGTCGTGCCGGGCAAGCGTCCTTTGGCTTCCATAATATCAATTTCCCCGGATGCGGCCCATGCACCATAGGCTGAATCTTTCGGAAGCATCCAGAGTGCTGGCCAGACGCCATTACCTGTAGGCAGCTTAGCACGAATATCTACTCTGCCGTACTGAAAGGACAAATGATCTTTGGTGTTTATCTTGCCGGAGGAGTATTGGGCATACCGGCTTGGGTCCTGTGGGAAGGATTTTGAATCGTTCAAAGCTTTGATATTCAGCTTTCCGTCCTGTACAAATACATTTTGTGCACTGTCTGTATAGTGCTGCAGCTCCGCATTACCCCAGCCCCAGCTATTCGGATCGTCAGTAATATAATAGCCTTGTTCGTAGCTCCATTTGCTCGTATCAAGCGCTGTTCCGTTAAATTCATCCTGCCAAATGAGATTCATGCCTTCTATGACCGGGTCGTTTGGCGTTCCGATGGCAATGTCATCATGATCGGATACATCCGGACGTGGAGCATCTGGATTACCGATAAAGGTATAGTTGACGTAATTGTTGCCGACACTTCCGCCGGCCTGTCCATTTAATGGATAGCCGATACGGATCTGTACATCTTCTTGTACGGGCTGGAACCAAAGTCCATAGATATAGTCAGCCCAATATCCCCACTGGTTGGCATCGGACATGTTGTTGTAGCCATTGCCGGCGTATACAAATCCGCTCAGACTGGAATCACTCATAGCAACCCATTGTCCGTTGATGTTAATTTGGTACACGTAATTTCCGAGCTCAGTGCCTATTGGAGCGCCTCCATCAATTTTGGGCAGCGGTACACCTATGACGCCTTTTGCATCTGCGGTAAAGGTCGTTCCCTCATAGGGAGTAAGGACATATGAATTTCTTACAGGTTTATTAAAGGTGAGGGTATAGACGACGTTAGCTGAAGAGGTCTTCGATTCTAACTTGACGTTGATAGACTCCGTTACGGTAAACCAGTAGCCGCCACCTCCTTCGGTGAATTGCCCGAAGTTGTTATCATAGATCCAGCCGCTGGCTGCATTATTGTCAATATCAATCCATGTACTGCTGCTTACAGGTTTTACATATACCTTCAGATCTTCAGCAACGGCTTCATAGGTAACGGCCGGATCATTGTTGAAGGTAGGATAAGTAAAGCCTGCACTGCCTGTAAAACCTGCCGTAATCTGCGGACCCTGTGTAGGTGCCATAGCAGTGATGTTCGTTTTGTTAATGTTTTGAAATACCAGGGTGTAATTCAGTGTAACCCCATTAGCCTTGGAGAACAGTTGAATCTCCGTTGTTGCGGAGAGAGTAAACCAATAGCCATTCTTGCCGCTATCACTCCAGTGCCCCCAGTTTTGGTTATAGATATAGCCGCCTGCACTGTCAATATCCACCCAGTTGCCATCCACTTTCACATTTACACCTACGTCATCGGAAACATCATTCCAGGTGGCAGAGTCTCCATTGAATATAGGCATGACAAAACCGTAGCTAGCTTGTCCAACCCCTGATTTTGAGATGACAGGTCCGTCTGCCGCCGAAAAGTAAGCCATAGAGGTAACTGTGGTTCCTGCTGCCTGAACCTTCAATGTCGGCAATAGGCCTACACCAGCCAAGAGCACTACCGCTAAGAACCAACTAAATATCTTCCGCTTAAAACCACTTTCCGTATTGTAAAGTCGTTTCATACTTGCCCTCCTTTAATAAGATGGTATTGAACGAAACCGCTTTCATTTAGGGACGTCTTTATTGTATCGAATATAATAATCAGCTAAAAGGTACAATTATTTTTGTTATAACCCAATTTTTTGGCTTTTGATTATTTATAGCGCTGTGTCATGGTACTTTTCCTCACTGTCATGCTTCCGCCGCATCATTTGCCGGTATTCAGTGGGTTGCATGTCCATGACATCCCGAAATGATCGTGTAAAACTTTTGTAGCTTTCATATCCTACCATGGTGGCTACCTCAACGATTTTATGATCGGTTTCAGCCAGCAGCCGCCGGGCTTTATCCAGGCGCACATCGCGCAAGTATTCTGCGAAGCCTTTGCCGATATTTTTTTTGAACAGGTTGGAAAAATAGGCATAATTAAGCGACACGTGGTTGGATACCATCGCGAGATCCAGGGGTTTATGATAGCTTTCGTGTATAAAGCGTATGGCTTCATTCAAATCTTGCGAGTTGCGATAGCTGCACTTATATTCATAATAAAATTGGTTCAGCCGAAGCAGCTGTTGTTGCAGCGCCTGAATATAATCACGAATACCCGGATAATCGAATAGATTACGCAAACATTCGATGTCCAGCGCTTCTTCCCCCATGTACGGGCGGATCACACGCACAGATTCCTCCAGCATCTGCACAATGGCACGGCATAGCTGCTGTGTGTATTGGATGTGATAGCGTTGCAGCGTATCTTTGTGAAATATCATAGAAATGCCTTGGGTGATTGTACCGCTGTTTTTGGTGCCGATTAACTGGAACAGGGCATATAACTCCTCATAGGGAAGCTCCCACTGCTGCTCCTGTCGCTCAATATGTGTTGGCAGGATACAGCTCTTCTCTGGAAACAGATAACTGTGGCGATAGAGCTCTAGCGCTTGTGTATAGCTGCGGGGCAACTCCTTTAAGCCTTGCTGCGGGCTGGTCATGGCAGTGATTGCATCTATCTGCCCTGCTTTGAGGGCGGCCGGGAAGGCTCCCGTATCTACGGTGGCATCAACCGCGAGGATCAGGTACGGGCGGTGTTGCAGGCATATACACCCTTGTCTACCATATACACGGTAGGCAAGGGATTCCATGCTGTGGCTACTGTCGGCCCCCGGTTGGTTAATCCATAATTCTTCCCGCAGCAGACACAGGCGGTAATTACTCCATAACTCTGGATTCTGCTGTTGGGTCTGGAGAACCCACGCTTCATCAATCATTGCACCCTGCATGAACATACTCATTTCTTTGCGGTCTGTTTCCCGGGCGCGGCGGGAAATATGCTCCATATTACGCGAGAGCGTCTGCCGTGTTTTTATCTCATTCGCTACATGTTCTACCGCGGTTTGCAAATCTTCACGTTTCACAGGTTTGAGCAGGTAGCCCTTTGCCCCAAGTTCGATCGCTTTTTGAGCATAGGCAAAATCGCTGTAGCCGCTAATAATCAGGTAATCTACCTCGATGTGCTCCTGTTTGCTCTGCGCCATCAGCGTCAATCCATCCATATCGGGCATTCGGATATCGGTAATCACCAGTTGGATGTTATGCTGACTCAATATATCCAAGGCCTCAATTCCGTTTACGGCACAGTAAATGTTGTCCAGCTGCAACGGGAATTGGCGCAGCATGGCCTGCAGCCCATCACGAATGTGCTTTTGGTCGTCCACAATTAGAATATTGATCATGCTCTACCATCCTCCAAGATTCACATTTTCCAAAGGCAAACGTATGGTTACACAGGTATAAGCGCCCTGCACACTGTCGATCCAAAGACCGCAGTCCTTACCATAATGAAGCTGTATGCGCTTATGCACGTTCTCCAAGCCCAGTCCGTTTTTGCTGGTAACAATCGGTGAATCTGAGTCGCCCCGCAGCACAGCCTGCAGACTGGACAGCATCTCCGGGTCAACACCTGCGCCATCATCTCTTATCTCAACTAGCAGGAGGCTGTCATTCTCTACGGATACGGTAATTTGGATGTGTACACTGCCCCCCGAGGGCGCTGCGTGATGAACGGCATTTTCGACGATGGGCTGCATACACATTTTAGGAATTGTATAACGCAGCACCTCCTGCGGGAGATCCGCCGTCAATACAATGCTGCCACCCTCCATAAAGTTTATGAATCGGACATAGCTGTGTATGTTGGCTAGTTCTTCGCTAAGGGCAACCGTATCGCTGCGCCACTGCATGCTGTAACGCAGTTGCGAGCCTAAAGACACCAACGCATCGGCGATAGCCGGCTGTCGCTGAACCTCTGCGAGCATACGGATGGATTCCAGCGCGTTATATAAAAAGTGTGAATTGATCTGCGAATGCAGTGAGTGCAGCTGTGCATTTTTGGCAATCAGCTGTTTATCTACCACTTGGGTCATCAGATGTTTGATTTCGTCTAACATATTATTATAGCTGACGGCCACCTCGTCGATTTCGTCACCGGTTTCGTTTTTATCTAGGCCGGTATCAATTTTCGCATCCAGTTGGCCTTGCCGCACCTTGCGCATAGAAGCCAGCACTCTGTCGAGCCGGCGGAAAATGCGCCGGGTGGTATGTGAAACGAGCAGTAACATCAGCAGCAATACACATAAGGTGATCGCTACTACGAGCAAATACCAGCTTCGTGGGCCTTTCATCAGCGCTTGATGAGAGGCAATATCCACTACATAGGCGTTAAGTGGGGCGATGTAGCGATACAACGCATAGTAAGTTTGGTTGCCTACCTTGACCTTAATGGGACTACTCTGCTGCAACATATCCAGCCGCTGATGAATGCTGCCCAGAATTTTATCCAACTCCTCACCGGCATTTTGAGCAAAGATATGCTCAGGATTGTATACAGATCGGGAAGGGGTGGTTCCGTCCACCACTACAGAAAAGAAATCTCCCCCGCTATCCGCAAGCAGGTCACTGAAAAAGACGCTATGCTGGGCGCGAATTTCCATAATGGTAGGGAGTTTCTGCTGCTGTCCCTGAAGGCGTACCAGCCGGTAATAGGATAACGTATGCTCGCCATCCTTAAAAGCAAATAGGCGGTATGCTGCACCGCCTTCCTCCCGAAGGGTCACCCAGTAGTCCTGCGGCTGAAACTTGTCATAATGGTAGATTTCAGGCCAAATCTCAAATAGGTTTGGATTATCGACATAGAAACTGAGCTCACTGATCATCTCGTGGCTTTGAATGATATTATGCATTTGCTCAAATTGATTTTGTCTAAATTTCACAAGACGCAGGCCATCCCCACGCATATTGGAGTGAATAAAATCTACAAATGCCTTTTGATTCAGCGCAGTAGAGGAAGCGTTCTCAATAATGCCCATTCTGCTGCGTAGCTGTTCATTAAGTCGTGAAACATGACTGCTGCCGGTGGCCATAGCGTCCTTGTATAGCTGGCTTTCCTGCGTGCGGATAAATAAAAAGGATACCACAATCGCAGGAATAGCAATCATCATGCTAAAGGCCAAAAACAATTTTTTGGATATGCGTGAATTGCGGTAAAGCCTCTTCAATTTAGTCAGCAGATACTTCATTTTAGTAGCCTCCTACCCTTGTAATATACCATATATTACAAACCGCCTGGTAGGTAACTAGGCTGTTTTGCCAAATGGTAGAACTAGCGAAAAAGGGAATACCGGCCACCATTTCGGTGACCGGCAGCACGCTTTATTCGGGCATTATTACTCGGCCATTTTGGATTTTCGCACATCCAGTTCAGCCTGACGGTATTCCATCACCTTGCCAAAGCTGTAGTTTTCGCGGCGGTCAAGGAAATTCTCGAAGATTTTATCAAATTCAGCCTCATTCTTGGCTGTAATCAGCTCGGGGAGGACTTCCTCCCAATTTTGTGAAATACGAGACCAGGCTACCGATACATCAGAATCTCCCTGTGGATCTAATCCCTTATAGATACCGCTATCAATATCGGCCTGCTTATTGGCGAAGTCTTCCATTTGCTTAATGACAGGCGCTTTCTCCGGTCTCCACTGGTTGACGATTACAGGGTTTCGCATCATCCAATAGGTATCCATGATGCCATATTCTTTCTCCATCTTCTCAATATCAGTGTCGAGTAATTTTACCATTTCAGGCTTCAGCTGCGGCTTGCCATCCACCATCTCCCATGTTTCGCCTTCCTTGCCAAGGAATAAATCTCGTTGGCCTTCTTCGCTGGCCAGATAGGTCAAAAAGCGGATGGCTCGTTCAGGGTTTTCGGTGGATTTGCTAATCATCGTCACCATCCAGCCGTCCATGTTGCCGGGGAATAGTTTAGGATTATCACCCTTACTGTTCTTAGGCCCATCGACTGCGATGTAGTAAGAGTCCGGGTTACCGCTAGCAGCTAGCATAGGATTGACAGCCGACATGCCGGTCCACTCGCGGACCATCATGAAATAGCGGGCGTTGTTTGTTTTTTCCTCTACCTGCGTATCGGAATCCACCAGGAAATCCACATTAATCAGCCCGCGCTCGTAAGCCGTGCGGAAGGTTTTTAGCCAGGCGATATAATCGGGATCGGTAATGCGGTCATATACTTTCCCGTCTTTCTCATGCGGAACGGCCAGGAGGTTCTGCAGATATTCGGTCATCCCGTAAGGGACGTTCCCTTGTGCAAAAAAGGGACTGATGGGCTGGCCTTTATATTGGGAGTACTTATCCTTTACCAGTTGCAGTGCGTTCAGAAAGCCCTCTGGAGTGCTAAGGTCCGGACTGCCCATCTCCTCATACAGATCCTTACGCACCAGGAAAGTCTGGTTGGCGGCCGTCATGCCAGTTTCATGCATCAGGTTGGGGCTATATGAATCATTCGGAACGCCATAGGTATTGCCATTTTCTTGACGGTACCATTTCAGTGTGCCGTCCCCGGCCACCTTGAAGAAGTATGGATCATACTTGTCAGCCAATTCATTTAAGGCGTAGACATGATCGCCTTCCCACAGCTTTTTGACAGCAGTTTCCCATGAACCCATCGATATCAAGTCTGGCAGCTTGCCGGAGGTCATCATCAGGGTAATATGCTCATTCGCTTCACCGGAAGGTACTTCAAGCTTGATGTTTACGCCTGTTTTTTCCGTTACGTACTTGGAGGTCAAGCTCTCTCCCCAAGTGTGGGCATACCAGTTAGCACCTACGAACCAGGACAAATCCACAGGGCTGGTATCGAGCTTCCATGCCGGATCATCGGGATTAAGTTTTGCTTCACTTGGTGGAGGCTGTGTACTATCCGTAGGCTGTGGGGTCGGCTTATTTTCACTATTCGCTGAATTGGAACACGCGGCTATGCCTAGCATCAGGCTTGCGGCCAGAATGAGGGTCAACCCTGGCTTGATGAGATTGCGTTTCATGACATAATCATCCTTTCTTTGCTGCTTCGATTTTTGTATTCCAGTTTCTAGACGTATACCTCTTATCCTTTAATGGCGCCGATCATCACTCCTTTGACCAGATAGCGTTGAATGAAAGGATAGACTAAGAGAATAGGCAGTGTGGCCACCATCATGGATGCAAATTTGATAGAGTTGCCGGGAAGTCTTGCGCCGAATTGCGCCATCGCTTGCTGCTGCATGAAGGACATAGAGTTCTCCGCAATGATTTTGTACAGCATGGTCTGCAGCGGCAGTAATTCTTGCGAACGGATGTAAATGACCCCCTGGTAATAATCATTCCAATGATAGACGGCTGAAAAAAGTGATATGGTCGCTATGACAGCCATGCTATTGGGCAATACGATTCTGAATAGGACACCATAGTCTGAAGCACCGTCTACTTTCGCAGATTCCTCCAGGCTGTCGGGTATGGTGCGGAAGAAGCTCATGAATATGACCATATTAAAAAAAGTGTACATGGAGGGAATAATGAATATCCAAAAATTATCATATAAGCCCAGCTTCGTCATCAGAATAAATGTAGGGATCAGCCCGCCTGAGAACAGCATCGTAACCAACGCGATTTTAAGATACAGCTTGCGTCCGATCAGATTAGACTTGCTCATTCCGTAAGCTATAATGGCGGTAAATAACACATGCGTTGCTGTCCCGAGCACCGTGCGCAAAGTAGTGATATAAAAACCGTTCATCATAGTCTTATCATTGAACACAACGCTATAGCTGGCCAGCGATAATTCTTTGGGAAACCAGTTGACGGTGCCCAGCGATGCCTGCTGCGGCGCATTAAGCGAGTTAATGAATACAAACCACATCGGGTACAGCGTTAAAAAGCAAACCGCCAGCATCAGCAGGGTGTTGCAGACTTCAAATACTCCAATTTGCCGAAACCTTTTGCGTCTTTCCATCTTTCTGTCGTCCCCCTTTTAAAAAATGCTGTCGCCGGTTAGTTTTTTGGATGTGTGATTGGCCAAAAACAATAAACCTAGCGCGACAATAGAGCGGGCGAACAGGACGGCTGTTGAGAAGGAATGGCGCCCGGAGACCAACCCCATGTTGTAGATATACAAGTCTAGGCTTTCCGCCATCCTCATGTTCATGTTGTTCTTCAACATAAAGATCTGCTCAAAGTTACTGCCGAGTATCCCGCTGACAGCGAGGATGAACAAAATAGCGATGGTGGGGCGTATGCTCTGAATGGTGATATGCCACATACGCTGCCGCCGATTTGCGCCATCCAGCTCGGCCGCTTCGTACAGCCCCGGATCAATGCCGGATATTGCCGCTATGTAGATAATGGCGCTCCAGCCGGTTTCTTTGAGCGTATCGGTGAAGTAGGTAATCCACCAAAAGTACTTAGGGTCGCTGTTAAACAGGATTTCGCGTCCCTGGAGCCCGATCGCCATCATCAGCTGATTGATCACACCGCCCTCGCCCAGCCAATTGAGTGCAATGCCGCCAAAAATCGTCCAGGCAATAAAGTGCGGCAGGTACGAAATGGTTTGTACCGTTCGCTTAAATCGAAGACTCCGTATTTCATTCAGCATCAAGGCAAACAAGATAGGAATGGGAAAACCCAACACCAGCTTGATGCTGCTCATTCCCAAGGTATTGCGGATTGAACGCCAAAAACGCTCATCCGTCAAAAAATCCTGAAAATGCTTCAGCCCGACAAACGGTGATTCTAGTAAGGGTTTGGCGATGCTGTAGTCCATAAATGCAATAATGAGCCAAAACATGGGGATATAACAAAAGATAAACATCCAGAGGATTCCCGGGATAACCATGCTTTGCAATTGCCACTGTTTAAAAAGCGCTTTCATTTGTTCCGTTCTGTATTGGAACATGTTCCGTGCCCCCTTTCTATTTCATCGTATGAAAAAGCGCATAGGAAAAAAAGCCCATGATTATTGACCCTATCCCATTTTTTTAGATTTGTTTGACCAGCTGCAAAATTTAAGTATGCTGTGATTAAATGAAAGGAGTGTGCAAAGGATGAATAAACCTATATGGGAACAGAATTTCTTAGATAGAAATGCCGATTTAAAGCTATGGAATATCCGCCTTGGCAACGACTTGTTAGATAATGAGGGTAATCCCATAGACCCAGGTTGGGGCAACGGAGAGCAGCAGTATTACACGGATCATTCCAGCAATCTGTATATCGATGAATTTGGCTTAAACCTGTGTGCGTGCAGCGAATCCATTGAAAAGGATGGGCGCAATTTTGCATATACCTCGGCTCGTTTGGATACAAAGGACCATTTTTCCTTTTGCTATGGCAAGTTAGTTGTGCGTGCAAAGCTGCCGGTAGGGCAGGGGGTATGGCCTGCCATCTGGTTGCTTCCGAAGGAACAGGCTTACGGTCCTTGGCCAGCTTCCGGCGAGATTGATATCATGGAAGCGAAAGGCCGCTTGCCTCAGCAAATATCCGGAACACTGCACTACGGAAAGGATTGGGAACATCAAATCGTCGAGGAGTTCTCGCACCATTTTGAAAGCGGAACTATTAATGAATTCCATGATTATGCACTGGAATGGAATGCTGGTTCGATTCGATGGCTGGTAGACGGATATTGCTTTGCTGAGCGTCGCCAGGAGCCGGGTGTGATGCCCTTTGATGAACCCTTTTATCTAGTGCTTAACCTTGCGGTGGGCGGCTGGTATGACAATGTAGCGGTTGACGAGGCTGCACTGCCAGCGGTCATGACGGTTTCAAATATATGGCTGTTCCGATAATAAGAAAGTTGTTATTTATCAGATTAAAGCCTTTAGGGCACACCCATTTTGGGGATGCCCTATTTCGATTTTCAATACCTATATCCCATCTGGTAGAATAGGGAAAACCATATTTTTCTATATTCTAGTAATTTGATTATACGCTTGGGGAGGTAGACCATGGACAAAGAACTAACCGCACAGCTGACACAGTGGCATGAAGATGATGAACACCAGAAGATTGTAGACACCCTGATGGCGATTCCTCCAGCGGACAGAGATTACGAGGTAGTCAGCAGTCTGGCAAGAGCGTATAACAATTTGGGACGTTATGAAGAAGCGCTTGGACACTTCGCGATGATTGCGGAACAGGGGCAGAATGACCATCTGTGGCATTTTCGTGTGGGATATTCCTACTACTATTTGAATCGATATGAGGAAGCGGTGAGAGTGCTGAGTATTGCCCATGACCTCGATCCGGATGATGAGAATACGGCCATGTTTCTGAAATTCAGCCAGCGCAAGCTACGCAAAGAACAACACGCCGCAGCCAGACAGGTAATCAGAGAGCAACATAATGATTCGGGGACGACTGCAACTCCTTTTGAAGGGATGGACCTCTCCGAATTTTGGAAAGATAGCGATTATGCGCTAAAAGAATATGTTTCTGCCCCGCCTACGGATGAGCTGATTGCTTCTGTAGAAGAAGAACTGGGTTACAAGCTTCCTGCCTCTTATATCAGTCTGATGAAGCAGCACAATGGGGGAGTTCCTTATAATACTTGTTTTCCGACGGAGGACGCGACCTCATGGGCTGAGGATCATATTGCGATTACGGGCATTATGGGCATCGGACGCGAGAAAAGCTATTCACTCTGTGGCGATCTCGGCAGCCCGTTCATGATTGAGGAGTGGGGGTATCCTGACATCGGCGTAGTAATTTGTGACTGCCCTTCGGCAGGCCATGATGTCGTGATGCTGGATTACCGGAACTGTGGGAGGGACGGCGAACCTGAGGTAATTCATGTGGATCAGGAAGATAATTATGAAATTACGTTCCTGGCCCAAGACTTCGAGACGTTTATACGCGGTCTGGTGAGTGATGAGGACTACGACACCTCTGAAGAAGATAAAGAGGAGGATTTGCGCAAAGTAGCCGTAGGCCAATTCTCGCCTTTGCTTGCGAAGCTGTGCAGCCATGTGTCTGAGGTAGATCAGCTTGAGCAGAAGATCCGTAGAGTCTGTACCCGAATCGTAGAAGAGAAGGGACACTTTTCCTTTCATGCGGATGAGCTTTCTACTCTGATGTACGATGTGCAGTTCTGGCTGTACACAAGCTCTTATCCAAATACGAGCCGTCAACAATATCTGGATGTATATGAGGAAATGATCGCTTTTGGCGGCGAGTTCGGTCAAGGCGGGTATGCTCCGGGCTGGATCAGCGACTGGCTGGATGGGCGAATACGGGAAGGGCTGATTGTTCAGAAAAACGGGGTGCTTTGCTTCACGGATCAAGCCCGCTCTGAGGTCATTGCACGGCTGGAAGCAGAATCCGCAGAAGAGGACGTTGCCCCTTTTATACTCGTGGATCAGCAAGGTGGAGGCATGTCTGTCATTCTAAATGTGGGTAGCTACCGATCGGAAATGTTTGAGGCCCGGGCAGACGAAGGATTTGAAGGTAACGGGTACGATTGGGCTTCTTTGGCGGCTGTGTTTGTGAACGAATATATGCCTGAATGGGTAGATACGATTCATTTTGACCCGGAAGCGGATATGTTCTGTGCTTATTCGGAGAATAGCGAAGCTATTAAGCAGTTCGCGGTGCGGTTGAAGCAGGCCTGTGAAAATGAGACGTTGATCCGGGATCTTTTTTCCCGCGCGGAGCTCGATTGATCACAACAGTATTCAGGGGCTCGGTCACACAGAAGGTTGAGAGAATGCGTCAGGTAGGAATCCGTTTCAAGGTTTGTTTTCGATGGCACCAATATATGGAATGATACGGTTTTTAGCTGACCGTCAGCATCTGCTGCAAGGACGAAGGCTATAAGTCTTGGCCGATTTGCAGCAGATGCTCTTTTTTAGAAAGTTACGGGCATAGATTTGAACATGTGAAGTGGATTATTTTTGATATAATATAGTTAAAATTTTAGTTATTGTATTCTATTGATAGGGAATAATGAGAGAAAAGGAGAGATGGAAATGACGTATATCGTTGATTTTAAAGATGTGTCTACGGTCGGAGTAGAGTCTTCACCTGTAGCAGAGGCGCTTGCTGGTTTACGTGCGAATGAAGCTCGTTACTTTATGAACAAGTACAAGCATGAATTTACAGTTGTCCCAGCTAACGAAAGCCAGGAAAACCTTGATTATGTGAGCCGAATTTTAAAAGAAGAACGTAATATTGAGTTTGCGGCAAAACCTTTAGAAACGTCGCGTTTTCAAGTGGAAAATATTAAATTCACTTATGTCTTTTATGAAGATGGACTTGAGGTTAATGTCATGTATACGGTTGATGATCCTAAGAAGCGAGCCGTTGGTTTTAAGCTTTCTGAGGGGATGGAGATACCAAAGGAGTTAGAAGAGAAGTTTAAATTTGCTAGGCAAAAGTCTAAACTAGCCGGTACAATCCGTGGCTCGTATTTTGTAATCAAAGGAGAGTATTAAAGGAGTAAGAATAATACAAGCCTCTATTCCGAGTGGCGGGATAGAGGCTTTATTTATTTGCTATCTGCATAAGCCAAGTATCTTAAAATGAGGGCGTAACCAAGGGATTCACGGTAACTGTAACCATCGGACCAAGTAATTTAAAGTCCATACTTTCTTTTAATTTATCTAATCCTGCGGAAATGATTTTACAGAATTATCTCCGCAAGGCGATGTATCCCCTGCTCAATTGATGCTTCATCTACTTTTGCAAACCCCAATACCCATCCCTTTCTTTTGCTATCCAGACAATAGGGTCCAAGAGGGTAAACACGTATTCCATGTTGTAGGGCTAAATTTGTCACAGTTTCTTCGTCGTATGATTCCTCAGCCTCAAGTAACATATGCAATCCTGTTTCTACTCCACTGAGTGTAAAACGCTCCCCTAAACCACTAGCCATAATAGCTTTTGTCATGATTTCGTGTCTTCTTCGATATACATTTCTGACTCTTCTCATATGCCGCATAAAATGACCATTTTTAATGAAATGGGTTAGTGTTAGCTGATCCATAATCGGAAGATGACGGTAAGTCAGCTCCTGTACCTTCGCTAGTTGAGCAATTGCCTCGGATGGACCTATAATAGCCGAAATACGAATGCCAGGAGCAATCATTTTAGAAAAACTCATGAGATACAAAGTATTATTGGATGCCTGACTAAACAACGTTGGCAGCGGCTCCCCACGATACCGGAATTCACTATCATAATCGTCTTCAATGATCCAAAACCGTTCTTGAACCGCTTTATGTAGCAATTGTTGCCGACGGGTCTCCGACATAACGACCCCTACTGCGCACTGGTGAGAAGGGGTGGCAAAGATCAGTTTGGATTGAGGGTGAATATGCTCCACCACTAGACCATACTCATCAACGGGAATAGGTACCACATTCATTCGTCGATATTTCATCGCCATCCAAGCAGCTGGGAAACCTGGATCTTCTACTGAAACTGTGTCCCCATCAGCTAAAAGCGACTGTGCGATTAAATCGATACTATGCTGAGCTCCTGAGGTCAACAGAATCTGATTAGTTTGGATATGTATGCCCCGTTCAAGGGATAAATAACGCTGTATTTGCTCACGTAATGGTGTGTAACCGTAGCAATTACCGTAAGCCCAGCTTGATAAATCCATTTCAGCAGATGCGTGGAGCAGCGATTGCCGCCAGTTTTTTTGAAATTGTTCATCCAAATAGGGTTCATGAGGACTGAAATCAATATCCACTTCTAGCTGTTCTTTACCTCTGAACCAGTCATGTAAATGATCAACAGCTGAGTCTAACAAGGAGAGTGAAGGAGGTGTGGGACCCTCTGGTTCTATTTCCTTCGTTGACACATTGAATTGCTTCCATTTACTAACTCGCGTTCCTCCTCGGCGAGAGGTAACTGTATAACCTCGACTTAACAATTCTTCATAGACGATCTGTATAGTTGAACGTGAGACACCTACGATGTGAGCAAGTTCGCGGGTAGGTATTAGTAATTCTCCTGGCGCCCAGACTCCGCTAGTAATATTATGAATCGCTTGATCAAGCAATTGCTGCCAGATCGGTCTCTTATCATTACGAATTACTTTCATCATCGTACACACCTCCAAATAGAAGTCCAATCATAATAATATTAATTATGGATTGCTCTAAACGGTGATTTTTGGATATTTTAATGCAATCCATTCATTGATATACTACCGTAACAACGCTGGTATTCGCAATTTGGTCGTTGCCGCACGCTAGAGTTAAAGGAGAGATATCGATATGAATTCGGTTCGTTACAAGAGCAGGGAATGCCTGGATCAAGAGAAGATTGAAGGGTTCCTTCAGCAAGCGAGATTGGGTTATCTTGGGTTGGCTGATGGCAATCGCCCCTATGTTGTGCCACTTAATTATGTATGGACAGAAGGGAAACTCTATTTTCACGGGGCTGGAGACGGAAGGCGTAATCAGGTGATGAGTGATAATTCAGAGGTGTGTTTTACGGTATGTGAGGAATACGGAACCATTACGGATCCGGTACCTGCGAAAACGGATACAGCTTATATGAGCGTAATGATATTCGGACAAGCAGAACCGATCACGGATTTGGATGAAGCCACTCATGTACTTCAGGAAATGATGAATAAGTATGTACCAGGTTACTATAATCGCCCCCTGTCCAAGCAGCATGTGGAGAAGTATAGATCAGCTGTATTCGGCGGTCCGGTTCAAGTTTATCGGGTAATTCCAAGCCATATGACGGCAAAAGAGAGTCCTATTGAAGCGGAAAAAATGTATAAAAAGGACATGGATACTGAACGCCAAGTTTAACCACAAGATATTCCCATTAACATTATTCAATAATGAAATTAGAGATTAGTCCTTAAGCTAACGAATATCGATAGCTCAATAAACACGATAAGGCAGCCGATCAGTCAACGTGATCGACTGCCTTTATTCAACTAACGGGCAGATTAGCTCGGTAAATGTTTTTTACTCTTATAGATAAAATTGAGTTACCAAGAATGGGAGCAGAAAATGAAAGAATAGTGATCGGGGATTTAATCTTACCTTCTCCCAGACTTCAATTTCTCAGACCAAGAGCATTCTACTTCGATCATAAAACTTCAAATTTATACGTCTATATAGATTATTTAGTTTACTACGGTGTTGATGGCGAAAAAATATTAAAGCCAAAAGAACTAAAAAGATATCTAAGCAAAATTACTGATTTAAATGATTTAAATGATATCTATATTAATTGGGATATTAAATTTGTTGAAGCCTAATATGAATTCATGGGAAGAGCAATATTTATTTGATTACTAAAGTGTAAAAATAATGTATCGATTCTAGGAACACTAGACCGCGGACTTCCAGCAAGGGCGGCTTCATTCGACCAGCTGCAACCCACTGTGATCATAACAGTGTAACTGTGGGAGATATCGAGAAAATTGGAAGTCCTTACAGAGTCATGATGTTCTGTGACCCATATGGATCGTTTCAGGGCATGTCAGGAGAAATAATTAAATGTAGGTATAATCCCTATAATCATTGAAGTAACGGATAACGACAGTTCAATAAAAAAGCGGCCGTCTAGGACTATATTTTCTCTGAACAGTTATTGATAACTGAGGAAGAATACAACTCCTATATCACTATCATTTCATTGGGTGCTATTTATCATTCCTAGAAGAAAAGGAAAAAGTCCTAAACGTAGCGGTAAAATCATTGTCGCGAATAGAAATATTCAGTACGAGCGAGTGGGAATACACGTAAGAACCACAATGAAAAAGATGGAGATTCCATAGAGCCAGCAGTTGTTTGGTAATAAGTCAGTCTACTCACTTATGGTCAGCAAATTACAAATAGGCTGACGGCATTCGCGGCAGCCTATTAAAGTAACGGGGAATATAGTTGAAACAGGAACTTAAATCTGTGGCATATTTGCTGTTGTAAGAAACCCCTCTATGTTCAAAACTTTCTTTAAAGTGCTAATGTAGCAGTATTGGCAACTCCGATCATCGTGATGATCAAGGTATTCACCATAGCACCAAGCCACACGTTCCCTGTCAATTTGTATAGGCTGCGACTAATAATTGCAGCTGCAAATAGTAAGAAAATAAACGGAAGCAGTACCATTGGATAAAGTCTTGTTTCTTGCCAAAATGTATTACCTGTCGTAAATAATACAGCATACTGGATTCCGTTAATAAGCATAATACCTAGCACGTTTCCCAGTCCAGCGACAATCATATTTGCTTTTTCAGACTTTATATTACTAAAACTTAATATATTTATTAAGAGCGCATTTATTAGATAGAAAATAAAGAAGAACGGCAAATAGTTCATCCATACCAATAACTTATCTGAATTAAATGTAAATACTCCGAGTATCCAAAATTTAAAATCAGCGTTAAAAAGATATTCTGCCGCATATACGATACCGAAAAAAATTCCGTAGATGCATAAGGCAAGAATTAAAGTCTTTCCTGCTTTGCTCAAACCGATTTTTAATCCTAATTGTTCCAAAGAAAGCTCAGCGTTATTTCTTTTCTCCAATTTGTACTTATATACAAATAGTGCCGCTCCAATAAGGCTGCTAAACATTGCCCATATCAAGATATAGTTTGTAATGGGCTGCGTAAACCATTTTACAGACATGAAATTGGACGTGCTTTTAAAAATCACTTTATCTAGATTTAAAGCTACGATTACGCCAATAGCAGAAAAAATCCAATTAAGCGACCAGCTGATCCAAAAAACTCTAGTTTTCTTTTTGCTTTTTTCCGTTTGCAATGCATTAGCTATAGAACTGCTTTGTTTTTTTGCTAATTTTAAGTGCTTAAAGAACGGAATTTCCAACAAGTAATAGGATGCTGGGAAAATCAATAGAAAAATACCTAATAATCCAATAAAGCTAACTAGCTCTTTCCAGATCCATATTTGATTAGTATTTTTTATTTGTGGTGAAATCTCAAAGGCCTGGCTGAAAAAGTCTACTGTGTATGCAACAGTTTTCTTTGAAAAATGTGCCCATTCATGCGTTTGCTTTGGATTATAAATTACTCTCAGTGTTTGATTTTCTGCATCTCCATAATATTTAGCTACATTAAAGCTCGAATGCTGCTCAGCTTTTGAAAAAATCGAGTTCACTGCGACTAAGGCCTCATCAGCATTATTGGAGAGATCGCCATTGCCTTGAGACAAATCATAATTCCCCTCATCATATTGACCATAAATAATTCCCATATTAGCGTGGATTTGACTAAATACCTTTTCACTAGATAAACGGATATTTCCCACCGGCAACCCTGCTGCGACCTTGTTTAAGGAATTAGCATATTCCTTTTCGCTGTCTGTTATTGTCTCGGCGCCTTCCGAATCGGGCTTCTTCGCTTCTTCAATTGCTGCATAATATTGTGAACCGTAGTGCATTAACGTCAACCATGTGGACATTCCACCCATAGAATGCCCCATAACACCGATCATGTCATTATCAATGTAATCGAGACTTTTATAGGCAAATTCCACTAGAGGTATCATTCCCTCACCATTAGCTGCTACTGCCTTCATGACTGGCTCGCTCGACGAGCTTGATTTTCCATGATAGTAGGCATCGAATGTCATTACTGCAATCCCTCTGCGTGATAATTCAATAGCGTTTAAATTTTGCATATGTTTATTGTTTAGATAACCATGCTCGGTAATAACTAAAGGAACCTTGTGCTCCTCATTTGATTGTTCAGGTTTAAAAATTTGTCCAGACAGCCACTGCCCATTTTCAGTTGGTAGCTTAAAATCAATAATTTCTACCTTTCCATAAGAAGTTTGTAAAAAACCTGATAAACAAGCGCTTACAAAAATCATCAACATAGAAACGACAAGCAATCTTCTTATTATCTTTTTCCCCATATAAATACTCCCCCTTAACTATATAGGTTCCATTGGAAACTATATAGTTTTTATACTATACTTTTTATTTGAAAGCAATAGCGCTTTTCTAGCTATGTTAAAATTACAATTTTTGATATAATTTTATGAGCTAAATTGACGGGAAAAGAGGGATTTCTTTGGCAGTTGAATGGATGGGGAAATATAGAACATTTGTAGAGAAGATTGTTAAATATGGAAATTCATACGCAGACTCCTATAAAAAAGAGTACAACTATAATACTGTTTTTTTATTTTCTGCTGCACAAATTCAAGTGCTGGAATATCTATTGGAGAATGAAGATAAAAATCAAAACATGCTGGAAATTGCAAAACGGCTGGGAATATCTAAGAGCGCATTTTCAAAACATGTAAAAAAAATGGTGGAAAAAGGGCTGCTCGAAAAGTACCATACATCAGATAATAAGAAAAACATTATCATTAAGGTTTCCACAATAGGCAAAGAAGTGTATAGCCAATATGTACAATACGCTTATGAAAAATGCTTCAAAAAAATATTTTCCCTGCTGGATGAAATCCCTATGCAATATATTGAGAAAATGGAAGCTATTTTAGATATCTCAGCTAGTGCTACAACTGAAAAAACAAAGCAAAAGAAAGAGGTTAATCTCATTCTTATCGAGGAATAAGAGATGTTATTATTAACATTTAATCAATTTCAATATAAAACGATGGTCTAATGCTGTTCGAAAAAAAGAAATTGATCAGTTGCGTATGGAATGATGAGATTGGTTATGAAGCTGCTAGAAATTTCATCAAAAAAAGCCTTTTGGAATAAAATCCAAAGGCTTTTTGTATGCTTATTTTTTTCAAGACCTTATTCAACATCATAATTGATCAGAAAGAAAAAGTCTATACTTTGGGCTGGATTTTATTTACTATTGTGAAGCCGGCAAAACTTAATCAATGGAGTGTTGTTAATGGACGTTACCTATCATCTCGATCAGGCCGACTTACAGGATTATATTGGACGGATTTTTGGCACCAGTTATTTAGTTACTCGTGTTTCACGAATGCATGGTGGCGCACAAAAGGTGGTCTACAAGATTGAGTGCAGTAATGGATTTTCCTGCGTTTTGTATGTGTGGGATCTTTCCATGAATTATTTTGAAGAAGAAAAAGCGAATGAAGATATAAATGAACAGTCCTATGGAAGTGATTTGTTTGAATTAAACAATAAGTATTTAATACAACATGGAATTCAGACCCCAGCACTTTATGATCTGAACAAGGAAAGAGATCGTTACCCATTTGATTATGCGCTTGTTGAATATATAGATGGACGTAAGGCAGAAACCTTTTTCCAACATTCCGAGTTAGCTGCTCAAGATAAAGTGTTTCAGCAGTTGGGGGATATGCTTACTACTATGCATACCACCGAAAGGCAGTTTTTTGGGAAAGCCAATGCTAACGAGATCAGTACAGAACAATGTCATTCATTACAAATGGAAAATGCGAAAGTACAGCTAGCTTACGCCTCTCAGCATATGGAGAAGATCGGGTCTAATCAAAGTAAACTGCTCGATAAGTTGTATGAGCTTGAATCAAGAATTAAGCCTAGAAAGCAGTATGGATTTATTCATGGGGAACTGGGTCCTGACCATGTATTGGTTAATGATAAGCTGGAGCCCTTTCTGATCGATATTGAAGGAGCAGCGTTCTTTGATATTGAGCATGAGCATAGTTTTTTGGAGATGCGATTTGGAGATTTCTATCGGTATCTTAAGAACGATAAGCTTGATCCGGATAGGCTGTTATTTTATCAATTGCATCACCATATATCATTAACTTCAGCGGGTTTAAAGCTACAGCATAGAGGATTTCCCGATCAACAATTCGCAAAAGGTCTAGCTGAATATCAATCTGAACGTGCGCTTAGGTTTATCGAAAGATGAAGAAATGAAAATGAAGCAAGAAGCGGCGCGTCATCTCTTGTCAAATATCGTGGGAGCTGAATATTCAAGTTATTACACGGTAACGTTTCAACGAAGCGAAGAGGGAGTCAACCTAACCTAGGGAGACTCCCTCACTCTTGTGCGTTCTAGGGACAAGCCTGACGGTAGTCAAGAGGTGTATACGAAAGTAAAGACTAGTATATAGATGGGGGTCCTTTCCTTTCCTATACTAGAACTAGGAAGAGAAGCAGCATGAAGTAGATGCACGACCTATTTTGAGACAATGTGGAGGGGTAATATGAAGAAAAAAAGTAGAATACTTCTGATCGTCGCATTGATCCTAAGTTTAACTATCACGGCATGCGGCAAAACCACAAATGAAGGGGAGAAGCAGCCTGAGAAGCAGCCTGAGACACCTGTGGAACAAAAAAATGAAGTGATTGAAGTTTCAACAGTTTCGGCAAGCGATCAGTATCTCAAATTCGATGAGGGCGAAAGCTTTGAGAAGAACTCGGTCTATGATGCGTATGAGAAAGATATCGGTGTGAAGCTCACGAATAAATGGGTGTCCGCCGATGACGTTCAATTCAAGGAAAAAGTGAAGATGTCCATCGCCTCCAATGATCTTCCGGACTTCATGAAGGTTAATGCTACACAGCTGAAAGAACTGACCGAAGCGGATATGATTATGGATATCACGGACGTATATGACAAGAATGCGACGGATGAGACTAAGAAATTCTTGTCGATGGATGGCGGAATGCAACTGAAGACCGCCACTTTCGACGGTAAACTCATGGGGATTCCAAGTTCTTATAATCCGTACCAGTATCAGTTCCTCTATGTACGTACGGACTGGCTGAAGAAATTGAACCTGCCGGAACCGAAGACGATGGCGGATCTCTTGACGATCGCAGAAGCGTTCAAAACAAAAGATCCAGGCGGCACTGGGAAACCGTATGGAATTGTAATTAGCAAAGATCCATTTAACAACCAGTCCACAGCTGTTACAGGACTAATAGCATTCTTGAATAGTTACCATGCTTATGAAAATCTTTGGATGGAAGACGGAAATGGCAATTTGGTCAACAGTGACATTCAGCCTCAAGTGAAAGACGCACTTAAGGCGCTGCAGGAAATGTTCAAGAAAGGATTAATTGATCCTGAGTTCGTCGTTAAAGATGTGGAGAAAGCAGCAGAGCTCCTCTATAACAACAACGCAGGTATCGTATACGGCCAGTCTTGGGTACCGGCTCAGCTCGCTAAAGGCGCAGTAAAGGATGGTAAAGTCGTACAAGAGTGGGGCGTATTCCCGATTCCATCGGTGGATAGCGAACCTGCACTATCGCAGATAGGTTTGGGTGTTGACGAATATTATGTTATCTCCAAGCAAGCGAAGCATCCGGAAGGCGTTATTAAATTGCTGAACCATTGGATTGTCGTGGATAATCATCCGACGCCAGAACAGAAAGTGTATGAGTATGGTAAAGACCTGAAGGAGAAAGGCAACAACTACTGGCTTCTAAGCCCGCTTCGTGTTGGTAAACAAAAGGATAATAACGGTGAAATATTGCCAAAAGCGATCGAGAACAAAGACGAGAGCATTTTGGAGACGAAAGATCAAAAAACTCGTTACGAGCGTGCCATGAAGTATGTTGATGGTACCGATATCAATATGTGGTGGGAATATCTGATCTCAGGTCCAAAAGGTGCATATTCACTTGTTCCTGAAATTCAGAACAATAAACAGTACCTACAAAACAAATTCTACGGCGCACCGACTCCAACCATGGCAGATCGACAAGAAATCCTGAAGAAGAAGCGGGATGAAGTATACTTCAAGATTATGATGAATCAAGTATCTGTGGATGAATTCGATAAATTCGTAGAAGAGTGGAAAAAGCTTGGCGGCGACGAAATGACCAAAGAAGTCAATGAATGGTACGCGACTCACAAACAATGATAGCAGGAGAATCGAGGGGTTGAACACAAACGACCTCTCTTTTCTTTAACCTAGTTCTTCATTTTTAGTCCTATAGCGAGGTGGATGGCATGAATGTATTAACGCGTATGTGGAAAAGGGAGTGGCCGCTTCACTTGATGTTGGTTCCTGGGATCGTATTGGTCCTCATCTTCAGTTATATCCCGATGGCCGGCATTATGATGGCCTTTCAGAAATACGTACCGAATAAAGGGTTGTTCGGCTCACCATTTATTGGTCTTAAAAACCTTCAGTTACTGATGGATTACCCCGATATCGGCCGGATATTCTTCAATACAGTATACATTGCGGTGATGAAAATTGTAGCAGGTATGATCGTTCCGGTCACCATAGCGATACTTCTGAATGAGCTGCGGAAAGAATGGGTCAAACGGACCTTCCAGACGCTCGTGTACTTGCCGCATTTTCTATCATGGGTCTTGTTAAGCGGTATTCTAATCGATGTATTGTCTCCATCTTCCGGTATTCTCAATCAAGTGCTTGGCTTGTTTGGTATAGACCCTGTTTTTTTCCTGGGAGACAACAAATGGTTCCCTTATGTCATGGTCATATCGGATGTATGGAAAGAGTTCGGATTTGGTACGATTGTCTATCTGGCTGCGCTTACCAGTATTAATCCGTCACTGTACGAGGCAGCGGAGATCGACGGCGCAGGACGCTTTAAGCAGACGTTACATGTGACGCTGCCGGGGATGCTTCCTATTATCGTTCTCATGTTTACGCTTAGTATCGGGAATGTACTGAATGCGGGATTTGATCAAATCTTCAACCTATATAGTCCTCCGGTCTATGAAAGCGCGGATATTATCGATACCTTCGTATATCGTATGGGGATTGAGCAAGCACAGTTCGGTTTCGCTACGGCCGTAGGACTGCTGAAATCCGTCATCTCTTTCATATTCGTATCTATGTCCTATATCTTAGCCTATCGTGTAGCGAATTACCGCATTTTCTAATGCAATCGGCGGTAATTCAGAAGGGAGACACATCGTGCGTACTAACAGATCATTCGGAAGAAAATTGTTTTTGATATGTAATTTTATTTTTCTGGCATCCGTATCTTTGTTATGCCTCATGCCTATTATTCATATTTTGGCGCTCTCGTTCAGCTCCGGGCAGGCAGCATCCGCCGGAAAAGTCATCCTGTGGCCAGTTGAATTCACAACGGCTGCTTATGCTAACGTATTTGGAAAACCTGAATATTTACGCGCATTCTGGGTATCGATTCAGCGGGTCCTTATGGGAACGACAATCAGCATGTTCCTGACGATTATCACGGCCTATCCATTATCCAAAGATTCTCGCCAATTTCGGCTGCGGACCTTCTATTCATGGTTCTTCGTATTCACGATTTTATTCAGTGGCGGGCTTATTCCAAACTATTTAACCGTGAAAAACCTTGGGATGCTCGATACAATCTGGGCTTTGGTGCTGCCGGGAGCGGTCACGGTGTTCAACGTTATTCTGCTGCTGAATTTCTACCGCAGTCTGCCCAAAGAACTTGAGGAATCTTCGCTGCTCGATGGGGCGGGTCAATTTACTACCTTATGGAAAATATATGTGCCGCTATCGTTGCCGGCATTGGCAACGACAGGTCTTTTCACTATGGTGGGGCATTGGAATAGCTGGTTTGATGGTATGATTTACATGAATCATCCCGAGAATTATCCGCTGCAGACCTTCCTGCAGACGATCATTATCAAAATGGATTTCCGCTTTATTAAACCTGAGAGGGCAGAATTAATGATCAAATTGTCCGATCGTACGAGCAGGGCAGCTCAAATATTCGTAGCAGCATTTCCGATTCTTATCGTGTATCCGTTCTTGCAGCGGTTCTTCATTAAAGGAATTGTGATGGGGAGTGTCAAAGAATAAAATAGGGCACTCAAACTATGACATAGCATTGCAGGAGAACAAACGATGAAAATCCGATTCTTGATTAAAGATTCCTCTATATTCCAGAAAATAATGGCTGCCTTTCTGGCAGCCTTGTTTCCGCTCATGGCGATTACCTGGTTGATTAATGAGAAGGGTTCGGACAATATTCGGAGTGAAATTTCCGAGTCTATTCTAAATACGACTCGCTTCTATCTGGATTCACTCGACAAGGAAGCAGACCGGATCAGCCGTTATTTGCCGAACTATGTGATGGACAAAGACTTGATGGAAATTGCAACTACAGGCAATTACATGAGTTATTACGATCGTGCGCAAAAAATATTAGATATCCAAAGACGGCTTGAATTGATGAAGAACTCAAGTCCATTTATTCAAGAAGCAAGGGCGTATATCCCTCTTATCGACCGAACGATTCTTAGCAATAAATTTGAAACTTCGATGAATAAGCAGGAATATGCTTCTATGCAGCAAAACAAGAGATTATACGAAGAACCTTTCATTTACTGGAACGATCGATTATTTATTTCCATGCAATACCCCATTAATACCGTTAAAAATCCGATTTATATCGTAGCGGTTGAATTATCGACTATCAAAATCCGAGAAACGTTATCTCAAATCGGCAGCTCGCGTGGTGGACAGAGCGTATTGCTCAATCTGGAACGTGGTTGGGAGATCGAGAGTGACATGGATCCGGAACTGCTGGAACAAATGAAATCCTTCGCTGCGGATAAGCGGGAATTGCAAAAAGACGAAGGATACGAAACGATTATGTATAATGGTAAGCGGTTTCTTACGGTATATAAATACTCCAGTCTCTGGAATTCCTATTCGATTATGTGCATTCCCGAAGAGACGATTTTGGGTTCTCTTGAGATCTATCGAACATTGTTCTGGTGGGCTTGCGCACTAGCTGTGGGTATTGTCGTTTTCTTCTCCTACTTTCTATTACGATTTATCTATCGGCCATTAATGAAACTTGTGCATTCCTTTCGGCGCGTTCAGCAGAATAGGCTGGAACCGATCGTGATCGATCGTGGAGCCGATGAGTTCGGGTATTTGTACCAAGCTTTTAATAATACGATCCGATCCTTGAAAACACTAATCGAGGAAAATTACGAGCAGCAAATCAGGAACCAGCGTTCCGAACTGAAACGATTGCAATCGCAAATTAATCCTCATTTTTTATATAATTGTTTTTTTGTATTGTGCCGGTTAATTAAATCCGAGAATCAGAAGGAAAAGGCTTATCAATTCTGCCTGTACATCGGACAATATTTTCAGTTCATTACTCGCGATGACGAGGATGATATTCCGCTGGGGCTGGAGGTCAATCATTCTCGCACGTATGTAGACATGCAAACCATATGTTACGGAGACCGTATTCAAGTCAAGTTCGAAGGTGATGTTCCCGATCTCTTCGTGCCGAGGCTGATTCTGCAGCCGATCATCGAAAATGCTTATAAGCATGCCTTGGGCAATATGATTCAGCAGGGTGAGCTATGGGTTCATTGTGAGCGGGTGGGTGATGTATTCTCCATCTATGTCGAAGATAATGGCAGAAGCATCTCCGATGCGGAGATCGAACAGCTTCAGAAGCGACTGCGTCAATCCACCACTCGGATGGAGGAAACAACCGGAATCATAAATGTGCATCGCAGAATACAACTGCGGTACGGTGAGGAATATGGCATTACAGTGTCACGTTCTGCTCTTGGTGGACTTCAAGTAAGAATCAATCTGAGCGCGAACTAGAGGAGGAATCAGCATGTACCGACTGCTAATCGTCGATGACCTTCCCATTATTGTCGATGGTCTTCTGGAGCTATTCAATGAGACCGATCATTTACAACTCGAGGTTATGAAGGCATATTCAGGTGAAGAAGCACTGGAGGTACTGTCTCATCATCGTATTGATATCGTGATTTCCGACATTAAGATGCCTGGACTGGAAGGGATTGAGCTGCTTCGGGAAATCAAATCCCAGTGGCCGGCCTGCAAAGTTATTTTCTTAACAGGATACAATGATTTTCATTATGCAAGGAGCGCAATTACGTACGGTGGGTTCGATTATATTCTGAAGGTCGAAAGTGATGAGAAAATTATTCAGTCCGTAGAACGGGCGATTGAGAAAATTGAAGAAGAAAATAACCAAGAACAGATGATCGCTAGAGCGCAATCCAAAATGAGACTGGCATTGCCCTCCCTGCAAAAAGAGTATGTGTGGGAGCTCTTTCAAGGCAAGCATGTATCGGATAGCCAATTAAAGCAGGCGTTCAAAGAAATCGATATCCCGCTTGACGCGACATTGCCGGTTTACTTGCTCATAGGCAGGGTAGACGCATGGAAAGAAATGTTCACGACGCCGGATAAAGCGTTATTGACTTACGCCGTACAGAACATTTGCGATGAGTATTTGTCCACGCAGGTCAGATGCTATTCCGTTGTATTCGAGTTATCCAAAATCGTCTGGATGATTCAACCGAAAATCCCGGATGGATCGTCTATCGAATACGGGGATCAGGATTGGATCAGAGCTCATCGGTATACGAGCGGTATTCTGGAGACTGTGCAGGGAAATTGCAAGAGATTGCTGAGTTTATCGGTTTCTTTCCTTCTTGGAAGTGAAGCAACGACATGGGATAACATATCTGATCGGTTTCACTCGATCAAATACGGCCTGGTACAAGGACATGGATTATTTAATGAGGTCATATTGACCGATAAAGACATTCAAAGAGAAGTGAACGGTGATCTGAGTGGGAACTACCACGATGCCTTCTATCACGCCCGTGTTCAATTGCTGATGTCTTGTGTCGAGAATAATCATCGGGAGCAATTCAACAAGCTGTATGCCGAACTAACGTCCATTTGGAATGATGAGGAGTCGCCGAATGAGCGGAAGATCGAACTGTATCATTCGCTTTCAGCTATTTTTCTGTTCTATATCCATAAGAATCGGGAAATTCGGGATTACATCAATACGCTGATGGATCTGGATAAGTTATATCGCTATGGTGATTCCGCATCATGGTCGGAGCTGATTCAATACTTCTCGCAAATGGCGGATTGCTTCTTCGAATGGAATGCGCTGCGGGGTACGCAATTGCCGACAGAGGTCGTGAATAAAGTACATCGATATATTGAAGAACATATTTCCACTGATATCTCCTTAAATGCGCTGGCCGATTACGTGAGCTTGAATCCATCTTATTTGTCCCGACTTTATAAGCAAATCACTGGAATGGGGTTATCTAAATATGTGAACGACTATCGTAACCTGATCGCCAAAGATATGCTGCTCAACACATCGATGAAAGTGAATGAAATTGCTGCTGCCCTGGGGTACAACTCAGCGCTTGCGTTTATTCGCTTCTTCAAGAAGCAGAACGAAACGACGCCGCAAGATTTCCGTATGGCAAGGATCCATATACAGAATCAAGGTCAATAAATGTATATGAAATGTCAGTAACGATCTCTTTTGCCTCCGTTCCTACCGCCTTACAATGGAAGTACACTAGGTGCGCAAGAGGAGGAGTAGTCTTGAGAACATTAACAGCTGTATTACTTGGCGCTGGCAGTCGAGGAAGATATATTTATGGGCCCTACGCGGAGAAGTTCCCGAATGAATTAAAGATTGTTGCCGTAGCTGAGCCGGATGATGAACGTAGAAATCGATTTGCAGAGATTCATAGAATTGCCCCAGAACATGTCTACGATTCTTGGGAGAAAGTATTCGATCAGGGTCAAATTGCGGACGTGATGATAATTGCTACGCTCGATCGGATGCATTATATACCAGCGATGAAAGCGATGGAGCTAGGCTATCATGTCATGCTAGAGAAGCCGATGTCTCCTTCCATGGAAGAATGCATCGAATTGGAGCAAGCTTCGCTTCGGTATAAGCGATTGCTCGTCGTAACCCATGTCCTGCGATATTCCCCGTTCTGGTCTGGGATCAAAAAATGCATCGAAGACGGTGAACTCGGAACGATAGGTACGATTCAATTAACCGAAAATGTGGGCTACATGCATATGACACACAGTTATGTCCGCGGGAATTGGCGCAATTCGGAGGAGACGAGTCCCATGATCCTGGCCAAATCATGCCATGATCTGGATCTCATCTCATGGCTTATGAATCAACCGTGTACAAGCGTGAGCTCGTACGGATCATTATTGCATTTCAGGGCGGAGAACGCTCCGGAAGGCTCCGCGGATCGCTGTATCAACGGCTGTGAGGTTGAGAAGGAATGCGCCTTCTCGGCGATGAAAATATATATTCAGCCCCCGGAACACCCTTGGGCACGCTATATGACGAATGATTTGTCGCAAGAGGGGATCTTGAAGGCGCTGAAGGAAGGACCGTGGGGTCGCTGCGTGTATCGCTGCGATAATAATGTCGTGGATCACCAGGTAGTCAACATGGAGTTCGAGAACGGAGCGAATGCATCGTTCATCATGTCAGGGCTGACACAGAGCGGCACGCGCCGGGTTCAAATTATGGGAACACAAGGCGAGATCATCGGGGATATGGACAAAGGATCTTTCACGCTGTACCGCTATGTATCGGGCGAGAAGGTTGAGATTGGCTGCAATGTGGAAGGCGATGGTCATGGAGGCGGCGATGACCGTATGGTAAGCTCATTCCTGCGGAATGTGCGTCAATTCGACAGCAATCCATCGCAAGGTTTGACCTCGGCGACGGCATCCCTGCAGAGTCATTTGATCGCATTCGCGTCGGAACATTCGAGATTGAACGCAGGTCAGGCGGTCAAGCTTTCGGACTTGCAGAAGAAAGGACAAATGTCTGTATAAGATCAAATGATACTAGGAAGCCTCTTTCGAAGTGATGGGATGCCGTCATGGAGAGGGAGGTTTTTTAGTATGTATTTGATTCAAGAAATCGAGTCAATATGGAAAAGGTTTTTCGTTACATAATCTCAAGGCATAATAAAAGACCGCTCTACTGGAATGACTTCCGGATCTGCGGCCTTAGGACAAGATTCTATTATAGGGTCAATCTGTATCTAAAGGTGGTGAAATTAATGGAATTTAACAGTCTTGATACGAGCTTCTTCTTCATAGGTGAGTGGTTTTGGGGATCTTGGAGTGTGCAAGTGGCGTTGCACAGAATATTCCATTTTTTGATAATCCTCATTACCTGAATTCATCGTTGGATTCCAATTTTCCGTTACCCAATTTTTAAGTTCTTTAAGACCTGCTAGCATTTCCTCCAGCCTCCTTTGGCGAAGAAACAATATATTTTGTATTGTTCTGGTTACGCTTTCATTATATCATAGAAATTAGTTTTTTAAAGCTGTGTCCACGTGAAAAACACAGTTTTTAAGTGAACATTGTGTGTTAATTAGGGTTTGTGCTTCCTATGGAGAAAAGTGTCTCCTTGTAGGAGACACTTATATTAGATTTAAAAGGATAATCTATTGCCCTTGAGAGCCGCAAAAAATTTCTAGTAATTACCAATACGGCAGATGACTTTAAGGTCGTAGATAGTGTTACTCTGATAATAACTAGAGCTGCATATATCGTCCGATATTCTATTTTTAATTGGAAAATAAGGTCTTATTTTATGGGCATTTACTTAAATGAAACTATTTTTCTAGTATGATCGTTCTTCCGGCGGAAATAAATTTTATTTTTAAAAAAATAGAGAAAATAATTTACAGAACTAAATTTAAGTGATATCTTGAATATGTAGAAAAGAAACCGTTCACATCTTAAGGGGGATTATCAATGACACTCAACAAGTTCCACGGAATTATACCTGCCTTCTATGCTTGCTATGACGATCAAGGAAATATTTCCGAATCCCGGACACATGCCTTATGTGATTACTTATTTGAAAAAGGAGTTCAAGGTGTTTATGTGGGAGGTAGTTCTGGAGAATGTATCTACCAGAGTCTGGACGAACGCAAAGCGGTACTTAGCTATGTAGCTAGTAACCTGAAAGGTAAAATGACACTGATTGCTCATGTAGGAGCCCCTTCTACTAGAGATAGTATCGAATTAGCAAAACATGCGGCGAGCTTAGGATATGATGCACTATCCGCAATCCCACCTATATATTTCAAATTACCTGATAGTGCAGTAACTAAATACTGGAGCGATATTATGGAGGCAACTCCTCTACCGTTCATTATCTATAACATTCCTCAGACTACGGGATATACACTAACTCCAGCTTTATTCGAGAAACTGCTTACTAATAAAAAAGTTATCGGCGTTAAGAATTCTTCTATGCCACCTATGGATATTGAACGCTTCAAAAGAGTGGGTGGAAAAGATGTAGTGGTCTTTAATGGACCGGATGAACAGTATGTTGCGGGAAGAATCATGGGAGCCGATGCTGGCATTGGTGGTACTTATGCAGTTATGCCGGAGCTGTTCTTGCAAGCTAATACATTTGTACTTGCCGGCAAGTTAGAGGAAGCAGGACAACTTCAAAGTGAGATCAACGATATCATCATCGCGCTTTGTTCCCTCAAGGGTTCTATGTATGCGGAAATTAAAGAGGTTCTGAGATTAAGAGGCGTAAACATTGGTAGTGTAAGAGCACCGCTTGAAGGGGTAGCCGCTGAAGATGCTGGTCCAATCGCAGATATTATGAAATTGATTGATCAAGCGATCGAAAAATATTGTGGTTAATGCAATGAAGAGAACCATCGTATGCTTTGGTGATTCCAATACTTGGGGCTACGACGCAAAGACGGACCAAAGGTTTATTGATGAAATACGTTGGACCGGACTTCTACAATCAGAACTGTACAACACTTACCGGGTCATAGAGGAAGGGCTTCCTGGTAGAACCAGTGTTAGTGACGATCCGCTATTTGAAGGGTTAGCCGGAATATCTTATCTCTATCCATGCCTCATGTCACATGCACCACTTGATTTGGTAGTGATCATGCTTGGGACGAATGATACGAAAGAAAGATTTGCACTAACTTCTTATAACATCGCACAAGGTATTGTTAGGCTCGCTCATAAATCTAGAGGGAGCGGGGCAGGTCCAGCCGGAAAAGCTCCAGAAGTGCTTGTATTGGTTATTCACTAGTTCTCTTAAGAACAGTTCAGATGTTGTGAAGATGCCTCCAGACTGGTGGCCTAAATCGATCACATTCTCCAACTATGTGGATGTGTTTCAGAACCAACCGGCTTTGAGATGGACATTTAATAGTATTTATGTCTCAGGTGTATCTACGATTATCGTTATTATTGTAGGCGCTATGGCTGCCTATGCATTCTCAAAGATCAATTTTAAAGGTAAAGATATCATCTTCATTATTTTCATATCGAGCTTGATGATTACTAAAGAAATTATGATCGTGCCTTTATTCCGGATTACACAGCAATTTGGAATGGTGAATTCGTATAACGGTATGATTTGGCCGAACGTCGCGGGTGCATTTGGAGTCTTCCTATTAAAAGGATTCTTCGATTTAACCCCTAACGCTTTAAGAGAAGCCGGAAGAATAGATGGTGCAAATGAATGGAGAATCTTCACTCGCATCATGGTGCCTATTATTAAACCTGGTATTGGAGCCTTATTTATTCTGAATTTCGTGCAAGTCTGGAATGATTATTTGTGGCAGCTGGTTATAGGCCAAGAGAACAAAATGAAAACATTAATGGTTGGTACTGCAACCTTAATGCAGGATCTGAATCCTAATTTCGCCTATAAAATGGCCGGAGCCACCATTGCTGCAATTCCGATGTTGCTAGTGTTCATGTTATTCCAACGTTTCTTCACCAATGGAATTACAGCAGGAGCAGTCAAAGAATAAATAAAAATGTGGAGTGGGTTACTGATGAATACTGAAAATAATGTACTTAAAAAGATAAAACATAAACTAGTCGTCTCCAGTCAAGCCTTACCCGAAGAACCGCTGCATAGTCCGTTTATAATGGGAAGAATGGCTTATGCAGCATACTTGGGCGGTGCTTCAGGTATTCGGGCAAATAGCGTAGCGGATATTCAAGAAATTAAGAAAACAGTGGATCTACCTATCATTGGGATCATCAAAAGGGTATATGAAGGTTCTGAAGTGTTCATTACACCAACCCTGAAGGAAGTAGATGAGCTTTACCGCGAAGGGGTAGATATCATTGCTATGGATGCGACGGACCGGACTCGTCCGGATGGATCAACCATCTCAGAACTATTTCCTCACATAAGAGAGACCTATAAAGATCAACTGTTTATGGCAGATTGCTCTACATTTGAAGAAGCTGCTAAAGCCGTTGAGCTGGGGTTTGATCTTGTGGGAACTACCTTAAGCGGATATACAGAATACACCAAAGAGCGGTCACTTCCAGATTTCGAACTAGTTAAACAAATCGTAAGCAACTTCTCTGTGCCTGTGATAGCTGAAGGCGGTGTTTCCACTCCTGAAGAACTGAAGACAATGTTCGATCTAGGTGTTTATTCAGCAGTTGTCGGCTCAGCGATTACAAGACCAATGGAGATTACCAAAAGGTTTGTAGACGCTATTCAGCAGATTGCCGGAGAGGGTAGATAAGGATGAGAATTCTCGCTGTAGATATTGGCGGTACCAATACCAAGATGTGTATATGCGATAAACTTGGGAATGTTCATAACTTTAAGGAGTATGCAACTGAGAGCCACTTGGGAGGGCCGCATGTAATCTCAAGATTGCTTGATAAGATTGCAGAAAATGATGATTTTGATGCCATTGCTATAAGTACAGCCGGTCAAGTCAATGCTGAAGAAGGAATTATAGTCTATGCTAACGAAAATATACCTAGCTATACAGGGATGAAGATTAAGGAAATTGTAACTAATCATTTTCATAAACCTGTTATGGTAGAGAACGATGTGAATTCAGCAGCATTAGGCGAGGCTTATTATGGTGCTGCCCAGAACTTTAACAATTTCTTATGCTTGACGTTTGGCACGGGCATTGGTGGTGCCATTGTATTGAACCGCCAAATCTATAAAGGAGCAGATGGGGTGGCGGCCGAATTTGGTCATATCCTGACACATCCATTGTCAGATGCGGTGGAGGGACTGCCTTTTTATGAGAAGTATGCTTCAACCACTGCTTTAGTCAAGATGGCTCAGCAAGCAGATCCCGAATGTACAGACGGAAAAGTCCTTTTTGATAAAATTCACAAAGGGGACGAAGCTCTGAAACAGATCTTGGATTCATGGGTAACTGAGGTGTCCGCGGGTTTAGCCTCAATTATTCATATTTTCAATCCATCCGCTATAATTATTGGGGGCGGTGTTATGGAACAAGAAGATTTAGTTCAAAGGGTAGAGGAACGGACGAAGTCTTTAATTATGGAGAGTTTTGCGGGTGTAAGAATTGTTAAGGCCTCACTTGGGAATAAGGCAGGCTTGCTTGGCGCTTCCTCTTTATTCGCACATTAAATCATTGTAAAGGAGGGGCTTATTTGCGAACAATCAGTATTTTTTCTTCTATTCATTCCAAGTACAATAATTTGACGAATACGGAGAAGAAGGTAGCGGACTACGTCCTGGAGAACACGAGAAGTGTTGTCTATATGTCGATTACTGATCTTGCAGATGCGTGCGATGTAGGTGAATCAAGTATTTTTCGATTTTGCAAATCTTTAAGTTATAAAGGGTATCAAGAGTTCAAGATTGCACTCGCTCATAGTATCACTGTAGAGAATGAGATCCCGCAGCTTACGGATCAAATTCTAATGGACGACACTACTGAAGCTGTGGCTTCCAAAGTGCTGACCACAAATGTAAGTGCACTGAACGAGACCTATAATTTAATTGATATACAGAAGATCAATGAAGCTATTGATTATATGATAAACGCGGAACGAGTATCATTTTTCGGCGTAGGCTCTTCATTAATCACGGCGATGGAAGCCAAAATTAAATTTATGCGCATTACTAACAAAACGGAGTGTTTGATGGATTCACATCTTCAGATGATGTCTGCAGCGCTGATGTCTAACCGAGATGTCGCTGTAATCATTTCTTATTCCGGCTCAACGAAAGATAGTATCGAAGTTGCAAGAAAGGCGAAGGAACGAGGCGCTAAGGTGGTGTCCATTACGAGATTTGAAAAGTCACCTTTAACATCGTATTCGGATCTTACCTTACTTTGTGGTGCTAATGAGGGTCCTCTGCAGGGCGGTTCATTATCTGCTAAGATCTCACAACTCTATCTGCTGGATATTTTATATGTGGAATATTTCAAAAAGACTAGTGAGCAGTCCATTATCAATAAAGAAACAACAGCTGCAGCAGTTAGTGAGAAGCTCCTATAAGTGCGAGTTCAAAAAGTATGGTTTTTAACACCGAGAAGATTGGATGAAGGTAGAAACTGAGGAGCGGAGCGTAGTGGAAGCTACGTGAGCACCGGAAGTTTCGCCTGAATTCAATATTCGATGTCGAGTAAGCTTCTTGGGCTACTTCGTGATCAAAAGCGGACTTTTTGAACAACCTCTGTAAGATAATTGAGATGTGGGGAGAATCAGACATTATGATCTTAGGTTCATTGTCATCTTGGGAAGAGCATAGCAGATACGAGAATTCAGTTATTGTAGAGACTATTGAGGAATTGAAAGTCATCTTACAACACGAATCTGATCTTGGGCGAATCGAGATCCGCGGTAACGAGATATACGTTTCGATTATGGCGCTTGAGGCGAAGTCGCTAGAGGAACAGGTTGCTGAAAAGCATGAGGCTTATATTGATGTGCATTATCTGATCGAAGGTGAAGAAACGATCGGTTGGTCCCCTCTGCAAGAAGGGATCGAGGCTACTAAGCCTTACGATGCCGAAGCAGATTATGCGCTTTATCCTCCGTCATCCGATGAAATTTTGTTAACTTTGAAGCCGGGGATGTTCGCTGTCTTTTTCCCGCATGATGTACACAGACCTGGTATGGGTCAACCGGGCATGAAGATTAAGAAGGCTGTTATTAAGATACATGTAGGGTTATTAAGTTCATAGATTTTGTACAAGAGTGACAGACACATTCGATATTCTGAACGGTAAAAGTCAATAAAGCAGCGATTCTCCTTTTTATTGGAGGATCGCTGCTTTGCGTTTCGGTCATTTGCAGCTTGCTTCTGTAGATTATGGGCAGGTAAAAGCCAAATCGACTTCTAGCACTACTGAAGAAGTGAAACGGAAGCTCTGATAGATAATTAGGGAAAATCTCCGTAAAATTCTGCGATTTTTGCTTATTTGACTAATAATTAGGGGAAATCTCCCTCTAATTCAACTGATTCGTTGGTGAATATAGATATTACCACGATTTTTAGGGAGGAATTCCCTAATTCTATTCATTAAAAGCAATTATCGGCTATAATCAGGGGGATTTTCCCTAATTACTCTCTACAAAGAATCCGTCCGATAATCAGGTTTCTCTAATTTTGTGACAACCACGTCTAATTTTACGTATAAACATTATAACGTTATATTTACTTAACGCGCTATTCGTGTTATTTTAAACATTATAATGTTATATGGAAAAAGGTGAGAACAATGGATGAAAGATACGTGCTCCGTCAGGTGAAACGAGTAAGCGGAGAAGAGATCGACATTGTAATCGAAAATGGCAAGATCGCTGAGATCACCCCGGCAGGTGAGGCGCATGGGGAGCAGGAGTGGGAAGGTTCAGGCGCGTACGTATCCAGTGGCTGGATCGATATGCATGTGCATGCCTTTCGCGAATTTGATCCGTATGGTGACGAGATCGATGAGATCGGTGTCCGGCAAGGGGTGACCACTCTAGTCGATGCCGGTAGCTGCGGGGCGGATCGGATAGGTGATCTGGCTCTGGACGCGTCTCAGGCTAAGACGAATGTACTGGCTTTCTTAAATATCTCGCGGATCGGACTGCTAAGAATTGATGAATTGTCCAACTTGGAATGGATTGATAAGGAGAAGATCCTGCAATCCGTCCGAACCTACGGGGAGATAATCGTGGGATTAAAGGCTAGGATCAGCAAAAGCGTTGTGGGTGCCAGCGGGATTGAACCACTGCGTATTGCACGAAGCCTTTCAATGGAGACGGGCCTGCCGTTAATGGTACATATCGGTTCAGCACCGCCAGATATCAGAGAGGTTATGCCCCTTTTGCAGCGTAAGGATATCGTGACCCATTATCTCAACGGAAAAGAGAATAATTTGTTTGCTGCGGATGGTCAGCCGCTTCAGGTACTGACTGAGGCCATTGAACGGGGAGTTCATCTGGATGTGGGGCATGGAACAGCAAGCTTCTCTTTTAAGGTAGCTGAGGATGCTAAACGTAATGGTATTGGATTGAATACGATTAGCACGGATATCTATCGAGTGAACCGATTGAAGGGACCTGTCTTTAGCATTTCTAATGTACTTTCCAAGTTTCTATGTTTGGGCTATGCTCTGGATGAGATTGTGGCAGCGGTTACTTCCAATGCAGCGGAATGGCTGGGCAGGCCGGAGCTGGGCCGAATTCAGGTGGGAGATCCTGCAAACTTGACTCTCTTCACCCTGCAGCATAAGTCTGCAGTGCTTGTGGATTCTGAAGGAGAAGAAAGAATGACGGATAAAGTAATCCATGCAAAAGGAGTGGTTATAGGTGGGGAATTCATTAAATGCGAAATACGGGCTTAAACGCGTAATCAATGCAAGCGGCAGAATGAGTATCTTGGGGGTGTCGGCTCCGTCTGACACAGTGATGGAGGCGATGAAGCAAGGCGGACAGAGTTATGTGGAAATAGCGGATCTGGTGGATAAAGCCGGAGATTACACGGCACGAATTCTCGGCGCTGAAGCAGCGCTTATCGTTAACTCAGCCTCCAGCGGTATTGCATTGTCCGTTGCGGCGCTAGTGACCCAAGGCAATCGGCGCCGCAGTGAACGTTTGCACCAAGAAGCCATTCCACGCAATGAAATCATCATTCTGAAGGGGCATAATGTACAGTACGGAGCTCCTGTGGAAACGATGGTCTATCTAGGTGGTGGGAAACTAATTGAGGTCGGTTATGCGAATGAAGGCCGGGCCGAGCATATAGAGGATGCCATTTGTGAGCAGACGGCTGCCATTCTGTACGTGAAGTCCCACCATGCAGTGCAGAAAAATATGTTATCCGTCGAAGAAGCATGGGAGATCGCAAACCGTAGGGGCATTCCACTAATCGTAGATGCAGCAGCGGAAGAAGATCTCTGTAAATATGTGAAATACTCTGACCTGGCGATTTATAGTGGTTCTAAAGCTATTGAAGGGCCTACATCCGGTATTATCGCCGGCAAACGTAATTATGTGGAATGGGTTAAGGTCCAATTGTATGGAATAGGACGCAGTATGAAGGTTGGTAAAGAAACTTCCTTTGGTCTGCTGCAAGCACTAGAGGAATACATGGTCAAGGAAGACAAGAGTGACACCGAGAAAGCGTCTTTGCAGGGATTAATGGTGTTGAATGATCTTCCGGGAATTCGTGTAACCATTGTGCAGGACGAGGCGGGCCGTGCCATCTATCGCGGTCGGGTTCAAGTTGATCCAAAGCAGGCTGGTATTACGGCGAAGGAATTGGTAGAGGGGTTGCAGCAAGGCGAGATTGCGATCTATACCCGCGATTATGGAGTGAAGCAGGGATATTTCGATATTGATCCACGGCCGCTTCTGGGGGATGATCTGCACGTGATTGTAGACAGCATTCATAAATTAATAGGGGGACAATAAGATGACGATTTCACAACGTTTTTATAAGGGCCGCACCGCATTAAATGTACTCGCTAAAGATATCGCTAATGCTAAAGAGATTTATGAAGCGGCGGAAGGTTATGTACTGGTCGGTGTGCTCTCTAAAGATTATAAGTCGGTAGAAGAAGCCGTAACAGCCATGAAGCAATATGGTCAAGAGATTGAAGATGCGGTATCCATTGGCTTAGGTGCAGGGGATAATCGCCAAGCGGCAATTGTGGCCGAGATTGCTAAGCATTATCCGGGTAGTCATATTAACCAGGCATTCCCGGTGGTTGGAGCTACACGCGCTAATCTTGGTGGGAAAGACAGTTGGATCAACAGCATGATCGCCCCTTCTGGTCACGCTGGTTATGTGAATATTTCTACAGGAGTCTTCAGCGCTGCGCAGAGTGAAGCGGCGATTGTACCTATAGCATCGGCAATTGCGCTTGTTCGGGATATGGGTGGTAATGCACTGAAGTATTTCCCGATGGAGGGATTAAGCCGTGAAGAGGAATACCGCTCTGTCGCTAAGGCCTGTGCTGAGGCAGGGTTCGCACTCGAACCAACCGGTGGAATTGATATGGACAATTTCGAGGAAATACTAGAGATTGCGCTTGAAGCAGGGGTGCCACAAGTGATTCCGCATGTCTACTCATCCATTATCGATAAAGAATCGGGCCAGACCCGGACCCAGGATGTGCGTGATTTGCTTGGAATTATGAAGAGGCTGACAGATAAATATGCCTAAACGAATCGGGGCATTCGGAGAAGTGATGATGCGTCTGCAGGTGCCGGGAGTTCAGCTGCTATCCCAGGGAAACAGCTTAAACTATTCATTCTCTGGTACCGGGGTTAATGTCAGCGCTGCACTGGCACGCTTCGGGCATGAAGGTTATTTGATTTCCCGTTTGCCGACTACTTCCTTGGGAGAGGCCGCCGCCGCGTATTTGCGGAAGCTGGGCATCTCTTCTAGCCTCGTTATACGAGGAGGAGAATATCTGGGCTTGTATTTCTTGGAGAACGGATTTGGTGCACGTCCAAGCAAGGTAACTTACAGCAATCGTCTGGAGAGTAGCTTCAATACGGCTCCTGAGGAAACTTATAATTATGAAGAGATTGCGCGAAGCCTGGATGTGATCCATTTCTGCGGCATTACGCTGGCTATGAACGATAGTGTACGTCATCATATGAAATCCTTGGCTAGAGCTGTCAAACAGCAGGGTGGGACTGTGATCTTTGATTGCAACTATCGTCCGTCCTTGTGGGGACCGGAAGGCTATTCACAAGCGAAGCCGCATTACGAGGAGATGCTGCAGCTGGCCGATATCGTAATGATGAATGAGAAGGACGCAATCTTTATCTTGGGGATCAGCACTGAACAAGCTGAACGTGAAGAGCAACTGATCGAACTGATTCCAGCAGTTGCGAAGCATTACGATATCTCGGTGATCGCAGGCACCCATCGCAGTATTCATGGCGACAACTCACATTCACTGCGTGGGTTTCTTTATAAGAATCAGAGCTTCTTCTTTTCGGATACGCTGAGATTTCTCGTCTATGATAGAATAGGGGCTGGAGATGCCTATACGAGCGGAATTGTGCATGGCGAGCTAACAGGATTTACACCTGAGCAGACAGTACGGTTTGCCGCTGCCGCTAGTATGTTAGCCCATACTGTCGAGGGCGACACTCCCATGGCTTCAGAAGCGGATATACTTCGAGCTATGACTCTATCCGTAGGCGATGTAGAAAGGTAGTGAACCTCTTGAGTTTGTCCCGAAAAGATAAGCCCTTATATATGCAAATTGCAAATATTATAAAGGATCGGATTCTACACGGAGTCTATCCTATTGGATTGAATATTCCTTCCGAGCCTCAGCTAGAGCAGGAATTCAATGTCAGCAAGATCACTGTACGCGGTGCCATTCAGGAGCTCGTCCAAGAAGGATTTCTGGAAAAGGGGAGCGGCAAGGGGACGAAGGTGATCCGTAATACCTCATCATCCAAGCTGTCCAAGTGGAAAAAATTCACGGAAATTCTAGTGGATGAAGGGCACCAAATTCGGAAGCAATGGCTGAAGGCGGAGCGAGTATATAATGAAGTCGAAAGCGAAGCCTTTCGTTTATTCGGCGAACGTTGTATACGCTTGGAACGCATATATAGTCTCAATGATATTCCATACGTTCATTACACGCATTATTTAGTAAATGGTATGGATGATTTGGATCTACTGGACTTAAATGCCCAGTCCTTGTATGAACTGCTTGAAGAGCGGAGCGTTTCCTTAGAGAAACTGCGTGATGAATTTTCCGTTGCCGTTCCTCCGCCTGATGTAGAGGAGATATTGCTCCTTGATAAGAAGTGTCCCTTGCTGAAGCGAACTCGTTATTCTTATGATGAGCTGGGCAAGGTAACTGAGTATAGTGTAGGCTTTTACAATACAGAGCTGCAGAATTATGTAGTGAACTATGAGGTGTAGTTAAAACGACTCGTGATATCGCTTGGTCAATGATTCATTAGCAAGAAAACCATACGCAATCACATCTCCAACATAATGCAGAAATTGAAAGTTAAAGGCCGTTCACAAGCGGTTGTCGAGCTGATTAGGCTTGGGGAGCTAAAAGTGACGCATTTATACCTTCTCCACCTTTACGGGTGTGGGGAGGTTTTTTGTTGTAGAGGAAAACTAAAACCAAGCGATTGCTGTCCACTGATGGATGTTATCGCTTGGTTTAGTGTTTAAGATCGATATTCATGGTGTCAAAATCAACCTTGCATTTAGCTCTTATCATAAAATCAATACCAACAATTCCATCAAAGCCATAAGGCTCTTGTATCGAACCAAGCTGAATTGGTAAATCAGTCAAAGTAATAAGTTCAATGAGTATGTCAGGAATCTGCTGCTCATAGCAAATTTCGCTAGTCCCCCCAACCCCATACATTCGTTTTGCTCGTCCATTAATAAAATCAATATGGATGCCTATTACAGCTAATGCATCGGTATCAAAGACGGTTGCCGCACTTCTAAAAAAAATTCTTCTATAACCTCAACGTCGTTTCTGCTCGTATGAAATACATACAACTCACGCGTCGGATGAAGCTTGTGTAGTTTTTTGTAGCCGCTACAAGCTTCTTGCGGATTATCGTAGTCTTGAATGATCGATAAATAATGGAGGTTAATGTTATAATTGTAGTTATATAGTACTGTACGGTTGATAAGACCTACATAAATTTCTTATATCTGAATCAATACCATATAAGCGATTGTACCGAATGCTATGGATAATAGCATATTTCTTCGCCAGAGATGAAGCAACGCGACGATTGCGACGGATATTAGCTCCGGTAATCCGTGATTACCGGACAATACGTTAGTGTTCTTTAGGCTATAAATAACAAGGAGTCCAATCGTTGCTGATGGAAGAACTCTACCTAGGTATTGAATGTACTTTGGGGTTGGACGTCCCGGTGGGAAAATAATGAACGGAATAAAACGTGTCATCATCGTGCCTAGCACAACCATGGCAATTGTAATGATCTGCTGAAAAGTAGACATCGTCATGCGGTTTCACCTACCGGTTCCTGTTGTTTACGAGTGATCGTAAGTGCTGCAATAATCAGGATCATTGCGGGGATCATGAAGCTGTCACGTCCAAATATGATAAGGCACAGTATGGAGATAACAACGCCTACTAGAGCACTTCTATGGGTCGATCCACTCTTCCATTGCTCAATAAAGATAACAACGAATAGTGCTGTCATCACAAATTCGAGACCTTCCATATTCATGTGAAAAATCGATCCGAATACTCCCCCGATACAAGCGCCTACGACCCAATAGCAATGATTTAGCAGCGTGACGAAGAACATATACCAACCGCGATCCACTCCTTCAGGGATCTTCGCGGAATAATTGATGGTGAATGATTCATCACAGAGACCAAAAATCAAATAAAGCTTCTTCAGCCCCGTACCTTTAAACTTCTCCAGCATAGATATGCCATAAAATAGATGTCGTGCATTAACCATTAAAGCAAACAATAATGCACTTAATGGATGATAAGCACCTAATAACAAGTGAACCGTTAGAAATTCCACCGATCCAGCATAAATAAGCGAGCTCATTAGAAAGGTATAGATCACATGAAACCCTGATACATTCATGTAAATTCCGTAGGCGATCCCCAAAAATAAAAAAGCGGCAAGAATGGGAAAGGTAGCAGGAGCCGCGGTGCGGAATGCTACATAAAGTTTGTTATTGTTACGCATGTTACTTACAACCCCTTAGCTTATGTCCATGTCATTGTAGCAGTGCGAATCCATACAATCAACGGTATAATTGTATGGATTACAATTTTGTGGGAGGACAATATGCCGATCAATTCTTTTGTTAATTACCCGATGTCGTGGCGACCTGACAGACATACGCTGAAGCGTCCGATCTATCATTCCATAGCCTCATTACTTGAACAAGATATAGCTAGCGGTCTTTTGGTACCCGGAACGAAGCTTCCCCCTCAACGTGAGCTAGCGGATTTTTTAGATGTTAATTTCACAACAATTACACGCGCTTATAAGCTATGCGAAGCTAAAGGACTCATCTATGCTATTACAGGAAGTGGTACCTTTGTGGCAACGAATGCAACGCGCTCGATAGCAATATCGAAGGACAAAATTTCTCATGACTGTATTGATCTGGGGCTAGTTGCTTCGTTTGAGCAGAGTAACTCGATCGTAGCTCAGGTCGCAAGAAGGGTTATGCATAGAGGCAATATAGAGGAACTATTAAATTACAATGATCCTACAGGAATGCCACATCATAAACTGGCAGGCCTATCATGGATGCAAGCATTTGGGATACAGGCAAATATCAATAACATCGCAATTGCATCCGGTGGCCTGAATGCGTTGGTCATTACGTTATTTGCTCTCTTCGAACCTGGACAACGGATTGCCGTTGATGTATTCACCTATTCTAATTTTATTGAGCTTGCCCGAATGTATCGTATTCAGCTTGTTCCGATTCCAGGCGATGCCTCTGGAATGCTACCACAAGTGCTGGATAACCAGTGCCAGCTGCTGGATATACGTGGTATATTCCTGATGCCTTCTTGTACAAATCCTACAACCGTTATGATGACTGATGGGCGGAAGCGTGAAATTGCTAACGTTATCCAGAAACATAACTTGCTGCTCATAGAAGATGATATTCATGCGTTCTTAACGGCAGGTCATTTAGAAGAATACAAACAACCGATGTACTCATTGCTTCCTGATCAGACCATCTATATTAGCAGTACGACAAAATCTATTTGCTCTGGACTTAGGATCGCTTATATCGTATTTGGAGAGAAATTCAAAGAGAGAATTGAGCGGGCTATTTTCAATATTAATGTGAAGACATCCTCCCTAGATGCCGAGATTATTTCTGAGCTTATTGTATCGGGTAGTGCTGCTGAGATTGTCGCATATAAAAAAGAACTGGTCCAAGCTGCGAACAAGCTATTTTCGACATATTTTCCACAAAAAGCAGCCGAAGGGCACCCCTTAAGTTTTTTTAAATGGATTCCCTTATCAGGATACCGTACAGCCGCTGAACTGGAGTCAGAACTGTTACAACAAGGCGTTCGAATATTCCATTCCGATTGGTTTCTTAGTGGTGCCAGCACACCGGACAAGTATGTACGTGTAGCCTTATCGTCGTCATCCTCATTGGATGAGCTGGACACTGGACTGAAGATTCTGAAGCAACATATGTCCTTAGACTAGGATGTGTCTGAAAGCTCAGCTTGCAGAGAGATTCTCTGTGGGCTGATTCGGATTTTTTGCATCTTAGTATGTGATAAATATAACTATTTAAATTTATGAATATACAAGCTGTGATGACTGATGTAAAATTACAATACCTGAAGCGTCCTGGAACAGCTTAAGGGCTTTTTGCATGCTCTTTTGCAGATTGCAAAGAATAGGGGCATGTCTACTATAGAAAGATTAATGGAGGTAGGAGAGTTTATGAAGAAAAAAGCATTAAAAAGAATGTTGATGTTGTCGATGATGGTCGTTGTCGTCGCTGTACTTGCAGTAGGTTGTGGTTCAAAGAATAACACGAATACAGCATCGACAGAGGGTAACGCAGCAGAGGCCTCAAAAGAAGCTGTTACTTTGTCGCTTGGTTTACTGCCTTCGATTGATGCGATTCCTTTTGTAATTGCTCATGAGCAAGGTTTTGATAAGAAGCATGGAGTGAACCTAGATATCCAAACGTTCAAGAGTGCAAAAGACCGTGATGTCGCTTTTCAAGCAGGCAAGTTAGAGGGTATCAGTGCTGATTTGGTTGCAATTTCTATCTACAATGAAGCCGGGCTGGATGTGAAGATCACTAGCACAACTTTTGGTGAATTCGATTTATTGACTGGGAATGACGCCATCCAAGATGTGAAGGATCTGAAAGGAAAAACCGTGATTTTGTCCAAAAATACCTCCACACAATATACTGTGGCAATGATGCTGAAACAAGCGGGTTTAACGGAAGATGATATTACGGTAACTGAGGTTCCACAAATCCCTACCCGTTTAGAATTGCTTAAGAACAATAAGGCAGATGCAGCTATTTTACCTGAACCATTTGTAACTATGGGTAAAGCTTCAGGCTTGCGCGTGCTTAGCTCCACGCATACAGCGGGAGTGAATCCATTTGTACTGGCTTTCCCACAAACCGCTATTGATGCTAAGGCAGATGCGATTCGCAACATGTATGCTGCTTATGACGAGGCTGTAGCGTATATGAAATCTCATGATCAATCCGAATATATCGATCTTGTGATCAAAGAAGTTGGTTATCCAGAAACGTTGAAAGATGAGATCAAGGTACCTGATTATGTCCCTGCCAATCAAGTGGATGTGAAAGAAGTAGAAGCCGCATTTGCATGGGCACGGGAAAAAGGTTTGCTTAGCAAAAATATCTCGGCTGAAGATGTGATTTCTGATGTCCAATTCAAAAAATAAGGGACTCGTCATTAAGGGTCTTAAAGTAGAGTACAAGACAGGTCAACTGGCCTTAGGAAAGATGGATCTATCTTTACCGGAGCATGGGATTTACACGATCATCGGACCCTCTGGCAGCGGAAAATCAACTTTATTACGGGCGATTGCGGGCTTGCTGCCAAGCTATATGGGGCAAATTGTTTTTAATGAAAAATCCGTGCATGATAAAGAAAATCTGATCGGCCTGGTACCGCAAAACTACGGGCTTCTTCCATGGAAGACTGTACATGATAATATTCAAATCGCGATGAAAATCTCGCATACTGCGAGCACATCCAAGCAAGAACGGGAGAATCAGATTAATCAGTGGCTGTCATCGATGGGAATCTATGATTTAGCTGATCGTTATCCTCTATCACTCAGTGGAGGACAGCAGCAAAGAGTGGCAATCGCCAGAGCGTTCGCCATTTTGCCCACTATTTTACTGCTGGACGAGCCATTCTCCGCACTGGATGCGATTACTAGGGAAACGCTGCAGATTCTCTTTTTGGATAACTGGTCAGCGCATCCGGCGACTACCTTATTTGTTACCCATGATGTGGAAGAAGCTATTCTGCTGGGGCAGAAAATTATTGTTATGCCGTCTAATAAAAAAGAAGCTCCGGAAATGATCGATAATCAATTAGTGTTTCAGATGAAGCATGAAGATAAGCGGGACAGTGTAGATTTCTTTGAGCAGACTAAGCGAATCAGAAAGGTAATGCAGGAGATATGGTGAGAAAAAATCGGATTCATCACATAATAAGACTGTTGTTTGTGTTCTTTTGTATGAATGTGGTTTGGTATATTGCCTATTTGCTTATGAATCATTCGATTTTGCCGAGTCCATTCGCTGTATATAACGCTATGTTTCACTTAGGTGGGCAGGAAATTGCTTTAAATGTAGGATATAGCTTGTTCAGAATTTTTGCAGGGGTAGTGCTGGCGTTAATCATTGGACTGCTCATTGGTCTTCTGATGGGACGTTCGCTGACCTGGAATAAGCTGCTTGACCCTGTGGTCTACTTGACCTATCCTGTTCCCAAAATCGCCCTGCTTCCCGTTGTGATGCTATTCTTCGGGCTTGGTGAAACGTCCAAAATCTTAATGATCATGCTGATTCTCTTGTTCCAGATTATTATCTCCGTTAGGGATGGTGTGAAGGCTATTCCTGAGAATACCTATGATGTCTTAACGAGTATAGGGGCAAGTACAGTGCAGAAATTCTGGCATGTGACACTGCCAGGTGCACTGTCGGTCATTCTGAGTACGATTCGTATTTCACTGGGAACAGCGATATCTGTACTCTTTTTCACGGAGATTTATGGAACTGAGCATGGCATGGGCTTCTTCATTATGGATGCTTGGTTAAGACTGGATTATCCGGAGATGTATGCGGGAATTATGCTGTTCAGCTTGGTGGGGTTTGTCCTCTTCTTACTTGTTGATTATCTTGATTACAAGTTTATGAAGTGGCGGAATTAAATGTAGTTGGAGATTTAACTATAGCTTTCCTTTGTCGATTTTAGGCAAGGGGGAGCTTTTTTTTTGTGATTTTAGAGTGGAAACAAAGGGGCTTCAAATTAGTATATCAATTCGGTTAAGATGGATAAGTATTCGATAAACTGTATTGGATACACATCCAAACTAAGGGAGTAAAACGATGAATAAGCGCACATCGGGATTTGAGTACGGCACAGCATCCTTTGCTGAGAAGAAAGTTACCTGGCTGGAACTATTTTATGATCTGCTTTTTGTAGCTGCAGTTTCAAAAGCGAGTCATATCTTGTTGCATGTAGAGGCGGGTACAATTCCACTTGAATATTTATCTAAATTTATCTTAATATTCATTCCGATCTGGTGGGCCTGGGTGGGACAATCGCTTTTTGTAAATCGGTTTGGACAGGACATCTTTTCACACCGAATATTTCTGATTCTACAATTATTTTTTGTATTAATAATGACGGCCAGCTTATCGGTTAACTTTGATCAATACTATATGCCATTTCTAATCGGTTATGTTGGCTTAAGAGCTATGACTGCCATTCAATATCTTACGGTAAATAAGAATGAAGCAGCTGATAGAAAGGACACTGCCCGTTATCTGGGAAGTCGTTTTTGGATTGGATTAGTGATCTCTGCTTTATCACTTTTCTTTGACTCTTGGATACGTTATGTAGTTTTGTATACAGGAATTACTATAGACATTTTGCTTCCATTAATCGGTCGGAGATACTTGGTGAAAAGCCCGATAAACACTCATCATTTATTAGAACGTTTCTCGTTGTTTACCCTTATTCTGCTTGGCGAATCTGTGGTCAGTATACTTGCAGTCTTACAGTCTAGCCACTGGACGTGGCAATCTATTTTATTTGCATTATTAACTTTTCTATTAATTATAGCTATGTGGTGGCAATACTTTGATAATGTTGAAAAGAAAGTGGACAAAACCATAGAGACTGCCGGGCAAACTATAATTTATGGGCATTTATTTATTTATGTAACCTTAAGCATGATTGCAGCTTCAATCCAACTGCTATTTTTAGAACAATTAAATTACACATTTATGGTATGTTTTATTTTTGGATCGGTCCTGCTCTACTTCTTCTCTACCTCACTGGTCTTCCATAAATATAGACGTATACAGCAACGGTTAGGGATATTTCATTTGGCGTTATTATTAGGTATACTTGGAGTTTTTTTCGCAGTAGATTTGTTGTTCCTTATACCCAATTACCTGATCATTGGAGAAATGGTGTTATTTTTTGCTGTGTATGCAAAATTAACGACTTGAGCTTCGTTGTATCGAAGCTGAATAAATTGAAGAAGGAAGCCGGGTCATTGCAACCCGGCTTCCTTCTTTCATAATGGGAGTGTGCGGTATCCCCCTGTCGTTATTGCCCAAGAAGCGCTGGCACGATAAATCGGCCGAACACATTAGCTGGTGAGCCTTTCTTGTATTTATCCGCAGTAATGACTGCAACCAGCTCATAGGATGGAACCACAATAATATGCTGGCCCATGAAGCCAAGCGCAAAATAATAAGGGATCTCCTTTGGCTGCTGCTCCGTACCTGCATTGAATGATGATACCCACCAGTGCCATCCGTAGAAGCCCTTCTGTGGTAGCGTGGCTGCGACATAGGGGCGAGTGGACTTCTGAACAGTACCCGAATGAATGAGCTGTTGATCCTTCCAGCGCCCTTCTTGCAAATAAAGGAGACCAAATTTCAGCATATCCTCAGGCATCATATAAAGGCCAAACCCACCAGTATGTATGCCTTGTGGATCACTGTCCCAGCGATAGCTTTCGATGCCAAGCGGCTGAAATAGCTGATCTTCAGCAAATGCTGCAACGTCTTGTCCAGAACATTCACGCAGGATAGCGGATAAAATCTGGGAGCAGCCGGAGTTATAGTTCATCTCAGTGCCTGGCTTATGAGATAGCGGCTGGGCGAGCACAAACTTTATCCAGTCTGCGGTTCTAGTCATAGTCGGAAAGGAATTTTGCCCCCCAAATTCTGTCCAGTTAAAGCCTGCGGTCATCGTTAATAAGTGACGGATAGTGATCTCTCTTTTTCGTGGATCTTGATCCTCTTTTAATGAAGGGAAAAATAGAGAAATGGGTGTATCCGGTGGTGGAACCATTTGTTTATCTATGGCTATGCTGACTAAGGCGGCGAGCACGCTTTTGGTGCATGAGTTAATTTTACCTAGCTCCTTAGCGATTTCTGGCTCGCGATAATGCTCCAGTATAGGTTTTCCATGTTGAATGATTAGACAACTGCGAATTTCTAGGCCAGTAATACCGTCTATAAGCGGCTGAAGGTTCCAATCAGTAATGTGAATGGCCCCCTTTCATAGATGAGTTGAAGCTGTAGCTGCCTACCATTATAGCTTATATAGGGTGCATTACATAAACCTTGTAATTTCCTGTCGTTAATTAAATATGGAAAATATAAGTAATTATCTGTATAATGTTATGAATCACGTGTTAGAGGAGGATGAATTCTTTTGAAAAGCAATAACACTCACTTTGTTCATCAGACAGCTAAAACGGTATTGATTACTTCAGTGGCGCTCGCGTTATTATTACCCCCTGGCTTGGCCGCAGCCGATTCTACATCTGTTAGTAGCAACACTACGGTAACACAGGTTAGCACACAAGCGCCGGTGACTACAACGAACTCTGAGGCAGATCTTACAAAAGTGAAATTCACGCAGGAGCAAGCGATTGCGAAGCTAAAAGAATTATTCCCATCCCTAAAAGATGCAACGGTAAACAATGTACAACTGGGATCTAATCAAAGCTACCCCCCTCCAGCAAATCAAATGATCTGGAATATTCAGTGGCAGATTCAAGAGGGGAGTATGGGATATGGCTTTAGCAGTGAGGTAGATGCCATTAATGGAGATATCATCAGTACGTATATTTCATACCCTCGTGAGAATAACGAATCCTATTATCCACCGAAAGTATCGCAGACTCAGGCACTGGAGATCGCCAAGGCTTTTGTGACTAAGGCAGCCTCATCGGTTAAGAGCAGTGATCTGCAATTAAATGAGAATGCTGGTTATAATTATTTTTCGAACTCTTTATTCGGTCCTGTTCAATACAGCTATTACTTCAGTGTCATGAAGAATGGTCTTCCTTCTGGATCGGATAACATTAATATAGCCGTGGATGGCAACGGTAATGTAATTCAATTCTCTAAGTTTTCTCAAGGGCTTGAGTATCCATCTGCACAGCCGAAGATTACCTTGGAGCAAGCACAGAAGCAATTTGCGGAACAGTTTGATGTAGGCCTTTTTTACATTCCTACTTATAAGAACGGAAAACCTAACAACTGGATTCTAGGCTGGCGTCCAGTGGATCAGTCTCTATATCCTATCGATGCATTGACAGGCAAGAGAATAGATTATGAAGGAAAAGAATCCGTATCTACCGCAGTCGTGTATTCAGATGTAGCAAAGAGCAAGGATGTCTTTCAAGCAAGAACTTCAACTACAGAGCTTACTGCAAAAGAAGCGGAACAGCTTGTAAAGAAGGTTGCATATATTCCAGCAGATCGTAAATTGATCTCCCAAAGCTTGAGAAATGACTATCAGGATACAGATCGGAAGATCTGGCAGTTATACTGGGGTGGGGCTAGTGGAAATGAACGCTACATTGGGGCTGGCTTTCCAGAACAATCCTCTGCCGAGATCGATGCAAAGACCGGTGAAATATTACAGTACCAGGTTCAAGCTTATGGTGCTACTCAGGATAAGAAGAAGGAAGAGGCGGCCCCTGCTGGAGGGAAGAAGCTTAGTGAGGCCGAAGCTAAGACTAAAGTACTTAGTATAATAAATAGCCTATATCCTCAGGCGAGTCAGAAGCTAAAGCTTGTAGAATATGGAGATAACTCAAACGTTACTTCAGACGGATCAGGATTTAGATATCAGTTTATTAGATATCATCAAGGCATTCCTGTGAGTGACAGTACCCTTACGGTAAGCTTGGATCTTTACGGCAGACTGATTTCTTACATGGGGAATCGGATAAACGGTATCGATGAAATCACATTATCTCCTGATGCAACAATTTCCAAGAAGGAAGCGCTCGAAAGTTATAAACCTAAATATCAGACTAAGCTGAAGTATACTCAGGTTGGTGGATACTATAGTTATAATAGCTATGCCGCGCCAAAGGTGAAGCTGGTATATGATAAAACTTTTGATGAATCTAATGGATTATATCAGGTTTTAGATGCAGCCACTGGAAAATGGGTAGCGGTCTATGATTACCTCGGTCAGCAAGATGCTCAAATATCTGCAACGGATATCAAAGGTCATGCAGCAGAACAACCCTTATCAGAATTAGTAAAATATCATGTGATTACTCCGGATGCCGATGGTAAAGTAAACCCAGATCAAGAAATAACAGTTGGCGATTGGTTAACCTATCTTGCCAAGGCTTCTAATCCGAATTTCAGCAGTTATATTGCTAATAATGAACGGAAAACTGTGGCAGGTGTGAAGCCTGAGAATTCATATTATGATGTTGTTACTTATGCAGCAGATCGTAAGTGGATCAACAAGGATCAAAGCCTGCAAATTGATAGTAAGTTAACCCGGGAACAGCTTGCTGTTCAGCTGGCTAATTTTTTGAAATACAACAAACTCACAGCCTATCTTGATAAAGATGTAACGGTAAGTCAGTTCAGTGATAGTGCATCTATAAACAATAAGGGTGCAGTGGCTCTTGTTGTGAAATTGGGAATCCTAAAGGATGACAACGGCAAGTTTAATCCGCAGCAGACGGTAACGAAAGCACTGGCGGCTACGGTGATTATGAAGCTAGTGGAACTGCAAGGTAAGACTGATCAGATCATTGGTCAATAAGAATATATAATGCAGAGCCTGCTTCCCATTTGATGGTGGAAGCAGGCTTTTCTGTATGAGGAGCAAAATAGGGAGTAAAAGAAAACAACCCGAAAGACAAACACCTTTACAGAAGGGGTGTGTCTTTCGGGTTATATTTGTTTTTGCTATTCAAATACAATTACTGGAGCTGTTTATCTACTTCTTTAACTGGATTCTCGTTAGCGTTCTCTTCTACCTTGCTGCTCATAAACCAACCGATTGCAGCGATGAGCACGAGTACAACATAGAAGGTAACCTTCCAAATGGTACTATGCGCGAAATCCTCGGAAAGAACACCAAGTGAAGGGTGTGCCAAGGTAATGACTGCGAGCTTAACGCCGACCCAGCCTACGATGAAGAAGGCTGCAATTTCAAGACCTGGACGGGTGTGCAGCAGCTTAACGAAGAAGGAAGCTGCAAAACGCATAATGACCAATCCGATAAATCCGCCGGCAAAGATGACGAGGAATTGTCCACCGTCAAGGCCTCCGATTTTTGGAAGACCACTTGCAGGTAGTGCAACCGCAAGTGCAACTGCGGCTAGGATGGAATCCACCGCGAAGGCGATGTCAGCAACTTCTACTTTAAAGACAGTAAACCAAAAGCTGGATTTCTTTTTGTTGACTGCACCGCCCGTACCGCTTTCAGCTGCTTCATCCGTAACGGGCTTCTTGATTAATAGTTTTCGGAAGATATGGTTCCCCGCGATAAACAGTAAATAAAGTGCGCCGATGGCTTGTACTTGCCAAATATCAACCAGGTAAGAGATGACAAATAGTGAACCGAAGCGGAACACGAAGGCTCCGGCTAATCCGTAGAATAGTGCTTTTTTTCTTTCCTCATCAGGAAGGTGTTTAACCATAATTGCCAATACCAGTGCGTTATCTGCGGCTAGTAGTCCTTCAAGTGCTACAAGAACTAGTAATACCCAGCCGTACTCTAATAATAATCCCCAATCCATTACTGTTGTCCTCCCTTTTCTTATGCAAATATCTACTAAAAGATACTTACCTTACCATTTTAACCAATTTTATATAAAAAAGACCTTTACCAAACAGATTAGCCTTTGGAATAAAGGTCTAACCTGATTGGTAAAGGTCTCGCTAACAATGTTGAATTGCCAATAAAGCCGGAGAATATCCTCATATTCTCGTATTGACGACTTTATTTAACAGCTACTCCCCTTTACGGGATATATTAAATTTTTGATTTAATTCATTGTGATTTTGCCTAAGGAGATCATATACGAGTTGAAAGTTAATGTCAATAAAATGTTGGAGGAATAAGAGTTGATAGTAAGGGAATGTTGGAGGCTGTAAATCTGGATTGCATTGCTACGAATAGGAGAGTTTAATTTTTCTGAGAGGGAGATTAAAAGTACATGTATGTCTGTTAATCTATGCTGATAATCAATGAAGAAGTTTATTTAAATAACAAATAAAAGGGCACTTACTAGACGAATATCTATGTTCTCCTATAGGTAATTGGAGTAGTATACATTAGGTTTTCGTGGAGGTGCTAAAAATGGGCCATTCCAATCATATGTCTAAGAAAAGCTGCAAAAAAAATGATTCTCCGTCAAAAAGAAAATATCATTTGGTTAAAAAATGTTCTTCAAAGAACTATTGTTGTAAGCGAAAAATCATCAAAAAGAAATGTGCTAATAATCGCACCCGCGGCATCACTGGAGCAACGGGCCCCGCTGGAGTAACGGGCCCTACCGGAGTCACGGGAACGACGGGTCCCGCAGGAACAGTTGGAGTCCCGGGAACGACGGGCTCCGCCGGAGTAGCGGGAGCCACGGGAGCGACGGGCCCCGCTGGAGCAACCGGAGCCACGGGAACGGCGGGCCCCGCGGGAGTAGCTGGAGTCACTGGAACGACGGGCCCAGCGGGAGTAGTGGGAGTCACGGGAACGACGGGCCCCGCTGGAGTAGCGGGAGACACGGGGACGACGGGTCCCGCCGGAGTAGCGGGAATCACGGGAACGACAGGCTCCACGGGAGCAGCTGGAGCCACGGGAACGACAGGCTCCACGGGAGCAGCTGGAGCCACGGGAACGACGGGCCCCGCTGGAGTAGCGGGAGACACGGGGACGACGGGTCCCGCCGGAGTAGCGGGAATCACGGGAACGACAGGCTCCACGGGAGCAGCTGGAGCCACGGGAACGACGGGCCCCGCGGGAGTAGCGGGAGCCATGGGAACGACGGGCCCCGCCGGAGTAGCGGGAATCACGGGAACGACGGGCCCGGCAGGAGTAGCTGGAGTCACAGGAACGACGGGTCCGACCGGAGTAGCCGGAGTCACTGGAACGACGGGTTCCGCGGGAGCAACCGGAGCCACTGGAACGGCGGGTCCCGCGGGAGTAGCTGGAGTCACGGGAACGACAGGCCCCGCGGGAGTAGCTGGAGCCACGGGGACGACGGGTCCCGCGGGAGTAGCCGGAGCCACGGGGACGACGGGTCCCGCGGGAGTAGCCGGAGTCACGGGAGCAACGGGTCCAGCTGGAGTAGCTGGAGTCACGGGAACGACAGGCTCCACGGGAGCAGCTGGAGTCACGGGAACGACAGGCTCCACGGGAGCAGCTGGAGTCACGGGAACGACGGGCCCCGCTGGAGCAGTGGGAGCCACGGGAACGACGGGCCCCGCGGGAGTAGCTGGAGTCACGGGAACCACAGGCTCCACGGGAGCAGCTGGAGTCACGGGAACGACGGGCCCCGCTGGAATAGCAGGAGCCACGGGGACGACGGGCCCTGCCGGAGCAGCTGGAGTCACGGGAACGACGGGCCAAGCGGGAGTAGTGGGAGCCACGGGAACGACAGGCCCAGCTGGAGCAGTGGGAGCCACGGGAACGACGGGGCCCGCGGGAGTAGCGGGAGCCACTGGAACGACGGGCCCAGCTGGAGCAGTGGGAGCCACTGGAACGACGGGCCCAGCTGGAGTAGCGGGAGTCACGGGAACGACGGGCCCCGCCGGAGTAGCCGGAGTCACGGGAACGACGGGTCCAGCTGGAGTAGCTGGAGTCACGGGAACGACGGGTCCAGCTGGAGCAGTGGGAGCCACGGGAACGGCGGGGCCCGCGGGAATAGCGGGAGCCACAGGAACGACAGGCTCCACGGGAGTAGCCGGAGCCACGGGAACGACGGGTCCCGCCGGAGTAGCCGGAGCCACGGGAACGACGGGTCCCGCCGGAGTAGCCGGAGTCACAGGAACGACGGGTGCGGCAGGAGTAGCTGGAGTCACGGGAGCAACGGGCCCCGTGGGAGTAGCTGGAGTCACGGGAACGACAGGCTCCACGGGAGCAGCTGGAGTCACGGGGACGACGGGTGCGGCAGGAGTAGCTGGAGTCACGGGAGCGACGGGACCCGCCGGAGTAGCCGGAGTCACAGGAACGACGGGTGCGGCAGGAGTAGCTGGAGTCACGGGAGCAACGGGCCCCGTGGGAGATGTGGGTCCTGCCGGAGCCACGGGAACGACGGGTGCGGCAGGAGTAGCCGGAGTCACAGGAACGACAGGCCCCGCAGGAGTAGTCGGAGTCACAGGAGCGACAGGCCCCGCGGGAGTAGCTGGAGTCACGGGAGCAACGGGCCTCGTGGGAGATGTGGGTCCTGCCGGAGCCACAGGAACGACAGGCTCCGCGGGAGTAGCCGGAGTTACGGGAACGACGGGCCCCGCCGGAGTAGCGGGAGCCACGGGAACGACGGGAACGACGGGCTCTGCGGGAGCAGCTGGAGTCACGGGAACGACGGGTCCCGCCGGAGTAGCCGGAGTCACAGGAACGACGGGTGCGGCAGGAGTAGCTGGAGTCACGGGAGCAACGGGCCAAGCGGGAGCCACGGGAACGACGGGTCCAGCTGGAGTAGCCGGAGTCACGGGAGCAACAGGTCCCGCGGGAGATGTCGGACCCGCTGGAGTAGCAGGAGTCACGGGAGCAACGGGCCCAGCGGGAGCCACGGGAACGACGGGCCCCACCGGAGTAGCTGGAGCCATGGGAACGACGGGCCCTGCCGGAGCAGCCGGAGCCACGGGGACGACGGGTCCCGCTGGAGTAGCCGGAGTCACGGGAGCAACGGGCCCAGCTGGAGTAGCGGGAGCCACGGGAACGACGGGCCCCGCCGGAGCAGACGGAGTCACGGGAGCAACGGGCCCCGCCGGAGCAGCCGGAGCCACGGGAACGACGGGCCCCGCCGGAGCAGACGGAGTCACGGGAGCAACGGGCCCCGCCGGAGTAGCGGGAGCCACAGGAACGACGGGCCCCGTGGGAGATGTGGGTCCTGCCGGAGCAGTAGGAGCTACGGGAACGACGGGGCCGACGGGAGCAGCGGGAGTCACAGGCACGACGGGTCCCGCCGGAGTAGCCGGAGTCACGGGAACGACGGGCCCCGCTGGAGCAGTCGGAGCCACGGGAACGACGGGTCCAGCTGGAGTAGCGGGAGTCACGGGAACGACGGGCCCCGCCGGAGTAGCCGGAGTCACGGGAGCTACAGGTGCCCCAGGCGGAATAGCTCAGTTCGGGTATGTTTATAATTTAGGGGCTCAGGTGGTTCCAATAGAGGCGGATGTCTCTTTTGATACAAATGGACTTCTAACACCTGGAATTACACATGCCCCTGGGACCACTACAATCTCGGTTACTAATACGGGTAATTATGAGGTTGATTTTTCAGTTTCAGGTGTGGAACCCAATCAATTCGCATTATTCTTAAATGGCGCCGAGGCTGCAGGTACAGTATATGGTTCAGGTGCTGGCACTCAGCAAACTAATGGGCAGGCGATACTCGCTCTCTCGTCGGGCGATGTTCTTACGCTGAGAAATCATAGTTCAGCTGCTGCAGTTACTTTACAGACATTGGCGGGAGGCACTCAGGCAAACGTCAATGCTTCTATAGTTTTAAAGCAATTAAGCTAGGCAACAAAGAAATAGATTCTTCAGCATTAAAAAAGCGTGCAGGACTCTATTAGAGTTCTCCACGCTTTTTGTGTTAGCCCTTAACCGCCCCGGCGGTAATTCCCTTAGTCATCTGTTCTGTGAAGAGCAGATAGATCAGGATGGTTGGAATCGCAATGATCGTCATAACAGCGAACTGAGCACCGTAGTTGGACGAGTATTCTCCGGCGAATTTCATAATGGAGAACGGAATGGTTTTGAGATCCTCCGAGGTGAGGAAGGTGTTCGCCATAATAAATTCATTCCATGTGCTGATGAAATTGAGTACACAGATGGTAGCTAATGCGGGTTTCGTAATAGGGAAGATGATGCGGAAGATCACACCGTAAATGCCGCAGCCATCGATAACCGCCGACTCTTCAATCGCACGAGGGATGGTCTCTAGAAAACCAGTCATGATGAGCACACTCATTGGGATGACAATAGCCGAATAAGGCAGAATCAGTGTGTACATATTGTTCAGCATTCCGAGCTTGTTAAACAGAATAAAGTTCGGCAGCAGTGTCGCGTGAATGGGAATGATCATGCCCATCATGATAAGTGACAACACGATACCACTTAGCTTCCATTTCATACGGGTGAACGCATACCCCATCATCAGTGACACTAGTGCGGACAGCGCAACGGTAATTACTGTAATGATAAGACTGTTGGCAAAATAGCGTGGTACACGCCCATAGGTAAAAGCGTTTCTATAATTCTCCCATTGCGGAGGGGATGGCCATTTCAGAAAAGAGCTTCCGAAAAAATCACCACTCTTTAGCAGGGAGTAATCGATCAGCCAGATGAGCGGAAATAACTGAATCAAAGCAATGAGACAAAGAAACACCATCATTAGGATTTTGCCAGTTGTAGGTTTACTGCGCTTCTGTTTATGAAGCTTCAGATTGAGGGGCGAAGCGGCAGGTGCTAATGAATTATTCATATGATTTCCTCCGGTTACAGGGATTCTAAAACTCTCCGATATCTTTCTTCAGAACCTTGTTGAGTATTACGGTCAGTACAAGGCAGAACACAATGAATAGGATGGATATGGCATTACCGTAGCCGTATAGCGACGAGGAGAAGGCGGTTTTGTAAAGGTAGTTTCCTAAGAATTGCGTGCTATTAGCCGGGCCACCGTTGGTCATTAAGAACACGGTTTCCATTTGCTTAAGACAGGTTGTAACCGCGATGATAATGGCAACTCGCATCATAGGCGAAAGAAGCGGCATGATGATGCGCGTGTAGAGGGTATAGTTGTTCGCGCCATCGATCTTTGCGGCTTCGCTTAGATCACTTGGAATGCCTTGCAGACCTGAATAATATAGCAGCAGTGCGTATCCAAAACCTTGCCACATTACAACAATGATGATGCACCAGATCGCTGTCTTCGGATCTCCAAGCCAATCATGTGTGAGTGAATCCAGCCCAACGCCGCTAAGCAACTTGTTAAGCAATCCGTAATTGGGATGGAAAATCCCGCTCCACAGCTTGGCTGTAACTACAACAGAAATTACCGCGGGGATAAAAAAGATCGTCCGGAATATTTTTTCGTATTTACCGGAATTGGTCAGGAATATCCCTATGAGAATAGCAAAGGGATGCTGTAAGAATACAGTGGCAGCGGTTAGTAACAGGGCATTGCCCAGCGAGGTCCAGAATACTTTGTCATGAAATAGGATTTCGCGATAGTTATCAAAGCCGATAAAATTGTACTTGCCGATCCCGCCCCAGTCCGTAGAGCCGTAATAAGCGCTCATGAAGATAGGGATGCAAATCATAAAAGCAAACAGGAATAGCCCGGGTGCGATGAGTAGGAATATCGCTTTTTTGTCGCTTAACACTCTGTGCATGGAAATCTCCGTCCTTTGAAAGAGTAATCTATCTACTACCATCGTAACGGGAAGCCAGACCCTGGAACATGCCGTATATTTCAGATGATTGTACACATTTTTTAAATTATGGAATGATAATTTTCTCTAATGTCGAAGGTGCTTATGCTCAAACAACAAACCCCCGACCTCTGGGGGAAGTCGGGGGTTGTACGCCACTATTTATGATGTTAAATCAGAAGCGCCGTCATTCATGTACTTAGTAGTATTAGAGTTTATTTACCAGCCAATTTATCAGATGCAGCGTCAAGCGCTTTGGCGAATTCCGTTGTATTCATAGCACCGGAGAGTAAACTTTGGTGAGCTTCCATTACCTTTTGCTTGAACTCGTCGTTACCAATATCCTGTAGCGGAGTTCCGCTAGAAGAGGTCATCGAGCTGAAGACATCGACTAGTTCTTTTTGGAGTTGAGTTTCATTACCAGTCAAGAATTCATCGAATTTTTGCGCAGGTGTACCCGCGCCAGCTTGCCATAACATCTTGGACCAGTTCTCAGGAGCGAAGAAATATTTCAAGAAATCAACAGCAGCTTCAGGATGCTTGGAGTTTTTACTTACTGCATATCCACCACCGTACCAAGCAGCATCATCCGTTGATTTACCTTTATCTGAACCAGGGAAGGCGAATGCGCCTACATTATTGCGGAATTCTTCAGAGAAGTTCACATCTGTAGCTAGGCCAGACTCCCAAGCGCCCATAAAGAACATAGCGGCTTGTCCTTGTCCGAACAAGTTACGCGCTGCACCGTAATCGGCGGTCAGCCAGCCGTCGGCAAAACCTTTAGCATTTGCGAAATCTTGCATTTCAGTTGCAGCTGCAACAAGACTAGGATCATTAAAGGATATTTTACGAGCAACAGCTTCATCCATCTTATTAAAATCACCATTTTGACGTTGAGCCACAAACTCATACCAGATTGGCAGCGTCCATGCGTCCATACCATTCATAGCGATAGGGTTAATCTTGTTGGCACGCAATGTTTTGACAGCTGCGAGCAGGTCAGCAGTAGTCTTTGGAACCTCGATGCCGTTGTCAGCAAAGATTTTCTTGTTATAGAACATAACCATATAGTCGGCACTACGTGGCAATCCATACAGTTTGCCATCTTTGCTGAAGCCGTCCATGGAACCAGAAACAAACTGATCACCTTCGAAGTCAGCGCTGTTCAGTTCAAGCAGTAAGTCATTATCGAGCAGAGGACTCAGGAAAGAAGGCTGACCCCAAGCTTGAATGATATCAGGCATCTGATTACTGGAAGCATATACTTTGATTTTTGATTTATAAGGTTCATCTTGAAGCGCTTCCACTTCTATCTTGACGTTAGGGTGCTCTTTCATATAAGCGTCGATAATGTCTTGCTCCACCTTGCCTGAACCGTTTGCCCGATCCGCAAGTGCGGTGAAGAACTTCAGTGTAATTTTTTCGGCTGGTGCGTTCGCTGTGGCCTCGGCAGTAGCTTCGGCTTTGTCATTTGCAGGAGCGTTTGTAGCTTTCGCATTGTTATTTCCGCCACCGCAGCCTGCAAGCAGAGCTGGAAGCATTAGACTCATAAGCATTAGCTTGATACCTTTACTTTTCATCAAAGACCCACCTTTTAGAATGATGTATTTTGAAGAAACGATTGTTATCCATCAAGGAAGACGACAACGTCGTTTCTTCTTGAAATATAAGAATGTATAAGTTTCACGCTATACATTATCCTTATATTTCTCGCATAAACGCTGACCGTCTATAAGAGACGTCGAAGGCGTTTTTGCTTGCATCCTCATCTTAAGAGTTTCTGGCTAATAGAAACATGGTTCATATTTAAGAATGATGTAGGCATTTTTTAGCGAATGTAAAAAGCCGGTTCAGGGTGTAATGATTTCAGTTATACTTGCTTTACACATCTTTCTATTATATAAGAAGGTGGTTCTCATGAATCGAAACTTTCGCTTAGTCAGCCGTTATCGCCATCTTCCGCTCCAATTTAAGCTGTTGTTATGGTTCGTCCCCCTGCTTCTGGTGACCATATTCGCTATGGGCTGGAACTCGTATCAGATCTCTTCACAGCAGGTGGTGGAGAAAATGAAACAGTCGCAGGATCATCTTACCAAAAAAACAGCAGAGCAGATCGATGAGATGGTGCGAGGCATGATTTCTTTTTCGAATACACTCTTTCTGGATGAAAGTGTGCAGCGGCTCTTAGCATCGTCTGAAGCACAAAAGGAACGTAATTCTGTATTTAAGACCGTTACCAATCTTATGGTTGCAGGCAATTCAATTCAATCGCTGATTCTGTATTCTTTAGACGATAACAATGGAGCAGAGCCTTTTGCTGCGAATCAGGCAGGATTGACGACAGGTATGAAGTACTCAGATTTTATCAAAACCTCGTATTATAAAGAAGCTATTAAAGCAGCAGGTAGCCCAACCTTTGGACTCTCCAGGCCGACTGACGGCATTTTTGTAGGCGATCATTATCATAAGATTGTGCTTTCCAGAATCATCATGAATATTTACACCTTAAAGCCGGCAGGACTCGCTGTGATCGGTGTGGATGCAGGGAAGATTGGGAGCCAATATCTCGACAATGCTGAAGATGATGTAGATATGTTCGTAATTGATCGGGATGGGCTGATTATTACGGCTTCGAATCCGAGCTGGATTGGCAAAAGAGATCTGGAACTTCCGTATTTTGCGGACAGCGACCCTAAGCTGACTGTGAAAAAAAGGCTGGAATTTACAGCGGATCATAAACAGTGGATTGTGTCGCATCTGCAGTCGGAGACGACAGGCTGGTATGTGGTGGTGGCTCATTCCAAGCGGCAGCTTGTTAAAGAGCTCGGTCAGATTTTACAGGTCACGATGACGATTGCTGTTCTGTGTTTAGTAGTTAGCCTAATGGTTACCTGGCTGGCAGCTGCCGCTATCACGAAACCACTGAAGAAGCTTTCCCGTTCGATGCGCAGACTGCAGACAGGTGATTTTACGCAGCGGGTATTTTTTGAAGGAAATGACGAGATCGGCTTACTCGGGCATGGTTATAATCTAATGGTGCAGCGGATTAAATCGCTCATCAATGATGTATACGCCTCAAGAATGAAGCAACAGGAGGCAGAGTTGAAAACGCTTCAAGCTCAAATCAGGCCTCACTTTTTATATAACACGTTAAATACAATCTGTTGGGAAGCTGAGAAGAAGGGAGATAAAGAAATTGCCGATATGGTGTATTCTCTCTCTCAAGTGTTCCGACTGAGCTTAAATGATGGACGGGATACGTTTACTTTGGAGCAGGAAGTAGAGCTGGTGACCAATTACTTGTTCCTTCAGAAAAATCGCTTTAAGGAGCGTTTTGAATTCGAAATTTCTCTGGATGAGAGTATCAAGGATTTCACAGTACCAAAGCTGCTGCTGCAGCCACTAGCCGAGAACGCAGTGATTCACGGGATTGAGCCGCTGTCTGGAAGTGGGCTGATATCCGTTCGAGCTTACCGTATAGAGAAGACTATTGTGCTTGAGGTACAGGATAATGGTGCAGGGATCACGGCAGATAGACTTCTAGAGCTTCATCAACGTTTAGCAAGGGGAAATTCTTTACCTGAGGAAGACAATGTTGGACGCACAGGATTTGCGCTCATGAATGTGCAGGAACGACTGGCCTTATTTTTTGCAGGAGCCTCTTTACAACTAGAGAGTGTGGAAGGGGCAGGCACACGTATTATTATTCATATCACTGTGGAGGGGCCATAAATGATGAAGCTGCTGATTGCTGAAGACGAAGATACGATCCGTGAGGGCATTGTGAATATGATTGATTGGAAGTCACATGAGATTGAGGTCATGGGTGAGGCGGGGAACGGAAGTGAAGCGCTGGCTTTGATGGAGAATGAACAGCCCGATCTTTTGTTAACGGATATTCGTATGCCACAAATGGGTGGTCTCGAGCTGATTGAAGTCGCACGGCGTAGAGGTTACGGCTTTCGGTCGATTATTTTATCCGGGTATAACGAGTTTTCTTATGCGAAGCAAGCGATCTCCCTGGGTGTTGTTGATTATGTGCTGAAGCCATGCCGACCTGAGGAAATTCTGAAGACGGTACTGAAGGCCAAGGAACTTATTGAAAGACAACGATATCAGGAGGATGAACAGCTTAAAAGAGATCGTTCTTGGCATAAAAATGCACCGCTTGTCAAAAGCCAGGTTCTGTCTCAATGGATTTATCATCCCCCGGTTCCGCTAGAACGGCGACAGGAGCTGATCGGAGAGTTATCTATGGCGATTGGCTTTGAAGGACCACAAATTGGTCTGGTCAGCTTTGATTTTGATCCACCCTCCGCTACAGGAACAGGACAGGATTTTGTACTTCTACGTTACGCAGCGTTAAATATTATCAGTGAGACCTTGTCGCCTATCTATAGAGGAAAAATAGAGACTTTTCATGATGGCAATAACTTGCTATGGATTGGCAGCGGATTAGCTGGAACCGATTCTCGCAAGCCTTACCGAGCACCCCTCCAATTGAAAGAGCAGATTGAGAAGCTGCAGAGTAATTTGGAGAAATATCTCAAACTGTCAATCAGTATTGCCGTTGGCTCCTGTCGTTCGGATATTTCTGAAGCGCATCTGTCGTATAAAGAAGCCCTTCAGGCGATGGAATCGCGATTTTTGAACGGAAAAGGCGGTGTCTATTACTATACAGAAGGAACGGGAGTTATAGGTGGCGCTCCACAGGAAATCGGGATCTTAGATGATTCTAAATTAAATGTGCTGGAGGATGAAATGCTTGTGGCGGTGGGGGCTGGGAGCAATGAGCTCGCACTCGATCTGCTGGAGAAATGGCTGGATCGTTTTCGTAGCAATCCGGGATGTCTTAAACAAGAAGTGAATATTCGGGCAACTGCTTTTGTAGTTCGATTAAAGAGACTGGCGCAGGAAAAACAAGTCGCTGGCTTCGAATGGAAGCAGCATTTGGTCAATTGGATGGAGCAGGCTCCACAGATAGAGACGTTGGAAGAATTGTCTACGATTTTGAATAAGGTCATGCAGAATGTGGTGGAGGCTTTTTCTAAACATCGTCCACTACATCGCACAGTAGTCACTGCTATGGAGATCATCCGCAATAAATACAATACCAATCTGACACTAGAGTATGTCGCGAAAGAAGCCTATGTTTCTAATACTTATTTAAGCTCACTTTTCCGTCAGGAGCTTGGTGTGAATTTTCTCGATTACTTGCACCAATACCGGGTAGAAGAAGCGAAAAAGCTGCTCCGCCAAAATCTAAAGATGTACGCCGTTGCAAAATTGGTAGGGTACGGTGAAGAGCGTCACTTCAGTGCTACTTTTAAAAAATGGACTGGACTTACACCTTCACAATATCAAAAGGGATTAGGGAAGTAGGGGGGATTTGTTATCTACTAGGCTCTGTGTGGTTAAACTCTACATATAGCTAAATAGGAGGTAACCGAGTTATGAACCCCAAATGGTGGAAAGAAAGCGTCGTGTATCAGATTTATCCGATCAGCTTCATGGACAGTAACGGAGATGGGATTGGAGACTTGCAAGGTATTATATCCAGACTGGATTATTTACAGGACCTAGGTGTAGATGTGATCTGGGTCTGTCCTATTTATAAATCACCTAACCATGATAACGGGTATGATATCAGTGATTACTGTGACATTATGAAGGAATTCGGTACGATGGATGATTTTGACCGGTTGCTCAGGGAGTTGCACGCACGTGGAATGAAGCTGATGATGGATTTGGTTCTGAACCACACGTCACATGAGCATCCTTGGTTTGTAGAATCCAGGTCTTCGAAGGACAATCCTAAACGGGACTATTATATTTGGCGAAAAGGTAAAAATGGCGGCCCCCCGAACAACTGGGAGTCTTATTTCAGTGGCTCGGTATGGGAGCTTGATCCGCGGACGGATGAATATTATCTACATCTCTACTCCAAATACCAGCCCGATCTGAACTGGGAGAATCCTGTGGTCATTGATAAGCTGCATGAAATGGTGGAGTGGTGGCTGAAGAAGGGTGTGGATGGATTTCGTTTTGATGCGATTGCACATATCGTGAAGACGAAAGGGTATCCAGATGCAGACAACCCGAACGGAACACCTACGGTAAGGGCCTATGGTATGTTCTCCAATCTGGAGGATGTGCATACCTTGCTACAGAATCTATACGATAAGGTGTTATATTTCTACGATATTATGACGGTAGGAGAAACCTCGGGACTCGGACCAGAGCAGGCGCTGGATTATGTAGGTGACGGACGCCGGGAGCTGAATATGACTTTTCAGTTTGAACATATGTTTCTGGATGCCGCTTCGCCGGGTAGTGGGAAATGGGATGTGGTTCCCTGGAGTCTACTTGAACTGAAAAAGATCATGAGTAGCTGGCAGACAGTTTTACATGAGAGAGGCTGGAATGCGAACTATTTATGTAACCATGATCAGCCGCGTTCGGTGTCTCGTTTTGGGAACGATCTCTTTTACAGGATTCCTTCTGCAAAAATGCTAGCGACCTTCATTCATATGCTGGAAGGCACTCCTTACATTTATCAAGGAGAAGAAATCGGCATGACGAATGTCTGTTTCGATTCCATTGATGAATACCGGGATGTGGAGACACTTAATTATTATGAAGAAAAGCGAAAAAACGGTGTTCCAGAAGAGCAGATTATGTCTGCGATTCATCATAAAAGCCGGGACAATGCCCGTACCCCCATGCAATGGGACGATGGACATGCAGGTGGTTTTACAACAGGGACGCCCTGGATTGAAGTGAATTCCAACCATATGGAGATTAATGCTGGCAATGCGGTTAAAGATCCGGATTCTATCTACAACTACTATAAACAGCTGATAGCGTTAAGAAAAAAATACAAGGTGATTGTGTACGGCTCATATGAGCTACTGCTTGCAGAGCATACTGAGATTTATGCGTATACCCGAACTTTAGAGGATCAGCGATTGTTGGTTATTTTGAATTTTTTTGATAGAGAGCCTGAATTCGAATGGCCAGCGGGGTTCGATCCAGATCAGCTGGAGCTATTAATCAGTAATTACCCGCAGTCAAAAGATCAGGATATTCGTTCTTTCAAGCTTCGTCCTTATGAAGCAAGGGTCTATTTGCAGCAGCGTGTGTAAAGGAAGTTTCAATAAGAGTTGTCATTAAAGCCCAAGAGGTCAAGATGATGACTCTTCTTTGAGTTTGTCAGCAAAAGACTGTACAATGGCGATACATTAGCATACATGAAGTGGAGTTGCGGGATGACGCCTGTAGGAGGAGAGGAGAGACAACATGACTGAATGGTATGAAAAGAGCTTTGGTGAGGACTATCTGATCGTATATAAGCACCGGGATTTCGGTGGAGCACGTAAAGAAGTAGATCAGATGATCGCCTGGCTGAGACTGCCTCCAGGTTCGAAAGTACTGGATTTATGTTGTGGGATGGGACGTCATTCTCTGGCACTTGCGAAGGAAGGATACGAGGTTACCGGAGTGGATTTGTCGGAGGTCTTGTTGCGTGAAGCTCGATCTCAAGTCGGGGCGGAGAAGGTAACCTGGATCCGTTCCGACATGCGTGATTTACCACTAGATGGAGGATTCGATGCCGTAGTTAATCTGTTCACTTCTTTTGGTTATTTTGAAAAAGATGAGGAGCAAGTAAAGGTTCTGCGTGAAATCTATCGTCTGCTGAAGCCAGGTGGCAAGTTCGTTATTGATTTTTTGAATCCTGCGCATGTGATTCGTCATCTGGTACCGCATTCTACGCGTGAGGACGGAGAGAATTTGATAGATGAGTCACGCCGAATTGAGGATGGTTATGTGAAGAAGGACATCATTCTAACTACTAAGAATGACCCTACGCCTCGTCAATATCATGAGCGTGTGAAGCTTTATTCACTGGAGGAGTTCAAGGAAATGATTGAGAAAGCGGGCTTGCAGCTCGAAGCTGTACATGGCAGCTATGAAGATGAGGTTTATGATGCAGAAAGGTCCACGCGGATGATCTTTGGTGGAACACGTCCCTAAATGGTTTCCGGAAAAAGATTTAAAGGTGGTGAACGCTCTATGTCTAAGGCAGAGATTACTTCATGGGACAAGAACATTCTCCAAGTCTCGGTACCCATGGACTCGCCTCTTCGTCAAGTGAACAGCTATATCCTCTCGGATGAAGATGGTAGAGTAACTATTATCGATCCAGGTCCGCGTAGCCCGGATACAGAGAATTGCTGGCTCGGGATTTTGCAGGAGCTGGACTTGTCGTGGATGGATATACGGGATATCGTCGTTACGCATCACCATCCCGATCATTACGGATTAGCCGGCTGGCTGCAGTCGCAGAGTGGCTGTAAGGTGTGGATGACGGAGCGCGCCCATGCGGAGGCTAGGTTGATGTGGGGCTTGGGCACTGGTGAAGATCAGGGGAATGACATGGATGAAGATACGGGAAATGGCGTAGACAATGATGTAGGCATAAATGAGATCTTACCGGATTATTTCATCCGGCATGGGATGACGGAGCAGTGGTCGAACGGGATTAAAGCCCACTTGGAAAGCTTTAATTCCCAAGTGGAGCCGCAGCCTGCCGTTTCTTATTTCAATGTGGCGGAGCCCTTCAAGATGGGCGACCGTGAATGGCAGCTCATTATTACCGGCGGACATGCACCGGGGCATGTGAGCCTGTATCATGCTGACAGCGGGCTTATGATCTGTGGGGACGCTGTGCTCCCGCAGATCTCGCCCAATGTCAGCCTACTGCCAGGCAGCGATCCACAGCCGCTGCAGACGTTCCTTCAGGGGCTGCGGGAACTGGGCAGCTACCCGGTCAGCATGGCGTTCCCGGGTCATCGCGAGCCCTTCGCTGGCTTCGCGCACCGGGTAAGCAGCCTGCTCGCTCATCATGAGGAGCGGCTGGATACAGCGGCGGCGCTGCTCACCAGCGGTCCGCTCAGCGGATTCGCGGTGTGCGAATTCCTGTTTCGCAGCCGAGTAACGACTGTTCATCAGATGCGCTTTGCGATGAGTGAGACCCTGGCGCATTTGGCGGAATTAGTGCGCCGGGGACGGGCAGTCATGCTGGAGGCAGACGGCGGTTTCTTGTTCGACGCAGCTGAAAGTGTTGGAGAACATATTAGCTAGAGAGTATCTTGCAAGATCGAAGTGAAGTAGATGAGTATAAAGTTTAAGAGCAGTCCTGCATTGTGGGGACTGCTCTTTTTGTATTTGAGTAACCTTGTCCCTCCGTCCCTCTATTCATCCTTCGATCGCTTTCATATTCATGCGTTAGCGTATGTATTCGGACTCAGATGACGCTATTCGTTGATTTTGAGCTTTTGAGGTTAGTATCGGACCGGAAAGGCGTTATTACTTGTACAGAGTAGTGTTTTGGGTCATTTTTGAGCGAATAGCATCTCTGGAGACCGTAAGTGTTCAAATTTAGGGCGATTTAAGAGTATAGCGTCTGCTGAGTCCGACAACGTGTGCGAAACGCTTCTTATGTAGAGTAACTAACTGTTGGTAGCTATTAAAGGGAATTTCACCCTATAATTTTGGATTTAATGATTCTAAATCTGTTTATAGGGAATTTCTCCTTATAATTCTACTGATTTGGCTATAAATTGAGATTTTCATAGAGATTATAGGGAAGAATTCCGTATAATCTCTGGATTTGAGCCAAAATCGTTATTTTATAGGGAGGATTTCCCTATAGGCAACGAGCTCCTGTAGAACCCCCACCGTAGAACCCCCATAGCAGAAGCACCATCGTAGAACTCCTCGTCCGCTACCCACAAAAAAGCGATTGTCTCAACAGCCCGCAGGGCTGTGAAACAATCGCTTTTTCCTCAGAGTTTCATATAGTCGATCTGAAACTCATCATTCAGGTGTACCTAAAACTCCTCACTCCGGAGTTTCATCATATTCCGCAAGTTTCCTAGCGGCCTCTTCTCGATCCTCTGGTGTGTGAGGCAGATCCAGCTCAATTTCGCGCTCCGCTTGCTTGCGGTGTGCGATTCGGCTACTGGCTGCCGCCGCCACGGCTCCAACGATGTCGTCGAGATAGGTGTGGATTTGTCCGGTACTTTTGTCATTTAACCTTTGAAGAACGCCTGGCTTCAGCTTGTCCACATAGCCATAGTTGGTAAATCCGATACTGCCGTATACGTTCACGATAGAGAAGGCAAGAATCTCATCTACGCCGTACAATCCCTCATCATTTTCGATCATATCTTGAAGTGGGGAGAACAGCTTGCCCTCTTCTGCCATTACATCTAATTGAATGCCTGTTAGTACAGCATTTTGTACTTCTCGCTTGCTAAGCACCATCTCTACATTATGGATACATTCATCCATCGTTAAATTCGGATAGTATTTCTGTTGCAGGAACATAACGAGTTCCGCGATTTCTTCCAGGGTTACTCCACGCTTGTTCAGCCAGAATTTGGTCGCATCTGCGACGGCCTTGCTGTTCAGACTGTACGGAATTTTTTCGATTTTGTCATCAGCCATGTTCAGTCACCTCGTTGTTTAGTAAGTCATTTCATTACAGCAAACGTTAGTATGATGTTAAGGACTGTTGTTACCTCAGATTGTACGTTTACTGGAAGTATTTGTCCAGCGAGGGAAGTTTCAGCGAACTGAAATCCAGGCCCTACTTGAGATGAAGAAGTAGTTCACAGGCTTTTCCAACAATTTAGGATAAGCTGTTGTTATTTTTTGGACAAAGGTCTCGTATACATAGCAGTACAAATGATATCTAACCTTGAAAGGGGTAATAAATGATGAAACCTATGCAACAAATCCGCGGAATCTCCGCAGTATGCTTACTCGCAGTTCCACTGGCACTGTCCGGCTGTGGGCTGTTTGGTTCAGAATCGGCATCGATTGATGCTCCGCCACCAGAGGTTGAAGCACAAATGTTACAGACTAGTGGAAATACTACGTTGGATTCAGGTGTATTCGGTCCTGTGACACAGGATGATACACAGACAGCGGTTAAAGGCAGCACCAAAACTTCACAGGGCAATGCTTCCGGAGATCGCACAACTGTATTTTTGGAAGATGGTAATGGATTACTCGCTCCTGTATCCCTAAGCTTGCCAAAGAGCAAAGATTCCAGCGCACTCAAAAACTCGTTAATGGCATTAGTGAGCAAGGGAGAATATGCCTCATCAGTGCCTGAAGGTTTCCAAGGCATTCTTCCAGCTGGAACGGAAGTCAAAAATATTACGATAGACAAGTCGAACTCAGCTGTTGTCGAATTTAATTCAGAATTCAATAACTATGATCCTTTAGAGGAACGTAAAATCCTCGAAGCTATCACTTGGACGCTGACCGGTCAAGATGACATTAAAAGCGTACAACTCTGGGTAGATGGTAAAAAGCTCACAGAGATGCCGCTTCAAGGAACTCCGCTGGATCGTCCATTATCCCGCACAATGGGCATAAACTTGCCGAAGCAAGGTCCACTTCTGATGAACTCCAGTGCGGTTACTGTTTATTTTTCCACAACATCTCCTGACGGTATCCAATATTATGTACCTGTAACCCGCTTTGTACCCGCCGGACAAGAACAGCTGACCGCTGCTTTGAACGAATTGATTGCAGGTCCTGAATCCGGAAATGGGCTGGAAATGGTCATGACACAGGGAACGATACTTGATTCCGTTGATGCTGGGCAGAACGGTGTAGTTACCGTGTCCTTGACGGATGATATGTTCACAGATGGTAAAGGTGTACCCGCTGAAATGCTGGAATCGGTCGTACTGACGGTTGCGCAAAATTCGGATGATTCTCTGGTACAAATTCGCTTAAACGGCAAGGAATCGATTACGGATACAGATAATGTGGACTACAGCAAACCTGTTTCCGCACCTGAATATTTGAATGAGATCCCGTTATAGAATGACCCTGTAAGGTTTAAAAGATGCTTTTGTGCCTCCTCTTTGGTAGAATAAAAGTTGCTCAAAAAGACGTTACGTCCCAAGCATTGTGCTACTCGGTATTTATGACGGGGAAATGGGACTCACGCTAAACTTTTAGCTATACGATGTAGGAGGCAGAAAAGATGAGATCAAACGGGCGAAACGACGACCAATTACGGCCGCTGACAATAACAACCCAAACGAATAAATATGCTGAGGGCTCCGTGATCATTGAAATGGGAGATACCAAAGTCATTTGTACGGCTACTGTGGAGGAAAAAGTGCCTCCGTTTCTTAAAGGGCAAGGAAAAGGCTGGGTAACCGCTGAATATTCGATGCTTCCTCGGGCAACTCAATCCCGTAATCAGCGTGAAGCTGCACGTGGTAAGCTTACCGGACGGACTATGGAGATCCAACGGCTGATCGGACGAGCGCTTCGTTCCGTAGTGAATTTACAAGCGTTAGGCGAGCGTAGTATTACGCTGGACTGTGATGTGATTCAGGCGGATGGTGGTACGCGGACCGCTTCGATTACAGGTGCTTTTGTTGCTATGGCATTTGCTATTAACAAAATTGCACTTCAGCACAAGTTGCCTGTGTTTCCTATAACAGATTTCTTGGGGGCAATCAGTGTCGGTGTTGTAGGGGATAAAACGCTGCTCGATTTGAATTATGAAGAAGATTCCAAAGCAAAAGTAGATATGAATGTAGTTATGACTGGCGGCGGTGCCTTTGTTGAACTTCAAGGGACTGGCGAAGAAAGACCGTTCACTCGTCAAGAGCTGGACCTTTTGCTGGGTCTAGGTGAGAAGGGAATCTATGAACTGATTGCTGCGCAGAAAGAAGCGCTTGGAGCGATTGCTCTCAAAATCCCTTCCGGCCAGCCGGGCCAAGAGGTGTAGCATGAAGTCTGACGGCGGTATTCTTATTGTTGCGACGAAGAATAAGGGGAAAGTACGCGAATTCGAGCATGCTTTTGCCCCGCTAGGGCTGACAGTGAAAAGTATGTACGACTATCCGGATCTGCCCGATGTGGTGGAAGACGGAGCCACTTTTGCCGAGAACGCCTTTAAAAAATCCAAAGCCGTAGGCGATGCCCTGGGAATCCCGGTACTCGCTGATGATTCGGGTCTTTGCGTAGACGCTTTGGATGGCCAACCGGGTGTGTACTCTGCACGTTACGCAGGGGAAAATGCAGGAGATGAAGAGAACAATCTGAAGCTGCTTAGCGAACTTGAGAAGCTAAAACAGGGCGAGGATACCGGACAGCCTTTGCTAAGTACAGCTCGGTTTGTCTGTACATTGTCCTTATACGATCCAAGCTCAGGACGGGAGTTAACCGCTGAAGGTGCAGTGGAGGGATGGATCACATCCGAACCTGCTGGTGGTGGAGGCTTCGGATACGATCCGTTGTTTTACTTGGCGGAATATGAAAAGACAATGGCCGAGCTAACGCTCGAAGAGAAGCAGCGGATTAGCCACCGAGGAACTGCGCTAAGGTCGCTGACTGAGAAGCTGGCAGCTGCAGATGACTTGAATTCCTAATCTAAGCGCTCCATGCGGTCGCATGAGAGATAAAATAAAGAGCTTGCAAATCCAAGATACATATCTTGGTTTGCAAGCTTCTTTTGGTTTATTAGGTGAAACTTATCATATTAATGGATTAGTTCAGCTTCCAGAGTGCAGGTGTTGCTGTCGGTTCCCAGCCCAGAAGTGAAGTGTGGGGCTGCAGACATGTATACGTTAACCCGTTGTAGCTAACCTTATCACCCGCTTTGTATGCTACACCTGCTGCCCAGGCAGATATTCCCGGACTCGGTGTTGCAGTTGGCGTTGGTGTTACGGTTGGTGTTGAAGTAGGTACTGTAGTTGGTGTCGGCGTTGGTGCAACGGTTGGCGTTGGAGTAGGTGCTATAGTTGGTGTCGGCGTTGGTGCAACGGTTGGTGTTGGAGTAGGTGCTATGGTTGCAGTCGGCGTCGGTGTTACAGTGGGCTTCGGTGTTGGCGTTGCGGTTGGCGTCGCCGTTGGTGTTGCTGTCGGTGTCGGTGTCGCTGTTGGAGTAGGTGTAGGCGTTGGAGTGATACCTCCATACAGTTTGTCGTATTCCTGCTGGGACGAGCTTCCGTTCAGCGTAATTCGCTGCGGACCTCCCGAGAAATTCAGCTTCATCATGCCCGGAACTTCCAATGTGGCTCCGTTTGCAATCGTTTGGGATGCCGTTCCGGTAATACGATAGCGGTTAAAGTCCCAAGCCGTCGAGATTTGCTCTACAGTTCCTGCTCCCCATGCAGAAGTCAGGGTTGTTGTTGTCGGTAGATCGAATTCCAGCTTCCAGCCACCGGAGATATCCGCGCCTGTGTTATTCGTTATTTTCAGGGAGTAGGTATAATTCGGATGATCGTAAGCGCCACTGAAGCTAAGACTGAAGTTCGTAGGTGCAGGTAGTTGTGGCTTCGGAGTTCCACCTGGCAGAGAGGCTGTCTTAAGCTGGTCATAGGCAAAATCGGTCAACGAGTTGCCGTACGTGTAAGTGCCATCACTCTTTTCAGAGTAGTCGCCGGTCAGTTCCCAGAACATCATCCCTCCCAAGCCTTTTTGCTTGATATAATCCAGTTTGTAGCCGAGTGACTCCTTATCTTCATACGTAAGAAAGACCTTCTTGTCTGCGTTGAACAAGTATGGAGTTTTGGTAACAGGATCGAAATAACGTTTGTTCGCTGGATCTTTGAGCAGATTCAGCACATGCCAGATTGGATTTGCGCCAGCCGGCTGCTCTGGTGCAGGATCATTCCAGATTCCGTATACGCCGTCGGCTCCACCTCCGGTTGTAGGAGCTGTACCATAAAGACCGGTGTTGTTGATGCCTCCATTTACATTCTTCCAGCCACGTGAGTAATAAGGAACTCCGATGACGATTTTTTCCGGAGGAAGCGTACCCAAATAGTATCGAACGGCCCAGTCGGTATTCAGAACCGGAGTGCCCAGCGCAGCTGTTTCAGTATCACGAGAATCCGGGTACAGGGCGGAATGCGGCCCAACATATCCATTCCAAGCGCCGTGGAAATCATAGGTCATAAGGTTCGCCCAGTCCAAATACTGGTTGGCTTCCCCTAGCTTCATTCCGCCCAGAATCCAAGAGGAGGCGGTTGCGGCAATGGTTAGGTCATATTTCTGATTGTCCTGTGCGCCTGCCTGATCCAGCTTTTCACGAAGCTTTTTCATGAGGAGAACATAGTTGTTGTAATTCACTGTGCGCAGCGGCTCAGCCACACCGAAGTCATTCGGGTTACCTGATTGACCAGTACCGGATGGGTACTCCCAATCAATGTCCACACCGTTGAATTGGTAGGTACGTAGAAAATCCACAACACTGTTGGCAAAGGTCTCGCGGCCAGCTTCCGAATTGGCCATGTTATAAAAACCACCAGAACCCGACCAACCACCAACCGAAATCAGGGTGCGGACATCGGGGTATAACTGCTTATACTTTACGAGTTGATTAAAATGTCCTTTATACGGCAAATTAGTTAATTGGTCAGGGTAGTCTTTTTCGATAGCTGCTGTACGGTCCATCAGATCAATCTTGTTCGTTTGAGGGTTTACCTTGGCGAACGCATAGTTAATGTGAGTGATTTTGCCCCACGGTATTTTATCGACAGTATAAAATCCTTTGTTCTCCTGATCTCCCCACTCCGGGAAGTAAGCTACAATTTTACGCGGATGATCTGCAGCCGGAGCTGGAGCAGTAGGCGTCGTCCCTGCTGCTAAGACTACTTGCGACGATCCACCTGCACTTGTGTATAGCGGAAGCAGAATGATGGCGCTCATTAAGGCCGCAATGTAGCGTGCGGATTTACTTCGCCTATTACGTGTACTTATGTTCATTTAACATTCCTCCAAAAGGGATAATATAACTGCGGGAGTAGATTAGGAACGGTGATCCTTTCGCGTTAATAATGAGTCTTAATTCAGCTTCCAAAGTGCGGGTGTGGTCGCTGGTTCCCAGCCTTGAAGTGAAGTATGGGGCTGGAGGCAAGTATACGTTTTGGCGTTGTAGATAACGATATCACCCGTTTTGTAAGCGGTTCCTGCAATCCAGCTAGAACTCCCAGGGGTCGGTGCTACAGTTGCGGTTGGAGCCGGAGTTGCTGTCGGTGCTACTGTTGCGGTTGGTGCTACTGTTGCTGTCGGTGTTACAGTGGCCGTTGGTGTGGGAGTTGCGGTTGGTGCCACTGTTGCCGTCGGAGTCGGAGTTGCTGTCCCGCATACGTTGATGAATTTCCAGACTCCAGCAGCACCGCTAAGGTCGGGACGATCGCCTTGAGTCCACCACTTAGCTTCATAGACTGAACCGTTGTAAGAAACTTGCTGGCCGCCAGTATATACGGCAGTCTGGTTCCACGCCGCTGCGCATTGTCCTGGAGTAGCCGTTGGTGTTGGAGTTACCGTAGGAGTCGGAGTTGCGGTTGGAGTTGCGGTTGCCGTAGGCGATGGTGTGGGAGTTGCTGTTGCGGTTGGTGTCGGTGTCGGCTGTACCACTCCTCCGCCAAGGTCGGCGTTCAGCTTGTTGGTCAGTGTTTTGTTCCGGTCACCACTTGTCTCCCAGAACATGGCACCCGCTAGGCCTTTTGATTTGAGATAACTGATCTTATGGCCAAAAGATTCTACGTCGTCATAGCTGATATAAGTTTGGTTCGTTGGATTATAGAGATAAGGCACTTTTGAAGTGTCATTCCAATAACGGGTATAGCCGTTTTTGTTAATATAATTAGCTTCGAGGTCGTAGAAATCATAGCTTCCCTTCTCCCATGTACCTGTGGACGAAATACCAGCGGACAATTGGTATTGGCCATTTCCTGCTGCAGGAGCACCTCCCCAACCACGGCCATAGAATCCCATACCAAGAACTAATTTGTTCGCAGGTACGCCATTGGCTAAATAGCTGGTTACCGCTTTGTCGATGTTGAAGTTTTGCGGTTCGGTCAGGCCTGATGAAGATGCGGCTGGATCATAGTACAAAGGAGCATTGTGACCTGTAGTCTTATTCCAGCTTCCGTTGAAGTCATAGGTCATAATATTGATCCAGTCAACAATGGAAGCAATGCCAGCAAGGTTATTGTTATTGACATATGTTGGTCCTGCACCGGAAGCAATGGTCAGCAGATAGGTTTTTCCGTCGGTCTGACCGGCAGCATTTAGCTTTTCACGGATTTTTTGCAGAAGAAGGACATAGTTCTCCTTGTCTTCGGGACGGTAGCTGTTGCCTGCAAGCCCACCGCTGACTGGGTACTCCCAGTCGAGATCGACTCCGTCCATTTTATATTTACGAATAAAGTCTACCGCAGAGTTGGCAAAAACCTCACGGGTTACGGCCGTAGCCGCCACATCCGAGAAACGGTTCGACCAGGTCCAGCCTCCAACGGAGATCAATGTTTTCAGGTTCGGGTTCTTTTCTTTCAGCTTCCACAGCTGCTTCAGGTTACCTTTGATGGGATCATCCCATTTGTCATCCCCAAAGCTCTTTCCGGTGTCAATCCACGGGTCACCCAGCACAATCGTGCCGTTCGGAACGTTAATGGTCTGTGCTTGCTCATTTTGACAGCTCCATGTTACCGGATTAGGGCCGGTAGGGTCAGGGTTGCCGTGAATGCCATTCCAACAAATATCTGCGAAGGCGTAGTTAATGACATTCATTTTGGTGGGATCGATATCTGATACATTGTAAGCCCGCCCGTAAGCGGCCCAAGAAGCGTAATAACCAACCAGTTTATAATCCTGTGCGGCGTTGGCCGTTTTGGCACTACTACCCAGGGCTGAAAAAAGTGTAAGAACAAGCGCGGCGATCATCGCGATCGCAAAGGTCTTACGTGAACTTTTTTTCGTGAATATCATTGATTTTATACCTCCAAGGTTCAATGTGTAGTTCGAAATTCTTTTCGGCAAGAAACCCTACCTTCACCTCCCATAATTTGAAATTCACCTGTACCTTCACCCTTGCATATCTCTCATTCTACTGACACCCATTTCATAGATTTAGCAGCAAAAAAATAGCGGTCCACATAAAGCTCACACAATAAGTAAGCGCTTTCTAAACTGCTGTTTTAAGGATTCCTTTTTGATAAAATTGTAGATGTAACATTGTTGAAGGGGTGTAAGGTGAGTAGAAGAGTGGGTTTGGAGTTCAATAATTAGGATTAATTTCTTATTTATGGGTGAAGGCATTTCTTATTTTCAAGCATAGAGAGCGATTATGCTAGGGATAAAATTCAGTAATATAGGGGGACATTTTTCTAATTCATGGATACTTGTTTAGGGAACTTTGATAGAAAAGGTGTATGTCCTCTTTTTAAGGAAACTCATGCAGAACACATAACCTCCGATGTTATGAATATAAATTATATACATGCCTGCAATATTTTTACGGAATTACGCAACGCATCGCTGTTTCTTTTCGTTATAGTAGTATCATAAGGAAGGTGGTGGGTTCACCGATGGTTGTGTTTTGGTTGATCGCAGCCGGTGTCCTGTTTGTTGTAGAGATGATGACGCTTACTTTTTATCTGCTATGGCTTAGTATTGGTGCGCTGGCCGCAGGTTTGGTGTCGTTGATTGTTCCTGAAGCCATTTTGTTTCAGGTGATCCTCGGATCACTGGTCGCACTTGGTCTGACTATATTCTCGAAACCACTGGTTTCTAAATTTCGCAGTTCACGTGGGTTCAAGGATACAGGCACAGAAATCGTAGGCAGGCAAGGAGTCGTCATTGAGCCGATTGAGAAGGGGCGCTACGGGCAAGTGAAGGTAGGCGGAGATACGTGGAGCGCGAGCTCTGACCAGTCTTTGGGCAAGGACGAAGTGGTCAGAGTAGTGAAGAGAGGCACGACCATTATTGAAGTAGAACGATGGGGGGATATGAACTAATGGAATGGGCAATTATTTCAATTATTCTAGTGGTAGTCGTAGTATTTGTGGCATTAACGATCAAAATCGTACCGCAACAACGGGTAGGTGTAGTGGAACGTCTGGGTAAATTCAATCGTCTACTGACGCCGGGTCTGAACATTCTGATACCTGTGATTGATCAGGTGCGTACTTACCATGATCTAAGGATTCAACAAGCGAATGTGCCTCCGCAAACGGTGATCACGAAGGATAACGTGCAGGTGCAGATCGACACGATTATTTTCTATCAGGTAGTGGGACCAGAGGAAGCTACGTATGGCATTTCCGATTATGTATATGGGGTAAGAAACATTTCAACGGCAACTATGCGGCAAATTATTGGTAAGCTGGAATTGGATGAAACGCTGTCTGGGCGTGAAAAAATCTCAACTGATATTCGTCTGGCGCTTGATGAGGCTACAGAGAAATGGGGCGTAAGAATCGAGCGTGTGGAAGTCATCGATATCAAGCCGCCGCTCGATATTCAAGAAGCAATGGATAAGCAGATGAAAGCGGAGCGGAGCAAACGGGCGATTGTTTTGGAAGCGGAAGCTGCCAAGCAAGATATGATCCTGCGTGCTGAAGGGGATAAGCAGAGCAAGATTCTGAAAGCGGAAGGCGACAAGGAAGCACGTATCCGCCAAGCAGAGGGTTCAAGACAAGCACAGGAGCTGGAAGCTCATGGTGAGGCGAAAGCAATTCAAGCCGTGGCTGAAGCAGAAAAATCACGCATTGAGCTGATTCGCTCAGCAGGTCTGGATGAGCATGTGCTCGCATATCGCTCCTTCGAGGCTCTGGCTGAAATCGCCAAAGGTCCTGCAAATAAAGTGTTCTTGCCAACAAGCGCTGTTGAAACGCTGGGAAGTCTTGGGGCGATTGCTGAGGTATTCAAAGCGAGCAAGGATAGTAAATAGATTTTACAATTCGTGCTTCTTCCGTTAAAGTAAAAAGCAAAAACAACCCTATGCATACGAAGCTATTGTTGCTCATGCAAACTTTGAAGGAGAGAAGCTACCGTGACACAAAAAGAAATCTCACCGTTAGTTGAACTGCTCGGATTACAGCCCCATGTTGAGGGCGGTTGGTACAAAAGACTTTGGAACTCCGAATTTGAAATTCCGCAGGAAGTGCTTGGGGATAGCTATTCCGGATCGCGCCATTCGGCATCTTCGATTTATTTTTTGCTACACGAGGGGGAACAATCTGATTGGCATACTGTTTTGTCCGATGAAGTTTGGTTCTGGCATTCCGGTAGTCCAATAGTGCTTAGTCTTGGAGGTAATGGAGATAAGCCTGAGAATGTGCAGGAAGTTATTCTGGGTCTCGATATTGCTGCAGGTCAACAGCCGCAGGTCGTAGTTCCAGCGGGCGTATGGCAGGCGGCTCGCCCGTTAGGATCAGAACCAGTACTGGTATCCTGTATCGTTTCTCCAGAATTCCATTTTGATGATTTCAAACTGATTGAGAAATAAAGAAGAACGGGGGCTTTATATATGCCTCCGTTTTTTTATGAGGATTTTGGGAATGATGAAGCAGTCTGTTATACTTTTGTGGTAGCGCTTGCTTCTGAAGCGTGAATTTAGGTTAAGTAAGATTAATGAAATAACAATAAGCTTGGAGGGTTAAGCGATGAGTGAATTGAATGCACCGTTCTCGGGAGGTCCGACTTTAAATGATGGAGTGACCATGCCGTGGCTAGGCCTTGGCGTGTATCAGACTAAAGATGGGGAAGAGGTTATTCACGCGGTCAAGACCGCAGTGGAGCTTGGATATCGCAGTATTGATACGGCTGCTGGTTACAATAACGAAGAAGGTGTAGGTCAGGCTATTCGTGAATGTGGAGTGGCCCGTGATGAACTGTTTATTACGACGAAAGTGCGCAACCCTGATCAAGGCTATGAATCAACGCTGAAAGCGTTTGAAGTTAGCCGGCGCAAGCTGGGGCTGGACTATATAGATTTGTATCTCATACATTGGCCGGTGGCAGGAAAGTATCGGGAGACTTGGAAAGCTCTGATTCATCTGCAAAAAGAGGGTCTCATCAAATCTATCGGTGTGAGCAATTTTCAGATTCATCATCTGAAGGATATCATCGAGGACACTAGCGTAGTTCCAGTGGTAAACCAGGTGGAATTCCATCCGCTATTGACTCAGCGCGAGTTGCTGAAGTATGCCAATGAGCAAGGAATCCAGCTTGAAGCTTGGAGTCCGCTAATGCAAGGGAACTTAGATCTCCCCCTCCTTAAAGAGCTGGCTGGAAAGTATGATAAGACCCCTGCTCAAATTGTACTTCGCTGGGATTTGCAGCAAGGCGTCATTACGATTCCGAAATCAGTACATGCGGATCGAATCAAGGAGAATGCGGGATTCTTTGACTTCACGTTAAGTGATGAGGATGTTAAAGCCATCGAAGATTTGAACAGAGACCATCGGTTCGGTCCGGATCCGGACAATTTTAATTTCTAAAAATTACGAATACAAGCCAAACAGCAAGCCACCGATACGGGGACTTGCTGTTTGGCTTGTCGCTTATTGGATGGAGACGTTATATTTACGCAGCCAGAGATCTACTTGAGCTAGGTAAGCAAACAGCTGAGGACCGGACATGAGCTGACCGAACCAAGGCAGATTGGTAGAGGATTCTGGGGAAGCGGCGATCTCACGGATTTTGGCGGCATCGATTAAAGGAAGTATTGGCGAAGTAGAGTCATCTAGAATGTTCAATACTTGTGTTCGTACTGCGTTTAAATAGGCTGGATTGTGGGTTTTCGGGTAAGGACTTTTTTTACGATATAGCACATCATCTGGAAGAATTCCCTCAAGCGATTTGCGCAAAATCCCTTTTTCACGACCGTTCAGGTTCTTGATTTCCCAAGGAATATTAAAGACATATTGAACGAGGCGATGATCACAATAAGGAACACGTACCTCTAGTCCGGCGCCCATACTCATTCGGTCCTTACGGTCGAGCAAAGTAGGCATGAAGCGGGTGATGTTTAAATAGGACATTACGCGCATTTGTGCTTGTTTACCTGTCTCCCCATCCAATGTTGGGACTTCGGCTACTGCATCACTGTATCTGTCACCCAAATATTCCAGCGGCCGAATCCATTCATTAACTTCAGGGGATAATAGACTTGCACGCATTTTAGGAGCAACTGACCAAGGAAAAGTGCCCGAGGAGAGCATCTCCTCCCGATGGAACCAAGGATATCCGCCAAAAATCTCATCGGCAGCTTCGCCGGAAATGGCTACAGTAGCATTCTTTTTAATCTCACGGCAAAATAAATACAAAGAAGAGTCAACATCGGTCATCCCAGGTAAATCGCGTGTGTACAGCGCATTATCAAGTGCTTCTACAAGCTCTGGCGTATCAAATGAGATATAGTGATGGTTCGTATTTAATTCATCGACCATTCGCTTAATCCATGGACCATCTGCTCCGGGCTGAAAAGTATGGCTCTTGAAGTGCTTGTCGTTGTCGACATAATCGACGGAATACGTATCCACTCGTCCCTGGCCGTTTCGGTTGTAGTAGTCCACTGCAAGTGCTGTCAGCGCACTGGAGTCCAGCCCTCCTGACAAGAGCGAGCAGACAGGAACATCTGAGACCAGTTGGCGTTCGAGCGTATCCTGCAGCAGTTCACGTACTTTAGCGGCTGTCTCTTCTTCATTGTCAGTATGTTTTGCGCTTTCCAGCTTCCAATAAGCGTAACTACGCAGACCTTCGCGACTATAGATCATGGCATGCCCCGGACGAAGTTCCTGCATATCCTTATAAACACCGTGTCCTGGCGTACGGGCTGGACCGATAATAAAAATTTCCGCTAACCCTTCGGGCCCGACTATTGGCTGTACCTTGGGGTGCTGCAGCAGCGCCTTAGGCTCTGATCCGAAAACTAAGACGTCATCCACTTTACTATAGAACAGAGGCTTCACGCCTAAGCGGTCACGTGCAAAAAAGACCTGATCCCGAAGTCCGTCCCACACTGCAAAGGCAAAGATCCCGTTGAGCTTTTCTGCACAATCCGGTCCCCATTCGATATAGGCATGCAGCAGAACCTCGGTGTCACATTGGGTACGGAATTGATGACCCCGCTGCTTAAGTTCTTGTTTGAGCTCGGGTGCGTTATATAATTCGCCATTGTACACAATCGCGTATACCTGTTCGTCATGGCGGGTGATCATAGGCTGCGCGCCGTTCTCTGGATCGATAACGCTAAGTCTGCGGTGACCGAATGCGCAAGGACCTGAAATCCAAGTTCCAGCTGCATCGGGTCCGCGGTTTGCTAAAGTTTCAGTCATTTTGACCAGCAACTGCGAGTGCTGCGTGAGATCTCCGCGCCACTGGATAAATCCGGTTATTCCGCACATGATGGTTCATCCTCTCTTTTTGTGCGATTGTTGTCCTTACTTTTTTGCCAAGTAATACAGATATATGCCGAAGGAAGGCATAAAATGTATGTCCTTATCCGAACACTAGGGGAGAGAGGAATTTGCCAGGAGGGAAGGATGACAGGTGTATTATATTAAAGATGCCAAAATTCGCAGAATGATGGAGTATGACGGTGCGCCTTGTGCAGAAGTAGGTGTATTGCCAGGTGCTGTTAGTGATCCTGCGCTTTTGGTGTATATCGTAGAAGATCAGCGCGAAGAAGGCTATGAGATTGTCCGTATCCTCACTAACGACGCAGACACTTCTACCGATTGGTTTGATAACAATATGCATGATGCTTTTAAAGATGTGACTTCGAGCGCGTTTACAGGCAGTATGATTATGACGCCAGAAGATGAACGTTCCAAGTTTCAGAGAGAATTAATGACATACGGAGATTTAAAAAAGCAGCTGGAGGAGCATTTTCGGAATCTGGAGTAATATGGAGTAGAAACGAGGGTATCCGTAAGCTATGAAAATAGCTAAGATACCCTTGTTATTATTAAAATAGGATTAAGATTACTTATTTTCCAAAATGTTTGATCTTGAAAATTCTGCTGAATAAGGTATAATAAATATCGTTGCGTCAATACATATCATTAATTCTTATATGTCCCGGTAGCTCAGCTGGATAGAGCATGCGCCTTCTAAGCGCACGGTCAGGGGTTCGAATCCCTTCCGGGACGTCAAGTAACAGCCTTCCTTCGGGAAGGCTGTTTTTGCATGCAGGGAAAGAGAAGCCCGGGTGGTTCGTCGGAGCATAAGCATCGATAGGATCAGCTTCGCAGTCAGCCTGAAAGGGCTGCATCCCGCTCGGGGCAAGTAACAGCCTTCCTTCGGGAGGGTTTTTTTGCGTGCAGGGAAAGAGAAGCCCGAGTGGTTCGTCGGAGCATAAGCATCGATAGGATCAGCTTCGCAGTCAGCCCGAAAGGGCTGCATCCCGCTCGGGGCAAGTAACAGCCTTCCTTCGGGAAGGCTTTTTTTGCGTGCAGAGCATCCTCGCCAAAGTAAGTAAACTGAAGCTCTGATAGATAATTAGGGAAAATCTCCCTATAATTCAGAGCTTTCTGCTCAATAGACTAATAATTAGGGAAATCCTCCCTGTAATTTAACTAATTCGTTGGCGAATATAGATATTCCCCCGATTTTTAGGGAGGATTTCCCTCTTTTCATTCATTTCAAGCAATTATCGGCTAAATACAGGGAGCTTTTCCCTAATTATACGAAAAGAAGGTGCCGAGAAAGTAGCCTCCACTACTTTCTCGGCACCTTGAGCCTTCCCGTGAGAAGGCTGTCTCGCATATGCCCACCGCTAAAGAAGCGGCCAGATCTCCTCCCAGACAGTGTCTAGAATAGCTTGCATATTATCTTCCATACTGTTAATAGCGATTACCACTTGTGCATCCGGTACAACAATGCAGAATTGACCATGAGCGCCATCGGCACGATAAGCATCGTGCGTACACAACCAGAATTGACAGCCGTACCCTTGGCCCCAATCACCAGCTCCGTTATTTTCGATCTGCTTTTGTGTAACAAAATCAACCCAAGCTGCGGGAATAAGCTGCTGTCCCTTCCACATTCCTTTTTGCAAAAGAAGCTGTCCAAATCGGCTTAGTTCTTCCGTATTGATCTGAAGTCCGGCACAACCGAGGGTGATCCCTTGAGGGGCCGTTTCCCAATCGACGTTTTCTATGCCTAGTGGGGTAAAGAGACGGGGAACGAGGTAATCTTTTACGGTTTGTCCGACACGGGCCTGAACCATTGCAGAGATCATAATGGTATCCCCGCTGCTGTAGGTAAACTGTTCCCCAGGAGGTCTGTCTAAAGGTAGCGATAGATAATGTTGTATCCAATTTACATCCTTCAAGGCCATTCTTTCTTCAACCCAAAACGGTGGGGAATCATGCCCTGTACTCATACGTAGTAAATCGAACAAGGTCAACTCCCCAGGTTGCATGGAAAGAAGGACTTCTTTATGAGTGAATGCATATTCTGGAAACACATCCTTAAGTGTTGTATTTAGTGATAGTTTTCCTTCTTCGATGGCTAGACCCACCGCCATGCATGTAAAAGACTTGCTGACCGAATGCTGCAAGCGCCGAATATCCTCTGCGAGATCCACTTTCCCCACTAACGTTCCATTTTTAAGCACAAGAACATTGAACACATTCAATCCACGTTCGCGGATCTGGGCTTCGAAGCGAGTCATGTTTAACATAAAATGTAGCCCTCTCTTTCTTAGATTTCAAGCTGGGATTAGGAAGTTTGGTAGTCGAAATCATTGAAAATGATGTGGAAACGTTTCCTCTGACTAGATATTAAATAGCTAAATCGATGCTATTCTATTCTTATTTTAAAGTCAATGCAAGCAGAAAGACTACTATTTAACATCGAAACAATTAAAATTTAAAACGAATTTGAGATGCGAATCATTTTTAGTCAAAAATCATAGGTTGACTTCTAAAAAATATCTGTCCATAATGAACGTATTAAGCGATTTAGATCCGAAAACAGTCAAAATGATGTCATGGGAAACGTTTCCCATCATTTTATGCGTTTCCACTAAGCTGATTATATCAGGTGCATGGGGAGCTCATTATAGGGGTGAAACAGGGGGAATTATGAATATCAAGGATATTGCAAGGCTATCAGGCGTTGGTATCGCCACGGTCTCCAGGGTAATTAATAACTCCGGTGTCGTAAGTGATGCAACCAGAGCTAAAGTAATGGCTGTTGTAAGAGAGCATAATTACATTCCAAATGGAAATGCAAGCAATCTGAAAAAAACGCGTTCTAATACGATAGCGCTTATGGTTAAGGGGATTGCAAATCCGTTTTTTGCAGACATGATCAAAGAAGTAGAGCGTCAAGTGAATCTGCGCGGCTGCCCGCTTCTGATCCAGCATGTTGAAGATGGAGTGGATGAGATCAATGCTGCTCTTCAGCTTGTGAAGGAAAAGAATTTATACGGGGTAATCTTTATGGGTGGTACATATGACCATTCTGAAGAAAAATTCAAACAATTGCCGATCCCATTCGTTTTGACTACCATCACGACTACGAAGGATGTTGATCCTGCCGTATTCTCCAGTGTGATCATTGATGATATGCAAGAGTCTTATAAAGCTGTGAGCTATCTAATTTCACTCGGACACCGGAACATTTGCTTTTTGGCCAGATTTCCTTTGGTTCAGCATACTACCGGAAACCGTCGTCTTATGGGTTATATTAAGGCGCTTGAGGATCATGGGATTGAGTATGATGCTTCCTTGGTAGAGGATTGTGAATACAGTCCAAGTTCTGGTTTCACGGCTACGAAAAGACTGCTTAATAAGAAAAAAGATATCACCGCTGTATTTGCCGCATCAGATACCATCGCTATCGGAGCTGCCAAGGCTTTATTGTCTTTGGGTCTATCGATTCCAAATGATATTTCGATCATCGGATTTGACGGTATAGAGATGGCAGAATACTATCACCCATCGCTGGATACGATTAGCCAACCTGGGGTGGATATGGCGAAAGCCAGTGTTGAAATTCTGTTTGACCTGATTTCGGGACAATCGGAGAACAAACATGTGGTATTCGAGTCTGTTTTGGTAAAGCGGGGATCTTGTAAGAAGATTAATAAACAAGCATAAACGCCTTTGGCGTCCTTATAAGGACGGTAAGCGTTTGAGCGAGAAATAGAAGGATAATTTATAGCGTAAGCATATAATTTCTTATATTTTAAAAAAGGTTCCGTAAGGAGATGACATATGGCACTTCTAACCGTTGAGACTGGTTCTCCTACCTTAAGAATGACAACGTCCATCAGTATCATCTCCCCCGTTGATTCGGGCAATACCACCGGAGGAACGCTCTATCTGTTACATGGTGCTGGCGACAATGCTAGCACATGGTACAGGCTGACCACCATTGAGCAGTATGCTAACAAGTATGGCTGTACAGTCATAATGCCTCAGGTAGGAAGAAGCTATTATACAGATATGGAGTACGGACTGGATTACTTCCACTATGTTACGCAAGAGCTTCCTGAGCTTTGTGGCCGAATGATGAGGCTGGATGATGATCCGCAAAAGACGTATGTTGCCGGACTATCGATGGGCGGATATGGGGCACTAAAATGTGCACTTACCTATCCTGAGCGTTACAGCAAAGTAGTTTCCTTATCAGGCGTTACAGATATTCAGAAAAGATTGAAAGACCCGCAAATGTCTTCGGATATGGCGAGGGAGATGGCAGGCACTTTCGGAAAACGCTTACAAGTTAAGCCGGATCAAGATCTGTATGCTTTAGCGGCTAAATTGGTCGACGATAAACGTAAGCTGCCTTCAATTTTGACCTGCTGTGGCTCGGAAGATCCATTTGTGGAGATGAACCGGGAATTTGCTTCTCATATGCAAGCGAGTCCCTATACATTTCAATATGTTGAGACTCCGGGAACACATGAATGGAGATTCTGGGAGGAACATCTGAAGACAACTTTTGATTTCTTGTACAACTAAGAGCAATGAGCAATTGCAGAAAGAGATATTATGGAGGATTTGAGATGAAAGACCAGCAACTGACGTCCCTGTTGAACCAGATGACGCTTGAAGAGAAAATAGCACAATTGCAGCAGCTAGCTGCTAATTTCTATGAAGGAGCGGAAGAAGGAGGGCAAATCACTGGCCCTATGGCATCCATGGGGATTACGGATCACATGATTGAGAACAGTGGTTCAGTACTTGGACTTTCGGGCGCAGAGCAAGTCATTGCCGTCCAAGAAGCTCATTTACGTAAAAATAGATTGGGTATTCCACTGCTGATGATGGCGGATATCGTGCATGGCTTTAAGACGATTTTTCCGGTGCCACTGGCGATTGGTTGCTCTTGGGATATGGAACGGGCGGAGCTAAGCGCTGAGATTGCTGCTAAAGAAGCGGCAGTATCTGGTGTACACGTTACTTTTGCACCTATGGCGGACCTTGTTCGGGACCCGCGTTGGGGAAGAGTGATGGAGTCTACCGGCGAAGATCCTTATTTGAATGGTAGGTTTGCCCGTGCATTTGTACGCGGGTTTCAGGGAAATGACTTGACGGGTGATGTAAGTCGTCTGGCGGCTTGCGTTAAGCACTTTGCAGCCTATGGTCTATCCGAAGGCGGACGGGATTATAATACGGTCGATTTATCAGAACGTCAGCTACGGGAATATTATCTGCCAGCCTATCGTGCAGCACTGGATGAGGGTGCAGAAATGGTTATGACTTCGTTCAACACGATTGATGGGATTCCAATAAGCGGAAACGTTAAGCTGCTTCGTCAGCTACTGCGTGAGGAATGGGGCTTTGACGGCGTGTTGATCTCCGATTGGGGCGCGGTGAAGGAACTGATCCCGCATGGTGTCGCCGAGGATGAGGCTGAAGCAGCACTTAAAGCTATCAAAGCTAGCGTGGATATTGAGATGATGACAGAGTGTTATGTGCACCAATTGCCAGCTCTTGTAGCTGACGGGCAAGTGGATGAAAGTATCATTGATGAAGCCGTACTTCGTATTTTGAAATTGAAGCAAAGACTGGGCTTGTTTGAGAATCCGTTACGTGGGGCAGATATAGAGAAAGAGCGCGAGGTAATTTTCTGTGATGCTCACCGGACAGCAGCGAGAGAATTAGCGGTTAAATCCTGCGTTCTACTGAAGAATGATCAGGTTCTGCCGCTTGCGACTGAGCAGCGGATTGCGCTAATCGGACCGTTTGCTAATAACGGAGATATTCTTGGACCATGGTCCTGGTTGGGTTCAACAGAAGAAGCTAGCCGTCTTGCTCCAGCTTTTGAAGCTCGTGCAGCTGCTGGTAAGGTTACCGTTGCAGAAGGCTCCGGGATTGAGAGCTTTACAGAAGAGCAATGGCTGGAGGCGAAAGCGGCAGCGCTGGAAGCCGATGTGATTGTGCTGGCGCTTGGAGAACATTCGGATATGAGCGGAGAAGCTGGAAGTCGTTCAGATATCCGCTTGCCGGAAGCGCAGCGTGAGCTTTTGCAACGTATGAAGACGCTGGGTAAGCCTGTTGTTGTGGTGTTGTTTAACGGACGCCCACTGGATCTTAGTGGTGTGATCGAGAACGCGGATGCTATTCTGGAAGCCTGGTTCCCAGGAAGCGAGGGCGGTGCGGCGATTACCAGTCTACTGTATGGTGACGAGAATCCGTCAGGAAGATTAACGATGTCTTTCCCTGTATCTGTTGGGCAAATTCCGGTCTATTACAATCATTTCAACACTGGACGTCCTCTACATGCACCGGGTGCGGACAAGCGTTATGTCTCACAATATTTGGACATTCCTAATGAGCCGTTCCTACCATTTGGCTTTGGTCTTAGTTATACGACATTTAGCTACAGTGAACCGATCCTTTCCGGTGAAATAATGACGAAGGATCAGCCTATTAAAGTAACTGTTACGGTGACTAATACAGGCAATGTACAAGGTGAAGAGGTAGTGCAGCTCTATATCCGAGACATTTCAGGAGAAGTTGTTAGACCAATGAAGGAACTGAAAGATTTTGCTAAGATCAGCCTCTCCCCGGGAGAAAGCCAGGAAGTGAGCTTTACGCTTACAGAAGAACAGCTTCGTTACTATCATAGCGACTTAAGCTTTAGCAGTGATCCGGGACAATTCAAATTGTTTGTGGGTCCAAATAGCCAAGAGGTTAAAGAACGCGATTTTCGCTTAACATTAGCTTAAGTAGAATATATACGACACAGGCTGTCGTAATAGAGGAGTGCAAGAATATGACTACTAATATGAATTCTAACATCCATTTAAACGCTGGAGACTTATCATTCACTTTTACAAACAGCGGGGACTTGTTCCAAGTTCTCCATGAACGGACAATGATCAATCAATTGTTGCCTAATATCGTGGATGGCTCCTTATCGAACCTATACTTACGCATTCATAGTAATGGAAGCATTCAAGCTGTTCCTTTGCTGGGCATTCATTCCTCAAGCACTGTACGTAAGGCTGGGAACCGCTTGGTTTGGGAAGGTACTGCGGAAAATATCGAGTATCAGGTTATTTTTACTCCGACGGCTCAAGGCGCTTGGTTCTGGGACGTGAAGCTTAAAGGGCAAGATGCAGATGTGGATCTCGTGTACGGACAAGATGTGGGTATTGCCGATATCGGTGCTGTTCGCAGTAATGAAGCCTATCTGTCACAGTATATTGACCACGCCGTATTCGAGGATCAGTCAAAGGGATATGTAGTATGTTCCAGACAGAATCAACCGCAAGGTGGCAAATTTCCATACCTACAACAGGGTGCAATCACTAAGGCAGCAAGCTTCTCAACAGATGGTTTCCAATTCTTTGGATTGTCTTATAAAGAGACCAATCAACCAGAAAGCCTGAGCCGTGAGCAATTAAGTAATGAAATCTATCAATATGAATTCGCTTATACTGCGCTGCAATCGGAGCGGGTGAAGCTGAGTGGGGAAGCCCAGTTTGTATTTTATGGATTGTTCAAGCAAGATCATCCAGAAGCGATTACCTCGTTAGAATTCACGAAGGATGTTGCTGCGGCTTGGGAAACGGTAAAAGAGTTGCCTTTAGAAGCTGAAGCACCGCTCGAGCGTTCTTTCTTGACGAAAGAGCTGGGAGCACCACTAGCTGCAAATTCTCTGACGAGCGAAGAGATCGAAGCCTTGTTCCCGGTTCGCTATCAAGAGGAAAAAGAGGGAGACCAGCTTCTGTCTTTCTTCACGGAAAATTATGAGCATGTTGTATTGAAAGAGAAGGAACTTAAGGTAGAGCGTCCTCATGGTCATATTCTAATGAGTGGGGATAATGCCCGACTTAACGATAAGGTAATCACTACGACTTCCTATATGTACGGAATATTTAACTCACAAATCGTTATTGGAAATACCAATTTCAACAAGCTCATGACCAATGCCAGAAATGCACTTAACATTCCAAAGGCTTCGGGACAAAGAATCTATGTACAGTGGAATGGCGAATATCGCCTCTTGACCATGCCTTCATTGTTCGAGGTTGGTTTCAACTATGCCCGTTGGTATTACAGAACAGATGGCGAATGCTTTATTATTACGAACTACACTACTGCAGATTCTCCGGAGATATTCCTGAATGTGCGTACGGAAAGTGGAAAAGCTTATCGCTATCTAGTCACTAATCAAATCACTATGAACGTTAACGAATACGAGCTTCCATATCAATTCAAACAAGAAGAGGGAACCGTAACCTTCTCGGCTGATAGAAGTGCACTAAGTGCAGGAGAATATCCTGATCTGCAATATAAATTCCAGGTACAGGGAGCGGATTTCACTCTTCAAAATGAAGGTAGACTTGTCTCTCATGCTGACCAGTCAGATGCGCCGCTAGCTATTCTGGAACTGTCGGAGAGCAGTGAATGGACAATGAACATTCAAGGTCTTCTGGATGGTAAGGAGATTCAATCGAGCAGCCGTACAGCTGAAGAGGAGATTTCCGCATACCGCGAGTTCTACAGCGGGGTTATGAATGGCTTCCGCTTGACGTTAGGTGATGGGTCCGAAGGTGAATTGTTTAAGGTAAATGCTCTAGCTTGGTGGTATACACATAATATGCTCGTCCATTATTCAGTCCCTCACGGATTGGAACAATACGGCGGCGCTGCTTGGGGAACCCGTGACGTGTGTCAGGGACCAGTGGAATACTTCATGGCTACGCAAAAATACGATCAGGTTCGTGAAATATTGCTGACCCTGTATGCTCATCAATATGAAGATGATGGTAACTGGCCACAGTGGTTCATGTTTGATAAATATACGAAGATTCAGCAAGAGGAGAGCCATGGAGATATTATTGTATGGCCACTCAAAGTGCTTGGAGACTATTTGGCGGTAACGCAAGACTACAGTATTTTGCAAGCGACTGTGCCTTATACTCGTAAGCATAGCTTTGATTTTACAGAGGAAAAAGCGACGCTGCTGGATCATGCACGGAAGGAAGTTGCTTATATTAAGAATCACTTCCTGCATGACACGCATTTGTCTTCTTACGGTGATGGAGACTGGGATGATACACTCCAACCGGCTAATCCACAGCTGAAGCAGTACATGGTTAGCAGCTGGACAGTGGCGCTTACCTATCAGACATTGAATCAGTTCTCAGAAGTGCTTCATAAAGTTGATCCAGCAGGTTCGGAAGAGCTGAAAGCGATGGTGGAGGGAATCCGTGAGGATTTCAACACACATATGCTTCAATCTGAGGTAATTCCAGGCTTCTTGTATATGGAGGACCCAGAGCAAGTGAAGCTTATGGTACATCCAAGTGATACGGAAACAGGGATCCAATACCGTCTGCTGCCAATGACGCGCAGTATGATCAGTGAGCTGCTTACACCAGAACAAGCCGAAGCCCACTATGAAGTAATCCAAGATAAACTGTTCTGTCCAGATGGCGTTCGTTTGATGAACCGTCCAGCTCAATATGTTGGCGGCGTAAGCACCCATTTCAAACGTGCGGAGCAAGCTTCTAACTTTGGTCGGGAAATTGGACTTCAATATGTACATGCACACATCCGTTATGTAGAAGCTATGGCTAAGCTAGGGAAAACCGATCAGGTCTGGAATGGCCTAGCGGCGATCAATCCGATCGGAATCCGCGACGTGGTGCCAAACGCTGAACTACGTCAGGCTAACTCTTATTTCAGTAGCTCGGATGGTAAATTTAACACCCGTTACGAGGCACAGGAGAATTTCGATAAACTGCGTAATGGTGACGTAGCGGTTAAAGGTGGCTGGAGAATCTATTCAAGCGGTCCTGGGATCTACATGAACCAGTTGATCTCGAATGCACTGGGGATCCGTACGGAAGGTGGAGATTTAATCGTCGATCCAATTCTGCCGGAGTCGCTGGACGGAATGCGCTTTAGCTTTGAATATGCAGGCACTAAGGTAGACTTTATTTATCACCTTACGGGCTCTGATAACAGTCGGATTACTGTTAACGGTACAGAAGTGCAAGCCGAAGGTACGCTTAATCGCTACCGTAGTGGTGGTATCCGTATCAAACGTGAGGACTTTGATCGTCTCTGCGTAGAAGCTGGAAATGTGATAGACATCTATAAGTAAGATAATAAAAGAAGGGCAATCTCCGCGATAAGCGTGGAGATTGCCCTTTTTGTACTACATTCGGCTCGGTGTCGGTAACCCAAGCACTTCAAGTACATCCCCTAAAGTATCCTTAAATCTCGAAGTAAGCCAGAGGCGGAACGCGATGGTAGCCTCCTCACCTTTTAAAATCGGACATATAGAATAGAAGTTATTGAAAAGTGTGGCTAAGGTATGCGCGTACGTGCAGAGTATATTCGGTGTTAACTCTATGCTGGCAGCATACAATGTCTCTTGCCAGACGCTAAGCTGTCTCAGCAAAGCGAGCTCTGCCTTTTCCATTTCGAGTGGAAATTGAAGCTTTGAGGCATCTGTGCTGAATGGGATTGTAGATTTGCTCAAAACACTGCTGGCACGGGCATAGGTGTACATCAGATAAACCCCGGTATTACCGGATATTTCGGTAGCCTGTTTGAAATCAAACACGATTTCCGTTCCCAGGTTAAACCGCAGCAGATAATAACGAATAGCAGCAGCTGCAATGATATGGCTGGAAAGACCCTCTTTATCGGAGCGCGAATGTTCTATGTTCTGTTCCATAAGCATTACTAAATCGCTCACCTTAACGCCGATTCCTTGGCGCCCGGACATGGCATAAGAAGATTTCCCTTCTGAAACATCTATCCCCAGCTCAGCAGCAGAGGCCGGACTAAGAGAAACAACGCCATAACTTACATGATGGAGCTTCTCAGCCTGCTCGTTATATCCTAGTGCTCCTAAAGCCTGCTTAACCATTTGTTGCGGATATTCCTGTCTATAATCGATCACGTTAATAACACGGTCGGCATGTCCATAAGGCTCATGGGTTCCAGTTAATCCTGTGGTCCATAAACCAGACGAGAATTCACTGTAGGTGAAATCTTTGGATAGTAGACCGAATTTCCAGAGATGATAAGCAATGTCTTTGGCTGTGTACGTCAAAATCCCATTCGAACGCACAAGCACCTTATCCATCTGATGATCCTCTGAATCCGCTCCACTGCTAACCTCTGTCCCTTGCTTTAGCACCCAGCAGCCCGCAAGTTTGCCTTCAGTCTCCTGTACAAAAACTGCCGTTTGCTTCAATAGCTCAGATGCGGCTGTCCAGAATCCCTCTTTTAAAATATTGCTCTCCCACACCAGCAGGTCATAGTGAATACCAAAACGCTTCATTTCCGCTACATGTTCTCTCACAATACGTTCAGCGACTAAGTTGCCCAGCCACGCCTCATTACCATCACCCTGTTCAAGGGCATGCAGCATATCCGTGCGCTTGTGAGTGATCTCTGGATTCCGTGCATATTCTTTGTTCACTTTGGCATATAGATCCCAGCAATAATCACCGAAACGTTGATGTTCCCCTTCTAAAGGTACATTTAATAAACCAACGACTGTATCTGCCAGCTGGTTGCCCAGATCATCCACATAGTTATGGACCTCTACGTTATGTCCGGTTCTTTTCATGATTCTGACCAGCGCATCGCCGATGCAGGCATTTCTCAGATGACCTACATGAGCAGCTTTATTTGGATTGATTGAAGTGTGCTCGATGATGACCTTTTCCCTTGTGCTGTTAGGCAGATCAAAGGAATGTTTAGCCCACACCTGCCAATTCATATACAAATTAATAAATCCAGGAGCAGCTACTTCGACTTTTTGTAAAAGACCCGTGTAACTCTCTTGTAATTTGATTTCTGCTTTTACTAACTCTGCTATGACGAGAGGGGATTTACGCAGGAGTTTGGCTAGCTGCATAGCAATATTGCAGGAATAATCACCATGCTCTAGATTAGCTGGCTGTTCGATCAGAATTGCAACATCTTTTGGGTAGGCAATTTCTAAGGTGTGGAATACTTTTTTTACACTTTGTTCAATGCTGTTTTTGATGATTTGACTTAACATTTTATACCCTCCTTTGAAAATACAAAAAAGCCCTCGTCTCAAAAGAGACGAGGGCTTTAGCGCTCGCGGTACCACTCTCGTTGCTAAACAGATGTTTAGCCACCTTACAGGATAACGGTCTTTAGCCGGGACTTCCTACTTAGGTTCAGAAGTCCATCTCACGGGTGCGCTTCATTAGGTGATCTGTACCGGCTTGCACTTACCCGGCTCGCTGAGGACTAGAACACGTTAACTACTCTCCCGCTCATCGATGCTTGAATAATTTTTATCAGTATAACGAATATTTCGAAAAAAGCAATAGGGTGTTAGTTAGAAAACGTAGAAAATGCTTGAGTTTAAGATTGTCCGATTAGTAGATTACAAATTCAAAGAATAGAAGGTTGTCTTTTTTTGAGTGGCAATTCCTTTGCATAAATGTCCACACATTAACTTTAAATACAGAATATTACTATATAGAGCTATTAATTATGAACCATGTTACTAGTTTTATAGTTTTTTTATTTTTCAAACTGCAGCAGAAGAGAGGAGTGAATAAAGATGGCTTTATTCTCAACCGGACCTATAGATAATAGTCCAATTCTAGGGGTCAGACAGACACAAATCGTAACAGTAAAAGTAGTTAATCGTGATTCTCTTAATCCATATAATCTTGTTATTCAGGGATTTTTGCTAAATGGGTCAAGATCGATGTATGTGAATGAAATGATTAATCTCGCACCTAACCAAGTTCTAACTAGGAACTATTTTGCAGATTTAGATGCATTTGAATTTGAGTTTACGACATTAGAAGTTGTTGAAGCAGAGGTAGGGATCTCGGTCTGGGGAAAACAGGCTTCAGGGGAATTAGTAGAACCTCATCGTATAGTAGCGTGGGAAAAACATGTAGGAATAATCTAAAGGAGTGTTGAGAATTGAGCTATTTATCTACTGGGCCGATAGATAATACCATGGTGGGAGGTATACGACCTACTCAACATGTTACGATCAAAATCGATAACCGAAGCGACGTTATTTCTTCTACGGTTCTCGTCCAAGGATATTATATGAATGGGACAAGAACTTTATATGTTAGTGAGCTTGTTAACGTTATGCCTGATCAAGTTGTAACAAAGGACTATTATGCGGATTTTGATGCGTTTGAATTTATTTTTACGACTTTAAGCCTGGTAGATGATCCTATTCAAATTTCAGTCTGGGGAAAAAATAGTGTAGGTCAAATTGTGACTGCTCACCGACTTGTCCATGCTGAATTACTTGGAGCAACGGTAGGGACAACTGGTGCTACAGGTGCGGATGGAGCAGATGGAGCGACAGGGGCAACAGGTGCGGATGGAGCAGATGGAGCGACAGGGGCAACGGGTGCGGATGGAGCAACTGGAGCCGACGGAGTGACTGGTGCGACAGGGGCAGCCGGAGCAGACGGGGCGACTGGAGCGACAGGAGCAACTGGAGCCGACGGAGTGACTGGTGCAACAGGCGCAGCCGGAGTGACTGGCGCAACAGGGGCAGCCGGAGGAGCGACAGGAGCAACGGGAGCAGATGGAGCGACTGGAGCAACAGGGGCAGACGGAGCGACTGGAGCAACGGGAGCCGATGGGGTGAATGGAGCGACGGGAGCCGATGGAGTGACTGGTGCAACCGGGGCAGATGGAGCGACTGGAGCAACGGGAACCGATGGAGCGACTGGAGCAACGGGAACCGATGGAGTGACCGGAGCAACAGGAGCCGACGGAGTGACCGGAGCAACGGGAGCCGATGGAGTGACAGGAGCAACGGGAGCCGATGGAGCCACTGGGGCAACGGGAGCCGATGGAGTGACCGGAGCAACGGGAGCCGATGGAGTGACAGGAGCAACGGGAGCCGATGGAGCGACAGGAGCAACGGGAGCAGATGGAGTGACAGGAGCAACGGGAGCCGATGGAGCCACTGGGGCAACGGGAGCGGCTGGTGTAACTGGAGCGACAGGAGCAACGGGAGTGACCGGAGCAACGGGAGCCGATGGAGTGACAGGAGCAACGGGAGCCGATGGAGTGACAGGAGCAACGGGAGCCGACGGAGTGACAGGAGCAACGGGAGCCGATGGAGCCACTGGGGCAACTGGAGCAGCTGGAGGAACTGGAGCAACAGGGGCAGACGGAGCGACTGGAGCAACAGGAGCCGATGGAGTGACTGGAGCAACAGGAGCGGCAGGTGTAACAGGAGCAACGGGAGCGGATGGAGCCACTGGAGCAACAGCGGCAGCTGGAGTGACTGGGGCAACCGGAGCAGTTGGAGCGACTGGTGCAACAGGAGCCGACGGGGTGACTGGAGCGACGGGAGCGGCAGGTGTAACTGGTGCAACAGGAGCCGACGGGGTGACTGGAGCGACGGGAGCGGCAGGTGTAACTGGAGCAACAGGAGCGGCAGGTGTGACTGGAGCAACGGGAGCGGCTGGAGTGACCGGAGCAACGGGAGCCGACGGAGTGACTGGAGCAACAGGGGCAACGGGAGCCGATGGAGTGACTGGAGCAACAGGGGCAGCTGGAGTGACTGGGGCAACCGGAGCCGATGGAGTGACTGGAGCAACAGGGGCAGCTGGAGTGACTGGGGCAACCGGAGCAGTTGGAGCGACTGGTGCAACAGGAGCCGACGGGGTGACTGGAGCGACGGGAGCGGCAGGTGTAACTGGAGCAACAGGAGCGGCAGGTGTGACTGGAGCAACGGGAGCGGCTGGAGTGACCGGAGCAACAGGAGCCGATGGATTGACCGGAGCAACGGGAGCAGTTGGAGCGACTGGAGCAACGGGAGCCGACGGGGTGACTGGAGCAACAGGAGCGGCAGGTGTGACTGGAGCAACAGGGGTAGCTGGAGTGACTGGTGCAACAGGAGCCGACGGGGTGACTGGAGCAACTGGAGCAGCTGGAGTGACTGGAGCAACAGGGGCAGCTGGAGCGACTGGAGCAACAGGAGCGGTAGGTGTGACTGGAGCAACGGGAGCCGACGGAGTGACTGGAGCAACAGGGGCAGCTGGAGCGACTGGAGCAACGGGAGCGGACGGAGTGACTGGAGCAACAGGGGCAGCTGGAGTGACAGGAGCAACAGGAGCGGCAGGTGTGACTGGAGCAACGGGAGCGGCAGGTGTAACTGGAGCAACAGGGGCAACTGGAGTAACTGGAGCAACCGGAGCGACTGGTGTAACGGGAGTAACAGGAATAACTGGTGTGACTGGAGCAACAGGGCCGAATATTCAAGCTGAGGGATTCTCAGCGTTCCTATCAGCTTTGTCAGTTTCTACTTCTTCCCAACTGACTGGATGGTCTGTGGCTTCTCCTTTCTATTCTGATCCTTCCTTTAACCCCGTTTCGGGAAATTACACAGTTCCGACAACGGGTAGATATTCTATTGAAGCGACCATTAACTATTCCACAACTGCCTCAATCTCAATTAGTCTTGGTAGTGGGGTTAATCCAGCTTTCGTAGTTCAGAGAACTTCTCCTACTTCAACAAATCTGGTAAGTGGATTATTCCCTGTGTTGGATGTGAATGTTGCGCTTATTCTAGATTTGAGAGCTATTTTGGGAAGTGGGACTGTAACGCTGGTTGGAGAATTTGCACTAACAGCAGGTGATGTTATTGGTTTGTTCTATGTTTCTAATGGCTTGACGGTTCCTTTGAATCTGGGCGGTGCCAATACTTCGGGTATAGTTTGGTCTGTTCATGAATTGACGTAAATTTATCTCTGAGTTTGATTGTAAAAATAGAGGATGCTCAGTAGCCGTTAGGATGGCTTCCTGAGCTATCCTCTATTTTGTTAACGGGACAAGTTTTGGGCAGAACGGAATAATGCTCCTAAGATTTACAATCTATTGAATATTGATAGATTTATAGATTTTTCCAATAGCACTCAATATGTATAGTAGTAGCTTTTGATAGATGTCCACACATTAAAAAGAGAAAAGAATATTACTATTAAGAGCTGAAAATTTCCAACTGAAAAATATAATAGGCTCATTGTTAGCGAATTTAGAGTAGATCGGAGGAATGATTATAGTAACGCTACTATTTAGAATTTTTTGCAGGCAATCTATTTAAAAATAAAAGGAGTTGATAACTTGAGTTATTTATCTACTGGACCTATAGAAAACAATCTGGTAAGCGGTGAAAGACCCACTCAGCTTGTTACTATTAAACTTGTTAATCAGAGTGATGTCACTGCGTCGTTGATTCAAGTCGAAGGATATTATATGAACGGTACAAGAACACTATATGTTAGTGAACTTCATACTGTGGGACCTAATGAAGTACTAACAAATGATTATTATGCAAATTTTGATTCATTCGAATTTTCATTTACAACACCAGCTTTGATAGACGATCCAATTCAAGTCTCAGTTTGGGGAAAAAGCAGCACAGGTCAATTAGTGACTGCTCATCGGCTTGTCTACTCTGAATTGTATGGTGAAAATATAGGTTATTCAGGAGCCACTGGAGCCACCGGAGATACCGGAGCGACAGGAAGTACAGGTGCGACCGGAGCAGCAGGAAGCGCTGGAGTTACCGGAGCAACGGGAAGCGCAGGTGCAACAGGAGCAACGGGAAGTGCAGGTGCAACAGGAGCAACAGGAAGCGCAGGTGTAACAGGAGCGACAGGAAGCGCAGGTGTAACTGGAGCAACAGGAAGCGCAGGTGTAACAGGAGCGACAGGAAGCGCAGGTGTAACTGGAGCAACAGGAAGTGCAGGTGCAACAGGAGCGACAGGAAGCGCAGGTGCAACAGGAGCGACAGGAAGCGCAGGAGTTACCGGAGCAACGGGAAGCGCAGGTGCAACAGGAGCAACGGGAAGTGCAGGTGCAACAGGAGCAACGGGAAGTGCAGGTGCAACAGGAGCGACAGGAAGTGCAGGTGCAACAGGAGCGACAGGAAGCGCAGGAGTTACCGGAGCAGCGGGAAGCGCAGGTGTAACAGGAGCGACAGGAAGCGCAGGTGTAACTGGAGCAACAGGAAGCGCAGGTGTAACAGGAGCGACAGGAAGCGCAGGTGCAACAGGAGCGACAGGAAGCGCAGGTGTAACTGGAGCGACAGGAAGCGCAGGTGCAACAGGAGCGACAGGAAGCGCAGGTGTAACTGGAGCGACAGGAAGCGCAGGTGTTACTGGAGCGACAGGAAGCGCAGGTGTAACTGGAGCAACAGGAAGTGCAGGAGTGACCGGAGCAACAGGAAGTGCTGGCGCAACTGGAGCGACTGGAGTGACAGGAACAACCGGAGCAACGGGACCTACTGGTTCAGGTGCAATCATTCCTTATGCTTCTGGTCTTCCTGTAGCTATGACAACTGTATTAGGAGGCTTGCTGAATACTTCAAGTATCGTAGGATTCGGAAGTAGTGCGACGAATATTAGTGCTGCTGGCGGTACGATAGATCTCACCGGAGCGGCTGGAACCTTGCTGAACTTTGCATTCTCAGTTCCACGCACCGGAACAATTACCTCTTTGGCGGCCTATTTCAGCACAACAGCAGCGCTTAGTTTATTAGGTTCTACAGTAACAATCACTGCTCAATTATACAGTTCTTCTACCCCTAACAATACCTTTATTGCAGTCCCTGGTGCTGTAGTCACATTAAATCCTCCATTTACAGGTGTCCTTTCACTTGGCACAATTAGCAGTGGTATTACTACAGGCTTGAGCATTCCTGTAACCACTGGAGAGCGGTTGCTGTTGGTCTTCACTTCAACAGTAACGGCCGGAGTCGACGTTGCGACAACCATTGCTGGATACGCTAGTGCAGGAGTTACAATCGCATAATCTGATGATGATGACGTATTTACTACAGAAAAAGGGATATCCCAAAAGCCATTTGGCTGAAGGATATCCCTATTTTTCTCCAAACATCATTACACCTAGATCATCAGAATTTCTCGGATGTCTTGTTCTGTAAGGGTAGATAACCCTTCCTGACCTGGCTGGATCACTTCATCGATTAAGTTCCTTTTCTTCTGTTGTAGCTCATACATCTTGTCCTCCACAGTGCCTTGGGTTACGAGTCTGATCACTTGCACTACTTTTTTCTGTCCGATTCGGTGAGCCCGATCTGCAGCTTGCTGTTCGACGGCAGGGTTCCACCATAGATCGTATAGAATGACAGTGTCTGCCCCTGTTAAATTGAGTCCGGTTCCGCCAGCTTTTAAGGAGATCAGGAAAATATCCCGCTCTCCTTCATTAAATTGATTACATAAATCTACGCGCTGAGACACAGGCGTTTGACCGTCTAGGTAAAAATATGGAATACCTTGATAGCCGAGTTCACGTCCAATCAAACCGAGCATTTCTGTGAACTGGGAGAATACTAGCATTCGTTTACCTGAACTGCGGCATTCCTCTATGATTTCAAACAGCTGCTCGAACTTGGCAGAGCTTCCTTCATACCCATCCACAAATAGAGCCGGGTGACAGCATAGCTGGCGCAGACGAGTGAGACCAGCAAGGATTTTAATCCGATTATTATTACCGAAGCTATCCTGGGTCAGATGCTTAAGCGCCTCTTTTTTCAAACGGGCGAGATAAGCGACATATAACTTCTTCTGCTCAGGGAACAGCTCACAGGCTTGGAGTGATTCGATTTTCTCAGGCAATTCTTTTAACACATCATTCTTTAAGCGCCGCAGCAAAAAAGGACGTGCCCGTTTAGCGATAGTTTCCCTCGGCAAATCGTGAAAAGCCTTCTTACCTGGAAACAACCCGGGAAACACAGTGCCGAAGATGGACCATAGATCTTCTAGCGCATTCTCAACAGGAGTCCCAGTAAGTGCAAAACGATGCCGGGCTTGAAGAGCCATAACTGCTTGAGCGGTCTGCGTCGTATGGTTCTTTATGGTTTGCGCTTCATCGAGAATCAGGGTGTGAAAAGATTTCTTAGCATACAACTGAACATCTCTTCGAAGCAGCGGGTAAGAGGTGATAATTACATCCGCCTTCGCTGCATTTTTTAAAATTCGACCGCGTTCCGTTAAGCTTCCATCTGCAATAACAGCCATAATCTCAGGCGTGAACTTTTTAAGCTCATTATGCCAATTGTAGGTGAGAGAGGCAGGAGCGACAATAAGAGCGGGCAGACCACTCTGACGAATATCCGGAAGCTCAGAGAGCAGAAAAGCGATACTTTGCAGCGTTTTGCCAAGACCCATATCATCCGCTAAAATTCCCCCGAAACGGTAATGGGCCAGCGTCTTCAGCCACTGAAATCCATACTGCTGATAATCCCGGAGCACAGGAGCCAGACTCTCTGGTATAGGGAAATCAAGGTTCTCAGGATTGTGCATATTCGCAAGTAATCTTTTAAAGGATCTGCTCAGTTTGACTGAGTCACTTTGAGAATCGGAAGAGGTTAAGTGTAACCCACGAACGACTGGTAAAGAAAATTGCGCACCTTTAATCTCACCTTCTCGGATGCCCATCTCGTTCATAAAGGTGATGATTTCTTGGAGCTCCTCGCTCTCGAGAGGTAGCAGTGCCCCTTCGGGCAATCGGTAGTATTTACGTTTATCCTGAAGTGATTTTAAGACCATCACAATCTCAGATTCTGGAATACCACCCATGTCGAATTTAAAATCAAGCCAGTCGGTTTTCTCATTCCAACTAATGCTTACCTTAGGTGGCGTGGTTCCCGTGAACAGTCTCTCTTTAACAGCGGTGGTCGCATAGACCGTTAGTAGTGGCTCAAGCAACGGAATCGTGTGGTATAAAAAATCGTACTCACCGTCCTCATCCGTCATAATATACCCGCCTTCGGTTTTGGCGAAGGATTCATGCTCCATCAGCTCCAGAATTTGGGCCTCTCCTTCACCGTCGCGTATAAGAATCAAGTCCGTACCGCGAACATGGGCTTTTTCATCCAAAGGATTGATGATAATGTCACCATACTGAAACTCTAGCCCGGCGAGCAGTCGATCTCTCACGCGGTCCAGATAGAGCCTGGCTATAAGCTTATGTTGCACAATTCGATCAGCAATAGATTCGGCAATATGCACGTTTCCCAGTTTTTTTAGACCAGGGATAACCTTGTCCATAAAGGGCTCCATTTGTTCGGGGGCAATATCGATGCCATCTCGACGAGAGGATTCCAGCATTTTTTTCATCTCAGATAGGCGCATGCATTCCTGAGCAGTTAGCTTCAACAGCTTACCTTCAGACAGCACGAGCCCGTAATCTTCCAGAACTGAGATCTGCTCCAGTCCTTGAATATCCAGATGGTAGCCTTCGCCTTCGGCTTGTTCGAACGCAAAGCTAAGGGGCGGTGCTTCATTAGACATATGAATGCCTTCGTACAACACCTCTTCTTGTTGCAGATATACCGACGGAACCTCTGAAAGTGCGGGCTGAAGCGTCTCCCAGAAAAAAGGAGGGATAGCCAGCTGGCGATCTCCCCCCAGGTTGCCACCATATGGAGAGTAGTTAGTGACGTTATCGCGATACATTTTTTCATTTAAGACAATTTCAATTAGCTTCTGAAGAACGATGTTATCTTCCTTCCGAAAGCTGTGAATGGCAGGGTCATAGACGAAATGCTTCGAGAATTCGAAGGTTTCTCCACGATGTACACGTTCCAGAAAACCTCTAATTTTATGAACGACATATAGTCGTTTCGAGCCGATTTTCATTTCTATTCCCAGCATGGTAGTGCTATAGCTGTAAGTGAATGGCTTGCAGATGAACTCGACATTTAAAGGGATCCTATTATCTACAAAAGCCCCAGTACCGCTCGGACGCGGCTTATGGTTACTGAACATGCCTAGCAGGCTGCTCACAAGATGCTGGTCTCTGGACCTTCCTCCCATGTCTCGCGTAGAATCCGTAACATTACGTGGTGTTAAGACTCCAGTATCTTCAATAGTAGAAAGGCTAGAAGTTCCAGTATGAGCTGGCCGTTCTCCAGCAGTTTCAAGGGCATCAATGCTGATCAGTACGGCTGCGATATGTTTGCAGAAAGGTCCTCCATGCGTGTAAGCAGGACAAGTACATTCTGCTGTGACATCACCGTCGATATCGATGACAACCATGACTTCGTAGCCAATGCCCCCTTGAACGAGCGCTTCATAACGAGAGCGGGGCAGATCTGGGATGGATTCATTACGTTCTTCAATATCTATTATATCTACGCTTCCAGACTGGTAATAAGCCAATCCTTTTTCAAAAATAGACTTGCCGCACAGCAGCTTAATTACCCGTTCTGTCACACTAAAGCCCATAACATAATTCCTTCCTCGTAACTTGTTCTTCGAAAAGTCCGATTATTATATAGTCCTTATGATAACAGAACGGGCGTGCGCATCAAATAGGGGCTGCTACTCCACTAATCCCGTGCATAATAAAACGGATCGTCAGGTTAATCTCTTCCTCATCTTTCCAGTCCTTCTCCGGTTGGAGCAGCAGGCGATTAAGCAAATACCCACCAATGGATGAAATAGTGAAACGTAGAATAGCGGGTGTGGGTAATTCAATGACTTCACCTTTTGCCTTGAAGTGTTCAACAATTTCGATGACGCGCTCCAGCACCTTGCTTAGAATATTTTCTGCGAACTGTTCTCTGAGCAACGGTTGGAAAGGAATCTCCTGTATCAGAATCTTTAGCATTTTAAAATTTCTACGGGCGAACTCCAGACGATTGACGATAAATGACCGTAGGAATTCTTCGAAACTGTCATAGGGAACATCGAGTACCCCGTTGAAATTCCGCAGTACAAAAGGAGCGAGCATACGACTCATGGTGGGGCCAATGATGGAGAGCAGTAAATCTTTTTTGGTTTTGTAATATCGGAAAATCGTACCCTCTGCTACGCCTGCCTTTTGAGCAATTTCACTAGTCGCAGCAGCAGCGTAACCTTTTTCGGAGAACACCTCAATCGCCGCATGCAAAATGGAAATCTGCTTCGGTGTCAGTTTATCCTCTTCACTTATGGCCAGCAGCTCTTCAATCCACTGCTCTTCTATATTTTGTTCCGTAGAATCATATTCTTTCATTACAATTATCCTCCAAACTTGGTTCATTCCGTTCAACCGATGAAAGTTCTTAGTGAGGCTACATTTTCCGGTGTTTGCGCAGTGCCAATACATTCAGCACCATGAATAATAGTGAGAATCCGATCAGTACATAGACATCCAGAGCGATGGAATTCCATCCTTTGCCACGGATCATGATGTTCATAAGCGCTTCTGATCCATAATGAATTGGGGTTGCATAGCCGATGCGCTGTAGCCATAGCGGTAGGGTGTCGAGTGGGAACAGTCCGCTGAGGAAGACTTGTGGCACGATAATAAGCGGGATGAACTGAATCATCTGTAGCTCGTTGGCTGCAAAAGCAGATAGTAGCGTGCCCAGCGTCAAAGCTGTCATCGACAGGAGTAAGGTGATTAGCATTACGTATCCAAAGCTTCCTGTCATCATAATGCCAAGAATCTGAATAGAGAACCATGAGATCAACAGCGCTTGGAATACGGTAAAAATGCCGAAGCCACATACATACCCGAGTACAATCTCCCATCTTTTTAAAGGAGTGGAAAGTAAACGTTCAAGGGTGCCTGTAGTCCGCTCACGCAGGAAAGAAACACCGGCAATCAGGAATACGAAAAAGAAAACAAATACACCAATCATAATCGGACCGAAGCGGTCAATCGTCTTCATATTCTCAGAACCGTATAAGTAGCTGATCTGGGGCTGTAATTGCAGCTGTTCCTCTGTACTTGGAAGAAGCTTCTGAGAAAGCTTTTGAAGCGTCATAATTACCGCCTTGTTGGCTGTAGGATTACTACCCTCTAACAACACTTGAGGGATGACTCCTGAATTCCCAACGTTTCCGTCCAAAGTGATCAAAGCGTCAATCTTTCCTTCTACTAGAGCACTTTTCCCTAGCTCTTCGCTGGCATACTCTTTAATTGTGGTATTTTCTTCTTTTAACGCAGCTGAGATATTTAGTGGCACACCGGATACTCCGATTTTTGGCTCATAGGCGTTCCCGTTGAATACCAAGCTCATTAAACTTAGAACGATGAGCGGTGCAATGAACATTAAGGCCATCGTTCTTTTATCATGAATAAATTGTCGCAAAATCCGTAAGGTGATCGCTCGGATTCTCATGAACGGACACCTCCATAATATAGAAAGGCTTCTTCAATAGAAGCTGAGCCAGTGGCTTCAAGCAGTCCGGCAGGTGTGTCGGCGGCAAGCAGTTTGCCATCACGGATCATTCCAAGGCGATCACATTTCTCAGCTTCATCCATGACATGCGTAGTGAGTACAATCGTGGTACCTTTCTTGTTCAGAGCTTTTAGTTCTTTCCAGATGGATAGTCGGAGTACAGGATCGATACCTACTGTTGGTTCATCAAGAAGAAGTAGCGGAGGCTCATGGAGCAGCGCAATCGCCAGGGATAGGCGGCGTTTCATTCCGCCAGAGTATTGATCTACTCTTTTGCGCAGATGCTCCTGAAGATCTACTAGTTCCATAACAGCCATGATGCGTTTGCCGCGCTCCGCACCTTTTAGTCCATATAGCGCAGCGAAGAACTCCAGATTTTCTTTTGCGCTGAGTTCCGTATATAGGGCATCAGATTGAGCCATGTATCCAATTTGTTGCAGCATGGATAACTTAGGCATAGTGACACCAAGCACCTTTACCTCTCCTGAGGTCACCTCATCGATACCTGTAAGCAGCTTTACTAGCGTTGTTTTTCCGGAGCCAGAGGGCCCTAATATGCCGAAGGTTTCCGCACGCTCCACTTGAAGTGAAATATCTTCGAGCACCTGTTTGTCTCCAAAGGCTTTACTAACATGGCTCACTGAAATGACTGGAACTTCCGAACCCATATTCATCTCCTCGATTCTGAATAGTCTGGGATACAAAGTGGTGTTACTGAATGCTCTGCACAACAATAATGAGTGAGTGCTCACTCATTATTGTGCTCCGGAATCCAGTAAATGTAAAGTGTTAGATTTCCGCTACTGAAACTAACTTACAATTAGGTGTAAATCGCAAAGTAGCGGCATTTTTGCACAAGATGCGAATACCTGCTCACGAACCAACTTGATATGATGTTAATAAGGAATCCAGCTGGGATGTTCGACAACTCAATGATGCAAATACCATTGCTTCCGAAATTGATTAGGCGTTGTGCCGAAATGGGTTTTGAACAATTTGCAAAAATGAGAGCAATTTGTAATCCCCACTTCCTCGGCGATGTGTGCAACCGTGTATTTGCTTGAAGTCAGAAGATGAACGGCTTCCTGCATTCTTTTGACCGTTAAATAATCGGAAATACTGCTGCCTGTACATTCCTTGAACAAGTGGGATAAATGGTGGGGTGAAAGATGCAGATCCTTGCTCATTTGATCAAGCCGCAAAGATTCCTTGTAATGCAACTGCAGCCATTCCATAATACGTTCTGCCTGATGTGGTTTACGAAGCAATTGTTCCATGGAGGCCGGCTTCTGCTGTGTATCCCAAAGCGGCTTTAAAGTACGTAGGAACGTGATGAGAAACAATGAGACCTCTTCCATGAAATCATTTTTGTGCAAAGTTGGAAGCGCTTTATCCAGATTCTTCAGAAGAGCTATCAGGGATTGCAGGTCCTGCTGTTCATACCATCGAGGTGAGGCGGAATTGCCGCTGTGAATATGATTGAAAAAGCTTTGTAGGATGGGCCACTTTTCAAAATAAGCTTTAAAAATGCTGGGCTCATAATGCACGATCGAACGCACGAACGGAACCGCCTCATTAATTTCAATTTGAATATGATGCAGTTGATACGGCTGGAAAATACAAATCATCCCTGGCTTTATTTCATAGCTATTTTGATCAATAATCAGCGTCCCTTTACCTTCATGAACAATAAGGATTTCAACACCCTGATGAGCATGGAATGTACCTTGATAGTCGTCTGTATTTGTACTTGTTCTTTTATATACAAAATAGAGATGGAACGGTTGTAAGTCCTGCTGCTCATGGTACGTCACATTCGTGTTCCTCCTATTAGTAGGGATGCGGATAACCTATCGTTTACAAAAGTATAAGAGAACCATTGCACAGCTAGCAACATCTAGATTAAAAAGTCTTACTCACTAATGGAGGACACCGAATTATGGAAGAACAAAAGACAGAATTACATAACGCAGGGTATAAAGCTTGGCTCGAATATCCTTATATTCAATCGAGTGCAGTAAGAGAATGCTATTCTCCTTGGTGCTATAACATTTTGACAGTCAAACAAGATCATCCAGTGATCAAAAGTGCTGTGCAAGAACTAACACGTGGCATACAAGGAATGCTGGATATAGATGCTACTATTACTGAATCTCAGGATAAAGATATGCAGGCCTGTATTGTGATCGGTACATTTGGTAGTAATCATCCGTTGATTACGCAGACCTTTAGCGAGGCTACAAGGACAGCAATTGGATCAGAAGGATATGCCATTCGAACAAACACGGAGAAGGACTGTATTGCAATAGGTGCTTCCACACCCGTGGGATTACTGTACGGTGTATTTGCATTCTTACGCTTGCTTGGAACGGGTCAATCGATTAAGGCGTTGGATATGTTGGAACAGCCGGTAAATACGCTCCGCATGATGAATCAATGGGATAACATCGATGGAAGCATCGAACGTGGTTACGCGGGGAAGTCCATATTCTACTCAGACAACGAAATCACTAAGGACTTTGATCGATTGGAAGATTATGCGAGAATGCTCGCTTCGATAGGAATCAATGCGATTGCTATAAACAATGTCAATGTACATCGGTTTGAAACGATGTTTATTACGGAGCGCTATCTTCCTGACATCGCGAGGATTGCCGATATCTTCCGTACCTACGGGGTGAAGCTATTCCTAAGTATTAACTATGCTAGCCCGATCGAAATCGGTGGATTGAATACAGCTGATCCGTTAGATTCTGATGTACGCCAATGGTGGAAGGCAAAGGCGGTAGAAATTTATAAATTGATTCCAGATTTCGGCGGTTTCCTCGTAAAAGCTGATTCAGAGAATCGTCCAGGTCCATTCACTTATGATCGTGATCATGCAGAAGGTTCGAACATGCTGGCTGAAGCTTTATTGCCTTTCGGGGGAATCGTCATCTGGCGCTGCTTCGTTTACAATTGCAAACAGGATTGGCGGGATCGCTCCACCGATCGTGCACGAGCGGCATATGATCACTTTAAACCGCTAGATGGTCGATTCATGGATAATGTTATTTTGCAGGTGAAGAATGGACCGATGGATTTTCAAGTACGGGAAGGTGTGTCTCCGCTGTTCGGTGCCATGGAGCATACTAATATGATGATTGAGTTTCAGGTTACGCAGGAATATACAGGCCAACAGCGTCATGTCTGCTACCTCATTCCTCAATGGAAGGAAGTTCTTGATTTTAATACTTACGCAACGAATTCGGAGTCATCGGTGAAACGGGTCGTCGATGGATCCATGTTCGGTTATAAATATAGCGGCTTCGCTGCTGTTTCAAATATTGGTAATGATCATAACTGGACGGGGCATTTGTTAGCGCAGGCCAATCTATATGGTTACGGGCGTCTCGCTTGGAATCCGGAATTAAGTGCAGAGCAAATCGCGAAGGAATGGACAATGCTCACGTTCAGTGCAGAGGATGAGCAGTTAATAGATACGATTCGTGAGATCTTGTTAACCTCCTGGAATATCTATGAATCTTATACTTCGCCGCTTGGGGTAGGCTGGATGGTCAATCCTGATCATCATTACGGTCCAAATGTGGATGGATATGAATATTCGAAATGGGGAACGTATCATTTTGCAGACTTACAAGGGATTGGCGTAGACCGGACAATAAAGACGGGTACGGGATATGTTGCTCAGTATCAAGGAGCGAATGTAGATTTTTATGAATCGGTAGCTACTTGTCCAGATGAGCTATTACTCTTCTTTCATCATGTATCGTATACGCATACTCTTAAATCTGGTAAAACGGTCATCCAGCATATTTATGATACGCATTTTGATGGCGTGGATCGCGCAGCAGGGCTGAAAGAGAAGTGGCAATCCCTTGAGGGGAAAATGGATGGCAGCAGGTTTGGACAGGTGGCAGACCGTCTGCACGAACAGGTACTACATGCCCGCGAGTGGAGAGATATCATCAATACGTATTTCTATCGAAAAAGCGGTATCCCAGACCAGCATCAACGCACAATATACTAAATATTAGCATTAGGAGGAGTGTGTCCAGCAGGGCCACTCCTTCTGTTGCTCCATCCCTTTGTTTCATAATCCTATGAGAAGAAAGGAAGATACACCTTGAATCAGAAAAGATTATTTAATGAGGGCTGGGAATTCGCCAAGAGTACTTTAGAAGTGACGTATGCTGAGTCCTTGGATTTCCATCCCGTCGATCTCCCACATGATTGGTTGATTTATAACACGTTAGACTTATATGAGAATAGTATTGGCTGGTATCGAAAATATTTTATAAATACGAAGAACGATGAGCAGCTATTGCTGTGTTTTGATGGTATTTATATGGACTCCACGATTTATGTGAATCATCAATGGGTTGGGGAGTGGAAATACGGTTATTCTTCCTTTGAATACGAGATTACAGATATGCTCATAGACGGGGAAAATGAAATTCTAGTGAAGGTTGTGCATCAGAGTCCGAATAGTAGATGGTATTCAGGAGCGGGTATCTACCGGAATGTATGGCTCAAGACAAGAGATTGCAATCATATCGTGACAGATGGAATTTACATTCATACGGTACAAAAAAATGACGTTTGGCGAGTGGAGATCGACACCGATGTGAGCATTACAGGAGATATGCGGCTTTCCCAAACCGTTCTACACAAGGATCGAGAGATAAAGACCAGTGTTGAGAAGATCTCCGCAGTAGGATTAACACAAGTTACCTCACGTGTAAGTCAGGTGCTGACTGTAGAGAATCCTTTATTATGGAGCCCCGGTGAGCCGCATTTATATCAGCTAAAAACGGAATTGCAGCATAAGGCACCTGATCAGGGCTCTGATGATGTGTGGACAACAATAGAAGAAGTAACACAGTTTATAGGTTTTCGAACGATTGTACTGGATCCTCAAGAAGGAATGCTTCTGAATGGGTTAAAGATCAAGCTTAACGGAGTTTGTGAGCATCATGATCTTGGAGTATTGGGTTCGGCGTTTCATACAGCAGCATTGCGAAGAAGACTTGAGATCTTAAAGGACATGGGCGTAAATGCAATACGCACCGCTCATAATATGCCTGCAGCAGAGCTTATGGATCTGGCGGACGAAATGGGGCTGCTTGTGGTTTCAGAAGCCTTTGATATGTGGGAGCGATCGAAGACCACATATGATTACGCAAGATTTTTCAAGGACTGGGCGTTAAAAGATGTGAGAAGCTGGGTCATGCGAGATCGTAATCATCCAAGCTTGTTCATGTGGAGTATTGGCAATGAAATTTATGATACGCATGCTGACAGGCGAGGGCAAGAATTGACGAGCATGTTGATGGAAGCCGTGCTTCAATATGATCCGAAAGGCAACGGGAAAGTAACCATTGGATCGAACTATATGCCATGGGAGAATGCTCAGAAATGTGCGGACATCGTAAAGGTGGCAGGCTACAATTATGCGGAAAAATATTACCATCAGCATCACGCGGAACATCCTGACTGGATTATCTATGGTAGTGAAACCGCCTCTATTGTGCAGAGCAGGGGAATATATCATTTTCCATTCGAGCAATCCATCCTGGCTGATGACGATGGGCAGTGCTCTGCACTAGGTAATAGCTCTACAAGCTGGGGAGCGAAGTCAGCAGAAGCGTGTATTATCGCGGAGCGAGATGCAGCGTTCTCATTAGGGCAATTTATATGGACGGGTTTTGATTATATTGGTGAACCTACACCGTATCATACGAAGAATTCGTATTTTGGGCAGATTGATACAGCGACCTTTAAAAAGGATTCATATTACATCTATCAATCGGCTTGGACAAATTACAAGGAGCATCCCATGGTGCATATTTTTCCCTATTGGGATTTCAATCCCGGTCAAATGATCGATGTTCGAGTCTGCTCGAATGCTCCCAAGATAGAATTGCAGTTCAATGGTGAGACTGTTGGGACCTATGAAATCGATCATGTGCATGGAACGCAGCTAGCGGGCTGGTGGAAGATTCCTTATGAAGCAGGCGAGCTCAAGGCAATCGCTTATGATAAGGCTGGCCAAATCATTGCAGTAGACATTAGGAAATCGTTCGGGGATGCGAGTCGAATCTGCTTAAAGGCTGATAAGGGTACACTCCTTGCGAACGGCACAGATTTAATCTTCATCGAAATTACGATGGAGGATGAGCGCGGGAATGCCGTTGAGAATGCAAATAATCGCGTTCAGGTTCAGGTGAACGGAGCAGGCCGTTTGATCGGTTTAGATAATGGAGACAGCACGGACTATGATCCATACAAAGGAAAGAGTAGACGCTTGTTCAGCGGTAAGCTTATGGCGATTGTTGCTGCGAGTTTAGAAGCGGGTACGATAACAGTTGAGGTTACCTCGAAAGGTGTAGTAGGTAGTAAGCTACAGCTTCAATCGCTCCCTGTGGCAGATCGTGGAATAGGCATTTCAGCTAACACTAGAAATCTAGAGTTGCCCTGTGTAATGGGAAATGTAGAAGAAATTCCTTTACGAAAGATTGAAATTATTAGTCATTCTGGACAACAGTTTAATGAAAATAGAAGAGAAATGAATGTACACGCCATCCTTTACCCTAAAGACACTTCCTATACTGAAGTGGAGTGGAGTATTGTAAATGATGCAGGGATTGAGTCCAATCTAGCGCGGCTCGAACAACTGGGACAAGAAGCCAAGATCACGGCGTTAGGAGATGGGAGTTTCCGCGTTCGCTGTATGAGTAAGAACGGTACGGAAAAGACAAAGCTGATTTCACAGTTGGAATTTACAGCGAGCGGTCTGGGGACGGCTTACAAGGATCCGTTCGGATTTATATCTGGCGGTCTATATGACGAGGTTAAAGGCGAAGTCGGGAACGGAAATGAACGAGGCGTAGCAACGAGTCGAGATGGTGAGACGCAGGTTGCTTATCGCGAGATTGACTTTGGAACTTACGGCTCGGATTTGATAACGATTCCCCTATTCGCATTGTCTAGCGAAGCCTACGAGCTCCAGATTTGGGAAGGCATGCCGGACGAAGAGAATAGTGAGCTTTTGGCAGACGTTATTTATCAGAAGGAATCGCAATGGAATGTTTATCAGGAGGCAACCTATCTATTATCCAAAAGACTTACTGGCATCAGCTCTATTTGTTTTGTATTACAGAAGAAGGTGCACATTAAAGGCTTCTCGTTTGTGAAAAAGAACCGAGCGTTCGAGCAGAATAGGGCTGTGGATTGTGATCGCATTTATGGTGATACGTTCACCATCGCGGAACAGGGTGTTGAAGGAATCGGGAATAACGTATCTCTCGTGTTCGAGCAGATGGATTTTACGACGGAAGGTACTTCAAAGCTTGTCATTTGTGGGAGATCTCCGATCGATAAGAATACCATTCATCTTCGCTTCGAAGAGGGTGAAGCATCTAACAATCAACTGATCGAATTTACACAGTCAGATGGATATGTAGAGCGAGTATTTGAGTTGGAGAAAGTGACAGGGGAGCAGAAGGTAACGTTTATCTTCTTGCCTGGAAGTCAGTTCGATTTCGGTTGGTTTCGGTTTGAATGATCGATTGTCCTTTCAACTACTACGATAAATGAGGTGCGTGTACATGTTAACAGGCAAGATGAATGCTGCAATAATGGATGAGCAATTATCGATTTCTGTGAAGCAAATAGATATTCCTGTTCCTAAGGAAAATGAAGCGCTAATTAAGGTGTATTGTATAGGAATTTGCGGGTCAGATGTTCATTACTATGAGCATGGAAGAATCGGTCGTTATGTAGTAAAGGAACCGATCATATTAGGCCATGAGCTGGCTGGTGAAGTCGTTGAGGTTGGTAAGCAGGTATCAAATATAGCTGTAGGTGACCGAGTAGCGGTTGAGCCAGGAGTGACCTGTGGACAATGCGACTATTGTAAATCAGGACGTTATAATTTGTGCCCAGATGTGGTCTTTCTTGCAACACCCCCAGTAAATGGGGCTTGGGCAGAATACATTGTCATGCCAAGCGATTATCTATTTAAACTTCCGGATTCTATGAGTTATGAGGAAGGTGCAATGCTGGAGCCATTGTCGGTTGGTTTTCACGCAATGATGCGTGGTAAGGTTCAACCGTTTGATCGAGTGCTAATAACGGGTCTTGGTCCGATCGGACTGCTTGCAGGACAAGCAGCAAAGCTATTTGGCGTTTCTGAAATTTATGGTACGGATGTCGTACCTTTTCGGCGTCAACTTGCAATGGAGATGGGCTTCACTGCAGCATTAGATCCAGTAAAAGAGAATGTTGGACAGCGCCTCAATGAGTTAACGAACGGATTTGGAGTTACACTCGTCGTAGAATCATCGGGTAACGCAAGGGCGATGGCGGATACAATTAAGTGGGTTCGCCGTGGCGGGAGAATTGTATTTGTCGGTTTACCAGCCGATAGTGCTATTCCGATGGACATGGGACAATTTATCGATGGTGAGATCGATGCTTATGGTGTTTTTCGTTACGCGAATACCTATCCGGCTGCGATCCAAGCGTTGCAGCATTCTTCATTAGATATTGAGAAAATAGTTACGCATCGCTTTGCGCTTACAGATACTCAAGAGGCTCTTGAAGTAGCACGTAAAGAGAAGGATACAAGTATTAAGGTAATGATTTATCCGAATATGCCTTAATGCGTGTTATATAAAAAGAGACCGTCCCAAAAACCATGAAAATGGCTGCTTGAGGCGGTCTTTTTGTGTTTACGTAGGAGCAACTATTGCTTTTTATATGGACGCTCCGCGAACGGACCGTTGTTCCAATCGCTGTGGTCTCCAGATTTAATTTATTTTCCCTACGCGGTAAAAATCCGGAGACCAAGGCGAACGCTATCGCTTTTCCACAATCAGTCCGTCCTCTCCGCTGTTTTAGAGGGGGAAGTTTCAACAAAAAAAACGAGACCGAAGACACATAGATATGCCAAGTTGGACAAATCTTTCTACTGTAGGACAGCCTCTTCGCGTTATTACGCTTTAATATAATCTGCAAAATTCTCCAGTAAATATAAGGAGTTCATATCTTCACGCAAATGATGCTGGACTAGCTCATCCACTTTGTCTGGTTCATGGTTTGTCATACAATCCAGAATCATGTGATGCTCGCTCAAAATTTTCTCCAGCTTTTCTGGCTTTAGCGTATGCAAGCGTCGATATCTTTCATAATGCACATGGGAAAACTTAATTTGCTCCCACAAAAATTCATGTCCTGCTAATGTGAATAACGTCTTATGATAGGCGTCATCCAAAGCAAAAAAGTGCTCAATGGAATGTTCTTGATGTATGGCATTTTTTTGTTCTTCTAGGTTCTTCTTAAGTTCTATAATTCCTTTAAGAGTAAGGCTATCGCATAGACCTTTGATAATATCCTTTTCTAAAACGCTTCTTAAATAGATCATTTGCTCGACAGATTCCAAATCAATGTATGAAACCAGATTCCCTTTCTTCGGATACACATCAATATAGGACTCGAGGGATAGCTGCTTTAGTACATCGCGCAAAGGTGTTCTGGATATCTGAAACCGTTCGGATAACACGGTCTCACTTAGAATGGTTCCAGGTTTTAGCGTTAAATTAAGAATTTCGTGCTTTAATAGGTTCAAAATATCATTTTTGGTGGACATGAGGTTGCGTCTCCATTGCCGTTGAATTTGTAGTGCTGATATCTGAAACGGGATCCTGAAATAAGATAGTGATTTCATTATATAATTTTTTAATCTTGTATACAAGATCGGGGATTATTGATTTTATGTCATTGACAAAAGGTATTATTTAAATCTAATATTTGAGTATATTATCTTGTATACAAGATCTCGACATATGAAATTATAGGAGGTTTTATCTAGATGAACATGACATGGAGATGGTATGGAGAAGGCAATGACAACATTACGCTTGATCATATCCGGCAAATTCCGGGGGTAATGGGTATTGTCTGGTCACTACATCATAAGGTAGCGGGCGAAGTGTGGGAAATGGATGACATTCAAAAGGTTGCGGATCAAATTACGAGCAAAGGGTTTAGCACTGCCGTAGTAGAGAGTGTGAACGTCCATGATGATATCAAGATTGGACTCCCGACGCGTGATAAATATATCGATATTTACATAGACACCATACGGAAGCTTGCCAAGGTCGGTACTAAAGTGATCTGTTACAATTTCATGCCTATCTTTGACTGGACTCGGACGGAGCTGTACAAGGAATTGCCAGATGGCTCGAATGCTCTTTTTTATGAAAATGCGGCCATTAATGAGAACCCGCGCGACATGGTAAATCGTATTCTCGAGGGGGCAGGCGAATTTACGATGCCTGGCTGGGAGCCAGAGCGTCTTGCGAAGCTCGATGAGCTATTCGCCGCTTATGCAGATATAACGGAAGAGAAGCTGTTCGAGAACTTGGTCTATTTTCTGAAGCGCATTATTCCTGTCTGTGAAGAAGTCGATATCAAAATGGCTATTCATCCCGATGATCCTGCTTGGCCGATCTTTGGCTTGCCCCGCATTGTCCGCAGCCGTGATACGATCCGTCGTTTACTTGACGCAGTAGATAGTCCGTATAATGGATTAACCTTCTGCACTGGGTCGCTCGGTACGAATCCGAAGAACGATCTGCCGGCTATGATTCGGGAATTCTGTAATCGCATTCATTTTGCTCATATTCGAAATGTTAAGGTTTTTGAGAACGGAGATTTTATTGAGGTCTCTCATCGTGGACGGGATGGTAGTGTGGATGTGGCAGAGGTTGTTAAAGCGTATCATGAGAATGGATATACGGGGTATGTGCGTCCAGATCATGGTCGTCATTTGTGGGGGGAAGAGAAGACTTGCCGCCCGGGGTACGGGCTGTACGATAGAGCAATGGGGATCATGTATTTACTTGGTGTGTGGGATAGTCTCGACAATACGATGGGGGTGAAGTGAATGCTGCTTCTGACAAGAGAGAGTATTCAATCATGTGCAGAGGCGTGGAAGGACGCTGACGTGGAGCTTCCTCAGTTTGATTATGAGCAGGTGGCGGAGAATACGCGCGTTAGGCCGGAATGGGTTCATTTTGGAGCGGGAAATATTTTTCGGGGATTTGTTGCGAATGCTCACCAGAAGCTGTTGGATCTTGGAAAAGCAGATACAGGTATTATTGCCGCTACCTCCTCTGACTACGAGCTGATTGACAAAATTTATAAACCGCATGATCATTTAACACTTCTCGTACTAATGAATGCGAGTGGCGAGTTTACAAAAAAGGTCATTAGCAGCATTACCGAAGCTATTATGGCAAACAAGAATCGAGCGCAGGATTACTGCCGTTTGGTTGAAATTTTTGAAAACCCGAGCCTGCAGATGGCCAGCTTCACCATTACAGAGAAAGGTTATACCTTGACCGGTCCTGATGGAATGTACCTTGATATCGTGAAGAAGGATATGGAACAAGGCCCAGAGCAGCCATCCCACAGCATGAGTGTTATCGCTTCTCTAGCGTACCGTCGATATCTTAAGGGGCAGTATCCGATGACTTTTGTCAGTATGGATAACTGTTCGCACAATGGGGATATGTTGAAAAATAGCGTGATTACAATCGCCAAGGCATGGGCTGCGAAAGGGGTTGTGGAGCAAGGTTTTGTTGCGTACCTCGAAGACGAGAGTCGCATAACATTCCCCTTATCGATGATCGATAAAATCACACCACGTCCATCCGAGGTAGTACGTAATGCTTTACAGGAGCAAGGGATTGGCGGCATGGATATACTTATTACCTCGAGGAACGCTCATACCGCGCCTTTTGTTAACGCAGAAGTTAGTGAATATCTGGTCATTGAGGATAAGTTTACGAATGGGCGACCTTTATTAGAAGAAGCCGGCATTATATTCACAGATCGTGAGACCGTGAACAGGGTAGAAACGATGAAAGTTACCACCTGTCTAAACCCCTTGCATACTGCATTAGCGGTCACTGGCTGTCTACTAGGCTACACACAGATTTCGGATGAGATGCAGGATCAGACTCTACGTACATTAGTCGAGCGGATTGGGTATAAGGAAGGATTGCCTGTAGTTGTAGATCCTATCATTCTACGTCCACAGCAGTTCTTGGATGAAGTGCTGCAAGAGCGACTCACGAATCCATTTATTCCAGACACCCCGCAGCGAATTGCGACAGATACGTCGCAGAAGGTAGGCATTCGTTATGGGGAAACGATCAAATCCTATGTACAACGCGAAAATCTTCATCCAGCTGAATTGACAGCGATTCCACTAGCAATTGCTGCTTGGTGCCGCTATTTGATCGGAGTGGATGATGAAGGAAATTCATTTGAGCTAAGTCCCGATCCGTTAATGGAGTCGCTTCAAGCGCATCTGCAGGGAGTGACTTTGGGAGATTCGACCTCTAATGTGCATAGAATTCTAGATAATGAGAAGATTTTTGGTGTACCGTTATATGAAATCGGTCTGGGTAGCAAGATTGAAAGTTACTTCTATGAGATGCTGAAAGGCCCAGGAGCTGTACGGAGAACGTTGGAAAAGCATTTAAATGAAGAGTTAGGGTAAATCACATTTACAAAAAGCCTCATGGAGTAAAAGCTACTGCACCCCGCAGAGCTATCCCCCATGAGGCTTTTTCGTGTCTAGTCCATTTGGTTTATCTGAATTTAGCAGTCTAGTACGCTAATATACCTACTTTTTCAAAAAAATAATTATAGTTAATATTTCCATAACATTCCTCTGCAACAGAGTTGACAATTGTAGACGAAAATGACATTAGCAGTTACCTATACGAAAAGGGTGAATCTAATTGAAAAACAGTAAATGGATTAGCGCAACGTTGGCTTCAGCACTTCTTGCAACTGTAGGCGTTGGGAGTGTATCTGCAGCTAGCATCGGCAGTAATGTAAAATCTGTGGCTACCAATCAAACCGCTGCAAAAACAGCAGTTAAAGAAGGTACAGCCACTTGGAATGTAAATGGTACGCCGATTGTGTTTAACACCATTAATAGCAGTGGTTACAAGTTGTACTCGCTGAATCAGGTAGCTGGTGAAATTGGAGCTAAGTTAGTACTTGGAGCTGGCGGGTTTGAACTTAATGACAGCAAAGGATTACATAATGTGAAGCTCAAAACAGGCTCAAAGAGCTATCAAGTAGATGGTAATTCTGAGACATTCACAGTTGCTCCAGTATTTTATAACGGTAAAACCTATGTAGAGCTTTCAAAGTTAGTTTATGCATTAGGTGGAGAACTGGATGCTGACGCTAGCACGATTCTAAGCTTTGCTCGTCCTGAAGGATTGTTTGATACTTTGCACTGGACAGCAGCTGGAAGTCTGATTGCGAACAAAAGTGATGCTGAATCTGCTCAACTTATCAAGTTCAGCACAGAGCCAGGTAACTACGAAGTATTTTCATCAAATGACAGTGCAGTAGATTTTGCAGTATCGCCGGATGGGCAGTGGGGAGCTTTCAATGATGAGACTGGTTTGTTGAATCTGATTAACCTGTCTAGCGGAGCTACTAAGACACTTGGCACTGACAATAGTGTAAAAACGGATCTGGTGTGGTCGAACGATGGTAAAAGTATTTACTTCGTCCAAGGTGACAAGCAAGAGAAACTCGCAAAAATCGCTGTAGACACTGGTGAAGTTAAATCCGTATTGGCAGACAAAGTAGAAAATAAATCCGAACTGCGCATTTCCGCTGATGAAAAGAGCGCCGTTTATATCGTTAACTTGACGGGTGTTGCTAAAAACGATGCGGACAGCACAGAAGATTCTCTTACTGTAGACTTCAGCTCTGCTGGAGAGCAGCTTTACAAGCTTGACCTGGCTACGAAAGATGCTAAACCAGCTGCACTGACAACTACACCGGATAACAAACTGTACCCTGAAATTTCTGCTGATGGTAGCGTCGTTTACCTGAGTGCAGATGCTGAGGGTAACGCAGCTAACACATTGAAGGTTGTAAAAGCAGACGGAAAAAGCAGCAACATTGCACTTGATGTTGAAGTAACTTGGTCTACTGGCGTTAAGAACGGCTTGGTTGTAGCAGGTTCAGCGGCAGATGGAAGCACAGTAGTCTATTCCGTTGATAACAATGGAGCTAAGACTGAGCTGTTCCGCTCCACTGAAGATGTATCTGAAGTAGCTGTTTCGAATGATGGAAGCAAGCTTGCTATCGTAAGTGATGGCGGTGTATGGGTGGTTCAAGGCGGTAAAGCATTGCAACTGTCGAAATAATAAATATCCCTAATCATATTTTAACGGCGTAGAGCCGAGAGGAGAAATAATACAAATGAAGATTTTCAAAAAGCTAACAGTAACGGCTCTAACGGCTGTAATTGCGGTAACCGCATCTTTCGCAGGGGTTGCAGCAGCAGCCGATTCACTTAAAGGTAAAATCACAGTTAACGGTTCAACCGCACTTCTTCCATTGACGCTTCAAGCGGCAAAAGAATTCCAAAAGCTGCACCCTAAAGTGAAAATCGCAGCCTCAGGTAAAGGTTCAGTAACTGGACCTCAAGCTGTTAAAAAAGGCATCGCTGATATCGGTGCTTGCGACTGGGATGCTAGCATCGACGTACCAGGCTTCAAAGCTTTTGACGGTCAAGTAGCAAACAAAGTAGCAGTTATTCCTTTTGCTACAATCGTTAACAAAAATGTTGGTGTAGATAACCTTACAACTGAACAGCTTAAAGGTATTTTCGCAGGTAAAATCACGAACTGGAAAGAAGTAGGCGGTTCAGATGCTGACATCGTGGTTATCACTCGCTCTTTCGGTTCCGGTACACGCGTTAACTATCAAGCTAAAGCTTTGGATGGCGGAGATATCGTTAAAAAAGCTAAGAACTACAAAGAAACAGGTTCATCCGGTGACATGAAGACTGCCGTAGGAACAACTCCTAACTCTATCGGTTATATCGACCTTGTATATGTAAGTGGCGACGTAAAAGCTGTTAAACACAACGGTATAGCTGCTACTACAGACAACGTAATCAATGGATCTTATAAGATCTGGGCTTATGGTTACTACATGACTAAAGGCCAACCTACTGGCGCTACAAAAGAATTCATCGAATACGTACAAAGCAAGAAGTTCCAACAAGGTTCCCTGAAAAAGCTTAAATTTATTCCGATCGCAGCAATGAAGGGCTAATAACATCTAAAGATCATATTGAACGGTAACAGCGGCCAGCTCCGATCTTGATACGGGGGTGGCCGCTTACAGGAGGGAAAGTATGGGGGCACCAGTCCAAGGCTTGGCAACTAGGGGGAAAGAGAGCGTAACGCAGGTTAGCGCTAATCCTAAACGTCATGGTAGACATTTGTTTAGCAACAAATTGTTTAAGTTTTATTTTTTATTCAGCATTCTTGCGCTTTGCTTCGTGCTTGGACTTGTAATTCTATTTATCGGCAAAACGGCTATGCTTCTGTTCGGCCATCTCTCGCCTGCGGACTTTTTCTTTTCCTTTAACTGGACGCCGGAAGAGGATTCTTTTGGAGCGGCTGCCTTCATTGTAAATACACTTTCACTAACTGCATTAACGCTGCTGATCGCAGTTCCTATTTCGGTAGGGATGGCAGTACTTTGTGCAGAGATTGCTCCAAAATGGATGAAGACTTTTATCCGTCCAGTGCTAGATTTATTGGTAGGGATTCCTTCAATTGTTTACGGATATATAGGCTTAACGGTATTACTTCCTTTCTTGCGCAGAATTAGTGGGGAGAGCTTAGGCGATGGCTTGTTAGCTGCTGCGCTGGTGCTCGCATTAATGGTGCTGCCAACGATTTGCCGAATCAGTGATGATGCCATTGTCTCTGTGCCGCGCAAATATCGTGATGCTGCATATGCTCTTGGATCTACCCGTTTACAGGTCATCATGCGTGTAGTACTGCCTGCGGCTAGCCGGGGAATTATCTCTGCGGTTATTCTAGGTATGACTCGTGCTGTGGGTGAGACGATGGCTGTAGTTATGGTTATCGGGAATACACCGCAATTGGCGAAGATGTTATTCACGCCAGCATCGGTGCTAACTAGTAACATCGTTATGCAAATCTCCAATGTAGAGTTTGACTCTACATGGAACTATGCGCTACATATGATGGCATTTCTCCTGCTAGTAATATCATTTGTATTAATTCTGATCATCCGCGTGCTGGGTAGAAAAAGGAGGGATGCAGCGTGAACGGATTCGCAAGTACAAAGCATACAGCGCGGGCTCAAAGAAACAATAAAATTGCAACCATAGGGTTTTATACGCTTGGGGCTTTAGTCATGCTGCTGATCTTCTGGCTGCTCTTCACGATTCTTAGTAAAGGTTTACCGGCACTTCGGCCCGATTTCTTGATTAAACAGCCTGAAGAGATTGACGCAGGTGGTGGGATTGGCCCGGTGCTGTTTAACTCCTTTTACATTTTGTTCATCTCGCTGTTTATTTCCGTTCCAATTGGTTTGGGTGCGGGAATCTATATGGCTGAATATGCACCAGACAATAAATTTACAGGCGCACTACGTATTTGCGTAGAATCTCTGTCATCGGTACCATCGATTGTGTTCGGTATGCTCGGACTCGCGATTTTTGCGGAATATTTCGATATCGGTCTGACGATTCTTGGCGGAGGCGTCAGCTTGGCACTGCTGAATCTACCTATGCTTGCGCGAGTGACAGAGGAAGCGGTACGTGCTGTCCCCGGGGAGATCCGCGAGGCTGGTTATGCGCTTGGGATGACTAAATTCCACGTGATCCGCACGGTAGTTCTGCCCGTTGCAATGTCTGCCATTGTTACTGGGATTTGTCTCGTTGCTGGACGCGCCTTCGGGGAGTCTGCGGTTATTATCCTTACCGCTGGTCTCAGTACCTCGGGCGAAATGTGGGATTTCAATCTGTTCTCGCCGGGTGAAACACTGGCCGTACATCTTTGGTATGTACAATCCGAGGCGATTGTAGAAGATGCGCGTCAAATTGCTGATAAGTCGGCAGCCGTACTTGTATTTGTAGTTTTGTTTATCAATTTTGTATTTCGATTTCCGCTGTGGCTGGGAAATCGCCGGAAGTAATGAATTGGGTCTACGGGGGAAGCCTGTAGGCCTTTATTTGTTTATAGGGTTATTGATGGGGTGTCGATGGATTAGTATTGGATTGAAGTTGTTTATTCGTAATTAGGGAATATCTCCCTAAAATTCAGCGTTTTATGCTCTTTAGAAGCATAATTAGGGAAAACCTCCCTGAAATATCCTTGATTACTCATGATTAGCGGTTTTTAGGAAATATTTAGGGAGGAATTCCCTAAAAAGTTTGTTTTTTTGAGATTATAGGTAAATATCAGGGAGGATTTCCCTAAAACTATAGTCTCGGCAGGAAATAACCATTCGATCTGTTCAACCTATGTAGCTCCAAAAACTGAAAGGTCCTCGTCCTAATGTAAGCTGCCACGAATCCGATACCCAGTTGCTCATAATACACCACCGTCGAGCTCCTAGTTCCCTCAACCAATCTAGTGTATCGAGCGTACCGCAGTTGATACAGCGCCCAAGGATGGTATGAGGAACGCCAACTGTACTCGGCCGAGACTTAGTTACTCAACAAGCCTAGTGCACTGATCATAGACCAGCCGACACACCACCTTAAGATGCCCCGAGAAGCATCACCAGCTGTCGGGTCAGGGCTTACTGCGAAGCGTATGCTTTCGATGCCTATACTCCGACGAACCTCTGTGCTTCGCATCCCCTGAACGCAAAAACAGCCTCCCCGAAGGAAGGCTGTTACTCTGACGTCCCGGAAGGGATTCGAACCCCTGACCGTGCGCTTAGAAGGCGCATGCTCTATCCAGCTGAGCTACCGGGACATGATTGCTGGCTGAAAAGCAAGCAGGAGTTATCATATCATGTACGCCGATGTTTTTCAAGCTGTTTTTTAAAAAGAGTACGGGGTATGCTATAATCTACAATTATTAAGTTTCGGAAGAAGCTTAAGGTCTTAATAACATTTATGACGTTTTAGAATTCAATTCACATAATTAGCTATAAGGAGGTGCCCTCATTAAAGATTCAGATTCCCCCGCCACAAAAGAGAATATCGTCCTGTTTCCCAAGACACTGGACTATTATCAAATCCAGCTTACGGTGATGCTGGAGAGTGAACGATACGGGGAAGCGATGGAGCTGCTGCGTTTTTTGTTGCAGTGTCAAGGACAGGAAGAACGAAATTACGAGGAATGGCGGTCTCTGCTGGAATGGCTCGAAACAGCTTTCCCTTACGCCTCTCAGAATGGAGATGCGGAAGGAGCCGTTCACCCCGAAGACGAAGATTTAAGGGAAGAAGATATGGCCCGTCTCTTGGCCAAATCAAAAATGACTGAGGATGCGGGGTATCCTCAAAAGCTGCTGCAGCGGATAATGAATGAGCCGTTGTCAGAGGCGACAATCCTAGCACTAGAGCAGCTTTCATATCTGGAAGGCGGCGGAGTCGATGAGGCGCTGACGGCATGGCTGCAGGGGGATAATGTTCACCCACTGCTGCAATTTCGGACCCTGCAGACCCTTCGGCGGCGTGGGATACAGGGAACAGTGAATCTGATTCGTGGTCACGAAACAGCAATTGTAGAGATTGAAAGTGTACCGCTGCAGACAGAGGATTTTCCACCACAGGTGAGTCAGGTGCTCGAGCGGGTAGCCGAGCAGGCGGAGGTACATGAGCCTACGCTGTATTATTTTGCACAGGAGCTCTGGGGCCAGTTCGTCATGTCGATTTATGGATCGGAAGAGTATCGGAAAATACTGGATGGGGAAGACGCGCTACTAGATATTTGGGCGGGGGCGTTACACCAGTTTGTATCTGAGAGCTTAAACGGTACACGGCAAGAGGAGGAGACTCGTGGAATGTACGGCATTACAGACGGCATGCGCTTTCAATTTGAGGGGGCATATCGTGCGCTCAAGGGTTTTGTAAAGACTTCTCTACTTGATAAATAAAGTAATGTTGTATATAATATAATGGTTATTCTGTGCGTGGATTGTATCATTTTTTGAAGTAAACTTGTGAACCTATATTTTGGAGGGAAAAGTATAATATGAAAGCAACATGGGAAAAAATAGAGAAGAACCTTGGAGTTCTTGAAGTAGAAGTTGACGCAGAACGCGTTGCAGCAGCACTTGATAAAGCTTTTAACAAAGTCGTTAAGAAAGCTAACGTACCAGGCTTCCGTAAAGGTAAAGTGCCACGCCCGATCTTTGAATCCCGTTTTGGTGTAGAAAGCTTGTACCAAGATGCAATCGACATTCTTCTTCCTGAAGCTTACGGTGAAGCAGTTGAACAAACTGACATCTTCCCTGTAGACCGTCCTGAAGTTGATATTGAGCAATTTGCTAAAGGTCAATCCTTTATCTTCAAAGCGAAGATCACGGTTAAACCTGAAGTGAAGCTCGGCGATTACAAAGGTCTGGAAGTTCCAGTACAAAAAGCTGAAGTGACTGAAGAAGAGCTGAGCGCTGAGCTTGCTCGTCTGCAAGAGCGTCATGCTGAACTCGTAGTAGTTGAAGAAGAAGCAGCAGCTAACGGCGACATCGCTGTGATCGATTTTGACGGATATGTTGATGACGTACCGTTCGAAGGCGGAAAAGCTGAGCGTCATTCTCTTGAACTTGGTAGCAACTCCTTCATTCCTGGATTTGAAGAGCAAGTAGTGGGAATGTCCACTGGAGATTTCAAAGATGTTGAAGTTACTTTCCCTGACGAATACCATGCAGAGAACCTTGCGGGTAAGAAAGCAGTATTCAAAGTGAAGCTGCACGAAATCAAACGCAAACAACTTCCTGCACTCGATGATGAGTTCGCTAAAGATGTAAGTGAATTCGAAACTTTGGAAGAGTACAAAGCAGATCTGAAAGCTCAGCTCGAATCCCGTAAACAGGATGAACTGAAAGGCCTTCGCGAGAACGCAGTTGTTGATAAAGCAGCAGCAAACGCTGAAGTTGAGATCCCAGAAGCAATGATCAACAGCGAAGTTGAGAACATGGTTCGTGACTTCGACACTCGTCTTCGTCAACAAGGTATGAACATGGATATGTTCCTTAGCTTCTCGGGTCAAACTCGTGAAGACTTGCAGAACCAAATGAAAGGCGATGCTGAAAAACGCGTTCGCAACAACCTGGTACTGGAAGTTATCGCTAAACAAGAGAACATTGAAGTTTCCGAAGAAGAAGTTAACGAAGAGTTGGCTACTATGGCTGAAGCTTACAAACGTACTCCAGAAGAAATTCGCAGCATCTTGGCAGCTAACGGTTCACTGGGCAGCTTGAGCGAAGAACTTTCTTTGCGCAAAACCATTGATTTCCTTGTTAGCAATAGTGTAGAAGTTGAAGCAGTAGAAGAAGCACCAGCTGCTGAAGACGCTAAAGCTGAGTAAGATTTTTCAAACTACCTAGAACGGCCGAGCAATCGGCCTCCATACAGATATGATAAGGCACGTAAGTTTCGTTACGTGCCTTATTTTTATCCTCGGGCACAGATATATGTGATTACATAGGTATCCGTATGAGCGTATGGTATTAAGGAAATTGGCGTGATGACGTCACTATCACAAGCGGTGGACAGGTCTGCTGTAGTGAAAAAATGACATCGGGCCGTGAACGTGTTAAAATATTTTTGAAACGATAAGACTAATCTGTATAGAGAAAAGAGGTTGGTGGCATGAGTCTGGTACCAATGGTTGTGGAATCAACAAGTCGTGGGGAACGTTCATACGATATCTATTCCAGATTGCTCAAGGATCGCATTATTTTCTTAAGCAGTGCGATTGACGATGATGTCGCCAATCTGGTTATTGCTCAATTGCTGTTCCTTGCAGCAGATGATCCCGAGAAGGACATTCACTTGTACCTCAACTCACCCGGTGGTTCAGTAACAGCCGGCATGGGTATATACGATACGATGCAATATATCAAACCGGATGTTTCAACCATTTGTGTAGGGATGGCGGCAAGCATGGGATCGCTCCTTTTAACAGCTGGGGCTCCGGGCAAAAGATACGCGCTGACTAACAGCGAAGTTATGATTCATCAACCGCTCGGTGGTGTTCAAGGTCAAGCGTCCGACATTTGGATTCATACCGATTGGATCCTCAAGACGAAACAGAAGTTGAATCAAATTTATGTAGATCGCACAGGTCAGCCCCTTGAAAAAATCGAACGGGACACAGACCGCGATAACTTCATGAGCGCGGAAGAAGCCAAGGAATATGGGCTTATTGACCAGGTTCTTTCTTCACCGATGAAATCTTAAAGGGGTGGTTAGATGTTTAAATTTAATGATGAAAAAGGGCAATTGAAATGTTCTTTTTGCGGCAAATCACAAGAGCAGGTTCGTAAGCTTGTAGCAGGACCGGGCGTTTATATATGTGACGAATGTATCGAGCTTTGCACGGAAATCGTGGAAGAAGAGCTCGGTCATGAGGAAGAGCTTGATCTGAAGGATATTCCGAAACCAAAGGAAATCCGCGATATTTTGGATCAATATGTAATCGGTCAAGAGCAAGCGAAGAAATCGCTGTCTGTTGCAGTTTACAATCACTATAAGCGTGTGAACAGCCAAAGCAAAATCGAAGATGTTGAACTGACGAAGAGTAATATTCTTTTGCTCGGTCCAACAGGTTCGGGTAAAACTTTGCTCGCACAGACGATGGCGAAGATTATCAACGTTCCGTTTGCGATTGCAGATGCTACTTCCCTAACGGAAGCTGGTTATGTCGGTGAGGATGTTGAGAACATTCTGCTTAAGCTGATTCAAGCGGCAGATTATGATGTGGAGAAAGCCGAACGCGGCATTATCTATATTGATGAGATTGATAAAGTGGCACGTAAATCCGAGAACCCGTCCATTACTCGTGACGTATCCGGTGAAGGTGTACAGCAGGCACTTCTGAAGATTCTCGAAGGAACGGTTGCTTCCGTACCTCCACAAGGTGGTCGTAAGCATCCTCATCAAGAGTTTATTCAAATTGATACGACGAACATCTTGTTCATCGTGGGCGGTGCCTTTGACGGTCTGGAGCAAATGATTAAACGCCGTATCGGTAAAAAAGTCATTGGCTTCAACGCAGCAGTTGAAGGACAAAAGGATCTCAAGCCTGGCGAATATTTGTCGATGGTATTGCCTGAAGACTTGCTCAAATTCGGATTAATCCCTGAATTTGTAGGCCGTCTACCGGTCATCTCGACTTTGGAGCCGCTTGATGAGAATACGCTGGTGCGTATCCTTTCCGAGCCTAAGAATGCACTCACGAAACAATACATCAAGCTGCTGGAAATGGATAACGTAGCGCTGAAGTTCGAACCGTTGGCACTCGAAGCGATTGCCAAGGAAGCGATCAAACGCAATACGGGAGCCCGTGGACTGCGCGCGATTATTGAGAGTATCATGCTTGATGTGATGTATGAAGTTCCTTCACGCGATGATATTAAGGATTGTGTGATCACGGAGCAGGTCGTTCAAGAGAAGGCTTTGCCTGAATTGAACCTTAAGAAAGACAAAAAGAAAGAGGAAAGCGCGTAAGCTGCTTACCTTAACAATACATGTCACTGTCTCCACCTTTCTTCCGCTTATCCCGCTTCACTAGCGGTTGCGAAGGGGTGGAGCTTTGGCGTTATGGGGGAGAAAAATCATGTTCTTGAGACACCAAACCCGTCCTGTCAATGTTGGCGGGCTCATTATTGGGGGAAACAACGAGGTTGCGATTCAAAGCATGTGTACAACCAAAACAGCTGATGTGGAGGCTACTGTAGCCGAAATTTTACGGCTTGAGGAAGCAGGCTGCCAACTGGTACGCGTTACTGTCAACAATGAAGAGGCAGCCGCCGCGATTAAGGAGATCAAGAAGCAGATTCATATCCCACTCGTAGCGGATATTCATTTTAACTATAAGCTCGCGCTGATGGCTATTGAGAACGGCATCGATAAAGTACGGATTAATCCGGGCAATATCGGTCGTCGGGAGAAGGTAGAAGCAGTAGTTAAAGCGTGTAAAGAAAAAGGAATTCCGATTCGGATTGGTGTAAATGCCGGTTCTTTGGAGAATCATCTCTTGGAGAAATACGGATATCCGACTCCAGAAGCTATGGTAGAAAGTGCACTGTACCATATTGGGATTCTGGAAGAGCTGGATTTCCACGACATTATCGTATCTTTAAAAGCATCCGATGTGCCAATGGCCATCGAAGCTTACCGTCAGGCTGCGGAAGTTATTCCTTATCCGCTGCACCTCGGGATCACAGAATCCGGCACCTTGTTTGCCGGTACAGTAAAAAGCTCCGCGGGTATCGGTGCACTGCTCTCTATGGGCATCGGCAGCACCCTGCGTATCTCGCTTAGCGCTGATCCAGTGGAAGAAGTTAAGGTGGCACGCGAGCTGTTGAAGACCTTCGGTCTGATCTCTAACGCGGCAACACTCATTTCTTGTCCGACTTGCGGACGACTTGATATAGATCTCTTCTCCATCGCTAATGAGGTGGAAGAATACATTTCGAAGCTTAAGGTGCCTATTAAAGTATCCGTGCTCGGCTGCGCCGTTAATGGTCCTGGTGAGGCGCGTGAAGCGGATATTGGTATTGCTGGTGCCCGTGGGGAAGGTTTGTTGTTCCGTTACGGTCAGATGATTCGTAAGGTGCCTGAAGCGGAACTCGTGAACGAGCTGAAGAAGGAAATCGATGCGATTGTTGTAGCGTATGAGGCAACAGGAGAAATCCCAGGCCGCGCTCACGCTAACCTTGCACCTCCGGTGCAATCAAAGTAATTTGGTCTTTTACGAATTAATGATTCAATTCATAATAAGTGGCGAAGAACGCCCTGTTACACCCCGGTATAACCGGTGGTGGGAACGGGGCGTTTTTTTTGCGTGGAATTAATGATTAAGGGGGACATTGAATGCATTATGAACAAGCCCATGAAACATTTATTGAGAAACATCTAGCAAGCAGGAATGGGGAACGACGAGGAAGGCTAGAGAGAGGGCATCGTCATGCCGAAGAAATGTTTTTACAGAATGTATGGTGGCCGCTTCGTGGAGATTTCAATGATCTACATCCGGAGTATGAAGTGCTGGATTGGCGCGGACGATCTTATTTCGCGGATTATGCTTTTTTGCCGGGGCCTATCAAGCTCTTGTTCGAGATCAAAGGGTATGCAGCGCATGTGAGGGACATGGACAGGCTGAAGTATTGTAATGAGCTAAATCGTGAGACGTTTCTGTACGGAATGGGTTACCAAGTAATTTCATTTGCCTATGACGATGTGGAACAGCGCCCAGAGCTATGCATTACACTGCTGCGTGTGGTGCTAAGCCGTTACTTAATTGTAGATGCACCGCATGGAAAATTACTATTTGCTGAGAAGGAAATCATGCGATTAGTGGTTCGCCGAGCAGGGATAGTTCGTCCCAAAGATGTAGCAGAGTATTTTGCTATAGACCCCAAAACGGTACGTTTGATGTTGATGAAGTTGTGTGAAAAGGGCTGGCTAACCCCTGTGACAAGGGGGATCGGTGTCAAAAATGTTGAGTATAGGCTGGCTCGTGATGTCCTTTATTACTGGGATTGAGCTAATAAGTTTGAGGGTTGATTGGATGTTAATTTAGGCGAAATATACGTATGGGATGTTGGAGGTGCGAATGGAGGAAGGGATGTGAAGGCTCGTTAAGGTGCGAAGTAAGGGGAGATAAGGAGCTTGGTATGGAGCGCGGTAGGAGTGAGATAGGAGCTTGGCAATATGCTTGATTTGGAACGTGATATAGGGATGTGATAAGGAATGTGGTTAATTGCGTGATAAGTAACGTGGTATGGAGAGAGTAGGCAATAAGGTGCGTAGTGTGTAGCGAGGTCTGGATCAATAAGAAGTAATTAGGGAAAACCTCCCTGAAATAATCCTAAAATCGCTCCAAATCGAGCTTTTTACGGAAAACCTCCCTAAAAAACAGGCGATTTCCCCTGTTTACAGCCTAATCAGCGAATAATCAAGGAGGTTTTCCCTAATTGTTAGCTTGGAGGTCATGAACACCGGATAATCAGGGAGGAATTCCCTAATTATCTGCTTAGAGGCCATAAACAACAGATAATTAGGAAGAATCCCTTAATTTTCAGCTTTGAGAACTAACTTAAGTTTCTTCTATAGATGAGTCAACGCCCCGAGCGAAACAGTCGACGGAAATAGGTACCTACTGAACTTAGCTGCAAGGTCCACAGCTGTTCTTGCTTCTATCTTTCTGCTAGAGGGGGGAGAATCTGAGGTGCATCTAGCACTCCTTAGAACTTTCAACCCCCCATTTATAAATTCCTGCTACTTGTCCTACACCAACAATTCAACAAATCCTCAATTGTGCGTTTACTAATTACCGAAACGGCTATACTACCTAATAGTAGCCAAAGGTGGAAAGGTAGACTGAACGAAACAGGAGGATGACCTATGGAATTAAGTATAGTTGTGATGATCGTGCAGCTCTTTTTCGCGCTGGTTATCGGCGTATACTTTTGGAATCTGCTGCGGGGTCAGAAGACAAACAAGACGGCGGTAGACCGAGAGTCGCGTAAGGAACTGGATAAACTACGGAAGATGCGTATGATTTCACTAACCAAACCATTGTCGGAGAAAACTAGGCCGGCTTCTATTGGAGATATTGTTGGGCAAAAAGATGGGCTCCGCGCCCTGAAGGCCGCACTATGTAGTGCTAATCCGCAGCATGTGATTATTTATGGTCCGCCAGGAGTCGGCAAGACTGCAGCGGCGCGCGTGGTCATGGAAGAGGCGAAAAAAAATGTCCTTTCCCCTTTTAAAAGTGACGCCAAATTCACTGAAATTGATGCGACGACCGCTCGTTTTGATGAGCGTGGTATTGCCGACCCGTTAATCGGATCGGTGCATGATCCTATTTATCAAGGTGCTGGAGCCATGGGCGTAGCAGGTGTGCCGCAGCCAAAGCCAGGAGCGGTGACGAAGGCGCATGGCGGGATTCTTTTTCTGGATGAGATCGGTGAGCTTCACCCCATTCAGATGAATAAGCTGCTAAAGGTGCTGGAGGACCGGAAGGTTCTGCTAGAGAGCGCGTATTATAATTCGGAGGACAATAATACTCCGGCTTATATTCATGATATTTTTCAAAATGGCTTACCCGCTGATTTCCGGTTAGTAGGCGCGACTACGCGATCCCCGGATGAGATTTCTCCCGCGCTGCGTTCACGCTGCATGGAGATTTATTTCCGTCCGCTATTGCCGGATGAGATTGCAGTCATCGCGCGTGACGCGATACAGAAGATCGGACTGAAGCCCAGCCCTGAAGCAGTCACTGTTGTGCAGCAATATGCAACAAATGGCCGGGAGGCGGTCAATATGATTCAGCTCGCTGCTGGACTAGCGCTAACGGAGCAGAGAGATACGCTAAGTGCTGCTGATGTAGAATGGGTGGCAGGCAGTAGCCAGCTTCCACTTCGAACAGAGCGCAAGATTCCTTCCGCGCCGCAGATTGGATTGGTTAACGGACTTGCAGTGTATGGACCAGGAATGGGCACCTTGCTCGAGATCGAAGTATCCGCAGCACCTGCGCAGAACGGTCAAGGTAGATTGAACGTAACCGGAGTAGTAGATGAGGAAGAGATTGGTGGAGGTTCTCGCACGATTCGGAGAAAGAGCATGGCTAAAGGCTCCGTTGAGAACGTATTGACCGTACTGCGTACCATGAATCTGGAACCAGACCGTTATGATCTGCATGTGAACTTTCCAGGTGGAACACCCATTGACGGACCCTCAGCAGGGGTTGCGATGGCAGTTGCTATCGTCTCCGCTATTCGTGGTCTTCCAGTGGATAATACCGTAGCGATCACTGGTGAGATAGGCATACATGGGCGTGTGAAGCCTGTTGGTGGTGTAATTGCGAAGGTGGAGGCTGCTTTTCAGGCAGGAGCTACTACGGTGCTTATTCCAAAAGAAAACTGGCAGTCCCTATTCGCTGACCTCGCCCCACTACGCGTCATTCCAATGGAAACGGTGGAAGAAGTATTCCGTCATCTGTTTGGCGCCGATACAGCAGATGTAAGGCTACCAGCAGTAGCTGGAGAGCTATTCTCAGCAGCACCTTCACTTCTGAAGGCTGATGCCGCTGGAGAGTCTGCAAAGGGTTGAGCTTAAATTATTACCTAAAATGTAAGCTAGGGTGTTATGGTTTCGATAAGTAAATCGAGATTTGCCGCTGTAAAATAAAGGGAGCCGCAGGCATGTCTGCTGCTTCCTTTTTTAAAGTATAGATTCACACTTTCCATAATCCTTGCATTTCTTTGAGAAGCGTTGCTGTTTTTTAAGGATAATAAGGTTGTTTATTCTTAAATTGCAAGTACTTTGTTGGTGTTTTGGGGCTGCTTTTGTTAGAATGAATTCATATGAGATTAATTGAGAGCCATGGGAGGTGCGAAAGCGATGATGACAAATAAAACAAAAGGTCGTCGTTTTCCTTTATTACCGCTAAGAGGTCTTCTTGTGTACCCAAGCATGGTTCTTCACTTGGATGTGGGCCGTGAGAAGTCAGTTCGGGCACTAGAAAAAGCTATGGTTGAAGATAATTTAATTCTTCTGTGTTCACAGTCGGAAGTGAATATTGAAGAGCCTGGTCAGGACGATATTTTTCGGGTCGGTACTGTCGCGAATGTGCGGCAAATGCTGAAGCTGCCAAACGGTACGATTCGTGTACTGGTTGAGGGTGTAGAACGAGCCGAAATTATTAATTATATCGATAATGATGAGTATTATGAGGTTATGGCGCGCGAGCTACCAGAAGAGGAAGATGGCGATCAAGAGTGTGACGCGCTGATGCGTACAGTACTTAATCAGTTCGAACACTATATAACGTTATCCAAAAAAGTGACACCAGAGACACTGGCTGCTGTATCCGATATTGAGGAGCCTGGTCGTCTTGCGGATGTCATTACGAGCCATCTATCGCTGAAGATTAAAGATAAGCAAGAAATTCTTGAGACGATTGATGTAAGTAAACGGCTAGAGAAGCTTCTTGATATTCTGAATAATGAGCGTGAAGTGCTGGAGCTTGAACGCAAGATCAATCAACGTGTGAAGAAGCAGATGGAGAAGACGCAGAAGGAATATTATTTGCGCGAGCAAATGAAAGCGATCCAGAAAGAACTCGGCGAGAAGGAAGGTCGGGTGGGAGAAGCGGAAGAGCTGCGGAATCTAATGGAAGAGAAGAATTTGCCGGAACGCGTGAAAGAGAAGATGGAGAAGGAAATCGATCGTCTGGAAAAAATGCCAGTGAGCTCAGCGGAAGGTGGCGTAATTCGCAATTATGTGGATTGGCTGCTGGGTCTTCCTTGGAATGAACAGACAGAAGATGACCTTGACATCAAGAAGGCAGAACAGGTACTTGATGAGGACCACTACGGTTTGGAAAAACCAAAGGAACGGGTATTGGAATATTTAGCCGTTCAGCAGTTGGTGAAGAAGCTAAAAGGTCCGATCCTATGTCTTGTAGGGCCTCCAGGTGTGGGCAAAACCTCACTGGCTCGTTCCATCGCCCGTTCACTCAATCGTAAGTTCGTGCGCATTTCGCTTGGCGGTGTGCGTGATGAGGCTGAGATCCGTGGTCATCGCCGGACTTATGTGGGTGCGATGCCAGGCCGAATCATTCAAGGGATGAAGACGGCAGGAACGATTAATCCAGTTATCTTGCTAGATGAAATTGATAAAATGGCTGCAGATTTCCGTGGCGATCCATCCTCCGCATTGCTTGAGGTATTGGACCCAGAACAGAACAATACGTTCAGTGACCATTTTGTAGAGCTGCCGTTTGACTTGTCGAACGTTATGTTTGTTACAACAGCGAATGTAGTGCATAACATTCCGCGTCCGCTACTTGATCGGATGGAAATGCTGTTCATTCCGGGTTATACGGAACTGGAGAAATTGCAGATCGGTAGCCGTTATCTTTTGCCGAAGCAGAAGAAGAACCACGGTCTTGCAGAAGATCAGCTGATCATCGAAGACGACAGTTTATTGCGTATCGTGCGTGAATATACTCGTGAATCCGGTGTGCGTAATTTGGAGCAGCAGATTGCAGCGTTATGCCGCAAAGCCGCGAAACAGATTGTGTCCAAGGAAAAAGAAAGTGTAGTCATTCTACCGGATGACATCAAGGATTACCTGGGTGCATCGAAATACCGTTACGGTATGGCGGAGCTTGAAGATCAGATTGGCACAGTAACTGGACTGGCCTGGACTGAGGTTGGTGGCGATACGCTGCTGATCGAAGTAACTGTCGTGCAGGGAACGGGCAAGCTGACGCTTACTGGACAACTGGGCGATGTAATGAAGGAGTCGGCGCAGGCCGCTTTCAGTTATACACGTTCGAAGGCGGAGGAGCTGGGACTCCAGCCCGATTTTTATGAGAAGATTGATATTCATATCCACATTCCTGAAGGTGCGATTCCGAAGGATGGCCCGTCTGCAGGGATTACGATTGCTACCGCTTTGATCTCTGCACTCACGAAGCGTTATGTTTCGAAAGATGTGGCTATGACCGGTGAGATCACCCTACGTGGACGTGTATTGCCGATCGGTGGACTGAAAGAGAAGTCTTTAGCTGCACACCGTGCTGGATATAAAAAGATCCTTCTTCCCAAAGACAATGAACGTGATCTGAAAGAAATTCCAGAGAGCGTACGCAATGATGTGGAGTTCATACCAGTATCTAACATGGATCAGGTCTTGCATCATGCGTTAGTTGAGCATCATAATGAAATTAGCAGTGAGCCACCGAGTAGTGTGCATTAGAAAGGAAGTCCTATGAAAGTTAATATTGCCGAATTTATAATCAGTGCCGTTGGCCCTGATCAATACCCTGATGATGCTTTGCCAGAGGTTGCTCTGGCAGGGCGCTCCAATGTAGGGAAGTCATCCCTCATTAACCGAATGATTAACCGCAAGAATCTGGCTCGGACAAGCTCCACTCCAGGTAAGACCCAGCATATGAACTATTACCGTATCAATGAAGACAGCATGTATTTTGTTGACTTTCCAGGTTACGGATATGCTAAAGTGTCGAAGACGCAACGTGCAACATGGGGCAAGATGGTAGAAAAATATCTATCTGAGCGCGATACGTTGAAGCTTGTTCTGCTCATCGTGGATCTGCGTCATCCGCCGACCAGCAATGATAAGATGATGTTCGACTGGTTGAAGCATTATGATCTTCCTATGTGTGTAGTAGCGACTAAGGCGGATAAGATTCCGAAGACTCGCTGGCAAAAGCATATCAAGATCATGAAGCAGGAGCTTGGCGTGCTGCCAGGGGATAATTTCATTCCATTCTCTTCAGAGATTGGCCTTGGTAAAGAAGAACTTTGGGGATTGATTGATGGGTATGTTCTCTCCTCTCCAGATTCTGAAGATGCTGAAATAGATGGAAATGAACCTCAGCAAGAGGAACCTACTGAAGCATAAGACAAGAACTCATTTACAATCAAGCAACCATTCCATTTGGGAATGGTTGTATTTTTTTATGGGTAAAACTAAATTTTCTATGTGAAGGGACCGATAGATAACATATGAAAGATATCCATTGCCACATCTTACCCTTTATGGATGACGGAGCTACTGATTGGGAATCCGCTCTCGCCATGGCGCAAGACGCCTATAGGGACGGGATTACATCCGTCATTGCCACACCACATCACGCCAACGGTCAATATATGAATAACTCCGCTAGTATAAGAGAAGCAGTGGATCTGATGAATGAGAAACTTCGTCAGCATGGCAATCCACTGCTTGTTCTTCCAGGTCAGGAAATCAGAGTGTACGGAGATTTACTGGATGATCTGGAGCGGGGGCAACTGCTAAGTCTTGCAGACTCGCGGTATATTTTGCTAGAAATGCCTTCTTCACGAGTCCCACGCAACATGGAAGAAATCTGTCACGAGTTGATCATTCAAGGGTTCGTTCCGGTCATCGCCCATCCGGAGCGTAATGCTGAAGTAGCTGCCGATCCTTCTAAGTTAGAAAGATTGATAGAGCTGGGATCACTCGGTCAGGTAACCGCACAAAGTCTTGCAGGCGTCTTCGGGAATAAACTTCAGAAGCTATCTCTGGAGTTATGTCGTAGAAATGCAGTACATGTGTTGGCCTCTGATGCACATGACAGTGTTCATCGTCCTTTTGGATTAAATGCTGCTTATGTGGTTTTAGAGAAACAATTAGGTCCTGAGATGCGCGACTATATGCGCGAGAACTCTCAGCAAATTGTGGCAAATGGAGAGGTTATTCGTGGTAATCACGTACAAAAAAGGGGGAATCGACACAAATTGTTTGGGATTTTTTCCCGAAAGGGCTGACTAATCTACCTAATAGTGGTAGAATGGGTTTTATTGGGTGAATCGTTGATATACGTAATAGTGTAGACATAAGGTGAAATAGTCTAGGACTATAGTAACAAAAGGGATTTAAATACATATAAAGAGGTGGATATTTAGTGACTTTGAAAAAGAAACTAGTAGTATCAACATTGGCAGTTAGCATGGCAGCGGTTGCAGTAGCAGGACTTCCGCTTAGCAGCAAAGGATTGGCAGCGCAGTTTGGAATCGTTGGAACAGCATCCGCTGCGACTAGCGTGGATTTTGCAAGCTTGAAGGAGCGTGCAACGAAGCTTTATAGCACGCTTACTGATGCTGATAAGCAGACGCTTCGTGATTTCCGTACTGAGCTTCAAACTCTTTCACGTGAACAACTGGAAGCAGACTTTGCACCTGTTTTGGCTCAACTTGAGCTCAGCGCTGAACAAAAATCTACATTGTTTGATCTCTATTTAGAAGTAGTATCGTCTATCTATACTCCGGATTTATCCGCAGTGAAAGATATTCTGAAGTCCCCAAACTATGAGGCTTATCAAGCACTACTTAAGGAGATCGGTAAACAAGCTGGTGTTACAGATCTTTCCGTTGAAGAAGTTTACAGCTTCATCTTTGGTTCGAACGGTGTTGAACAGAAACTAATTAACTTGCTAAAAGGAAAATCAGAAACGGATCTGGCTGACCTTATTATTCATCCGAACAGTGAATTGGCGAATCAAGTGAAGACTATTGTTCTCGACAGCACCATTGGTACTGCCAACTATTCCTTGAGAGCGTCTCTTGCAAATCTTAAGATTACTAAAGATATGATTGCAGCAACCAAGAATAATGTTGAATCTAGACTTACTAATGAAAAAGCAGCAGCTTTGGTTCTGGCGAAAGCTTACTATAACGCGTATCTGAAATCATCTACAACTACTGAACCTGGTACTCCGGGATCCGGTTCAGGTTCAGGTTCCGTAACAACTCCACCTGTACTAACTGTGGATCAGAAGCTGGCAGCCGCTGCTACTTATGATGTATCTAAACTGGTACAAGTAGTAGATGGTAAAGCAACTGTGAAATTGGTAGATACCGATACAATCAATGCATTGGCTAATCTTGCTGCTGCAGCTAAAGCTGCCGGTAAAGAAGGTACTGCCCTTACGCTGACATTGAATCTTGGCACGATCACTGCGCCTACTGTTGAAGTTCCGTTGTCCAAAGCTATTGTTGAAGCAGCTAAGACGAATGGCATTGCGAATATCGCAGTAACCTTTAATGGCGTAACCGTAACAATTCCAGTGAGTCAGTTCAGCACAGCAATCGCATTGACTGTAACAACTGCTAAACCAGAAGTGGTAACTTCTGTTACCAAACTGAAATTGGCTTCGGATGTATACGAGTTCGGACTCAGTGTGGATGGTGTAGCGACTAGCACATTCAAACAACCAATCACCATTAAACTTCCGCTTAAGAATACTGATGGTCTTGATAAAGAATTGCTGTCCGTAGCGAAGCTTGTATACGGTAGCCTGCAATTCCAAGGTGGTGTTCTTGACGGAGAGTTCATCGTAGAACCACGTGATACTTTCTCATCCTATGCAGTGCTTGAGAATAAAGTAAACTTTACGGATATTGCTAGTGTACAAGCATGGGCTGGCAAACAAATTCAAGTCGTAGCTGCAAAAGGCGCGATTGAAGGCGTAGGCGAAGGTAAATTCGCACCGAAGAGCAATGTAACTCGTGCAGAGTTCGCTAAAATGCTGATTCGTGCGCTTAACCTGGAGAATAATTCAGCTGTACAAAGCTTTAGCGATGTAAGTTCAACTGCTTGGTATGCACCATATGTAGCAGTTGCAGCAGAAAAAGGAATCATTACTGGACGCAGTGCGGCTAAGTTCGATCCTAATGCAACTATCACACGTGCAGAGATGGCAACTATGATCTCCCGCGCAGTGAAATCTATCAATCCAGCTGCAACAACGAATGTAACGGCAATCAGCCAATTCTCCGATGCTGCTAAGATCAGCGCATCTTTGAGAGATGGCGTAGCATTCGCAGCAGATCATAACTTGGTTATCGGAAATGCTGGTAAGTTCAACCCGAACGATACAGCAACTCGTGCTGAAGCAGCAGTAATTATCTACCGTACTATTAACTTCAAGTAAGTAATTAAAAAAGTATAGTATACAGCCTCCTCTCATGTAGGTGAGAGGAGGCAATTTTTTGCCAATAGGGAAGTGCTGTAATATAGTAACGAAATATTTCAGAAATAGCTTGGAGGTAATTACACTTGTCATCACAAGAATTGGATCTTCGCGATTATTTTCAGATCGTCAGGAAGAGACTATGGCTGATTGTTAGCATAGTTGTTTTGGTGTGCGGTGTTGCTGGTGTATACAGTCTGTATATTAAGAATCCGGTGTATGAAGCATCTACTAAGATTATTGTTAACCAGACACCGACTCAATCGGCAGCAGCGCAGCTTGATTTGAACCAGATTAATACTAATATTCAATTGATTAATACGTATAAGGAAATTATTAAGACTCCGGCCATCCTTGATATTGTTACGAGAGATTATCCGCAGTTCAATATTACTGCAGAAGAACTGTTGAAGAAGGTTAATGTGAGCTCCGTCAATAATACGCAGGTGATGACACTTGTCGTTCGAGATAATTCATATCAGCGAGCTGCTGAAATCGTGAATGCCATTTCACTTGTATTCAAGGATGAGATTCCTAACCTATTTAACGTGGAGAACGTATCGATTCTGAATGAGGCCAAAGTGAATCCACTTATTGAGCCAGGACCTGTAGAACCGAATGTCTTAATGAATATGGCTATAGCTTTCATCGTTTCCTTGATGATTGGTTTAGGGATTGCTTTCTTGCTGGAATACATGGACGATACGCTGAAGACTGAAGCAGATATTGAGAAATATCTTGGTCTACCAACGATAGCGATGATTACAAGATTGGGTTCAGAAGAAAGCAAACAAGGCGCAACACAGGCACAGACGCAAACATCCAGAAAGGCGGGCGAACTCGAACATGTCACAGCTGCCAAATAAACAACGACATCTAATTACCGTTACGAACCCTCGCTCCCCTGTATCTGAAGCGTTTCGTGCGCTACGCACAAATATTGATTTTTCCTCTGTAGATGAGACTATTCAAGTAATCATGGTAACTTCGTCCGGACCGGAGGAAGGTAAATCAACAGTTTCTGCTAATTTAGCTGCGGCTTACGCACAGGCAGATAAGAAGGTATTGTTGATTGACGGTGATTTGCGGAAACCGACAGCACATAAGACTTTTTCGCTTAGTAACCGATTTGGGCTATCTTCACTACTGTCGCAGCAGGCGGTTCTTGAGGATACTGTCCAAGATTCTGGTGTTTCCAATCTTTCCATTATGACCTCAGGACCGATTCCTCCAAACCCAGCAGAAATGATGGCTTCTAATCGGATGAGTACTCTTTTGCAGGACTTGCGCCAGCGTTATGATGTCATTCTTATTGATACTCCACCGTTATTGGCGGTTACAGATGCGCAGATCATGGCTTCCAAGAGTGATGGTGTCATTATGGTTGTCAGCTATGGCAAGGTAAAGCGGGATATTGCTGTAAAAGCTAAAGCTAACCTCGATCGTGTAGGTGCAAAAATGCTTGGCGTGGTTCTCAATAATGTAAAACGTAAAGCCAGCGAAGGTTACTATTACTACTACTATGGAAATTGATTTGTTCTTTAACAATAATGTTGTTTTTGGAGGCACTGAAAATGACAGCGAAATCTAGAGTGATTCTTTTATTCTTCATTGATCTTGCGATCATTTGGTTCAGTATTGTGACATCTTATTTGTTTCGGTACCCTAACCATGCTCTTCAGGAATACGTTGTACAGATGCTGCAATTTGGTGTGATTGCAACATTTGCATTCGGTGGAAGCCTGATATACTTCGGTCTTTACCGAAGAATGTGGCAATATGCCAGTATCGGTGAGATTATATCGGTTTCTAAAGCTATTGTAGTAGGGTCTTTATTTTCATTTGCACTGGCGTATCTAATTTTGCCGGATAGAGTACCTCTTGCCATAGAAGTTCGGTCGATGGAGACTATTCTTTTATTAGTAGGTGGAGTTCGATTTTTGTGGAGAGTACTTCATAATGATCGAATCAATTACAAAGACACTAAGACCCATACACTAATTGTAGGTGCAGGCGATTGTGGAATATTAATTGCTAGGGAAATGATGGGGCCTTCTTTTGCTCATACGAAGCTAGTAGGTTTCATTGATGATAGTATCAATAAATATCATTTGTCTATATTGGGTGTGCCAGTGTTGGGCAATCGTTACGCGATTCCCGCTATTGTGAAAGAACGGGAAATTCATGAGATTATTATCGCTATGCCTTCCGTTTCACGTACTGAAATCTCTGAAATTATTAATCTTGCGAAGAAGACAGGGGCCAAGCTAAAGATTATACCAGCGCTTAACGATCTGATCGCGGGAAAAATATCAGTGAAAAAACTGCGAGATGTTAGCGTTGAAGATTTACTAGGTCGTGAGCCGATAATAGCAGATTTGAACAGTATTCTAGGTTATGTACACCACAAGACTGTGTTAGTTACGGGGGCTGGTGGATCTATTGGTTCAGAGCTCTGTCGGCAGATTGCCCCATTTGGTCCCGATAAGCTAATGTTACTTGGTCACGGGGAGAACAGCATTTACATGATTGAAATGGAGCTTCGTAAGAAGTTTCCTGATCTGAATATTGTTACCGTAATCGCGGATGTGCAGGACCGCAGCCGGATGATGGACATATTCAGCAGCCATAAGCCACATGTTGTCTTTCATGCGGCAGCACATAAACACGTCCCATTGATGGAGCGGAACCCTTCTGAAGCCATTAAGAATAATGTCTTCGGAACAAGGAATGTTGCGGATTGTGCAGATAAATATGGTGCGGAGAGATTTGTAATGATCTCCTCGGATAAAGCGGTTAACCCAACGAGTGTGATGGGCGCAACTAAGCGTATTGCTGAAATGTATGTGCAAAGTCTGCATACCACAAGTAGAACAAAGTTCTCAGCTGTTCGTTTTGGAAACGTGCTTGGCAGTCGTGGAAGTGTAATCCCGGCCTTTAAAGAGCAGATTGCTGCTGGTGGTCCAGTCACTGTTACTCATCCAGAAATGGTCCGTTATTTTATGACGATTCCAGAAGCCGTTCAGCTTGTAATCCAGTCGGGTTCTTTTGCCAAAGGTGGCGAAGTGTTCATTCTGGATATGGGAGAACCAGTAAAGATTCTAACGTTAGCGGAAGATTTGATTACTCTCTCTGGTTATGAACCTTATAGGGATATTGATATTCAGTTCTCCGGTATTCGTGAGGGCGAGAAGTTATATGAAGAACTATTAACAGATGAAGAGAATTTAGGCTCTACAGATCATGGGAGAATCTTTATCGGTAGACCTAATGTGATAAGTCTGAATCAGCTAGAACTGGAATTTAAACGCTTGGAACGTGTTCTCGCCGAAGAACCTGAAGTTATTCGCGAAATAATCAATCAAATTGTACCGATGCAGCCCGTTGCCCAAGTTGCTATCAGCTAAATCATTCATAAAGGGGGATACATAAGTGTTCAACAAACGATGGAAAAAGATCCTTTTATGGACGCTGTCAGTCATTGTAGTTCTGGGTGTTGGTGGTTTGTTCGCTGCGAATTATGCGGTCGATAAGCTGATGAATTCTATGGTGGATGGTTTTGATCTGGAGTCTGAGGATCAAGTTAGTGGTGGTCAAGATCAAGGAACTGCACCTGAAGATACAGTTGCAGATGGGAAGGTCGAACCTGTAGCTTCTGCAACACCTGCTCCATCAACAGATGATAAGGGAAGCAAAGATACTGGGGATACTGGAAAAGATACAACAGCTTCTACTTCTAGTGAACCTACGAAAGCTCCATCAACAGATTCGAAAGATAGCTCTTCAGATGGATATACGGCACAGGTCTCAACAGATAAAGCTAAAGAAATTCAAGAGAACGTAACGATGAAGGATAAAGCAGATGTAGCTGCTATTGTGCTCGGTCAACTAAGTGTATCTGATATCAACCGTCTAAAAGATCTTGCCAAGGGTGGCCTAACGCTTGATGAGAAGCGGGAAGCACGCAGTATCATCCTCGGTAAGGTTTCCGAAGAACAATACAATGAGCTTTCACAGGTTGCCAAGAAATATGGTATCAGTCGCGGGAAGACACATGATGAAATCCTTAAAGAAGAAGAACAATTAAAAGCGAAAGAAAAGGGAAGTGAATAAGTATGTCTAAAGCAACGCTACCAGTCATAGCTCTATCGTTAATAGCTTCAATATGGTTAGCACCCTTAACGGCATCCGCTCCTATTTCCGTATCAGCAGCAGCGGTACCAAATGCAACAACTAAGGTGGCAACAGCTACGGTCAAAGTACAAAGTATGAATGTAAAGATGATTTTTGACGGTGTTAGCATTCAACCACCAGTAGGGCAGTACGTGTTTATGTATAACAATACAACTTATGTTCCATTGCGGTTTATGTCATATGCCATACAGAAGAGTGTGAGCTGGGATGCTAAGAACGTTAAGGTTACCGTAGCAGAGCCTAACAGTTCAGAGCTAGTAGTGATTAAAGAGTATTTAATGAATGCAACAAATGGTACTAGTGCTTCAGCAGAATCTAAGAATCTTTTACTCAATCAAGTGAAGGCAAGTTATGTATTTAACGGTGCAACCAAGGCACTGCCTGCAGGCCAATCCAGCTTCATCTTGAATGGCTCTTTATATGTACCTATACGTTTTTTATCGGAATCTGTAGGTCATAACATTAGCTGGGATCAGAAGACGAAAACCATTACTGCCGCTTCTAAGGCGTATCAAGAGCAAGGTGGCAAAAATCCATCTCCAGTAGCGACACCAGCACCAACGGATTCAACTGGTGCAGCTGGTGGTGGTACTGCGGGTACTGGGAAAGTATCTTATGAAACTATTACTAGTGAAACGGAAGCAAAGCTTACTGCACTCAAAGATCAAAGCCAATCGACATTAATGAGTATTGCGTTAGAGTATCTCGGAGCAAAAGATGAAGCGAGTAAAAAGAGTATTAAGGCTAAAGGTGTACAACAACTTTCAGCGTTTACTGCTAGCTTCAATAGTATAGTTGCCGACACTGAACAAAAACTGAACAGTAATGGCTATAGTACGGCTATCATAAGTCAATATAGAAGTGAATTTGAATCGCAGCTTCAATTGGGTAAAGATTTGGCTGAGGGAATGGCTAACTAAACAAGATAAGACGATAATCTCTATGTCTTTGACATAGAGATTATGTACATAGATTACATAGATAGAAAATAGTAACTTAAAGGATCAGGTGAATTTATGAGACCTTATGTTTACGTGAAACAAACCATTGATTTTCTGCTGGCTTTAATCGGAATGTTAGTGTTATGGCCGGTTTTCTTGATCATTGCGATTGCGATTAAGACAAGCTCAAAAGGCCCTATCTTATTTAAACAAAAGCGATTAGGTAAAAATAAATCGGAATTCTACATCCTTAAATTTAGAACCATGCGAACGGACACTCCTAATGATATGCCAACTCATCTATTGAAGGATCCGGATTTCTTTATTACTAAAGTAGGTAAGTTCCTAAGAAAAACAAGCTTGGACGAACTACCTCAGATTATTAATATCCTCAAAGGTGAAATGAGTATCGTTGGACCTCGCCCTGCGTTGTGGAATCAATACGACTTGATTGCTGAAAGAGATAAATACGGAGCTAATGATATTAAGCCAGGGTTGACTGGGTGGGCTCAGATTAATGGTAGAGATGAGTTGCCCATTGAGAAGAAGGCGAAGCTGGATGGAGAATATGTTGCAAGTCTTTCTTTTATTTTTGATATAAAGGTATTTTTTATGACGATCCTGAGTGTTCTTAAATCTGAGGGTGTAAAAGAAGGAACGAATAAACAGGAAGTGTCTTCTACTAAAGGGGTAACTTTATAAAATGAGTAAACGAAAGATATTAATTACTGGCAAAGGGAGTTACGTTGGTACCAATTTTATTAAGTGGCTGGAACAATGGCCAGATCAATACGAAGTTGTGGAACTATCGGTAAGAGGTACGGAATGGAAGGAACGTGATTTTTCAGTTTATGATGTAGTGCTCCACTTAGCGGCTCTAGTCCATAAAAAGAAAAATTTAATTTCTAAACATGATTACTATACAGTTAATAGAGATTTAGCATTAGCTGTAGCGAAAAAGGCGAAAAGTGCAGGTGTTCGACACTTTATTTATATGAGTAGTATGGCTGTTTATGGAGTTGAAGGTTCCATTGGGAAAAAAATGAATATTAATCATGATTCAATGTGTAATCCTGTGTCATTTTATGGTGAAAGTAAAATGGCTGGAGAGAACGAGTTAACGAAATTAAGAGATGATCAATTTAAGATAGCAATTGTAAGACCGCCGATGGTATATGGGCCTCATTGTCCTGGAAACTACGAAAGACTTAAGAAAATAGCCCTCTCAACACCTATATTTCCACTAATAAAAAATGAGAGAAGTATGATTTTTGTTGATCATCTGTCAGAATTTTTGAAAAAAATAATTTTTCACAATGATGAAGGGGTATTTTTACCGCAGAATAAAGAGTTTGTTTGCACATCAGAGCTTGTTAAAATTATAGCGAAAATCCACAACAAGAAGATATATTATTCTCCGGGACTTGGATTTGTAATTAGGTTATTTGGAGGGGGATCGTCTTTTGTTGAGAAAGTGTTTGGTAATTTATATTATGACAAAAGAATATCCCATCATGAAAAATATGATTATTGCAGTTTTGATTTTGAAGAATCTATTAAGAGAAGTGATACTATTAACATTTAAAGGTGCATATTAAATGAAAAAAATATTATTTACAGCAACAGTTGATAGTCATATCATAAATTTTCATCTTCCGTATTTGAAATATTTTCAAGATAAAGGTTATGAAGTACATGTTGCCAGCAATGGTGATACTCAAATTGCATATACTAATGTCAAACATAACGTGCCATTTCAGCGATCTCCATATAAAAGAGAAAATATACTTGCTTATAAGGAATTGAAAAAAATTATTACTAATAATCATTTTGATCTTATTCATTGTCATACTCCAATGGGCTCAGTGATAACAAGATTAGCTGCCAGAAAGAGCAGACAGAAAGAGACGAGTATTTTTTATACTGCCCATGGATTTCACTTTTTCAAAGGAGCTCCATTAAAAAATTGGTTGTTATTTTATCCTATGGAAAAATGGCTTTCTAGATATACTGATTGTTTAATAACAATTAATAATGAAGATTATAACATAGCAAAAAAAAAATTCAGAAGTAAAGTAATGTTAATCAATGGTGTTGGTATCAATCTTGATGAATTCTCTATTCAGACGCTAGAGGGCAAAAATCGTCAACGTATTGATAAGGGTTACAACTTAGATGACTTTATTCTTATATATGTTGGTGAGTTAAGCTATAGAAAACATCAAGATTTACTTATAAGGGCAGTTAATATTCTAAAGAATAAGATTCCTAATATAAAGCTTTTACTTGTTGGAACAGGTGAAAAGCTTGAAGAATATAAATCACTGTCTGAAAATCTGGATTTAAAAGATTATGTTGAATTTTTAGGGTATCGTAATGATATTAATAATTTGATGCTGCTATCTGATATTGCAATTTCATCCTCGAGACAGGAAGGCTTACCAGTAAATATAATGGAAGCTATTAGCACTGGTCTTCCACTATTAGTATCAAACTGCAGGGGAAATAGAGATCTTGTTATAAATGGTGAAAATGGTTATGTGTTTAATTTAAAGAGTCCTGATGAAGTTGCTTTACAGATTATAAAGCTACATGACTCACAAGCTTTAAGAAAAGAGTTTTACAATAAAAATATTCTTTTAAGAGAACAATTTGCAATTGAGAAAATTATGGAAGATATGATTGACTTATATAACTGCAAATAAGAATAGCATTATCAAATAAAATTAGATGAGGCTCTTTTATAATGAATACACATGTTACAGTATTACATGTTGTGAGTAGTTTAGGATCTGGAGGAGTTGAAAAATTCCTATATAATTGTTACATGAATATAGATAGAAAGTTAATTAAATTTGATTTTATTACTCATAATGACTGTGGAATAATGGAAGGAAAATTGAGCAAAGAAGGCTCGAAAATATATCATCTATCGCATAGAAGAAAACACCCGATAAAATCTGCAATAGAAGCGTATAAGATTTTTAAAAATACAGATTATGATATTATCCACTTTCATGGGAACTTGGAAGTATGCCTGGAGCTATTAATGGCATTTTTAGCCAGGAAGAAAATACGTATTAGTCACGTTCACACTTATTTTAAAAATCCTAGTCGCTTTCGAAAAATTACAAATATATTTAGTAAGTTCATTTTGAATATGCTTGCTACTCAGCATTATGCTTGTTCTAGAAATGCTGGGGAATGGGGATATGGCAGAAAGAAACTTGAAAAAGGTAAAGTTAGCATCATATACAGTGGTATTAAGATCGAAGAATTCATCTTTAATGAAGCTATAAGGGAAAAGAAAAGAAAAAAAATGGATTTAGAGGATTGTTTAGTTGTTGGAAATATCGGTAGATTAGTACATGAAAAAAATCATTTATTTCTTTTGGAAATATTCCAAACTCTAATTGAAATTAATAAAAATGTTGTATTAATTATAGCCGGAGATGGCCCCTTGAAATACCTAATTGAAGAAGAAATATCTAAAAGAGATTTGACTGGTAAAGTGAGGTTATTAGGTGAACGATCTGACATTAATGAATTATTGATGGTTATGGATGTTTTTTTATTACCTTCTAAAAATGAAGGTTTAGGAATGGTTCTAGTAGAAGCTCAAGTTTCAGGTTTAATTAGTTTTGTTTCGAATAGTGTGCCTGAAGAAGTTAATATAACTGGGAAAGTTTATGCTCTCCCTCTTGAGGAGAGTCCCAAAGTTTGGGCTGAAACTATTCTTAATACTAGTTCTTTCGAGAGATTTAATGAAGTTAATAAAATGAAAAAATCAAGTTTTGACATAAAAATTATTAGTGAGCTTTTACTGAAAGAATATATGCAGATAAAATAAAATGAGGGTACCTTTATGATTATATACATTTCAATTTTTTTAATGCTATCCCTTTTATCTTTTTTTGAAATTTTTGTGAAATCGAGAAATTTAAATAAACGAAAAATAATAACTATTATATGCTTGTTTTTTTTGTTTATATCTTCAATAAGGTGGCAGAGGGGGACGGATTGGAATGCCTACTATAATTATTTTATAAATATTAAAGCTATACCGCTTAAAGATAATACACTCTTCGAAATTGGTTATAAGTATTTGAATTATTTTACAAACAGCATTTATGATAATTACTCATTTTTTCTATTAATATGTGCTTTAATTGTTTATTTTTTTCAGAGTAAAACTATCCAGAAATTTTCCTATTCTGATAAGAACATTACATCATCTGATTATATTAAGGAATATCCCGTTACAATGCTTTGGATTATGTGGTCACTGTTTCTTGGCAATATATTTGTTGTCAGAAGTACAATAGCGTATATAATTCTATTTTATTCTTTGATATGTATTCGAGATAAGAAAAAAATTAGTTTCTTACTTTTAGTTGTGTTGGCTACTTTATTTCATAGATCTTCACTGATTTTTGTTGTTGCATATTTTATTTATTATTTTAGAATCAATAAATATTCAATAATGTTAATAGTGCTTTTAATTCCGGGTTTATCATTTTTCACTACTGATATAATGTATTTTTTGTCCACAATATTAGGTGGAAGTTATGAATCAAAAGTAATAAATTATATCAGTAATAATAACATTGGAGAAGGGGTTTTTGGGTTAGCAAATACAGTTATATTAGTTGTTATTTTTTTATACTTATTTATAAGCAAATATGAAAATAATCCTTTATATAGTGGATTGTTCAAGATTTTTCTTTTTGGTTCGATTCTTTACTTTGGTACATACTTTAGTTCTGTTTCTTTAACTAGAATTGCCTTACCTTTTATGATGACACAAATTATATTATTACCTTTCATATTTAAGGGGATAAAGAATCATTGGCTAAAAGTAGTAGTTTTTTTAATATTTCTTTCATATCTAGCATTAAGAAATTATTCTGTATTATTAAACTATTGGGATTTATATATTCCATTTAAAAGTATATTTAATATAGACCTAGATGTAATAATTTATTAAATAAAATATGAGGATAAATAAAAATGAGAATTTTGTTTATTGATTTAATGTCTCCAATTGGTCATAAAAATTATAATTATGGTATTCTTCGAGCGTTAGGAGAGTTTGATGAAGTAGACCTGCTAATAAGAGAAAACTATCTGGATTTACATGATAAGCATTTGAATATAAACGATATCTCATATATACCAGATAAATATATTCCGGAAATGATTATTTCTGAATATAATAATTTAGCATTATTTAAAATTGGATACAGAATAAGGCAGTTTCAGTGCTTAAAATGGATAAAGAAAAATTTTAAATTGGAAAAATATGATCTTATTTTTTTTAGTTCTGTGGATATTATTTCTTTTTCAATTGCGACCCGATTTTTAAAACAAAGATGTGTCTTTGTTGATCATGCAATATCTGATATAAACTATAGTTTATTAAAAAGAATTGCCTGGAAAAATTTAAGTAAAAAATTAGAACTGATAGTCCTAGAACCATATATAAAAGAGTACATGATTAACGAAGTGGGTATAAGAAACAAAGTTTGGATAATACCCCATCCACTTCCTAAGATTCAAGTAAAGAAAAATTTTGATAGTCTAAAGGACGAAAGTAAGATAATATTTGCTCCTAGTTTAAGTAATGATGAAAATTTTATAAGAAGTATAATTAACTGTCATGAAGAAATACCGGAAAATACTAAAATAATATTTAAAAGTAAACACTTTGAAGTTAAGTTAAAAAAGATAGAGGTATATAATTCAAGAATAACTGATGAAGAATATTTTGATACTATGGCTAAAAGTTCTTATATTTTATTACCCTACGATGATAAATACAACTTCAAAACAAGTGGAATCCTATTTGAAGCGGCGGAAATGAATTTGCCAATTTTGTTGCAAACAAATAATACTCTGAAATATTATGCTGATTCTTATCCTGATAAAATTGTAACTTTCAATAATGTTAAGGATTTATTGGAAATACTTAATCGTGATGAAGAAAATATAAAGTTCACATTTGTTAGCCATGAGAAATTGCTATTTGACTATTCAGATAAGGTTATAAGCGAGAACATTAATAGAATAATAAAAAATTTATCATAAGTATTTCAGATGATTAATAGATTTTTGTGGAGGAATTATGAAAATATTGATAATTAATGATTATATTGTTTACGGTGGAACTGAAGTACAAACTTTAAGAGAAAAAAAAGCATTAGAGAACAACGGTCATGAAGTGTTATTGATAACCTTAGATGAAAAAATTTCTGAAAAAGATAATGTTTACAATGAGGGTAATGGATTTTTTAATATTCCTTTAATGTATTCTTCTATTAGAAGAAACCTAAATCGTATGAATTTATTACGTATTAACCATAGGTTGTATGATGTTTTGATAAGTCGGGTAAAGAAATTCGCTCCTGATGTAATTCATTTGAATAACCTGAATAAGGAACCATTTACCGTTTATTCTGTTATAAAGGATTTCAAGTCATTTCAAACATTAAGAGATTATTCAGCCATATGTCCTCTTGGTACATGTATAAAACCTGATGGGAGTATTTGTTGTGGATATCAGTATAACAATTGTAATAAGGTTTGTGGTAGCTCTCTTGCTAGAAAGTTAAGATTTTCCTTGTGGAAAGATATTAACGCCTACAGAAAAGAAAGTATAAAAAAATACATTTCCCCAAGCAAGAAATTATCCGAATTTTGTATTCAAAATGGATATAACACTACCTGTATTAATAATTCCTTTGATTTCGAAAAGTATAAACAATTTGAAAAAAATACGGATTTTGAAATGAAAAAATTCCTCTATTATGGTGCTATCAATACAAAAAAAGGAATTATGGAACTTTTAGATGCATTTGAAGAGTTTCAAAAGGACAAAGAGGTTGAATTGTTAATAGCTGGTAAAATTTATGATGATGTAAAGGATCTATTTGAAAAAAAAGTTACTGAATGTGAGAAAATTAGATATATTGGTTCTCTTGAATATTCGGAAATGATGTACACTTTGCGAGATGTTCATACTATTATAGTTCCATCAGTATGGATGGAAAATTACCCGAATACGGTGCTTGAAGGCTTAGCATTAAAGATTTTAGTTATAGGTAGCGATCGAGGAGGGATACCAGAAATGCTCTCTGACAATAGAGGATATACTTTTGATGTAACAAATAAAATAGATATGATTGATAAATTTAATAGAGCTTATATGTTAACTCCTACGGAGTATAAAGATATTACTGATAGTAATCAAAAATACACAGTCAATAACAATTCGTTGGATAAATATTACTCTAGACTTATTGCTTATGTGGAAGAATTCATTTTATAAACGTAAGCATAGAAAGGGACTGCATAATGAGATTAGTGAATCAATTAAAATCGGTGGTTAAAGAGCCTAAGAAAATCTTTTTGTATGCAAACTATGTTGGTCTATTAAATTGGATGCCAGATAAGCTTTATCTTAAATTAATGTTTAAAGTTAAAATGAATAAGAAGCTTAACTTAAATAATCCCATTACATTTAATGAAAAATTACAATGGTTGAAATTATATGATAGAAAGGAAATTTATACAGAATACGTTGATAAATTGAAAGTTAGGGATATAGTTAGAACGCTAGTAGGTGACTCTATTTTGATTCCTTTATATGGAGTTTATGAAGATTTTGAGAGTATTAATTTTGAGAGTTTACCAAATTCATTCGTTTTGAAGTGTACCCATGATTCTGGTGGAGTGATAGTTTGTCAAGATAAGAATAAGTTAAATATAAAGGATGCAAAGAAGATAATTAATCGCAGTTTTAAGAGGAATTTTTTTTATAATGGAAGAGAATGGCCTTATAAAGATGTTAAGCCTAAGCTGATTTGTGAACAATATTTAAGAAGCACTAAAGATACTGAACTTATAGATTATAAATTTATGTGTTTTAATGGGAAGGTAAAATGTTCATTTATATGTTCTGGTAGAAATACAAATGAGGGATTGAATGTAACTTTTTATGACTTGGACTGGAAAAAACTTCCTTTTGAGAGGTATTATCCTAAAAGTAATTTCAATTTTCAGAAACCCGTGAATTATAATAAGATGATAGAAATATCTGAGATTCTCTCACAAAATACTTCATTTATGAGAGTTGATTTTTATGAATTGGATGGGGTTTTATATTTTGGTGAAATGACCTTGTATCCAGGTTCAGGGTTTGAAGGATTTGAACCCTTCAAATATGATAAATTATTGGGAGACTGGATAACTTTGCCCAATTAGAACTTAAAAGACTATTTAAAGGAAGATGAATTTTGAATGAATTGGACTTATCAAAGCAGATAAATAAAGCTATTAAGTGGTCTACAATTACTGAAATTCTCTCGAAAATTGTTACACCTATCACTAATATGGTTCTTGCTAGAATTATCACTCCCGAAGCTTTTGGGGTAGTTGCAATGATTACCATGATAATTAGTTTTGCTGAAATGATTGCTGATGCAGGGTTTCAGAAATACATAATACAGCGGACTTTTAAAGATAAAAAAGAAACATATGAAAATATGGAAGTAGCTTTTTGGACTAATTTTATATTTTCTATTGTATTTTTAGGATTAATTATTATCTTTCGTGAACAAATAGCAAATTTTGTAGGAAATCCTAATATGGGTAATGTAATAGCTATGGCTTGTATACAATTACCTCTTCTGTCTCTCTCAAGTATTCCTATGGCACTTTATAAAAAGAATTTGGAGTTTAAAGTGCTCTTTTTAGTAAGATCAGTCTCAATTTTTATACCATTATTAATAACAGTACCTTTAGCATTTTTGGGTCTTAGCTACTGGGCTATAATTATCGGTTCTATTTTAGTACAGTTATCTAATTCTATTATTTTAATAATCAAGTCAACATGGAAACCTAGATTTTTCTTTGATATTAAAATTTTAAAGAAAATGTTTTCATTTAGCATATGGTCGTTGTTTGAGTCAATCTCAATATGGCTAACAATATGGATTGATACGTTATTAATTTCAAGTGTTCTTGACACATATTATTTAGGATTATATAAGACTTCACTTAATATGGTTAATTCTTTAATGTCCATAGTAACTGCTTCAATTACAACTGTTTTGTTTTCAGCTTTATCACAACTGCAAAATGAAGATAGCGCATTTAAGTTAACCTTCTATAAAGCTCAAAAAATGATAGCTTACATTATTATTCCCTTAGGAGTAGGATTATTCTTATACAGTGAGCTAGCTACAAAAATTATGTTAGGCAGTCAATGGGTTGAGGCAAGTAAGGTTATAGGTGTTTGGTCTTTTACCTCTGCTCTAACCATAGTTTACTCTAATTTAAATAGCGAAGTTTATAGATCTAAAGGGAATCCGAAATTATCCTTCATACAGCAAATTATTCATTTATGTTTTTTAGTGCCTACTTGTTTAGTGAGCTTAAAGTTTGGTTTCTGGCCTTTGGTTTATTCTAGGGCATTTATAAGGATACAAGCTATATTGCTAGGGTTTTATTTCATGAGAAAATTCATGGGATTTTCTACTTTGAGTATTTTAAAAAACACCGTTTTCCCTTTATTTTTTAGCATTGGTATGGCAATTTGTGCGATTTCGCTAAAATTATTGTCTGGAGCTACATGGTGGAGTTTCTTATCAATACTAATCTGCTTGATGGTATATCTATCTTTTATGTTTGTAGTAGCAAGAAATGATTTTTATTACTTTAAAAATTTTATTTTCAAAAAAGGAAAAATATAAATTATTATAAACTATTTAGTTTAAGGAGGACAGCTGTTTCCATGTACAAAATTGCCGTAGCCGGAACCGGCTATGTCGGCCTTGTGGCCGGCGTTTGCTTTGCAGAAGTGGGGCACCAAGTAACTTGTGTCGATATCGACGAGGAGAAAGTCCAATTGATGAAATCGGGTACTTCTCCAATTTATGAAGCTGATCTTGAAGGACTTATGCAGAAGAATTACGCAAAGGGAAGAATCGATTATACTACAGATTATGCAAAAGCTTATAGGGATGCAGATGCAATCTTTATAGGCGTTGGAACACCTGAGCAACTGGATGGTTCCGCAAATCTAACATACATAGCTAATGTGGCCAGACAAATTGCTGAAACAATTGAGCATGATTGTTTGGTAGTGGTTAAATCTACAGTTCCTGTGGGGACTAATGATAAGGTAGAACAGTTCATCTATGATTTCTTGCCTCAAGATGCGAAAGGGCTCACTGGAAATAGTAGTGGAACCAGTAGGAAGATCAGAGTAGAGGTAGCATCTAATCCGGAATTCTTAGCGCAAGGTACAGCAGTTAGAGATACTTTGCAAGCGGCAAGAATCATTATTGGAACAGAGAGCAAATGGGCAGAAGATATACTAATGAAAATTTATAAGCCGTTCAATATTCCAGTTGTATCTGTTAAAAGAAGATCTGCAGAGATGATTAAATACGCATCTAATGATTTCCTCGCTCTAAAGATATCTTACATGAACGATATTGCTAATCTCTGCGAATTGGTAGGGGCTGATATTCAAGATGTATCTAGAGGTATGTCTTTTGACGAACGCATCGGCAGTAAGTTCTTAAATGCTGGTATTGGTTATGGTGGTAGTTGCTTCCCTAAAGATACGAAGGCGCTAGAATACTTAGCAAGACAAAATGGCTATGAGCTTAAAACAGTTAAAGCTGCTATTGATGTGAATACTAACCAAAAGACGATTCTATTTAAGAAGGCCACTAAAAGACTCATTACCTTCAACGGCCTAAAAGTAGCAGTGCTGGGATTGACGTTTAAGCCTGGAACAGATGACTTAAGAGAAGCTGCATCACTTGAAAATATACCTTTGTTATTAGAACAGGGAGCAGAAATTCATGCTTATGATCCTGTTGGGAAAGTGAATTTTTCGAAGGAGTATCCAGAAGGTCAGAACGGCAAAGGAAGTATCAAATATGTTGAGAGCATAAAAGAAGCACTTGAAGGTGCTAATGTCTGTTTTGTATTTACAGAGTGGGGAGAGATAAAAGAAATTCAACCGGAAGTTTATAAAGAATTAATGAGAACGCCATTAGTATACGATGGTAGAAATTTGTACGGGGTTCAAGATATGAAAGATGTTGGCGTTGAGTATTATTCCATCGGAAGATAGTTGAAGGGGCGAGCTATTTGAATGATATACCTGTAGATAACACGAAAACATTTCTAATTACTGGAGCAGCAGGCTTTATAGGATATTATTTATCTAAAAGCTTATTGGAGCAAGGCAGCCGAGTTCTCGGTGTTGATAATATAAATGATTACTATGATGTTAACCTCAAATACGGTCGCTTAGAGCAACTAAAGTTGTTTAGCCGTTTTGAATTCATAAAAGTTGATATCTCAGACAAGGACTTAATCACTAAGGTCTTTGAAGAATACAAACCGAACATAGTTGTAAATCTAGCAGCACAAGCAGGGGTACGATACTCTATAGAGAATCCTGATGTGTATATTCAAAGCAATATTGTAGGTTTCTTTAACATTCTTGAAGCCTGTAGAAATCATCCAGTTGACCATCTTGTATATGCTTCATCCAGCTCAGTTTATGGATCTAATAAGAAGGTTCCTTTTGAGGAATCCGATGTTGTAGATCATCCGGAATCGCTATATGCAGCTACGAAAAAGTCAAATGAGCTAATGGCGCATACATATAGTCATCTTTATAAGATACCGACTACTGGTCTACGGTTTTTTACTGTTTACGGCCCTATGGGCCGTCCAGATATGGCCTACTTTGGATTTACCCAGAAATATTTTGCTGATGAATATATTAAAATATTTAATAATGGTGATTTTAAAAACGATCTTTATCGAGACTTTACTTACGTAGACGACATTGTAGAGGGTATCGAGAGACTTTTAAGTAAAGCCCCGACAGAAACTGTTCCTCATAAGGTTTTTAATATAGGAAATAACAGTCCAGAAAAATTAATGGTATTTATTGAAACATTAGAAAAATGTTTAAGCAAGGCTACTGGTAGAGAAGTGATATTTAATAAAATATTTGAACCCATTAAACCCGGGGATGTACCTGCAACTTATGCATCTACAGATTTATTAGAACAAGCTGTAGGATTTAAGCCAAGAACTTCCATAGAGGAAGGTTTACAGAAATTCGCTGATTGGTATGTGGAATACTATGATGCAAGATGAGGTATTGTTTTGAGCAAAATTCAGCTGTGAATTAATAAGTGTTTAAAAATTAGTCATTGAGATAGGAATATTGTATGAAGAGCAATACAAATAAATTGAAGAAAAAAAGAAAAAGACTTAATTTGATATGTGTAATTTTTCTATTGATTTTCTTTTTCTTCTTCACAGCTGGCCGTTTTCTAACCTTAACTCAACTACCCAAGCAAGCAGACGCCATCATCGTTCTCAGCGGAGGTCAAGAAAGGGTAGAAAAAGCAGCCGAGTTATATAAAGCTGGCTACGCTCCTTCTATAATTCTTTCTAATGCCAAAGAGTCGACGAGTTCATCAGGTGATATGCTTCAAACTGCCTTTAATCTCGGTATACCACATGACGCTATCTATACCGAGAAAGCAGCCGAAAGCACTAACCAGAATGCAGAGTTCACACTCTCTGTAATGAAGGAACACGATTTTCATTCTGCAATTGTCGTTTCCTCGGATTTTCATATGCGCCGGGTTAAGTTTCTTTTTGATCGTGTGTACAAAAAGTCAGATATTGAGCTTACGTATGTAGCATCTGCCTCAGGATATAACGCTAAGCGCTGGTGGAGTGACCGAAAGAGTAGGGAAACAACGTTCAACGAGTATGTGAAAATGATCGGTAATACCTTCGGTTTCAATGGATCGGAGGCAAAAAGTATTCTTGATCAGATGAAGAACTGGTTTCGCTAGCTTGGAATAGCATATACTTTCTCCGAGGTGGTCGTTATGAACGAAGCAAACTTAGCTTGTAAATCATTTGGAGAAGTAGCATCGATAAAAGTTGTAAAACCTGAGAAGTTTTGAAACACATATCTGATGCTCTATTCTCAGAGGAATTATGACGATATTCAGAACTACTAGTTAATAAAATGTCCTTCCCACTCCCACCAACTAATAATTAATCACAAAATAACCCATCCTAACCGTAGCGAACCTGCGGTTTTTTATTTATAATAATTATTATCTGGATTTCATAAAGCGTTCAAAAAATCTGTAAAAAGTCGTATTTTCGTGTGATATACTTAACACAGTGTTTTGAGATGTTGTGAAAGTGAATATTATGTAAAAATATTCTTTAATATAACTGTACACAGTAATGAATAGAGACTAGGATGGTGAACTATCGATGCACATCGTCGTCGTTGGCCTGAATTATCGTACGGCTCCCGTGGAGGTTAGGGAACAGTTTGCTTTTGCGGAGAGTGATCTTCCGGCAGCGCTTCATCAATTGATGAAGACGAAGGGTGTGCTGGAAGGGGTCGTAGTAGCCACCTGCAACCGTACGGAAATTTATGTGGTCATGGACCGCCTTCATATGGGAGGGTATTTCCTCCGCGGCTTTATGGAGCAGTGGTTTGGAGTGAAAAATGAGCAATTTGCACAGCATATGTATATATATGAAGACGAGCAGGCGATTGCGCATTTGTTCCGCGTGACCTGCGGCCTGGATTCCATGGTGATTGGCGAGACGCAGATCCTGGGACAGGTACGGAGTTCTTTTCTCACAGCTCAGGCTGAGGGTGTAACTGGAACTTGGTTCAATCGGTTATTTAAACAAGCGGTGACACTCGGCAAGAGAGCACATAGTGAAACGTCAATCGGCGAAAGCGCAGTATCTGTCAGTTATGCGGCAGTGGAGCTGGGCAAGCGGATTTTTGGTATGTTCACTGGTAAAAGAGTGCTGATCCTCGGCGCCGGCAAAATGAGCGAGCTCACTGTAAAGCATCTATATAGTAGTGGTGCGGCTGAGGTGATTGTCGCTAACCGTACGCTGTCGCGTGCGATTGAACTGGCAGAGAAGTTCTCGGGTAAGCCAAGCACGATTGAAGATGCGCTAAAAACTCTTAATGAGGTAGATATCGTGATCAGCTCAACGGGAGCTGACGGCTATGTACTTTCGGCAGATCAGGTAGCGAATGCTATGAAGCGTCGCCCTTCGCGGCCGCTTTTTATGATTGATATAGCTGTACCACGTGATATTGATCCTGCAGCGGCTAATGTGCCAGATGTTTTTTTGTATGATATTGACGATCTGGAGGGCATTGTGGAGAGCAACCTGGAAATGCGCCGGAGTGAAGCTGCGAAGATTGAAGTGATGATCGGTGAGGAAATGGATGAGTTCCAGCTGTGGCTTAAGACGCTTGGCGTGAGACCGGTAATCCGGGCGCTTCAAGATAAGTCGAATGCGATTCATGAGGAAACGATGGAGAGCCTGTTCAATAAGCTGCCTGAGCTGGACGAGCATCAGCGCAAGGTGATCCGTCGCTTGACCAAAAGCATTGTGAACCAGATGATGCATGATCCAATCAATGTAATTAAAGAGATGTCCGGTGGCAAGCAGGGGAATGAAGCTCTTGATTATTTCTCCAAAATCTTTGCGCTACAGGAACAGCTCGAATCTAATTCAGATGGCGGAGATTCCGCCCCGGTTAAGCAGTCTAGTTCCACAGAACGTACTGCCGGTAGCGGCGATTTTTCTGTGCCTAAGACGGTACTTGCTCCGGCAGGCCTGTTGGGTAGGTGAGTGATATGCAACTGCTGAACGGAATATATGATGCCGCTCTGCTGCTATATGCCCTGAGCCTGCTGTTTGTTTTCTCGGATTGCCTTTATCGCAACCCGAGTGGGAAGCGGTTAGGCACGGGGCTTCTTGTTGTTGTGGGTCTTTTGCAAGCTGCAGGACTGGGGATTCGTTTCTCTCAGGAGAAGGGACTGCCCATTTTCACACCTTATGATTTCTTGTTCTGGTTTGCATTTAGTATTGTGCTGACTTCGCTTGCGGTGGCTTTTACACGTGGAGGCGAGTTTACGATTCTGCTGCTTAGTGTGGCTGGATTCTGTGTTTTTCTCCTAAATCGGGTGTGGCTGACGGCGGGGGGACATACGCTTGAGACTTGGAGCTCGGTGTATGGCTGGTTGACAATGCATGTGATTTTGGCCAATTTGAGTTTTGCTGCACTGACGCTTGGGACGGTATTTGCAATATTGTACTTATTCCTGCACACCAGACTCAAAAGCAAGCAATGGAGTGACCGAATTCGTCGTTTACCGAACTTAGAGACTACAGATAAATATTCTTACACCGCTATTCTGGTGGGGACTCCTTTGCTGGCAATCTCTCTGGTGGTGGCTAGCTTATCTATTGTTTCTGAGGGACGGACATTATTATTGAAGGATTTAAAAGTACTAACGACACTTATTGGCCTTGGAATTTACATATTTTATATTATCTTTAAGAAATCCGGGCGGAAAAGTGGAGTAAGTATGGCTCGCTGGGCGATTTTAGGATATGCTTTTACTATCTTGAATTTTTTGTTGAATTCTTTATCTGGTTTTCACGGTTGGAGCGGGGAGTGAAGAGCATGACTCGGTATTTGCCCATAATGCTGGATTGTGAAAAGCAACAGGTTGTGGTTATTGGCGGTGGCGCCGTGGCTGAACGGAAGGTGAGTGGGCTGCTGGAAGCTGGAGCGGTAGTTAAGATGATTAGTCCCTCTTTGACAGATACGCTTGCCTCTCTAGTGAAAAAGGGTCTCATGACCTGGCATGACCGCCCTTATGCTCCCGGAGATCTCCGTGGGGCCTTTCTCGTATATGCAGCCACTAACGATAGAACGGTTAATGAAGAGGTTGCGCAGGAGTCTAGGCGACTTGGCATTCATGTGAATGTGGCTAGCCATGCGGAAGCGGGGAATTTTATCACGCCCGGGGTTGTACGGAGGGGTCGTTTAACGGTAGCTGTATCTACTTCGGGTGCTGGTCCGCTTGCGGCTGCGAGGATTAAAAGTGTGCTTGAAGAGGCGCTGGATGCGGCGTATGAGCCATATTTGGATTTTGTACATACCATGCGAACCCGGATTAAGGAACAAGAATCTTCTGCTGAAGTTCGTGGCAGACTTTTGCGGAAGCTTGGGGCGCTCGATGTGTTAAATGAAATAAGAAACGGTAGCTTTATTGCGTGGAGCCCGGAGGATATGGACGCTTGGATTGCTGATCATCGGGCGGAGTAAAAGTGCGCGTGGACACTGTGAAGATTACAAAATTAGGTTAGATTAATGATATGAGTACGGTTGATGTGGCTGAAATGGTCGAAAGAGCGGCAAAAATACCCCTTAATTGAGTAATAGTCGCCGATAGAGATAAATGAAGGGTATAAATACCCTTGAATTGCTCTAAAACGCTCATATTAGTTAAAAGAGGGGTAAAAATACCCCTGAATTGAGCTATAACCGACGAAGGAGCTAAATTAAGGGCAAAAATGCCCTTTAAATAGTGTGGAGTAGCTTTTGGTTAGTTTGGATTACTATATACGGTCTACGGTGAAGAGTAAGAGGCAGACGTAATCAGGAGGAATGGACAATGCGTAAGATTATTGTGGGGAGTAGACAGAGTGCGCTTGCGTTGACGCAAACGGGGCATGTGATTGCGGATCTGGAGCGACTGAGCGAGGAGCATGGTTTTGGATTCACTTTTGAAGTGAAAAAGATTGTTACAAAAGGGGACCGCATCCTAGATGTCACCTTGTCCAAGGTAGGCGGCAAAGGGTTGTTCGTGAAGGAAATCGAGCAAGCGATGCTGGACGAAGAAATCGACATGGCGGTGCACAGCATGAAGGACATGCCCTCCGAGCTGCCGGAGGGGCTGATCAACGGCGCTGTGCCGAAGCGCGTCGATCCGCGCGATGCACTGATCTCTAACGGAGGCGTCTCGCTGGACGAGCTGCCTCAGGGTGCACGCGTAGGCACAAGCAGCCTACGCCGCTCCAGCCAGCTAGCTGCGCTGCGGCCTGATCTGGTCATTGAGCCCGTGCGCGGCAACATTGACTCGCGGCTGGGCAAGCTGGAGAGCGGCGAATACGACGCGATCCTGCTTGCAGCAGCGGGGCTGTCGCGCATGGGCTGGCAGGATCGCGTGAGCGCCTACCTGCCGCCGGAAGTTTGCCTGCCCGCTGTAGGGCAGGGCGCACTCGGCATCGAGTGCCGCGCAGATGACGCCGACCTGCGGAAGCTGCTGGCGTTATATAACGACGCCGATACAGCGTTGACGGTGGCGGCGGAGCGCACTTTCCTTGGCGCGCTGAACGGCGGCTGCCAAGTGCCAATTGGCGCTTATGCGGTGCTTGACGCAGCCGCGGAAGCCACTACTGCGGAGCACAAAATAATCTCCTTAACCGGAATGGTGGGAACACCTGACGGTTCAACGATTTTGAAAGAAACTTGCACTGGGGTAGACCCGGTACAGCTCGGCGAAGAAGTCGCTAAGAAGCTGATCGCAAGAGGAGCGGAGAAGATACTGTCAGACGTTAGGGGATGAGGGGATTGACGGGGAAGGTTTATTTGGTAGGTGCAGGTCCCGGGGACGCAAAGCTGATTACTGTAAAAGGCCTCGAGTGTATTCAAAAAAGCGACGTGCTGGTGTACGATCGGCTGGCAAGTCCTAGATTGCTGAAATGCATGAAGCCCGGCGGCGAGAAGATTTATGTTGGCAAGCTGCCGGATCGCCACACGATGAAGCAGGAAGAGATTAATCAATTGTTAGTTGATCTGGCTTTACAGGGGAAAACAGTGGTGCGGCTGAAGGGTGGGGACCCTACGATTTTTGGCCGCGTAGGTGAAGAAGCGGAGCTGCTGCGCAAAAATGGGATCTATTACGAAATCGTACCGGGTATCACGTCGGCGATCAGCGTACCTGCTTATGCGGGTATACCTGTCACGCACCGCGATCATGCTTCTTCCCTGTCGATTATCACCGGACATGAGAGCCCAGATAAACTGGATCATTCCATTCATTGGGATAAAGTAACGAATGCCACGGGGACGTTAGTATTCCTGATGGGCGTAGCTAAAATAGGATATATCAGCGCCCAGCTGATCAAGCATGGGCGTCCGCCAGAAACACCAGTGGCGCTGGTGCGCTGGGGTACCCGCGCAGATCAGGAGACACTGACGGGAACCCTCGCCGATATTGAGGCGAAGGTGAAGGCGGCAGATTTTCAGCCGCCAGCCGTCATCGTCGTTGGCGACGTGGTGCTGCAGCGTGAGCAGCTCAAGTGGGCCGAGGCGATGCCGTTATTCGGCAAACGCATCGTGGTGACACGGGCTCGGAGCCAAGCGAGCGAGCTGGTGGATATGATTGAGGAACTCGGCGGGGAACCCTACGAGTTCCCGGTGATCGAGACGATCATGCCGGAAGGCGCAGAGAAGAAGGAGAAGATTGCAGCGGCGTTTGGCGCGCTGGAATCGTACGATTGGGTATTCTTCACTAGCCCGAACGGCGTGGAGTTTTTTTGGCGCCACTTAGCGGAGCAGGGGGCGGACATTCGGGGGCTTCACCGCGCAAGGATTGCAGCAGTGGGGCCGGGTACAGCAGCCGCGCTGGCGCAGCGCGGGGTAATTGCTGAGGAGCTTCCGGCGAAGTTTCAGGCGGAAGGTCTGATTGAGACGTTCGGTCCCCAGCTGCTGCCGGGGCAGAACGTGCTGTTGCCGCGCGGCGATCTGGGGCGCGACTGGCTGCCGGACAAGCTGAGAGAGCTTGGCCTTCAAGTCACAGACGTCGATACCTATGAGACGGTTGTGACGGGTGAGGATGACGACGAGCTGCTGAAGCTGCTGGAGGAGGGGCGCGTTCACGCGGTGACTTTTACTAGTTCTTCGACGGTGCGCAATTTCATCCACATTTTGAAAAGAATGGGGATCGAAGATCCACTCCCATTGCTAGCTAACGTGAAAATAGCCTGCATCGGGCCATTAACCGAGCAGACTGCCGTGGAAGCGGGGCTTACCCCGGGACTGCTACCTGAAGAAGCAACTATTAATAGTCTGGTGCAGGAACTCTGTCGATGGAATGCGGAGACTAGGCTCAAGTAGTTTCATAGAGATAGGTGAGCTATAGCCCTATTAATATAAGTAATTTTAGACTGGTTGTAGTTTGTACAATAGAATCTCTTAAATTTAGAATCAATTCCAATTCTAAGTCTTTTCTATTGCACATTCTGCAATGAAATCAGATTGTTAACTAACTGGCAGTTAGACGGGCAAACTATAAATGTCCGTTGTGTCTATATATTTTATTTTCAGGAGGATGAACAAATGAGCTTTCCAATTACACGTCACCGTCGTCTACGCGGTTCTGCTGGAATTCGCGGTATGGTGCGGGAGACAGTACTGAATGTGCTGGATTTTGTACAGCCTATATTTGTGACTTATGGAACAGGTGTGAAGAATGAGATTAGCTCGATGCCGGGCGTGTACCATTTTTCGCTGGATACTTTAAAAGCAGAAGTGGACGAGATTGCCGCACTAGGCATTCCGGCTGTACTGTTATTCGGGATTCCTGAAACGAAGGATGCAATCGGTTCTTCCGGTTTCGCAGAGGATGGAATTGTGCAAGAAGCTACTCGCTTGATCAAGCAGTGGTACCCTGAGCTGTTGGTCGTTGCAGATACCTGCCTTTGTGAATTTACGGATCACGGACATTGCGGGATGGTGCATACGCATACGGTAAATGGTGTGGTACACGGTGATGTCATCAACGATGCTTCGCTAGAGCTGTTGACCCGTACGGCGGTATCCCAAGCTAAAGCTGGAGCAGATATAATTGCCCCTTCGAATATGATGGATGGATTCGTACATGCGATTCGTGCGGGACTGGATGAGAATGGTTTTGAGCATGTGCCGATTATGTCGTATTCGGTCAAATATGCTTCGGCATTTTATGGCCCTTTCCGCGAAGCTGCGGATTCAGCACCACAGTTCGGAAATCGCAAAACGTATCAAATGGACCCTGCCAATCTGCGCGAAGCGCTTCGTGAAGCAGAATCCGATGTGCTGGAAGGCGCAGATATGTTAATGGTGAAGCCAGCTCTGGCTTACTTGGACGTGATTCGTACGATTCGTGACCAATTTGATTTACCTCTTGTGGCTTACAATGTGAGTGGCGAATATTCCATGGTAAAAGCAGCAGCCCTGCAAGGCTGGATTGACGAGCAAGCCGTTGTGCTGGAGATGCTGACTGGTATGAAACGCGCCGGCGCGGACATTATTATTACTTATTTTGCAAAAGATGCTGCGCGCTGGCTGCGTGGTTAATCTCAATCACAACGATATCGCTGCATAGGCAGCTGCCTTATACCTGTGTGACCAAGAACAGAATAGGAGTGAAGATAGATGAGTAATGAGCCAATAGCGCGTAAAGAGGAAGCGTCCCGCAAGGCTTTTGATGAAGCAAAACAATATATTCCCGGTGGGGTGAATAGCCCTGTACGGGCGTTCAAATCCGTAGGATTGACTCCGATTTATGTGGATCATGGGATCGGATCGCGTATTTATGATATCGACGGCAACAGCTTTATCGACTATGTATGCTCATGGGGACCGCTGATTATGGGTCATGCGCATCCTGAGGTTGTAAAGGCATTGCAGGAGACGGCGGTAAAAGGGACAAGCTTTGGTGCACCAACTTTACTTGAAACTGAAATGGCAAAAACGGTTGTCGAACGTGTAGCCTCTGTAGATATCGTACGTATGGTTAACTCCGGAACGGAAGCGACGATGAGTGCGATTCGTTTGGCACGTGGTTATACAGGACGCAGTAAAATTTTGAAATTCGAAGGATCCTACCATGGTCACGCGGATAGTCTGCTTATTAAAGCGGGTTCCGGTGTAGCCACATTAGGTCTGCCGGACAGCCCAGGTGTTCCCGAAGGTGTGGCAGTAAATACGATTACAGTTCCATACAATGATTTGGAGTCCACTCAGATTGCTTTCGAACGTTTTGGCAGTGAGATTGCCGCAGTGATCGTAGAGCCGATTGCCGGCAACATGGGTGTTGTACCACCACTTCCGGGATTTCTGGAAGGACTTCGCAAGTTAACTTCAGACAATGGATCTTTGCTTATCTTTGATGAGGTAATGACAGGCTTCCGTGTCAATCGTGGCTGTGCTCAAGGCTTGTTCAACATTACTCCGGATATTACCTGCTTCGGCAAAGTTATCGGTGGAGGACTTCCAGTCGGCGCTTATGGCGGCAAAAGAGAGATTATGGAGCAAATCGCTCCTACGGGACCGATCTATCAGGCTGGCACACTTAGTGGTAATCCATTAGCGATGGCGGCAGGACTCACTACACTGAAGCTGCTGACACCGGAAGTATATGATCGTCTTGAGCAATTAGGGGCGCGTCTAGAGGCAGGCTTGAAAAAGAATGCAATCGAGACCGGTGTTCCACTGACAATAAATCGCGTGGGCTCGATGGTCTGTCCGTTTTTCACGGAAGGACCAGTAACTAACTTTGAAACAGCCAAGACTAGCAACACGGATCTATTCCGTCGTTATTTTGGTCATATGCTGAGCCAAGGCATTAGCGTGCCACCTTCACAGTTTGAAGGTATGTTCGTGTCGGCTGCGCATAGTGAGCAGGATATTGATGATACCATTGAGGGCCACTATAATGCCCTGAAGGCCCTTTGAGTATTGGAGCCGGAGAACGAACCGGTGGTGGAGCTTGGACTAGACGTGGGGAGTGGCTGGAAGTAACACCCGGCAAAATCATTACAGGAGCCGAGGATTCTGAAGCTGCAATTGATAAGTGGCTGCTGGAAACTGTAGGTATGCCTGAGAAGCTTCGTCTGCGTCTGCGCCGCGAGGGGGGCATTCAGTGGAAGGGAGATCGACTGCGACTGGCACTTTTTCCGGATCGTGAAGCCGGCATTGAACCGGTATGGGAAGAGCTTGAAGTGTTGTATGAGGATGATTTTTGCTTGGTTGCCCACAAGCCGGCAGGCATGGCGGTTCATCCGGATGGCAGTGGCTTAGGTGTAACGCTGGATCACCTTGTAGCTGCGCATTATGTCGCTACCGGTGTTAGTGCAGCTGTAAGGCATATTCACCGACTGGACAAGGATACAACAGGTCCGGTGATGTACGCGAAGAATGAGTTCGCACAGCTTGTCCTAGACGAGAATATGCGTGAAAAAAGCATCTCGCGGCTCTACGCCGCGATCGTCGAAGGCACAGTGCCGCCTACGCTTAAAGTGATCGACGCGCCGATTGGGCGCGATCGTCATCATGCGGCGCGGAGAAGAGTCTCACCCGGCGGACAGTCCGCCGTGACTCGAATCATCGGACGCGAAGCACTGCATGGCGGGAGCCTGGTGCATGTGCAGCTGGAGACCGGACGGACGCATCAGATTCGCGTCCATCTCAGCCATATGGGTCATCCCTTGTATGGGGATGCGCTATATGGCGGCCCGGTCTGGGCTTCCAGTGCCGCCGGCCGACATGCGCTCCATGGCGAGCTGCTGTCTTTCCGCCACCCTTGGAGCGGTGAACAACTGGAAGTAAGCGATCCGTGGCCGGAGGATATGCTTCAGCTGCGGGAGCTGCTGTCTGAAGCGCCTTGACGGCTTCGTTATAAACCTGAGAATCGTGGTATCAGCAAATGCTGGTATTACGGTTCTTTTTTATCTATTTTTTCGTGGGAGTAAATAATTTTCTGTTTTTTCAGAAAGAAGCATCTATCTATGTCCTAATAGCAAAAGCAGCATATAATACTTTGTTCATGCGGAGTAGTTCATCTATTGGCCGGCAGATAGGTTCGAATAGTCCCTGAATTTATGAAATTAATAGCATCCTGTCCGGTTAGTGCCACCAAAGTTGTCATGCCTTTCTGTTTGAAGCATATACATGTGGGGAGTAACATTTTGGGCTTATGCTCTGGGCCTGTCTCAGGGTTAGATTATGCCAAGAAGGAGGACATATCCCGTGTTTGATCAGTCCCACGGCTTGCGGTTTGATATTTATGAACGCATTCACCTATCGGAAGAGCTTCCGGGAATAGCTGAGCTGGAGGAGGTTGAACTACTTCCGGAAATCCAGGTGATTCAGCGGGAGGATCGTGCCGAGTTATATGGTCAGCTGTTGCTTACCGGACTCTACCGGAGTGAAGATGACCGAACACAACGTCTGGAGCATGCCATTCCCGTTGAAATCACAGTTCCGCTTACACGCGTCAGCTCGATTGAAGATATCGGGGTGGAGATCGAGAATTTTGATATTGATCTGCTCACGATGCGCACAGTGAATATAACAGGCGTATTATCACTGCGGGGAATCGGTGGTGCGGAGCCTCAACCACAACCGGCCTGGCAGCAGGAAGAGTACACAGTTGCCTATTCCCCTCTCAGTGATGACAGGGTAATCGAAGCATCTGCAGAGAACCAAGAGCACGAAACTGATGCACTTTATGAAAATTCTCAGTGGACCTTTGGCGAGGATGCATCGGAGGTTGCCGTAGAAGAACATGAGCATGCTGAAGCTAATGCAGACGCATCAGAGGCTCCACTGGTCTCAAGTGGAGCTGGTCATTCGTCCCCTATAGTGAATTTCTCATCCGCTCATGAGAAGGACAAGGGCGCGAAAGCTCGGACGCATAGTCTGGATTCGCAAACAGAGGATTCCAAAGCAGGAATAGCGGATTACTGGTTTAAAGCTGAGTCACAGAATGAAGCTGAGGCCACTCAGCTGAATCAAGTTAGCCTGGCGAGTCAAGCGGATCAGGAGCAAGAAGCTGAATATACTTTTGCTTCAAGAGAAACCGCTGTTCCAGCAGCTAATGCTGATGCGGATCAAGATATTGCCGTATTCGCTTCGGAAAACGAGGCCAATAATGAGCTTCATGCACAAGAAGAGAATGCTCAGCTGATCCACGAGAATACGAATGAAGTTTTTGTTTCTCAAGAGACTGTGCCACAGTCAGAGGAGAAGCAAGATCTTAAGATTGCGCTAGGAAGCAAGAAAGATGCTGAGGCTCCAGTCAAAGAACATCTCACCTTCTCTTCATTACTCAGCTCTAGTCGTTCTCGTAAAGAACAAGAGGCTCTCCTATCTGAAGGAAATGCATCGGCTGCAGCGATCATTCCAGAGGCCGGAAATAATACGGAGTGGAAGAGCAGATTCATTGCTGGAGCAGATGGCGCTAACCTATTCCGTAAGGTTCGCCTTTGCATCGTGCAGCGTGAAGAAACGCTGGATACAATCGCAGAGAAATATCAGCTAAGTGCGCGGGAGCTGGGAATGTATAATCGATTGTCTGGGCAGAGTGTAGAAGAAGGGCAAGTGTTGTACATTCCGTAATCGAATTACAATGCGTACTCATATGAATAGGTGAATCCCGATCTGATAGTAGATCGGGATTTTTGTCAAATATAAGAATATATAAGTTTCACGTTATACATTATCCTTATATTTCTCAAATAAACGCTTACCCTCCGTAAAAGGATGTCGAAGGCGTTTATTCTTGTGTGACCGGAGAACGTTAGAATGTGGGGTATCTAACCAACGCAGAGTGATGAATCGAATGAAAATTCGACATATGCACGCTATAAGTCGAAATTCCGCTTAAAGTCCCGCTGTAGAAGCCTATTCAGGTTGACTAGGGATGACTCAAAATGTATTATGGAGTAAGCAATATCTAAGTAAAGACTGGGAACGGGAAGAGTAGGCGGTCAGCCCTTCAGAGAGCGGAATGCAAGTGCTGTGACATTCCGTAGGATACAGCCACCGAAGTCGCCCCGGAGTCGCCCTTCTGAGCTTGTCTTCATGATATGAAAGATAAGTTAGGATGTGGCCGGTAGCAGCCGTTATCTGTACGAGTGTCGCGCTAAGCTTCTGAACCGTAAGGTGAAAGAAGTGCAGGTTTATTTTTCATTGGCGCGAAACAAAGGTGGTACCGCGAAAGAATGGCCTTTCGTCCTTTGAGACGAGGGGTCTTTTTGTTTTTTAGAAACCAACTACAAGTAACCAAGTGGAGGTATCAGAGAATGGCTGACCAAAACAATCTAACAGCGGCAGAGTTGCCGAACTTGCAAGATACAGCGGCAGATGCTGCCGCTGCAAATGATTCTAAGAATGAAATGCCAACCACGTATGATCCGAAATCGGCAGAAACCAAGTGGTATTCCTACTGGACAGAGGGTGGATATTTCCGTGCAGGCGGGCGTCCTGATGCAAAAGCATACAGCATTGTAATCCCGCCGCCAAACGTAACGGGAATGCTACACATTGGTCATGCGCTTGATTTTACGCTTCAGGATATCCTGATTCGTACAAAACGGATGCAAGGCTTCGACACGTTGTGGCTACCAGGTACGGACCATGCCGGTATCGCAACGCAGACAAAGGTAGAGCAAAAGCTGCGTGAACAGGGAATTTCTAGACATGATCTCGGCCGCGAGAAGTTCCTGGAGCAGGTGTGGGAGTGGAAAGATAAATATGCGAATACCATTCATGAGCAGTGGGCTAAGATGGGGCTTTCCCTTGACTATTCCCGCGAACGTTTTACCCTGGATGAAGGGTTGTCGAAAGCTGTACGCGAGGTATTCGTTAAGCTCTATAATAAAGGCTTGATCTACCGCGGCAAACGCATTATCAACTGGGACCCGGCGGCTCGTACAGCATTGTCGGATATCGAGGTTGAATATAAAGAAGTTAATGGTCACTTGTATCATCTGCGTTACCCACTCAAAGACGGTAGCGGATTTATTACAGTAGCGACCACACGTCCGGAGACCATGCTGGGTGATACAGCGGTTGCTGTTCATCCGGAAGACGATCGTTATAAAGATCTGATCGGCAAAACGTTGATCCTGCCGATTATTGGCCGTGAGATTCCGATTATCGCTGATGATTATGTAGACAAAGAGTTTGGTAGTGGTGCGGTTAAGATTACACCAGCTCATGATCCGAATGACTTCGAGATGGGTCAACGTCACAATTTACCGCAGATTAACGTAATGGATGAGAGCGGTACGATGAATGAAGAAGCAGGACCTTACCAAGGTCAAGACCGGAGTGTATGTCGTAAGGCCATTACTGCTGACCTGAAGGAGCAAGGTGTGCTGATCAATATCGAAGATCATGTGCATCAAGTAGGACACAGTGAACGCTCTGGAGCGGTTGTTGAGCCGTACTTGTCCACACAATGGTTCGTGAAGATGCAGCCACTCGCTGAAGCTGCCATCAATGCACAGAAGGATGGGAACGGGGTTAACTTTGTACCGGACCGCTTCGAGAGAACTTACCTGAACTGGATCGAGAACGTACGTGATTGGTGTATTTCCCGTCAGCTGTGGTGGGGACATCGTATTCCAGCATGGTATTCCGAGTCTACTGGTGAATTGGTTGTGGCAAATGACGAGGAAGAAGCGCGCCGGATCAGTGGTCTAACCGACTTGAAACAGGACGAAGATGTACTGGATACCTGGTTTAGCTCTAATCTGTGGCCTTTTGCCACACTAGGATGGCCAGATGAGAACAGTGCAGATTTCAAACGCTACTATCCGAACGATGTGCTTGTAACAGGCTACGATATTATTTATTTCTGGGTAGCGCGGATGATCTTCTCAGCTCTTGAATTTACCGGAGAAAAACCTTTCTCAGATGTATTGATGCATGGTTTGGTACGGGATTCCGAAGGTCAAAAAATGTCCAAATCACTCGGGAATGGCGTAGACCCTCTTGAAGTAATCGAGAAGTATGGCGCAGATGCAATGCGTTACATGATTTCTACCGGAAGTACAGCTGGACAGGATCTACGCTTCCGTTGGGAAAAGGTTGAGCAGGCGCGTAATTTCGCCAATAAGATCTGGAATGCATCACGCTTCGCGTTGATGAATTTGGAAGGCGTAAGCTTTGAAAATATTTACATTTCGGGTGAGCTAAGTACTGCTGATCGCTGGATTTTGCACCGTCTGAACGAAACTTCTCGTGAGATTACGCGTCTAATTGACTCGTACGAGTTCGGTGAGACCGGTCGCCAGCTGTACAACTTCATTTGGGACGATCTATGTGACTGGTATATTGAGTTCGCGAAGCTGTCACTTTACGGATCAGACGCCGCGGCCAAAGCGAAGACACAGTCTGTACTTGCCTATGTACTAGACCGCACAATGCGCTTGATTCATCCGTTTATGCCGTTTATTTCGGAAGAAATTTGGCAGCACCTTCCGCATGAAGGGGAGACGATTACGCTGGCTGCATGGCCGGAGTATGATGCTGCTCTGGAGAATCCGCAAGCCGTAGCGGAAATGAACCTGCTGATGGATGTAATCCGGGCCGTTCGTAATATCCGGGCTGAAGTGAATGTACCGATGAGCAAAAAGGTTGAATTGATCATCAAAGCGGGTAATGAAGAGACGCTGAGTATTATCACCCGTAACGACAACTACATTGGACGCTTCTGTAATACGTCTTCCTTCGAAGCTGGCCTGAATCCAGAAACGCCGGATAAGGTAATGTCCGCTGTAGTAACAGGAGCAGAACTGCTTCTGCCATTGTCGGGACTCATTGATATTGAACAAGAAATCGCTCGTCTGGAAAAAGAAGTGCAGACGCTGAACAGCGAAGTAGAACGCGTAGAGAAAAAGCTGAGCAATCAAGGCTTCGTGGCCAAAGCTCCTGCTAAAGTTATCGAAGAGGAACGGGCGAAGCAGGCAGATTATTCTGCTAAACGTGAGAAAGTACTTGCCCGCATCGCAGAGCTGAGAGGATAAGAGACATGGATGACCTAAATCGGGGCGGAAGTACCGCCCCTCTTGCGACATACACCGAAGCGGTTGATTGGATCAAGAGCCTAATCCCTTTTGGGATACGGCCAGGTTTAGATAGAATCGAGATGTTGATGGACAAGCTGGGAAATCCGCACCGTCGGCTGAAGTTTATTCATGTGGCGGGTACGAACGGCAAAGGTTCAACTTGTGCTTTTTTGACTAGTGCACTTATACAAAGCGGCTATTCAGTAGGCACCTTTACATCTCCGTATATTACAAAGTTCACGAACAGGTTCCAATATAATAATACGGACATCTCTGAAGAAACGCTTGTCGAACTGGTTAACCAATTACGTCCACTAGTCCAAGAAATTTCGGAAACGGAGTTTGGCTCACCTACGATGTTCGAGGTAACTACAGCTGTGGCCATTCTATTTTTTGCGGGCGTCTCTTGTCCTGATGTTGTCGTATGGGAGACCGGGCTTGGGGGAAGGCTGGATGTAACGAACATCGTGACTCCGATTGTTTCTGTGATTACTAATGTTGGTCATGATCACATGGATATTTTGGGAGATACGCTAGAGAAGATTGCAATGGAGAAAGCCGGAATTATTAAGACGGGCGTACCTGTTGTTAGCTGCGTAACTCAGCCGGAAGTCGTAGCGGTTCTGAAAGAGAAAGCAGCGGCTTGCCGCTCTACTCTTTATCTTGCCGGAGAAGATTTTAGCTATGAGGCTACTGAAATCCGGGAGGATGTGCAGACTTTTCATTTTAAGGGTCCCTTTCGTTCGCTTGAACTTGGGATCGTAATGAAAGGCGAGCACCAGATTAGCAATGCGGCAGCTGCCATGATGGTACTTGAGGTTCTGCGTCAGTATATGGCCTTTATGCTTGAGGATGAAGATGTGCTTGAAGGTTTGCGCCACGCATTCTGGGCTGGAAGGCTGGAAGAGGTAAGCAAGTCTCCAAGGATTGTACTAGACGGAGCACATAATCCGGAAGGTGCGGAGAGTCTTGCAAAAAGTCTGCCTCAGCTCTATCAATACGGTAAATTAAATTTACTTATGGGAATGCTGTCAAATAAGCATCATGAATCCTACTTTAAGCATATACTGCCTATAGTGGATACGCTCATCCTGACCGAACCGGATTTCCAGAACAAAATGGACGCGGAGAATCTGCAAGTTATCGCAGAAAGTCTGCGGGAGAAATATGCCAAGGAAAACTTGGCAATCATAGTAGAACATAATTGGGGAAAAGCGCTGCAGCTACTGAAGTCGATTACAGCGGAGGATGACCTTGCCGTCGTATCTGGTACGCTGTATTTAATCTCTGACGTACGCGGTACACTTTTGCAGCAACCCGATACTGAAAAAGGCTGGTGACGACTGTTGGATACTACTGAACGTGTGCATTTTATAGGGATCGGCGGCTACGGAATGAGCGCGATTGCCCGGGTAATGCTAGAAATGGGATATACAGTTACGGGCTCCGATGTGGCTGCCCAAGAATTAACGGATAAATTGATTGCTAAAGGTGCCAAGATTTATATCGGGCATACAGCAGAACAAGTAAAAGGTGCGGATCTAGTCGTATACTCTACGGCTTTGTCTAGTGATAATGTGGAATGGGTGGAAGCTGAGCGTCTTAAGATTCCAATTCTGCATCGTTCGCAAATGTTAGCCCGTTTATTGAATGAACGTAAAGGGGTAGCCGTTGCTGGAGCACACGGGAAAACTACCACATCCTCCATGATTGCACTTGTGATGGAAGAGTGCGACGTTGATCCAACGTATATTATCGGTGGAGAGATTATGAATGTAGGTACGAATGCAAAGGCGGGACAAGGTGAGTTTGTAGTAGCGGAAGCGGATGAGAGTGATGGCTCTTTCCTGCACTATCACCCTTGGCTTGGGATCGTTACGAATGTTGAAGCGGATCACTTGGAAAATTACGACGGAGACTTTAACCGTCTTAAAGCTGCATACGTGCAGTTCATGAACCAAACGCGCGAAGATGGAACTGCTATAGTATGCGCTGATGACGAGAATGTGATCTCTCTTTTACCTGAAGTAACAGGTAAGGTGATTACTTATGGCATCAAGTCGAACACTGCAGATTATATTGCCACTGATATCGTTCTAGGCGATCGTCAGGTATCGTACACGATGAATCATAATGGAGAAGTGCTTGGACGGATTGAACTCTCTGTTCCTGGACAGTACAATCTTTATAATTCAATGGCAGCGGTAATCGCTTGTTTGAAATCAGGGATTTCTTTCGAGAAAATCGCTGAAGCGATTGTGAAATTCCATGGTGCGAAGCGCCGTTTTCAAGTGCTCGGAGAAGTCAATGACATTCTGGTCATTGATGATTATGCGCATCATCCTACAGAGATTCAGGCAACGATCAGTGCTGCCAAGGCAACAGGAAAACGGATTATTGCGGTATTCCAGCCTCAGCGCTATACACGTACTTTCTTCCTGTTAGATGCTTTCAGCCGTGCCTTTAGCGAAGCCGACGAAGTCATCATCACCGATATTTACTCTCCGGCTGGAGAGAAACAGATCGAAGGTGTTACTTCTGCGAAGCTGGTTGAGCTAATCGTTAAGAACAGTAATGCGGGCGCGAGACATCTGCCAACCAAAGAAGATGTTCTAGCTGATCTGACACCTCGTATTGCTCCAGGTGATCTGGTGATTACGATGGGCGCAGGCGATATCTGGAAGGTCGGATACGCACTGGCAGACGGGTTGAAGAAGAAGCATTAAGTTTACAAATTGAGGCTAATTCGAGGATATTTATATTCTCTATTCAATAGCACTTCCCCAAAATTTCGTTCAGATAATCCTTGTGTTTATCTGAAGGGAGTTTAGAGGGAAGTGTTTTTTGGTATTGTTAACGTATTTACTGATATAGTTATAAAGTGCTATAGTGCTGTCAGAAGAGGATCGATTTTTCAACGTATATTTGGGATCCCCACAAAGTACCCGAGTACGCATCGAAGCAAAGCCGCACTTTGTGGGGATATTTTCGCATAGGTGGTGACGTATGAGCTCCCTGCTTGAAATTAGAACACTGATTTATTTGTTTATTTTCGGAAATTTATTTATATTGTTGCTTATAACCAATTATCGAAGTACCGCTGTTAAAGATACAGCCTCCACCTTGTTCATCCGATCAAAGGAAGTGCAGCTACTCTTTTGGTGTTCGATTTTATTATGGGATTATCTCCCTCATGCGTTGTCCATTCCGCTTAGCAATGCTCTGATCCTTGGAGGGTGCTGTCTAGAAATTACAGCGTTACTGCTGATGATGGGAGTACTGGGGCCAAAAATAAAGCGATATTACATCATCCTTTCGGTATTGAGCATAATTAGTTTTAGTATCATCGCATTATTTTTTAATCATTCCAACTTGCGCATCGCTTGTACTTCACTTTGGTCTATACTATTTATAGTTTATCCAGCTTATCATCTAACTGTGAATAAAAAGGCTACCCCTCTTCAAAAAATATTAGGCGTATTATTTTATGTATTTGCAGCGATTATGCTGATGCGGGCGCTTGTTGCATTGATTTGGGAGCCCGAGATGAATGTGTTCTCAACAAATCTCACGCAATATTTGTATTATTTGGGGATGTATTTTTTATTTATCGTAGGGGCTGCCGGTTATATTCTTCTCTCAAATGAGCATTCCTTCGTCAAACTAAAAAGAATAGCCAGTTATGATGATTTGACGGGGATCCTAAACCGTGGAGCATTTCTTCAGGAAGCGGAGATAAAGCTTGAAAAGGCATTTCGAGCGCAGGAGTACTTCTCATTTTTGCTATTGGATTTGGATTATTTTAAACAGGTCAACGATACTTATGGTCATGATACCGGTGACATTGTGCTGGAAGAGTTCGCATCGACGATTAAAGATAATCTCGGAAATGGCGATTTGTTTGGCAGACTAGGGGGCGAGGAATTCGCAGTCATACTCTGTGGGGTAGATGAGCAGAGCTGCGACCAGAAAGCTGAAGCGCTTCGTGAGGCGATAATGAATACTTCCACTAATAAGGTTCAACAGGGGTACACAGTTAGTATAGGTGTAATTACGATCATGCCAGATCAGGAGATTTCGATAAATAAGTTGTACAAGCTAAGCGACAAGGCATTATATCAGGCCAAACAAGAGGGAAGAAATAGAGTCATCAGATACCGATATGTATACTGAGAGTCAGGAATACTAGGGGAGGTGAACTTCACTTATATGCATCTGGATCTCCAGACACTGCTGGTGTGTCTCTTTTTGTGGCAATCGTTCACGGTGCTGCTTATTGTGGTGTATCGTTTGCGTTATCCGCAGGAACAGACTTCTTCATTGTTTATCACAGCAAAATATTTGCAACTAGCAGCCTTGATCCTCTTATTACTGAAGGATTTTATAGATACACCACTTAGTCTACCGATCATAGCACTTCTTGCTCTGGCTGGAGGCACGCTCGAAAGCTTGGCGCTTCTAATGCTTCTCAGAGTATTCGGGAGCAAAGTGGAGAGATATTATTCTATATTATTCGGAGTATCCATTCTAGTTGTGGTGCTTATGTATTTGTTGATGCCAAAGGATCCTCTCGTTATTCCAGTCGCTTGTCTGGCTGGAGTTCTGATTATAGCCTATCCTGCTTATATACTATGTCTGAAGGTCATGGAGACTTCGCTACAAATAATAATGGGACTGCTATATTGTCTTGTCATCTTGTCGTTGGCGGGGAGAGCCTTAGAACCGCTGTATTCCGTATTAGGAATCAATACACAAGTTGCACAATTTCTTTATTTGTTTTTTTATCTCGGGATTTATTTGTATATGTTTCTAGGAACCGCGGGAATTATGCTGCTTTATAGAGAAGATTCCTTTGCAGAAATGGAGCGGGTAGCAACTTATGATGAGTTGACCGGTATTTTGAATCGCAGGTCGTTCGTTTTGCGTGCTCGGCCTTTAATAGCTGCTTCAGCGATGAAGAAACTGCCCTATTCTTTTTTACTGCTGGATGTCGATCACTTTAAGAGCATAAATGATAATTACGGCCATAATACAGGTGACCAAGTACTAACTGATTTGGCGTCTAAAATAGAGCAACAGCTTGGTCATGGTGATCTGATCGGAAGATTTGGGGGAGAAGAGTTCGCAGTGCTCCTGCACAGAGCCGATGAGAAGAGTAGTGATGTTATTGCTGAAGGAATGCGCACAGCTGTTATAGGTTCAATGATTCATGGCGTACCGCTGCACTACACGATAAGTATTGGAGTCATTACGATAGAATCGGGTGAACGTTTTTCTCTAAATAATCTCTACAAACTTTGTGATAATGCATTGTATCAAGCTAAGAAAAAGGGTCGGAACTGCGTTGTTAGAAGCTATGAAATATAAAAGTGTCTTCCTTTCGTCATTAGATGAGGAAGACACTTTTTTGTTTGCATAGGGAATAGTTCAGAATACCTAACGAGTATAAAATTTTGGAATAGAAAATTCATGTTCGTGTATTACTGTAAAAGTAGTTTTTTTGCTTGAATCTTCAAAAAAATAGCGATATATATAGGTTTATCGCAATGATTTTCGAATAAAGCATGAAAATATATAAAAATTTTAAAGGTTTCCCTATAAATCGACAAAAATTTTATGTGAAATGAGTTACTATTGAACTGCATCTAAAGTTGCAGTGATAAGTAGAGATGATTTATATAAAAAATTCAAGGAGCCAGAGTCATGCGAGAAAGAATGCTGTTCCTTTCAGCACAAAATCAAAGCGCAGAGGATCTAGAAGGAGAAATGAGAACAGGGAGTATTCTCGAGATTTTGCTAGGGAAATTTGATATTGATTTGCTGACGTATGCTAGTACGCACAAGGATATGTCTACAAATGATGGAACTGCACTAACGGTTCATTACATTAACGGGTGCATTAACTCGTGGAGATCTATGCTGCGTCCCTTACATATATTACGGAATTTCACTAATCGGAGTCATGCGGAGAAAGACATGAAGAGTACCATCATGGAGCTTTGTAGATCGAATAATTACAGACATGTATTTATATCGCATAGCTTGCTGGGAAATTGCATTGATATGGTTCGTAATCTGCTTCCTGAGGCCAGTGTTATTACAGATACGTATCGTTTTGAGAGCGGGCTTGCCGTTGGAAAAGAATTTGGGAAGCCGAGCAGCAGTAATCCTTATTATAAACTAAATGAGGCTTTGGTTCGGCGGAATAAGCGGAGACTAATGAATAAAACGGGTGTACTCTTGGCAACCTCGGAATGGGATGCCCTTTCATTCAAATCTCTATCCTTTGCGGATGCCCGTAAAGTTCATGTTGTTCCTCATTTCATAAAAATGAATGAATACGACGCTTTTACTGAGCCTGTTGCAAAAGAAAATTCAATGGTTCTGCACTGGAATATGAACACCAGACAAGGGATTAAGGCTGCTCAAAACTTCTTTAAGAAAAGCTACCCTTTGATTAAAGAGCAAGTGCCTGATATCAAGTGTTACATCACGGGTCATGAGGTTCATACGGATGTGTTGACGCTTGTAAAGGATGATGTATCGGTCATTATCACTGGACCTTTGAAACCGTCTGCTGATTATATACGTCGTGCTAAAGCGGTTCTTGTGCCGATCCTTGAAGGTTGTGAAGTCTCCAGAAACATTCTGGAATCATGGGCACTCAAAACGCCGGTGGTTACAAGTTCTATAGTATGCGAGCGATTGAACTGTGAGCATAACCGTAATATTTTGCTTGCTAATACCTCAGTTGATGTTGTTGCTAGCGTAATAACGTTGTTAAAGAATCCTGAGATGGTAACGATTATTGCTGAACGGGCGCATCGCACATTGTTAAAGGATTACGAAGTGAATTATGTGAAGAACAAGATTCTTAGTCTTGTGTAAAAGGTACGCCCGAGAAGGCACTGCCTGCAGTATATGAAAAACCGTGAGGACGTTTTAAGGTCCTACGCGGTTTTTTCATTTTTGTATGATTTTACAGCAGGTTGCGGCGTAATTCTTCTGGAGATTTCGGAGACAACATTCCAAGTGGAATATCGAATACTGTACGCGCTCCACTCTGTCCTTCTTGACTCATACGCTGAGCGGCTCTGGCATAGGCCACGAGAACACTAGCTGTAAATTCTGGATTGCTCTCCAGCTTCAGGCCGAATTCAACAATCTGCTTCGTACCTTCCCCTGTTACACCACTGCGAATAACAAACCCGCCGTGCGGAATTCCGCTATGCTGAGCTGCCAATTCTTCTTCAGTGATGAAAGTAACCGTAGTATCATAATCTGCAAAATAGTTCGGCATATTCACGATTTCTGCACGAATGCGTTCTTGATCTGCCCCTGCCTCAGCCACTACAAAACACTCTCTAAGGTGTTTTTGGCGAGTGGTAAGCTCTGGTGTTTCACCAGCGCGAATGGCCTCAATAACCTCTTGTACTGGAACGGTATATTGTACACCAGCTTTAACTCCATCTACTCTGCGGATCGCATCGGAGTGGCCTTGGCTAACGCCTTTGCCCCAGAAGGTGTATTCTTTACCTTGTGGAAGAATAGCTTCAGCGAGCAGACGATTCATTGAGAATAAGCCTGGATCCCAACCAGTAGAAATTACGCTGAGTGTTCCACCTTGTTTAGCTGCGGCGTCAACGGTCTCGTAGAACTCGGGGATTTTGGCATGAGTATCAAAGCTGTCCACGGTATTAAACATCCGGGCAATGGCTGGTGTTTGTTCTGGCAGATCGGTAGCCGATCCTCCGCATAGAATCATAACATCCACTTTACCCTTATATTGTTCAACGGCAGAGATGTGTTCGAACTTCACACCGGCTTCTCCGGCTTCCAGTTGTCCAGGTTCTCTGCGCGTAAAGATCGCAACTAGCTCGATATCTTCACTTTGGTTGATAGCCTTACGTACACCTTTTCCTAAATTTCCGTAGCCTACAATAGCTGCTTGAATTTTTTGTTTCAGAAGAAGCCCTCCTAATCAGTAGTGAACTAAAGCATCATTTCTAGCTTACCTAGTATAGTGCACACTTTTAGCTCTTTTTATATAGTATATAAAAGGTACATGTAATGTAAACTGAATCTGCATAATCTTTCATAATTCCTATGGCTTAAAAATAGCATATCTCTCTATTGTCTATCATATATTTACTTATAGATTAGATGAGGTGAGGTGTAACTGTTGAATAACGGAAGAATGACATTCCGATTTGACGTGAACAAGGACGAGCCTAAACCAAAGCCTAAAGTGGTAGAGCGCTGGTCAAATGGCGGATTGGGCACAGCTGAAGAGTACGCTGAGGGACTGCGTCAAGAGGTAGGTCCAGCACAGCAAACATGGCTTTATGAGCCTGATTTTCGTTCTACGCATGAGGCACCGCCGGAAGATTCCTATGACTATTACTCGGGTACTGTAGATCCACGTCAGGAAGAATGGGACGAACAGGATAAGGATTTTAGATATACACAGCAATCGTATCTTCTGTCAGATATGGTTTCGGATAGCAGAGATAAATTAGAGACTGTATCCTCTGGCAGTTACGGAGGCTCTTATCATACTCGGCGTCCTTCGTATTGGTGGAAATTAGCTCTTTCTGTTACGGGAGCCATCGGCACAGGGGTACTGCTTGGTTATGCTGCACTTTCTTTTTTTTACGGAGGGAATATGGACAGCAGTTCTGGAAATGGGACAGCAGACATGGCGGCTACTTCAGTGCAGTCCAGTGGAGCTAAAGATCCGGCAGGTATAGGTACATCAGGATTACCAGTGACGGGTACTGAAAATGCAGGGAAGAACACGATCCCAGTTCAAGTAGCTGCGCAAAGCTATTATCTGCTGCAGTACGGAGTATTCAGTACACCTGCAGGTGCTGAAGAGGCTCGCCAGGAGTTGTTAACCGCAGGATTGGCTGCGGGTATGGATCCTGCAGACGGCAATCGTGTGTATGCTGGAATGTCATCCGACCGTGAACAGGCCAAGCTACTTAGCAGCGGACTAAAGAATCAGGGTATTGAGCTGTATGTGAGGGAGGTGGCACTTCCCGAGGCTGAACAGCTTGTCTATACCGGTAATGCAGAGGAAGTGAAGAACTATTTCTCTGTGAGCGGGCAGCTGCTCAGTGAACTAAGCAGTCAATCTGCTTCTTTACTTAGCGCTGGCCAAACAAGTACGACAGCAAATACCTCCGCTGTGAGTGATCTCCATCTGCAATGGAATGAAGCAGTAAAAGTGCTGGAACAAGGCGTATCTCCTGAAGCCAAAAGCATTTGCGCAGCGTTAGAGAAATCAATGAGCCAAGGGATATCAGCCTGGAGTGAATATAACAAGAACAAGGCTCAGGGCCTACTTTGGGAAGTGCAAGAATCGATGCTGAGCTTTTTGACTAGCCAGAAACAGCTACTAACTGCAATGAATTAACTGATAGATTGTTGACATTAAAGACAGCAAGCCTCCAGATGTGGGGGCTTGCTGTTTTGGCGCGAAAGAGGAAATTATCCCTATATAACTTAAACTATAATTGATACGGAGGATGGTATCGCTCCGCAACTTTTAGTGCAAATGGTGGTAAACATTACCGTAAGGGATTTTACGTTTGTATTGATCACAATTTCACCGTATAATAATTAGGGTGTCAAAAAATGGCGAGGGAAGACTGAGATGAAGAAGAAAAATGTAGGAACACTGCTGTTATTTCTAATTCTAGGCTGGCTGGCTGGAGCCTGGATCGCCAAGCTACTGCAGCCGGTAAAGGCTCTTTCTTTTCTAACAACATCGACTGTGCTTAAGTGGTCTCCGCGAGCCGATTTGGACATCATAACCTATGACATCACTATTCATTTGAAATTGTGCATGCTAAGTCTCGTCGGTATTATTACAGCTGTATGGCTGTACCGAAGACTGTAACTCTCGTTACTGATCAAGAAGGGACGTTTACAACGTGGACAACTCACAACACATTATTTTAGCCTCAGGTTCACCGCGTCGACGAGAGCTTTTGTCTTTACTGGGCTTGCCTTTTGAGGTCATTACCAGCGAAGCTGATGAAAGCACACCACCGGACTTTACGCCGGAGCAAATCGTGCGCAGTTTGGCTCTGCGAAAAGCAGAGGCTGTAGTGGCTGCAGCAGGAGAGCGTAACGCAGTAATTATTGGTAGTGATACGATTGTTGTACTAGATAACACTGTGCTAGGCAAACCGGTGGACGAGCTGGACAGTAAATCGATGCTTACCAGACTTCAGGGCCGGAATCATAAGGTATACACGGGTGTAGCCTGTATTGGACTTCCGCATGGAAAGACTATAGTGGAGCACCGTGTTACTTCCGTAACGATGAGAGCAATGACGGAGAATGAAATTATTGCTTATATAGCTACGGGAGAGCCCGCTGATAAGGCTGGCTCTTATGCGATACAAGGGCTTGGCTCCACCTTGGTGGAACGAATTGAAGGCTGTTATTTCAATGTTGTCGGATTGCCGCTGTCGCTTCTTGGCGAAATGCTGTCCGAGTTCGGTATAACTGTATTGAACCGGTAGGAAGCTTGGGAAAGAGGGATAGGGATGGAGTCGCAATCAGTAATGCTGCGGGACCTCCCCCATGAAGAACGACCAAGAGAGCGCATGATGCATTATGGGGCGGAATCATTAAGTCAAGCGGAGTTGTTAGCCATTCTGCTGCGTACGGGAACACGCCGTGAATCGGCTATTCATATTGCACAGCAGATGCTGGGGAAAATCGGTGGCCTGCGTGGGCTAGTTGACCTTAGCATCGAAGAACTGACCGAAATCAAAGGTATCGGCCCTGCCAAGGCCGTGCAACTAAAAGCAGGCATCGAACTTGGAAGGCGCCTTGCGAACTCCAGGTTTAACATGCCAGTCATTATCCGTTGTCCTGAGGACGCTGCGGAGATACTGACTGAGCAATTGCGTTATCTGCAGAAGGAGCATTTTGTCTGCTTGTTTCTGAATACGAAGAATCATGTGATAGGACAAGAAACGTTGTCTATGGGCAGTCTTAATGCTTCGATTGTTCATCCTCGTGAGGTATTCCGAGCAGCTATAAAATGTAGTAGTGCCTCTATCATATGCGCACATAATCATCCTAGTGGTGATCCAACGCCTAGTCCTGAGGATATCTCCTTGACCTCAAGACTGCTTCAGGCAGGCGAGATTGTCGGGATTGACGTGTTAGATCATCTAATTATCGGTGATAGCAGCTTTGTAAGCTTGAAAGAAAAAGGACACATGTAATATAAATGTGAAGATTTACTTAGGAAAAGGAGAATTAGCATGTTGGGTAGTTTTACGAAAGATTTAGGAATTGACTTGGGGACAGCGAATACGCTTGTCTATGTACGCGGTAAGGGGATCGTTGTAAGAGAGCCTTCCGTTGTAGCCATTAACACTGACACTAAGACGATTGAAGCCGTGGGTGAATCCGCTAAAAAGATGATCGGTCGTACACCGGGAAACATTCGTGCGATCCGTCCGATGAAGGATGGCGTTATCGCTGATTTTGACACAACGGCTACGATGATAAAATATTTTATTCGTCAAGCACAGAAACAACGTTCTATGTTCCAACGTCACCCTAATGTAATGGTCTGCGTACCATCCGGCATTACTGCTGTAGAGCAACGTGCCGTAGAAGATGCTACTAGACAAGCTGGTGCTCGCGAAGCTTACATTATCGAGGAACCTTTTGCTGCAGCGATTGGTGCAGATCTACCGGTATGGGAGCCAACAGGAAGTATGGTTGTTGATATCGGCGGAGGTACTACTGAAGTTGCTGTAATTTCGCTCGGCGGTATTGTTACTAGTCGTTCCGTACGTGTTGCGGGTGATGAAGCGGATGAGTCCATCATTCAGTACATCAAACGTCAGTACAATCTGATGATTGGTGAACGTACTTCGGAACAGCTTAAAATGGACGTAGGTTCTGCCTTGCCACTTGAGAAAGCTGAGACTATGGAAATTCGCGGACGCGATCTCGTTACAGGCCTGCCAAAGACGCTTACAATTACTTCTGATGAGATCTGTGAAGCATTGTCCGATACAGTGAGTTCTATTATTGAAGCTGTTAAAGTAACTTTGGAAAAATGTCCACCGGAGCTCGCAGCAGATATTATGGATCGCGGGATTGTCTTGACAGGTGGAGGCGCCTTGCTTCGTAACTTGGATAAACTGCTTGCGCGTGAAACTGGAATGCCAGTTATTGTCGCTGAGAACCCTTTGGATTGTGTAGCGATTGGAACAGGAAAGGCGCTTGATAATATCCATTTGTTCAAGAGTCGCAGCAGTTCCAGTCTTCGCTCTAAGAGATAAGCCTATGTATTGCCACTTGTGTACGTCAACCCCTGTTATGGGAGAAATACTGTTGTTAGAGGGTGTTGAAACTGTTTAAACTCTTAAGCAATAAACGTCTGTTTATTCTGTTGATTACACTGGTGCTGTTCATTGTGGTGATGGGCTTCAGCTTGGCATCAAGGAGTTCCTTGTCCTGGCCGGAGAACTTTCTTAGAGATACTACTGGTTTCGTGCAAAAAATGTTCTACAAGCCCGCTGGATATGTAGCGGGCTTGTTTGAAGATATCGGAAATCTGAAAGATCTTTCTAAGGAAAATGAGCAGCTGAAGATTCTAGCCGCCCAATATGCACGTGATAAAGCGCAATACAATTTCATTCAGGTAGAAAATGAGCAGTTAAAGGAACAGTTGAAGTTCACGAAAGCTCAGGAGGAATTGTATAAATATCAATATCATATTGCGCAGGTGGTTAGTCAGACAACAGAACCAAGCAATAGTACGATTGTAATCGATTTAGGTGCTAAAGATGGCGTTCGACCAAATATGTCTGTGATTTCGGTGGATGGTTTGGTGGGTGTTATTAGTCAAGTCAGCAATTTCACCTCTACGGTGAAGCTGATGACCATGATGGATACGAATGACCCTAATTCTCAGCCGCCAATTGCGGCAACCGCTATTAACAAAGAGGGCAAAACCTTTGGTATGATTGAAAGCTATGATCCGAAGACAAACAAGTTATTGATGAACAAGATCCCGCCAGGTGATCCTATTGCGCCGAAGGATGTTATCGTTTCTTCTGGTATTGGGGGATTGTATCCGCGAGGATTGACCATCGGTACCGTTGAAAGCGTTGAGGTTGGTGAATTTGGATTAACCTCCACAGCAGTGATTAAGCCTTCAGCAGAATTTCAAGACTGGAAGCAGCTGATTGTTGTTTTTACGGAGGAGCGTGCTGAATAGTGAATATGCGCAGATCTGTTCTTGTTCTGTTACTGTTCCTCTTGTTCATTCTGGAGGGAACCATTCTGCCTTGGCTGATTCCAGATGTATGGCAGATGCGAATTATTCCGAATCTAGTGTTCGTTGTGCTATTGTTCGTGGCTGTATATCATCATCGTCATACAGCGCTTATACTGGGCCTAACTTTCGGACTATTACATGATGTCGTTTTTTATGGCAGAATTCTAGGAGCACATTCTTTTGCGATGGGTCTGTCGGCTTATTTAATCGGCCTTCTGTTTCAGATTCCGCGTGCGCCACTGCCTCTTATGATGACTGTGATTCTGCTCGGAAGCTTGCTAGAGGATAGTGTGTTATTTGGTATTTATAGTGTATTCAATCTCAATCAGGAGCCTTATAGCTGGGCTATTTTGAATCATATGCTACCAACGATGCTCTTTCATTTTGCTATTGCTCTGATCCTCTACATACCGTTACGACGCCAGCTTGAGCTGATCAAGAAAGAGAAGAGTACGGAAGAAGCGGCATAAAGAAGCTTCTATTTTCTTTCTTAATAAAGCAGGAATTTAAGGGGCCCGGCACGAATGAATGAGGATAGGGGGCCAGGCATATGACAGTAAAATCCAAGCATGTAAGGATTAAGGGCATCAAGGATGGCCTGATATTCCTGCTAGACGACAAGTGTCCCTTCGAAGATCTTCTGAGCGAGCTTCGCTATAAGCTGGAGCACAGCCATCAAAATATTTTGACTGGACCGATTGTCCATGTAGATATTAAGCTGGGCAATCGTCCCGTAACTGAGGAAGATAAGGAAGCTGTGCTGGAGATTCTGAAGGGACAGGGAAATCTACTGATTCGTTCCATAGAGGCGCTTCCAGTGCCCGGCAGTGAGGATAATGACGCGTTGTTTCTTATGAGCGGGATTCTTCGTTCCGGTCAGGTGCTGCACCATGATGGAAATCTTTTATATCTGGGGGATGTGAACCCAGGAGGAACTATTACCTGTTCAGGCGATATCTATATTCTAGGATCACTTAGAGGTATGGCGCATGCTGGAGTAGATGGAAATGAAGAGGCGATTATCGCTGCTTCATTAATGTCTCCGACACAACTGCGAATTGCTGATATTATCAGTCGTCCTCCCGATGAGTGGGAAACCCGAGAAAGCAGTATGGAGTTTGCATATTTAACGAACGGAGCTATGCAAATCGATAAAATTCATAATTTAGTCAAAGTACGTCAGGATTTAAATGTGTTTAAAGGGGTGTAGCCTCCATGGGAGAAGCGATAGTCGTAACCTCGGGCAAAGGCGGAGTTGGCAAAACAACCACAACAGCCAATATTGGAACCGCACTTGCACTGCAGGGTAAAAAAGTATGTCTCGTCGATACCGACATTGGACTGCGTAATCTGGATGTAGTAATGGGGCTTGAGAATCGTATTATTTATGATCTTGTGGATGTAGCGGAGGGTCGTTGTCGCCTAAATCAAGCACTCGTTAAAGACAAACGCTTTGATGAGTTGTATATGTTGCCCGCAGCTCAAACGAAGGATAAAACGTCCGTCACTCCTGAACAAGTAAAAGATATTATTCTCGAACTGAAGAAGGAATATGAATATATTTTGATTGATTGTCCAGCAGGGATTGAACATGGCTTCCGCAATGCGATTGCCGGTGCGGATAAAGCGATCGTGGTTACCACACCAGAGCATGCTGCTGTGCGGGATGCGGATCGTATTATCGGACTGCTTGAGCAGTCACATGTGGAATCGCCAAAGCTGGTGGTAAATCGTATTCGCCCAGGTCTTGTGAAGTCTGGGGATATGCTTGATATTGAGGATATTTTACAGGTGTTGAATATTGATCTTATCGGAATTGTTCCGGATGATGAACTGGTCATTAAGGCCGCAAATAGTGGAGAGCCTACAGTTATGAATCCCGATTCGTCAGCAGCTATTGCCTACCGCAATATTGCTCGTAGAATTTTAGGTGATGCTGTGCCGCTAATGCAGCTTGATCGGAAACCGGGAGCATTTAAGAAGTTTAAGAAATTTTTCGGTATGGCTTAATTCTGCACCAAGCAATCTTACTATAGAAGCATTGACGGTCCCACCACTAGAGAAATCTATGGGTGGGATTTATTTATTTAGTGGTATTTAAGTGCTCCACCTTGGGTGGGCTTGTTCTAAAGAGACTTCCGTGCTTCATAAAATGGAAGTAAAACAAGCCCGTCCGGAGGGATAAACATGGATCTCAAATCAGATATCAAGAATCGCCGCAAGGAGCGTATTCGTAGTTTGCTGGAGGAAATCCCGAATATAGAAACAGCAGAGGTGCCTCCGTTATTCGTTATGCCCGAAAAGAGTACGAGCTTCAAGGAGTGGGGTACGGGGTTTAAGAAAAATGAGGAGCAATCATCTATAGAGCCTGATCCGGAAGTGATGTGGAAAGAGAGACGGGGTGGCTGGGAGGAACCAGGAGGAGGAGGTTCTAAATTTTCTTCCGGTTTTATTCGACGGGTTATAGCCAGTGTGCTTGTGTTTGGAGCGGTGTGGGGAGTTTTTACAGTTCACCAGCCATGGTCCTATAAAGTCCAAGCCTTTATTAGTGATGCCTTGAGTAATGACATGGATTTCACAGCAGTGCGGGTCTGGTATGAGGAGAATTTTAATGGTGCACCGGCGTTCATACCGATATTTGGTGACAAAGACGAACCTGCTCAAAAGGCAGCAGCTCAACATGAGCTTAGTGCTCCGGTAGCTGGAAGCATTGTGGAGCCCTTTGCCTCCACGCTAAAAGGTGTAGAAATTATGCCTCAAATCGATTCAACCTCAAATGTGACGGTGAAGAGTATAGACATGGGACGTGTTCTTTCCATTTCCAAAGAATTGGACGGTGGCATTCGAATTGCAGTTCAACATTCTGGAGGAATCACAGCAGAATACGGACATTTAAATGGCACTAAGCTGGAGATTGATGACTGGATTCAGAGTGGAGATGAACTCGGGTGGATGCTGGAGAAAGAGGGCTCCTCAGCTCCAACGCTATTCTTTGCAGTGATGAAAGACAAGACTTATATTGATCCTACAGAAGTGGTATCGTTTGATTAGGATCTTAGGGATCGATCTGTCACTACATCCATTGTTCGTAATCATTATGTTGTTCTCTGTACTCACAGGACAATTTCTGGAGTTGCTAACTTTATTTACGATCGTCCTCATTCATGAAATAGGACATGTGGTGGCTGCCCTTTTAGTTGGTGTTACAGTCAAATCGGTTCAGCTTCTTCCGTTTGGCGGAGTTGCGGTTATTGAGGATCATGGGCGGCTCACCGCTAGTCGTGAGATTGGTATTGCACTTGCCGGTCCGCTGCAAAATGGCATCATGATTGTTATGGCTCTTGGGCTTCAGCAAGCAGGTTATGGTAATCAGGAATTTTTAGTCTATTTTATAAATGCTAATGCCATCATTGCGCTCTTTAATCTTTTGCCTGTTCTGCCACTTGACGGAGGCAAAGTACTTCAGGCTACAGTTAGTTTATTTCTTCCTTATTACTATACTTTGCTATGGAGCGGACGAGTGAGTGTTGCTGCAAGCATTTTTGTGATTGTTTATGCGCTATTGCCTCTTGGAGCAGGTGGAGGCTTGAGGCTGAACATGGTTATGATCGGTGCTTTTTTATTGTATTCAAATCTCACGGATCATCGGAATTTACCGTACCGATTTGTTGCTTTTTTGATGAATAGGGAGGCGGTTTATGAGTATCATTTGCGGACAGGAAGTGTGGCTCGTCCAATTGTTGCCTTATCTGCGAAACCTTTAGATGCTATATTGCGTCTATTTAAACGTAATCAATATCATTTTATCTATGTATTAAACGGCGAAGGAAATGTTGTTGCTGTTGTGCCGGAACAGCGCTTAATATCTACCTACTTCGGAATGTAGTGTATTTATGCAGAGCGTGAGAAGGGATGAATGAATGAACGAAACCAGAGGTGAAGCCATGAAACAGATGATCGTTCACTGCACGCAGCACATTACCCGAATGGCTCTTCTGGAGAACGGAAGGCTTGTGGAGTACGCGGCTGAACGCGATCAGCAGCAAGGGTTGGTCGGAAGTTATTATAAAGGCCGTGTGATTAACGTACTTCCAGGTATGCAGGCTGCTTTTGTTGACATTGGACAGAAGAAGAATGCTTTTTTATATGTTGATGATGTATTGCACCCTCATTTGGATAGACAGCCGGATGTGAAGCCTTCTATCGAGACGCTTTTGCAGCCGGGTCAGGATATTGTTGTACAAGTAAGAAAAGAGCCTAGTGGCGGCAAAGGTGCGCGTGTAACGACCCATTATACATTGCCCGGTCGCTGGATGGTGTACATGCCTTTTGCCGATTATGTTGGGGTATCCAAAAAAATAAGTCGCGATGCAGAACGTAGCCGGCTCAAAGGAATTGGTGAACGTCTGCGAATGAAAGAAGAGGGGGTTATTATGCGGACCGTCTCTCAGGATGAGCCGCATGAAGCAGTGGAGGGTGATCTTTCATTTTTACGTGCGCAATGGGATAACATTACACGTCGGGCACAAACTGCAGAAGCCCCAGCTCTACTTCATCGTGATCTTAGTATTGTTCAGCGTTTTATAAGAGATGCTTTTAATCCACAGCGTGATCAGTTGATTATAGATTCTCCAGTTGCAGTTAAAGAAGCCAAGGCATTTCTGGATGACATGGCACCTGATGGGTACAAGCCTGTGAGTTTATATAATGGACCGGAGTCCATTTTTACAGCTTATGGGGTACAGGAACAGCTGCACAAGAGCTTCAGTCGCAAGATCACGCTGGAGGGCGGAGCGACAATGATCTGGGATGAGACGGAGGCGCTCACCGTTATTGACGTGAACACTGCGCAATACATTGGAGGAGCATCCCTTGAAGAAACGGTGACGAATACTAATTTGCTTGCAGCAGAGGAGATTGGTCGTCTGATCCGTTTGCGAGATACGGGCGGAATTATTATTGTTGATTTTATTGATATGGAAGAAGAAATACACCGTAAAATGGTTACCGAGCGGCTGGAGAAAGTGATCTGCAAGGATCGAACCAAAACCCATATTCTCGGTTGGACAAGACTTGGACTCCTCGAGATGACCCGGAAGAAGGCAAGACATGATTCAGCCAGCTTCGCACCTATCCTTTGTCAGTGCTGCGGAGGGACTGGGAAAGTTGGAGAATGGATGGAATGAGTTGACGATGGGCGATAAGTATGATAATATCTTCAAGTATGTGTTTGATTGATTCGGTCCTGCACATGCTGTAACCGCTCCGATCGGGTACATAAGCGCAGTTCCCACGGGAATCTGCCACCTAGACTAGGCGAGTCTGAGACATGAGGAGGTGCAAGTAAAATGTATGCAATTATCGAAACTGGCGGTAAACAATACAAAGTCCAAGAGGGCGATGTTTTGTTCATTGAGAAGTTGGAAGCTGAAGACGGCGCAAGTGTAACTTTTGACCGTGTATTGGCTGTTTCTAACGAAGGTGGTCTGACTGCAGGAACTCCGCTCGTAAGCGGCGCGTCTGTAACAGCTAAAGTCGAGAAACATGGTAAAGGCGCTAAGGTTGTAGTTTACAAATACAAACCTAAGAAGAACTACCACAAGAAACAAGGCCATCGTCAACCGTACACGAAAGTAACTATCGAGAAGATTCAAGCGTAAGAAGGTGCGTGAATGATTAACGTACGGATTACACGATCTTCGGATCTAGGAACTATCGTTGGCTTTGAGGTAAAAGGGCACGCGGGTTATGCAAAGCGTGGCGAAGATATCGTATGTGCCGGTGTTTCGGCCGTAACGGTTGGAACCGTCAATTCGATTGAGACTTTGACCGGAATCTCCATGGATACATCCATGAAGAACGGATTCCTAAGTGGAACATTAGGTTCCATTGATGATTTCGATACTTCCGCGAAGGTGCAATTGCTGCTTGAATCCATGGTCGTGATGCTAAATGATATCGCAGAATCATACGGAAAGTATCTTCAAATAGAGCAAGTAAATATTTAAAGAAGGAGGTTGACAACATGTTGAAATTGAATCTTCAATTGTTCGCATCGAAAAAAGGTGTAGGTTCCACAAAAAACGGACGGGATTCCCATTCCAAACGTCTTGGCGTGAAACGTGCTGACGGTCAAGCAGTAACCGGCGGTAACATCTTGGTTCGTCAACGCGGAACAAAAATTCACCCAGGCACTAACGTAGGCATCGGTAAAGATGATACGTTGTTCGCATTGGTGGATGGCGTAGTGAAGTTCGAACGTTGGGGCCGCGATCGCAAAAAAGTGAGCGTATACCCAGTTGATGTCGCTCCGGTAGCAGCGGCACTGGAAGCGTAAGCTTACGGAACCATATTTGCATGTAGAAGCCTCCGGCATGAGTGCCGGAGGCTTTTTTGTAGAATATTCAGAAGCGTATGTGGATACCTTTGAGCACTTTAGAAATGTAGACCTTCAGAGTTTTAAGAAAACATAAACATCCTTAGACATATGTGAAATCTCACGGTTATCTCTGGTGAACTACAGGGAACTGCTGTGTTATACTAGGAAATGGTAATTGATGAGGGTAATAATCTAAACGAAGTCATGAATTTTGCGAACTGAGGGACGGGGAGAAAGAATGAAATCCTGGAAAAGTGCAATCTGGGCAGTCATGTTATCCGTAATGCTTCCTTTAGGACTCGTGTATTGGCATACCTCCCTTTTGACGTGTCTGTTGCTTGGAATTTGGGTAGCAGCAACGGTTGCTTTCAGTTTGATTTGGAATCAGCGTCATTGGGAACGGGAACTGCGTATACAAGAGAACACTCTGCAACAGGCGGCGATTCGGACACTGAATCATCATCGTCATGATTGGATGAATGATTTGCAGATTCTTTACGGATATATTCAGCTTGGAAAGCCTGATAAATCCGTGGAGTGTGTGGAAAGAATAAAGGAACGCATAGCGCTTGATAGTCGTATCGCTAAGCTGGGCATTCCTTCATTGGTCTTCTATATCCAATCTTTCCGAACTTACCGGACTAGTCTGGAACTGGAAGTTCAAGTGGAGGAAGGATTGCAACTGGAGGAGAAGCTAAACCGGGAAGCAGGAGATGAGCTGACTTCAGTGATCATGCAGACCGTACGAGCTTATCAATATAACGGACTGGCTCCTCAGGGTGAAACGCGCAAGCTGCGTCTTGGCTTTATTCAGGATGGAGGAGACATTCTTATCTCCTTCGAAGGTGAGGGAGAGCATGGCAATCCCGAGCAGCTCAAAGGGCAAATTTATAATATAGTACAAGGGAAAATCATGAAAGCGGAGCAGTTTAAGCCCAGCAAGGCTTATGTAGAGCTGCGTTTGCCGCTTGAAATGTGAGGAAGGTGAACATTAATGTTCGTAGATAAAGCTAAGATTTATGTTAAGGGCGGAGACGGCGGGGATGGTATCGTTGCGTTTCGCCGGGAAAAGTATGTACCGGATGGTGGTCCAGCAGGTGGTGACGGTGGCCGTGGTGGCGACGTTATCTTCCGCGTAGATGAGGGCTTGCGTACGCTGATGGATTTCCGTTATCAACGCCATTTTAAAGCGGACAAAGGGATTAAAGGACGTAACAGAAGTCAGCATGGGGCGAACGCTGATCATATGATCGTGCGGATTCCACCTGGAACCATATTAATTGACGATGATACTCAAGAGATCATCGCCGATTTGACTCGTCATGGTCAGCAAGTTGTTGTTGCCCGTGGGGGTCGTGGGGGTCGTGGGAATGCTCGTTTTGCAACAGCAGCTAATAAGGCTCCAGAGCTAGCAGAGAACGGCGAAGAAGGTCAAGAGCGGTATATTGTTATGGAACTTAAGGTTATGGCTGATGTGGGACTTGTAGGCTTCCCGAGTGTGGGCAAATCTACGCTACTGTCGGTCGTATCCGCAGCTCAACCAAAGATTGGTGCATACCATTTCACTACGATTACACCGAACTTAGGTGTAGTAGATGTTGGGGATGGACGAAGCTTTGTAATGGCGGATCTGCCAGGATTAATTGAGGGAGCTAGTGAAGGCATAGGGCTTGGTCATGAATTCCTGCGTCACGTTGAACGTACACGGATCATTATTCACGTAGTGGACATGTCTGGTTCAGAGGGGCGTGATCCCTTCGAGGATTGGGTTCTCATTAATGACGAGCTGAAGCAATACAATGCGACTCTAATTGATCGTCCTCAGATCGTGGCCGCGAATAAAATGGATATGCCAGAGTCAGAGGAGAATCTCATCGCTTTCCGAGAACGCGTAGCTGAGCTGCGTCCGGATCTTGAGGTTATGCCAATCTCCTCGCTTACCCGTCAGGGTGTTCAGGAACTGTTATATCGTGCAACGGATATTCTTGATAGTATTCCGGTGGCACCGGTAGTTGAAGAAGTATCAGGAACAACTGAACGTAAGGTTTATAAGCTAGAAGCGGAAGATAATAACTCGTTCACCATTACACGTGATAATGAAACATATGTGGTCAACAGCCCTCGTATCGAGAAAATGTTGAAACGTATGCAGCTTAGCACACATGATGCGATTCTAAAGCTCGCCCGGACTTTGCGACATATGGGTGTAGATGCAGAGCTTCGTAAACGTGGAGCTGTAGAGGGGACTATTGTCCGTATTGGTGAGTTCGAATTCGAGTTCGTAGAGAATAGCAGTTACTATTAATATTTAGCTGATTACAAAGCGCGACTTGTGTTCTCCTGTAGAGGAAGACACAAGCCGCGCTTTTTTTATTTCCTTATCGAGTATATTTTTTTCGTGAAAAGAACCCAAATCACGATATATATCGTATACAATTAATATCGAAATACACAATTTCCCATCCGGGAACGCATACGTTATTCATATATCATAGATGATGAAAGAGGGAATAGCAGATGGCAATTATAGAAGTGGTGAAGTACGACGGTCCTCCGGGGATTTTCGCATGGAAATATCCTAACCAAGAGCTAGGGACATGGACTCAGCTAATCGTTAATGAATCTCAGGAAGCGATCCTATTCAAGGGCGGACAAGCGCTTGATTCCTTTACGGCAGGGCGGCACACCCTGAGCACCGCCAATATTCCTATTTTATCTAATATCGTTAATCTTCCTTTCGGTGGGAAGTCGCCGTTCACAGCAGAAGTATGGTATGTGAACAAGACCAATTCGATGAATGTTAAATGGGGAACCAGCGCACCTTTACAACTCCAGGATCCTAAATACAAAATTATGATTTCTGTTCGTTCCTTCGGACAGTTTGGTGTAAAGGTTGATAATCCGCGCAAATTTTTGTTGCAGCTTGTTGGAACGCTTCCTCAGTTTGATCACGATACGCTCGTGAATTATTTCCGCGGCTTGCTTATGTCAAATATAAATGAACTGATCTCATCCTACCTTGTACATAAGCAAATCAGTATACTGGAGATTAATGCCTATGTTGCAGAGATCTCAAAGCATATCCAGGGGCGGCTAGCATCAACTTTTCTGGATAATGGACTTGAGCTGAATAATTTCTATATTGATTCCATTAATATTCCTGATGATGATCCGGCAACGATTCGATTAAAGGAAGCTTTAGCTAAAAAAGCAGAAATGGATATTATCGGCTTCAACTATCAGCAGGAGCGCGGCTTTAACACGATGGAAAAAGCAGCAGGTAATCCAGGTAATCTTGGAGTAGGCATGATGAACACCGGGATGGGGCTTGGACTTGGTATGGGATTCGCTGGACCGGCTATGGATATGGTGAATCGTATGACCCGAGGGATGAGTTTTGATTCAGGGACTACAGTTGTGCGCCAAGAGCGCTCCTGTTCGAAGTGTGGGGTTATGAATTCTGTTGAGGGAAGGTTCTGCAGTGGCTGTGGGCATGCTCTGGAGAGCATTCAGCAAAGCGCATCGTCCGGAAACAAGATCAATTGTTTGGAATGTGGACATGAATTGAAAGCAGGAGCCAAGTTCTGTCCTGGTTGTGGCAATCCTTATCGTGCTTGTCCAACCTGTGGAGCAGATAATCCTGAGGGTGCATCTTCCTGTGTCTCTTGTGGAAAAGAAATGCCTAAAGCCTGTGGTAAATGTGGAGAAATGGTATCACCAGGGGTGAAATTCTGTCCTCACTGTGGAGATAGCTTGGTTATTAAATGCGGAGGTTGTGGGCATGAGCTGAAGCCTGGACAGAAATTTTGTGCAGAGTGTGGAACAAAAGCAGGCTGAAGGAGGACGTTATGAACAAGGGCAAAAGCTATATTCGTATCATCACCATTATTTATGTGGCTGCTATAATACTAACGGTGTTCTCCTTTATAGGGTTAGGCTTCTCTGAATCACTATTTCGATTCGTGATTTCGCTAGTCGCTGTTCTGCTGGCGGAGAGTGTGGTGTATGGCTATTGTATTTTTTGGCTCCGTACTGCAGGTAGTGTGCAGCGGACCTCACCCGTTCTTCTCAGCGGTGCATTCATCACGGGGATTTATGCGGTTGGAGTATTCGCATCGGCTATTGTCTTCGATTGGCTACTGGAGTTGTCCCCTCTGTGGTATGCTGCCGTTCAATTGCTGATTCTTTTGATTGGTGGAATCACACTGGCTGTGATCGGGATTTATGGATGGAATGCCGGAACAGAAGAACAGCAAATGCAGAGGTCCTTGCAAGCTTTTCGGCAGCATCAGAGTGAAATAAACGAGATCAGTACGCTGGCAAGCAGCTGGAAGAATCCTGAAACTGAACAGCTTGTAAAAGTGCTCAATAAGTTACGAGATCAATTCAAGTTCAGTGAGCCTGTATCAGATCCATCTTTATATGCTACTGAGGATATCATGCATCAGCAGATCTCCCTGTTGCATGATCATGTGAAGCTTCTGCTCATGACAAATGAGCCACATGAGAACTGGCAAGCTGAAATCAACGAAATGGCCGATAGTATTAAAGCTACACTAGAGCGGCGAAATCGGGAATTAGCGGCACTTAAATAGGAGGAAATAACTACATGAACAGATTGAACATACAAGAGCCGTCACCGACCCCAGCGGGGAGTGCAGCGGTTCCTCTGATTAAATTAGACCGGACTGGGTTTGATTATGTCATTCTTGCAGCGGCTTATCTATTCACACCCATTGGACTCGTTCTTGCATTGTTACGTTTGATGCTAACCCATTATAAAAATCATCGGAGACCCACCAATCTAAATCTGATCATGCATGTATTTATCGGAGGATTTGTTGAACTCTCTATTGCAATGTTTGTAGATACCATGAGTGGAAACACTGGAACTTCCGAATTATTAACGATCCAGATTTTCCTTGCAGTCATATTTTTGATTCCGGCACTTATTCTTGCGAGTGTGACAGCAAAAGCTAAATATACACTTTCTAAGCTTAACACTTCTTATATAGAGCTGATTCAAAATAAAAATATCCGATATGTCGGCAGTATATCTGAACGGATAGGTCAAAGCGATAGCGATGTACGGAGAGATGTCCAGTATCTAAAGAATAAAGGATTATTGGATATTGATATTGTACTTTCCGAGGGGCGTCAGACGCCAGATCCATCCATGGCAGCACCTAATCTTGTACATCCTGAAAGGACTTCAGGCTTCGGAGCCCAAGCTTCGGGACAGCAGATTCATTCTCAACCGCAGTCCTCACCGCTGCTGCCTAAGTCCATCCGTTGTCCGGGCTGCGGAGCACAGAACACGGTTCAGCCTAGTCAGTCAAAGAGCTGTGAATACTGTGGCACGATGATATCGTATAGTTAATGCCAAGGTTCTCCCTGAGCATTGTAGATATAACTTAACTAGGGGAGATAGAAGATGAGTAAATTGGATATACGAAGGCAGCCACCAACAACAGGCAAACCGATATATAAGCACGAATATGAGCGGACGGCGTTTGATTATACGACTATTGTGTTTGCGTATGTATTTGCTCCGGTTGGCTTTATATTGGCTGCCATTCGGTTATTATCTACACATTCCAAGAGACAGCGCAAAGCAAGCAATATTAACCTGTTTTATCATGCGTGTATGGGTGCCTTTGTAGAATTGGCGATCTATTTCATTATTAGCAAGCTACTCGGTCAAATCGATTATATTGCACTCTTGATCAGGCTGGTGATTATCTACGCATTGTTTAGGGTTCCCGCCATCAAATTGTCGGTTAGGGCCGTAGGATGGAGAGAGGGATTCACCTATCTTTGCAATGACTATATCGCTTTGGTTCTTGTGGACGGCATAAGGCATATCGGCAGCCTATCCGATATTCGCGGATTCAGTGAAGAGAACGTCCGCGAGGTTTTGGAATATTTAAAAGATCAGGGAGTACTTTCTCCAGATATTGTTTATTATGAAGGACGTGTAGACAATCCATTTGTAAAATTGCCGCCGAAGCTTATTTATTCCAAACGGGCACAAGCACTGGTGCGTGCGCCTGAGAATAACCTTCGCTACCGTAACAAGCGAGACCGGACAGTGTTTGATCGAATCATCATGGCGATTGCCTATTTGTTTGCTCCGCTTGGGTTTGTACTTGCGATGCTTCGTTTTGTAAGCACTCATTATAAGAATGAGCGGAAATCATTTAACTACAAATTGCTCTATCATGTATGTATGGGAGCTTTTATGGAACTTGCCGTCCTCTTCGCCGTGGGGACCTACAAAGGGGATTTTAAGTGGTTCACTTTATTGATCATTCTGGTGGTCCTCTACTTGATCTTTATAATTCCGGCGGACAGCTTTGCAGGGAGGGCTACCTTCGCAACAGAAAACTTTGATTTTCTGTGCAAGAAGTATCTCATGCTGATCATAGTGGATGATGTTAGACATATTGGTAATTTAGCTGATATCACGAAACAAAGTGAAGATGATGTACGTAGAGACCTACGGTATTTGGTGAGATGGGGGTTACTTGCTTCTGATCTTGTCTATTATGAAGGACGTGTTAAGCTCTTAGATAAACAACCGCCCAATCTTGTGCATCCTGACCGGGCACAGCCCTCCGCGGCATCAGAGAACCAGCCATCATCTGGGCGGCAGTCATTACCGGAGAATAGGCCTAAGCCACCTGTCCAACTGCCGAAATCCATCGTTTGTTCGAGTTGCGGTGCTAAGAGTAGAGTACTTCCTGGGCAGGATAAAATCTGTGACTATTGCGGGACGACGATTCCATACAGTTAGTGTACATACGATTGCCTGCTGCCCCCGGGAATCCGGGGGTTTTGCTGCACCGTACTCCCTGGCCTCAGAGTATACATATAAAGTTATTGCATTTTATAAGTCTTTTCCGATATAATGTCCACTAAGAAAACACAAAAGTCTTTGAGGTGAGGACGTTCGTGAAAGAACGCTATTATTTGGTCCGTGAGGACATATTACCTGATGCCGTACTTAAGACTATGCAGGTCAAACAATTGCTTGAGGCCGGGGATGCGAAGACCGTACATGAGGGTGTAGAACAGGTAGGATTAAGCCGGAGCGCTTTTTATAAATACAAGGATGGCATTCACCTGATCCATCAGCTCGAACGTGAGCGAATTGTTACGATCTCCATGGATTTGGAACATGAATCGGGGATGCTCTCCAAGGTTCTAGGATCTGTGGCGGGGCATGGGGCTAACGTGCTGACGATTCACCAGAGTATTCCGCTACAAGGACGAGCGAATGTGGTGATTTCCGTGGAAATCTCACATTTGAATGAGGAGCTCGGAGAGATGCTTGATAGTCTGAAGAATATTCCGGGAGTGAAGCGCGCCCTAATCGTTGGACAGGGATAGAGAAATTATATACGTAAAACTTTTAGGAGGATACTGATGAAGCCGGTTAAAGTAGGATTGCTGGGTCTGGGAACAGTTGGTACAGGTGTAGTTCGTATCGTGGAAGGAAATCAGGAGGATTTGAGCAGTCAAGTAGGCTCTCCAATACTCATTGAGCGCATAGCGGTGAATAATTCCAATAAGCTCCGTGATATTGAGGTCGACCCTGCTAAAATAACAACAGATCCATGGGATGTTATTCGTGACCCTGAGATCGATGTAATCGTTGAAGTGATGGGTGGTATCGATGGAACAAAGGAATATATTCTTGAAGCTTTGGACCGTGGTAAACATGTCGTAACTGCGAATAAGGACTTGATGGCGCTGCACGGTTCGGAGATTCTGGCTAAGGCGCAAGAGAAACAATGTGATGTCTTTTATGAGGCTAGTGTTGCAGGTGGTATTCCGATTATTCGGACGCTTATCGAAGGCTTTTCTTCAGATAAGATCATGAAGATTATAGGTATTGTGAATGGAACAACTAATTACATACTAACCAAAATGAGCCAAGAAGGCGCATCCTACAATGATGTGTTAAAAGAAGCGCAGGATTTAGGATATGCAGAGGCTGATCCAACTTCCGATGTTGAAGGTCTGGATGCTGCCCGCAAAATGGCGATTCTCGGGACCCTAGGCTTCCGTACTAACGTGGAGCTACATGACGTCAGTGTGAGCGGGATTTCAGAAGTGAGTAAAGCCGATATTGCCTTTGCAAAGCGTCTCGGATACGAAATCAAGCTGCTAGGCATTGCTGAACGTCAGGATGAGGAATTCAGTATCAGTGTTCAACCGACCTTGATTCGAGCAAGTCACCCACTTGCATCTGTAAATGGTGTCTTCAATGCAGTTTATGTGTATGGTGAGGCAGTAGGAGAGACAATGTTCTATGGTGCGGGCGCGGGTGCAATGCCAACGGCAACTTCGGTAGTAGCTGACTTGGTAGCCATTATTAAGAACCTCAAGCTGGGCGTTAATGGATTGAAGCAAAAAGTACCTTATAAGCAGAAGAAGCTTAAGAGTGATGAGGATATCTTTTATAAAAACTTCCTACTTTTACACGTTGATGATAAAGCAGGCGTATTGGCCAAGATTACTCAGGTGTTTGCCGAGTATGACGTGAGTCTTGATTCGGTAGTTCAGCAAGCCAATCCAAATAATCCTGATGCGGAGATTATTATTGTTACCCATAACGCCAGCAAAGCAAGTATGAATAAAGTGCTGCGCCACTTTAAGGAACTGAAAGTCATCCACCGGATCAAGAGTCATTATCGTGTGGAAGGTTAGCACTGTAGATGGACTATACTTTCTATATTTAAACAATGAGTAAGGAGATTGCACCTGTTATGAGTACTTATGGAGTAGCAAGGGTTAAAGTACCTGCTAGTACTGCCAATCTTGGTCCGGGCTTCGATACTCTTGGCATGGCATTGCCGCTGTATGCCTGGATTGAGATGGAGGAAGCAGAGGAGACAGTTTTTCATCTATATGGTGACGAGATGAAGGGAGTGGCTCGGGATAAGAGTAATTTACTCTATAAGGTCGCTCAAATGGTATTTGCAGAAGCTGGCGTTACGGTGCCTGAAATATCTATTTCGATGTACTCTGAGATTCCGCTTACGCGTGGACTCGGCAGCAGTGCCTCGGCCATCATTGGGGGCATGGTCGCAGCTAATACGATGATCGGCTCTCCGCTCGATGATGCGAAGCTGTTTGATATGGCTACCCAGCTTGAGAAGCATCCTGACAATGTAGGAGCTTCCTTATTTGGTGGCATCATTACCGCAGTGTGGGACGGTGATCATGCGGATTACGTTCGCCTTGATCCACCTCAAGACCTTGAGGTTCTCGTGGTTATTCCTGAATTCGAGCTGGAAACCACAAAAGCACGGGGAGTGCTTCCAACAGAAATCTCAGTTAGTGATGCTGTGTACAACATCAGCAGAACCTCTTTAATGACAGCCTCGTTTGCATCAGGTCGGCTTGACCTGATCAGTAGAGCGATGCAGGATCGTCTGCATCAGCCCTATCGTGCAGCACTTATTCCAGGCATGGAGAAGCTGCTCGCGGAAGCACCTAACCATGGTGCTTTAGGAATCGCACTTAGCGGTGCCGGTCCTACCCTACTGTGTTTAGTTGATCGCCATGAGACTCGTAAGCGAGAGCTTGAGGCTTTCCTGATGAATACGATGCAAGAACACGGCATCTCTGCTCAGACTTGCTGGCTGATGCCTTGTACTTCAGGTGTTACATCAGAGCTTCTTGAAAGAAACGAGATGCAAAACGTATCATTTTTGGATATGATAAAAGGAGAAGTACGGTTATGAAATCAATAGCGGTATTGCCGCAGGGCTCGGTATCTCACGAAGCGCTGCTGCATTTGTTTAACGGCGAGCCTGTAAAAATTGTGCATCACAAGCTAATTTCCGATGTCTTTCTCTCTACGGCTGGTGGCACCACTGATTACAGCGTTATCCCGATTGAGAATACTATTGAAGGCTCAGTTAGTCTACATATTGATTGGCTCATTAATGAGGTCGATCTACCTATGCAGGCTGAATGGATCTTTCCATCGATACAGAATCTCATCGGCCACCCGCTGGAATTCAGAGATACGAACGGCAATAAGGATTTCACTAAAATTAAAAAAATCCTTTCGCATCCTGTTGCAATGGCACAATGCATGCAATTTGTTCGGAAGCATGCACCTTGGGCTGAACTGGAGTCGGTCGGAAGCACCTCTGAAGCTGTTGAAATCGTTAAGAACAATCCTGACAAGGGCTGGGCTGCGATTGGTACTGCTCTTGGCGCAGCAACTCATGGGCTGGAGATTGCTGATCGGAAAGTTACAGATCACAACAACAACTACACGCGATTTGTCCTTGTCGGTCCGCAGAAGATTGATCTTCCACGGAGCAGCAATGGTGTAAAGACGAGTGTCCTAGTTACGCTGCCGGAGGATTTTCCCGGTGCTTTGCATCAGGTCCTCGCTGCCTTTTCTTGGCGGAAGCTGAATTTATCGCGTATTGAATCACGACCAACGAAAAAGAAGTTGGGTACTTATTATTTTTATATTGATGTGCTGGAACCGATAGAATCAGTCCTGCTACCAGGAGCGATTGAAGAGATTAGCGCTTTAGGCTGTCAGGTTCGGATTCTGGGCTCGTATCCCACATACACCTATGAGGAAGAGAAAGCGGAGGTGCAGTAAATTCATGGCTGAACAATGGATCTATCTGGATGGACAACACGTAACTAAGGAAAATGCAAAGGTATCCGTTTTTGATCACGGTTTTTTGTATGGAGACGGCATATTTGAAGGTATTCGTATCTACAATGGTAATATTTTTAAATGTAAAGAGCATTTGGACAGACTATATGATTCGGCGAAGTCGATCATGTTGGATATTCCGCTCACTTATGACGAGATGCTGGAAGCTATGGCTGAAACGATTCGCCTTAACGACATGCGTAACGGTTATATTCGACTGATCGTATCCCGTGGTCCTGGTAACTTGGGTCTTGATCCACGCCGTTGCCCTAAAGCCAGCGTAATCATTATCGTTGAACAATTAGCTATTTACCCAGAGCAAGCGTACATTAATGGGCTTCGTGCTGTTTCTGTATCCCAACGTCGTAATATTCCGGATGCACTTAATCCGAAGATTAAATCGCTTAACTATCTCAACAATATCCTAGTGAAAATCCAGTCCAATCTGGCAGAAGCCGATGAAGCAATCATGATGAATGCTCAAGGATATGTTACTGAAGGATCTGGAGATAATATTTTCATCATCAAAAATGGTGTGGTCTTTACTCCTCCGTGCTATTTGGGAGCGCTTGAAGGAATCACACGTCTGGCGATCATCGAGTTATGTGAGAAATTGGGTATTAAGCTAAAAGAAGAACCATTCACTATGCATGATGTTTACATAGCGGACGAGGTATTCTTCACAGGTACTGCTGCTGAAGTTATTGCTGCGCGTGAAATTGACGGCCGAATCATTGGTGAAGGACAAGCGGGTCCAATCACTTTGAAATTGCTTGAAGAGTTCCGCAATGTTGTTGACAAAGATGGTTACAAGGTTTGGGAATAACATTTAATCGTACAATTTGCTCTTTACATGCTAGTCGAGTAATGAGTATTGAATAGGCATTAGATATCCTTTCATGCATATGAAGAAGATGGCCGGAGGTCTCTGGTACATCTTTTCATGTCTCATGAAAGGATTTTTTTTATTTCAGGGATGTCATTCGCCCATGGGCTGCATAAGATGTAGTAACGAAGGAGGCGGCTGTACCGCATATAACTCTGTAAGAGAGCAATGTTCCATCCAAAGGGGGTTTGCTTTCAAAGCCAGTTTTGCTGTGTAGCTGTAAGAAAGCAATACTCCACAAAACTTTTAGGAGGTTAATGCTACGTGAAAATACACATTGTCAAACAAGGCGATAGTCTGTATGCATTATCGCAAAAGTACGGAGTGCCGTTACAAAAAATTATTGAAGCTAATCCACAGATCAGTAATCCGAATGTGCTGGCACTTGGTGAAAAAGTAAAAATACCTACGGCTCCTGTATCCGTACCGGATAACAGTGAAGTTTACTACAAGCATACAGTCAAACAAGGTGATACCTTATGGAAATTATCTAAGGCGTGGGGAATCCCTTTAAAAGATATGGTTGAAGCAAACCCCCAGCTAAAGAATCCGAATGTATTGATGTTAGGGGAAGTAGTCAACATTCCTAAAAAGACATCAAACGCTTCACCCGTACAGCCAGGCTACATGCCTTCTAATGCTTCTGAGAAAACACAAGTTGGCGGGAAGGAATATACGGGTCCAAAAGAACAGCCAGTAGCTGAGGTAGTTCCTGCACCAAAACCGGAAACTAAACCAGAGGTCAAACCAGAAACTAAACCGGAAGCAAAAGCAGCAGAAAATAAACCAGAAGCTAAAGCGGAAACTAAACCTGCACCTAAATCATCGCCAAATATCTCGCCTTTGTACAATTCTGCACCACACCCATCGATGAACATTGCCCCTATTAATACTCAAAATGCTGCACCTAATCCTGCGCCGAATATGCAGATGGAAGTTGCTCCTGTGCAAGAAATTGAAATGCAGAGCCTATTTGTTCAGATTACAGTTCCAAATCAAGAGCCTGTAGCTCATCATGAGGCAGCAAAAGCTGAGATGAAGCCAATGGCTTGCAAAGAGGAAAAGGCAGATGCTTGTGACAACATGGGATATCCAGGCCTAGGAGGAAATCCTTATCTCTATGATTCTTATCAAAATAGCCCTAATATGAACATGAATTGGGCACCAAGTTATGTTCAACCGGCGTCATATGGACCCGAATGCATGTCTCCATACTACTTTTCAGAAAATATGTATTCACCTAACATGAGTCCAGAACAATGGAATCCGAATGCTGCGCCTAATGTGAGTCCAGAACAATGGAATCCAAACGCTTGGCCTAATATGAGTCCGGAACAATGGAATCCGAATGTTGCGTCTAACGTGAGTCCAGAACAATGGAATCCGAATGCTGCGTCTAATGTGAGTCCAGAACAATGGAATCCGAATGCTTGGCCTAATATGAGTCCGGAACAATGGAATCCGAATGCTGCGCCTAACGTGAGTCCAGAACAATGGAATCCAAATGCTGCACCTAACAATATGGAGGCTAATGTTTCAGGGATGAACCCGATGTATGGGATGTCATCGAACCTTCCTTGGCCAACTACTTGTGGGTGTGGGGGAATGCATGTTCAACCCTATTCATATGAAATGCCCGTATATAATACCTATCCTGCATATGGAAACCCAAATACATTCTCTGCTTATGGAGCGGGAACACCTAATCAGGGAATAGTTCCAGCATCTCCTCTTGGAGCTTTTGGCGGGCCGATAATGTCGAGTATTCCGTCTAATCCGCAGTATCCAGGTATTGGTAATTATTCGCAGCATAATCGGGTTCCGGAAATCCAAGATCCTGAAACGTTTGTACAGGACACTCCCGAAGTTGCTAGAACAGTGAGTGAGGAATCTACTTCTGGCGCTTCTCTCAAGAGCAAGGGAACTGCAACGAAGGAAACGGCATCAAAAGCAAAGACCTCGAGTCAAAACAGCAGTAAGAAAAACAAAACAGCTGTGAAGTCTCAACGTTCAAATGCTGGTGGTCGTACAGAGAGCTCAAAGAAACGCAGAAATCCGTGGATTTCTAATTAATACAGTTCTAAACTAACATCCAATCTCTATTTAACGTGTAGGTTCTGATTATTAGAATCTGCACGTTTTTTATGAGAAGATGGGAACGAGAAGTAGGACTGAGGCGAAAGTACTTATTTATGTTTTTTGAATTTAGGGGTTGTTTTTAAAGTGGGTTATATGTTACATTATAAATCCAGTCGCAAAGAGGAGATATAAACTTTCGGTTGGTGAATGTTAATCCGGATGAAATTACAAAAGACTTTGAAAAAAAAGTGTTGCATTTCATCGGAAAACATGATATATTATAAAAGTTGCTGCTGAGACATTAAACGGCGCCAACGAGAACTTGATCTTTGAAAACTGAACAACGAGTGAGTAGGGAATCACGAAAGTGAAATCCAAAATTAGAGAATTAATTTTCTCGTCAGATGTTTCAAAATGAGCATATCGCTCTTTTCAATACTAATTGGAGAGTTTGATCCTGGCTCAGGACGAACGCTGGCGGCGTGCCTAATACATGCAAGTCGAGCGGAGTTATTTTGAAAGCTTGCTTTCAAAATAACTTAGCGGCGGACGGGTGAGTAACACGTAGGCAACCTGCCCCTTAGACTGGGATAACTACCGGAAACGGTAGCTAATACCGGATAATTTCTTTTTTCTCCTGAAGAAAGAATGAAAGACGGAGCAATCTGTCACTGAGGGATGGGCCTGCGGCGCATTAGCTAGTTGGTGGGGTAACGGCCCACCAAGGCGACGATGCGTAGCCGACCTGAGAGGGTGAACGGCCACACTGGGACTGAGACACGGCCCAGACTCCTACGGGAGGCAGCAGTAGGGAATCTTCCGCAATGGACGAAAGTCTGACGGAGCAACGCCGCGTGAGTGATGAAGGTTTTCGGATCGTAAAGCTCTGTTGCCAGGGAAGAACGTCCGGTAGAGTAACTGCTATCGGAGTGACGGTACCTGAGAAGAAAGCCCCGGCTAACTACGTGCCAGCAGCCGCGGTAATACGTAGGGGGCAAGCGTTGTCCGGAATTATTGGGCGTAAAGCGCGCGCAGGCGGTCATTTAAGTCTGGTGTTTAAACCTTGGGCTCAACCTGAGGTCGCACTGGAAACTGGGTGACTTGAGTACAGAAGAGGAAAGTGGAATTCCACGTGTAGCGGTGAAATGCGTAGATATGTGGAGGAACACCAGTGGCGAAGGCGACTTTCTGGGCTGTAACTGACGCTGAGGCGCGAAAGCGTGGGGAGCAAACAGGATTAGATACCCTGGTAGTCCACGCCGTAAACGATGAGTGCTGGTGTTAGGGGTTTCGATACCCTTGGTGCCGAAGTTAACACAGTAAGCACTCCGCCTGGGGAGTACGGTCGCAAGACTGAAACTCAAAGGAATTGACGGGGACCCGCACAAGCAGTGGAGTATGTGGTTTAATTCGAAGCAACGCGAAGAACCTTACCAGGTCTTGACATCCCTCTGAATCCACTAGAGATAGTGGCGGCCTTCGGGACAGAGGAGACAGGTGGTGCATGGTTGTCGTCAGCTCGTGTCGTGAGATGTTGGGTTAAGTCCCGCAACGAGCGCAACCCTTAACTTTAGTTGCCAGCAAGTAATGTTGGGCACTCTAGAGTGACTGCCGGTGACAAACCGGAGGAAGGTGGGGATGACGTCAAATCATCATGCCCCTTATGACCTGGGCTACACACGTACTACAATGGCCGGTACAACGGGAAGCGAAACCGCGAGGTGAAGCCAATCCCATCAAAGCCGGTCTCAGTTCGGATTGCAGGCTGCAACTCGCCTGCATGAAGTCGGAATTGCTAGTAATCGCGGATCAGCATGCCGCGGTGAATACGTTCCCGGGTCTTGTACACACCGCCCGTCACACCACGAGAGTTTACAACACCCGAAGTCGGTGGGGTAACCCGCAAGGGAGCCAGCCGCCGAAGGTGGGGTAGATGATTGGGGTGAAGTCGTAACAAGGTAGCCGTATCGGAAGGTGCGGCTGGATCACCTCCTTTCTATGGAGAATCGTCTTCTGCAATGAAGACATTCAAATCGGAAGTTAAACTTCCAAAACAACTCACTCGTTGCTCAGTTTTGAGAGTTTAAGCTCTCAGTAAGACTTGATCCTTGAAAACTGGATACCGAAACGAATTTGCGTTTTAGAACATCTTTTAGCAACTTGTGTAAACAAGTAAATGTTATTAGTGGAAGAGATTTTCAATTGTGCGAACAAGCGAAAAATCAAGGTTAAGCTAATAAGAGCACACGGAGGATGCCTAGGCGCCAGGAGCCGACGAAGGACGTGGCGAACAACGAAACTGCCTCGGGGAGCTGTAAGCAAGCTTTGATCCGGGGGTGTCCGAATGGGGAAACCCAGCTGTGGTAATTCGCAGTTACTCATCTCTGAACACATAGGAGATGTAGAGGCAGACCAGGGGAACTGAAACATCTAAGTACCCTGAGGAAGAGAAAACAATAGTGATTCCGTCAGTAGCGGCGAGCGAACGCGGAACAGCCTAAACCTAAGAGCTTGCTCTTAGGGGTTGTGGGACGTCTCACATGGAGTTACAAAGGAATATGGTAGGTGAAGAGGTCTGGAAAGGCCCGCGATAGAGGTAAAAGCCCTGTAACCTAAACTGTGTTCTCTCCGAGACGGATCCCGAGTAGTGCGGGGCACGTGAAACCCCGTATGAATCCAGCAGGACCATCTGCTAAGGCTAAATACTACCTGGCGACCGATAGTGAAACAGTACCGTGAGGGAAAGGTGAAAAGCACCCCGGAAGGGGAGTGAAATAGAACCTGAAACCGTGTGCTTACAAAAAGTCAGAGCCCTATTTATGGGTGATGGCGTGCCTTTTGTAGAATGAACCGGCGAGTTACGTTTAACATGCAAGGTTAAGTCGAGAAGACGGAGCCGCAGCGAAAGCGAGTCTGAATAGGGCGATTTAGTATGTGGACGTAGACCCGAAACCGTGTGATCTACCCCTGTCCAGGGTGAAGGTGCGGTAACACGCACTGGAGGCCCGAACCCACGCATGTTGAAAAATGCGGGGATGAGGTGGGGGTAGCGGAGAAATTCCAATCGAACTCGGAGATAGCTGGTTCTCCCCGAAATAGCTTTAGGGCTAGCCTCGGTATAAGAGTAGTGGAGGTAGAGCACTGATTGGGTGCGGGGTCCGCAAGGATTACCAAGCTCAGTCAAACTCCGAATGCCATATACTTATTGCCGGGAGTCAGACAGTGAGTGCTAAGATCCATTGTCAAAAGGGAAACAGCCCAGACCATCAGCTAAGGTCCCCAAGTGTGTGTTAAGTGGGAAAGGATGTGGAGTTGCACAGACAACCAGGATGTTGGCTTAGAAGCAGCCACCATTGAAAGAGTGCGTAATAGCTCACTGGTCGAGTGACTCTGCGCCGAAAATGTAACGGGGCTAAACACACCACCGAAGCTATGGCTAGATACGTATGTATCTGGGGTAGGGGAGCGTTGTATGTGGGTTGAAGGTGTACCGTAAGGAGCGCTGGACAGCATACAAGTGAGAATGCCGGTATGAGTAACGAAAAGATCAGTGAGAATCTGATCCGCCGAAAGCCCAAGGTTTCCTGAGGAAGGCTCGTCCGCTCAGGGTAAGTCGGGACCTAAGGCGAGGCCGAAAGGCGTAGTCGAAGGACAACAGTTTGAAATTACTGTACCACCGTAATCCGCTATGAGCGATGGGGTGACGCAGGAGGGTAGTGACGCGGACTGATGGATATGTCCGTCTAAGCAGTGAGGCTGATGTGTAGGCAAATCCGCACATCGTTAAGGCTGGGCTGTGATGGGGAGCGAAAATTACAGTAGCGAAGGTCATGATCTCACACTGCCAAGAAAAGCCTCTAGCCAGGAGAAGGTGCCCGTACCGCAAACCGACACAGGTAGGCGAGAAGAGAATTCTAAGGCGCGCGGAAGAACTCTCGTTAAGGAACTCGGCAAAATGACCCCGTAACTTCGGGAGAAGGGGTGCCCCGGTAGTGTGAATAGCACGAGGGGGCCGCAGTGAAAAGGCCCAAGCGACTGTTTAGCAAAAACACAGGTCTGTGCGAAGCCGCAAGGCGAAGTATACGGGCTGACGCCTGCCCGGTGCTGGAAGGTTAAGGGGAGTGGTTAGGGGTAACCCGAAGCTATGAACCGAAGCCCCAGTAAACGGCGGCCGTAACTATAACGGTCCTAAGGTAGCGAAATTCCTTGTCAGGTAAATTCTGACCCGCACGAATGGCGTAACGACTTGGGCGCTGTCTCAACGAGAGATCCGGTGAAATTTTAATACCTGTGAAGATGCAGGTTACCCGCGACAAGACGGAAAGACCCCATGGAGCTTTACTGCAGCTTGATATTGAATTTGGGTACGATCTGTACAGGATAGGTGGGAGCCGTAGAAATCGGAGCGCAAGCTTCGGTGGAGGCGCCGTTGGGATACCACCCTGATCGTATCTAGGTTCTAACCTAGTACCCTAATCGGGTACGGGGACCGTGTCAGGCGGGCAGTTTGACTGGGGCGGTCGCCTCCTAAAGAGTAACGGAGGCGTTCCAAGGTTCCCTCAGAATGGTTGGAAATCATTCGAAGAGTGCAAAGGCATAAGGGAGCTTGACTGCGAGACCTACAAGTCGAGCAGGGACGAAAGTCGGACTTAGTGATCCGGTGGTACCGCATGGAAGGGCCATCGCTCAACGGATAAAAGCTACCCTGGGGATAACAGGCTTATCTCCCCCAAGAGTCCACATCGACGGGGAGGTTTGGCACCTCGATGTCGGCTCATCGCATCCTGGGGCTGAAGTAGGTCCCAAGGGTTGGGCTGTTCGCCCATTAAAGCGGTACGCGAGCTGGGTTCAGAACGTCGTGAGACAGTTCGGTCCCTATCTGTCGTGGGCGCAGGAAATTTGAGAGGAGCTGTCCTTAGTACGAGAGGACCGGGATGGACGTACCGCTGGTGCACCAGTTGTTTCCGCCAGAAGCATGGCTGGGTAGCTACGTACGGACGGGATAAGCGCTGAAAGCATCTAAGCGTGAAGCCCCCTCAAGATGAGATTTCCCAATTAGTAAGACCCCTTGAAGACGACGAGGTAGATAGGTTGGAGGTGGAAGTGCAGTAATGCATGGAGCTGACCAATACTAATCGGTCGCAGTGGTCTTTTTGTTGTGCCTTGTAGAGTGAATTTGCTTGTAAGGGTTTTTATGATAAAGTGGTTTAATAGAGTCACTAATAGATTATTCATGGGGGATAAAGATCTTGATTATATGGATCAATGGAGCTTTTGGTGCAGGGAAGACAGAAACTGCATATGAATTACATCGCAGACTTCCTGATTCTTTTGTATACGATCCAGAGAATGTAGGGTATTACATAAGAGCAAACATTCCCGATGTGATGACAAAAAGTGACTTTCAGGACTATTATCTTTGGCGTGAAATTAACCATTCCATGTTAAAATACATAGCTAGCGAATATAGGGGAACGATTATCGTACCTATGACCATAGTCAACCCAGAATATTGGATGGACATTGCTGGTAATCTAATAAATGAGGGATTAGAGGTTCATCATTTTACTTTGTGTGCCTCACGAGAGACGCTGCTCAAGAGATTGGGTGGTAGAGGTGAAGGGAATGACTCGTGGGCCGTTCAACAGATCGACAGATGCCTCACAGGGCTTAATAAGGACGTATTTAAAGACCATTTAGACACAAATAACCTGACTACTCTAGGAGTCGTAAAGATGATAGCTAGTAAGCTTGATATCACTTTAACGCCTATTATAGAAGAAAAGTGAAAATATATTAATTTAGGTATTGCTATACTTCGAAATACATGATATAATATTTTTTGTTGTCAAAACATTTTGTTTTCAATAAGGCCCGTTGGTCAAGGGGTTAAGACACCTCCCTTTCACGGAGGTAACATGGGTTCGAATCCCATACGGGTCACCAATTTCTTTAAAACGTAATTGTTCTTCTGAAATAAAATGTTGCATTACAGGTTGGAATGTGTTATGATAATTGAGTTGCTTCTTTACATGGAGGCTTAGCTCAGCTGGGAGAGCATCTGCCTTACAAGCAGAGGGTCGGGGGTTCGATCCCCTCAGCCTCCACCATGAAGCTTTCTTATGGTAATGAATAGCTAAATATTTTTAATGACGCGGGGTGGAGCAGCCCGGTAGCTCGTCGGGCTCATAACCCGAAGGCCGCAGGTTCAAATCCTGCCCCCGCAACCAATTTTCATCAAGCAATTATATCTTTTGGAACCGTGGTGTAGTTGGCCTAACATGCCTGCCTGTCACGCAGGAGATCGCGAGTTCGAATCTCGTCGGTTCCGCCATTTTTCTTGCTTCATGAGCCATTAGCTCAGTTGGTAGAGCACCTGACTTTTAATCAGGGTGTCGAAGGTTCGAGTCCTTCATGGCTCACTTCTTAAGTGAGTCGGACACTAATACATACCGTGTGCGGACGTGGCTCAGCGGTAGAGCATCGCCTTGCCAAGGCGAGGGTCGCGGGTTCGATTCCCGTCGTCCGCTCCATATAAATTTTGCGCCCTTAGCTCAGCTGGATAGAGCGTTTGACTACGAATCAAAAGGCCGGGAGTTCGAATCTCTCAGGGCGCGCCATATTTTAACTTCATACTTTGCCGGCGTGGCGGAATGGCAGACGCGCTCGACTCAAAATCGAGAGGGAAACCGTGGAGGTTCGAGTCCTCTCGCCGGTATCAATTAGCAAGCGAAGCTCTTATGCGTTAAGCTAAGGGCTTTTGCTTTTCAAGTACAGTAAGGTAAAACATTATATTGTGGACTCTTAGCTCAGTTGGTAGAGCAGTAGACTCTTAATCTATTTGTCCAGGGTTCGAGCCCCTGAGAGTCCATCCTTAAAAGAAACGGCAGAGATGCCGTTTCTTTTTTTATAAGAGTTATACGGTTTCAATTATAGTCACAAAAAAAAGCCACAAAGTACGATATTAGCGTACTTCGTGGCTTTTGATATTTATGGAAGGATATTACCCGCAGCGCGGTAAATTTCATACCATTCTGGTCTGGTGAGTGTAATATCGGATGCTTTGGCAATATCCCGCAATCGCTGCGTATTGGTTGTACCTACAACAGGCTGCATATTTGCCGGATGTCTGAGAATCCAGGCAATGGCAATAGCGGTATTGGTAACCTCTTTTTCAGCTGCCAAACGGTTAATGACCTCGTTCAATTCAGGGAACTTGTCGTTGTCCAAGAATACACCTTCAAAAAAGCCATATTGGAAAGGCGACCATGGCTGAATGGTCATGTCATGAAGACGGCTGTACTCCAAAATCCCGCCATCATGAACAACCGAACCGGAGTTTGTCATATTCACATTAAAGCCGGTATCAATCATACCCGTAAACATAATGCTTAATTGCAGCTGGTTGAACAGCAGTGGTTGCTTTACATTTTTCTTCAGTAGCTCGATTTGTAACGGGTTCTGGTTGCTGACACCAAAATGCTTGACCAATCCCTTGTTCTCCAGAATGTCAAAAGCCTCAGCCACTTCTTCCGGCTCGAACAGCGTGTCAGGACGGTGAAGCAAGAGCACATCGATATAATCGGTCTTCAAGCGTTTTAGGCTACCCTCTACGGATTGTAGGATATGCTCTTTGGAAAAATCAAAATAGCCCTTGCGGATTCCGCATTTGGTTTGGATCAGCATTTTATCACGCATACCAGGATTGTTCTGAAGTACCCCTGCGAATACCTCTTCAGCTTTGCCGTCCGCATAAATGTCGGCATGATCAAAGAAGTCTATTCCGAGCTCCAACGCACTATGTACATGTGTATCAGCCTCTTTTGCAGATAAATCCGCAATCCGCATACAGCCAAGCGAAATTTGGGACACGTCAAGTACACCATTCGCTACACTAATTTTCTTAACCATGAGTGATTCACTCCTTAGAATGTAAGTTAGAACTTGCAGTATTCTATCAAACCATATCACAAAGTGGGAGGCTAAGCCAATATGCCCTACGACGTATAGGTAGGTTGTAAGTAAAGTACAAAAAAGAGGCTGCCACATCAGTAGAATTCACTACTTTTGCAGACAACCTCTTTTTTTATACATCCATAATTAATATATGGAAGTGCTCAGAATCATTTTAGTACATATTCGGAATGTCGACATTAGGATCAATATCTGCTTCGTAGTCTACGCCATCTGTTCTAAAGCCAAACAGATTGAAGAAATCTTGGCGGTAGCCTTCAAGATCTGCCAGCTCACCTGCATTATCAGTTGTCAGCTCGTCCCAACGTTTCATAACCTCTGTCTGAACGTCCTCACGCATTTCCCAGTCGTCAATGCGGATCAAGCAGCTTCCGTCCGCAGTAGCCTTGCCTTCACCGTATAGGTGCTCAGAGAACAAGCGATACATTTGTTCAATACAGTTCTCGTGCAGGCCTTTTTCCTTCATCACTTCATAAAGTGCAGAGATATATAGGGGCACTACAGGAATAGCTGAGCTGGACTGAGTTACGAGCGCCTTATTAACGGATACAAAGGCACGTCCGCCTTTTGATGAAAGAAGGTCATTCATTTGGATCGCAGTCTGTTCCAGATCGTGCTTGGCTTGGCCAATTGTTCCGTCCCGATAGATAGGGTGAGTGATTTCAGGCCCGATGTAGGAGTAAGCAACGGTAGTAGCACCATCTGCAAGGACATCAGCTGCTTGAAGCTGATCGATCCACATTCTCCAGTCTTCGCCGCCCATTACAGCGATGGTCTGACGTACTTCCTCTTCATTAGCAGGCTCAATGGTGGTCATGGATACTTCGCCTGTATGGAAGTTCAAGGTTTTATTCGAATAAGCTGTTCCCACTGGTTTAATAACGGAGGAGAAGGTTTCTCCTGTTACCGGATGGGTACGACGAGGTGAAGCGACACTATAAATAACTAAATCGATGGTGCCATATTCAGCTTTAATCAATGCAATGGTCTTCTCTTTAATCGCATCAGAGAAGGCATCGCCAACTATGCTGTGTGATTTAAGTCCAAGCTCTGCTGCTTGTTGTTCAAAGGCAGCGGAGTTGTACCAGCCTGCAGATGCGGTGCGCTGACCTTCCGCTGCCTTATCGAAGAACACACCAATGGTATTGGCGCCAGCACCAAAAGCAGCTGAAATTCTAGAAGCCAGTCCGTATCCGGTAGAGGCACCGATGACAAGTACATTCGCAGGTCCCTCAATTTTCTTTTGCGCTTTTACATATTCAATTTGTTGTTCTATTTGTTTGGCGCATCCCTCTGGATGGGCTGTTGTGCATATAAATCCGCGTGTTTTAGGTTGAATAATCATCAAGGAATTCCCCTTTGTATAAAAATTTAAGTCTACTGATACACAGAGAAAGTATAGCAAACAATATTTACTAATACAAAGAATTTAGGATATTCGATAAGAATCCGCTACCCTGTATTTTTGTTTGTTGGCTAGCTGCGCTATCGAGTCTTGATCATTTATTAAGGCTTGCGGACTCGAGTGACGCTATTCCTTAGAAAAGGGGCTGCCCCAGTAGCCATTTCATGACTTCAAGGACAACCCCCTTTACATTATAAGGCGCTATTACGCCTTAAAGATTGAATCAATCGCTTTGATCTCATCTGGTGTCAGCTGAACTTTCAGAGTCTGGAGATTCGATACGATCTGCTCCGGACGTTTAGCTCCGGGAATAAGTGCGTCGATGGAAGGTACGGTCAAATACCAGGCTAGCACCACATGTGCGACTTCAACACCTTTGGTATCGGCAATTTGGCGAACCTTGTCCACCTTCTCCAGGTTTTTGGCAAAGGTCGCTCCTTGAAACATTGGGTTGTTCTTTCTATTGTCGCTGAACGAATCGCCTTGCTTATACTTGCCGCCAAGAAGGCCGGACGCGAGTGGGAAGTAAGGAACGAAAGAAATGCCAAGCTCCTGCGTGTAAGGGAGCAGTTCTTTTTCTGCATCACGGTGCAGCAGGTTGTAATGGGATTGGAGAACATCCACATGCCCGTCCTTGTTGGCTTCTCTCAGCTGTTCAATGGAGAAGTTGGAGACCCCGATCGCTTTGATCTTTCCTTCATCCTTCAGCTTCTTAAGCTCGCCAACAGCTTCATCCTTAGGAGTGCTTTCATCAGGGAAATGAATATAGTAAAGATCGATATAATCGGTCTGGAGGCGTTTCAAGCTGTCTTCCACAGACTGTCTTAGAAAAGCTGGAGAGTTGTCGATCGTAACCTTATCGCCAGTAATCTTGTGAGCGCCCTTAGTAGCAATAACCACATTGTCACGGCCGCCTCTTTCTCTCAGCACTTCTCCAATAAGTTCCTCGGATCTACCTGGACCATAGATAAAGGCAGTATCAATGAAATTGATCCCATGGTCAAGAGCGTTGCGAACGATGTCTTTACCAGTCTCATCATTTAAGCCGGGAAATAAATTATGCCCACCAACAGCATTGGCACCCAGTCCGAGAGGGAGTACCTGCAAATTTGTTCTACCTAAAGTTATTTTACTAGACATAATCAATCGTCAGCTCCTTAAAATAGAATATGAACTATATTAAGTATAGCTAATAGCCCGTGGTAAGACAAATTGCTGATTTTCAGCTTTATACATGAATATTTAAAGCGTATAAGTTATGATATAAAGAATAATTTTGCGTTCCCACATTTGTTGCCACAATGAAGTAAAGGAGGTTTGTCTTATGCTAGTTATTAATCAAAATGAAGTGGCTGAGCTATTAGCAATGGAGTCTTGCATCACAGTGATGGAATCCGTTTTGAAGGACTTGTCCGCAGGACAAGCCATACAGAGCTTAAGACAAGTACTCCCGCTGCACCAAGGCAATCTGATTGGCTTAATGCCGGGCTTTTTGCAGAGTGAAGAAGTAGCAGGTGCCAAAATCATCAGTGTGTTTCCAAGCAACCATGGCTCAGGTTTACCTTCCCATCAAGGGCTTGTTACGTTATTCGATTCTTCTACCGGTGTTCTGAAAGCTGTAGTAGATGGACAGAAGATTACCGCAATTCGCACAGCGGCTGTTAGCGCAGTAGCCACTCGTTATCTGGCTAGAGAAGATGCAGAGGTGCTTGCCATTCTAGGTACCGGCGAGCAAGCCAAAAGCCATCTGGAAGCGATGCTACTGGTTCGATCGATTCGTGAGGTCAGAGTTTGGAGTAGAACACTTGCAAAGGCAAGAGATTTCCAAGCAGAAATGAGCCGTAAATATGGTGTGGACATCCTTGTGGCTGAGTTTATTCAAGAGGCAGTTAATCCAGCAGATATCATTTGTACCGTAACAGCATCCACAGAGCCTGTGCTCAAAGGGGAATGGCTGAAGCCTGGAGTACATATCAATGCGGTTGGAGCCTGTAGAGCAGCGGATCGTGAGCTGGATTCGGAGACCGTACGGTTAGCTAAGTTATATGTAGACCGATTGGAATCCGCGCATAATGAATCTGGGGATTATTTAATTCCGCTGAACGAAGGCGTGATTACTTCAGGCCATATTATCGGTGAAATCGGTGAACTGATCAGCGGGAATATTGAGGGCAGAGCTACAGCTGATGAGATCACTCTTTTTAAAGGACTAGGACTTGCAATAGAGGATTTAGCAGCAGCCAACTTCATTTATAATGAAGCTGTTAAATTACAAAAAGGCATTGAAATTGCATTCTAAGGAGCGACCACACGATGAGCACATATGAAGGTTTGTATGATTTCAAGTTGACGGAGCAAGACGAAGAACGGGCCGTACATTTGCATGAGCAGAACATTAATATTGATTTGCTATTTCAAGGTCCCTTATCTCCAAACGCAATTCCAGAGTCTGTGTCCGAAAAAATAAAAGAGCTGTGTGAGCCCTATAAAGATGAGCCAATGATATACAGCAGCATGCCAGCAAAAATGATCACAAAGCTATCGGCCAGCGGTGAGATCCCCGAGTATAAAAGTGAATGGTATAAATCGGGAATTACCGCGGGTAACCGGGAACTTCATTTAGAGTCCTTTGAAAGCATGATAAATAGCATGGCTGAAGTTCAGCTTCAGTTTGACTCCGCAGATTGGTTAGTTAAAGCTTTAACCGCAGAGGACATACGTGCAGCCAAGCGTAATGGCCATAAGGCGGGTATTATCACAGCGCAAGAAACGGATGGCCTAGGTACCAATCTGGACCTATTAGATGTGTTACATAATTTTGGCTTAAGAATTTTACAATTAACTTATAACAATCAGAATCAGGTCGGTGCAGGCTGTGCAGAACAGTCGAACGCTGGGATTACGAATTATGGAAAAAGATTCATTGAGCGTCTGAACAAGCTCGGGATCATTGTAGATACGGGACATTGCGGAAAACAGACCACGCTCGATGCTTGTCAGTATTCTAAGACTCCGGTCATTGCTTCACACACGGGTGTAGAGGCTATCTATCCACATATGCGCTGTAAAAGTGATGAAGAGATTATCGCGATAGCGAAGACGGGTGGAGTCATCGGTATTTTTGCTATGCCGTGGTTTGTTCATGAAGATCCTAACCATACGACCATTGATCATGTGCTGGATCATATCGAATATGTGATTCGGCTTGTAGGCGTGGATCATGTCGGGATTGGAACGGATTGGCCGATGAGCGATGTGCTCTGGTCATTGGTTTATTTTAAAGAACATATTGCACCTAAGCTAGGATTTGCCAAAGGAGACGGACCTTCTACTGAAACCGTTGCTGGGCTTGAAAAATATAGCTATTTTATCAACTTTACTAGAGGTTTAGTGGCTCGCGGTTATAAGGATGAGGATATTGCAAAGATTATGGGTGGCAACTGGCTGCGCGTGTTTGAAGAAATTTGGGGATAGGGGATAAATAGATGACAACATACTTGAACACAACTACATTTAACTTCTACTGTTCTGGCATTTATTCAGGGAAAATACATTTTACGGAACAACAAATTATGCTCGCTAAGGTTGATCCACGCAGACGAACACAAATGCAATACAATGCGCTGGATAGCCAGTTCAAGACCGTTCTTCCATTTCAAAAAATCCACGAACACATGGACGCTTACGCTAAAGCAGAATGGGTCAATGATGAGGTAGTTCTAAGTAATGGTGATCTTTATCAAAAGCATATTCAGTATCAGGCTGTATTGGATGGCCGTGAGCTTACTTCACAAGTATGGGCGCTACGAAAAGAGACGGCACTGGATATTGTGACCTTGGATGGTGAGATTATTGCCTTTCTTACGCCGAATCGGTATGGCATCGAGCTGATTGTTAAAGCAGGATATGAGACGCTGACGCCTCTGGTTGTTTATGATGATCCCCTTTTGTCCAAGCCAGAGTATGGTGTAAATGATTTGGGTACGGATCTGATTCCGATGCGTGATGGCGTGAGACTGGCTACGGATGTGTTTCTTCCTGAGGGCATTCAGCCGGGAACCAAGCTGCCGACGATTCTGGTGAGAACCTGCTATGACCGTAACGGGAAAAAAGAGATTTTTATGAGATGGGCTAACAAAGGTTATGCAGTGGTGTCACAGGACGTAAGAGGTCGGGCGGATTCGGAGGGGGAATTGATCCCTTTTTATAATGAACGGGATGATGGCTACGATACGATCGATTGGATTATCGCGCAGGATTGGTCAGATGGCAATGTTGGAATGTGGGGCGCGTCCTATCTCGGTTTTGTGGTTGTCTCGGCGGCGACCAGCGGGCACCCTAATTTGAAGGCTGTTGTGGATGAAGTGAATGTCGGCTCACCGTTTGTAGATACAGCGCGTAAGGGTGGAACGCTTTGCTCTTGGCCACTCTTGTCTTGGACGCTTGCACAATCTGTGGGTACCCGGACGGATTTTGATATTTTTGGGGGCATTACGGTGAACCCAGAAGCGGCCGTCGATGCGAGACCGATTAAGGAGATTCCACAGCAAATGATCGGTAAAGCATCCGGACCATGGGATCTATGGAGCCAGCATCCGGAGTATGATGATTTCTGGAGAAACTGTACCTTTACGGAACGCGGGGATCAAGTGCAGGTCCCTATGTATGTGATCTCAGGCTGGTATGATGGCGACAGCCCTGGCGTATCGGAGACTTGGAGAATGCTGACTGAACATGATGTGCCAAATCGTAAAATCCGTCTGGGTGCATGGGAGCATGGGCCAAACCGAGCCAGAGATTATGAGGGAGTAAGCTTCGGCAATGATGCAGTCGTCTATGATTATGATGTTTCTGTACTGCGCTGGTTCGACCGCTTCCTCAAAGGCATTCCGAACGGAATAGATCAGGAGCCTAGAGCCTCTTATTATGTCGTTGGTGAGAATCAGTGGAGAACGTCGGAGGATTGGACACCAGTTGAAGCTACAACTACGTCGTTTTATCTTTCCAGTGCTGGTCGGGCTAATTCAGGACAAGGAGATGGGAAGCTGCTCACAGCGCCAGAGGAACACTCTCCAGAAGATACTTATGTTTATAACCCAAATGATCCTATGAATGATAGCGGTGAGCGGGAGCCTGAAAATTTGCGGAAATATGAGCTGCGAAATGATATTCTTGTGTACACTAGTGAGGTGTTGACGGAAGAATTGACTATTGCTGGCGAATTGTCTGCTGTCATCTACGCCGCTAGCACAGGTAAGGATACGGATTGGGTAGTTACGCTTAGTGATGTGAATGAACATGGAGACTCTATCCGGTTATCTAACTATATTGTCAGAGCTAAATATCGTCATGGGTTTGATGCACCAGAACTGCTCACGCCAGGGCAAGTGGAGGAATACGATATTTTCATGCCGAATATTGCTCACAGATTTGGGGTAGGACACCGAATTCGTTTTTCGATTACTTCTTCCAGTAAATTCGTTGCTTTCCCGAATACGAATACTGGTGATAACCCGTATGAAGATTCAGAGGCGATTACAGTGCTGCAGACTGTTTACCATAATAGTGAATATCCAAGCCATGTGAAGCTGCCGGTTATTCCTAACGCTTGAACGATACTGCAAGGTTAACCTTGCAATTAGGATAAAATAGCGATTATTCACAGAAAAGCGCATAAATGATCCCTTCTCAGGTCACAATAGGGAAAAACCAGAATGAAGGGATTAACGTGTCGCGCATAAAAAAACAACTTTGGCAGCGATGGAGACGTTGGAAAAAGGCGCTTTGGGTAGGGGCAGCTTGTTTAGCTCTTACTGTACTGGCATGGCGCAGTATGCAGGTACCTGAGGAAATCAGTGGACTGCTGACGGATTCTAGTTGGACGGATAGTGCCGAAAGCGAGTTGGCCGCAGCTGTATTTAAAGTAGGCGTGGACAGCAGTGAGGAGAAAGAGAAGGGCACCATAAAAAACGAACAACTGTTGCAGACGATCGCTCAAAGCGGACGCAGCAGAACCGTTCATTTAAAAATATCGTATGTATCTGGGGAAGAAGTTCAGACATTGCCAGGTGTAAAAACCCCGCTTCAGCTTAAAAAAATAATTCACGAACACCCTGCATGGAGCGGCTTCATCAGCAGTGATGGAGATTTGTGGCTGGAACAAAAAGTGAATGATCTATCGACCCTAACGAAAAAAGAAGCCTATATCGGGGTCGATGCATTTGGGAACTTGAAATTATTTAAAGGCCCTCCGGTACAGGAAAAGGTTCTGAAGACCTTTTTTCAAATGGATATGGGTTCCTTGAAATCCTCTCTGCCGGAAAGTATTTGGAAAGAGCTTCATGAGGGCATTCGTGTACAAGATATTGAAGAGTACAACAGCGTATTGTCCACCTTCAGTGACTATGCGCGTGAGGCTGCCGAACATGTCATGCAGAATAAGCAATAGCATCCTTAAGCATATCAGCTGTCCTAAAGTCATTATTAATGGCTATAGGGCAGCTTTTTTTTGCAAATATAAGAAAGTTTGAGGTTCTCATTGTAGGCCTAAAGTTGTCATTTCGCATTAGAGGGTAAACTTTTTTTCTCCCGGAAGGGGTATTTTTGCTATAATGGTTTGAAGGAATACATATGTTCGCTTCATAGCGGAGTAATGGATGAAAACGGTGGAATAAACTGCCTGTTATAGAGGAGAGATCGTGCTTGCGCATTTTGGGAATTGATCCAGGGCTGGCGATTGTCGGTTTTGGCTTTGTGGATAAGGAAGGTCATAAGTTGACCCCGGTCCAATATGGTTGTATCCAGACTGAGGCTCACACACCTGAGGAAGAACGTCTGCTGCATGTCTATGAAGGCATGGGTCAGCTCATTGATAAATATAAACCTGATGCTGTAGCGATAGAGAAGTTGTTCTTTGCACGTAATGTTACAACAGCATTGCCAGTAGCACAGGCCCGCGGAGTGACGATATTAGCTGCAGTACAGCGTGGCTTACCCGTCTCGGAATATACACCTATGATGGTGAAGCAGGCTGTAGTTGGTTATGGTAAGGCAGAGAAACGGCAGGTACAGGAAATGGTGAAGCTGCTACTGAAATTATCGGCGATCCCTAAACCGGATGATGTAGCGGATGCACTCGCGGTAGCGGTATGTCATGCCCATTCGAGCAGTCTTAATTCTAAATTAAATGAGGTATTGCGAAAATGATAGATTTCTTAAGAGGACCCGTCGTTCATTTAGAGTCGGAATATGTGGTGCTGGATGTGCAGGGCGTAGGATATCGGGTGTTCTGCCCGAACCCTTATGCTTTTGCTAAAGTAGAAGGGCCTGTAATGATCTATATTCATTATCAAACACGTGAGGATGCGACGCTTCTGTTCGGGTTCCCGACTCGGGAGGAGCAAAAATTGTTCCGCAAGTTGATTGAGGTATCTGGGATCGGTCCGAAGGTTGCGCTCGGAATACTGACAGGTGGAACTCCAGATCAGTTGATCTCGGCAATTTACCAAGAGAATATAACCTTCTTAACGAAACTGCCGGGCATTGGCAAGAAGACGGCGCAGCGGATGATCCTAGATTTGAAGGACAAGCTGGACGGACTCAGTATGGCTTCCATGCAAACGGGATTATTTGCAGTTCCAATGGAAGAAGCATCGGATGGGTTAGCTTGGCAAGAGGCTAGGGATGCCCTTAAGGGATTGGGTTATACCGAAAGTGAATTGGACCGTGTGTGGCTCGCTATGAAAAAAGAGGGCGCAGAGACAGGGACTGTAGATGTGTTGATGAAGAAAGCACTTGGGCTATTATATATTGCTAAGTAAAGCCGAACACATCCTTGAAGAAAGGGAGCGATTGGAATGGATGACCGGATTATATCCGCTAATTTGATGATGGACGAGCAAGCCGTAGAATTAAGTTTACGCCCTCGTTATCTGGGAGAATATATCGGACAGAATCAGGTAAAAGAAAACCTGAAAATATATATCGAAGCAGCCAAAATGAGAAGTGAAGCGCTGGATCATGTGCTGCTCTACGGGCCTCCAGGTCTCGGTAAAACAACACTCGCGAACATTATCGCCAATGAGCTGGGTGTGAATTTACGAACAACGTCCGGTCCTGCGATAGAGCGGCCGGGAGATTTAGCCGCCCTGCTGACGAACCTGCAGGAAGGCGATGTGCTGTTCATCGATGAAATTCACCGCTTACACCGGACGGTGGAGGAGGTTATGTATCCGGCGATGGAGGACTTCGCGCTGGACATCATGATCGGCAAAGGGCCAAGTGCCCGTTCGGTACGATTGGATTTGCCGCCTTTCACACTTATAGGTGCTACCACCCGTGCTGGCCTGCTGTCAGCGCCACTACGTGATCGTTTCGGAGTGGTCAGCCGCTTGGAGTTCTATACCATAGATGAGCTAAGCTTCATTGTTGCTCGAAATGCAGATCTTTTAGGAATTGAGATTGTCGGAGATGCGGCGGAAGAGATAGCGCTTCGTTCCCGTGGAACGCCGCGGATTGCGAACCGACTATTGAAGCGAGTCCGTGATTTTGCTCAAGTGCGCGGCGATGGGATTATAACCCCTGAGATTTCTGGGGAAGCCCTGAAGATGCTACAAGTGGATCCACGTGGGCTGGACAGCATCGACCATAAGATGTTAAGAGCGATGATTTCAAGCTTTCGTGGCGGTCCTGTAGGGCTGGATACGATTGCTGCTACAATTGGTGAGGAAAGTCAGACAATTGAGGATGTTTATGAGCCCTACCTGCTGCAGATAGGATTCTTGCAGCGGAGCCCTCGTGGAAGAATTGTAACCCCGGCCGCTTATCATCACTTAGGCCTTCCGCTCCCTCCGGAGCAGCACTGAGTCAGTAACTACATTTAAAAGGAGGATGCTGGATGAAGCATACGAAGATGAAATGGGGAGGAATAGCTCCACTAAGCAAAGGATTGCTAGCAGCTGCGATTGCTGTGGGAAGTCTCTTGATCCCTGCGGGTGCCAGTCATGCCGATTCTAATAGTACGATACGAGTTGCCCTTTATGCCGATATTGGTAGTAAATATAAATCTACCGTGCCAGTAGTAACTATGTTATCGACACAAAGCTTCACTTTGATGTCAAACCAACCAGAGAGCACTCCTTTGTTATCGGTGCCTGCCCAGAGCAGAATTCGTGTTAGTGTGGATGGTTATAGAGTAAAGGTAATGGAGACTTCAAGCTGGAAAACAGCTGCCGATGCGGCTAAAAAGCTTCAGTCCACCTCTGATAAGCCTCAAATTTATATGATTTCTAGAAATGGAACCAATGTGTATCAGTTGTATACAGGTGTCTATGCCAGTGAAGCTGCTGCCAAGGATGGGCTTACCCGTGTAGTAAAGGCAGGACTCGGCATTCCTGCTGATCAAACCCCTGCGGTGAAAGGGGATAAGCATTTATCGGCGGGTCGCTATTCTTCGGAACAAGAAGCTGATACTGCTCTGAGTAGTATTACAGCTGCTGGTTTTGATGCCTGGAAGGTGGTTCTCTCAGGAAGTGATGGCAGTGCTCAGTTTGAGGTATGGGTAGGCGAAGCTGCGAACGACAAAGATTTGGGTGCTGTTCAGACCGCAGTGTCAGCAGTATTGCCACAGCTTGCTATGTCTGCTGCAACTTCACCTGGGTTAATCATGCGTCTGGATGCTGGGCTGGACCTTAGTAGCGAGACACAAGCTAATCATTATATGGTTTCCGGAAATGATGCTAAATTTTTGGCCGTTGGCAGTGAGGCTGGAATTCAGCTCGAAGAAAGATCCAAGCGTACCTACCGTGGAAATATGGAACTAAGTAATTTGAGAGGTTCCCTAGCGGTTATCAATGAAGTGCCACTGGAACAATATTTGTATGCAGTGGTTGGAGGAGAGGTTTCCTCCAGCTGGCCGGATGAAGCTCTAAAGGCTCAGGCTGTCGCCGCCCGAAGCTATGCAATGGCGCAAGGCAACCGTTTCGAAGTAGCAAATGTAGTAGATTCTACATTGAGTCAAGTATATAACGGAATCGGATCAGAGGCTCCGGTTATTATTAAGGCAGTGGATGCTACTGCCGGTGAAGTATTGATGAGTGGTGGTAAAGTTATAGAGGCTGTGTTCTCCTCGAACAGTGGCGGAGTAACCTCTGATCCATCGGAGGTATGGGGCAATGGTGGAGATGCATTTGCCAGCGTTCCCAGCAAAGAGGATGTCGCAGCTACCGCGACCGCTAAGAAGTGGTATTATTTACTGCTCGCTAATGGCACCTCTGGATACGCACGTGAGGATAACATTAAATTGACAGGAAATAAAACTGCAGCGGGACTGGATATAGCGACAGCCACCACTAAAGATGTTAATGTACGCCCGCTTCCTGCTGTTGAAAGTAGTGTAAGTGCGGTAGGTAAGCTGAATCCAGGCGAGAATGCTGTTGTTCTAGACAAAGTCTATGAGTCCGGTAGTTATAGCTGGATCAAAGGGCCATATACCTCTGCCGACCTTCTAAAAAGCTTGCAGGGTAAAACAACTAGCACGCTCCCTTCTAGCATCCTTAATTTGCAGGTCACTCAGCGCGGCCCTTCTGGAAGAGCGATTCAGGTGAAAGCAAATGGTCAGGCACTGGATGTGAAATATCCTGATATGTTCCGTTCTGCGTTCAATGGATTGCCAAGTACATTGTTTGATATTGTACCAGCCGGAAGTTATACTGTATTAGGCGCTGACGGTGCTACCAGCACGATTGGAAGTTCACAGAGCGCAGGTGTACTCTCTGCATCAGGTAAGGTTAATGTGAACGGTAGTGGAACTGTAGTGATGGGTGGGGATTCCTCAGCCAGAGCGATTACTAACAGTTCGGGCTTTCTGTTCATTGGCCAAGGATACGGTCATGGTCTAGGCATGTCGCAATGGGGCGTGAAAGGCATGGCTGACAGCGGGTATGATTACAAGCAGATATTGCAACACTATTATCAGAACGTTACTATAGTTAAGGAATGAAGACAGACCATGAATGTAGACGCATATGATTTTCATTTACCGGAAGAATTAATTGCCCAGACACCACTCTCTGACCGTAGCTCTTCTAGACTGCTCTTAGTAAACAAGGAGGATGGGGAGCTGGCTCACCGGCATTTTACCGATATTATTAATTATTTTCAACCGGGAGATACGCTTGTTCTGAATGATACGAGAGTCATTCCTGCCAGATTGTTTGGGGCTAAAGAAGATACGGGGGCTAAAGCTGAAGTGCTTCTCCTTAAGAATCTGGGAGACGATCGTTGGGAAGCTCTTGTAAAGCCAGGTAAAAAGCTCAAGACAGGAGCGGTTATCATCTTTAGTGATGAGCTTCGTGCTGTTATTGAGGACGAGGCTGATATGGGTGGACGAACGCTTCGGTTCATTTATCAGGGTATTTTTCAGGAGATTCTGGACAGGCTGGGAACAATGCCACTGCCTCCTTATATTAAGGAAACACTCGATGATCGGGAACGATATCAGACCGTTTATGCTAAGCATGAAGGATCAGCTGCTGCTCCTACAGCAGGGCTTCACTTTACCAAAGAACTGTTGGATCAGATTGAAGCCAAGGGTGTAAATATTGCTTATATTACACTTCATGTAGGTCTCGGAACGTTCCGTCCGATGTCTGTAGAGAAGGTTGAAGAGCATGTTATGCATTCAGAGTATTTTGTAATGTCTCAAGAAACAGCAGACACTATAAATGCTACCAAGGAACAAGGTGGTCGCATTATAGCGGTAGGGACAACTTCTTGTCGGACACTTGAAACAGTCGGAAGACAATGCGAAGGCGGTCCACTAGTGGAATGTAGTGGCTGGACGGATATTTTCATCTATCCGGGCTATAAGTTTAGTGTAGTTAGTGCGTTAATTACTAATTTTCATTTGCCGAAGTCGACTTTGGTGATGTTGGTTAGTGCTTTGGCAGGTCGGGAACATATTCTAGCTGCTTATGAAGAAGCGATAGAGCAGAAGTACCGGTTTTTTAGCTTTGGAGATGCAATGTTTATTTACTAAGGTAAGAGGATGGGTTAACTTATGGCAGCAATTACTTATGAGCACATCAAAACGTGCAAACAATCCGGAGCAAGACTTGGAAGAGTCCATACTCCACATGGTGTGATTGAGACACCTGCATTTATGCCAGTCGGCACACAAGCTACAGTCAAGACAATGAGTCCTGAAGAACTGAAAGAGATGGATGCTCATATTATTTTGAGCAATACGTACCATTTGTTCCTGAGACCGGGCCATGATATTGTCCGTGAAGCAGGCGGACTGCACAAGTTCATGAACTGGGACCGTCCCATTCTAACGGATAGCGGCGGATTTCAAGTATTCTCGCTTAGTGACATGCGCAAGATTACCGAAGAAGGCGTTCATTTCCGTTCCCATCTAAATGGGGATAAGAAGTTCTTGTCTCCTGAAGTAGCTATGGAAGTTCAGAACGCACTTGGCTCTGATATCATGATGGCATTCGATGAGTGTCCTCCATTCCCAGCGGAATATGACTACGTGAAAAAATCATTGGAGCGTACAACACGCTGGGCAGAACGTTGCCTGAAAAGTCATGCTCGCCCGAATGATCAAGGGCTGTTCGCTATCGTTCAAGGAGGTATGTATGAGGATCTTCGCCGTCAGAGCGCGGCAGATTTGACTTCCATGGATTTCCCGGGGTATGCTATTGGAGGGCTCAGCGTCGGAGAGTCCAAGCAGCTAATGTATGAAGTGCTGGATTATACAGTTCCCCTGCTGCCACAAGGCAAACCTCGCTATTTGATGGGCGTTGGTTCACCGGATGCGCTGTTGGAAGGTTCAATCCGGGGAGTGGACATGTTCGACTGTGTTCTGCCTACCCGTATTGCTCGTAATGGAACAACGATGACCAGTCAGGGAAGACTCGTTGTACGCAACGCAAAGTATGCCCGCGATTTTGGGCCGCTTGATCCGGAGTGCAACTGCTATACATGCCGGAATTATTCCCGCGCTTATTTGCGCCATCTAATCAAAGCCGATGAAACCTTCGGACTTAGATTGACGACATACCATAACTTGCACTTCCTGTTGGATTTGATGCGTAAAGTGCGCGAAGCCATCAAGGAAGATCGGCTGCTTGATTTTCGCGATGAGTTTTTTGCTAAATACGGATTATATGATAATCTTAAAGGCTTCTAAAGCTTCGTTGAGGTCCATGTTTTAATGTGCTTAGAAAGGGGGGAGAAATATGTTTCAATATGCAGCAGCAACAGGCGGAGGTAGTATACTGGGTCTTGTAGGTCCATTCGTACTTATGTTTGTAGTATTCTACTTCTTGCTGATTCGTCCGCAACAGAAGAAGACCAAAACACGTAATGCAATGTTGAAGTCTCTGAAAAAGGGCGATAAAATCGTTACTATTGGTGGTCTTCACGGTACGATCATGGAGATTTCCGATGATATCGTGGTTCTACGGGTCAATGATGTAACTAAACTGACCTTTGATCGCGGTTCCATTAGTCACTCCGTTGCCACGGACGTGGAGGAGAAAGTATAGTTTCGTTATTTAAAAGTACATAAAAAGCGGTGTCTTCTCATTAAGAGAATGACACCGCTTTTTTGACGTTCATCTTTCATCGTGATCTATGGGTTTAACGCATATCCGTTATTCGGCTGCGAACGGTGAGCGATTCTTCACGTCCCCGTAAGGTTAATTTGGCAAGCTGTACACCAACTGTTGAAGCTAGGACTGCTAGCAGAGTGCCGCCTATCATATCTGTAAGCCAATGAATGCCCAGATAGAATATACCAAAGACGATTACGACTGCGGAAATACTCGTAATGACCATCCACCGGCGGTTTCCTGAACGGAATGCCAGTAATGCCATCGTAACGGAAATGGACGTATGTAGACTCGGGAAGCAGTTGTTGAGACCGGATAGAGGGCGGTACTCTTGCTCAAACTTCGGAAATACATCCAGCATAGTAAATCTAACGCCTGCAGGTACATAGGACCATACCTCATTTACAGGGAAGTAAAGGTAGAATGGAATTGCTACAGCATAGTTAATGATAATAGCATAGCAGGTAGCGTACAGCATCACACGGTTCTTATCTAACAGATAGACACCTAGAGAAGCTGCTAGTACAGATTGAAGCATGAAAATGTAGAAGAAAACTATGATAGGCGTTAGCCATGGACTATAGAATATATCCTGAACAGCTTGGACAAAATGCCCCTCTAGCCCAAATACAAATGATGTATAGTCTGAGGTAAGATGCATTTTTTCTTCAATTTGTAGTTCGTATTTATTCAAGACCAGTACACCAAACATGCCTACCATCAATAGCAAAAACTTGTAGGATCGCAGCATCTCTTTTCCGATTTCAACTAATGCCATGATTGGATTTCGACGAGCGCCAATCCATACTAATATCACTACTAATGCAACTGTGTACAAAACAATATGATTCATTGATTGGTAAAACAAAGCATTCGAAGCCTCCTTGATTCTCTTTATGAAGTCAGATGATCACAGTTTAACATATTTCCAAGGAATGTTTCGAATTTTATGGAATAATAATTTTAGCTTTTCTGTAAATTAACCCCAAACATTCCGCCAAGTGCACCAATTGCTGCCGCAGCTAGAACCCAAAGAAGGTCAACACCAGAGGGTGAGCTATCCAGTGCCAGAAATCCAATTAACAGAACGATAATCCCGTAAAAGATTCCTGTAAGACTTCCTTGATACCAGCCTTTGTTCGTGGCTCTGCGACCGGCGGTTAGTCCTCCGAATGCTGCGGCTATGCCGTGCACTATATAAGTGTACATTGAGAGATCCTGCTCCTTCAGACCGCTGCCCCATAATAAAAGAGAGAGGACAAACGCGCCAAGCAGCATCCAAAGGAATGATCGACATAGGCCAGACAATACAGGATTGGCTATTCTCCATGAGAACAGGCGCCGGATTAAATACATGGTACAACCTCCTAAAGTTTTTTTTAGAATAATAATCTACATAAGTTATTATTCATTGTATGGGGAGGCTTGCCCCAATAGTACAAGAATGGGCATTGTAGCCTTTTTACCATTAATTAATATGTGAACTTCCGAATGTTCCCTGTGCTGAGCGGTCAGAATAGGGTTACATTAATCCGCCCGAGAAAACAAGTCTGCGGGTGAGAGTGGAGGGGAGCGAAGCTATATGTCCCAGCATATCACTACCCATATTTTCTTGACCGTGCTGATGTATTTCTTCATATTCCTGTGCATGCGTATCATGGGGAAGAGGGAAATCGGTAAGCTGTCTGTATTTGATCTAACGATCTCAATTATGATTGCTGAGATTGCTGTTTTTGTGATCGAGGATATTAATCGCCCGATTTACGAAGGTCTGGTTCCGATGGCCACACTGGTTATCATTCAAGTTGTGGTTGCTCAGCTCAGTCTTAAGAGTAGAAAGATTCGGCTGTTAATGGACGGTAAACCGAGCATACTTATTTCTGGAGGCAAGCTGCACCGGGGAGAGATGCGTAAACAAAGGTACAATATTGATGATCTGTTGCAGCAATTGCGTGGTCAGAACATCGCTAGTCCTGCTGATGTGGAATTTGCGATTCTGGAGCCCAGTGGTCAGCTTACCGTTATCGAGAAAGACAAAGGACTTTCATCTTCCAATCAAACAGGCAATAGCAGTTCAGTTGCTGAGAACAATAAGACCGATGAGGATGCTGATGTAAGCAGTCAGAAAGTTAAGCTGCCAAAGAACAAAATCAGATATGAAGGGCTTCCTATTCCATTGATTATGGATGGAAAGGTCCAGGATCATAATTTAGAGATGATAGGAAAAACAAGGTTCTGGTTAAGAACACAGATCCGCCAAAAGGGTGTATCAGATTTTCGGGATGTATTTCTTTGCTCCATAGACCATAAAGGCCGAGTTTATGTTGACCGTTTGGATAATCGCTAACCATTCTAAAGCCAACGCTTAATGAAAGGCAGTCGATCCAAATCACGAAGGGAAATAAGGCCAGCTAATAGACTGAGACCGAAATACAGGGCCATTCCTACCGCAGAGGCAAATAAAAATTGAATCCATTGTGCTTCTGCAATGGGAATGGAGATGTATACATAACGCACGCCTGCTCCCATAATGATCATTGCACATAAAGTCTTAATGGTATCGGTTATTCGTAAGGATAATGAAATTAGACTGACTACGCTGTACCCGTGCAGCAGAGTAACAAGAACGCTGTTCACAATAATGGCGATGATTGCGCCGTAGATTCCGTATTCTGGCTGTGAAGCTAATATAACAATCAGAATGATTTTGACTACTGCCCCAATAAGAGTATTGATGAGTGCCCTTCCCGGTCTGTCCATAGCTTGAAGTGCAGCTTGTAAGGGTGCTTGAACATAGATGAACAAAGCGAAAGGGGCCATTAGTTTTAGCATAGGAGCGGTGTCCGGATTTCCGTATAACAAGTTGCATAGTGGGACTGCCAGTACATACATAAGAACAGCAAAGGGAGCCCCTGTTACAAGAGCGAGTCGAAGAGCTTGGTGCATTCGTTTGTGAATGGTAGGCAAGTCCTTTCTCGCGGCAGCCTCGGATAAGGAGGGAACCAAAGACACTGCGAGAGAGGAAGTTAACGCACCGGGAAGTAGCAGTAAGGGGATAACCATTCCTTGTAAAGACCCATATTGAGCAGTCGCGGCGGCTGTTGCGATTCCGGCTAGTGCAAGACTACGTACGGTAATTATAGATTCCAGTAGATAGGAAAAAGAACCGACAAGCCGGCTTGCCGTAACAGGAATTGATACACCTAGTAAACGCCGTAGTATGGGGGAAGTTAATTGTACGGCATCTGGATCAGGAGGTATAACTTCCTTCTCAATCGTTTGCTGTTCTAGGATGGGGGTTGTTTTTTTATCCTTTTTCGTGATGACATAATATTGCCACAGAATGGCTAACATTCCGCCAATCTCTCCCACCGTTACGCCTAGCATCGCCCCTGCAGCTGCAAAAGCGATACCTTTAGGTAACAGCAGCCAAGAGAACCACAGCATAAAAAATATTCGCACGATAGACTCAAAAACGGAAGAAAGTGCGGAAGGAATCATGTTCTGCCTACCTTGAAAATACCCGCGGTATATTGCAGATACAGCAACAATTCCAATCATTGGGATCATGGCAATAAAAGTATAATAAACTCTGTGGTCTGTTAAGATCACATTGGAGACCCATGAAGCACTGACCAGCGCAACAATGGTAAAGAAGATTCCTAGTCCGACACTAAGAGTAAGGCCAGTCCGTAAAATTTGCCGCGATTTCTCAGGGCGGTTCTCTCCCTCTGCTTCAGCTACCATCTTTGCAATTGCTAGGGGAAGTCCGCCTGTGATAACAGTAGCCAGTACGATAAAGAAAGGGTACGCGAGCTGATATAGACCCACACCTTCTGCTCCAATGATGCGTGGCAAAGCAATTCGGGGTATAAATCCAAGCATTCGATTAATGATGCCGGCGGCAAGCAAGATTAAAGTTCCTTGTATAAAGCTCTGTTTCCTCAAAGGTCACGCCTTCTTCCCCAAATGAAATGAAACGCTGGCCAACTTGTCTATTCTTATGGATATGCTATACCCCTATCCCGGCATGCCTTGTTTTAGTAGTTGTAACTTTTTATGACGGAAGGAGGAAAGCAGAGAACTTGGGTCGAATACCTATGGTAAGCATACGAACACGAGCGATCTTTGGAGGTGTCATCACGTGGAATCGGAACAGTGGAATCATGATCAACATAGTGAAGAAATCGAAGCCATGTGCCGCAGCAAAGCTGAAGAATTCCGGCTCCTCGGCTATGAGTATGTAACCAGCAAGGATATTTGGGATTGTATCAGTCGTAATTATGATAAGGACGGAATGCCTCCCTTACATAAGCTGGTAAATGATATTTATTCCTTAAAAGCCAATAGTTACATGACTTATTTGACTCTTGCAGCTTATCGGGGGTTGAACTGAACAATACACATCTCGCTTCTTTTCTTTGCGAAAAGCCTTATAAAGCAGTAAAGTAAGAGAATAATAATAACTTCACATCTCCTATATAAACGGATGTCTTGCTGATATGTGCAGGGGCGGCCGTTTCTTTGTGTGAGTATAGCTATGACTATGCTGTGAATTGACGGTCATTTCACGTGTAGCTATAATAGGAATATTGAGTGAATGAAAGGGGAACTAGCTAGAGCATGAAGAGACTAATGGGCTTTATTATTACCGTGCTCGTTTTGACAGGCGTCATGGCATTTACTACTCCTGGACTGCTGGACAAGGTTAGACTTGGTCTTGACCTGAAAGGCGGATTTGAGATTTTGTACCATGCAGAGCCTATGGAAGCGGGAGCAGCGTTGTCCCGAGCTTCACTGTTGAAAACAGCAGAAAGTTTGGAAAAACGGGCCAATGCGCTCGGAACCAGTGAACCAGAGGTTACAACTGAAGGTACTGACCGTATTCGTCTGAAAATTGCAGGCGTTACTGATGAAGCCGAGGTTCGTAAGAAGATGAAGGAGCCTGCAGTTCTGACTTTCCGTAGTGCTGCTGAAGGTGACGCTGAAGGTACTTACAGCAAGATCGAACTGGTAGGTAGTGATTTTGTTGAAGGTGCGGCAGAGGTTGGACGGGATAATCTGAATCAGCCAATCATCAGTATCAAAATAAAGGACAAGGATAAATTCGCAGAGATTACAAAACGCCTCTTAGGAAAGAATCTCGCAATTTATTTGGATGAGAACAAACTATCTGACCCTACGGTACAAGCAGTACTTACCGATGGTAGTGCGTCTATTTCCGGTCAGTATACAATTAAAGAAGCACGTGAACTGGCTGACACTATTAATCTTGGTGCGTTGCCACTGAAACTTACTGAGAAATACTCCCAAAGTGTGGGTGCAACACTTGGTAAACAATCGCTTGATCAAACGATCAAAGCCGGTCTTTTGGGTTCTTTGATTATTCTTATCTTCATGATCGGTATGTATCGCTTGCCAGGTCTCTTGGCTAGTTTTGCGCTGATCTTGCATACATGGCTGCTAATTGTAGTCTTTGTCTTAGCAGACTTCACATTGACGTTGCCTGGTATAGCCGCATTTATTCTGGGTATAGGGATGGCCGTCGATGCCAATATCATTACAAATGAACGGATAAGAGAAGAAATGCGCAGTGGTAAAAGTGTACTTTCCTCTGTTAAAGCAGGTAATAAATCCTCTTTCCGGACAGTAATGGACTCCAATGTCACAACTGTTATTGTGGCAGGTGTCATGTTCGCCTTCGGTACAGGTGCAGTCAAAGGCTTCGCATTGGTACTGATCGTGGAAATCGTTCTGAGTATCGCTACGAATCTTTATTTCTCCCACTGGTTGCTTAGCCAGCTTGTTAAAGCCGGTAAGCTGAACAAACCGAAGAGTTTCGGTGTTAAGGAGAGTGATATTCGTGCGCTTTAAGAAAGAGCTTGATTTCGTACATTTGAGTAAATTTTTCTATGTTTTTTCTATCGCCCTTACAGTGGCAGGTTTGATTTTCCTAGCAACCTTTGGATTGAATTACAGCGTTGATTTCAAAGCGGGATCTAATGTTGATATTTCTCTGTCTAAGAATTTGACATTGGAAGAGGTTAATTCAGCAGTTGAAAAAACTGGGATTTCAAGTGAGCCAAGCATTACGATAGGAAGTGAACGGGTTAACGTTCGTTATGATCAAGTGCTCGATGAGCAACAAGATGAAGCTCTTAAAGCAGAGATCTTGAAGCTGGACGAAAAAGCATCGTTTGAGATTAACACCGTGGATACTGAAATGTCTAAAGAACTTGCACGCAATGCGATCTATGCGGTTCTCATTTCTTGTCTAGGGATTATCATTTATGTAAGTATTCGTTTTGAATGGCGGTTTGCATTGGCAGCTATTGTTTCATTGATCCATGATGCCTTTATGGTCGTTGCAATCTTCTCCATCTTTCGCTTGGAAGTGGATTTGACGTTTATTATTGCGGTGCTTACGATTATCGGTTATTCCATCAATGATACGATCGTTATCTTTGACCGTATCCGTGAGAATTTGCGTTTTGGTAAACAAAAAACCTATGAGGATTTAAAAGAGCTTGTGAATAAGAGTGTGGCTCAAACGCTTATGCGTTCTCTTTACACAGCATTTACCGTATTTATTGCGGCGTTCTTCCTGTTGATTCTTGGAGGCGAGTCCATCAAGATGTTCTCGCTTGCGATGGTTATCGGATTGCTATTCGGAGCGTACTCCTCTATCTTTATTGCAAGTCCGGTCTGGCTACTGCTTAAAAAGCGTGAGAAGATAAAGGTAAAGAGCCCGGCTAAAGGGTAATGTCTCAAGAGAAATAACATGGCTACACTTGAATGAAAAAAACATCAACTTTATAATTTAAGAAAGCCGCGTCAAATGCGACGCGGCTTTCGAAATCTTTGGGGTAGTATGTCATGTGTATTGTATCATCATGAGATTACTTGCTAGTGGTAAGGGGGGCCTCGTATGAATAAAGAACGATCACCGCAAAGCAAGACGGTTGCTTGGACAGGGATCATCAGCGATGTTACTTTGGCAGTAGCTAAGGGGAGTTTTGGCTATATTTCAGGTAGCAAGGCTTTAATGGGCGATGCATTATATTCTGGAGCAGATGCTGCAGCTAAATTGGCGGATATTCTCCCATGGCGCTCTGAACAAAGCAGAAAGAGCAAGCAGCGGATAGAAGAGCGACGAGGGAATAAGGAGCCGCTTTTAGCTATACTTTTTTCGGTATTAATTCTTATGGGGGGGCTGCAAATCGCCTTCTCTGCAATCCGTGACTTAACCGAGGGACAGTCATCCACTCGCGGAGAACTTGCACTTGTAACTGTCTTACTATCTATTGTACTTAAAGAAGCTGTATTTCAATATCAATATCGGTACTTTAAAAAAATAGGTGATGGCAGCCATGCTGCTTATGCCAATAGTCATCGTTTCAGTTTGTATACTTCTATCACAGTATTAGTTGGGATATCGTTATCAATGGGGGGTACCTATTGGCATCCTCTACTCTATATGGACCCTATTGCTGCACTTTTAACAGGATGCTTAATTCTACGTAAAGGTTATTTGCTCATTGTTAATACTGTTAGTGTTAAGAATGCGCAGGAGCTACCTTCTGAGGAGGCAGCTAATTTTATTGAAACCGTACAACGTGTTCATGGTGTTATTCGTGTAGAACATTTGAAGGCACTTGAGCAAGGGAATTATGTGAATCTGCAAGTGAAGATCAGTGTAAATCCGCGTATTACGGTGATGGAAGCACAGGATATTTCAGAATGTGCAAGAAAGTTGCTGCAGCACAGGTTTGTTCATGTTGGTGAGGTACATATGGACGTAGTTCCTTATGATCCTGGTTATCCATACAAAAGTAATTATGAATTGGTGGATAATGATATTCCGACGCTGCTTCAGTAGTTCGCAAGGTGAGAGAAAGGTGAGCGCTATTGCTTTATTCAAAAACAAGATGGCAATCTCCGGCAGCCGATCCCGACGTCGTAAGGGATATGGCCCGGAGCCTTTCTATTTCTCCGCTCTTATCCTCACTATTAGTGACTAGAGGAATTGATACGCCACATGAGGCTCTATCGTTCATGGATGGCGGTGTGGAAGCTCCGCATGATCCGTTCCTTCTAAAAGGAATGGCCGAAGCGGTTCCCAGAATTAGAAAGGCTTTAAAAGAAGAAGAACATATTCTGATTTACGGCGATTACGACGCTGATGGTGTGTCCAGTACAGCATTAATGATTCATTTGCTGCGTTACTTAGGCGCTTCCTTTGATATTTATATCCCGCACCGTTCTAATGAGGGCTATGGGCTGCATAATCATGCTTTGGATTGGGCTTTACAGCAGGGTGTATCCTTGATCATTACTGTAGATACTGGCATTAGCGCCTATCATCAGATTGCTTACGCTAATGAACTCGGGATTGATGTGATTGTTACGGATCACCATGAGCCACCAGAGCTTCTCCCAGAGGCTTATACGTTGATTAATCCGAAGCTGCCCGACTGCCCCTACCCGTTCAAAGGATTGGCAGGTGTAGGTGTAGCTTATAAGCTCGCCCAGGCTATGCTAGGGGAGGAAACTCCCGAAGAATGGGCAGAGATAGCTGCTATCGGTACTGTAGCAGATTTAATGCCGCTGCTGGGTGAGAATCGTGAGATTGTTCGAAACGGTTTGGTGAGTATGCGAAATTCTCGATTCCCAGGTATTCGTGCCTTACTCGGTGTTAGCGGCGTGACCATGAGTACTGTGAGTGCGGTTAATATCGCTTTTGGAATGGCGCCTCGTATCAATGCGAGTGGTCGTCTGGATCATGCTGGACGGGCAGTGGCGTTGCTTACAACCGAGCATACTGATGAGGCAGAGCAACTGGCTGGGGAGCTTGATCTGCTTAATAAAGAACGCCAATTGGTCGTAGAAAGAATTGTAGTGGAGGCCACTGCAAAACTGGAGCAGATGACTCAGGGTGGAGAAATACCAGACATCATAGTCCTTGCTGAACAAGGCTGGAATGTGGGTGTGGTAGGTATAGTGGCTTCCAAACTGCTGGAGCGTTACTATCGACCTGTGATTATTCTGGATATTCATCCGGAGACCGGCATGTGCAAAGGTTCTGCCCGCTCTATTCCTGGACTTGATATATATGCGGCGTTATCCTCTTGTTCTAACTTAATGGATCATTTCGGTGGTCATCCAGCAGCCGCGGGAATGAGTCTGCATCGGGACGGCTTAGAAGCCTTCGCTGCGGCATTAAATGAATACGCTGCTACTGTGTTAACACCGGAGCATTTCGTTCCTGTTACTTCTGCTGATGCAGAAGTGTCGATTTCCGATTTGTCCCTACAGACCGCGCTTGAATTGGAAAGGCTTGCACCTTTCGGGATGTCGAATCCATTGCCAAAGTTCATCATTCGCGGGGCTACAGTGAAAGAGACACGCACCATGGGGCAAGAAGGAAAACACTTGAAGATCGTCTTGCAACAGGGTAAGAGTACGATCGAAGCCTTGGCTTTTGGTAAAGGGGATTTGGCTAAGCTGCTCCCTGTGGGCACCCCGATCAATGTGCTGGCTGAACTGTCGATCAACGAATGGAATGGCTCAAGGAAACCACAGCTGATGCTACAGGATTTATCAGTTCAGGATGCTCAATTATTTGATCTTCGTGGTGCTGCTGACGCTGTGCGGCAGGCTGCGCATATTAGAGAGCTGCTACTTCCCTATAGTGGTGCTGGCCCATATCGTGCTGCAGCAGTATTCCAGAGTGGACGTATGTCTTCACAGACTGAATTGATAGGAATGTCCTTCTGGGTATATGATAAAGAAGCTGGCATTAGCGCCGCTATTAAGGATGATTCGATTCAGGAGTCAGGGCATGTCTCACTGTTATGTCTACTGGATATGCCGGAGACTCCTGAACAACTAGACGCGTTACTAAAGGCTTTTCCTAATGCTGATAATATTGCGTTATTGCATTCTATAAAGGATGGCCGAGAACGACTTATCATTCCGACACGGGATCATTTTAAAATACTCTATAAATTGCTGGCTTCGATCACTGCTGTTGCAACGCCAGAACATGAAGTGCTGCTGCGGCTAAGTCGACAATCCTCATTAAGTATTCGAATGCTTAGTAATATGCTAGATGTGTTCGAGGAGCTGGATTTTATCGAAAGAAGTCAAGGAAGTGTGACCTTTATTACGCAGCCTACAGCTAAAAGCCTTACAGCATCAAGACATTTTGTTAGACTGGGGCAGATGGCGGAAATGGAGCAGTACTTCATGGAAGGTAGCTTGTCTGAACTGCAGGATTGGATGTTATCACGCCGTTTAGGCGTATCATAAAGACTAAACAAAACAAAGCAGACGCTTACGAAGCAAGTTTTGCCGAAACGGACTCAAAGTAGCATATGCTAACAAAACAAAGCAGACGCTTACGAAGTAAGTTTTGTCGAACCGAACACAATGTAGCATATGCTAACAAAACTTTTAGGAGATGAAAAATTTGGATTTTAAAGATAGTATTCGCGTGATTCCTGACTTCCCAAAAGAAGGTATTAGTTTTAAAGATATCACCACCTTGTTAAAAGATGGTGATGCATATCGCCAGGCAATTGATGCCTTGAAAGCTCTTGTATCCCACTTAGAAATCGATGTGATCGCTGGACCGGAAGCACGTGGTTTTGTAGTTGGTGCACCTCTTGCTTATGCATTGGGCGTAGGTTTTGTGCCGATTCGTAAGAGTGGTAAACTGCCGTATGAGACTATCGAGGTTGGATATGATCTTGAATATGGTAAAGACACACTTGCTGTTCACACGGATGCCATTAAGCCTGGACAAAATGTATTGATTGCTGATGATTTGTTAGCAACAGGAGGTACTATAGCTACTTCGGTTAACCTTGTGGAGCAGCTTGGTGGTAAAGTGGTAGGCGCAGCGTTTTTGATTGAATTAGTTGAGCTTGCTGGACGTAATAAGCTTTCTGGAATTGAAGTTATTACATTAGTTGATTACGAAGATTAATGCGATAAACTTGTCTTTTCCCGGGAAATAAATCGGGATTTATGTATCGAATAATGTGGAAAAGTGCAAACAACAGCAATTCTCTGTTACTACTAGCGGAGGGTTGCTGTTTTTCGATTTTTTGGTCAAAAGAGATACGAAAAAAGACTGCCCAATCCATAAAATGGATCTGGAGCAGTCTTTTTGAATTATTAATTCATAAATAAATTAGTGAGCAGCTTTATCGCTTTCTCCACCTTCATTAGACAGTCCAAGAACTTCAATGAGTTTGAAGAATAGGGCTAGAACGATACCAACAATCGTAGCTAGAGCCATACCACTGAGTTTTACGCTACCCATAGTAAGGGTTGTACCACTAATTCCGACAACAAGCACCAACGTAGCCATAATCATGTTAGTGGCTTTGGAAAAATCAACTTTTTGCTCTACGAAGATTCGTAGACCGGATGCGGCAATTACACCGAACAAAAGTAGTGATACACCACCCATTACAGGTGTTGGGATGTTAGCGATAACGGAGGAGAAAGTTCCGGAGAACGATAGCAGAATCGCAATCACTGCTGCGCCACCGATCACATATACAGAATAAACTTTAGTTAATGCCATAACCCCGATATTCTCACCGTAGGTTGTATTTGGAGTAGAACCGATAAAACCGGAGATAATTGTAGATATCCCGTTACCCATCAGGGAGCGGTCAAGTCCAGGGTCTTTAGCCAGATCTCTGCCAACAATATTGCTGGTTACAAGTAAGTGTCCAATATGTTCAACGATTACTACTAGCGATACTGGGATGATAGTCAGGATTACATTCCAATCGAAGGATGGAGTAACAATGGTAGGGTGAGCTAAAAAATTCGCATTAGATATTGCAGCAGTATCCACCATTTTCATAATATAAGCTAAGCCATAACCAGTTACGATACCGATGAGGATGTGAATGATTTTTGGGAAACCGCGGAAGAGTACAGCTCCAATTACGGTTACGCCCAGTGTCACCATAGAAAGTGTGATTGCTTTGCCATCTGGAGTCCAGTCTGCAACTGCAACACCTTCAGGGGCAATAAGTCCTGCCATTCGCGCGGCAACAGGCACAAGTTCAAGTCCGATCGTTGCTACGATAGCTCCCATTACTGCTGGCGGGAAGACAACATCGATCCATTTTGTTCCTGCATAACGGATGATCAAAGCAACGAGCACAAAGATAACACCTGTGATGATGAAAGCGCCCAAAGCAAGCGAGTACCCTTTCATATGATCATCTTTATGATCAGCAAGCACTGATAATACGGGTGCGATAAATGCAAAGCTGGAGCCAAGGTAAGCAGGTATTTTACCACGGCAAATCCAAATGTATAGCAGTGTGCCGATACCGTTCATCAGCAAAATCATGCCAGGGTCAACCCCGAACAAGTTAGGCACTAGCACTGTACTGCCAAACATGGCGAACAAATGCTGTAGGCTTAATAGAAAACCGGGGCCCCATGGAAGTTTTTCATTAACTTGAATTTCGCGTTGCAATGGAGTTCACTCCTCTTTCTTAATGGATATGATGTTGTCCAGCGAAAATCCGCCTTTACTAGATTAAATAGAACTGGACATTTTTACAACAACATTTTCACAAGTGTTATTAATTTGTCCGATTTTCATAACTTTTACTTCTTGAGTACCATGAGATGGCAAGTGTTGACGTAATCCCTCGTAAGCGTCATAATTATAGACAACTTTGAACAAGAGCGTAAGTTGCTTGCGAAATGATTGGAACCTGCAGATTTCAGAATGATTGCGGGTTCATTTTATTATAGAAAGGAAACGGATACGACGAGAATGGGCATAGAGCGATTAATTGATAAGGCTGGCGCCTATATAAAAGATAAAGATCTTCTCCGCATCCGGGAAGCTTATGAATTTGCCGATCAGGCTCATCACGGGCAGATCCGCAAGTCGGGGGAGCCATACATTCTGCATCCGCTGGCGGTGGCAGATATTGTCGTCAATATGCAAATGGATGTTATATCTATTGTTGCGGCGCTTTTGCATGATGTTGTGGAAGATACGACGGTCTCATTGGAACAAATCCGCACGAAATTTGGCGATACCTGCGCGATGCTTGTCGATGGCTTAACTAAGCTGGAACGCATCCGTTTTCGCTCAAAGGAAGAGCAGCAGAACGAGAATTACCGTAAGATGTTTATTGCGATGGCGCAGGATATCCGGGTCATCGTTATCAAACTAGCGGATCGTCTGCATAATATGCGTACGTTAAAGTACCAATCTGAAGAGAGCCAGCGACGTATTTCTTACGAAACGCTGGAGATTTTCTGTCCTGTGGCTGATCGTTTGGGGATTTCCGCGATTAAGTGGGAGATGGAGGATATTGCGCTTCGTTACTTGAATCCGCAGCAGTATTATCGCATTGCTAATCTAGTGCATAAGAAGCGGGCTGAACGTGAGCAATTTATCGACAGCGTAATTGGCCGTATTCGTGCCAAGCTAGATGAAATGGGCATTGAAGGTGATCTTTCAGGTCGTCCGAAGCATATCTACAGTGTCTATAACAAAATGAGTACGAAAAACAAACAGTTTAATGAGATCTATGACCTGCTGGCCATCCGTATCATTGTGGATAATATCAAGGATTGTTATGCAACCCTCGGAATTATTCATACCCTTTGGAAGCCAATGCCAGGTCGATTTAAAGATTATATAGCTATGCCCAAAGCCAATATGTATCAATCTTTGCATACTACAGTGGTAGGTCCTGGCGGAGAGCCAACCGAAGTGCAAATTCGCACTTGGGAAATGCATCGTACGGCTGAATTTGGGATAGCAGCACACTGGGCATACAAAGAAGGAACCAGCAATAATGTGAATCCTGAGAATCGGATGCCTTTTTTTCGCGAAATATTGGAGCTTCAGCATGAGGCCAAGGATGCCGAAGAGTTCGTAAAATCACTCAAAATGGACTTTTTCTCGGATCTTGTGTTCGTGTTTACGCCTAAAGGCGAGGTTATTGAGCTTCCTGCGGGTTCTGTACCACTTGATTTCGCATTCCGTATTCATACCGAAGTGGGTAATCGTACGATTGGTTCTAAGGTGAACGGGCGGATCGTACCGTTAGATCACAAGTTGAAGACGGGAGATATTGTAGAGATACTGACATCGAAGCATTCGTACGGACCAAGCCGCGACTGGCTCAAGATTGCTCAATCCTCACATGCGCGAAGCAAAATTAAGCAATGGTTCAAAAAAGAGAAACGTGAGGAAAATGTCGAAAAAGGTCGCGAAGCGATTGAACGTGAGCTGAAGCGTCTGAATGTCGAAGTTTCTGAGTGGATTTCTGATGATAAGCTTTTAGAAGCAGCGAAGAAATTTGCTTTTAACGATGTTGAGGATATGCTGTCTGCCGTTGGATTTGGTGGGATTACCGCTTCGCAGATTGCTTCCCGTTTGACGGAAAAGCTGCGCAAAGAGCAGGAAGAAGCTGCTAATCATTTAGAGCTTACTTCAGAGATGAAGGAGATCAAGTCTTCCGGCGAAAAACGTAATCAACCAACCAATGGTGTTAGTGTAAAGGGAATTGAAAATTTACTTGTCCGTTTTGCACGATGTTGTAATCCGGTACCGGGTGACGACATTGTAGGGTATGTTACACGGGGCCGGGGTGTATCTGTACATCGCCAGGATTGTCCTAATATTCCGGGTGAAGGTGACGGAGAAGAAGCAGCAAGGGTGATTGAAGTGGAATGGGAAGGTACGATGGAAGCAAACTACAGTGTGGATATTGAGATTACAGGTCATGATCGTAATGGACTGCTCAATGAAGTGCTGCAGGCAGTTTCCGAGAGTAAAACGAACATTTCTGCGGTCACTGGGCGCTCTGACAAGAATAAAATGGCAATGATTCATATGACCATTCTCATTCGTAACACGGAACATCTGCAATCCGTTGTAGATAAAGTGAAACGAGTCAAGGATGTATATACAGTGAATCGGATCATGCAATAGGGCAAGGAGCGGAGTAGTACGATGAGAGTTGTAGTACAGCGTTGTAAGGACGCCAAAGTAACCGTGGATAAGGCAGTGACCGGAGAAATTGGCAAAGGCTTAATGCTGCTAGTTGGCGTTACGCATGAGGATACAGAAAAGGATGCCAAATATTTGGCGGATAAAATAGCAGGACTGCGAATTTTTGAAGATGATGCTGGTAAAATGAACTACAGTGTCACAGAGACTGAGGGAGCGATTCTTTCAGTATCCCAGTTTACTTTATACGGGGATTGTCGTAAGGGGAGACGGCCGAATTTCATGGGAGCAGCAGCTCCTGCGGAGGCCGAGCGACTTTATGATTACTTTAACCAAGAGCTTAGAGCTGGCGGCCTTCAAGTGGAGACGGGTGTTTTTGGAGCGATGATGGATGTGTCGCTGACCAATTGGGGCCCGGTTACTCTCATTTTAGATAGCCGCAGTTAATGAAAAAAATGTCGAAGATTGCTTCCTATTTATCAAGACCTTAACATCAAAAATTTCAAACTTAAAAAGCGTCCAACATATTAGTCACGACTAATATGTTGGACGCTTTTTTTGTATTGTAATATTCGTTCTCCGTTGGTGTAATCAACATATTAATCTTGTTAATCACTTCAACACTAGCCGATAAGTCGTGAGTTTGGGCTTATTATCCACAAATGTGCTCGTCGAGACCATTAGTTGCTTGCCCGAAGGACTCCAGGCGACGGTTGCGACATCCTGGAAATCGCCGAGTTGCTCGATCTTGCCGGTCTTCGCATTCGCAACGTAGACACCGTTCATGCCGTCCCTGTCCTTGTTATACACGGCGAACGCCAAGTACGAGCTATCTGGGGACCAATCGAAGGCGTACATCTGAGTCGTCACGGCGAGCTTAGTCCGCTTCGAGGTGTCGTTCGAGTTCATGAGGAACAGCGTGCGTTCCGTATCCCCCGTACTCTTCAGCATGGCTAACTGATTGCCGTCAGGGGACAGCGACATTCTCCAGACGGATTTGTCCACGATCGTCTCTTTCTTCGTCTCCAGATTGTAGGCCGACAGTGTGTTATCGGGATTAGGGTTGACGTAGAAGAGCGTATTCCCGGTCTTCGCTGCATAATCGAATATGACGTTTTTATCTTTGCTAAGCAATACCTCGTCTTTACTAACTGTCCCAACCTGCAGAATAGCACCTTTACCGTTGCCGACGATCAGATGGCTGGAGTCTGTCCACTGGCCCCATTCCTGTCCGCCCCTATCCTTATCCGTGATTATTCGGCTAGTTCCGGTTGGCACATGCACAAGGACACCGCGGCCACCGTCCATCATGAACGAGGTGTTTTCATGGAAAAAGACATATTGGCCGTCCGGCGAGACAATCGGACTCTCATGCACGCGGTCTTCGCTCGGTTTCAGCGCCTTGACCTGCTTCGTTTTCAAATTGTAAATGTACAGCTGGGCAGGCTTCATTGGACCAGAGTCGGAATCAATCTTCTTCGCGTCCGGATTCGTCTGGGCAATTAATAATTCGTTCTCGTTCAGCCAATCTTGCGCATACAGGCCGTCAAGTCGCTCGAGCTGATCCATGGTAATTGGTTTATCGATTTGCGAATCAGGCTTCTCTGGCTTGTTCTTGTCGATGACGGTAACTGGTGGGCTATTAGTTGCTCCACCGCCGTTACTCTGTGTTGTGCTGCTGCAGCCTGCGATCCCAACCGCTAGTAATACGATCCCAACTTGTTTCATCTTCATGAATGATGTATCTCCTTCTAAGCTGTGTTATAAATCTGATAAGAGTGTACCAACAGGATGTCTCCACAGTATTTCGAATTGTTTCCAAGTTGTAAACGGATCGAGACTTGGAGAAGAGAGAAGTTATGACTTATACAGAATCATGATGATAGAGGGGAAACTGTACTTCAAACACGCTCCCAGTGGAGTCTGACCGTTTCAATTGTATGATTCCTCTTTGCTTCTCCAACCATTGCTGAACGAGAGCAAGTCCCAAACCGCTTCCTTTCGTTTCTTTTGAACGCGCCTTGTTCGCGGTGTAGAAGGGTTCAAAGATTCGCTCCTGGGATTCGAAAGGAATGCCAATTCCCGTATCAATAATTTCTACCTTTGCGTGATTCTGTTCGGTATACAATCGAATATTGACGCTTCCACCGGGGAGGTTGTATTTGATCGCGTTGTCCAGTAAATTAACGAAGATGTGTATTAAACTCTCGCGTTCCGCCCATATGGTGGCAGGTACTGTGTGAAGCTGAAAGGTTAGTCCGAATTTGTCAGCCTTGCCTTTCATAAGAGAGATGAGCTCGTCCAGCACGATATCAAGTGACACGGCTTCAGCCTGATATTCGAATTCGTACTTCTCCAGTGAGGCAAGGCGCAGCGCGTTTTCCACTAGCTTGTGCAGTCTAGACGATTCCTTGCGAATGCTTTCCATCGCTTGCTGAAACAGTAAAGGATCATCTGGGTACAGTTCCAGTAGATCGGCATATGCAGTGATAGAAGTGAGAGGTGTCTTAAGTTCATGACTAATATTGTTAATGAATTGCTTCTGTTGCTGCTCCAATACTTGTAGCTTGTCTACGACAAGCGATAGCTTCGCTTTCTCCGTTTCTAACTTCTTCATACTCGATTCGATCTCACGGCTCATGCTATAAATGCCCTCGCTTAATTCGCCAAGTTCATCCTTACGGACTAGTGGTGCATGATCAATATACGCTCCTGCTTCGATGTTGTTCGCTGTCTGCTTGAGCAGAGTTATAGCTTTGGATTGTCGGTAGACATAGAGGAAGCCGAGCAGGAAGCTGGCGAGCAGAACGGTTGACCCGGATAGGAGGAACATTGTTCTTGTCTGCCGGTAAAAGGCGTGCAGCTCGCCCACGGGTCTCTGGAATTCGGCTACAGCGATCAGTTGTTCCTCGAACATGATGGGTGTGAAATAATATAGCACGTCCTGGACGTCCGAATAAGCAACCTTGCCCTGGAGTGCATACTGCAGCGCATCCGGCATAGTGGGGGAAGGAACGAGAGGCAGCGAATTCCCGATCTCGACACCGGTCTCATCGTACAGTCGGACGTGCAGTCCGTTGGATTGCCCCAATCGATTGGAGAGATCCATGCCACGATACTTCATGAATGCCTTCAAGCTGACTTGTTCCCCGGACAAGTAGCTCATCTTCACCGTCAATTCGGCGCGGTTCGTCATCTCTGCCATTTCACGCTCCAGTCCAGTACGTTGGTTGTGACGGATACTGCGTAGTACTAGCACACTAAGCACGCTCACCGTGAACAACAACAGGCCGGCGAGCAGCAGGGAGAACTTCCATCGTAAGCTCACCCTCATAAGTACTCCCGGGTGGCCTTGTAACCTACTCCGTATACGGTCTGGAGCAGACGTTGACCTTCGTCGCCCAGCTTACTGCGGATTCGCTGTATATGAATGTCGACAGTGCGCGTGCCCCCGTCATAGTCGAGCCCCCAGACAAGATCTAGTAGTTCCTCGCGCGTGTATACCCGTTCCGAATGGAGGACGAGCAGGTGTAGCAGCTCGAATTCTTTGGGCGTCAGCCCCACCTTCTCACCGGCCACCTGTACGTCACGATGTGACGGGTTTACTGTCACCGCACCAATCATAATTGGACTGTCGGAGGGAGCGTGTTCCGCACTTTTCTCGACTCGACGGTGCAGCGCTCTAACTCGGGCGACGAGCTCCCGAATATCGAACGGCTTGGTCATATAATCATCTGCACCCAGCTCTAGGCCTAGTACTTTGTCTACAATGTCGTTCTTGACCGTGAGCAATAGGATGCCAATCCCTCTCCGGTTCTCCAGCCGACGGCACACATCATAACCAGACAGCCCTGGCATCATAACGTCCAGTACGAACACTTGCGGCTGGAACGATTCAACGAGCCTAAGCGCGGCTTCGCCGTCAGCGGCCGTTTCGACCTGAAAGCCTTCCCGCCGCAGTGCATAGGCGATCGCTTTCACGATAGAGCATTCATCGTCTACGACAAGCACTCTTTTATCCATGCTGTTAATCCTTTCCACCTCGCTATTGTTGTTGTGATACGCCTATTCTACATATTGCGCTCAGCAAAAGCGAACCAATTGGGGGTTTGAAAGCAAACACCAGCTCAAACGGAAATTCCGAAATTCCAGTAAGCCTCCTTCTTCTGATGGCTACAAGTATCCTGCGCGTAAAAGTCTGCTTGTTTCTGTTGTGTTGTAAGTAGAATCTTGTGCGGATAGAGCCTCTTTGAGCTGGATAAGCTAAAGGTAGACAGTTATCCCGCACGATGCAAGGAGCTTAGCAATGAGACATTCACAGAAGGCATGGGTATGGAGAAGTATCCCGGCACTAGCGACAGGGAGTCCTGTAGAAGCCTATGCATTAGCCAAAAAGACGGAAGATGAAATTGAATCTCAAGTGATCAAAGGAAGAAGCCGTAATCTCTTACCGCGTACCTGAAATGGGTGGTGGAGGCGGCTTTTTGATGCGGTTAACCGGGGATATTTTCTGATTAGAGGTTAGAAATCATTGTGATAAGGGTAATAGACGACAAGAAAGATCAATAAGTACCTATTCATTTGCACTAGCAGAGAGGAGAACTTATCACATGAGTAATGTTGCATTTTTACTAGCTAATGATTTTGAAGATTCTGAGATGAAGGTCCCTTACGATGAAGTTATAAAGGCAGGACATCAAGCTGACATTATTGGTTTAAAGAAGGGTGAGACCTTACTAGGCAAAAAGAAGGAAGTCTCCTACGCAGCCGATAAAGCCATAGCTGACGTTCAAGCAGGTAATTATGACGCGATAGTAATTCCTGGAGGTTCTTCCCCAGAAAATTTACGGCAAAATGCAGATATTTTGAAGTTTGTGAAAGAAGCAAACGAAGCTGGTAAGCCTATCGCTTCTATTTGCCACGGACCCCAAATTCTGATCAGTGCAGACTTGCTTAAAGGACGTACCATCACCTGTTATCCTCCGTTGAAAGATGATGTTGTGAACGCTGGTGCGGAGTTTAAAGATGAAGAAGTGGTAGTTGATCGTAATTACATTACTTCGCGTACCCCGAAAGATGAGCCTGCCTTCGTTCGTGAAATATTGAAGGTCCTGCAATAGCAATTAATAACACTGAGTCTTATAATCTAAAGGAGGTAATGGTAATGACCAGAAAAATCCAAGCATATTTTAGAACGGAAAATGAAGCAGAAGGTGCTAAAATAGCATTGATTAGTTACAAGGTAGATGGCTTGGAGGTATGGCCACTCACGGACCCTATTGGGGAAGATCGTAGAATTCTGTTTCCGATAGCCCCGTTTAGTAATACGACGTTAGCCGCAGGTACAGTGGGGACGCTTGGAACGGGTAGCACTCCGGCAGCTGGAGCTATGTTGGCCCCTGGTGTTGCCGCCTCCGAAACGCGTGATGAGCCTGAGACCCATTATAGCGTGGATGAAGACCAGGTTAGTGCGGATGTAGCAGATGGAGAGCTCGAAGATGGGGATTTAAGTAAACTTCGTTATGTGATGGACCTAAGTGTTGCAGAAGAGAATTATAATGAGGTTGTGGAAACCCTTCGAGGCAAAGGAGCATTTGTAGAGCAATTCGATTAACAACAATCTATTAAAATAAACCGCTTTCATGAATGTAATATAATCGTAATATTACATACATGTTTCCTTAATATAGCGTGTTTATAATAAAGGCATGACCCCCTTTTTAATAATATATGATGATGGACCTGCAGCATTTGGCTGCAGGTCATTTTTTTTGTAACGGTTGAAGTTAAAGGTCAAAAGTTGAAAGTTGTCGAATTTTTTATTCAGCTTCGCATTTCCTGCCTTGACTTTAGCACAGTAGTTCAGTAGAATTTAAAAATATACGATTTTATCATATGGTTTTGATGACGGGAACAAGTAATTCGAGGACCCACAACTCCAGAGAGGAATCCCCTGTAGATTCAGATGATATCCAGTACAATGGATGATCTATCGTTTCTGCTTGGCTGCAAGGATTCTGTTGATGAGCGAATGAATGACCTCCCCGAGAACGTACGGCGAAAGTGGGCAATGTATATTGCCGCTATCAGTAGCCGTTATGCGTAGGCGGGCGTTAACCGCTTTGAGCGGATTCAGAATGGTTCTGATCCGGAATGTGGGTGGTACCACGGGTGTATTATTGGTTATGATAATCCCTCGTCCCTGTTTTTTATAAACAGGGCGGGGGATTTTTTGTTTTGTTTAGCATGATGAAGAGAGCAGATTTAGAGGGGTATTTTTTAGGAGGGATAGACTGTGGCTAAAGAAAGATTCGAGAAACCTACAGGAACGCAGGATGTGCTTCCGGGAGCTGTGGAGAAATGGCAGTATATTGAGGGGAAGGCTAGAGATTTATGCCGTCGTTTCAATTACCGTGAAATCCGTACACCGATGTTCGAGTATACGGGGTTATTCGAGCGTGGAGTAGGCGAAACAACGGATATTGTAGAAGGCGAGATGTACACGTTCAAGGATAAAGGCGATCGTGATCTGGCGCTGCGTCCAGAAGGAACGGCTGGTGTCGTTAGAGCTTATGTTCAGAACAAGCTTTACGGTGAACCTGATGTAAGTAAGCTGTATTATATCGGACCTATGTTCCGTTATGAGCGTCCACAGGCAGGTAGATATCGTCAATTCCATCAGTTTGGTATTGAGGCTTTTGGAGCTGTGGATCCGGCTATTGATGCGGAAGTAGTCTCCTTAGGCTATCAATTCTATAAGGATCTTGGCCTTAAGGATGTAAGAGTGGAAATCAATTCTGTCGGTAACGCACCTAGCCGTGCAGCTTATCGGGAGAAATTATTGGGTTTCTTAAGACCAATGAAGGATACCCTTTGCAGTGACTGTCAGCGTCGTATTGAGCGTAATCCGCTTCGCGTGCTGGATTGTAAGGTAGATCAAGATAAATTTACAGATGCGCCTTCCATTTTGGATAGTCTGGACGAAGAGTGCACGACTCATTTTGAAAAGGTGAAGATGCACCTTGATATCATGGGTGTGGAATTCATCATTAACCCTCGACTTGTAAGAGGACTGGATTATTACACGCATACAGCGTTTGAATATAAAGCAGCAGGTATTGGTTCGATTGATACCGTGGGCGGCGGAGGCCGTTACAACGGTTTGGTTGAAGAAATTGGTGGACCGGATCAACCGGGTATTGGTTTTGGGATTGGACTTGAACGAATTCTCCTCATTTTGGAGGATCAGAAGGTAGAGCTGGAGACGGCGAAGCCACTGGATGTGTACTTCGTAGCTCTCGGTGAGGAAGCTGATATCGAAATCTCTAAGCAGCTATATATTCTGCGCAGCCAAGGGTTCTCAGCAGAACGTGACTACCTAGGCCGGAAAATGAAGGCACAGATGAAATCCGCAGACCGTATGTCGGCACGTTATACTGCGATTCTTGGCGAAGATGAGCTGAAGAATGGTGTAATTACCGTGAAGTCGATGAATACAGGGGAGCAACGCACCGTGAAGCTGGATGAGCTGGGTCAGGCACTGGTTTAGACCATCTGACTAACGTCTTATGGTGACTGTATAGAGAAAGATTAAAAATGTATTTTTAACCATGAAGGGGAATGATAAATTATGCAAAGAAGTCATCAGTGTGGACAATTAACACCAGAACATATTGGACAGACGGTAACCTTGAACGGATGGGTGCAGACTCGCCGTGACCTTGGGGGCGTATTATTTATTGATCTGCGTGACAGAAGCGGTATTGTACAAGTTGTATTTAACCCAGACTACTCTGGCGAAGCCTTACAAATTGCTGATAAGGTTCGTAGTGAATACGTCCTGGCTGTTAAAGGTAAAGTTGTTAAACGTGATGAGGAAACCATTAACCGCAACCTGCCAACAGGTGAAATTGAAGTGCAAATTACGGACATTGAAGTGCTGAACGCAGCTAAGACACCTCCGTTCTTCATCGAAGATGGTGTGGAAGTAGACGAGTCTCTGCGTCTCAAATATCGCTATTTAGACCTTCGTCGTCCGGAGATGCAAAGAACCTTGCTGCTTCGCTCGAAAGCTTCTAAGATTTTCCGTGATTTCCTTGACAGTGAAGGATTCATCGACGTAGAAACACCGATCCTAACTAAGAGCTCACCGGAAGGCGCGCGTGATTATCTGGTACCAAGCCGTGTGCATGAAGGCGAATTCTTCGCATTGCCGCAATCTCCACAAATCTACAAGCAATTGTTGATGGTCGGCGGCGTTGAGCGCTATTACCAAATTGCTCGTTGTTTCCGTGATGAAGATTTGCGTGCTGACCGTCAGCCTGAATTCACTCAAGTCGACATTGAGACTTCATTCCTGTCACAAGATGAATTGCTTGGTATGATGGAGAAGCTGATGCAGCGTCTGTTCAAGGAAACTGTAGGAGCAGATATTGAGCTTCCGTTCCAACGGTTGACTTATGCTGATGCTATGGGCAAATACGGTTCTGACAAACCTGATCTGCGTTTTGGATTAGAGCTTGTAGAAATGAACGATATTGTTGCTACTAGCGGTGTTAAGGTATTCGCTTCTGTAATCGAAAAAGGCGGCGAAGTGAAATGTCTAAATGCTAAAGGCTGTGGCACTTGGACTCGTAAAGAAATCGATGACCTTGGACCTTATGCTGCTCGCTATGGCGCGAAAGGCTTGGCATGGATTCAAGTGAAAGACGGCGAATTCAAAGGGCCGATTGTGAAATTCTTCTCCGAAGAAGAAATTGCGGCTGTGAAGGAACGTACAGGCGCTGAAGAAGGCGACCTTCTCCTCTTCTCCGCTGATAATAAAAAGGTTGTAGCAGACGTTCTAGGCGCCCTTCGTGTTAAAATTGGACGTCAGCTCGGTCTGATTGACGATAACGTGTTCAAGTTCGCTTGGGTTACAGACTTCCCACTCCTTGGATATGACGAAGATCAGAAACGTTATGTAGCAGAACACCATCCGTTCACTCGTCCACGTGAAGAGGATCTGCATCTATTTGACACAGATCCAGGTGCGATCCGTGCACAAGCTTATGACATCGTTCTGAATGGTTATGAAGTAGGCGGAGGCTCCATGCGGATTTACAAACGCGAAGTACAGGAGAAAATGTTCGAAGCCCTTGGATTTACGAAAGAGGTTGCTTATGAGAAGTTCGGCTACCTGATGGATGCGTTCGAATATGGTACACCTCCACACGGTGGTATCGCTTTTGGTTTAGATCGTCTAGTTATGCTGCTGTCCGGTCGTACAAATCTGCGTGAAACCATCGCATTCCCGAAAACGGCAAGTGCAACAGATCTACTTATGGACGCACCTTCGCCAGTAGATGGTTCACAATTGGAGCAGCTGCACATTAAGCTGGCGCTTAAACCGAAGAAAGAAAAAGAATAATTAACTAATCGAAGCAGGCGAGGCAGATTTCTGCTTCGCCAAAGCTTTTGAAGGAGGCTGAACCTCATGCTACATCAGTTCTCACGCACGGAACTGGCGATCGGACCGGAAGGTCTGGAAATAATGAAGAACAGCACGGTAGCGGTGCTTGGCATCGGCGGTGTTGGCGGTATAGCAGTTGAGGCTTTGGCGCGTACCGGCATCGGCAGACTGATTCTGATAGATAAGGACACTGTAGACATCACCAATGTAAACCGCCAGATTCATGCACTCACAACTACGGTTGGGCAGAAGAAGGCTGAACTGATGGTAGATCGTGTGAAGTTGATCAATCCGGAATGCGAAGCGATTGCGCTCAACATGTTCTATACGGAAGAAACCTATGAGGAATTGTTCAAATTAAAACCTGATTATGTACTTGATGCTTCGGATACGATTATTTATAAGGTTCACATAATCAAAGAATGTCTGTCCCGTGGAATTCCAATGATCTCAAGCATGGGCGCTGCCAACAAAATGGATCCTACAAGATTCCAGGTAGCGGACATTTCCAAGACAACTTATGACCCTATTGCGCGTGTCATTCGTCAGAAGCTGCGTAAGGAAGGAATTAAGAAAGGCGTGAAGGTGGTTTTCTCTACGGAGCCGCCAATGAAGCCACGTCAGGATGTTACGGATAAGATCGTTCCGGAGAATGCGCCGGATCGACGTAAAGCGAAACAACCACCAGCTAGTAACGCCTTCGTTCCGCCGGTAGCAGGCCTGATCATGGTCAGTGTTGCCGTGCGTGATTTGCTTGAGGCTGGAGGCGTCAGCGTGTAAGTGAATCGCTGAGCTGAAGCTGTTTCAATTATAGCGATAGTAGTAGTAAAATGGACCAAAAGGGCGACCAGCTGAAATCCAGTTGCGTACGCCCTTTTGTTGTGGTTAACAGGCGGGTCTGCAAGATGCAGACCACAAATAGGCATAATAATTGAACCGGGATGAACCGTTGATTATAAGCCTTATTATCCGGGTAATATCCGCCTGCGGAACTTAATATCAGTGGAGGTTTTTGTACATGAAATCAAATTTTTGGCGAAATAGTGTAGGGCTTGCACCTGAGAATGACTGGAAACGGGAGTGGGCTGCAGGGATCCTTTCGTATTTTGCTTCGGTATACATTGTAATGGTGAATGCGACCATTCTTCATGACGCGGGTATGCCGCTTAGACCAGCAATGGTGGCTACACTATTGACTGCCATTACAGGCTGTCTACTGATGGCCTTCGGTGGGAAGACACCAATCATCGTGGTACCAGGGATGGGGATAAACGCATTTTTCACATACACACTTGTACATTCAATGAATTTAGGTTGGAGAGAGGCACTTACTGTAGTTGTAATAACCGGTGTGTTATTCGCTATCGTGGCCTTCACATCGCTTTATCGTATTCTAAGTGAGGCGATTCCTCAAAACCTACAGCATGCCATTACAGTCGGGATAGGGCTTTTTCTGACCTTTATAGGACTGCAAAAAAGCGGGATTGTGATTGCGCATCAGACCACGTTTGTTGCTATAGGACATTTTAGCGATCCAGCAGTTATCACTTCCTGTGTAACCTTGTTACTCGCTTTAGTACTGTTTATCCGCGGGACCAACGGTGGTTTGCTTATCAGTATGCTGGTTGGTACAGGTCTAGCCTACTTGCTGGGAGCGGCTCACGCGCCTGAGAAGCAGGCATCCGGTCATGTATTTACGGGTTATGAAAGCTTATTTCTGGGAATGGACTGGAGCGGCATAGTGAGCCTTGTGTTCTGGATTGCTGTTTTCTTACTGCTCTTAATTGTTGTATTTGAAAATATTGGGCTAGTCGCCTCACAGACTATGATGGCAGGGCGTCCTGAGCGCTTCAAGAGTAGCTTACGAGCACTCTCTATTGCCAATATCGCTGCAGGTCTCTTCGGAAGCAGTCCTGTAGTAGCCGCTGCGGAATCTAATGCAGGTATTGCTGCAGGTGGACGTTCGGGACTGACCTCACTCGTGGCAGGGCTGCTGTTCGGGGCGACATTCCTGTTCCTCCCTCTGCTCTCCTACATTCCAGATAGTGCTATCGCTCCGATCTTGATTGTAATCGGTGGGCTTATGGTACAGAATGTGCGTGAAATGGACTTGGGAGATTTAACAGAGCTCTTTCCTTCTTTCCTAATCATGGTCATGATTCCATTCACCTATAGCATCGTAGATGGTATGGCTTTTGGATTTATTACTTATCCGATCGTGAAGCTTGCGGTGGGCAAGGGCAAGGAAGTACCTCCTGCGCTGTATGGGATTGCGGGTTTATTTGTAGCTAACTTTATTTTGCAAGCTGTGCTGTAGTCGTATGATCGCTTGAAAGATTTGGTATTTTAGTGCTGATTATGCTACAATGGGTATCCTTTTTGTGTGAGAAGAGGGAATGAGGAGAATGAAAATTTAAGCTCGATAAACTTTTAGGAGGTAACTGAAATTGGAAGACAACTTTCAAAGTGCCTATCAAGAGGAAGAAGACAGGCTGAATCAAGCGCTTACTGAGATTGACACCTTACTGGAGAAACTTAACCAGACTCCGGTGTACACGGGACATGATTATACGGAACAGGTGTTAGAAGCGAACCGTGATCAGAAGCGCAAAGATCTTGCCAAGCTTCGGCAGGAGCCTTATTTCGGACGGCTTGATTTTCAGGGCAATGATGAGAAGCAGCGGAAGGCACTCTATATAGGCAAAATCGGCGTAGACCGCGAGCAGGTAAGCGACCGTCCGCTAGTCATCGACTGGCGCGCACCGGTAGCAAGCCTGTTCTATTCGTTTACCGGTGGTACGGAGCCTGCCTCCTATGAAGCTCCTGAGGGGCTGATAGAGGGGCTGGTATACCTCAAGCGCAACGTAGTGATACGAAAGCAGATTCTGGAGCGGGTCGCAGATACGTATAATCGGGAGAGTGACGCACCTGTGGTGTCAGATGAGTTTCTCGTCTATCGCCTGGGTGAGAACAAAGATAATCGTCTCCGCGATATCGTATCGACCATTCAGGAGGAACAGGACAAGATTATCCGTGCCGCCAAAAATACAGCATTGATTATTCAGGGCGTAGCGGGAAGTGGTAAAACTACAGTTGCACTACACCGGTTAGCCTTTCTGCTGTATCAATACAAAGATCAGGTCTCTGCAGAAAAAATGATTATTTTTGCACCGAACCGGATGTTTCTGGATTATATTTCGGATGTACTGCCTGAACTTGGTGTAGGAAATATTGCCCAGAGCACTTTCCCGGATTGGGCTGCAAATGTACTAGGTCTGGAGCTTCCAGAGCAAGATGCTACGGAGACGATGAACCGTTGGTTCGAAACTCCGGGCGGCATGCCTGTGATTACAGAAGAGACACCTGGACGCTTCAAGGGTTCTACGGTGTTGATGGGAATAATAGAGTCCAGCATCAAGCTATTGGAAAGCAGCTCAGTACCTGAGGGTGATTTTATCCCATGGGAAGGCGCTGTACTGCGCCGCTCCATGATCTTGCGCTGGCATAATGAGGAGTACGCTCCTTATCCGCCAGCGAAGCGTAAGGAACGTGTAATGGCACGGATACATCGCTGGATTGAGATGGAGCTGAAGAAAAGTCCTTCAGCTGCAGCTATGAAGGATCGCAAGAAAAAAGGTGCTGCGCGAGAAAAAGCATACAGTGCGAAATGGCCTAAGTATGATCCGCTGACGATCTACAAGCAAATCTTTCGTGCGGCTAAAGTCCCGGAAGATTGGCCGGTGGATCCACCTGAGAATATTCCAGCAGCTGTGCTGAAGGAAACGGCAAAAGAGCTGAAAAAAGGGATTATACGTGAAGAGGATTTACCACCGCTGTTGTATATTTATTATCTTTTGAATGGGAACGAAGGCGGCGCTCGTTTTGATCATGTGGTGATCGATGAAGCCCAGGATTTCTCCCCCTTCCAAATTGCCGTGCTGGATTTATACGTGCGTGGACATTCCTTTACCATTCTAGGCGATCTGTCGCAGGGTATACACGCTTATAAAGGCGTACACGCATGGGAAGAGATGCAGACCTTATTTGCCCCTGAGAACACGGCTTACCATGCGTTGACACGCAGCTATCGTTCAACCATGGAAATTATAGACTTCGCTAATGGAATTCTATCGTTGGGAGTAGAAAGTTCGTTGTTGGCTGTTCCTGTCTTTCGTAGTGGTGACCCTGTTCGGATGATCGCCTACGGAGAAATAGTCGGAGAACGGGAAGCTGAAGGAAATGCTCGTTTGAGCACTATACAATCGGCACTGAAGTCCCTGTCTGGAAGGGAATATCGTACGGTGGCTGTGTTGACACGTAGTCTACGTGAAGCGACAGAGCTGTACGCTGAACTAGAGCAGCATTTTGAAGATATTCATCTGATCGACGGTAGCATGACGCAATATCAGGGTGGATTATCGGTACTACCTGTGTATTTATCTAAAGGTTTGGAATTTGATGCGGTCATCTTAGCAGATGCCGATCAAGACCATTACGGAGCGACAGCATGGGATGCGAAGCTGATGTATGTAGGTTGTACACGAGCGCTTCACGAGCTGTGGTTACTCCATAATGGGGAAATGCCTTCCTATGTGCAAACGGCGGCTGAAAGCGATTCTGAGGGGAACTAAGACTGGTGGAGAACAGTTATAACTGTTTTTGAACTTGTAACTCCCCTACGGGTATGGCTTAATAATAAGTGTCCGGCCGGGCAAGAACACTTCTGGAAGGAGGCTGAGTGAGATGATTTCAGTATACGAGGTGGTTTCCGTCTAAGACGGAAACCCGCTTAAAGCGAGGAGGCCGTAAGGCCTCCTTATTTCAAAACATGAGATATATGTACCGATTATCCATTAGGATTACGAAATGTGAATTAGAATGTAGACGCTACCAAGAGGTTTTTATATAATGAAATTACGGATTTTTCCAAATATGAGGAGAAGAAAGGAGGCAGGTGACGTGGAAATTACTTTATCAGTAGTTGACGGACGCATAGGAACACACCTGTTGAAGGAGGAAATGCAAGTTGAGTTATGTAAATGGGAAGGATGTGCTCCCCCCTGGCTTGCTCAAAGAGCTTCAGGGATACATCCAAGGTGAACTGCTCTACATCCCGAAGAAAACGGAAGAGCGGGTTAGATGGGGCGAGAACAGCGGTTCGAGGAAAGAGATAGCAAACCGCAATGAGGAAATTTTCAGTTGTCATCGAAAAGGCGATTCCGTAGCAGAGCTTCAGAAGAAGTATCATCTGTCGGAAGAGAGCATTCGGAAAATAATATCAAAAATGCGGCTGGCAATAAATTGCTAGCGTACAATTCAAGCATAAACGCCTTTGGCGGCCCTATAAGGACGGTAAGCGTTTATGCGAGAAATAATAAGGATAAAGTATAGCGTGGAACCTATACTTTCGTATATTTTGAAAAAAGAGCATGGCTCCCGCCTTTCTAAGACGAGATCATGCTCTTTTTATTTTTTTGTGAAAAATAAGTCTATGGTATGATAATGGGAGATGTACATTGGCTTTTATAAGAATATAGCAAGGAAGTGGAGTTATGGATTTATTTTCTATGGGAGAGGACAACGGGAGCGGACGGTTGCTTGCGGACCGAATGAGACCGGAGAATCTGGATGAATATATTGGTCAAGAACATATCATAGGCCGGGGAAAGCTGTTGCGAAGAGCGATCGAGGCAGACCAGGTCTCTTCGATTTTGCTTTATGGACCTCCTGGATGTGGCAAAACAACATTAGCTCATATCATTTCTCATCACACACAAGGTGAATTCGTACGCCTGAATGCGGTGGAGGCTTCTGTGAAGGATGTACGGGAGGTCATTGAACGAGCTCAAAATAATAAAACACTTTACGGTTCTAAGACGATTCTTTTTCTGGACGAGGTGCATCGGTTTAACAGTTCACGTCAGGACGCGCTATTGCCAGCAGTAGAAAAAGGTACCATTACATTTATTGGCGCAACTACGGAGAACCCGTTCCATTACGTTAACGGAGCACTTATGAGCCGTTCTACCTTGTTTCAGCTAGAGGCGCTAACGAGTGAACACAGTCTGGTCGCGATGCGCAGAGCTTTAGCAGACAAGGATAGAGGGCTTGGATTCATGGAGCTTCAGGTCGATGAAGAAGCATTGCTGCATATTGCTACCATGGCTAATGGAGATATCAGGCGGGCTTTAAATGCTCTGGAACTTGCAGCGTTAACTACTGCTCCAGAGGTAGACGGGAGTGTGCATATCACGCTGGAGGTGGCGGAAGAGTCGATTCGGCGCCCCATTGTGAAGGCAGATGAATCGACGCAGTATGATGTTCTATCTGCTTTTCACAAAAGCATTCGAGGTTCTAGTGATGCCGCCTTGTTCTGGTTTCTATATGCGGTAGAGAAATTGGGGATGGACCCGATGACTTTTATTCGTCGACTAATTGCAGCGAGCAGTGAGGATATTGGCTTAGCTAATCCCCAGGCTATGGTCCAAGCGGTGAGTGCGCTTGAAGCCTATAGAAATAACGGTTGGCCAGAAGCGAAGCTGAACATTGCGCAAGCCATTCTTTTCGCGGTGGAGAGTCCGAAGTCTAATGCCGTCTATACTGCTATTTCAAATGCAATGGCGAGTATGGATGAGATTAAATCCGCCGAGGTACCGCTACATTTACGGGATACACACTATAAAGGTGCTACTGCTCTAGGGCATGAAGGGTATCAATATCCGCACAATTTTCCGGGGCATTATGTGAAGCAGGAGTATTTGCCTATGGAGATTTCTCAGCGTGTCTTTTATCAAGCGACCGAGCAAGGAAATGAAATTAAAATCCGTCACAACCAACGACTCCGACGAGAACAATAGTCAACCAGTGACTGTAGTATCTTCCATTTTAATGCTAATAAGCAAATAAATCTAATGTAACACAAAAAAATATTTTTTCCAAAAAAAGGCGGCCTAGAGCCGTTTTTTTTGTTGTCTGCGTTACTTTTAATCACATGAACGAATTTTTTTTATAGGAAAAGATTGATAATTTACCATAAGTTAATTAAAATGAACTACAAAGTTACGGAGAAACAAGTTTTAATTCCGATGGAAGTACTTGTACTATTCTTAATGGTGTTAATAATCATAACAGTCAATGTTTGATATGTTTCATGAAAAGAATGCTGTTATATCAAAATTTACATAATATTTCATTGGGTAAATTTTGAAACTTTTGCCGTTAGGGGGATTAATTTGAGCGAAGAATTACTAGAAATCAAGAATTTGTCCACATCGTTCAGAATCGTAGATGACTATTATGCTGCAGTAGACGATGTTACCCTGTCCGTTCGCAAAAATGAGATTCTTGCCATCGTTGGAGAATCCGGCTCAGGAAAAAGTGCGCTCGCCTTTTCAATTATGGGATTGCACACAAGGGCCAAAATAGACGGACAAATCAAATACAAAGGTCAGGATATCGTTACTATGTCTCCTGCTGCACTCAACAAGCTGCGCGGTCAAGAAATGTCTATGATTTTTCAAGATCCTTTATCCGCATTAAATCCACTCATGATTATCGGTTCACAGATTGAAGAAGTACTCATCCTACATGATTCCAAGCTTTCGAAGAAGCAAAGAAAAGAGAAGGTCATTGATCTTTTGACCAAGGTTGGAATCTCCCGTCCCGAACATACATATCAGCAGTATCCCCACGAATTATCTGGTGGAATGAGGCAGAGGGTTGTGATTGCTATTGCGATTGCCAACGGCCCCAAGCTTTTGATCGCCGATGAGCCGACTACGGCACTAGATGTAACCATCCAATTGCAAATTCTTGAACTTATAAAAAAATTAAAAAACGATATGCAAGCAGGCATTATCTTAATTACCCATGATCTAGGGGTTGTGAGTGAAATGGCTGACCGGGTTGCGGTAATGTACGCCGGGCAAATCGTAGAAATCGCAGATATTTATACATTAACGTCTAATCCAAAGCATCCGTATACAAGATCCTTGTTGAACTCCATTCCAACCGTTAAAGAAGAGAAGTCTAGACTTCATGTGATTCAGGGAATTGTCCCACCATTACAGAATCTTCCGCGTAAAGGATGCCGTTTCGCGGCCCGAACACCTTGGATTCCGGAATGGGAGCATGAGGAAAATCCGCAGCTGCATGAAGTAGCCCCCGGGCATTTTGTTCGCTGCACCTGCCATAATAACTTTCATTTCCCGGATACTAACGAGGAGGCAATCTACAATGGGACTTCTTGAGGTTAAAAATTTAGCAGTTCATTTTCCAATCCACGGCGGCGTTTTTCGAAGGGAAATTGGCGTAGTCAAGGCAGTTGATAATGTTAGTTTTACTATTGAAGCAGGCAAAACTTACGGTTTGGTTGGTGAATCCGGATCAGGTAAGACGACTACTGGTCGTGGAATCATTGGACTCAATTCTATTACTAGCGGCAGTGTGATTTTTGAAGGACAGGATTTGACTTCAAAGGGTGTACGTAAGCAAAAAAATATCCGCAAGGACATTCAGATGATCTTTCAGGATCCGTACTCTTCCTTGAATCCAAAGAAACGTGTGCTGGATATTATTGCTGAACCCTTACGTAATTTCGAAAAGATGTCTCCGGGCGAAGAAAAAAGACGTGTGCAGGAATTGCTTTTGCAGGTTGGATTAAGTCCTGAAAATATTCTTAAATATCCGCATGAATTCTCAGGCGGTCAGCGGCAGCGGATCGGTATTGCAAGAGCTATTGCGCTCAAACCGAAGTTGATTATTGCGGATGAACCTGTCTCTGCGCTGGATGTTTCCGTACAGGCACAGGTGCTCAATTTTATGCAGGATATTCAAAAAGAACTGAATCTTACGTTTCTGTTCATCAGTCATGATCTCGGAATCATTAGGCATATGTGTGATCACATTGGGATTATGTATAAAGGACGTCATGTGGAGCAAGGGACTGCTAAAGATATTTTTGACAATCCTCGCCATATTTATACCAAACGTCTAATTGCTGCCATTCCTGATATTGATCCTAATCAAAGAGAGAAGCAGACGGAGTTTAGAAAATCAGTAAGTCTGGAATATGAACAAGCGCACCGGAATTATTTTGATGAACAAGGCATGCCTTATCCATTGAAATCCATTTCCGAGACTCATCTGGTAGCCTTGCCTGAGAAAGGTTGAGAATATGTGGAAGATTATTGTTCGTAGAATTCTTATTATGATTCCTCAAATATTTCTATTAAGTATTCTTGTTTTTCTAATGGCGAAGGCGATGCCGGGAGATGCGTTATCAGGGATGCTTGATCCAAATATTGATCCTGCGGCCATCGATGCGATGAGAGAAAAACTAGGCTTAAATGATCCGTGGTACATCCAGTACTGGGATTGGATCACTAAAGCGATTCAAGGTGATTTTGGTCAATCCTTCCGTTTCAAAATGCCTGTATCAGAGCTTATCGGTCAACGCCTCATGAATACACTTTGGCTGGCGATTGTCACGCTGATCCTTACATACCTTATTGCTATTCCACTTGGTATTACTAGCGGTCGTTATAACGATTCATGGCTGGATCGCCTCATTACTGGATACACCTATATTGGCTTTGCCGCACCATTGTTTATTTTCGCTCTCTTAATGGTATGGCTCTTCGGATTTCATCTTCATTGGTTTCCTACTAGCGGCAGTGTTAGTCCTGGAGAAGTTCCGGGTACGCTAAGCCACTTCTGGAGTAAGTTATACCATTTGCTACTCCCTGCTTTATCAATGGCGCTGATTGCAACGGTAGGAACGGTACAATATTTGCGAAATGAGATCATTGATACGAAGCAAAAGGATTTCATCCTCACGGCAAGAGCCAAAGGCGCTTCAGAGTCTCGTGTATATAATCGCCATATTTTGCGTAATTCCTTACTGCCGATTGCTGCATTTTTCGGGTATGAGATTACTGGGCTCATTGGTGGTACGGTGTTCGTTGAAAGTATCTTCAGCTATCCGGGTATGGGTATGCTGTTCCTCAGCTCGATAACGATCCGGGATTTCAGCGTAGTAACGGCCCTAGTTCTTCTGTATGGGGTTGCTGCCATCGTCGGTGCGTTGTTATCAGACATTATCTTAAGTATCGTAGATCCTCGTATCCGGATTAAATAAGAAGATGAACACTTTGAGGTGAATGAAATGGCAAAGACAAGCGCAGAGATAGCTCTGCTGCAGGAAACAGATAAAAGTCCATCAGGCTTCAGAATTGTTTGGCGAGAGATTATCCGGGATAAATTGGCTTTGGTCTCACTGGTTTTCCTATTTGCGATTATCGCCGCTGTTTATGGGATTTCCTTATTTTTAGATCAAAAAGAAATTGTTACGGTTGACTTGTTCGCCCTGTATGAGAAGCCTTCGGCTGTACACTGGCTGGGGACCGATTATGGAGGACGGGATGTATTCGGTCAATTAATTATAGGCACGCGAAATTCCATGTCGATTGCTTTTATGGTTACTTTTTTTACGGGAGTCATCGGTATTCTAGTAGGTTTGATCTCAGGTTACTTTGGTGGAACGATAGATAATATTTCGATGCGTGTTGTAGATTTCTTCATGATTTTGCCTTTTATAATGATTGTTATAGCTTTTGTGAGTGCAGTTCCTAAATACAATACGTTAACCTTCTCCTTTATCATGACTGCCTTTCTATGGATGGGGATTGCCAGGTTAATTCGTTCCAAGACGTTACAAGAGAAGGAACTGGATTACGTTCAGGCATCTAAGACCCTTGGTTCCTCCAATCTGAAAATAATGTTCACACAAGTGCTGCCGAACTTAAGCTCAATCATTATCGTCACGATGACTTTAAATTTGGCAGCTAATATTGGATTGGAATCAGGCCTATCCTTTCTAGGTTTTGGTTTTCCAGAAAGTACACCCAGTCTGGGTACTCTTGTAAGCTATGCGAGAAATCCGCAAACGCTTGAGTTCAGATGGTGGATCTGGTTACCCGCATCACTGCTGATCTTGGTACTGATGTTGAGTATAAATAATGTGGGTCAAGCGCTCAAACGTGCGACCGACGCAAGACAAAGAAAAGGATAATAAGGGAGGAAATGATTAAATGAGAAAAGCCATTCGTTCAAAAGCTTTACTAGTTTCATTAATGTTAGTAATGTTGTTCGCTCTTGCGGCTTGCGGCTCCAAGAACAACAACGGAGCGGCTGAGTCAACAGCAGCACCAAGTGCCAGTGCTCCTGCGGAAACCGCAGAAGCGACGGCAGCACCTGAAGCAGAAGACGGACTTTATAACATTAAGGATTTCAGTAACATTAAGACTAATCAAGGTGAAGCTATTGATGGCGGAACAATTACTTTTGGACTCGTTTCCGACAGTCCGTTTGAAGGTACCTTGAACTTGAACTTCTATTCTGGAGCTCCAGATTCTGAAGTGCTGAATTGGTTCGATGAAGGCTTGTTAACTTGGGACAAAGACTATGTGTACACGAATGATGGTGCAGCAACTTATGAAGTAGCAGAAGATGGACGGACTTTTACCTTTACGATTCGCGACAATGTGAACTGGCAGGATGGAAAGCCAGTGACAGCAGAAGATTGGCTGTTCGCGCATGAGGTTATTGGTAATCCGAAATATGATGGTCCACGTTACGGCTCTGACTTTACGAATATTGAAGGTATGGAAGAATACCACTCCGGAAAAGCAAAGACCATTTCTGGTATTAAAGTTCTGGGTGAGAAGAAGCTGCAAATTACTTATCTTAAATCTTCCCCTTCCCTGTTAACGGGTGGCATATGGATTTATCCATTAGCTAAACATATCTTTGGTGGTATGGATGTTGCCAAAATCTCCTCATCCCCTGAAGTTCGTCAAAAGCCAATTGGCTTCGGAGCTTTTAAAGTGGAAAGTATCGTTCCTGGTGAGTCTGTAGTATTCGTTAAGAATGAAGATTACTGGCGCGGCGCACCTAAATTGGATAAAGTAATTTTGAAGGTAATCAACCCTACGACTGTTGTGCAAGAACTGAAGTCTGGTGGAGTTGACTTGGTGGATGCCTTCCCTATCGATCAATTCCCAGATAATGCAAAAATGTCAAATGTCGAGTATCTCGGTGCTGTTGACCGTGCATATACGTATATTGGATTTAAGCTAGGTAAATGGGATGCAGAGAAAAAAGTCGTTGCTACCGATCCTAAAGCTAAAATGGCGGATGTGAACCTGCGTAAAGCTATGTGGGCTGCTGTAGACAATGATACAGTGGGTAAGAAATTCTACAGTGGTCTTCGCTGGAATGCAACAACTTTAATTCCACCTTCCCATCCGGAATTCCATGATGCTTCTAATCCAGGTGTACCTTATGATCCAGAAGCTGCTAAGAAGATCTTGGATGACGCTGGTTACAAACTTAACGGTGAATTTAGAACGAATCCGGATGGCAGTGAGCTGAAGATTAATTTCATCTCGATGACAGGATCGGACATTGCAGAACCATTGGCTCAATATTATGTACAATCCTGGAAAGCGATTGGTCTGAATGTGAATTTGGAGATGGTAGAATTTAATACGTTCTATGATCGTGTTGGACAAAATGGTGAGGATGATCCTTCTGTGGATGTTTACCAAGGTGCTTGGACTGTAGGGATTGATGTTGACCCAACAGGTCTTTATGGTAAAGACGCGATCTTTAACTTCCCGCGTTACTCGAGTGCAGAGAATGATCGTTTGCTCACCGAAGGAGTCTCCGAGGATGCATTCGATGTAAATAAACGTAAAGAGATCTATAAAGAATGGCAACAGTTTATGGTTAACGAGATTCCTGTATTCCCTACGCTTTATCGTGCGGCCCTAGTTCCGGTCAACAACCGTATACTGAATTATGGAATTGGTGATGGAACTGGACTTTACTATAATGACATTGCAGTTTCTGCGGATAAAGCTGCAGTAGCTCAGTAAATAGAAACAACACAGAACAGCAGTTCAGGGAGAGTTTCCTGAACTGCTATTTGTTTGTTTCTATTTGAATCGCTCATTTGGTTATTATTCGCTTCAATGTCGGTTAGTTGTATTTCATGCAACTAAAACCTAAATTTTAGAGCTAAGTATGTAATATAACTGTACTTCATACATCTATTTTCCGGATGTGAAGATAAATAAGGGTTATCGGGTGATTTTAACTGTACATACTACAACTAAATCGAAAAGGGATTCTGAACACAAGAAATAGCTGTATAAAATACAGCTATTTCTTAGGTTCTCGTATATTAGAGTTAATGTTGTAAGTTATAGAATACACTTAAGCTTGCGCTGAAGGAACAACCTTCTCGGCATATTCTATCGTTCCGCCACCGAGACATTGCTCACCGAGATAGAAGACAACGGCTTGGCCAGGCGTTATCGCTTTTTGTGGAACATCAAATTCTACGTTTATCGTTCCGTCTTCCTGTGCTGTAAGGGTCACGCCTTGATCAGGCTGGCGATAGCGGAATTTGGCGGTGCATTTTAGCGGCTCAAGACCTAGCTCTTGCCCGTTAATCCAGTTTACACCGGAGGCAATCAGACTAGTGGAGTACAGGCTGTGGTGCTTGTCTCCTTGAACTACATAAAGAATGTTGCGGCTAAGGTCTTTTTCGGCTACAAACCAAGGTTCACCGTTACCGGAGCCACCAATGCCAAGGCCTTGGCGTTGACCCAATGTATAGTACATAAGTCCATCGTGGCGGCCTTTGATTTCTCCAGTTGTTATATCTACCATATCACCCGATTGTGCTGGAAGATACTGGCTGAGGAATTCGCGGAAGTTACGCTCACCGATGAAGCAAACGCCTGTGCTATCTTTTTTCTTGGCAGTATAGAGTCCGGCTTCTTCGGCAATTCTCCGAACTTCCGGTTTCGGAAGATGACCAATCGGGAACATTGCTTTAGAGAGTTGATACTGTCCCAGCGCATTCAAGAAATAGGTCTGGTCTTTATTGTTGTCTACACCGCGGAGTAGCTTGTACACACCATCTTCTTCTATAACTCGTGCATAATGTCCAGTCGCTACATAATCGGCGCCAAGCTGAAGGGCTTTGTTCAGGAACTCTCCGAACTTGATCTCTCGGTTGCACATGACGTCTGGATTCGGCGTCCGGCCGGCCTTATATTCATCGAGGAAATAAGAAAATACTTTGTCGAAGTATTCCTTCTCGAAATTAACGGTATAGTAAGGAATATCAATCTGCTCGCATACGCGGCGAACATCCTCTGCATCGCTTTCGGCCGTACATACTCCGAATTCGTCGGTATCGTCCCAATTTTTCATGAAGATGCCGATGACGTCATAGCCCTGCTGCTTGAGCAGAAGCGCCGTGACGGAGGAATCGACCCCTCCGGACATGCCGACGACGACACGGGTGTCTTGTTTTGCTTTTGTCATCGTAATCACCATTTCTGTACCCAAAATACCGGTCATTCATGGAACACCCGGCTCAAAATGTATTATAACATACCTGTCTACTGTAAAGCCTAAAATAAGAGGCTGAGAATAGAAAAATGTCCACCAGGGGTGAACATTCTTGCAAAATGTTTCGTTTGCCATTTCATTTGTGACTTCGAATATGATAACATAAACTAAGAGTAATCATCGGAATACCTTGATATGACAAACGCATGACTTACCGAATCAATAGTATACAATAACTAGACACTAAACCGAAAGAGGTGCCCCTTTGAAAATATCAACCAAAGGACGTTACGGACTAACAATTATGATGGAGCTTGCACTGAAATTTGGTGAAGGACCGACCTCACTTAAGAGCATCGCTGAGAAAAATGGACTTTCTGAACACTATCTGGAGCAGCTAATTGCTCCTCTGCGTAACGCAGGACTTGTAAAAAGTATTCGTGGTGCATACGGTGGATACATTTTATCACGTGAGGCTAGTGCTATCACAGCGGGTGACATCATTCGTGTGCTAGAGGGCCCAATTTCTCCAGTAGATTTTACTGAAGAAGATGATGCAGCAAAACGCGATTTATGGCTGCGTATTCGCGATAGCATCGCCGACGTACTAGATTCCACGACTCTTCATGACTTGATTAATTATAAAGAAGAGAGCTTGGCGGACAACTATATGTTCTACATATAGTTAATGTATTTGGAATAAAAAACTTAAAGTTATAGCATTATCGATGTTTAAGCCCCCTTTTTGGGGGCTTTTTTAATGGGAAAATCACATTCAGAGTAATCAATGAAGCTTGTCTTCTCGATTACCGGGAGAAAGGTCCAGGTTACTCTCGCTACGCAAAAAAAGGATGCCCTATATTCGCTCGGCATCCTTTTAATTAATCATCAGAAGTTTATTAATAGCTTATTGATTATCACCAAACCAGATGTTCTCTGTACCGGTCCGCGTGTCCGTCCATACGCTCACTAGACGGCCTGTTTGGGGGACAATGGCATTGCCGATGTAGTCCCCAATTAGGGGAATACCGGTGACGTCAAAGGAAGTTGTCGTTATACGGGTGTTTGTAAACGTCATCCCCCCATCTCTAGATGTAGCTAGATAAACATCAAGGTTGAGGGGATTGACTCGATTAGTGTAATAGGTAACGAATATTGCACCATCCGCAGGGGATACGGTGATGGCTGGGAAAAAGTTTTGGGAGCCCACCGGACTACCTGTAATGGATATTGGTGCCCCCCAATCTACACCGAAATTGGTGGAAGTGGCAAGAAAAATATCGGAATAACCTTCTCGAAAATCTTGCCATACAGCATAGACATTACCTCGCGTCGTCGGTGCATTAGAAATATCTGCTGCGAGGGAAGGGTATGTCAGACATCTAAATGTATATCCCGGCAATGGATCTGGTGGGACTACAACGCTGGCGACCATGGTTTCAGGAGTAAAAGTGACCCCACCGTCTGAGGATGTGCGAATTTTAAGATCAGTATTACCGGGAGGCTGATTGATCCATCCCACGATAACAATCCCATTTAATGTAATCGCTATACCGGGGAATTCTTCGAATTCTTCGACCGAAGACAGCAGGGAGGGGCTGGAATAGGTATTACCGTTATCTAGGGAACGATTGAAGAATATCGTATTTCCCGGTATGAATTGTGTGTTGTAATCATGCGTATAACCAGTATATACATTTCCAAAAAAAGGACTTGATCCAGCTTTGTCGGTGACAACGACCACCTGATCATCATTTACAAACTGCCCAAACCCTTGATTCACGATGACTGGCGGTCCGAATGAAGAAGCATTGTCGGCAGATGTATAGGATACGATCGACCCGCTGAGACCGTCTGAATCGAAGGCGTGGGCTAATACTACGAAAGTGGTCGGAAAAATATAATCAATATGTGGTGCTTCGATGCCTGCAAATCCTGTCGGTAACGGCAATAACGTTGTTGTCCAAGTGGCACCTGCGTCAATAGATTTGTATAAACCTATGTTAGGAGGGCCTGATCGAAGATCAACAGCTACGGCAACCATAACTGAAGGATTAAGCCAATTTACCGCGATAGTGGGCTCAAACTGAACGCTTGCGCTCGGCGAAATTTGAATATTAGCCATGCTAAGCTCCTTTCGTCATAGAGTTTTCGTTACTTACGGGTTCAGCTGAGCTATGAAAGTAAGTTCGGATTGCAGCACTCTTTGATGGGGGATGACGTTTCCTGACGAATCCGTTCCGAACACCGTGATAATCGTGTCTGCCGGTGCGTTTCCAGTTACGAGAAATTGGACTTCATAAGCTGAATTGCCTGCGATATTAAAACTGAGAAACTGGCTGGTGTTCGCATTAACATTTAATGAGTTGGAGTAGACTAAACCTTTACTAACCAAGGTATTCCATACGTAAACGTGATAGACTACGTTAGATGAAAAACTAAGGTTGTCATTATCGATATTAATGACCACGTTGGATGCTGGGGTAGTACCTGTGTTCGTAATGATGCCTGTTGTTGTTGCCATGAGCTTCACCTCTTTATTAGTTTGCTATATATATATGAATTGAGATTCATTGTGTTTGGACAAGGGAATCAGAAAAATCGCGGAAATTGGAAGTATGAGAGGTATGCTATTATTCCATGAATCTCCCCTTCCTCTTGCCTCGCAACTTACAAATTATTCCTGAATAAATTGATAGAAAATGAGGAGAGGAGTGATGGAAATGGCTTTTACAACAGGTCTTATTACTAATACGAGAGCTACTGGTACTGCAGCAAGTAATGTAGTGGTCAGCGTTCGCAACACAAGTAACGCGAGTGCAATGATGATCGTCGAAGTTTTCGGCGTTCCATATTCAACGCTTGCACTAACACCACTGTATGTCACAGGTTATTATGTTCCAGCAATGAGTTCTGATGTCAGAGAGTTCTTCATTGCAGGGAATGTCGCTTACGAGGTTCAGGTAAGTAGTCCTTATCCATTGGCTAATGTGGTGTGCTCCATGTACGGATTGGACGAGTTCGGAAATCTTGTTACAGAACAGAGAGTGCTTCAATCTGAATTAACGGAGATTACCGCACTTTCTTTACCTGTATAACAGTATTTTGGTGAAATCAAGAAGCAACCACCGATGAGAATTGGGTGGTTGCTTCTTTTTTAGGCGCAATAAATCCTCTTAGGGCATTCACACAGGCACAAAGGTGGAATTTAAATATACTAATTTTATACTCCAATGTAGAGAGAGGTAAAAATCATGGCGGATGTAGGAGTAGTTATGCCTTTGTATACCCAAAAGCCGGAATTCCTCCGGCAAGCTCTGGAGTCTGTTCTGCGCCAAACCTTCACCGAATTTCGACTGATCATTGTAATTGATGGTGCACCAGATATGGAACCGCTTGTGAGATCAATAATTGCTGAGGATCCAAGGGTAACTATTATCTCTTATGTACAGAACAGGGGTATTGCACATGCGCTGAATACGGGCTTTGATCTTTTATTTAGCGAACCCAGTATTCAGTATTTGAGCTGGGTCTCCAGCGATAATGTTTATGAACCCCGTTTTCTCGAAATCCTTCGAGGGGCACTAGTGAAGGGGCCGCAGGAGCTAGGAATCGTGTACAGTTCTTTTCAAAGTATAGATAACGAGGGAAACCTACTTCATAACGAGCATCAGCTAGCTACTCAGCGAAATTACCAGTCACAGCCCAAAGAGAGATTGCTGGATTACTCGCTTATTGGTGTTTCTTTCATGTACAAATCGCAGGTTGCGAAGCTTGTTGGGGGGTACGGAATGGAGCCGGTGGAGGATTATGATTACTGGCTGAGACTTGCTGAACATTGTGATATTCGCTTTATCCCCGTGGAGCTGGTGAATTATCGTGTGGACTCTACCTTTAGTGTATCTGCACAGTTACATTCCACTGAAAATCATCGGAGATGGAGATATACGTACCACTTGACCCGCCATCAGGCGCGATTCCGTAGAGGGATTCGTCCTATGATTACCGTTTTATTTCCTGTAGTAAATGCTGGTGCGGAGGAAATAGCGAGGATAGAGAATTTGTATGAACAGACGTATAGCAATTATGAGTGTCGGGTGCTGGATTTATCACTTACGGGTCAACCATCTGTTCTAATAGGTTCAATCCCTCATCCTGCAACAGAGTTTGTTTACATGCCAGGGGTTGTGGAGTCGCATGCGATTTGTGGAGCGCTAGAGCACTTGTCCACTCCCTACACGATAGTTTTAGGTCCCAAGATTTTCATCGGAACACTCGATATTGAATACATGCTGGAGGCTTTGATTACTACCGGTGGAGACACGATCTCCAATTATTATACGGATGATCATAGCTTGATTGGATTCCGGCATAGACATGTCCCATCGACTAAAAATCACTACTATAATGAGCTGTTTCGAAGCACAGACTTGTATGATTTGTTGAAGATCTATTTTTCCTAAAATAATATGTGAATGAGTGATCGTAATGAAGATTTTGTTCACCTTTTTCAACCCGAGCGGTGGCATGCAGACCCTGAACCGAGTGCGCTGCCAAGCATTATATGATCGCGGTGTAGAGTGTCATTTGTTGTACACACACCCTGGAAAAGGGCAGCAAAATATCCCTAATATTCAAACCTATATTACCAATAATGATGACGAGATCAGGGGACTGCTCACTCGGGAAGCTTTTGACTTGATTGTAGTGTGTACGGATATTTACTTAGCGGAGAGGTTCAGAGGGTTTGGTTACAAGGGGCCGCTTGTTTTTGAGGTACAGGGATTGGGGACCTTAGATGAAGCGGAGCAAGTTATTAGTAATTATAATGAGCGGATTCACAAGCTAACCGATGCACTGCTCTATCCAGAAACCACTCATTTGCAGACGCTTTTTAAAGGTGGATTTCCATCTGTTAGTCAATATTGCTTTGACAATCCGATCGATTGCGATCAGTTTGGATATACCAATTATCCCGCAAAAAGCTTTCCCATCCTCGGCTGGGTGGGACGAATTCAAACGAATAAGAACTGGAGAGAATTTCTACAAATCGGACAACGGCTGCTGGCGATCCATCCCGAGCTTTATTTATGGATTTTTCAGGACGATACTTTGTTTGAGCCGGAGCAAAAAGAGAGCTTCGAACAATTTGTAGCCGAGACAGGGATTTCCTCACGTTTGATTTCGCATTCCAATGTTCCTCACGGGCAAATGGCAGATTATATGAGCATTATTGGTGACTCGGGTGGACTGCTATGTTCAACCTCTATTCTCGAGGGGTTTGGGTACGCAGTAGCCGAGGCGATGTTGTGTCGTTGTCCTGTTCTTACTACGGATTCGGATGGCATTCGGAGACTTGTCATTAATAATCATACTGGAAAAATATACACAAGAGGGCAGCTGGATGAAGCTGTGAATGCTGCTTTATCTTTAATGCATGATCCAGCACTGCGGGACAGAATTAGGATGAATGGCGAATGGCATATCCGAAACAATCTTTCCTCCGGGCTGTATGCGGATAGATTTCTCCAGATGTCTCATCAATTGATGAGACGCCGGTCTAAGATCGAGCGTCGATGGTCTTAACTCTGCGGTTATGCCGCAGGGTTAAGATGTTTTTTAAAATATAAGAATTTATATGCTTACGTTATAAATTATCCTTCTATTTCTGCGCCTCTTCAATTAATTCCTTTGCATCATTCCTAACATTTCCGACAGCCATGGAAACTGGATAGGCTCGCATTAGTTGTTGATCATACGGTTTCAGGAGCTTTATTAGAGAGGTAGTGTCCTGATTGCCCCGATCCAGCCACTCTGTCTCATCCTCAGGCTTCAAAATAACCGGCATGCGATTATGGATTTCAGCCATAAGCTCGTTCGGAGTAGTCGTTATAATCGTGCAGGTACTTAGTTTATTACCCTCAGGGTCCATCCAAATATCATATAATCCGGCCATAGAGAAAATACCTCCATCGCGCATCACGATCCGCATGGGTTGTTTGCTGCTGCCCTGCACCTTCCATTCGTAGAATCCGTCAGATGGGATGATGCAGCGGCGTGAGCTTACTAAGCGCTTGAAAGAAGGTTTCTCCAGCAGCGATTCTGCCCGGGCATTGATCATTTTATTGCCGATTTTGTTATCCTTTGCCCATGAAGGAACCAGGCCCCAACGCAGTTCCCCGAGCTTATTGCTGGAACCTGTATTAATGACTGCCGGAATTTGCTGCATGGGCGCGGCGTTATATTTAGGGGCATAGTGGATAATGGTTGAATCATTCGCAAAATATCTGACCATCAACTCTTCCATAGTGACGGTTATTGTATAGCGTCCGCACATTATTTACACTCCCCAGTCAGTAGATTAGAAGTTCACTCCGTTTACAGCTTAATTTCATCATGTTATGCTCGGAATATTTCTTATTATAAACGAAGCGGAATGAATGAAGAAAGAGGTGCTCATTGGTGATTTTGATAAGCTCTTGTCTAGCTGGCATGAAGGTGAGATATAATGGTACGGATTGTTTGGATGAGAAAATTCAGAAGCTTTTGAATGAGAATCAAGCTATTGCTGTGTGTCCAGAGTTGCTGGGGGGATTCTCAACGCCTAGAGAACCAGCCGAAATCATTGGTGGGAATGGCGAGGATGTGCTGGCAGGGACGGCTAAAGTAGTGGATCGATCAGGTACAGATGTTACAGATATGTATTTAGAGGGTGCTTATATTACGCTTGCAAAAGCCCAAGAGGTATCAGCTACGATGGTAGTGCTTAAAGAAAACAGTCCTTCTTGCGGCAGCAGTATGATTTATAATGGGGAATTCAAAGGGAAGAAAATAGCCGGAAATGGCGTTACTACAGCTTTACTTAGAAAAAATGGCATTGAGGTAACCTCTGAAGAGAACTGGCTACTATAATCCTAGCTTCATAGGGAAATGATTACAATATTGTGTTCTTTCGCTTGTGGAAAACTCACTTCTCGCGCGGTATAATTTAATAGTTCCAAGTATAAACGCCTTCGGCGTCCTTTTTAGGACGGTTAGCGTTTAAGCGAGAAATATAAGGATAATGTATAATGTGAAACTTATACCTTCTTATATTTTTAGAAGAACTAGTTTCCTATACTCTAGAAGCGGAGAAATGAATATGAAATCCATCTATTTGGACCACGCCGCATCAACACCGGTTCATCCCGAGGTGGCTAAGGTCATGCTGAATATAATGACAGAACAATACGGAAATGCATCGAGTGTACATCAGTTCGGGCGTTCAGCTAAAAGAATATTGAACGGGGCGCGCGATAATATCGCCGCCTTTTTGGGCTGTTCACCTGACGAGTGGGTGTTCACTGGAGGCGGCACCGAGAGCGACAATTTAGCGCTCTATGGAGCAGCAGCTGCAGTTTCCCATAAAGGAAAACATATTATCACCACCCAGATCGAGCATCATGCAGTGTTACATACCTGCGAAGAGCTAGAGAAGGAAGGCTTCAAAGTTACCTATCTCCCTGTGGATTCGACGGGCAGGGTATCTGTTACAGACGTAGAGGCTGCATTGCAGGAAGACACGGTGTTGATCAGCGTAATGTATGCCAATAATGAAGTCGGCACCGTTCAGCCTATCCAGGAGATTGGTCAGCTTGCTAGAGAACGGGGAATTCTGTTCCATGTAGATGCTGTACAAGCTCTAGGTGCACTCCCTATTACACTCCGAGAGCTTCCAGTAGATTACATGAGCTTTACTGCTCATAAGATCAATGGGCCTCAAGGGATCGGTGGTTTATACGTTCGAAGCGGAGCGCCACTGCATCCAAGACTTCATGGCGGCCTTCAGGAGCGCGGCAGACGTGCCGGAACAGAGAATCTAGCCGGAGCAGCTGGGTTTGCCAAAGCCGTTGAAATAGCGGTTAAGGGGCTGTCAGAACGTCAACAGAATATGAAGCTCCTACGCAGTAGACTGCTCGAGGAGCTGGATACTCTGATTGGACGGGAGCGTTACTCGCTTAACGGTAATACCGAGGAGTTTTTGCCTAGTATTCTGAATTTGAGCTTCCCAGGGGCTGGGACAGATGTTATGCTGATGAACCTGGATATGGAGGGGATTGCGGCAGCAAGTGGTTCGGCTTGCACCTCAGGATCCCTGGAAATATCTCATGTTCTGAAAGCAATGGGACTTCCCCAAAATATTTTAGAGTCTGCGATTCGATTTAGTATCGGTTTGGGTAATACTACTGAAGAAATCGAGTACGTTGCTCGAAAAGTTGAAACCATTTTGAATCGCCTACGTAAATGAGACTAGTTACTCTAGGTTTCGATCTGTATCGGGGCGATTCGGGCTTTTGGCTTTCTGAGAACTCGTAAGTACACTCAAAGTGAGGGGACCGAGGCAGCCATGAGACTACAAGATCTGATCGGCTTGGCTGTATTTGAAGTTGAAGAGGGGAATGAAATCGGCAAGATTGTCGATATTCTACTCGATTCAAACTGGAATATTACGGGTATTGAACTGGAAAGCAAATCTTTTTTTGGTGGCCATGTGAAATTTGTGGCATGGAAAGATATTGTGGCCTACGGCGAGGATGCTGTCATGATTCGTAGTAAAGAGTCGATTGATAAGACAGATGCCGATCATATACCTTGTACTTTTCTATTAGGAAAGAACAAACTTAAGGATTTGAAAGTACTGACTACAACTGGAACTATACTTGGACGAATATCGGATGTTTATTTTGACCAAAAGTTGGGAAACACAATAGGAGCGCTGGAAATCAGTGACGGGCTTGTGACTGATTTGATCGAAGGCCGCAAATGGCTGCCTTGTTCTGATGAGATGTCCATTGGTGAGAATGCTTTAATGGTTCCTGCAATGAGCGAAGAACGGCTACAAAAAGCCATTAATATTGTTAACGGATAGGTGGAATGTATTATATGAAGTGTCCAAATTGTAACTCCAAAGATATCGGAAAGATTGGTTCCCACCAGTTCTATTGCTGGGGCTGTTTCATTGAATTGACGGTAAACGGAGAGAAAATGTCGGTGTATCAAGTTGAAGAAGATGGCACACTCAGCTCGCTGGACGATCTCTTCTCCGGGGATGATATGACTCAGGATTTCCCGCAAATTCATGCGTCGTCTTAACTATGAATCTTGCTTTGTAAGCAAGAATGATCTATGTACTTAAAGCGTCAATCTCCTTTCAGTTGAAATCAGCTGCAGGGTTATTGGCGCTTTTTTTGGGGGCTCCCCGCAAAGTACCTGATTCAGCATCGAAGCAAAAGCCTCACTTTGTGGGGTTATTTTGTGTGCTTGATGGTTATTTTGCTGCGGCCATACATATACTTATTTACGAAGCTAGTCCAGGCTACAGTCGCAGGAGGGTACATTCATGGAGCAATGGTCCCAAAGTAAGTGGTTCCGCTGGATGATCGGAGTGCTGCTCTCCCTGATCATTTTGTATTTTGTTTGGTTGCTTCGTCCGATGCTGCAGGGGATATTTGTATTTTTGAAGGCAATCCTCGCTCCATTTCTGGCAGCTATGATTATTTCCTACGTATTGAATCCCGTCGTTAGTATGCTGGCTGGACGGAAGATGCCGCGTAGTGTAGCTGTTCTACTAATATATGCAGTATTCCTAACGGCGATTGCAGTGATCGCAATTAACCTTATCCCGATGTTTATCGAGCAGCTTGAAGAGTTGAATGAACATTTGCCAGAGATGACGCTGCAAGCCCAAGGGCTGATGCGACATATGAATTCTAGACTAATCCCGCCCGGGGTCGAGATGGGGATGAACAACTGGTTTTTCCAATTGGAAAGTCGTCTCGCCGAAGGGATTTCTAATTTTCTCGATAATATAGGGACAACGATTAATGTGCTGTTCAATGCTTTCATCGTACCGTTTCTAGTGTTCTATATTCTGAAGGATTTTGATGTGTTTGAGCGGACGGTGGTGTCTTGTCTGCCCCGCGCACGGCGCAAGTCTATTGTAACTTTGTTAAAAGATATCGATGATGCACTCGGCAACTACATTCGTGGACAGTTTCTGGTCTGCATTATTATAGGTGTGCTCGCTTATATCGGTTATGCCATCATCGGAATGCCGTATGCTTTACTGTTTGCCAGTGTAGTGGCAGTGTTCAATATTGTTCCGTATATGGGTCCCTTTTTGGGGGCTGCACCAGCCATTGTAATGGCTTCGACTGTTTCTTTTCGTTTAGTGCTGTTGGTTGCAGTGGTTAACACAGTGTGCCAAATCGTGGAAAGTAACATTATTTCACCACAGGTGGTGGGAAAGAAACTGCATTTGCATCCACTGCTCATTATTTTTGCGCTTCTGGTTGGCGGTGAATTGGCGGGAATGATCGGACTTATCCTTGCTGTACCGTTCTTCGCGGCTGCAAAAGTCGTTATTCAACACTTTATGACGTATTTAATCAAACGAAAGCCCGTGTAAATAGGGTAAAACATTGACTATAGTCAACAGTTTTGTATATAATGTTGGGGAATATTACTGATGAACAGTCGGTATATATAGTTGATCGATGATGAGGAGTATTAATTCTATACCGTTATTGCAGAGAGCCGGCACTAAGGTGCGAGCCGGTTAACGGAACGGAGTGAACTCACCTCGGAGTAACGGCGCAAGTTTCAGGATATCCACTAGACATAATGGATGTCCTAGGTGAACCGCCGTCGCCTCACCCCCGCTAAAGGGTGCAAAGTGAGTGGCAGAATAAAGTATATTCAGCCGCTAACTAGGGTGGTACCACGGGAATTATAACCTCTCGTCCCTAGCGATAATACGCTAGGGATGGGAGGTTTTTTTGTAAATATAAGAGGGTATAGGTTTCACGAAATACTTCATGTCTTATATTTCTCGCATAAACGCTTATCGTCCTTATAAGGATGCCGATGGCAGTTTATGCTTGGTTAAGAAATCTAAGTAGTAACACTCCAAGGAGGAGCAGACAATGAGCGACAATCAAACAAACAGTATACCTGCCGGCGGTTACCGGGCGCAGGCTATTGAACCCAAGTGGCAAAAGTTCTGGGATGAGAACAAAAGTTTTAAGACAGGTGAAGATCCAACCAAACCGAATTTCTATGCACTGGATATGTTCCCGTACCCTTCAGGTGCAGGACTGCACGTAGGTCATCCAGAAGGCTACACAGCAACGGATATCGTATCCCGTTACAAACGGATGCGTGGTTTTAACGTGCTGCACCCAATGGGCTGGGATGCTTTTGGACTTCCTGCAGAGCAGTATGCAATGGATACAGGTCAGCATCCACGTGATTTTACAGATAAGAACATCGATAATTTCCGTCGTCAGATCAAATCGCTGGGTTTCTCCTACGACTGGGATCGCGAGATCAGCACTACAGATCCAGATTATTACAAATGGACGCAGTGGATTTTCATCCAGTTGTACAACAAAGGCTTGGCTTATGTAGCAGAAGTACCTGTTAACTGGTGCGAGGCACTGGGTACAGTACTTGCCAACGAAGAAGTTATTGATGGTAAAAGTGAGCGCGGAGGACATCCGGTTGTCCGCAAACCGATGCGTCAGTGGATTCTGAGAATTACTGAATATGCTGAGCGTCTGCTTGAAGATCTGGAAGAGCTGGATTGGTCTGAAAGCATCAAGGATATGCAGCGTAACTGGATCGGCAAATCCACAGGTGCAGAAGTGAACTTTGAAATTGAAGGTCACGATGCTAGCCTGACCGTGTTTACAACACGTCCAGATACATTGTTCGGAGCTAGCTACTGCGTATTAGCACCAGAGCATGAACTGGTTGATGCCATTACAACAGAAGCACAACGTGCAGCGATTGCAGAATATCGTGTGAAAGCTTCTCATAAGAGCGATCTGGAACGTACAGATTTGGCTAAAGAGAAGAGCGGAGTATTCACGGGTGCGTATGCAATCAATCCTGTGAATGGCGCCAAGGCACCGATCTGGATTGCAGATTATGTACTTGCCGGATATGGAACAGGTGCGATCATGGCGGTTCCAGGTCACGATACGCGCGACTGGGAATTTGCTAAACAATTCGGCCTGAATATCGTGGAAGTCGTACAAGGTGGCAACGTTGAAGAAGAGGCGTATTCCGGAGAAGGACCGCATGTCAATTCTGATTTCTTGAATGGGCTTAAGAATGAAGAAGCGATTGCGAAGATGATTGCTTGGCTGGAAGAGAAGGGCGTAGGTAAAGGTAAAGTAACCTATCGTCTGCGTGATTGGCTGTTCAGCCGTCAACGCTACTGGGGAGAGCCGATTCCAATTCTGCATCTGGAAGACGGTACAATGAAGACTGTTCCGGTTGATCAGCTGCCGCTGGTACTGCCTGATGTAGATGCGATTAAACCATCGGGTACTGGGGAGTCTCCACTTGCCAATGTAACAGAGTGGGTGGAAACGATCGATCCTGAGACTGGTATGAAGGCTCGCCGTGAGACCAACACCATGCCGCAATGGGCGGGCAGCTGCTGGTACTACCTGCGTTATATTGATCCGAAAAACGATCAAGAGCTGTGCTCCCCTGAGAAGCAAAAAGCATGGCTTCCAGTGGATCTGTACATTGGCGGAGCGGAGCATGCCGTACTTCACCTGCTCTATGCACGTTTCTGGCACAAGGTGCTTTATGATATCGGCGTAGTGGAAACGAAAGAGCCTTTCCATAAGCTGGTTAACCAAGGCATGATTCTTGGAAATAATAATGAAAAAATGAGTAAATCACGCGGAAATGTCATCAACCCAGATGAAATTGTTGAAGCTTTCGGTGCGGATACACTGCGTGTCTATGAAATGTTTATGGGCCCTCTGGAAGCAACCAAACCTTGGAATGAAAAGGGTGTTGAAGGGGTTCACCGTTTCTTGTCCCGTGTATGGCGCCTGTTCGTGAATGATGAAGGTAAGCTCAATGCCAAAATCACAGCAGATGGCGGTACGGAAGAGTTCAAACGTACTTGGCACAAAACGATTAAGAAAGTCACTGAGGATTTCGAACATCTGCGTTTCAATACGGCGATTAGCCAGTTGATGATTTTCATTAACGATGCCTACAAGCAAGAAACCTTGTCCCATGAAGCTGCCGAACACTTTGTGCAAATGTTGTCACCACTGGCGCCGCATATTGCTGAAGAGCTGTGGCAACTGCTTGGTCATGAAGGAAGCATCAGCTACGTGGCTTGGCCAACTTATGATGAAGCATGGACAGTCGATGCTGAGGTTGAAATCGTTATTCAAGTTAATGGTAAAATCGTACAACGCGCCCTGATTCCGCTGGATATGGGTCAGGAAGAAATGCAAGCTCATGCGCTGTCACTTCCTAATGTGAGTGCAGCTGTAGAAGGTAAAACCGTACGCAAGATTATTGCGGTTCCTGGCAAACTTGTAAATATTGTAGTGGGTTAAGCGAAGAACGCAATTCTGCCCGCAGCATCGGAGAAATCCGTGCTGCGGGCTTTGTTGTTCTAACGTTCTTTAGGACCCTGATTAATAGTGTCGTGTCCGAATAGCTCATCAAGCTTAATAACATCCTCATCATATTTATCATGCGTTGTCGTGATGAGGCGTTCAAATACACCTTCTAGACTGGTACGTAAGTGGTTTAACGCTTCTGCGGTAATGCCACCGCGAACAGCGACCCGTTCTTGAAGCTCTTGCGGGGTAAACTCCCCTTCTGTCAGTAATTTGCCTGTTCCAAGCAGCATTTCCCCAGCGAGTCGGCTGATTAATGTCTCTTCAATTCCAGTGGCCTCAACGGCTGCTTCTATCCAGCGCTCAATGAAATAGCTTAAGAACGCAGGTCCACAGCTGGAGAAATCAGAAGCGATTCGGGTATGTGCTTCTTGGATTTCTAAGGGAACGCCTATGAAAGACAATAGCTGTAGCAGTACAAGCCTGTCTTCTTTATTAAGCCTGCTGCCAAATATGCACAGTGAAGTCCCACTCTTGACGCAGTGCGTAATGCTTGGGATGATCTTGGCAATTTTGGACGGCAAAGCGGATTCCAGATGATGCAATTGAACTGGACTTGTAATGGATACGACAATTTGCTCACTCCGGAGACATGAGCCGATCTCATCTGTTAATGTTTTAAATTCAAGTGGCTTTACGCATAAAAAAACGATATCACTTCCTAACGCTGTCTCCCTATTGCTTCCGCAAATGGAAATGCCGGGGTGACGCTTCTCAAGCTCCAGCAGCTTATTCAGGCTGCGGTTGCTGGCAAGCACATCACACGGTTCTAGCGCTCCGGAAGAAAGAAAGGCGTCGATCAGCAGGCTGCCCATGCTGCCTGTTCCGATAAATCCTACTTTCACCTGTGGTTCCTCCTTTCTAGCATTGCTTTTTACTAACTGACATGAATTCTCTTCGTTATATGTATGCAGGATAGCCTTGGACAAATGACAGGTTTTGTATGAATTATTAAAGGGAATTCCAATTAAAGGAATGTATGAAGATTCACAAAAAAGTATAGGACGAATTTTCGTGAGGGGGAGCGCATTTTGAATAAAGGGAATATAGTGCTCGGAGTGGTTGTAGCTCTACTGGGTGGTGGGTTGCTATGGTCTGCAGGGAGCAAGGGGGATTCCGGCATTGCCGGATGGGAAACCTTGAATGGAAGCATGGAACAAGCGATTGGAGTCGCTGAGCCAGATGAAGCTTCGGCTACAGAGGGCAAAGTGGGAGGCCAGCAGACGAAGGTAGATAAGCAAAGTGCTGGGAAAGTTACAGTGGGAGCCGAAGCCACTGGGAAGACTGATGCTTCTGGGAAAAATGATAGTGCTGGAAAGGCTGAAGTTAGTGATAAGTCTGATGCTGCTCAGAAGGTGAAGGATACTGCACAAGTAGATCATACTGTCCCGACTCCAGTAGATGAAAAGGGGACAACAGTTACTGGAGAGAATGCTTTGGAGGCGCTTGAGGTTACCACGTCAGTCGCTTCGCAGGAAGGTAAAATAAATGTGAACACTGCGGGTGCTAAGGAGCTGATGGATCTCCCGGGCATCGGAGAGAAGAAGGCTCAGACTATAATCGATTACCGCAATCGTGAAGGGGCTTTTCGTAGTCTGTCAGATTTGGGGAAGGTGAAGGGGATCGGGCCCAAAATGCTGGAAAAGCTAAAGCCTTTAGTAATATTTTGAAGATAAAAGGGTATTGAAGGTACTGTTGAATGTGCTACAACCGTTGTCCTAGTGAATACTTGCGGGGATGTGCTACAATAGTTAACAACTATTTAGAAGGATATGGAGATTGATTATGACTGCTGCTTATCGTAAAGACTGGGATACTTATTTCATGGACATTGCCTGCATGGTCTCAACTCGTTCACGCTGTAATCGCCGACATGTGGGTGCTGTGCTGGTACAAGGCAAGAAGTTGCTAGGAACAGCGTACAACGGGGCGCCAATGGGCGTACCTGATTGTTCAGAGGCAGGCTGTATGCTCTCGGAGCAATATGAAATGGAAATCGTGGATGGCGTAGAGACAATGGTGAAGAAACAGCGCTGTATTCGCACGATTCATGCGGAACAGAATCTTTTGCTATTTACAGACCGAATCGATCGGGAAGGCAGTACCGTCTATGTGACAGATGAGCCTTGCTGGACCTGCGCCAATATGCTGGCGAACAGTGGTATCGTGGAAATCGTGTATTACCGACCTTACCGTAAGGATATGGAAAAGGTTGAAGCGATGATGGCTGCAAAAGGCATCGTGTTCCGCCAATTGGAGAATTATGAGCCGCCAAGTGAAACGATGATTAAAGTGTCGGAGTAGCTGATCTGTACAACACTAATTTAATAAGATGACTTGAGGAAGAACCTCTCGTGCGCTTTTATGGCGTATGTAGAGGTTCTTTTTTTGTATCCAGTATTGTGAAAGGGGGATGGGCACGTGAAGGAAAGACCCTTGTTAAGCTTTACAGTATGTTGGGTGGCTGGAAGCGCAGCGGCTTGCTTAAGCTCAGGGAACGGACTGCTGTTAGCATGGGCTGGATTAATACTTTTATTGGTGAGTCTGAGGGTGTGGGGAACAGTAAGTTGGAAATACATAGCCATGTTGTGTTTATCCATTTCTTTAGCGGCTGGATATTGGGAGTGGAACGAAGCTCGCAATATTAGCGGAATGCCTGAAGCGCTGGGTAGCACGATTGCAGAGCTGAATGAGAGCCCCGTGGAAGCTAGAGGCACGATCATTTCCGTCGTGGAACGGGATGGGGATCGGGTTGATTTTACAATGAAGCTCTTACATATGAACCTGCTTGCAGAAGGAGATGATAATTCATCTGATCCTTTGGATGGACAGGACAGCAAGATGCAAGGGGAGTTAATCGCAGTTCAGATCAAACTTCTGGCTGAGCAAGAAATTGCTGTCGCTGCGAAGTGGCGAAGAGGGGATGAGGTGCTGCTTAATGGCGTGCTGGAAGAGCCGGCAGTAGCGCGTAATTTTGGAGGCTTCGATTATCGTGCTTATTTACATACGAAGAAGATTCATTGGCTATTGAAGGGGCAGGGAGCGGAAAATATAAGGGTAACCGTGCCAGATTCATGGAGTCCGTTAACGATTTTTCGCTTAAATGACAGCGCGCGAACGGCCCTTGGGGCGGAGCTGAACCATCTTTTTCAAGGACGCCACTCTGGGTATATGAAGGGCTTAATCATTGGGATGCAGGATGATCTCGATCCGGATACCTTTAAGCAGTTCTCCCAGCTCGGTTTGACGCATATTCTCGCTATTTCAGGTATGCATGTAGCGGTGTATGTAGGCGTTCTTTTATTTCTGTTCAGACGCTTACGACTGACAAAAGAGACCGCACTAACGCTCACTTTCATACTCGTTCCGGTATACGTCCTCTTGTCTGGTGCGGGTCCGTCCATTGTGCGTGCGGGGCTGATGAGTATGATTGCCTTGCTCGCTGCAAGAGTTGGAATGTTGAAGGATGGACTGAATATTTTGGCGGCATCGGCACTGGTTATGTTGATCTGGAATCCTTATATGCTGCTCAGTGTCAGCTTCCAGCTGTCTTTTCTGGTGACCCTGGGTTTGATGGTATACGTTCCGCTTATGAATCCTCTTTTGAGCATACTGCCACGCTGGCTTAAAGGTGCGGTCTCGGTGACGTTAGTGGCCCAAATAGTTTCTTTCCCGCTCACGATTTATTATTTTAATCAGTTTTCGCTACTGTCCTTTGTCGCCAATTTGGTCTTTGTACCTTTTATTACCTTTGTAGTATTGCCGCTAGGGACGCTTGCGCTACTGCTTGGACGACTATGGGAAGATGCTGCAAAAGTACTGGCACATGTCACGGAGCTGCTGAATAACTTTACTTTTTACGCTGTGGAGTGGATCAATGAATTTACTGGTGGAGTACTGATTTGGGGCTCGCCTTCACTGCTGTGGATCGGGGTGTACTATGTTTTGTTGTATGGTCTGCTGTATGTTGCCAAGCTAGGAAAGGAAGCACGTTCTGCACCGCAATATATGGAGGATGAGACGAGACCTTTAGCGGAGGCTGGTTTATCTATGAACAGTCACGGTGGGTTTGGGAGAGAGGGGAATGCACAGATTGCTGTTGGTGCTTCTAAGGTTGGACGCTGGAGCGGAGCGATTGTTCTACTATTGGCAGTTGGACTGGGGATGTTGCTGTATAGGGGTTATCAGTCGGATGGTCAAGCAGGTAGAGGTACAATTAGTTATCTGGATATCGGACAAGGCGACAGCATTCTCATCACTACACCGAGCGGAGCACATATTCTAGTGGACGGTGGTGGAACCTTAAACTTTGGTCAAAAAGAAGAGTGGCGCGTTCGCCGAAGTCCGTTCGAGGTTGGCGCTAAAGTGCTGGTGCCTCTGCTGAAAAAACGTGGTATCCACCGTTTAGATGCGATTATTTTGACACATGGAGATCAGGATCATGCCGGAGGACTCCAAGCCGTGTTGGAAGAAATTCCAGTTTCGGCGTTGCTTTTTAATGGAACGTTTGTTGATCGCGAGTTTTATTTGGGAATGATGAGGACTGCACTAGAGAGGGATGTTCAGTTGTATGCTGTGCATCAAGGAATGACCCTTTCCCCGGATGATCAGACGGAGCTGTCCTTTTTATGGCCGGAGGGAAGGGATGGAGAAGCGTCGGGTACTCCTTATCAGAATGGCATTCCTCTACTGGAAGACCAGAACCACGATTCGGTAGCTTTTCGCTTAGAGATGAATGGTAGGAACTTTCTATTCACCGGAGATATGGATCTGGATGCCGAGGAGGAGATTGTAGAGCAGGCTAAGCAAAAGGGGATCAGCGCTGGACCTGTCATTGATGTGCTGAAGGTGGCTCACCATGGGAGCAAGACATCTTCTGGCGAAGCTTGGCTTGACTTCTGGCAGCCTGTAGCAGCGGTGATTTCTGCGGGTGTTAATAATCTGTATGGTCACCCGAAAGCTGAGGTATTGGAGCGATTGGAAGATCACCATGCATCTATATTCCGGACGGATCAGCAGGGGGAGATTCAGATGCGGGTGCGGGCGGAGGGGGTTGAAGTGCGATATAAGTTGGTGGAGGCATTGCATTTTGTGCAATAGAACGCAATCCAAGATAGCTGGATCTTCATTCTACTGTACTTTGTACACTCAAAATGAAGGAAAACGCCTAATTCTCTGAATTTTAATAGTATCTATTGCATGAAGTGCAACAGAATCTTTCTATGGAGTTGGAAAATCAAGTTCTATTGCACGAAATGCAATAGAAAGCTATTTACAGATATATTCAGCTCTCCCCAATCGGACACGCGAGCACCACTGATGACGTTTAAGCGTTCATCGGTGGTGTTTTTTTAATAGACAGACCTAAAGATTATACTGTTAAGTAAAGAACAACCCAATTATTAATTTTATAGGGAACTTTTTCAAGTTTGGAAAGTCTTATTAGGCAAGGGGTGAGACGAAACATGCTAAGCGAAGATATGCCATATGCAGAAGCGTATGCGTCCGAAATGACCTTGCGGGAAATGATGGAGGAGTATGGCTCGGATGTGTGGAATTATGCTTTTTTCTTAACTAGAAGCCGGGAGCAGGCGAATGATATTAGCCAAGAAGTGTTTTTGAAGGCATATAAGAATGTGGGGAAGTACCGAGGACAATCGTCGATGAAGACCTGGCTGCTTACGATTACAAGAAATACAGCCTTTAGTTGGAGCAAAAATAGCTTTTGGCGCAGATTCATACCATTTGGGGATCAACCTGTCACTATAACTGCTCCGTCTGCGGAAAGAGAAGCGCTCGGCAATCAGTATGCGAACCGAATCTGGGAAATTATTATGACCCTACCAGATAAGAACAGAGAGGTGCTTGTACTGGATATTCAGCATGGACTATCGATTGCCGAAATGTCTGATTTGCTGAATATAGCTCAGGGGACTGTGAAATCTCGACTCGCGCGAGCGAGGGAGAAGGTTAAGCAAGCCATCCAGAAGGAGGAGAGAGAATGAGAGGCAAAGCTGATGACAGTAACCCGGTGATGATCGGACAGAATGATTGGTATGCACAAGCAGGCAAAAGGCCTTTTATTGAAGATGGCTTTACACCTGAGCTGATGATTCAGATCGAACAGGCTGCTACGCTTAAAAATAAAAATCACAGACGTTATCGAATAAACAAAAGTGTGCTACTGACCAGTGTGGCTATGATTTTGTTGATAGGTGCACTTAACTTGCCTATAGGCGCATGGAAGAGTCATGGTCCAGTCCAATCTTCATCGGTGCAGTCACAAGCTGCAGGGATACTACCTTCTTCTACTCCTGCTACTAATGACAAAGCGTTAGAGCCTCCGACAAGTCCAGCAGAGTTTGAGATTAGCGGTAAGAAATATTACATGCCTTTGCCAATGAGCAGAGATAAGAGCAAAGCATATGCCGTTGAGACAACAGCGGGAATCCTTTGGTCGCCGCCGCCCCCGATGGTTGACTACAAGAAGCCAAAGTACACACATCCTACAGAACCGTTCACCCTTTACCTGAGCTCGAAGGACCAGACGGAACTATCGGCTTCTTCGGCTACTAGGATATATACTTTTCCTCTTTATGCGGGAGGGGCAAGTACCTATCAATATTTGAGTGGGGTTTTTGGAGCAGGAGATTATGTCCTGTTAACTTCCTATAAAAAGACTCTTGGTGTAGGTATGTATGAGGATGGTAAGTTTTCGATACTTAATGTTAAAAAAGCAGCGGCAGGGGAAACTGTGGTGCCGATCGCGCTTAAATCCTTTGATTATACACTATTAGATTACAAGTCAATAATTGCTGTTGATAAGGAGCATGAGCAACTCGTATTTAGTTACTTAGAAGATGCAGGGGATGAAAAGTACAAAGAGAAAACCGTACTTTATGATATGGAGACCATGCGCATTCCAACACCCGCTATAGCAATTAGGTTTAAAGAGATTACAGGGCAAGCATTAATCATGGATTATAGAGTGGACGGGGAACAACGTAAAGCTGATATTCTTATGAAAGCTGGATTGGGGTGGCTGGATGAGAATTGGGCTTTTTTATCGGAAGAGCAACAAAATAAGCTTTATATGGATTTTATGAACAATACTCCTTAGTAGATAATTCACCCAATAAAAGCTATACTTTTTGATAAAGTAATTTTCTTTTGAGAAGAGTGGAGCCGAAGTGATGAAGAAGTTAACAATTGATGATGTGGCTCAAAAAGCGGGAGTGTCGAAGAGTACGGTCTCCCAATTTTTGAACAAACGTTTTAAATATATGAGTGAAGCGACGAAGAATCGGATTGAGGCTGTGATTGAGGAGCTTAATTATCAACCGAATGGACTTGCGCGCAGTTTGAAACAGAATCGGACGCATATGGTCGGAATCATCGTTGCTAATATCGATTATTCGCTGTCTATTCAATGTATCCGGGCGATCGAGAACGAGCTGCAGCAACACGGAATCCAAGTAATCATATGCAATGCCGATGAGAATGCGGAAAAAGAAAGCAAGTACGTCGAAACCTTAGTTGCCCGCCAGGTGGACGGTTTGATTATTTTTCCTACGGGGAACGATTCATCTGCTTACAGCCGACTGGTTGAGGCCGATTTTCCGCTAGTGTTTATGGATCGTCTGGTAGATGGAATCACTACGCAGAGCTTGTTGCTCGACAATGAAATGGCGGCCAAGATAGGTGTGGGACAGCTGACACAGCAGGGCCATGAGCGAATTGCTCTGGTCACCCTGCCGCTAGGGGAACATGCTATTACCCCTCGTAAAGAGCGGATCAGTGGTTATAAAAAGGCGATGGAAGAAGCGGGTCTAACGCTGAGTGAGGAGTATATTTGTAGTGTGCCAAAAGAAGAATTAGCTGCAGGACTGAAGCGCCTTTTAGCGTTGCCGCACCCTCCGACAGCGCTATTGGCTACGAATGATATCACGCTAGCAGAGATTTTGAAATATGCGAATCGAAATGCCATCGCTATTCCGGAACAATTGTCTGTCATCGGTATAGATGATGCGGAGTTCGCGCAAATTTATAATCCGGTCATTACAACAATTCGTCAGCCTGCTTACGAAATGGGTATGCAAGCTGCTAAGATTATACTCTCTTCTATCGAGGATAAAGGCGCTTCTGTTCCTATCACTTATCGTTTTCCGCCGACCCTGCAACAAGGACAGTCTGTGAAGTCTTATAAATAAGTATAGGCTATAAAAATACAAAGAAATGCCGTTCCACAGTTCAACTGTGAGACGGCATTTTTTAATGAATATACTCAAATCTATGTGCTTAAACCTCCTGCTGCATAAACTTTGCAAGCTCCTCACGGGTCGGAAGTCCATCCATATCGCCAGGCGACATGACGGCTAACGCACCGATCGCATTGCCACGTTTGACGGCCTCAGCAATCGGAAGCTTTTCCAGCATCGCACTGATAACACCAACGGCAAAACCATCTCCTGCACCTACGGTATCAACGACCTGTTCTACCTTAAATCCGTCTACATAACCTTCTCCTTCAGCGGATTTATAGTAAGCGCCTTCAGGACCGAGCTTGATGACGACTAAGCTGACGCCACGCGCCAGATAATAGTCCGCAATCTCTGCGGGCGTACTTAGACCTGTAAGAATCTTGCCTTCACCGAGTCCTGGAAGGAACCAATCACAGCGTGTAGCCAGATCATTGATCGTGTTCACCATCGTTTCCGTATCCGGCCATAAGCTAGGGCGCAGGTTTGGATCGAGGGAGACCGTCTTTCCTTGTCTCTTCATAAATTCCATAGCGTGAATAGAGAATTCATGACAGGTCTTGGATAAGGCGGAGGAGATGCTTGTTACATGCAAATGTCCTGCAGCATTAAAGTATGCCTCGTCAAAATCAACCAGACTAAGCTTGGAGGCCGCGGAATTTTTGCGGAAGTATTCGACTTTAGGATCGCCTGTAACAACCTTTGATTTGATTAACATACCTGTTGAATGTTCTTTAGTAAAAGTAATGTTGTCGGTATCAATGTTCTCTTTCTTCATTGCTTGAGCAATGAAATGACCAAAGTTATCTTCGCCAAGCTTCGTAACATAACCTGTAGGATGATTTAAGCGTGATAAGCCTGTAGCTACATTGCTCTCTGCACCTGCCAACGCTTTGGAGAACGAAAATACTTCATGCAGGGGACCCGTTTCATTCGCATAAAACATCGCCATCGGCTCCCCGAAAGTGACGGCATCCAGCTGTTTACTCATTTGAGTTCCTCCTAGGGTAATGAATTTATCCCAGTATAATGATGTGTAACTTGAAATTATCACATAAATCGGTTTTGTACAATAAAAGAATGCTTTTTAATCCGAATGGTGTTTTGGATAAAAGAAAACAAATAAGAAATAAATCCTTTCTATAAAAGGATTTGTTGATATTATAGGTGAATTAATATCTCTATACCCAGAAAAATGTATTGACTGTTAACCGTATTGTTATTACTATCTGATTATAGATTATATCGTTTATATTAGTAAATTTAATAAAAAAGTTTATCTAAATTAGTGTTTCATATTCATCTATGATCGTACCAAGAGAAAGGGAGTCTACTGATGAAGAAAATGAAAGTATTGCAGAATGTGGCGTCCGTTGGAGTTGTAGCCGTTATTCGTGCTGATAGTGCTGAGGAAGCTTTTAAAATGTCCGTTGCTTGTATCGAAGGCGGTCTGAATAATATTGAGGTAACCTTCACGACTCCGGATGCGGATGTGGCGATTAAACGATTGGTTGCGGAGTACGGAGATCGCGCAGTGATTGGAGCAGGTACTGTACTTGATCCATTAACGGCGAGAATAGCCATTCTTGCAGGCTCGGAATTTGTGGTCAGTCCCTCTTTTGAAGCAGAGACAGCTAAAATGTGTAATCTTTATGGTATACCGTACATGCCTGGCTGCATGACATTAAATGAAATGAAGGAAGCATTGAAGTTTGGTGTGGATGTGCTTAAGTTGTTCCCTGGCAGTGCGTTTGGTCCGGATTATGTGAAAGCGGTTAAAGGCCCTATGCCGCATGTGAACATTATGCCAACAGGTGGCGTGGATCTGAATAATATGGAAAAATGGATTGCCAACGGCTGTATAGCAGTAGGAATCGGGGGTAATTTGACTGCACCTGCGAAGGATGGTCGGTACGATCAAATTACCGATCTTGCGGCTCAGTATGTGGCGAAATTTAAAGAGGTAAAAGGTATTTAATTCTGTTTTTTTTCTTAATTCGAATAGATAGATTTATTGAAGGTTGTATAGCTGACGCATGTCAGCCGTACAACCTTTTTTATATACATATTTTCCGACATTCAGATTTTCTTACATTATATGTATTCATAAAGTATAGAATGAGGACAAAGGCAATAAACTATAAAGTAGAAGAGTTATGATGTTTGACTGACGTCTACGAATTGGAATGGTTTATTATCGGACCGGGAGTGAGTATATGCCTGCTTATCATGATAAAAAGCTGTATCTTGCAGCTGATGAAGAGGATGCGGAATACGTAGAAATTGCGTCGGCATTCCATGGTTGTAAGGTGACGGAAGGCCAGATCTATAGATTAGAGAGGAATTACAATAACCCTCATATTTTTGAGAATGGAGAGGCGTATGTTGTGGATGATGAAACTAGGGACAACTACGCAGTGTTCATGCTCTGCAAGATTGTGTTATATAAATAGAGTTATGTGCTCGATTCTAAGGTTATTTCTTGTTTACTGACGGCTTCTTTTCCGACAGGAGGATAAGCCGTTTCTTTTGGAAATGGGGGATATTTCTTACCTAAACGCTTGCCGGCCTTATTGGGATGCCGAAGGCGTTTATACTTGTGTCATTTTTGTTATAAAGTTATTCAAAAGAGTATTTGAATGATTGAAGTTTCCCCTGTATGCTTAGTAGGAATTATTGGCTGTGAAATGCTATGAAATGTGCGATAGCGCTTTATAAAAGATGGCTTAACATGACGTTCTAAGAAAAGTTTGGTATTCTAAAAATATTAATTACAGGGTTGCAACAAATTCGCAGTCTTGCGCGTCAGTAAGATTGCATAGAGAGGGGGAACCTTCGTGGTGGAGCAGGGACTCATCAGAGCCGCTCAAGCGGGCGATCGCGACGCTCTAATCACCCTATTGCGAGAAATTGAAGGGCATGTATATAAAACCGCCTTCTACATTTTGCATAATGAACAAGATGCGCTGGATGCATCTCAGGAGGCCTTGATCCGGGTTTATACCAAAATCGGTTCATATGAGGAAAAGGCCCAGTTCAAAACGTGGGTTCAGCGAATCGTTACCAATATTTGCATTGATAAATTCAGAAGAACTAAACCTACAGTTTCTATTGATGAGCATGAAATGGTGTTTCAGGATAAACACAATGTGGAACGTGAGGTTCTATCCTCTTATTTAGCTGAGGATATACGTGAAGCGATTGATCAATTGCCCGAGCATCATCGGACGGTCATCGTCCTGCGCTATTTACAAGATTTTTCTTACAACGAGATTGCAGACTGCCTGGATTTGCCTTTGAATACAGTGAAATCATATCTGTTTAGGGCCAGACAGCAGCTGCAGAATAGACTTCAGGAGTACCAGAAAGGTGGTGTATCGGGATGAAATGCGCGGAGGTGATGGAATGGATGCACCGCTATATAGACCAAGACTTGAGCCAAGATGAGATTGTTGAGATGTTCCGTCATATCGATAATTGTCCTTCCTGCGCGGAAGTCTTTGAGCGGCTGACACTTCTCTCCAAAGAATTGGAGCAGTTGCCAGACGTGAAACCCCCGTTTAGTCTGGTTGACTCTATTTTACCTCAGCTTGCAGAATTGGATCGAAGCAGTCGTGAACAAAGCGCTGTGAGAACCGAGGAACCAGTTGTAGTTCCATTTTCACGAGAAAGCTCCCGCGGTAAACCTTCCAAGGGAACCTCTATAGCAGCACGGACAGGCATTGGAGCTATCGCAGCTGCCGTAATATTAGGGATCGCTATTTTTAATATGCCGGATAAAATGCCTGGGGCAGAGGTAGAACAAATGATGCAGGATAGTAGTAAAGCGACCAGCGATAGTGCTAATAATATGGCTATTGATTCGCAAGCCTCTACTTCTGCTGAATCATATGAGGCTGCGCCTGCTAATAGCGGAACGGATTCGGGGGCTCTACCAGCTGCTCCTGATGTGAATGAAGATAACGCTGCATTAGATAGAGCGATGGGGCCGGTAGACCCTGCGTCGATGCCGACTTCTCCAACAGAAACTAATGCTGGATCTGGAGGACGGTCGATACCAGAACCAACAAATAATGTGAAGCCCAATCCTACGGAGAAGATTATGACGCCGAAGCCGGATACTGTAACGAAAGTTCAAACTCCGGATACTAGTGCTGGCGGTAATAATCAGTCCAAAGCTGATAAGAAGGATCAACCTGCTTCTATAGATAAAGGGATCGCAGCTGATTCAGCGACATCTACGGAGGAATCATTAAAGACTTCTGATGACTTCGGAATGGGCGTTATGGGTTTTAACATTTCTAATGATTCTAATGATTCTAATGTACAGACTTGGACTTCCCCTGATGGGCATTATGCCGTTGAGTTTGCTGGATTACAGCTTGTTATTTATAAGAATTCACCCGAAGGTTCAGTGGAAGATAGGATAGCAGTGACTTCTTATCCATTAGAAGGAAATTGGATTTCTGGAGAATGGTCGGCGGATAGCTCGCAGTTCACGTATGTGACGGAGAAAGATGGTGTGAATACCACTAAGGTGTACACTGTACAGGAAGCAGCAGCTTCTTCAACGCCGGTTACATCACCTGGGGCGACACCATCAAAGACTCCATCTTCAACGTCAACAAATTAAATTGAGGCTGGAACATTTTTCGAAGTTTCAGAATATACTATAGCAACCGGACAGGAACTAGAAAGTATAGGATTTGAAGAACATCGGTATGACCGTCGGATGGGAAGTTTCTAGGGCTTCTCACTCCGGCGTTTATATAGATGCGCCGCTTAAACGGAGGGGCTTTGGCCATGGCTGCCAGAGTTTCTCCGTTTTTGCATGTGCATTTATGTCGTTTTTTTTGCTACAATAGGAATCTGGGCAAATTGGGCTAGATGAATGGAAAAGGAAGTGGCGGAATGGATGCCAAAACGGCGATAAAAGAAATCAAACAAGGGAAAATCTCACCGCTGTACCTTTTGTACGGCAGTGAAAAATTTCGAATGAATGAATTCGCGGCATTGCTGGAAGACCAGCTGATTGCCAAAGAGGATCGCGATTTTGCAGTTATTCCCTTTGATCTCTCTGAGACGCCGGTGCAGGCTGTGGTAGAAGAAGCTGAGACTGTACCTTTTATGGTAGAACGTAAATTATTGCTGGTGCGGGACGCATCGTTATTTACAGCGGGAAAAGAAAATGCCAAACTTGAGCATCGTATAGATATTTTAAGTGATTATTTGCAGCATCCTGTAGATTTCAGTGTGATCGTCTTTATGGTGAATAGTGACAAGCTGGACGAGCGTAAGAAAATTGTGAAGACTGTTAAAACGGCGGGTACGGTATTAGCTTTCAACCCGCTAGGGGCAGAAGAGCTGCTGCGCTGGGTAGAGAAAGGGATTCGTGAGCGGGGTTGTACGATGGCACCTGGCACCGCAGAGATTCTTATCACTAATGCCGGGACAGGTTTGCAGGGCTTATCCGCGGAAATGGACAAGCTATGTTTGTTCGCTGGTAAGGGCGGAACCGTAGACGCAGAAGCAGTAGAAAGTCTGGTGCATCGCGGAACGGAACAAAATGTGTTTACGCTTGTAGAGGATATCGCTAATCTGCGTCTAGATAAGGCGCTTGATACGCTGTATGAGCTGTTGAAGCAGCGGGAAGAACCCATTAAGATTGCTGCGCTGGTTGCGCGGCAGTTCCGAATTATTTTGCAGGTGAAGGATTTATCAGCACATAGTTATTCGCAAGGTCAGATTGCGTCTCAAATTGGACTTCATCCTTATGCAGTAAAGCTTGCAGGGGAGCAGGCCCACAAGTTCTCAAGTGAACGTCTGCGGCAAATTTTAAGTGCACTAGCTGATCTGGATTATAAGATGAAGACAGGAGCTATAGATAAAGTGCTTGGTCTGGAGTTGTTTATGTTGCGGCTAGGTACTTGAACTAAGCAGTGGAAAAAGTATATGGAGATGATCCATCTATGAAAAATGCCTAATCGGAATGAAAGTAACTTATTCAAAAGAGAAAAGTTGATCGTTTAAGAAAACTACCTTTCTAAGGTGGTTTTTTTTCATTCAACTAACGTCTAAAGGAAACTATTACTTATATTTATAGAATAGTAGGCACAAAAAAACCCAACCGTATGAAACATAGCGGTCAGGTTCTTCAATTGCTCATTATGAATGTCGTCCTAGGCTTGAGCCTTAAGAGCGTTCAATTTCTTCGCCAAGCGGGATTTTTTGCGGGCAGCCGCATTTTTATGAACCAGACCTTTAGTTACGGCCTTGTCCAGCTTTTTGGAAGCAGCTTGGAAAGCAGCTTGAGCAGTTTCAACTTCCGTACCTGTCAGTGCTACATCAGCAGTTTTCACAGCTGTACGAAGCGCGGATTTTTGGGAAGCGTTCAGTGCACGGCGTTTTTCGTTCGTGTTTACGCGTTTAACCGCGGATTTAATATTTGGCATTGCATTCACCTCCTGTAAGACATTCGAAATCATTATCAAATGATTCACAACTTAAAATAGTTTAGCATGACCGGTAGTAAAAAGCAATACTTAAAGCTTTCAAATTAAACCATTTTAACCTGCATAAACAAGGGCTTTCTCTCGCACACTATCGACAAAAGAGCATAGGCAGAAGCTTGCAATTTGAGTTTTTGTTAGAAGTAACTCAAGGAAGTGTCTGCTCACAAAACTAAGTATCGCTTACGAAGCAAGTTTTGCTCGAAGTAATTCATTGGAGCGATGCTCACAAAACTTTTAGGAGGCTGGAACAATGGAACCGGATCTGCAGCTATATTCGGTACGCACGGACTTGGCGTTAGAGGCAAAGGAAATGGCTCAAGGGCCACAAAGGACGCCAATCCCTGGTGTAAACGAAGAAGTGGAAGAGTCTGATGGGATAAAAGTTACCCGGCTTGGTGTGGCTAACGCTGCCGGATCACAGGCGATAGGTCGCGCGATTGGGAATTATGTCACGCTTGAGGTACCAGCATTGCGCAATGGAGATACTGGCTTGCAGCAAAAAGTAGCTGAAGTCTTTGCTCGCGAATTCGAGGACTTCCTGACTAGGATTGGGATTGGTAAGGATGCATCTGTACTGATCGTTGGACTCGGTAACTGGAATGTGACTCCAGATTCATTGGGGCCGCTGGTGGTGGAGAATGCGCTCATTACTCGGCAATTTTATGAGCTCGTGCCGGATCAGGTCTCTCCAGGCTACCGTAAGGTAAGTGCTATTGCTCCCGGGGTATTAGGGTTGACCGGTATCGAGTCGAGTGAGGTTGTACAGGGGATCGTGGATCGTACAAAGCCGGATCTTATTATTGCCATTGATGCGCTGGCATCCCGTTCGCTGGAACGGATCAATACGACGATTCAAATTGCCGACATCGGTATCCACCCCGGTTCGGGGATTGGTAATAAACGGCGCGGATTGACGCAGGAAATTCTGGGTGTTCCTTGTATTGCTATCGGTGTTCCTACAGTTTGCTATGCTTCGACCATTGTAAATAATGTACTGGAGATGATGAAGAATCATTTCGGGCAAGGAGCTGGTCACACCAAGGAAATTATGGGGATGCTAGACGATATTTCTGAGCAGGAACGATTGTCACTAGTGAAGGAAGTACTTGAGCCACTAGGACATGATTTGATCGTTACACCTAAGGAAATCGATGAATTTATTGAAGGCATCGCCAATATTGTAGCCAGTGGTCTGAACGCGGCCCTGCATGATGCGGTCGATCCTGAGAATGTCGGCGCTTATACCCACTAATTGAATCATAGCTAGCACAAGTCCGGCGGGATGCTGATGTACAGTATCTCGCCGGACTCTATGTCTATTCTCTCATTTAGGGTTCTACTATTTCTCTTTCACTCATAGATTTGGAGTATAAGAGATTACAGAGGGCTGGAGGAGGACATAAATATAATGAATAAAAAATGGTTTCAGCTTTGGAACATCGGCCGTTTACGTGGAAGAGTGCTGGATGCTTTATCGCTGGGAAGAACGATGCTGCTGTTGGCCGGAGGTTCGCTAGTATTTTTTATGCTGCTTGGCGCTGGTGGATTGGCCGGACAGAAGTTGAACTCTTCACCCATTCCATCTATGAAGGGGCTTGCGGCCTCCCTATCGAGTGGATTTTTCATGGAGCTGTTGGGGATGGAGGTACCCCATTTACCGCAGGGTAAAGAGCCTTCTGCTTTTTCAGGTGAAAAAGTGACTTCCTTTGTATTTCAATTGCTGACCAGTGTGAATCCAAGTGATCCGAAGAGTCTAGTTTCTCGTGAAGTGCCAGGCTTGGCAGCGGATGATCCATTTCTTTTGCGAAAAGGCTCGGGTGGCTCTACAGGAGCTCCTGTTGATTATCATCCGGGAACGGATGAACTGGCTGAAGGTGGAGGGGAAGAGGTTGATCCATCGGTTCCAAACGAAGTGGACAAGCCCGAAGATACTCCAGCACAGCAGCCTGAAGCGACAATAGCTCCGTCTCCTGAGCCATCAGGAGCTGCGGGAGGTACGGATAAGAGTGATCCGCAAAGCGAGACAGATAATACCAAGGACACCTCAGTTAAACGGATCCTTATCTATCATTCACATCCTCGGGAGGCCTATAACCCTCTACTAGGAGTAGCGAACGAAAATCCAAGCTCTGCGGTTTCAACTAAAAATGTAATGCTGGTAGGATCATATATTACGAAAAGATTGGAACAACGCGGGATTGGTACAGTTCATGCCAAAGAAGATTTTCTAACAAAAATTGCCGACTATAACTGGAATTTTTCCTACAAATACTCTCGAATGCTGGTTAAATCTGCAATGAGCTCAAACCAAGAAATGAGTGAACTTATCGACATTCACCGCGACTCGCAGCGTCATGGCAAAACAACTGCAGTGATTGATGGGAAAAGTTACGCTCAGGTGTATTTTATCATTGGACATGCGAATAAAGATTGGAAGAAGAACGAAGAGTTTGCGAACAAGATCCATCAAACGATTGAGAAGGGCTACCCAGGAATATCTCGCGGGATATGGGGAAAAGCTGCGGGTAAAGGAAACAACGGAGAGTACAATCAAACCCTCTCGCCTAACAGTGTTTTGATTGAAGTGGGCGGTATTGATAATACAGCAGAGGAATTAAAGCGTACGGCTGATATTTTGGCAGACGCTATTGCGGATGTGTACTGGAGCAGTCATGACTCGGAGAAGGTAAACGCTGCTGGCAAGGCGACGAATCCCACAACCCAAGAGAGCAAGGGACAAACCAATGCTACAGCACCTCAAAAGTCGAACGGGGCTTCTTAAGCTACAGACATTTAATTTAGAATAAACAGCTTTATTACCAAGTATTTAAAAAGGAGTGGCTTACATGTCTCGTTTCGGTAAAAAACTGGTTATGGTCGGTATTTGGGCAGGGGTCGGCATACTCTTAGGTATGCAGTTTAGTGGCAGCGGAGGGGCAACCGTCTCTAAGTTGCTGCCAGGCTGGACCGACCTATCGACTACGCCAACCAGTCAAGTGACGGGCATGCAATCACAGCCGATTAAGAATGGGGTTACACAAGGTGGGCAGACTTATGTGTATGTTCCGATGGTGATCGACCCTCTCACAGGTGCATATACGCCTGTTTCTCCATTGCCTCAGAATAGCAATCCTGCGCCAACTACAGATCTTCCACAGAAGGTGGTAGATGGGTATAATACGAAAACTCCAGAGCAGATTTTGATTCCTGAGGAACAAAAGCCGACAGTCGATGTGATAGCGGATAAAACGGCAGGCCTTCTGCAGCAAGCTTCTCAGAAGGGCATACGCTGGGTAGTCTCATTGTTCGATTCGGCGGAAGAATCACAATGATTTCAGGAGAAACAGTTATTTCACGGGTACGTGAATAGCTGTTTCTTCTGTTTTACGTAAGGGCGGGATTGATGGAGTAAGCTTGTACTGTTATAATAAGTGGATTAATATCAGGCTGTCTGTGGGGGTAAGGAATGACTGACGTTCAGAAAAGACAACAACAAATTCGCAATTTCTCGATTATTGCACATATAGACCATGGTAAATCGACACTAGCTGACCGCATTTTGGAATACACGGGGGCACTAACCACGCGTGAAATGCAGGAACAGGTACTCGATCAGATGGATCTGGAGCGCGAACGTGGTATCACAATAAAGCTGCAAGCCGTGCGTTTAACCTATCGTGCAGACGATGGTGTAGAGTATTATCTCAATTTGATTGATACACCGGGACACGTCGATTTCACCTATGAAGTTTCCCGCAGTCTTGCAGCATGTGAAGGCGCACTGCTGGTTGTGGATGCGGCTCAAGGAATTGAAGCGCAGACACTGGCCAATGTGTATTTAGCACTGGATAATAACCTTGAAATCCTACCTGTGCTTAACAAAATTGATTTGCCAAACGCTGACCCTGACCGGGTAAAGCAGGAGATTGAGGATGTTATCGGGCTGGATACCAGTGAAGCGGTTATGGCATCTGCCAAAGCCGGTATCGGGATCAAGGAAATTCTGGAGCAGGTGGTGAAGCAGGTTCCTGCGCCATCCGGTAATTCAGAAGAGCCGCTTAAAGCGTTGATTTTTGACTCTCATTACGATCCTTACAAAGGCGTTATCGTCTATGTGCGCGTAATGGACGGTAAAATCCGTGCGGGATCGAAGATTAAGATGATGGCAACTGAGAAGACCTTCGAGGTCATTGAAGTTGGCGCATTTATGCCGCGTATGACCATTGTCGATGAATTGAACATCGGGGATGTTGGATTTATCGTAGCTGGGATCAAGCATGTTGGAGATACCCGTGTCGGTGATACTGTCACTGACGCAAAGAATCCTACTGCTGAGCCGCTTCCAGGTTACCGTAAGATCAACCCGATGGTATATTGCGGGTTGTATCCGATTGAAACCTCAGATTATAACGATCTTCGTGAGGCATTGGAGAAGCTCCAGCTTAATGATGCTTCGCTAAGCTTTGAGCCGGAAAGCTCGAGCGCGCTTGGATTTGGTTTCCGTTGCGGATTCCTTGGACTCTTGCATATGGAGATCATTCAAGAGCGGATTGAGCGCGAGTTCAATTTGCCGCTAATTACAACAGCACCGAGTGTTATTTATCGAATTATGCTGACCAATGGCGAAATGATTCAAATCGACAACCCGTCACATTATCCGGAAATCGGAACGATTGACTACATTGAAGAGCCATATGTTAAAGCAGCAATCATCGTGCCTAACGACTTTGTAGGTACCGTAATGGAGCTGTGCCAGAACAAACGTGGCGAGTTCGTAAATATGGAGTATCTTGATACTAATCGTGTAACGATTACTTACGAGATTCCACTGTCTGAAATCGTTTATGATTTCTTTGATCAGTTGAAATCAGGTACAAAAGGTTACGCATCCTACGACTATGAAATTTGCGGGTACCGTCGTTCGAATCTGGTCAAGATGGATATCTTGCTTAACAATGAGCAGGTTGATGCCTTGTCCTTTATCGTTCACCGTGATCGTGCATACAACCGCGGTCGTATCATTTGTGAGAAACTACGTGGGATTATCCCTCGTCAAATGTTCGAAGTGCCGATTCAAGCCTCTGTGGGTACGAAGGTGGTTGCGCGTGAAACCGTTAAGGCGATGCGCAAAAACGTACTTGCAAAATGTTACGGCGGTGATATTTCGCGTAAGCGGAAGCTGCTAGAGAAACAAAAAGAAGGTAAGAAACGCATGAAGCAAGTAGGTAGCGTAGAGGTACCACAAGAAGCATTCATGGCAGTACTGAAGATCGACGAGTAGAAATTAGGTAGAGCCGGGAGAATATCCCGGCTCTATTTTTTTGCGCAGGAGAAGATTACAATAGGGTGGAAGGATTGTAAGCACATACACTGTAAGGGGAGTCCTCTTTTGAAACGATTATATTTGAAACTTACGCCAAGTACCTTTAAGAATCGGATTTTGTTAGCTTTCTTACTGTTGGTACTAACACCCATTGCCATGCTCGTTCTGTATAACTTCAAAGAGACAGAACAAATGCTGCAGGATAATGCGGAAACGAAGAACATAGAGCAGCTTATTGGGATTAAGAATGGTTTTGTTGATCTCATGAGTCTCGTTATGAAAACAGGGTCATTACTTGAACAAGATACAACGATTTTATCGATAATGAAGAATCCCGAGCAATCGGATGAAATCACGAGAAAAAAGCTCGTTGAAAACAAGTTTGGAGCGATTGAAAATACATTCTTCATGAGTGGAGCGACGGTGTATTATACTTTAATCGACCTTCATGGAAACGCATACACTTCCTTTATGCCGAGGGAAACCTTGAGCTACGACGAAATCCAATCGGAGGATTGGGTTCAAGCATTGAAGCGAGAAGGAGCGAATCGATATATATGGAATCCGAATGACAAGAATAATGTGGTCCGGGAAAGTACGACAAGTAAGAAAATGCTTAGCCTCTATGAGGTTATGCGTGATAATGGTTTTAACATTTATGCCTATGCAAGACTAAGTATCGATTATGAGGAGTGGTTTATTAGATCAACGTTAGGGAGTAAACAGGAAGGGTCTTTTTTTCTGCTCGATGCCTCAGGGAGAATGATGCTTAACCCGGATAAGGATAAGACCTTTTCTCCGGATATTGCGCAGAGTATTGTGAAGAGTGACCACCAGCGGCAGACAGAGCGTGCTGCATCCATCATCGATCCGAAGGAGAAAAGCTTATACACATACAGCTACATCGAAGAGTTGAATGGTTATGTCGTTAAAAAGGTACAGCTAGCACAGCTATTTCTTGAGGTGTATAAGCAGAAGCAACGATTTTTTGCTGTATTTGGAGTCATACTCCTGCTATTTGTTCTATTAACTTATTTTATATCATCGACGATTACAGTGCCGCTAAAGAAGCTGCAGAAGAAGATGGAGATGACCGCTAAAACGAATCTCAAAATGAAATTACCCGAGCAAGGGCGGGGAGAGATTCTTGCACTGACTCAGAGTTTCAATATAATGATCCATGATTTAAATGAGCTGTTGCAGCGTCTTCAGCTTGAAGAAAAACAGAAGCAATTCGTTCGATTTCAGGTGTTACTTTCGCAGATGAATCCACATTTCCTACTAAATACATTGAATACGATAAAGAGCATCGCCTTAGATAAAGATGATGATGAAATTTATGAAATTTGTGTTGCACTAGGCAAAATATTGGAAACAACTTTAAATACGGAAGTGGATTTGATTCTGTTAAAGGATGAGATTGTACTCATAGAATCTTACATGGAGATTCAGCGGCAACGCTTCGGACATGGGATTGAGATTCAATATGATATCAACGAGGAACTACAATACGCATTAATCCCTAAATTCTGTCTTCAGCCCTTAATTGAAAATAGCTTGATTCACGGCTTCGGTCAGTCTGTGAAACAAGGGAGAATTGATATTTCCGCTAAGGTGACTGGACAGCAACTATATCTGCAGGTTAAAGATAACGGCATGGGGATAGATAGAGCACAGCTGAATAAGGCTGCACGGAAACGAAAAGGAATCGGTGTTCAAAATATTAGGGAGAGCTTAGAGCTGTTGTTCAAGAATCAACGGACAGGCATGGACATTGTATCATCAGACACAGGAACTGAAGTGATTATCCATTTTCCACTTCTTATTTCAAAACCTTACGATGGAGGTAAGCTCACATGTGGAGAACGTTAATTGTGGATGATGAACAACCCGCGGTTAAAAGTATACGGAAGTTATTCTTAAAGGCTGGAATCCCGTTTGAAATTATAGGTGAGGCGGAGAATGGAGAAGTAGGCTTGCAAATGATTCGTGAGCTTCGACCTGATGTTGTAGTGACGGATATCAATATGCCAGTGATGGATGGGGTGAAGCTCCTTCAAGTTGCTCGAGAGGAAGGCTTCGACTGCCGATTTGTAATGTTGACCGCATTGAGTGAATTTGAATATGCCCGGCAAGCGCTCGTATTTGGAGCTTCGGACTACATTCTGAAGTTATCTTTAGATCTACAAGGTTTGAAGCAGACCATGGATAAGGTTCATGCCGAGCTGGAGCGAATGGTGAAGATGAAGAAGGCCGATAAATGGTTTCCTGAGAAGCAACAAACGGGACCGACAGATCATGTGGAGATGAACAAAATAATTGCTTATATTGAAGAACATTATTCTGAGGAAATCTCGCTCAAATCCATGTCAGAGTTGATCCGAATGGATGCCAGCTATATAAGTGACTTATTCAAGAAAAAGACAGGGAAAACGTTGACGAATTATATTCAAGAGCGGCGTATTCAGGCTGGGAAAATGCTGCTTGCAGAGACGAAGCTAACAATTAGTGAGATTGGGCAGCAGGTGGGCTTTGAGAACGATAATTATTTTATTAAAATTTTCAAAAAGTGGTGTGGCGTCACGCCAAATGAATTTCGAAAAGAACCAAAAAACGTTCTATAGTTTCCCAAATGTAGTTCATCCCCCAGAATCCGCTCTGATGATAAAGTTATAGACGTAGAGCACAACACATAATCCTTCCAAGGGGGAAGATATCGATGAAGAAAAAGTGGTATCCTGCAGTGCTTTCTGTCTTATTAGCAGGTACGATGCTGGCTGGTTGTGGTACTAGTGGAAGTAATGATGCGCAGGGCAGTGCAAATGGACAAACAGCAAAGGAGAAAATAAAGCTTACGATGTGGGGGGCAGTTCCTGCAGAAGCCGGGCCTCAAGCTGTAATTGATAACTGGAATAAAGATAATCCGGACATTCAAGTCGAGTATATCCGTAATGTAAATGACGATGCTGGAAACTTAAAGCTGGATACTGCCTTGATGACCAATCAAAACATAGACCTTTTCATGAACTACGATCTTGCTCATTTACAGAAACGTATGGATGCAGGCGTTGCCTTGGATCTAAGCACGAAGACAGATTATGATATCGACAGCCAGATCGGCGAAGACGCAGCAATGTGGAAAATCAATGATAAGTACTATGGGATTCCTACAAAGAAAAACATGGCGTTTGTATGGTTGAACAAAGATATGCTGGATGCAGCAGGATTACCGATTCCTGCGGTGGACTGGACCTGGTCAGATCTTGAGGAGTATGCGAAGAAGCTAACGAAGCCTGGTGTGTACGGATTATTGCAGGCAGATTCCTCCTTCCCAACAACGATGGACGGTACGCTTGCTGGAATGGGTGTGAAACAGGCGGATGGTACTTCAAACTTTGGGAATGATCTATGGAAAGAACACCTGGAAATATTGCATAACATGATGTTCGTGGACAAATCCACACCGGAATATGGCGAGCAACTGACCAGTAAAATGCCGGTTGACACCATGTTCCTGCAAGGCAAAGCGGCAATGCTAGCAGCAGGTGAGTTTATTTTCCGAAATGCGAACAACTTGAAAGACTATCCGCATGATTTCAAAACCGCGTTCGCCGCTATTCCAAAAGTGAATAAAGATCAAAAGGATTATAAATATTCGGGCGGTGTGGGTGACATGCTTGCTCTTAATGCGAAATCCAAGAACCTGGATGCAGCTTGGGAGTTCGCAAAATGGTATGCGGATGGCGGTATGCTGCCAATGGCAAGCGGTGGTCGTATTCCAGCCTCTAAGAGTGTAGATAGTAAGGAAGCAATGAGCCTTCTCATGAAGGGTGTGGAAGACAAATATGATACAGATTCAATGAATAAAATTGTATTCGGCAAATTCCCGTCCTTCCAGCTAAATGTAACTCAACAAGCCATTGATGCACGTAAAGAAGAGTATGAAAAATACTTCTTAAATAAGCAAGATATTGAAACCACGATGAAGAATATGCAAACCCGTTCGCAAGAGTTATTGAAATAATGAAATAGTTAGCACAAAAGAGAAGGAGGAAGATTTCTTCGTTCTTCTCTTTCGTGTACCCATTTTTCAGCATACGAAAGGCGGCGATACCGTGAAGCGGAGAAGCTGGATGGACAGACAAGGCTGGATCGGCATGACCTTTATTCTTCCGAATATGATTGGTATTCTCTTATTCTTTATTATTCCTGCAATCTATTCCTTTGTCCTCATGTTTACGAATTATCAATTTTCAAATCCGAATTGGCAATTTACTGGGCTGGATAATCTCAAACGATTGTTCCATGACGATAATTTCTATGCCTCGATCAAATATACGGTGATATTCCTGATATCGGTTCCAGTATCGATGGTGCTCGCATTTATTGTAGCGCTATTTCTAAACCGCAGTGTGTATCTTAAAGGCGTATTACGTGGAATGTTCTTCCTACCGTATATCTCCAGTGGAGTAGCCGTTGCATTTGTCTGGATGCTGCTATTTCAGCCTTCACAGGGACCCATCAATGAAATGCTTCGCTGGATTGGCATAACATCGCCGCCAGGATGGTTTGCGGATACGGAAACCGCAATGTATGCCATTGATATCGTACAAATCTGGCTGATGCTTGGCTACAATATGATCATCTATTTAGCTGCATTACAGGAAATTTCGACAGAACAGCTGGAGGCTGCTCGGATCGATGGTGCAAGCACATTCAAAACAACATGGAAAATTGTATGGCCTCTTGTTAGTCCCACAACTTTCTTATTAATGATTACCGGATTAATTATGACGATGAAATCGTTCTCGATTATTCAAGCCATTACGGCTGGAGGTCCTAGCGGAAGTACGACGGTCTTATCACTATTCGTTTATAAAACAGCATTCAGTTATTACGATATGGGATACGCTTCAGCCATTTCATGGTTCTTGTTCGCCGTCATTCTCGTCATTACAGTCATTCAGTGGATCGGCCAAAAGCGCTGGGTTCATTACTAAATGATCCCACAAAGTGAAGCTTTGCGGGGGGCCCCGAAACCATAATTTAAAGGAGCAGGCGGTATGAATGAAAAAGCAGGAAACATGAAGGTGAAACTGCCAGTAACGATCATCATGTTTGTTCTAGGACTATTTATGATTGTGCCTTTCCTATGGATGCTCAGCACATCCTTTCAGACACCTGCCGAGGTGTTTAACAAATGGCTGCCTTCATCTCTCAACTGGAGCAATCATATTCGGGTGTGGACAGGAAGTCATGATTTTGTTCCGTATTATTTAAATTCACTTAAGATTTCAATTATTGGAACTGTGGGGGCGGTGTTTCTATCTGCCCTTGCCGCTTACGGATTTTCACGTACTTCGTTCAAAGGTCGAGATGGACTATTTGTCATATATTTATCCATGATGATGGTTCCGCCTCAGGTACTATTTGTTCCAAAGTTTATCATGTTTAACTGGGTTGGGATTTACAATACGCATTGGGCGCTGATCCTACCAGCCATGTTCTCAATCTTCGGTGTATTTATGCTTCGGCAGTTCTTTATGAGCATTCCTAAGGAAATTACGGAATCTGCTTTTTTGGATGGGGCGGGGCATTATAAGATATTTTTCCGCTTAATTCTGCCATTAGCGAAGCCAGCAATAGCAACGTTTGCTATTCTCGATTTCTCCTGGCAATGGAATGATTATGAGAATGCGCTTGTATTCTTGCAAAGCCCTAAACTATATACCATTCCGCTTGGATTGCAGAATTTTATTCTTGAGAACAATGTGGACTACAACGGGATGATGGCTGCTTCATCGGCTGCGATTATTCCAATGATTATTATCTTCTTTGTGGGTCAGAAATACATTATTCAAGGGATTTCAAGTTCGGCTGTGAAAGGCTAACTATAGGAGGGGTACTAACATGAGAACAGAAACGGTTAAATCCGATGTAACAGTGGTCGGTGGTGGACTTGCAGGAATGAACGCGGCGATCGCTGCAGCGCGCCTAGGGTTAAAGGTAGCACTAGTGCAGAATCGTCCTGTACTTGGTGGTAACTCGAGTTCAGAGGTTCGGGTATGGGTATGTGGTGCAACAGGACATGGTGTAAATCGATATGCACGTGAGACAGGCATTATGGGTGAGTTATTCATCGAGAATCAATACCGGAACCCGGAGGGAAATCCATACTTATGGGATCTAACCTTACTCGAAGCCGTGAAGGCAGAGTCGAATATCAGCCTGTTCCTAAATACCGATGTACGCGAAGTGGAAGCGGAAGGTGAGGCAGAGGATCGGACGATTCGCAGTGTGATTGGTTGGATGATGGGATCTGAGCGGTTGATTACGTTCAAGAGTGAGGCGTTCATCGATTGCACGGGCGATGGTTTGGTTGGCTTCCTGGCAGGAGCTGATTTCCGATTAGGACGTGAAGCCCGCCATGAATTTAATGAGGAATGGGCACCTGAAGTGCCTGATAACATTACATTAGGCAGTACATTATTGTTTTATACACAGGATACAGGAAAACCGGTACGTTATGTTGCTCCATCGTTCGCGAAGGATATTACAACAACGTCGATTCCGATCCGTCGGGTCATTCGGAGTGGAGATTCAGGCTGTCACTACTGGTGGATTGAGTGGGGCGGTGAGCTTGATACGGTGGATGAGAATGAACGTATACGTGATGAGCTATCCTCTGTTATTTATGGGATTTGGGATTACATTAAAAACTCAGGTCATTTTGATGCCGAAAATATGACGCTGGAGTGGGTTGGCTCAATTCCGGGTAAACGTGAATACAGACGGTTTGTTGGCGATACGATCTTAACGCAAAATGATATTCTTGCGCAGCGTGAATTTGCAGACCGGATTGGATTCGGAGGATGGTCGATTGATCTGCATCCACCGCAAGGGATGTACGCAGAAGAGAGCGGCTCGAAACATCTGCATGCGGATGGGATTTATCATATTCCATTTAGTTCGCTCTATTCGAAGAATGTGCGAAATCTACTCTTCGCGGGTCGGAATATCAGCGCATCTCATGTGGCTTTTGGAACAACACGCGTCATGGCAACCTGTGCGATCATGGGTGAAGCGGCTGGAGCAGGTGCAGCATTATCCGTCATCAAAGGTGTAACCCCTCGTGAAATTCGCAAGCAGCATATGCATGAATTGCAACAGGTGATGTTAAAGCAAGATGCTTCGATTATTGGATTGTGCAACGAAGATCCACTGGACCTCGCCAGAAAAAGCGAGATTCATGCATCCAGCACGATGAATGGTATACTGCTGGATCGTCCAGCCGAAGCTTATGAGCTTTCTCATGACGTAGGAATTTTGTTTCCGGTTGAAGGAAATATCCTTGGGTTGAAGCTGCTTGTGTCAGCAAGTACTCAGTCAGAGCTGACCGTTGAGCTATGGACGACTGGGCGTGCGGAAAATTACGTTCCAGCAGAGTGTAGACAGGTTGATGTTGTATTAGTACAAGCTGGAGAGCAGCAATGGATTGATGTTCCAGTACAAGAGGAGCAGTGGAGTTCAATCGGCGAATGTAATATCTTCGCTATTATTCGAACTAATGAGCATATTCAATTGCATATTTCAGAAACTCCAATCACAGGTGTTATTACTTTTGAGAGAGGCGTTAAACCTGTAGTTGATTCAGCGCTGGAGGATCATCAGCCAGATCAGCCGGTGATGGAGTGGAGCATGAAACAGCTAGTACGCAGGCATTTCTGTTTTGCGGTAGAAACATCCGCATATGCTGCATCCAAAGTCACTGACGGGTATGTTCGACCTTTTGCAGGGCCACATAGCTGGGTTTCTGAGCCGATGGCTGCTGGTAGAACGGAGTGGGTAGAGGCGCGTCTCCCGGATGCTGCTTCAGTCTCTGAAATTCATTTTACCTTTAACGATGATGTTAATGAGGATCTTATCAACCTACATCACCATGAAACGCCATTTCTAGTGATTCCTGAACTAGTAAAGGCTTACGATGTAGAGTTACTCATTGATGGCGTGTGGCAAGTCATGTTCCGCGTCAAAGACAATCATCGCCGGAAGAACGTACATCGTTTAGAGAAGCCTGTCCTTACGGATGCTGTTCGGATCGTTGTTCATGAAACCAACGGAGGAGAACGTGCAGAACTCGTGGAAATGCGGATATATTAAGAAGAAACGGCTTAGCCGTCCTTATAGGGACGGTATCCGTTTCTGCGAGAAATACAAAATATATAGGATAACGTAAAACTTATACTTTTTTGTATTTTAAAATAGAGATCATTTATAAATGATCGCCCTTGGAGGGAAGCCGTCAGGCTTCCCTTTTCTTGTTTTTTAGATTACACTAGTCAAACGATATTTTTATATAAAGGAGACAGCTAATGACCACGAATACTAATGGCCGTCCCCCTGAGGCCGTATACATTCATATTCCTTTTTGTACCAATAAGTGCTTTTATTGTGATTTTAATTCCTACGTTCTCAAGGATCAGCCGGTTATGGATTATCTCCAAGCCTTGGATCGAGAAATGGAGCTGACCGTCAAGAACACTCCACCGGGAGTTATCAAAACGATCTTTGTCGGCGGTGGTACCCCAACAGTACTGAAGCCGGATGAGATGGCTTATTTTCTAAAATCAGTTCGGACACATTTCCCAAACTGGGATAAAGATATCGAGTTCTCTATGGAAGCAAATCCGGGAACTACGGATATAGATAAGTTGGCGGTTATGAAAGAAGGCGGCGTGAATCGGGTGAGCTTTGGTGTTCAGGCGTTTCAGAACGAACTCCTTACGGGTATTGGCCGGATTCATAATGTTGACGATGTATACCGCAGCTTGGAGAATGCTCGTGCAGTTGGTCTTAACAACCTGTCGGTTGACCTTATGTTTGGTTTGCCGAACCAAACTGTAGAGATGCTGGGCGAAAGTATTCGTAAGGCCTTGGAGCTTGATTTACCCCACTATTCTATTTACAGCTTGAAGGTGGAGGAGAACACTCTTTTTCACACCCTATTTAATAAGAACAAACTTCCTCTTCCTAATGAAGAAGATGAACTGCAAATGTATCTCTTGTTGATGTCATCTATGAAGGAAGCGGGCTATAACCAATACGAAATCAGTAACTTCGCAAAACCAGGTATGGAGAGTCGTCACAATATCACTTACTGGCGTAATGAAGATTATTATGGTCTCGGAGCAGGTGCACATGGATATGTGGGGCGCCAGCGTCATATTAATGTTAAGGGTGTAAATCCTTATGTTGAAGCTACACGTAAAGGGTTGCCTCGATTAGACGCATACCCAATCACTGAAGCAGAAGCGATGGAGGACTTTATGATGGTTGGCTTACGTATGCATGAAGGCGTCTCTAATGAGGCTTTTCAAGCGCAATTTGGGCGTTCGATAGAGGATGTATTTGCGAAATCCTTGCATAAGATGCTGCATGCGGGTCTACTTGAGCACGAAGAGGGGACTTACCGACTCAGCAAGCAAGGGATCCTTTTCGGGAACGATGTTTTCGCGGAATTTGTAGGCGCACTGACAGAAGTTTAATTTTAAAATACCCCTTGAATTGTAATTCACTCTGTTGTATATTTATTCATATTATCAACAGAGGGGTGAATTAAAGTGCTTGCCAAGACGGAAATGATCCGCCATTCGTCTCCAGCAGGAGACGCACAGGTGATTTGCAGAAATGCTGTGATAGAAGATGTTGAACCGTTGTATCTGATGATAGAAGAATACGCACAGCGCGGGATCATGTTGCCCCGTTCCAGGCAGGCGCTGACACGCCAGATCGATCAATTCGTTGTTGCAGAAATTGGCGGCAGATTCGTTGGCTGTGGGTCACTCTTCAGACTCGGGAATGATCTTGTAGAGATTCGCTCGATCGGTCTGAATGACGAAGGTAAGGGCAAAGGTGTAGGCTCAATGATTTTAGAGAAGTTGGTTGAGGAAGCCAGAAACCAGAAAATTCCTAAGGTCATGGCACTAACCTACGCCGTAGATTTCTTTCTTAGAAACGGATTCGAAGTTGTTGAGAAAGAGATTTTTCCCGAAAAGGTATGGACAGATTGCGTGAATTGTAAAAAGCAGCATGCCTGCGATGAAATAGCAGTACTTAAGATGCTGAACTGACTTGACAATGTCAATGTCAGTTTGGTATTTTTGTATTAGTGGTTAGCACTCATCTGAGTCGAGTGCTAACGAATCGGAGCCAACAGCCGATAGGAGGGGATAACATGTTAACTGATCGCCAGAGAATGATACTAAATGCAATTGTAGATGATTATATTTCATCGGCAGAACCAGTAGGATCTCGCAGCATTTCTAAACGGGGTGATGTAGGGTACAGCCCTGCAACTATTCGAAATGAAATGGCTGACCTAGAGGATTTGGGTTATCTCGAGCAGCCTCATACATCGGCGGGGAGAATACCTTCCCATAAAGGATACCGATATTATGTGGATCATTTGGTACCGTGGAATTCCGCCGAAACGGCAGAGATGGGCACGATCCGCGCTTTTTTTGCCGAGAAGCTGAATGCGATGGAGCAGGTAATCCAACATGCGGCGATGATTCTTTCCAATATGACGAATTACACTTCCATCCTTCTGGGACCGGAGGTTTTTCATACATCATTGCGTCATTTTCAGTTGTTACCACTAGATGATAAAACCGCTGTAGCGATTATTGTTACAAGTACGGGTCAAGTTGAGAACCGTACGGTGAACATTCCGCCGGAGATATCCGTTTCCGAGATGGAGAAAGTGGTTAACCTACTGAATAGTAAGCTGGTCAATGTACCACTCTATAAGCTGAAGACTCGGCTGTATTCCGAGCTTGGCGAGGAAATGCAGCGTCACATCTCACATTATGAAGAATTAATGCAAGTGCTAGACATTGCGCTGGAAAGTGATCAAGAGCAGCGTATCTATCTTAGTGGAGCGACGAATATGCTTACACAGCCTGAGTTCAAGGATGTTGACAAGGTGAAAAGCATTCTTGATCTGCTGGAAGAGACGCCTACATTGCTCAAAATGCTGGCCCCTACAACAGGCGGCACAGGTATCCAGGTCCGAATAGGGACGGAGAACAATCATGAAGCGTTCGCTAACTGCAGTCTGATCACCGCCACTTATTCTCTTGATGGGCAGGCACTGGGGAGCATTGGTATCCTTGGTCCGACACGAATGGAATATGCAAGAGTGATGGGGATCTTGGGCATTTTATCCCGAGATTTGACAGCGATGCTGGCACACTGGTATAAGTGAACAGAGTCAACATTGATTACGTGAATGATTTTAATGAATGATTTTAAGGAGGTGAAGACAACTTGAAAAAGGAACAAGTTCAAGATGCTAATGAATTCAAAGAAGATTTGATAAATGAGGAACCTGAGGCTGATGTAGCTTCGGAAACCGACTCATTTACGGCAGAAGAAATTAGTGAAGGTGCTTCAGACACAGGTTCGGAGGTAAAACGTCTGCAGGATCTCGCTGATGAATATCAAGGACGTGCGCTACGTGCGCAGGCTGATTTCGATAACTTCCGTCGTCGTACTCAGAAGGAGAAAGAAGAGTTGGCTCAATATGCCACCTCCAAGCTCGTGACTGAATTGCTTTCAGTACTGGACAATTTTGAGCGTGCTTTAGTGACTACTCCTAGCAGCCCAGAATCCGAAGCTTTCGTGAAGGGTGTTAATATGATTTTCCGTCAGCTAGATGGGGTATTGAAGTCCGAGGGACTTACGGCTATGGAAACAGTAGGACAGCCTTTTAATCCTGAATACCATCAGGCTATTATGCAGGTGGAGAGCGAGGAGTACGAAGAGGGTATCGTAACGGAAGAGGTCCAAAAGGGATACCTCCTGAAAGATAAAGTCCTTCGTCCTGCTATGGTCAAAGTCAGCATGTAATCTGTATATATAGGACGGGCAGTATCTGTCCACCATGTACCAATCGAATTTTTTAAATATTTTATTATTTTAATGAGCGAATGCTCCATATACCTTTAGAGGAGGCAAATTATTGTGAGTAAAGTTATCGGTATTGACTTAGGAACCACGAACTCTTGCGTTGCCGTAATGGAAGGCGGCGAAGCCGTTGTAATTCCAAACCCAGAGGGCGCACGTACAACCCCTTCGGTGGTAGGTTTTAAGAAAGACGGCGAGCGTATCGTCGGTGAAACAGCTAAACGCCAAGCAATTACTAACCCTGATCGTACGATCAGCTCTGTTAAACGTCACATGGGTACTAACCATAAAGAAAGCATCGATGGTAAAGACTATTCCCCACAAGAAATTTCAGCAATGATTCTTCAAAAGCTGAAATCCGATGCAGAAGCATATCTTGGCCAAACTGTTACTCAAGCAGTTATCACAGTTCCTGCTTATTTCAATGACAGCCAACGTCAAGCTACTAAAGATGCAGGTAAAATTGCAGGCTTGGAAGTTTTGCGTATTGTGAATGAGCCAACAGCTGCAGCTTTGGCATATGGTCTGGAGAAATCCGAAGATCAAACTATCCTTGTCTATGACCTTGGTGGCGGTACGTTCGATGTATCTATCCTTGAACTGGGCGATGGATTCTTTGAAGTAAAAGCTACAAGCGGCGACAACAAACTTGGTGGCGATGACTTTGACCAAGTGGTTATGGATCATCTGGTATCCGAATTTAAGAAAGAGCAAGGCATTGATCTGAGCAAAGATAAATCTGCTGTACAACGTTTGAAAGATGCAGCTGAAAAAGCGAAGAAAGAATTGTCGGGCGTACTGACAACTACTATTTCTCTTCCGTTCATCACTGTAGTTGACGGAGTACCTCAGCATTTGGAGATCAACTTGACTCGTGCGAAGTTTGATGAGCTTACTGCTGGTCTAGTAGAACGTACTTTGGGACCAACTCGTCAAGCATTGTCTGATGCTGGTATGACGCCTGCAGACCTTACCAGAATCGTTCTGGTTGGTGGTTCTACACGTATTCCTGCTGTACAAGATGCAATTAAGAAGCTTACAGGTAAAGATCCACACAAAGGTGTGAATCCGGATGAAGTTGTAGCTCTTGGTGCTGCTGTTCAAGCGGGTGTATTAACTGGTGATGTTAAGGACGTTGTATTGCTCGACGTAACTCCGCTTTCCCTCGGTATCGAAACTGCAGGTGGCGTGTTCACGAAGATGATCGAGCGTAACACTACAATTCCTACAAGTAAATCCCAAGTATTCTCGACCTTTGCTGACAATCAACCTAGCGTTGAGATTCACGTGCTACAAGGTGAGCGCCAAATGGCGAATGGCAACAAAACATTGGGACGCTTCATGCTGAACGAGATTCCACCAGCACCACGTGGCGTACCACAAATCGAAGTTTCTTTCGATATTGATGCCAACGGTATCGTGAATGTTTCTGCAACTGATAAAGGCACTAACAAGAGCCAAAAGATCACTATCACTTCTTCCAGCGGTCTGAGCGACGCAGAAGTAGAACAAATGATGAAGGATGCCGAGCTTCATGCTGAGGAAGACCGTAAGCGTAAAGAATTGGTAGAAGCGAAGAACAGCGCTGACCAACTCGTGTATTCCACTGAGAAAGTGATCAAAGATCTTGGTGATAAAGCTGATGCTTCCGAAGTTGAAAAAGCAAACGAAGCTAAAGATAAAGTGAAAGCAGCACTTGAAACTGACAATCTTGAAGAAATCAATGCAGCTACAGAAGCATTGACTGAGATTGTACAACAGTTGTCCATGAAGCTGTACGAACAAGCTGCTCAAGCAGAGCAAGGTGCTGAAGGTGGTGCTGGAGCTGCTGAAGGCGCTCCTAAGAAAGACAATGTAGTTGACGCTGATTATGAGGTTGTTGACGAAGATAAGAATCAAGGGTAACCTTAAACGATAAGTGTATAGGGCGTAACTGATAAATTCTTATATAGTTAAGAAGGGAAGGTCAAAACCGGGTCATCCCGTGTTTTGACTTTCCTTTTGTAATATCAGTTTGCACACTCTTCGCGAATGCGCCTTCTGATATTGTAAGAATAAACATCTGCTGGAACTGGATGGTCAGATCCTGGGGTTTTATCGTATAATGGTTTCTTTGGCAGGTAATTAGGAATTTGAGTATGTAATGTACGGAGGTGAAAGCAGTGGCAGATAAACGCGATTATTATGAAGTGCTTGGCCTCAGTAGAGATGCTTCAGACGACGAGGTGAAGAAAGCGTACCGGAAATTGGCGCGCCAATATCACCCAGACGTGAATAAAGCAGATGACGCTGAAGCTAAGTTTAAAGAAGTAAAAGAAGCTTACGATGTTCTTAGCGACGGACAACAGCGAGCTAGATATGACCAATATGGCCATATTGATCCTAACCAAGGTATGGGCGGCTTCGGAGGCGGCGGTGGCGACTTCGGAGGACTAGGTGATATCTTTGATATGTTCTTTGGCGGCGGCGGACGTCGTGATCCTAACGCACCACAGCGTGGCGGGGATTTGCAGTATACGATGACCATTGAATTCAAGGAAGCGGTATTCGGTAAAGAAACTGATATCACTATTCCACGTACGGAAACTTGCGATACCTGCTACGGCTCCGGGGCTAAACCGGGTACTAAACCAGAGACTTGTTCCACTTGTCATGGTAGTGGGCAACAGGAATTCGTACAGAATACACCACTTGGACAGATGCGTAATCGTCGTCCATGTTCGCATTGCAGTGGTACAGGTAAGATTATTAAGGAAAAATGTACGACTTGTAGCGGACAGGGTAAAGTTAAGAAGCAGCGTAAGATTCATGTACGTATCCCTGCCGGTGTCGATGACGGTGCGCAGCTGCGCATGACTGGCGAAGGCGAGGGCGGCTTACGCGGTGGTCCTGCTGGAGACTTGTATATTGTCATCCGTGTCAAATCGCATGATTTCTTCGTACGTGAGAACGATGATATTATGTGCGAGGTTCCACTTACATTTGCACAGGCTGCACTTGGCGATGAGATTGAGATTCCTACCTTAACGGAAAAAGTGAAGCTGAAGATTCCTGCGGGAACGCAGACCGGTACTTTCTTCCGCCTTAAAGGTAAAGGTGTTCCACGTCTACGTGGATCTGGCCAAGGTGACCAGCATGTTAGAGTCATTGTTGTGACACCTAGCAAGCTGAATGATGAGCAAAAAGATTTGTTGCGACAGTTCGCCTCTCTAAATGGAGAAAACACACATGAGCATGAGCAATCTTTCTTTGATCGTGTGAAGCGTGCGTTCCGCGGGGACTGATATTTCTAACTTCATTAATTGAGTAAATAAATAATACAGCAGAGCAGCGATCCTCCCGTTATTTTGGGATCGCTGCTCTGCTTTTTTGATTTAAGGCAGTTTGCTCATGTCGACTGTTAGTAGGGACAAGCTAGCCAATCTCATACGGTGCTTTTCATGCCAATAGCGACTATGGGGTCCGTTAGCATGCCAAATATTGCATAATCCAGCGTTTAAGGTCATCTGAGTCCGATGACTGCCTCGGAAACGCAAATGTGACTTATAGACGAAAAAGCCCCAGCAGTCATTGGCTGCTGGGGCTTTCTTTTAAAGTGCAACTAGATGTTGTTCGAAGAACGTAGGTCCTCAAGCACACGGCTCAGAATTGTTGCTGCTTGTGCACGAGTCAGTGTACCTTGTGGATTGAAGCTGTCCGCAGTAACACCTTTGAGATAACCTTTGGTTACAGCATAGGCTACAGCGTTGCGTGCCTCCGCAGCGATGTTATCCGCATCCTTAAAGCTTAAAGGTGTCTTGGCTACTGTAAGATCAGCACCAAGAGCCTTAGCGATGATAAGAGCTGCTTCCTCGCGAGTCAGCACATCACGAGATCCACTTTCTTTGATGCGAGTACTCCAAGTGTCACCTTTTCCAAGTAGACGGTCGAAGAGCGTTAGAAGCTCTGCCTGATTTAAAGTGTCAGCAGGTTTAAAGCTGCCATCGGCTCCTTTGCCGGCAATGATACCATGTGAAGCAAGGATTTCGATATCGGTTTGAGCCCAGTGTGTGCCAATATCTTTAAAGCTTATTTTTCGGGATGCTGCACTGTAAGAACCGTCACCAGTAACGTTAAACTGTAGAATCCCTTCTTTAGAGATAGAACCAGGTAGTAGATAGGACCATTTATGATCCTTTGATTCTACATAAGCGGCAGTCTTTCGTGCATCATGAAGACTGCTGGCTTTTAGATTAAGCTGAAGGATGATCGGCTTTCCGGTTGTCCAACCATTTTTGATAGTGAGAATGGAAGAACCGATATTTATTGCTGCTGAGCTACCTGCTAAAACTGCTGTGTTGCCTACATCTGTTAGGCTAATCGTAAGGGTCAAGCCGTTGCTGTTGATGAAATCCGGAAGAGTCGCCGCTGGAATAAGTACATTGAACCCACTACCGTTTAGGCGGAGTGCATACTCTGATTTCTTTAACTGCTCGGCTTGGGCCGGGGTAAGAGAAATAACAACTTGGCTATATTTATTGAAGCTTACATCGCTAAGATCAAGAACAGAAGTTTTATCTTTTGCATTCTGGATCGAATTGGCTAATGCAGTGTCTAAGATGTTGAACACCGCTGAAGGCTTGCCACCTGCTGGATCTGCAGTCTCTACTAGCTTCCCAGATTTCAATGCGATTCCAGAAGCAGGAGCACTGGTTGCTGTAGGTACATATGAATCAGTTGATGGAGTTGGTGTTGGCTTCGGTGTTTCAGGTGTCTTAACACTTACGCTTACCGTTCTCACACCAGATGGGATTGTTGATGTTGTAGCATCATTCCAGATCTGCACATCATACAGCTCGAGGGAATAGGCTCCTTCTACTGTAGGTTTGAAGGTTATTTTACCTAGTGAGCCAGAGCCGTGATAAGCACCACCTGACAGATTGACGCTATACTGTGTCAGTTTGCGGCCGTCTTCTAGATCATAGGTTTGTGAGAATTCTGTAAGTGGAATACCTGAGAAATTCTCCTCTTGATACGTAGCCAGTTGTACACTTGGCTGGATTACCGGTGTTTCAAGGGAATCGTCGTAAATGACAGCGAATGAAGCCCCATAGACGCCATAAACCTCATCAGTCACGGAATACCCTAGATCAACGGTTACCGGTTGTCCCACTTCAATGGTGGCCGCAGATAGAGACGGAGTTACATTGAAAATACCATCTCCTGTGCTATAAAGCAGTCGCTGAGCATAATCATCGTCGTCCGCGCCGTTACCTACTTTATCAACCACATAGATTTTGTACTCATTAAGCCCCTCGTTAACAGGAACGTCAATGGAAAAAGCACCATTACTTGCAATTACTCCACCGAATTTATAAGTATTCCCATCATAATGTTTACCTTCGGCGTACACGGTAAACCAATTTCCAATAGGTTGTGTATTAGAAATATAATAGGCCATTAGGTCATCATCAATAAAACCGCTGATTTGAGCCGCACCAGGATCGGTTGGCGCTTCACGTTCATACTCCTCAAGTGTGATGCCGGAAACTAATGGCTTCTCGGTATCAATTGTGAACTCGGTCTTTTGTTTCTCGAGCAGTTGCCCATTAGGAAGCACAGGAGTGATGTAGTAATGACCATCTGCTAAAGTGGACTTGGCGGAGGTCTCCAGGTCTGTTAACGTTCCATCCCAATTTGTAATCTCGTACACGCCACGATAGACCTTTTCATCGATAGAATAAACTTCACCTAAAACTGTCGCAGGAGCATCTATTGGAGAGGCTACGAAACTTATGCCATCCAGTTCTTCATTGACAGAGAAGGTAAAGGTGGTGTCGTCTGAGCGTCCATCCCCATTAGGAGAAATCTGTGGACTTTCAAAAGAAAGCTGATTAACAGGCTCTAAGTTGAATTTATCGCCGACAAGTGCATTAAAGGGAAGACGAAGAGTTTCAGTATCAGAGGTTAGGAACAGGATCCCTTCATATGCACCCTCTTTTGCGGTGTCAGATACCTTTAGTGTAAATTGTGTATATTGATCTACACCTGAGGTAACGCTGTTTGGTGCAATATTAATACTAATGTCATCAGGCACTTCTGTAAGCCATTTGGTGGATAGAGTATAGGTTGATCCATTCTTATTAAAATCTTCCACATAGACTGATTTCGTTACACTAGCTCCCTTTGAGAGCAAGCCAAAGGATAAGGAACCTGTGTAATAAGGGATTTCTACAGTCCCAGGTAGGCCGCTAATTAAGCTCTCTCCGACTTTAGCGATAGATTCAGCTTTTGCTGATTTCTCCAAATTAATTAATCCGGCACCTTGTTGATATAGTGAGTAAGCATCCCCATCACGGTTAAAAATAGGATCCGCATTGTTCATCAGCAGTGCTTTAATTTCATTTGGCTTAAGATCAGAGTTTTCACTCAGTAGCAAAGCTACAGCTCCTACAACATGTGGGGTTGCCATGCTTGTACCGCTTTTTAAGCCATAAGCATGTTCGTAATCATCATTCCAGCTAGGAATTGTGGAGTTGATATTGACCCCTGGTGCAACAACGTCAGGTTTGATTAGATAATCAGGCATCCCCGGACCCATAGAGCTGAAGTTTGCTAACTGATTGACTTCAAGCCCTATATAGTAACTGATAATATCTTTAGCAGCATCCAATTGAGCTTTTATCTTTTTCCCATCTGCTTGAGAAATTCCGTAGGTAGGAATGTAATTCCCAGGCGCACCAAGGGTGGGACTGATTTCACCAGCAGCATTATTGGCAATTAGGACAAGCTTGGCTCCAGCTGCTTTGGCATTTAGAGATTTATCTCCGAAGCTCAGCACACCACGATCGACGAGGACTACCTTATCTTTGACGTCCAAATTTGTGTAATCGGAAGTACCTCCAAGACCAGCATAAACGATCTTACTGCCAGCAGTATTATCAACTAAATTTGGGGAGTAAGTTGCTAATATCCCTGGAATTTTTTTAACATCGCCAATATTAAAGAATGGGGTATTCACTGGGGTAGTAGAAGCACCTACACTAAGTGCGAGTTGAGATCCAGCAGGTTCGCCCAATGTTCCTACATCCGGTCCAGCGTTACCGGCAGCAACAACAACATTCACGCCCGACTTTATGGCGTTGTCTATCGCGATTGAACTTGCGGAATAGCTTTGGTTGACATCAGAGCCCAGGGAGAGGTTAATTATATCGGCTCCATCAGCGACCGCTTTCTCAATACCCGCGATTACAACCGCTGTTGGACCGGAACCGTAAGGGCCAAGTACGCGATACGCGTACAAATCCACCTCAGGTGCAACATCCAATATTGTACCGGCTACATGAGTGCCATGTGAGGTTTCATATGGGCTACCATTTTTTGGAGGAAAGTTGGCATCAGGAGGTGTTTCTGACGGATCATTATCCTGATCATAGGCATCGTAACCGCCCTTATAATTATTCTTTAATAAAGGGTGCTCTTTATCGATGCCGGTATCTACAACCGCTACCTGTACCCCTTCTCCTGTGTAACCTAATGCATGTAGTGTATCCGCACCTATAAGATTGCCACTGTCCGAATAAGAACGCGTAACAGGCAAAGTCGCTACCTCAACACTGTCTGCTAACGCATGTACTTCATCATTTGGATAAACAGCTGCAACGCCCGGAAGCTCTAACAGCTTGTTTACTTGATTGGCTGGCAGAGTAATGGAATATCCGTTAAAAATTTCACTGTATTCAAAACCGATGTCGGCATCGATTTTCTGCGCTGAGGAAATAAAGCTTTTATGCTCCAAGATAATTTTACTGCGTTGTAAGGAGACTGAGGATCGTAAAGAAGAAGTTTTAGCCTCATTTTCATACACACTGACTGGTTTATTAGTTAATTCCACGATCACGGATACTGGTGCTGAACCTTTGAGCACACCCGCGTAGTTATGAGGGGTCACACTTTGAGACTGTACATTATTAGCTAGGTTAGTTGATGTTTCAAGGGATGAGTTCGCAAATGCAGCGGATGGAAAAAGGACAGAAACAGCCAGTCCGAAGCTCGCCGCCCCAATACCAAATTTTTGAATAGAGTGTTTAAAGGTACGTTTCAAATAAGTTCATCCTCCCAAATGAATTTTTATATTGCAGTGTGTATCTGTAGTTCTCCTCCTCAGCGTAAAATGTAAAAAATTATGAAAATTAAATTTATTCTACAGCTATAACTTCAAATCGAATATACAACTTTAGCACTATATTGCAGGGAAGCGTCGAGGAAAATGTCGAATTCCCAGTAAATAAGTGGAGTATGAGAAAAAAAGGGCATAAAAGAAGTGAAATGAAGACAATATAAAGGAATGCAACAGATATCTGAATTTCAAGCGAGAGCGGGGATAAGATGTCGGAAAGATCTATTTTGGCTTATTTTAAAAGTCCTGAAGAAGCGGAGGGTGTTGCTCGTAAGCTACGTGCACTTCGGGCCATTGAAATTTCCGTTGATCGCTTCAGTAGATATGGAGGCACGAGCTTTAGCTCAGGGGTAAACCCAGTGACAGGCAATGTTGCCAGAATGGATTCCATGACTGCTGAGCGTGCACACACAGGCATACTAGCTGCTGCTGATACCAGCGCCAGTGGGATGAGTCATGGCGGAGATGGAGGACCGACGGGTAGAGATATTTTACTTACGGTGATCTTGAATTCGGAGTCCCATGATCAGGCATTACGCTTAATTGAAGAAGCAGGCGGGATGATTTGAATAATAATTTTCTTAATAAGAAGGGAGATGATCGATACTATGGATAGAGAGAACTCGCAAATATTCTCAAAGACCGAGAAGATGAAAATGCTGTACGAGGCGAAAGCAGAGGATGTAGAGTTTTCAGCAGCGGAGGCAGATCTGGAGGATATCGAAGCCCAGGCCCGGGCTCTAGAAGCAGACAAACGTCAGCTGCATGAAATTATGAAAAAAGAATAGATGCTAAAAGCTAGGGCAGATACCTCACATTGTGGGGTATTTTTGCGTTCTGATGTGTATAATTAGGAGAATAACCCAAGCTGGAGGGGAAATATGGATAACGTTATTTTATGGATAGGTTTAGCGCTACTTATCGCATTCTTAACTTTTATGAATCAGAAGCAACTGTACTCTTCAAAAGTAAAACAGGCCTACCGTGAGCTGCGGGAGCTGACTGAAAAAGTTCGGCTGGAACGATCTGAGGCAAGCGATTTATACCGTTGGGAATTAGAATTAGCGGAGATGGAGAAACACCCGAACGAACTTAATAAACTGGATGCTGAGATTGGGGTTCGCCAGGCGTTTGTGATGTATTTGGAACGGCATTGTCCTTTGGATGTAAGACTTCCAAGTTTAAAGGAGGCTGCGTCCTATCAGAAGGATTCGGTATGGGGAATTAAGATCGGAGATTACGGATCCAAGAAATAAGGAAATGTACATATAAGAGGCTATGTTTGCTGGACCGATTGGTATGTGCATTTTGCAAGAGACAAATTAGTATTAATAGGAATGGGTTCGAACCCTGGCTGGAATTACGGCTGGGGTTTTCCAAATTTATCATCACTTAAAAGTATCTCGATATTACTTGCCCCTCGTCAGAAATCGGCGTATAAACATCCGGGATGAAAGCTGGACTCTACCGAACGTTGGTGGGGTTATTTTTATTACGAATTAGATGCATTTTAATGAAAATCATGTATTTCTCTCTGCGCAATAAGAGCGTATAATTGTTCAGATATACTTCATGATGACGCGACGAGTAACTTATAGATATCCAGGAGGAATTATTATATGGGAATGGTACACTCTCAGGGAGTTACCGATGAGCTTGTTGTCCGATCTTTAGAAAAAAATTTAGCGATTATAAGGTTTGATCTTGAGCGACGAGTGGCTTATGTGAATGACGTTTTTGCTAGTTCGATGGGGTATAACAAAGAAGAGATGTATGGTATGCATCATAAAGAGTTTTGCTTTCCTCACTTTGTAAATAGCCCGGGCTATGAGCTGTTCTGGCAGGATCTTTTTTCAGGAAAAAGTGTCCAGGATAAGATCGAACGAATGGATGCAAAAGGAAATGCGGTATGGCTGGAAGCTACATATATGCCTGTCTTTGATGAAAATAATGAACAGGTCATTGGCGTATCTAAGATAGCGACTAATATCACGGATCGACAAAATAACATGAGTGTTGTAGTACAGCGGATGCAAGAGATGTCGGACAGCTTAAATCATAGAGCCGAGAAAGGCATTGAACGTAGTCAAGAACTATTGCTGAGTATCGATAAAATAGCCGAAGTATCCATTGAAAATACACAGACTCTAGCTAATCTGGAGACACAAGCGGTATCGATTCAGGGAATTGTACAAACTATTCGTAACATTGCTTCGCAAACGCAACTGTTAGCGCTTAATGCAGCAATTGAAGCGGCACATGCCGGGGAGTTTGGGCGTGGTTTTGACGTGGTTGCAAAAGAAGTTAGGAAGCTATCTTCCATGGTGCAGGATTCGATCATTCAAGTGAAAGATAGTGTGGATGCCATTACGCTGGAAATCAATAAGATCTCCAAAGGAACAAACCAGGTGCAAGAAAATATAGAAGCTAGTCAACAGCAGATTCAAATAGCCTTAGATGATTTCAATAATATCTCTTCCTCAGCCCAGGATTTAGATACACAAGCACGAGAGGTTATGAATATCATTTAATTTCTGTATGCTGTTAGCGTGAATATAAAGGAAAGCCAGTTCTCAGATTTATGGGGAGTGGCTTTTTGTGTTGCGAGTATAATTGCTATCTTTCATCTGTTATTACTAGCATCTATAGTTTATGCTCAGAAAAACGAACCTTTTCCAGAGATTGGTTGTCATATAGATATCACGGATAAGAAAGGAGGGAGAAAGATTTGCAGACTAATCGGGAATTATTCGAAGCCTACAACAAGGATGTATATCGGACCTGCTACTATATGGTGCATGACGCGGCGGATGCGGAGGACTTGACGCAGGATGTGTTCATTACCGTATTTCACACGAATCGTGAGAACGTAGAGCATTTGAAGGCTTGGATTATGAAAATAACAGTCAACCATTGCCTGAATCATTTGAAACGGAAGCGTACTTTACAACAAAAAATATCAGATAATCTTTATTTATTTAAGAAGTCTCCTGAAATCCCTGTAGAACGATTGATTGAGCAGCGGGAGACGACAATGGAATGGGCGAAATATTTGAGCCAGCTCCCAGTCAAACTTCGGATGGTGATTACGCTTAGGTACATGCATGATTTCAGCTTGGCTGAAGTATCGGACCTGCTATCCATCCCGCTCGGGACGACCAAATCAAGGCTGCATAAAGGGCTAAAGGTATTGCGGAGAATTTTGCTGGAGGCTGGGGTTCAAATTGAACGGAAAGAGGGCGAATCTTATGAAAAAGTTGGAGAATATGCTGGAGCATCAGTTAAATGAGGGTCAAAGTGTAACATATCCTGATTTTGAGCGCATGTGGGAGAGAATTGAACATAAAAATACAACATCTTTTCACACTCGGATGAGCAGTGGTAGCCAGAAACAGGGGAGAAACTGGAGCAAAATAGCACTTGTTTCATCGTTTTCATTACTTCTAGCGGCGGCGCCAGTATATGCGGCAGTTCATTATAATTGGGATACAATGCTCCGTGAAAAAGGTGGTATTCAGGCGGCACTGGCACAAAACCTCGGTCAAAAGCTGGATCAATCGGTGACAAAGGACGGAGTGACGCTAAAGCTACATACCGCCATCGTGGATGAGAATCGAACGGTCATCTTATTCACATTGGATGTTGGACAACGACAGGACAGTGAAACTTGGCGTGTGACTGAGATGACCCTGAAAGGTACTGAGGGGAGAAATAGTTCTGGAGAGTACAATTATCTGAACTGGGACGAAAAGAACCGAATTTATAACGGTTATTTCGAAAGTGAATGGACACCAGAGAAGGACACCGTGAATGTTCAGCTAGTTACAAATGATATTCAAGCTTTTAGTGAACAGTCGTTAGATTTGCCGCTGGATATTCACTCGACGGAGACACAGAGCTTCCCTATTGGACAGGAGGGGATGCGCAGCATAGAGGTGAAGCCGTTTACCCAAGGTCAAGAGAAAATGTTATTCTCTTCAGCGATCATTTTTGATCAGCCAGAAGCAAAAGAATGGGCCTATCCAAATATTGTCGGGTACAAAAATGGAACGCTCATAAATTCGCTGCCTGGAGGTACTTTCGGTACACCAGGAGAAAAAGGGGAGTATACAGCGCAGCAATACTTTAAGGCGGAGGATGTTTCCGGTGGTCAAACGACTTATCAGCTGCAATATATGAAGAAAGAAAAAGATGTTAATGGACCACTTTCATTCGATCTTCAATTAAGTAAAAAGCAGATGGAGAGCGGGACGATAAAAACCAGTCTAAATCTGCCGCTCGAGGCAGGTGAGACTGATTACACGCTGGAGAATATGGTTGTGTCGCCTACTCAAATTCGAGTCACAGTTAGAAGTAAGGATATAGACAATGGCTTCCCTTATAAAAAGTATGCTCTTGAAGTAGCAGGCAAGACGCTTGAGGGGAATTTATGGAGATCTCCAGAGGGTGAGCCGGAGCTGACAGTGCTTCGTTTCGAACGGCCAGTCGACCTTGAAATCACGAAAGAGACTCCGATTACCTTTGTAGCTAAATATAAGGTGACTCAGCATGGCAGCTATAAAATTACCAATAATAATGATGACAAAATACCGCTTCTTTTAACGAACATCTCTCAAAAGAAACAGACGATTATCCAGCAACTCAACGGGTATCCGGTGAAGTGGACATACTATATGCAGGGATCCGATCTTTATGTAGAAACTGGAAGTGAAGATGCTCGCTTCGGTGGAATTAACCAGACACATATTGGGTTGGGTAAGGAGCGCATCCTAGGTAAACCGCTAACCGTCAATTTCGCGGGGGATGGAAACAACAAGGCCATTGATGTGTATAAGGATTTTAAAGGTACAGAAGCTACTATCTATATGTTCTACTATACAACTGATGATCCGGATAAAGAAACGAGAGTGCAGATCCGGTTATAAGAGTTAGAAGAAGCATAATTAAAGGAAATAGAATAACTTTTTTAGGGGATGAACCTTGTGTTCTTCCCTTTTTTTCGTATACAGTGAGTAGACGTTGTAAAGGTTTAGCTATGAATAATTAAAGGGGGAGGAAATGATGGAAGTAACTCGCTGTGCTTGGGTCAATGATGATCCTCTATATATTGCCTATCATGATGAAGAGTGGGGAAAGCCTCTATATGGTGACCAAAAGCTGTTTGAATTGCTTATGCTGGAAGGGATGCAGGCAGGGCTGAGCTGGTACACGGTACTAAAAAAACGGGCGCGTTTCAGAGAGGTATTTGACGGATTTGATCCGAATAAGATTGTCCATTATGATGAAGCCAAAATGGCAGAGCTAATGAGTGATCCAGGGATTATTAGAAATCGATTGAAAATTGATGCTATCATTCGTAATGCGGGTGTGTATTTGCAAATTTGCGAGGAATATGGCAGCTTTGCAGAGTATCTCTGGAGCTTTGTCGGAGGTGTGCCAACTATTAATCATTGGAAGACTCGTGCAGATGTACCTGCTTCGACGGCTCAGTCTGATGAGATGAGTAAGGCATTAAAGAAGAAAGGCATGAAGTTTGTGGGTACTACAATATGCTATGCTTTTATGCAGGCATCGGGGATGGTGGATGATCATTCGCTCAACTGCTTTTGTAGGCGTAAAGAGGACGTCGCAGGTCGTTGAGCTGTAGTTTGGCGTTACACCAATAAGAAATGTTATACTATGAAGCGAATGCTTTCGAAGCGAGTTTTGCACGAAGTAAACCAATGAAGCAAATGCTCACAAAACTAAGCCTATGCTTTCGAAGCGAGTTTTGCACGAAGTAAATCAATGAAGCAAATGCTCACAAAACTTTTAGGAGGATTACATAAAGATGTTATGGCATGAAGTGACGATACATACAACAGAAGAAGCACAGGAAATGATTTCGAATTTTTTATATGAAGCTGGTGCGGGTGGGGTTTCTATCGAGGAATCCGGCACACTGAATAAAGAACGGGATACACGTTACGGTGAATTGTACGACCAACCTTTGAATGATATTCCTGAAGGGGAAGCGGTCATAAAAGGGTATTATGCCGATTCCACAGATATGGATGCTGTTATAGAAGAATTGACTCCACGGGTAGCCGAATTGCATGAGTACGGGATTGATCCAGGCAAAGCGTTGATTTCTTGGAAGACTGTGGATGAAGACGAATGGGCGCATGCTTGGAAGCAATATTTCAAACCGCTACGCGTATCCAAACGTCTTACCATTAAACCAACCTGGGAGGAATATACGCCTGAGAGTCCAGATGAAGCCATCATTGAGATCGACCCTGGCATGGCATTTGGTACTGGGACTCACCCTACAACAGCTTTGTGCCTCCGTGCACTTGAAAAGAATATTAGCGGCGGTGAAGAAGTTATCGATGTCGGCACCGGTTCAGGAATTCTGGCTGTAGGTGCGATGCTGCTAGGTGCAAAATCCGTATTGGCCTTAGATTTAGATCCGGTGGCTGTGGAAAGTGCACGGGAGAATGTAGCTCTTAACAAGCTTGAATCATCCATAACGGTAAAAGAGAGCGATCTTCTATCGCTGCTGGGCGGGGAAGGCGTAGCTGATACAGCGGCTGGAGAGATGTGGCCATCCGCTAGACCTGGTCACTCACTAGAAGGAGCCGTTCCTGCTAAGCAAGAGCAAGAAGGCAGCCTTGGCGTGACATTGCCTGTACAAATTGTAGTTGCGAATATTTTGGCGGAAATCATCGTATTATTTACGGATGATGTGTACCGCGCGCTTCAGCCTGGAGGCCTCTACATTACCTCAGGTATATATAAAGATAAAGAAGGACTTGTAGCGAACGCGCTGAAAGCGTCTGGTTTTGAGATTATTGAAATATCCCGTGAGGAAGATTGGGTGGCGTTTACAGCCGGAAAGAGGTAAAGATGGATATATTACAAAATATAATTCGAGTAGATTTAGATCAGCTTCCTTTCCTGCTCATTACAATTTTAATTGCTTTTACAGTACATGAATTCAGTCATGCATATTTCGCGAATAAGTTCGGTGACCCAACAGCAAGATTACTTGGCCGCATGACGCTTAATCCTGCTGTTCATTTCGATTTCTTTGGTATTTTGCTGCTGCTAGTTGCTGGCTTCGGTTGGGCACGTCCGGTTCCGGTAAACCGCGATAACTTTAGTCGTCCTCGTCTCATGGGAGTCATCGTGTCGGCTGCAGGACCAATCAGTAACCTGCTCTTAGGAATTATTGGTGCTATAATCTACGGTGCACTTGCGGCAACTGGAGTTTTGGAGACGATCTCGAATGATCGCGTGCTTGAGGCTGTAAATCGGTTCTTTGGCGCTTTCATTCAATGGAATTTCTTCTTGTTTCTATTCAACCTTATTCCGCTGCCGCCACTGGATGGTTATCGGATTGTGGAAGATATCGCCCCACGTTCGATCCGCGGCAAATTACAGCAATTTGAACAATGGGCTGTATTTCTCTTTTTATTGATATTGTTTATTCCCGGTCTACGGACGTATACGATTGACCCACTTGCCACGTGGGCTAGTGAAATGTCGATAACCTTTGTACAGCTGTCTCTAAGAATTTTTGGCAGCTAAGGCAAGGGATGAAGTCTGTTCAACCTTTGTCAAACATTGTATTATGTAATTTGATCAAAATTTGATAGTTAATTTTCATCTGACCGAACCTTATATTTCTTGAAGAAACGGGTGACGTCCTTATAAGGGCGACTAAGCCGTTTCTTCAAATATAAGAAAGTATAAGTATCACTCTATACTTTATGACTTATATTTTTCGACTAAACGCTTACCGTCCTTATAAGGACGCCGAAGGCGTTTATATTTGTTACTGAATTTATGAACAGGATGATGATGAGATGCAGCGATATTTCGTTACACCGGAGCAGTTTGGTGCGGATACCGTGAGAATTGATGGGGAAGATGCCCGTCATATCGCTAAAGTGATGCGTGGTAAGGCAGGGGACAAGCTTATTGTTAGCGATGGTGTTTCCCGTGAGGCATTAGTAGAGATTGCGCAGATTGAAATTGGGGAAGTCACTGTGAACATTCTGGAGTCCCTGGAGATGACGCATGAACCTCGAATTAAAATTACAGTCGCTCAGAGCTTGCCTAAAGCCGATAAGATGGAAACTGTCATTCAGAAGTGTACAGAGATTGGTGCTGTAGGCTTTGTTCCTTTTCTGTCAGAACGCACAATAGTGCAATACGACGAGCGTAAAGAAAGCAAACGACTGGATCGCTGGCGTAAAATTTGTAAGGAAGCTGCCGAACAGGCTCATCGGAACATCGTTCCGTCTGTAGGGTCACCGTTGTCCTGGAAACAGCTTTTGCAGACTTTTAGTGAATATGATGCTGTTTATTTCTGTTATGAAAAAGAGGAAGGCTTACAGCTTCGAAGCAGCGTCGCTCCATGGTTAGCATCGCTTTCGCCTCAGTCTGGCGGGAAAGTTATGGTTGTAGTAGGTCCTGAAGGAGGTTTTACTCCGGAGGAATGCCTCAAGGCAGAAGAAGCCGGAGCAGTATCCGTAGGACTAGGACGGCGAATTCTGCGCTGTGAGACAGCGGGCATGGTTGCCGCTGCTTGTATATTATATGAATCTGGAGAAATGGGAGGAGCTTAAGAGATGCCATCCGTAGCGTTTTATACTTTAGGTTGTAAAGTGAATTTCTATGATACCGAAGCCATTTGGCAGCTATTTAAAAATGAAGGTTACGAGCAGGTTGATTTCGAGGGTCCCGCCGATGTATATCTGATTAATACTTGTACAGTAACTAACACAGGTGACAAAAAAAGCCGTCAAATGATCCGACGTGCCGTGCGCCGTAATCCAGAGGCCATCGTAGCCGTAACAGGCTGCTACGCACAAACCTCTCCTGGGGAGATTCTAGATATTCCTGGAGTTGACCTTGTCATCGGTAACCAGGACCGCGATCAGATCATGACACATGTGAAGAATATTGAAGCCTCACGTCAGCCGGTCAATGCTGTGCGTAATATTATGAAGACACGTGAGTTCGAAGAGATGGATGTGCCGGGCTTTGCGGATCGGACGCGTGCTTTTATGAAGATTCAGGATGGTTGTAACAACTTCTGCACCTTCTGCATCATTCCATGGTCGCGTGGACTTTCTCGCAGCCGTGATCCAAAAAGCATCGTAGCTCAAGCGCATCAATTGGTAGAAGCAGGGTATAAGGAGTTTGTACTAACGGGTATTCATACCGGAGGTTACGGTGATGATCTTGATAATTACCGTCTTTCCGATTTACTGTGGGATCTAGATAAGGTAGATGGTCTGGAACGGGTGCGTATCAGTTCTATCGAAGCTAGTCAGATTGATGAGAAGCTGCTTGAGGTGCTGAACCGTTCCTCCAAAATGTGCCGTCATCTGCATATTCCGTTACAAGCCGGTCATAATGATGTGCTGAAAGTGATGCGCCGTAAATATACGACAGAAGAGTATTACGCCAAAATGCAATTGATCCGCCAGGCAATGCCAGATGTCGGGATTACCACTGACGTTATCGTTGGATTCCCGGGTGAGACTGATGAGATGTTCCGTGCCGGTTACGATTTCATGAAGGCTGTAAATTACTCGGAGATGCATGTATTCCCGTATTCCAAGCGGACAGGTACTCCTGCAGCGCGGATGGAGAATCAGATCGATGAGGAGATCAAAAATGTACGCGTGCAGGAGCTGATTGATCTATCCGAAGAAATGCAATTAGCATATGCCCGTAAGTTTGTAGGACAGACGCTAAGTGTGATTCCGGAAAGATCCGCTAAAGGAGCTCCGGGCCGCAATATCCAGCATGGATTCAGCGACAACTATTTGCAGGTCTTCTTTGATGGAGAGGATTCACTTCAAGGAGAACTTTGTGAGGTGAAGATCACCGAAGCTGGTGTGAACGAATGCCGAGGCGAATTGGTCGGGGTTAGTCAGAGCGGTCTTAAGCTGGCTGTTCGTTAAGGAATAGACGTTAGTTAAAAGACAGCAAAGGAGCAATTCTCCGTTAATGAAGAATTGCTCCTTTGTGTGTTTGGCGTTAGCTGAGAAATGCAACCGCATAGCAGAGGAATAGCTGCTACATGGGAGAGGCATTGCTCTCTCCTAATCTTGCGGTTTTCTATGGAGATACCAGCATACTTATTAGCCATTTGAGCATACTTTCGGACTCCAGGGACAATATTCTTGGAAAAGTGGTACATATATTAGCAGTGATTTTGTAAAGAAGCCCAAAACTGCGCCCGTATCGCCCGGAAGGCGCGAAAGATGAAAAAGAGGGGTATAAATCCCCCAGATATCGCTCGAAAGGTGTGAAACGTGAGAAAGAGGGGTATAAATCCCCCAGATATCGTCTGGAAGGTGTGAAACGTGAGAAAGAGGGGTATAAATCCCCCAGATATCGTCCGAAAGGTGTGAAACGTGAAAAAGAGGGGTATAAATCCCCCGATATCGCTGAGAAGGTGGTGCGGAGCGCCTGAAAGAGAAGCTCTCGCTTACAATCACTATAAATGACTTGTACTAAGTCATCTTTTTAACTCTTTTATGGACGAAACTGGCATGATGAATCTTGATTGTTACGCAGAAATAATGCAGCTATTCCTGATAACGAATTCTTACGAGTAGCGCCAAGAAGTGGTCAGATAAGAGACGGAGGGGAGCAGCAGCCACGGTAACTCATTGCTTTTGGGGTCCCCTGCATGATCAAAAAAACATCCGCAGGATCATGATCGAAACAATCCCAACCAGTACAGTTCCTAGCAAACTCCGGGTCTTAATAGCGATCCAAAAAGTAGGGATTGCCGCAAAAAGCTCAACGTTATTAGCAATAGGCGAGAATTTTCCATCATTTAAGAGGATCTCCTGACCTATTAGTGCCGCCATAACAGAGATAGGAACATAATTTAACCAGCGCATTCCCCATTCAGGCAATTCGAATCGGCTTAGAATCATTAATGGAACCACCCTTGGAATGAAGGTTACCAAAGCCGCCCCTAGAATAATCAAAAATACATCCCATCTCACTTCCATTTTTCAAGCACCATCCCTACTGTTGACGCAATGACCGTTGCAATAATGACACCCACACTACCGGAGAATACGAAGGAGCTAGCTACAGCGATGATTACTGCTAGGATTGAGACAACTAAATCAAGTTTTATTTTATTACGATCAATCATGGAAATAACAAGGATGCCAATGAACATGGCAGGTAAAGCAAACTGTAGACCGAATTGATCTGGATCAGAAATCCACTGTGCCAAAAAAGCTCCCGCTATATTCGCAATAAACCAATTTAAATAGGCAGTGAGATTAAGGCCATGCATCCATTTTTCACTGATTTGTTGCTTATTCACTGTTTGATTAATAGCAACTCCAAAGGTCTCATCTGTCAGCAGGGTTCCAACCAGCATGTTTCTCAGTGGGGTAAGATGCCGGAAATAAGGTGAAAGAGCTGCACTAAGCAAAATATGACGAAGATTCACGATAAATATCGTAACGATAATAGCAACAGGCGGGCTGCTTACAGCTATCATTCCAGCAGCTATAAACTGTGCTGAACCGGCATAAAGCATCAGACTGATCAAGGCAATCTCAGCAATGCTCAGCCCGGCGGTCTTTTGAACAACACCTGCTGCAAGTCCAATGCTCAAATAACCGAGTAGTGTAGGAATGCAATCTTTTACCCCTTTAAGAAAGCTATCCTCCTCTTTTGGAGTAGGGATTGTCTCTAGTTGAAAGTTCTCTATACTCATCGTAGCCCCCTTGGTTCAAAAAAAGAATGTAGTAGCTAGCATATTACTTCCTAATATATTGATCAACCTTTCACCTGATTATCTAGTCTGAAAGTCCTGAATTTGGCTTTATGGAGTTATAGGGTAAACACTTGGTGTACAATTGTCGATATAAGTAAAAGAGTGTGGGGATAAACCACCAAACGACATTATAACCTAAGGGAGAGAACAAATGACTGTGTACAGGAAAATGACGAAAATGCTCCTCATCATGATATTGTTAGCTACTGCGGTTTTTCCGGTAAGTGTCTTTGCAGCTGCCGGCGATATCAACTCGATTGAGTTTGAAAGCTCAGCCAAAGTGCAGCTTACGGTTGGACAAACGCCAAAGCAACTGAAGGTATATGCGAATGTGGAAGGGTCCTCCTCCAAAAGAGATGTGACTGGTGCAGTGGTATGGAATTCTTCTAACACTAACGCTGTAAAAGTAGTAAATGGCTTATTGACTCCGATAGATAGCGGAAAGGCTATTATTACAGCTACTTATAATCATGCACTCGCTACTATAGAAGTAGAGGTCTCACATCCGATCAAAGAATTGAAGCTCGAATATAGCTCCGAAGGGAACTATAAATTGGGTGACGAAGAGGATAAACTGTTGGTCAAAGCCAATGCGATTGGTGGCGAAACAGCGACTTCTGCCAAGGATGTAACGGCTGATACCACTTGGAGCAGCTCCAATACAAGCGTATTGACGATTGCAGAAGGTAAAATCACACTGGCGGGTGAAGGTACCTCAACCATTACTGCCAAATACAAGGATCTAACGGCAACCTTTAAAGCTGTAGTCAAATTGCCTTATTCTGAAATTGAGCTTAAAAATGATAAGGGCATCGTAATTAAGGAAATTGAAATGCTCGTTGGCGATAATCCGGTGAAAGTAGCTGCGTTTACCAAAGAGACTACAAAGACGACCGCAAATGATATTTCAGAGAAAGCGGAATGGTCTTCTTCTAATACAAGTGTCGCTACTGTAGACAAGGGAGAGATCAAAGTACTGTCCGCAGGAAAAGCTGTAATTACAGTATCTTATCTGGGGATTACACAAACTGTGGATGTATATGTACGTGCTCCTTACGAGGCGTTATTGCTTACTCCATCAGGCGATCAATTCTTGTTTATGGGTGAGAGCTTGAACGTTAAAGCAGAAGTTAGAGATGCTGCGAATTCCACTCCGAATGTATCCAGTAGTGCAGTATGGAGTTCGGACAACCAACTCGCGGCGACGGTTACTGCGGGTACTGATGCTGCAGCGATCACCGCAAAAGCAGTGGGAACATCGGTTATTAAAGCAGAGTACAGAGGGATTAGTAAAAGCTTTAAGTTGACGGTATACCCTACGATTACTGAGTTGGAAGCTGATAAAAAGGAACTGGACATGTACACAGAGGATTCCGTTAGTTTGCCAAAGGTCAACGGAACCAAGCTAGATGGAACGAAGCTGGATCTCAGTCAAGAAATCGAGTGGACTTCTGCCAACGATGAGATCGCCACCATCAAGGATGGCAAGCTCGTTGCTGAAAAGGCTGGTACTGTTAATATTGTCGGCAAAATAAAATCAGAGAATCCTACCTCCTCCAAAGCGGCTATCCGGGAAAAAAGTGTTGTAGTGAGTGTTACAGTTAAAGATAAGGTTCATATTTTGCTCGGACCAGAGGAAAACGTTGTGATTGTTACTGGTGAAGAGAAGGCTGTTCCTGAAGTCAAAGCTGTGATGGAAAATGGGAATGAACTCGATGCTACAAGTACTATGGAATGGGAGATTACCGGTACGAATGCAATTATCAAGACAACCTCTTCAGGCAAGGTAATCAAAGGACTGGTGAAGGGTTCTGCCACTTTAAAGGGAACCTACGCTAATAAGACTATTAGTATCCCGGTTACTATTGAACAAAAGGTTACTAAAATTGTTGTAGAACCGAATGCGATTGAATTGAATATTAAAGGTTCTAAATCCATAAAGGTAACGGCTTACTACTCTAATGGTAAGACGGGGAATATCTCCAGCAGCATGAATTGGGAGTCCTCGAATGAAGCAGTTGCCACGGTTAAAAGTACATCTGTTAAAGCCATAACAGAAGGAACTGCGACGTTATCAGGTTCTTACCAAGGGCTCGCTGCTAGTGTCAAAATTAATGTAGTTCCTAAGCTAATGAAGTTGACTGTCAACGAGAATAGACTGAAGATGGCTCCGGGAGCTGTTCAGAATGCAGTTGTGATTGCGCAGTATGATACGGGGAAGACCGCTATTGTTACTGGAAGTGCGGCGTGGACTAGCTCTAAGCCTTCTGTAGCTAGAGTATCTGCTAGCGGCCAGATTGTAGCTGTGAGCAAAGGAACGGCATCCATTAAAGGAAAGATTGGCACCAAGACAGTGACGGTAACCGTTACTGTGAAATAGATAAAGTAAATCATATAATAACTCTATAAGTGGTCTGGGTCTGCAAAGCCAACATTAATGTTGCTTTGCAGATTTTTTTATTTTAATCTATATTAATTCCGACTATTCCGATGTATAATTACATAAAATAAAAGAGAAGCGTTGGGGGAGATGAAAATATGGCAAAACAAAGGGTGTTATCGATTAAGACGATTGTTGCGATTGGTATCGGTTCTGCTTTATTCGTTATTTTGGGCAGGTTCGGTTCGATTCCATCCGGAATTCCAAACACTAACATTGAGACTACATACGCTTTACTGGCATTGTTCGCACTGTTGTACGGTCCGTTTGCCGGATTACTCATTGGCCTGATCGGACATACACTGAAAGATGCGATTTTTTATGGTTCCCCTTGGTTCAGTTGGGTGATCGCTTCTGGAATTGTTGGGCTCGTTGTTGGTCTGCTTGTGGCTAGAATTGGGATTCATGACGGGGAGTTCGGACGAAAGGAACTGATTCGTTTTAATCTGGCACAGATTGTAGCAAACGCAATCGCCTGGTTCTTAGTAGCTCCTGTACTGGATATTCTAATCTATGCAGAACCAGCGAATAAAGTATTCACACAAGGACTTATCGCCGGAGCATCCAATATAGTCACTGTAGCAGTGATTGGCTCACTACTCGCAATTGCATATGCAAAGACAAGAACGAAGCAAGGCAGCTTGACCAGAGAAGCCTGAGTAGCATATAATCCAAACCAAAAGCCGGTGGAGATCACCGGCTTTTTTATGGCTGTAAAACATATAATGGAAGTGAAATTCTTCAAACGAAGCTAAGAGGAAGGTCAAGGATGAAAAAAGCAGTGATTGAATTTAAGGATTTTAGTTTTCAATATCGAGCACAGCAGGAGCCTACACTCACAGATATCAACTTAACGATTGCCGAAGGGGAGAAGGTACTTATTGTGGGACCCTCTGGTTCTGGAAAAAGTACACTGGCTCATTGTATAAACGGACTCATCCCTTTTGCCTATAAAGGTGAAATGTCTGGGTCATTGCGAATTATGGGTCTGGAGCAGAAAGAACTTAGTATTGCGGCATTGTCGGATCAGGTCGGGACTGTACTACAAGACCCGGATGGACAATTTGTTGGATTAACGGTTGGTGAGGATATCGCCTTCAGTCTGGAGAATCACGCGGTTCAACAGGCCGAAATGATAGAAAAGGTAGTGGCTGCGGCAACAGCCGTGGATATCCACGAATATTTGGGAGCGTCACCTCAGGAATTGTCAGGTGGTCAGAAGCAGAAAACAACCTTAGCTGGTGTTCTGGTTGGTAATGTGGACATCCTGTTGTTTGATGAGCCTTTGGCAAACTTAGATCCATATACCGGCACAAAAGCGATTGAGCTTATTGACCGAGTGCAAAAAGAGACCGGTAAAACGGTTATTATTATCGAGCACAGACTCGAGGAAGTACTTCACCGTGCGGTGGACCGCATTATTGTGATCCATGACGGACGCATTGCGGCGGATATGCCAGCCGCTGAGCTATTAAGCACTCGCTTACTTTCAGAAGTAGGCATTCGGGAACCTCTCTATTTAACGGCTTTAAAGTATGCAGGATGTACGATTGCATCAGATATGAATCCACAGCATATAGATGAAATTCGGCTGGACTCTTGCTCCAGCAAGCTTGAGTACTGGTATGATAATAATAATTCGCAGCAGGATAAACGTGAGAGTCTACCTATCCTTGAGTTACATGATGTTTCATTCGGTTATGAGAAGAGCAGACCAGTACTTCATAAACTTAACCTTCTTATTCATAAAGGAGAAATGGTCTGTATAGCTGGGAGAAATGGTGCCGGGAAATCCACGGTATCTAAGCTTATCTGTGGCTTTTATAAGCCCACTTCCGGTTCGATATTGATGAACGGAAGGGATATTGCCAAGGATACGATTAAGGAGCGGGCAGAGCGGATCGGTTTCGTGATGCAGAATCCTAATCATATGATTTCTAAGACGCTTTTATATGATGAGGTTGCGCTAGGCCTTAAATTACGAGGGGTGTCCGAGGAGATTATTCGTGAGCGAGTGCATCATGTTTTGAAAATATGCGGTCTATACGCTTTTCGTAGCTGGCCCATCTCTGCGCTCAGCTACGGACAGAAGAAACGTGTGACTATTGCTTCTATTATGATCCTGGAGCCGGAAGTGATCATATTAGATGAGCCGACTGCAGCACAGGATTATAGGCACTACAACGAAATGATGGAATTTCTTTTGACGCTTCGGGAACAGGGAATGACGGTCATTATGATTACGCATGATATGCATCTTATGCTGGAGTATGCCGATAGAGCTGTAGTGTTGTCTGATGGTGTTAAGCTTGCTGACGATAGCCCTGAGCGAGTATTAACCAATATAGAAGTAGTGAGGAATGCTAATTTGAAAGAGACCTCACTATTTACATTGGCTATGAGGGTCCAATTGGATCAGCCAGAAGAGTTCGTAAGAAGATTTATTGCATACGACAGGAGGAGCCGGGGCGGATGAAGGCCACAATGTTAACTTTTACGAAGCAAGATTCACCTATTCACCGTCTTACAGGCGCTACTAAGCTGATTTTATTTATAGTGTGGTCTGTGACAGGGATGATTACATATGATACAAGATGTTTAATAGTGATGCTATTATTTAGTTTGATTGCTTTTAGAGTCTCTAAAGTTCAATTTCAGGATTATGCTTTCGTACTATATTTTATCCTGATCTTCTTTGTGCTTAATCATATAGCTATCTTTATTTTTTCTCCTTTGGAAGGTGTAAAGGTTTACGGTTCACGTCATGATATTGTTCATCTTGTAGGTCGGTATACCGTTACATATGAGCAGCTATTCTATCAATTAAATATTGCCCTTAAGTATGCAGTAGTCATTCCCATGGCACTGTTGTTCCTTCTAACGACAAATCCTAGTGAGTTCGCAGCGTCTTTAAACCGGATTGGTGTGAATTATAAAATTGCATATTCTGTATCGCTTGCGCTGCGGTACATTCCGGATATCCAAAGAGATTATGAGAATATATCGTTCTCTGCTCAGGCACGGGGAATAGACATCTCTCGAAAAGAAAAGCTGCCTAAGCGGCTTAAAAATATCATTTCGATTCTAATGCCCTTGATTCTGACTAGCATTGAGCGAATTGAGAATATTAGTACGGCTATGGAGTTACGTGGCTTCGGAACTAATAGAAAACGGACTTGGTACAGCAGTCGTCCGTTCTCAAGAAATGACTATATTGCTTTAATCTTATTCGCTCTGATCGCAATATCTTCGACGGTAATCACTTTTTACGATGGATCGCGGTTTTATAATATTTTCGATTGAAGTATAATAGTACAGTTGTGGAAAGTTTGGGATCAGGCGTTACAGTATATTGTTACGATTGAAGACGTTTCTCCAGTCTTGACCATACAGGCAGGTAACATAATGGCAGTGCGATTAGCGAGCATACTACATTAAAAATAGTCTGTGCATGGGCGATTTGTGAGGCGGCTCCTCCGCCAATCCATGCAGCAGTTGCTTGTAGGGGACCGATTAGAGGTAGAAACAGTAGCGCACCGCCTACATTGAGCCCAACATGCGACCAAGCGACGAAGACGCCGGAAGATGAGCCGCCGATGGAAGCAATGACTGCCGTGACGCAGGTACCGACATTAGCACCGAGCACGATGGCTATGCCGAGCTCTGGCGGCATGGCACCCGAGGCGGCAATACCCATGGCCATGGCTATAACTGCTGCGCTGCTATGTAACAGGGCAGTTAAGCAGGCACCTGCGGCGAGTCCCCATAGGGCACTTGTGGCGGCATGATTCAGGAACCAGAGGAATAGGCCACTCTCTTGAAGAGTTCCGCCGATGGATTGCATGACTGCGATTCCCCATAAGACTAGGGCGAATCCTGATACAGCCAGGCTGATGAATTGCAGCGGCTCTGATATTTTCCGGCACAGTGCTACCGCCCGTGACGTATGTGGTAACTCGCCTGCTATAACCGCAGCTGCCCACAGACTCAGCGAGGCAGCCAGCAATGGGGAGGCCATGGAATTGATCTGGAGTCCGATCAGTTCTGTGGTCAAAGTAGTGCCGATGTTGCTACCTAAGATAATGCCTAGTGTACGAGCATAGGTGAGCAGGCCGGCATTCACCATACCGATCGTTAGCACGGTTACAGCCGTGCTGCTCTGAAGCAGGGCCGACAGCAAGCTACTGGCAATCATTCCTTTGATTGGTGTAGAGGTAGCCTTATTAAGGCTTCTAGTCATCAGAGGGCCTGCGAGCTTGGACAAGGCTGTTTCCATAAGCTTCATGCCAGCCAAAAAGATAATAAGACCATATATGATAGGGAAAAGCAGTTCACGGAACATAGGGCATACTCCTTTGGACGAGGGTTGTACACCAATATATGAAAGTAACAAGTAGGACATGTATAAAATCATTTTTAGAAAAACAGGGAGTTGAAGTCATTGGCATCGGTTATTTTAGAACGCAATCGTAAAAAAAGACTGGAACAGGGCCATCCATGGGTCTACGCAGGTGAAGTTGCATCAGTTGAAGGAAACCCAGAAGCAGGGGGATTAGTAGATGTCCTAAATCATCAAGGCCGGTTTCTGGCTGTAGGATATTACAATCCAGCATCGCAGATTCGGGTGAGAATTGTATCACAGGGACCGTTGGCTATAATGGACACCGCTTTTTTCGCAGAACGGTTTACGAATTGTCTACAGCATAGAGAACGTTTCCTTCCTGGGGCAGATGCTTACCGTTTGGTTTATGGAGAGGCGGACTTTTTGCCAGGGCTTATTGTGGATCGATTCGGGGATATTCTGGTTGTGCAGCTCCTTACACTTGGAATGGACAAGCGCCGTACAGAGATTGTTGAAGCACTTGTACAGGTTATGACACCGCGTGGTATTTATGAACGCAGTGATGTTAGCGTGCGCGAACTGGAAGGGATGGAGCAGACTACGGGTGTGCTGTACGGGGAATGCCCGCGTCATGTTACCGTAAGTGAGAATGGCCTTAAGCTGGTAGTAGATATCGAAGAGGGCCAAAAGACAGGCTACTTCTTTGATCAGCGTGAGAATAGAGCATCCATTGCCCCACTCATGAAGGGCTGGGGTGGACGAAGTGGCATTACGCTGCAAGAAATCGAAGCAGAAGATGGCTCGTTACAAACTTTGCCGGTAAACAAGAGTGGTAAACACGTAACCTTCCCTTATTGGGATGGTGCTACTGTGCTGGAATGTTTCTCGCACACAGGCAGCTTCACTCTGCATGCTTGCAAGTATGGTGCGAAAAAAGTAACCTGCCTTGACGTTTCCGCTCATGCCATAGAGAGTGCCAAGGTCAATGTGGATCTGAATGGCTTTAGTGATCGAGTGGAATTTGTAGTGGATGATGCTTTTGCCTACCTGCGCAATCAGGTAAAAGGTCTGGAGGAACGTTCGGAGCGGGCGACGATTGCAAGCGGAACGGAATCAACAGTAGCGTCTACAAATGCTAAATCCGGAGGCAAAACAACCAAAACGGATACTTCCAAACCGATGACAGCAGGTGGAGGTAAAACTTGGGATGTAGTTATCCTAGACCCTCCAGCGTTTGCGAAAACTAAAAGTGCAGTAGCAGGTGCTTGCCGTGGTTACAAGGATATCAATCTACACGGCATGAAGCTGGTGAACGAAGGCGGATATTTGGTTACTGCAAGTTGTTCTTACCACATGCAGCCGGATCTATTCCTTGAGACAATTGCCGACGCAGCTAAAGATGCAGGTAAAGTATTGAGACTTGTGGAATGGCGTGCCGCAGGCAAAGACCATCCGCAGATTCTAGGCGTTAACGAAGGACACTATCTGAAGTTTGCGATTTTTGAAGTGCGGAGTAAGAAATAAGCTGGCTGTTCAAATATAAGTAATGGATTTTAATCCGTAAAGGAGTCTTCGATCGAGGCCTCTTTTTACGGATTTTTTGCTATGTTCTAAGAAGAGTAAGATTCGGGATTAACAAGGTATGTCCGCTTAGTCCGAAAAGTTGCCAAAACAGCACGAAATTCATGAATAGCGACTCCTGAATCCGAATGTAATCCAGAAAGTATAAGCCGCTGTAGTACGGCTTATACTTTATTTTGATGGAAGTTACGATCAAGCTTAATTTTGGGCCTCGGGTACATCATAAGATAATCGATGTACGAGTCGGATCAACAACTTTATCGAGGTGATTTTCCATTACAAGAGGGATATTTTATCGGTCATAGGCCGGTGGAATAGTCGAAGAGGTAGGACCAGAAGTTTCAAAAGTGAAACAGGGGTTATCCCTTGTATTTGATTTCATACGAGCCAATATTTAACTACTGGCTACTCAGAAAATTGTAAGGTAATATCGCCGTTATTTGTATAAGCAGATAATTTTTTCGAACCATTCTCTTTATTGGCAGGCAAATTGCTATCTCCTTTCTTTACCTTGCTTAAGATCGCGAAATCATCATATGACCCTGAAATTGAACCGCTAATATTTCCGTTTTTTGTTTCAAGGGTTATAGCCGTTCCTACATTCAATTTGTCCAGTTGGATATTTCCGTTATTTATGTTTACTTCCACTGTCCCTAAAAACACGATTGTTGGTAATACAATACTTTCATTTGATGTTTTTAAAGTTAAATTTTTTAAAGTTGCATCAGGTATCGATACCTGAATAGTTCTGGTTACTTGCGAGCCTTTTCCTCCGATATAGTCGTTCCATTCCTTATTACTGTCACTTACCATTGTCAGTTCTTTATCCTCAGATAGATCAATCTTGTAAAAATCTTTCTCACTTTCATAGTAAACAATATGAATTTGTTCATCTTTAGATTGGAGGATATTTATTTTTTTGTCCTTTACATCAATTGTTAAGGTATCAATCTTTTGGGCAGGTATGATGTAATTTTTTTCCTCCATGGAAGTGGAGTCGGAGGAACATCCTGCTAATGATATCAATAGTGTCACCAATATGCCTATAGTAGTTAGTAATTTTTTTGCAGTACTTTTCATTATAAAATGCTCCTTTGTTAAATCATTTTTCTTTTAAATATAGCCAGTCCTACGAATGCCAATCTTAAGCTGCTATGCAGACAAGTTCCGATATGCAACAAAGCATTAGAGTTGAACATAATGATCTTGAAAAAGTCTACCCAAATATGTTGCAAGGGTTGGATTGGAATAAATACACAAAATGATAGTCACTAAAGTAGGATCTGTCAGCCAACCATACCAATATGACTGCATAGACAGCAATACATGTTTGATAATCCTTTGATACATGATTTAGTTCTTCATATTTGCCTTCCTCTCTGGTAATAAATTCATTTTGTATTTCGTTGCGTTTATCAGTCGCATATGTTTTAATCATCATAAACTTTTGTGTTACAAAAAGGTCAAGAGGGTAGATATGAACAACTATTTTACAATTAAGCAAGCAGCAGAGATCGTAGAGATGACCACTGAGACCTTACGGCACTATGATCGTATTGGATTAGTCAAGCCATGCCATAAAGATGAATTGTCGGGATATCGATACTATTCCGAGCAGGAGCTCGTAAAGCTGCAAACCATTGAACTGCTCAAAGCAATGGATCTTACTTTAATGGATATTAAAGATATTTTGCAGCAGAATGATCTCTCTAAAGTAATTGCATTTCTAAAACAAGCAGAAAAAAGAGCAGACGATAAAATTGCTCGTCTGCATTATGCAAAATCGAAAATTAAACGTGCCTATCTACATTATGAAAATAAGTTCCACGACGGTTATAGTCAAAGTGAAAATTACTTTGTCAGACACATAGAGGAAAGGGTAATTATGCTTTCGAATAAAATGGAAAGCCCCACACTTAAGAATTTATGGGACTATCACAGACATTTCTATCAACAAATTGAAACGTCTCTGCATTCACAATTTCTGTTTGAAGATATGGCAGGAATGTTCACGACTGAAGGAATAACACGATTATTTGCTGTTTGCTTGAAATATCCGTCTTTAGAGGGGCTGACTGTGCTACCAGAAGGGGACTATCTGTGTGCAATTTGTACCGAAGAGAATAAGAATGCTGTATTACAAAATTTACTTGAAAGGGCAAAGACGGAATACGATGTGTGTCCAGATTTTGTTCTTCATAACATTATTGTGACTGGAATATTGCAGTGGGATTATCAGATACAACTGTTCATTAAGAAGGAAAAGAGAAATGTTTGATTGAAAGTCGCTAATTTAGCGGCTTTTTTTGATTAAGGAATCACGTTTCTTGCTTAACAAACTAGAAATACTAAACAGCAAGTCACCAAAATACAATAGTTGCTGTTTACTTCGTAGCTTTTTTATTGTAAATCATTAGAAAATACTAGCAAACGCATGTTCTGATATGTGCAGCTATGTTATACTGAGGGGACGAGGAACGACTGAACTTTTTCATTTGAACATTATCAAACGGTGAGTATTTCACCTTGTATCATATACATTTTCTCCGCTACGGAAGGAGTCTATCATTTATGTCGGTAACCTTTTTACTAGGCCGCTCTGGTAGTGGCAAGACAACAAAAATATGGGAGTCTATTTCTTCTTCATTAGAGAAGGAGCCTCTTGGCGCGCCGATCATTATTCTTGTACCGGAACAAGGTTCCTTTGGAGCAGAACGGGGGCTTTTGACCGTAGGGAATGTGAAGGGAAGCATTCGGGCGCAGACACTGAGCTTTTCTCGGCTTGCCTATCGAGTGAAACAGGAAACTGGAGGCAGCGCTAGTCTGCCGATCAGTGAAGAAGGTAAAAAGATGTTGATTTACAAAATCATCAGTCGCCGTAAAGAGGAACTGAAATTATTCGGTGCCTCTGCCGACAGACCGGGTTTTGTCGAACGGTTGAATCAACTGCATACGGAGATGAAGCGTTGCTGCTTGGCTTCCTCTGATTTAGAGGAGCAGTTATCCGCAATGCGAGGCGCTATTGCAAGAAGTCCTATTCTTGAAGGCAAGCTGGATGATTTACAGCTGGTATTCAGCGATTTAGAGAAGGAAATGTCACGCCTCTATATCGACGAAGAGGATCGTTTAGCGGAACTAGCTGAGCATATTCCTGATTCCTCTTACATTCGCGGGTCGGAGATTTGGGTAGATGGGTTCCACGGCTTTACCCCGCAGGAATTCGTAGTGCTTCGAGAATTGATGCAGCAAGCATCGAAGCTGACCGTGTCCCTTACACTTGATCGTTCGTATCCCTATGGAGATCAGTTGAATGAGCTTGAATTGTTTCACCCAACTGCGGTTACTTACATTAAACTGCGTGGAATAGCTGAAGAGCTGGGCATTGATGTGTGGGACGAGCTTCTGGAGCCAGCGGTTCTTCCGCGTTTTGAAGAAAGTCCTGTTCTTGCTCATCTCGAAAGGGGATATGACCGCCGAAAGGTCTGGATGGGTGCAGATGAACTGGCAAATGAAGCGATATCTATAGGCGCAGCAGTTTCTCATAGAGCAGAGGTTGAGGGAGCACTGCGTGAAATGATCAGACTGGCGCGAGATGAAGGTGCAAAATATGGTGAAATGGCCGTATTGATGCGTAATATTGGAGATTACGAGCAACTGATTAAACCGTTGTTCCAAGATTACGGAGTACCTTTTTTTCTGGACCAGAAGGTAAATGAGCTGCACCATCCATTGGTAGAGTTTGTACGCTCCGCATTGGATGTGGTGCGTCGACGCTGGCGCTTCGAGGATGTATTCCGCTGTGTAAAGACAGAGCTTTTGCTACCGCTGGACGGTAGTATTACGCGTGAGGATATGGACGCCTTAGAGAATTATGTGCTGGCTTGTGGTATTCAAGGGTATCGCTGGACGGATGGCCGTTCATGGAAAGGGATTCCTAGCTTGTCGCTGGAAGGCGGCAGACAGATGGATGAAGAACTGCTTGCTACAATGGAGCGATGCCGTGCTAGTATAACGGGACCTCTATTTGCTTTTGAGAAACGGATACAGAATAGTAGAAGCGGCCTTGAACTATGTACCGCAGTGTACAAGCTGCTTGATGAGACGGATGTTGCCCGAAAGCTGGAGAAACTTAGTGTCGGTGCTATGGAGAAGGGGCAACCCGAGAAGGCTAGAGAACATAGTCAGCTGTGGGGTGCAGTGCTTGATCTGCTAGATCAGATCGTCGAGATGATGGGCAACGAGAGACTTGAATTTGATGTGTTCACCGGAGTCCTAGAGACAGGACTTGCTGAGCTTAAGATGGGACTTGTTCCTCCCGCGCTCGATCAAGTACTGGTTGGTAACATGGATCGGACTCGACCAACGGGAGTTAAATACGCTTTTTTGCTTGGATTTAATGAAGGTGTTGTGCCTGCGCAGTTTAAGGAAGATGGAATTCTCTCGGAAGGCGAACGCTCTGTGCTTGAGAACGCCGGTATGGAGCTTGCTCCTGATGCTTCTCGTAAGCTGCTGGACGAGCGGTTTTTGATCTATAATGCGCTAACGACAGGAAGTCGAAAGCTCTGGATTAGCTACGCCACTGCTGATGATGAGGGCAAGGCGCTTCTTCCCTCTGAGGTAATCCGTCATTTGCATAGAATGTTCCCAAGGGTTCATGAGCACAGCTTGGCAGCACTTCCACCTGCAGGACTACCAGAAGAAGTCAGAGATTCCATTCACCTCGGTTACATTGGTCATCCAGAACAGAGTCTTCGTGCATTGATTATGCAGCTACGCCAGTGGCGCCAGGGGACGGAGATACCTGAATTATGGTGGGATGTGTATAACTGGTTCGCTGCTGATGATATTCGTAGTCTCGAATTGAAACGTCTGCTCAGTTCATTGTTCTACCGTAACGTGGGAACGAAGCTAAAACGTGGAACAAGCCTTAGATTGTACGGTGGATCGACACTGCGAGGCAGTGTGTCCCGGATGGAGAAGTTTGTTGCTTGTTCCTTCTCCCATTTTGCATCTTACGGACTTAGACTGAAGGAACGCCAGTTATATAAGCTGCAAGCACCTGATATTGGACAACTGTTCCATGCTGCGTTAAGTGACATGGCGGTAAGACTGAAAGAAGAGGGCCGCGGCTGGGGAAGCTTGTCTCCAGAGGAATGTCGGCGTGAGGCAAGTGAGACGGTAGAACGTTTATCGCCGATGCTGCAGGGTGAAATTCTGATGAGCTCTAAACGTTACGGATACATCTCACGCAAGCTGAAAAATATTGTTGGACGTGCTTCTGTAATTCTGGGCGAGCATGCCCGCCGAGGCAGCTTTGAGCCGGTAGGGCTGGAGCTGGATTTTGGACCGGATAAGGAGTTGCCTCCTTTAAGAATTACGCTGCCGAATGGCTGTGTGATGGAGGTTGTTGGACGGATTGACCGTGTAGACATGGCCCGAGGAGAGAATGGAATTCTTCTGCGGGTGATTGACTATAAATCGAGTCAAAAAGACCTCAAGCTGCACGAGGTGTACTATGGATTATCGCTACAGATGCTGACCTATCTGGATGTGCTGCTTACGTACTCGGAGCAATGGCTCGGGCAACCGGCGCTTCCAGCAGGGACACTGTATTTCCACGTACATGACCCACTGTTAACCTCATCTAACGGGATGAACAAGGAACAGGCAGAACAAGAATTGCTGAAACGCTTCAAGATGAAAGGACTGCTTACAGCAGACCGCGAGGTAGTATCCCTGATGGATATGACTTTAGACAAAGGGTATTCTTCTATCGTGCCTGTAGCAGTAAAAGCTGATGGCAGTTTTTATAGTAGTGCTTCTGTAGCTACACCAGAGCAATGGGGACACTTATTATCATCCGTTCGGGGAACTATCTCGGATATCGGGACACGCATTACGGAAGGTGATGTGGCGATTGAGCCATACCGGATTGGGCAAGAGACAGCCTGCACATTCTGTTCCTTTAGACCCGTCTGCCAGTTCGATGATGCCGTGGAAGGCAATGGGTACAACAATCTGGGTAAGCCAGGGAAGGACGTTATTTGGGATCTGCTGTCCCGCAAAGGAGGAACTACACCGTGAGTATGAAGTCTGAAATAGAAGCGAAACCGGAAGGAAGCATATGGAGTGATGACCAGTGGCGCGCCATCGCTGAGAGCGGTGATGATATCCTCGTTGCCGCGGCGGCAGGTTCCGGTAAGACAGCGGTACTTGTAGAACGGATTATTCGCAAAATCAGCAAGGAAGAGAATGGCTTTAGCGTAGATAGATTGCTAGTAGCTACGTTTACCAAAGCTGCTGCTGCCGAGATGCGCCAGCGGATTAGGGAAGCACTAGATCGGGAGCTTGAGGAGAATGGAGAGAATGACCATTTACGCCGTCAGCTGTCGTTGCTCGGGAAAGCCTCGATTACAACACTACACTCCTTCTGTCTGGAAGTGATCCGGCGTTATTATCAGATTATTCCTATAGATCCTGGTTTCCGTATCCTGAACGAACATGAAGCAGAGATGATGCGGCAGGAGCTGCTTCAAGAGCTACTGGAGGAAAAATACGGTGAAGTAGGTGAAGATGGCGCGGATAGCGTATTTGTACAGCTTGCTGACTGGTTCAGTGGTGAACGCAGCGATGATGCGGTACATGCGCTCATACAGCGACTGCATGATTATGCACGCAGCCATCCTTGGCCAGAGCAGTGGCTTCGTGATACCGCAGCTGATTTCTCATTACCAGACACAGATAGCTTAGGTCGAACTCCTTGGGTGCTAAGTATTCTTGAAGAAGCGAAGTTGACCCTTGCGGGTGCAGCCAGTCAGCTTATCCAAGGCCGGGAGATCGCGCTACAGCCGGGTGGTCCGGCGCCTTATGCCGAGAATTTGACGACTGACCTTGAGATGGTAAATGCATTGCAGGAGGCTGTGAATGAACGGCCATGGGCAGAATTATATGATATTTTCATGGAAGTATACTTTGGAAAATTGAAAGCTTGTAAGAAGGATTCGACAGATCCTGGACTGCAGGAAATGGTTAAAGAACTGCGCGATAGTGTGAAGAAGAGTATTTTAGATCTTCAGAAGGCATTGTTTGGCCGTCCTGCAGATGTTTTTTTGAGAGAACTGAACGAGGCGGCTCCTCTTATGGCAGAGCTTGCTGAGACGGTGATAGCGTTCGGTGAACGTTATCGAATCGAAAAAGCAGGACGGGGTCTCGTTGACTTTAGTGATTTGGAGCATTATTGTCTGCAAATTTTGCGCCATCCTGATTCTCTACCAGGCCATTCCCTGCCTTCTGATGCAGCGATGGAGTACCGTGCTCAATTCGATGAGGTTCTGTTAGATGAATATCAGGATACGAATAGTGTGCAAGAAGAGATTGTGCGGCTTATCTCCCGCGAAACACCTGGTAACCGATTTATGGTCGGAGATATGAAGCAAAGTATTTATCGGTTCCGTCTGGCAGAGCCGGGGCTGTTCCTGGATAAATACCGTAGCTTTGGCTCTAAGAATGCCGGAGGTGGCAGCAATACAGTTGGCGAATCCGAGTTAAGCGAGTTATCTGAGAAGCCTAATGAATCGTCCGGCGGTTCGGTTATCGATCTAGCCCGTAATTTCCGTAGTCGTATGGAGGTTGTAAATGCCGTAAATATGATTTTTCGGCAGATTATGAACGAGACAGTGGCGGAGATTAATTATGACGAACGTGCTGAGCTTGTGTATGGAGCGAATTTCCCGGGTGCAGCAGAGAAGGGGCCAGATACTTTTTTTGCACCAGAGCTATTATTGATCGATCGCGGAGCGGCAGCAGGTAAAGTAGAAGAGACTGAGGACAGTGAGACTCCACTTCAGGAAAGCGAAGCTATTGAAAGTGAGACTGCGCAACTGGAAGCACGGGCGATTGCTCACCGCATTTTACAGATGACTGGCCTGAATGGCGGATCTCCGCTGCTTATTTATGATAAAGGGCTTAAGATTATGCGCCCAGTGATTTATGGTGATATCGTGATTTTGCTTCGTTCGGCGAGAATATGGACCCCTTTAATTATTGAAGAGCTTCGGATGGAGGGAATCCCTGCTTACGGGGATCTGAATAAAGGCTATTTTGAAGCTACAGAAGTAGAAATTGCACTCTCACTCTTAAAAATAGTCGATAATCCTCAGCAGGATATTCCACTCGCTGGTGTGCTTCGTTCACCTGTTGTTGGTTTAACTGAAGAGGAACTGGCTAAAGTTCGGATGTACAGCCATGGTTCTTTCTATCGTGCTGTACAAATGGCAGCAAACATGCAAGATGCAAACGAAGCTGAGGAAGAATACGATCTTTTCTCGGCTCATGTGATAGAAACAGCAAGTGCAGCGGAAGAGAAAGTTACCTCAGATAATAATGATGAAATCATTAATGAGGTGGAATCTGGAAGTGGAGCTTTACCGCAAATCAGCCTAAAGCTGAAGCATAAGCTTAAGAATTTTCTAGAACGGCTTGAAAGCTGGAGAGATGCGGCTAGACAAGGCAGTCTCAGTGAGCTGATCTGGCGTATTTATGGTGAGAGCGGCTATCTGGAATGGGTTGGAGGCTTGCCTGGAGGCTCACAGCGACAGAACAATCTTAAAGCTTTGTATGATCGGGCTGTTCAATTTGAGAATGATACTGCGGCGCGTGGGTTGTTCCGTTTTCTGGTGTTCATTTCACGGCTTCGTGAGAATGGCGGAGATCTTGGTGTAGCTGGTGGTGGCGGCGAAGAGGGCAATGGGGTCAGAATTATGACTATCCATAAATCCAAAGGCTTAGAGTTTCCTGTTGTTTTTATAGCGGGCATGGCGAAGCAGTTTAATCGGCAGGATTTGCATTCTCCTTTCCTGATGCACAAGGAGCTTGGCTTTGGGCCACGTTTTGTGGAGCGGGAAACACGGGTCAGCTACCCTACGCTTCCTTATTTGGCTATTAATCGTCGTACACGACTTGAATTATTGGCTGAGGAAATGCGGGTATTATATGTAGCTTTAACTCGTCCGAGAGATAAGATGATTCTAGTCGGTACCGTAAGAGATTTACCACGGAAAATTGCTAGCTGGAGCAGTGTGCAGAATCGGGATGAGCTACTGCTTGCTGATCATTTACTAGCCCGGGGTCGCAGCTATCTGGACTGGGTTGGACCGGCATTGATCCGGCATCCGGCGGCGGCTATTCTTCGGAAGCTAGGCGGCTCTGAAGGTACCGTCTCGACAGTGCTGCACAGCGATGTCTCAAACTGGAGCATGAGTGTGCAGAATGCTTCCGAACTGAATTCCGGGGCGTTCCTTCCTTCGGATAACTCAGAGGACAAAGCAGAAGAACGTCAATCTGTACTCAAGGCGCTGCAAAAAGGTGAATCTGTAAGTGTCTATGGATCAGTGAATAGCGATGAAATTGCTAGAAGACTAGAATGGCCCTATCCGTTTGCGGCTGCCTCTGGTATTCCTGCCAAAACCTCTGTTACAGAGTTAAAATCTTTGTTGTCGATGCAGGACCAGCCTTCTTATGATCTCTTAGAGGAAAGTGGCTATCCTGTCACCTCAACAGAAAACAATAAACGTACAGATGTGGCAGGAGCAGACAGTCTGCATTTGCGGCGTCCGAAATTTATGGAAAAGCGCAGTCTAACCCCAGCGGAGCGCGGGACAGCCTACCATACGGTTATGCAGCATATTCCGCTGGAGGGTTCTGTTGATCCTAAAGTTGTGGAAGAAACATTAGCCCGTTTGCAGAGATTAGCTATTCTAACTGCTGAGCAGGTGGAGGCGGTATCCCCCGATCAGATAGAGACTTTTTATACGAATGAACTTGGTCGTAGATTAATAGATTCTTCTTGGAAGCTTAGAGAAATGCCGTTCAGTTATATGCTTCCCGCAGGCGAGGCTTATGGAGGGCTCGATTATATGAATAAAGCCGTCACAGAGCTATGCCATGGAAATAATAATGAAGGCTTTAGTGAAGGAGTGCTGATCCAAGGGGTCATTGACTGCCTGTTCCGCGAAGAGGACCGGATTATTCTGTTAGACTATAAGACGGACTCTGTTTTAGAACATCAGGGTGGGTTAGAAGCGCTTAAGGAAAAATATCGTTTTCAGCTAGAGTTATACAGCAAGGCATTACATGATATTTTGGGAGAACCGATCAGCGAGATTTGGCTGTACTTTTTTGACGGCGGACATGCTGTGAAATTATAAATCTATTCATTACCGCGTAGGAGCGGGGAAAGAGGACGAAGATGCGGATATTGCATACGGGAGATTGGCACCTCGGCCGAACGCTGGAAGGAAGAAGCCGGCAGAAGGAGCAAGAGCAGTTCATAGATGAATTGGTGGAGATCGCCGATTTTCATAAAGTGGATTTGATAATGATGGCGGGAGATGTGTACGATTCCGTTAATCCACCAGCGGCTTCAGAACAACTATTCTATGAGGCTGCCGCAAGGCTGACTGCAGGGGGCAGGCCCCTTGTTGTGATTGCCGGAAACCATGATCAACCGGAGCGCGTATCTTCAGTTTCACCGCTTGTATTAAGGCAGGGGATTACATTAGTGGGGCTTCCTACCTCAGAGCCAGTGACTGTTCATGCTGCACGCACGGGTGAGATCGCCAAAATCGCAGCTCTTCCTTATCCCTCCGAGGCGCGTCTCGGTGAACTGCTTGCAGGAGATAGCGGAGAAGAGGAGCTTCGACTGGCTTATAGTGCACGGGTTGGCAAGCTCATGCAGCTGTTGGGACGGGAATTCACGCCGCAGACTGTAAATTTGGCGATGAGTCATATTTATGTGCTTGGTGGTGTGGAAAGTGATTCGGAACGTCCAATTCAAGTGGGCGGAGCGTATACCGTTGATCCTTCTGCTTTGGCTTGTGGAGCGCAATATACTGCACTAGGTCATCTTCATCGCGCACAACGTGTCAAAGGGGAAGGAATGATCCGTTACAGCGGATCTCCGCTGGCATACAGTTTTTCTGAAGCAGGACAGGCTAAATCGGTGACGCTTATTGATGTTGCGCCGGGTGGTGAGCCAACCTTTGAAGAAATTTATCTTCGCTGTGGGCGTCCGCTTGTAAGATGGAGCTCCACTGGTGGATTGCAGGAGGTATATAACTGGCTGGATGAAGGTAGAGATGCTTCTGCTTTTATAGATTTGGAGATTCGGCTTAGTGAAGCCATGTCGATGAATGATATTCAGCGCCTGCGCAAATCACGCGAGGGGATCATTCATATTCGTCCCATCTACCCGCAAATGGAGATGGAGCTCGAACAAACTGCCCGTTCACGAATGCCGGTGCAAGAATTGTTCCGTAAATTCTATCAGCGTCAGACAGGTGGAGCAGAACCGGAGGATAGCTTGATAGAGCTGTTCTTACAGCTAACCGAAGAAGAACGGCGTCAGCCGGAGGAAGGAGAGGAGAACTAAGGTGAAACCTATTCTATTAAAAGTAGCAGGATTACAGAGTTATAGAGAAATGCAAGAAATAGATTTTGAAAGTCTGTGTGAGACGGGTCTGTTTGGGATTTTTGGACCTACGGGCAGCGGCAAGTCTAGCTTGCTGGATGCTATTACTTTGGCGATGTACGGGAAAGTGGAACGTGCCGTTAATGGAACACAGGGGATTATGAACCACTCTGAAGATTCACTCAGCGTGGCGTTTACCTTTGAGCTCACTTCTTCCGCGGGGGCACATCGTTATCGTGTTGAAAGGAAGTTCAAGCGGACTGGTGAACAAACTGTCAGCAACACGATTAGCCGTTTCATTGAAATCACACCTGACGGTGATAATGTTATGGCGGATAAGCTCGCAGATGTTACACGCTGTGTGGAGGAGCATATCGGTCTAAAAATGGATGACTTCACGCGAGCGGTTGTATTGCCGCAGGGGAAATTTGCCGAATTCTTATCACTTCGTGGCGTAGATCGTCGGCAAATGCTGCAACGCCTGTTCCATCTGGAACAGTATGGCGATCAGCTGGCAATTAAGCTTAGTCGCCGGGTGAAGGAGAATGAGGCTGCGCTCCGCGCGCTGGAAGCGGAGCAGCAGGGTCTTGGCAGCGCAGGCAAAGGGGATGTAGAGGCAGCGGCGGAGCGCCTCGAGCAGGCCACCCTTTATGCTGCGGAATGCCGCCGCAAACTGGAGGCGGCGCTGCAGGTCTCGGAGCGTTTTGCGCGTATACGCGAGCTCCAAGAGGAACGGACCCGCCGCGAGTTACAGCGGCAGGGGCTGCTCGCCAAGGAGGAGGAGATTCTCCTCTTTGAACAGAAGCTCGGCCAAGCTGACGAGGCCGAGGCAAGGCTTCCCGCGCTGAAAGCATGGCGCAGCGCGGAAGAAGCCTTTAAGAGCCGATTGGCCCGCGCGGAGGGCCAATCGGTGATGGCCGCCGCCGCCGAGCAGGAGGCGGCGCGTGCCGCTGCCGTCGCGGCTGCTGCGCAGGCCGCACTTGCGGCGGAAGAGCCGGCCCTCCGGGAGGGGGCCGGCACCTACCGCCGCGCGCTCGAGCTCGAGTCCGAGCTCGGCGGCCTACGGCGCGAACTCGCGGCTCTGCGCGAGCGCCGCGAAGAGGCCTCCCGCAAGCTGGCGGAGCTGCGGGAGGGAATGGCCCGGGAGCGTGAGCTTTTGGCCAAGGGCCAAAAGCGCCAGCAAGAGCTGCAGCAAAGCTTGCAGCCGCTCGGTGTCCGCTCCCAGGAGCGGCAGTCTCTGCAAGAAGCGATGCAGAGACTGCAAGGGCTGCACTCCGCCGAATCCCAGTGGGATAAGGCGGAGAAGGAGCGCCGCGAGCGTGCCGCTGCACTCGCGGCTGCGCAGGCGCGACTCGCGGAGGCCGAGGGCCGTCGCGAGCTGCAGGAAGCTGCTCGCGGGCAACTGATCCGCGAGGCGGCGCTGCATCAAGAGAAGCTGCTGGCGACAGAAGAAGCTGCGCGCGCCGCAGCGGAGCGCCTGGAGCAACATGTCAGCACTTTGGAAGCGGCTATGAAGGATCAAGAGCTTCACAGATTATCGTTAGCACTAGCTAAGGAGCTGGAAGAAGGACAACCCTGCCCTGTATGCGGCAGCGAGCATCATCCTTCACCTGCATTATTGCAGGATAGCTTAGAGCAACAAGAACTGGAAATGAAGCTTCAGCAAGTCCGAACATTGTCTAGACGGGCTTTGGAAGCTCGTCATCTGTTCCGTGGTCTTCGTGAACAGGATCAAGTATGGCTGGAGCAGGTATTTGGAAATGAAGTCATCGAAGCGGCAAATCACCCTGCAGCTGCAGGTTCAGAAGTAAGTAGTGCAGTTACTTCCACCGATTTAATCATTCCAGATGAAAAAGCCTTGGCAGAACTTGAAGCTGCACATTTGGGATTAAAAGGACAGTCAGGTGAAGTACGCCGAACTGCGGTACAGTGGCAGCAATCGATGCAGGAGGTCCAGCAGCTGTGCCTCAAAGAAGCGGCAGCTGTCGCAGGTGAACGGAGCTGGGTAGAAGGAATTGCTGCCAAAGCTGAGGAACTCAGCGCCCAGCTAACGGCTCTACGGCAGAACTGGACACAGCAGTTCCCGGATCTGGCACCTGGAGAAGTGGAACAAGCTTACCGTGATCTGTTAGCTAAGGATGCACAAGCTGAAGAAATTAGATCTCGACTTGATATCAGTGTCAAGTTTCTGGAGGAGAAAAGTGCTTCAGTGCAGAACCTTCAAGAGACCATAACGGGGCTGGATAAAGAGCTGGCTCAGTGGATCACACAGATCGAAGGCAAGGAAGAATTGCAGCGTGAAAAAGAACAGCGTCTACTGGAGTGGACGAATGGTCGTTCTGCTGCTCCTCTTCTTGCGGAATGTGAAGGACGTCTGCAGGAATTGTTAACTGCTCTGGAGACAAGCAAGCAGTCACATCTCGCAGCGGCGGAGAAGGCTCAGCATGAGGTTAAGGAAGCAGCGATTACTCGCCAGGCTGCGGAATCTGCGCGTGAACATTACGTAGCAGCTACCAGTCATTGGGAACAAAGTTTGGCTTCTTCACCGTTTAGTTCAGCCACTGAGGTTGAAGGAGCAGCGCTCACATCCGAAGCAAGGGAAATGGCTTATTCCCGCGTACGTGCTCATCGTGCCGAAGAAGCTGAGGTCTCGTTGCAACTGCGTAATATTGAAGAAAAGCTTGACGGAGCCAGCTTAAGTGAAGAAGAATGGCAAGAAAGTCAGGGGATCTTAAGAGAAAGCAAGGCTGAGGATGAAGTATCTCTTCAGTCAAGAGCACGTGCAGAGCGTGATCTGGAGGACCTGCGGCATCGACATATTCGCTGGATGGAGCTCGAAGCTAAGCGGATTGAGCACGCTTCTATGCAAGATCAACTCTCCAAACTACAGACGGTCTTACGTGGGAACGCCTTTGTTGAGTACATTGCTGAGGAACAATTGATGCAGGTGTGTCAGTCCGCTTCCCAGCGGCTTCGATTCCTGAGTAAGCAGCGTTATGCATTGGAGGTTGATTCGGGTGGCGGCTTTGTGATCCGTGATGACGGGAACGGCGGGGTGAGAAGACCTGTCTCAACCCTGTCTGGTGGAGAGACCTTCCTAACATCCCTTTCGCTGGCACTTGCTCTTTCAGCTCAGATCCAGCTGCGTGGGCAATATCCGTTACAATTTTTCTTCTTAGATGAAGGGTTTGGTACTCTCGACCCAGAGCTGCTGGATACAGTGATTACTTCACTTGAAAGGTTGCATAATGACCAGCTGTCTGTCGGTATTATCAGCCACGTTCCAGAGCTTCGTGCAAGGTTACCGCGCAAGCTGGTGGTAGTTCCTGCTGAACAAGGTGGAGGGGGATCTCGTATCCTTTTGGAAAAAATGTGAAGCATTTTAAACTGTGTGATCGATATCACAGATACAGCATCAACGCGCTGTTATAATACAGCTAAGCCGACATTACTTTAGAAACACCTCGGCGGACGTATGACCGGGAATGTACTCCTTTTCATACGTCCGCCGCCGAATCAGCTTTATAAGCTGTGAAGGGTGTTTCTCTTTTTTTTGCCTTTTTAGGCCCTACGGGTATATATATAGCTCAACTTCATTTGTAAACGGATTTCATTTCGTAATAGATACAGTTTTAGAGTGTGGATGTTGAATCTTCTAGCGTCTTTCGTAATTGGTGATTATCCTGTATGATTACCTTATGATGAAGTGGAATTTCACCAATTTTTAGGAGGCAAGCACTCTATGGAGACCGTGTTTAGCAAAATTATTGAGGGTACTATTCCTTCCAAAAAAGTATTTGAGAACGAACGTATTCTTGCATTCTACGACATCGAGCCGGCTGCACCGGTACATGTGTTGATCATTCCAAAGAAGTTCATTGCTTCCATGAATGATGTCACACCTGAGGATCTTCCGCTAATTGCAGAAATTCACAGTGTAGCGCAACAGATCGCTATCGACCTTGGGATTGCCGAATCTGGTTATCGTTTGATCAATAATTGTGGTCCAGATAGTGGACAAGCTGTGCCTCATCTTCATTATCACTTGCTTGGTGGGGCCAAGCTGGGAGCTCTCACAGGAAACTCAGCTTCTCACGCATAGTACAATCATTAAATGTTGAAGAACTTGCCAGAAAAAAAGAATAACACGAAGGTTGACACCCTATTTCCGTTTGACCTATAATGGAATTTGATAAACCGTGTTATGCTCTTGGACGGTATGGTCGGAGGGAGGGGAAACTGTGTCTGAAACGAAAGTTCGCAAAAACGAGACAATTGATGCTGCACTTCGTCGCTTTAAACGTTCCATCGCAAAAGATGGTGTCTTGGCTGAGGTGAAGAAACGCAAACATTACGAAAAGCCAAGCGTTAAGAAAAAGCTGAAGTCTGAGGCTGCTCGTAAGAGAAAGTTTTAGGAGGATTACCCACGCATGAATCTTAGCGAGAGATTGAACGAAGATATGAAGCAAGCGATGAAGAGTAAGGACAAGTTCACGCTCTCCACGATTCGAATGGTTCGTTCTACAATAAAGTATCTTGAAATAGATTTGAAGAGAACATTGGACGACAACGAAGTGCTTGATATCCTTAGTCGTGAAATCAAACAGCGCAAAGATGCCCTCCAAGAATTTGAATCAGCGGGTCGCGACGAGCTTGCCGCGAGTACGAAGGCAGAAATCGAGATTATTATTAAGTATCTTCCCGAGCAACTTTCCGAAGAAGAAATTAAAGCAATTGTACAGCAGACCATCCAGGAAACCGGTGCTTCTTCGAAAAGTGAAATGGGTAAGGTCATGAGCGCACTGATGCCTAAGGTCAAAGGTCGCGCCGATGGTAAACTCGTGAACCAAGCGGTTCAGCAATTTCTGCAATAATATAGCGCCAGCACCCCTTGTAAAAGGGGTGCTTTTCTTTGTTTTGAAACGTAATTACGCTTACAACGTAATAAAGTTTATGTGTCCCGGGTCAAGTTGAAGAAGGGAGGTAAAAACATTGAAAAGAATACGGAAAATTATGTTAGCCAGCATTCCAGTTGTTTTACTGCTATTGCTCTTAACGCCGTTTATCCCGAACGTCAGCGCTGATGTAACGGTACCAAAAGCACCAAAGGCTGCGAATGGTGAGATGAAGAAAGGCCCTGTGTTTATTATTCCGGTTGATCAGAAAATTGAAAGAGGTCTGCAAAGCTTTTTGGAAAGAGGGTTCGCAGAAGCTGCTAATTATGGAGCGGTTCTAATTGTACTGGAGGTCGATACACCGGGTGGACTGGTGAGTTCAGCAGAACAGATTGGGACGATGGTAAGAGATAGTGACATACCTACGGCTGCTTTTATTAAAGGTGATGCCGCTTCCGCAGGCAGTTACATAGCACTTAACGCAGGTGCAATCATCATGAAGCCGGGCAGCATGATCGGTTCTGCATCTCTAGTAGATAGTAGCGGCCAGAAAGTAGATGACGCGAAGATGGTCTCCTACTGGAAATCAAAAATGATTGGAGCCGCTGCTCTAAATGAGCGTGATCCTGATATTGCTGCGGGAATGGTCGATAGTAATTTGGTTGTGGATAAGCCAGATCTTGGCGTATCTAAAGCGCAGGGCGAAATTATTGCCTTGTCTAGTGACGAAGCTTTAAAAGCTGGTTATGCTGATCAAATTACAACCACTCCAGAAGAGGCAATTACTTGGTTAGGTTATACTACAGATGACATTTTTCGTGTGGAGCATACGGGTGCCGAGAAAATGTCGCAATTTCTGACGAATCCGATTATTATGACGATTTTGCTATTCATCGGGATCACAGGCATTGTGATTGAGTTGATCGTTCCGGGCTTCGGTGCACCTGGGATTATTGGGACATTAGCCTTTGTTTTATATTTTTTCGGAAATTCTGTAGCAGGGTTTGCCGGATCAGAGACTTGGCTTTTGTTCATAATCGGACTTGTCATGCTTGTGCTGGAGCTATTCGTGCCGAGCTTTGGGATATTGGGGATACTTGGTTCCGTGAGCCTTGTGGCAGGTGTCGTACGCGCAGCATACAGCTTCACACATGCATTGTTTAGTCTCGGTATCGCATTCGCGGCTGCAACAGTAGTCATTGTGATTGTGGCTGTCGCATTTAAAGAACGTGGAATTTGGAATAGGTTTATTTTAAAGGATACGCTCTCTAAAGATCAGGGATTTGTACCTGTTGAAGAAAAGTTAAGCTTAGTTGGAGCTATAGGAAACAGTATTACTCCACTTCGTCCATCCGGAACGGCTATGATTGGCGGCGAGCGAGTAGATGTCGTTACTGAAGGCAGCTTTATTAGCGTTAATGCACCGGTCTCTGTTGTAAAAGTTGAGGGCGGACGGATTGTGGTGAAGGAAATTAAGGAATAAGGTAAAAGATAAAGGGTATGGCGAATAGTAGCTCCACAATAATTTACTGGAGGTTGTAAAGTTATGGAAGCATCTTTAATTACTTTTTTGTTGATTGCGGTAGTCGTAGTCATTTTGTTGAGTGTCTTTTTAAGCTTCTTCCCGGTCATGCTCTGGATTTCTGCACTGGCGTCAGGGGTTAGGATTAGTATTATTACCCTAGTAGCGATGAGACTGCGTCGTGTAACACCAAGTCGAATCGTTAATCCAATGATTAAAGCGACTAAGGCAGGTCTTGGACTGAATATTAATCAACTGGAGAGCCACTATCTCGCAGGTGGTAACGTAGACCGGGTGGTTAATGCGCTTATTGCAGCACAACGTGCAGATATTCCTTTGGAATTTACACGCGCAGCGGCTATTGATCTTGCAGGACGCGATGTGCTTCAGGCTGTGCAAATGAGCGTTAACCCTCGTGTAATTGAAACACCAGTTGTTGCGGCTGTCGCTAAAAACGGGATTGAAGTTAAGGTAAAAGCACGTGTAACTGTACGTGCCAATATCGACCGTCTCGTGGGTGGTGCGGGTGAAGAAACAATCATTGCCCGTGTTGGTGAAGGGATTGTAACGACAGTAGGTTCAAGTGATTCACATAAAGATGTCTTGGAAAACCCGGATTTGATTTCTCGGACGGTATTGTCGAAAGGTCTGGATTCAGGTACTGCTTTTGAGATCCTCTCTATTGATATTGCGGATATCGATGTAGGCAAGAACATCGGTGCGTATCTTCAAACCGAACAAGCAGAAGCGGATAAACGTATTGCACAAGCTAAGGCAGAAGAACGCAGAGCAATGGCTGTCGCTCATGAGCAAGAGATGAAAGCGCGTGTAGTTGAGATGAAGGCGCTTGTTGTGGAAGCTGAATCTCAGGTGCCTATGGCGATGGCTGAGGCACTCAGAAATGGTCAAATCGGTGTGATGGACTACATGAACATCAAAAATATCGAGGCAGATACCCAAATGCGCGGTTCCCTCGGCAAAATGAATGATCAGGACGATAATAACCGTCCTAACAATAATAAATAAAAGGGGATGTGAATCTCCATGAGCTGGATCTATATTGTTGCGGTTATTATCTTCGCGATTGTATCCAATGTGAACAAAGCTACGAAGAACAAACCCAAAGGTACTACACGCGGAGGGATGCCGACCTTTGGCGGAGGAGACGGGAATCCTCTCCACCGTAATAAGGATGTAGACGGGAACAGAGATCAGCCAGAACAGTCTGGTAGCGGGTTTCCTGCTCCTGTTACTACATCCTCCCGTGAGTATGACGCATCACCTGCATTTCCAGAGCCTGCGTACATCCCGACACCAGATTATTCTACTGGAGAAGGTATGTCTTTGGAGCATGCTGATGACGGAGTTGAGTTACGCACACAAAGAATGCAGGAAGAGGTGCGGCGTCTTCAATCTGCTTTTGATGGAATAGCGGGAGCAGATCCCAGGTCGAAGAAGACGAAGAGTTCATCCCCTGATACAGATGTTCAGTCAAATAGAACAGGGAATAGGGATGAGCTGCGTAATGGTGTGGTTTGGGCGGAGATTCTAGGACCTCCGCGTGCTCGCCAGCCGCATTCCTCCCGAAGATCGTAATTTTCGGTCAAGTAACAATTAAGCCTTAGCTTTCTTATCTTAACGATAGGAAAGCTGAGGCTTTTTTATGTTTTTTATACCTGAAAGGTGCTCCTTTATGAGTTCTTCTCATAAACAAAAGCGTTGCCGCATAAGGTGTACAGAAGGCAGGAAGGGGGAGCGTCTACTTATGACCCGTATTGGCCGCAGGCTGCGGGGATGGACAAACGGGGTGTTGGATTTACCACAGGACTTACTACAGGAAATGCCCCGGATCACCCTGATCGGCAATAAGGAACTGTATATCGAGAATCATCGCGGCGTGCTGCATTTTTCCTCAGGCCAGCTTAAGCTCGCGTTAGCTAAAGGATCGCTTGAAATCACAGGCGAGGATCTTGTCATTCGCAATATTCTTGGTCAGGAGCTGGCGGTAGAAGGCATTATCGGAGAGATCAGATATAAAGAAAGCGAGGGGAAATCATGAAGGAACCACCTCTTTCATCACTGCGGGGATTCGTTACACTGCATGTGACGGGGCCTCAGGTGGAGAGATTCATTAATGTCATTTCTGAAGCAGGTATAGTGATTTGGGATGTGAGGCCCGCTGAGGGCGGCGCTTCCCTTAAGCTGCTTCTGAATGATTTTTATGTCCTCCGTCCGATTTTAAAGAAGACAGGCTGTCGGATGCACGTTACAGGAAGAAGCGGACTGCCTTTTTTGATGGCGCGGCTTTGGAAACGTAAATTTTTTGGCATGGGAATATTAGTATTCGGGATTATGCTCTTTATGTTATCCACGATGGTATGGAGCATTAGAGTCGAGGGAAATGAAAAAATTGCCTCTGAGGATATATTGGCAGCTGCTCGCCAGGAGGGGGTGTATCCTTTTCAATGGATATGGCGTCTGGATGAGCCGGACAAGCTCTCTAAGGGGCTCCTAGCCCAATTACCCGGCGTTTCATGGATAGGGGTGCAGCGGACGGGGACGAGCATTAAAATTCAGGTGGTAGAATCTAAACAGCCGGATATCAAACCTCTACTTAGTCAGCGGCATTTGATTAGCAGAACAGATGCGGTGGTAACTGAAATATATGCGGAGCAGGGCAGACCGGTTGTAGCGCGTAACTCACGGGTTAAAAAAGGGGATATCCTGATCTCGGGTGCTTTAGGCGACGAAGAGAATGTACAGTACGTGGTGGCTAAAGGTGAGGTTAAGGGTCTAGTGTGGCATGAATACAATATAGAAGTGCCTCTTACAACAACAAATAGCTCATATACAGGGGAGCGTAAAGATCGAACCTATCTGGTGCTTGGTAAATGGGCTATCCAGCTATGGGGTTATGGCGATTCTCCTTTTGAGAAATCACGAACACTTACTGAGCACGATCCGCTGTCCTGGCGGTCCATTAAGCTGCCGCTGGGCCTAATGACTGAGAAAGAAATGGAGATTAGTGAAACAAGTGAGACATTAACTCCAGAGGCTGGATTTGAAAAGGGAATAGAGCGAGCGAAGAATGATATTTTGGCGCGTTATGGCGTTGATAGCGTCATCAAAAGTCAAAAAGTTTTGCATGAGAAGAAAGAGAATGGTAAAGTTTATATGAAAGTGATCTTTGAAGTAGAAGAAAAAATTTCCGAAGAACTGCCAATAGTAAACAATTGAGGAGAATGAGGCTACTTGTCAGAACAGACTGCAAGCATTCGTATTACTTTGCAAAATGCGGGAGAAGCGCAATCGCTGTTCGGCCCGCAAGATGGATTCCTAAAAATCATCGAGAGTGAAATTCCTGCTATTATTGATTCCCGTGAAGCAGAGTTAACGATACGTGGTGCGGAGCGGGAAGTAGACATGCTGGGACAATTGTTTAATGTGTTGCTGTCCCTCATTCGGAGCGGTTACATACTTACTGAACGTGATGTGCAGTACGCTGTGGAGCTGGCGAAAGACTTTCGGGTCGATCAATTGCTCGATTTGTTCAAGGGAGAAATTACAACAACTTTTCGTGGAAAGCCTATCCGTGTCAAAACGATTGGCCAGAAGCATTATGTGACAACGATCAAGAAGCGTGATATTGTATTCGGAATCGGTCCTGCAGGAACGGGTAAGACCTACTTGGCGGTAGTGCTTGCAGTTACGGCACTTAAAGAAGGTTCTGTTAAGCGTATCATTCTTACGCGCCCAGCAGTAGAAGCAGGAGAGAGTCTAGGGTTCCTCCCAGGGGATTTGCAAGAAAAGGTAGATCCATACCTTCGTCCGTTATATGATGCCTTATACGACGTTATGGGGCCCGATCAGGTGGCTAAGGCACTCGAACGGGGATTGATTGAAATTGCTCCGCTCGCTTATATGCGTGGTCGTACGCTGGATGATTCATTTATTATTTTGGATGAAGCCCAGAATACAACGCCTGAGCAAATGAAAATGTTTTTGACTCGACTCGGCTTCGGGTCCAAAATGGTGATTACGGGTGACGTTACCCAGATTGACCTGCCTCGCGGCAAGAAATCCGGTTTGATTGAGGCTAAAGCGATTTTATCCGGCATAGAAGAACTCGGTTTTGTTTATTTTGCGGAGCAGGATGTAGTACGGCATTCCCTGGTGCAGAAAATTATCGTTGCCTATGACCGCTCTGCCGAAAACCTCCAATAAAGGGGATTGTCTTCATGGCTTCAAAGCAACCATCTAAATTAAGCGGATTTGTATATACGAACAACGGATGGAAGTATAGCGCGGCGACACGCTATGCTCTTTTCCTGTTACTCGGACTTGTGTTCTACTTCAGTCTGTCGCCCGATCTACTACCTAAGCGGTACGATATTAAAGAGAATACGCTCAGCGCGAAGGAGATAACAGCGCCTAAGCAAATTTTGGACAAGAAGGCAACACTAAAGGCGGCGGAAGAAGCGGCCGAAGGTGTATCTCCTAAGTATAAAATCATCCCGATGAGGGCCGATAATCTTGTGACATCGCTGCTGGACCGGATTGATCGTCTGAATCAGGATGATTTGATTTCGCAAAGCGATAAGACTGAGATTTATCGTGATGAGATCCCGCAGAGAGCCAATGATTTTATTTTGAATTTCATAGCCTCAAATCGGGGTGCAGGTACTTATTCCGATCATCTTTTGGAGGAAATGCAATCTGTCATAAAAGAGCAGACCTATGTCATTCCAGATGAAACTTACATTAAGATTCCGCGACTGACCTCTCAGGACATTATCGAAATGAAGCCTGTCGCTCGTGATATTGTGACTAGGCTGATGAACGATCAAATCACGGACGCCCAGACTGCGCGCGCCAAAGTGGCGGAGCAGGTCAGTATCAGCTCTCTGAGTCAGCGTACGGCGCGTGAGGTTGTGCAAGAGTTAGTCCGGCTCGTTATTACAAGCAATAAGTTCTATGACGAAGATGCAACGAAGGAAGCGAAGGTACAGGCTCGTGAGAACACACCTGATGTGTTTATTGAGCAAGGGGAGGTTCTTGTCGCTAAAGGGCAAAAAATCACCCCTGAGCTGTACGCCCTATTGGATGAGAATGGCCTGCTAAGCAATGAGGTCAACTATTGGCCTCAGGTTGGATTGCTATTACTTGCTACCATGCTATCTGCGGGTCTGATGGTGTTTATCCGTTACTCTGGCGGAACTGCGGGCTTCAAGTATAATAATTCCCAGTTATTAATGCTGGTGCTTGTGTTTGTTATTACGATCATCTCCATGCGGTTGACCGCAATTTTGCAGACGGATGTCCATTCCTATCTCGGGTATCTGGCTCCAGTAGCCATTGGTGCTATGCTGATTACCATGCTTCTGGATATGACATTAGCGTATTTCTGTTCTATTCTGATCAGTATACTCGCCAGTATCATTTTGAATGTTCAGCAGAATTCGGTGTTTGATTTTACCTTTGGCTTCTTTTCAATTGTTGTTTGTTATGTAGCTATTTTTGCCACTCATCGTGCAGGCCAGCGTTCCACATTATTAAAAGGCGGGATTATGGTATCCCTTTTTGGCTGTGTGACCGTCTTTATGCTGACCCTCTTAGCTGGTGGTGAATGGAAAGATGTAAGCACGCTGTATGCCGTTGGTTTTGCTTTTGCGAGTGGACTTTTGACTGCAGTGCTTGTGATTGGTCTGATGCCTTTCTTTGAAGCTACCTTTGGCATTCTATCTGCCCTGAAGCTGGTAGAGTTGTCTAATCCGAACCATCCCTTATTGCGCAAGCTTCTTACGGAAACACCAGGAACCTATCACCATAGCGTAATGGTAGGTAACTTGTCAGAAGCGGCCGCAGAAGCGATTGGAGCAGACGGACTATTGTGCCGGGTAGGATCGTATTATCATGATATTGGTAAAACAAAACGTCCGTTTTATTTTATTGAAAATCAGAATAATATGGAAAACCCACATGATTCTATTGAACCGAAGCTTAGTAAATCTATCATTGTAGCTCACGCCCGCGATGGGGTGGAGATGCAACGAGAATATAAGCTGCCCAAACCGATTCGTGATATTGCTGAGCAGCATCATGGGACGACGTTCCTGCATTATTTTTACCATAAAGCCCTGAAGCTGGCGGAAGAAAAAGGTGTAGAGCCTGATTTTACCGAGGAAGATTTCCGTTATCCTGGCCCGAAAGCCCAGTCGAAGGAATCGGCTGTTGTAGGAATTGCCGACAGTGTTGAAGCTGCGGTGCGATCCTTGCGCAAACCAACCGTCCTTCAGGTGGAAACGATGATTGAGAAAATTATTAAAAGTCGACTGGATGATCATCAGTTTGACGAATGTGATTTAACGATTAAAGAATTGGACATTATTGCACGGACGCTGAAAGAAACGGTCATGGGGATTTTCCATTCACGGATCGAATACCCAGAAGATGTGCGTAAGCCGAAAAAAGAGGAAGGGGCAGCTAACCCATGAGTTTGGAGATCGTTTGGGATAACGAGCAAGAAGAATACGAGATAAAGGACGATCTCATAGCACTGCTGGAGAGCATTTTGCAAAAAGCAGGTGAGGCGGAAGGGATCGATCAGGGAGAGGTTGCGCTTACTTTTGTCGATAACACTCGTATTCATGAGTTGAACTTGGAATATCGGGGAATTGACCGTCCGACGGACGTACTTTCTTTTGCGATGAATGAAAGCGGAGAGGACGAGCTGGACATTATATACGAAGTAGAAGAAGGCGAAGCGCTGGAAGATGTTCCGGATGTACTGGGAGATATCATCATTTCCGTAACTCGTGCTCAGGAGCAAGCGCAGGAATATGGTCATTCGCTGGAGCGTGAGCTTGGTTTCCTCTTTGTGCACGGATTTCTGCATTTGTTAGGATATGATCATCAGGATGAAGCTTCAGAGGCTGAAATGATGTCTAAGCAAGAGAAAGTACTAGCTCAGGTTGGGTTGACTCGCTAATGGTGAAGAACACGGCGGTAGGACATAAGAAGTTCTGGCACTCTTTTCGGTTTGCATCGCAAGGTATCGTATCGGCATTCAAATCCGAGCTTAACATGAAGGTGCATTGCTGTTTGGCTGTGGTTGTACTTGTTGCCGCTGCCGTGTTCAGACTTCCGCTGGCCAGTTGGATGTTGCTGCTCTTCTCAATCACGCTTGTCTTAACCGCCGAGTTGCTCAATACAGCAATTGAAGCGACGGTAGACTTGATCTCGCCGGAGATTCACCCACTGGCTAAGAGAGCAAAAGATACCGCCGCAGGAGCTGTGCTTCTTACGGCGGTGTTTGCTGTCTTAGTCGGGGTCTATGTTTTTTACCACCCGATGATGGACTGGATTACCGGACTTATGTCATAATCAGGTTACAATTCAATTCAGGGGAGAGGCGGACCCGCGTTTTGCGATTCCGCCTCTTTGGTTACTGGATGTTTAGGAAGCGAGTTTTGTACGAAGAAAATTCAATGAAGTATTGCTAACAAAACTAAGTGGATGCTTTGAAGCAAGTTTTGTACGAAGTGATTCCACGATGTAGCGCTAACAAAACTTTAGGAGGACCCAAATATGGATTCCGCTCTTCTTATGCAAGAAGCGATTAAAGCACGTGCTAAGGCATATATTCCTTACTCCCGATTCGGAGTTGGAGCCGCCCTTCTTGATCAGGATGGTCATATTCATCACGGATGTAATGTAGAAAATGCTGCTTTTGGCCCAACCAATTGTGCAGAGCGCACCGCGTTATTCCGTGCCATCGCTGACGGTCATGCTATCGGTTCTTTCAAGGCAATTGCCGTTGTTGCCGATTCCGATGGCCCCGTATCTCCTTGTGGTGTATGCCGCCAAGTTATGATCGAGTTGTGTTCACCCGACATGAAGGTTATCCTTGGAAACATGAAGGGCGATATTGTTGAAACGACGGTGGGAGAATTACTTCCCGGCGCTTTTGGTCCCGTAGATCTGAAGCAAGGACAAGCTCCAGAATAAATTTAGCTCATTGTTGAGTGTTAAGCTACTTTAGTTGCATTATATACAATTAAACTGCCACTATTTCGGTCCAAGCCTAATTTAGTTGCAGAATATACAATTAAATTTACGCTTTAATCCACATTTGGCTTTTGAAGTAGAACTTAGTTGCACAGAATGCAATTAAAACACCAAAAGCATAACTCAAACTCAAATTAGTTGTACAAAATACAATTAAAAGTGTGCGCTAACAATCAAGTTAGGCTAAAATCGTGCAAATTATGTGTTGTTAGAGTAACATTACGAGGTAAGCGCCGCGGCAACGCCGCCAGCGATTCTAATTACGTAAGGTTACTTGTAACACAGCCTAAAGCCAATCATCTCAGTAATCTTTATCCATGGTGAGCTTAATGCGAACCGTGTGAATAAGCGACAGTGAAGCGTGTCCCCGATAGGGGACGAAAGCGCTCATGCACGACCGTTTCTAATCCCGCCGAACGTTGCAGGTACGCCTATTTCCGGGTGTCCAGAGGGCCGGGGCCCTTGGGGTCCCCCTTGGCTAAGGGGGATTTAGGGGGATCGAAAAAGCTTTAAAAAAGATTGAATGATTGAAAAAGATTGAACTAGAAGGAAAGTATGGAAGGAAGATAATATGAAATTCAAATCAGGCTTTGTCGCAATTATCGGCAGACCGAACGTAGGCAAATCGACACTCATGAACCAGGTTATTGGACAGAAGATTGCAATCATGTCGGATAAGCCACAGACCACTAGAAACAAAATCCATGGGGTCTATACAACAAATAATTCGCAAATCGTGTTCCTGGACACACCAGGTATTCATAAAAGACAGTCCAAGCTAGGCGACTACATGAACCAAACTGCAATGAGCACGCTGGGTGAAGTTGAGGCTGTGCTGTTCCTTGTGGATGCTGCAGATGGTTTGGGCGGTGGAGACCGATACATTGCTGAGCAATTAAACGGACTTAAGACGCCAGTTATTCTTGTACTCAACAAGATCGATAAAATAGAGCCGGAAGCATTGCTCCCACTTATGGCTCAGTATAACAAGCTGCATAACTTTGCTGAAATCATTCCAATTTCTGCCAAGATGGGTAGCAATGTTAACACGCTATTAGAGCAAGTCGCTAAGTATTTACCAGAAGGTCCGCAATACTACCCAGAAGATCAAATTACGGATCACCCTGAGCAATTTGTGTGCGCAGAACTAATTCGTGAGAAGATTCTGCATTTGACGCGCGAAGAAGTACCGCATTCCATTGCTGTGGCTATCGAAGATATGAGGGTTGAGCCGAATGGTGTTGTGCATGTGTCTGCCGTTATTTTTGTTGAACGTGATTCTCAGAAGGGGATCATTATCGGTAAGCAAGGTGCGCTGCTGAAAGAGGTTGGCAGACGTGCTCGGACTGACATTGAGAACCTTTTGGGTTCGAAGATTTTTCTGGAGCTATGGGTAAAAGTGAAAAAAGACTGGCGTAATCAGGACCGCGTTCTGCGGGATTTGGGCTTCCATAAAGACCTTTAAGATCTTTATCCGTCATTCCTCGTTTGGCAGGAATTGCAAGGATAGAACCTGGCTCATCGCACATCCTAATTCTTGAAGAGACATCGTCTTTCCCAAGAAAGGATGAATACGAATGCGAAACTTTTCGTGGAAGTATTTTGCAATGACAGGAGACGTCGATGCTTACCTGCTATACAAGGAAGCTGGCTATCCACTTGAAGACAGTGGATTACAGCTAGTGGAAGAAGAGAAGGTCTGTGATGAAGAAGCGCAATAAGGACTGGTTGCTTGCCGAATGGTTGGGGGAAGAGGCATGCTACACAGGGTGGAAGGGATCGTCATCCGCAGCATGGACTACGGCGAGGGGAACGCAATTATTACGCTTTGCACCGAGAACGCCGGGAAAGTAGGAGTTCTGGTACGAGGTGCTAAGAAGGTTAAGAGCCGCCATGCTGCCCTGATCCAGCTGTTCACCGTCGGGGAATTTGTTTTTTTTAGAAATAACGGAGGTCTTGGAACGCTGAATTCCGGCGAGATCACGAAGTCTCACCACCCTCTGCGTGAGGATTTGATTAAAGCAGCATATGCATCATACGCTTGTGAACTGCTTGATAAAGTCCTGCATGATGAGGAGACGGGGAGCTTCTGGTTTCGCCAGCTTACGGCCTGCTTGAACGCACTTGAAGAAGATAAGGAACCTGGAGTTATCATAAATGTTTATGAAATGAAGATTTTGCAAGCAGCCGGTTATGGTCCAGAGTTCGACACCTGTGTGATATGTGGAGCTGAAAAGCCTGATGAACAACTGCTGATAAGCCCTCGCCTTGGTGGAGCACTCTGCCGCAGCTGTAAACATAATGATCCTCCAGCAATGGAGGTCTCTGCTCGTGCGTTGAAATTACTACGCTTATTCGCCAGACTTGATCTAACTAGATTAGGGAATGTGGATGTCAAAGAAAGCAGCCGTGATGAGCTAAAAAAAATTATGCGTGCCCTTATGGATGTGCAGCTTGGATTAAAGCTAAAATCACAGAATTTCCTGGATCAGCTCGACAAGTACAAGATTTGACGAAATCTGATTTTTCCGTTACTATAGGAACAGTTTAATTATAAGATTATCGCCGTTTTGCTCCACTTCGGGAGAACGTGCATTGATCGGGAAAGTAATGAGCGATATTGTCGCGATTCAGCGAGCTGGGGGTAGTGAGAGCCTGGCGGGACAATGTTCATGAACATGGCACCCGGGAGTACGGATACGGCGAATGAAAGTGGATTTCGTTCTTGTCTTTAGCAAGTGATATTGCTGAATCAAGGGTTGGAATCAAGTAGGGTGGAACCGCGGGAGAATAAGTTAAGCTCTCGTCCCTATGTCTGTTAATCAGGCATGGGGGCGGGGGTTTTTTGTTGCTGTCAGGAGCGAAAAATGCCGCCTCCATGGTAAGAAGTTTTAAGCAAGATGAACTAAAAAACTTGTAAAGCGAAGGAGACGGTATTATGAACTTTCAGCAGATGATTTTGACGCTGCAGCAGTTCTGGGCTGAACAGAACTGTATTATCGTACAGCCTTATGACACTGAAAAAGGTGCCGGTACGATGAACCCTATGACATTTTTACGCTCACTAGGTCCTGAACCATGGAGAGTTGCGTACGTAGAGCCTTCACGTCGCCCATCCGATGGACGTTATGGGGAGAATCCGAACCGTCTGTATCAGCATCATCAATTTCAAGTCATTATCAAACCATCGCCTGATAACATTCAAGAGATTTACTTGGATAGCTTGAAAGCACTCGGCATTGATCCGCTCTTGCATGATATCCGTTTTGTTGAGGATAACTGGGAGAACCCTTCACTGGGTTGTGCAGGTCTAGGATGGGAAGTATGGCTAGATGGTATGGAAATCACTCAGTTTACGTACTTCCAACAGGTCGGTGGAATTGAGGCCAATCCAGTTGCCGTAGAAATTACTTACGGAATGGAGCGGCTAGCATCCTACATTCAAGATAAAGAAAATGTATTTGATCTTGAATGGGTTAGCGGCATGACTTATGGTGATGTTTTTCATCAACCGGAGTTTGAACATTCTACTTACACCTTTGAAGTATCTGATGTAAAAATGCTATTTTCACTGTTCAACATGTACGAAGAAGAAGCGCGTAGAGCGATGGAGCAGCATCTTGTGTTCCCTGCCTATGATTACGTGTTGAAATGCTCACATAGCTTTAATCTGCTGGATGCACGTGGAGCCATCAGTGTTACTGAACGGACTGGATTTATTACCCGAGTGCGTAATCTTGCCCGCTCTGTAGCGGCAACATATCTTGAGGAACGCGAGAAGCTTGGCTTCCCGCTGCTGAAGAAAGAAGGTGCTGACCGTGTCTAAAGATATCCTGTTTGAGATCGGTCTGGAGGAAATTCCTGCACGTTTTATCCGCGCTGCGATGGAACAGCTGCAAGATAGAACATCCAAGTGGTTGGATTCTGCACGGATTACCCATGCTGGAGTTACTGCTTATGCAACGCCACGTCGTCTCGCTGTTTTTGTTAAGGATGCGGCTGAGAAGCAAGAGGATATCAGCGAAGAAGTCAAAGGACCATCACGCAAAATCGCACTGGATGCAAACGGGGACTGGAGCAAAGCTGCTTTAGGGTTTGCCCGCAGTCAGGGTGTATCTCCGGAGCAATTTACGTTCAAAGAGCTTGCTGGAGTTGAGTATATCTATGCTACTAGAAATAGTGCTGGGGTAGAGACAGCTTCGTTGCTTTCTGAAGGTCTTTTAGGGATCGTAAATGCGATGACTTTTCCTAAAAATATGCGTTGGGGAGCTTATGATTTTAAATTCGTGCGTCCGATCCGCTGGTTAGTTGCTCTTTTCGGGAAAGATATTATTGATTTGGAAATTACGGATGTAAAAGCGGGTAATATGAGCCGTGGACATCGTTTTCTGGGTACAGAGACTGTAATTTCGGAGCCTGCACAATATGTTGAGATCATGCGTGCGCAGCATGTCCTTGTAGACGTGAAGGAACGGGAAGAATTGATCCTGAAACAAATCAATCAATTGGCTGAAGAAAAAAGCTGGACGATTGCGATCAAAGAGGATCTTTTGGAGGAAGTACTGTTCCTAGTTGAAACACCAACCGTGTTGTTCGGAACCTTCGACCCATCTTTCTTGAACATTCCACAGGATGTACTGATTACTTCGATGCGTGAGCATCAGCGGTATTTCCCGGTATTTGATGCAGCGGGCAAACTTCTACCTTTCTTCGTAACGGTGCGTAACGGGAATGCAGTATCTTTGGATGTTATTGCTAAGGGTAATGAGAAGGTACTCCGTGCTCGTCTATCAGATGCCAAATTCTTCTATCAAGAAGATCAAAAGATGAAGATTGATGATGCACTAGCCAAATTGGAGAATATCGTCTACCATGAAGAGCTTGGCAGTGTTGGAGATAAAGTGCGTCGTATTCGCCAAATCTCCGATCGTCTTGCTGTAAAGTTGGGATTGTCTGATATAACCCTTTCTGAAGTAAGTCGGACTGCTGATATTTGCAAATTCGACCTTGTGACTCAAATGGTTTATGAATTCCCAGAACTTCAAGGCACCATGGGTGAAGATTATGCACGCAAAGCAGGAGAACCTGAAACTGTGGCAAAAGCAATATTTGAGCATTATCAACCAAGGTTCGCGGGTGATGCAGTACCATCGACAGATGCCGGTTCAGTTGTCAGCATTGCGGACAAGATCGATACGATTGTAGGTTGCTTCTCTATCGGTATTATCCCAACAGGCTCACAGGATCCTTACGCACTGCGTCGCCAGGCTGCAGGGATTGTTCAAATCGTGCTGGAGCATAAATTGCCGATTACGCTGCGCGAGATTTTTGAAGCAGCGATTGAAATTCATAAAAATTCAGGGAATTCGAAACATTCTGACGATGAACTACGTATAAACCTGTACGAGTTCTTCGGTCTGCGTGTTAAACGACTTTTATCCGACAATGTACGCTATGATGTTGTGGACGCTGTTACAGCAGCTGGCTTTGACAACGTGGTAGATGTTGTGGGCAGAAGCCGTGCGCTTATGGGTGCTGTGTTAGACCAAGCAGACTTTAAAATTACAGTAGATTCACTCACTCGTGTCAGTAATTTGGCAGCTAAAGCAACCAGCGAAGTGATTGATCCTTCATTACTTAAAGAAGATGCTGAGCTGAAGCTGTACAATACATGGCAGGAATTACACACACCGTATCTTGAAGCGATGTCCGCGAATAATGCCGAAGAAGCACTCCGTATTCTCTCGGGTCTAAAAGATGCTGTTACAGCATTTTTCGATTCCGTTATGGTTATGGCAGAGGATGAGCAGGTACGTGCTAACCGTTTAGCTTTGCTAGCTGGTATTGATGCTGACTCCAAGGCGTTTGCTGATTTTGGCAAGCTCGTTTGGTAAACGACTGAGCACCGGAGTTCCCGGCTGAATTCAAGATTCGACATTTGATCAAAGGACAGCTTTTTGAACAACATCTATAAGAAAAGTTTGTGTCTTATGGTATAGAATGTTGGTTTGGGGTATAAATATACGGAACGGTGCCAATGCGTCATTTGACATCCGTTCCGTATTTATGCATAGAAAGAAGGATTTCTTGCGGTAAGGGCGTATATATATTACACGGGAAATTGGTGATGATCATGGAGAAGAAGTCCCGGTCTAGAACTATAGTCGTGGATGGGGATGCTTGTCCGGTCAAAAAAGAGATTGCTGAAGTTGGCCGCGCCTTTGGTGTGCCGGTACTGATGGTGTCTTCTTATGACCATGCACTGAAAGCTGAAGAGGGTGTAACGGTTGTGCAGGTGGACCGGGGAGATCAGAGCGCCGATCTATATATTGCCAATCATATTTCTGCTGGAGATGTGGTATTGACTGGGGACTATGGTCTCGCAGCACTTGCGCTCGGGAAACGTTGCAGTGTTCTTTCTTTTCGTGGCCAGGAATATGACGATTCCAAAATGGATTTTATGTTGGAAGGCAGGCATGCCAGGGCCGTGGAACGAAGACGGGGACATTATTCTAAGGGTCCAAAACCTATAACGGCAGAAGAAAAAATATATTTTCAACATAAAATGACAAAACTTTTAATACTTTTGCAGGAGAATGTGGAGCAATAGCGAATTATATTTATTTGTTAAGAATTGAAGGTGGTTGAAGTGGCTAGCGGACACGGGAATATTCCGGAAGAAGTTATCGAAAGCGTGCTTGCACGTCATGATATTGTCGATACAGTCGGTAAGGTAGTCCATTTGTCCAAGCAGGGGAAATATTTATGGGGCCTCTGCCCGTTCCATTCGGAGAAAACCCCTTCCTTTACAGTTACCCCCGACCGGGGAGTATTTCATTGCTTTGGCTGCGGCATGGGTGGAAATGCCATCAAATTTAGGATGGAAATCGAAGGATTAACCTTCCCCGAAGCCGTCAAAATAATGGCTGAAGAAAGTGATATTCCCGTTCCTGAAGGTAAGGGAGGCCTAATGTCTCCTCCTGATCCGGAACGCGATCGGTTGATTCAAGCTTATGAATGGTCTGCAAAGTTTTATCATTACTTGCTGAAGAATACGGAACACGGCAAAGCCGCAATGGAGTATTTAAGAGCCCGGAACTTCAGCGATAAAATGATTGACCAGTTTCAGATCGGATATGCTCCGGACCGCTGGGATACTTTGCTACAATTTTTGGAGAAACGGAATTTTGACCTTGCTGAGATGGAGAAAGGTGGACTCTTGTCTGCCCGAGGTGAGGGTAAAGGCTATATAGACCGTTTCCGTGGTCGGATTATTTTTCCGATTGCGAACCGCACAGGCAAGGTGATTGCGTTTGCCGGAAGAATTTTTGGTGAAGGACAACCCAAGTATCTTAATTCTCCAGAGAGTAGATTGTTTAACAAAAGCCGGATTTTATACAATTTGCACCAGTCCAAAGCATCCATCCGCAAAACGCGGCAAATCGTCCTCTTTGAAGGATACGGAGATGTCATTTCGGCCTGGGAAGCAGGTGTGCATAACGGTGTAGCAACAATGGGAACATCTTTAACTGAAAGTCATGTAGCACTGATGAAGAGTCTGGCCGATGAAATTGTACTGTCTTATGACGGTGACCGGGCAGGACAAGCAGCTGCTATGAAGTCCATTCCAATGCTTGAAGGCAGTGGCTTGCGTGTAAAGATCGCCTTACTGCCAAGCGGGCTCGATCCAGATGAATTCATCTCAATGCATGGTGGAGAAAGGTTTATGGATCAGGTTATTGATTCAGCGGTTTCATCCATAAAATTTAAGCTTATATATCTGAAAAAAAACCATATACTCCTAGAGGAAGATGGCAAAATTGCCTACGTCAAAGAAGCTTTGGAGGTCATTGCTTCGTTACATTCCTCGACCGAGAGAGAGGTTTACCTAAGGGAAATCGCTTCTGAGCTGGAACTTTCATATGATAGTTTGAAGCAGGATTGTAATTTACTTAGGGCATCGATGCAAAAAAACATCCCTGAAGGGGATAATAACGACAAAAGGTGGAATAATGGTAGGCATAAAAAAGGGCAAGTGCAGACACCAACTTTGCTGCCCGCTTATCATGTCGCGGAACGGCGTCTACTGTCCTTTATGATTCAGGACCCGGAAGCTGCCACGTATGTGGGCGAACGCCTCGGAGAAGATTTCAACATCGATGATCATGCGGCAATTGCCGCTTATCTATATGCCTATTACGCGCAAGGCAAACCACCCGGCATTAGTCGGTTTCTATCATCGCTTCAGGATGATCGTCTAGAGAAAACTGCTACATCAATTTCCATGATGGATACACCTCCAGACTGGAATATGCAGGTGCTGGATGATTGTATCCGTGAAGTACGGAAATACCCACTGCAGCGCAAGATGGATCAGAAGCGTGAAGAGATGATTCAGGCGGAAAAGTCAGGTGACTTTTTGCGTGCGGCACAAATAGCAAGTGAGATTATAGCCCTAGAGAGACAATGAAATGTTGACAGGATGTACCTAGGGAGGAGGGAGTCGAATTATGGCGAACGATCAGCATACTGAATTGGAAGCAGAATTTACTTTGGATCAGGTTAAGGATCAGCTTATTGAGCAAGGCAAGAAAAGATCATCATTGCTATACAAAGATATTATGGAGAAATTATCGCCGTTTGATCAAGACCCCGAGCAAATGGAGGAGTTCTATGAACAACTCAGTGATTTGGGGATTGAAGTTGTAAACGAGAACGATGAGGAGGTTAACAGCCTCCGGCCAAATGAGGACAATGAAGACAAAGAGGGCGATGAGTTCAGCTTTGATGATGATTTGTCACTGCCGCCAGGGATCAAGATTAATGACCCTGTCCGTATGTATCTAAAAGAAATTGGACGCGTTCCGCTGTTGTCGGCTGACGATGAAGTAGAGCTTGCTATGCGTATTAAGAATGGTGACGAGGAAGCCAAACGTCGTCTCGCTGAAGCGAACCTACGTCTTGTAGTAAGTATTGCTAAACGTTATGTTGGACGCGGTATGCTGTTCCTTGATTTGATTCAGGAAGGTAATATGGGTCTGATCAAAGCGGTAGAGAAATTTGACCATAACAAAGGGTTCAAATTTAGTACGTATGCAACTTGGTGGATTCGTCAGGCCATTACCCGCGCGATTGCGGATCAGGCACGTACGATTCGTATTCCTGTACACATGGTCGAGACGATCAACAAGCTGATTCGTGTCTCTCGTCAATTGCTGCAAGAACTGGGACGTGAACCTTCGCCAGAGGAAATTGCGGCTGAGATGGAGCTGACGGTTGAGAAAGTTAGAGAAATCATGAAGATTGCCCAAGAGCCAGTATCGCTCGAAACACCGATCGGTGAAGAAGACGATTCTCATCTGGGAGATTTCATTGAGGATCAGGAAGCCTTGGCTCCTGCGGATGCAGCAGCTTATGAACTGCTGAAGGAACAGCTGGAGGATGTACTGGACACGCTCACGGAGCGTGAAGAGAATGTACTTCGTCTGCGTTTTGGCCTAGATGATGGCCGGACGAGAACACTTGAAGAAGTGGGCAAAGTGTTCGGCGTTACCCGCGAACGGATTCGCCAGATTGAAGCTAAAGCATTGCGTAAGCTTCGTCACCCTAGCCGCAGTAAACGGCTTAAGGATTTCCTTGAATAGTATTTCATGAACTGGACCTTCTGCTGCTCAGTAGCAGGAGGTTCTTTTATTTGAATTACGACCCTAAAAGTGCTGACCCTGTGTATCTGGAAAGAAGGATGAGCCAGTGAATTTGGAAAAACGCGAAATTATTATAAAAGAGATTCAGTATTGGAGAAACAACAGATTGCTACCAGAGCAATATTGCGACTTCTTAACCAACCTGTATGATGATGAAGCTGCGGCGAAGGATAGAAATCCGATTTCGCTGAAGAATCTACAGCAGGGAAACATCAAAATTTGGCTGTTTGGTTTTGGAATTATTTCCTTGATTTTCTTGATTAGTCTTTATTTTAGCGTTTTTCCCTGGCCTTTGCAACTTGCAACAGCACTATCCGTATTAATTATTTGTTATGGATACTCAGCGGTTTACAGGAACCGAAATCATGTTATTAGTCTTATCCTGGCGGGGCTGGGCAGTGTGTTATCGCTTGGTTTTGGGCTATGGCTGATTGCTTTGCATGATCTTGATCCTCAGCTCTGGAGACCGATTCTGATTGGGGCTTGTGGCTTGTTATGGTGCATTCTGGGATTTGTGCTCCGTATAGGCTTGCTGCAGTATTGCGGTTATGCTTTTTGGGCCTTATTATATGCGGGATTCTTCGGTGGAAAACGCCCTGAGGCTTCGATGCTAGAGCTTGAGCTCTTATGGCTTCCACTCTGTGTAATGATGGTGTGGCTGAGCTGGCTATTACATCACAAAGTTAAAGGCGTTGCCAGTGTTTTTTTTGCAGTGGGAGTATCACTATGGATGATGCCGGAACTCGATGCTCTTTTATTGAGGCAGGATTATCCACAGTGGATTTCGTTTATGCTAATTTTAAAAATTGCGGTAGGCTTGGCCCTGCTGTTCTTGTTTCGAAAAAAATGGATAACGTGGGTGGCAACATGAACAATGTGAAATTATCAGATCGACTTCAGCAATTGCTGGAACAAATTCCGCAAGGAAGCAGGTTGGCAGACATCGGCTCTGATCATGCTCTGCTTCCTGTGGCTGCTGTAGAAAGCGGTAAGGCTGTATTCGCAGTAGCAGGTGAGGTAAACCCGGGTCCCTTTGATGCTGCTTGTAAGGGCGTTGCAGAGGCCGGATTAGGGAAGATAATCTCGGTGCGTCGAGGAGATGGCCTTGAGGTACTGGAACCTGGTGAAGTTAATTGTATCACGATCGCTGGCATGGGAGGGGCTTTAATTGCCTCGATTTTAGACCGTGGTCAGAGTCAAGGCAAGCTTAAGGATGTTACAACACTGGTACTTCAACCGAATGTGGGCGAGGATATTTTGCGCCGCTGGCTGTTAAATAATGAATGGGTTCTTACCGCTGAAAGTATTCTGGAAGAAGACGGCAAGTTATATGAAGTATTAACAGCTGTACCAGAGGATGCAGGTGCCGGAATTACAAATGCCAATGTATATCGAGAGATAACGTTAGGCGATTCCGCTATGGTTCGTGGTCAGGAGACCTTGCTACAGATGGGACCTTTTCTGATTCAAGCACCGAATGAAGTGTTTTTTGCCAAATGGCAGGGAGAGGTTCAAAAATTGGAAGGCATTCTTACTTCATTGTCACGTTCAGAACTCGAATCTGCGGAGAATAAACGAAAATTAATTCGAGAACAGATCAAGGAGATTACGGAGGTGCTGCAATGCTTGCCAAAGGACAAACAGTAATTCAATATATGGAGCAGCTGGCTCCAAAGCATTTAGCTGAAGATTGGGACAAAGTCGGTCTGCAACTAGGTTCCTTACAGAAAGAAATAACCAATGTACTGGTTGCACTGGATGTGAACGATGAAGTCGTTGAAGAGGCAATTCGTCTCGGCTGTAATCTAATCATTGCCCACCATGCGATTATTTTTCGTCCGCTGCAAGGGATTCAAACAGACACTCCAATGGGCCGAATGTATGAAAAATTGATTAAAAATGACATCGCGGTATACATCAGTCATACTAATCTGGATGTTACCGAAGGTGGAATGAACGATTGGATGGCGGAAGCTCTTGGTATAGAGAACGGAGTGCCTATTAAAGACATTCATTCCGAGCAATTGTCAAAGCTGGTTGTGTTTGTGCCGAAGGATCATCATCAGAAGGTACTGGATGCCATTTTGAATGCAGGAGCAGGGGCAATCGGCAACTATAGTCATTGCAGCTTCAATATCGAGGGATACGGGACTTTTATTCCGGGAGAAGGCACAGATCCTTATATCGGGGAAAAAGGGAAGCTGGAGCGTGCTGAGGAGATCCGTATTGAGACAATCGTGCCACAGAGTATCCGCAATAAAGTGGTACAGGCTATGCTCAAGGCTCATCCTTATGAAGAGGTTGCCTATGATTTGTACACGATGGATCTTAAAGGCCGCAGTTTAGGGCTTGGGCGGGTTGGAAAGCTCAAAGAGCCTACCACACTTGGGCAATTCGTTGAGACGGTAAAAAAAGGTCTGAAAGTTGACCATGTACGTGTTGTGGGTGATTTGGATCGTCCAATTCGTAAAGCGGCTGTTCTCGGCGGTTCGGGTGGAAAGTATTATAACAGTGCTATTTTCCGCGGTGCGGATGTGTTGGTTACGGGAGATCTTGATTACCATACAGCACAGGATGCCGTGCTCGCTGGGATCACTCTGATTGATCCAGGACATAATGCAGAGAAGATCATGAAAGAGAAAGTAGCAGAGTGGATGACTGGGAAACTGGTGGAGCATAAGTACGATACAGCTGTACATGCTTCGCAGGTGAATACGGAGCCATTTAAGTTCCTATAAAATTGCCATTTAATAATGCTTGTGCCAGACAGGTGATGTCTGTATAATATATAATGTTGTTCGGAAAGTTTGACAGACAATCGCCGGTGACGTGAAGACGTCACGGGAGGAAAGTCCGGGCTCCATAAGGCAGGATGCTGGATAACGTCCAGTCGGCGCGAGTCGAAGGATAGTGCCACAGAAATGGACCGCCGATGGCCGCCTTAGGGCGGCACAGGCAAGGATGGAACCGAGGTGTAAGAGACCCCGAGGAACGCTGGTGACTTCGTTCCTGGTAAACCCCATCTGGAGCAAGACCTAATGAGACGCAGCAGATTCCTTTATTGGAATAGGCAGCCTTAGCCTGAGGCGCGTCTAGGTTGGTCGCTGGAGCTGTGCAGTAATGTACGGCCTAGATAGATGATTGTCGCTTATGGTGGGAGGGTAGTTCCCGATTGAACCACGACGAGCACAGAACCCGGCTTACGGCAAACTTTCCTAACTGCAACGTTATGATAACAACAACAACCATACAAGCGGCGGCGTATCTCGGGAAACCGGATCACGTCGCTTTTTTATAAATATAAGAAAGTATAAGCTTCACGTTATACATTATCCTTATATTTCTCTCATAAATGCTTACCGTCCTTATAACGCTAAAGGTGTTTATGCTCGTGGCAAGAAGATATGTAGAAAGTGGGAAACGTGTAGCATGGGTAATTATCAGATTTGCGGGTTCTGCGGACATTTATATGAACGAAACAATAAGAGAATGTGCAATAGTTGTGATGAGATGTATCAGAGAATCAGGCAAATCGTAGAGACTTCACCCGACACGATGGTATTAAATATATCCCTTCAGACAGGGGTAAGTGTCAGCCGAATCATGTCTTTTGTTGAAAATGGATATTTTAGGATCAATAAAGATAGCATAGAAGTATTTAAGAAGTAAATTATTCTAAGCATGGCTGGAAAATAAAAAAAACCCGTCTTCCTGATCCCATAAAGGATGAAGAAGACGGGTTTTGTCATGCTCATGATCGAATGCCGGTCTGACTTTCCCGCCATTGTACCAACGCTTTCTCCAGACGCTGAACAGCAACGGGTACAAGCTCAGGTGGCGTATGTGTGAAATTCAGACGCATCTTATTCTTATGGTGCTGTGATGAATAGAACACTTCACCTGGAACAAAAGCAACACCGTTCTTTACTGCTAGAGGAAGTAATTCCTTCGTGTTGATCTCTTGGGAAAGTGTTAGCCATAGGAACATACCGCCTCGTGGCTCCAGAAAATGAGCTCCTTCCCAGTTCTGCGATCGGAGTTCCGCCGATAAGAGCTTCATTCGGGAATAATATTCTCGTGAGATGACACGGATATGCTGCTCAATATCGAAATGCAGCAGCAGTTCATCTAAAGCGCGCTGGTCAATGGTGCTAGAATGCAGATCAGCTGCTTGCTTTGCTTTGGCGATGGTCTTGATTAGATTGGAATCGCCGATAATCCAACCGGTACGCAGGGCAGGGGCTACGATTTTGGAAAAAGTTCCAGTGTAAGCGACACAATAATCTCCGTCATAACTTCTGTCGATGGACGCTAGTGAGGGTGGATAAAGATCTTTATTCTCCTCAAAGGTTATTTCACCGTAGGGATTATCCTCCAAGATAAGAACATTGTAGCGGCGGCAAATTTCCACCACTTTCTCACGGCGTTCCTTACTCCAGGTTGCTCCTGAAGGATTGTTAAAGGTCGGAACTGCGTATAGGAGTTTGGGCCGTAGTTTCTGAATTTGATCTTCCAGGTGATCAGGCAGAATGCCTTGCTCGTCGTTATTTATCGTATGAATATCAGCTCGGTAAGAGCCAAGTACTTGTAAGGCTGCCAGATAAGTAGGAGCTTCAACAAGGACAGCATCACCGGGATCAAGCAGTATTTTACATAATAAATCTATGGCTTGCTGGGAACCTGTGGTCAGAATCATCTCAGACGCTGTAACAGGGATTCCTTGCCGAGTAAGTCTTTCAGCGATTTTGTCACGTAGTGGAGTAAAGCCCTCGGTTAGTCCGTATTGAAGCGCTGAGGTATCGCTGGAGAGTACGCGGTTGTAAGCGTCCCGTACTGCTTCCAAGGGAAACAAATCCTCCCCAGGCAGCCCGCCCGCAAGTGAAATAATGTCATTGCCCTGTGTAACCTTTAGAATCTCACGAACGGCTGACGATCCTAGATGATTGGCTGCGGCCGAGTATTTGATATCCATAAATGAGTTCTCCACCTTTCGATTTGGTGCTATCATAATAGGAGTACTGTATAACAGTAAAGCGTTGAATATAACAGTGGAGGTGAAGGGTTCATGCATATCGATTTGATTCGCACCAGCAGTAAATCTCTGCCTCATCAAATCAGTGAAACCCTAAGTCAGCGGATCTCATCAGGACTGCTCCAGCAAGGTGTCCGGCTGCCCTCCGTAAGAAGTTTGGCTACAGCTTTGAGAGTAAGCCAGGTTACAGTAAGCAAGGCATACGATGTGCTTGAGAAGCGGGGACTTATTTATTGCAGACAAGGAAAAGGCTGCTTTGTAGCCGACCCTGAACACACTAGACGTCAGGAAGATGGTCGCTGGCAGGATGTATATGATGATTATTTGCCGCGAGCTCAGCTTTGGCGCAATTTTGATTACTCTGAAGTTAAGTATCCCTTTCACATAGCTGCAATTCATAGTGAGTTACTTCCTCTAAAAAATATTGGTGACTCCTTCGCATCATTAGTTACTCAGCAGCCGGAGCTTATGGCAACCTATGGGAACTTCCAAGGTGATCTGGAGCTGCGAGGAATTATGAGAGATCATTTAAAAACACGTGGAATTGCACTTACTTCCTCTGATGTAATGATCACAAGCGGAACTCAGCAAGGCATTGATCTGGTGGCGCGTACCTTTGTCGGACCTGGGGACACAGTGTATCTTGAGGCTCCTAGTTATACAGGGGCTATAGATGTTTTTGCAGGACGAGGTGCAGAGATGATTTTTGTACCTACGGACGGTGAAGGGATGCGGGTGGATATTCTCACAAGAATGTGTGATCAAAGACCACCTAAGCTAATTTATACAATCCCTACTTTTCAGAATCCAAGTGGAGTAACCATGAGCATAGCAAGAAGACAACGTCTGCTGGAATTAGCCCGCAGTTACCGTTGTCTTATTGTTGAGGACGATCCATTTAGTGATTTATATTTCCATGCGCCTCCGCCGCCTACGATCAAATCGATGGATTCCGAAGGGCATGTAGTTTATATGAAGAGTTTCAGTAAAGTTATTGCACCCGGCTGCAGAATTGCCTGTGTAGCCGCTAGTGGGAATATTCTGTCACGGCTTATCGCCGCCAAGTCCGCAAGTGATTTAGGGAGTCCGCTGCTTACACAAAGGGCGGTACTGCCATTCATAGCTGGCAAGTATGAAACCTATGCTGCTCAGTTACGAGTTACACTCCGTGGTCGCATGGAAAAGGCGGCGAAGCTTCTGAAGCTTTACGCGCCGCCTGGAGTAAAATACATTCTCCCAGAGGGTGGTCTTAATCTCTGGCTGGAGTTGCCGGCTTCACCTGATATCGGAAGGCTACATGAGCTGGCCGAACAGGAGAGCATTTCTTTTTTACCGGGTGATGTTTGTTACTCTGCGGAGACCCCTTCCCGGCATATCCGTTTGTGTTATTCACAAATGAATGAAACGGATATGGAGGAAGGCTTACGATTATTTCTCCGTTTGCTTGGTAGATTTTTGCAGATGGGTGGTTAAGGTTGTTACTTAGAGTTACTTAATCTTTGTTTCAATTGATTCATTTGTTTTTGTACATGCTGTGGCCATAGTTGTAGTGGAACCTGATTGCCGCTAGCGGCTTGCAATGTTTTATAGATATCGACCTGACCCCAGCCAAAATATTTGTCATGCCCGGGAGTGCCTAAATCAACAGCATTTTTGGTCATAAGATCTATAACTTCCGTATTTGTTAGATTCGGATTTAGTGAACGCACCAGACCCGCCAGCGCAGCGACATGAGGACTGGCCATCGATGTACCGGATAACGCGGCATACTGGCTATCTGGGTAAGTGCTTGCTATGCTTTCTCCGGGTGCTGCGACATCAATATAATCGCCGTAGTTGGAGAAGGAAGCTTTTTCCCCTGAAGCATTTGTTGCAGCTACTGCAATCACTTCGGGATACGCAGCAGGAAAACCTGGTCGTTCTGTATTATCGTTGCCTGCAGCAGATACGAGGACGATATCTCGGTCGTAGGCATATTTGATCGCGTCATGAAGAAACTGGGAATCCGCATAGTTACCTAAACTTAAGTTTATGACTTTCGCACCGTTGTCCGCAGCCCAAATGATTCCTTCTGCAACAGAATAAGTGGTGCCTGCTCCTGAATTATCGAGTGCTTTTACCGGAAGGATCTTGTTGTACCAGCTGATTCCAGCTACTCCCTCTCCATTATTGACCAGGGCGCCTATAATTCCAGATACATGTGTGCCATGTCCTACATCATCTTCAGGAGTGGAACCATTGGTGATCGCGTTATACCCTGTCAAAAGCTTACCCTTCAAATCCGGATGATTGATCTGGACTCCGGTATCCACTACGGCTACGATCACTTCTTTACTTCCCTTAGAAAGATTCCAGCCCAGCTCCGTTTCGATCGCTGGCAGATTCCATTGATAGGTGGAGAATAACATGTCATTTGGAGTAACTACTCCCTCTGCGTTTTTAGATATCGTATCATTGGTTAAATACATATAGTGAGGCTCCGTATATTCGGGGTGCCATTTATTGGTGAAATAGTCTTTGAGCTCATAATAAGTCATCTTCTCCGAACGGAAAATATAGGCATACCCAAGCTTACGTGGCTTCTTGCCGTTGATATCAGCGGTTATCGTTTGAAGCTGCCCCGGAGTAGGTGAGTTGTTGCGGAAACGGACGACAATTTCATTCTCATAAAAATGGCTGGCGTTTTCGTTATCATGACCGGTCTTAACGGTGATATCTTTTAAATTATCGGTATGAACGGATTCTACACGGTACTTACCTTCCTTTGGATAAGGAATGAGACGCAGGTTCTTCAACTGATGGTCTGCCACACGACCAAGCACCTTTTGGTTAATAAGTGCAATGATGCCTACATTTTTTTCTTTGTTCCGCTGAGCGATAAAGTAATATTTCTCTTTACCGATTGTAAACGTTGGAGATTCATAGGATTGATGACCATGGATCGCTGATTTCGCCGTCTTAAGATATTTTTGCAGCTGCTGATTCTCCTGTTCGGTTCCTTGAGGAAATGAAGAGGACTTAAAGGTTTCCGTTTTATGCTTGCGAAAATCAATCCACATAAGCATAGTGATAAATCCGTGGTTCTGCTGCAAACGTTTTGCATACACTGATTTATCATGAAGCGAAGTCATTCCATCCGTTTCAGAGAGGAGCTTAGTCAAATGTCTGCTGACATCCACTCTATTCAGATGATCCGTCGCATCAACATCTTGAGATAAGGAGCTTTTCTTCAATGATTTTTCCTGTGAAGGGTTTGGTGCTGAATGTAGGGCTGAAGTTGGAGCAGGATTTGGTACAGCAACATTAGCGACTTCTCTGGTCGTCGTCCCATTAGTGGCAGGACGTAGCGCAAAGGTAAGTAATACAACTGTGAACGCAGCTGTTACCAAACCTGCAACCGTTAGATTTTTACGTGACATGATTTCCGCTCCTCTACGCATTGTAATGCCTATAGGTTTAGAAGAGAGCGTATGTTTTATGCATCTTAGAAAAGGATACCTTCCTAACGTTTTTTATGATAATATCAGAGAGAATAAGCATCTTGAGTTCGCATCCTGATATTGCAGGAGATACGTCGATAGATGTTCTTTTGATTTTCAGAAGGTTAGACTTCTCTGTGTTTGCATCCTGATATTGCAAGAATAAAGAGATATGTCTAAAGACTATTTCTTCATAAGATTAACTTTATTGACTACAAGAGCAGGGAATAATAAGGGGGAGCAACCGCCATGTCAGCAGCCAATGTGCAGAAATTATGTGAATCGACGAGAGACAAACTTAAAGATGTAATTGATAAGATGGAAATTTTTCTGAACGAGCATGCATTGCCTCAGCTTGTAACAGAAGATGATGAAGAAACTGTACAATTTTATCAAGGATTTCTGTCCGATGTCCGTCATCTGTTAGTGTTCTCGGAAATGTCTTATGAGAAGCTGGGAGTTGCGCTGCGTCGTGCTACATTCGATGAATCTTTTGCGCAGAAAGCGCTTTATAATGTATATCACTATGGCGTGAATAACTTCTTCTATCCAAAGAACGAAAGCTATTCTGAAGATGGACGTTATGCTTATACTGGACAGGATGCTATCCGTTTCCGTAAAAAGCCAGTTCGTCCGGCGCGTGATATCATTCTAGAAATTACCAAGACCTATGAAGAGCTACGCGATGACCTTACTTATTATGAGAACGACTATTTGACTGAGAAACGTATGCAAAATCAGGTTTAACAGTTAACTAGTTCGTGTAAAGGATCAGCACTTCGTCATAATGACGAGGGCTGATCCTTTTTTGACGTATTAGAATTTATATATTTGGGGCTCCCACAAAGTACCTGAGTACGCATCGAAGCAACCCCCCCACTTTGTGGGGATATTTTGCGTGGGCATCGTTACATCAACTGGAAACCGTCCTGTCGAATAGGGGGTAAATCATGCGGACATAATGAAGCCGAGGTGATAAATATGTCGAGTGTAAAGCCATTAGTCAAATGCAGTGTAAGCAATTGTCATTATTGGGGCGAGCATAATTTATGCCGGGCAGAAGAAATTATTATTGAGATCGACAAGCACGCTGGCAGTGGATTTAAAGAAGAATATGCTGAAGAAATGACGAATGAAGGTCACCACGATCAAGTCGCAACATCGTCTGCAACATGCTGTTTAACATTTAAGCCGAACTCCTAGGAGGCCGCCCTAATGGACAGAGAAAAGGAACATGAATTAGGTTCATCAAATGGACAATCCGGTCCGAGAAAAGTTATTTTGCGTCCGCGCAGAGTAGACTATCCACGCCGGGACAGAGAACATCAAGAGGAATATGCCGCAGAGGTGAATCCGGTTTCGATGCCGATCCGGGATACAACACCACGCGTGGCGAGTGAGACTAAGGAGCATGAAGAGGAATATAGTGGAAGCAAAGCGATAGGTTATACTGGGCTAGCTATGGGTATTGCCTCCTTGTTTCTCTGGTCCATCATACTTGGGCCCATTTCAGTTGTGGTTGGTTATTATGCATATGCCAAGGAGCAAAAAACGCTTGGGGCATGGGCGATGGGGTTAGGGATTGTATCCACTCTTAGTTACTTTGTGATGATACCCTTTGCTCGCTAAGAAATGAACTGGTAAGTTTGAATTATAACAGGCTTTAGACCTAAATATCAGGGTCTGAAGTCTGTTTTTCATTCCAGCATATAGCAATAATCTCGGATAAAATGTAATATTAAGCCGTAATTCATCGAAATCTAAGGTTAGACCAATAGATATGATTCAACAGGATCAAAGGAGTGCGCCGGTATGGAGATTAATCCCGCTGTAACCAATGGGTTAGGGCAGCTTAAATGGGTAAGCTTAAAGAGTGCAACCGACAAGAGTAGCTCAGCAAATGAAACCGAAAGATCAGGCGCGTCAGCCTCTCAATTTGCAGCAATGCTTCAAGCTTTATCTTCTAACTCGTCTAATGGCGGGGATACAAACTTCTTGACGTCACTTCCGGATGCTTCATCAGTTAGTAGCTTGTTATGGCAACAGATAGGCGGAACAGCTGAAAGTATCGATAGTGTAATTTCCGGGGAAATAACGGATACTAAACCAACAAGCTATGATGATCTGATTCAAACGGCGAGTGCTAAGTACGGGGTGCCAGTCGATTTGATAAAAGCTGTGATTGATACAGAATCTTCCTTTAATCCAAACGTTGTCTCTTCGGCTGGTGCTAAAGGATTAATGCAATTAATGGATGGAACAGCGCGTGGTTTAGGGGTTTCTGATTCATTCAATCCTGCTCAAAATATTGATGGTGGTGTACGCTATCTGTCTTATCAATTGAAACGCTTTGACGGACAGGAAAAGATGGCATTAGCGGCTTACAATGCAGGGCCTGCAAGGGTAATTAACCTTGGAGTAAGCAATGATCAAGAATTATTGGAGAAACTTACACTGCTCCCTAAAGAGACGCAGTCTTATCTCACTAAAATAGAACGCGCTCGCGCGGAATACGCTGTATAATAAAAAGGATCAAACGGGTATTTCCCTTAAACCACATGCTGGTATTTGGGATCACCGTTTGATCCTTTTTCGAAATTTAAAAAAGAATGATTCTGTACTTTAAAGAAGTAAAGGAGACAATCGATATATGCTTTACTGGGATTATGCCGCCGCCACACCACCCTATGAAGACGTGGTGAAGACGATGGAACAAATTATGAAGCTGCATTATGCTAACCCGTCCTCCTTACACCGTGCCGGTAGTGAAGCGGCAAAGCTGATCAGGCGTTCACGAGAAGTATGCGCGGCTGCGTTATCTGTACAACCAAAGGAGATCCTATTTACATCTGGGGCTACGGAGAGTAACAATTTAGCCATTAAAGGTGCTGCTTTGCAATATCAGTCAAGAGGACGTCATCTGATAACTACGGAAATAGAACATCCCTCTGTGTATGAAAGTTGTCTGCAGCTGCAGCAAAATGGCTGGGAGATTACTTTTGTAGCGCCTGACAGCACTGGAATGATTGATCCAGAGCGAGTGGCTGCTGCAGTACGGCGTGATACCGTACTCGTAAGTGTGATGCATGTAAATAATGAAATTGGAACAGTACAGCCGCTGATGGATATTGGCAGGCTGATTAAATCCGTAAATCCACGAACCTTATTTCATGTGGATGGCGTTCAGGGATATGGTAAGCTTGCTGTTGACCTCAAAGGATGGAAAGCGGATCTTTACAGCTTGTCTCCTCACAAAATTCGAGGTCCTCGCGGAGCGGGGCTTCTCTATATTAAAGAAGGAATTCAGCTGTTCCCCTTACTTTCAGGTGGTTCTCATGAAGAGGGACTACGTGCTGGAACTGAGAATGTACCTGCAATTGTTGCTTCTTCCAAAGCCGTGCGGATGGGTGTTGAGCAGCGCGAAACCTTCTATGCCCGATTGCTCCCACTTCGGGATCGGCTGTTACGCTTCTTGCACAGCGTTCCTGAATTTGTTATAAACAGCAGAGGGGATGGTGCCCCTCATATTGTGCATTTCTCATACCCTGGCATGAAAGGGGAAGTGTTCGCCCGTAAGCTGGAGGAACTAGGGATGGCTGTTTCTACTCGATCAGCTTGCTCCTCCCGGCTGGCAGAACCTAGTCGTGTTCTATTGTCTATGGGGAAAGATGTCTCTGTAGCTTCAGGTGGCATCCGCATCAGTTTCGGTGATAGTCACACTGAAGATGATGTCGCGGCGCTTGAGAAAGCACTAATTACTGCGGTACGAGCTTTAAAGATTGCTGAAGGAGGTATGAAGTAACTAATGAGTGTGATGAATCAAGAATCTGCTAAAGGCAGTGCCAATAGTATTGATTATGCCGATATGCTGCTTTTGCGTTTCGGGGAGTTTACATTAAAGGGCAGGAACCGTGCCAGATTTGAGAAAACGGTACTACGTCATGTGAAAGAAATGATTAAGCCATATCCAAAGGTGGTTCTAACCAAAGAATTTGGAAGAATTTACGTGGAACTGAATGGAGAAACTGCTGCCCCATTGGTAGAAGCATTGAAGAATGTATTCGGAATCGCTTCTGTCAGTCCGGTAAAGGTGGCCAAGTCAGATCTCGAGGATATTGTGGCTGTCAGCCGTCATTTTTTGGAGATCATCGCTCCTGCACCGGGAACTACATTTAAAGTTAATGCACGCCGGGTGTGGAAAGAGTTCCCATATGGCTCCATGGAGATGAATAAGCTAGTCTCGACACCACTGCTGCAAGGCTATTCCGGACTTACTGTGGATGTAAAGTCACCTCAATTGGAGCTGAAAGTCGAAATTCGTCAAGGTCATACTTTTATATTTTGTGAAAATATTGCTGGTGTTGGTGGATTTCCGCTTGGTACAAATGGAAAAGCGATGTTATTGCTGTCCGGAGGCATTGATAGTCCTGTAGCCGGTTGGTCATCCATGCGTCGTGGACTCGAAGTGGAGTGCGTACATTTCTATAGTTATCCTTATACGAGTGAGCTTGCCCGGCAAAAGGTGGTTGATCTTACGCGGGTATTGTCACGATATGCGGGAGTCATCAAGCTACACTTAGTACCTTTTACAGAGGTGCAGACATCTTTTACCGGAATAGGTCAGGATAATCTGATTATTACGTTGATGCGTCGAGCTATGCTGAGAATTACTACACAGCTTGCTGAACGTGAGGGTGCCCTCGCGATCGTAACCGGTGAAAGTCTTGGACAGGTTGCTAGCCAGACGTTACCAAGTATGAATGTGATCGGTCGTGCGACAGAACTTCCTCTTTTACGTCCGCTGGTAATGATGGACAAAAGTGATATTGTAGAGCTGTCTAAGAATATCGGCACCTATGACCTGTCAATTCTTCCTTATGAGGATTGCTGTACATTATTTGTACCTAAATCACCTACAACGAATCCGAATTTACGGATTGTAGATAAGATTGAAGCTACGCTCCCAGGTTACTCTGCATTACTGGACGCAGCGATTGAAGCCACGGAGACCGTGCTGATCACTCCGTATGGAGATGAGAAGCCTAAAGATGTAGTAAGTGCTCAGGCTGGATTACAGGAAGAATGGTTCTAATATTATAAACAAAAGGCTGTCTCATTCGTAGCAACATCTACGGTTGAGGCAGCTTTTTTGAATTATTATGGTTTGATTGGCGTCTCCAGTGTCCTCCAATTAAGATGCCAACAATGATCACAAATATAAACAGAGCTCTCAATAGTGGATGCTGCTCAAAAAATGGGGATAGCTGCTGCTCATCTGTAATCATGCTTGAGGCTGTAAACCCTAGGACTGCTGAGCCAATATAAATAATCCATGGATATTTGTTGATTAATTTAATAAAGAGAGTGCTTCCCCAGACCACAATTGGAACGCTGATTAACAGTCCTATGACAACTAGAGAGATATTGTGCTTAGCGACTCCCGCAATGGCGATGACATTATCCAGCCCCATCGCAGCATCGGCTAGAATGATTGTACCCACAGCGGCCCCTAAGCTTTGACCAGCCTTGATATTCGTTGAATTGTTCTCATCTGTTAACAGCTTATAGGCAATTAGAATAAGTAAAATCCCGCCTGCCAGCAGTAACCAAGGGATTTTTAATAACCATACGACCAGAACCGTTGCGAAAATCCGTAATACGACGGCACCTGCTGTTCCAAGCACAATTGCTTTTTTTTGAGTGCTGTTCGGCAAATTACGCGCAGCAAGTCCGATGACTATGGCATTGTCTCCCGCCAGAATGAGATCTAGAAAAATAATATTGAGCAGTGATAATACAAACTCCCATATGGATGTATTCAAGGCATAGTCACCCCTAAAGTTAGTTAAGATGAGCACGAAGATATGCTTAGTTTTGTATACGCAAAAAAAGGGGCATACATGCTTTCATCCTCAAAAAAAGTTGGACAGGAAGCATAGCTTGTCACTTCCGAACATACATGTAGTTACATGTGATTCGGGGAGGTAAAAGCGAATGGAATCATTATTGCTCCTTGGTGAAATATTGATGATCAATCTTGTGCTGAGTGGAGATAATGCTATGGTCATCGCGATGGCCAGTAAGGACCTTCCGGAGAAGCACCGGAAGATTGCGGTATGGTGGGGAGCTGCGGGAGCTGTTATTCTGCGCTGCTTGCTAACTTTTGCTGCGGTATTACTGTTGAAAATCCCTTATATCCAGGCTGGAGGAGGAATTCTGCTGCTATGGATTGCGTTCAAGCTGCTGCTGGAAGAAGAGGAGGACCTTAGAGTCGCGGAAACATCCTCCGTATGGAAATCCATCCGAACGATTCTCGTGGCTGATTTTATTATGAGTCTTGATAATGTCCTGGCAATTGCCGGTCTAGCCAAAGGGGATTTGGCTTTAATTGTCATCGGGATTGCGCTCAGCATTCCGATTGTAGTATGGGGAAGTGGCCTCATTGTGGGGTGGCTGCATAGATTTCCGATACTCGTATTTATCGGCGCTTATATTTTAGCCTTTACAGCAGGTGATATGATGCTTCAGGATGCAAAATTAGGGACAATGCTCTCCTTTTTGCTCCCATCCACGCATTCCATACTGCCGATCGCTTTAGGAATATTAGTAGTTGTTACTGGAGCAATTAAACGAAGAACAACATCAGTAGGTTAATAAATTGCAATAAAAGGCAATACTACAAGGACATCTCCATAAATTGGAATCGTCCTTTTTTGACGTATCAGAAAGTATATATTTGGGGCCCCCGCAAAGTACCTGAGTACGCATCGAAGCAAAGCGCCACTTTGTGGGGATATTTTGCATGGTCAGTGATGGCATTTTGTGTATGTTTCAGATAATATATGAATAAGAATCCTGTCGTTTTCTGGGTATGAGACGGCAAGGTAATGAGGTAGACGTGAATTTGAAGGGATGGGTGAAGGATGTCTTCCAAGAATGACATGAGACTAGGTATATTCATTGTAGCTGCGGGCGTCTTGATTTTATTCGGTAAGCTGGGGGTCTTCGGATTTTTGGGACGAGCCCTTTGGCCGCTAGTGATTTTACTTCCAGGATTGGTTCTACATATGTTATTTTTTAGCCGCCGCGCTTCGGCAACAGTATTGATTCCCGCGGGAATATTAACGGTATATGGTTTATTGTTTGGTCTTTGCAATATATGGGGATGGGGGCTTATGAAATATTTATGGCCTGTGCTTCTGCTCGGCATTGCCGTAGGTCTGTATGAATATTCCATAAATTCTCCAAGACGGTCAGGGGGACTATCTGCAATTGCTGTAATACTAGGCGTTCTAAGCATAGCGCTTTGTATTTTCAGTCTTATGGGTACGGGTGTGATCTATCTAATTGGTATTGTATTCATCGTGGCAGGAATTTGGCTGATTACAGGTCGGGGTAGAACTCGTGGCCGAAATAGATGGTATCGAAGTTAATTAATGTTGGATCTTGTGAAAAAAAACGGAATTTGCCAACTGTTTTTTTCATAAAAAGACTTGCTTTTCATAGTGCTTTCACTATAATATTAATGTTATGTTGAAGCGTCGGCTTTCTGCCTGGCGCTTCTTTTGTGAGACTGCCGTGACATGCTAAGAATTTTAACAGTTTTAATTTGATAAATGAGAGGATTTGGATACAAATCATGCATTCAAGAAAAGATATTCGCAACATTGCGATCATTGCCCACGTTGACCATGGCAAAACAACACTCGTCGATCAGCTTCTTCAGCAATCGGGGATCTTCAGCGCACACGAACACGTACAAGAACGCGCTATGGACTCTAACGATATCGAGCGGGAACGCGGAATTACAATCCTAGCTAAAAATACAGCAATTACTTATAAAGAGTTTTTGATCAATATTGTGGATACACCTGGACACGCTGACTTCGGTGGCGAAGTAGAACGGATTATGAAAATGGTTGACGGTGTATTGCTGGTTGTTGATGCTTATGAAGGCTGCATGCCGCAAACGAAATTCGTTCTGCGTAAAGCATTGGAACAAAAACTTACACCGATCGTTGTCGTGAACAAGATTGACCGTCCAGCTGCTCGACCTAAGGAAGTTATTGATGAAGTGCTCGATTTGTTCATCGAACTTGAAGCAAATGACGAACAATTGGAATTCCCGGTTGTCTATGCATCTGCTCTTAATGGTACATCAAGCATGGTTCCTGAGAAGCAAGATGAGACAATGCTTTCACTTTACGAAACAATCGTTGAGCATATCCCAGCTCCAACTGAAAGTGTAGAAGACCCGCTTCAATTCCTCGTAACGTTGATGGATTATAACGAATACTTGGGTCGTATTGCTATTGGCCGTGTAAACCGCGGTGTGATCAAACAAGGTCAATCTGTAACTGTAATTATGCGTGACGGTAAGAGTAAAACCGCACGTATTGAGAAATTGTTCGGGTTCCAAGGTTTAAAACGTATTGAAACAGAAGAAGCGGGCGCAGGGGATATCGTTGCTATCGCAGGGATCAAGGACATTAACATTGGTGAGACCATTGCTGATCCAGCGAATCCAGAAGCACTGCCTGTTCTTAAGATCGACGAGCCTACGATGCAAATGACTTTCCTTGTGAATAACAGTCCTTTTGCTGGTAAAGAAGGTAAATGGGTAACTTCCCGTAAACTGCGTGAGCGTCTCTTTAAAGAACTTGAGACAGATGTGAGTTTGCGTGTGGATGAAACGGATAGTCCTGATGCATTTATCGTTTCTGGACGCGGTGAGCTTCACCTTGGTATTCTGATCGAGAATATGCGTCGTGAAGGTTATGAAATGCAAGTTTCTAAACCACAAGTAATCATTAAAGAAATCGATGGTGTTAAATCGGAGCCACTTGAGCGTCTTATGATTGACATTCCTGAAGAAAGCATGGGCTCTGTTATGGAAAGTCTGGGCACTCGCAAAGCCGAAATGGTCAACATGATTAACAACGGTACGGGTCAAGTACGTCTGGAGTTCCTGATTCCTGCACGTGGTTTGATTGGTTACAACACTTACTTCTTGACTTTGACACGTGGTTACGGCGTTATGAACCATGCTTTTGACAGCTATGCTCCACTGGTTGCTGGTCAAGTTGGCGGACGTCATCAAGGTGTGCTTGTAGCCAGTGAGACTGGATCAACAACACAATATGGAATAGTGGGCGTTGAGGATCGTGGTATTCTCTTCTTGGATGCAGGTACAGAAATTTATGAAGGTATGATCGTAGGCGAGCATACCCGTGATAACGATATTATCGTTAACATCTGTAGAGAAAAAGCACTTACCAACATGCGTACCTCAGGTAAGGACGATACTGTAAAAATGAAGACACCACGTACCTTCTCTTTGGAAGGCGCACTTGAATATTTGAATGATGATGAATATTGTGAAATCACACCTAAATCCATTCGCTTGCGCAAAAAGATTCTGAACAAAGGCGAACGCGAACGTGTAGAGAAGCAACGTAAAATGGCACAAGCAAACGCGTAAGATCAGCTTATTATAGTAAAGAGCCGTCGGAGGTTTAACTTTCGGCGGTTTTTTTTATAACAAAAACTTCCCTTACTGATGATATAATGTAAACGTATCTTAAATTTGGGAGGAGTGCGGTATCTATGCAAGTCTGGTTTGCTGAGCATCCAATCGTCGCTTATATTGTTATTTTTATATTGCTTACATTTGTGTATAATCAGGTATTTCGTGTGAATCAAAAGTTATCGATTGGCAAAGAGATTATGCTGTACATAATGATGGCAATCGGCTCCGGCATGCTCCTCATTTTTCAACATGATAAGCTACCGATCATTCAGTGTCTGCTGGTCGCCGTCGGATTAATGCTGATGGTACGGATACGTTATATCGTAGAAGCTCGACAGAAGAGAAAGGCTGCAGCTGCAGCAAAAAGACAGTAATCGAAACTTTTACTGCTTATGCAACGTCTATTTAAGTGTAGCAATTTTAATTCCAAATGAAATGAAGAGGACTTTATTCTACTATGAGTACACGAAACAGCAGTTTACCTCCACGAGCAAGTGGTCAACAACCGAATAATAGAAAACAGCCTGTGAAGGGTGCTCCTAAGAAAAAAAAGAAGAAACCGCAAAAGAGAGGCTTTTTTGGCAGATTAGTTAGAATCCTGTTAACCTTACTCATTATTGCGATTCTTGGCGTATTGGGCTACGGGGGCTATCTGTATTGGAAACTTGAAAATGGGGTCTTTAATGCAGGTAGTAAAGGAACGGTTGCCCCAGGACATTCGGCTACAGAAAAACCACTGACGATGCTTATCCTGGGTACGGATAATAGACCAAAACATCAATCTAGATTGACAGATGTTATTATGGTTGCAGCGCTTAATCCTAAGACGAAATCAGCAACCATTGTCTCTCTTCCACGCGATACCTTAGTTGAGCTCAATGGATACAAGCAAACGAAGATTAACGAATTCTATGCTCGCTTTAAGGGGAAAGAAGATTCTTCTGGCATTTTGGCAGAAGATGAGATGAAGACAATGATGGGCAAATATCTAGATATTGACGTAGATTATACAACGATTCTGGATTTTCAAGGCTTCCGCGATGTGGTGGACGAGCTTGGTGGAGTCAAAGTCAACATTAGCGATAATATGTGTTATACAGACAGCGTTGACGGTACGAATATCAATTTGAAAAAAGGTCCGGCGGAGCTTGATGGAGATAAAGCGCTAGATTATGTGCGATACCGTAAATCTAATTGCAAGCCTAAGACTAAGGGTTCAGATGATTTTGATCGGAACAAACGTCAGAATGAGGTCCTTCATTCACTGGTGGATCAGATGCAATCGCTTGGTGGAGTATTAAAAATAGGCAAGGTACTTGACGCAGTGGATAGTAATATGAAGACTGATATCGAAAATTCGCAGATAAAAGATATGATTGCGACTTATTGGAAGATTTCCAAAGATGATATCGAATTCAAGCCCGTGACTGGAACGTGGCGAAGTCCGTATGTATATATTAATGATGAGGAGCTTGAGGCTGCCAAGAAAAGCTTGCAGGATCGATTAGCAGGAGTTTCTGCTAATTCCACTTCAGAATCCACTGAGGCGCCTTAAAGTCCTTAATAACACTTCGCCCTAAAATTGAATGCAAGTTTCAGCCTGTGCTATAATATAATAAATTGAATGAATTTACGCCGCATAGGGGGCCAGTACTTATGTCCGAAGCCGTTGCTCAGCTGAACGAAACCTTGTTATCGATGCTGCAATCGGAAACTTTTGTTCTTCTCAACACAGTTGATGCGGAATCAGGAGGTCCAACGTCCACGGCCATTTCGTGGATTTATGCAGTTAGTCCTAGTACTGTGCGTCTGGCTGTAGATCATCGTTCCAGACTCGTGAACAACATGAAGGTCAACCCGTTAGTAACCGTCACTGTGTTCGGTGAGGGTACTGTCTATGCTATTAACGGCAGTGCCGTTGTAAAACAGGATCCACTTCAGGATGTACCTTTCAAGATGTGCTGCTTTGATGTTGAAATTATGGCGGTGCGTAACGCGCTTTTTTATGGAGCGCAGCTTGAATCCGCCCCAAGATATGCAAAGGTTTATGATGGACGTGCCGCTGAGAAGCTGGACGGACAAGTATTTGCTGCCATGAAAAAAGCCTAGTGAGAATATCACTGGGCTTTTTTTGTCCTCTACTGTGCATTTTTAATCGGCTTAGTATCCTCTGGCAGCTGCGGCATGATTCGACCGATGATATCAGCCAGTTCGGATGAGAATCCGGAAATTGGATGTCCCTGAGAGATATGACGGCTCATGTCCGCTAAGCGGCTGGAGAGATCCATATCGGCAGTGACAAGTGCACGTACGCTTCTAGGGTCTTTGCGGATAGCTTCCGCTACAGAATATTTAATGCTTCCAACACGTGATCGGTCTAGAGAACCTTCTACGTCAAGACCTACAATGGCTACCTTGTTCATGACTACACAGTGTGCACCATTCACACCAGGAACTCTTTTGGCCAACTGTTCAAAATGGTCCTTAAGTGCAATTTCACTTTCGCCCTTAACACTGACGGTGTGACCAGCTTTTGAGGTGGCCTTAGGATTAGTTGCACCATCGTTGGCCAATTGCCGAACCTCATGGTTTCCCGTACCCTTTACAGCATTCGCAGATTGTTTATTCTGAGGAGAGGGTGATGTCTTTTTATTAGCGATACCGCAGCTTGTCAATAGCAGCAGTACCAGCAACAGACACATTGATTTTCTCATATGTGATTACTCCTTTCAGCCAAGATCGTTTCTGTACCTTATCTTTTCCCTTGGCGGAAAGAGTTATGTATGATCAATCAAACCAGGCGCTGTGGAGGGGATAATATGAACAAGATATTTGTGCTAGATACCAACGTGCTTTTGCACGACCCCAATTCGATTTTCTCTTTCAAGGAGCATGAGGTGGTTATTCCGGCGGTTGTGCTGGAAGAAATCGACTCCAAAAAGCGCAACGCTGACGAAATCGGTCGAAATGCCCGCACGGTTTCCCGATTGCTCGATGGACTTCGTGAGCTAGGTCATTTGCATAGTGGTGTGGAGCTGGAGCATGGAGGCAAGCTGAAGGTAGAACTTAACCATCGCAGTTTTGTGAAGGTACAGGAAATGTTTGGTGAGGTATCTAACGACAATCGGATTTTGGCTGTAGCTCTCAACTATTTAATCGAAGAGAAAGAGAAGCCTGATCCGCGTCCCGTAGTGCTTGTGAGTAAGGATGTGCTGGTTCGCATTAAAGCGGATGTGCTAGGAATTACGCCAGAGGATTACTTATCAGATCGTACTGGAGATTTAAATGAACTTTACACTGGTTACCAATCTCTGCAGGTACATCCGGCATTGATTGATGAATATTACAGTCACCGCTCTTTAACGGTTAAACAGCTCGGGTTGTCGTATCCCTTGTACCCTCATGAATTTGTGATCCTCAAGGATGAGATAGGCACGGGCAAATCAGCTCTTCTCAAAGTGAATAGTGATGCGACCCGTCTGGAGCCGCTTTATCTGGGCAATGATTCAGTTTGGGGGATCAGCGCCCGAAATGCTCAGCAACGAATGGCATTGGAGCTGCTTCTCAATGATGAAATCCCGCTTGTAACCATTACGGGTAAGGCTGGTACAGGGAAGACATTATTGGCGCTTGCTGCCGGACTATTCAAAGTTGAGGATGAGCATAAATACAAAAAACTGCTTATTGCTCGTCCAGTAGTTCCTATGGGTAAAGACATTGGTTATTTACCCGGAGAGAAGGATGAGAAGCTCAGACCCTGGATGCAGCCTATTTATGATAATCTGGAGTTTCTGTTCGACACCAAAAAAGCTGGCGATATCGATAAAATCTTAATGGGCTTAGGCAGCATTCAGGTAGAAGCCTTAACTTATATCCGTGGCCGTTCAATCCCTGCGCAGTTCATTATTATTGATGAAGCTCAGAACCTTTCCCGTCATGAGGTGAAGACAATCGTCTCCAGAGCGGGTGAAGGAAGTAAAGTGATTCTTATGGGTGATCCGGAGCAAATCGATCATCCGTATCTGGATGCTGCGAGTAACGGACTTAGTTATATTGTTGAGAAGTTTAAGCAGCAAGGGATTAGCGGACACATTACTTTGGAAAAAGGCGAGCGTTCCCGCTTGGCCCAATTGGCAGCGGATCTTCTCTAACCTTCAATCCTCTTTTCAGCCGGGAGAAGCATACACTCCCGGCTTTTTCCTGCCCGCCCAGAAACGTCGGAGGGAATTAACGGTTGTGGTGCCTTAGATTGAGCGCGGTCAGCGGAGGGGGAGGAATTGTTCTGTAGAAGCGTTAGCGCTCGCCTTTGTCTCCGGATTTATACCGTTTAGGAATATAATCCATAAATCTGGAGACAACAGCGATCGGAAGAATAATCCGCACACGGAGCGCCCTTAGCGCTAAGATCACCCAGTCTTTTAATTGTCTTCGTCGATTCCCCTATATAATAGAAAGAGAACGTTTTCACATTCTAAAGACAAGCAGCGGCTGGTTTGGTAAAATAGGGGTGACGAATCATGGGGAAGGTGGGGAATTGTGCTGAAACGCAAAAATTATTGGCTGCTTTTTGCAATTTTACTACTATCGCTGACAAGCTTGTCGCCCAGTATGGAATTGAGTACCAATAACGACCCACATCCTATGAAAAAACCACAAAGTCAGTCGACAAACCCTTCTTCAGGGGAAGAGGGAACTATAGATAGCCTGCGCATAACAGTATCGTTAAATAGTGAGGAATTCAATGAACTGGAGCTTTTAAGCAATCGTTATACTTTAGAAAGTGGAGTAAAGGTAATATTAAGAAATATTGATAGCGAGGATGCAGACGAAGTTTTGAAGCATGATCTAACCATCGGGGATAGCCCGGATATCGTTATGGCGGATGGACGAAGTATTCTCGACTGGGCAACACGTGGATATTTATTGCCGGTGGATGTGTATCAGAGCATTCCGGGAACTGCACCGTTAACTCAGTTAATCCCATGGATGCAATGGAACGGATATAATTGGGGAGTGCCGCTGGATATTGACCCTTATGTACTTGTTTATTCACCACAGCGTCTTGTGGAACTGGGATTCACTACCTTACCAAGAAGTCTGGAACAGTGGAACACGTTGCTTCAGAATGTGCTTAAAGAGCAAGGGAAATATTTGCTCGCAATGGATACACGTAATCCATATGGATTATCCGCTGTTATGGAGAGTATGAACAGCAGCTTGCTATCGGATAACCAAGAAGTGATAAATTGGACTCAGAATGCTCGCAGTTATTTTTACCTTACCAGTCGATATAACAAAGATGTTTGGGATATGTTTCAGAGCGGAAGCGTTGCTGTTGCTGCTCTACCGCTATCTGAGTGGAAAAAACACGGGAATTCGTCTTTAGTTGCTGAAGCACCACTGACCGCAAGTAACGGAAGAGGACTTGAATCTTATTACAGCCGTTCCTTTGCACTTCCAGCTCAATCCCCAAATCCAAAGGAAGCCGTGAATTGGCTGACGTTTATCACTTCTGAGGATTCTCAAATGGATTGGCTGGAGAACACGGGAAGCTTGCCTGCGCTGGATATCCTATATCGTTCAGAGCATGATTTCAAATATAGGCTTCCTTTTGGAGTCGAATTATTACTGACAGAAGAAACCGCCCCGGAGGTCGAATTCCAAGGCGGCTGGAGTAAGATTGTTGAAGCAGTATCCTTACTGCTTACAGGAAAAATGGATGCGGCCGGGTACAAAGATTTCATCAAGGAAGGCTTAGAATGAGATAGAAAGTTTAACTTGGAGGACGCCTTCTTTACTATCTACTTCTGTGGCGCGGAGGAAAGAAACGATTTTTCCAGGGTAAAAGCCTAAATCAAATTCCTCCTCAAGTGTTCTTCTAGTGGTATCAGGTAATTCGAGACCATTAAATACAACATGATCTACTTGGAATATAAGTCCGTTGATGGGTTCTTCCTGTATGATGTAGTGACCGGTTAATGAAAGGGCTAAAGCTCCACTTTTTCCTGTGGCAGTAATCGTTCCGTCATTAAAATGAAATGCGAAATCGTTAAATAGCTTATTCTGGGACTGAAGGAATTCGTTTAAATCCTCTTCCTTCAGATTCAGAACATAAGTCATCCCCTTACGAGTAAGAACTCCCTCTCGATTCTGGACAAACTGCGGTAATTTATTCATTGCGGAAGACAATGCTTTGAAGTAGGTCTTTACCTCGCGCAAACCAATATTCTCCCAATATAATGTGAATTCTTGAAGTAGAGCGCTCATATTATCAGGATCACTACTGTCTTTAATCCCGCCTTCAATTTCTTTATTGAGCGCGGCTACCCGAATTTTCTGTTCCTCCAGAGCGGTTCGCAGCTGTGCAAGATCCTTCGAGCTGCGCTGTGCAGTCTGGAGGGTCTTCTTTAGATCCTTATATTGGTCCTCGTATTGTGTGAGAATGTTGCGGTCATTTCCGATAATAATTTCATAATAATCGAATAGTGCCAGGAATCTGCTAATGCTCTTCGCGGATAGAAATGCGGCCAAGAGACCGTCTCTATCCCCCATATAATAAGAACGAAGGACCGCGCCTGCACGCTCTTGTTGGTTTGCGATGGCAGATTTTTTCTGGATAGCTTGCTCTTCTAGGTAATCTACCTTTTCTTCAAGCGCTTTTTGTTCAGCTGTAATCTTGATGATCTCCCGTTCGATTTCTGCGGAAGATAAGGTCTGCTCCAGAAGTTTACGGGTTTCTTCATTATCTGGTATAGAGGAATTGAAAAAAGAACCGCTAGGATCGGCAGACAGGTACATCGTAGATTGTAACGGAAACAATGTACAGCAGAAGAGAATTAGTATGGTTGCCATCATGCGGCTTTGGGCATTGCGGGAGCGCACCACACCACCACCTTTTTTTGAAATTTAAGATAAAAATTTATCTGTTTCACTCCATAAATCATCCTTCTATTTCTCGTAGAAACGGAAACTGTCTGTAAAAGACGGCAAAACCGGTTCTTCCTGAATGGATATATGTATGTACTAATAATATGTTTAACCCTTCTAAAATAGCATACATACAAAAAATCCCCACAAAGTGAGGCTATCCTTCAATGCGTACACAGGTATTTGAGGGACCTCATATATAATATATTAACTGATAAACAAAAAAACGGAAGTGATCCTTATTAGATAAGGACCTCATCCGCTTCAAGAGAGCACTGCAATTTATAGTGGAAGACCCATTTGAAAGATCGTCCAATAGCTGAAACCGGTGAAAGTCAAAATCATGTATGCCCAGAAAAGTAGGACATAAGTTTTTTCAGTAAACTTCAAATAACCGAGAATTACGAAAAAAGCGGTTTGCAAAAAGAAAAGCAAGGCCATTTCTGTCAGACCTCCGGCGAAAGCCATCAATCCAATAGCCAATGTAAAAAAACCTAATACCCGAAACATGCGGTCCAAGAGAGAGTCCCCCTTCCAGTATGTATCTCACGAATATTCCTTCGACTTATTATACCCGTTCAGTAAAAATGTGTAAACGAATTCATTGAAAAAAATACACTAATCTTGAAAAAATGTGATTTTTATAATTGACTGAAGTGATTAGTGCTTGAAAAAAGAGAATTTATTACTTAAAGCGTATGATGTGGGCAGATAATGGAAATACAATTTAGTATCAAATAGATTCTATGAACTCTATGAGAAGCATAGAAATGGAGTAAGCAGCTTTTATCCCTATTCACTACCCGGCAGAGCTGTCGGTTATGGAGATGGTTATTTCAAGATGTTGTTAGGAGGTTTGGTTGGATGACAGCCGTTAGACAGGATGCTTGGAGTGCAGAAGATGATCTAATACTGGCAGAAGTAACCTTGCGCCACATTCGGGAGGGCAGTACACAACTTGCTGCTTTTGAAGAAGTGGGTGAGAAAATCGGCAGAACGTCGGCTGCTTGCGGATTCCGCTGGAACAGCTGTGTTCGAAAAAGCTATGAAGGTGCAATTGGAATCGCTAAAGGCCAACGTCAAAAGAGAAGTTACCTGAAAAAGCAACCGTCGGTAAGAGGAGCGCAGGTAGCGGGTCTGATTCTCGGGGATACCGATGAGGAATTCGGACGAGGCGAAGGATTAAGTGAAAACACATTATCCATTGATGCGGTTATACGTTTCCTGAGACAATGGAAAGGTACGATCCAGGAGGCAGGACGCCAGCTGAAAATGCTGGAGAGAGATTTGCGCGAGAAGGAAGATGAATTAACAGAATTAAGATCTGAGAATGAGCGGTTGTCAAAAGAGGTTAATCTTGCTCAAAGTGACTACCGGGTAGTCAATGATGATTACAAAGCTTTAATTCAGATTATGGATCGTGCGCGTAGGCTAGCTTTCTTAAACGAAGAAGAAGAAGAAATGAAGACTCGTTTCAAAATGGATGGGAACGGAAATTTAGAACGTATTGAATAAAAGATAGGCAAACTAAAACACCCGTAAGTGGTTCGCTTTATTAGCGCCATTTGCGGGCGTTTTGGTTTTGTATTGTCATTTATGGAGGACGACAACGGCGGTTCTTCTTGGTATATTAAGGCTATACTTAGAAAAATTGCGCTTGAGATCAACAGGAGGATCAGATGAAAATCGATATAATCGGTGCGGGTTCACTTGGGCTGCTTTTGGCAGGGAGGCTGACCCAGTCCGGGAATGAAGTGAGATTGTGGTGTCGAGGGGTAGAGCAGTACCGGAAATTAAAAGATGAGGGCTTAACTGTGAGCTATGAGGATGGGCGCGATCCAATTTCGATTTCGGGGGATCGATTTGTGTCCGCACCAATAGAGGGATTTGCAGATGCCTATCTCCGTGAGCCCAGTGATTGGATCATAGTAACGGTTAAACAGGACATACTACATAATGTTTTACCTGAATTTCTATCCCCTCTTAGGGAACAACAGGTACACATCATTTGTTTTCAAAATGGCATTGGACATATGGAGATGCTCAGTAACTTGCTGCCGAAAGCAAATTTATATGCTGCCGTAACAACAGAAGCTGCGAAGCGAAAGTCTTTAACTGAGGTCATTCATGCAGGTGCGGGGGAGGTATGGATAGGGAAATGGAGCTTAAAGAATGGACAAGCCCATAGTATACATACTGATTTACAAGTGAATTATTTAATAGAAGTTCTCATTATGGCAGGATTCTCAGCCTTTTTGTCGAATGAAGTGGATACCATGATTTACCGGAAGCTCCTAATCAATGCCGTTATTAATCCGCTCACAGCGATTTGGCGTATTCCAAATGGTGAACTGCTTGCTTCAGAAGAGCGCCTGCAGTTAATGAGAGAACTTTTTAGAGAAGTTACTATGGTATATGATGCCTGCGGAATTACTTATGATCATGATGCGTGGGATAACATCCTTAAAGTGTGCAGGACAACGGCTGGCAATACTTCGTCCATGCTGGCAGATGTTCTAGCTTCAAGAAGCACAGAAATTCATTGGATCAATGGAAGTCTTGTAGAAATGGCAGAACGCACTGGAACATTGGTTCCTTTACATCGCTTGATCTGCCAATTAGTAGAGGGAATAAAGGTATGATCTCGGAGGAGAGGTGAAGCTATGGGATTGCTGATGAATTCGGTTGTTACTTTAAGCTTGATTCCAATAATACCGTTTTTAATTGTTTATTTCATTGGAAGAGGCTTAAAAAAAGATAAAAAGAAAACTTTTATGCTCGCTATGGACGTGACTACATTTTTTTTATTATTATCGGTCTCCGCATTATTTAACAACTTGTTTAATAACGGTTTTGGGTTTTATCTTATACTACTTATTGTATTAATATCCACTGGATTGATTGGCGGCGCTCAGAATCGACTGAAAGGAAAAGTAGATGGGAAGCGGTTATTTCGGGCAGTTTGGAGACTTTCCTTCTTTTTTATGAGCGTCGGATATTTATTATTTATGTTTGTAGGGCTAATTAAGTACATATCACAAGCGATGTAATGTTCCACTGCTCCGGTGAAGCGGCAACGTCACAAAAGTTTAAAGTTTTAATAAAAAAAGAATTTTCTGAAAACATACCACTAGATTTTTTTGACCACTGGTTGTATAATCATAAACCATATACCACATTCTATTTAGGGGGAACTGCTAGATGAAGAAGAGTAAAAGTCTATTGCTAATGCTTGCATTAGTACTTGTTATCGGCACAGTGCTTGCTGGCTGCGGCGGAAACAACGCGAACAGCGGCAATAAAGGTAACGCTGGTAACACTGGTAACACGGCAACTGGTAATGCGGCTACAGAAGAGAAATTGGCTGCGGACCAAACATTGAGAATCAACCTAAGCTCTGAGCCTCCGACATTTGATCCAGGATTGGCACAAGATAGCCAAGCTAACACAGTCCTGAAGACTATGTATGAAGGTTTGACTCGCATGAATGATGAATCTGGTCAAGCTGAACCAGGTGTTGCTGAAAGCTGGGACATTTCTGCTGACGGTCTGGTATATACTTTCAAACTCCGTGATTCACAATGGAGCAACGGCGATCCTGTAACAACAGAAGACTTCGTTCGCGCTTGGAAACGCGTGCTCGATCCTGCTGCTGCATCTGCAGCGCCTTACGCTTATCAATTGTACTACATCAAAAACGCTCAAAAGTATTACAACAAAGAAATTACAGATTTCAGTCAAGTTGGTGTCAAAGCGGTTGATGAGAAAACTCTAGAAGTTACTCTTGAAGCCCCAACTCCATACTTCCTTGGATTGCTTTCCTTCTATACTTATTACCCAATTCACAAATCCACTGAGGGTAATGCTAAATGGGCAACAAGTAAAGACAGTATGATCGTTAACGGTGCTTTCACTCTTACTGAGTGGACTACTGGACAAACGCTTGTTGTATCTAAAAATGATAAATATTGGGATAAAGATGCCATTAAACTTAGCAAAATCGACTTCTCCCTTGTAAACAGCGGTGCAACTGAACTACTCAGCTACAAGAATGGTGAATACGATCGTGCCGGTGGACCAACTGGTGAAATTCCATCAGAACAAATTCCAATCGTGCAAAAAGAACTTCCAAAAGAATTCAGCCGTAAAGGTATTGCTTCCGTATACTACTACGAATTCAATATCACTGAAAAACCTTTCACAAACGCTAAAATCCGTAAAGCTCTTGCAATGTCCATTAACCGTCAAGCTTTGATTGACAATGTAGTACAAGGTGGACAATTCCCAGCATTCGGTTATGTACCTCCGGGTATCGCTGGTGCTGATGGTGAATACCGTACAGCAGTTAAAGATAACTACTTCACTGAAGATCTAGAACAAGCTAAAACTTTGCTTGCTGAAGGTCTGAAAGAAGAAGGTATGGATAAACTGCCTACATTCTCTTTGACTTACAACACAAGTGAAGGTCACAAGAAAATCGCTTTGGCGATTGCTGATATGTGGAAAAACAATCTTGGTATCGACGTGCAAACCGTTAACCAAGAGTGGGCTGTATTTATTGAAAACCGTCAAAACCTGAACTACCAAGTTGCACGTGCTGGTTGGACTGCGGATTACAATGATCCAATGACTTTCCTTGATATGTGGGTAACAGGTGGCGGTAACAATGATACTGGTTACGCTAACCCTGAGTATGACAAATTGATCAGCGAAGCTAAAGCAAGTACTGACTTGAAAGTACGTCAAGACAAGTTTGCAGCAGCTGAGAAATTGCTCATCGAGCAAGATCAAGTTTTGATTCCTTTGTACTACTACACTAACAACTCCCTGACTAAAGAGTACCTCAAAGGTGTTACTCTTGACTTCAGTGGTGCAATTGACTTGACTCGTGGATACTTGCTTGAGCACTAGGATTTAGCTCATGTAATTTAAACAGAATAGTTAGTTGACTGAAGTAACACAATACTTCGGGATATATATGTGGAACTCCATATATATCCCTTTTTTTTGTATTTCCGTCTATTTGTTATTTATTGTTATTTATAACATATTTAGAAAATGGACAAAAATCCGTTTTTTTCATAAAATCAATATAATGCTCTCAAAAAATTTGTCGGAGGAGGTGTGATGGGGATGGTTCGTTATGTCGCAAATAAATTCTTCTATATGTTGGTTTCATTATTTGTACTGATTTCAGCAACTTTTTTCTTGATGAAAGCTATTCCAGGGGATCCGTTTACTTCTGAGAAAAAAGTACCGCCAGAAATTAAAGCGCGTTTGATGGAGCAATATGGTCTGGACAAGCCGCTCTCTCATCAGTATTTTAAGTATTTAGGTGATATTATCCAAGGTGATCTGGGTGTATCCATGAAACGCCTGAATCAAGATGTATCACATTTGATCGGTCAAACCTTTTCAGCGTCGCTGAAGCTGGGACTCGTCGCAATTGTTGTGGCGGTTATTGTTGGGGTTCTTCTCGGCATGTTAGCGGCACTCTATCACAGAAAGTTTCTTGACAGCGCCGCGATGGTGTTGGCAGTTCTGGGGATTGCGGTTCCGAGCTTTGTAGTCGCGTCATTATTACAGTATGTGTTCGCTTTCAAATTGGGTTGGGTACCGGTTTCAGGTTTTAAAGGGCCAATCTATTATTTCCTTCCTGTAGCAGCGCTCTCGGCACAGCCAATAGCATTTATAGCGCGCTTGACACGTTCAAGTATGCTTGAAGTTCTGAATGCGGATTATATCAAAACGGCTAAGGCTAAGGGATTAAGCTGGATGGCTATTCTAAGCCGTCACGTACTTCGTAATGGTATCCTGCCGGTTGTTACTTACATGGGACCTATGACAGCTAACATCGTAACTGGTTCGGTTGTTATCGAGCAGATCTTTGGTGTTGGGGGTATTGGTAAACAGTTCGTGGAAGCGATTGGTGTCCGTGACTATACCGTTATTATGGGGATAACCATTTTCTATGGTGTACTACTCATGGTGGCCCGTTTCATTACTGATATTGCTTATGTATTGATTGACCCACGTATGAAATTAAGTGGAGGAAAGGAGGGCTAAAGAGTGGCATCTGATAATAACTTGTTAAAGAACATGAATCTAAAACCGGAAGACTTTCAAAAAGTCGGTGTAGATGAAAAAGAAGCCGAGGTAATTCAGCGGGAGAGTCTCTCTGCCTGGAAAGATTCTTGGCAACGGTTGCGTCAAAACAAAATGGCGATGACCGCGCTTGGGATTCTAGGCTTGATCGTGCTTGCAGCGATTATCGCTCCTTTATTCTCGAAATATAACTATTACTCCAATGACTTGATGAATACCAATAAGCCCCCTTCCTCCGATCACTGGTTTGGAACGGATGATCTTGGACGTGATATTTTCGTTCGTACTTGGTACGGCGCACGGATCTCCTTGATCGTTGGTCTAGCTGCGGCAGCCATCGACTTGTTTATCGGTGTTATCTATGGAGGTATTATGGGCTTCTTCGGCGGCCGTGTAGATAATATCATGAACAAATTCTCTGAAATTTTGTACTCCATTCCTTATCTGCTTGTTGTAATTTTGCTTTTGGTTGTGCTTGAACCAAGTCTTGGTACCATCATCCTGGCCTTAACCATCACGGGTTGGATTACGATGTCGTGGATTGTACGCGGTGAAATTATGCAGCTCAAGAATCGCGAGTTCGTATTGGCTTCTCGTTCCATGGGTGCAGGTTCTGCGAGACTGTTGTTCAAACACCTTCTGCCGAACGCAGTGGGTCCGATTATTGTAACGATTACACTTTCTGTACCAAATGCAATTTTTGCTGAGGCTTTCCTAAGCTTCTTGGGTCTTGGTGTACAAGCTCCTATCGCTTCACTTGGATCTATGATTAACGATTCACTCACCGGTTGGTTGTACTATCCATGGCGCTTCCTGTTCCCTGCCATTCTGATCAGTTTAACCATGCTTTCTTTCAACATTTTCGGTGATGGTCTTCGTGACGCGCTTGATCCTAAGCTGAAAAAATAGGAGGGTTATGGATGGAACCTATTTTACAAGTCAAAGATTTGCATGTTTCGTTTTTTGTTAAAGGCGGAGAAGTGCAAGCTGTCCGTGGTATGAATTTTGAAATTGGCAAAGGTGAAACGGTTGCCATCGTCGGCGAGTCCGGCAGCGGTAAGAGTGTAACTGCACAATCGATTATGCGGTTGATCCCTTCCCCACCCTCTAAAGTGAAAAAGGGAGAAATTATTTTCCAAGGACAAAATCTGCTAGACAAAAGCATGAAAGAAATGGAATCCATTCGCGGTAAAGATATTGGCATGATTTTTCAAGACCCGATGACTTCTTTGAACCCAACCATCAAAGTGGGCAAACAGATCACTGAAGTTTTGATTAAACATCAGAAAATGTCAGCGGCCGAAGCGAAAAAGCAAGGTATTGAGATGCTCAAATTAGTTGGCATCACAAATGCTGAGGCTCGCTTTAACCAATATCCCCACGAGTTTTCAGGCGGTATGCGCCAGCGTGTAATGATTGCAATCGCGCTAGCCTGCCGTCCGGCTTTACTCATAGCGGACGAGCCTACAACGGCTCTTGACGTAACCATTCAGGCGCAGATCATGGAAGTTATGAGAGAGATGCAGCAAAAACTAGGTACCTCCATCATTTTGATTACCCATGATCTTGGCGTCGTTGCCGGTATGTGTGATCGGGTTATTGTAATGTATGCAGGTGAAGTTGTGGAGACCGGAACAAGATGGGAAATCTTTAAGAATCCACAGCATCCATATACCAAAGGTCTGCTGCGCTCGATGCCGCGTCTGGACCAAAAGAAGGGCGAGCCGCTCATTCCGATCATCGGCACACCGCCAGATCTGATCAAGCCGCCGATCGGCTGTCCGTTCACCGCGCGTTGCAATGAAGCAATGCATGTTTGCGAACAAATCGATCCCGGCGCCACAGAATTCAGCGAAACGCATATGGCGCGTTGCTGGAATCTGCATTCGATGGCCAAGGAGGTGCAGTACTCTTGAGTAAGAACCTAATAGAGGTAGAAGGTCTTAAGAAATATTTTAATGTAGGTCAAGGCAAGGTTCTTAAGGCTGTTGATAATATTAACTTCTCCATCCGTGAGGGCGAGACGCTTGGAATGGTAGGGGAATCCGGTTGTGGTAAGACTACTGCTGGACGTACAATTCTTCGCTTGTATGAGCCAACTGCCGGAAGTGTGAAATATAATGGTACAGACATTTATAAATTGCCTTCTAACAAAATGAAAGCAATGCGCCGTGACATGCAGATGATTTTCCAAGATCCGTACGCATCACTTAACCCGCGTTTTACGGTTTCTGATATCATCGGCGAGGCACTGGACATTCACGGAATGGCTGGCAGTCGTGCAGAACGTAAAAAACGGATCGAAGAGCTGCTCGATATGGTTGGTCTTAACCATGATCACGCTACTCGTTATCCGCATGAATTCTCTGGTGGACAACGCCAACGTATTGGGATTGCCCGTTCGTTAGCGGTAAATCCTAAGTTCATCGTTTGTGATGAGCCGATTTCCGCGCTTGACGTATCCATTCAGGCTCAGGTCGTAAACTTGCTTAAAGAATTGCAAGATCGTCTGGGATTGACTTATCTTTTCATCGCGCATGATCTGTCCATGGTTAAACATATCAGTGATCGCGTAGCAGTTATGTATTTGGGTAAAATGGTAGAATTGGCGGAAAGTGAAGAGCTTTATGCAAATCCTATCCACCCTTATACCAAATCTCTCTTGTCAGCTATTCCAATTCCGGATCCGGAAATTGAAGTGAACAAGAAACGTATTCACTTGCATGATGAGCTTGGTAGTCCTATTTATTCTGCTAACGAAAAGAGCAATGATAGTGACTTTGAATTAGTAGAAGTATCCAAAGGACACTGGGTAAGCAAAAAATTTGCTTAAATCTATAGCGAGTATTAGACAGGCGGGAGCGTTATGCTCTCGCCTCTTGTATGTAGTGGGGATATTTAATAATCATTTTAATGGATAAGAAAATAAAACGGCTGCTCTTGCATTGCTTTTTTGCAGGTATGTAATTCTTTTGACGCGGCACCTAACTTTGGATACAATCATATAGAGTTTACGAACTTGGATTTACATATAACTGCTCAGTAGAACTGGAGGCACTAGCAAATGAATATTGTTAAGGAACCGCTCCGGGGTGGATCTGCACTCGCGCGCGACTATATAGAAAATTTTGAGAAGGTTAGTCATTTGTATGGTGGGGATTTCCGAAGCAAAGAGAGTCGAAGCATTCGGGCAGAATGGCTGGATCGTAGTGATGGTCTCCGTGCAGACCGGACACAAGTTGCTGCATGTCTACGGCAATATAATGAAAAGCATAATTCACATGATGCGGTGATGTCTTCCCTGGCACTTTTAGAACAGCCGGGAACGTTAGTGGTTACTGGCGGACAGCAAAGCGGATTATTTACAGGACCACTACTTGTAGTATATAAAGCAATGACAACCATTATGGCGGCAAAAGAAGCAGCAGAACAGCTCGGTCGGCCTGTAGTCCCATTATTCTGGATTGCAGGAGAGGATCATGACTGGGATGAAGTGAATCATACGTATGTATTGAATCGTACGCAAGAGATTACAAAGATTAAGATAGAGAAATCAGATGAGAAACGCTCCTCGGTGAGTAATATTCGTGTAGAAGATGAAAGCTGGCAGCAAGTAGTGGAACAGCTGGATGCGCTACTTCAAGATAGTGACTTTAAACCGCAAATTATGGAATTTATTCGATCTTCTTCGTTTAGAGCAGATAGTATGACGGATGCTTTTGCCAAGCTGATGGGTTCTTTATTTGGTAAATTTGGTCTGATCCTGCTCGATTCTGCTGATCCTAACCTTCGTAAGTTAGAAGAGCCTTTCTTTACTTCGCTAATTATGCAGAATGATGCACTGGAAACAGCGTACATGAATTCTGCTTCTGATATCGTGAACGCTGGGTATGAGCTTCAAGCTGACGTTACGGCAGGCAATGCCAATCTCTTTTATATACATGAAGGTGTACGATTGTTGCTTCATAAGAAAGATGGCGTTTTTGCCGATCGCAAGGGCCAGGTATCGTTCACCCGGGATGAACTACTGGAGGAAGTGAAGGTTCATCCGGAACTATTCAGTAACAACGTGCTGACACGTCCGCTTATGCAGGATTATGTGTTGCCGGTTCTAGCAACGGTGCTAGGTCAAGGTGAGATTGCTTATTGGGCCATTCCGCATCGTGCGTTTGAGATCATTGGGGGACAAATGCCCCTGATCATCCCGCGAATGTCTTTCACAGTGGTGGAAGGTACGCTTCATAAGCATATGGATAAATATCAACTAAGCTTTGAGGACGTAAGACAGGGACTAGATCGTAAAAGACATGAGTGGTTGGCTGCACAGGATGAGCTGGGGATTGAACAACGTTTCGAAGAAACTAAAGCTACTTTCTCCGCCATGTACGAACCACTGATTGAGCAGCTTGGAACCATTCAGGCAGGTCTGCTAAAACTAGGGAATAACAATAAAGATAAGATTTTAGATCAGATCACTTTTTTACAAGCGAAAGCCCAAGATGCAATGGCAAAACAGAATGAAGCTGCAATCCGTCAATGGGAGCGAATCGAGCTGTCGTTAATGCCACTGGGTAAACTGCAAGAAAGAGTGTACAATATCATGTATTACTTGAACCGCTACGGACTTCCATGGTTAGATGAGCTGATGGCTATTGAACCGGATTATAGTGGGACGCATCGTATCATTTATATGTAGAGAAGTATTGCTCCATAAAACAAGGAAGAAACGCTCACAAAACTTGGATTATGCTTACGAAGCGAGTTTTACTGCGAAGTAAAACATAGAAGTATCGCTCCATAAAACTTTTAGGAGGTTTCATTATGAGTTCATCAAAACAAAATAGTATCGTGGCTGATATGTCACTCGCACCCGAAGGTCATTTGAAAATCGACTGGGTTCGTCAACATATGCCGGTATTGAACCGTATCCGTGAGCAGTTCGAAGCTGAACAGCCATTCAAAGGACTAAAAGTATCTATTACACTTCATTTGGAAGCTAAAACCGCTTATCTGGCGAAGGTAGTCAAAGCAGGCGGTGCAGAAGTAACCATTACTGGATCGAATCCACTGTCTACACAGGATGATGTATGTGCGGCGCTTGTAGAGGACGGAATTACCGTATTTGCTAAATACAACCCGTCACCTGAAGAGTTCAAAGCCCTTAATATCAAGGCGCTGGAAAGCAAACCGGATTTGATTATTGATGATGGTGGGGATTTTGCTACATTGCTGCATTCGGAGCGTCCTGATCTAATGGAGAATATTCGTGGGGGTGCTGAAGAAACAACAACCGGCATCATTCGTCTAAAAGCTCTTCAAAAGCAAGGTGTGTTGAAGTTCCCAATGGTCGCAGTAAATGATGCTTATTGCAAATATTTGTTTGATAACCGCTATGGCACAGGCCAATCCGCATGGGATGGAATTATTCGAACAACCAACCTGATCGTTGCGGGCAAAACCGTAGTTGTTGTCGGATACGGCTGGTGCGGTAAAGGTGTTGCTATGCGTGCCAAAGGTTTGGGCGCAAAAGTGGTTGTCACAGAAGTGGATGCTATTAAAGCCGTTGAAGCACATATGGACGGTTTCGAAGTTATGCCTATGCTGGAAGCTGCTAAGGTTGGTGATTTCTTCGTTACAGTAACTGGTAATCGTTATGTCATTCGCGGTGAACATTATGATGTGATGAAGGATGGCGCAATTATGTGCAATGCAGGTCATTTCGACGTTGAAGTGAATAAGCCTGAATTGTCTGAAAGATCCGTATCTCAGCGTACTGTTCGCAAAAATATCGAAGAGTACCAGCTTCACGACGGACGTAAACTATATCTGCTTGCAGAAGGCAGACTTGTAAATCTGGGTGCTGCGGATGGACACCCTGCCGAAATTATGGATACGACCTTTGCGCTACAAGCGCTGTCGTTGAAATATGTAAATGATAATTATAAGAGCATCGGCGTAAAAGTTGAGAATGTTCCTTACGAGCTGGATGAGCAGGTAGCACGCTACAAGCTGCAAAGTCTGGGCATTAACATTGATAGTCTGACTCCAGCACAAGTGGATTATTTGGACAGCTGGAATCTGAACGATTAATTACGGAACGCACAACAATAAAGTATATTAACCAAGTGTACCTTGAACTGAAGCAACTTTTGTAAAATATAAGAGAGTATAAGTTTTACGCTATACATTATCCTTATATTTCTCGCTTAAACGCTTCGGCGTCCTTATAAGGACACCGAAGACGTTTATGCTTGAAAAGCCATGCAGCGGACAAGATTCCGATTGTATGGCTTTTTTCTGTGGCGAAATGTTTTTTGGGTAACGATCCATCTGATTTAGCAAAAAATTCCTTTCACCAGAAAAAGGTTTTTGATTTTTAATGGCGAATCTATTATGCTTAAGTGGTGAAAAGTGGGGTAAAGTGGGGATTCGGGGATTAGGGGTGGGAAAAAGGATGTTCATGGGAGAGTATCAACACAGCATTGACGACAAAGGCCGAATTATTATTCCGGCTAAACTCCGTGAATTGCTTGGAACCTCCTTTGTGACGACCCGTGGTCTAGACTCCTGTTTATTTGTTTATCCCATGGAAGAATGGGCAATCATGGAACAAAAGCTAAAAAGCCTTTCACTGATGAAATCAGATGCCCGTGCATTCAGTCGCTTTTTTTTCTCAGGCGCAACAGAATGTGTATGGGATAAACAGGGAAGGGTAAATCTGCCGGCCAATTTAAGGCAGTATGCCAAACTGGACAAAGACTGTGTTATTCTGGGCGTTTCGAACCGGGTGGAAATCTGGAACAAAGAGCTATGGGAGCAGTACTTCGAACAGTCCGAGGAATCGTTCAACGAAATTGCCGAAAAATTGGTGGATTTCAATTTTGATCTATAAAACACAATATCGAATACTGTCCTGGAGGGATGCAGCTTGTTTCACCACATCACGGTGCTTAAAGAAGAAGCGACAGAAGGGCTGCACATCAAAAAAGACGGAATCTATGTAGATTGCACTCTCGGTGGAGCAGGCCACAGCGCACTAATTGCTTCCAAACTTAGCGGCGAAGGCCGATTAATCTGTTTGGATCAAGATGATTGGGCTCTGGAGAACGCAAAAGAAAGACTAGCTGAATACGGAGACAAGGTTGTACTCATTAAGACCAATTTCCGTGATCTGGAGAGTGTACTTAAGGATGTGCCCTTTGTACCACAAAAAGATGGCATTCCCCAAGTGGATGGGGTCCTCTTTGATCTTGGCGTATCCTCTCCCCAGTTTGATGAGGGAGAACGCGGATTTAGTTACAATCATGATGCTCCGCTGGACATGCGAATGGATCAGACGGCGCTATTAACGGCTGCTGATATTGTGAATACGTGGTCTGAGCAGGAGATTGCCCGTGTGCTTTTCCAATATGGAGAAGAGAAGTTCTCGCGGAGAATTGCTAAGAAAATTGTAGACAGAAGAGAAGAAAGTCCTGTGGAGACCACAGGAGAATTAGCTGAGCTTATCAAGGAAGGTATTCCGGCGGCTGCACGAAGAACGGGAGGACACCCCGCTAAACGTAGCTTTCAAGGTTTACGGATTGCTGTAAACGACGAGTTGGGTGCTTTTGAAGAAGGATTACATAGCGCAGTACGTTGCCTTGCACCAGAAGGTAGAGTATCCGTTATCACTTTTCATTCACTCGAGGACCGAATTTGCAAGCAAATACTAAGCAGCTATTTAAGCAGATGTACATGCCCGCCTGACTTTCCGTTTTGTGTATGTGGCGCGAAAGGCACGCTTAAGTTAATCAACCGCAAACCGCTTGTGCCTTCTGAAGAAGAGCTTGAGCTTAATACTCGAGCCCGTTCAGCTAAGCTGCGCATTGCAGAAAAATTGTAATTGACGATAAAGGAGAGTCAGAGATGGCCTATACCCGCGGCAATTTAGCAGTTCAGCCCAAAAGAAAAGAAGAGGTAAACCCCCTTTACCGCGAGAAGACAAAAGTAGTTACCAAACGAAGAGTACTTCCGCTGCAAGAGAAACTTTTGTATATGCTGACGCTAGGAGTATGCGTTTTGGTGGCTATCACCCTGATTTCACGTTACGTTCATATTTATGATTTGAACTTGCAGGCCCAGAAATTAGATAAGGATATAGCGACTGCTAAGAAGCAAATTTCCACGTTTGAGATGGAGAAGCAGAACTTGGAGCAGAAGGTTGCCCAAAAGGCAAAGGATCTTGGATACGTAGCACCGGATGAAAATGCTACAATCTTTATTCCGGCGAATCCGATATCGACAGAAGGCGATAATTAGTGAGCGATTGGCAAGATCGCAATAAAAAAATTGTGAGGTTCGCTTATGGTAAAGAGAATAAAACTTCGCACGCTGTTTATAGGAGGGTGTATTACCCTCTTTTTTCTTGTTTTGATAGCTAGAGTGTTCTGGATTCAAGTTATGGAGGGCTCAGAATGGCAAGAAAAGGCTGCTACACTTTGGGCGCACACTTCGACTATCAAAGCAGAGCGAGGAACGATTTCTGACCGTAATGGGAGTGTGCTCGCAAGTGATGTCCCTGCTTATACTGTGGTTGTAAACCCGGCAGTCATTGCTGAAAAGGGAATTGGTGATGAGGTCGTCAAGGGATTGCATGAGCTACTCGGCAAGCCAGAAGATGAGCTGCGGAAACTGGTTGAAGCGAAAGACGAGAACGGTAATTACCTCAAGAATCGTGAGGTTCGTAACGAAGGCTGGAAGATCGATCAGGAACTTGCGGATAAGGTGAAAGAATTTTATGTAGCCCTAGGTAAAGAGCATAAAATTCAAGAGACTGGGATTGGTCTTGTTAGAGAGCAGAAACGATATTACCCTAAGGGTTCGCTTGCTGCGCATATATTAGGCTATACAGATCGAGATGGCAAGGCGATTATGGGTCTGGAAAAATCCCTGGATGAACAGCTTAAGGGAGCCGATGGCAAGCTGCTTTATCAAAGTGACGGTCAAGGGGTTAAGCTGCCGGATTCAAAAGATACCTATAAACCTGTAGTAAATGGAAGTAATTTCAAGCTTACAATCGACAGTACAATCCAGCAATATATACAAGCGGCCATGGAAAAGGCATATGCGCAATATAAGCCGAAAAGTATGAGTGTCATTGCTGCTGATCCGAATACGATGGAGATTTTGGGGATGGCGAATATGCCTACCTTTGATCCTAATAAATATATGGATACGGGTGCTGATGCAGCGGGTTTCTACAATCATGCTATCAAATCAACTTATGAGCCCGGTTCGACCTTCAAAATTGTAACACTTGCTGCAGCTGTAGAAGAGAAGCTTTTTGATCCCGTAGCTACATTTCTGTCAGGATCTATCAGAATTAAGGGATACAGTAAGGCATTACATGATATTAATCGTGCCGGCTGGGGGCAAATCAGTTTCCTGGAAGGTGTGAAGCGGTCTAGTAACGTTCTTTTTGTAAAACTTTATGAAATGCTCGGACAAGATAGACTTTTACAGTATATTGATGATTTTGGCTTTAATGGGAAGACAGGAATCGATTTGCCAGGGGAAGCCAGTGGGGTCGTTAACCCTAACCTTGGACGTCCTATCGAAATTGCTACACTTGCATATGGGCATGGTAAAGTGCTAGTTACCCCGCTTCAACAATTGGTTGCTGTATCTGCTATCGCCAATGGTGGGAAACTGATGACTCCATATGTGGTAAAAGAGGTTACGGACCCAAACACCGGTGACACTAAGGTTACTCAGCCTAGTGTAGTGCGTCAGGTGATTGATGAGGCAAGCGCCAAGAAAACCGGTGAATACTTGGAGCAGGTAGTTGCCGACCAAGTCAAAGGTACAGGACGCAACGCTCACATAGAAGGTTACCGTGTCGCAGGTAAGACAGGAACGGCTATCAAGGTTGAAGGTAAGGACTACGTGAAGTCCAAAGTACTGGTCTCCTTTATTGGTTATGCGCCTGTGAATGATCCAAAGATCGCTGTTATTGTTATTATTGATGAACCGAACGTTGAGGTTGGCGGCGGTAAAGCTGCAGCTCCTGTATTTAAAGAAATCGTATCTCAGTCTCTGCAATACATGGGAGTTCCAAAGTTAGCGACTGAAACTAGCGATAAGGATAGTAAAAAAACAGTTGAATCTGAAGCGCCTGTGCTCCGGACCACACCTGATCTGATGGGCAAAACGATGAAAGAAGCAAGAGAGACACTTCTGGATCAAGGATTTGATTTTGAAGTGGTCGGTGAAGAAGCTTCTGTGGAAACCCAATATCCAGAGGCTGGAACGAAGCTTGCTCAAGGACAGCGTATATACCTATTAAGCAAGCAAGGGGACAAGCCTACCATTCCAAAATTACAAGGAGAGTCGCTGCGTGATGCGCTTGAGATTCTAACACTTCTAAAAGTGGAGATTGCGGTAGAAGGCGAAGGATATGTCTCGGAACAGATTGAAGGAACAAAGAACGGCAAAACATTGGTTACTTTGAAGCTGAAACCATTAAATGATAAGAGTGAAGAGGATCCTACAACTTCGACTGCTGATGAGGGTACGGAATCGGAGAGTGGGCCATAGGCTTGTTCTAACCCCTGTTTGTCCCGAATAGTCATGAAGATAAGAGCTCATGTCTATAGGTGAAAGCGGGGGAGAACGGAATGAAAGTTTCGAAGGTCGTAACACGGCGGAGAATGTTGTGGACGCTGCTGGGACTGGCAGTGTTATTCGGTTCGCTGGTCGTGCGTCTTGCTTATGTGCAATTATCCCAAGGCGAGAAATTAAGTGACAAGGTAGAAGATTCCTTGCGCCGCAATATTCCTTTTACAGCCAAGCGTGGTGAAATTTTGGATCGTGAAGGTATACCGCTGGCCTATAATATCAGTACGCCTACGGTTTATGCGGTGCCTGTGCAGGTGAAGGAGAAGCAAAAGACAGCGCAGCAATTGGCGCCTCTGCTTGGGATGACCGAGGAGAAGCTGATGAGCTTGCTGACTAAAAAATCAATGTCGGTGAAACTACAGCCCGGCGGCCGCAAAATTACGATGGAACTTGCCGCGAGCATCCGTGATTTGCAGTTGCCGGGCATCGTTGTCGCTGAGGATAGCAAAAGATATTATCCGTACGGCGATCTTGCCGCGCATATACTAGGCTTTACAGGTATTGATAACCAAGGAATTACCGGGGTCGAGAACATATACGATAATTTACTTAAAGGAATAGCAGGCAATATTTCGTATTTGTCTGACGCAGGTGGAAGACTCATGCCTGGATCATCGGAGAAGTATTCTGCCCCTCAGGATGGACTTAATCTGCAATTGACGATTGATAAACAGATTCAATCCATTATGGAACGTGAGCTAGATCAAGCTATGGTAAAATATCAGGCGCAGGGTGCTTGGGCTATAGCGATGAATCCGAAGAATGGTGAAATTCTGGCCATGGCTAGTAGACCGGGTTATGAACCGGGTTTATATAAGGAATATGATCCGCAGATCTATAATCGGAATTTGCCCATTTGGATGACTTACGAGCCTGGTTCGACGTTCAAAATCATCACACTTGCTGCAGCACTGCAAGAAGGTAAGGTAGACCTGCAAAATGATCATTTCTATGATCCTGGGTTTATCGAAGTGGCGGGTGCGAAGCTGCGCTGTTGGAAAAAAGGCGGCCATGGCAGCCAAACCTTCCTTCAGGTGGTTGAGAACTCCTGTAACCCTGGTTTTGTTGCTCTTGGGCAACGGCTGGGCAAAGAAACCCTCTTCAAATATATTCGTGATTTTGGTTTCGGCAGCAAAACAGGAATTGATCTAAACGGAGAATCTAATGGGATTCTGTTCAAGCTTAGTCAAGTAGGTCCGGTGGAGCTTTCGACTACGGCCTTCGGCCAAGGGGTCTCGGTTACACCTATTCAGCAGATTGCTGCGGTATCCGCGGCTATCAATGGTGGCAATCTCTATAAACCACATGTAACAAAATCATGGGTTAATCCGGAAACGGGAGAGACTGTATCAGAGGTGAAGCCTGAGCTTGTGCGGCAGGTCATTTCGGAGGAGACATCCAAGAAGGTGCGGGCAGCACTTGAGAGCGTGGTTGCCAAAGGCACGGGACGGCCGGCTTTTATCGACGGCTATCGTGTAGGTGGCAAGACGGGTACTGCACAGAAGGTTGTAAATGGACGTTATTCTCCGACAGAGCATATTGTTTCTTTTATTGGCTTTGCGCCGGCGGATGATCCACAGATCGTTGTCTACACTGCAGTGGATAATCCGAAAGGGATTCAATTTGGGGGTGTAGTTGCAGCTCCAATCGTGCAAAATATTTTGGAAGACTCGCTGCACTATATGAAGGTTCCTGAGCGCAGTGATCAGCTTCCAAAAACTTATAAGTATGGTGAAACTCCGATTGTGACCGTGCCTGACCTTACAGGTGCAACCGTACAAGATATCTATGAGGATTTAAATATGAATTTTAATCTGGCGCGTTCAGGCTCTGGCAATACGGTCATCAATCAGGCTCCGAAAGCTGGGGCAAGAGTAGAACAGGGCTCAACCATCAGGATTTATATGGGAGCTTCTAGTGAATAATGATAAAGGTATAAGGGTTCAGTTTGTATCCGAAAATGTAGAGTGAGGGATTACTATGAAAGTTAATGAATTATCTGCTTGTCTTGCCACTTCGCGTCTATATGGGGACGGGGAGGTGGAGATTACTGATCTTCAGACGGATTCCCGCCGTGTAAGTCCGGGTGATCTGTTTATCTGTTTACCGGGTCACACTGTAGATGGACATAAATTTGCGCCGCAAGCCGTAGCCTCTGGAGCATCTGCTATCGTATGTGAGCATAAGCTAGAGCTTGATATCCCACAGATCGTTGTGGATGACTGCCGTTTTGCGATGTCTGTCATGTCGAATGCATTCTTTGGCTCACCTAGCAGCCGAATGAGAATGATCGGGGTTACGGGTACAAACGGGAAGACAACTACGACTTATCTTATTGAGCGAATTATGCAAGACCAGAATATGAAGACGGGTCTGATTGGGACCATTCAAATGCGCTATGACGGCAAAAGCTACCCTATGTCAGGGACCACTCCAGAATCGCTAGATCTGCAGCGCTCGCTTCATGATATGGCCTCCAAAGGTGTGGAATGTTGCGTCATGGAAGTCTCCTCCCATGCGCTTCAGCAAGGACGTGTGAAGGGTGCGGACTTCCGTACAGCAATATTTACGAACTTAACCCAGGATCATCTGGATTATCATCATACAATGGAGGAGTATCGGGCGGTTAAAGGTCTATTCTTCTCTAGACTAGGAAATGTGATCTCTCCTTGGAAAGAAGAACGCAAATATGCGGTGCTTAATGCTGATGATGAGGCGAGCCACTATTTTGCAACCCAAACTGCAGCGGAAGTGATTACATATGGCATTGATAACAACGCTAATGTCCGAGCTTCGCAAATCTCGATCACTGCAAAAGGAACTTTTTTCCATGTAGATACGTTTAAGGGTGAGACGGACATTTCGCTTCGTATGGTTGGTAAGTTCAATGTCTATAATGCACTTGCGGCGATTACGGCAGCGTTGTTGGAGGATGTGTCACTGTCAGATATCAAGACTAGTCTTGAGGCGATTGATGGGGTAGCTGGACGGGTAGAGTCAGTAGATGAGGGGCAAGAATATGCCGTTATCGTTGACTATGCACATACACCAGACGGGCTGGAAAATGTATTAAGAACGGTCTGCGAATTTGCTACAGGTAAAGTGCTTACTGTGTTTGGCTGCGGAGGAGACAGAGACCGCACGAAACGTCCTTTAATGGGTAAGATAGCTGCAAAATATAGCGACATGATATTCGTAACCTCTGACAACCCTCGGACGGAGGACCCTGGGCTAATTCTGAAGGATATAGAAGCAGGACTAGTAGAGGATGGAGTCACCTCTGACCGGTATCATATGATTGTTGATCGCCGAGAAGCAATTGGGAAGGCTATTGAAATGGCAAGCTCTGGCGATGTAGTATTGATTGCGGGGAAAGGTCATGAGACCTATCAACTGATTGGCGGAGTGGTTCACGATTTCGATGACCGCATCGTCGCTAAAGAAGTTATAAGGGGTCGAAGCTATTGATTACAAGAACACTGGGACAAATTGCTGTGATGTGCGCAGGGGAACTTCCTGCTGCCGAAGCTATGAATATACCACTTACGGGCGTCGTTACTGACTCCCGTAAGATAACTACAGGTTGCCTGTTTGTTCCTCTAACGGGAGACAAATTTGACGGTCATCATTATGCAGCTACAGCTATGGCTGCTGGTGCTGCAGGGACCTTATGGCAGCGTGATAAAGGTCCTGCGCCTGAGGGTGGCGGAGTCATAATTGTTGAAGATACGCTAGAGGCGCTTCAGAAGCTGTCCGCTGCGTATTTAAATGAGGTCGCTCCGAAGGTTGTCGCAGTTACGGGCAGTAATGGCAAAACAACGACAAAAGATATCATTATGGCCTTGCTCGAAACGCAGTACAAGGTGCACAAGACAGAAGGAAACTTCAATAATCATATCGGTCTTCCGCTCACGATTCTATCCATGGCTGAGGATACAGAGATTGCAGTGCTTGAAATGGGTATGAGCTCGCGGGGAGAAATTGCTCTGCTGGCTTCTTTGGCTGCACCAGATGTTGCAGTCATTACTAATGTAGGTGAGTCACATCTGCTGCAACTGGGATCCCGCAAAGAAATCGCCCGTGCCAAGCTGGAAATAGTTGAAGGGCTAAAGCCAGATGGACTGCTAATTTATAACGGTGATGAACCGCTGCTGACTGAGGTAATGCAAGAGTCCACTTTTGAGGCTCCGGAGGGGATGGTGTCCTTCCGTTTCGGCCTGAACGGAGATAATGATGATTATCCGACTGGGATGATGTCCCATAGTGGTGGTATGACGTTTACGTCAAGCCTTCATAAGGAACATGCTTTTACATTACCGCTGCCAGGCCAGCATAACGTTGTTAACGCGTTGGCTGCACTAGCGGTTGCTCGCCATTTTGGAATTACAGAACAAAATGTAGAGAATGGGTTAAGTAATCTTAAGTTGACGGGCATGCGGATTGAAGTGATTCGGACTTCTTCCGGGCTTACACTTTTGAATGATGCTTATAATGCCAGTCCGACTTCTATGAAGGCGGCCATTGATGTGCTTCAAACTATGAAATGCAGTGGCAAAAAAATCGCAGTACTGGGGGACATGCTGGAACTTGGGCCGGATGAGATACAGTTTCATAAAGAAATTGGCTACTACCTAGACCCCGCAGTGACTGATTTTGTATATACCTATGGTCCATTGTCAGTCCATATTGCAGAAGCTGCAAAGGAAAGATTCGGAAACGAGCGTGTGCTGGCTTTTACGGATAAGTCAGAATTAACAGCCGTCCTTATCGAGAAAAGCAGCTCCAAGGATATTGTACTATTCAAAGGATCTAGAGGGATGAGGCTTGAGGAAGTGCTTCAGAGCCTTAATAAAGAGATTAAAGAGACCTAAAAAAATGGAGGGGGTGCACCCATGGATTATCAACTATTGTTATTGACTATTGCTGTTTCCTTTATCCTTGCGGTCATTGCCGCTCCGCTCTTCATTCCGCTACTGCGCAGGATGAAATTCGGACAGCAGGTGCGAGATGACGGACCGCAATCCCATTTAAAGAAAGCGGGAACGCCGACGATGGGCGGTATCGTAATCATCGTGGCTTTTACATTGGCTTATCTGAAATTTTCCGTGGTGAATAACGATTTCTACGTACTACTAGTGGCTACGCTTGGTTTTGGACTGATCGGATTTTTGGATGATTATATCAAAATCGTATTCAAGCGTTCTTTGGGCCTTACGGCGCGTCAAAAATTGTTCGGGCAGCTGTTGGTAGGTGCTGTGATGTGCGGTCTGCTGATTTCTGCAGGACATAGCACAAGTATCAGCGTTCCGGGTACTGATTTCAGCTTTGACTGGGGCGGCTTTTTCTACTATCCATTCATTATTATTATGATGATGGCAGTAACGAATGCTGTTAACTTTACCGATGGAGTAGATGGTTTGCTGTCTGGTGTAAGTGCTATTGCTTTGGCAGCTTATGCTGTTGTAGCGATGCAGGCTACGTCAATTGCAGCTGGCGTGTGTGCAGCGGCAATGATCGGGGCCGTTCTTGGATTTCTGGTCTTTAATGCCCATCCGGCTAAGGTGTTCATGGGAGATACCGGTTCATTTGGTATTGGCGGTGCGATAGGTGCGATTGCCATTGTCACAAAGAGCGAACTGCTGTTTTTAATTATTGGCGGTGTGTTTGTGGTGGAAATGTTATCTGTCGTGATACAGGTAGTTTCTTTCAAAACCCGTGGCAAACGTGTATTCAGAATGAGCCCGATTCACCATCATTTTGAACTTGGTGGCTGGTCGGAATGGCGTGTGGTAATTTCGTTCTGGGCGGTAAGCTTGATATTAGCCGCTGTTGGACTATTTATTAGCAAGGGGTTGTAGCGAATGAAACATCCAGATATGTATCATGGTGAAGAAGTTGTGGTTCTTGGGCTCGCAAAAAGCGGTGTCCAGGTTGCTAAAGTGCTGCATGATCGAGGCGCTGTAGTTACGGTGAACGATAAAAAGGAAAGAGATCAAAGTCCCGAAGCTTCCGAATTGGAATCTTTGGGAATTTGTGTTATAAGCGGTGGGCATCCGGATGGACTGATTCATGAAGGTGTAAGTCTGGTCATTAAGAATCCAGGCATTCCTTATTCTGCGCCTCCTGTGCAAAAGGCTCTTGAGCTTGGCATTGAAGTAGTTACAGAGGTAGAGGTTGCTTACCGTCTTTGTGCAGCACCGATGATTGGCATCACGGGATCCAATGGCAAGACGACAACGACGACCTGGGTAGGTCAAATGCTGGACGCTGCAGGTATGAATCCGATTGTTGCAGGTAACATTGGCACGCCTCTCTGTGAGGCTGCGCAAGAAGCTACAGAGGATAACTGGATGGTGGTCGAACTCAGCAGCTTCCAGCTCAAAGGTACGGAGACTTTCCGCCCCAAAATAGGTTGTTTGTTGAATATTGCGGAGACCCACCTGGATTATCATGGGAGCATGAAGGATTATGTCGATTCCAAAGCAAAGCTGTTCGCCAATCAAGTAGATACGGATACGGCTGTGCTGAACTGGGACGATCCTTTTTGCCGGGAGCTTGTGCCGTATATGAAAGCTACTATTCTTCCGTTCTCTATGTCCGAGGAGCTCACTCATGGTGTGTTTGTTAGCCCATCCTATATTACGGGTCAAGATGACGATCTGAAGCGCCGTATCATCTATCGCGAATCTGCAGACCGTGAAACAATCATTGCTGATGTAGATTCCATTAGCATTCCGGGACGGTTCAATGTGGGAAATGCACTGGCTGCATGTGGAATTGCCATTGCTGCTGGAGCGGACCCCTCTTTATTGGGTGAAGTGCTTGCTTCATTTCGCGGTGTGGAGCACCGGCTGGAGTATGTGGCTGATAAGGCTGGAGCCACTTATTATAATAACTCCAAAGCAACAAACTCCAAAGCGACGATTATGGCATTAACGTCCTTTGAGCGCCCTGTAGTGCTGATCGCTGGTGGATTAGACCGTGGTTCCGATTATTTGGAACTGCTGCCTGTCCTGAGCGGACGTGTTAAAGCGCTAGTGGCGTTAGGGGAAACTAAGGACAAGCTAACGAATGTAGCGCAGCTTGCAGGATTAAAGCAGATTATCTCCGTCGATAATGGGGAGAGTGCCGCTGCCGTGCTTGAGCAAGCTGTGCAGGAAGCTTCCGCTCTGGCGGAAGAAGGAGATATCGTTCTTTTGTCTCCTGCCTGTGCAAGTTGGGATATGTTTACATCCTATGAAGAGCGCGGGCGTATTTTTAAAGAGGCGGTGCATAACCTTTAAGTAGGGGGGTGGATAAGCCCCATCCCTACTACGGATGCAAGAGGTGTGCTCCTGATGAACAAAACTCGTCATGCTCCCGATATTTGGTTGCTGATTCCTATTCTATCTTTGCTGGTGATCGGCATGGTGATGGTATACAGCGCCGGGTCCGTTCTGGGCTTCCGCAATTATGGAGATTCGTTTTACTTTGTAAAAAGACAGCTTTTGTTTGCAGGACTAGGATTAGTCGCAATGTTCGTTACGGCGAATACCGATTACAGGGTGCTGAAAAAGCTGGCTAAGCCGGCACTTCTGATCTGCTTTTTCTTACTTGTTATTGTGCTTATCCCTGGTATTGGTGTAGTACGCGGGGGAGCGCGCAGCTGGCTAGGAATTAGCTCCTTCGGGATCCAGCCTTCCGAATTCATGAAGATGGGGATGATTCTATTCTTAGCCAATTGGCTAGGAAAAGAGGAATACGACATCACTTCCTTCACACGCGGCTTGCTCCCACCACTTGCGCTCATTGGGTCAGCCTTCGCGCTGATCATGCTCCAGCCGGATTTGGGTACAGGTACCGTCATGTTTGGTGCAGCCTTGATGATGGTCTTCACAGCAGGGGCTAGAATGAAGCATTTACTTTCACTTGGAGTAGCTGGTGCGGCAGGGTTTGTTGCTTTGATTGCAGCAGCGCCTTACCGGTTGCAGCGGATTACCGCTTTTCTTGATCCTTGGTCCGACCCCCTTGGTGCAGGCTACCAGATCATTCAGTCGTTATATGCGATCGGTCCTGGTGGGCTCGGTGGCCTTGGATTAGGAATGAGTCGGCAGAAGTACAGCTATGTACCTGAGCCACAAACAGATTTTATTTTTTCTATATTGGCCGAGGAGCTGGGGTTTATCGGTGGTTTGGCTGTGTTGATCCTATTTCTTATTCTAATCTGGCGCGGGATGAAGGTGGCGATGAGTCTACCTGACCGTTTTGGAAGCTATCTGGCCGTTGGCATCGTCTGTATGGTGGCTGTGCAAGTCATTATTAATATTGGTGTTGTTATTGGTCTAATGCCTGTAACGGGCATCACGCTTCCTCTGATTAGCTATGGCGGATCTTCACTTACACTGATGCTAACATCCCTTGGCATTCTATTGAACTTATCCCGTTTTGCGAGGTGAAAGAGATGCGTATCGTATTAAGCGGCGGAGGCACGGGTGGACATATCTATCCTGCGGTCGCTGTTGCTAGGCAAATGGAGTTGGAAGATAGCAAATCTACCTTCCTGTATATTGGTGGAACGCGTGGCTTAGAGAGCAAGCTTGTTCCTCAAGAGAATATCCCTTTCAAATCTATTGACATCACTGGTTTTCGGCGCAAGCTATCCATAGACAATGTCAAGACCGTGATGCGTTTCTTGAAGGGTGTTAAGGCGTCCAAAGAAATGTTAAGAGAATTCAAACCAGATGTTGTGATTGGAACAGGCGGTTATGTGTGTGGTCCAGTCGTTTATGCTGCATCCCGGTTGGGCATCCCTACTTTGATCCATGAACAAAATGCCATACCAGGTCTAACCAATCGCTTTCTGAGTCGGTATGCGAGTACAGTTGCCGTAAGCTTTGAAGGAACAGAGTCCTCTTTTCCGGGCAGCAAAAATGTGATCTATACTGGCAATCCACGTGCCACAACAGTTACTACAGCAAGTCCGCAACGTGGATTCGCATCGCTGGGGATTTCGGATGGCAGTACTGTTGTTTTGGTGGTTGGTGGCAGTCAGGGAGCTAAGGCTATTAATAGAGCCATGATTGAAATGGCCCCTAAAGTGGGTAAGGGTAATGGTGTTCATTATGTGTATGTTACAGGTGAACCTTATTTCGAAGAGACTCGGGCTGAATTGCGTCAAAAGCTGGGTAGCATACCAAACTGGTTGCATGTCCTTCCTTACGTTCATAATATGCCAGAGGTGTTGGCTTGTACCTCCTTGATCGTTAATCGGGCGGGAGCCTCTTTTCTCGCTGAGATTACAGCGCTGGGTATTCCCTCTGTACTCATTCCATCTCCTAATGTGACGAATAACCATCAGGAGGCGAATGCAAGACAGTTGGAACGTGAAGGTGCTGCTGTGGTGCTGCTTGAGAAAGATTTAAACGGCACGGCACTATATGAGGCGGTTCAAAAAATCATCGGAACTGAAGCCGTGCGTGAGCAGATGTCCGTGGCCTCCAAACGACTCGGCAAAAGAGATTCTGCGGCAGTAATCACAAGCGAGCTCCGAAGACTTGCGGGTAAGAAGTCTTAAGATATCATCGTTTTCCATACGGGTTTTCCTTATTGGCAGCTCTCTGTCACACACTTGGAGGAACGAACATAGGATAATCCTATAATCGTGACAATCACCCAGGACACTTCCAAACCTGAGATGTAGTGCAGGATATTCTTGAAATATAAGAAAGTATAAGTTTCACGTTATACATTATCCTTATATTTCTCGCTTAAACGCTTATCGTCCTTCTAAAGGACGCCGAAGACGTTTATACTTGTACATTTCATATGAGCTTGTAACGGAAGTGTTTGTGGTGGGTGAGCGGTAATCTCGGAGGTGATACATTGGACAAATTGGTGATTGAGGGTGGAAGTCCCCTGTCAGGCACCATTCGTATCCATGGAGCAAAAAATGCGGCGCTGCCGATTCTAGCGGCAAGCCTGCTGGCCGAAGGAGTTCACTCACTGCATAATGTGCCGAAGCTGCTGGACATCGAGACTATGCTAGACATCCTAGATCGGCTGGGCTGCAGGTGCGTGCATCAAGAGGATACGGTGACGATAGATACGTCTGCCGTCGGGACATCTCATATCCCTGAGGATTTAATGCGGCAGATGAGATCTTCCATTTTTCTAATGGGACCGCTGTTATCCAGATTTGGAGAGGTAACGATCTATCAGCCTGGGGGCTGTGCGATCGGAGAGCGTAAAATCGATCTTCATCTACAGGGACTTAAGGCGTTAGGGGCGGAGATCGAGGAGAGCAACGGAAGAATATTCTGTCGGGGTTCTAAGCTTATAGGGAGTGATATTCATCTCGACTATCCAAGTGTAGGAGCAACGGAGAATATTATGATGGCTGCCGCAAAGGCAGAGGGAACAACAACAATATCGGGGGCAGCGAGAGAGCCGGAGATACAGGACCTACAGCAGTTTCTAAATAGCATGGGTGCTCAGATTATCGGTGCAGGTACGGACACCATTACAATTCAAGGGGTGAAAAACCTATATCCCTGTACGTATGAGGTGATACCTGATCGGATTGTGGCTGGAACCGTAATGATTGCTGCGGCAGCTACACGAGGGAATGTGACTTTGACACATGCCAATGCGGGGCATCTGACTTCGCTTATTCATGTGCTCAAGCGGGCTGGTGTTCAAATCACAGTGTGCAATGATATAATTAATATCAGTTGTATGGGGCGTCCACGTGCTGTTGAGAGAATTGTGACTTCTCCTTATCCTTCTTTCCCAACCGATCTGCAATCTCAGGTCATGGTGCTGTTGTCTCTCGCTGATGGTTTCAGTGTAATCAAGGAGACGGTGTTTGAGGGACGATTCAAGCATGTTGAAGAAATGGCGCGGATGGGCGCTGATATTTCTATTGATTTGAATCGTGCGTTTATTCGCGGCGTTCAGAGATTGTATGGTGCTACTGTGGAAGCTACTGACTTGCGTGCGGGTGCGGCTCTGGTTATTGCTGGGCTTGCTGCACAAGGGACTACAGTCGTTGAGCAAGCACACCATATTGACCGCGGGTATGATGGAATAGAGAAGCTGTTTCAGAAGCTTGGCGCGCGCATAAGCCGCAAGGTACCCGTACCGGATCCACTTGATTTGGCCAATTAAAGCTCCCTGTCTCCTTCAGTTCTACCAAGGAAGGAGACAGGGCCTTATTACGGAGATATGAGAATGACAACAACCCGATTACCTCTTCTTAAAGAGGACAAGCCTAAGAAAAAAATGAGCCGTAAGATTACGGCGATCCTGCTGCTACTGTTCACTGCGCTTCTTGCTGTGATTTTTTTCAGATCGTCTATTAGTCACATTACAGTGATAGATTTTCAGGGAAGCAAGTATTCTACTAGTGAGGAATTACTCTCGCAAAGTGGAATTCATATAGGTGGACAATTCTTTGCCGTTTCTACGAAGTCTGTGGAACAATCTTTGCTGGAGCTTAAGACGGTTAAGGCTGTGGCCGTAAAGAAGGATTTTCCCGGGGTAATCACAGTGAAGATTGAAGAGTTCCCTGCGGTGGCCTATGAACTGGAACAGGGCGGCATCTTGAAGGCGATTCTGTCGAGTGGAGCAGCGGTGACTGTTAATGAGACTGGTATTGCTGTAGAGAAACCTATATTAACCAACTGGGATCCAGCTGATCCTAATAAGGCTATCCTATGCCAAACGCTTGGAAGCATTTCTAATGAATTGACAAGTGATATCTCTGAGATTGTTCCCTCGCCAACCTTGTCATTTCCGGATCGTATCAAGCTCTATACTAGATCCCGTTTCGAGGTGATCACTTCCATCTCTTTATTGAAGAGCAAAGTGTCATACTTGAATCAGGTAATAGAGACAAAGGAGCCTGGACTTATCACGATGCTTGAAGCCGACTCGTATGTTCCTTTTCAGGTCGAAAGTGAGGAGCAAAAGGGCGATGAGCAAAAAGATGTGCAAGAGTAGAGTAGAGGTAAATAGTCCCTACTAATAGAGTTCAAAAAATGCTACAATCGGAGTTACGGGCAAGAAGCTATATCCCTCTTTTTTCTTCGATTTTTTTGAAATATAATCTTATATATGGTTAGTAATAACCGAATAGGTATATATTTCTTGTGATAATTATCATTCTTATAAAAAATTATGAGTAACTAATCACATTTAGGGATGTTGGAATATTATTCCGTTCAAAAAATTTGTAGAAAAAAGAGGGAAAGGGTTAGGTATGTTGAATATGTACAGAGAAGTTTCCCGGGACCGGGAAAAGGTTATGCAAATTATTTCGATTATAACAGGAGGTGCCATAGGACTTGAGCAACAATGACATCATTGTTAGTTTGGACATCGGTACATCCAAAGTTCGGGCAATAATTGGGGAAGTTACCAATGGAACCTTTAATATTATTGGCGTTGGATCTGCTGATTCGGAAGGAATACGTAAAGGCGCGATTGTAGATATCGACCAAACTGTGCAATCGATCAAAAGTGCTATAGATCATGCAGAGCAAATGGTGGGTATTCAAATATCAGAAGTTTATGTAGGCATTTCCGGTAATCATATTGGCCTGCAATCCAGCCACGGTGTCGTGGCCGTTCAGAATGAGGATCGTGAAATCGGTGAGGATGATATCGATCGCGTTATTAAAGCTGCGGAAGTCATCGCTATGCCTCCGGAGCGAGAAGTGATTGATGTTGTTCCTAAACAATTTATCGTCGATGGTCTCGAAGGTATTCAGGACCCGCGCGGGATGATTGGTGTTCGTCTAGAAGTGGACGCAACCATCATTACGGGTGCTAAGACGCCAATACATAATCTACTACGATGTGTTGAGAAATCAGGGCTGAAAGTGAAGGATCTTGTGCTGATGTCTCTTGGTGCTGGTGGATTGGCGCTGTCCAAAGACGAGAAATCGATGGGATCTGTTCTGGTTGATATCGGGGCCGGGTCGACAACGATAGCCATATACGAAGAAAGTTCCCTTTGTGCAACCTCTACGATTCCGATCGGCGGAGAATTTGTAACTAATGACATTGCATACGGACTACGTACACTTACTGATCAAGCGGAGAAAGTAAAGCTAAAGTATGGTTGCGCATGGATTGACGATGCAGCCTCTGACGTTGTCTTCAAGGTGCTGCGCATTGGCAGTAATGTAGAGAAGGAATTTAACCAAGAGGATTTAGCGGCAATTATCGAACCACGGGTGCAAGAAATCTTCCATTTGATTAAACAGGAAGTGAAACGGCTTGGTTACAGTGAACTACCTGGAGGTTATATATTAACGGGTGGAACTGTTTCGATGCCTGGCGTATTAAAGGCGGCTCAGACTGAACTGGCTGCATCTGTACGCATCGCTGTACCGGATTATATCGGTGTACGGGACCCTGGGTTTACCGGAGGTGTTGGTATCCTGCATAATGTTGTCCGTAGCTTTCGTGGAAGAAGCAGTGGTGGAAGCAGCAACAAAAAGACGGTCAACCGGAGTAAGCAGAACGCCACTCCAAATCAGGAAACGGTTCAGAAGACCGGGTTTGTCGAGCGTCTAAAGAACATGTTCAGCGAGTTTATATAAGTGTAAGTCCAGATATACTTGGACCGGCCATCCAAGCACATTGAGGGGGAGATGGAACAATATGTTAGAATTTGATTTTGAAATGGAGAGCTTGGCGCAAATAAAAGTCATCGGCGTAGGCGGCGGAGGTAGTAATGCTGTCAACCGGATGATTGAAAATGGCGTTCAGGGTGTAGAATTTATTACGGTTAATACAGACGCCCAAGCGTTGCATATGGCCAAATCGGAGCACAAGCTGCAAATCGGGGACAAGCTGACCCGCGGGTTGGGTGCAGGAGCTAATCCTGAAGTCGGTAAGAAAGCAGCGGAAGAATCCCGTGACTTGATCTCTAATACCCTTAAGGGCGCAGATATGGTGTTTGTTACTGCAGGGATGGGTGGCGGTACAGGAACAGGTGCAGCACCAGTTATAGCTGAGATTGCTAGAGAGTGTGGAGCCTTGACTGTGGGGGTAGTTACTCGCCCGTTCACTTTTGAAGGAAGAAAACGTTATAACCAGGCAATGCTTGGAATCGAAGCTTTGAAAGAAAAAGTCGACACGCTAATCGTCATTCCAAATGACCGTTTGCTTGAGATCGTTGATAAGAAAACACCGATGTTGGAAGCTTTCCGTGAAGCAGATAATGTTCTCCGGCAGGCTGTTCAAGGTATCTCTGACCTAATTAAGGTTCCTGGTCTGATTAACCTTGACTTTGCGGATGTAAAGACGATCATGACAGAGCGCGGTTCAGCGCTTATGGGTATTGGTATTGCAAATGGTGAGAACCGTGCGTCTGAAGCAGCACGTAAAGCCATCATGAGCCCACTCTTGGAAACGTCTATTGAAGGCGCCCGCGGCGTAATCATGAACATTACGGGAGGATCCAACCTCTCTCTATATGAAGTTAATGAAGCGGCTGAGATCGTTACATCCGCCTCTGATCCTGAAGTGAATATGATCTTTGGTGCGATTATTGATGAAGGCCTGAAGGATGATATCAAAGTAACAGTAATTGCTACTGGCTTTGAACATAAACCATTGCCTGAAACTCCAGGACGTCGTCCGGTCTCGACGAATAACGAGCCTGCGGCAGCACCGGATAAGAGTTCAGCTAATTTACGTCCTTTCGGCAATCAGAGTTCTTCTGACCAGCTCGATATTCCGACGTTCCTGCGTAATCGTACTCGGGGCAACAATGACTAATTAAATAGAATCAAGATTATACGAGAACACCGTATCGCTTAGCTGATTAGCTATAGCGGTAGGTGTTTTTTTTGCGTAAATGTAATAAGGATCAAGCAAGACTATGAACGGCACTGTGTAGCTCCAAGGGGGTGATGGTTGACTAGGTAGTTACAGTAGGTGGTAACTGGTAGTCGGAGAGCGGCAACCATTAACCATCAAATAATCCTGCAAAAATACAGTATTTAATAATAAGTAGATGGTTGAAGCGATGATTCCTGCGAATCTGCAGTAATTCCTGCTCCAAATAAAGATTTCTAGCCAAAAGTGAGGATAATCCTGTATATTTGCAGTTTTTGGACTTCATGAAGCGGAAGTTTTGCACAAAAAGTTGTATATTTGCAGGATTCCTCTATTCCATTAAATGATCCAGCGAATGATGGAGCGAATGACGCAGTGAATAAAAGATATAAAAAATTCCATAAAGAAGGAATAAATCCCCACGCGCTATAACTCGACAAAAAAACCGTAAGAATGCCCCCCAAGTTTAGACAGACTTTGAATGCGAGACTTTCTATACTAATCATATCGTCCAAAAACAGAGCCTGATCCAATTTGGCTAGAGGATAGATTCCGCCATTAAGCAGGTGAATGAACTGGTTGTTTATATTGACTTGATATTCGCCGCCAATCTAGTGATCGACGGAATTCTTTTGTGGCTGACAGGCTGGATGGTTAAGCTGAGAATCTCATGGTGGCGTTTAATCCTCTCAGCTCTCGTTGGCGCACTGTATGTAGTGATGATGTTTGTACCGGAGCTGTCTTTCATGTATACCTTCCTTATCAAGTTTGGATTGTCGGTGGTTATGTTATGGATTGCCTTTGGTTTTGGGAGTCTGCAAAGCTACCTTCGCACTATGGGAGCTTTCTATATTATCAATTTTGCAGCCGCAGGTGGAATTGTTGGTATTCACTATTTGCTGCAGAGCTCCAGCGACATTTGGAATGGTATTATGTTCACTGCTTCAGGAGGGCATGCCTACGGCTTAAAGATCGGCTTTTGGTTTGTCATTGCAGTATTCCCCCTGGTGTTAATCTGCTTCAAGGCAGTGCATTCTTCACGAATCAGAAGGGAGCAGCTTGAAACCTATATCGGTGAGGTGGTTGTTGAAATTGATGGTGTAAGTGTTTCCTGTCCTGGCCTGCTAGACACAGGTAATCGTCTCTGTGATCCTTTGACCCGCATACCGGTGATGGTGATGGAATCGACGCTCTGGGAGGGGCATCTGCCTGCTGCATGGAAAGGGAGACTCACTCAGGATGGTGCGGACAGACTTTTGCTAGAAACGGACGGGCAGTCGTTTGCTTGGCAGGATAGGATGCGACTAGTACCTTACAGGGGGATTAACCGAGGGGCATCATTTATGCTCGCACTGAAGCCAGACCTTGTGACGATAAAGCTCGGTGAAGATATCTTTTATAGTAAAAGAGTCTTAATTGGGCTGGATGGCGGGACACTCTCAGGAGATGGAGCCTATCGGGCGGTCATACATCCGGATTTAACTCAAAAAGAGAGCGCCACTGATGCAGCACTACCTTCCTAATCTTTAAAGCTAGCTGAACCAAACTTCTGATGGCTGAAAGCGGGAATTAAAAGCTTCATACGCTAACCGTGTACTTCTTGGAGGAGGAACAATAATGGTCAAATGGAAAATTGCTCTGCAGCTGCAATATTACCGCATGCTGTTTCTACTGGGGCTGAAGAGTCAGGAAATCTATTATATCGGCGGGAGCGAGGCTCTACCTCCACCGCTGACACGGGAAGAAGAAGAGTATCTGCTTCAGCGGCTATCTAGCGGCGATGCTGCTGTTCGTGCGATGCTGATTGAGCGTAACCTGCGCCTCGTAGTGTATATCGCTCGTAAATTTGAGAATACCGGAATCAATATTGAAGACCTGGTTTCGATAGGGGCTATCGGATTAATTAAGGCGGTTAACACTTTTGATCCCGAGAAAAAAATAAAACTAGCAACATATGCATCACGTTGCATAGAGAATGAAATTTTGATGTATTTGCGGCGTAATAGCAAGACACGGAGTGAGGTTTCTTTTGATGAGCCTCTTAATATCGATTGGGATGGTAATGAGTTGCTGCTCTCAGATGTTTTAGGGACGGAAAATGATACCATCTATCGGAACATTGAAGAACAGGTCGATCGCAAGCTGCTGCAAAAGGCGCTGGAAAAGCTGAGCGAACGGGAAAGACTCATTATGGAGCTGCGTTTCGGACTGCGTGGGGGCGAAGAAAAGACACAAAAAGATGTGGCGGATCTGCTCGGCATTTCCCAATCTTACATCTCTCGTCTGGAGAAACGAATTATAAAGCGGCTGCGTAAGGAGTTTAACAAGATGGTGTAAGGTGAAATTAGCAAGGAATAAAATGGCCAACCCGGGAGATAATGTACAGTAATGTTTCTCCTTGGGAGGTAAATCATCATGACCCGAAATAAAGTCGAGATTTGCGGTGTGGATACTGCTAAGCTGCCTGTTCTAACGAATGTGGAAATGCGGCAACTGTTCACTTCGCTGCAGCAGCAGGGCGAGCGATCCGCCAGAGAGAAATTGGTAAATGGTAATCTTAGGCTCGTTCTAAGTGTTATCCAGAGGTTCAATAATAGGGGAGAATTTGTTGACGATTTGTTCCAGGTGGGCTGCATCGGTCTGATGAAAGCCATCGATAATTTCGATTTATCACAAAACGTTAAGTTCTCCACATATGCGGTTCCGATGATTATTGGTGAGATCCGCCGTTACTTGCGTGATAACAATCCGATTCGAGTATCGCGTTCACTCAGAGACATTGCTTATAAGGCGCTGCAGGTACGCGATAGTCTGACCAATCAGAATTCGCGGGAACCGACGATATTCGAAATCTCTGAAGCACTTGGCGTACCGAAGGAAGATGTAGTCTTTGCCCTTGATGCTATTCAGGATCCAGTGTCCTTATTCGAACCGATCTATCATGACGGTGGCGATCCTATTTATGTAATGGACCAGATTAGCGATGATAAGAATAAGGATGTGTCGTGGATCGAAGAAATCGCCTTACGTGAAGCGATGCGTAAGTTAGGTCAAAGGGAGAAACGAATTTTATCCATGCGGTTTTTCGAAGGGAAAACACAGATGGAGGTCGCAGATGAGATTGGTATCTCACAGGCACAAGTCTCACGTCTAGAGAAATCTGCGATTCAGCAAATGCAAAAGCATGTGAAGTCTTAAATCGTCTGAAATGAGGAGATATCCAGAATCCGTGATAAGGATTTTGGGTGATCTCCTCTTTTTACTGTTTCAGGAATTATATTGAGCCCCCGCAAAGTACCTTGGTAAGCATCTAAGCATAGCCTCACTTTGTGGGGATATTTCATGCATGTGGCCAAGCTTTCATAACATATATTGGACTATAGGTCTGATTGTACAGGGGTGGTGAGATGAACGAGGATTATTTAGGATCAGCCAAAAAAATGAAAATCTCTGATTTTCAGACTAAGGACGTTATTAACATTGTGGACGGCAAGCGGCTGGGCCAAATCAGTGACTTAGAGCTTGATTTACGCCGAGGTGTCATTGATGCAATCGTAATTCCCGGATACACTCGGTTTATGGGGTTGTTCGGAGGCGGAACCGATCTGATTATTCCATGGCGAAATATTGTCAAAATCGGGTCTGATGTAGTGCTTGTGAAGATTGAAGAATCAAGAATGCCTCAAGGGCAGGACGAACGAGAAACGATGTATTTGGAACGAGGGGACCGAGGCGAACGGCGCACTTATTAATTAGGTGCGTTTTTTGTTTTTTATAAAATGATTCGAAATGGCATGGCTTAAAAGTTAGTAAATTTGATGTTCTAGCTTAAGCGGCATTTTGTAGGGGTATTTACATGTGGTACACTAAGGCGGAGGTGAGGATATGGAACCGTTTGTGCAGGGGAAGGAAACACTTATGCTGCTCCATCTGGAGCCTTGGCGTGTGAAGCATAAAGAAATTACAGCAGGTTTTACGGGTAGACAGGGAGGGGCTAGCAAAAAGCCTTATGACAGCCTGAATTGTGCATTTCATGTTGGGGATGCTCCGGAAGATGTCTTAACGAATCGTAGGGCGCTTGCGAAAGCTCTTGATTTCAAACCTGAAGCTTGGACCTGTGGAGAACAAACCCATGGAGCAGAAATAGCAGTGGTAAGGGAAGCCGATCGTGGGCGGGGTCAAAAGGATAGAACCTCGGCATTTCAGGCAACCGATGGTTTGCTTACGGATGTACCGGGAGTTTTTCTGACTTCTTTTTATGCGGATTGTGTACCCCTTTATTTTTATGATCCTGTGCACCAAGTCGTCGGTCTTGCCCATGCTGGCTGGAAGGGAACTGTGGCCCAGATTGCAGCCGCTATGGTGAGTAAAATGGAGACCATTTACGGAAGCCATGCGCAGGACATTATTGCTGCGATCGGACCATCCATTGGTGACTGCTGTTATGAGGTGGACGATTATGTGATGGAGCATGTTCATCGACTGGAAGGTGATCTGACTAAGCCAACAGAAACAGCCAGTACTGTGGAGCTGTACAGAACATCTGACACAGATGAGAACAAATACATGCTAAACTTGAAAGAAATGAATCGACGCATTATGATTAAAGCAGGAATATTGCCGACTCATATCGAATGTACATCTTGGTGTACAAGCTGTAATCAAGATTTGTTCTTTTCTTATCGTAAAGAAGATGGGGTTACAGGCAGGATGACGAGCTGGATCGGAATAAAGGAGAGTTGAAAGTTGGCTTTAACACTGCAGGAGAGAATTGCTGAGGTAGAGGAACGTGTAGCACGTGCCTGCGCGGCAAGCGGCCGGGATCGAAATGACGTCAAGGTAATTGCAGTGACGAAATATGTTTCTCTGGAAATGGTGTCCTCCGTATTGGAGGCAGGCCTGGAGCATATTGCCGAGAGTCGCTGGCAGGATGCTGAGCACAAATGGAAGGTTTTAGGGGACCAAGGGACATGGCATTTTATCGGGCATTTGCAGACCAATAAGGTTAAAGACGTTATTGGCAAGTTTCAATATATACACTCTTTGGACCGGATATCTCTGGCGCAAGAATTACACAAAAAGGCGATTGCCGCAGATCAAGAAGTGAATGTCTTTCTTCAAGTAAACATCTCTGGAGAAGATACGAAATTTGGTCTGTCGCCTGAGGCGGTACCTGGATTTTTGCGTGAAATTGCTAGTCTAGACCGTGTAAAAGTAATTGGACTAATGACGATGGCACCTTTAGAAGGTGATCCGGAGCTTACCCGCCCTGTATTTCGCGGACTTCGTGAGCTGCGCGATGAGCTCAATCAACTTGCTTTGACACCTGAACCGATTACGGAGCTATCAATGGGAATGTCGAATGATTTTGAAGTGGCGATACAGGAAGGAGCCACCTGGGTACGCCTAGGTACGGTGTTAGTAGGCCATTAGGAGGGATCGTGATGAGCGTTATGAACCGATTTATGAGTTTTTTGGGCTTGCAGGAGGAAGAAGAAGTTGTGGAGCGGGAGCAAATCCACGAAGAGGATGAGTATGAGCCAGCCCCTGTCGAAACCCGCAAAAATCAAAGGGGCAACGTTGTCAGTATCCATTCGCAGAAGAATGTAAAAGTTGTACTTTATGAGCCACGTTCATACGATGAGGCTCAGGAAATTGCGGACCATCTCCGTTCTCACCGGACGGTAGTAATCAATCTTCAGCGTGTCCGTAATGATCAGGCAATGAGAATTATTGATTTTTTAAGTGGAACCGTTTATGCCCTTGGGGGAGGAATCTCTAAAATTGGGGGCAATATATTTATGTGCACGCCAGATACCGTTGAAATTCAAGGTGCCATTACGGAAATCCTAGGTGACGATCCAGACTATAACAGAATGAGGTGAATGAGCTTTGCCCCAAATTGATTACATTATTGATATGCTGTTTAATATTTATTTTTACATGATTATTTTCTACGTACTGATGTCGTGGTTACCAAACGTTCGTGAGAACTTTATCGGAGAACTGCTGAGCAAGCTTGTTGAGCCGTATTTGACACCATTTCGTCGATTTATTCCGCCACTCTTTGGTACGCTTGATATTTCCCCGATCATTGCACTATTCGTCTTGGAATTTGCGGCAGGTGGACTCAAATCCATTCTGCACTTAATTTTTTAGGCAGAAGTGATGAAGACAGAAGTTTACGGGCATTTTCATCCCGATGAAAGACAATTTGTGGACAAGGCTTGGGAATGGGTTACCCATGCTGAAGAATATCATGAGACGAAACTGACCGAATTTCTAGATCCGCGCCAAGGATTTATTCTGCAAAGTCTCGTCAATCGACATCCAGATGTTATCGTTAGATGGGAAGGCGGCCACCCTGAGGCAGAGCGGAAGCGAGCACTCATTGCGCCTGATTACCGTGATCTGGATCATGAGGACATGGAGCTGAGCGTTCTTGCGATAACCTCTGGTGAGCAAAAGTTTCTGGCGTTAGAGCATGGGGACTACATGGGCTCTATTCTGGGTCTTGGAGTAAAACGTGGAAAAATCGGTGATATTCATGTTCTGGACGATGGTTGTCATGTGGTAGTAGCTGCAGATATTGCAGATTATTTAGACATGAATTTAACTGGAGTACACCGAATACAGGTGAGCACGGAGGTATTGCCACTTTCTGCCTTGCGTAATAGTGAGGTGAAGCTGGAAATGATGGATTTGACTGTAGCGTCCCTACGATTGGATGGCATAGCCGCAGATGTAACACGGCTTAGTCGAAGCAAAATTCTTGCTCCCATCAAGGCTGGGCGCGTTCGGGTAAATTGGAAAGTGGAAGAAGACCCTTCCTGCGGACTTAAAGATGGTGACATGGTATCTATTCAAGGATTTGGTCGATTCAAGGTTCTAGAGGTTGGTAGTTTGACGAAAAAGGGCCGATACCGTGTTCAGGTTGGTAAATTTGTGTGAATCCCTTGCAGGAATCCGGCTTTACTTGTCGAAATTGATTATTTCGAGGGAATCAAACATTTTTAAAGCAGGACGCCGATATTTTATAAAAGAGGCGAACCATGAATGGCAGTTGGAACGTCGATACATCCTCTGCCTTTACTTGAAGTACAGTCTTTCTTCTTTGTCTGCTGCGCAGGTATGGTTCAGAGACTTAGAAGGTCCGAAATTTCTAGGAGGTGCACAGCATGCCATTAACACCGCTCGATATACATAACAAGGAGTTCTCTCGGAGACTTCGCGGTTATGATGAGGACGAGGTCAACGAATTTCTGGATCAAGTAATTAAGGATTACGAAAGTGTCATCCGTGAGAACAAAGAGCTGCAGAATCAGCTTTTGTCCATTCAAGAGCGTTTAGATCATTTTGTGAATATTGAAGAGAGTTTATCGAAAACGATCTTAGTCGCTCAGGAAGCGGCGGATGATGTGAAGAACAACTCCAAGAAGGAATCGCAGCTCATTATCAAGGAAGCGGAAAAGAACGCGGATCGGATTATTAACGAAGCGTTATCCAAATCCCGTAAGGTTGCTATTGAGACTGAAGAATTGCGTAAGCAAGCTTCAATCTATCGCACTCGTTTCCGCACATTGGTGGAAGCACAGCTCGAGCTGTTGTCACAAGATGACTGGAATGCCTTGGAGAGTCGTGAGGCAAGCGAGAACGTAACCTTTAAGGATGATGTTCTACATCGTTCTAATGCATTATGATGAATGAATGCTGCTTGAATTTATAGGGGGGAATTCCCTCTAATTTATAATTTCATGCTATAATCGGTTAAATAGAGGGAGTTATTCCCTCTATTTTTATTTTCCGCTAAAATCGATCATAATAAAGTATTCCGCCTGCACAGGTATACTCCTAATTGCGGATTTGGCTAGCGGTTGTTGACATTTAGACTTAAAAAGTCTATAAATAGAACATATCTGTATAATGTTTATATGTATTCGATGACGGGACAAGTACGACAAGGTAACGTTCTCCAGAGAGTCGGCGATTGCTGAGAGCCGATTGTTCGAACCCTGCCGGAAGATCTTCCCCTAGAAGTTAAGCTGAAGCGTTGATCGTGCGTAAGCTTAGCCGTCCGCCGGACGTTACACCGGACCTGTGCATGAGATTTACGCGCAGGACTGAGATTGTGCTGAATACACTCCCCTTAAGGATGTGCTCATGCGCAGAATTAGGGTGGTATCGCGAGCGTTGTCTCGCCCCTTTGGGGGTGAGATGACGCTTATTTTGTTGTTCCGGGGTGGCCATCCCCCTTTCTAAGAGGGACCCCAAAGGGCTGCCGCCCTCTGGACACCCGCAATGTAAAGCCTCGTGCAAACGGGTACGGTGGTGGAAGCGAACGGACTCATGTGGCTGAAGGAACGGCCCTTCTTAGGCTCCCCTGGCGGGTTCGCCTGCGGGGCCTTCATTGCTAGAGCAGACCGACGTTTCACTCGCCGCTCCATGTGGCACCCCGAGCCAGTGCTGCCCTGCGGGATCGCGGCTCGGGTACCGAAGGCAAGAGCTGAATCAGACTGCCCAAGGATCGAAAAGAGCTTTAAAGACTAAACCATGAAAGGATTGACCATCACATGCAAAAAGTAGATGTCAAAGAAAAAGCACGGGCAAGAGATGTCCGCATATTGAAGAAATGGAGCGACGAAAATACGTTCCGTAAATCGATGGAGAATCGTGAAGGACGTCCGAACTATGTATTTTACGAAGGTCCTCCAACAGCGAACGGTGCACCGCATATCGGGCACGTACTGGGCCGTGTAATCAAGGATTTCATCGGTCGTTACCAAACGATGAAAGGTTACCGCGTGGTACGTAAAGCGGGCTGGGATACACACGGTTTGCCAGTAGAACTAGGCGTACAAAAGAAGCTTGGCATCTCCGGCAAACAAGAGATCGAGGAATATGGCGTAGAAAAATTCATTCAGGAATGTAAAGACAGCGTCTTCGGTTATGAGAAGCAATGGCGCGAGTTTACAGAGGGTATCGGATACTGGACGGATCTAGATAATCCTTACGTAACTTTGGATAACACGTATATCGAGAGCGTGTGGAACATCTTGGCTACTGTGCATGACAAAGGGTTGCTCTACCGCGGACACCGTGTTAGTCCTTACTGCCCAAGCTGTCAGACTACCCTAAGCTCCCATGAAGTAGCCCAAGGCTACAAGACCGTCAAGGATCTCAGTGCGACTGCAAAGTTCAAACTGGATGACAGTGGAGACTACGTACTAGCTTGGACGACTACACCTTGGACGCTGCCAGCACATATGGCGTTAGCCATGAACCCTGACATGGATTATGTACGTGTACAACAAGAAGACGGTATCTACATTGTTGCCAAAAATTTGGTGGAGGAAGTAATGAAAGGCGAGCACACAGTCCTTTCTACACATAAAGGTTCCGAGTTTATCGGCAAAACCTACGCTCCTCCATTCGGATACATCAAGGCAGAGAAAAGCAATGTCATCGTAGGTGCTTCCTTCGTTACAGATTCCAGTGGTACTGGGATCGTACACATGGCACCAGCGCATGGTGAAGATGACTATAAGACTTGCCGCGAGAACGGCATCAGCTTCGTGAACGTGGTTGATAATTCCGGTAAGTATACGGATGTAGTGTCTGATTTTGCTGGACGCTTCGTGAAAGATTGCGATTTGGATATCGTTAAAGCTTTGTCTGAAAAAGGACTGCTTTACGGCAAAGAAAAATACGAGCACAGCTATCCGTTCTGCTGGCGTTGTGATACACCACTCTTGTACTACGCAACAGACAGCTGGTTCATCAACACTACAGCGATCAAAGATCAGCTGATTGCTAACAACAACAGTGTAGATTGGTATCCTGATCATGTACGTGAAGGACGTTTCGGGAAGTTCCTGGATGAACTGGTGGACTGGAATATCAGCCGTAATCGTTACTGGGGCACACCGCTTAATGTTTGGGTATGTCAAGAAACGGGCAAAGAGTTCGCTCCACACAGCATTGAAGAACTAAGAGCGATGGCGATTGGTGATGTTCCTGAGGATATCGAGCTGCATAAGCCTTTTGTAGATAAGATCAAGCTACGCAGTCCTTTCAGCGAAGGCGCAGAGATGGTTCGCACACCAGAAGTTATCGATGTTTGGTTCGATAGTGGTTCGATGCCATTTGCGCAAAGTCATTATCCATTTGAGAACGAGGATAAGCTGAATGATCAATATCCAGCGGATATGATCTGTGAAGGGATCGACCAGACACGTGGATGGTTCTACAGCTTACTAGCTGTATCTACCTTGTTTAAAGGTAAAGCTCCATATAAAGCTGTTATTGCTCACGGTCATATCCTTGATGAGAATGGTCAAAAAATGTCCAAATCAAAAGGCAATGTTATTGATCCTTGGGATATCATGAACGATTACGGCACGGATGCTTTCCGTTGGGCGATTCTATCCGATAGTGCACCGTGGAATAACAAACGTTTCTCTCGTGGCCTTGTAGGGGAAACCAAATCCAAAGTTGTAGATACACTGGTGAATACGCATGCGTTCTTGACGCTTTATGCAGGCATCGATGGTTATGATCCTGCCGATCATCCTTTTAAAGTATCGGAACATAAGCTGGACCGCTGGATTTTGTCCCGTCTGAACAGCTTGATTCTTTTGGTAGACAAAGGACTTGCAGTTAATGACTTCGTGAATACATCCAAAGGTATTGAGAACTTTATAGATGAGCTGAGTAACTGGTATATCCGTCGTTCCCGTGATCGTTTCTGGGGTAGTGGTCTAGGTGAAGATAAGCTGGATGCTTACCGTACACTGACCCATGTGCTTTTGAAGACAGCGTCTTTGATGGCTCCATTTACACCGATGTTGTCTGAAGATATCTTCACGAACCTTGGCGGCGGAGAAAGTGTGCATTTAGCAGATTATCCGGTTGCTGATGAGAGCTTGATCGATAAAGAGCTGGAAGAGGATATGGAAAGTGCGAGACAAATCGTTGAGCTGGCGCGTAACGTGCGTAACGAAACAGGCATTAAGAATCGTCAACCGCTGTCTGAGCTGATCGTTTCGATGAACCGTGACTTCCATTTGGCTGAGTATGAAGAGATCATCAAAGACGAGATCAACATCAAGAACATCGTGCTAGAGACTAGCGATAGTGGATTTGTTGACTTCACACTCAAGCTGAATCTTAAAGTTGCCGGTAAAAAATACGGTAAAAACGTCGGCTTCCTGCAAGGCTTCCTAAAAGCTTTGGACAGTGACTCTACCCGCAAAGCGGTGCAAGATGGCTCAATCGCGATTGCGACGCCAGAGGGAGAAGAACTGGTGATCACTTCTGAAGAGCTACTCGTTGAAAAAGAAGCTAAAGCAGGTTTCGCCGCAGCTTCCGGATATGGAATTACGGTTGCGCTCAATACCGAAATCACACCTGAGCTTGAACAAGAAGGCTGGGTTCGTGAGATCATTCGTGCGGTTCAAGATTACCGTAAACGTTTGGATCTGCCGATCGAGAAACGGATCGCACTCACGCTGAGTGTAGACGATGAGCTTAAAGCAGCAGTTACAGCCTTTGAGAATGTATTGCGAGACAATGTACTTGTGACTACGGTTGATTTTGGCGGAGAACACGCTTTTGAAACGGTAGATGTCGGTGGTAAATCCATCGGTATCCATATTGAAGTGTAAATCTGCATTACCTGTCCCAAAACAGCATATACTAGCGGCACAAGTGTAAACAGAGAACTTCTGTTTATGCGGGAAATATAGTCTTTATATTTCGCCCGCGAAAATAACGAGCCTCGTGCTCAAGGAGATGTATTCTCTTTGACCGGGCTCGTTTACTTTGTGGCGAATATAGACGTATGAGAGGAGCTGTGGCTGTGGAGGATCAGAAGAACAGAATCTCCGTCAAGACATCCGGCAACAAGAACAGCCCAGATAAGGGAGTGGAGAAAAAGGTTATTCCTGAGGAAAACCCTGAGCGTTTAACAGCAGATCATCGCAATCCAGAAGACATTCCACTGGAAGAAAAAATGAATACAATGTATCGATTAACCTTTGAATGGGCCCATATCTTAGAGAAATCACGAATTTATCAGTATACGGAGCTGTTATATTCACCTTGGACTCTAATTTGGAAAAATATTTTATATGGAGCGGCTCGTGGAGTAGGGATCGCGCTTGGCTTTACTTTTTTTGCGGCAACGATCATCTATGTTCTTCAGGTTCTTGGAGCCTTGAATCTACCGATCATCGGAGATTATATTGCGGATATTGTACGAATTGTTCAGCGTCAGCTGGAATTCAAATAGCTTTTTAAGGCGTAGCTGTCTTTACTTGGTTTGTAGGAGAGAGTGGGGTTAGGTCAATCTTCTTTGGTGGATTTATCCAACCTTGGACTTCTAAGTTTCTCCCCAGTCCGTACCTTTCCTTTTTTAATCTTTGGAGAGGGCTGCGCTGCTTTTTTTCCTCGTGTAAGATGCGTAAGCCTCTCATTAATAATAAATATCGTCGGTCATCTTCATGACTGAGTTGTTGTACATTTTTAAAATAGTCGTGATTCACTTACGTTACACTCCTTGTATGTCGATTTCAGCATGCGTTAGATCAGTTTACCAGCTGAATCTGAACATTTTCTTAACAAAATGACATAGCGCAAAAAAAATAAAAAAACAGCGGGCCATTCCACAATGAAACTGGAACCGCTCGCTGTTCATTTTTTTGTATGGGGACGATGCTTTTACTCCTCGCCTTCGAGCGGATCAAGCATGTAACTTCCCTCGCTACTATCCTTGTAACGCTCGTAGCTACGTCCCGGTACTACAACTACATTGTTGCCTGTAATATCGGTGGCGATAAAGTTCTCCCAAGGCTCTACGCAGCCTTCAAGCTCATCGGCTTCAATTTCCATATCATTATAGGAGTCAATGTTGCTGCCCTCCGCCATGGCGGGGGAATCGGAGTTGCCATAGCTTTCTACAATCTGCCAGGCATCCTCACCGTCAAAGCCGTTTTGATCCTCTCGTTCATCCAGACTCGTACGCCCAAATGGAGGAGACAAAAATTCTTCTTCAATGGGCCGAGTAAAAGGTGCATTTTGACGTGGGGCATGCTCTTTACAATAAAGCGTGGAGGGAATAGCGGATAGACGCTCAAAAGGGATCGATTTACCGCTAGCTTTACATATCCCATAGGTGCCTTCATCCATAGCGTTGAGAGCAGCTTCAATATCATCCAGCTCATGCTCGTCCCGCTCTAGCAGTGAAATATCCATGGAGCGATTATACAAATCGGTGGCTGCATCGCCTGGATGGTTGTCATTCTCGGAAAGTTCTCCGGTGCCATCCCGCATGGATTCCTGTAAGCCGTAATTTTCATTATTCTGAAGCCTGTGCTGAATAGTATCACGGTCTTTTTCTAATCGGGCGCGTAGCTCTGAGAGCTGCTGTACTGTCAGGTGCGTCATGATGAGTAAGCTCCTTTCTGTACTTTATTAAGAATCCTTCCGACAAACCGATTTGCACCGGATGGTTCTTTGTTAGGTTGACCTGAGAGGCGTTATTTTAGCGATGGAAAATAGTCCCCAAGATTAAGCGCCCGAGAGGTGTCACGCAATAGACGATCTTCTAAGGGCTGTGCTACAATATACAAGTCTTATAACAGTATTCGTACCGCATTTGGCGGGAAAAATAAGAACGGAGTGACAACTTCTGTGGTGTACTATTTGATTGCTCTTATTGTATTTTTGGTGGATCAGGGAACGAAGTATCTCATTGCCACACGTCTGGAGCTTGGGGAACAGATTCCGGTGATCGGGAATTTCTTCCTAATTACCTCACATCGTAATCGCGGGGCTGCTTTTGGGATTCTACAAGGTCAGCAATGGTTCTTCTTTTTAGTTACGGTTGTAGTGGTTGCAGGTATCGTTTGGTACTTGAACAAAACTAGACATTCGCGGAAGATGCTATCGGTCGCCCTTGGACTTGTTCTGGGTGGAGCGATAGGTAACTTCCTAGACCGGATGATCAGTGGTGAGGTTGTCGATTTCCTTCTGTTTAATTTTGGAAGCTATAGCTTCCCGATTTTTAACGTTGCGGATTCATGTATCGTCATTGGGGTTGGGTTGATTCTTTTGGACTCCTTCCGCGATCTTAAGAATGGTGAAGAAATCACGGAAATCAAAGAAGTAAAAGAAGCAAAGGAAGTAAAAGAAGGGAATGAATGATTTGAGTAAAGACGTCAATCACCAAGCGGCATCTACGAGCGAAGAAGAGAGGGACGTCACGGAGTGGACCGTTTCAGCAGAGAACGCGCGGGAGCGAATCGATAAATATATAACGGAATCTTGGGAAGAGGATATTTCTCGTTCTCAGGTGCAGCTGTGGATCAGTGGTGGCCATGTTACGGTTAATGGGGCACCGGTTAAAGCTAACTATAAGCTCTCAGAAGGCGATAAAGTTTCCATTGTCGTACCAGAAGCGGAAGTTACAGACTTGATCCCAGAGAATATTCCACTTGAAGTTGTATACGAAGACAGCGATGTCATTGTTATAAATAAGCCGCGTGGTATGGTTGTACATCCGGCTGCCGGGCACCCGTCAGGCACCTTGGTAAATGCACTGATGTATCACTGCAAGGATCTGTCCGGTATTAATGGTGAGATTCGTCCAGGTATTGTACACCGTATTGATAAGGATACCTCTGGTCTTATTATGGTGGCTAAAAATGATGCCAGTCACGCGTCGCTCGCAGCACAGCTTAAAGAGCATAGTGTAACACGCCGCTATATAGCAGTTGTACACGGCAATTTGTCGCATGACAAAGGAACGGTTGACGCTCCGATCGGTAGAGATCCACATGATCGCAAGCTATACACTGTAACGGAAAAGAACAGCAAGAAATCTGTGACCCATTTTACAGTGATGGAACGTTTCGGTGACTGTACACTACTGGAGCTGCAGCTGGAGACTGGCCGCACGCATCAGATCAGAGTGCATATGAAATTCATTGGTCATCCGCTTGTGGGTGATCCGATTTATGGACGCAGTAAAGGAACAGCTATGAATGGACAGGCGTTACATGCGGCGGTGCTTGGATTTATTCATCCTACGACAGGTGAATATAAAGAATTCAGCAGACCTATTCCGGAAGACATGGAAGATGTTCTGTTCACATTGCGCAGCAGATAAGTACAAATGAAGTGATAATTAGTCTATGGTATTGAACTCTGCTTTCCATCATATTTAATAACATAAGGATAAAGAGAAGGTTATGCCTTATTCTTTATCCTTATTTTTTATCGCAGAAACGGATCTCTAGAAACATAAGCCATCCAAGGGACGGCGAAGCCGTTTCTTCTAAATGAGAATAGATAGCCAGGAGATGAGAGTATGAGTATTGAACAATACCAAGACAGCTTCATTCAGACTAATTTTGCAGACCGCATCGGCGGTGCGAACTACGGCAAGGACACTTCGATTTATAAATTTGAGAAAATCAAACGTGCTAAAGCATCCGCAAAACAGGATTTCCCTGATATTGAATTGATCGATATGGGCGTAGGCGAGCCAGATGAGATGGCTGATGCAGGTATCGTGGCTAAACTTGCAGAAGAAGCAGCTAAGGAAGAAAACCGTGGTTATGCGGACAATGGAATTGCTGAGTTTAAGACAGCTGCTGCTGATTATTTGCGGGAAGTATTCCGTGTTGAAGGCATTGATCCCGTTACGGAGGTAGTTCACTCTATCGGTTCTAAGCCTGCACTGGCGATGTTGCCTTCTTGCTTCATTAACCCAGGAGATATTACGATCATGACGGTGCCGGGTTATCCAGTGCTGGGTACACACACTAAATACTTGGGTGGACAAGTGTTTACAGTAGAGCTGAAGAAAGAGAATAACTTCCTTCCAGATCTGAACGAAATTCCAGAAGAAGTTGCTCATAAAGCCAAGCTTCTTTACTTGAACTATCCAAACAATCCGACGGGCGCTAGTGCGACTCCTGAGTTTTTTGCTGAGGTAGTTGCATGGGCTAAAAAATATGATGTAGTCGTTGTACACGATGCACCATATGCTGCCTTGACCTATGACGGTTTGAAGCCGCTTAGCTTCTTGTCAGTTCCGGGTGCGAAGGATGTTGGCGTGGAGCTGCATTCCTTGTCCAAGTCCTACAATATGACAGGCTGGAGAATCGGCTTTGTTGCTGGGAATCCTTTAGTTGTTAAAGCCTTCAGTGATGTGAAGGATAATAATGATTCCGGTCAATTTATCGCGATTCAAAAAGCTGCGGCTTACGGTCTTGCTCATCCAGAGATTACTGAAGCGATTGCTGCCAAGTATTCTCGTCGTCACAACCTGTTGGTAGATGCACTGAACAGCCTGGGCTTCCAAGCTGAGAAACCAAAGGGCTCCTTCTTCCTTTATGTTGCAGCACCTAAGGGTGTCAAAGGTGGTCGCCGTTTCGAATCCGGTGAGGATTTCTCGCAATTCCTGATCCGTGAGAAGCTAATCTCCACCGTGCCTTGGGATGATGCAGGTCCGTTTGTACGTTTCTCTGTTACCTTTATTGCTAAAGGGGAAGAGGAAGAAAGACGTGTCATCTCTGAAATCCAAAGACGCTTAAGCGATGTGGAGTTTGAATTTTAAACATTAGTTAGACATTGAAGCCGTCTAGGGGAAACCTTGGGTGGTTTTTCTTTATGTGATGGCTAGTCTACTGTGGATTAGACTACTGTAGAATAGAGCTACTGTAAGATAGGAAATTCTTCCCTCTAATTTTGTGTTTTAGCTTCAATCCGCTAGAATATAGGGAATTTCCCCCTCTATTTCAGCATATTTGGTTGTACTCAAGGAAATCCTTCAATTTATAGGGAGGAATTCCGCATAACCTGATCATAATGACTATTGTGTCCTAATTATAGGGAGGTTTTCAGGTTTTCCCTATAATACCGCCTTCCTTTTGTTGTTAATAGAAGCAGGCTTGGAAAGTGTTGTAGTTTAGGCAGATAAAGTTGACATGCAGGGTTTGTTCTGTCATAATTCTCATTAAATGAATAGCGCCTTTAATTCAGTCCTGTGAGGCTGGCAAGGTAACGTGAATCGAGGTTCGCGACTCTTAGAAAGGTATCCGTGTGTATACACCGGACTGTCTTTTTATGCGCGCGGCCACCATCTTCTTCATCTGCGGATTTCACTCCTTGCCTGTTATAGGCAAGGAGTTTTTTGATTTCCAGGAACTTGAACAGGCGAAACAAGTGGAGGGTGACAAGATTATGGTTACTGAGAAAAATGTAATTATGGACGAAACGGCGATCCGCCGGGCATTATCGCGTATTGCTCATGAGATTTTGGAGAAGAACAAAGGGATTGAGAATTGTCTGCTGGTCGGTATCCGGACACGAGGCGTATACCTAGCACAGCGCATCGCTGAGCGGATCAAGGAAATTGAAGGCGTCGAGATTCCTTACGGCGAACTCGACATCACGCATTATCGGGATGACCGTGAAGTAGGAGGCAGTGAAGCGGTAGTGAAGAGTAACGTCATTATTACTTCCGGCAGTGATGGCATCCATGATAAGAAGGTCATTTTGTTCGACGATGTGCTTTACACTGGACGCACCATCCGCGCGGCGATGGACGCTTTGATGGATTGCGGACGCCCACGAATGATTCAACTGGCAGTACTGGCTGACCGTGGACACCGCGAGCTGCCGATCCGACCAGACTACATCGGTAAGAATGTACCTACCTCAAAGCATGAGCAGATTGAAGTGGCGCTGAAGGAATACGACGGCAAAGATGAGGTCTACATTATTTCAAACCGGGAGGAACGATAACATCATGACACTTACCAAGGTAAAGGAACGTAGTCTGCTGGGAATAAAAGAGCTTGACCGGTCGGAAATCACTGGGCTGCTGGACAGAACGGCATACTGGGACAATCAGAGCGAGAAGCTAACTCCCATTTTGAACTCGCATTTTATTTCTAACATGTTCTTTGAGAACAGCACACGCACTCGTTTCTCCTTTGAAATGGCAGAGAAACGACTGGGTGCACAAGTACTGAATTTTACGGCTGCAGCTTCTAGTGTAGAAAAAGGGGAGTCGATCTACGATACAGTACGCACACTGGAATCGATGGGGATCGATGCCGGAGTTGTGCGTTTGAAGCCTGCAGGTGTGCTGCAGCAGTTAGCTGAGAAGGTGTCCATACCGCTTATTAATGCGGGTGACGGCAACAATGAACATCCAACACAAGCGCTGCTTGATCTTTACACAATGACCAAAACGTTTGGAGATTTAAAGGGTCTCACGGTTTCTATTATCGGGGACATCATGCATAGCCGGGTAGCACGCTCCAATCTGTGGGGACTTACAAAGCTAGGGGCTAAAGTGCAATTCTGTGCACCGGAGAATATGAAGGCTCCTGAGCTTATGGAATACGCACCTTATGTAACCATAGAAGAAGCTCTTAAAGCAGATGTAGTCATGATGCTTCGTGTGCAGCTGGAACGTCATTCTTCTGGTATCGTACTTTCCGCGGAAGATTACCGCAGACATTATGGTTTAACGGAAGAACGCGCAGCTAAGCTCGCAAAAGATACAATCATTATGCACCCAGCTCCGGTTAACCGGAATGTCGAGATTGATGATGCAGTTGTAGAGAGCAGTCAATCAAGGATTTTCCCGCAAATGTCTAATGGGGTTCCGGTTCGGATGGCAGTTCTCGAAAGAGCTTTATTATAAAGTTCAAAGAATGATGATGAATAAGGACTAATAAATATACACAAACATGAATTTTTATTATATAATAACGAGAGGGCCCGCAGCCGGGATCTGTGGGTAAAGGTAGAATCATGACAGTGATTATTAGAAACGCCAGCGTATTGAATAAGGAAGGCTTGTTAGAGCGGAAACATATTGTGCTTGAAGAAGGTGTTATCTCGGCCTTAATCGATGGAAATGAAGCTGCTCCAGAAGCTGGAGAGATCATTGATGCTGAAGGCAAGCTGCTCATTCCAGGACTCATTGATATGCATGTGCACTTACGCGAACCGGGATTTGAACACAAGGAAACAGTGGAAACCGGAAGTCGTTCGGCTGCCAAAGGCGGATTTACAACCATCGCTTGTATGCCTAATACCCGTCCAGTAACAGATACCCCGGAAATCGTACAATTTGTCAAAGACAAAGCGCGTGAAGCTGGACTCGTTAAAGTACTTCCTTATGCAGCCATTACGAAAAATGAGCTCGGACGTGAGCTGACTGATTTTGCAGCACTTAAAGAAGCTGGAGCTATTGGTTATACCGACGACGGCGTGGGCGTGCAAAGTGCTCAAATGATGAAAGATGCTATGAACATCGCCGCAGCACTGGATATGCCAGTCATTGCTCACTGCGAGGATAATTCACTGGTTGAAGGCTGCTGTGTAGCCGAAGGTGAGTTCGCAAGAAAGCATGGCCTGAAAGGAATTCCAAATGAGTCAGAAGCCATCCATGTTGGACGCGATATTTTGCTGGCTGAAGCGACAGGCGTTCATTACCATGTGTGCCATGTAAGTACTGAACAATCGGTGCGACTGATTCGCCAAGCGAAAGAAATCGGCATTAAAGTAACTGCTGAAGTGTGTCCGCATCACTTGCTGCTCTCTGAAGAAGATATTCCAGGCCTTGATGCCAATTGGAAAATGAACCCGCCGCTTCGCTCCCGCCGCGATGTTGAAGCATGTATCGAAGGTTTGCTTGACGGCACACTAGATATGATTGTTACGGATCATGCGCCGCATAGTGAGGAAGAGAAGGCTAAAGGTATGCAACTTGCACCTTTTGGTATCGTTGGATTCGAAACAGCTTTCCCACTACTATACACAGCGTTTGTAGCAACAGGGAAATGGGATTTATCCTTACTAGTACAAAGAATGACTGCTGATCCTGCACGGGTATTCAGACTGAACACCGGTGTGATGGATATCGGAGCTCCTGCAGATTTGACACTGATTGATTTGGAGCAGGAGAAAGAAGTAGACCCAGGATCTTTCGCAAGTAAAGGACGGAATACTCCTTTTGGTGGCTGGAAGCTTAAGGGCTGGCCAGTAATGACATGGGTAGACGGCAAAGCCGTATGGACTGAGAAAAACTAGCGGACTGGTGGGGCGGAGTTGCTGATCTTTACGGATGCAGCGATTGTGTACACGTTCACTCCGGAAGGCTTGTAAGGCATAAGCATTAGACTACAGAAACAAGAAGGAGTGGAATGGAATGCAGGCGAGATTGCTGCTGCAAGACGGAACTTTATTTACAGGTACCGCATTTGGCGCTGAGGGCGAGAAGACAGGCGAGGTTGTTTTTAATACAGGAATTACAGGATATCAAGAGGTGCTGTCTGACCCTTCATATTGCGGACAAATCGTTACAATGACTTACCCATTGATCGGGAACTACGGGATTACTCGGGATGACTTTGAATCTGTTCGACCTTTTGTACACGGCTTTGTAGTGCGCCGTCATGAAGAAGTACCTAGTAACTGGCGTGCTGAATATAGTGTGGACGACTTGTTGAAAGAATACGATATTCCAGGGATCAGCGAGATTGATACTCGGATGTTGACTCGGATTATTCGCCACTACGGAACAATGAAAGCGATCCTGACCACCTCTAACAAACGTGTAGAGGAACTGATGGAAATGATGGGAAATACTACGATTGAGGAATTGCGCAATCAGGTAGCTCGTACATCAACTGCAAGTTCGTACAGCAGCCCAGGCAACAAAGAAAGAATTGTACTTGTGGATTACGGTGCGAAGGCTGGTATCTTACGTGAGCTTAACGAACGTGGTTGTGATGTTGTTGTAGTGCCACATGATGTAAAAGCGGAAGAAGTTCGCCGTCTGAACCCAGATGGTATCCTACTGTCCAACGGCCCTGGGGACCCGAAAGATGTGCCTCACGCTGTCAAGACGATTTCCGAATTGCTTGGTGAATATCCGATCTTCGGCATCTGCCTTGGTCATCAGTTGTTTGCACTTGCTTGTGGAGCGGATACAGAGAAGCTGAAATTCGGTCACCGCGGTGGGAATCACCCTGTGAAGGAACTGGAAAGCGGACGCTGCTTCATCACTTCCCAGAACCATGGTTATACCGTGAATGAGGAATCTGTGAAGAACACTGAACTAGAAGTTACTCACATTAATAATAATGATAAGACTGTTGAAGGTATTAAACATACACGTTACCCAGCATTTTCGGTGCAATATCATCCAGAAGCGGCGCCAGGACCACATGACAGCAGCTACTTGTTCGATCGCTTCCTCCAATTGATTGCCGATCATAAAGCAAAGACACCTGTTGTTTCACGTCAGGCACAACTTGCGGCAAACGCCAGAATCACGGCGCCAAAAACTAACTTACAGCTTGAAGCCGTGAAAGGAGCTCTATAACATGCCAAAGAACGATAAACTTAAAAAAATACTAGTGATCGGTTCCGGACCGATCGTCATCGGCCAAGCAGCGGAGTTTGACTACGCAGGAACTCAGGCTTGCCAAGCCCTTAAAGAAGAAGGCGTGGAAGTCGTACTGATTAACAGCAATCCAGCAACGATTATGACAGATACAAATATTGCAGATAAAGTGTACATCGAGCCTATTACGCTTGAATTCGTAACTGCGATTATTCGCCAAGAGCGTCCAGATGGATTGCTTCCAACGCTGGGCGGTCAAACTGGCCTAAATATGGCTGTAGAATTGGCTCGTGCAGGTGTACTTGAGCAAGAGAATGTTAAGCTTCTCGGTACACAACTTGATTCCATTGAGAAAGCAGAAGATCGCGATTTGTTCCGTGATCTAATGCGTGAATTGGATCAACCTGTACCGGACAGCACCATTATCACTACTGTAGATGAAGCAATGAATTTCGCTGAGGAAATTGGATTCCCTCTGATTGTACGCCCAGCTTATACACTTGGCGGCACTGGCGGCGGGATCTGCGATAACGAAGAAGAGCTGCGTGAAACTGTCAAAGCAGGAATTCGTTACAGCCCGATCGGACAATGTCTGGTTGAGAAGAGTATTGCCGGCATGAAGGAAGTTGAATACGAGGTTATGCGTGATGCTAATGACAACTGTATCGTTGTCTGCAACATGGAAAACTTTGATCCTGTAGGCGTACATACAGGTGACAGTATCGTTGTGGCACCTAGCCAGACGTTATCGGATCGCGAATACCAAATGCTGCGCACAGCTTCGCTGAAAATCATCCGCGCCCTGAATATTGAAGGTGGATGTAACGTACAATTCGCACTTGATCCGCAAAGTTATCAATATTATGTAATCGAAGTAAACCCGCGTGTCAGCCGTTCCTCGGCTCTGGCGTCCAAAGCAACTGGATATCCAATTGCCAAAATGGCTGCCAAAATCGCGATGGGTTACACGCTGGATGAAATCGTCAATCCGGTAACCGGACAGACTTATGCATGCTTCGAGCCAACACTTGACTATATTGTAAGTAAAATACCACGCTGGCCGTTCGACAAGTTCATTCATGCGAACCGTAAGCTGGGTACGCAAATGAAAGCGACAGGCGAAGTAATGGCGATCGGCCGTACTTTTGAAGAGTCGATTCATAAAGCGATCCGTTCTTTGGAAATTGGTGTTCACCGGTTCCGTCTGCCAGGTGCAGAGACACTGGAAGAGAGCGTGCTGCGTGAACGTCTTGCGAAGCCTGACGATGAGCGTCTGTTCCTGATTGCTGAAGCTTTCCGCCGTGGTTATGGTTTGCAAGAAATCCAGGATATTACGAACGTGGACTGGTGGTTCCTCTCCAAAATTGAAGGTTTGATTAACTTTGAAGAGGTTATTCGCGGCGAAGAAACGTTGTCTGCGGAAACTCTATACCAAGCGAAACGTAAAGGTTTTACAGACCGTGCGATTGCTGAGATTCGTGCAGAAGGACAAGCGAACGGGAAATATACCAAAGAAGCTGATGTGCGCGCGCTACGTTTGGAGCAAGGTTTAACACCTGTGTTCAAAATGGTAGATACTTGTGCGGCTGAGTTCGAAGCTTCTACACCTTATTACTACTCGACTTATGAGACTGAGAACGAGGTCATTCATTCTGATAAGCAAAAGGTTATCGTGCTGGGATCTGGTCCAATCCGGATCGGTCAAGGGATTGAGTTCGATTACTCCACAGTCCATGCGGTATGGGCCATTCAAAAGGCTGGATATGAAGCGGTTATCATCAATAATAACCCTGAGACTGTATCTACAGACTTTAATACTTCGGACCGGTTGTATTTTGAACCCCTATTCTTCGAAGATGTCATGAACGTAATTGCGCAAGAGAATCCGATTGGAGTTATTGTTCAATTCGGAGGTCAAACAGCGATTAACCTTGCGGCACCTCTAAGTGCTGCTGGTGTGAAGATTCTTGGAACTAGCCTTGATAGCATTGATGAAGCTGAGAACCGTAAGAAATTCGAAGCTTTGCTGGCACGCCTTGATATCGCACAACCGAAAGGCAAGACGGTTACCGACGTGGATCAAGCTGTAGAAACTGCACAATCCCTTGGGTATCCGGTGCTGGTACGTCCTTCCTACGTACTAGGCGGACGTGCAATGGAAATCGTATATAACGATACTGAACTGCTTAGCTACATGGTAGAAGCGGTGAAAGTGAATCCGGAGCATCCGGTATTGATTGACCGTTACATGCTAGGTAAAGAGGTTGAGGTAGACGCGATTTGTGATGGTGAGACAGTAGTTATTCCGGGCATCATGGAACATGTCGAACGCGCAGGTGTTCACTCCGGTGACTCTATCGCCGTATATCCTCCGCAATATCTGGATAAAGGTCTAAAAGAGAAAATCGCTGAGATCACAATTAAAATCGCTAAGGAACTGAAGACGATTGGACTGGTCAACATCCAGTTTGTTATCTATCAGAACGAAGTATACGTAATCGAAGTAAATCCACGCTCCTCGCGTACGGTTCCTTTCCTGAGCAAGGTGACAGGAATTCCAATGGCGCATTTGGCAACTAAAATCATTCTCGGCAGCAAGCTGAAGGATGACGGTTATACAGAAGGTCTGTGGCCGGAAAGCGATTATGTATCGGTTAAAGTGCCAGTGTTCTCTTTTGCCAAACTGCGCAGAGTAGAACCTACACTCGGACCTGAAATGAAATCAACCGGTGAAGTTATGGGCCGTGATAAATTGTACGCAAAAGCTTTATACAAAGGTCTGATCGGAGCAGGGATGAAAATTCCAGCTACAGGTGCTATCATCGTTACGGTGGCAGATAAAGATAAAGCAGAAGCTGTTGAACTTATGAAAGGCTTCCACTCCATGGGTTACAAAATCATTGCTACTGGAGGCACGGCACAAGCGCTTGAAGAAGCAGGCCTCAACGTAATGAATGTGAATAAACTGGATGAAGGTGCGCCAAACATTCTCGACTTGATTCGTGGTGGGCAAGCCAACTTCGTCTTTAATACACTGACTAAAGGCAAAACACCAGAACGTGACGGATTCCGTATCCGCCGTGAAGCGGTTGAGAATGGCGTCGTATGTATGACTTCACTGGATACAGTGACGGCACTTCTCAGAATGCTGCAGACGATTAACTTCTCGTCACAGTCCATGCCTGCTTTTGTCGGACAATTGAACTAATCTCATAAAGATGCATAGGGCGGTTTGCGTTTACGCAGACCGTTCCGCTATGCCTAGGGTCTAATAAATAAAGGGTGTGGATGTAGTCTGCACTGGATAGGAGCATGGTTATGGGAGTAGGAGAAGTAGAGTGGAAAGCAATGGCGAATCGTCTGATGGTCGCCTTGGATTATCCTGATGTTACTGGAGCAAGAGCCTTAATCGACAAGCTGGAAGGAATTCCTTGCTATATGAAGGTAGGCATGCAGCTGTTCTATACGGCAGGACCGGAATTTATTCAAGAGCTGAAATCTCGTGGCTATTCTGTGTTCGTTGACGTGAAAATGCATGATATCCCTAACACGGTAAAAGGTGGCGCTCAAAGTCTTACAAATCTTGGTGCTGATATGTTTAACGTACACGCAGCAGGGGGCTCAGCCATGATGGCGGCAGCACGCGAAGGAGCGGCTTCAGCAGTTAGTGCTAATGCTGCCCTTAAGATGCCTTTGATTATTGCAGTTACCCAGCTAACCAGTACGAGTCAAGAAGTGATGAATAACGAAATTGGGATCGCTGGAGAGGTAGCGGATACTGTGGTAAGATACGCCAAGCTGGCTGCCGATGCGGGTCTAGATGGTGTAGTAGCATCGCCACAAGAGTCCGCAGCTATCGCAGAAGCTTGCGGCCCAGCATTTTGCACGGTTACACCGGGTATCCGGCCAGCAGGTGCTTCCTTGGACGATCAGTCCCGGGTTATGACACCTGGAAAAGCCATTCGTCAGGGTAGTCACTACCTTGTTGTAGGACGGCCGATTACAGCTTCACCAGATCCACGTCAAGCAGCACTAAACATTATTGAGGAGATGACCCTAGCATGAGCTCATTAAATAGAAGTGAACAAGTAGCAAGTTATCTGTTGGAGATTGGAGCAGTAGCACTGCGTCCCCAGGAGCCTTTTACATGGACCTCTGGTATCAAATCGCCGATCTATTGCGACAATCGTCTGACTATGGCTTACCCAGAAGTTCGTAACTATATTGCAGATGCCTTCGCGCAGCTTATTAAGAGCGAGTATCCGGACGCTGAAGTGATCGCAGGTACAGCAACCGCAGGTATTCCACACGCGGCTTGGGTAGCAGATAAACTGAACCTGCCAATGGCTTATATCCGTGATAAAGCTAAAGGCCACGGCAAGCAGAATCAGATCGAAGGTCTGATTAAGCCGGGACAAAAGGTTGTTGTTATTGAAGATCTGATCTCCACAGGTGGAAGCTCCATCAAAGCGGCTCAGGCCGTGCAAGAAGCTGGCGCAGAAGTGCTGGCTGTACTCGCGATCTTCAGCTATGAGCTGGATCGTGCAGTGGATGCTTTTGCTGCAGCTGAAATGCCATTACAAAGCTTGTCCAACTACAGCACGTTGATTGATGTGGCTCTTGCACAAGGTAAAATTGAATCGACGGACGTAGAAGTACTGAAGTCTTGGAGAAAAGATCCTTCATCATTTGGTGTTTAAGCTTAAATAAATGATTATAGTTTAGGCGAGCCTCTCACTTTTTAGTGAGGGGCTTTTATTTTTTAACAGACACAACATACTCAACTGTCATTCAAGACACGAATAGTTGTATTTTGTACACTTAAACTAACTTTTCTTAGAGGAATTGGCACTATAGTTGCACTTTGTGCAATTATAATCAGCCTAGTATCCACCGAAACCTTCTAGTAACGGTTTTTAACTGTACAGAGTGCAATTAAAAGGAAAAATAAAATAAATGTAGCTCTAATAGTTGCAGAAAGTACAACTATCCAGTCGTGGAGGGTAGGATTGTGTCGGTCAGCGGAGATGTAGCAAGTGAGCAAGTGTGAGTGGGAAAGTGGAGATTGTGTATCTGCAAAAGTTCCTAGTAACATTTTTATGAGAATAATATGAAGAAATCGTAGTATAACTTTAAACGTCCTGTAACTTCCCCTCTTGATTAAAGCTTTATACTGTTACTAGGATTATGGATTATTTATCCATAAGATGTAGAAGAATCAAGTATTTTATAGGAGGATATAATAATGAATCATATAAACAATAATAAACGGCTGTGGCGCCGCTGGTTAAGCCTTGGGGTATGCGCTGCGCTGATACTACCACTAATCTCTGATGGGTGGAATACGGCTTGGGCTGAGCCTTCTAAGGCTTCAGTGGAGCAACGTGTATTGCGTATTGGGAGTCTATGGTCTGGGGAGGACGATTCGTTTTTTCGTCAGCAGTTTACGGATATGTATGAGTTGCAGCATCCAGAAATCAAATTGGAGATTATTCCCGCTATAGATACGAATGACCTTCGGTACAATAACACCTCCTCAGACGCAAGCTCTGACAATTTGGAAAATATCCGGGCGATTATGGGCGGGGATAAGCCTGTTGATGTGATCGTCGGTGATAGCGCATTAGTGAAGAGTTTGGTGGATCATAATCTTGTCCAATCGCTGGAGCCGCTTATAGCGCGTGATCAGTATGATTTAAGCAATATGGCGCCTACGATGCTGAATGGAGTTCGTGAACTGGGTAGAGGAAGTCTTTTTGCGTTGGCACCGATCTTCTCGTCTAGTGCGCTTTTTTATAATAAGGAAATCTTTGATGCTGCTGGTGTGGGCTATCCAACGGACAAGATGACTTGGAATGAACTGTTTACGCTGGCAGATAAGGTGACGAAGAAGTCATCTAATAAAGAAACTCGGATATACGGGTTCTCGATGAACCGTTACTTAAGTGATCCATTCTGGGATATGCAGAGCTATGTCGCACCGCTAGAACTTACGATGTACGATAATAAGGGTCAGCACATGACTGTAAATACCACACAGTGGAATCAGGCTTGGACTACTTACAGCCAGTTGGTTAAGAAACAAATTGTACCTGAGTTAAATGGGTTGGATTTTGCAGGAACAGAAGGGAATGCCTACAGTCCAATCCAAGGCGATCTGTTCCTCACAGGAAAAGCAGCAATGGTCGTTGGAGAATATGGTTATCTCAATGAACTGGCGGGAGTGGCCCGTAATGCTGCTAAGATCAAAAATTACAGTCCCATCAAATGGGGAGTGGTTACTGTACCTACCTTTCAGGAAAAACCGGATGTTGCCATTGGAACATGGCTTGGTAATATGATGGCTATTAGTTCTACGGCTACTAATAAGGAAGATGCCTGGGATTTGATTAAGTTCGTCAACAGTAATGAGGTTGCGAAAATTAAAGCCCATAACAAGAGTGAACTGACTTCCCGTAAGGATTATATTACCGCTCAGACCCCTTCTGTAAATTTGGAAGCTTTTTATACGCTTAAGCCTTTACCTGCAACGGATCCTTTATTGATCAGTTTACAGATGCAGAAGCCTGGGATTAGCCGAATTAGTGATGTTGGACGTCAATTATTCATTGATGTTTATCAGGGTAAGAAAACCGTCGAGAATGCACTCAAAGCCTGGGAGAAGCAAGGGAATACCATGCTGGATACACTTGAAAAAGATCCCACGGTCTATTTTGACTCGATCGGTGAATGACTCTGGAATATGCCCTTAGCCACCAGTTTTCTGGTGGCTTATTTTGTGGAACTTGGGCATGATAAGTTCAGAGCGGTGTATCATAAATTTGCGAAAAGGAGAAGAGGGCATCATGAATTGGATATACTTCGCGAAACTGTTCAGGACCAGATTTCAAGCAGGTTGTTTGGCTAAAAGATTGGAGCAAGATGGCTGGATTTACGGTTATCATGACCCGCGTTTTGTAGAAATTTATCGATCCCGTAAGGGAAGGTACGGGGTTAGATTTCTGCCTTGAGAACTTTTATAAATTCTTCCTTGACGTAGACCCAATTTGTAATGTATATTATTTATTGTCGCTGTTTGAATATTTTTTCTGACGCGGGGTGGAGCAGCCCGGTAGCTCGTCGGGCTCATAACCCGAAGGCCGCAGGTTCAAATCCTGCCCCCGCAACCAATTTATTTACAACAGCAATTCTACATTCGGATATTTTTAGATCCGGGCCCTTAGCTCAGTTGGTTAGAGCGGTCGGCTCATAACCGATTGGTCGGGGGTTCGAGTCCCTCAGGGCCCACTTATCAAAAACCCTTACTTTGTAAGGGTTTTTTGCTGTCTACAGGATTAGTGATATAAAGAAAATAGGATGGGGAAAGACCAGAATTTTGCGCTTGCTAACGGATTTGCTAACGGAAATTATTTTTCTGCAGTTTCGAGCTGTTTTTCAGCGTATTTATTCAGTTCTGCTTCAATTTTGTCAACGGCCTCTTCCTGCATGATTGGGAGTAGGTGTGAGTATCGTTTGTTGAACAACGCTGGAGTCATACCCAGTGGTTCAGCAGAGCGAAGGCAGTAACAAGCGTTGCTTCCCAAATCATTGCAAACGGATCTCTGGTGTTGGATGCCATCAAGCTGACTGACGACAAGATGAATGCTAATATGGCTATCCCTAAGATGCTGGAGGGATGATTGATGTTTCGATACAGTTTGGAGCACAAGGAATTTATCAGCACCAACATTCATGGACGATATGTTCTGGAATTGACTTCAATGTTTAATGAGAAGTTCGAAGTGTAGATCCAGCCTTCGCAAATGCGAGCCTTTATCAAAAATAACGGGTTGAAGAGCGGAATCGATGCCAGGATCAAACTAGGTAGCGTTCCACCCAATAAGGGAAAGAAGAAGTTATGGACCGGTGGCGAGGATACTCAATTCAAGAAGGGCCATAAGCCGCACAATTATGTTCCTGTAGGCTCTGAGAGGGTTAACGGGGATGATTATGTAGATATAAAGATTGCTGATCCGAATATGTGGCGCGGGAAGCACCTACTAATTTGGGAGCAGCAATGCGGGCACGCCGTTCCGTGGGGACATGCTGTCATATTCGGGGATGGGGACAGGCGAAATTTCGATTCGGATAATTTGATTCTGGTTACCCGCGGACAGCTGGCCATCATGAATAACAGAGGGTTTATTCAAAAGGATGCTGAGCTCACGAGGACCGGTATTATTTTGGCTGGGTAAAGGTGCTGAACTTATTGAAATGCACCTGCAGTAAGACTGGAATTGGGAGGGGCATGAAAGTCAGCCTCATGAAGATGAATGAGGCCGATCAAACCATTACCCATAAACTGTTGCAGTAGCGTTAATAGGACCACCTACAATAAATTCATTAGCTGTATCCGCGTAACCGAATACTTGGATAACATGGTGGCCTGGAGTTACATTCGACACTATCGTTGAAAAAGTAATCTGTTGGGATTCGTTCACGGCCTCAATCATCGTTTGTCCCGTAAGCACACCATCAAGGTAGACTTCAAAAGTTGCAACAACTGAATTAGTGGGTGGATCGGAACCAATACACGAAAGAATGTTTAGAACGTTTATTGGTGTTGCTACGAATATACCAAACTCGAGTAATAACCCCGGTACGGTAGTAAGAGAGATTCCAGTGTCGTCCAAATTCGTAAGCAGAGAACTATTAAAGTTGATAACACTAAGCATTTTTGTTCCTCCTTCTTTTAGTTATATAAAATAATATGTTTGGATATGAAAAAAAGAGTGGTTAAAACGGAAAAGAAAAATATCAAAACGCAACCTAGGTTGAAGTAGAGAGCTTTTGGCGAGGTCCGGGTGACCCTGAGAAAAAGGGAAGAGGAGAAGACAGATATACAGTGCAGATAAGTGTATGGAATGCGGAAAACCCATCGAATATGAGCCTGAATACTGTTGCGATGGACGGGAGTGCGGATGCAGGGGCTTGCCTATTGAACCACCATTATGTAATACCTGCTGGGATAAGTTCTTGATAAATAAGGGAGGAGGAGGGAGTTATGACAATCAGAGCATTAACGAATCGTCATAAGTGGTCCTTATTTTCATTAGTTGATTTCCGATATATAGTAATATAGGGAAATAAGTACTGAGGAGAAATAAGATGACAAACTCAACGATCAAGAAGTACAAAAACATTGAAAGCTACTTTAAAGAGGAATTTGGAATAAAGATGATTTCATGGAAAGGAATAACAATAAAGGGGTTAGAAGCAGCCAAGAAAAATTTGCTGGATAAGGAAGTTAGTGAGCTTAGAGTACTGAAATCCGATGCCAGTTCGTTAAGTGAGTGGATTAAAACTTTAACAATCTTATTCACGGTTTTGGGTCTTGTTTTTACAATGGTTGCAGGAGTAATTACTAATACTAATCAGAGTTACGACAACATTGATAACTCTATAACCGATGCTGCTAGAGATATGACTATAGAACAAATCAAAGAAGCTAATGTTCCTAATCTAAAAAATAAACAAATCGCCAACGCTTATGATGAAGCGGCAAAGATTAAGCGTGAAAGAACTGCTGATACTTACTTTTTAACCGCTGTAATGTATCTTGTTTTTATTATATTTATTTTAATATGTTTAATGTATTTCAATTTCATGGCAAAAAAAATTTTTGCTATGAATAACATCATTAATGAAGCTATAGAGGAGAAAAAGGAAATACTTCATATTGTAAAGGAATTAAAAAGAGAAGATGATGCACGTAATAAAGAAATCGAAGCTGAGACGGCAAAAGAGAAACTTAGAATTGTAAAACTGAGACAAGAACGTCTTGATATGAAATATAAAAAATAGCCGCTTTTTGACCGTTATTTGACCGCACATTGACCGTTCATTTGGCTTTGATCATGATATATTTGTATTGTGAAAATTAGGCGAGAGTGACACGCACGGCTACAGAAATGTAGCAGTAACCGGGGCGTACCTCCTCTCGCTTTTTGTATTTTTGATTTTCTCAAAATAGTGGGTAAAACATAGAAATAGAAAGGAATGCACTATCAGAGTGTCTCTTTTCGAAAACAGCAAGTTTTCTGACAGTTTGTGATTACAGCGCACTCTTGTTAGGATTATTTCAACAATATTCCAGAAAGAAGGCGAAGAAAATAACTGTCCAAAATATAACTTTAAACGAAATACTACCAAATACAAAGCTAGGAATTAAATGGGCCATAGAGTGGTTGAAGTCCCAAAAAGCAAAAGAAGTAAATAGCACTGGATCATTGGTTACGGGCCTTATTGGTGATATTTCATATGGTTTTTGGATAATTCCCCGTGATCATAAGGATATTAAAAACCCTCTAGAACAGGTCACAATCAAAAAAACAGAGTACAACAAGTTTAAAGAAAATTTAATTAGAGTTGATAAGGCTTTTTTACTAATACCACGAACTTACAGACGGCTAATAAGCGAGGGGAAAAGCGAATATTGGAAGGATATATCCTATTTCGTTCAAATTCCACACCAAGTATTAGTAGATGAGATCGTAAATAAAAAACCAAGAACTCCAACATCTGAAACTACAATAAATATTGGATTCTCTGAGAAGCAAATTGATAAATGGGAGGCAAGAGGGGTTTTATATTTCCCCTTCTTCGAATAGCGAGAGATTAAGAGTTTTAGATACAACCATAGTTAAGACATTTCTTTGATCTTTTCTACTTGACTCTAAATTATATCTAATATTAAAATGGTCTTGTTCTCCTTTGTAACAATGGAGATAAAGATTTTAAGCAAAGAGCACAGCGCATTTGCTACGGACCGGAGCGGACGCCATGCTTTTATTTTGTATTGCAGGAATTTTATTCCTTCTGTCGAAATTCAGTGGCAGGAGGTGTTATATGATCAATTTTGGAGATTCAGTGGGAAAAACTTTTAATGCGATGGCTTGGGCAATAGCTGAAGGATTAGGTTTGTATTTGGTTTTTCCTATGCTGGTAACTGCGATACTCTTACGGATTTTGAGAGTAAAAGGTGAAGCGCATAAGTTTTTAGTTGGGATTGTTGGTCTAGTAGGGCTTTATCTCTTCTTCCAATATGGAATAGATGATTTTGGCGCAAAAATACAGCAAGTTAGCACACAATAATACATATTCGTGAAGTCGCTCATTACTGGGCGGCTTTTTTTCTATTGGGGGTAATTAATTTGAAGAAGCAACAGCAGCGGCGTTTAAAAGATCCGCCTCGGCAGCCAACTAAGTGTAAGGGTTGCATATGGGGGCGCTGGGAAGGAACTGCACAGTTTTGTTCTAGGGTGAAATGCCAGAAGGGAAAAACTCCCTGAGTGTCGAAATATGATGTCGAAAGGAGATGCAGTGATGCAAGCAAAAAAGCCTATTGAACTTTTAGGGAAGATGATCAGAGGAGTATTTACATCGTTCAAAGTAAGCTGAAGAATGGAACTGCTGATTTTTCTGACCTTGGAGAAGTAATGAGAGTTGTACAACAAAATCCAACTGCTTTAAATTCTTTCGGGATAACTATGATTGTAAGAATAGCAGAACTTCATTTCAAAAGACCGGATTTCGTGGATTATGGATACACTCTCGATAATTTAAATTCAGCTTTTGGAATCCGATAATAATTAAGAGTAGCACCTAATGTAGAGTTGGGTGCTTTTTTCATGCTTAGAATTGACCTTCTGTGAGCCATTCTCAGGCTTTATATCAAGAACGTGTGTTTGTGTGGTGAAGCTCAGAAAAAAGCATGATGAGCAGGTTCTCTTCGTCTCCGACTGAGTTTGCGCCAATCCCTAGATGGAAAACCAACTCAACACAAATAATTGTAAAAAGAATTAAAAAAGGATATTAGGAAACGATAATTCCATTACGATATGGAGGTAATTTGATAATGGGATTTCGAAGTTTAAAGATATCTACCGATGTTGTTACACATGCAGCGAAAAACCTCGTGCAAAGTACAAATGATGCTGCTGCAAAAGCTGCTTCAAGAGCTGCTGCAAGAGCCGCTCGAATAGCTGAGAGAGAAGCACGTAGAGCTATAAGAGAAGCGGAGGAAAGAGCAGAACTTGAAGCAAAACGAATAGCCGAGGAATTGGAAAAGAAAGCACGTGAAGCTGAAGAAGCAGCGAAAGCTCAGGCAGCAGCTCAACTTGAAGCTGCTGCAAAAGAATTAAGGGAAAGAACAGAGGCCTTGATTAAAAACCAAGTAAATAGTGCACTATCAAATATTAATCAAAATCTGGAAGGCCTTAATGAACAAGGAAAACAATTAGTAGCAAAGCTTCAGGAGTTACGAGACTTAACTGATTTAGATAAGCTAAAAGCTGAAGTGCTTAACAGAGCGGAAGAACTCGGTGAAGAATATTTAAAAGAAAAATTAGCACCAATTGAGAGTCAACTTTCAATTAGTGCTATTCCGGATCTGGAACTCAACTTAGATAAAGCTACTTTATTAGTGCAGCTAAACATTTACTTTTTATTACCAGAAGACAAAGATAAATCTACCTCTGAATTTGCTATTGCTTCAATTAATTCGGAAATTTCACAATCAATATCCCAACTAACTGCTCCAAGTGTTTCTGCTAAGTTTAATTTTAATAAAGAAAGAATTTCAGACGTAATACAAAATAAAATTGAATCAGAGAAGGACCAGCTTGTACAAATGTTTTTTGAAATGTTTTTCTCTGAATATTTAACAGTATTCAAAAAAATACAAGAAGTATTGCCTGACCTTTTTTAATAAGGATAATCGTGTGACAGTACCCTAATTTGGGTGCTGTTTTTTAATTTGTTTTTATTTAATTGGAGGTTTCTATGGACATCAGAATTATTCCGATCGAGCAGCTCAATGCAGCTGTCTATAACCCCCGGGACCTTAAGCCAGGCGACTCAGAGTATGAAAAGCTTCGACGCAGCCTAGACGAATTCGGGTATGTAGACCCGATCGTTTGGAACGAACAGACCGGCAACATGGTCGGCGGCCATCAGCGGTATAAGGTGCTTGTCAGTGAACAGGGTCTCACAGAGTTGCCCGTATCCGTGGTCAATCTGGATCCTGAGCGTGAACGGCTACTGAATCTGGCACTGAATAAAGTGTCTGGTCGCTGGGATGACGAGGCGCTGGCGCAATTACTAGGTGAGCTGCAAGAGGGTGGGGCTGATCTGGCGCTGTCCGGTTTTGATGCGGGAGAAGCCGAAAGATTAATTGCTGATTTCACAGAGCCGGCTGCCGATCAGCTTGGAGACTTTCAGAACCGTGAGTTAGATGTCAGTGAATTCGATGAGTCACGCTTTGACTGCAAGTGTCCTCGTTGCGGATTCGTCTTTGATAAAGAGGATGTATCATGAGTCGCCCAGCATGGGATTGGCGGTTATCAGATCTTGCCAGCGTGCCGAAGCATGGACATACCGTGTTCTCTTGCTTCAGCTGCGGTGGTGGCTCAACGATGGGATATAAGTTGGCTGGATACACGGTGCTGGGTAATGTAGAAATCGACCCGCAAATGATGCGGATCTATCGGCAGAATCATAATCCCCGTTATCCGTACCATATGCCTATTCAGGACTTTTAAGGAGGTGTCAGATTCAGAGCTGCCGCCGGAATTATTTGACCTGGACATTCTGGATGGTTCGCCGCCATGTAGTGTGTTTTCCATGGCAGGAGATCGAGAGGACAAGTGGGGTGGGGTGCATGCTTTCCGCGAGGGACAGGCAGTGCAGCGACTGGATGATCTTTTCTTTGATTTTTTGGATGTTGCAGAGAAACTCCGACATAGGTTAAAGAGAAGAAGGAAAAATGAGCAATTTCAACACGATTCTGCTTAAAGATCAGAAGGTAGCAAACACTTATTTTTTCTTAGTCTTAATATTAAAATGTAAGGTTGAAATAACAACTATTAATAAAATCACACCTACTACATTAATAAATATAGGCTCATTATTCGAAAGTGACCTTATTAAAATTTTTATATTGATTCCTAGAGCAGCGAACCAACATAAATATACAAATAATTTATTGGTTTTTTTCATACATTTACCTCTCGCTCGTGTGATTACATTAATTATATAAAATTTCGAAAAAATATACATTAAAATAGTCAGGTTGTCGAGAAAACCTGGTTTTACGCAGGGGGGTTAAATTCATCTTGTTATTCTAAAAACTAAGATCCTTAGATCGTTTTAAATCAATTTTTGTTTTGAAAGATGAATCTACCCATATAAAAATCGAAGTGCCGAAAAGTCCTACGGACTTTTTCGGCACTCTAACTGCATTGAAAATACAGTTTTTTTTAAAATCTAAAGAAGGGAATAGGCATTTGCCATGGCTTGATTCATAGAACTCCAAGCGCTATATCCTTGGTAGGCAGTCCATACCACAACACCCCCAGCAGCTATTGCGGCTATTGCATTTGCAAAAGGTATAGCTCCAACTACCCCAAGAATTTCTAAGGCATACATTCCCCCGTAATTATTATAACTATCATAAGAATTTGAAACTTGTGTGGCATACATTTTGAAATCTGAAATCTTAGGATTGTTAGTAGTATTCTTCATTAAGTATACCTCTTTATATGCGTTTTTGACGTCTCTCATATCAAAAGAAACGCCTGAGCCAGTATACATGTAGACTTGAGTTGATGGGTTATCACCATTGTAATATGTATACTTCCAATGCCCGCCTGAGTCCCTTGTAGAAATTTGGGGTTGCTCATAAGGTTCTTGTACCACTAATTCGTTGTTAACATAGTTGTTACCATCTTTATCTACAGAGAAAACAGTTACGATGGTTTCACCTTTTATTTTATCTTTAAATTCAAAATCATTGTCAAAATTATAGGAAACAGTTTCTGAAATAGTAATACTTTTTGTACCTTCGGAGTCATATACAGGGGTATCTATTGTGATTTTTTTAGTCTCTGTGCCCACAATATTCCCATCATAATCCTTGTAATCAGAAGTGAATACTTTTGTTCCCGAATCAACGCTTGTCTGTGCTTCTGCAGCTGAAACTGGAATACTGACACTTAATAAAAATACGACTAGAGCAAGTGGCAAAATACGGTAAAAAAACCTAAACATAATTAAATCCTCCTAATATTTTATTTTTGGAACAAATTAACTATACATATTTTAGGAGAATATAGCAAATTTATTAGAAAAATATTTTATCGTGTAAATAATAGAATATATAGGAATTTTTCTGAAATCTAGTGAAAATAGAGCTTTTTGCAGTAGTGATTATAATAGAATTCTGAAATGTAGTTAAGCACTTTAGTGTTTTGCTAATATTAACTTAGCGACGTTTATTATTTGTTTTGGAATCTATGATAAAGTAGTAAGTATAGTTAAGATCCGGGGATCAAGCTGCAAATGGAATATGGCTATGATTGGATTAAGATCGACGATGGTGTCTCAGTTATAGGTAATTTTTTCTATAGAAGAAATAGAAACGCAGTTAAGCTCATTTTAACCTTTCCCCAAGCTCAGTTGGTTAGAGCGGTCGGCTCATAACCGATTGGTCGGGGGTTCGAGTCCCTCAGGGCCCACTTAGAGAAAACCCTTAATTTGTAAGGGTTTTTTGCTGTCCATAGGTTCCCTTGTAAGTAGAAGTAGAAGTAGAAGTAGAAGAGTTGGAAAAGCGATAAAATTGGAAATGGTCACATTTTGGTCACGGCGTTGTTTGATCCTCTGGTTTCTTGCTCATTTTCATCTTCGTATCTATCAGGTCTGCAGCATCTCTTTGCATATCGGGGAGTAGATGGGAATAAAGTTAGTTTAACATCGCTAGAGTCATACCCAGCCGTTGAGCTACCTTGGATCTATATAGCCTCCACCAGCTAGCAACATACTAAGTGATTTTCCCCGAATAATTTCCCATATTCTTTTTTTATAATCCTCGATTTGTTTGTAGCGTTCTTAAGGTCATCAATAATATTCTGAAAAAGTTTTACCCGTCGTATGGAATCATTCGTCTTCGGGCGTTGAATGACTAAACCATCACGTGTCCAGTTGGCCGTCTGAATCACCTTGAGTTCTTTCTTTTCGAAGTCGATATCACCCCAGCGAAGTCCAAGGATCTCACCACGTCTCATTCCAGTATAAATTGCCAATGAAAACACAATAGACTGGCGGGCGCCTCATCAAGCTAACAGGCAGTAAAGTTTAACTTAAAATAAACTTTCCGTTTCCCGCAGTTAACTTAAGGTGTAATCTGAAAGCACCTTTTTTTGAAGGTGATACTCATCAAGAACCGTATTTATGAAGGAGTGACTTAATGCAAGCTATTAAATCTATAATAGAGTGTCCAGAGCGTCATATAGAGATTGCTGAATATGTTAAAGAAAAATAAAATTCGAAAAGATTTATCGCCATGGATTGCTCCTTTGTTCATTGACGAGAATGAGCGAGGGCAAGGTTTAGGTTCAGTATTGTTGGAGCATGCCAGAAAAATGGTGGGGCAATTGGGATATACGAAGGTTTATATAACGACTGACCATATTCGTTACTATGAGAAATATGGATTCAGAGAAATCGGTTTGGATAATTTCGAATGGGGACGACCCACCAAAATCTATGAGCACGACACTATAAAATAATTTATCGCAACATGGTTTGTTTGGGACTTAACTAATGGGAAACGATAGTTGAATCTACAGAGGGATGGTATCAAACATGGACTATGAAATCAAAATAGCAACCTTGGAACATAAAGAAATACTCAGCAACCTGTTACAATTCTATATTTATGATTTCTCAGAATTTATGGAGTTGCAGTTTGAGGCAAACGGTAAGTATGCTAATTATCCAATTGATGAATATTGGTCTAAAGACCCCAATTATCCATATTTAATCAGTCTCAATGGGAAAATTGTTGGATTTGTCTTAGTCAAATTAAAAAATTGGGAAGAAGATGACGCATATTTTTCTATTGCTGAATTTTTTATTGCGAAGAAGTATCGTAGGCTGGGATTAGGGAGATTGGTTGCTAAAGATATATTTGATATGCACCAGGGAAAATGGGAAGTTTACCAAATAGATAACAACAAGCCCGCTCAACTCTTTTGGAAAAAGGCAATAGAAGAATATACAGGAGGAAAATTTACTGAACGAATTGAAGTAGGAAGAAGAACACAAGTATTCATTAGTTAATGATATTCAGGACTAGCAAGGGCTTAAGCTAACGGGAAACGTGAGTCCAAAAACCAACAGTAGTCTAGGACTTTTTCTTACCAGTCATATATACATAATGTTCCAAATAATTTATATTAAGGTTCTAGGGTTTGGGAGTAATGGCATTGCAATTTGGAAGAACCTCGCCGGCATTGGCGAGGTTCTTATATTAATGGGGGTTGCTGGTTGACAAAAATGATAATTTTGTTGGTTATTCTTGCTATCATTACTGCTGTTTTTGTATTCAAAGTTTTATCTAGAAAGAAGAGTTACCCTCCCCAAAGTATAGTAATTGATCCACTTAAGATTACGATCCAGGACATAGACCGAATGGAAGACGGAACTGGCTTTGTAGAATATCTGTATCGTTTATTTTTGGCCATGGGTTATAGTGATGCATATAAAACGAGAGGAGGCAGAGACTTTGGATCTGACTTAGTGTTTACAGACGGGGAGGGGGTTCGAAATGTTGTTCAGGCAAAGTGTTATTCTTATCCAGTAGGGTTAGAAGCTGTTCAAGAGATCTATAGTTCCATGAGATATCACAGGGCAAAAAAGTCCATGGTAATATCCTCAAATCAATATACCTCAGCGTGTGAAGAACTTGCTAGTTATAACGCCGTAAGATTACATAGTAGAAGTGACCTTATAGAAATTATAAACTTTTTCAAGTCAGGGCAGATTGATAAAGCAAAGGATATCCTTGAGTCAGAGCCCAGGATTATACTGGAGTCATGGGATAATAAAGTAATTAAGAAGGACTTCAAAGTTGAAAAACGATGGGTTGCGAAGAAATAGATAGTTCGTAGAACAAGGAGTTTTTATACTGATGAACAATGAAGATTTTCAATACAGAAATACATACTTTTTCGTAGGGAATCCAACGATTCTATGGATCACCATACTTGGCTTGGTGTTGTTAGGATTTGTATTGTTTTATTTGATTAAGAAGTACATAAAGCAGAGAAAATGAAACCAGGTATTTCATTATTGTTCAATAATTATGATGTTGCGAATGAGGAACGACAATCTTTGATGGTTGTAATGATGTGTGGAGCCCTCATATCTATTGGTGGATATAACTATTTGAAAAACAGAAAATGTTGAGTTTGTAGTTGTGCTTAAAAGCCCATAAAGAAACCCAAGACAAACTCCAGGTCTAATGGGCACATTGGTCACAAACTCATTTTAATTAAGTTTAATCGATATTAGCTAATCCCAATAAAAACAAGAGTTCTTAAATAGAGTTTAAGGCATTTATCCCTTTCCTCTATATCAGTTGGTTAGAGCGGTCGGCTCATAACCGATTGGTCGGGGGTTCGAGTCCCTCAGGGCCTGCTTATCAAAAACCCTTACTTTGTAAGGGTTTTTTGCTGGCTATAGGTACATAAATGAAGGCTGGAATTTTGAGCTTGCTAACGGATGCACTGATACCAGATTTATCGCCATGCGCTTGCAGGGATAGTTTAAATCTTTTGAATGCACTAAAGAGCAGAGGGATTTAATAAATCTTAAATAGAGGTCTGACATTCATTTGAAAAAAGTGCTATAATTATTAAATCAGTGTGTAGAGATATTGGTCTTTTTATTGGGCCAAAAATATATGTCTCATGATACGTCTGCCATCTGAAATATGATTCACGGAGATGACAAACATGCATGGAGACACAAGACTGCCCAGAAACGGAAAAGAAGGTATATTATTTTTACTCATTATTTCAATCATTTCAGTAAACACTATTGCCCCTATTATTGTGGGGTTGGAACGGGGCTTCAGTAAGGAAGTGTATATAGATACACTAAAGGTTATTCCGTTTATGTGGATGATCGTAGTTTTATCCGTAAGATTAGTTGCCGGGCCGATTGTTGGGAAAGTGATGCCGAAATTCATGGGACAAACCGATGGATTTAATGCTAGGGTGCTGTTGAATACTTTATTGAATGTTACGGTGTTATCTATTTTACTATCGATAATCGGTACATGGGTTGGGACGAAACAAATAAGTCTAAAGCCACTTAAAAACTTCCTTCATATCTGGCCAAGAAACTTTGGTATAGCATTTTGGATTGAACTGTTGGTTGCTCAGCCGATAGCAAGATTTGCGATGAAAACATTACACACAAGACAGGATCGTAAAACAGAAAGTGTAAATGCGTAACTTGCTGAAACGTTGTATACGAATAAGAATCTCAGGAACGTCCATGGTGGGCGTTCTTTTTTTGAGTCCCGTTATCATAGCAGTATTGAACATGTAAAAGAGCCATCATAGGATTAATCTACAACGGCTCTTTTATACTTAGAATCTGATATTCTGACATGACGCAATGTAAACCATACAGCCAACACAAAAAGGGCGCTATCGCAAAGCCATGAAATGGTTTTGCAGCAACGCCTTTTTTTTGTATCCAGCTAGACTTTTCTAATGGGTATGGTGCCCGAAAAGTTGTCCCAATCGTTGTTCCTATCGCTGTACTCTCGGTTTTCGACCATCATTTTTATGGTTTCATACTATCCCATAGCTGCTGGAATGCCCCGGACTCAACCTCGAAGAATACAGGTGCCTGACCGTAACGTACTAGCCCTTGACCAAACAGCGTCAGCTCTACCCTGGCGTTGTCTTCCAGCTGGAGATAGAGAACCTTGCGGTCTTCGCTGTCGTAGATGCCTTGCGCGGTAAGAGGCTCTGCTGCCAGAGGTTTGGCCGCTTGGAGCGCCTTCACGAAGCCATTAAGGGCCTCGTCGTCAGCGAGCGGTGTGTACTGCTGCTGTCCGTTGTTCCAACTGTCGAAGCTTTCCCACTGTGCGGAAGTAATTCGACCTTCAAGATTTAGCTTGCCAAATAGATCAGCGCCGCTGTTTACGGTGATCCCGTTTGTATGCTCATACAGTTCGGCGAATACCTCGCCGTTGATTTCCGAATAGGACATAATCAGGAAATTGGAGTCATATCCCTTTACGGAATAGATATCTGTTTCGCCGATGTTAGAAGCTAACTCAATATATTTGTCTTTACCGCTCCACTCATCGATGCCACCTGTAGTACGTCCAAGCTTGTCACCGCGCAGAGCGGCAGCATCGGCTGCGTTGATTCGAGTCGCAGACTGTGTATAAATGTTATCTTTATATACGACTAGAGCGATCATATCTGCCATAACGCCAGATTTGGTATCCGGCAGTTCCAGCTTGGGGATGACAATGCTTCCGGACGCATTTGTGCCAGAATTGCCTTGTTGGCTTGGACCTGGAGTTACCTGAGCGATTTGCCCTTGAGTACTCTGGCCGTTTAACTGCTGCCATATATTAGGTGCAGCTAAGCCGATCCCGGCGGCGAGGACGATACTTGCCGCGATATAAACCGTCTTGCGTGGACGTTTCCGTTCCTGCTGTTGCTCCAGTTTGTCTATCAATTCTTTTTTCATCTCTTCACCTGGTTTCATAGAATCCACCGCTCTCTTGTATGATGTTCGAAACTGATCTTCTTTCATTGTGATTCCACTCCTTCCAGCTCTAGTTTTAACAGTTGCCGTCCCCGTTGAAGTCTCATCTTCACGGCAGACTGACTAATCTGCAGAATCTTGCTGATTTCCTGGATGGGATAGTCCTCGTAATAATAAAGATGGATTACGGTTTTATACTTCATAGGCATCGCCATAACTAACTGCAGTAGAGCCAAATCCTCGGGGGTGTCTACCGCAATCGGCTCAGCATTTTCCAGCTTAACCTCGCGCTTGCGCCAGCCTCTGCCCAGTAATGTTTTACAATGATTGGTGATTACTCGGATCAGCCATGCTTTTTGATGTTCAGCGTCTTTGAACTTTGGTGCTTTTTCTATCAGTTTGATGAAGGTATCCTGAGTGGCCTCTTCGGCATCTTGGCGGCTGCCTAAATGGACCAAAGCAATCCGGAACAGCATATCTGCGTAGATTTCGTAACTCTTTATCACATGATTTCCCGGCCGGGTCATGGATCGTTGCATGATTCTATGCCCCCTTTACCTATAACACCATTTAGGACGGCATTTGGTCACATTATGTTCCTGAGAAAATTTGTTAGCGTCTAGATCAAGGGTTAGAATCTAAAAAAGGTGCGATTGCCCCAGCAGCCATATCATGACTGTTGAGACAATCGCACCTTTATAATAGAAGTTCCCCCTTTACGGGAGGGTCTCCTCACTATGTTTATATGTATAGTTTGGATCAAACCTTTTTACAAGAGCCATGCTATATTGATAAATCCGATCCTTCTCTTTTCGATAAAAGTATCTTGCGTTAGGTTCATCTGCAAAAATCACCGTTGTACTTACGACGGGAGCCTTACCAATCTGGGTATAGACTTTATAAAGATCTTCATTCTTATAATCTCTCGTAGCTACCAAATAATGAATCACTTCATTATCCATATGATTTCGGAAGGCCTGAAGCGCTAAAGAAGCGACTCCATATACAATAACGAAGGTAATAAGGATTATTTTTGTTCTTTTCTTCATTAATTCCCTCCATTTAGCTAAAATGTATATATTATAAGATAATATATTGTGACTGGTATGTCATATCTATTGTATCTTGTAATCTACAAATTAGAAGGGTACTACCAGGTCTCAGAATCTTATGGTTTATTATTTGGGGAGTTGTGGGTATGTTCCTCATTCTAATTCTTATTGGTTTGATTCAATTTGTCGCATAACAGAGCTTATAATTACATATAAGGCAGCAAATTTCCTGCCGATAGTTAAACCCGCGTAGGTAAAGAATTGCCTGGGTATACTATACTTGCTGCCTTTTTATTATGAACTTACACAAATCATCTTCAGTCTTCTTTGGGTTCTTGCAATAAAATGGAGAAGGTCCCCGTTTCATGATCCACTTCAATCGACTCGATCCCAACAAAATCCGGAATTTCGGGGTGTACTGCATCTACGTTATAATCTGGATGAGTCATCAATAATTCAATTACTTTAATGGCTTCCATATCGATCCCCCTTGCGAGAAATTCCACCATAATTAATGGTCCTTCATTGCGACTACCCTTATTATCTCCGCAGTCATTATTGAATATGTGTTAATCGTTCTTCGTTTCTTCCCATCACGGCCAATAATTGCCCCTGAAAAACACGTCTTTGAATTTGATCAATCCGCTGTAAAGCCAGCTCGCTTGGCACTTGAAATTCTGCTGCAAGATAGCTGATTGCATCTTCCCGTTGCTCAGGCAATGTCATGCGGGAGATCATGGAGTAGGGCATAGCTGCATAAAGAATAAATCGCTCAGATTCATCCTCCTGTGCCCGCGTAAAATGTTCTGGCATCAATATTTGATCAGTACCATGGCGGAGCAGATGACAGAGCTCATGGAGAAACTCTAGCCGCTGCAGACTGGCTGGAAGCCGGTTGTCTATAAACATGGTGTACATCCCCGCTGATGCTTCGATGCTCTTGCTTCTTACATCCAAATAATGAACCCAAATATTAAGCCGTTCTGCAATATAAGCAATCGAAATTTGCGAAGGCTGAGTAAGGTTCAGACGCTTGTATAAATCTTCTGTCCACTTCTCCAGCGCAGTCATTTGATAATAGGATTTCATGTTATTCATATCATTCACCTCATTCAGAATCAGTTATAGGATCGTATGTTCGCATAAATGAGCAAAAGAAAAGCCCGAAGGCTATGTAAAGTAAAAAACATAAGGACACATAAGAACGAGTGTTCTCGTGTGTCCTTAGCATAAAGCAATTAAACACTAATATCAAGTGTTTTTCCTAAATTCGGAGCAACGCTTTTGCCCAGCATTTCCACCATCGTTTGACTCTGGGTTTCAGCCTGATTTTTGGCAATATTCATGACTTGTATTCCTACATTTTGAGCTAAGGATGCCTGGCTCATTGCCATTGATAATGCGGCTATATCCATATTGCACCTCCTTTGTGTATATCCTGTTTATCGACAGTGCCTACCTAATTCATTAGGTGAATAGCATTTGTTTGCCAGTTCGCCCAAACGGCTTATCTCCTTTTTACATATCTTGTGCTGTAGTCATTAATCATTAGGAGGAATTAATTATGGGAATGGAACATTGTGGTTGTAACGTAGGTCCTGTAGTAAGCCCAGTAAATGTAGGTCCGGTGTGTAGTCCTTTTACTTCAACAGGAGCTATTCTGGTACTCTTCATCTTGCTGGTTATCATCACTAAAGCTTGCTTATTCTAAGCTAGCTGATGCACATTGTAGCCCCATCCGGTATACCGGATGGGGCTATTCTTTTGAAGCACTGTTCACGTTAGCTTATTATTTGAACATAAATTCTACGCGGGTTCCATCCGCATAATCTTCTAACTGATTGCCAACCCAGCTTCCTGCGCCGCGGTTATCTTTTGGGGTTATGTATTCAATGTCGGCCCCTTTGCCGCCTTCATTACACATGGCCATGGGCCATTCATCGCGGTCGTAGCCTTTTTTGGTGGGGATCCCTTTTAAGGATTCTTTGCGGTTGTCTTCAGCCTGCTCACGGTTAATCGTGCACGTCGCGGACTCCCCTTTGGCAATCGCGTCCTGAATGTGCTTAGCGGTCTCAGGATAACGATCAGCTGGGAAGATCAGCTGAACAACTTCTGAATCGGATGTGGACGAGGGGGCTGCCGGATCTCCGTTCTGTTCATACCAGTAACCGCCCAAAGCAAGTAACACAACAATGATGAGACTGGTGAGTAATTTCTGTATTTTCAAATCTGCTCCTCCTTTTTTGGAACTTAAAATAGTATATCTTATATCATAATGCAGTGCGATTTAATATACTTAGGAAAAATAAGAGGAGGACGGAATTGGATATGGAGTATTTGATTACGATTGAAGATCAGACGCTTATAGCCTCTGCTGAAGATATTATTACTAGACGCTATGAATGGGGAAGACACCATGTAGGGGCGGCGCTCCGTACTAAGACGGGGGAAATCTTTACAGCGGTACATGTAGAAGCTAGCATGGGACGAATTACAGTCTGTGCAGAAGCGATGGTGATTGGAAAAGCGATATCCGAAGGTTACAAGGAATTTGATACGATTGTTGCGGTAAGGCATTCTGATCCGGACAGCGAGGAAAGAGAAATTAAAGTAGTTTCTCCCTGCGGGATGTGCCGTGAGTTAATTGCTGATTACGGGAAGGATTGCAAAGTTATTGTATCCGAGGACGGCCGGTTAGCTAAATATGATATTTCTGAATTACTACCGCTGAGATATACAAGGTAAATTGGAGATATAGTCAGGAGCCGCCGGGCTCCTTTTTTTATTGAGCCGTGAATTTATTCAGCAGTTCCTTACACTGTCCTAAATTAATTTACAACTTCATGTCCATTCGCTGAGTTCATGTCACTATTGTCCCCATACTATAACTTAAAAAAGTTAAAAGGATGTGAGAGTGGATGGAACAGCGCAATCTTCGAAATATGGTTGATTCGGCATCGAGGTTTGTGAGCGATGTTCAGTGGCAAATCGCGTATCGTAAATTGCAAATGGCTCCGGCGGATTCGGAAACGGTACCTTCTGCTCAGAAATTGTTGAATACCCTTTATTTTCTGCAAGGAAAAGGATGGATTAGTGGACAACATGATTATTTGGAGAGCGCGGATGAGTTCAATGGGAAGCTGAAAAATACTAGCGGGCAATTCGCCGCCCTTCACGGCTATGAGCTGGGGGCAATCAATAATCAGACGGCGGCACTATTAGACAATCAGCGGGATTGGGTCGTTAGCAGTGCTATTCGCTGGTATAAAGCCGGTGGAATCGTAACGATTAGCTATCACGCTCAGTTGCCAGGGACTGCGCCAGCTTGGGATAACGTATCTACGAGCATAAGCAACGCTGATTTTGACAAATATATAACCCCGGGTACCTCTCAGTACAACGCACTGATCGCTGATTTGGATAAGATAGCCCTTTCTTTAAAAAAACTAAATGATGCAGGTGTTCCTGTGCTCTGGCGGCCGTATCATGAAATGAATGGCGGATGGTTCTGGTGGGGGAAGAAGATCAACTACGTGGGACTGTGGAACCTTATGTTTGACCGTTTCACCAGCTATCATAAGCTGCATAATTTATTGTGGGTCTGGAGCCCAAACGCCAAAAATCAGTGGAGTGATGACCCTGCCGAATACTACCCAAGCGGTGACAAAGTAGATGTGCTGGCACTAGATATCTATGATGGGGATTTTAAGGGGAGTCACTATGATAGTCTATGGGATCTGGGTCGTGGAAAAGTGATCGCGATTGGAGAAAATGGAGAGCTACCGTCCCCTGCACTACTATCTAAATCACAGCCTAAATGGTCTTATCAGATGACCTGGGGCAAGCTTCTTTATGAGAAGAATACCGATGCGGTAATTAGAGCCTTTATGAATGACAGCTTTGTATTCACGCGGGAAGAGTATGCTGCTGAGGCGGCAATTGTAGCCGCTAAGGGAGACAGTGTGCTGCAGAGTGGACTATGGGGGCAATATTACAATAACATGACTCTTAGCGGCGCACCTGCGCTGACGCGAACCGATGCTAACATCCAATTTTCGTGGAAACAGGGTTCGCCTGATCCAGCCATTCGTGTCGACGCTTTCTCTGTACGGTGGAGTGGAAAACTGACTGCAGCCTATAGTGAAACCTATATCATTTACTCCTCCTCTGATGACGGGGTGCGGGTGTGGATTGATGGAGGGCTGATCATTGATAGCTGGGTGAATCAGAGTGGACAGGAGCGAAAAGGCAGTGTGAATCTGATAGCTGGCAAGCTACATGAAATAAAAGTGGAGTACTATGAGAATGAGGGGGACGCGCGAATTGTATTGCAGTGGGAAAGTCCTAGCCAACCCAAAGGGATTATTCCAGCAGGAGCTTTTTATCTTCCATAAGACGATATCCGAACTGATTCGAGCATCGGAAAATTAGCGAAAAAGCCCCGGATTTCGGGGCTTTTTAATGTGAAAGGTTCTTAGATTTGTTCACGGTAGCTAATGTTGTTGGCGATCTTCTCGTCACGAACAGCTTTGCGCAGAACATCTTTGACGGTTTGGGCATCATGGATTTTTCGGAAAAGAAGCTGAGGTGCTGAGGCATCATCAGAAAATACAGTTAATGTACCGATGCCGAGCATCCGGTCCATGATAGATTGTGCTACGGATAAATCGCGTACACGCAGTAATTCGATTTCTTCGACATTTTTACCGATAAGTCCGGTCTTTACCATAATGCGCTGGCTTGTAATGGTGTACGTAGTCGTGTTTAGGCGTACGATTCCTTTGAGGCGATCAGAGATACTGGCTGGTTTGCCTTTCCAGAGAACGACTTCTTGAGTAGCATTTTGATTTGCTGATGGACGGCGGGCGATCACTGGAGCAGTGCCGTCAATGCTAGATCCGCATTCTCCACAAAATTTAGCGCCCTGCTTATATTCTGATCCGCAGGTTGTGCAATAAGGCATAAATACTCTCCTTCCCTGATTACAATTGAAATAATTATAACATAATAGTCATTTTACATAAATTTCATTTGCGCTTTACACAAACCGACATTATTCTGTTAAGTGGAGGGATAAATAATGAAAAAAATGTTACTAATAGGAACGCTAATGCTGACTGTCATCCTTAGCGCCTGCAGCAATAATAATTCAACTTCATCGGCTCCTGCCTCGGAAGAAGAAGTGCAGGAAACCGTGCAAAACTTCTACAATGAAATGTCTAAACTTGATGAATTAGGAAAATCATCTTTAGCGGAGTTCAACGAAGCTATTGCTGCTTATTCAGCAGGAGAACTTTCGGACAAGCAGTTGGAGAAGAAGATTAACGAATTCCAAAAGACCGCAACAGACCTATCCAATCAGGCTGAGAAAGTGAAAATTTCCTCTAGCTTGCCCGAAGACATTCGTAAACTGCTTGATGAGTCCAAAATTGCTTTTCAAAGTGCTTATTCTCTAAAAGAACAGGCCTCTCAAGGTGCTGATTCCGCAGAGGTCACTGCTGAGAAGTTCGAGGAATTGAATCAGAACGCTGACGTCGCGATGCTATACGGCATTTCCAAGCTTAATGAAGCAAGAGAAGCAACAGGACTCATCGATGCTGATGGTCAGTCCACCGCTGAATCAGAGAAAGTTCAAGAATAGATCGAAATTTAGACGCTGAACAGTTCAACTGTCAGCGTCTTTTTGATGCGATTTTGAGCTTGAGTAGAGGTAACACTGCCAATCCTATAAATAAGCCAGCTACGATTCCTTTTGTGAGGTCTGAGAGGGTACTGCTTCGATATACGAGGGGGTATAGACATAGGAATAATACGGGAATTAGGATGAGCAGGGCATTGTTTTTTTTCAAGTGGAAAGCTCCTCTCAATTAGATATTCAATATTATACAACTTTTAGATAAAAGAGGAGGATTTTAAAGTGGTATCTTTTTCCTGATTATTGATTATTCAGCGAAGGTGTGGATATAATACAAACATACGTTCGTATGTAGCGGAATAAGTATAGAAATTAGGGAGGGGTTACCATGGGCAAAAAGCTGGAGAAAAACGGACTGTGGGAAAGTAGTCGAATGATGCTGCCGGAGCACAAGGTAAGAATTATTAGGGATGAACGAGAGACGCTGCGCCGCATTAAGCCTATTCTGGATGAGCAGAAGCTGGAGGAGATCGAATGTACACTTGCTTTATCGTTACGGAGTCATGTGCGCGTCACTGTTGTGCTGTTTGATCCTTTTGAGAATACGACAATTAGTGGTTTTGTGACTTCCATTCACACCCACTCGCGTGAGTTTAAGCTGCAGTGGGCGGAGGAATGGAAGTGGATCAATGTAGATGATCTAGTGGAGGTTTACATCGTCTAATGCTGAGAACCGCTGACTTCACTTTTTTCATAAGCAATTAGGGTCACCGTTGGGTTGCCGGTCAGATGTGCAATGGAAGCTTCGGCATTTCGAATAATTTCGAGTGCTTCTTCCTGCTCGCTCAGGGCAGCAACTTTATAGCTATCACTATGAATGTCCATATGTGTTCCCACCTTTCGCTAATATTTTGCCCTTTTTTGTAGAAATGATCCAAGGTGAAGAAGCTATGAGTAGGTGCTTTTCAGGGGAGATCTCGGGGATACCGGGGTCTTTTTTTAAAATATAAGAAAGTATAAGTTATACACCTATCCTTTATGTCTTATATTTCTCGCTTAAACGCTTATCGTCCTTCCTTATAGGGACGCCGAAGACGTTTATGCTTGTATGCTAAGGCAAGGAGGGGTATTAGTACAAGCGAATGGGGAAGCGGGATCATTGATTATACCAAGGGGTGATTCTATGCTGACTTTAGATCAAGTGAGGGACAAATCGGCAGCGAGGCTTGCTGGGCTTCATCCTGTTTTGGCAGCAGGGGCGAAGGCTTTGATTCAGCAAAGCTATGCCAGAGGAGTGCCCATCGTTATTACTCAGGGATTGCGGTCGATTGCTGAACAAAATGCCTTGTATGCGCAGGGGAGAAGTAAGCCTGGACCTATAGTTACCAACGCCAAGGGTGGAACCAGCTATCACAATTATGGCCTTGCGTTTGATTTTGCGCTTTTGCTGCCGGATGGAAATAGTATTTCCTGGGATATGAATCGTGATGGTGATAAAGATAAAATAGCGGACTGGCAAGAGGTTGTACAGGTGGGAAAACAGCTAGGGCTTGAGTGGGGAGGAGACTGGACGTCTTTTAAAGATTATTCACATCTGCAAATGGCCTTCGGCTTAACTACGACTCAACTTCGGGCAGGTAAACGTCCTACGACGGATCAGGTCAATGAAGCTTTAAAAAGAATTACTGGGGAGGATGACCAGGTGAACAAAGACGTTAAAGTAACGATAACCTTAAACGGCACTAAACTTACGGATGGTGTTCTTGATACCGGCGTAACGTATGTACCCGTGCGTGCTCTGGCTGAGGCGCTTGGAGCAAAGGTTACGTATGACGCAGCGAGCAAGACAGTGAATGTTGTACAAGAGTAAAGCTATTCATGTATAGACAGTGCCACCCAAGGGGAAATTATCAGTGATAACTAACCATAAAGGGAGGCATAACACTGTGAATAAGCTGATAACAAGCCTTGCATGCGGTACTGTACTGTCAATGAGTATAATGGGAGCTAGTTACGCTAATCCAATCGGGTCAGCCGCTTTAGGCGGTATCCCGAACGCGAATACGGGCATGGATGGTACCGTGAATAACACTCGGATGATGAATACGGAAGGCAATCTAATGAACGGCACCACGGGAACGATGAATCAGCATGAGAGCATTATGAAAGATAAGATTCGCACAGGGGAAAATTATAGACCTAACACCAATAACTACAATGAAAATTACACCCGGGATAACTACAACAGAAATACGATAACTCCACTATCCAACACTACAACGGACGGTAGATATCGGGCAACCAGTACAACTACAAATACTGGGACTACCAGCAGAGGATCTAACTGGGGCTGGCTCGGATTGTTTGGACTCTTGGGCCTTGTCGGAATGAGAAGCAGAAGTGACGAACGCAGATAATTCACATGCCTATTAACCCGTGTCGGCACACGCTGAAGCGGGTTATTTTTAATGTGATAAAACTTTTTTTGAAAAAGGGATTGCGCGTTATCGATATTCATGATATTATATTTCTTGTCGCGTTATACGTAAACATCGTATGAAGCAACAACACATAATATGCCGGGGTGGCGGAACAGGCAGACGCACAGGACTTAAAATCCTGCGGTACGTGAGTACCGTACGGGTTCGACCCCCGTCCTCGGCATCACAGTGAAAACCTTGAGAAATCAAGGTTTTTTTTCTATTATGATACTTATAGAAACAAGAGAAGCAGTTCTTGGTAACATGGAGAATGTATTTCGTGAATTGGCGAAACATAAAGATAAGTCTCCTGCTTCTCCTGAGGTTCAAAATTTAATAAGTAAATGGAAAAGCTGCCTTGAAGAATTTATGGTCGCTTTATCAATGACTTTAATCATTTTGACAAGCATTGGCGATTATGGCCATATATCAGATAGCCTATCTCATTTCTATGGTATAATTCCATTTTAGAACATCAATCCATTTTGGAAGGGACATTATATGTTTAATTTGAATGATTGTATTGGTTTCATAACGAATACTGCTTCAAAAAAAATAGTAGACGAATTCAACAGGAGACTTAAAGACATTGGAATTACGAAAGTGAAATGGACGGCCCTTTTTTTTATCGGGGAAAAAGATGGAATATCCCAAAAAGAACTATCCCAAAAAATGAATGTTAATGAATCGTCTATAGCCAGGCTTCTTGATCGCATGGAAAGAGAAAAATTATGCTCAAGAGTCAGAGATTCTCAAGATAGAAGAATAATCAGAATTAATCTAACGCAAGAGGGCGAAGCTCTAAGAGCTGAGTTGCTTCCGATAGGTCAAAATTTTCATGATGATGCAACAAATGGAATATCCCAGGAAGAACTGCATATTTTTACGACAGTATTAGATAAGATGGTTCATAATTTGTCAAAAATCCACTAAATCGTTCGATATTATTATAAGGAGGGTTTTTTTTACGTAAATACTTTACATAGCAACTATTGCAGTGTAAAGTATTATTATGAAATCATAAGTGAAATAATTCACATGAAAAGGATGGGATTCAATTGAAGAAGGATGTAAGACAAATGCTTCATGATTTTACAAGCGGGTTAGCTACTCTAGCTGAGACTAATGGGGACAGCGTAAATGCATTTATGAATTTGCTGGGAACCAATTATGCTGATGGTGCCTTAGACACCAAAACAAAAGAACTGATCAGTGTAGCGATTGGCGCGTATAATCGTTGCGAGTACTGCATAGTGTTTCACGTTTATAAAGCCTTGGAAGCAGGAGCGACCAGGGAGCAGATCCTTGAATCTGCTATGGTTGCTGTTGCCTTCGGCGGTGGACCTAGCATGGCGTATTCAGTCACATTACTTAAAGATTCTATTGATGAATTTGAACAAGATTTCAAGTAATGATGTCATTTCATTGGCAATCTCTGCGCAATTGGCGGAGGTTGCCAAATTAATGGATACGGTAAATGTGAATAAAACTACACAGCAGACTAGGGGGAATTTATGTGGATATAAAACTTGAACAGCTTACTGGGCATGAAAAAAAATCAAGAGTGGGAAAGATCAACATTTCTGTCGGAGAATCAGTTTCGGTGGGCCAGACCTTATTGCAATTGGAGAGTAAAAAGGGCAATTCCCCGTTTAATTCAAAATATAAATGCGTTATAAATGAGATTCTGGTTGAAGAAGGACAAGAAATTGAGTTAGGCCAGTGTTTATTTAAAGTTACTGCTGAAAATGCAGGAAAAGAAAAACCTAAGCTGGATTATTTTGGAGGAATGATTTACGGTAAAAAGGAGCAGTTGCAAGCAGACCTGTTAATTATTGGGGCGGGACCAGGGGGGTATGTGTCGGCCATCTATGCTGCTAAACGTGGAATTAAAACGGTTATTGTAGAAAAATTGTCTATGGGTGGAACCTGCCTTAATGTAGGTTGTATTCCGACCAAGGCTTTGATTAAATCCTCGGAGGTCTTTCATAATATAATGAAGGCCGAAGATTTTGGCATTACGGTTAAAGATATTCAGCTTGATATGGCTAAAGTAATTGATAAGAAGGATGAGATCAAGAATACATTGGTTTCAGGGATAGATTACTTGCTTTCAAAAAATAATGTGAGAATTATCAGAGGTAGCGCATCCTTTGTAAATGACAAACAGGTTCTTGTCAAGAATGGAAAAGATGAGTATACCATAGAAGCGACGGATACCATTATTGCAACAGGTTCAAAAATTGCCAATATTAATTTACCGGGGATAGATCATAATTTTGTTCTAAACAGTACATCGGCCCTTAAACATAAGGAGAATATAAGTTCTATCACCATTATTGGCGGTGGTGTAATAGGCATGGAGTTTGCCTTCATCTATTCCAATTTTGGAATTCAAGTAAATGTCATTGAGTTTTGTGATAGGCTTTTGACCATGGTGGATGCGGAAGTCTCAGCAGAAATAAAAGAAATAGCTATGGACAGAGGGATTGGAGTCTACACTGGGGCTAAGGTTACAAGAATTGAAAAAGACCAGAGTGGCAAGGCTATTGTTATATTTGAAATGGACAATGCTGAAAAATTTATCACCAGCGAAAAAGTCTTGGTTGCTATTGGAAGAACGCCAAATATAGATGATCTGGAAATAGAAAAGGCGGGTATTGCTTTAAATGAAAAAGGCAAAGGCATATCTGTTAATGAATACCTCCAAACGTCTGCAGAACATATATATGCTATCGGGGATGTAACAAATCGTATTCAGTTGGCGCATGTAGCCTCTCATGAAGGAATAGCAGCTGTGGACCATATTTTAGGGACGCCTTCTCATGTAGACTATGGTATGGTGCCCAATGTAATATTTACATCGCCAGAAATTGCGTCTGTAGGTTTAACAGAAGAGCAGGCTGTGCTTAAAAATATGGACATATCGATTAGCAAGTTTCCTTTTCAGGCTAACGGAAAGGCGTTAACAATGAGAGAGGAAAAGGGCTTCATCAAATTAATTAAAGATTTGTCCAGTGGCAAAATAGTGGGTGCTTCCATTATTGGGCCGGAGGCTTCTGCACTAATAAGCACACTCACAATAATGATGAACAGCAATATCACTGAGGAAGAAATAATACACACTATATTTGCTCATCCTACTACTGGGGAAGCCATTCACGAGGCTGTTTTAGGTTTTAGCATAGGAGCACTCCACTTCGATGAATAAAATTGTCCTTTCCCAAGAGAATGATCCCTATTTTAATTTGGCCTTGGAAGAGGAGCTGTTGAGAAACGCCTGCCACGACGAAGTTGCGTTATATCTATGGCAAAATGATAAGACTGTAGTGATCGGCAGAAATCAAAACCCATACACCGAATGCGACATCGAACAATTAAAGAGTAATGAAGTGAGTCTGGCCAGAAGAATTTCGGGCGGGGGCGCCGTATATCACGACTTGGGGAATCTGAACTTCACCTTTATTTTCAAAAAGGAGCAGGAAAACCTCGAAAAGCAATTAGAGGTCATTAAAGGTGCCGTTGAGAGCTTTGGATTAGAGGTAGCGTTATCTGGTAGAAACGATATAACTTATCAGGGGAAAAAGTTTTCTGGGCATGCTTTTTACGCAGAAGAAGAAAACGGATTTCATCATGGAACATTAATGGTGGAGGTCAACCTGGAGCAGTTGGAGAGAATATTAAAACCGTCAAAATTAAAGCTGGAAGCAAAAGGAATAAGCTCTGTAAAAAGTAGAGTCATCAATCTGAAGGAACTGAATAATGACATATCTGTTGCCAGCTTGACGGAAGCGTTAATAAAAAGCTTCAAGAATGTTTACGGCAACGTTGCTGCTCCGGTGAGATATAGTAAAATGACATATACACCTTTACTTATGGAAAAATATTTTGATAACAAATGGATTTACGGAGAGAGCCCTAAATACAATGTTATTGTAGAAAGAAGTACGCCTTCAGGCAATATTCAGGCTTTTTTTAACGTGGAGCATGGAGTTGTAAAATTTTTGAAAATTTATTCTGACAGCTTAGCTATTTTGAATTTCGAAGAGTTTGAAAATAAATTCATAAATATAGATTTCCATCAAATCATGGAAAAAAATCTTCTTGAAGAAATTTTTCGGGATTTGTATGAGAATAGTTTTATATAAATTTGGCGGCGCTGATACGCTTTGATGCGATTGTGCCGTCCTTCGCCTAAAAAATTAATCATATAAAGCTTCAGTACATTTCCACCCGGGGTGGCGGAACAGGCAGACGCACAGGATTTAAAATCCTGCGGTACGTGAGTACCATACGGGTTCGCCCCCCCGTCCTCGGCATCTCAGTGAAAACCTTGAGAAATCAAGGTTTTTTTGTTTTTTGGATTAGTTTCAAAAGAGATTTTTATTTAGAACAATTATTAAGCGCACAGGATTTACGCCTTAAATTATGGAGTTTTGTCATGAAAGGTACCCAACTTACTAGCAAGTTCCTCTTCCCCGGTTAAGACCTCGACCATGATGCCCGCCCCCAAGCGAAATCCATACTTGAAAATAGATGTTAACTCCATGCCATGAGTTTGAGCATATAAGTCTAATAACGCTTCCAACTCGTCGAACTCCTCCTCTGAAAGTCGCTCCTTCCAAATCTCTATGATTTCAGATATTTAGCGCCATTTGAAACAATATTTTTTTGAAATTTCTTGCCAACGCATTAGATAATCAGAATGAGAGGCGACTTAATTGACAAAGAAGAGATGGCTAACTATTTTTATGTTGTTTATAGTCTTATTATCGGGTTGTGAAAAAAACAACTCAGATACTTTAAGTGATACACCAACAGCTAAGGATGAAGAGTATAAACTGATGATTACTAATAACAGTTCGTTGGATTTAAAAAGCGTAGTTGTTACTGTTGATGAAAAAGATACCATCCAAATGGACTCTTTGATCGATAGTAATATTAAGCTTGGAGAAGTTGCAAAGTTCCAGATGAAAAATGGAAAACATGTATTTAAGGTTACACTCAATCGAAAAAAAATTACTCAGTAAGTAGAGAATTTACCAAAATTATTGTCATCAATAACTTAGTCTCTTCTGAACAGAACACTAACATAAACGATATAGTCATTAATCTTTCAGATTTTCTAGAGGGTATGACAGGAGAGCTCCTTGTTAAGAATCCGATAGATTACTTGTTCAACTCTACTTTTGATTTAACAGGCATCGAAGATCAAATCGTTGCCCTATATGCCAAAAAAACGCCATCCTTTCCTATAATTCTACAGAAAGAATAACGTCTTTTTTTGCTTTATGGGTAGTGTAAAACCTTAGCTTGATAGCGATGGGTAGCGTCAGGAAAATACGGTTATCCTGACGCTACCCCGTATACAAGTTAAGTTACAAACAACTAATTTGAACTTAATGCATTATTGACAGTTGCGCTGTCCACGATTTGAATAAATTTTTTAACCTTATCATTCTCATCAAATTCATATAGATGGCAAAAGTCTGCTATAAATGATTTTCCTGTTGCTTTATACGTCCCACTATATTTTCCGTAGACGATAACAGTGTGATTATTAAACGCATAGATTTCATCTTTTGCAGAATAGCCATCCCATTCGGTTCCAAGGCGTTCATGTACGTTTTTCACTACTTCATCTGGACCTACATAAGTACCCGCATAAGGAAATCCAGCAGCTTCTGTCCAAGATACATTATCACTTAAATACATTTTGAAGGCATCCAATTTTCCTTCACCGGTTAATACATACGTTTCATGTAATAATTTTTGGTATATATTCATAACATTACCCCCAAGGAATTTCTTTCGTTACAACTTTTGCACTTAATTCTAATACGCCTTTATTTGCATAGCCTGGATATGCTGCTTCAAGCTTTGCAACAAAATCCGTAGAAGTTTTACTTTCTTCAGAAGCTTTAATTGCAGTTTTTAGATAATTGATAGTTGCAATAAGTGCTTGATTATCTAAGGATTTTTCAATTGAACCATGGCTTGGTACGATTATGTTAGCATTTAACCCTTGTAACACTTTCAAGTTCTCAATCCAAGCTTCCATTGCTTCTTTTGAGCTAGTATCTGCTATGAAAACATGTATTTCGTTGAATATATCAATGCCACCAATCAATAATTTCAATTCTCTGTTAAATAAGCTAGTTCTGTAATTATCTAAACCTACAAGTTCAAATGTTAAACCTTGAAAGTCAATAGTTTTTTCTGCAAATACTTGAGGAAATACAACATTACTTGGTGCGTTTTCTCCAAGTGCATCTTTCCAGACTTTTAATTTACCTAAGACAGAATGAACAATATGTTCAACAGTAGATTCTGTGGCATACGCAATGGCTTCTGGATACGCTGCTTTAATACTTTCTAACCCAAAGTAGTAGTCCGGATCTCCATGAATAATAAAAATTTTATCTAAATATAAGTTATTTTTATTTAGGTAATCAACAATTTCTTTCGAATCGGATTGAGTGAATTTCGCATTTATTAAGAATGCATGTCCTGCTTTTTCAACTAAGGTTGCAGTCACCATAAAACTATTTTCTTCAGAACTAAATATCGTCAATTTCACATCATTTTGATTCATTTCGAATGTTTTAAACATAGAATTTTATCTCCTTTTTGGTGAAATTATTTAATAATATAACAATCTTTAAAACGTGCTTCAATTTTATCCGACGTCATTACTCCGCCACCAATAGGAATTAATTGGTTATCCTTGTGTAGAAGTAAAGAGGGATAGCTATTTATACCAAGTTGTTGAACCGTGTTGAAATCATTTTGAACATCTATTATAGTTTCTTGAGATTTTAGTCGCTCTAGTACTTGCTCAGGATCCAAATGATGATCAATAGCTATCTTACGATATGTTTCAGGGTCACTCAGACTTTTTCCATTATAATAAAACGCTTTTTGCATGGCAGAAGTAAATTCTAACAAATGGTTCGGTGCTAATGAACGTAAAGCTGAAAAGCCAATTGCAGCATCTTTTGAATTCATTGTAAAAGTACCTTCTGACAACAAAGCCTGATATGAAGGACCAAATTCTGCACCAGTAAGTTTATTAATTCTTTTATTACCTTCTGATATATATGAGAATTTTTTTATTGGCAGATTATCTAAAAATAATCCTCCGGATAAAACAGTTAACGGAATTTCAGGGTGATTTTTGTAAAAACCTCTAATACTTTCTGAAAATCCATAGCACCATCCACAATATGCATCCCATACATATATAAGGGTGTCTTGTTTTGTCTCCATTAAAAACGCCTACCTTTATTTTTTTATTATTAACCAATCTCGCTGTTACTTAGAAATTCTCAGCTAACTTTTTAGAGCGTAGAATTGCATCTTCTTTAATCTATTGTGCTTTTTCAGGCGCCCTAATATGCCCTTCAACATCGATTGCTTCAAAAGAAGGGACGCAAAAAAAAAATCATCATTACCAAAAGATGGCGATGCTCCATTTCTAGTTCTTCAGCTGGACCTTCAGAGTAGAAAGCACCATGTACTTGAATATGCAGTGCTTTTTTATCTGTAACAGGTACTGTTACTACTAGTTGTAACCATTGTAGTTACAACTAGAATGAAAGTCAATTCTTATTGACGAAAAAATTAACTTCCTATTATTGGGCTCAATCTAAAAATTAGTGGTTGATATGTTCAACTCAATAAACGGTGTCGATTGCATTCAATTAAAATGCCCGTCATATAACAACCACGATTGCGTGTGAAGTAGTGCCGGCGTTGGTAAGCTTTGATACGATTATGTCGTCCTTCTACGGTTGCACTCGTCCAACGGCAATGATGGTAGTTCACGATCTCATCCTGCCAATTACGCATGGTTTTCAAGGTGCTTCGCACGGCGCTTTCATACACAAAGGGCAGTAACGCAAAGCGTCTGCCCTTCATTTTGCTAACATTTTTGTTAACATGGCTACATATACAAATTTCTGAACGCAGAAAGTACAGAACACAAAAAAGTGCCGTCAACCCGCGTGGTTAAAGGATTTGTGTTCGTGCTTTCCGTGGTGTAGAAAAGGGGCTATAAAGGTTGTTTCAGGACTTAAAATCCTGCGGTACGTGAGTACCGTACGGGTTCGACCCCCGTCCTCGGCATCACTAAAAACAAGGGTTTCAGCTCATTTGAGCTGGAACCCTTGTTTGATTTTAAGCGGGTTTGCTGGCATTTTGCTAACGCCGGTTCATTCTGGTTTTATAACGGCAGCCTCCTTTACTGAATTTCCATCAAAGGAGCCGGATGCCAACAATATGCAATGTTCCCTTTTCGTACTCGTTTCTTTCGGTTTCCGCAAAAGGGCGTGTACAAAGATTTAAATTCATCAGATCCAATGAAAGCGCATATTTATAAGGGTTACCAGGTTAGATACAGTCCGGATGCAAGCATAATAACCATCGTATTATCAAGTGCAAACTTGAGCGGAGTCAGATATGATGTTTTCAATTCAAACAACAACTCTGTTTTGAATGGTCTCATTTCCATAGCCGGAAAAGCAGCAGTTGCATGCGCTGGGGTAATAAAAGGAGGCAGTTATGCAGGATTTTGCAATGTCGATGTTATGGTTATGGATTTGCTATTTTATAGTGACTATTATTGGAGTTTTACATACCGTATTTAATATTTATGTGTTAAAAATGAGTCCAATGGACGAAAAAGGTATGGGGGAGGGATATGAAAAAACAAAGCCTTGGCATCCTCTTTATAATGTCATTCTGTTTTCTATCTTTGGTTGGCTATATATGCGGGGGTTATCTGTACCCAACCTTGAAGAAGCTCTTATTACAGGGGCGATATGGGCCGGAGTTTGCATTATAATTGATGTTTTGGGCTGGGTGATCATTAAGCATCCTTGGAGTCTTTCTTTCAAAGAATTCTATATTCATTATCAGCCATGGATTACACTTATATATTTGGTTATTTTTATGGGTCCTGTAATCGGATATTTGTTCGTTTAATTAAATTTCATATGGAGCATGAGGGCATGGCATTGAAATCGGGCGGTCATTGATTTCTGTTTTGCATGCTACACTTGTTCGAGTCATTGAATCGTATACAATTGTTCAGGCACATGAGAAGGCTCTTAACTTTCTCATGTGTTTGTTTTTATTTGGCAGGCCTGATCTCATCTTGCAAAGTTATAGTACTTCCAAGGGTGATGGCTTCATCGACCGCGAATGATAGTCTGATGTCTGTTAAGGCATCCGCTAATGAGTAGGCTGAAGTTCCCGTGTGCAGGAAGCGGGACATATTCAATAAGGCTTGTCCTATCCCAATCTCTTCATCAGAAAGGGGAGAGGGATGAAACGGGTTCTGAAATAGACTAAGCTGTCCTGCACGCAATTCATGCAAGGAGAGACTTTCCAGACTGCCTTCCTGTCCGCCTTGAATCCGACTAATGTTCATATACTCGGTCTCTTCGGTTCCCAGGCGACGGATAATCTCATTATCGCGAATTTCTCCATGTGATCCGCGGATGAGTACCCGGTTGGTACGGAGGGGCGAGAAATATTGGGAGCGAGTGAAGTCAAGCACAGCGCTTTTGCCGGAGGGAAACACCATAATTGCGATATCCTGCTGCTCTGTCTTCAGGTCATCTTCGGCCTCCCTCCCCCTATAAGAGAAGTCCATGATTGGAACCTCTAGCCGGCGAGCTGTGATTTCACATGCTGTGCCAGTGATCGAGAGCCATTTACGGATCAGACTGATTCCATGATAACCATGCGCAACAGAGACTTGAACATGACCTACCTCGCCCAAATGTCCGGTTTGAATATAGGCGGTTCTAGCCTGATGGTGGGGCAACAGCGGATATTGCTCGGCTATTTGAATCAGAGGGAAATCAATGGCGCTGGATCGAAGCAGTTCATATTCAGCCCGCGTAGAGGCGGTGGGTGTTTCGGCCAACACAGGTACTTGCAGCGCTGCAAGCTCCAACAGCAGTGAGGCGGCAGCGGTCTTGGACACCGCCAGGACCACAAAATCGCTCTCGGCCGCAAGGCGTTCTATCGAGCTGTATACGGTCAGTTTCCATTTGTCGATCAGTTGCTGGTATTTGGCAGGGTTGCGGATCAATACACCGGTTACCTGAAATTGCTGCGGAAGCAGGTGAGCCAACTTAAGATACATTTCCGTCCGCCAGCCGCTTCCGATTATTCCAAAACGAATAGGTCTGTTCATCTTTAAAATACACCTCTAATGGTTGATTAGTATGTAAATACCTTCGTAGCACAGGCATCAGTTGTCTCTTATTATTGTATATAAAAAAATGATAGAGTACATAGGATTATGTATAATGTGAAACTATTACTTTTTATTGTCCTTAGCTAAGCTATCTTATGCATTTACATACAAAGGAGCGATTATCCAATAGCCGGATGATCGCTCCTTTGTATAATCCACTTCTGAAATTTCAATCAATGACCCATTCCGTGATTGTTAACGGTGTAAATTGTGGAACCCGAATCGACAGCGGAAGCACTTGCAGAGGCGATCATTAAGCTGGAACTAATCAAGACTACGACTGTAAGTAAGAACATTTTCTTTTTCATTAGTAAACTCTTTGACTATTATTTTTTCCATTATGTTGTGATACATTTGAAGTTGTGATTGATGAGCATGTTCTCTTAGGAGCTCAAAGAGTGCTACTGATTTCTTGAGGTTTGTATCGTTTTCAATTTTGATACTAAAAATCAGAGTTTCTAGAATAGTGTTGATTGCTTCGTTCATATTCTCTTGTTCGTAGTAATACATCACCAGCAAATAAATGTATTCCTCGTAATATCTTATATCCACATTAGTCACATACTTTTCTATGTCATTTACGTTGTTTTTAAGATCACTCAGAATCCAATCTACGGAATAGTTATATTTTATCGAGGATTCCAAGATGGTAATTAGTCCCGGTAGTAACTCTTCCTCAGCACTGTTTCTAATAAATTCAACATACTCCTTTAGGACTCCTGTCTTGCCTTCCAAAAGGTCGAGCACGTAGGTATTGGCTTTTGCAATATTACAGTAGTATTTGACTTCATTAATTCCTTCATCATCTAGTCCTTTGATCCAGCCCAATTCAGCATATTTTTGAATACACATTCTAGCCTCAGGATACTTACCGAGCTTTTGCAGTGCGATTCCTTTTGAACATAAGCTAAATCCAAAATAATAGGGAATACTCCGCTTCAGGTTTTGTTCTCTCAATGTGTCACTGCTTGTCTCATATATGAATGCAATCTGGGTAATCAATCTATCTGCAATTTCAATCATAGCACCCCAATTTTCCAATGAAAAAGATGCCTTAAGCATACTAGTTAAGAAATCAGCATTTAATCCATCCAAATCCAACTTCAATGCGATCTTCCTTTCTTCTGTATATCATTCATCTGTTATTGCTATGTCGTTTGTATCTCTAGACTATTCTTTATTTTACCAATAAAGTAAGTGGTTTTCATCACTGGAACGAGGAAACAAGAGTTTGTTTTGTGATTGTCCAAATATAACTAAGGTACAGTGTTCTCACTAAGTTCCATAGAATCGAGGGAATTATGTTTGTTAGGCTGTTTATTTGCCCCTCTATTTAGGGGTTATTTGTACGTAAAATACCGAAATGTACCTATCTTGGAAATCCATATTCAATTATGATCTTTCCGAAAGAAAGCGCTATCAAAGTAATTTTGACCACATTTCATGAGGGGGTAAGGATGATTTGAAGCGAATGGGAAAAAGATTGGGTATGAGTCTGCTAGTATTCATTATTGCAGCAGCACAGTTCGGTTTTACAGGAATGAAAGGCAATGTTGCGCAAGCGGCGGAAAAGAGTATGGCTCAAAAGCCGTATATGGGCTGGAGCAGTTACAGTATGCAAGTTTATGATGGGGCAGGAAACTGGACATCGGCGGAGAGCGTTAAGAAGCAATCGGATGCGATGCATGAGAAGCTGCAAGCCCATGGATATGAATATATTAATATTGATGCGGGCTGGAATGGAGATATGGATGAATACGGGAGACCTATTCCTAGTGAAGTCCTTTATCCGAACGGATTTCAGGAGGTCATTGACTATGTTCATAATAATGGACAAAAGATTGGGATCTATCTGATCCCGGGGGTATCTATCGATGCATATAACCGAAATCTTGAGGTGTATGGGACAGGCGGCGAATGTCGTATTCAGGATATTACGGCCAAGCCGCTTACCATTATGGATTATTGGAATTCCTACACCTATAAAATTGATTTCACGAATCCCTGTGCCCAGAAGTATGTGGATTCCATTGCAGATATGCTTGGTGAGTGGGGGATCGATTTCGTCAAATTCGACAGCGTAACCCCTGGGTCGGGGATTGACAACTTGAGCCGGGATGCACGCGGCGATGTAGAAGCATGGTCCAAGGCTTTGGATAGAAATAACATCTGGTTTGAGCTATCCTGGGCGCTCGACCACAATTACGTAGAATTCTGGAAAAAATATGCTAACGGTTGGCGAATTGATTGGGATGTTGAATCTTATGACGGCAGTGGGTTGACAGCATGGCCGAGTATTTCCCGATTATTCCCCAAAGCAGCACTTTGGTGGCGGGATGCAGGCCCTGGCGGTTGGAACGACTTCGATTCTCTGAACGTTGGTAACGGCTCCATGGATGGTCTGACCAAGGACGAGCGAAAGACCGCGATGACGTTCTGGTCCATTTCTTCCGTGCCGCTCTATACAGGGAATGACATGACACGGCTGGACAGTTATGGACTAGAACTGCTTACCAATGATGAGGTTATTGCCGTAAACCAAGCCGGACGTCCTGGTCATCCGGTATCGATGGATACCCAGCAGCAGGTATGGTATGCCAATAATGGAGATGGGACTTACAGCGTTGCTTTGTTCAATCTGGGTAGTCGGGGTGCGGAGGTTAAAGTCAAATGGAGTGATCTTGGCCTTGATGGTCCGGCTTCAGTGCGCGACCTATGGAGCCATTCCGAGCTGGGAACCTTTGAGAAGGAATTCAGCGGTGGCATCCTTGAACCCCATGCCTCTCGCATGCTTAAAGTAACCGCGCTAAGCGGCACATCAGCTGTCAATAACGATGATACAGGGATGCGCTACAGCGGAGATTGGAAGCGAAATGGAGGCAAGGAGCTGTTAGAGGGGAAGCAGGATCTGAGCATTACAATTAAGGATTCCTCGGCTGCTGCTACCAGTACTCCTCAAGAGGATGCTCTTAACTCTGGGGCTGACCCTGCTGCGGATTCAGCTTCGGCAAGCAATACCACTGTTACGGATGTGGTTTACATTAATGATAATGACAGCGGCATTAAATACAACGGCATATGGCAGGTAAGCTCATCCCGAGAACATGGAGATTATAATGGCGATGTGCATTATACAGAGAAGGACGGTGATTCTTTCGAGTACACCTTTACGGGAACAGGCATTGAGCTGCTGACGGAAAAGCATGAATCGCAAGGAGAAATGATTGTTACATTAGACGATGGGGTTGCACAGACTGTAAATGCGTATACAAGTGGACCGAGAGAGGTACAACAATCTCTTTATAGTGTATCAGGACTTTCTAACGGCCCTCACACGCTTAAGGTGAGCAAGGGATCGGGAAATTATATGCTGCTCGACGCGCTGAGAGTGACAACAGAAAGTCCGGCTGGGGGTCAGAACAGTTCTATCACTCCGACTTCCGCTGGTTTTGATAAAGCAACGGAACAACAGAAGGATGTCACAGTCACGCTTAATCTGCATGGTAATACGCTGAGTGGTATTGAGAATAATGGAGTGGCACTCCGCGAAGAAGATTATACGGTGACTAATGACAAATTGACCATTAAGAAGGAATATCTTGCACAGCAATCTGCTGGCATAACAAGTCTTAACATCATCTTTAACGCCGGTGATCCACAGACGCTAGCGGTACACATTAGCGATTCTACAGGCATCCGTTATGTGATGGTTAATAATGACGATCCGGGAATCAAATATAACGGTACTTGGTCCCGCAGTAGTGGAAGAGGAATGGGCGACTACAATGACGATGTGCAGTATGCGGAGCAAAATGGTGATTCTTTTGAATATACCTTCAGAGGAACAGGGATTCAACTGTTCACTGAGGTAGACGAATCACAAGGGGATATGGATATCTATGTAGACGATCAATTCAAGGGCACGGTAAGCGCTTATCGAAACGGGCGATTGTCACAGCAGATTCTGTACAGTATCTCTGGGCTTACAGATGGACAACACACACTCAAGGCTGTGAAAAAATCAGGCAGATTCATGCTGCTTGACATGCTCAAGGTAGAGATTCCGAATATGATTAATCCGGTCGCAGCGAGCTTTGATAAATCGCTTTCTGCTCAGCAGGACATTGAGATTACACTTCTACAACAGCCGGAAAGCTTTATAGGCATTACGAATGGATCATATCATCTGGTTCCTGGGACCGATTATACGGTAGCTGGTGACCGTGTTACACTGAACAAATCTTATCTCGCATCACAACCAGTGGGAAAGCTGAACCTCAGCTTTACTATTGGTGGCGATTATCTTAATGATGTGCATTCAACGACAGTGGAAGGCGATTCCTTTGAATATACCTTCAAGGGCACTGGAATCCGCTTGATCACACCTACGGGTCCAGATCAAGGTGAAGTAGATATTTATGTGGACGGACAATGGATTCAGACCGTGAATACTTATAGTCAGAGTCGACTGACACAACAGGAGATTTACAGTATTTCTGGATTGGCAAGCGGCTTACACACACTTAAAGCTGTGAAGAAATCAGGTAATCTCATGCTGACAGATCAATTGAAATTCACAGTCTCAACCAGTGATGGCGGAACAACGAACCCTACAGAACCTCCAACACCAACGCCGACAGCAACACCTACACCGACCGATGCAGGGGGGCCGTCTATACCAGCTCAGCCTTCATCCACACCTACCCTGACTCCGACGCCAACTCCGGCATCTGGAACTGATGGGAAGGATGATGCCGAGACGATGCGACATTCGGCGTATATCAACGGATATCCGGGAGGCTTCTTTAAACCCGATGCTCCCATTACCCGTGCTGAGATGGCAACCATCCTAGCGAAGGTTGCTGAGAAAGAGGCCACTGGATCAGGCGTAACATTCAGTGATGTTCCCTCCAGCTATTGGGGGGCAGATGCTATTGCGAAAGTAGCTAAGATGGGACTAATGAACGGTTATATTGATGGTACTTTTAAGCCTAATCAACCATTGACGCGTGCAGAAATGGCTAGTTTAACAGCCATGCTGAGCCCGAATTCTACAACATCGGGTCGCGGCTTCTCTGACATCACCGGTCACTGGGCACAGGCAGCGATAAAGAAAGCCCAAGATATAGGCATAATGAATGGCTACAGTGACGGAACTTTCCGCCCGAATTCCAAGCTTACTCGTGCGGAAGCCGTTACAGCTATCAACAGAGTTTTGGGCAGGGGCCCGCTTATGGGTGTCACACAGTCAGGGTGGAACGATGTTCCAGTCTCCCACTGGGCATTCGGTGATATTGAGGAGGCATCGACCGACCATATCTCGAAGCCTAGTACACAAGGCGGAGAACAGTGGACAGAATAAGTTGAGCGATGAATGAACGGAGGGGCCTTCTTTGGCCCCTTTTTTCTGAATGATATGAGATGAGAAAAAGAAGGGGAGATGAGCATGAATATTCTAATTACCGGAGCAAGTGGATTTATCGGAACGGCTCTAGCCAAGTATTTGGCAGATAAACATACAGTGATTTGTCTGTCACGCCAAGCTCCGGAAGGGGCTTTTGCGTATGTTCAGGGTTCTTTTGATTCGGCGGAGGATTTGAGCAGGCTGGACTCGTATGATATTCAGGCGGTGATTCATCTTGCCGCAGTTACTGGCGGCTCTACTGAGGAGGAAAGCCTTGCTGTTAATGTGCTGGGAACAAGGAGATTGTACCGATATCTGCTTGACCACGGTTGCCAAAAGTTCATCACAGCGAGCTCCATTGCCGTGGTGGGTGGACTCACTGAGGATTTTATTTCGCTTGAGCTGCCTATCCCAGATGATCATCCCTGTTTGGCAGCGGATGCCTATGGGCTAAGCAAGGCTATGGTCGAGGAGTTGACCCGGTATTTTCATCGCAATCATAAAGATACCGACTTTATCAATCTTCGCTTTGGAGCTGTAGCCTCCCCAGGTTGGATTCCTCCTGTCTTGAAGACAGGATCCAAGCCAACGCTCCCGTTCATCACACTGGGGCATGTCCATGCTGAGGATGTGGTGGAGGGAATTACTGCGGCACTGGAATCTCCACTTAAGCCGGGGGTAAGAACTCTCAATCTGGTTGGGCCGGATGCTAGCAGCAATTTGCCAGTGGCTGAGCTCCTTACCCCGTTGGTGGGGAATGATTATAATTTGGATTATTATCATTTTTCCGGTCAAGAATATAAGCCTTTGTATGCTATGGATCGTTTCAAGGAGGAATTCGGTTTTGTGCCTTCACGTTCTACCCGCCATACGATGGGTACAACTTAGAAGGGTTAACACACTGGAAAGATAAAAAAATTCGGATGGTGAATAAAAAGCAGTGATAACGGCGTATATCGGTGCTTTTTATCCAGTTCTGAAAGTTTTAGCACCTGTAAAATTGGGTTTGCACACTTGACTATTAAGTAAAATGTTTTAATCTATGGTAATGATAGCGCTATCGAAATGATATTAGGGGAGGGGTCACTACGCTTAAATATTCCAATATCTTTCGTAAATTCTTAATCTCCTATGTAGTCATTTTGGTCATTCCCAGCATTGGCGGATATATGTCCTATCTGACTTCGATTTCTGTGACAGAGTCTATCTCTATTGAGAACGGGATCACCCAGCTCCAGAAAAGTCAGGAAATATTGGAGCGCCGCATGGCGGAAGTAGAAGGGTTTACCAGGCAATTGGCAGTCAACCAAGAGCTAAACGTTCTGATGAATGAAAGAGACAATGAGACGAACGTGTATGGCATTTGGAGAACGATGCGGAATGTCCTGACTTTCGGTCAGACGAATGATTTTTTGCAAAACTATTATATTTACCTCGCCAATTATAATCTTATTCTAACCCCAGGTTCTTCTTACCGGCCGGAACATTACTACTCTAATTTCAACTATAAGGATCTTTCGCTACAGGATTGGACCAAAGAAGTGCTTGAGAAAACCCACCGCAGTGAAATCAAGCCACTCAGTGACTATGTTAGCAGGGGCATGCAAACCTCCGTTATTACCTATATGCAGTCACTCCCTCTGGATAGTTTCAACGATTCCTCACCAGCTGTCGCGGTAGTGATCATAGACGAGAAAATCATTTCTAGTCTATTATCTGGTCTAACTGAGCGATACGGAGGCTGGGTTCATATCAGCGATGCTGAAGGAAATACGATTGTTCTGCAGGGAAGTGATGAGCAGAAAATGGCCCATATGACCGCTGATTCGGATTTTGATAAAAACAAGGTTAGTCAGTTCTATGAAGACGATCTAGTGATCACGACTCGTTCTGATTCGAACGGCTGGGTATACCAGACAGGGATTCCCCGGCATATTTTGATGGAGAATGCTAACAAGATCAAGCAAATGTCCATACAAATTACGGGAGGAACATTACTCATCGGCTTGATAGTTGGACTAATATTAGCTTACCGTAACAGCGCTCCAATCAACCATATGCTTAGCGTCATGAAGGAGCAATTTGGCAAGGAAGAGGCCTCCGCCAAGAATGAATTTGACTTTTTAAGCGGAAATATTGCCAATATGATCACCAAGAACAAGTTGCTGGAAACCGAACTTAATCGTCAGCTGCCGTTGGTCAGGGATGCATTTCTGAAGCGGTTATTAGCAGGTGAATTCAAAACGCATGATGAGATTCTCACTGCCGCCGAGCAGGTGGGGATTAACTTGAAACAGAACACTGGATATGTAGGAATTGTTCAGATTAACGGCTATGCCGGTATGGACAGCGTTGAGATTCTCAATGAGCTGAATGCTTCCCGTTTGCTGCTGAAGCAGTCCCTATCGGATCTCGGAGTGGATGTACTAATGACGGATATGGGCTCCGACAAAGTGGTAACTCTGTTTTTCTCCAAGGAAGAAGAGACCGACAAAGCGTATGAGGCAGAAAATATCACTAACATTCTGGAGAATTTGGCGCAGTACGTTTTTAATGAGTACCGTATTACTACTCAGGGGGGCTTCGGTGATCTTTTCACAGAAATAACGGAGGTTAGCCTTTCCTTTGACCAAGCCAAGCAAGCTCTGGAATATGCCGTCTACATGAATAAAAAAGGAATTGTATGGAGTAGCGAAGCCCAAAATGAGAATACGACCTACTATTATCCACTGGATACAGAGCAACGTCTGATCAGTACCATTCGGGCTGGAGAGCTAGAAGAGGCTAAACGGATTGTCCGTGCGATTGTTGCCCAGAACATGGAACAGCGTGAATTATCCATGGAAATGAAGCAACAGCTTGTTGGTGAAATAAAAGGGACGTTTCTTAAGCTTCTGGATCAAAAGGCTTTTACAGAATACCCGGACATCGAGAGTGTGAAGCGGAGGGTCATAGACATTGGTTCATCGGAACGACTCGAAATGATTCAGACCGAATTTTTTGTCATTATGGAAGAACTGTGCGGACTTATTGCAAATAAAAAGAAGGATGTTCATATTCAGATTATTAAGCAGATCAAGGAATATACCGTAGAAAATTATTCGGATACAGAGCTGAGTCTGTACCGGGTAGCTGAACAGGTGGAACGGCCTGAAAAATACATTTCTCAATTGTTTAAAGAGGTTACCGGTGTCAATTTCTCTGATCATCTGATAAAAGTGAGAATGGATCAGGCTGTGATTTTGCTCAAAGATAGTCGGTATACGGTCGATGAGATTGCTATGCGGGTGGGCTATAACAGTTCACATTCTTTCAGACGGGCCTTCAAGCGGTTAATCGGCGTTTCACCGAGCGCTTATAGACAGTCTATTGATGAATAAACAGTTGTTTGGTGAAAATTAAGTATTAGACTGATTCATTAAAAGAAGCAGCGGCGGACCAAGACTTGATAAATAAAGTCTTAGACTGCCGCTGTTGTCGTTCAACTAACGTTTCCCGATAGCTTTGAGGATCGCCGACGGTCTATGGATCACCGATCTCTGATCTCCGATATACGTGTCTACTTTACTTTATTTAATAAGCTTGTCACCATTCTGCTCAATGTCCCTTGATCGACGAAAGGAGCAAGACTTGCCAGCAGATCTGGGCTAAGATGTTCAGCTTCGACTCCACCAATCAACTTCTCGAGATTCTCCCTGTCCAGAAAAGGTGTGAGGCTTATGATCTGGTCCGCATCGATAGTGCCGTCTGCAACCCGGTCTACCAAGCGGTTTAATGTTTCTCTGCTAATAAAGGGTGCCAGCCCTTGAACGGAATGCCAGCTCAAGCTGCTCTCTTCTGCTTGTTGTACCAAGCGATCTACATGTTCTCTTTCCAGAAATGGGGCAATCCCAACAAGATTGTGCACTTCTAAGGAACCGTCAATCGATTTATCTACCAGTCGACTTAATGTGTCGCTGCTGACGAACGGAGCGAGTCCAGTAATGGTATTCCACACAATTTCGCCCTCTTCTGCCTGACGAACCAGTTCATCCAATGTACCTGTTCCAAGGAACGGAGCCAGCTTCATGATCACGTCTAACTTAAGGACGCTGCTGTCTAATCGTTCTGTAACCTTATGCAGAGCGCTTGCTTTTACAAATGGCGCTACTTCTACAAGCTCCTCCACCTCCGCCTCTCCGGTATTGACCATCTCTGCAACTTGTTCCGGCCTGTTCTCTGCGATCTCCTCAACGATCGTTCCTAGGTGCGGGTGCTCCCGATTTTCTGTATTGTCTCCTGCATTTAAAATGTCGTCTACCGTTTTGCCGAATAACCTCGCAAACTTCGGAAGCGTTCCGATATCGGGTAGCGAGTCGCCCCGTTCCCATTTCGATACCGCTTGATGACTTACATTCAGTTGATCGGCAAGTTCCAATTGGGTCAAATCCTGGTCTTTGCGAAGCTTCGAAATATAAGCTCCAATTTTACGCAAGTCGAGCATTGTATACCTCCAATAAAACAAAATGTACAGTGCGCACTGTCAAAAACAGCATAGCATTTCTGCAAACGCAATCCTATCAAGCGTTGGTTGAATTGTCTCATGCGCTTTATTCAACTGCCGGTAGAATTGTCCAGATTGAAAATCTCCAGAGAGGGGCCTGATTCCGGAAAAATGGCCGTTCTACAGCTATTTTGTTCTCCCTGAATAGGGTTATTTGTACGCTGAAATGCCCAAGTGTACCTTTTCTTTGGGGATAAAAGTCAATTATGATCAACTCGTAGAAAGCGCTATCATAAACTACTGGCGGTTGCTTAGGGGGGATTGTTCTGGAGAAAGAAATAGTATTACATCACAAGTCGTTACCGAAGCGTAAGGGCTCTGTATTTTTACAAAATGCTCGTAGAAGTATGAAAAAGCACTGGCAGCTACATTTGCTCGTGATTCCACCTCTGTTATTTTTCCTCATTTTTAAGTATTATCCAATGCTGAACGCGGTTCTAGCCTTCAAGGACTACAACGTGATTAAAGGTATATGGGGAAGTCCATGGGTTGGATTTCATAATTTTCGTTTATTTTTTGATAATCCGCAGTTTTGGACGCTGCTCAAGAACACCATCATGCTTAGTGGTTACCTGCTGCTGGCGGGATTTCCAATTCCGATTATCCTTGCGCTCATGATTAATGAATTGCGCGGGGGAAGGTTCAAAAAGTTCGTCCAGCTGGTCTCTTTTGCGCCTTATTTCATCTCGACGGTTGTCATGGTGTCCATTATTATGCTATTTATGGCACCTCGTCTTGGATTTGCGAACATCGCTCTCAACTTCTTCGGTTTGGAGTCGATCAATTTCCTTGGAGAACCGGGAATGTTTCGTTCGATTTATGTCTGGTCTGATATTTGGCAGACTGCGGGTTATAGTGCCGTTATCTATTTAGCAGCGCTTGCCGGTATAGATCCTACGCTTTATGAGGCAGCCAAAGTCGATGGCGCTTCACGCTTTCAAAAAATTCGTTATATTGATCTGCCAGGTATTGTGCCTACCATCGTCATCATCCTGATTTTGAATGTTGGGAATGTCATGGCTATTGGCTTTGAGAAGGTCTATCTTCTGCAGAACCCGCTCAATCTGGCGAATTCCGAGATCATTGCCACTTATGTCTACCGGGTCGGTTTGCTGAACGCCAATTATAGCTTTGCAACTGCGGTTGGTCTATTCAACTCGGTAATCAACCTTATTTTGTTGCTTACGGTGAATGGCTTGGCTAAACGCATCACAAACAACAGCATCTGGTAGGAAAGGAGCAACCACATGGCAGCAGTTCAACAAAAAATTAAAGAATCAACTGGCGATAAGCTATTTCTGACCACTATTTATATTCTACTCAGCCTCGTGGTCATCGCGGTGATTTATCCGCTAATTTTTATCATCAGCAGCTCGATTAGCAGTCCAGCAGCCGTTACCTCCGGTCGAGTCTGGTTATGGCCTGTAGATATTTCCTTCAAAGGTTTCAAGGTTCTGCTAAATACACCCGAGATCATTACAGGCTACGGCAACTCCATTTTTTATACAGCCGCAGGGACGTTCATTAGTGTTGTGCTTACGATCATGATCGCGTACCCTTTATCACGCAGAGGTTTCTTCGGACGCAACACTTTGATGATGATCATCACCTTTACGATGATATTCAGCGGCGGGCTGATTCCGACCTATATGGTCGTGAAGGAACTCCATTTGATTGATACCCGCTGGGCACTGCTGATACCAAACGCGATTTGGGTATGGCAGGTCATTATTGCCCGGTCATTCTTTCAATCCTCCATTCCGGAGGAGCTGCTGGAAGCCAGCGAAATCGACGGTTGCAGTGATATGCGGTTTGTCTGGAGCGTTGTCATTCCATTATCGAAGCCCATTATCGCGGTGTTAGTCCTTATGTATGCGGTAGGACAGTGGAATGCATACTTTGACGCTTTGATTTATTTGAAATCAGCGAATTTGTTCCCGCTTCAGCTTGTCTTACGAAGCATCATTATCCAGAACAACAGTGCAGGTACAATGGATGCGATGAAAATGGTGGAGCGGCAGCAGCTTGCTGAGCTACTCAAATATGCACTTATAGTTATCGCTACTCTGCCTGTACTTGTTATCTATCCGTTTGTTCAGCGTTATTTTGTCCAAGGAATGCTGGTCGGTTCAGTTAAAGGCTAATTCACAGCTTTCAGAATCTGGAGAGGGGGAGAGGCACGCAGTAAAATGACAGAAAGATATCGTACCTGCCTAAATTATAAAAGGGAGTGATCGGATTTGAAGAAAAGTGTGATGACCTTGTCATTGGTGCTGGTATTAATTCTTACGGTGGTGTTAAGCGGATGTGCTAATAAAAATACAGATAACACATCCTCCGCACCTGCTGACTCAGGTAACTCGGAATCAGCAAGCAAACCGGTGGAAATCAGCGTGTTCTCGGTTCAGGAATCCGGGATCGATGTTCCTACCAATAAATTTTCGAAATTTGTGGAAGACAAATTCAATATTAAATTCAAATGGGAAATCAACCCTTCAGACGGAGCCAAGGAAAAGCGCCAAATCTCACTTGCTAGTGGCGATTACCCTGATGCTTACCTGCTCACTCACTATATCGATCAGTTCTCACAGGCAGATCTTTTGAAGTATGGCAAACAGGGCGTACTGATTCCTCTGAACGATCTAATTGATAAATATGCTCCGAATATTAAAGCGGCTATGGAAAAGAACGATAATTTGAGAACTCTTAACACAGCGCCTGATGGTAATATCTACGGGCTTGTCGCTTACACAGAGTGCTTTCACTGCTCCTATCCGAGCAAAATGTGGCTCAATACCGAGTGGCTGAAGAAGCTGAATCTGGAAATGCCGAAGACAACCGAAGAATTCAAAAAAGTGCTGGAAGCTTTCAAAACACAAGATCCGAACGGGAATGGAAAAGCAGATGAAGTGCCGCTAAGTGGCTCCATTGAGGAGTTTGGTGTACGCATTGTACCATTCCTCATGAATGCATTTGTATACGATGATGACCGCAATTATCTGAACATGATGGATGGAAAAGTTCAATCGGCGGCTGTCACACCGGAGTGGAAGGAAGGCCTGACCTATATCAAATCTCTGTTTGACGCAGGTTTGATTGATCCAGGGGCATTCACACAGAATGCGGAAGCCTTTAAGAAAATCGGTGAAAATGCCGATGCGGAAATTCTGGGCGCTGGTGCGGGCATGCACCCTGCGATTTTCGTCAATATTGATCCGGGCAATAGAAGCTCGGCACACTACAATCCTGTACCACCGATTAGCGGACCGGAAGGTATCTCCTATGCGACTCATGATGCAGGTGGCGTATCCCCAGGAGCGAAATTTGTCATCACCAACAAAGCTAGCGAGGAAGCACAGATCGCTTTAATTAAAATGGTAGACTACATGTTTACTTCTGAAGGACAGACCAATGGTGGCAGCGGTATGAAGGGCATTGATTGGACTGATCCAGAAGAAGGCGATGTAGCACTGGACAAAGATGTTAAACCAGTGATCAAGACCATTCCTATGGCGGAGGGCGAAGCGCCGCGCAATGCGGGCTGGAGCGGCATGGGTCACTTCTATATGCCAAAAGAGTACCGTGATACCTTCGTTCAAGCTACTGACATCTACGCTTCCAGCGGTTATGAACGTAGATTGTATGATGCGACTCTGCTGTATGAGGGACATGAGCCTAAAGAATTATTCCCGATCTGGTCGATTTGGATTGATCCAAGCGAAATCGATGAAGCGAGCTTACTGCAAACCAACATCAAGAATTACATTGAGCAAAATCAGCTTCAATTCATCACGGGCAACAAGGATCTTAATAAAGATTGGGATGCTTATATAAAAGGTCTGAAAGACTTGAAGCTAGATCGTTATCTCGAAATCTTGCAAAAGGCTTACGAAACTTCTAAAAAATAAAATATTGAAATCAGAATCAGGTGCTGTAAGATATACCCCAGCACCTGATTTCTTGATTTCAAGGAAAAATATACATTTTTATTTACGGAGGATCAATCATGACAGAAGAGAAACATTGCAATCATCAATTTGTGGTTCCAAGACGGGGACTACCGAATACAAGCGTAAGACTTGCGGGAAAGGAGCCGGTGACTGTCGCCTTTTTGGGTGGTTCCATTACAGAAGGGGCAGGTGCTTCCGACGCGGACACATTTAGCTGGAGAGCGCTGACTGGTAAGTATCTGCAGGTGCGATTTGCGAATCATGAATTCCGCTTCATCAATGCGGGAGTGGGTGGAACGAATTCCACGCTGGGCGCTCACCGATTACAGTCGCATGTCCTGCAATACGGCAAGATTGATCTTCTATTCGTTGAATTTAGCGTCAATGACGGCAACGACCGGGAAGAATCCATTAGAGGTCTGGAAGGAATTGTGCGCCAGTGCAGACGGTTGTCGCCCGGCACTGACATTTGCTTCTTGTATACGGCAGCAGAGAAGAATCTGTCAGGGAACAATCCCTTTAACATTGCCGTCCACGAAGAAGTAGCTGAGCATTACGATCTTCCATCTGTTAATTTTGCAGCTAGAGTTTATGCACAGACCCAGGCCGGACAAATGGAGTGGACTGAGCTGGCTCCGGATGGATATCACCCCAATGATGACGGACATGCGCTGTATGCTTCTTTTTTACAGGAATATTTGGATGCAGCTCTTGTTCCTGACAACACACATTCAAATACCGGAAGCGCGTTAAGTATTGCTCCTCTGGAGGAGCAAAATTATGAATACGGTAATTTACTGGATTTCAGAGGCGCTGATCATGCAGATGGGTTCGAGCTACGCGAGCTTACCCCTGATGATCCACTGATGAACTGGCGATTTGGAACGGAGCATTTATATACAGATAGCAAAGAGGCATCTTTTTCTTACACAGTAACCGGACAGAGTGTGGGTCTGCTGCTGCTCTACGGCCCGGACAGTGGGATATTCGAATATTCGCTCAATGGCGGTCCCTTTCATGCGGTTAACTTATTCGATGAATGGTGTCCGCTTGCGTTTCGGCCTATTATTGCTATGTTCGGAATCGAGGAACAACGTCAGGAATTGCAAGTAACCGTGCGAATTACAGGGGAAAAGGATGAACAGAGTAAAGGCACCAGTCTGCGCATTTTGCAGCTAATGTACAATTGATTATTCTAACCTAGAGGATTATACTGCCTCTTATTAAGCGTTTATAATTCTAAGAAAGTTGGTGTTGATCATTTCTTTTACAGAACACAGCGTCGATTCTTCTCCTATCGTAATCCGCCTGACTGATTATGGTGTTCTGCCAGATTCCGGCTTGGATGCTCAGCCAGCCATGACAAGAGCTATTGAGGCAGCCGCCGAAATAACTGGGCCGGTCCTGCTGGATTGTCCAAAAGGCTGCTATCATTTCTATCCGGAAGAGGCCATCCGAGCACCCTACTACATTTCCAACACTACCAGTGAAGAAGAGAATCCGGATGTCACCAAGACTATAGGAATTCTCTTAAAGGGGCTGCACAATTTAACATTTGAGGGCAATGGCTCTCTATTTATCTTCCATGGCAAGCAGACTATGTTCTTGCTGGATGGATGCAAAAATGTAGAGATTCGTAATTTACATACCGATTATGCTCGGCCGACTGTGACAGAGATGGAGATTACTGAAAGCGGTACTCATTATTTCGATGTCCAGGTTCACCCCGATTCGCGTTATGAGATCAGGGATGGCAAGCTGGTCTGGATCGGTGAGGGCTGGAACTTCTCGGAAGGACCAATGCAGACCTATGATCCATTGCGCAATACGACTTGGCGGGTGGACAACTGGTCGGAGCTGGCTGATTCGGTTGAAGAGCTGGAGCCGATGAAGCTCCGCTTGCATTTTGATCATCAGCCTGAGGTTGTCCCCGGGCAGGTCCTGCAAAGCCGTGATGGTATTCGCGATCAGGTAGGTGTCTTCATTGTGGAAAGCTCTAACATCACCTTCAGCGATGTGGGGCTGCATTTTTTACACGGACTTGGTGTTGTAGGGCAGTTCAGCGACAATCTCACCTTTCAACGCATGGATATTTCGCCGCGCCTGGAGACAGGCCGAACGGTTACTGGCTTTGCGGATTTCATCCACATGTCCAGCTGCCGAGGTAAAATAACTGTTGCGGACAGCCGTTTTGCCGGTTCTCATGATGACGTCGTCAATGTCCATGGTACCTATCTACGGATCGTGGAGCAGCTGTCTGCGAATAGGGTGAAGGTTCGGTTCATGCATCCGCAGACTTACGGTTTTACGGCCTTCCATCCGGGAGACGAAATTGAATTTGTTCGTTCTGGCTCTCTGACTACCTATGCGGCTAATGAAGTGATAGAGGTTACGCGTCTCAATCCACGCGAGCTAATATTGACTTTAGCACAGCCTATTCCTGAGGCGATTGGCAGCCATGATGTGATCGAGAATGTAACCTGGACACCGAAGGTTGAAGTCGTAAATAATCACCTTGCGCGGGTACCGACCCGCGGTATCCTTGTGACAACACGGCGTAAAGTAGAGATTAAGGGGAATGTTTTTGATCGGATGCAAATGAGTGCGATTCTGGTTGCCCTGGATGCGGAGTCTTGGTATGAGTCTGGCAAGGTGGAGGATGTAACCATCGCTGAGAATCATTTTATTGAATGCGGGGGCATCGAGCATCCGATTATTTTCATTTCGCCAGAGAACACAGAGGTTGATGAGAGCACTCCTGTTCATGAGGGTATAGTTATTAAGAACAACAGGTTCGAGACTGGTGAAACGTTAGTCCTTAGTGCCAAGAGCACCCGCGGACTGGTCTTCAGTGCTAACGAAATTGTCATGGGTGGGGAAAGTACGAACTGTCTTTCCGGTGTTGAGGATGCGATACGTTTAACCGCCTGTAGCGAGGTCGATATTCAGGATAATTAATTCAATGAGCTAGGGCAGGTTGTGTTAGATCGCGATATGGATCGGTAGATCGATGTATAGAAAACGCTTTATCTGATCTTTATAATGATGGCAGACTTGGGGGAATACATTATTTAATTCATGACAGATCGTGAGGGAGAGAACCAATGAAACTTCAATATGACAAGCCAGCAAATGTATGGACCGAAGGGCTTCCGATTGGGAATGGCCGTCTGGGTGGTATGATCTTCGGCGGTGTGGAGCAGGAGAAAGTCAGTCTAAACGAGGATACATTATGGTCGGGATTCCCGAAGGATGGGAACAATCCAGGTGCTAAGGAAGCTTTGCCAAAGGTTCGAAAGCTGATTCAGGAGGGCCGGTGTACAGAAGCGGACACCCTGACTAGAGAGATGCTAGGTCCGTACACCCAATCATATCTGCCTTTCGGAGATTTACTACTTCGTTTTGAGCATGGTGGTGTTTATCAATCGTATCGGCGGACATTAGATATTGAACATGCGGTTCACCGCATTGAATACAAGATTGGTAATGTTACTTATACCCGTGAGATGTTCGCTTCACATCCTGATCAGTTGCTCGTGCTGCGTCTGACTGCAAGTGCACCGGGAGCGCTGAATGTACATGCTACACTAGATAGTTCGCTTCGGCATAGCCTTCACGCTCAGGGTGATAACTTTGTACTCTCGGGAACTGCACCGGAGCATGTTGATCCAAGCTATTTTTGGAGTGACAATCCGATCCAATACGGAGAACCTGGCAAGAGCAAGGGCATGGCCTTTGAAGGACAACTCTCCGTAGTAGCGGAGGCTGGGGAAGTTACCGTTGACGGTAGTGGAATTCATCTGTTGGGAGGAACGGCTGCAACCTTCTATTTCAGCGCGGCTACAGGCTTTAATGGCTTTGACAAAATCCCGGGAACTGAGGGGAAAGATGCTTCTGCTATTGCAGCTTCTTACTTGGCAGATGTGAATGGAAAGTCTTACGACAGCTTGCTTCAAGCGCATGTCGAGGATTATCGATCACTTTTTGACCGAGTGAAGCTTCAATTAGGTAAGACGCAAGCCCCGGAGTCGATGTCCACGGAGCAACGGATTACGACATACGCGGCACAAGACCCTGGTCTTGTCGAGTTGCTGTTTCATTACGGGCGCTATTTGATGATCGCAAGCTCGCGCCCCGGAACACAGGCTACTAATCTGCAGGGAATATGGAATGCGGTTACCCGTCCGCCGTGGAGTAGCAACTATACACTGAACATCAATACAGAGATGAATTATTGGCCAGCTGAAATTTGTAATCTGGCGGAATGTCATGAGCCGCTGCTGGATATGATCGGAAATTTGGCGAAGATGGGTGCAGAGACTGCTCAAGTCAACTATGGTGCCCGAGGCTGGGTGGCTCATCATAATACGGATCTATGGGCACAGACAGCACCGGTGGGGGATTATGGTGACGGAGATCCAAGCTGGGCTTACTGGACGATGAGTGGCGTTTGGCTGACACAACATCTCTGGGAGCATTATGCTTTTGGCGGGGACGAGGAATATTTACGGACTTCCGCTTATCCTGTGATGAAGGAGGCGGCTCTGTTTGCACTGGATTGGCTTATTGACGATGGTAACGGAAGGCTTGTGACCTCCCCATCCACTTCACCAGAGCATAAATTCCAGACAGCGGAGGGCTTGGCTGCAGTCAGCGCAGGTGCTACTATGGATATTTCGCTCATCTGGGAGCTGTTTACGAATTGTATCGAGGCTTCGGAAACGCTTGGAATGGATGAGGATTTGCGTGCAGAATTGGTAAGTGCTCGTGAACGTTTATTGCCACTGCAGGTTGGTAAGTACGGACAGTTGCAGGAATGGTCCTTAGACTTTGAGGATGAAGATATGTATCACAGACATACCTCGCATTTGGTCGGTATCTATCCGGGCCGGCAGTTGTCAGAAGAAGAGACCCCTGAGCTGTTCGCTGCCGCCAAAACTTCGCTTGAACGGCGTGGGGACGAGAGCACGGGCTGGAGTCTGGGCTGGAGAGTTGCGCTCTGGAGCCGCTTCCGGGATGGCAACCGCTCAATACGACTGCTCTCAAACATGCTGCGGCTGGTGAAGGACGGGGAGTCCGAACAGTATAGTCACGGCGGGGTTTATGCCAATCTGCTTGGCGCACATCCACCGTTCCAAATTGATGGTAACTTCGCCGCTTCTGCCGGAATTGCTGAGATGCTACTGCAATCTCACCTCGGGTATCTCGATCTGCTGCCTGCACTGCCAGATGAATGGCAGGAGGGAAGCGTGGCGGGGCTACGTGCCCGCGGTGGCTTTGAAGTTAGCATTCAGTGGGATAGAGGCCATCTCGTGGAAGCACAGATTACCTCCCTTCTAGGCAATGAATGTGTGATCCGCACAGATGCTTCGCTTATGGTGAGTAATGGCGGCAGCGAGATGGAATATGACCGCTCCGTAGATGGAACGGTGAGCTTTCCAACGACCGCAGGTCAGACCTACAAGCTTATAGTTGGTAAGCAATAATAGTCAGTTTCATACGAATATGGACAGCAGCAGGGACCTGAAAAACAGGATCCTGCTGCTGTTTTTTTGTACGAATATAATGCTGATCAACAATTAGGGAAAAACTCCCTGAAATTCGGAGATTTTTGCTCGCAAGACTAACAATCAGGGAATTTCTCCCTGAAATTCATCCGATCTGGTGGTGAATTTGGAATTCACTCTGTTTTTTAGGGAGGAATTCCCTCATTACATTGAAATATAGTGTTTTCTGGCTTTTTTTAGGGAGGTTTTCCCTAATCTATCTCTTCTAGCTGCCCGAAGGTGAAAACGGAGTGTGGATACGAAATTGTTGAGCATGAGTAGTATTTTATGTACATCCTCTTCTTCTTGTCATCGACATGAATACTAGGGGGATTTAGGTTTGTGCTAGATGTGTTAGATCGCGGTATGGATCGGAAGATCGTTGTATAGAAAACGCTTTATCTGATCTTTATAATGAGGGCATACTTGGGGGACACAGGTACAGAGCCTGCCGCCTTCAAGGTCCAAAACGCAGTAACAAGGAGGCAAATCATGCTAACTGATAGTGCTACAACGGTAAAAGTGAATACGGACACAGCATCTCTTATCCGTGTAACCAATGATGAGGTGAATCTAGAGATTGATCTCGGGACGGGTGAAGCATCCGTTGCCCGCGGAAACACTTCTCATGTAAAAGGGATTCGCAGTGCATTCCGCTGGCAAGGTCGGGAATATAACACTGAACATTATCAGAGCCACACACTGAAGTCTCAGGAAGTGGTAGTTCGTGAGGGCTTTGGAAAAGGTGTTCACGTAGTCATTTTGCACGAAACGTCCCTGCTGCCACAGCTGGAGCAGCATTTCTATATTTATGAATCTTCATCATTTGTATTGATGCAAATCGTAATCGCAAGCGATGAAGAGATCAAGGCAAACCGGATGGCTGTCCTTCAGACCAAATCGGTGTCACTTGGCGGGGAGTCAGGGCAACCCGAAGAACCAAGCATTCTGCGTGTGCCGTACGACAACGACAAGTGGGTCAGATATACAGTAGTGAAGCCGCCGATGGATACGGAAAGCTATGAAGTAACTGCATTGTTCGCGCCGGAAAGCCGGCAGGGAATTATTATGGGTTCCATTACGCACAAGGTGTGGAAGACAGGGATTCGTATCAAAAGCGAACGGAGCGGAGGGATCGAGGAGCTGGATCTTTACGGCGGCGCTGTAAGTGAAATGACCCGCGATTTCCAGCCACATGGTTATGTGAAAGGAACAAGAGTAGAGTCACCGCTCGTTTTCGTAGGGTTCTATGATGATTATAGAAAAGGGCTTGAAGCGTACGGTCAGGCTAATACCTGGATAGAGGCTCCTCTGTCATGGGATGGCGGCGTTCCTATCGGCTGGAATAGCTGGTCTGCGGCAATGGCTGAGCTTGATTATGATCTGTATACATCCACCAGTAATTTTCTGAAAAATGAAGTGCAGCCGCTAGGATTCCAGAATGAGGACACACTGTACATCAACTTTGATGCTTTCTGGGACAATTTCACACCAGAAGAAATGAAGAATGCACTGGACCTGGTTCGGGAGAATGGTCATAGACCGGGAACTTACTGGACGCCTTTTGCCTTCTGGGGAAGTCCGGCTCAGTTTGGAGATCTCGTGGAAGGTACAAACGGCAAATACACTTATGGTGATATCTTGCTGCGAGACAGCGAAGGAGAAATTTTGCCGGATGTTGATGGAGGGCTGGCCATTGACCCGACACATCCAGGCAACCTGCAAAGAATAGATTGGTATACGAATAAATTCATCTCGGAAGGCTTCGAGTATGTCAAGCTAGACTTCTTGGCACATGGTGCACTGGAAGGGCAACATTACAATCCGGAAATTACGACGGGAATTGCGGCATATCACTATGGGATGACTTACTTGCAGAACAAGCTCTCACCAGAGGTGATCGGTCGGCCGTTCTTTATCAATCTATCCATCGCGCCATTGTTCCCTTATGCATTTGCGCATAGCCGCCGGGTATCCTGTGATGTCTTCGGCACGCTACACGATACAGAATATCTGCTGAATTCGTTGACACATGGCTGGTGGATGAGTCATACCTTGTACCATTACAATGACCCGGATCATTCCGTGCTCTACAAGAGCCACAACCAAGATGCCACTGGCTGGCATGAAGGACGGAGCCGACTGACTGCTTCGGTCATTGCTGGAACGGTACTTCTGCTAGGCGATGATTTCCGAAAAGAAGAAGCAGCCGCACGGGCCAAAGCGTGGCTGGGCAATAAAGAGATTATGGATGTCGCCCGCCTAGGGAAGACTTTCCACCCTGTCGAAGGGGATCTTGGCAAGCAAGCTTCCGATACTTTCGTACTTGATGATGCAGAAGATGATGTATTCTATCTTGCTGTCTTCAACTATGATGCTGTGAATTCTGCTCATAAATCTATCTCCTTGGAGCGTGCAGGGTTGAAGGGTCAAACAGCTTACCAACTGCTTGATCTATGGGAAGGCACACAAGGGGAAACAGCGGGAGAGCTTGTAGTAACGCTCGAACCGGCAGAGTCCAAAATCTTCAAATTAACGGCAAAAGCCAACTGATTATACACATTGAAAAAAGAATACGCGTAACCGCTTCTCGCGGATAGCGCGTATTCTTTTTTGTTGGAGTCTTACATTCGTATTCGGCTTTGCGGATTAAGGCGGTATTGTGTTGGATTAATGCCGTAGCAGGTACTGAAATGTCTGGAGAAAGGATGGATGGAAGGATAACCCAGCTTCTCAGCGATCGCAGTCACACTAAGCTCACTCTCCAGAAGCAGTCCTGCCGCCCGCCTCATGACTAAATTATGATGATAGACGCGTGGCGTCATTCCGGTCTCCCGTAGAAACAGCTCATGGAAATATGTCCGCTTGAGCCCACAGAACCGTGCCCAATCTTCGATAGACTTACCACGCTCGGGGTGGGTGTTCAAATATTCCAGCAGGCGGACAATACGATAATCACTTGGCTGATGCTGATGGAGGGCATTATACCAGCTCAAGATCCAGCCGTACAGATAGCTATTGGCCGTCTCATTACGATAGAACAGCGCGTCATTGTAAGACTTGGCAATCATCACAAGACTATCGTATAGTAGGGGATATTTAGCTAGTGGAAATACGCAAGGCAACTCATTCAGCTCGGCACAGGGTGCTTCGGTGGCTTTTTTTTCAAATTGTAAGACTTCAGGGGCATGGATAAATGAAAGGTTATTGGATACTGGAGAGCGGTTGTCCCATAAATCAAAATAGATGTTGTAGGACGACAGTGGATGAGAAGGCATGATATGAAAAGCATGGGGTTGACCGGGACGGAGAAAGACCAGCGTCCTCCGTTCAATCGGATAACGTATTCCGTCGATTTCCATCTCACCGGGGCCATCTGTAAACAAGTGGAACGCATATGCATTACCGACTCTCAGATGCTCATTGCTGCTGCCGTCGTACACATAAGGCATGATTGCGCCGACATACGGAGTCATTTCAGATAGTTTATTCATGCGGCCCCTCTTTTCTTAACTTACCGTACAAATCATCAAATAATCGAACAGGTCAACAAAGACAGTAGTTCATCCAAATGATACGATAAATACAATAAATCCGCAACATATTGGATAGGTTTAAGAAAGTATGATTCATCTTGAAAGAGATGGGATTAGGAATGGTTTTACACTATATAGCGGATTAATTAACAACATTTTTAGAGGGTTATCGCGCTTGCACAGATTCTACTATGGACAGGAGAAAATAAAATGAGCGATTTTAGATTATGGTATTCTACCCCTGCAACGGATTGGTCACAAGGATTGCCACTGGGCAACGGAAGAATAGGTGCAGTAGTGATAGCTGCTCCGTATCGTGAGGTATGGAACATGACCGAGGTTACCTACTGGTCGGGTCAAGCTGAGTCAGAGCCTGCTCCTTTCGGCGGCAAAGCTGCGCTGGAAGAGATGCGGAAGTACTTCTTTGCTGGCGATTATAACGAAGGTGACCGTCTAGCCAAACAACATCTGCAGCCGAAGAAACGAAATTTTGGTACGAACCTTGGTTTATGCGAGGTTGTCATTGACTTTGCAGAACAGGACACGGATTCCGGGTCAGCAGCGGCTATCGAGCGAGAGCTGGATTTGACCTGTGCGGTGGCCCAGACAGTGGTTCGAAGTAGAGGAACAACGCTGCATCGTGAGATTTTTGCCTCCCATGCTGATGATCTGGTGGTCTCAAGAATTTGGAGCGATGAACCGGGAGGAGTATCCTTTACGATCGGTCTGGAGGGGGGTTCAGAGTCGTTTACGACTGAAGTCGTGAATGATAACACCATTGAATTCAAAGGACAAGCCACAGAGAATGTGCATAGTGACGGCACTTGCGGGGTATGGGCAAAGGGACAAATTAAGGTAAGAATTTCCGGCGGTACAATGTACAGAGGGGACGGCCAATTGAGAATTGCGGGAGCCAATGAGGCTCGGATTTATTTTGCGGTCAGCACTGATTACCACCGTAGTAACTCGGAGTGGGAAATGGAGAGCAGCAGCACATTACAGCAGGCTTTGATTAAAGGATATGCGCAGTTAAAAGAAGATCATATCGAAGATTATGAGCAAGAATATGGTAAGGTGGATATCCAATTAGGTACCACTGGGAAGGTGAATCTGCCGACTGACCAACGTATTCGATTACTGGCACAGGGCCAGGAGGAAGATTCGCAGTTGTTCGCGTTGTTCCTGCAGTACGGACGTTACCTGACTATTGCTGGAGCACGTGCAGACTCCCCGTTACCGCTGAATTTACAGGGAATATGGAATGATGGTGAGGCTTGCCGTATGGGGTGGAGCTGTGACTATCATTTGGACATCAACACGCAAATGAATTACTTTCCGACGGAAGTCGTAAATCTTGGGGATAGTCATTTACCATTAATGCGCTATATTGAGGGTTTGTCTCATGCTGGAAAGTCAAGCGCTCGCGATTTCTATGGCAGCAAAGGCTGGGTAGCGCATGTATTCTCGAATGTCTGGGGATTCACGGCTCCGGGATGGGAGACATCTTGGGGGCTAAACGTTACAGGTGGACTATGGATTGCGACGCATCTGATGGAGCATTATGAATACAGTCAAGACCGTGTGTTTCTGGAGCAACAGGCATATCCAGTGCTAAAAGAAGCCGCAGCATTCTTCCTAGATTATATGACCATTCATCCAAAATACGGCTGGCTGGTGACCGGACCTTCGAACTCGCCGGAAAACCATTTCTATCCTAGGGATAGCAGCGATGGGGCACAGCAGCTGTCTATGGGTACCACTATGGATCAGATGCTGGTGAAAGACCTTTTTGAGTTCTGTTTGAAGTCTGCGAAACTACTGAATACGGACGAGGAACTACAGGAGCAGCTGGAGCAAGCGATATCCAAGCTGCCACCGTTTCAGATCGGCAAGAGAGGACAGCTGCAAGAATGGCTCGAGGACTACGAGGAAGCGCAGCCGGAGCATCGGCATTTGGCCCATTTGTTCGCGGTATATCCAAGTAATCAGATCACACCAGGTAAGACACCTGAACTTAGCGCTGCGGTGAGAGTAACACTTGAGAACCGGATGGTTCAGGAAGAACTGGAGGATGTGGAATTTACCGCTGCATTGTTCGGTCTCGGCTTTGCCAGATTGTATGACGGGGAAAAGGCCTTTAATCATATTTCTCATTTGATTGGTGGACTCAGTTTCGATAATTTATTTAGCTTTTCCAAATCGGGCATTGGAGGAGCGGAGTGCAATATTTTTGTGATCGATGGGAATTTCGGGGGTACGGCTGTTATTGCCGAGATGCTGCTGCAAAGTCATGAGGGTGAGATTCATCTGCTGCCTGCACTTCCAAAAGCATGGGGTACAGGATCGGTATCTGGACTGCGGGCCAAAGGAAATGCTGAGGTTGATGTAGCTTGGGACAATGGTCAATTGGTGGAAGCTACGATCCGTACCTACTCACCAGGAACCGTGACACTTCGGTTGGGAGATAGAAGAGCTACTGTTCAAGGAGAAATAGGAGGAAGCTACTATTTTAACAGTCAGTTAGAGTTGGTATAATGATTCAGCGGGGGTGATATGAACCCCCGCTTTAATTATGCTGGGTTATTAGCGCATGATTAAAGGGCTATCCGGTCTGTTATGGACCGGATAGCCCTTTTGCCGATGTCTGCAAATTAACGATTTATGCCTGAAAATAACTTTCATTTATTTGGATCATAGTAGCCTAAGGGGAAAAGAATATAATAGAAGAAACAGATGCAGACAACAAAGAGGAGGGGACATCAGTGTATAGTATTTTTCTAGTTGATGATGAAGAAATAGGCCTTGAGATGATGAGAGATTATATCCGCTGGGGAGAAATGGGTATTTATGTCGTCGGAACTGCGAGTAATGGTAGAGAGGCTCTAGAGAAGATAGAGGCCATTAGACCTGATATTATTCTTACAGATGTCCAGATGCCGATTATGAACGGTATTGAAATGGCTAAAAAAATACATGAAAGCTATGACTGGATGCAGTTAATGTTCCTGACTGGGCATGACGAATTCAACTATGTAAAATCGGCTCTAAATGTAGGTGCTGTTGGATATTTACTGAAGCCCCTCGACTTGAATGAAATTGGAAGCGTTATCGCAAAGGTGAAGCAGCGCTGTGAGGAAGTTCAAATGAAGAAACGTTCCATGGAGGCGGCTAAAACGAACCTTCTTAAGGAGCTTTCCTATGAAAAAAATGCGGAACATGCCGCTGATCTGGCGACCAGCTATTGCAAGCTTACCCGTGAGTCTGAGAGGAATCGCTACGCAATGGCGCTGTTCAGTATCGATCCGATTGAGGCAGAGGGGGAACAGCAGAGTCTGGAGGATTGTAAGAACCGGTTGGTAGCTTTTCTGGATCATTTCTTCAAGTCGAAGAATATAGAGACGGTATTTGTGCCCTACAAAGATGGGGAGGTAGGTGTGTTTATGGAAGCACTCCAACAGCCTGGGTATTATGCGTGGGAGGATTTGGCCGCGGCTATCCGAAGTGGACTAGATTTCACAGTGACGGCAGCAGTCGGTGCGCAGGAAACCGAATTAACGGAGGTACATTGTCTGTACAAGCAGACGCGTGAAATCCTAAACGAGCGTTTCTATAAAGGTACGGGTTCAATTATTCATGCCTTGGCGATTTCAAACCAGTTTGATAGTGAGTATGTGCCACCTTTTAATAGAAAAGAGTGGTTTGAAGCTATCAATCAGCTAGATTTCGAGCAAGCCGCACAGCAGCTGCATCAGTATTTCGAGGGGCTAGCCCTACTAAGAATCAAGAAAAAAAATATCTGCGATTGGGCGATTGATCTTGTCGACGAACTGCTGGAGCAACTGCATCAACCTGTTCCTGAGGGGGTTAAACGGGCGGAGTTATATCATTCCATCTATAATGCACTGACTTTAAATGAGATTGAGGATTTGATCCTGGGCACTGCAGGCAATGCCATGAGCTTGCTGGGTGAGCGTCTTATGGACAAAAACACGAAGCTAGTTCACAAGGTTCGCAGTATGATCGACCAGAATTTTGATCAGCCGATTACGATCAATAGCTTATCTGATCAGGTTTATTTGTCGCCCAACTATTTACGCTCCATCTTTAAAGACAAGACTGGTATCACGATTCACGATTATTTAACACGTATCCGGCTCGATAAGGCTACAGAGTTGCTGGCTGACGGCTCGCTCAAAATTCAGGATATCGCCCAAAGAGTCGGTTACGAAAGCACATCTTATTTTATCTCCCTATTTCTGAAGAACCAAGGGGTTACACCTAACGAGTATAGGAAGAGTCTATAATTGTGCCAGCGCTTCAGTTCGGCAAATAGGAAATAAAGTTACTTTCCCTTACGAATAGTAAACTTGCGATATGGATATTAATCCCTCTGCTTTTTACAATTAAGCATGTATTATAACTAGCACATGTGAGGGGCTTCATTCATCAAGGCAATCAAAGGAGTTTTAGTTCATCGAAAATCGGTAGCGCTTTCAAGATGCTTCTTAACCAACTCCTTTAATGACTTGATGGACAGATATAGCCCGAATATCACAAAAGTGCAAGGAGACCTACAAACGGAGGGATTAAATGTTTGGGAAAGCAATGAAAAGAGGATTTTTGTTCTTTGTCATCATCTGCTTGGTAATAGGCAGTGGCGGTCAGTTTGTCAGTACGGTTTTTGCCGATGATACGGAGAATACTACCTATGAAGCTGAAGCTGATGGAAATGCTATGACTGGCAATGCTTCTATTTCTGAACACCCAGCGGCTTCCGGGGGGCAGAAAGTCGGAGGCATGTATCAAGGAAGCACTTTGCAGTTCAATCATGTGACTGTAAGTGAGAGTGGGAATTATAAAATTACAGTGTACTATATCTCTGGCGATTCGCGGCCATTCAATATCAGTGCCAATGGCGGCGATAAGCAGTTTGAAGAACCACCCAAGACAGTGGACTGGGATACGGTGGGAACTTATGATGTGACACTTCCGCTGAATGCTGGAGAGAACAGCATCCTGATTGATGACAACAACTGGTATTCTCCAGACATCGACAAGATCGTAATTCGTGGACTGGACGACAGCGACCCAGGTGAAGGATCTGGAGGCGACTGGAAGGAGAAGCTGCATGGTGCAATCATAGAAGCTGAGGCGCCTGAAAATATAATTACAGGCAACGCCAAAATAGCGGACAGCAGCGTGGGTTCCGGTGGAAAAATAGTAAAGGATATGAATAAAAACAGTACTTTACAGTTCACAAATGTCACTGTGCCGGCAGCGGGAACGTATTTGATCCGTATTTCCTATATTTCCGGTGACCAGCGGCCTGTCTATATGCAGGTGAATGATGGACTGGATGAATTGGTTGATCTGCCAAAGACAGTAAGTTGGGATACGGTAGGAACTTATGATGTAGAAGCCTCCTTGCAGGAAGGGCTGAACACGATCACTTTCTCGGATCATGACTGGTACTCTCCAGATTTCGACCGGATTGAAGTCATTCCGTATACGATCAGTTATGAAGCGGAGTCTCCGGTCAATGATTTAACTGGAGAAGCGCGAGTTGGCGATAGCCCGAATGCTTCCGGTGGACAGAAGGTAGGGTATCTGAATGGCGGCAGTTCCTTAACTTTCAATAAGATTACGGCTCCGATGACAGGGGATTATCGGATCACGGTAGCTTATTTCTCAGGTGACCCGCGCAGCTTATACCTCAGCGCTAATGGTGGGGCAGAGCAGTATTATGAACTGCCAAAGACACCAGACTGGGATACGGCGCTCACATATGAGCTTACACTGCCTCTGAACGAAGGCGAGAATACAATCAAATTCTCAGACGGCAACTGGTACGCGCCAGATCTGGATCGAATTATTGTAGAACCGGCATTGGGTACAGATCCTAATCCTCCAGTTGAAGAGGATGGTGATCTGGGGACACCAGGGACTTCGAATAACTACGGGGCCATCACCGTTACCGAATATACTTATGGAACGCTCGTATCGAATGGACAATATGAGGTTTCTTTTAATACTAAGTCTGGATACGCAAGCTACAAGTGGACGGATGGTCAGAAGCTGCAAGGAATCTATAGCAGCATCAAACTCGGTGATACTCTCATTGAGACTACAAGCTATGAGAATCATGCAAGTGCTGGTGCTCCAGTAGAAATTCAGGATGGCTTTGGCAAAGGAGTGAAGCTTACTTTTGTTCATACCTCAGCTGGACAGCCAACGCTCAAACAGGTTTACAAGTTTTATGACGATCAGAAGTATTTCTTAACTCGTCTGGATGCCATTAGCGATACGGCGCTACAGACTAATTATATGTCGCCTATTACCGTAAAACGTTCAGGTGGAGTAGATATCGGTGCCAGTGCAGATAACCGGGTACTGACCGTTCCTTTTGACAATGATGCTTGGATTCGTTATAAATCTCAATCTATGAACCGAGCGGATACCAGCTATGAAATGACGACTATTTTTAATAACTCGACACGCAGCGGCCTTGTGCTCGGGTCGGTAACTCATGATACGTGGAAGACCGGGATCGATTGGAAAGGTTCTTCTAATCGGCTGAATGAGCTAGCGGTTTATGGCGGGGCAGCCAGCGACGTTACACGGGATACCCAGCCTCATGGCATGCTTACAGGTGCAGAATTGTCTTCGCCGATGATTATGGTGGGGGCATTCAGTGATTACCGCACAGGACTCGAGGAATACGGAAAAGCTAATGCGATCATCACACCTCCACTGTTGCTGAATCCTGAGTTGCCGCAAGGCGTACCTGTTGGTTTTAACAGCTGGGGAGCTTACGAAGGTACACTTTCATACCAAGACGTTGTGGATGTCTCCAATTATTATAAGGAGCACCTAAATGATTTCAATAATAACGGTAATGTATTTATTAATATGGATTCCTATTGGGACAATTTGAATGATAAGCAGCTTGCTGACGCTGTATCAGTAATTAAGGGCAATGGTCAGCATGCAGGTATTTATTGGGCACCATTTGTATATTGGGGCAACAATATGAGCCAGCCGGTAGAGGGTACCGACAATAAGTATACGTATGGCGATATTGTCCTCAAAGATGCCGAGGGTAAACCGCTGCCGACGCTGGATGGGGCTTTTCCTCTGGATGTGACACATCCAGGTGCTAAATTGCGCATGAATTATTTTTTGGACAAATTTAAGGATCTGGGCTTTACCTTCATCAAATTGGATTTCTTGACGCACGGTTCGCTTGAGGGACAACATTTCGATCCAACCATAACGACAGGGATTCAAGCTTACAATGAAGGAATGCTTTATGTGAAGGATCGTTTGGATGGAAAAATGTTCATTAGCGCATCTATTGCGCCAATCTTTCCAAGCCAATATGCACACAGCAGACGTATTTCCTGCGACACCTACGGCAAGATCAATGAAACGGAGTACATGCTGAACTCGTTAACTTATGGCTTCTGGCAAAATGGCACGATCTACACCTATACGGATCCCGATCATTTGGCGTTGGCCCGCGCTTCCAGCTTAACTGAAGCTCGAAGTCGAATGAACTCTGGCGTCATCGCCGGTACCGTACTTCTCGGCTCTGATGATGTTAACGATCCAAAGGCACAGGAGTACATGACTGCCCTGTTTAACAACAAGGAGGTTCTCGAATTAGCATTAAAAGGAAAAGTGTTCAAGCCGCTGGAAGGAAATACGAATGCAAATGCAGCGGATACTTTTGTGATGAAAGACGGCAACGATTATTATCTGGCTGTATTCAACTATAGCGCCAATGCTTCTGCAGACAAAACGGTGAATCTTGGTAGAGCCGGACTGGACGCAGCGGATTCGTACACGATGCAAGACCTATGGACGGGAGAGGTTTCGACTATTTCAGGAACACTCGCGTTGTCTTTGCAGCCGACTGAATCGAAACTGGTAAAATTGACAGCTGCACCTAAGAAAGTAACAGGTGTATCGCTAGATAAGACAGAGCTAACATTAACCGCTGGTGAAACCGGAAAGTTGACGGCAACGCTATCTCCGGAAGAGGCGGCGAATAAAGCAGTACACTGGACTTCGAGCGATACATCTGTAGCTACCGTAGTGTATGGAACGGTAACGGCTGTAAATGCTGGGAAAACCACAATTACTGTGGAAACAGTAGACGGCGGCTTCAAAGCTACGGCAGAAGTTACAGTCAAAGCAGCCTCCACTGTAGAACCGGAAAATCCTGAAGTTCCTGCGAATCCGGGTAATAACAACGGTACTCCTGGTAGCATTGTAGATCAAGAGAATGGCACGGGCACTCTAATCCTTACACCAGAGATGCTGAAAGTGGATCGTGCATCTGGTAATGTCATCGTGGAGATTAAGGGAGATACACAGCAGATACAATTATCCTCTGATGTAGTTCGCCAGTTGGCGAATCACACGCTGGTTCTGAAGTCCGGTAAGTTCTCCATGAAGGTGCCGGCGGATCTGCTCCGCCAGTTGCAGAGCAAGCTACCGGAAGGTCAGCGGGATGATAGCACGATAACCCTGAAATTAGCACCACTCAGCAGCAAGGCTAATGAGATCATTGCTGCAGCGGAGGGAACTACTCAAGCACAGGTTAGACTCATGGGTGATATCTATGAGTTCAGTCTGTCGGTGACCACGAAAACTGGCACATCAGAAACGCTTTCTGCGTTCGATCAACCCATTACGCTAAGCCTCTCAGTAGGAGAAGGTTTTGATTCCAAGCGTGGAGGCATTTACTATATTGCGGATAACGGTAAGCTGGAATATATCTCTGCGAATTATGCTGATGGTGTATTGACAGCACAAGTTAACCACTTCAGTAAATATGCTGTGCTGGAGCTCAAACGGACCTTTGTCGATGTGCCAGCCAATCACTGGGCTAGTCCTGCAATCCAAGAGCTGGCGGCGAAGCTGTATGTTCAAGGGACTGGCAAAGACAAGTTTGAACCAAACCGTGCGATTACGCGTGCCGAGTTCACCTCTATGCTCGTTCATTCCCTAGGGTTGACCACAAGGGGAGATGTTAGCTTTGCTGATGTTGCACCGTCTGCTTGGTACGCGGAGTCCATTTCTATCGCTTACAAGGCGGGCATCGTGAGCGGCAGGAGTGCGACCAAGTTCGAGCCGGCTGCACAGATTACCCGTGAAGAAATCACGGTCATGTTAATGAAAGCCTATGAGCTGAAGAATGGCAAAGTAACTGTTGCTTCAACTGACGTGGCATTCAAAGATATGAAGCAGGTCTCCTCTTGGGCAGCCGCTTCTGTAAAGGGAGCAGCCAGCCTAGGACTGGTTCAAGGTCAAAATGAAGGTCTATTTGCACCAAAAGGGATCGCTTCCCGAGCAGAAGCGACCCAAGTGATTTATAACTTGATTATGAAGTAAAACATTGCAAATATACAAATGAACGAAGGAGTTAAGCAATCTCTAGATGCTTAGCTCCTTCGTTTTTGGTGTTCACTGAAGCTTTATTAAAATGATAATGGTTATATCGAGGGGCTCGTGGCAAGCTCGTGGTAACTAGGCTAGGTGAGAGCGATTAGGGAAAATCTCCCTAAAAATAGCCAAAAAATTCTTGGATGCGATGTAATTAGGGAAATCCTCCCTAATAATCGGGCGAATTCTGAATTTACCTCCAAATCAGCAAATAATCAGGGAGGATTTCCCTGATTATCAGTATAATGAGCAAAAATCGCCAAATTTCAGGGAGGATTTCCCTAATTGTTAATCAATATTTCTGATTTCTCAATAAGCTTTGCGGTTATTCAGATGCGTCGTTCCCTACATTTCCTTTTGCGGCAAACGAATTTGCACAGTGGTTCCTATTCCGAGCCTACTAAACACTGTAACGCCGTAATGCTCACCAAACCTCAGTTTTATCCGTCGATCTACGTTTGAAATCCCATACCCTCGCCCGGGTTTATCGTCAAGTAAAGTGTGAAGTGTCTCACGACTCATCCCCATGCCATCATCAATTATAGATAGAATAATATCACTATTTTCGACTATGCCTTTGATATGAATATTTAGCGGGCTTTCCTGATTCCACACCGCATGAAGCACCGCATTTTCTACAAAAGGCTGCAAGGCTAGCTTGACTGTAGAGTAAGGTAAGATCGCTTCATCAATATTGTAGGTGATGTTCAGTTGTCCTTTGAATCGGATCAGTTGAATGGCATTGTAACTTTGCGTCAGCTTCAATTCTTCATTAATAGTTAAGATGCTCTTTCCTTTATTCAGGGAGATGCGATAAAACTTGGCGAGATGAAGCACCAAATCCTGAATGCGAGTATCTTGATGTTTTAGGGCAAGAGACGAAATGGAGCCCAATGTATTGTACAGAAAATGGGGGTTGATCTGGGCCTGAAGCAGGTCAAGCTCTGCCTCCTTATTCTGTAGCTCCTTCTGATACACTTCGGTGATTAGACTCTTTAAGCGTGTAGTCATTTGCTTGAAGGCAAAATGAAGCTGGCCAATCTCATCATTGCCTAAATATTCATCATTCGTAGGGTTGAAGTCACCACGTTCTAGCCGCCGGATCATTCGGATTAACATTCGAATACGCTTGCTAAACATCGATGCAGTAATATAAATCAGCAATAATGCGACGACTATAAAGCCTAAAGAAATTTTGATGATGAGCTCTGACAGTGATTTCGCATCCTGAATGATACTGTCATAAGGGAATATAGAGACGGTTTTCCATCCATTTGTGAGCGTGTTATAGACGGCGAAAGCCTTTTCCCCTTTATATGTAGTATCAAATCTGCCAGAAGGCAATTCATCAAAGTTCTGATCAAGCATTTCCGGCAGACTTGTATTTAATAATTGTTTGTCGGCGGCTGATAAAATAAGGCCCTTGTCATTAACAATAAAAATATCTTTGCCGCCTGCTTCTTTCTCCATTAAAGAATAGATCACCGATTCGGATATTTCGAAGACCAGAATACCGTAGGGATATTGGTTGCGATTATTGTTCAGTAACCTAGCCAGTGTAAACATTGCGGGATTATCTTGTGACTGTGGTGAGGACAGATGAATAATATTCCCATGAGACTGCATCAGCTGCTTGTACAGCTCTGTCTCTTTCACTTCGGGTGTAACCGGCTTGATATAATAATTATCCTTGGGCAGTGATGGATTGTCGGAATAAATGAAAACGCTACCAAAATCGGGATAGGCAGCCATTACCGTGTCTATACGATTGCCAATATATTGATAGACGTCTAGATAAGATGGATCATCTTGATATTCGCTCGTGAGGTAAGTGGCTAGCCTATTATCCAAGTAAATAGAAGCGGAAATATGCTCATAGCTGTCCAGTTTGTTCTCCAGGTTCTTGTTGATCTGGGCCGTTGAATTCATCATATTGATGTAGATTTGATCGGTCAGCTTTGATTTTGTAAGTTCGAATGAAAAATAGACAAAAAGCATCATTGGAAGAATGGTGACCAGAACGAACACGAGGAATAGCTTGGAGCGAAAGCTAAGGTCGATAAAAGGCATATAAATATACTTTTTGTAAAAATGACGCATCGTAGAAGTCCCTTCTTTACTGTGAATTCACGGAAAGCCAAGTTTATCATATCAGACTGAATATCGAAATCCAATGCTCGAATGTTAAGAAACTCCTTTAAAAAGCGCTATCATTCGGAGGATTGAAGTATAGAAAGGAGCCCTATACGGACTTAAGATAAATAGGAGAGAAGCTGAATCGAGATGTAGCAGGGCATGCTGCACTAAATAAAAAGGGAGGGTATTTGATGCATAAAGCAAGCGCTATCAAAACAGTCAGGGGCAATAATTTTTGGTACAGATTAAAAGAGCAGAAATGGTTATTTTTGCTAATGCTCCCTGCCATAATTGCGACATTGCTATTTTCCTATGGACCTATGTTTGGTATGTATATGGCATTTACAAACTATCAACCGGGTGGAGGAACATTTTTTCAACAATTTTTCCATGCTGACTTTGTTGGCTTTAAGTGGTTTGAATATTTCTTTACCACAGGAGACTTCTACCGTGTAATGCGTAATACGCTTGCGACAAGCCTCTTGACCTTGTTATTCGGGTTTCCTGCGCCGATCATACTCGCGCTTGTGCTGAATGAAGCCAAACAGGGATTTTTCAAACGCTTTACGCAGACGGTTTCTTATCTACCGCATTTTATCTCATGGGTTATCGCCGCTAACATTGTAATTACGCTGCTAGCTTCCGATGGGATGTTCAACAATCTTCTAGTAACGCTCGGCATTGTTAATGAACCAGTAGCTTTTCTACAAAACGGACCTTTATTCTGGTGGATTATCGCCTTGTCTAATATGTGGAAAGAAATGGGTTTTAGCGCCATTATGTACCTAGCTGCAATATCCGCTATTAACCCGGAGCTTTACGAAGCCGCAAGAGTAGATGGAGCTAGCCGATTCAAGCAAATGTGGAATATTACGCTCCCTGCTTTACGTCCAACTATCGTGATATTGGCCATTCTTGCAGTCGGAGGTATTTTGAATGCCGGCTTTGAACAACAATATCTGTTGCAAAATAACACTGTACTTGAGTACTCGGAAGTTATCGATATTTATGCATACAAATACGGGTTACAAAACAGCATGTTCTCATACGGGGCTGCCGTGGGGGTATTCAAATCCGTTATTGCCTTCATTCTTGTTGTAATCGTGAATCGAATTTCTAGAAAAGTGAACGACCAAGCGTTGTTCTAAATAACAAAATGGAGAGGAGCGCTTGAGATGTTTTTGAACAGATACGGAGATCATATCTTTAAGTGTTTTGTATATTTGATTCTTATCCTTGTATTGCTAGTTACCTTCTTACCTTTTTGGAATATTCTCGTTCTTTCATTAAATGCTGCTGAGGATACTGTTCGTGGTGGCGTCTACTTTTGGCCAAGAGATATCACCTTTGATAGCTACAAACAAATTTTGAAAGATACCGAAATTATGAACGGGATATGGGTAACGGTTAAACGGACCGTAATTGGTGCACCACTATCAGTTCTTGTGATTACGATGCTTGCTTATCCGCTAAGCCGGCGGAATTTGATGGGACGCAAGGGTTGGAACCTTTACTTCGTCTTTACGATGTATTTCGGAGGCGGGCTGATTCCTTATTACATGGTGCTTAAAGCCCTGAATATGATCGACACTTTCTCCGTTTTTATTCTGCCAGGCTTGATGAATGTCTTCTATATGATTATTGTCCGTACGTTTATGGAAGGATTGCCTGGTGAGATTGAGGAATCAGCGAAGGTAGATGGAGCGAATGATTTAATGATTTTCTTCCGGATTGTACTGCCGTTAACAACACCAGTACTCGCTACGGTGGGCCTCTTTCAGGCAATATCGCATTGGAACTCGTGGTTTGACTCCTATGCATTTACTTACAGCTCAGACCTGAAGACCTTGCAAGCGGTCCTCGTCAAAATACTGAGTCAATTCCAGACCGGAGGTATGGTATCGCAATCGCAAATGCTGGCTAACTCCGCTAAGCGAAATGCTGTTTCAAGCGATACGATCCGGATGGCAGCGACGATGGTTGCAACATTGCCTATCGTTCTAGTATATCCGTTCCTGCAAAAGTATTTTGTTAAGGGTATGACTTTAGGAGCTGTTAAGAGTTAATATGATTAAATAACCGAACGCCAGCAGGTGAGGAGTTGTCCAGCTGGCGGCCCTGAAGGGGGGTGAGCGGATAGACTTGCTTGGTTGCTTGATAGACTTGTGACGTAACTTAATTAATGGGAGGAATTAGGGTGTCTATGATAAAGAAAAACAAATTGTTGAGCGTAAGTATAACTGCTGCATTATCTGCTTCACTATTAGCGGGCTGTGGCTCTAATGGTGGAACAGACAATACAAACAAAGCGGCTGGAGACAATACAAAACAAGAGCCGATTACACTTACATGGTTTGATTCGAATACTAAGGGAGAGCCTTTTACTGATGCTGTCGCCCAAGAAATCACTAAAAAGACTGGCATTGAGATCTCCATTCAGCAGCCAACAGGAAATCCGACAGAGAAGCTAAGCTTGATGCTTGCCAGCGGTGACTATCCAGATGTGGTCGTGATGAGCCGTGGGGATGCTTCACTTGATAAATACATCACAAGCGGTGCCTTCATTCCACTCGATGAATTGATTGAGAAGAATGGCCCTGATATCAAGGAAATGTATGGCGACACACTGACCAAGACTCGTTATAAAGACGGAAAGAACTATTACTTGGCTAACTGGTATGGACTAGATAGTGATCCAGTCTTCGGGATGCTGATGAGAAAAAATCTGCTTGCAGATCTGGCTCCGGACAAAGCAGATGGCAGAGCACCGCTTACAACAGATGAATTAGAAGCGATTTTGAAGGATTTTAAAGCAAAAAACAAGACGATTGATGGAAAAGAATCCATTCCAATGACCATGAACGGCGAGAATATGGGCGCCAACCTTGGAACATTCAAAGGCATGTGGGGTCTGAAAACTTACTATGATAACAATGGAACATTGCAATATGATGTTAAGGATCCAAAGTATCGTGAAATGTTGCTCTACGTAAATAAATTATACAGAGAAGGTCTGATTGAGAAGGAATTTGCGATTAGCAAAACGCAAACTTGGGTTCAAAAGCTGGCTACTGGCGCAGTATTCTCCACACCAGGCGCTTACTGGGATCCAGGTAACGGGAACGGAACTTTGAAGAAGGATGGCGGAGAAGATAATCAGCTCTTCCCATACAAGGTTGTTGCCCCTGGAGTAGACCCTGCCCAAACGACATTTGGACCAAGAAGCTCACTTGGATGGGATGCTATCGCTATTACGAAGAACAACAAGCACCCTGAAGAAACAATGAAGCTGTTCAATTTCTTGGCAAGTGATGAAGGACAGCATTTGCTGCTGTGGGGCCAAGAAGGCGTTCAATACACCATGGTGGATGGCAAGAGACAACCGGACCCTGCATTCTTGGATAGCTTCAAGGAAAACTGGGACGACACAGTCAAGAAGAGCGGTGTCCGCAAATGGTTGTGGTTTATCAAGAATGGTCTGGATGCAAATGAACAGCCTTACGATATGGCCGTTAAATATCAACGCAGTGAAGTAGATCAGATGGCAATCAAGAGTCTTGGGGATTCCGTATGGGATACAGCGGCATATGACAACTTGAGCCCTGATGGCGGAACACCTGAAGCACTGACTGCACAGAAGGTAAAAGATATTATGGATCAAAGCATTACGAGAGTAATCATTGCTCCTACTGAAGCCGAAGCCAACGCGACATTCGATAAGATGCTTGCGGAAATGAAAAAGGCTGGGGATGAGAAAGTAGAAGAAATCATTAACCAAAAGTACGCAGAGCGTATGGAGCTGTGGAATTCAAAATAATTATTGTAAGGGCTTCCTCTCTGCATTCAGGCAGAGGGGGAGCCTTTTTCTATGTTTTCAAATGTTAATTAAACTAGTCTATTAGCATGCGCATTTTTGCGGAAATCCAGCGGGGCCTGGTGATAGTACTTTTTGAATTGATGATAGAAATGGCTGACATTGTCAAAGCCGGACTCCAGAGCAATTTCGACCACACGTAGTTCTGTAGTAAGTAGCAGATTACGTGCCACGTTGAGCCTAAGTTGGTTGATATATTCTGTTGGTGTCTGGTTCAAGTACTGGCGAAAGGCCCGGTTGACATGACCGGCGCTTCTGCCCGATAACTCGTACAGGGCATGAAGGCCTTTGTTTAAGTTTTCTTTTAGATGCATCTTGGAAACGGCATGTTCGAGCCACAGTGGGAATTCTGGCTGCTCGATGGTTTCTGGAGAGAAAAAATGCTGGGTAAGTGTATCTACGAGTATTCCTTTCAGATAAATCCTGGACTTTACTTTGTCTAAGGTAGAAAGCATTCGGATGCGTTCGAAAGAACGAATGAAATCATCCATCTCCATTTGAGATAACATGGCGATTCTAGGGAGCGGAGTATGTAATAGCCCGTGCAGGAATTCTTCTTCATTCAGGTAACTAAAGGCATCATTAATGAGGCTTTTTCGGCAGGGAATGTTCAGAAAGCGGCAATCGCTATCCCCGTCAGCTTCATAGCGATGGGTATCATCGGGCCGGATGAAGACAAGGCAGCCAGATTGAAGAAGCTGGGCAGCCCCGTTGACGATATGCCGGCATCGGCCTTCAGTGAGTATGAAAAATTCATAAAAATCATGCGTATGTTCTGGGGATACCTGACTCAGAGATTCTACCCAGAAGGGATCAGCTAGCAATTCGGGGTTTATATGGCTTGCCTCAGTGTATTTGATCATGTTTTTCCTCCAGTGTTAGTGATGTCAAAATAGCACACTATTTTTGCGAACACAATAGAAGAAATGTATACATATTATTGTTAAAATTTTAATACAAGAAGTCAAAATAGCACATTTGTGGAGGCGGAAATATGCAACTTGTCAATCTAAACGGAAAATGGGAAATGAAACGGCTTCATGAACCGAAATGGCTGGAAGCCAGCGTGCCAGGCTCTGTCTACCATGATTTGTTGAATGCCGGTGAAATGCCAGATCCGTTCTACCGCGAGCAGGAGTATGAGGTTCTGGAACTGTCCAATTACGATTACGAATATAAGCGTAGTTTTCAGCTGGAAGCAGGCGTACTAGAGCATGACCGAGTATTTCTGCTGTGTGAAGGGTTGGATACGCTTTGTGAGCTTTCCCTGAATGGAACTAATATTCTGAACAGTGACAATATGCACCGGACGTATGAAGTGGATATCAAGGCTGTATTGACGCCTGGTGATAATACTATCCACGCCATTTTTCGCTCCCCAGTAGAATTCACTCTACGGAAGCAAGCAGAATTGCCGCTCAGTGGATGTGCTGATGCGGTAGAGGGGATATCGCATCTGCGCAAAGCGCACTCCATGTTCGGCTGGGACTGGGGTCCAAAGTTACCCGATCTAGGAATCTGGCGTAGTCTCTCTATTCAGGGTTACAACAGTGCTCGCCTTGATGATGTTTATATTACGCAATTCCATGAGAAGGATAAGGTCATGCTGGATGTTCGAGTTAGAACAGAGAGCTGGCAAGCGGCTGATCGAGAAATTGTGGTTAAAGTTCACACACCAGCGGGTCTGTGCATTGAGCATCGTGTGTCTGAAATGATTGGGACGGATCAACATATTGCACTGGAAATTATGGAGCCAGAGCTGTGGTGGCCGAATAATCTCGGTGCTCAGCCACTGTATATCGTAGAGGTTGTAATTGAGGAAAAGTCACAGGAGTTAGATCGTAGAGAATTTCGGATTGGACTTAGAACCATTACTGTGAAGCAGGAAGAAGATCAGTGGGGAGAATCGTTTGCTTTTGAAGTCAACGGTGTGCTTATTTTCTCTACAGGTGCCGACTATATTCTGGAAGACAATCTTCTACCTCGCGTGTCTAGGGATCGCACGGATCGCTTGCTCCAAAGCTGTGTCGCTGCCAATTTCAATACGATTCGCGTATGGGGTGGCGGGTATTACCCGGATGATTATTTCTATGATCTCTGCGATGAATATGGCCTCATTGTCTGGCAGGATCATCTGTATGCCTGCGGCATTTATGCTCTGACGGAAGCCTTCGAGGAGAATATCACTCACGAGACCATCGATAACATGAAACGTCTTCGCCATCATGCTTCGCTAGGCTTGTGGTGCGGCAACAACGAGCAGGAGCTGGCTTGGGACGAATGGGACTGGGAGAAGCATTACTCACTGCAGCTTAAGGCAGATTATATTAAGCAATATGAGGTGCTTCTACCGGCAATCGCTAAAGAAATTGATCCGAATACCTTCTACTGGCGTGCTTCACCATCCTCCAAAGGTAGCTTTGACAAGCCAAATGACGAGAATTACGGAGATATGCATTATTGGGGAGTCTGGCATGGGAAGGAACCGTTTACCGATTACCGGAAGCTATATCCGCGCTATATGTCTGAATTCGGGTTACAGTCGTTTTCGGGCCTGAAGACCATCGAGTCGTTCACGCTGCCGGAGGATCGCAATATCTTCTCTTATGTCATGGAGTCCCATCAGAAGAACAATACCGGGAATGAGAAAATTCTCTATTATATTGGGGAGACCTACAAATATCCGAAAGATTTTGATTCTGTATTGTATGCCTCACAGCTGATCCAAGCAGAAGGGATGCGTTGCGGCGTTGAGCACTGGCGTAGACATAGAGGTCGCTGCATGGGTGCATTGTACTGGCAGTTGAATGACTGCTGGCCGGTAGCTTCTTGGTCCAGTATCGACTATTATGGCCGGTGGAAGGCTATGCATTATGCGGCTAAACGTTTCTTCGCGCCGATTCTTGTTTCTGCCCATGACGAAGGAACGAAGGTCTCCCTTCATGTCTCTAACGAAAGCAGAGAACAAGTTATTGGTGAACTGAGTTGGAGACTGCTTACTACGACATCGGAGGTCTTGCTGGAAGGCACAAAGCCAGTGGAGATTGCCGCGTTAAGTACTGCTGAGTTCGAACAGCTTGATTTCGGCCACATACTGGATACGAAAGGGAAGAAACGTGAGACTTATCTGGAATATTCTTTTGAGGTAGAGAGCGAGACAAAGAGTGGCGGCACGGTCCTGTTTGTTAAGCCGAAGCATTTTAGCTTCGTTGACCCTGAGCTTGAAGCTATGCTTACCGAGGAAGAAGAAAAATTTGTCATTACCGTGAAGGCTAAGACGTATGCTCGTTTTGTCGGCCTAGACTTCAAGGAGAGAGATGCCATCTTCAGCGACAACTATTTTGATATGTCGGGTGGTACAACTAGGACCATTACCATCGCTAAAAAAGATCTCGACAAGCCAGCTACGGTGGAAGAACTTCGTGCACAGCTTACTGTACGTTCCGTATTTGATATTTAATTAGGAAGATTCACAGGAAGTAGGCCCTTATCTTGGGGCCTCTTTTTTTATGTATTTTTTTTACTATAGCCGCTAATAATCATTTATTGGTCTGCAAAGCTTAATAACATGAAATTGAATTTTTTATAGATCAATATTTTACTACTTAAGGTATAGATATTAAGATTGTATCCCCTTCCAATTATCTTTAAAATAGACTTCAAACAACAAGATAAATTAAGTCAGTTATATTACAACAAGATCTGATAAGAAGAGTAGGAGGATATTATGAGCATTTATTATGATGACAGCCGCAAGGTGTTTCATTTACAGTCTGAGCAGTCCAGCTACGTTATTGAAGTCGTTAGAGGTGAGCTTCCAGCGCATGTCTATTGGGGTCCTAAATTAGAAGGAATAGTGCAACCGCTGAATTTGGTGGAACGTTGCTCTTTTAGCCCGACCTACACAATGGAGGACAAGAGAATCTCCCTCGACACTATTCCGAGTGAATTTCCGTCTTATGGGAATGGTGATTTTCGGGAACCAGCGCTTGAGGTTCATTTGGTAGATGGTACGACCGTTACGGATTTCCTTTATAAGAGCTATAAGATCAATAAAGGGAAGCCTGAGTTAAAGGGATTGCCTTCCACTTATGTTGAAAGTGAAGAAGAAGCAGAGACACTGGAGCTTTTTCTTCAAGATGACAAAAGCGGGCTGATTGCTGTATTGAGCTACACCGTGTTTAATAATGAGGATGTGATCACACGTTCTGTACGGATTGAGAATCAAGGTAAGGACAATGTGGTGCTGAAGCGTGTGTTAAGCGCAAATGTTGACTTCCATGATTCTGATTATGACATGCTGCAATTATCTGGTACTTGGACAAGAGAACGTCATATCCACAAAAGACCACTCGTGCCTGGTATCCAACGAATTGACAGTAAGCGCGGCGCTAGTAGCTCCACGCAGAATCCTTTTATGGCTTTGCTTGCAAAAGATGCAACAGAGGACCACGGTGAAGTATACGGGTTCAGCCTTGTGTACAGCGGAAGCTTTCTTGCGCAAGCAGAAGTGGATCCATACGGTATTTCCAGAGTGGGCATCGGCATTCAACCGTTTAATTTTCAATGGTTGCTTGAACCGGGAGAATCCTTCCAGGCTCCTGAAGCAGTGCTGGTAAGATCCAGCCAAGGCCTTGGCGGATTATCAAGAACATATCACCGTCTGTACCGGACCCGGTTATGCAGAGGTGAATTCCGTGATCGGAAGCGCCCTATTCTCATCAACAACTGGGAAGCGACCTATTTTAATTTCAACGCAGATAAAATCAAAGAAATTGCTCAAGCAGGTAAAGATCTTGGCCTTGAACTGTTTGTCTTAGATGACGGCTGGTTTGGGAAACGAGACAATGATGATAGCTCCCTCGGAGATTGGGTAGAGGATCGCCGCAAGCTTCCAGAGGGTCTCGGAAAACTCGGGGAAGACATTACGGCAATGGGCATGGAGTTCGGATTATGGTTCGAACCGGAAATGGTGTCGCCAGAAAGCGATCTTTATCGCGAGCATCCGGATTGGTGTCTTCATGTACCAGGTCACAAAAGAACGTTAGCTCGCCAGCAGCTTGTTCTGGATTTATCCCGTAAGGATGTATGTGATTATATCGTAGATTCGGTTAGCTCCGTGCTGTCATCGGCTCCGATTACTTATGTGAAATGGGATATGAACCGGAATATGACGGAGATTGGATCTGCTCTTCTGCCAGCGGAACGTCAACGCGAAACGGCTCACCGCTATATTCTTGGACTTTATGATGTGCTGGAGCGTATCGTCACCCGTTTCCCTCATATTTTGTTCGAAAGCTGCTCCGGCGGCGGCGGACGATATGATCCGGGAATGCTGTACTATATGCCACAGACCTGGACCAGTGATGATTCGGACGCGATTGAAAGATTGAAGATCCAATATGGAACAAGCATGGTGTATCCTGCAAGCTCTATGTGTGCTCACGTATCGGCTGTTCCTAACCATCAGGTGCACCGTATCACACCACTCGAAACACGCGGTCATGTTGCGATGTCTGGTAACTTTGGCTACGAACTAGATATGACCAAGCTAACTGATGATGAGCGGGAGGATATCCAGAAACAGGTTTCTGAGTACAAGGAACTGAGAATGCTGATTCAGTTCGGTGATTTCTATCGACTGCTTAGTCCATTTGAGGGGAATCAGACGGCGTGGATGTTTGTTTCGGATGATAAAAAGGAAGCTTTTGCCACGTACTTCAGAGTTCTGGCCGAGCCTAATGCACCTCTCTGTAGATTGCGGTTGAAAGGACTCGACCCAGCTAAGAACTACAAACTTGAGCTTAACGGTGAAGTGTACAGAGGGGATGAGCTGATGCACTTCGGACTCTCACTTCCACAGCTTGAGGGCGATTTCAAAAGCTTATTATTTGTACTCAAAGAGGTTTAATAAGAAAAGGAGTAAGCCACTGGCTTGCTCCTTTGTTATATGGATCAATTTTCGAAAAATACATGTTTGGTTTGGAACGCCAGATCCTGTTCGCGGTAAGTCGAAGGATTGACCCCAAAATAGGACCGAAAAACCTTTCCGAAGTAGCTGGCATTATCAAATCCGCTCTCCGTCGCAATCTGGTTGATACTCAAATCTGTTGTTTTAAGCTTGGAAGCTGCCAACTCGATCCGCCGTCTTTTTAAATATTCAAAGGGTGAAAGATTGATGTTTTTTTGAAACAGTCTGCAAAGATGATGTTTGGAAACACCAACATGAGCGGCAACATCGTCTAAGCTTAGATTATTATTATGCAAATCATCTTTCATGAATTGAATAGCGGCGTGAAGCTTGTCATTTTTTATATAGGTGGTTAACAAATTTGGTTTCTTGAGGTATTTCTCCATGGACAAGATCCACTGAAAGACTTTTCCCGTTAAAAGATGCAAATCCCTTTCTTCATGAACCTGAATGTCCTTGAATGTACTCCACAATAAATCTATCGAAACCGATTCTTGGGGGAGTTCTACAATTGGACCACAATGAGCAGCGAGTTGGTTCCAAAGTGAAATCGCTAAAGGCCCCCGTAGATTGAGCCATAAAACTTCCCAAGGCTCGGTGCCTTCTTCCGGATAATAGTACCTGTGTATGCTGGGGACAGTCACTAGAAAAGCTTTGCCCTTCGTTAACCGATGAACAACCCCATCTATTTCAATTCTACCCTCTCCCGATAATGTGTACTGAAAAATAACACAACTTCTCTCCGTCCGGTTCTGGCCGTTGAAGGAGTAGGCAGGTGAATCGAGTTGTTCCCAACCGATAGAATCAAACAGAAGCATGGAAGCTTCTTCTTCCGAGCGAAAGGTGTAGGAGGAACGGAACATTAGCAAAATTCCTTTCTAGAAAAAGCTTTTGAGTACAGATCAATAATTTACTACTGTTGTTTACTCTATCAAAGTGTAAACTTTTTTCGTTGTCTGTTCAATCTCTGTTGAATACGCAAGTCTGGATACTCATTTTTTATAGCACATGGATGCAATCTAATGAACTGTGATCTCGTTCGGTCTGGATTAGATTATTCTCAGCTTTAAAAAATCAGATCCGGTATGGTGGGGGAAATTACCTCACCTTTTTTGTTGCTTAAAATTCCCGATTACGCATATAATACAAACAAGTGTTCTTATTTTTATGGAGGCGATCGCATGCAAATCAGCATCGGCCAAATAATTGAAATTATATATCAGGATAAGGCGAGAAATATCAGCCAGCGGAAAATTGAAATACACAGTATCCGTGACGGACGCATACGAGCAAGCTGTCTGACTACAGGAACGCCTCGCATGTTCTTGGCAGCAAATATTCTTTCATGGCAACCCGTGCAGGAACAACGCCATGCCTAAGAATCGCGTCATTCTACTGTCTGATTGCCAGGCATTTTACGCCTCTGTGGAGAAAGCTGCCCACCCTGAATATCGAGATAAACCTGTTGCAGTGGGGGATCCAGCAAGAATGAACGGTATTGTGTTGGCGGCCTGCCCGCTTGCTAAAGCGAAGGGGGTAACAACGGCTTCGCGTGTAGGTGAAGCTTTAGCAAAATGCCCAGAGCTAATCGTAATAAGGCCACGCATGGGGACTTACATTAAAGTATCACTCTTGATATCAGAGATTTACCGAACATATACCGATCTGGTAGAACCCTACAGTATCGATGAGCAGTTTCTGGATGTCACAGGATCTCTTGCGTATTTCGGAGGAACGCTGCAGGATATGATTCATAAAATTCAGCACCATGTTTTACTTTCGACGGGAGTCTGGACACGGGTAGGTATTGGATCTACAAAGGTTATGGCAAAGATGGCGACAGATAACTACGCCAAAAAGATGAAGGATGGGATATATGAACTTTCTTTTGACCAATTAGAGACGACCCTTTGGAAACTTCCCGTACAGGATATGTTTATGGTAGCGGCTAGAATGACCAAGAATTTTTGGCGTATGGGTATATCCACAATTGGAGATATTGCGCGAATGGAACTGTCAGAATTTAAGCGACGAATGCGAACTACCATGGGTAAGCAAAGTGATATTCAAGCGGAATATTATTGGCAAACTGCGCGCGGGCTAGATCCTAGTCCAGTGGTCACAGGAATGCGTCATCAAATCAAATCAGTGGGACATGGTAAGGCTCTGCGCTGGAATTTATACACCAGGCATACGGATATTGAGGTTGTGCTGCTTGAGCTCGTCATTGAAGTATGCCAGCGAGCCCGGCGGTATGGTTATATGGGATCGGTAGTATCTATTTCAGTTTTAGAGACGGACGGAGAGCGTTCAAATGCTTACGAGCGTCAGATGACATTGCCCGAACCAACATCACTAACCCACGAAGTAGCTGCTGCTGCGCAAAAATTATTTGCAGACAACTGGTCGGGCCTTCCCATAGGTCGATTAGCGATTTCCTTGACTAACCTATCAGATGATAGCGTCATCCAACTTACACTCTTTGATGACAGGGTTCGGGCTTACAACAAAGAACGTGCAATCGATCAAATAAAAGCTCGTTATGGCAGTAAAGCTCTAATCAGAGCTTCATCTATGCTTGAATCCGGTGTTGCCCTAGAAAGAGCTGAACAGATTGGAGGTCACTATAAATGAGTAAACTTGAGGGTAATGAACGCTGGAAAACGAAAATGATCATGACCGAGCATGTTGAGCAGTATGAGGAACAGCAGCGTGAGAACCCAGATAAAATGATAACTATGGAGGAACGTACGATGGTTCGAGACCTCATTTTGCTTCCTTATATAGATACTATGGTTAGCAAGAGCCTGAAAGAGATCGAGCCCTCCAGCAACATTCTTAAACGTGCCTATCTGATGGCTGGTCAAGCCATTCAACGCCGGATCATGCAGGATACTTATCGGCTGCAAAAAGAGCTGAAACAGCGGAATATCAGGGTGCTGGCAGATGAACAGGAGGAATTCTTGGTGTATTACAAAATCTTTTGCCGTGGATATCAGGAACGCTTTGGTTTAACTCGAGATGTTATGCGTACAGAGATAAGCTTAAGGTTGACTAAATACACAGCTGAACTCGGAGCAATATTAAAAGATCATTTGAAATAAAACAAGGCTTTGTCAGTAATTATACTGGTGTGGTCTTGTTTTGTGTGAACCAGAAATTAATCCCGGAGACCTTCTACTGATGGAATAATCGCCCAGGGATATGATAAGCTCATGTAGAGTTATCATATCCCTAAACAGAGGAGGGAAATCTATGAGCCGTTTGATCACAGGGAACACTTATTATGGATTTCAGGTTGTTAATGAGGAATTTATCCCGGAGAACGAATCCAACGTATTCACGCTGGAACATCTGAAGAGCGGCGCCAGGCTGCTGTTCGTGCAGAATCAGGATGACAACAAGGTATTTAGTGTAAGCTTCAGGACCCCGCCTGAAGATAGTACGGGGGTCTTTCATATTTTGGAGCATTCCGTATTATGTGGTTCAGAGAAATATCCGGTCAAGGAACCTTTTGTAGAATTACTGAAAGGCTCGATGCAGACGTTCCTGAACGCATTTACGTTTGGGGATAAGACGATGTATCCGGTAGCGAGCCGGAACGATCAGGACTTCTCTAATTTGGTGGAGGTTTATCTGGATAGTGTTTTTCAACCGAATATTTATAAGCAACAAGAAATTTTTGAGCAAGAGGGCTGGCACTACGAGCTTCAGCATCCCGAAGATGAGTTAATCTATAAAGGCGTGGTTTACAACGAGATGAAGGGTTCATATTCCTCGCCGACTACGGTATTGATGGATAGAATCAAAAAGTCATTGTATCCGGACACGATTTACCGTCATTCTTCAGGTGGAGATCCACAGGAAATTCCTGCGCTAACCTATGAGCAGTTTCTCAAGGCGCACAGCAACTATTATCATCCGTCCAATAGTTATTTTTATCTCTACGGAGACGTTAATATTGAAGAGAAGCTGCAATTTATAGACCAGGAATATCTTGGTTCTTATGAACGAAATAGCTTCGATACTTCCATTGCCCTACAACAGCCCATTGGAATGACGGAGCTGGTAGCGGATTATCCGATTCTGGAAGCAGAAGCAGCCACTGATAAGACTTATTTGAGTCTGAATTATGTGATTGGAACTTCTACTGATCGGGAACTGAACCTCGCTTTTGATATTTTAAAAAGCATGCTGATGGAGAGCAACGCAGCTCCGCTCAAGCAAGCCTTGCTTGAAAGTGGACTTGGCAAAGACGCGTTTGCTTTTTATTCCGACAGTATGGTTCAACCGCTGCTAGGTATTACGCTGACGCATTCCAATGCCTCCTCCAAAGATGCCTTTGTGGAGCTGGTGAAGACTACATTAAAGCGTTTGGTCCAGGACGGACTAGATGAGAAGCTGGTGCTGGCAGCGGTCAACAGTAAGGAATTTGAACTGCGGGAAGCGGACTTTAACCAGTATCCGAAGGGTCTTACTTACAATATCGAAGTGATGAAATCCTGGCTCTATGACGGTCAGCCGACTACTCACATGCGCTATGAAGAGGTGCTCACGGCCATTCGGGAAAAGCTTGCGGACCGTTATTTTGAGAAGCTGATTGAGGACTATTTGCTGAACAGTGATCATTGCAGTGTAGTGGTACTGAACCCGTCCAAGACGATCGCAGCGGAAAAGGAAGCATCTACTCAGCATCAATTGAGTGAATACAAAGCGTCACTGCAACCAGATCAGTTGGAGCAGCTTGTTCAGAGTACACAGCATCTTCTGGCGCGGCAGAGTCGTGCGGATGCAGCCGAAGATTTACAGAAGCTACCGAGCTTGTCTTTACAGGATATTAACCGCAGCGTAGAACCTCAGGTGCCGACCCATGAACAAATCCATGAGGGCATAAAGGTGATCCACCATGAGGTAGCTACCCATAAGATTGCCTACTGCAAGCTTTATTGGGATACGGGTGTTATAGCTCCTGAACGAATTCCTTATTTGGTGCTATTGGCAGAGGTATTGGGCCAAATGGAGACTGCCTCTTACAGCATTGAAGAGCTCACCAGTGAAATCGGGATCAAAACCGGGGGCATATATTTCAGGAATGAGCTCTATGGCGCTGCAAAAGTTACGGGGGCGAGTTATCAGCCTAAATTCTCTGCGCTGGTGAAGGTGATGGCGGGGCATATTGGTGAATCACTGGACCTACTGCGAGAGATACTCTACACAAGTGCGCTCGACAATCTGACCAAGCTGCAGGAAATCGTCCGCCGGGAAGCCTCGCAGATGGAATCGATTCTGAATCAAAGAGGGAATGAGATTGCGGCCAGCCGCCTGATGTCCTATTTCTCGGATATGGGAGCTTATCAGGAACAACAGGGCGGTGTTACTTATTACCGCTTTATCCGCGAGCTTGCGGAGACGTTCGATCAGCAGGGAGCTCAGGTGGCAGACACACTGAAGGGCATCTGTGGGGATTTGTTCAATAAAAACAATTTGATCATCAGCGTGACTGGTACGCCTGATTTGTATGAAGAATTCATAGCTAATGCAGCGAAGCTGGGTATCCAGGATCGGCCAGTAGTAAATAGGCCTAAGATTACGGCACAGGGACATGCGGACAATGAAGGATTCATGTCTTCCAGCCAGGTGCAATATGTGGTTAAGGGATACGACTTCACTAAGCTAGGATTCACATATTCAGGCAAAATGCAGGTGCTCAAGAAAATCATGAGCCTTACCTATCTGTGGAATGCCGTACGTGTGAAGGGCGGTGCGTATGGCGGAAACCTGGTTCTGCGCAGAGATGGGATAATGATGTTCACCTCCTACCGTGATCCGAATTTGCAGGAGACGCTGGAGGTTTATGATCAGGCTTATCGATTTGTTGAGGGGTATGAAGCAGATCCCGATGAGATGACCAAAGCGATCATTGGCACCTTATCTATGCTGGATCAGCCTCTTAGTCCCAGCGCACAGGGACGGCGGGCGGACCGACATTATTTTGAACAGGTGACAGAGGCCGAACTGCAGCGAGAGCGGGATGAAATCTTGTCGACAACACCAGAAGATATCAGACAGTACACCGATTTACTTAAGGCTGTGACGGAACAGAACTATTTCACTGTAGTCGGCAATGCTTCAAAGCTGAAATCGAAAACCGCTTTATTCGGAAAGCTGGAAGAACTTGTGAAGTAAGTTTCTCTAATCGCTCCTTTTCAGTATATGTCTACGGGCATGTGCTGGAGAGGGGCGTTTTTTAATAAGGTGAACTAAAAAAATATTCTACAAAGGAACAGCGGCCGGAAGTCCAAACATTCACCGCAGTCATGTACTTACCTTAAAGGAAGAATAAAATCAGTTTATTTAGTTAGAACATTGACAGTTAGAGTTCTAACTATTATGATAATGATGTTACTTAGAGTTCTAACTAATACGAATGCGGAGGAAATAATAATGAGCAAACCCGTTGAAAATACACCATTTTCTAATTTGATTCGAGAGATCGGGATGAAACTAAAAAGTACAGCTGACGCCAGGCTGAATGAGCTAGGGCTGAATTCACAGCAAGGACGCATGATCGGTTATATTTTTGAGCATCAAGAAAAAGGTGTAATTCAAAAGGATTTGGCGGAAGTCTTTAATAGAAAAGGGGCGAGTATCACCAGCATGCTTCAAGGGTTAGAAAAGAAAGGCTATATCAAGCGTGTCACACCTGAAAATGATGAACGGCAGAAGAGCATTTTTGTTTTGGAAAAGGGCGCTCTTTTGGTCGAAGAGTTCAATGAGATTTTCTCAGGGGTAGAAGCAAGCATTACAAAAGCACTCAGTCCGGAAGAAACAGCAAACTTAAAGTCTTTACTGCAAAAAGTTAATTCAAGTCTATAAACGTTCGGAGGGTTAATCATGGAAACAGAAGTCTCCAATCAATATTATTTAGAATCGGCGCCGATCAAGAAGGCAATTGCTCATTTATCCATTCCTATGATGATCGGGATGTCTGTTGGTACCATCTATAATGTAATCAATGCTTATTTCATTGGCTTACTTCACAATACTAGTATGCTGACTGCCATTACGCTGGGTCTACCCATTTTCACAGTCTTAATGGCCTTTGGGAATATGCTTGGCGTAGGTGGCGGAACATTTATTACAAGGCTCGCGGGGCAAAAGGATACGGAGAAGGGAAAGAAGGTTGCCGGATACACTTTTTATGGAAGCATTATAGTGGGTATTCTTATTGCTCTAATAGCGATGTTAGCGATTGATCCAATTACGCGATTACTAGGCGCAGATGCTGCTACTCTAGACTTTACTAAGGCTTATGCTTTGACTCTTTTTGCCGGTGGATTTGCCATTGTGCTTAATTTTGCCTTGGAACAGCTAGTCCGTTCCGAAGGTGCCTCCAAAGAATCGATGTACGGTATCTTTATTAGTACGGCTTTAAGTTTAATTTTTGATCCACTCTTTATTCTTGTGCTGAAATGGCATGTGGCAGGTGCTGCGTTGGCGATGGTTTTAGCGAATGTGGGTTCCGCGATTTATTATGTCTATTTTTTAGAAACGAAAAGTGAGCATTTAAGGGGATTTTTGAAGCATTTCAAGATATCTGTTCGAGATCAATTAGAAGTATACAAAATAGGTGTATCGGAGTTATTACAATTCAGTTTTGTGATTGTGAGCACGCTTTTGTTAAATAACTTCGCGATTCAATATGGAGAAAATGTGGTTGCCGGATTTGGTGTGGCCTTAAGAATTGTGCAAGTTCCGGAGTTCTTATCAATGGGCCTATTCTTAGGTTTAATTCCACTATTTGCGTTTAACTTTGCTAGTCAAAATATGGCGAGACTTAAATCAACGATTAAACATGCTTTTGCCTATATCGGAGGTATTGCTTTTGTCTTTGTAGGTCTAGTGTTTCTGTTTAGAGGAACGATCCTGCACTTCTTCTCGAATGACCCTTCAGTGTTAAGTATGGGAACTTATATTTTGGTAGCCATGCTGATTTCCGCTTTATTTAATGGATTTACAGGTTTGTTTATGAGTATTTTTCAAGCGACAGGACAGGGAGTACCAACCAACATTATGGCCATCACACAAGGCGTATTGTTTATTCCTATGATTATCGTGTTACATTCTGTTTTTGGACTTCATGGCGTGATCTGGTCAATGACCATAACAGAAGTTATAACGAGCTTAATGGGCGTCATCTTGTTTATGATTTTTAGTAAGAAGCTGAAAAGCACGGGTGGGGATGGAAAAGGTGTTGTAGAGGTTGCGTCCGTGTAAAACGATCTTTACTTTACGTGGAAAAATAGAAATGTAGTGGATGGCGGGAGCTTGGCTCGCGCTTTTTTTGCAAATATAAGACATAAAGTATAAGTTTTACAATATACTTTATGTCTTATATTTCTCGCATAAACGCCTTTGGCGTCCTTATAAGGACGCCAAAGGCGTTTATACTTGGTTGTCTAGAAAACTTCGCAACTAAAGGATCGGTAAAATTAGTTCCAAAATGAACAATTCTAGTTCTTATGATTACGGCTTACTTTTTCTACAATTATGGATAAGTAAAGGAGGAGAACTATGATACGAAAATTTCATCTTAAAATGGATACGCGCGAAGCAATCGCTGGGTATTTATTCGTCGCTCCACTGATGTTGGGGCTGATCATCTTGACGTTGATCCCAGTGCTGGGCTCACTGCTGTTAAGCTTCACGAACTGGAACTTTGTAGCTGGGTTAGGGGGGATTAAGTTCGCGGGCGTGGATAATTTCATAAGACTGTTTCATGATGATGCTTTTATGAAAAGCTTGCTGAACAATCTGCTCTTTATTATCACGGTGCCGGTTACGATCATCGTTGCTCTGCTGTTAGCGATCCTGATTGATAAACAGGTGTTCCTGAAGGACTTGTTTAAAGTGATTTACTTCCTTCCCTACATCTCCAGTGTAGTTGCCATCGCTATGGTTTGGCAGGTAATGTTTCATCCCTCACTAGGACCTGTCAATCAATTCCTGATGTCACTGGGGTGGAGTAATCCGCCAAAATGGTTAGCTGATATCCATTATGCTTTGCCGTCGCTTATGTTGATCCAGATTTGGATTCAGCTCGGTTACAACATTATTATTTTTATCGCTGGGTTACAGAGTATTCCGAAGGACCTTTATGAAGCAGCTGATATTGATGGGGCCAATAGCTGGCGGAAATTCCGCAATATCACGGTTCCCTGCATTTCGCCAACTACCTTTTTCCTGCTGGTTACAGGGGTCATTGGTTCATTTAAAATCTTCGATCTGATCCAAGTGCTGACACAGGGTGGACCGGCCAATTCCACGACCGTTATCGTTTATGAGCTATATGACACAGCCTTCAATCAATTGAAGACTGGTTATGCCTCTAGCATGGCACTTGTCCTGTTCCTCATCTGCCTGATCATAACAGCCCTGCAGATGTTAGCGCAAAAAAAATGGGTCAATTATTAAAGGCAGAAAGGAGAAATTACAGTGAGAAAAGAGCTTCTATCCAGAACGTTCTGGACAATCGCAATGGGACTGTTAGGTATCGCATTTCTTTTACCGTTTCTATGGATGTTATCCACTTCCTTTAAACTGGAGAAAGATGTGTTTGATTTTCCGATACAATGGCTGCCGCAGCAGTGGAACCTCATTGAGAATTATAAACAGGTTTGGTCAGGTGATTTCGCTCGTTATTACGGAAATTCCATTTATATTACGCTGGCAACGACTATAATTAATGTGCTGATATGCGCACTGGCTGCTTATGGGTTCTCCAAGCTGCGTTTTCCGGGTAGAGATGCGATGTTTGTAGTTGTATTGGCCCTTTACATGGTTCCTCCGCAGGCTTCGCTGGTTCCACAGTTTCTACTATTTAACTGGCTAAATCTGATTGATACGCATTTAGGATTGATCTTAATTAACAGCTTTAGTATTATCGGTGCATTTATGCTCAAGCAATTTTTTATGGGGGTAAACAACGAGTATCTTGAATCGGCGCGGATGGATGGAGCAGGTCATTTTCGTTCTTTTCTACAAATTGCATTTCCTCTGATCCGTCCCGCTGTAGCTACTTACGCTATACTGCGTTTTATCTGGACCTGGAACGACTATCAGTACCCACTCATTTTTTTGAAATCTAAAGAGCTGTTTACTATTCAGTTAGGTATTCGGTTGTTTGGGGACCAATACGGGGATGTTTATTCCCTCATGATGGCTGGTGCGGTATCTGCAATTCTGCCACTGCTGATTATTTTTGCTCTCGGTCAGAAGCAGGTTATTGAGGGGATTGCCCTCGGAGGCGTGAAAGGATAATAAAAGTCAAAATAGTTTCTCTTCGGTAGAATATGAGAACTTTACTCGTCTATCCTGCATGTTAGGATGTTCTTGTAAGCAGTTACATAGCTTTGGCTGTAAAGCGAGGTATACCCAACACATTTATAGGAGGGTCTATATGAAAAAGAAATTATTATCCGTGCTTATGATCACATCTATGGCGTTGTCATTGGCCGCTTGCGGTGGAAATGCGAAAACAAATAATGCAGGAGCAACAGATGCGCCTGATGCTGGTGGAAATAAGGAGCCTGCAGCAGAGAAGGTTACGCTGAAGCTGAGTACTTGGCAGACGGAAGCCAAAGCGAAGTGGAGCACGATTATCGCAGAGTTTGAGAAGGCGCATCCCGACATTCATGTAGAAGTGGATCTACTGAATGAAAAAGGGGATTCTGTAGCCTCTATGCAGAAGCTGGATTTGATGGCCGCTGCAAGTGACCCGCTGGATATTGTCGAACTGCCGTATACCAACTATTCGCAGCGTGCAGATATCGGTGTGTTAGCGCCGATGGACGAATATATTCAGAAAGAAGGGTATAAGCTCTCCGATGAATATCTAGTGGACACTACGGTCAATGGCAAAGTCTATGCGTTACCGTCATCTATGCAGCGCTGGTTCGTGCTTCTTAACAAAGAAATGCTAGATGAGGCTGGTCTGCCGGTTCCGACCGACTGGACATGGGCGGATTTCGAAGAGTATGCCAAGAAATTGACCAAGGGTGAGGGCGCAACGAAGCGTTTTGGCGCCTATCTGCACAATTGGCCGGATTATTTCCAACTCCAGCTGATGAGTAAACCTGAGGATAATACTTTTCTAAAATCTGACGGAACCTCCAATGCCCTAGACCCGCAATTTAAGGCTAATCTGCAGATGATGAAGAAAATGATGTACGAAGATAAGAGTGCTACTCCTTACGAGGATATTATTTCGCAGAAGCTTGCCTACCGGAATCAGTATTTTAATGGTTTAGCAGCGATGCTTCCGATGGGTGACTGGATGGTTGCGGAATCGGGTGGAACGGATGCCATTCCAGCAACCTTCGTTACCGCGTTTGCGCCGATCCCTCGACTGGATAGTGAGAGCAAACATTACTCACCTGTTCAGCCAACCTACATGGGGATCGCTGCTAAATCCAAGCATAAGGAAGCTGCTTACACCTTTGTACGCTGGTATACCTCAGAAGGACTGGAAATTGGCGGACGTGTCTTCTCTGGCTGGGCGAAATCGGATACGAACAAATTGGTGGATACGATTGTGAGTGGTTCTAAGGATCCATCTATGATTGATGTTGAATCCCTGAAATATACGATGGAGAATTCGGCACCTGGTGCGACGCAAGTTCCGGCTAAATATGCGGATGAAGCTAAGAACAACGTTATTCCAGAAGCGGAAATGTATCTCCTTGGCCAACAGGATCTGGATGTCACCGTTACCAATATCGATAAGAAAATTACGGAAGTCGTTCAGAACAACAGCGGAAAGTAGGCGGAGACTGATTGTACGCTTCCCCAAGGGGGCTTATAATGTGGGGGCAGGAAAGCATTTCTGCCTCCTGCTCCAAATTTAAAACAGATATGGGGCCTGTCATCCGTGTTTAGAAAGCATCAATCACTTCGAATGAAACTTGTCTGGTCTTCAATGATTTGCGTACTGATCCCGCTAGTCTGCATTTACATGGTTACAGATTATTTAACCCGGGATCTGATTCTGGAGAAGGCCGTTGGCAGCGCAAGAGAATCTCTCAATGCGTCCAGTGCCAATATGAATGCCATTTTTGAACAAACGCTGGAGCAGTCCAATTTTGTGCTTCAGAACAGCGAAATCAGGCAGATGATGTCTGCTGTTCCAGAGTCGCTCCATTCAGCGAAAGAGATCATCCAGTATAACCGTATGTCGCGGATGCTGGATGATATGTTCGTTCTTTCAGAGTATTTGAAAGTGACGCTGATCGGTAAGAATGGATTTATTTATACGAGTTATCCTTATAGCGACTTTAATCCGAAAACCTTTTATAGCGAGCGTTGGATGTCACTATTGAAACAAACTCAGCCGATTTCGACTTTCTGGAGAGCGGAGCACGACACATACTACAACTATTCTGATAAGGGCTCAGCCAATTGGGTAACTATTGCGAGACCTATACAATCGACCTCCAGCAGCACGATCGGATATATGATTATCAACATCAATGAGCGTAAACTCCGCCCTTATCTGAACAATGACAATGGCAAAGAGATGATGCTTTTGGATGACAAGGGAACTGTAGTCTCACATGCTGATCCAGCCCGAATTGGTGAAACAATGACGTGGTGGAAAAAGGAAGGTCGGCTTGATACTGTCGAGATCAGTGGGGAGAAATTTTTGTATGTTGACCAGGAGCTGAGCAGCAACAGATGGCAGATGGTGAGCATTATCCCTATGAAGGCGGCATTGTCAAAGAATAAACAGATTTTATTTATCAGCTTAGCCGTGCAAATTCTATTCTTTACCTTCTTTTCCGTTCTCTTAACCGTTCTAATCTCTAAGCTGACTCAACCCATCGTGAAATTAAGTGCTTTTGTAAAGCGAATAGGTCGTGGTCAATTGGACGAACGTTCGCTAATCCGTGGGAATAATGAGGCGGCTCAACTGGCCCGTACCATCGACCAAATGCTAGATCGAATCGAATCCATGATTGAACAAATCACCTATGAGCAAACAGGAAAAAGAAAAGCTGAACTGGAAATGCTGCAGGCACAGATTAATCCGCACTTTATGTTTAATCTGTTGAATTCGATCCGGTTAAATATTCTGATGCAAGGAGACAAGGAGAACGCCGAGTTGATTGGTTCGTTGTCGTCTTTGCTCCGTATGACCTTTAACAGAGACAATGAGTTTATCCCGCTTCGTGAGGAGACAGATACGATATCTCATTATGTGACTTTGATGAATTTTCGTCATGCCAATCAGGTCAGGCTGGAAATGAATTTAGCAGACGGAACTGCTGAAGCACTGGTGCCTCGGTTTATGATTCAGCCTATGATCGAGAATGCCATCATCCATGGTTTCGAGCAGTTTGGTGGTGAGATCTTTATTGAAGCTCGTATTATTGCAACTACAGGAACCTTGGTTATCACCATTAAGGATAATGGCATCGGAATGTCACAGGAGAATTTAAAAAGACTTCGTGAAACCGCATACAGTAGTGAGCAAATTGCAGAAGAGGACAGAAAAGGATTCTCTGGCATAGGCTTACGTAATGTGGCCCAACGCCTCAGTATGATTTATGGTGCTTCATTTAAGTTGAATATATCAAGCGAACCTGATGTGGGTACGGAGATTTGTTTGGAGTTTCCACTGAACTACGGAAAGGTGGGTATAGAGAATGCTGACGGCAATTTTGGTGGATGATGACTATCCGGTTATCCGTTATTTGTCGCAAGCCGTGTCATGGAGTGAGCTCGGGATTGAACTCACCGGATGTTATTATAGCGGTCTTGAGGCTTGGGAAAAAGCACGGCAGAATCCACCGGATCTGATTATCACCGATATTGGTATGCCTAAGATGAACGGACTGGAGATGCTTGAGAAATTCAGAGCGATGAAGCCCGGAATTCGTGCGATTATTCTGTCCTGCCACAACGAGTTCAAATACGCTCAGCAGGCGCTGAAACTAAACGTAGGAGAATATATTTTAAAAGAATCACTGAATATCGAGCAGCTGGAACATGCACTCAGAACACTTGTGAAGGAAGTGGGTCTGAACAGGCAGCAGCATACCGAGATGCTGGTATATAAGCAAAAGCAATCACAAAACCGTGCTGCGCTAAAAGAAAAGTTTCTAAAAGATACGTTATACCAATCTTGGGACAAGGTAGCTTGGATCGAGCAAGCCCGGTCAAACGGAATTATGATCCATGCCAAGACCTACATTCCAATGCTTATAGTGATTGACCGTCCAGAGGAAGCCTCACGGGTGCGGCGTATGAGTGAATATACGATTTCTTTTGCCGTCGAGAATATTATGCAGGAAGTGCTTGAGGCTGATCACAGTTTATTTATTTCGAGATACAGCCATAAGGAGATTGTTATTCTTTTCTGCAGCGATCAGTCTTCCAGAGACCACCAAGCGATCTATCATTCCATTCAAAATGCAGCCTCTGCAGTACAGAAATATCTCAAGCTGTCTGTCTCCTGCATATTTGGTGCTGAGGCGCGCAGTCCTGAGGAAATTCGCGGAACACTGCAGCGGATGCTAAAGGAGAAGATCCAGCGGTTTTATTTTCCGGCGGCGGGCATTCACCGTTTTGAAGAGATTAGCTTTTCGCGGGATGATATTTATGCCGAATATGGAAGTCTGTACGCTGTTATTAATGATGATATTGCCCTGAATAGGGAAACAGAGCTTCGTGTTCATGTAAAGGAATGGCGAGAATGGGTGGCAATGCAAAAGTTTCATCCAAATGAGGTTAAGGAATGTGTTCTCCGGTTGCTGATGGACTTGCAATTGAAGACGAAACAGCTGCTCCAGTCTCCATTGCCTATGGCCGAAGAAAAGCTGTTTAGCGTGGTGAGTGACATTGATACCCTCGAGCATTTGGAAGAGTGGCTAGTTCAGTACTTGGAAGAATTAGCGCGGAAAATAAGTATATTCTCTATTAAGTCCAAACGGAGCGAAGTTATTAAAGCCCAGCAGTTCGTGATCAGTCATGTAACGGAGAAAATAACGCTGGAGGACATGGCTGGACGCTTGAACTTGAATGCCAGCTATTTCAGCCGCTTGTTTAAACGGGAAACAAACCAGAATTTCATCGAATATGTAAATATGCTAAAGCTTCAGAAGGCAAAAGAGCTGCTTAATCAGTCTGGAAAGACTGTGGAAGAGATCTCCGAGTATCTGGGATATGCCAACAAAAGTTATTTTATCAAGCTGTTTAAACGGGAAATGGGCATGAGGCCTAGTGAATATGCGGCTTGGCATTGAGTTTGGATTGGAGGAGCCATTACTGTGGAACTGAAGGGTACTAAAAATGAATTACAAATGTTCTTAAATGACCTATATGCTCCGCTGGATAGTCGATTTACTTCTGGATGTGCAGGAATCGATATGGGAGCTACAGGATCAATATACAATGAAGCTACCGCACTTATGGAAGCCTTCGCTCGTCCGTTATGGGGGCTTGTTCCCCATGCCAGCGGGGGAGGGGAGAGTGCGCTTTGGCCGAAGTTCCTCGAGGGGATCGTCAATGGGACTGACCCTGAACATGAAGAATACTGGGGTGAATTCTCAACCAAAGACCAGCGTATGGTGGAACAAGCTGTGCTGGGACTGGGGCTTGCTCTTGCGCCGCATAAGCTGTGGGAGCCGCTGAGTGATGTTCAGAAAATGCAGGTATATAACTGGTTGAACCAGATCAATCATGTGGATCGTTCGAACCCGAATAACTGGCTGATGTTCACGGTTCTTGTGAATGTGGGCTTTAAGAAAGTCGGATTGCCCTACGATCAAGAGATAATGAATCATTATTTGGAGAAGATTGATACCTACTACTTGAGTGATGGCTGGTATTCCGATGGGCTGACCGATCAGAGAGACTATTATATAGCTTTTGCTATGCATTATTATACGCTGATATATGCTAAATTGATGGCGGATGATGATCCTCAGAGGGCTGCAGTTTACCGGGAAAGATCCGCGCAATTTGCCAAAGATTTTATGTATTGGTTTGCTGAGGACGGAAGTGCGATTCCTTTCGGACGTAGTCTGACCTATCGTTTTGCGCAGGTCTCTTTCTGGAGTGCGCTGGTGTATGCTGAGGTCCTTCCTTTTTCATATGGCGTTCTCAAAGGAATTATAATGCGTCATTTTCGTTGGTGGTTTGAGAAGCCTATTGTGGGAATAGACGGATTACTAAGTATCGGATATGCTTACCCGAATCTGGTAATGACGGAGAACTACAATGCCCCCGGATCACCGTATTGGGCCTTTAAAGCTATGCTTATTCTTGCCTTGCCGGACGATCATCCTTTTTGGCAAGCGGAAGAAGAACCACTGCCTGTATTGAAAGAGATGTTACCACTCGAAGAGGCACGTATGCTGGTGAGTCGTCCGGAAGGAAATAAGCATGTTATTGCCTATACCTCTGGTCAGATGGCTAACTTTGATATGGCCCATAGCGCAGCTAAATATTCCAAGTTTGCTTACTCCACGCTGTTCGGATTCAGTGTGCCGAAGGCGGGTTATGGCTTAGTTCAAGGCGCTTACGACTCTACATTAGCATTGTGTGAATGCGATGAACATTACCGGGTACGCAGATTCTGCGAGACGTGGGAAATTGGAGAGAATTATGTATATTCACGCTGGCATCCCTGGAGCGATGTACATGTGAAGACATGGATTATTCCAGCGGGTCTGTGGCATGTCCGTATTCACAGCATTCATAGCGCCCGGTGTCTCGACGTAGCGGAGGGTGGATTTGCCATTGGCCAGTCTGCTGGCTTCTCACGCAGTGATCGGGAAATCATTCATGTATCTAACACTGCTGTCTCGGTGCAATTGCCCTGGGGAATCAGTGCCATACATATGCTAAGCGGTTTTGACCGGGGAGAATGCGTGCTACCCGAACCGAATACTAATCTGCTGAAGCCTCGGACGTTTCTTCCGAGCTTGATCTCCAGATTGGAGCCGGGAGATCAGGTACTGATATCTGCTGTCTTTGGAGCAACGAATACTCCGGAGAATCAGGCCAGTCTGGCTTCGCCGCCGCTTATTCAGTGGCAGTCAGACGGAAGGATTGCTGTATACGATCCTAGTAACGATGCACTTTTGCATACTGTTGATTTATTGGAAAGGAGCAACAAAGATGTGGACTAAGGCCATTGAGGATGCGATTCACAAAATTGGGAGTAACATTACTAACCATCCGGGCAAACTGCCCCATATCGCCGAGGGGCAACAGTACGAATGGGGAGACAATGATGATTGGATAGAGGGATTCTATGTGGGCATGATGTGGCTTGCCTACGAATATGGTAAAGATTCATTCTTTAAGGAGGCGGCAGCCTCATGGCTAGGGGACTTCAAGCATCGTTTGGATCAGCACATCGCTTTAGACCATCATGATATTGGCTTTTTGTACTCACTGACTGCAGTAGCAGAGTGGAAAATAACAGGCAGCGAAGAAGCCCGAGCTGTCGGTCTACAAGCTGCGGATACACTATGTAAGCGCTGGCGTGAAAACGCTGGAATCCTCCAGGCCTGGGGTTTAGAGAGTGACCCCGAGAATGCGGGACGTATCATTATTGACTGTTTGATGAATTTGCCTCTGCTGTTCTGGGCTGCGGAGGAAACGGGGGACAATCGCTATTATGATATAGCACTCGAACATGCGTTAAAGAGCCGGAAATTTCTTGTGCGCGGGGATGCTTCCTCTTATCATACTTTTTACTTTGATCCAGCTACAGGAAGTGCAATTCGTGGAGGAACACATCAAGGCTATGAGGATGGATCGACCTGGACACGTGGTCAAGCGTGGGGAATATACGGATTTGCCCTGGCTTATCGTTATACACGAGAGGAAGACTTTCTTAATACCTCTAAAAGTTTGGCTCATTACTTTATCAGCCATCTTCCAGAGGATAATGTGGCATATTGGGATTTTGATGTGCCGGTGGAAGCGAGTCCCCCTCGTGACAGCTCAGCTTCTGCGATCGCGGCTTCCGGCCTCTTGGAACTGCTGGACATTCTGGACGCAGATGACCCGGACCGGGTTATTTATGAAGAGGCACTACTCCGCAGCATGAAATCTCTGCTGGAACATTATGCGACATCTGGAGATCCAGAGGCGGAGGGACTTCTAAAGCATGGCTCCTATCATGTCAGAGGCGGACGCGTGCCTGATGGCCATATGATTTGGGGAGATTATTATTATTTAGAAGCTTTGATCCGCATGCAGACCGGAATCCGAGGATATTGGTAGTAGGATGAATGGAACAACGGTCCATTCACGTAGTGACCACAACGAGCGTCAACATACATCCTAATCTGAAACTAAAGGGAGAGTTCCACAGCCATTTCATGGCTTGTGGGACGCTCCCTTTTTGTGATGTGCGTGTATTTATTCTCCATACAACATTCCTGTCTATATGAACTGATTATGTATTTGGATGTTGTGTGGATTCCCGAATGATCAGATGGGTAGGAAGGAGAACTTCTATAAAAGGCTCCTCGGGATGATCAATGCGCCAGAAGAGTTGTTCTATAGCTTTTCGTCCAAAGTAAGACAAATCTACATCCATCGTTGTAGTCAAAGGAGTTGTTATCCGCGATAACTGTCCATTATCAAAGCTCACAATAGATACATCTTGGGGGATCTGATACCCAAGCTTGTACATCACGGAATTGATCAAGAACCCAAAGCCGTCATTGACACAGAACCAAGCCGTAGGCTGCTTATCCAACTTTTGTACAGCGTTGAACACATCATCCATTTCTTCAATGGCACGATCGAACACCCATATTGGGTTGTATTCAATGGCAGATTGGTATAGAGCCAGGCGATAACCTTCTAAACGCTCGTAATAGCTTGGTGAGAATTGAATATTGCCGATGAAGCCAATACGGGTATGTCCCAATTCAATTAAATGCTGCACCGCTGTATAAGCGGCATAACGATTATTGGTAAGAATACTATCGGCCTTAAGATCAGGGTGATGGTGATCAATTAACACGGTGGGAATCCCTGTGCCCGTCACTGCTTGAATATATGGGGTCGTAATATGGGACAGAATCAAGATTCCTTCTACGGAAGGATCAAATAATATAGGAGGCAGAATCAATTGTTCGGAAGCGTGATGATCAATAGATTGAATAACCATACGCTTATTTCGCTTCGCTGCTTCCTTCTCAATACTCAAATAAATTTCTCCGAAAAAGTTACGTTTGGAAAATGCAAATTCTGATGCCAAAATGACAAAGGTTCCAGCTTCTTCTTCTGTGCTTTTGCGCCCTCGCGAATAGGTGTAACCCATTTCATTCGCAGTATCGATAATTAACTGTCTCGTTTCCTCACTCACACCGTCTTTACCGGACAGAGCCTGAGAAACAGAGTTCTTCGATATATTCAATCGATCGGCGATATCTTGCATTGTTACCTTCACCTTCATGCGAAGATACGTCCTTTCTAATTAGAAGTGTAATGAATATTCTTCCATACTGTCTCTCATAATACTAAAGATTATGCTGTAAAACTACATTACAACTATAAATTATTTTAACATTACAAACCATTTAAGTAAAGTTAATTTGTAATGTGATTAATTGTGTCTTTTTCATTAATATTCGAACAACAGGTTGACATTTTCGCTAAAAACTATAATAATAGCAATTGTAACGCTTACAAAGTCGCTTACAGGTATATATTCATCTGATTTTGTAACGTTACAAAATTATATCGAGGAATTACAAAATGCTGCACTGATGTGCATCGATACTCAGGGAGGGTTTATTTTATGAAGAAGAAGCTTTCAGTAATGCTTGCACTTACGCTTGTATTCACGATTCTTGCCGGTTGTGGATCAAAGAGCAGTAATTCAGGCACTTCAGCAGATGGAGTAACAACTATTGAGTTCTGGGCTGCACCTAACCCGACTCAACAAGCATATTGGCAGAAAATCGCCAAAGAGTACGAGACTGTTAACCCTAAGGTGAAAATTAACGTAAGTGCGATCAAGGAGTCCCCTACTTCTGAGGCAAGTATCCAAGCCGCAATCGCGGGTGGAAGCGCTCCGACGATGACTGAGAATATTAGCCGTGGTTTTGCAGCACAACTTGCGAACAGTAAAGCGTTAGTTCCTTTGGATACAATAGCAGGCTTCGATGATATTGTGACAAAACGTAATATGTCCAAAACGATTGAGCCTTGGGAATTTGCGGATGGTCATCAATATGTTCTTCCAATCTACTCGAATGCGATGATGTTCGGATGGAGAACGGATATCTTGAAAGAAGCTGGTGTGAACGAAATTCCGAGAACATACAGTGAAGTGATTGAGGCAACGAAAAAATTAAAAGCAAAATACCCGGATAAATATCTTTGGGCGAAACCAGACTTAGCAGATCCTACATCATGGAAAAGATGGTTCGACTTCTTTATGTTGTACAATGCAGCATCTGATGGTAACAAATTCATTGAGGGTAGCCAATTTGTTGGCGATGAAAAAGCTGGTGTAGACGTACTTTCTTACGTGGACAATCTTCGTAAGGAGAAAGGGCTCTTGACTCAGAACGTAACGGAACCTTTCGAAAATGGCGTGGGTGTATTTACGGATGTCGGTCCTTGGACATTTAACATGTGGGCTGAGAAATATCCGGAACTTGAGTACAAAAAGAACTTTGAAGTCACATTGCCTCCTGTTCCGGACGGTATGGATCCAGCAAATGCGAAAACTTTTGCGGATGCTAAAGGAATTGTTATCTACGCATCGGCAAGCCCAGAGCAACAGGCTGCTGCAATAGAATTCATCAAGTGGGTATACTCGGATGTTCAAAACGATGTTGCCTTTTTCCAAGAAACGAACTTGCCTCCAGCACGTGATGATGTAGGTACGAATGAAGCATTTAAACCTGTATTTGAAAAAACGCCTGTATTGCAAGAGTATGCAAAAGCAATCCCGAATGCTGTTCCATCCATGGACAATCCAAAATTCAACGAATTGCAAACCTTTATTGGTCAAGAGGCCTTTAACAAAATCGTTCGTGGTGAGATTGATCCAAAAACGGGTTGGGACAATATGAAGAAGGCGATTGAAGGGGAACTTCAATAATGATTGAAAAAAATAATAATCGGTTAGGCTGGCTTTTTGCCAGCCCTTACCTTATTTTTTCGACTGTGTTTTTCTTGGGCCCGCTTATTTGGTCTCTATATTTGTCTTTTACTAACTGGGACTTGATTTCACCAACTTATGATTTTGTAGGATTCAAGAACTTTACCAAAGCATTAGGCACACCAGGGGTAAGATCGGCATTTTGGGTAACGTACAAATTTATGATCGTATTTGTACCGATTGTCACAGCCATGTCGCTTTTTGTAGCGGTAATTGTAAAAGGCTTACCTAAATTAAAAACCGTATTTCTTATTGGATTCTTCTTGCCTTACCTATCCTCAGGGGTTGTTGCATCCCTTATTGTTAAAGGTTTTTTGTCACATACAAGTCCTGTTCAGACGTTTCTAAGGGATCGGTTAGGTCTTGATATTGACTGGCTCGGCGGATCTTTCTCGGCATTGTTCGTCGTTGCGATGATTATGGCTTGGAAATTTACAGGTTACTATGCGTTAATTCTTACTTCAGGTTTAGAAAGCATTGATCAGGAAGTATATGAAGCAGCGGCAATTGATGGCGTGAAGGACAGCCAAAGGTTCTGGAGAATTACGTTGCCTTTGCTTTACCCTGCGATTTATACAACCTTAATTTTATCCTTTGGTGCAACATTCGGTATCTTTACTGAGGTCTACCAATTAACAGGCGGCGGACCGAACTATGCAACGAATACATGGCAAATGGAAATATACAGTCAAGCATTTAAGAACCTGCAGGCAGGTTACGCATCAGCTATCGCGATTATGGCTGCGGTTGCGACATTTATATCTATATTCGTAATCCGAAAAATTCTGGAAATGTGGGGTAAGCGCAATGGTTGGGTCTAATTCAAACATCAAGCTCCGGCTGTCGATCCGCTATCTGATTGCGATCGTACTGCTCGTGATTATGGTATTCCCCTATTTATATATGGTATTGAACTCACTTGCAGATTGGTCACAGGTAGACCGGAAGCTGATACCGACGAAATTTACGCTGCGCTCGTATCAATGGCTATTTACAGGTGGTGAGACCGGGATTACAAGACCATGGATTCACGCCTTCTTTAACAGTGTGTTCGTTTCCCTGGTATCTACAGCCTTAATGATGATGTTCGCGATTATGGTCGCTTATGCGTTGGCGAAGCTGAAATTCCGCGGGAGAGACTCTATTAACAACTTTGTGTTGTTTCATATGTTCTTTCCGGCAATCATTCTGATCATCCCTAACTTTTTGATTATTCAAAAAGTAGGACTGTTCGATACGTATTGGGCGCTCATTATTCCCAAGGCGATGAGTTTATGGGGGATCTTCATGTACACCAACTTCTTTAAGGCGGTACCCGACGCTTTCATTGAAGCCGCCAAGCTGGATGGGGCATCCGATTTCAAAATCCTGTATAAGATTATGATGCCGATGTCGAAGTCCATTACGACCGTTGTATTCCTATTCCTGCTAATGGAACGCTGGACAGAGCTCCTATGGGATATGATCGTCGTCCGAAGTGACGGCATGTTAACATTGAACGTTTTATTATCTCAGATGTTCGGTCCGTATCAATCGTATCCGGGTCCGATGTATGCCGGTGCAGTGATGCTCACCTTGCCAATCATTATTTTGTTTATTATTTTCGGCAAGAAGTTCCAGGAAGGCATGCAATTTAACTTGAAATAGGTCTGCACAGGAGGGGTTATCGGTTGGAACAGCCGTGGTGGAAAGGGACGGTATTCTATGAAGTGTATATGCCAAGCTTCTGTGATAGTAACGGGGATGGGATTGGTGATTTCTACGGTCTTACTTCCAAGCTGGATTATTTGCGGGAACTTGGCATCGGGGGGATTTGGCTAACGCCGTTTTATAAGTCTCCAAAAGTAGATAACGGGTATGACATTGCGGATTATTATGAGATTGATCCAGACTTTGGAACGATGGAAGATTTCGAACGGTTTATTCAGGAAGCGAAGGCTCGCGGGATCAGAGTGATTGCCGATCTTGTCCTGAATCATACGTCTTCAGAGCATGCATGGTTCAAGGAATCCCGATCTTCAAGGACGAACCCGAAGCGGGATTGGTACATTTGGATGGACGCTGTGAACGGCGGCGTACCTAATAACTGGGAATCGTTTTTTGGTGGAACCGCGTGGGAATGGGATGCTGCAACAGAACAGTATTACTATCATGGGTTTGCGAAAGAACAGGTCGATTTGAACTGGGCGAATCCCGAAGTTAAAGAAGCGATGAAGGATATTATGGCTTATTGGCTGGGCAAAGGCGTAAGTGGCTTCCGGTTAGATGTTATCAACTTCTTATCGGTGTCCGATCAATTCCCGGATAACCCGATGGATGAAGTAACGGGTGAGCAGAAGCATGTACATGATCAGAATCAAGATGGGATTATGGATGCCATCGAGGAAATTAGCAGGTTTGTTCATGCGCATAGCGGAATGTTCATGGTAGGTGAAGTCGGCTCTGAAGATATGGACATGCTGAAGCGTTACAGCGGAACGGGTAAGTTTGATGTGGTCTTTAATTTCAATCTGGGAAGCCAGAAGGAATTTAGTCCAGAGAATTTGTTCGCCGAGCTTAAGACGATGGAGAAGGTGCACCGTGCAGATCAGATTCCAACGTTATTCTTCGGTAGTCATGATATGGACCGCGTAATTTCGCGTTTTGGTGAAGGGGACGCGGAGATTGAGGAAGAACGGACCCGCCTTATGGCAACGTTGGCCTTGACCGCAAAAGGGGTACCTTTCTTATATTTCGGTGAAGAGATTGGGATGCGGAATTTCGTAGCCCATAAGCTGGAAGATATGCGGGACATCCAAGGATTGAAGGCATATGAAATCGCACTACAGCGGGGGATAACCCGGGCGGAAGCCCTGAAAATTGCGAATGCAAAGGGAAGAGATGCGTCTCGCTCACCAATGCAATGGAACGCAAGTCTACATGGCGGGTTTACGTCAGGTACACCATGGATTGGCATGGGCCCAAATTATCAGCAATTAAACGTGGAGTCCGAATGCAATCAACCGAATTCATTATTACATTATTATAAAAAGCTTCTCCACTTGCGCAATACACAGGATGTATTTCAATTCGGGGATTATGACGTACTGGAACGCAGAGGCAATCTTATTTTATATGTAAGAACATTGAAAGAAACCAATACCAGAGCGCTAGTAGCCTTGAATTACGATAATCAGAGCATACAGATTGATCCTAGTGAGCTGCTGGATGGGCAAGCAACTAATATATTATCAAGCCGCCGAGACATAGTGAGCGGTACAGACTTGGTAACTCTGTTGCCGAATGAAGCCGCAATATGGATGCGTGCGCCGCTATTATTTGACTAGAGAGGAACTTTATTATTATGAAACTGCTCAAGAATGCTGTGAAGACATGTGAACAACTGCTCATGGAATACGCGATGAAAGACGTATCCGTAACCAATACACAGAAATTAACATTCACAGGTGTAGATCATAAAGATGTCTACAATATTACAGCTCCATTCCAAGATGAGGGTGAGTGGGTGATTGCGGGTCGGGTTGAATCCCGTGACAGCGAGCATTCCGATGTCGTTTTTTTTGTCGAACGTGATGGACAATGGGTACCCCGTGAAGGAGCGCCTACCCTTGAACTTCAAGATCCTTTTTTCACGAAAATTAATGGCGAATTGATAGTTGGAGGCGTTCAAATTTATCCGCATCCGGTAAAGGCTGATGCCTTAATGTGGCGTACAGTATTCTACCGCGGGAAGAACATCGCGAGCTTAGAACCATTTTTTAAAGGACCGGATGGCATGAAAGATCTACGCCTAGTGGATCTGAAAGATAGCATCGGAGTACTGACCCGCCCTCAAGGAGATAAAGGAGGACGCGGTAAAATCGGCTTTACCCGCATTGCATCGTTAGAAGCGTTATCCATTCCATTGATCGAAGAAACACCGTTATTGGATGGACAGTTTGTTGATGAAGAGTGGGGCGGTGCGAATGAAGCACACTTGCTAAAGAACGGACTTCTCGGTGTTCTTGGGCATATCGCATCTTTTGATGATTCGGGCGATCGTCACTATTACCCGATGGTATTCGCTATCGATCCGGCAACAGGTGAGTACTCGGATATTCAATTAATCGCTGTACGCAAACAGTTCTTGCCAGGCGTTGCCAAACGTCCTGATTTGGAGGATGTCGTGTTCAGCGGCGGGCTCGTACGTCATGAGGACGGTACAGCTAATATATATGCAGGAATCAGCGATGCGGAAGCACAACGAGCAACAATCCCTGATCCTTTTGCTCAATTTGAAATTTTATAAGTATGAAATCCATTTGGTTAAGGGAGTTATTACAAGATGAAAATCTATCGTTATGAACAAAATCCACTTATTACACCGGCGGACGTTAAGCCGTATCACGATGACTTTGAAGTGATTGGTGCATTTAATGCCGGTATTGCTAGCTATAATGGTGAAATATTAATGTTTCTCCGTGTAGCAGAACGCCCAATTAGCAAGGATCCAAAAATTGTGAAAGCTCCGATTTATAATCCGGAGACCAATGAATTGGATATTTTGGATCTGAATACAGATGATGAGCGCTTCGACTTCTCTGATCCGCGTGTGATTAAGAATAAATCCGCTAGTGCTACATTTCAGTACTTGACTTCATTATCTTATATCCGAATCGCTCGAAGTAAGGATGGACATCATTTTACGGTGGATGAGAAGCCATTTGTTTACCCTTCCAATTCACTGGAGACCTTCGGGGTAGAAGATCCTCGGGTAACCCAAATTGGGGATACCTACTATATTTATTTCTCGGCAGTCTCCCCTGTGGGCGTTGGAGAATCGCTGGTATCAACTAAAGATTTCGTGAATGTAACTCACCACGGCATGATCTTTGGGCCGGATAATAAAGACGTATTGATTTTCCCAGAGAAAATTAACGGCAAATATTATGCATTGCACCGTCCAACAACAAAAAGCACGGGAGATCCGGAAATATGGATCGCAGAATCGGACAACTTATTATATTGGGGTAACCATAAGCATCTGATCGGTTTGCGTGAGGGGATGTGGGATAGCGGCCGGATTGGCGGCGGTGCGGTTCCATTCAAGACCGAGAAAGGCTGGCTGGAGCTGTATCATGGAGCCACGCTGGAACATCGTTATTGCATGGGAGCAGTTTTGTTAGATCTAAATGACCCCTCGAAGGTGATTGCGCGCTCCAATGCTCCTATCATGGAGCCGGAAGCGGATTATGAGAAGAACGGATTCTTCGGCGATGTTGTATTCTCTTGCGGTGCACTCGTGGAAGGCGATGTTGTTAAAATGTATTACGGAGTCGCGGATACATCAATGGCTTGCGCAGAACTTAGTGTACAAGAAATTTTAGATAGCTTGATATACGTATAACAATAAAACGTCAAAACCGAAGTGGTTTTGGCGTTTTAATTTGGGAGAGAGGATGAAGAGAATGAACATTAAATTAACTGAAAACTGGAAACTTCGTGATTTTCATGTGGGGGAAGCCCGGGATCTTGAAGTTGCATCGCCAGAGTTTATTGATTATTTCTGGATGACCACCTCAGTGCCCGGTGATATCCATACGACGCTTCGGGAGAAAGGTATTATTGATGATCCTTTCTTTGGCCACCAAGATCAGAAATGCCGTTGGATTGAAGAAAAGGTATGGTGGTATCGTACGGTCTTTTCATACGATTCTGATCTTAAACCTGGTGAGAAGATGGAGCTATTATTCGAAGGGTTAGATACCTATGCAACCGTATATCTCAACGGCGTGGAGCTTGGATCAACAGATAATATGTTCATTAGCCATTCATTTGATGTAACCCGTGAATTAAATCAAGGGAAGAATACGCTTGCCGTAAAATTTGATCCTATTCATGTGAACGCAGGAGATAAGGTCCAATATTATTGGTCAGGCTTTAGCAAGAAGCGGATCTGGACACGTAAAGCGCAGAGTCATTTTGGCTGGGACTGGGGTCCACGTCTGGTCTGTGCAGGGATTTGGAAAGAGGTACAGTTGATCAAACGGCGTCATGCACATTTAGATCATGTGTTTGCCCGTACAACTTCGATAGAGGGTCAAGTAGGTGTTGTTGATGTGGATTTATGCGCACATGCCTTTGATCGCGGATGTTCGTATACGGCGCGTGTGGAACTATTAGACGGGACGGAGCGCGTTGCGGAAGCGAATGTCGCTTTGGACAGAGCTTCAGGAATTGCAGTTGACGGGGCGATTACAGCGCGTACGCTTCATCATTCAGTTACCTTGCAGGTGATGGATCCAAAGTTATGGTGGACCCATGATCTAGGAACGCCTTTCTTATATCATCTACGCATTACGTTATTTGCTGATGGGGAGCAAATAGATACCTATGAGCAGCCATTTGGGATTCGAAAGATCGAATTGATGCAGCTGGATGAAGAAGGGCACCATGCTTTCACTTTTGTATTGAACGGCGTAAAAGTTTTTGCTAAAGGTGCTAATTGGATTCCTATTGATAGCTTTATTGCGACCGTGCCAGACAGCCGCTATGCACATCTGCTTCAGATGGCCAAGGATGCCAATATGAATATGATTCGCGCTTGGGGTGGAGGCATTTATGAGCGGGATATTTTCTTTGATGAATGTGATCGGTTAGGAATTTTAATCTGGCAGGACTTCATGTTCGCTTGTGCATTGTATCCAGATTACAATCGTAATTTCATGAATAATGTTCACCGCGAAATTGAGCAGGTCGTCAAACGTCTTCGCAGTCGTACGAGCCTTGCTCTATGGTGTGGGAATAACGAGAATGATTGGTTGTATGAGGCACTGTCCTCTAACGGCGAGATCACACATCCCTTTTATGGAGAAAAAATTTATCATGAGCTCATGCCCGCAGTACTAGAGCAACTCGATCCCACACGAACGTTTTGGCCTAGCTCGCCTTTTGGCGGCAATGATCACAATTCACGTGATGTGGGCGATACCCATAACTGGCAAGTCTGGCATGGGAATAATGAGCCGCGTCAGTTTGGTGAACCGCAGACACAGGATTATAGTGTTGAAGGGATATCGTTCAAACGATTCAAGTCAGACTTCACGAAATTCGCCAGTGAATTCGGGTTGCATGCCGCTTCCAATCGTTACACCTTAGCAAAGAACATGCCGGACAATCAGTTCTATTGGGATAGCGATGAAATGAAGTATCGTAATAAAGATGTCCATTATCCAAAGGGCATTATGCTCATGGAGGGTTATACAGGAGTTCCGAAGGATATCAATGAATATATTCAATTCTCGATGCTGACCCAGGCAGAGGGATTGAGGTATGGCATTGAGCATTACCGCCGTAATAAGCCGGATACAAGCGGGGCTTTATTCTGGCAGTTCAATGATTGCTGGCCGGGAACAAGCTGGTCTGTTATCGATTATTATGGTTTACCAAAGGCGAGCTACCACTATGCGCGTAAATTCTTTGCATCGGTACTCTTATGTGTGGATCATGATCCGAATGGACTGCTGCAGTTATGGGCTCTCAATGATCGCCGTGAAGCTTATCAGGATGAGGCGGAATTAACGATCTATCGGATGGATGGTACAATTGTATATCAGCGTGCATTCGACGTTACCGTTGATTCGAACAGTAAAGTTAATTTTGCCAAGTTAACTGAAGCTGAGGTACTGCAGCAACATAGCGCTTGCGAGGTTGTGGTCGTACTTCGTTCGAAGAAACGGTTAACAGAAGATTATGTACTCTATTTAAGAGACTATAAGGATATGGATTATCAACCCGCACATGTTCAGATCTCCGTGGATGAAGCGAAAGGACATATCCACTTGATCTCAGATCGCGTTGCCCGGATGGTGATGATCGAACTAGATACACCCTGGGTGATTATGGACGATAATTTCTTTGATCTGATTCCGGGTGAGGAGAAGACGGTTCGTGTGCATCATGTGGATGCCGGGGCACTGCCTTGGGAGACTTTACGTGTAACGGCAATGAATGATGCGGGTTAACAAAAACTTGGATTTAAGGAGATGAGTTAAGATGAAGGCGGCTGTATTTCAAGGAACTAAGCACATTGAATTTAAGGACTGGGAAGCTCCGGCTGTTGGCTCCAAAGAAGTTAAACTTCGTGTGAAATGCTGCGGGATCTGTGGTACAGATCAGCATATTTATCATGGATACCCAGGGTCTGCGGAGGTGACAGCTCCGATTGTGTTAGGACATGAGCTTGCGGGCGAAATAGTGGCTGTGGGGGATGAGGTTGCGACCTTGCAAGTGGGGGACCGTGTATCGGTTGATCCGAACATCTATTGTGGAAACTGTTATTTTTGCCGGAATGGAAAAGTGCATTTATGCGATAACTTGCAGGCTGTTGGGGTGACTCGTGACGGTGGCATGGGCGAGTATTGTGTTGTTCCTGTAGCGAACTGTTACTTGCTACCTGATGAAATGAGCTGGATCGAAGGGGCGATGATTGAACCTTTAGGTTGTGTACTTCACGGTTATAAGAAGCTGGATATCCGTAAGGCACACCAAGTCCTGATTATCGGCGGAGGTTTTATTGGTCAATTGTTCTTGCAGCTCGTCAAGGCTGCGGGTGTTAAAGGGATTATTGTCAGTGAGCCAGAAGTGTTCAAACATGACCGATTAGTCGAATTAGGTGCGGATGAAGCCGTATCTCCTGCAGCAGAAGGTGTGATGGAAGCTCTCCATCATCAATTTGATATTGTGATCGAATGTGTAGGCCGGGCGGATTCCATGGAGCTGGCGGTTAAGGCATCGCGTAAGGGTGGACAAGTCTTAATGTTTGGAGTTGCTTCCCCGGACACGTTGATTCAAGTCTCACCATTCGAAATTTTTACAAAAGAGTTGAACATCATGGGCTCTTTCATTAATCCATATACACATGAGGAATCGATTGCGTTAATTGAGAAGGGGATCGTTCAGATTGAGTCGTTGATTAGCCATCAGTTTTCGCTAAAAGATATACCGGAAATCATGGGCGAATATCCGAAACTGCGTGTTTCTAAAGGGATTATTGTGCACGAGAGGTAGTATTTAATCATAGTAAGCGTACAACAACGATGACTATTGGCTATTTGCCATAGGTCATCGTTTTTTTGTGGGCAAAAACTGGCTGCGACGAGGTCTCTCTTTATAAAATATTGAAATTAATATTCAGTTGAGAATCCCTTCACTATCAGTTTACGATTCAGAGTTAGAGTTAAAGGAGGCCGTGAGAAAAAGGAGCTTTGTCATGAACACAGATCCTAAAGTACTTATTGTTACGTCGGCATTTGGGGACGGGCATATGAAAGTGGCTGACGCCATCGAACATTCATTTAGACGTCGGGGGATTAGTAGGATTACAACTATGGATCTATTCGCTGCAGTCCACCCTACCTTGAATGAGCTATCCCGAAGATTCTATTTAAACAACACGGGGTATACGCAAGAATTTTATGGATTCTTGTACACAATGACGAGCAAGATGAGACCAGAGCAGTTCATGGGTAGACTCATCCATTCTATGGGCAAACGAAAAGTACAAAGGATCATCGACGAGATACAGCCGGATATTATTATTCATACCTTTCCTTATTTGGCTGCTGCTGAACTAGCTTCAACAACAGGAAGTCGAACACCTCTGTTCACGGTTATGACGGATTATGTAGTTCATGGCAGGTGGCTTCACCCACGAACGACGAAATATTTTATCGCTTCAGAAAGCATGAAGGCGACTCTGATGTCAGCAGGGATCGCTGAAGAGAAGCTTGTGGTCAGTGGGATTCCCATTCGCGAGGCTTTTGAACAGTCTCAGGATCGTGAAGCGCTTTTGCGCAAACATGGGTTAAACGGAAATCGTCAATATCTATTACTAGCGGCAGGAGCTTACGGCGTATTAAGTGACATTGGCGGTTTAATAAAACGAGTACTGCTTCAATCAAGCTTCGATGTCATCGTATTGTGCGGGAATAATCATAAGCTTCGAGAAGCTACGGGGGAGCTTTTTCAAGAGAACCCTCGAGTTCACATTTTGGGATATACCGAAGAAATGCAGGAGCTGATGTGCATAGCTTCCTGTCTATTGACCAAGGCTGGCGGGATTACCTTGACTGAGGCGATGGCTCAAACACTTCCAGTTATCGTCTACCGACCTCTCCCCGGTCAGGAGACAGGCAATGCAGAATGGTTATCTGGGCAGCATTTGATAGAGATTGCACGAAATGAGGAGCAGGTAGTAGAGCAGCTCCAGCGATTGGAGCATATGGCGTACAGAGATGAAAGGGAACAGCATATGAAGGTCTTTTCGCGGAAATCAGCCTCGGATGCTATCGTTACCGAAGCTTTAGAGGCTATTAATTTGCGTCAGCCCTCTGTTCCCGCAGCAAAATCCATGCTTGTTGAAGGGCAGGCGAAGACGATTCATGGATATTATTAGGAACAAAGAAAGACAACAGCAGACGTTTACCCGCCTCGCAATGATTCTCTTTTTTATAGAGTGGATAAGAGGGGCTGTCCTAATCACGTTCTTACCCACTTATATATTCACGAGCTGGGGGCTTACAACGTCAGTAGTTGGCATTGCGGTCTCCGTACACTATTTAACGGACAGCTTGATCAAAAGCTTCATCGGCTATCTCTTGGATAAATATCCTGGGCGTACCGTGCTTCATGGAGGGTTCTTTCTTGGGTTCATTGGACTGTTATTGATGGTGACAACGCATAGTCCGTGGATGCTTATTGTAGCCTCTGCTTGCTTGGGTGCTGGATTCTCACCGATCTGGATCCTATGTATGAGCCAGGTATCAGAGGAAAAACGAGCACAACAGATGGGAACCTTGTACGTATACTGGATGGCTGGTCTAGGTCTGGGTCCCGTAATGATGAATTTGTTAATTGGTGGTGGGCTGTCACTGTCCCTTGCTGTCATTGGATTGTTTTTTGTAGCGGGCTGGATCATGGTAGGTCTTGTAAAGATGAACAAGGTCTCGGTGCAGAGTGTGAATATATCCGTAGGTGAGCAGTTTGTATCTCTATGGAACAAAGTAAAAAAGGGAGGATTTCTGGTCCCTGGCATGCTGCTGCAGACTACAGCGGGCGGGATACTAGTCCCTTTTCTAACAAGCTTTGCTATTTCGCATCTGGGTCTGTCCCATTCTCAGCTGTCTATCGTGTTATTTATGGGAGGAGCAGGCGTAGTTCTATTTCTTGTGCCCATGGGAAAATGGTTTGATCAAGTTGGAGGGAAGTGGTTCCTTGTCATTGGGTTCGGCGTATTTGCGGTTGCCTTGTTCGGCTTAACTTCTATTAATTCCTTCTCCGCCGCCATTGGGCTCTCGCTTCTGCTAGGGTGTGCTTATGCTGCTTTGCTTCCCTCTTGGAATGCTTTAATGGCCAGTTACATTCCCGAAGATTCTGTAGGGATCAGCTGGGGACTATTGTTCTCCATAGAGGGTTTAGGGGTGGTTATTGGTCCGCTAATTGGAGGCTGGCTGGGAAGCTCAGGAAATCAATTGCTGCCTTTTCAAGTCAGTGCCTGTTTGTTTGGATTGATTAGTGTTGTCTACTTGCTATCCCCCGCCCGATTATTTATTCACAGAAACAGAGGGATGGAGAAGCTTCCAAATGTATCGTAGTTAAGATTTATTTAATAGACTCTTCACAACGAATTTAGGAATTGCACCTAAGCTTAATATACAAGACTAAATAAGTAATGAAGGGAAGGAACAAAGAATTTCAATAAAATTATTAGTATATCTTCCTTAGGACAATCAAACAGACATTTTAGTAAAGTCGATAATACACTATAAAGTAAACCATTCCTTCCATAATGTAGAACTGATCTTTCTCAATACGCTCAATCACGCTTCAGTACTTATATAGGATTTTTATGTAAAGGGAACATGAACCGATACGAAATCGAATTCAAATTCTTTCGGAAAGGAGGGAATAAAGGAATGGTAATTTTGTCGACTGGTCCCATTTCCAATAATCTCATTGGTGGTGTTAGACCGTCCAGCTTCGTTACGATTAAAATAGATAATCGAAACGAGGCGGATTATTCAACGATCTTAATTGAGGGATTTTATTTAAACGGTACGAGAACTATATATGTTCAAGAATTGATGTTAGTACTAACAAACACTGTAATCACTCGTAACTATTCTGTAGAATTTGACGCTTTCGAATTTGTGTTTACGATCGTAGGTCCAGCTGAAAATGAAACGCAGGTTTCCTTATGGGGTAAAGATGAATCCCGGGAATTGGTAGCAGCCCATCGTATTCTATCGGACGAACTTTTAGGTAGCGTTGAAGTTGTAACGGGAGCAACGGGAGCGACAGGTGCAACGGGAACAACCGGAGTGACGGGAGTGACTGGAGTGACAGGAGCAACGGGAGCAACCGGAGTATCGGGAGCAACAGGAGCAACGGGAGTGACTGGAGCGACAGGAGTAACGGGAGCAACGGGAACAACAGGATTGACGGGAGTGACTGGAGCAACAGGAGCAACGGGAGTGACGGGAGCAACAGGAGCAACGGGAGCAACGGGAGTGACGGGAGCAACAGGAGCAACGGGAACAACGGGAGTGACGGGAGCGACAGGAGTAACGGGAGCAACGGGAACAACAGGATTGACGGGAGTGACTGGAGCAACCGGAGTAACGGGGGCAACAGGAGCAACGGGAGCAACGGGAGTGACGGGAGTAACTGGAGCGACAGGAGCAACGGGAGCAACGGGAGTGACTGGAGCAACCGGAGCAACAGGAGCAACGGGAGTGACGGGAGCAACAGGAGCAACAGGAGTAACGGGGCCTGTACCTGTATCGGCATTTAGAGTTAATAAAGATGATCAGCAACAATTAATTGGAGACACTGTTATCACCTTCCAAACTGTAGAATTTGATTTAAATGGTGAGTTTAACCCACTAACCTCAACATTTACGCCTATTCAGAATGGTATATATTTAATTATCGGATCGATATTCTTCGTAAATAATCTAGTTGCTGATTTCAAAGCATCTGTTCGTATTGAGAAAAACGGAGTGGTTGTTGCTGAAGATTCAGAAGTAAGTCTTGGTTCCTTTGGTAACGCAATTTACGTGGAAGTCTCTTCTATACTTCAATTACAGTCTGGTGATCAAATACGTATTAGGGCCAACGCGTTGTCTGGCACAATATATGCACAAGGCGTCACCGATCGACCAGAACGTTGCCACTTTGAAGCTGCGAGATTTCCATCGCCCACATAGAATCTTTTCTGTATCCCACTACCTGCCCATCGGAAGATGATGCAATAGGGAACTTTCTTAACGCGGGGGCTTGCTCTCGCTTTTTTTTTGCGTTTCTCTGAGAAATATCTATTTATTGAAGGCGAAGTTAAGCAACATCTGAGGTAGTTCTATGGTTTTTGAAGTATAAAAAATGTATTCGACTCTTACCCGGATACGCGGGACTATTTGGAGTAATTAATCAATTTATCCTCTCCTGCAACTCCCCTGACTTCCGGCGCCGCCGACTCATGAATACCAAAGACAATGCAATGATCGTGAGAATAATCCCAAGTACTTGAAATCCCTCAAAGCTGAACTTGCCTCTCATTACGATGCCTATCAACAAGGAAGAGAGAATGGTTCCCAAATATCTTGAAGTATTAAATAAACCGGATGCTACGCCGATCATTTCCTTGGGTGAACTTTGGAACAAAGCTGCTTGCATACCTACATTATTCAACCCATTGCTAATCCCGAATGCAGCCAAAGCCAGGCACACGCTAATAACCGGTGAAGATTGATTCAATGTCACGAGCCATACCGATCCCGCAGTCATCAATATTGCAGACACTAGTAGTGCCGGTCCTGGTCCGGATTTATCGATCCATCGTCCTGCTATTGGAGAAGTAACTAGAGAGCATAGGCCTAAGGTTAGCATAAGTATCCCTGTTTGATACTCGCTGACATGGCGAACCATTTGCAAGTAGGACGGAACTCCGAAAAAGAGTGAGTAAAAGAGTACATTAACGAGCATGAATTCCACATTAACCCATGTCATTGCAGGATATTTGGCGAATGTGCGTAAAGGGATAAAAGGCGAAGTCGCTTTTAACTCATGTCGTACGAACACCCCTAGCAGAGCGAGTCCTATCAGTGAAACAATAACATTTCCTAAAGCAATGTGTCCGGATGATTTTGCTGAGAGCAATCCAATGAGCAGGGCAACAAGACCCATTGTGAAGAGCAGAATCCCTGATCCATCTATCCAAACGAACCATTTGCGAAGAGACATGCCCGGTGCAACGGTTAATGACGAGTTTTCCTTAGGGATATTTCTCCAAGACAATAGAAAGCTCACTACCACAAATGGAATATTGACGAAAAAGATAGCGGGCCAGCCCCACCAGTGTATAATAACCCCGCCAATAAAGGGTCCAATGGCTGCCGCACCAGATAGGAAGATGGACAAAACAGACAGCGCTGTCGCTTGTTTTTCCGTTACATGAATTCGCACTATAGCCATCCCAACGGCAACCATCATGCTTGTTCCAATGGCTTGCACAATGCGGAACACGAGGAGCCACGCGAAGTTTGGTGCGAATGGAGCTAATAATGAGGCAATGAAGGCTACTACAAGCCCTGTAAGAAATATCTTCCTCCTACCAAATAAATCGCTGGCCTTTCCCATGACGGGTTGAGCGATGCTACTAGCGATGTAGAAAGAAAAAATAATCCAGGAAACACCTGTATAGTCAAGTTGGAATACATTTTGCAATCTTGGAATAGCAACAGAAACCATTGAAGAGTTTAATGGGTTCAATAGTATCCCTAGACCCACTGAAATCATTAACCACCAATTCCGAGCACTCATTTTGTGTCCCCCTAAAGCGTATTAATGTCATCCTACTTGATTTTAATTATTCATTCCAACGCATTTTATGTTATATTCTCATTGACTTAAAGGAATGAATGGGGTGCGAAATGGAACTTCTACAGCTGCAATATTTTCTCGCGGTAGCTCGGTTGGAACATGTGACTGAAGCTGCGCGAAATCTGCACGTTACTCAATCATCACTTAGCAAAACAATACAGCGCTTGGAGGAGGATCTAGGAGTCCCTTTATTCGATCGAGTAGGGCGGAACCTGCGTCTGAATGAGTTCGGAAGCAGATTCCTTCGCCGTGCAGAAAGAGCTTTGTTTGAATTGGAGCAGGGGAAGCAGGAGCTTAGCGATTTATCTCACCCGGAACATAACACGCTTGAATTAGCAGTGACCACCGCCAGTACATTACCCAATATCCTTCGCGAGTTTCGAAAAAAGCGACCTGATATTCAATTTCATGTGCAGATGCTGACTACGAAGGAAATGGTTACACTTTTGGATAGAGGAGAGGTGGATTTCTGCTTGTCCTCACCCCCTTTAGAAGGGGACGACATCGAATGCCAAGTCGTATTTATCGACCCAATCCTTGTAGCGGTTCCTAAGGGGCATCGGTTGGCAGATCGAAGCAGCGTATCTTTGATAGAGCTGAGAGATGAATGGTTCGTCGGGGTTAAGAGTGGTTATGGAACTCGGGATTTAATAGACTCTGTGTGCCAATCGGTTGGATTTACGCCTAAATATGTATATGAGGGGGATGAACCTGCAAGGTTGATCACTCTTGTGGAAGCTGAGATTGGACTGGCCTTCATACCAAGTACAGCAAGAAATTCACGGGAAGACATCAAATATCTCCAAATAAAGAATCACGAATTGGTACGGGAAATTGCTTTAATATGGCACAAGAGTCGGTATATTTCGCGAGCTGCTCTGGAATTTCGTAAGGTAGTTGTAGAATATTTCGGATCGTTATCCAAAGAGGCTTAAGACAATTGGGGATGGTTATCTAGAGGTATTTAACTGGATGCAAAAGAACAATTGCATCCAGCTCAAGAACGCATAGTCAATAGAAATATTTTATAATGAAGATGTAGAAGAATCAGGTAGTGTTTAGTTATCTGATGTTGGTTCTTCCATAAACCATGAGATATGGGTGCATCTCTTACAAATAAGTATAGCAGCGTTTTTATTCGCCCAGTCAAATCCTAGAAAGGATGCTCCGCTTGTGTTAAGCAGTTTATAATCCAGATGAAAGGTATCGTTTTGACAACAAGGACAGGTTATTCGCGCGCCTGCAGCACTGTATCTCATTTTAAAAACCTCCTGTGAATTTGTATAGTTCTTTAACGCATCTGAGGTTATTAAGGTTTCATGTACTCGAACTTACTAGTCAATTTGGGGTGGAATTATGAATAGCTGGGAAATAGCTTTGTCAAAGGTATGTGAGCTTTATTTTTCATCGGAAGTGAATTCGAAATTAGAATGGATCTTGGTTGGCTCGGTGGGTTCGGTTTTACAGGGCTGTGAAATGACTCCGGGAGACGTTGATATTTATACAAAAAATAAAGAAGGGATTGCACAATTTGCAGAACTTCTGAAGGAATATTCCTTGCTGGATAAATGTGAATTCCCTCATGGGGAGAACTGGTTATCCTCTTTAGAAGAACCTACATACACTCAGACCTTTTCTTCAGGCTTTTCATGGACAAAAGGGAGTTGGGTCATCGATGGGTTTAAAGTGGAAGTCGTTCATATCTCCAATTCAGCGGGAATTCCTGATTCTATGGATGGCGATGGGATATGGGAAGGTGGACAATTCATTTGGAATCATTTTAGGAATGTGACAATCGGACGGTACACTATTCCTACGGTTCCTCTAGAAATACAGCTAGAATCTAATTTAAGAAGACAACGATCAGACAGGACACAAGCGATTATTACTGCATTGCAAAAATATGGCTACGATCATGAACTAATCGAAAAAGCTCTATCAAAGAAACACTTACCTTATTTTCATTCTCAAATGAATTGAGCAAAGGAGATTATTTTTAAAAAGGGAATTAACTGGTATAATATGGTTTATAATCGAGAAAGGTGTTGATTTCTATGTCTGACTTTTTTGATCCAGGACCTAATCCAAATGTGACGGACCCTGGCGGTCATAAAGCAAACCATGATGTCAATGCGCAAAAATATCATACACAAGGTGTTCCTGGATTTTGGAGCGAGGTAATCAATCTCTTCATCGTGGTGGCAATAATTGCAGTTATTTTCTTACTCATATGGATCTTCTAATGGCCATGTAATGAAAAGATGACAGTCCTCATTTAACTTGAGGGCTGTCATTATCGTTATTGGGCTGAGTATCCTCCATCGATGACTATTTCCGAACCTGTAATGTATGAAGATTCATTGCATAAACATTCAAAAATAGCCCGCCTGCTGTCATAACGCCACTTTTTGCAACGCCAACCATTTAAGCAAGTACTACTAATACCCACCACGCAAAATGGATTTTTTTTTGATTCATGATGTCCTCCTCGTTTTCTCTATGATGAAATAACCTACATTTGCTCCATGCCGGACATTCACCCAATCATTCTTAAAAAATGCGATATTTCCTATAGACATATCATAGTTGTCGTCTATACAAATCTCATTCCTCAGACGGAGAAAGTATCCATCTGGAGCCAGTTATCTAAATTTAGATACTCAAATAAAATAAATTTAACAATGGAATCACTCTTTTAAATCGTACGGGAGAGGATGGTTATAAGGTGGAGAAAATTATAGAAGTACGGGGGATTAGCAAGGTCTACGAGAAAAGAAAGACGAAAGAGAAAATACATGCCGTTCGTGATGTTTCTTTTCATGTAAATCGTGGAGAGGTTCTAGGTTTACTAGGCCCCAACGGTGCTGGGAAAACATCAACGATAAAGATGCTCTGTGGTTTGTTAGAATCGGATGGGGGTTCTATATCCATTAATGGCTTAGATATTTGCAAGAAGAGACTTAAAGCGCTAGAGCATATCAGTGCTGTATTAGAAGGGAACCGGAATTTATATTGGCGTCTTACGGTTCGGGAAAATTTAGAATATTTTGCAGGTAACCGGGGGTACTCTCGGAAGCAAATTTCCGATCAGACAGATAAATTATTAGAGCAATTCAACCTTAAAGAAAAGGAGAATGAGCTGGTTAATGGATTATCTCGGGGGATGCAACAAAAGCTGGCAATCGCTGTGGCGTTATTAGCTAATACGGATGTCATCTTGCTGGATGAGCCAACGCTCGGTTTGGATGTTGAGGTTAGTTATGAATTACGAAATATTCTAAAAACGATAGTGAGGGAAGAGAAACGTACGATCATTATTAGCTCACATGATATGCCTGTCGTTCAGGAGCTGTGTGACCGTGCCATTATCATTAACAAAGGTGAAGTTGTGATTGACGACAGGGTGGAGAATTTACTTAAGTTATTTGAAACAAGGGCATATTCCATTAAATTAGGTGAGCAATTAAGCCCTGAACAGGAGAATAAACTGTTGAGTATATTCCCTTTAAGTACTTATAAAGCAAGCTCTCATGAAACGATCGTGGAAGTAAATTTAGAGCATGGTCAGGATATCTACGAGTTGTTCGATCTTCTGAAAGAGGAAGGAACGATGGTGGAAAGTATTGATCGAATAACCATTGATTTTGAACAAGTGTTTATTCAGATTGTGAAGGGAGGTAAGACTCATGAAATGGCTCCATTTATTTAATGCTAATTTTCGTAAGGAATATATTGAATTGAAACGATATTTACCGAACACGATTGCATTAGTAGTCACTTTTTATATTATATTTCTGGCTGCATTTTTTGGAATTATGTTCATAGGAGATCCAGCTAGTTTTGATACGAATGTTCAATATTCAATTGTAAGTGTGGTCTTTTGGAGCTTAACGATGATGACGATGAACTTTATTGGTTATTCGGTAATCACAGAAGCGACGCGTGGAACGTTAGAGCAGTTATATATGTCTCCCATGGGTGTGTGGAAAATTATGCTCACGCGGATCGTCAGTCAATTGGGCTTACAGTCCGTCATTATGATTCTCTTGCTGTTTGGTGCGATGCTAACCTCGGGACAATGGTTGAGTCTTAATCCCATGACAACGATCCCAATCATTATAGTTACTATGATAAGTATGGTAGGCGTTAGTTTTATGATTGCTGGTTTGGCTATTATTGTGAAACAAATTCAAGCATTTCTACAGATTTTCCAATTTGTATTGATGGGACTTGTATTTGTTCCGATCACTGTAGCTCCGTTTTTAGCTTTTGCCCCATTCGTTAAAGGCGTGAATATGGTAAGAACGGTGATGCTGGAGAATCTAACGTTAACGGATCTATCTTTATCTGACTATGGCGTATTAATATTAAATTCGCTGGTTTATTTGATTCTAGGGCTCGTTGTGTTTGATCGCTGTGAGAAAATAGCCATGAAGAAGGGGCTTCTGGGGCAATACTAGCGCACACAATCGTTTATTTATTAGGTATAGCTAATACTTATAACCTGCCATAACTCATTGGTGTAACGGTATAGGCAATCGGATATGCTATATTAATTTTAATAATTTGTTCACGAGGAGATTAATATATGAGCACTCAAACCGAACCTAAAAAGCGAACCGTTACTCCATTTCGATATGATATTGTTGGCAGCTTCCTGCGCCCTCAGGCGTTGAAAGAGGCTAGATTAAAATTCAAGAACAGCGAAATTACAGCAGAGCAGTTGAAGGAAGTAGAGAACGACGAGATTGTGAAGCTCGTGCAAAAACAAAAAGAGGTAGGTCTTCAAGCGGTAACCGACGGCGAATTCCGCCGCTCTTGGTGGCATCTCGACTTCTTCTGGGGCTTTGACGGTGTAGAGCGGACCATTATTGATCAAGGCTACCAATTTAATGGCGCGGAGTCGAGACCAGAAACTGCCCGACTGACCGGGAAAATAAGCTACAGCAGCCACCCTTTTGTATCACATTATGAATTTTTAAAAGGCGCTGCTGGTGAGGACGTTGTTGCGCGTCAATCGATTCCTGCGGCTGCGCAATTCCTGTTTGAGCTGGATCGGGTAGAAAATAAGGAAAGCACGAATGAATTATACCCGAATCGTGAAGAGCTAATTTCGGATATTGCCAAAGCATACAAAGCGTCAATTCTAGCCTTTTATGCAGCGGGCTGCCGCAGCATTCAAATCGACGATTGCACGTGGGGAGCGCTGTGCGACGAACAGTTTATAGCATTTATGAATCAGGTTGGTGTGAATGTAGCTGAATATGCGAACGAGCTTGCGAAGTTGAACGAAGAAGTGGTATCCGGTCTGCCGGAAGATCTCGTTGTAACGACACATGTATGCCGAGGCAATTATGTTTCTACTTATGCTGGAGTAGGCGGAGGTTATGAACCTATCGCGCAAACACTTCTGAACATCAATAACTACTCAGGTTACTATCTGGAGTTTGATACTGAACGTGCAGGTGACTTCAAACCATTACGCTTCCTAAAAGACAATCAGCAGGTCGTGCTTGGTCTGTTCTCTTCCAAATTTGGTGAGCTGGAGAGTAAGGAAGATATTCTAAAGCGTATTGAGGAAGCGAAGCAATATGTCGATCTAAACCGGATTTGCCTGAGCCCGCAATGCGGCTTTGCTTCCACGGAAGAAGGTAACCACCTTACAGAGGAGCAGCAATGGCGCAAGCTTGCTTATATTAAAGAGATTGCTGAAGAGATCTGGAATTAACTCTAATTAAAAAGTAGACAGAGACAATACACCTTTAACCATTCGGATGTTCATCCGTACGGTTAAAGGTGTATTTTGATTTAAAGAGTGTACATGGATTTACTTGGCGTGCTGTCACTATACCAGTGGATTGTGAGTAATTAGGGAAAAGCTCCCTAATAAAAGCCGATAATTGCTTTAAATGAATGGAATCAGGGAATTCCTCCCTAAAAAACAGAGTGAAATCAAGTTTTACCGTCAAATCAGTCGAATTTCAGGGAGGAATTCCCTAATTATTAGTCTGATGACCAGAATCCTCTGATAATAAGGGAGGAATTCCCTAATTATCTCCAGGGCGAGCATATGATTGAGCTTTACGGAGCAGAGAGACAGAGAATTAATTTGGAATTATTAACTAGGGGCACTTGTTGAGTTGCCCACGATTGTGGTTGCAATGGCAGAAAATTGTGAGTGTTCAGTAAGTAGAGGAAGCTTGGAATGCTCCTTCTGACCTTGGAGAACGAGTTGTTTTTGTGCCAACCTCAGCATAAAAGAAATCACCCCCGTTTATTAAACGGGGGTGATTTAGCCTAAGAGGTATGAGGTGCCACTTATTAATTGTCTTTAGAATGTCTTTCGCCAACCTGAAATTCATCGGCATGTTCAAACATGTATTTCACGGTCAGTGGCTCTTGCCCCGTCAAATTTTTAAAGTCGTCTGTGTAAATATCCATTTTCCCTTCACGGATAGCCTGTCCAAAAGTAACCATACCTTCGGAAGAAAAGGGTGCTTCGGAACCTTCTTTAAATGCACCGTCGGTAGTTCTAGGCATACCCATGGCTTCGAATACGGCATAATTCTCTTCATCCGTATTTTCTTTGTAGGTGATATGATTACCGGTTACTACATTACCGATCTTAATGAAGTCAGTAATCGTCATTAATTCTTGTCCATTGATATCAAGGATCGCTTCATGATAATTTTTGGAGGCTAGGACATGAGCAACGGCCTTTGCACAATCCTTCCGCGAGATATAAGCCATTTTACCGTCACCCTGATTGTTTGTTAATACCCCGTCACCCTTCACATAAGTGAAGTAATTGGTAATCATCGCTTCCGCGTATTGGGAATTACGAAGGAAAATATAATCGAGCCCTACGCTTTGAACATAACGTTCGGTATAAATATGATCAATTTTTTCAACGCTTGGATTGGTTTCATCAGCCGCATTTACTAGAGAAGTATAAATGATCTGTTTGACTCCGGCTTCTTTGGCAGCATCAACCACATTTCTGTGTGCATTTTGGCGTTTCTCCCCAACAAAAGGCATGGAGATCAGAGCAAGTTTATCAGCATGAGCAAAAGCTTCGGCAAGGCCTTCCTTGTTATTAAAGTTGGTCACATGTGTTTCAATCCCTTGTTCCGCATATTCTTTCAAACATGCTGGATCGTAAGCGCAAAAAATGATTTGGTCCTTATCTACCAGCTCTAACAAATATTCCGCAGCTTGTTTCCCTAGATTTCCATCGACACCCGTCAACAATAATTTACCCATGATCATCGTCACTCCTTGTGGATATGATTTATACCCTTATAGTATGTGAAAAAATGAACATAGTCTAACACATAAAACTTATGGTCGATTGCTAAAACCAATTTGGATCTGCTGAAGGAAGGAGGGCAAAGCAGGGTTTGTATTATTTCTGAGATATCCTGCTTCGATTGCAAAGGTATGGTGTGAATCCTCTAATGGGATTAACCGGACTTTATCTTGATGATAGGCGAGCTGATAGTTATCCGGAAAAAAGCCAATCAAATTCTCCGTGATGATATAAAACAATTCTGTCTCCACATCGTCTGCGGTTCGAAGGATGTTCGGCTGATAGCCGTCTTCAATTGCATGCTGGATCATTAGATGATAAGAGTTTCCAATAGCTGTTGGATTCAGCATGACAAGTGGATGTTCATATAACTCCTCTTTGGCGATCGATTGATGATGAAAAAGAGGATGGTGATGACTCACAGCCGCACAATAACGTCCCTTATATAAGGGGTAGGTTACAATGTCCTCTTTTCCCTGAAACTCGGAGTCAAAGGCAATAGCTACGTCGTAGATCCCCTTTTGCAAGTATTCTGCAATATCTTTTAGCAATACTTTATTCAGTTCCAGCTTAATATTCGGATGATGATCCTGAAATGAGGGAATCAATTTCAACAAACTTTGGATATCCGTCATCGCCGCATATTCGATACTCAGGGATTGCGTATTATACTTTTGAAAGTTTTCCATGCTCATCTTCATATGGTTATATTGCTTCCAGAGGATGAGAGCTTCGCCATAGAAAAGCCATCCGGCTTTGGTTGGTTCGATAGGGATTTGCTTTCTGTCAATCAATTGAATGTTGAATTCCTCTTCAAGCGCGGCGATTTGTTGACTAATGGTGGTCTGCGATACATAGTTCTTTTTAGCTGTTTCGGTAAAATTTCTGCATTCAACGAGATCAATAAAATATTTAATCCTTCTTATGTTCATAGGATCCTCCGCTTACCGCTGTTTGCTTTATTATACCCCAGATAGCAAGAAGAGAGCCTCATTTACGAGACTCCCTTTTTGTACTCATCCTATTTTGTATAGTTATCGAAGTAACCTTGAATATAAATCATCGGTGTTCCTTTATCGCCACTACCAGAAGTCAAATCAGATAATGAACCAATCAGGTCCGTTAATCTACGAGGAGTAGTCCCTTGTGCTTCCATCGCACCAACCAGGTCATCATTTTTATTCTGGATGTATTTAGAAATGGCTTGTTTCAGCTCTTCACCACGAAGATGAGAGAAGTTGTTATCGGCCAAATATTTCAATTTCACTTCATTTGGTGTTCCATCAAGTCCGGCAGTGTAAGCAGGGGATACAACTGGATCTGCCAGTTCCCATATTTTACCGACTGGATCTTTGAATGCTCCATCGCCATAAACCATAACTTCTACAGTTTTACCTGTAATTTCTTTGATTTTTGCTTGGATACCATCTACGATAGGTTGGCAGTTGTTTGGAAATAGTTTTACGCTTTCTTCTGTTGCTTTATTGGATCCAAGCAGACCATAAGCTTCGTTAAAGCCACTGCCATCAATGGATTGTGTAAGAATATCATCCAAGCCAAATACTTTTTCAGCACCGTTGTTTGTGAGAATGCGTTTGGTTCTGAAGCGAGTGTGAATATCGCAAGTTAATACATTTTTTGTATAGTTTAAAATGGTTTTTGGGTTGTTGGAGAAGATGACTTCGCAAGCCACACCTTCAGCTTCAATCAAACCTTTATAATATTCGATATAGTCAACACCTGTGAATGGGTGCTTAATATAGCCGAAAAGCTCACGGAATTGAGCCTCTGTTAACACATCCGTCCATGGATTAACGCCCTTAGCATCTAATTCGTCGATGTCTACAAGATGGTTGCCCACTTCATCAGATGGATAGCTTAGCATTAAGACTACTTTTTTTGCTCCTTTGGCAATTCCACGCAAGCAGTTAGCAAATCGGTTACGGCTAAGGATAGGGAAAATAACACCCACAGTTTCTTCACCGAATTTTGCCTTTATATCAGCAGCAATATTATCAATTGTCGCATAGTTTCCTTGTGCCCGAGCCACAATGGATTCCGTTACGGTTACAATATCACGATCCTCGATCGAGAAACCTTCGACTGTTGCTGCATTCAATACCGTTTGCACTACGATTTCTTCAATGTTATCCCCATTGTTAATGATAGGCCCGCGGAGTCCACGTACCACTGTTCCAACTACTCTTTCCAATATGATCTCTCCTCTTATAAGGGTATACTCTATATATAAGTAACGGTTATAAACCCTATATTACTATACCCTTTTAGAGCGATATAAGTAAAATTAATGTTTATAATATCTAATATAAAAATGATTTATAGATATAGAAGCTTTAGAGATTTTTAACATTGCCGTTAGAGATAGAAAAACAATTTCTCGGGGAGGGAGAGTCGTATGAACAAAATGGACCGTTTGTTAGCTATAGTGCTTGAATTGCAGCGTAATAAAGTGTTGCGAGCGGAGGATTTGGCGGCTACGTTTGAAACGAGCGTGAGAACTATTTATCGGGATATTCAGGCACTTAGTGAAGCGGGCGTATCCATAATAGGAGCGCCAGGGCAGGGCTACTCCTTGATTGAGGGCTATTTCCTGCCACCCGTTAGTTTCACGCTGGACGAAGCAGTGACATTGCTTATCGGGACTGACTTTATCGAGCAGTGGTTTGATGCCCACTATGGCAATAAGGCTAGAAGTTCTAAAGCGAAAATAGAAGCTATCCTGCCAGAAGCCATCCGCAGTGAAGCATCACAGATCCGCAAAAGTTTTCGTTTATTTGCATCCGCAGCAGATATAGCACCAATACAAGAAAAGGCATGTCTGGAAGCCATTCGTCGAGCGATATTAGAGGAAAGGAAAATAAGATTTCGTTATTCCAAAAGAATCGCCGAAGCCGATGGGAACCGTCAAAGTATTCGTACGGTTGCTCCTTACGGACTTGTGCTTCATCAAGGATCATGGGTACTCGTCGCCTGGTGTGAATTGCGTCAAGACATCCGTCATTTCCGGTTATCCCGAATGAGGGAGCTTATTGAACTGGAAGATAAATTTATACGGCCAGCGGATTTTCAATTGGAGGTATACCAACCTCCTGATGATCGCAACGTTCATGTGGTTATCTTAGTCCATTCTGACATAGCTGATAAGGTAAGGGAATCGAACAATTTCTATATGGAAACTATAGAGGATCATGCGGAAGGCTTACGGGTTACTTTTCGAGTTCGAGAGCCAGCGGAATTGCTGCAATGGGTGCTGGGCTGGGGAGGTGGCATGGTTGTGCTAGAGCCGGAATCTTTTCGCCATCAAGTAAGAAACGAACTAGAAATAATGTTAAAACGCTACTGACATAACGCTGTCAGTAGCGTTTTTGTATACTTGGATAATCAATGACTACAGGAGCTGATATATAATGATTACAACAAAAGAAGCCTTACAACGTTTCGAAGAAACTGCGACATACTATATTCATGAAGTAGAGCGATTCAATCTGGAGCAGCTGAAGCAAAAGCCAAGTGAAAACGAGTGGTCCATCGGACAGATGGTTCAACATCTCATTAACTCGGCACTGTATATGCAGCTTCGTAATATTGATCAATGTCTGGTGCTCAACCAAGATCCCTTGGTATCTCATGTGGGGAAAACCGAGGATGGTGCGGCTATATTTGCACAAGGCAGTTTTCCGTCCATTCGTATTCAGGTTCCGCCTTTCGCCCAATATACGCCGGAGCAGCCGGAGAGCAAGGAACAATTAAGTCAAGGGTTACATTCAGTCATCCAAAGAATGAGAGAGATCGAACCGTCTCTTGAAAAAGCGTCCAAACTTAATACCGTATCTCACCCGCGATTCGGTGGACTATGCGCGGAGGAATGGTTCCTGCTTATTGAGATGCACTATCGTCATCATCTTCTGCAGCTGGAGCGATTAAACAATGAATTATTTCGGAAAGTGTTGTAATACCAAAAAAGAGGCCGTTGCTGATCTACAGCAACGGCCTTTCGTCGTAAAAGAAAGGATCTTAATTTCCTGAGCCAAGCGTCGCTTGAACATAATCTTTATATTCACTCGGATTAACTCCAAAATGCTTCTTGAAAAGTCTGGTGAAATAAAATTGATCATGTATACCGATTTGCGTAGAAATCTCTTTGACATAAGGGTTGCCCTTTAGAATTAACTCTGCGGCTTTCTCCATTTTTACGGTGTTAATGTAATGAATGATACTCTGGCCGACTTCTTCTTTAAAGATTCTGGATAGATAGTTCTCACTTAAGTTGACCTGCTTGGCAATCAGAGATAAGGTCAGCTTTTTCTGATAATTGCATTGATATAATCAATTGTTTGTTTAACATCCCTATTATGGGTAGTCACAATCTGTTGTTTTTGATGTGAGAATAATTGAAATAAAAGCTCCATCTGCGTTAGAATCTCAGCACTTCGTTTACTGTTTGCAATATTCTCAATAGTTGTTTTCAAAAGCTTTGGATCTTCAACGATAATGTGAGCATCGCATAATGGAAGATAGTGCAGACAATTGACGATGAATGTTTTGGCTTCAGCCGGCTTTATTTGTTTCGATCTGCAGGTCTCAAGGAAATTTTGAGTGGCTTGATTAACGGCTTCAACGCCCGAACGTTTCCAGGCCTGTATTAAATTCGTAGAGAACTCATGAACGTTTTCGAAATCGAGCGTATCATTTAAATGGACAATCTCGGGATCAATAATCGTTATTTCGTTGTAAAATTGGATTTCCAAGGATTCTTTACATCGTTCTAGCATTACTTTCGCCTCAGCGTATCCTCTAATGGGCTGGGAATAAACAATGGTAGGGGTAATGGAAATATACATTTTGATCAACTGAATGACTCTATGGATAAAGTCGGTACGGATAATTTGCTGATTGTCCAAGGTATCAGTGGAGATTAGCAGCAACAATGCATTCGATTCAAGCTGAATAATTTCGAATTGATCTACGGTTTCCAGGATATCTAAGATGATGTTTTCAATGAAGGATACCGATAGCTGGTTTTTCCGTTGGCTAGGGCTGGCGCTATTTTGCTCAAAGGTGATGTAGAACAAGTAGCAGCTATTTTCACTAAAAGCGAGTGTTATAGAATTTTGCTGCTCAAGCTGATTCATATCATAATATGGGTCGGTAAAATAATCTTTTAAAATCGCATTCTTCACACTCTTTAAATTGTGTTGCAATAGCTGAGATTGTGTCTCTAGCTGCTGCTTGGACTGAAGCTGTTCTTGGATTAGCTGCGTGGATTTCTCCAGCAACTGGATGAGGTCCGCAGTCTTCATACTAATCTTAAGCATATAATCTACAGCGCCAAGAACTAATGCTTCACGAACCAACTCATACTCCCCATGGTTACTTGCCACCAGGATTTTTCCGGCAAACCCTCTGTTATTGAGTTCTTTTATCAGCTGCAAACCATCCATATTGGGCATTTTGAGATCTGTAATGATGATATGTGGATTAAACTTCTCAACAAGGGTTAAAGCTTCAACTCCGTCAGAGGCTGTAGCACAGATCATATATCCAAGCTCTTCCCATGGAATCATGGTTCTGAGCGCGACTTTTACAATAGGTTCATCATCCACCAGCATTACATTATACATTGGATACACTAGTATCACCCCTTATCTTCTTCGTAGGTTTGTTTGGGGATAATCAGGCGGCAACAGGTTCCTTGACCCACCAAGCTTGTGATGAATAGTCCGTAGCTCTCACCATATTGAAGCTTAATGCGATCGGCTACATTAGAAATTCCGATACCGGACAGCGTATCAGCCTTTTCTGATTTTTTCGTGTCAAAGCCTTTTCCGTTATCAATGATTTCTATAACAAGTGTATATTCATTTTTTGCGTAAGCCTTAATGCGGATAAGAACTTTTCCTCCAATATCCGTAACCCCATGGATGATAGCGTTCTCAGCGATCGGCTGCAGAATAAGTTTAGGGATCAGACTATGTAATACCGATTCATCTAGATCATATTCAACGTCAAATCGATCAGCATAACGTATTTTTTGAATAGCAAAGTAATTGTCCAGATTATTAAGCTCTTGTTTGATGGTTATTTCCTCATCTTGATCGATGATGGTTACTGCGCAGTAATTCTGCGAGAGAGGAGATACCATCACTTAGCACCGGAACCTGGTTAATCATAGCGAGCCATCGCAAGGAATTTAGAGTGTTGAATAAAAAATGAGGGTTAATCTGTGATTGTAGCATTTGTAATTCAAGCGAACGCTGCCTCTTTTGATCTTTCTGTTGATCCTCTATCAGTTGCTCAATCCGGCTGACCATGCTATTAATCCTATTAGCCAGAACACCCATCTCATCGTTGCTGTGATCTTCTATACGATTGGATAAATTGCCATAAAAAATTTGATTACAGAAGACAATAATTTGTTTGATAGGCTTTAGGATACTTTTATACAAGACGATGATAATTAGGATACAAAGGATTACAATGATGCTGACGACGATAAGGAGTCCAGTGGTGATTTTACTTGTCTCAGAATTAATATAAGAGAAAGGAACCGTAGAAATCATGTACCAGCCTAATTGATTATTATTGATATAGGAGATCTGATGCATTTTGCCATTGACTAAGCCTTGAAAGGAATGGTTCTTCTGAGCCTCTTGTTCCTTGATTTGCTTAAACAGTTGACCTTTATCATACGCTTCTCCAAGTGTTGTACCCTTTAGGTTGGAGGACATCACTATTCCTTCTCTATTCATGATAAGTAGATTAGAACCTGTTCCTAAGTCCACACTGGAAAGAATGACTTTTGAGAATAACTCCCCGCCGATAAAAACAAACACATAACCTAATGGAACGCCAATGTCTTCTTGATCAAAAATTTTACGCCCCAGGACAATCGTATGGGAAGCACGATAGCTTTTTACATAATTAAGACTGTCATAAGGGGCATTCAGATCTACCTGTTTCATGATTTCCCCATACTTTGGATTGGGAATGCCATCATAGCCTAATTCATAAATAGGTTCGTTCTTGGAATCTATGATCCGAACGTTCTGAACATATCCCGGATAAATGGTTCTGTACACATTATCCATAGCGTGGTTAATAGTAGCATTGCTAGGAGCGGGTTCATTAGGTGCTGCCGTTAAACGCTCCTGAATAATAGGATTGGTAGAAACAGATCCGGCAAGATATTGATAGTTATTAAGCTCGCTTAACATCGTTCGATTGAGCAGTGTCAAAGCCTGAAAGGTAGATTTGCTTAATTTATTGTTAATGGATTTGGAGTAGATAGTATAGGAATAGAAACCTATAAAGATGATTGGAATCACGGAAACGATTAAGAAGATAACGGTTAAGCGATTTTGAATTTTAATTTTTCGTATGATTTGTGGGGGACTAGGAAAATACCGCTTCCCTTTGTTATGACTCAGGTGGATGACCTCCCATTCGATATCCTTTACTTACAAGTTAACATAAAAAGAAGAATGGAATATATATGCATGGGCGAAAAGCAAGAATAATCTATGGAATCGTTAGTATTATCCATTCCTTTAATCGCTAAGTTTACAAGTCATGTGATTCTGATGAATAAGCATATCTGAAACCTGAATGAGAGATGGATAAAATAATACATAGGTACGTTTGTATTGTAAATGTAAATAAAACGTAAACACTTCTATACTTAAGTTATCAGATAAAGCGTTTTCAATATTTAATCTGTGGTTGGGTCATTAGTAAGAACATCATAAGGAGGGCGTTTATGAGAAAGACAATGAGTACGTTATTAGCAGTTTCGCTGCTGGGTGTGGGATTGATTGGCTGTGGGAATAGCACGAATACACCAGCTGCCTCAAAGGATTCGAATTCTACAAAAGCTACGAGTACAGCGGAAGCGACGAGTACAACGAACGCCGAGAGTACTTCTAAAGAGGATGCTAAGAAGGATTTTGATAACAAGGAACTGAGTATTGCTGTATTCCAAGGGGGATATGGCGCCGATTATTGGAATGAAATTGTCAGTAAATTCGAGAGTACTTATCCAGGGGTAAAAGTGAATATGACGATCAACCCTAAGGTTGGTGAAGTGATCAGACCACAGATTGTTGCCGGTAATCCTCCTGACTTCCTATCTGTTACGGATACAGAGCAAAGTGGGATTATGCTTTCCCTCATTAAAGAAAAAGGACTTCTAGATATCAGTGATGTATTCGAAAGCAAGGCCTTAGACAAAGATGAGACGCTAAAGGATATGATTCTTCCAGGAATGCTGGACAGCACAAGATTTCAGCCGTATCAAGACGGGAAGATCTATCTGGCACCTTTTAACGCTGGACCGATGGGCTTGATTTACAACAAAACTTTGTTCGTGGAAAAAGGCTGGAGTGTTCCTGAGACTTGGGACGAGTTCTTTGCATTAGGCGATGAGCTGAAAAAAGAAGAGAACTTCTTGGTCAATGCAGATGGAACGAAAACGAAAAGAGCGTTGTTCACTTACCAAGGTATTTATCCGGACTATTTGGAAGAAATTCTGTATCCTGCGATTGCTAGTGCGGGCGGTAAAGAAACGTTGGATAAAGTCTTTGCTTATGAGGAAGGTTCATTTAAGAACGACACGATCAAAAAAGTATTGGATATATTCTACAAAATATCTAAAGACGGATATCTGATGGATGGCACGGTCGCCTTGAACCATACCCAATCGCAGACCGATATGATGATGGGGAAAGCGTTGTTTATTGTAAACGGCAACTGGATGGAAAATGAAATGAAGGATTCACCAAGAGAAAATGGCTTTGAATTTGGGATGACAACCGTCCCTGTATTTAATAAAGGAGATCAGAAGTACGTGCTTTCCAGCTATGAGCAATTCTCCATTCCAGCAAAAGCTAAAAATCCAGAGCTGGCTAAAGAATTCTTAAAGTTCCTGTATACGGATGAGTCCGTTAAATTATTCGCGGAAAAAGCTAATGGTGCGTACGCACTTAATGGTGCGAAGGAGCTGTCGAAGCCATACTTGACCAAAGGTGTATATGACATGTTTGAGGCTTACAATGGTTCCATTTCAATTCTGCAAGGCTGGCAATCCTTACCGAAGGGCTCCAAAGTTAGTGTAGTCACTGAAATGTTCAAAAATACGATGACGCCAGTCATGACAGGTCAAATGACCACTGACCAATGGATGGATAATGTTGAAAAAGCTTTTGCACAGATTCGTAAAGAGAAAGCAGCTAGTAAATAATTTATAGCATCTCATGCCAATGCATCCTGTTAAGAATGGATACAGACATCTATGAACAGGATGCATTTTGCATGAAGAGGAGTGAGAAAGATGTCTGAGATGCAACTAACGGAAGTAGCTCCTAGAAACAGAAAATTAAAGACTAAGTCAACGAAAACTAAAAATCCGAAGCTATTCATAGCCGTATGTACCATTCCTGCGCTCCTGTTGACTCTCGTATTTATGATCATTCCAACCTTTCGGGCATTCTTTATGTCTTTTACGGATGCAACCGGGATGAGTGATGAGAACAAGTTTATCTTTCTGGATAACTATAAATATATGTTCCAAGATGAGATGTTCCTCAAAGCGCTTAGTAATACGTTCAAGCTGATGCTGGTCGTGCCGGTGGTTACCTTAGCCTTTGGCTTAGTGCTTGCTTTTCTATTGACGCAGACGAAGCTGAAAGAGAGAGGCTTTTACCGGACGGTATTCTTTTTCCCCAGCATTATCTCTTTGACGGTAGTCGGGATCATATGGTCCTTTGTGTTTCATCCGAACATGGGGATCTTGAACAATATTCTCTCAAGTATTGGGCTAGATCAACTGACTATGACTTGGCTTGGGGATAGCCGAACTGCATTATGGTGCGTAGCGGTTACTCTGATCTGGCAGGCGGTTGGTTACTATATGGTGATGTATATCGCTGCAATAGATGGGATTTCTGCGGATGTGTTCGAGTCGGCGACCATTGATGGTGCAGGATATTTCCGGAAGCTTGTCAGCATTACGATCCCACTGTTAAAAGAAATCATTGGAATAACCTTCGTGCTGTCCCTGGCGGGTACGATCAATTTAAGCTTTATCGTCGTAACAATCATGACCGGTGGTGGGCCGGCCGGTGGTACTACTGTATTACTCCATTACATGTACACTCAAGGGTTCCAAAATGCGAACTTTGGTTATGCCATGGCTATCGCGATTTTTACGCTTGCGTTTGCCTTTGTCCTTTCTTTTCTGTCTAGACTACTTACAAATCGAGCAGAAGGGTGCATAGTAATCAACAGAGTCTTATAAAAATGAACATTATCAATTGGATCACTCGGCTGTTTCTGATTGTAGCTACTATTGTTTTGTTATATCCGTTTGTATGGAATCTTTTAGCCTCATTTAAGAGCAACACGGAATTTCTAACCGATCCTTTCTCCTTTCCACAAGCCTTACACTTGGATAACTATGTACGTGCTTTTCAGAAATCCAAGATGGGAAGTTATTTCCTGAATTCTATCTTTCTAGTGGTACTTTCCACAGCGATTCTAGTTATTTTTGTGGTCCCTATAGCTTATGTATTAACGAGATTTAAGTTTTGGGGTTCTAAAATGATTCTTAATATTTATATGGCCTGTATCTTTCTCCAAGCTTCTTATATCATGGTTCCTTTATTTATTCAGGTGAATTCTTTCGGGATGCTGGACAATCGCGGGATGCTCAGTTTGATCTATGCTGTCCTTCAGTTTCCTTTTGCGATCTTTGTGTTAAGCGGATTTCTGCGATCTGTCCCTAGAGATTATGAAGAGGCCGCCAAGATTGACGGTTGCGGGAATACAGGGGTACTCGTCAGAATCATTGCGCCACTAGCTCAGCCGGGAATTGTAACGGTCTGTATGCTGGCAGCGATGGGCTTTTGGAATGAGTATCCACTGGCATTAGTTCTAATTCAATCGGATAGCAAAAAAACATTACCGGTGGGATTAGCCAATCTGTTTGAGGTTCAAAGGTATGCTACAGATTGGAGCGCACTATTTGCCGCATTGATCTTGGTACTCATTCCAACGATTCTCCTATATGTGGTAGGACAAAAACAATTGCTCCAAGGAATAAGCGCTGGTGGAATTAAGGGCTGAACTACAAAGTTATGGAGGGAATTTGTGTGGACAAAGGAAGATTTACACTACCTGGTGAAACAGGAATGGAAGAGGTCATAGCCGATCTTGTAGAGAGATGGGGTGTAGATGCTGTACGTGACAGTGATGGCACGAGTCTATCGCAGGACATTCTTGATATGGGTCTGCAAATCTATTCAACGCTTTGTCTGGTACGTGAGGACAACGAGTGGGCAAAGCAGCATCCACAGTATAGACAGCAGATTTATCTGATGTCTGCACCATTGATTGTCACACCGAAGGTGAAGACCATCGATATTATGGCAGATTTTTTTGCAGATCAATTTGTTCCTAATACAGATGTGGATATTAAAAAGTATTGGCAGGTTGTAAACCGGACCACAGGAGAAATAGTACCTTCGGCACATTGGAGTTATGCAGAGGGGATCGTCACGCTTGAGCAGGCGGAACAGTTTCACAAATATACCGTCAGTTTCTTGGCCTATCAGATTTGGGAACCGGTCTCTATGTACAATCACATCACGAATAACTGGACGGAAGAGCATCGCTTACCACTGGATGTTCGTTATCCCGAGGCGCAAGAGCATGTATTGAAGGTGCTGAAAGATTGGCTAGCAAAGCATCCGAAGACTGATATCGTTCGTTTTACTACCTTCTTTTATAATTTCGACTTGATTTTTAATAAGGAAGGTAAGGAGAAGCAAGTGAATTGGTTTGGCTATCTAAGCTGCGTAAGTCCATTAGCATTAGATCAGTTTGAACAAGCTTATGGATATCGTCTGACTGCGGAAGATTTTGTGGATCAAGGACGATATAATACACCGTTTATGAATCCGACGCCAAGGTATTTGGACTGGATGGAATTTAATCAGAAATTCATTGCAGGTTATGCCAAACAATGTGTTGATATGGTGCATGATTTCGGTAAAAAAGCCATTATGTTCTTTGGGGATCACTGGGCAGGGACAGAGCCTTATGGTAAATATTTTTCCGAGATTGGGCTAGATGCAGTGGTCGGGGCTGCCGGAGATGGGGTTACGACCCGTATGATCGCGGATATTCCTATTAAGGATACCGAAGCCCGGTTCTACCCTTACTTCTTCCCAGATATATTCTTTGAAGGTGGAGATCCTGTTGGAGAGTCCATGCCGATCTGGATAAAATGTCGCCGGGCACTTATGCGTAAATCGGTTGGAAGAATGGGGTATGGCGGATATCTAAGTCTGGCGTACCAATTCCCTAATTTTATTGATCATGTGACGGAGATTGCGACTCAGTTTAAAGGAATTCATGCAAATGCTGAAGGGACTCAGCCGTATAAGGCATCGTTTAAAGTGGCGATTCTTAATACTTGGGGCTACATTCGCAGCTGGCAGACGCACCAAGTGGCTCACTCTTTATGGAATCAAAGATGTTATTCCTACATAGGGGCACTGGAGTCACTCGCAGGCTTGCCTTTCGACATTGAATTTATAAGCTTTGATGATATTAGACAACACGGGATTGATCCTAGTATCGGTGTGATCATTAACGCGGGTGATGTCCATACTTCTTGGAGTGGCGGAGATCATTGGAGCGATCCAAAAGTGGTGTCTAGCATTCGTGAATGGGTGCATCAAGGCGGCGGCTTTATTGGAATTGGTGATCCAACGGCATATGAGCATCAAGGGGTTCTCTTTCAACTAGCGGATATTTTAGGTGTTCAAAAGGAAATGGGTTTTACAGCAAGCGTTAATAAGCCTAAGGTAACGCCAGTAAAGAAGCATTTCATTACGGAAGATCTGGAAGGCGACATTGATTATGGTGAAGGGATGACCATGATTTATCAAGCGGAGATTGGAGCACAAGTCTTGGATGTGCACGACAATAGCTGCAATCTTGCCGTGAATTCATTTGGGCAGGGTCGAGGCGTTTATATTGCAGGGCTGCCGTATAGTATCCAGAATACTAGATTACTGAGCCGGGCGATCTTTTGGGCTGCACATCAAGAGGAACAATTGTATTCTTGGTTCTCATTGAATCCGAATGTAGAGTGTCATGCTTACCCTGAGACTGGCCGCTATTGTGCTGTAAATAACACAGCGGAGACCCAAAAGACGACGATCCTTATGGAGAACGATTTGAGAATAGAGCTCGAATTGAACGGAATGGAAAGTGTGTGGCTGGATATGAATATGTAACTTCACTTTAAGACATACATTTAAGGAGTCAGTCGTAACTACGGAGAATATTTGGACTTGCGGCCGCTGTTGTCTCAAACTTTCCTGAATTGTACCGCTTCGATAGAGTAATTGGGGGATTTCTCCCTGAAATTCCGGGATTTTTGGTCATTAGATTAATAATCAGGGAAAACCTCCCTAAAGTTTTGCTGATTCGATAGCAATTAAAGGAATCCCCCTTATTATTAGGGAGGAATTCCCTGATTTCGTTCGTTTAGAGCGAATTTTGATTATTTTCAGGGAGTTTTTCCCTAATTAGTTTTAGAGCCGCCCCCTTCTTCGATTTTTCAGGGAAGGGGGCTTTTTCTTTTTAATCATAAGCATGAATCCATCAACCGCAATGTTTTTGGCGAGTTCTTCTTACTTGGATTGAGATGTTCTGGGGTTTCCGTATCTAGAGAATCCGAGACAACTTGCGATACGCCCGCGGAGAAATCCCCTCATTTGCCGTGAACACCCTGCTGAAATAATGGATATCGGGATAGCCGACCTGATCGCCCACCCTCTCAATCGGCCAATCCGTTTCTCGCAGCAGCTTACGCGCTTCCCTATGCCGGATCGAGCGGAGGTATTCTCCGGGGGGCATACCTGCAACCTCACGAAAGAGCTTGGCAAAGTGATCCTCATGCATATTCATGGATGTGGCCATGGATTTATTGGTCCAGCGTTCTGCTAACCGCTCTTCTAGCTCGTCTATTAATGCCCTGATCCGCTCAGTATGAACTGAAGACTTAGCTGCAACGCGGGAGTTTTGCGTTCGAAGCAGCGAAGTCAGAATACCAAGTAGTAGCCCTCGACAGACCCACTCATAACCGGCAGGCCGCATAGTGAATTCATGAACGAGCTGTTCCATGGCATGAACACATTCGGGTGGCGGGGAGTAGATCGGTTCTTGTGACAATGGCATGAAGGGGACGGTTACGGCTTCAAAGGCGAATTTATCGTGTATGACTTCATCCTCATTAACTACCATATCTTCATCATGTGTAATAATTGATTCCCCAAAGAAATCAAAATGGATTCCAATAAGCTTAGTATCTGAATCTGACAGGATAACATTCTGATGATATACCCCAGATGAGAGGAAAATTAGCTGCCCAGCGTTCAGTATATATTCTTCCGTATCCATCTTTGTTAATAATTTGCCCTGGCGAACATATAGTAGCTCGAAGTCATATAGCCTTCTTCTTTGGAAGGTGCAAGGCGGAAGTGTCTGCAATTGTGCATAGTGAATTCCGGGTGCCCAATCACGAGAGGGTACCTGCTTTCTCAGTGGGTAAGAGGGATCTTTGTCAGACATGTCACTGCCTCCTGAATCTTTAATAGAATAGACCGGAATAATGCAAAAAGTCTCTTCTTCGCCTAAATAAATCGAATTTTAAATCTAGTATAATATAAATAGTTAAAGGATACAAAGTGCATCTAAGCCTAGGGAGTGGAAAACGGAAAAGAACAAATAGGAGGAGGATTCAAATGAAAAAGGGAATAAACATCTGGTCGTTTCGCGAAGGAACTGAAATTAAAGAATGCGTACGTCTAGCCAAAGCGGCTGGATTTGAGGGGATCGAGCTGTCATTAAATGAGTCAGGTGAACTTGGCCTGCAAACCACTGAGAAAGAAGCGCGTATCCTTCGTGATTCTATTAATGAAACGGGTCTGGAGATCGCGGGGCTGGCAACAGGTCTATATTGGTCTTATGCGATGACTAGTGAATCTGAAGCGAATCGAACCAAGGCAATCGACGTATGCAAAAAGCAACTGGAGCTGGCAGCTGCGCTTGGTGTAGATACGATTCTTGTCATTCCTGGCGCTGTTGGTGTGGATTTCATCGAGGGCTGTGAGGTTGTTGATTATGAAAAAGCTTATGATAGAGCGCTGGAAGCGATTAGTCATTTAGCCAAGGATGCTGAGCAAGCAGGCGTTTCTATTGGTCTTGAAAATGTGTGGAATAAATTCCTGTTGTCTCCGCTTGAATTACGTACTTTTATTGATACGGTCGGTTCCAGTTATGTAGGTTCCTATCTTGATGTTGGGAATATCGTGCATTCCGGTTATCCAGAGCAGTGGATACGGATTCTAGGCCATAGAATTAAAAAGGTGCATTTCAAGGATTACCGTCGGACGGCTGGTGGGCTTCACGGATTTGTTGATCTGCTCGCTGGGGATGTGGATTATCCAGCAGTCATGAAAGCGCTTGAAGACATTGGATACAACAATTATGTTACCGGTGAAATGATACCGTCATACACACATTATACGGAGCAAATTATTTTTAATACTTCTGCAGCTATGGATGCCATTCTCGGACGTACCACTTTCAAAGCTTAAAGTAAGGGGGAAGGCGATGCTCAGCCTATAGCAAACATTGAGGCTGAGATACAATCCGCTGGGCTGGAAGGTGCTTGGATAGAGCTTGTTTAATTATTAATCATTTAGCTGGGGAGGCTTCACTATGTTGAAAATAGGTTTGATTGGCTTTGGATTTATGGGCCGGATGCATTTTGATAATTATGTTCGCTTAACGGAAGAGGGGCATCCCATCGCCCTTAAAGCCATCTGTGACTTGCGAATTGAGGAATTGAAAGACGGTAAAGCGGACGGCAATATGAGTACCGCTCGAGAAGTGTATGATTTAACAGCTTACAGTCTCTATGATGATCTGGAGAAAATGATAGCGAATGAGGAACTTGATATGATCGATATCGCAGTTCCTACTTACCTGCATGCTGAAATGGCTTGTTCTTTGCTGGAACGAGGATATCATGTCTTTTGTGAGAAGCCGATGGCTAGAACTTCAGTAGAAGCACAGAAAATGGTAGAAGCAGCGGAGCGCAGTGGAAAGAAATTGATGATCGGACAGTGCCTGCGTTTTTGGCCAGGGTATGAATATTTGAAAGAAGTTGTGGAAACTGAGCAATTTGGTAAAGTGACAGAAGGATATTTCTACCGTGGTTCAGGGGCTCCTAAAGATTGGTTTCTGGATGAGAAGCTAAGCGGTGGATGCATTGTGGATATGCATATTCACGATACGGATATGATTAACTATCTGTTCGGCAGACCGGATAAAGTATCGACCTTGGGACGGAATGTTCTACCGGGAAGCGGATATGATATTGCTTCTACACACTATTTTTATAAGGATGCAAAGGTGATCAATGCTCAGGTGGACTGGACGCTGGAGGGCGACTTTGGATTCTACATGGGGTACAGGGTTAACTTCGAGCGAGGAAATGTTGTATTTGATGGTAGTGGAGTCAAGGTGAATCCCAATGATGGAGCAGGCTTTACGGTAGAGCTTTCCCCGGATGCGGGTTACTACAGAGAGCTGGTCTATTTCTTGGATGCGATTATTCAAGATAAGCCTATTATCATTTGTACGCCTGAGAGTGCAGCAGATTCTTTGGAAATCATAGAGGCGGAAGTACAGTCAGCAAATGCCGAAGGGGAATGGATTGTACTTAACTAGCAGGATATAGAGGATGCAAAGGCGTGACGAGAGGAAAGATCATTGTAGATGATTTCTCCAGTCACGTCTTTTTGGCATGCATTCTCATCTAACCTTTATTGCGCTGGAATTTTGTATTGTCCCTAGCATAGTGTGATACGGAGCCGTCATATCTTCTAAGGCGTACCTGTACATCGGAGAACTCTTCAACGATTCCTGAGGCAACCTCAGAATACATTCCATCAGGATCAAGCTGTAGGGCAGTGATATAAGTTTGGGATAAAGCGGCTATGAAAAAATCAATATTTTTATTAAGTGTATGTGGCATGGTATTCCCTCCGGTGATATCTTCAACATGTATGAATATAAATAATCCTAAGGAACTATTTTACCACGATTTGCGGATGAATTTGAGGAGGAATTACTTGATTTCGGTCAAAAATATGCGAAATTTGGTTGTAATTGTATTAAAATCCGAAGATCATCCGAGGGCAGGTAGCGAGGTTGTTTCGCTGTCTGTCTTTTTTTTACTTTCTGGTTTGAAAAGAAACCTGCGGACGGATATGATTTGTGTAGTGAAAGGATGATCGCCAAATGACTGAACAGCTACAAAGAGCCAAGGAGTTATACACACGATTTCTGGGCCATTTTTTAGATATGCATAAGGCAGGTTTGCTTAAGGAGTATAAGCGTTTTGAAATTCCTAGAGAACAAGAGATAGAATGGCTCAATGAAATGGTCTTGGCGTACGCCGAACAGTTGTCGATCCGAGATTGGGATGCAATTACTGCACTAGACGCTTTATCGAGAAACTATCAAGACAGCTGGATTGTGGAGAAGGTTTCTTCTTTTGCCTCGCGGAATATGATGAGTGCGGATAGTCTGGTTAGATTGATCTACGCAGAGAAACTGGTAGGGATTATTGGTTCTCATAAACAAGTGATCTCAAAAGAGCTGTTATTTGGGGCCTGTAAAGTTGCCGTCCAAATCCTCGAAAATGTAATTTCACAGCCGATGGTCATTGACCCTGGACATGAGCTTAAGGAGCTTGGCCTTAAAGATAAGAGAGCTTTGAACAGTCGTGCAGAGCAAAGCTTAGAACAGGTGAAGGTGCTAATTAATTAACCGTTGGAGGGGAAATATGAGATTACTCGTAGCGCAACCTAATCACGAACCCCATTTGGAGCATTTGCTCAAAGAAATGAGCAGACAGGATTCTTTTGACGCGGTGTTGTATCCAGAAGGTTATGTAGCAGATGAAGCCAGTGTAAAGACCTTATGTGAAGTTGCCAAAATATATAAAAAGCTGATCATTACAGGATATAGGAACAGCAATAACAAGGATAGAGCGCTAATGATTCATCCTTCTGGGGACATCATTTTGGAACGAGCCAAATCGCCGATGGATGAACAGCTGTATCGCCCGTCAGTTGCGGAAGCGGATGGCCTCAGTATTGGTTATTTGCTGTGTGTTGAGCTTCTGCAAGGATACGTTGGTTTGGAAGGACAGGCTAAGTCGTTAGATTTCATCGCACATCCGATTGGGGTAGGCATGTTCAGCGAAGAACAATTTGAATTATGGATCGAGGAAGCCACTAGGATTGCTGTGAAATATAACACGATGATTATTGGGACAAGCCATGCTGACGGATCTTACCGAAATTGTGGAATTTCGATTCCCATCTCATATTGGATCGACTCTACCGGACAACCTATTTATATTTCGCGTAATGATACGAGAAGTCGAATGATTAATCTCGATACTAGGCAGGTTAATGTTCTAGATTAGGGAATAGCCGAAGTTGACACACTGTTGTCAAATTGGGTGTGCTACGATTTCATAACAGATTAACTTCTGATGATTTATAGAAGAAAATGAGGGATACACAATGGCTGAACCTTTAAAAGCGATGTACAATGAACAATTCCTGCATGGTTTTGGCGAAAAGATTCGCAGTGTACATAGTGTTTTCGACACTGATGCATTTGTAATTTCGGCTATGGCGGAACCTTGGGATGCGCTCGAACTGAAGGCAAGGATGCGGAGGATTACGGAGACATTGGGAAGTCATTTACAGCTTCCTTATGAGGAAGCGCTGGCGATTTTGTTCGCCATTACTGAGGATTGTGTGGGATTTCCATACTTGATCTTTCCAGATTTTGTTGAGGTATTTGGTCAAGGGGCTGAGCATTGGGAGTTGTCTATGCAGGCGCTGGAAAGGTTCACACCGAAATCATCAGCAGAGTTTGCGGTTAGACCGTTTCTCTTGCGTGAACCGGAGCGGATGATGGCGCAAATGCTAGTATGGTCGAAGCACCCCGATGAGCATGTGCGACGATTAGCAAGTGAGGGTTGTCGCCCTCGTCTACCATGGGGACAGGCGCTCCCAATGTTTAAGGTAGATCCAGCCCCTGTGTTACCTGTACTTGAGCAACTGAAGAAGGATTCCTCCTTATATGTGCGCAAAAGCGTGGCTAACAATCTGAACGATATTGCTAAGGATCACCCGGAGGTGGTACTTGAGACAGCTCGCCGCTGGATAGGTATAAATCCCCTCACAGACTGGATTGTGCGGCATGGTTGTCGTTCTTTAATCCGTAAAGCTAATCCGGAGATTATGGCTTTATTCGGATATGCGGAGCAAGCAGACGAAGCAACACCACTCATAACGAGTGCTTCTATAACGATTGATCCTACCCTATTGCGAATTGGAGAAAACTCTGAATTACAATACAAACTTCAAGTTTGTGAAGGAACTCCTGCCCGTGTTCGAATAGAGTATGGCATCTATTTCGTGAAGGCTACAGGTCGAACCTCTCGTAAATCTTTCTTACTATCGGATAAAACAGTACCTGGGGGTACAATTCTGACAGGCAAACGGACACATCGCTGGGCGGATTTAACCACTCGTCGTCATTATCCCGGGGAACATCGGATTGTACTGTTGGTTAACGGGCGGGAAGTTGCAGATACGTTGTTGAAACTTGAGGGGGATCAGTAAATGAAAAAAGAAGTATTGATTTTTATTTCTAATGGATATGCAGATTGGGAAGCTGGCTATATAAGTGCTGAACTAAACAAGCCAGAAAGTGAATACAAAGTTAAGACAGTTTCTTTAAATAGCGACAATGTACAATCTATGGGCGGATTTACTGTTATTCCAGACTATACTATAGATAGTTTACCCGCCCAGTTTGAAATGTTAATTTTAATTGGGGGTACAGGCTGGAAAGATAATTCAGCGATTACTCCAGTGATTGAAAGTTGTATACAGAATAGAACTCCTATAGCGGCTATATGTGACGCATCAACCTTTTTGGCAGAACATGGCTATTTAGATGAGATTCCTCACACTGGAAATTCATTAGATTACTTAAAAGAGTTCGCTCCTAATTATAAAGGACACGCAAATTTTTTAGAAAAACAGACCGTTTCGAGTGACGATATCATTACTGCTAATGGTACGGCTTCTTTGGAATTTACAAGGGAAATCTTGAAGAAGTTAAAGGTTATGCCATTAGAACAAATCGATGGATGGTATAACTTTTTCAAAAATGGGTTTTATCAAGAATAATGAAGTCATGAAAAAAGGTGTTCTCAGGTCTTATCGACTTGAGAGCACCTTTTTACTTATTTTTTCACTTCTGTAACACCCGTTACTTTTCCTTGATCCGAGGTATCGAAGGTGGATTGATACTTAGCATCTGCGAAGTAAACATTCCCTTCAACCGTTGCATTTACTAAACTGAAGCCATCTGCTTCGACGTATACATCACCAATAAATGTGCCGCCTTGAATACGGGCGTTTTTACTTTTGATCGTAAGTTTTGGTGCAGTTAGTTTATAGGAGTTAGTAATATTGTGCTCTGCATCTTGTGTGTAGAGAGCGATTTTTCGAGCAGGTTCATCTTTATTCGTGAATTGTCCGTCCAGCACGAGATCCTCGGTGAAGGTTAAGTCTTTCAGCGTAGCAGCAATCCAAGTACCGTCCGCACTGATTGCCTTTTTAAAGGCCTCTTCATTATCCACTACCGACGCTGAGGTTACAGCATCAGTGGTGTTATTAGTGTTGCCAGCGTTATTTGTGTTACCAGGTGTAGTAGTGGCGGTAGGGGTAACGTTGGCATTGTTATTGGTTGAGTTTCCGCATCCGACTAACAGCACAATTGCAAATACTGCGGCTACGCTTGCTATCTTTCTCATCTGTATAACCTCCCTGAGTAATTGTACTGATATCCTACGAGCTTAATATAGACTGATTAGTTAGTATTAATGTGGTGTAAGCACAAACGCTTACCGTCCTTGAGAGACGATGAAGACTTTTCTGCTTGAGTACACAATAATATTTACCGATCATTCTACAAATGGTAATATAGGCCTGGACATCTCTGGCGTATAGTATGACCTGGAAAATATGAATTATTCGAAGGAATTCACGAAAAATAACATTCTTCTTTTGATGAAGAAGCATTTTGGATTACAATAAGTTAAGGTGAAAAAAGGAGCTGTACCAATGGCTAAACAGAAATATTATGTAGTATGGGAAGGCAAGCAGCCGGGAGTCTATAGCACTTGGGCGGAATGCCAGGCGCAGACCGATCACTATACCGGAGCCAAATATAAATCGTATGAATCTAAAGCGGTGGCAGATGCGGCATACACAGCGGGCTGGAAAGGTAATTGGGGAACAGGGTCATCAGCATCCGGTGCGGCTAAGTCCAAGGGGACAAGTTCTTTTAAACGAAGCGCTACAGTGGAGACCTCAGCGGAGATCGATTACAACAGCATTTCTGTGGATGTTGGAACTCGTGGCAATCCGGGTCCAGTCGAATATAAGGGTGTGGATACGCAAACCGGAGATATTATCTTCTCTTGTGGGCCGATCAAGAAGGGCACTAATAATCTAGGTGAGTTTTTAGCGATTGTGCATGCCTTGGCGCTCCTGAAGAAAGAGGGAAGTAATAAGACAGTCTACAGCGACTCTGTAAATTCAATGAAGTGGGTAAAGCAGAAGAAAGTAGCGACAACCTTGCCACGTGATGCTTCAACAGAGGAAATATGGGTACTTATTGATCGGGCAGAACGTTGGTTGCAAACCAATACATATGACAATAAAGTGCTTAAGTGGCAGACTAAAGAGTGGGGCGAAATTAAAGCAGATTATGGTCGGAAATAGTTAGAGTAAGGTTCTGGGTTTCGGCTAGAGGAGGAGAATTGGGGATGTTCGGCAACGATTGGGATGAGATATTACAAGATGAAATGCAAAAGCCCTATTTTCTGGAGCTAATGGCTAATCTGGAAAGTGAATATAAGGAACATACAGTCTATCCGCCAAAAGAATTACTGTTCACGGCGTTAAAGCATACACCTTATAGTGAGACAAGGGTTGTTATTTTGGGACAGGACCCATACCATGGAGCGGGACAAGCACATGGTTTAAGCTTCTCGGTAAATCCGGGGGTGCGTATACCTCCTTCACTGCGTAATATATATACGGAGCTATCGGAGGATATCGGTGTACCAATTCCAAACCACGGATCCTTACTGCGCTGGGCAGAACAGGGAGTGCTTATGCTCAACTCGGTACTAACGGTACGTGAGGGAGAGCCGAATTCTCATAAAGGTCTAGGCTGGGAGACATTCACAGATACCATAATGAAGAAGTTAAATGAAAGAACTACGCCGATGGTGTTTATTTTATGGGGAAGTCATTCACAGAAAAAAGGTGCCTTCATAGACCAAAGTCGTCATGAGGTTATTCAGTCTCCACATCCTAGTCCGCTCTCGTCGTATCGTGGATTCTTTGGTAGCCGTCCTTTTTCGAAGGTCAATCAGTTTTTGGAGTCGAAGGGAATGAAAGGTATCGATTGGTTCATTTCGGACATATAACTAATGGGATGTTGGGAAGGGGGAGGGAGCAATGAAGCATTGGGTTGGTAAACCGGTTATCATGTACTGCGGGGACGAACCTTACACGATCATGAAAGGCATTCTGCGCAAATGGGATCTTTCCGCTTCTGTAGCGGTCATCGGTCATCAGGAAATTGCCGTGCCATTTCGGGATATTGTGGTCATCAAAGCTTTGGCTCCTAGAGAAAGAGCACTGCCTCCAGTCTTGCATTCTGTGGGTTATGTGATGAGGGAACGGCAGCAATTTGATAATGCAGTATATTTTAAATCGGCTGTAAGTGTTTGGAAAGAAGATCGGCTGATTGCTCTGAATACGACCATCATTTCGCATACCAAAGGTTCAGTTACACTTCAGGATGGACAGAACCTTATGAAAGGCAATCATATTTTTGTAGTTCGTTCTTTGCGAGGTTAATTTCAGTAATCCTATAAAGAAGCACGAAAAGGTACATCTCCAATTGGAGATGTACCTTTTTTTATTTATGGAATCTCATTCAGTTCGTAAGTGCTATAGATTCTCATGCTTGAGAGGCTCAGCCTCTTCCTCTCGATCTGCAACAATAATCTCATACACTCGCAGAAAAATAATTTTGGCAATCATATAGACGGGCAGCGCAATAAGCACACCAATAATACCGTAGAAATCTCCACCTATAAGAACAAGAAGGACCGTGGTCAGTGGATGAACATCTAATGATTTTCCGTAAATGATCGGTGAGAGTACATTATCTTGGATTTGCTGTGCAATGAATATGACGACCAGCGACCATATTGCCATCGTGGGCGATTCAATGAATCCAACAATAACTACTGGTACTCCCGCAAGGAAAGAACCCACATAAGGAATGAAATTGAGCGGTACTGAAATTACTGCGAGCAGCAGTGAATAAGGCAATCCGATGATAAGGAAACCGATATACAACATAATACCGAGTACGACGTTTAGCACCACACGTGTGACGATGAAACTGCTCAGTGCGCTGTCGATATCCCCGAACATTTCTTTGCCTTCTTTACGGTACTTTCTAGGGATTAAGCCCTGTAGTTTTGGTGACAGCTTATAGTCATCTTTTAGCATGTAATACAAAATGATGGGCAAGGTAGCGATTAGAATAACAATGCTGGAAACTACGCCGATCAAATTGGACATCGAATTGGTCACCCAAGTAATAGCCTCGCTAAGATATTCTGATATACGGGCAGCTACGTCGGAGTCCCCTTGGAAAAAGCGTGAGAGTGTCGGATTATCCCTTAAAGCATTGAACTGATCCTGTAATCCCTGAACAAGGTAAGGCGTGTTATCAATAAAGTTCTGAATTTGTTCTTGCAGTGTCGGCCAGACTAGAACCCAGAAGAGAATAAACAATCCAGCAAACAAGAAATAAATGAGCAGGATGGAGAATGCCCGGTTTAATTTTCTTTTCTCAAGAACTCTTACTAACGGTCGTAGTAAGTAGTACATGAAACCTGATAGTACCATGGGAACGAGTAATAATCTGATAATGGCAGCCAGTGGTGCGAATAGAAACATTACTTTGGAGCCCAAGTACAAAATAAGTAAAAAAGCGATAATAGCAAGACTTGTCCGAAAATACTTCTGTTGTTGCAATAGGAACATCCCCCAAGTTCAAAATATAATCTATGTAGTTTAATAACCCTAATTCACATGACTTGATTCAAAAGAATGGATTACTCTCCTATAGGTAGTTCTTGGCATATCCGTGGAGGATGACCCAATGACTGAGGCTACGCCAAGTAAGTTGTTCACAACACATAACTGTACATCATCATATAAATCGCTCATCGCTCGGGGGCTTTGTGGATCATCTTAACTTCCGTCTAGAAGGTTTCTTTGTGGAAAGGGTGAATATTTCTGGTACTTCAACCTCGCCTCCGGTTTCCTTCGTAACTTGTCTTGCCTTGACGAGAGATAAAAAAGCAAAAAAATCCCCTAAAGTGGCCAGTGCGGCAGCAATGATTTCATAATCTTCAGCACTTAATTCTGCTGTTTCCTCACTATTACCGTTCCCGTTGTTTTTTCCATTACTATTTCCGTTACTCTTAGCGTTGCTGTTACCGCCCATTTTTTTGTTATTTCTTCCGTTGGCCATTTCTGATCACCCGCTTTTTCCTATATGTAGTATTAATATGTTTTAAACATCAGTGAGGAGATAGGCAATTGGTATGTAATTTTCTTATGGGCCTGTTTCACCTTGAGCGAAGCATGAAATCATTCCATTTATTACATTTTGCCGGAGTATCATTTTTAATGTTAAAGCGCTTTACAGATGATGAAAACGCTGTTAAAATCATAAACGAGCACAAATGATCAATAACAGTCATATATAATCAAATAATGGTCATGGATTTCCAAAGATAAGCGCATTTAATAAATGGGATAGCACTGTAACTTAAAGGAGCGAACCACGATGTTGTTTGAGGAAGAGAGAAAACAAAGAATCGTGCTTTTTGTGGAAAAGAATTCAAGAGCTTCGGTACAGGAGTTAGGTCAGGAACTGGGCGTGTCTGAGTCTACTGTGCGCCGTGACCTGAAAGAGCTTGAAGAAGCCAAGTTGCTGAAACGAACGCACGGTGGGGCAGTATCCCTGCAGAGTGTTAACTTTGAGGCGACTTATCCAGATAAGGAAGATCGATTGTTGGATGAGAAGCAGAGAATAGCACGCAAGGCCGTAGAGATGATTCAGGAAGGCGATGCTATTCTGCTGGATGCTGGAACCACAACGCTACAGATTGCCAAAGAGCTGAGGGCTTTTTCTAATATCAAAGTCATTACGAATTCGATTATGGCGCTTAATGAACTGCGGGATTGTCGCAATATAGAAGTCTCGATTACAGGCGGAATGTTGCGGCCGGATACATTGGCTTTTGTAGGACCGATGACAGAGCGCTCTTTAGAGATGGTAAGAGTTGATAAAACCTTTCTTGCAACCAACGGATTAGACTTACGAGAAGGAATCACTACACCTAATATGCTTGAAGCAGCGACCAAACGTAAGATGATCTCGGTTGCGAAGCAAGTAATTCTTCTGGCTGATCATAGCAAGCTCGGTCAAGTATCCTTCTGTAAGGTTGCCGACGTGACGGAAATGGATCACTGCATTATTGATTCTGGTGCGTCTGATAAGTTCATCCGTGAGATTACGCAAATGGGCGTAGATTTCTCGTTGGTATGACCTTAGGTGGAGGATGTTCTACGGTTAGAAAATGTCTTAATTTGAGTGGTATGGAATCATTGTAAGATCGTTTGGAGAAATTACATTTGCCGCATGTTTAGCCGGTAATCTATGGCTTAGAAAACCAAAATAATTGAGGGATAATTATGATCTATACAGTAACGCTTAATCCTTCCATCGATTACATCGTGGAAGTTGAAGATTTGAGACTAGGTGGCTTGAACCGGATGAAACGTGATTTGAAGCTTCCTGGAGGTAAAGGGATCAACGTATCACGCGTGTTAAATCAGCTTGAGGTTCAGAATAAAGCTATAGGCTTTCTTGGTGGATTCACTGGACGATATATTGAGGAATGGTTGCGGAAAGAGTCGATTTCAAGTGATTTCGTATTTGTTTCTGATGATACCCGAATAAATATCAAGCTTAAGCATGGAGAGGAAACGGAGATTAATGGTGCAGGGCCCGTCATCCGAGATACGGAGGCAGAGGCATTATTACAGAAGATGGCTGTTCTGAATGCAGGTGATGTTGTGATATTGTCCGGAAGTGTTCCTCCTTCACTGGGTGCTGATTTCTATGACAAGTTGATATCTGTATGCAAGCAAAGAGGGGCCGAATTTGTCATTGATACTACAGGTTCAGCGCTGAAAAAGGCACTCCCTCATCAGCCGTTGCTCGTTAAGCCTAATCATCATGAGCTTGCAGAGCTATTCGGCGTTACGATACAGACTAAGGAAGAGATTATTACTTATGGCCGCAAGCTGCTCGAAGCTGGCGCGAAGCATGTGTTAGTTTCAATGGCTGGTGAAGGTGCCTTGTTCATTACGGAACAGGGGGTATACCACGCCAATGCTCCAAAAGGAGCATTAAAGAATTCTGTAGGCGCAGGCGATTCTATGATCGCTGGATTCGTTGGCACTTTTTCTTTGACTGGAGATTTAATGGAAGCTTTCCGTGCAGGTGTTGCCTCAGGTAGCGCAACAGCTTTCTCTGATGACCTGGCAGATAGAGCATTCATTGAGCAGCTGAGACCGCTGATCAACATCTCAGAAGTGTAAGCTAACAGCATTCAAAGTACTCAAGGGAGTTGGAAGATATGAGAATTACGGATTTGATGATAAAAGATACAATGATTATGGATTTAAAAGCAACCACTAAAGAAGGTGCAATTGATGAATTGATTGCCAGTCTTGCCGCAAGTGGTCGTATCAATGATCCAGTTCTATTTAAAGAGATGATCCTGAAGCGTGAAGAGCAGTCCAGTACTGGGATTGGTGGCGGTATCGCAATGCCACATGCCAAGACTAAAGCGGTGAATGAAGCGACAGTTGTGTTTGCCAAGAGTGCGACGGGCGTCGAATTCGAATCGCTTGATGATGAGCCGGCTCGGGTCTTCTTTATGATTGCCGCCCCAGAAGGAGCGGGCAACATGCATCTTCGTACATTGGCCTCGCTGTCCAGACTGTTGATCGATAGCGAATTCATTGAACAGCTGATGAATACCCGAACGCCAGATGAGGTATCCGCCTTGTTCGATGCGAAGCAGGCAGAAGGAGAAGCCAAGGAGAAAGAGAGCGAAGCTGCTGAAGCTGTCAAGAAGTCAGAACCTGAAAAGCTAATCGTCGGCAACCCGGATTCCCAAGCATTCGTCGTAGCTGTTACTGCTTGTCCTACTGGAATTGCGCATACCTTTATGGCTGAAGATGCGCTCAAGAAGAAGGCTCTGGAAATGGGAGTTAATATCCGTGTAGAGACAAATGGTTCAGAAGGTGCCAAAAATGTCTTAACACCCGATGAGATTCGGCGTGCAAGTGGTGTAATTGTGGCAGCAGATAAACAAGTGGAAATGGCCCGTTTTGATGGTAAGCCAGTACTGCAAAGACCGGTTAGTGACGGTATTCGCAAATCGGAAGAGCTCATTCGCAAAGCAATGAACGGCGATGCACCGATTTACCATAATGAAGGTCGTAGTGGTAATGAAGGAGAGTCGAAAGAGAAGTCCGGCAGTATCGGGAGTAAAATATACAAGGACTTAATGAACGGTATCTCCCACATGCTGCCGTTTGTAGTCGGCGGTGGTATTCTGCTGGCGATCTCCTTCCTGATTGAACAAGTCGGTGGAGAGAATCACCCTCTATTCCAACTGCTGCAGACGATTGGTGGCGGTGATGGTGCCTTCCATTTCCTAATTCCGGTTCTTGCTGGATTTATTGCGATTAGTATTGGTGACCGTCCAGCCCTGATGCCAGGTATGGTTGGCGGTTACATGGCCTTGAATTCCAACGCTGGATTCCTCGGCGGTCTGGCTGCAGGTTTCTTGGCTGGTTATGTTGTTATCGGTCTGCGCAAACTGTTTGCAGGTCTGCCAAAAACGCTCGACGGATTAAAGCCGATTCTGTTATATCCGGTATTTGGTCTATTGATAACCGGTGGATTGATGTATTACCTGTTCGATCCGATCTTTAGCTGGATGAACGTAGGACTCATTAATTGGCTTAACGATCTTGGAACCGTTAATGCAGTAATTCTGGGTCTCGTTCTCGGTGGAATGATGGCTATTGATATGGGAGGTCCTTTCAATAAAGCGGCCTACACTTTTGCCATCGGGGTATTCACTACCAGTGGAAATACTAACGGATTCATGATGGCGGCTGTAATGGCAGGCGGTATGGTTCCTCCACTTGCAATAGCGCTGGCTACTACCTTCTTCAAGAACAAATTTACAGAATCAGAACGTAAATCAGGGTTAACAAACTATGTATTGGGCTTATCGTTCATTACAGAAGGGGCGATTCCATTCGCCGCTGCCGATCCACTGCGTGTCCTGACTTCTTGTATCCTAGGTTCAGCTGTAGCTGGTGGTCTCACTCAGTTTTGGAATATCAACGTTCCAGCACCGCATGGTGGGATCTTTGTAGCCGCGCTTTCGAGTCATGCGTTGTTGTTCCTATTGGCCGTTCTGATCGGATCTGTTATTTCCGGATTAATGCTCGGATTATGGAAGAAACCTCTTGAGGCAAAGTAATAAAATAAATAATTTGAACTGCTGGGTGCCAGACGCTTCTTCTGTTGCTCGGCAGTTTTTTGAAATATAAGAATTTTTAAGTTTACGCTAAAAACTATCCTTCTATTTTTCGCAGAAACGATCATCGTCTCTAAGAGGAAGCCAAAGGCGTTTCTTCTTACCTAAACTTTGACCACTTATGCCCCTCTACCCTTACGAGAATAATCTCCTTCATTGAGGTTTATTTTTGTATAATTGAAAATATATATAACAAGAGGGCAAAGGAGCGAGCGAGATGATACTGCACAAGGGGGAGGTCTTGTTCCGTCAAGGGGACAGCTGCGAATTCTTATATAAGGTGAAAAGTGGGCTGTTCAAGGTAACAAGGCTTCATGAAAATGGGAACATGGTGTTATTCAACATCTTGTATCCTGGTGAGATGGTTCCCCATCATTCACTCATTTCGCCAAAGGAGGCGCATGGAACAGCGGTTGCGATGATGAAGAGCGAGGTGGAGGCAGTTCCTTCAGCGGAATGGTATCAACAGGTACGGGATGAGCCAGGTCGAGCGATGGAGATCGCTATCCTTCTTCAGGAGAAGGTACGGTTTATGCAGACTCGGCTAGATCACCTTACTGTTGGAACACCCGCAGAACGTATGGAGCTCTTAACCCGTTGGTTCAATGACTACTCTCATGGCGCAGCGCTAACAGAGCTTTTGACACAGGAAGAAATTGGACAATTGATCGGTGTGAGACGCGAAACAGTCAATCGTTTGTTGCGTACCGTGGAGTGATTCCTGCCTATTTTTATAGCGAAGTGTTTAGAGTGGGGGATCTCCGTGGTATAATGTATTCAGAACTTATTAAATTACAGAAAGGATCAGGATACCATGTGTCCCCGAAGGACGATTCCCCAAAGGACGATTTGGAAACGTTATGATCTGTCTTATACTTAGCTTCCCTGTAGAAGGTGCGTGAACCGTTGTTACTCGACGAACCGCCTCTGCGAGGGGAAGGAGTATATATATGCGAAGGAGCAATACCTCCGGTTTTACCCGTCGTAGAGGTTGGTGGGACGTTTAGCCGCCATATACGATAAGGGGAGACCTGTATGAGGAACCACAATTACGGAGTGAATGTACTGCTCCGGTTGACAGTCATTTTGTTTGGAACATTTTTGCTTGCATTTGCTTATTATCACATCAATTTTCAGAACCATTTGTCTGAGGGCGGATTCGTAGGATTATCGCTACTCGGCAAATATGTATTAGGAATTTCACCTTCAATTTCAACTCTGCTTCTAGACGTTCCAGTACTCTTGATTGCATGGATGTTCAAAGGGAAAGCGTTCGTGTGCAACACCTTTGTTTCTGTAGGAGCTTTTACAATCTTTTACGGACTCATGGAACGTTATTCCGGTTTGGTCATCAACTTGCAGAGCAACTTGGCATTAGCAGCTCTTTTGTCTGGCGTACTGACAGGTTTAGGCGCGGGAATTATTCTGCGAAGCGGCGGCGCAAGTGGTGGAGACGATATTTTGTCGCTGCTGATCAGTGAATGGAAGGGAATTAAAGTAGGTACAGTATTCATCATGTTGGACGTAGTCGTTCTGGCATTATCACTCTTTTATATGCCTGTTAGAGAAACGATGTATACGGTGATGGCGGTAGTTGTAGCTGGTTATGTGATTACCTTTACAACCTCTTTAGGTAAACCAAAGTTAGTGAAGGCGCCAAAGATTCAGTCTACGCTGCGTAAGCCACATGATGGTACGGTAATATGAATAAGACTGTATAAACAGCTTATTTCGGGGATATACTATATTTAAGGTCAGCCAGAATTTCTGGTTGACTTTTTTTTGTTGTATAAGTGACGTGATTTAAAGGGTTGAAGATCTCAGGGGCGTTGCTTGGACGTTTCGCTCATAACAAAAGGTGGCGTACAGTGAAAATCCTGTACGCCACCTTTTAGTTAATTTAAGACTCTCTTGTGCTCGTCTTTGAATCGTGTAGAGACATTTGCGACCAGCTTGCCCTTTTATTTAGCCCACGGCATTCGTGATAGCTTCGCATTCGTCCGAGCAATGACCACTGTGCTGTGCTTCACAGTCCTCACAGCAAATATGCTGAAGGTGGCAAGCATCGTTGGCGCAGTTGATGAATTGGTCAGCTGGCTGACCGCAGTGATGGCAACGACCAACAATGATATCCTCGTCGGTATGATTAATCTGTACGGAGATCCGCTCATCGAAGACATAACATTTTCCATCAAACAGTTGGCCCTGTACCTCAGGGTCTTTACCATAAGTCACAATGCCGCCATCCAGCTGGTACACCTGCTGGAAGCCTTCCTTCATCATAAACCCGCTTAATTTCTCGCAGCGGATTCCGCCTGTACAGTAGGTTAGGATTGGTTTATCTTTTAGCTCGCTCATATTCTCGCGAATCCAGTCCGGGAATTCTTTGAAGCTGTCTACTTCAGGGCGGATGGAACCGCGGAAATGACCAAGATCGAATTCGTAGCCGGTACGACCATCCAGAATTACCACATCATCGCGCTGCATCATTTCATAGAAATCTTTAGGCGCCAGATGCTCTCCGGTGATCACGTTAGGGTCCAGTTCATCCTCGACCCGGAACGTCACGAGTTCCTTTTTATAACGAACGAAGATTTTTTTGAAGGCATGACCATCAGCCTCATCGATCTTGAAGACGATATCGCTAAACAGCGGATTTGCGCGCAAATCCTTCATGTATTGCTCGGTTTGGGCAATCGTACCGGACAGTGTCCCGTTAATGCCCTCATCTGAGATGAGAATTCGTCCCTTTACGTCAAGCTCTTTGCAGTAAGCCAAATGCTCCTGAGCGAATTGTTCTGCATCCGGCACTTTTACAAATTTATAGTATAGCAGAATTGCATATTCCGATTGTGGTTTCATTCTTTTCACCTTTATCATTAGAATTAGACTACTAAATAAACGTTTAAGTATAAAAAGTATTGTAACATATTATCAAGACTTGAAAAAGATACTCTTGAATCGGTAATGGTTAAAACTTGGATATTAGTAAGAAAAACAGCGCAATGAATATGTCTGAATCATCATACCTATGGGGGAAGTCTGCGAAGTGGCGGAGCGAGTGGATGAGACGATATTTTGCCGCTGCTGATCAGTGGATGTAGGAGTCAAAGTAGGTACTGTGTTCATCCTGTTGGATGTAGTCGTTGTGGCGACTGGTATAAACTGCATTTTTCGGGGATACTACGATTAAGGTCAGCCAGAATTTTGGTTGACTTTTTTTGCTGGGAATAGGCGAATAACATGGATAGTTATGATTGGCGAAACCGTGAATCACAACGCGCGTATTAATTTTCATTCGAAGAGTCACATGGTGACTTTAATAATAAGGAGGAACTGCGGGATGAGTGCTCACGAGATTGATTATGTCATTATGGGCGAGGAAATTCAGTGTGTGGAGGTGCAACTTGACCCCGGAGAGAGTGTAATTGCCGAAGCTGGAAGCTTCATGATGATGGATCAGGAAATTACGATGGAGACGATCTTTGGTGATGGTAGTGGGGGGACGCGCGGAAGCGGACTGATGGGTAAGCTGATGGGTGCGGGCAAGCGTCTGTTGACAGGGGAAAGCTTGTTCATGACCGTATTCACACACAGCGGTTCTTATGGACGAAAAAGTGTCACCTTTGCTGCCCCATATCCAGGAAAAATCATCCCGCTCGATCTTCAGCAATATGCTGGAAAAGTGATCTGTCAAAAGGATTCATTCCTCTGCGCGGCGAAGGGAGTCTCGATCGGTATTGAATTTCAGCGCAAGCTGGGCACCGGATTTTTTGGTGGAGAAGGCTTTATTATGCAAAAGCTGGAGGGCGACGGTCTTGCATTCGTACACTCTGGCGGCTACGTTATGGAACGCACACTGCAGCCGGGAGAGACGCTCAAGTTGGACACAGGTTGTCTTGTCGCTATGACGTCTTCCGTGGATTATAATATTGAATTTGTAAAAGGTGTCAAAACCGCCCTATTCGGCGGCGAGGGCCTGTTCTTCGCCACGCTGCGCGGACCCGGCAAGGTGTGGGTGCAGTCACTGCCGTTCAGCCGTATGGCTGACCGCATTCTGTCCGCATTCTGTCCGCAGCTGGTAACAGCGGACGCAAAGAAGAAGGCAGCGTACTTGGGGGACTCGGCAATCTGCTGGATGGCAGATAGGCTTGGGCGAGGTTGATGGGTAGAACATTCGAGGCACAGAATAAGCGGTTTTAGCGAGTGGCTTATTAGGGGGAGACAAGGACAGAAATACCCTTGTCTTGTGCGTGTTGGCCCGAATAGCGCGAAAGAGGGGCAAAAACACCCTAGATTTGTGGGAATTGGCCCAAGTTGAGCGAAAGAGGGGCAAAAATGCCCTAGATTTGCACGGATTGAGCGAATCCAGCCAAAAGAACGGTATAAATCCCGTAGAATGGGCCGGATTGAGCGAATCCAGCCAAAAGAACGGTATAAATCCCGTAGAATGGGCTGGATTGAGCGGATCCAGCCAAAAGAACGGTATAAATCCCGTAGAAATGGCCGGATTGAGCGAATCCAGCCAAAAGAACGGTATAAATCCCGTAGAATGGGCCGGATTGAGCGAATCCAGCCAAAAGAACGGTATAAATCCCGTAGAATGGGCCGGATTGAGCGAATCCAGCCAAAAGAACGGTATAAATCCCGTAGAATGGGCTGGATTGAGCAGATCCAGCCAAATGAACGGTATAAATCCCGTAGAATGGGCTGGATTGAGCAGATCCAGCCAAATGAACGGTATAAATCCCGTAGAATGGGCTGGATTGAGCGGATCCGGCCAAATGAACGGTATAAATCCCGTAGAATGGGCCGGATCGAGCGAATCCAGCCAAAAGAACGGTATAAATCCCGTAGAAATGGCCGGATCCATTTCTAATTGCTTCAGCAAGACATTAGTTACTTATGTTCGATGTGATATTACCATTCGACGTTTGAATTATCGACTCTGTGATGTCCATCGCTACTGTATCTGCAACTAACTATATAGTGAGACCCGTGAATGATTATGCTCATTCACGGGTCTTTTTTAGAGGTTGGGCTTGGGATAGTTTAATTCATAACCATCAAATACCTGCCTCGCGTTAGGCATGACGATTTGCCTCACGTTACGCTTGGCGACCTGCCTAGCTTTACGCTGATGATCTATCACACAATCTTCCTAACAATTTGACTAACCCTGTCCGCGATGTATATATTATTTGGCAAAGCCCTTATAAGAGGTTGTTCAAAAAGTCCGCTTTTGATCACGAAGTATTCCAAGAAGATTATTCGACATCGAATATTGAATTCAGGCGAAACTTCCGGTGCTCACGTAGCTTCCACTACGCTCCGCTCCTCAGTTTCTACTTTCGTCCAATCTTCTCGGTGCTGAAAACCGTACTTTTTGAACACGTACTATAATGTTAAAGCTGTGACCGGAGGCATGATATGTTCAAAATATTTATTATAGAAGATGACCGTGGACTGGTGGCTCTGCTGCAGGATTATTTACATAAGTTTGGATATGAAACACAGGCTGTGAATGATTTCGAGCGTGTTCGCACTCAGTTTGAGATGTTCGCTCCGCACTTGGTTCTTTTAGATGTTAATTTGCCAAAATACGATGGGTATTATTGGTGCCGCCAGATTCGTGGGATTTCCACCTGCCCTATCCTTTTTATATCTGCCCGCGATGGCAAAATGGATCAGGTGATGGCGTTGGAGAACGGAGCCGACGATTATATTACGAAGCCCTTTGATTACGAAATTGCGATGGCCAAAATTAAAAGCCAGCTGCGACGCGCCTACGGTACCTATGCGGGAAGCAACAATGAGCGTACCCTAACCGTTGCCGGAATGGCACTGGATGTGGAGCGACTAGTCCTTACCCGAGGAGAAGCCAAAGTGGATTTAAGTCACACGGAAGCCAAGATACTAGATGAGCTGATGCAAAAGTCGGGAACTATCGTTACCCGCGACAGACTGCTCGAAAAAATCTGGGATGATCAAGCCTTTGTGGATGAGAATACGCTTAATGTCTATGTCACCCGTGTACGTAAAAAGCTTGCCGCTCTTGAGATTACGGACGGTCTACAAACCGTTCGAGGTCAAGGCTACCGCTTGATTCCGAATTGGGGGGATGAGGATTGAAGCTATTTTTAAGGGAGCAGATCCCTTTAATTGTTGTCTATCTAGCACAGCTCATCTTGATCACACTAGTATATCGGCTGGATGGGGGCAGTGGGGTGAGTGTTAGTCTGTACGCTGCTCTTCTCAGCACTTGTCTGCTGCTTGGCTACCTCGCTTATCGGTATATCAGCAATCGTACGTTCTATGAACGACTGGAGACTGTACCCACCTCTCTAGATGAAGCTGGCGGTCCATCACAGGATTCTCCGCTTGCCGTGAGTTTACGAGGACTACTAGGGTCACAATTCCGCCTCTACAAAAATGATTTACACAGCTACCGCCACAAGCTGGAGGAACATATTCACTTTATTAATCAGTGGGTGCATGGGATGAAGACGCCATTGTCTGTCATCCATTTGATGATTCAAGATAAAGACGGACCGCCTTTTACGGCGATAGGTGATGAACTGGATCGTCTGAAAAAAGGACTGGACACTGTACTTTATACGGCTCGGCTAGATACTTTTGAGCATGATTTTTACGTGGAACGTTTGGATTTGGAAACCCTCGTACGTAGCGTGACCTCAGAGCAGAAGCGTCTGTTCATACGTAACCGTATATTTCCTACTATTAAAATAGATGAACGAATCGCCGTAACCACAGATGAGAAATGGCTAAGTTTTGTGCTTACGCAAATTATTACGAATGCAATACGGTATACGACGGAAGTCGGCAAACATGTATATTTCCATGGGTACATACAAGAAGAAAAGAGAGCAGTACTGGAGATACGAGATGAAGGGGTTGGCATTCCAGCAGGTGATCTGCCGCGTGTGTTTGATCCTTATTTTACAGGTGTGAATGGACGAACCTTTCAAGAATCCACGGGGATGGGTCTATATCTTGTGAAACAGATCTGCGGAAAACTTGGTCACGAGGTGAGCATTTGCTCAGAAGAAGGTAAGGGCACGACCGTGCGGATAGTGTTTAGGGAGTCCTACCTTACAAAAATGTAAGGTCATTGTAAGTTAGAGAAATGGCAGCCTGTGTATACACTTTGTATAATGAAGGCAATCCAGTCGAAAGAAGGAGAGGTAACGCTTGCCCATTCTAGATGTTCATAATTTATCAAAAATATATGAGGGTAAAGTGTCCACTCAGGCATTGAATCATATCCGTTTTTCTGTTGAAAAAGGGGAGTTTGTTGGCATTATGGGACCTTCGGGGAGTGGAAAAACAACACTGCTCAACACGATCGCAACCATCGACCAGCCGACCTCCGGTCAGATTCTGATCAACGGCCGAGATCCCAATCTGCTTAGCAGAAAAGAAAAGGCACTCTTTCGCCGCCATGAGCTTGGTTTCGTCTTTCAGCATTTCAATCTGCTGGATACGCTCACTGTAGAGGAGAACATTGTGCTGCCTCTCACGCTTGCTGGTGTCCGTGTTACGGAAATGGAGAGCAGATTGAAAGAAGTAGCAAGTATGCTGGACATTGAGCATTTGCTGCAAAAAAGGACATACGAGATTTCAGGTGGACAGATGCAGCGGACCGCCATCGCCCGGGCGATGATTCATCGTCCTTCATTGATTTTAGCAGATGAGCCTACAGGGAATCTGGATTCCAAAGCTTCAGGTGAAGTCATGAATATGCTGACAGAGGTGAATCAGGAAGAAGGGGCAACCGTGCTGATGGTCACACATGACGCAGTGGCCGCGAGCTTTTGTAACCGAGTCATCTTTATTAAAGACGGACGTTTCTATAGTGAAATGTACAGGGGGAGCAGCCGAGGCGCCTTCTTCCAAAGTATCATTGATATGTTGTCTCTGCTTGGGGGAACTAGCCATGACCTTTCGGCAATTCGCTTATAGGAATGTTACACGTAACAAGCGTAAATATGCGGCTTATTTTGTCGTCAGTGCTTTTTCAGTGATGATCTTTTTTGTGTGCGCATTGTTTATTTACCATCCGGATATTTCTAAGAGCTTGGTTTATAGTACAGCTGCTCATACAATGATGGCGGCAGAAGCCATTATTTATGTGTTTTGCTCCTTGTTCGTTCTTGTATCGGTCGGATCGTTCCTGCAGTCACGTAAGATGGAGTTTGGGATTTTATTGATGCATGGAATGACGAAGCGACAGCTGAACATGATGGTATTTTTGGAAAATATGATGATCGGCACCTCTGCCATCCTGACAGGTACTTTACTTGGGTTAATTCTAGGTAAGTTGTTTTTGATGATCGGATCTACTTTTCTAGGGATACCTCTTTTAACGTTTCATCTTCCATGGCAGGCGCTTGTACTAACGATATGTAGCTTTGCGCTGTTATTTATTCTAATCTCGCTAAGCACGTTCTTCTTTATTGGGAATGAATCACTGATGCGGCTGTTTCAGGGAGAACGAAAAGCAGAAGAGGAACCTAAAGTTTCCTTGGTGTTATCTATACTGTCTGCTTTATTGCTGTTAACGGGCTATTTTATGGCAGCTACAGCACAAGCGGCTTCGGTTGAAAAGGTGATGTTCCCCGTCGTTATAATTACGGTTGCGGGTACCTATCTCTTTTATACTCAGCTCAGTATTTACACTGTTAAACTACTTAAGACGATCCGGCGCCTGTATTGGAACCACACGAATATCATTACTTTATCGGGTTTGTCTTACCGCTGGAAAGAGAATGCCCGAATGTTTTTTATGGTGACGATTGTATCCGCAGTATCTTTTACTTCAGTGGGAGTATTCGCATCGATCCATACGCTTTCCAGAGAGTTGAAATTGGACTATCCCGCAGCAGTTGGTTATGTAGCCAAAGGCAATCAATTGCAGGATCCTTTTGATCAGCATTTGGACGAAATTAAGGAAGAGCTTACAACGCTCGGTTTACCCTATGAGACACTTAGTATTCCGATTAAATACGCAGAGGTGGAATCTCAGACCGGGCCAGATCGCACGTTAAGGCTTCCCTTGATTGCTTACAGTGATTATAAGCTTGCTCTGCTTCGTGCAGGGTTTACGACGGATGAGCAGCCTCTAAGTAGAGATGAAGGACTGGTGATGATCGGTTCGCAACGAGACCGGAGTCTGCAAGCGGGTAGAGTAAAGCCGGTATATACCTTGAAGCAAGGTCTTTCCATTCGAGAAATGGGTTATACCCAGCATGTTCCGATTGCTGAATATCTATTGCCGGAGCTGGATGGAAGGGATGGGGGAGATTTCAGTGGTGTTGTGATTAGCGATGAGCTTTACAAGGCTATTCATCCCGTACAGACCGATTTGTATACAGGATTTTACATGGATGACTTCCCGCGAACGGTAGGTATAGCTGCGGATCTTGCTCATAAAGGGAAACGATCCTATGAAAATAACTCGCCATACGCGATTGTTGTTAGCGGCACGCTGTTTGAAATACAAAGAACATTGTACAACACGATGCTATTCGCTTCTTTACTGGTGGGTACTGTCTTTTTCATTGCAGCAGGCAGCTTCCTTTACTTCCGGCTGTATACAGATCTAGATCATGATCGTCAGCAATATTCTACATTGTCCAAAATGGGACTTACAGATCAAGAGCTAAACCGAATTGTAACGATACAATTGTCGTTGTTGTTTTTTGTTCCGGTTGGGGTAGCTATTTTGCATAGTGTGTTTGCCTTTATTGCGCTTCAGCGGTTGTTTTACTTATCTATTGCTGTGGAGACCGGGGCGGTTTTATTGGGATATTTGGCTGTCCAGGGACTTTACTTCTTTTTTATTCGCAGCCGTTATTTACGCAACTTGAAGAAGAACTTGATCTGAATAATGGGGGTTACGAAATGCAAGTATGGATTACAGATTTTATGGAGCAGTTTGGTTACTTTGGTATTTTCCTGATGCTCGCTTTTGAAAATATATTTCCACCGATTCCTTCCGAAGTGATCCTTCCTTTTGGCGGATTCATGACAACCACAACGAATTTGACCATTCCTGGTGTAATTATTGCTGCTACGCTTGGCTCACTGCTGGGTGCAGTAATTCTCTATTATATCGGTCGTTTGTTGGATGTAAATCGCTTGGAAAAGATCGTTGAACGCTGGGGCGGCCTACTCCGGATTAGCAAAAAGGACATCCACAAGGCTGACGCTTGGTTTGACAAATATGGCTATTGGACCGTATTATTTTGTCGGATGGTTCCACTAGTGCGTAGTTTGATTTCGATCCCTGCAGGGATGTCGGGCATGAAATTTGGAGTGTTTATGATCTTCACAACGATTGGTACGCTGGGATGGAATCTATTGCTGGTGCTTATTGGTGCGGCATTGGGTGAGTCCTGGGAAGACATCGCCATGTATATGGATATGTACTCCAACGTAGTGTACGTGCTTCTTGCAGGTGGAGTAGTGATCCTTGGGTATTTGTTCTTCCGCAAGCGCAGCCGGAAAATGAACACCGAAGGTTGAGCCGAGAAGGACATATAGATAAAAGTTATGATTAAAAGGAGGAGAACAAATGGAGCTATTAACGATTATTAAAGCTATTATTTTGGGAATTGTTGAAGGATTGACTGAATTTGCTCCGGTATCCTCCACAGGTCATATGATTATTGTTGATGATATGTGGTTAAAATCGACAGAGTTATTTGGGCAATATACGGCCAATACGTTCAAAGTGGTTATACAGCTGGGGTCAATATTAGCAGTTGTAGTTATTTTTAGAAATAGGTTCATTGAATTGCTGGGCTTAAAGCGCTTCAGCCGCAAGCAGTTGGATCCTGTAACCGAGCAACAACCACAGCTTGAAAAAGGCGGCCACCTGAAGCTTACACAGGTGCTTGTAGGTTTAGTGCCAGCAGGCGTGCTGGGGGTTCTGTTTAATGATTATATTGACGAGCATTTATTCTCTACATCCACCGTGTTAATCGGTCTAGTAGTCGGTGCTGTATTAATGATTATTGCGGATCTATTCGGACCAAAGAAGATTCAAACGGAGAGTGTCGATCAGATTACATATAAGCAGGCGCTAGGTGTTGGTCTGGTCCAGTGCTTCTCCTTGTGGCCGGGATTTTCTCGTTCCGGGTCGACGATTTCTGGTGGTGTTCTTCTGGGTATGAGTCATCGCGCTGCTGCTGATTTCACGTTTATTATGGCTGTTCCAATCATGGCAGGCGCCAGTTTACTCTCACTGATGAAGAACTGGCAATATTTCACCATCGATGCCCTGCCGTTCTTCATTGCAGGCTTTATCAGTGCCTTTGTATTTGCACTATTATCGATGCGTTTCTTCTTGAAATTGATCAACCGGATTAAGCTTTTACCATTTGCTATATATCGCATAGTACTTGCTGCAGTAGTATATTTCGTGTTTTTCTAAATCCGTTATAAGGAATCGATATAACAAAAGCCCCCGTAATCTATTGCAGATGACGGGGGCTTTCACGTATGATGACATCAGATTTAAGACACTCACTTTATCCTTATAATTCTCGCATAAACGCTTACCGTCCTTAAAAGGACGCTGAAGGCGTTTTAGCTTGACAATATCGGAGACAGGTGCTTGCCGGAAATTAGTAATTCGGTAGGCTTAATAGGGAAATTCGGTTTGAAGCCGATGCGGTCCCGCCACTGTAACGGAAGAGTCCATAGCAACATATGTCACTGGCAATTTACTACTGCTGGGAAGACTGCTAAGGATGCTGACACCGCTAGCCAGGAGACCTGCCTGTTTCAACAGCACTGCTTCACCTACGGAGGATAGGAAGGTGTTAGACGTTAACCATAGGTATATTATGGGCGTCTTTCCCTTTGACTTTTTTAGGGAAGGGCGCTCTTTTTTAAAGGAATACAAGTGATATCGAGTCCAAAATAAGAAGATGGAGAAGGGGAGCTGCAAAGTGACGAACAAAGTAAAAGTAAGCAATCTTGGCTATCCAAGAATCGGAAAAAACCGCGAGTGGAAGAAAACGTTGGAAGCCTTCTGGGCGGGAAAAATAAATGAGGAAGCGTTCCGTACTGAAATGACAGGAATTCAGCTTCAGCATTTGAAGACTCAGCAGGAGGCAGGAATTGATTTAATTCCGGTAAATGATTTTACGTTCTACGATCATGTGCTAGATACAGCTGTAATGTTCGGGATCGTACCTCCACGTTATGCGTATGATGGTGGCGACATTGGGCTTGATCTTTATTTTGCGATGGCTAGAGGAAATGCTGAGGCTACCGCTTGCGAGATGACTAAATGGTTCAATACGAACTATCATTACATCGTTCCAGAGATCGGTGCACAAACGCCGCGTCTGACCGAGAATAAACCACTGGCAGCTTATCGTTTTGCCAAGTCCCAAGCGGGAATTGAGGGTAAACCTGTGGTTTTAGGCCTTTATACATTCCTTAAGTTGTCAAAAGGTTTTGCATCTGCGGATATTGCGAAGATTGCTGCTCGGTTTCTTCCGGTTTACGTTCAGCTGTTGCAGGAACTGAAGCAAGAAGGAGTAAGCTGGGTACAAATTGATGAGCCAGCGATTGTTACAGGAATAAATGAATCAGAATTATCATTACTTAACTCGATTTACACAGAAATTGCTGAATCCGTGCCTGGATTAAATATTATTCTGCAGACTTACTTTGAAGCTGCTGAACCGCTGGAGGCACTGTTCAAGCTTCCGGTACAAGGTTTAGGTCTTGATTTTGTCCATGATGGCGGGACGAACCTGGCATCGATTGAACGTCTTGGCTGGCCTGAGGATAAGTGGCTGGGAGCGGGTATTATTGACGGACGCAACATCTGGCGCTCGGATCTGGATGCTAAGCTGCAGCTGATCGAGAAGCTGAGTGTACATGTACCGCTTGATCGTCTTATTCTACAGCCTTCTTGCAGTTTGCTGCATGTTCCGGTTACTGTTCAGGGTGAGGTGAAGCTGAAGGCCACCGTCAAGGCTGCTTTAGCTTTTGCTGATGAGAAGCTTAGAGAGCTTGGCCTGCTTGCTGCAGCCTTAGAGGGTACAGCAGAAGCTGCTGCTGCGTTGACAGCCAGTCGCGAAGCCCTTACTGCCTTCCGTGCACTTCCTGAACGCGGTCGTAAGGATGTGGCCGAGCAAGTTCTCGGACTTGCAGATTTACCAGACCAACGTAGCCTACCTTTTGCTGAGCGCCTGAAGGTGCAGCAGGAGAAGTGGCAGCTGCCACTTCTGCCAACGACAACAATCGGAAGCTTTCCACAGACCGTAGAAGTGCGCCAGGCAAGGTTGAAATGGCGTAAAGGCGTATGGAATCAAGAGCGTTACGACGGGTTCGTTCGTGAGCAGATTGCAGATGCAATCACTTTCCAAGAAAAGCTGGGTCTGGATGTACTCGTGCACGGTGAGTTCGAAAGAACCGATATGGTGGAGTTTTTCGGGGAGAAGTTGGATGGTTACTTATTTACTAGTAATGGCTGGGTTCAATCCTACGGATCACGCTGCGTTAAGCCACCAGTTATTTATGCGGATATAGCTTTTATCCAGCCTATGACTGTAAAAGAAAGCGTCTATGCTCAGTCGTTAACTTCCCTTCCTGTTAAAGGTATGTTGACTGGTCCTGTTACGATTCTCAATTGGTCTTTCGTACGTGATGATCTTAGTCGGGAAGCAGTAGCGAATCAAATTGCCTTAGCGCTCCGTCATGAAGTTAAAGCTTTGGAGGATGCAGGCATAGAGATGATTCAAGTAGATGAACCGGCTATCCGTGAAGGACTTCCTTTGAAGGCGGAAGATCATGAGGCATACTTGAATTGGGCGGTGAAGTCGTTCCGTATCGCGACGAATCATGTGAAGGCTACGACACAAATTCATACCCACATGTGCTATAGCGAATTTAATGACATGATAGACTCCATTTCAGCGATGGATGCGGATGTTATCTCTATTGAGACTTCACGTAGCCATGGGGAACTGATCGTTAGCTTTGAGGAGCAGGAGTATGATAAAGGAATTGGTCTTGGTGTATATGATATCCATAGTCCACGGGTTCCTGCAGTAGAAGAGATGACAGCTAATATTGATCGTGCGCTGCGGGTGCTTGATCCTGAACAGTTCTGGATTAATCCGGATTGCGGTCTTAAGACACGTGGCTGGCAGGAGACAGAAGATGCACTTCGTAACATGGTAAAGGCTGCCGCTATTGCAAGAGAAAATGCAGGAGTTAGTGCTTCCAAATAACATAAGAAGTATACAATAAATCATAGCCGGGGAATTTCTCCCTGGCTTTTTATTTCAGCCACTTGATAATAATTCTCATTCTTGATAGAATGAGAAAAGAAAAGAAGGAACCGTGGAGGGTCCCTTCAAATCATCACCTTATTTGCTTTCGAAAGTCTTGCAATCTGTTTCTTCTGCACGTGTAGGTTCTTGGGAGCTGTGGAAAGCTACAAAGATAGAATCAGCACTGCATTTGTTCTCTTCTGCCCAGTGGGTGCAGGAGTTAACTTCGCAAATTACGTCTTTTGCCATGAGGGTTCACCTCCCCTTTTAGTAATAGACAGCATTATTAAAAAACTTCTCTGTTCAACAAGGTGGAGCTTGTCCGAACAGAACCGTGTTCTGCCCTCATTCATTATGAATAGAGGGTTTTTTGGTATTTTTTTTACGTGTTTAGACGTGGTAATTGTACCAAATAAAGTGCGTGTAAGCAAATGAGTTATTCGAATGGTTATGGTGTCCCATATGTCACTAGAAGTGGTTTGACTAGAAGAATCTCTCAGCCTGTATACAACAGTGCTTCTGTAAATTCGTTGTTAAACATTAGCTTTTCAGTATCTCAAGGCTATATTGCGAATACAAGCTTTAGTGTAACCGCAAAACAAACAGTGGCAAGCTTATTAAGCGGTTTTATGCCATTAAACAAAGCACTTCTAACCCAGGTTGATTTTTGCTCGAAAAATAATAGCTTAAACTAAAAGAGTTGCAGAAATGCGACTCTTTTTTTATTTAGAGAGCATAATTCAAAAGAAACTGTTCACAATTCCATTTTTCAGTGCAACCTTCCAAGTTTTGGAACGTCTTAGTAAAGAGTGACGGAAGAGATCTGCTTAGAACAAGACATTCCGTAACGATATTATGATCCGTGCAAGCGGTATCTATTACATTTTTGGAGGAATGAGAATGCGTAAATGGGGTCTGCATTACTTATGTTTATTAATTCTTGCGGTAGTCTTGGCGGGTTGTGGCTCATCGGATAGGAATTCAGCGGCAGATAGTTCGGCAAAAGAAAATGGTAGTACGAGTAACGACGCAGCAGTAGAGGTACAATCGCAGAGCTCGATGGCCTCAACAGCGAATCAAAGCACTTCGGCAGCTCCTGAGTCAGAAGCAACTGGCAGCGAGAACTTGGCTGTAAAGGGCTCCACATCAGAAAATACAGTTCAAGCAAGTGCAGGATTTACTGGTAGTGATGTAGTAGCGGGCTTGAACAAGAAGCTGATCTATAAAGCGAATCTTAATATGGAAGTAGAAGACTATGGAAAAGCACAGACTGAAATACGTAATTTAGTAACCATGGCAAATGGATATATTATTGAGTTTAATGAAAATATGTCGCAGTACGAGCAAGGCGGGACGTTTATCCTTAAGGTGCCTGCCTCCGGATTCTCACCTTTTCTGAATAAATTAGAACAAGTAAAACACGAATCTCTACAGCGCAGCATTCAAGGTCAGGATGTCTCAGAAGAGTATGTTGATCTGGAGTCACGTTTGAAGGCAAAGCAGCTAATGGAAGCACAATATACAGAGTTTATGAAAAAAGCGACGAAATCCACTGATCTGGTCGCCTTCGCGAACGAGCTTGGTTCGATTCAAGAAAGTATTGAGCAGATTAAAGGTAGAATGCGTTATATCAATCAGAATGTATCCTTCTCTACAGTAGAATTGAGAGTGTATCAGACGGATGAAAGTATTGCTGTCAAGGAGAAGAAGGAGCAAGGGCCGTTACTGGAACGTGCTTCAGATGCTCTAAATGGAAGCTTAAATGCACTATCTGTGATGTTTCAGTGGATTGTCGTTATCCTTGCAGGAGCGTTACCGATACTTATCGGGGCTGCCATTATTTTAGCTATTGTATTAGTTTCCCGTAAAAATATCCGCGAGCGTCGGGAGCAGCAGACCGAGAGAATTCGTCAGCGAAATAAGGAGCTGAACAGAGAGCAAATCATCCCTGCGGCAACAGAGCCTAAGGAGGCAGTTTCAGAGGATAATTCGAAGTCTAATAAGGAAACAGAGGACTCAAAGAAAGAATAGCCCTGCAAGCATAAACGCCCTCGGCGTCTTCATAAAGACGGTAAGCGTTTAAGCGAGAAATATATGAATAATGTATAACGTGAAAATTATACTTTCTTATATTTTAAGAGAAAAAAACGGTTGTCATCCTAAAAGGACGACAACCGTTTTTTTATGTGCTGAGGATTGATGTTTAGGCAGGCTGGAAGAGTATACGATACTCCCCGTATCCTTCCTTCTCCAAATCCTCTTTCGGTACAAATCGTAGCGCCGCCGAATTTATGCAGTAGCGTAAACCGTTTTCTCCGGGACCATCGTCAAAGACATGGCCTAGATGGGAATCCGCTACTTTGCTGCGCACTTCAGTGCGGACCATCAAATGACTGAGATCCGTCTTTTCTTTCACAGCGTAGTCCCGGATGGGACGAGTAAAGCTTGGCCAGCCGCAACCGGAATCGTATTTATCCTGCGAGCTGAATAACGGTTCGCCAGATACGATGTCTACATAAATACCATCTCCATGGTGATCCCAAAAATCATTCCGGAAAGGAGATTCTGTTGCACTGTTCTGAGTGACTTCATATTGAAGAGGGGTTAAACGTTCTTTCAAACTTTGTTTGTCCTCTTTATGTGTCCAGTGGGTTTCGATAAAATCCTCTCGGCCAGAACCTTTACGATAACGTTTGTAGTGGCCTGGATTCTTATGATGGTAGCCTTGATGATATTCTTCGGCAGGATAGAAGGTGGTTGCCGGGAGAATCGGGGTTACAATCGGACTAGAGAATCGACCGCTTGCTTGCAGAGCTGCCTTGGAAGCTTCTGCTTGTTCTTTTTGTTCGTCCGAATGGGTAAAGATTGCTGTTCCGTAAGAAGTCCCGCGATCATGGAATTGTCCACCTGCGTCGGTAGGGTCAATTTGCTGCCAGAACAGCTCAAGTAACTTGCTATAAGGGAAAATATCTGGGTTGAACGTAATTTGTACAGCTTCAACATGTCCTGTCGTTTCAGAACAAACCTCTTCATAGGTTGGGTTCACTGTATGACCGCCGGTATAGCCAGAGACGACACTAATGATACCTGGCAATTCTTCGAACGGCGAGACCATGCACCAGAAGCATCCACCTGCAAAGGTTGCTTTTTCTGTCTTGGTATTTATATGGTTAGTCTGATGTTCACTCATTGATATCCCTCCATTCACATAATGCAATTAAATAGATCACAATTTAATTATAAAGCAAATACTAACTGCCTGCCAGTTTGTAACCGATAAGTTCTTTCGCTATCGGTTATTCTTCGCTTCTTGAGAGCGCGGACGCAAGCTCAGTCCAGCGATAATTAGCACAGCGACATAGGCGATGATGGCAATAACCGCACTTACAGGGTCCTGGAACAGATGATCTCCGAGGAAAGCGTATAATGCAATCCCTGGTATTTTTCCTATGCCGGAAGCTGCAATATAGCTCCAAAAAGGCAGACCAGCTGCTCCAGCGTAGATGTTAACCGCTGTTTGGGGAATGATAGGCACGAGTCTTGCTAGGACAATCGAAGCGAAAGGTCGCCGCTCAATGCCTACTGTGAACTTTTCGAGTGCGGGAATAGAGGCTAAATAAGCTCTCGCTTGGCTTTGAAACAAGTACTTCACAACGCCAAAAAGGATTGCAGCAGCCAAATTAGTAGCTAGCCAGCAAATCAAGGCTCCCGCTAAACTTCCGTATGCATAACCGAAGAATCCGATGACAGCTTTATAAGGAACAACTGGAAACAAAGCAAGTAAAGTTGCGATCCCTATAGAACTTAAAAGATTATGATCCTCTTTCATCCAGCTTAGGATGTCATATCTGTAGATAAACGCAAGGATTGTACCCGAAACATAAAGAATAATCGAGAACCATTTCTTCATAGATAATATGCCCCTTCTTCCACTCATTCATCTCATCATACGGGATATGAAGTAAATATTGAAGCAAAGATCAATTGTCAGAGAATGAGAAGCAGGTATAATAGCATTTGTAGAGAACAAAGAGAAAAGAACGATATATTGAAGTGTTAAGAGGGGGATGGATCAGTGATTGTACCTGAACGTAAAAGAGTCGCCATAATAGGAATCGGCAATATAGCCCGCAAAGTATATTTACCACTGCTCTCTCAGCATGATTATGCCGAGGTAGTTGGTGTTCTTAGTCATTCACCGACAACGGTGGAGCAGGCCGTTCATACCTACCGTTTTCCTAAAGGGACGACTAATCTGGAAGAGCTGTTATCTTGGGATCTGGATGCAGTATTTGTACATAGCCCAACAACTACTCATTATGATATAGTAACAAAATGTCTCGAACGTGGGATTTCGGTATATGTAGATAAACCACTTTCCTATGATCTTGAAGAGTCCAGAAGGATGGCAGAGCTAGCACAAGATAAGGGGCTTTTGCTAGGAGTGGGCTTTAATCGCCGTTTTGCCCCTATGTATGTCACCGCCAAGCAATGGCTTGAAGAAGTCGGCGGAATTAGCCATTGCAGTGCGATTAAACATCGAACGAAGCTACAGACAAGCACCAGCCGCGAAACCGTGCATGATGATCTTATCCATATGCTTGATTTGCTGTTGTGGTTGTGTGGAGATCAGTATGAATTGCTTCGTAGTCATCTTCACTCTAGTGGAGAAGGTCGTCTGCTGCAGGCATCTGGAATGCTAGGCTGGAAAGATAGTGCAGTTGGGATGTACAGTATGGTTCGTGAAGCTGGTGTGGATTTGGAGAAGCTTGAGCTGCACGGAAATGGCAGATCGGTGGAAGTAGTGGATCTAGAAAAAGCCATTCTTTTTGAAAAAGATACCTTACCGCATATTCAAGGCTTTGGAAGCTGGGATACTGTACTCGATAGAAGAGGTTTTAGTGGAGTGGTGAATAATTTTCTTAGCAACATAAATACACCGGAGCTATGCAGCATTGCTGCTTCAGCGGTACTGCCTAGTCATATGCTGGCGGCACAGCTTGCTGAATGAGGTCTCTGAGAAAGGAGAAGAATATATGGAGGATAACCGTAAATTAGTGGAGGAACAGATCATCGAAAGCTATAAGCGCGAAGAAGAGATGATGATTCTTGTATTCGCTCAGTGGTGTGTAAATAATGGACTCGATCCACATGCTCTATACTTGCAGGCTTATCCGCAGCAGGAAGGGAATGAAGCCTTGCGTCAGGCACTTGCCCTCACGGTTTCCGCAGAGGAAGCGGGGGACATTTCTGATGACACCGTTTTGGGTGTACTTTCGCTTTTTGGAAATGATGACTTGGCACAAATCGTAACTGAAGCGATTGCTCAAAGGGGATCTAAAGGACCTCTGGGGGATTGACATTGGGGATATAATAATAGAGTCAGATGAACTTTTTTCGGTAAACGATGTTCATCATGGTTAAAATGTGTTAATATTATATATACTAACTAATAGTAAGTTTCGCTAGTGAGAGGTGAGAACAATGGAAGAACATCAATTTGCGATGTGTCCCAGATTTGAGACAGCCTTCTCTTTCTTAGGCAAACGTTGGAATGGACTTATTATTCAGACATTGATGAGTGGACCGAAGCGTTTTAAAGATATCTCCGGCCTCATTCCTTCAATGAGCGATAAGATGCTGTCCGAGCGGATGAAGGATTTGGAAGGTGAGGGTATCCTGGTTAGGCATGTATACCCAGAAACACCCGTACGTATTGAGTACGAATTAACAGACAAAGGCCGTGCATTGCAGCCTGTTATGCAGCAGATTCAGTCTTGGGCTGAGAGCTGGGTAGACTAAAATTCACAGTGATGTTGTGGCCCTTTTTCCGGAATGGTGGAAAAGGGGCTTTTCAATTTCTAAATATTAGACAGTGACAGTATTGTTCCAATCCTTTATGCTTGAAAAAAACTTGCACAGTTTAAAAATAATTGTAATATAATAGAAAAACATTGTATGATCCTTGAATGGAAACGCTCGCGTATTGGTTTTTGCTCAAATCTACTCAGCTGGAGTACAGGCATAGCAAAACTATTAGGAGGCGAGGGAGATGAAGATGAAGACGACCCTGTTTTCCCGGGAAATAACGTATGGAAAAAAGGATGTTGCTGAGCTAGAGAATGCTTCTATCAAAGTACAGCTCATCTATGACAAGACGTTGTTCATGCTGCATAGCCATCTTCCTGATTCCTTATGGGATGCGTGGATTGGCGTGCCTTACAGCATTATCTCTTCACTCTACAAAGGAAACAATGATAGTGGGACTATTTTTCAAAAATGGATTCAAAGTCCGACCGGCTGGAAGTGTATTGGTTGTGAACGGCACTGTCTGGAGTCCACGGAACCTCCACAGGATGTAAATGCGGCGAATCATGGGCGACAATATAAGTTTCATAACGGCATTCGCCAGAGTATGGTGCTTCAAGCCTTAATTTGGTCCATGTACGAGAATACCGTATTATTCAAACCCTTTTTAGGCGACGAGCCTTTTTTTGACGATGATGATTTGCATACGATATCCTCTTATTTCGTTCCAACTTATCTTAATGAGTTCCACCTTATTGAGCGGTCTAAGCCATGTAAAGAATACAAAGATCAGGATATACGAGTCTTTCAGGAATGGATTTCCGCACCTGATCTTGTCCTTAAATGGAATGGTGGCTTGACGGAAGGCAGATGGATGACCGGTGTTTATATGGATCACTCCCGTTTTGCCGGATTAGGACCTTATTTGAAGGATTCAAAGGGACAGCGGACGTATATGCAGGCTTATGTGCAATAAAGTGAGTTGAAAAAGCACCTTTGTAGGCAAAGGTGCTTTTTTTTGCGTTTACTTTGCATGTACATCAATCTCCAATTTCGTTCAAAAATAAGATACAATTTCCGTGCGTACAATCACAAGTCAAAGTTCCTTTCAGGGTTAAGGTGAAGAAGTGGATAAGATTTATTCAGAACCTAATCCCATAACCCAAGGAGGAGCTATAATGGAAACTAAACAACTTAATGATAGTATTTCGGATTCGAAGCAAGCACAATCGGTACAAGCTGGGTTTACCCCAGATGCACTAGTGAGGGATATTGTATTACAGTTCCCTAAAGCGGCAGATTATTTCAAAGCAAAACGGATTGATTTCTGTTGCGGTGGAGCTAAACCTCTTGCTGAAGCAGCTGCTGAGCGTGGTCTGGATCACGAGATAATCATCGGCGATCTAAACAAGCTGTTCGAAGAGTATCCAGTACCCCAAGAGGAAATCGTTTGGAATACTGCACCTTCAGAAGAATTAATTGACCATATTATTAACAAACACCACCGTTATCTTCGTGAAGAGCTACCCCTCATTAGCCAAAATGTAACTAAGGTATATCGAGTGCATGGCGGAGATTCTCCCCATTTGGTGGAGTTATATAACTTGTTCAACACACTTAAGGAAGATTTACTTGAGCATACGGCTAAAGAAGAAGAAGATGAGTTTCCTAAGCTGTTGACATACGCTGCTAATCCTAGTGAAGAAGGCCTGACATCGCTTCGTGAGTCATTGTCTGAGCTGGAGAGTGAGCATGATGGTGCGGGCGATATTTTGAGAAAAATACGTAGTATTACAGATGATTTCACTCCACCGGCGCATGCTTGCACGACCTATCGATTGACATATGCCCGGCTGGAAGAACTGGAGAGTATGACTTTTGAACACGTACATTTGGAGAATAATATATTGTTCCCTAGGTTTCAGTGAAGGTGAATAGCGTTCTAAAGAGTCCCTTAGGGGGCTTTTTTTATAGGGAATTATAGAAAGTAAAGAAATGCGGATAACTCCGTTGAAAAAGGTAGAAGAAATGATCGTGAAAAATATGGGTAAGATCGATTGATGGATGGATGGCGGAAGGATTGCTTAAAAGCGGACTACGAGATAGCGCCGAATGAGCAAAAAGAGGGGGGGATAAATCCCCCAGAAAATGTGAAATGACGCCATATGAGCAAAAAGAAGGGGATAAATCCCCCAGAATATGCGAAATGACGCCGAACGAGCAAAAAGAGGGGGATAAATCCCCCAGAATATATGAAATGACGCCAAATGAGCAAAAAGAGGGGGATAAATCCCCCAGAATATGCGAAATGACACCGAATGAGCAAAAAGAAGGGGATAAATCCCCCAGAATATGTGAAATGACACCGAATGAGCAAAAAGAGGGGGATAAATCCCCCAGAAAATGTGAAATGACGCCATATGAGCAAAAAGAAGGGGATAAATCCCCCAGAATATGCGAAATGACGCCGAACGAGCAAAAAGAGGGGGATAAATCCCCCAGAATATGCGAAATGACGCCGAATGAGCAGAAAGAGGGGGATTTATCCCCCAGAATATGTGAAATGGCGCCGAGTGAGCAGAAAGAAGGGGATTAATCCCCCAGAATATGTGAAATGACGCCGGATGAGCAAAAAGAGGGGGATAGAGGTTAGCTTTTTAAAAAAAATTGTCAATTTTAGAAGTAAGCTTGTTATTACTTATTTGAGAACATGGCTTGTTTAAGTTATCCTTAAAAAGACAGTATACATAACTTTACAAGCCTGAGACGCTATATGGTCATTAGGCGGGACAAGGCGGTGCCAGGATGCCCATGCGATCTTTGTGGAAATTGATGTTAGGATTAGTCATTGTATTCATAATAGGTGGATGCTCTACTAACAATGACGGCAATAGTAATGCTAATAATGGTGTGGCAGGATCAGAGGGACCGACAATATCAATAAGGGTTGGAGATAATGAACTGCTTACTAAACCATCAGATAGGTTACTTAGTGGGAGTTATAGAAATGGAATATCGATCATGGAGCTACTGAAAGGTAGTAATGTTGCCACATTTGCTGAGGATAACTCAAGCATTGTTTCGGTAAAGGATTTTTCGCTAGAGGCGGGAATGGTTTGGGAGCTTCAGATGGGCGGTCAAATCATTGGGAATGCGGATTGGAATAATACTGTAGGGTATGATTCACAGCTAGTCTTCACCGCGAAGTCGAAGGACCATCAAGCACCACTTCAAACTGTAAGGCTGACCTTGAACGGTGGAAGTGTTGAAGTAGACTTGCATCATACGTATATTATGTTATTTGAAGAGGATTTAACTGTAAGAGATTTGCTCAAAAGCTGTAGTAGCGTACAGTTGGCCGATGACAATAAAAAGGTGCTTTCCGTCGACGATTATACTCCTCTTAGTAATGAAGAATGGAAGCTGAAGGTGAACGGAAAACAACTACTCGATGATGGAATGGATATGAAGCTCAGGGCTCAAGATGAATTGGAGATTTTATTGACTTTACGCTAAAAAAACGTACATTAAGCCAGATCAACGGTTGTTCAGAATCGTTAATCTGGCTTTTTATGTGGAAAAGATATCTAACAATTATCAGTACACTAAAGTGTGAAAATATTCACAATTGAAGTGACTGCAATCACAATGGCGACTTGAATTTGAACCGTATAATTCCAATATGTAGAAGAGAAATTGATCAGGTATTCATAAGCTTGAGGAGGCACCTAACCATGACAACGATAAGAGAAAAACTAGTATTAGTCGGCAACGGTATGGCAGGCATAGGTACGATTGAGCAGATATTGAAGCTGGGTGGAGCTTATGACATCACGGTTTTTGGAAGTGAACCTCACCCCAATTACAATCGGATCATGTTGTCTTATGTTCTTGAAGGAAGTAAGACCCTTAATGATATCATCCTAAACGACTGGAATTGGTATGAAGACAATAATATAACTCTACACACGGGAACAACGGTGACACGAATTGATGAAGGTTCGAAGCAAGTTGTTACGGATAGTGGGATGATAGTCCCCTACGACAAGGTAATTATTGCGACAGGCTCGAATTCGTTTATTTTACCTGTACCTGGCAGTGATAAAGAGGGCGTTGTAGGATTCCGAGACATTTCAGACTGTGATGCGATGCTGGCAGCGGCCAAACAATACAGCAAAGCAGCTGTTATCGGCGGAGGTTTGCTTGGGTTGGAAGCGGCAAAAGGTCTTGTGAACCTTGGTATGGATGTTACCGTAGTTCATTTGATGGAAGATCTGATGGAGCGTCAGCTTGATCGGAATGCCTCCTCGATGCTGCAAGCTGAGCTGGAGCGTCAAGGCGTGAAATTTGCTATGGGCAAACAAACGGTAGAATTGAGCGGGGAACAGAGAGTAAGTGGATTGCGTTTTAGTGATGGCAGTACGCTTGCTGCAGATTTTGTGGTAATGGCTGTTGGAATCAAACCGAACGTGACATTGGCAAAAGATAGCGGAATCTCCGTAAATCGTGGGATCGTGGTGGATGATTATTTGCAAACTTCCATGCAGAATGTATATTCCATCGGCGAATGTGCTGAGCATCGTGGTATGTGTTACGGACTGGTGGCTCCACTATTTGAACAAGGCATGGTTCTAGCTAAACATTTATGTGGTAGCGATACCAAGCCTTATGAAGGTTCGATTGTTTCCACGAAGCTTAAAATATCTGGGGTGGATGTATTTTCTGCAGGTGAGTTTTTGGATTCTCCTGAACACACTGTGATTTCAAGCAAAGATGAATGGAAGAGAACTTATAAGAAAATTTTGCTCAAAAATAATGTGATTGTCGGTGCGGTTTTGTTCGGTGATGTAACGGAGTCCGCGAATCTGCAAAAGCTAGTAAAACAAGGCGCGGTAATGACCGATGAGATTTATACGGAGGTTATGGGAACAGGCTGCTGCGGTGGCGGAGCTAAGAAGAGCACATCCGTGGAAGCAATGGCGGACGAAGAAATTGTCTGCGGCTGCAATGGTGTAACTAAAAAAGCGATCGTAGATGCTGTTACTGAACATGGTTTTACTACTGTGGATGAGATCAAAGCATGCACTGGCGCTACTCGCTCTTGTGGTGGTTGTAAACCCGTAGTAGAACAAATCCTGCAATTTGTCTTAGGTGACAGTTTCCAGCAAGCTGCTAAGCAAGGTATTTGTGGGTGCACAACGCTTAGCCGTGATGAAATTGTTGCTGAAATTACAGCTAAAGGTCTTAAAACAACAAAAGAGGTCATGAATGTACTCGGTTGGAAACAAGAGGAAGGCTGCTCCAAGTGTCGTCCGGCGATTAACTATTATCTAGGGATGATGAACCCTGATACCCATCAAGATGAGAAAGAATCCCGATTTGTAAATGAAAGAATGGGTGCCAATATTCAAAAAGATGGAACCTACACCGTGATACCACGCATGTATGGTGGGGTAACTACGCCGGAGGATTTGAAGAAAATCGCCGACGTCTCCCTTAAATATGACGTGAAAGTTGTGAAGGTAACTGGAGGGCAACGCCTGGATCTAATCGGTGTGAAGAAGGAAGATTTGCCTAAGGTATGGGAAGAGCTGGATATGCCTTCAGGCTACGGTTATGCCAAATCCCTGCGTACGGTTAAGACTTGTGTGGGCTCCCAGTTCTGCCGCTTTGGCACACAAGATTCGCTGGGAATGGGCGCGCTCATAGAACGTAAGTATGAACGTCTTGATTTTCCTGCCAAGTTTAAAATAGCTGTCAACGGCTGTCCACGTAACTGTGCGGAATCCTGCACGAAGGATATTGGCATCGTTGGAAATGATGGTGGTTGGGAAGTGTTTATCGGTGGTAACGGTGGGATCAAGCCACGGATCGCAGACTCCTTCTGCAAAATTAAGACCGATGAAGAGTTGATCGAAGTGTGCTCCGCAGTGATGCAATATTACCGTGAGACCGGCAATTATTTGGAGAGAACTTCCGAGTGGGTTGAGCGTATGGGACTTGAGCGGATTCAAATGGTTATTTTGAATAATGACGATAACCGCAAAGAGCTGGCCGCACGGATTGACTTTGCTCTGACTCAGGTTACGGATCCTTGGAAAAAAATGCTCAATGACAGCAGCACTCGTGCTGCGCTTTTTGAAGAAACAAGAGTCTAGCGGATATAACGCACACAGAAGGGGAGAGACCAATGAATAAGACAACACAAACGTATCCAATAGGATCAGTACAGGATTTCCTGCTGCAGATTGGCCGTGTGGTGATTGCTGGAAATGTGGAGCTGGCTGTATTTCGTACCTCTGACGGAGCGATCTATGCACTTGAGAATCGGAGCCCTCATCCAAAAGGGGGGCCGCTTGCGGAAGGGATCGTTTCGGGTCACTTTCTTTATGATCCACTGTATGATTGGAAAATAGATCTTCGCACGGGTGAAGTTCAGGCACCGGATCAAGGTATCGTTATGACTTATCCAGTCTCCCTTGTCGGAGACATTGTGACAGTGAGCTTGTAGACACCGAAGCTTGTAGTAAAGGATGAAATAGAAAACGGTGGGGTGGAGTACTATGTTTACTCAAAGTGTGGAAAACATTGTCGAGGCGGCAGTCAGCAAGCGAGACCAAATGAATGAAAGTTTACCAAGATATTTTCTAGCAGCCCTTTTGGCAGGAGCATATGTAGGCATTGGGATTATCCTTATTTTTTCGCTGGGAGCGCCTCTAGCGGCTGCCAAATCGCCTTTCCAACCCCTCATTATGGGTGCATCCTTCGGTATTGCCTTGACTCTTGTTGTGTTTGCAGGCTCAGAGCTGTTTACCGGAAATAATATGTTCTTTACGGTTAGTACACTAGCTGGTAGAACAAGTATCTGGGATACTGTCAAGAACTGGGTGCTTGTGTTTGTAGGGAATGTGGTAGGGGCAGTGATTTTAGCACTTTTGATTCGAGGAACTGGACTATTCAGCGCGGCTCCCCCAGAGCATCTGATCTTTGCGGCTGCAGCCAAGAAAATGAGCCTTCCGTTTTCGGAGCTATTTTTCCGTGGAATTCTATGTAACTGGCTGGTCTGTCTAGCGCTATGGATGGCCTCACGCGCTAAAAGTGAAACTGCGAAGCTGGTTCTAATCTGGTGGTGTTTGTTTGCCTTTATTGCGAGTGGATATGAGCACAGTGTGGCTAATATGACGCTGCTGAGTGTTGCTGTGTTGCTCCCGAATCACCCGGACACCGTTACAATTGCCGGATGGGTACACAATATGATACCCGTTACGTTAGGGAATATAATTGGCGGTGGCGTATTCGTCGGCATGGCCTACTGGATGATCTCTCCCGTGCGTGGTACTCAGATCAAGCGTTAAGAGTATATTTATGGTTATAGGGCTGACCTAATTTCGGGTTCAGCTCTTTTTCTAAATATAAGAAAGTATAAGTTTCACGCTATAAATTATCCTTATATTTCTCGCATAAACGCTTACCGTCCATTAGGGACGCCGAAGGCGTTTTTGCTTGTCTTGTGGGATAAAAAAAGACGCCTATGTTAGGCGCCTTTGACCACTCTATTTTATAATGTGCAGAATAATTGGGTCATGTATGTTTCATTGAGGAGAATAGAGGGTACATTATAATGGAATTAAATTCGGCAGATCTCGTTTGGACACATTTCGCAGTGGCAAATTTCCTGCAGCATGCCAAGATCCTTGATGACAATCATACCGTTCTCGTACTCAACCGCGTCTTTTTTACGCAAGTCACTCAGCATCCGGTTTACACTCTCACGAGTGGCACCGATCATGTTGGACAGATCTGTATGCGTAATTTTTTTGTTGATGAGGATGTTCTCACCATCGCTGCTCTTCTCACCATAAGTATTACCAAGTCGAATGAGAGTGGAGCAAAGTGCGCCTGGTTTGCCATACATCATCAGATCACGGAATTTCGTTTGAGTTAGACGGTGATGAATGCCCATCCATTTCATAAAGTCGATGGCAAAATCACAATGTTGGCAAATGAGAATTTCTAAATCCTTTTGCTCGATAACGCCAACTTCACTTTCTTCAATCACTTCTGCAGTAAAGCTGTGCTTGGTGCTGAAGAATGGGTCCGCTTGACCTACCATATCGCCGGCTTGGTACATATAAAGAATAAGTTCTTTACCTTCATCCGTTGATTTAGTTAATTTCACACGTCCACGTTTGATATAAAACAATTTATCCGAGTAGTCGCCTTCCCAGAAAAGATGTGAACCCTCTGGAACAACGCGTTCTTTCATAGTAACAAGAAGTCTGTTGAAATTCTGTTCGGAGAAACAGTTTGTATTTCCGTGGGCTTCGATGACATTGTAATGTTCTTTTAGCATAATCGACATCCCCTTTATTCCCTCAGTTTTTCAGTAAATTTTAAATTAATTATACCTCTAAAATCTTCGATTTGGTTAAGAAAAACCATTTAAAAGTGTCGAATTTTCAACATTGTGATTATTTTCACTTCAAAAGTGCAAGATGTAATATGATTTTTAACTAAAAAGGAGTAAGAAGTATATGTTCTTTATATATCCGCAGTGGCAATCCATTATTCTCAAATAATGGGTCTGTTGCTGTTTTTTTTGTTCTTATTAGATTCTACATATTATACTGCAAAAATTCATGATATAGAAATCCGTTCGATTTCAACTCCGTATAAACGCACACATCTTCATTAAGGTCAGACATTGGCGCAACGGGTATGGAACGATATCCTGAGAATGGAGCAAAAACCAGGAGAAGGGGAAATCATACATGGCTAAAGTGGCTGACAAATATCTTAAGGTAGATCCTTGGGCAATTATTGAAGAGGGCTTTGATCCAGAACGAAATCGGACCTCGGAATCTATTTTTTCACTAGGAAATGAGTATATGGGTGTGCGGGGGTATGCTGAGGAAGGTTACTCTGGGGATTCCCTGCAAGGCAGTTATTTCAACGGGTTAAATGAACAATTGGACATTGGCAATCATTATAAAGGGATTATTCGCTCGCTGAGATATATGGTAAATGCGGTGGACTGGCTGTATACGCGGATCACTGTGAATGGTGAACAGCTTGATCTGGCAAAAAGTAAAATATCAGATTATGTGCGCAAACTGGATCTTCGTAGTGGGACTTATCGGCGGGAGCTAATCTGGCACCTAGATGATGGGAAAAGCTTAAAAGTTGTCTTTACACGCTTGGTAAGTATGACGATGTCTCATCTGGGACTACAGCGGGTGGAATTTGAGCCCCTTAATTTCTCGGGCAGCGTGGACATTTGTGCAGGTCTTGATTTCAGCATTATTCATGAGGAACGCGGCGAATGTATGTGGAGTAGTCTCCGCAGTGGAGAACAAGGATCTACCACAGCTATTATGGCGAGAACAGTGAATACAGCTAACAAGCTATTCTCTAGCTTTTCGTTACAATCTTCACAGCCGCTTCAGCTTACGCGAGTTGAACATGATAAATTTATTGGACAAAGCTTTACTATGGATCTTGCTCAGGGAAAAGAGACCCATTTTACAAAGCTGGTTATCAACTGTTCGGATAGTGAATCTGCCCATACAGCTGAAGAGCTGTGGAGCAAAGGGATAGCTCTTGCTGAAAGTGCAAGCCAACTGAGCGATACTCAAATATTCGCGGATCAGACGGCATATTGGAATGGAATCTGGGAGACAAGTGATATTCGGATCGAGGGCGATCCTGAGAATCAGCAGGGCATTCGTTTTTGCATTTTCCAGCTTTATCAGACTTATCATGGTGATCATCCTGGGTTCAACATCGGCGCTAAAGGATTGACGGGAGAAGTGTATCGTGGTTTGGCGTTTTGGGATACAGAGTCGTATTGCTTACCATTCTATATGTTTAATAATCCTAAGGCTGCACGGAGTTTACTGGACTTTAGATATAAGACATTACCTCAGGCTATGCAACGTGCTAAAGATGTTGATTGCGATGGCGCTTGCTACCCTATTGCTACAATAGACGGAACTGAAAGCTGTGATCTCTGGCAGCATTCGAATCTTCAGCTTCATGTAGGGACTGCTATTTCCTATGGTATCTGGCATTATGTTAAAAATACTGGGGATAAAGAATTCCTGCACAGTAAAGGCACTGAAATGCTGATCCAGATCAGTAGATTCTATGCTACACGCGGTCAATGGGGTCAACAGAGCGGGAAATATGGATATTTTGGCGTAATGGGTCCTGATGAGTTCCAATTGATGGTGAATAATAACTGCTATATTAATTTGATGGCCCAAAAATCATTTGAATACACCTTAGACACCCTGAGTGAAATGAAAGAACAGGCACCAGAGGCTTTTGCAATGGTTGCGGAAAAGACGGGACTCCGTGACGAAGAGCTTAGCGATTGGAAAAATAAAGCAGACAATATGAAGATTCCGGTTGACGAAGTGACAGGAGTATTTGAGGAGCATGATGGATTCTTCGATATGCCACATATTGATATTCATTCCATTCCTGTAACAGAGTTTCCGCTCTACTCGAACTGGTCGTATGATCGATTGTACCGTTATGACATGATTAAGCAACCGGATGTTCTCATGTTTATGTTCTTATATAATGGACAATTCTCTAAAGAAGCGAAGCTTGCTAACTATGAATATTACGAGTCTAGATGTATTCATGAGTCTTCACTTTCACCTTCGATCCATTCCATACTGGCAAGTGAAATCGGTAAGCCAGAAGAAGCCTATTCGTTCTTTGAATTTGCGACAAGACTGGATTTAGACAATTACAACCGTAACACACGCGAAGGATTGCACACGACTTCGATTGCAGCCGCTTGGATGAATATTGTGTATGGCTTTGGAGGTATGCGTTCAGATGGGGATCGTTTGTCCTTCCAGCCTTCATTGCCGGAGCGCTGGAACGAGTATAGCTTCCAAGTGATGTATGAAGGGGTATTACTACGTATTTTGGTCAACAAGACTTCAGTAACGCTCACCGCAATTAATGGGGGTAGCACTGATATTACAGTGTATGGGCAGTCAATTACGGTGGACGCATCCGGGACGACGCTTCCGCTAGGTGAAGGGATGTTGGCTCGATGAGCTGGGCGGTTAGGGATAGCTGTTTTGAAAAGCTACTTGTGACGACGAACGGGAACAAATATATGTTAGGCAATGGCTATATGGGATATCGCGGGACACTTGAGGAATTCGGTAAAACTGAGTTAGTTGCCGTAACTTTAGCTGGTCTATATGACAAAGCGGGAGATAAGTGGAGAGAACCTGTCAATGCTCCTAATGGATTATGGACCAAGATTGTCTGCAACGGTCAACCTTTAAGTGTGCTAGAGCAAGAACCGAGCTCTCATGTTCAGGAGCTGAATATTCGTAGTGCCATTCATCATCGGAGCACTGGTTATAGTCTATCTGATGGTGGGATGTTGACATTTACAGCAGATCGTTTCGTAAGCCAGGACAATCTTCACCTGCTCGTTAGTAAATACTCTATCCATAGTACACAGGACTGCCAAATTGTGATTGAGACCGGGATTGACGTAGATGTATGGGATATCAATGGTCCCCACCTCTATGGTCAAAAAGTAAAGTCACAGGGTGAGGTACTAGTCTCTTCCTCCACTAGTGGAGAATTGAACATTCCGGTAGTTGTGGCGGAGAGAGCCGTATTTAATTTCGGAGATCAGCAACTGGATGAGGGCGCTAGTATTCGCCGGATTTCTTTTGAAGCGCGTGCGGGTGAGACCTATGAATGGTTTAAGTACGTTGCGGTATATACTGGACTTGATGTTAGTGTGCCGGAGTCAGAAGCAGTAAAGTCTGTCCTAGCTGCTGAAGCGCTCGATTATGACGAGTTATTAAAGGCTCATCGCCAGCAATGGGAAGAAAGATGGTCACTTAGCGATGTCATTATCGAAGGCGATGAGGATGCCCAGTTTGCTCTAAGATACAGTATTTATCAGCTGTTAATTATTGCACCTACAGTTTCGGAAAAGGTTTCTATCCCGGCTCGAGGTTTATCGGGTCAGGTCTATAAAGGGGCCGTATTCTGGGATACGGAGATGTTTATGTTGCCTTTCTTCCTGCATACTGATCCAACGGTTGCTCGCAACCTGATGATGTACCGGATTCATACCTTGGACGGAGCTCGCCGGAAAGCCGCGGAATATGGTTTTTTGGGAGCATTCTATGCTTGGGAAAGTCAGGATACAGGAGACGATGCTTGTACACTGTTTAATGTGAATGATGTATTTACCGGTCGACCAATGCGGACTTATTTCCGTGATAAGCAGGTTCATATCAGTGGGGATGTTGTACATGGGATCTGGAAATACGTTCAATTTACAGGTGACGAGAGTCTGCTGACTAGCGGAGGGGCGGAAGTGATCTGGGAATGTGCCCGGTTCTTCTACTCTTATGCTTACTATAATTCAGTAAAAGAACGCTTCGAGATTCTAGATGTAACAGGTCCAGATGAATATCATGAGCGTGTGAACAATAATGCTTTTACGAATGCTCTGGTTAAGGAGACACTGGAGATTGCCTTGCGCACAGCAGAATTGCTGCAAGATAAGTATCCGGAAGTGTACAATCAACTCTCTACAGAGTTTAGCGAAGGTCCGTTTCTGACAGAGTTCAAAGCTATGCTGGATAGCTTCTATGTTCCGCAGCCAGACCCTGCCAGTCTTGTCATCGAACAATTCGACCGTTACTTCACCTTAGAAGATGTTAGGCTGCCAGATTTGAAATCCCGTGTACTCAACAAAAATGAGTATTTGGGTGGCGGTAATGGATTAGCCACAACCACAACAATACTGAAGCAAGCGGATGTCGTATTGATGTTAAATTTATTCAAACATTCCTTCACCAAGGAAGTGAAACAAGCGAACTGGGAATTCTACGAACCGCGCACCGAGCATGGGTCAAGTCTTAGTCCTTGTATCTACGCTTTGGTAGCTGCCGATATTGGTTCGCCTGATTGGGGATATCCATATTTTATGCGCACGGCTACTGTTGATCTCACGGGAGAATCTAAGCAGTACGTAGGCGATCTTTATATCGGTGGTACCCACCCAGCCGCTAACGGTGGTGCTTGGATGGCTGCGGTGCTTGGTTTTGCAGGGTTGGATTATGATGGGGGAACTGTCCATATCAAACCTTCACTGCCTAAACATTGGCAGTCTGTTGAGCTTCCGGTTACGCTTCGGGGAGATACCTTTAAACTGCGGATCAGCAAGGATGAAGTTACAGTTACCACAGCAGCTGACTACAGCGGGACTCTGGTGTTCTCGGTACAAGGGGGAGAAGGAAAGTCCTGTGGTGCAGGTGAGAGCTTGCGGCTAACCTTGGCTGAAGCAACAGTATAGACATTAACTAACAACGGAGAGGAAGTAAATCCATGTTGCAAAATATGAAGGGTGCCATTTTCGATCTGGACGGTGTTATCGTAGATACGGCCAAATATCATTATTTGGCTTGGGCGAGTCTTGCTGACGAGCTAGGCTTTACATTTACAGAGGAGGATAACGAACGTCTTAAGGGCGTGAGCCGGATGAGATCGCTCGATATCCTTCTGGAAGTTGGTGGCCTACAATTTGAAGAAGCGGAGAAGCTTGCGATGGCGGAGAAGAAGAATCGCTTATATGTAGAGTACATCTCTAAGCTTGAGGAGTCGGAACTGCTTCCTGGGGTCAAAGAATACTTAACTGGACTGAGAACGCGCGGAATTGGAATTGCGTTAGGTTCAGCTAGTAAGAATGCAGAGTTTATTTTGAATAAGCTGAACATTACGGATCTGTTCGATGCCGTAGTTGACGGTAACAAAGTGTCACTTGCCAAACCGGACCCGGAGGTATTCTTGATCGCTGGTCAGGAGCTAGGCTTACAGCCGGACGAATGTGTCGTGTTTGAGGATGCGGAAGCGGGCGTTCAAGCAGGTAAGGCTGCAGGTATGAAGGTAGTAGGCATAGGTAAGCCGGAAGTGCTGAAGGAAGCCGATATGGTTGTAAAAGGATTGTATGAGTTGTTGAGTTAAATAAAAAGGTGACCGACTCCAAAGTAGCTGATGCTACTGTGGGGTCGGTCTTTTTTTGCTTTAAATTCCTGTGCTCACGCTGTGTATTCAGCTATCAATTACAACTGCGCACACCAAGTAGTAATGTCGCTCATTGGGTAATCCAATCGCTCATCCAAAGGCTCAATAAATGTGAAGCCCACAACAGTGTAAAACAGAGGCGAATAATACCTCTCATAGCCCCACGCAGTGGCCTTCACTCTCCCTCCCTTTTTTCTGTTTTCGGTTTTTAAGAATTCCGGTGATGGAGTTGCGGAGTGGAGGTTTGGAGCTGGAGAAACGAAGTGGTCGCCTTTATCCTCGGATTTCTACCGCCAAGCGGTATAAAATCAGGAAATCTGAGGATAACAGCGATCGTAAGCCCAAACGCTCCACGCAGTGACGTCTATATCACATGCTCTTATAATCCGCACAACAGAAAAAAACTACATACAAATGACCATAAAAAACTTTAAAATGAACATATGTAAGCGTTTATCCCTTTGATATAGTTATTTAACCCGGAGGTGTGACTATAGTGTTGTCTAGGCTGATTAGATTGATTCGAAAGCTGAGCGTCAAGCAGCAGCTCATCCTACTATTCCTGATTATGATTTCTCCTATTTTCTTTTTGAACATATATGGGAATTTGAAGGCAGAACAAATACTGAAGCGCCATGTTACGAATGCATATGTGGAATTGAACAAGCAGAACTTTACGATCATTAATCGGGATATCGATACAGTAAATAAAATCACTACCACCGTGATTCAAAATCCTCTGATTCAGCAAATGAATATGACTGGCTCGGATACCATACTGGAGCGGGTCAAACGATATGAGACAATAGAGAAGCTGTTGCTCAGTTACTCTCAGGGGGCTGAACGTGGTGATGGCATCTATTACTCCCTTTATATATACGATCCGAATGATTATTACTTTTTTGCTCCCAATTTTCCACAGGTTAAGAAGGCGGGAGTTTATTTCTTTTCTAAAGCCGAAGAGCCTTACTGGTTTGAGGAGGTTGTTCAGAAGAAAGGACGCGGCTCACTGAAGTTCACGGAGAGGCTAAGCGCTCAAGCGGAGAATTTAAAGACACTTACTTACATGAGAGCTGTAAACAACATTTCCAGAAAAGCGGAGACTATAGGGGTTTTAGTCATCACCAAAATGGACTCTAAAATTGGAGAATCTCTCAAATCGATATCTTTGCCTGACGGCGAAATTTACTTAACAGACTTAAACAACCGTGTTCTCGCCTCTACTACGAATAATACTGGAGAAGTAATTGCGTTGCCGGAGACGGTTGTTGCCGAGGATCTGGAAGGTACTGTGGATGTGATTACCTCCGATTTTATCTATGTGGTTAACAATAACCATGCGCTTGGACAAAAACTGGTCTACAAAGTTCCGGTAAAGGCGCTACTGCAGCAACAGAACGAAATGAAAAGTGTTATTCAATATATCACCGTGGCTTATGCAGTATTTGGACTAATTATGATTACGTACTTCTGGCGTTCATTAATGACTCCTTTGCAAAAGCTGGCTTTTTTCGTGCGAAAATACGAGCCGGGTAATCGAGTTCCAGAGACACCACGGAGGGGGAGTAACGATGAGGTCAGTGTGCTGATTGCTTCTACTTATGATATGGCCCGAAGGCTGAACGGATTAATCACATACAAATATCAGATGGAGCTTAAACAGAAGGAATCCCAGCTTCAACTTCTATATCAACAAATCAACCCTCATTTGCTTTACAACACCCTAGAGAGCATTTATTGGAAAAGCTCTTTAGAAGGAAATGTCGAATCCGCCGAGATGATCAAGGAATTGTCCAAACTAATGAAGATCAGTCTTAGTCGGGGAAGGGAGCTGATCAGCCTTGAAGAAGAGCTGGAGCATGCAACGGCCTATATCAAGCTACAGCAGCACCGTTATGATTATGTATTTCAAGTTGTGATGAATATTCACCCGGATACGAAAAGCAACCTAATTCCAAAAATCACGCTGCAGCCATTAATAGAAAATGCTATTATTCATGGGGTTAAAAATATGGGCGAGGATGGTGAGATCACCATCACAGCAGTATGTGAGGATGAAACCGTTAGGATCTCTATTGAAGATAACGGCTATAAGTCTGTTGACTATGAAGCCATAGAAGCTGTATTGAATGATGAAAGCCCCAATCCCACTAGCGGTTATGGTATCCGCAATATTAACCAGCGTATTCATTTACATTTTGGCTCTGATTATGGCATCAGCTATACCCCTCGTACAGAAGGCGGAACGCTAGTAACAGTTAAGCTTCCGAAATCGGAGAATCAGGACTAAGGAAGGGGAGCATGCAGATATGTTCAATATATTGGTTGTGGATGACGAACCATTGATTTGTAAAGGATTGAGCAATTTATTAGCTTCATCCGGGCTGGATATTTCTAATATCTATACAGCTAATAGCGGATTTGAAGCACTAGACTGTATACGTATGGAGGAAATTGATCTGCTCGTTACGGACATACAGATGGGTGCGATGAGTGGAATTGATTTGATGCAGCATGCCAAACTAGCCAAACCATGGGTACAGACCATCGTGATTTCTGCTCATGAGACGTTTCAATATGCTCAAATGGCTGTTAGGCTCGGGGCAAAGGATTATTTAATCAAGCCTTTGAATAGTGAGCAGTTTTTGGATTCGGTCCGAAATGTGCTCCTTAAGATGGGGAAGCCCTCACCAGAACTAGATGTCTTCATGTCTGGAATTAACGAAAGCTTTCGACTGGAAGAGCCGCTGCCGGAATATAGCAAGCTCTTGAACGAATTGCTCATTGACCCTGGGGTTGTACTAGCTGAAGGAGATAACCTGCTGAAGCTGGATAACCTGAAGCTACAAGGGCCGTATTTTTCCGTCTTAAAACTTAAGGTACCACTGACTGGAGTAAACCAGGAGAAGCAGTATACTATTCGGGACAGACGGCTTCTTTGTTATGCTGCGCTGAACATTGCCAAAGAATTAATGGATCAGGAATGGAACTCGATAGCCTTTTATGCGCCGGATGGAGAAATTACGATCATTATTCAATGGGATGAAAAAAGCTATGAGGATTCTTCTGCCGGCCAAATCAACAGGCTAGATATACTTGGTCGCAGTCTTCATTTTAATATCCATAAGTATTTACATCTGAATGTGGTCATTGGCATTAGCCAGATTTTAAAGGGGCTTTCGTTTATGGCCGTGTTGAACCGTCAGGCCTCTAATGCAATTCTCTGGAATAATGAGCATAGTGACCATTACGTGTTCTATTATGGGGATTTCAACTGGAACAGTTACACGAGTGATCCTTCTGTAGAAGAACTTCATACGCATAGCAATCTGATCGTACAAAAAGCAAAAGAATATATTGACGAGAACTATGCGCAAAAAGGACTGACGATTCACGATGTGGCTAAAAAGAATCATGTTAGCCCCAATTATTTGAGTTACCTATTTAAGAAAAATACAGGTTATAACCTGTGGGAATATGTAATTAAGCTCCGGATGGAAGAAAGTCGGGAGATGATTTTGAATACCGATCTTCGCAGATACGAAATTGCGGAACGTGTGGGTTATGAATCGCCCGAGCATTTTAGTAAAATTTTCAAAAAATATTATGGGATTAGCCCCAGCGAATTGAAGAAGTAAAAACACTCATGACTTCGGTAGATATAGACATGTTCAGTACAACCCTCATTTCCTACAATTTAAGGTAGGAAGCATTTTGCGAAAAATGCTGATAGAACAATGGAATGAGGGAGCCTGATGAATCAAACCGCAGTTGTAACCGAAAACCCGGCGACGCTGAAGGGGACACCGTACAAGCAAAACCGCTGGAAGAAAAACTTTTGGGGATATATGTTCCTCGTACCTGCCGTAATTATTTTTATTATGTTCTTGTGGGTTCCAATTTTTAAGGGCTTACTGTACAGCTTCTACCATGTTGATTTTGTGAAAGGGAACAGCTTTGTAGGCTTTGAGAACTACAGTAGAGCACTTAGTGATCCAGATGTTTTGACCGCATTAAAGAACACTGGGTATTACATGTTTCTATGTCTTATTATCGGTTTTTGGGTTCCGATTGCTTTTGCCATCATGATCTCGGAGCTGAGAAAGTTTGGGGGCTTTGTACGTGTAGCGGCTTACCTTCCTTTCGTAATGCCTGGTGTGGTTCTCTATGGATTGTGGAGATGGCTTTATGATCCGGTGGGCCCGATTAATGCGTTACTAGGCACAATGGGTGTGGATCAGGTTGCCTTCTTAACAGATACAAGATGGTCGATGATTTCCCTTGTGTTTATGGAAACATGGCAGCAGTTCGGATCAGGGATGCTAATATACTTAGCTGCTGTACTCAGCATTCCAAGAGATTGGTATGAAGCCGCTGAGATTGATGGAGCAGGTATATGGGCACGTATAAAGTACATCACATTGCCTTCACTGCGTAATTTAATCTTTTTGATGCTGATCCTGCAAATTATTGGTACTTCACAAGGGTATCAGTCACAGATGGCGCTGCTTGATGGCGGTCCAAATAATACTACGCTTACCTATGCGCTGTTGATCGTGAAATATGCATTTACAAGACTCGATTATGGAACAGCTACTGCGCTTGGCATGTTAATGTTCATTGTCCTAGGTGGTTTGGGCATTTTACAGTTCAAGCTTAACAAGGAGGACTACTAAGATGAAAAGCGCAGATAGAGGAATTCTTTCAGAACACGATTTGAAAAAAACAAGTAATAAGATTGTTTATGGCTTGATGTGCGTAGTCATTTTGGTTATGGTTTTTAGCATGCTGTACCCGATTTGTATGACGTTATTCAACGGGTTGAAGTCGAATCAAGAAGTGAATTCATTCCCGCCGCATTTTTTCCCTCAGGAATGGCACTTCAGTAATCTTAAAGATGCGATGAATTACATTGATCTACCCATGTTCCTTAGAAACACCATTTATATCTTTTTAGGGAATATGGTCGTGACGCTTGTCGTATTGGGAATGTCAGCATTTAGTATTTCTCGTATGAATGTTCCTTACAAAAGAGCTATTTACTTCTTCTTTCTGATGACATTGTTTATTCCGGCTACCAGTTACATGATCCCGAACTTTGTCAATTTGAAGGAGCTCGGATTGCTGAATCAGTATGCGGCTTTCTGGTTGCCAGCGGGTGCGAACACTTTCTACTTTCTATTGTTAAAGAACTTTTTTGACGGAATTCACCCGGAAATCTTTGAAGCAGCACGAATTGATGGGGCCTCTGAGCCGAGAAGCTTTTTCTCCATTGCCGTGCCACTATCCATTCCGATTTTTGCTACATTAGCGATCTTTATCTTTTCTACTGCATGGAATGACTGGTTCTGGCCATCTCTGGTTATGCACAGTGAAGAGAAATATACGCTTGCGACAGCCATTTATAAATACGTTATTAATGTGAAGGCACTCAATACTAATATTAAATTTGCAATCCTGTTTATAGTATCCTTGCCTCCAATCATTGTCTTCTTGATTTTCCAGAAATTCATTATGCGTGGGGTTGCTTTGTCGGCAGTGAAAGGATAAGCAATTATCGACGAATTTAACCATGGATCGTAAACATGCACATGAAAGGAATATAAATGCACCTCGTTTGTAAACGGTTTCTAATTTATGATCGATATGTAAGATAATTATGAATTGAAAAGGGGAGTTTCAATGCGTAAGTACTCTAGCGTTCTACTAAGCGTACTTGTAGCCGGATCGTTGCTGTCTGCTTGCAGCGGCAACAATAACGGAAACACAGCGGGGAACAAAGGCGGGGAAGCATCTACTGCGCCAACAAATGCGGTAACGGATAATACAGCAACCGCTACAGATGCACCAGTGGATGACATTACTCAAAGAAAAGTGACGATCAAGATTCACTATCCAACACCTGACTTAACTGAAATAAGAGCACAGGAAGACGACAAAATCAAACGTTTCCAAGAGGTATATCCGAACGTAGAAATCGTTAAAGATGACTGGCAGTACAATGTAAGTGAAATCGGAATTAAGATGGCTGCGAATGAAGCACCAACCTTCTTTAATACTTTTGCTACAGAAGCTAAATTCCTGGTTGAAAAGGGCTGGGTTGCTGACATCACAGATTTATGGAACAAATATGAATTTAAAGATCAAATTAACACAGTGCTTCAAAATCAATTTATCATCGACGGCAAAGTTTTCGGAGTAACACAAAAAGGTTATGTAACAACCACTATGATCAACAAAAAAATGCTGGATGAAAAAGGCGTAGCCATTCCGCCTATGGATTGGACTTGGGATGATATGCTGAATACGGCTAAAGGTGTAGCTGATGCCAAAAAAGGAATTTCCGGTATTGCTCCAATGGGTAAGGGGAACGAAGCAGGTTGGAACTGGACCAACTTCCTGTTTGAAGCTGGCGGAGAGATTCAAAAGATTGAAGGCGGTAAGGTTATAGCTACATTTAATTCCGATGCTGGCGTTAAAGCACTGGATTTCTACAAGAAACTTAGATGGGAAGCTAACGCGATTCCACAGGACTGGGCACTTGGTTGGGGCGATGCTGTAGGTGCGTTCCAACAAAGTCGTACAGCAATGGTAATGGCCGGGTCTGATGGCGTTATCGAGCAAGCGTTGAACCAAGGTGGACTGAAACCTGAGGATGTGCTTACGTATCCTATGCCAGCTATGGAAAAAGGCGGAAAGCACACAGGGGTACTTGGTGGTGACTATCTAGTAATTAATCCAAATGCTACGCCAGATGAACAAGAAATGGCATTCCGCTACATTACTTTTGATTATTTCTCTGACAAAGGTTTGGAAGCGCTGGATGCAATTCTTCAACAACGTACAACCGATGGCAAATACTTTATCCCGCCGCTCTTAGACTACTACTCAGCTGATTCTGAGTTTGGTAAGAAGACCAAAGCGGTTTATGACAAGTACACAAATGTATACCAATATAGCCCTGACATTATGGGACTTTTGGATGGTAAACCTGAAGCTCAATACAACACACAGGACTATTACGCAACCATGTCCAATGTTATTCAAGAGCTGTTCTCCAAAAAAGGAACGGATTCCAAGAGCCAGCTAGAAGCAGCAGCTAAAACAGTGCAAGAGAAATTCTTTGATACGATTAAAGCGGAATAGTTTAATGCAAAAGCCGGCCCCTTTGGGGTCGGTTTTTTGTTGTGAAGATTTATAAATTTATAAATCTTCAAAAATAGTGATAATCAATTGGAAATTATTACAGTGTAGGAAAATCGTAATTGACTGTGATGAAGAGAATACATTTTTGTGTTCTGATTTTAGATATATGGAATAAAGAGGAGCTGAAATTTTGCTTATTAAAGTATAATTCTAAGATTTAAAGGGTTTTATAGCACATAATATGGTAAAAAGACTATAATATGATCGAATGAAAGCGCTTTGAAAACAAATCAAAAAAACTTTATACTTTGTGAAAGATTTCACTATACAAGGTGGAAATCATGTGATAAGATAAATGTGTAGAGAAAAACAACTAAAAATTGACAGGAGGACGAGGGAGATGGCAGTTAAGAACGAAGTCGCCGCCCAAGTTAAACAAGTTACCGCTGAAGAGTATATTCAGAATTTAGTGGATAAAGCAAAAAAAGCGCATGAGGCGTTCATGGCGCTAGACCAAGAGCAAGTTGACACAATCGTTCATGCAATGGCGTTGGCTGGACTCGACAAACATATGTACCTCGCAAAATTGGCCGTAGAAGAAACTGGACGCGGCGTATACGAAGACAAAATTACGAAGAACATCTTCTCAACTGAATATATCTGGCACGGAATTAAATACGATAAAACAGTAGGCGTTATTGAAGACAACGCTTATGATAGCTTCCAAAAAATTGCTGAACCCGTCGGAATTGTTATGGGTATCACACCGGTAACCAACCCTACATCCACCACGATGTTTAAAGCGTTGATTTCGATTAAGACACGGAACCCTATTATATTCGGTTTCCACCCATCTGCGCAAGAGTGTAGTGCAGCTGCTGCAAAAATTCTTCATGATGCTGCCGTGAAAGCTGGCGCTCCTGAGAACTGTATCCAATGGATTGAAATGCCAACAATGGACAAGACAAACGCATTGATGAACAACCCAGACGTTGCTCTTATCTTGGCAACTGGTGGTTCTGCAATGGTAAAAGCAGCTTATAGCTGTGGTAAACCAGCACTTGGCGTAGGCCCTGGTAACGTACCTGCTTTCATTGAAAAGAGCGCGGATATTGATCAAGCCGTAACGGACATCATTCTTTCTAAAACATTTGATAATGGTATGATCTGTGCTTCCGAGCAAGCTGTTATTATCGAAGAACCAATCTTCGATCAAGTGAAGAAAAAGATGATTGCTAATGGCTGCTACTTTGTGAATAAAGAAGAAGCTGCCAAACTGACTAGTGGAGCAATGAACGTAGATAAATGTGCGGTTAACCCAGCAATCGTAGGTCAATCCGCAGTGAAAATTGCTGAAATGTGTGGCATTCAAGTCCCTGCCGGCACAAAGATTCTGGTAGCAGAACTTGAAGGTGTAGGCACTAAATATCCACTTTCCGCTGAAAAATTAAGCCCGGTTCTTGCTTGCTACAAAGTTAAGAATGCAGATCAAGGTATCGAACGCGCAGCTCAAATTGTTGAATTTGGTGGTATGGGACATAGCTCGGCTATCCACTCCAACAACGAAGAAGTAATCATGAAGTTCTCTAACCGTCTGCAAACAGGACGTATTCTCGTTAACTCGCCTTCCACACATGGTGCGATCGGCGATATCTATAACACTAATATCCCTTCGTTGACTCTGGGCTGCGGATCTTATGGACGTAACTCCGTGTCGCAAAACGTTACAGCAATCAATTTGATCAACGTGAAAAGGGTGAATCGTCGTACCGTGAATATGCAATGGTTTAAAGTACCTGACAAGATCTATTTCGAAAAAGGCGCTACTCAGTACCTGACCAAAATGCCTGATATCACACGTGTCGCAATTATCACTGACCCAATGATGGTTAAGCTTGGATATGTTGAAAGAGTTGAACATTACCTGCGTCAACGTCAAACCCCTGTAGCTATCGAAGTGTTCTCTGAAGTTGAACCAGATCCATCGACAACTACAGTTGAAAAAGGTACTGCAATGATGAACAGATTCCAACCGGACTGCATTATCGCACTTGGCGGCGGTTCCCCAATGGATGCTGCAAAAGGAATGTGGTTATTCTATGAACATCCAGACGCAGACTTTAATGGTCTGAAACAAAAATTCATGGATATCCGTAAACGGGTATACAAATTCCCTAAACTTGGTAACAAAGCTAAATTTGTAGCTATTCCAACTACTTCGGGTACAGGTTCGGAAGTAACATCTTTCGCAGTTATTACCGATAAAACAACTGAACAGCACACTAAATATCCTTTGGCTGACTACGAGTTAACTCCAGATGTGGCTATCATTGATCCAGAGTTCGTATACAGCTTGCCAAAAACTGCTGTTGCTGATACAGGTATGGACGTATTGACACATGCTATCGAAGCTTATGTATCGGTTATGGCGAGTGACTATACTGATGGCCTAGCTATTAAAGCGATCCAACTGGTATTCCAATACCTTGAAAAATCAGCGCTGGAAGGCGACAGAGTAGCACGTGAGAAAATGCATAACGCATCAACACTTGCTGGTATGGCCTTTGCCAATGCATTCTTGGGTATTAACCACAGTTTGGCGCATAAATGGGGCGGACAGTACCACACTGCTCATGGTCGTACTAATGCGATCCTTATGCCACACGTTATCCGCTACAATGCTAAAAAACCTACGAAGTTCGCTTCGTTCCCTAAATATTCGCACTTCGTAGCTGATGAGCGTTATGCTGAAATTGCCCGTATTCTGGGATTGCCAGCTCGCACAACTGAAGAAGGTGTAACTAGCCTGATCAATGCTATTCGCGATATGAATAAAAAATTGGGCATCGAAGAATCGTTCCAACAACTGGGCTTTGATCCTAAGGACTTCGAATCCCGCGTAGATTACTTGGCTGACCGTGCGTTTGAAGATCAATGTACAACTGCCAATCCTAAGCTGCCACTGGTATCTGAGCTTGCTGATGTATACCGTAATGCGTTCTACGGAAGATTTGATAATTAATAAGTGGTTAAATAGAGAATAGGATAGTTGTGGACTTAGATAAAGGTGACAAATATCACTCGAAAGGTGATATTTGTCACAGTGTTTTTATAGAAAATAAACTAGAATGTTTATATAAACAACGGTCCCACATATGAAATGTTGATTGTGAAATTTGGAACAACCACATCTTTTTGGGGATCACGAGACACGGGATCAACCTTCAAGCCCGCGATCTCTACAAATATAATAAATATAGATGGAGGGATTTAGCATGTCGGTGATTGAAAAAGAAGTAAATGAAGTGAAATCCGGTTGGAGAAGTTTTACAAAAGGTAAATGGTCCAAGAAAGTTGACGTTAACAACTTTATCGCTAGTAACATTAAGCCTTATGAAGGTAACGAAGAGTTCCTCGTAGGTCCTACTAGTAACACAACTGAACTGTGGAAGATTATTTCCCAACTGAGCAAGGAAGAAAGAGAAAGAGGCGGCGTATGGGATGTTTCCCTAGATACTGTCTCCACAATCACTTCACATGCTCCAGGCTACATTGACAAGGACAAGGAACAAATTGTAGGCGTGCAGACTGACGCTCCTTTCAGACGTTCCATCCAGCCGTTCGGCGGGATCAAGATGATGGTTGATGCTACGAAGGCTTATGGCTTCGAGCTTCCACAAAACATCGTTGACATGTTCACGAACATTCGCAAAACGCATAACCAAGGCGTATTTGATGCATATACACCAGACATGAGAGCAGTGCGTAAATCCGGCGTTATCACAGGTCTTCCTGATGCTTACGGCCGTGGACGTATTATCGGCGACTACCGCCGCATAGCTCTGTACGGTATTGATTTCTTGATTAAAGACAAAAAGCAACAACTAGCTGAGCTTGAAGTTGACTCCATGACAGAAGAAATAATTCGTTTACGTGAAGAGCTGTCCGAGCAAATTCGTGCACTGGGCGAATTGAAAGAAATGGCAGCTGCTCACGGCATGGATATTTCCAAACCAGCGATGAACTTCAAAGAAGCTACTCAATGGGTATACTTTGGATATCTGGCAGCAGTTAAAGAACAAAATGGTGCAGCGATGTCCCTGGGACGTGTTTCTTCCTTCCTAGACATCTATGCAGAACGCGATATTGAAGAAGGTACTTTGACTGAAGAACAAGTCCAAGAAATTGTCGATCATTTCGTAATGAAACTGCGTATCGTGAAATTCTTGCGTACACCTGACTATAATGACCTGTTCTCTGGAGACCCTACTTGGGTAACTGAATCCATCGGTGGTATGGCTGAAGATGGAACCACTCGTGTTACCAAGAACAGCTTCCGTTTCCTGAACACCCTGTACAACTTGGGTCCAGCTCCGGAACCAAACTTAACTGTACTTTGGTCCGAAAGATTGCCTGAAGGCTTCAAAAAATATTGTGCTAAGGTTTCTATCGAAACTAGTGCAATTCAGTATGAAAACGACGATCTAATGCGTCCATACTGGGGTGAAGATTATGCGATTGCATGCTGCGTATCTCCAATGCGTATCGGTAAACAAATGCAGTTCTTCGGCGCTCGTGCCAACCTGGCAAAAGCTTTGCTGTATGCTATTAATGGTGGTAAAGACGAAAAATCCGGAGCACAAGTTGGACCGGAATTCCCAGCTATCACTTCTGAATATCTAGATTATGACGAAGTAATGAAACGTTTCAAACCGATGATGGAGTGGTTGGCTAAGACTTATGTTAACACTTTGAACATCATTCACTATATGCATGACAAATATTCTTACGAACGTATCGAAATGGCACTGCATGATCGCGACATTCTGCGTACAATGGCTTGCGGTATCGCTGGTCTGTCCGTTGCAGCTGACTCACTGAGTGCTATTAAATACGCGAAGGTTAAACCAATCCGTAACGAACAAGGTATTGCAATTGACTTCGAAACTGAAGGCGAATTCCCTTGCTACGGTAACAATGACGATGCTGTAGACAACATCGCAGTAGAATTGGTTGAAACCTTCATGTCTATGATCCGTAAACACAAAACATATCGTGATGCTGTACCGACTCAATCGGTATTGACCATTACTTCGAATGTAGTGTACGGTAAGAAGACAGGTACAACACCTGACGGACGTAAAAAAGGCGAACCATTCGCACCAGGTGCTAACCCAATGCACGGACGCGACAAGAAAGGTGCTCTGGCTTCACTGAACTCTGTAGCCAAACTGCCTTACTCCGATGCACAAGATGGTATCTCCAATACGTTCTCTATCGTACCTAAGGCACTAGGTAAAGACGATGAATCCTGTAAGTCTAACCTGGTACACATGATGGACGGATACTTCCATAATAACGCTCAGCATTTGAACGTTAACGTATTTAACCGTGAACAGCTGATGGACGCTATGGATCACCCAGAGAACTATCCACAATTGACTATCCGAGTATCCGGTTATGCAGTTAACTTCATCAAGTTGACTCGCGAACAACAAATGGACGTAATTAACCGTACTTTCCACGGTTCAATGTAATTTGTTTATATTTATAAAGATCTTTCATTGAGATATGCACTAAAATATTTGCAAGGAATTACCGCTCTTGTTTCAAGGGCGGTAATATCTTGTTCAAGAATCATTAAAATTTTAAATTTTACGGTCGCGATTAAGGAGAACACAGTCTTAAGGGCAGGGATTCTTCTTCGTGAAAGATGGACTGTTAGTCAGTCCTGGAGAAAGGATGACATCCTATGATTAAAGGTCGCATACACTCCTTGGAAACCTTTGGAACCGTTGACGGACCTGGTATTCGATTTGTCTTATTTATGCAAGGGTGCTTGCTGAAATGCCAGTATTGCCATAACCCTGATACTTGGGCTTTAGATGAAGGTAAGGAAATGACTCTAGAAGAAGTGCTTTCGGAGATCGAGCCATATTTAAACTACTATCGTTCATCCGGTGGTGGGTTAACTGTATCCGGCGGAGAACCAACTTTGCAGGCACAATTTGTAAAACAGTTATTTACGGAAGTTAAGAAGCGTTGGAATTTGCACACCACATTAGATAGTAATGGTTATAACGAAGGTGACAAGATTAATGACTTATTGGATGTTACGGACTTGGTGATGCTCGATTTGAAGCATATTGATGAAGAAGCACACATTAAGTTAACTGGTAAATCTAATGATCGGACCTTGAAGCTTGCACGTTGGCTGTCAGATCATAACCGTAAGATGTGGATTAGACATGTATATGTTCCAGGCATTCATGACCGTGAAGAGGACCTTATCAATCTAGGTCGTTATATTGGAACCTTAAATGGCGTTGAGAAATTTGAAATCTTACCTTATCATCAAATGGGTATCTATAAATGGGAAATGCTCGGTAAGGCTTATGAATTGGATGGAGTGCCATCCCCTACGGATGAAGAAGTTCAGCGGGCATACCGCTTAGTCGAAGAAGGTCGTAAGCAGACAGCGTTGGTATAATTTATACCTACATTAAGTGGAGCCGTTCCTTCAGTGATTTACTGCTGAAGGAACGGCTTTTTTTGTTATGAGGGACGTCTGATGTCATTTAAAGGGGTAATTTTGTATTTTCGCTTTAAAAAAATGGTATATTTACTGCTGTTAATTAACGACTTGGAAATCTGTTATGATATATATTGTATCATTGCATTGAGTTTTTATGATTATTTTCAAAGTATATGTATGGTTAAATCACGCTATAAAGCTTTTAATCGTAATTATTACTGAAATAAAGTTATATTATATTACATATTGTGTAGTTGATTCCGCTTTCATTAGAGATTTTTATCCCTATAGTGGATGAATCTTAACCTTACGAGAATGGAATCTGTTTTCTATAATAAGAAGTGTAAAGCACAACATTATATGGGGGGTCACAAGAAATGAAAAAAGGTATGACTTTGCTATTGTCCCTGATTTTTGTATCATCAGCTTTACTGGCAGGTTGCGGAGGCAACAACAATGCATCTTCTAACAAAGGAGATGGAAACGCTACCGCGACGAATGCAGCGGATGCTACAAATGCTCCAGCAACAGAAGAACCGGTTAGTAGCGAGCCGTTCGAAATGACGATTCGTCACACTCAAATCGGTGCCGACAAACAGAAACGTTTAGCTATTCTGCAAGAAGTAGTGAAAAAGGTAGAAGGCGATGTACCGGGTCTGACCTTTAAGCTTGATGGAGTAGATTCAGATGTAAACCGTAAAGAAAAATTACGTGGTGAAATGGCTGCAGGTAATCCACCAGAGATCTTCGATCTTTTCGGAAGCCCTGACTCTAAGATCTATGCTAAAGAAGGTAAATTACTCGATCTGACTCCAATCCTAGAGGAACTTGGAATTAAGGATAAATTCTCAAATCTTGATCCTTTCACTTATGAAGGAAAAATTTACGGATTGCCTATCGGTGGATCTGGTGAAGGGTTCTTCTACAACAAAGAATACTACAATAGCAAGGGTTGGAAAGCTCCAACAACATTTGCTGAATTGGAACAACAATTGGCTGACATCAAGGCTGACGGAAAAGTACCTTTGGCTGGTGCATCTAAGGCTGGTTGGGTACCACTTATGTTAGCTAACCACTTGTGGTCACGTTATGCAGGTCCAGATGTAACCGCTAAGTTTGCAACAGGCGAAGCTAAATGGACTGATCCAAACGTTGTAAAAGGTTTTGCAAAGTACAAAGAATGGGTTGACAAAGGATACTTCAAAAAAGGCGAACTTGGTTTCGAGTATGCTGAATATACAACACAATTCACTAGTAGTGAAGCAATCCTCTTGTATGATGGTACTTGGAAATCTTCCGTATTTAAAGAAGGACAATCTGGCGAAGGTTTGATTGGTAAAGTTGGATTCTTCAATATTCCTCCAGTTGATGGTGGCGTAGGCGACCAAACTGCATTGATGCGCGATGTAAACAATGGCTACGGTTTCTCTGCTTCTGCTGAGAAAGATCCACGTCAATTGGCTGCTGTGAAATCTTTCATCAAAAACTTGTTTAACGAAGAAATGCAATTACGTGGTCTTGTTGAAGATGGCGTACTGCCAGCAATGAAAATTGATCAAAACGTGCTGAATGAAAATATTACGGATGATCTGATGAGCGAAATCGTAGGTGTACTTAATAACTCACAATCTTCGTTCCCAGCATTTGACTCACTTGTTCAAGCTGATGTAACTACAGAAATCAGTAACATTCAAATTCAAAAGCTAATTGGTGGTCAGACAACTCCAGAGAAAATGGGCGAAGCTTTACAGAAGGTACAAGAAGAAGCAAACGCAGCAGTTGAATAAGTAGCTGCAAATTGAATGTACCCTGGTGCCAGAACCAGGGTACATTTTTAAACTCAAAGAATTTATGTGTTTGCAAAGCTCTAAAACATTCATTGTTCGCCAGATGTCAAAGCAACCGGAGGTAGTCATGAATAAAGCACTAAGAAATCCATTGGTATTTTTCCTTTTTATTCTTCCAGCACTGATCTTGTTCACGATGTTCTTCATCTATCCCATCTTTAGTTCAATCTATTACAGCTTTACTAGCTGGAATGGGGTATCTGACACAGTCAAGTCTGCCGGAATCAGTAATTTTGAGAAGGCATTAGGAGACGAACGATTCTGGATATCTGTCAAAAATAACGGTTTCTTTATTCTTTTCTCCTGTTTTGTACAGGTACCGTTAATCATATTCTTCTCGTTATTGATATCGAATGTAAAGAAGCTAAAAGGCTTGTATAAGACAGCGGTCTTCATGCCTTCTATTATGTCTACAGCAGTTATCGGTATTCTATGGGGCTTCATTTATGAGCCCAACATTGGACTTTTAAATAAGGTTCTAGGCTTAGTTGGTATTGATCCACTTTACTGGCTGTCGGATGAAAGATTCGCAATGTTATCCATCCTGATCACGAATGCTTGGCAATGGACCGGATTCTACATTGTAATGGTACTTGCAGCTATTCTGTCGATACCAGGTGAATTGGATGAAGCAGCTGCCATTGATGGCGCAACTGGATTCCAACGTGCTACACGCATCACGCTTCCTTTAATTGTTCCGATCATTTCTGTTGTAATCATGTTGTCCATTGCTGGAGCAATGAAAGCGGCGGATATCGTCATTGTAATGACTAAGGGTGGACCTGCTGGTTCAACCGATGTAATGGCAACTTACATGATTAAATATGCTATCACTAACTTTAAGTACGGGTACGGTAATGCCATTGCAGTCCTGATCTTTGTATTTACACTGGTGGTTACAGCCATTTATCAGCTGCTGATAGCCCGACGCACAGAAAGGATTGAATACTGATGCCACGCGCCCTGAAAAAAAGTCTGCCACACGTCGCACTATTGTCCTATCTGCTAGTTATTCTATTTCCTTTCCTGTTCGTGTTATTCTCCTCTGTGAAAAAGGATAACAATGCAATAGCACTTAACCCTTTTGGGATTCCAAAGGAGTTCGTCTTCAATAACTACGTTGAAGCTTGGGTAAATGCCAAGATCAGCACCTACTTTTTTAACAGTTTGTACATTTCCATATTGGCTTCTGTAGTATCTATCATTCTAGCGTCTATGTTTGCTTTTGCAGTTACTCGGATGCGCCAAGGCAAATGGAATACGATTTTGTTCACCTTAGTTATGGTGGGAATGCTCATTCCAAACAACGCATTGATGCTTCCTATTTATACGATTGTACGTAAGATGGGGATTCTGAATACGCACTGGGCGTTGATTATCCCTTATATCGCGAATGCAATTCCGTTTACGATAATTATATTGGCTGCATTTATGCGCTCGTTGCCTAGAGAAATTGAAGAGGCAGCGGTCATGGATGGGTTGAAGGCACCAGGTATCTTTGCTAAAATTATTGTACCTCTAACCGTACCTGCCATGGTTACTGTATTCATTGTTAATTTCCTGGGCAATTGGAACGAATTCTTGCTGGCAAACTACTTCCTATCAAATGATGAACTACGTACGCTCCCAGTGGGTATGGTTCAATTCCGTGATCAATATCAGATGAACTATGCACAAATGTCAGCGGGTATCGTCTTCAGCGTTCTGCCAGTAATTGTGATTTATGCGATTTTACAGGAAAAAATTATTGAAGGCGTAACTGCGGGTGGCGTAAAAGGATAACTTTTTTTCTCAGTCAGGAGCACTAGCCGATGAATTTGCGCTATAAATTATTTACGGCATTTTTGGGCCTGATAATCATTCCCTTATTTATTCTAGGCATGCTTATGTTTTTCGTGACTTATAACTCTATTGAGAAGAAGTACAGTCAACAGTCGGAATACTCGCTCAAAGCAATTAGTTACAGTATTTCAAATGTGTTAAAAGATATGGATAACGTTACAGACAACGGAATTGCTACCTCGGTTTTTCATATGGCACTTAGCGCAGAAGATCCTTCTAATCAAGATTTGACTGATGCTGAGCAACTCAATTTGAATGCAAGCCAGCGCAATTTCCGTAGTCTGTTGTTTAACCATCCATCGATTAGCTATGCTTTTTTATACAATTTTAACGGTAGAGGTAACTCTGAAATCGTGTCGCTTTTTAATAAGGAAAATTTCCGAACGCTACCCTATGATACTTTCAAAAAAAGTGATTTGTACCAGGAAGTAATGGATTTGAATGGCGTGCCAAAATGGCTGGCTCCTCATGAGTATCCTGAACTTACAGGAACTGAACCTGTGTTTACACAAATTCGACTCGTGAAGGAACTGAGCTTCTTTCAGAACATAGGTATCCTTGTTGTACAGATCAAAAATTGGGAGCTCGAATCGATATTTCGCAATTTAAAAATTGGGGATAGTAATCAGGATGTTTCGTTTATGCTAGTAAATGATGACGGAATGATTCTATTTGACCCAGATCAAAAGCTGGATGGGCAGGATATTCAGTCATTCGCGAATAAAGAGATTACCTTCAAAAAAGGGTTTCAGAGTTTTAAAACAGAGTATAACGGGGAGAAGAGTATTCTCTCCATGTATCATTTGAAAGATTATCCTTGGAGTCTAGTGTCTGTAACCTCATGGGACTCTTTATCTCGAGAAGTTACAGTATTTGCACGCTGGTTTGTAGGGGTTATCTTCCTTTGCTTTTTGGCAGCGGTGATCTTCAATCTATTCTTTATGAATCGCATTACTGGTGCAATAGCCGTAATTGTTCGTTTTATGCGACGTGTTGAGGATGGAGATCTAACTTCGCGGGTAGAAGTGAAGGGGAATGATGAGTTAACGCTTCTTGGTAAGGGCTTTAATGATCTTATGGATAAAATTAACCGATTGTTTAACAGAATCCATTTGGAACAGCGTCGCAAGAATCAAGCCGAGATGCGTGTTCTACAGGCTCAAATTAAACCGCATTTTTTATTCAATACGTTAGAGTCGATTAATGTTCTGGCTATACAGAATGAAGGCAAGAAAGTCAGTGAGATGGTCTACCGACTGGCAAGTATTTTACGAATTAGCATTCAGGATCGAGAAGAAATTACACTGGATGAAGAGATTAAACATCTGCGCAATTATTTGGATATTCAAAAATTTAGATTTGAGGATTTATTTGAATACGATATTGATATCCCACAAGAATTGATGAGTTGCGGCATTTTAAAGCTTACTTTGCAACCGCTTGTAGAGAATAGCATTCAACATGGATTTGAGGGTATTGATTACAAAGGTCAAGTTTCTGTGAAAGTTTGGGAGAAGCAAGGGGACTTAATTTTACGAATTGAAGATAACGGTATTGGAATTACACCATCTCAGTTGTCTATTTTCCAATATATTGTGAATGATCCTGTGGAGCAAGAGGTTGAAGTTGAACGGGAAAACCGGATGAATCTTGAACGTAGAGGCCTTGGCATTCGCAGTGTAGCGGATCGCATCCGCATTGAATACGGTGACAGATATGGAATATTTATTTGTTCCAGTCCAGGATATGGTACTATTATTCAATGTGTCATACCTAAATACGAGCAGGGGGAAGATCATTATGCTAAAAGTATTATTGGTAGATGACGAAGCCCCAATTCTGAATAATCTGAAGAGAGTGTTGCCATGGCAGGAGATGGGAATGGAGGTCGTCGGTATGGCGCGAAGCGGTATGGACGCCTTGCGCATTGCTGAAGAGGAGCAACCCGATCTTGTGTTGAGTGACATTCGTATGCCAGTGATGGACGGGTTAACTTTTGTAGGAAAGCTGCGGGAATTGGGATTGGATAGTGAGGTACTGCTTCTTACCGGGTATCAGGAATTTGACTATGCACGGGAAGCGATCCGGCTTGGGGTAAAAGAATACATTTGTAAGCCGATACATTATGAGGAGCTTGGCAATAAGGTACGTGAGATCGGAGCTAATATCCGTAGTAAACAGTTTAAGAATAAACTGTATAATAGCATCCCTTTGTTTCAAGAGATTCCTGAAGTTGACAATGGCAAAAAAACGCCGGATCAGCTAATGAACTTGGCCGCTCAATACATCACTGAACATCTTCATTCAGATATCGGGATTGAGGAAGTGGCGAATAAGATCGGCATCAGTGGCAGTTACTTCTGCCTCTTGTTTAAGAACCGTTTTGCAATGACTTTCGTGGAATACGTAACACAACAGCGAATTGAAGCTGCCAAGTTTATGCTTACTAACAGCGATAAGAGCATTACGGTGATTGGTTCCGGAGTCGGTTATCAGGAACGACGTTATTTCACGAAGGTATTTCAGAAGCAGACGGGGATGTCTCCTAAGGAGTATCGTGACCGAAACGCGGTGAGGTCGGCTTCACTCTGAGGATGTTTGGACTTCCGGTCGCTGTTATCCTCGGATTTCTTGATTGGAAACCGCTGCTCGCGGTTGAAATCCGAGGATAGCATATGCTTCCGAGGTAGCTTTCCAAGGAAAGCTTTTAGGCGAACGCTCCGCTCCTACAGTTCCAAACTTCCTCTCCATTCCTTCTCCCTCACCACACTTCGTTGTGGATATGGGGTCGTCCCACTCCTGCGGTTGTGGGGACTCCTTAGGGGAAAGAAGGGATTATCGATCAGCCTGCGGCTGTGATAAAGGTACATAAGTTATAACCAATTTAATGATTTTAAACAGTAGAGATGATTATCCTTAGTTATTGAGGATAATCATCTCTTTTTTTATAGAAATATAATATGCTCCCTATACTCCCAAAATTTATCATGTGTTTTAATTAGAGTGTAAGAAGGAAGTGCAAGGCGATAGCCAAGCAAGCGTGAAAAAGGCTCTAGATTGGGATGATGATGAAATGGGGGAACAGAACATGAGTGTGACGAATCCTTCCGTCAGCTTATCAGAAGTAAAAAAACGCGGCAGGGGGAGAGTGCCGAATTTTCTGAGAGTGATGAAGAAATATTGGGTGTTCTATTTGATGATGCTCCCAGCCATTATTATTCTGATCATCAATAACTACATACCGATGTTAGGGACGGTAATTGCTTTTAAGGATATTAATTACCAGAAAGGGATTCTAGGCAGCGACTGGGTGGGGATAGCGAACTTTAAGTATCTATTCTCTACGGAGACGGCTTGGGTCATTACAAGAAATACCCTATTGTACAACACTGCGTTTATTGTACTTACACTATTTTTTTCACTGGCTTTTGCGATTATGTTTAACGAAATGCGCAGCAGATGGCTATCAAAATTCCATCAGAGTGCGATGTTTCTCCCATATTTTCTCTCATGGGTCGTCGTCAGTTATTTAGTATACGGCTTTCTAAGTGCTGAGCACGGGTTCATGAACAAGACACTGCTTCCGTTCTTTGGGGTTGATCCAATTGAATGGTATTCGCAGTCGCAATATTGGCCGGGGATTCTAGTGATAGTAAAGCTGTGGAAAGAGATTGGCTATACGACGGTCATTTATATGGCTGCGATCATCGGCATAGATCACGAATATTATGAGGCTGCGCTGATTGACGGTGCTTCTAAATGGAAGCAGATTCGCAAAATCACGCTGCCGCTGATCAGTCCGGTTATCATCGTAATGACGCTACTGCAGATTGGTAGGATTTTTAACGCAGACTTCGGATTGTTCTTTCAGGTGACTAGAAACGCAGGAGCATTATACTCCACTACGCAAGTTATCGACACCTATGTATATCAGACCTTCCTGGCGATTGGTGATATTGGGATGTCCTCTGCCGCGGGTCTCGTTCAATCTATTGTAGGATTTCTACTGATATTCTTAGCAAATCTAGCAGTACGACGAATAAGTAAAGATGATGCGTTATTTTAGAGGGAGGTGGGCGTGTTGAGCCAGACAGAAACTGCAATCGGGCCGTCGGGTCGTACAGGAAAGAGAGCTAAACGGCAAAGACAACCCAATGAAATTTCTAATATCTCCAATTTGTTAATTAATATATTCTTCTGGATCTATACGGCGATTTGTGTGGTCCCACTGATCCTCGTGATTATCGTATCGTTCTCAGATGAACAATCGGTTGTGCAGCACGGCTACAGCTTTTTCCCGAACAAGTGGGATATCTCGTCATATGAATTTCTGTTAAAAGATTATTGGCAAATCATAGATGCGGCTGCCGTTTCCTTATTTGTGACGGTGGTTGGAACGATTCTGAGTCTCGTAATTATGGCAATGTATGCCTATCCTATCTCGCGTGGGGATTTTCCACATCGTAATTTCTTTTCGTTCTTTATGTTTTTTACACTTTTGTTTAATGGAGGCTTAGTGCCCTGGTATCTAGTTTATACTCAAATGATGCATTTGAAAGATACGCTATGGATTCTGATTATGCCACTGCTGGTTTCAGCATTCTTTGTCATCATTTTACGAACCTTTTTTGCAAACACAATCCCGCCGGCACTAGTTGAATCCGCTAAAATTGACGGGGCACCGGAGTTTCGGATCTTCGTTCAAATCATTTTGCCTTTGTCGTTACCGGTACTAGCTACAGTGGGATTATTTCAAACCTTGGCGTATTGGAATGACTGGTATCTAAGCTTGATCTTTATTTCACCCGAAGGGCATGTCAATCTGCAATATCTAATGTATAAGACGATGTTGAACGTTCAGTTCCTGACTGCAAGCCCTCAAGCGATGGCTGCCTTAGCTGCACAAGGTGTAGAAATCAATCTGCCGACAGAGACAGTAAGAATGGCAATGGCTGTTATTGGGATCGGTCCTATCGTATTCGTTTACTCCTTCTTCCAAAAGTATTTTATCAAAGGACTTACCGTTGGTGCTGTTAAAGGCTAATGAGGATTGGAGTGGCTTAATTCGGCGTTCCATGCAAGTGTGTGAACGTCCGATTCAGCATATATAAATATTTTGAGGGAGGTTATGGTGTACATGAAGGCTATTCGAACAAGCGCACTTTTAACGCTGATGCTTATCGTAGTACTCAGTCTTAGCTTAGCTGGATGCGGAGGGAATAACGGGAATAATGAAGGAGCCTCACCAGCGCCAAGTGAAAATGCAACCGCTACCAATGCTGTGGCAACAGATGAGCCCGCTGCAGATCCTACAGCTGAACCGGAGAAGAAATTAGATCCTTATACTGTTAAGTTAATCTATGTCGGTGCCGTTCAAAAGGATGAGCAGGTTGTAGAAGACGCTATCAATAAGCTTCTGGAACCTAAAATTAACGCCAAATTGGATATCGCACCGATCGACTGGGGTCCATGGGACAATGATGTTAATCTGAAGATTGCCAGTCAGGAAAAATTCGATATTATTTTTACAGCCCAATGGAAAAATTATGTAACGAATTCAGCTAAAGGTGCTTACCTCCCACTTAATGATGATAACGGCAAGTACGGTAATCTATTGAACGAATATGGCCAAGGGATTCTTAAAAATCTCGACCCGCAATTCTTAAAAGGTTCTGCGATCAATGGTGTGAATTATGCCGTTCCTACGAATAAGGAGCTAGCAGCACAAGGCGGGATCGTTTATCGCTCGGATATAGCTGATGAACTAGGCATTGATATGTCGAATGTAAAGACCATTCAAGATCTGGATGCCGTTCTCAAAGTTGTAAAGGAGAAGAGACCAGACCTTACTCCACTGTATTTCAAACAAGGAGAGACCTTTAACTCTCAGTACATGGCCCAGTACGATACGCTTGGTGATGCTTCAATTCCGGGCGTTCTGCTTAAGGATTCATCGGACACTAAAATTCAATCTATGATTGAGCTGGACCGCTATAAGGAAATCATCAAACTTACCCGTGAATACATGAAGAAAGGTTATATTAACAAAGATGCGGCCGTGGCTACAAATTCTACACAAGATGCAATGAAGGCCGGTAATGTCTTTATGACAGTACAATCACTGAAACCTGGTAAAGATAGTGAATTGGCTAATGCTACAGGTTTGGTCGGAAAACTGAAACAAATTGCTTTTAACGAACCGACGATTTCTACTAGTGATGCAGCAGGATCAATGTTAGCGATCTCCGCTTCGTCGGGTGATCCAGCTCGTGCCATGATGGTATTAGATCTTTTGCACACGGATAAAGAAATCAATAATCTGCTCGTATTTGGTGTAAAAGGTGTCCATTATGATGTCGTTAGCGGTGATACGATTAAAGCTACTGACAAAACGGGTGACTATAATACCGCTGCCGCCTGGATGCTTGGAAGCCAATTCCTGAATCCTGTATGGGAAAGTGAAGCTCCAGACAAATGGGAGCAATTCAAGGCCTTCAACTCCAAAGGTAAAGCTTCTGTTGCGCTCGGTTTTAACTTCGACGCATCCTCTATGAAGACTGAAATGGCAGCTTGTAAAGCTGTTATGGATGAATATGACATCAGTTTGGATACGGGTTCTGTTGATCCCGATACCGTATTGACTAAGTACGCCGACAAGCTGAAGAAAGCCGGACTTGATAAGATTATTGCAGAGAAACAAAAACAATTAGATGCTTTCTTAGCTGCTCAAAAATAAATACTTTAAATGAAACTAAAAGGCTATCCCCGGCATGATTACTGCGCTGGGGATAGCCTTTATTGTACGCTTGGTGAATAGGTTAGCGGAAAGAAGTATCTATTTTTTGCGCTACCTGAATGGCAAGTGACCAAGCCTGCTCTGGATCTAGCTTACCTTGCTCGGCTTTGGTTAAATACTCGAGCATATTTGTTTCTACATCGGCGTGGTGCGGACCGTAGTAGGTGGGAACTACTTCTTGTGCTGCTGTAGAGAGGACACGTCCAACCTCAGAATTAGGAAAATAGGGATCAGACAGGTTATGGATCTCGGGATCGTCATAAATTTCGGGCGTGGAGGGAAATGCCCCTTCTGACTTAAATGAAATTAGCTGTTGTGCGGGCTCGGTTAACCATTTGATAAGCGCGAATGACTCCTCTGGATGACTGCCTGTTCTAGGCAAGGTAAGGACGGAACCTCCTCGATTAGCGCTATTTCCTGGGATGGTCGTTACATTCCATAATCCGCTGGCTGTTGGAGCACTGCTCTTGATATGATCAATCATCCAAGCCGGACAGAGCATCACTGCAAAGTCGCCGTTTAGCAGACCTGCGCCCCAGCGCTGTGTATCTACAGCAATACCTGCGGATAGATTCAGCTTCAGAGCTTGAATTGCAAAGTCCCAAGCCCCTTTTACTGCTGGATTATTTCCTATGATCAGCTCTTGGGAAGTGGGGCTGTAATATTGAAGCTTGGACTGACGCAGAAGGGTTAGATAAAGATTCTCTAAGTCATTGACAAAGGCTTTGCCTGTTGCCTCATGGACTCTAGTGCCGGCTTTGAGGAATTGGTCCCAAGTTTGGATTCGCTTTGCTACTTCTTCAGGTTTGGTAGGGAGTCCAGATAACGCGAAGATATCAGTCCGATACAACATAGCATAGGGACCAATATCAGTCGGTAATCCGAAGATAAAATCATTACCGAGCACCTCCTGCCATTTCCAACTCAGAAATTGATTCTTTAGATCATTCGCTCCAAATGTTGTTAGATTATAAAAATAATCGGGGAACTGCTTGAAACGATCCAAATAGCTAATATCAATGGCCGCCACATCAGGGGAACTATATCCTGCTGCGAATGAAGTTTGCAGCTTGGCGGGAAGCTGCGTGGAGGTTGAGGTCTGAATATGGATTTCTAGCTCGGGATGCTGCAATTGATACTCTGCTATAAGCGGCTCAAGACCTGATCCAGCCGTAAGCCAGATGTTCAGCTGGATCGGGTCTTGAAGGTCGATATCTTCCTTAGAAGGAGAGATCTGGCAACCGCTTGTATGAAGCAGCAATCCAAAGCTTAACAGGATAGTCAACAACTTAGCATTCACATGCAAGAGAACACACCTCGTCTTTATTTGTTGTGCTTCTGAAATTCCTGAGGAGTCATACCCATGTATTTCTTGAATATGAGGCTGAAGTACGCAGGATCTTTAAAGCCAACTAATTCGCTAACTTCGTAAACTTTGAGCGTAACATTATTTAGCAGTTCTATCGCTTTTTGAATACGAAGCTTGGTAAGAAAACTAGAGAAGCATTCTCCTACATCGTCTTTGAACAGACGGCCTAGATAGGTTGGATTCATGTATAATTCATCTGCAATCATTTTGAGAGAGAGGTTCTCTTGGAGTCGCGAATTCATAGCCTCAATCATTATAGAGATTACCCTGCGTGTAGCCTTCACCTGTAGTTGTTCCGTAAGCTGAGGAGAAGCTGAGCACATGGATACATCACTATAATAGATAACGGGTCGGGTACTATCCTTTTTGAGCTGTTGGCATGCCTGCAGGCTCTCATGATAAGCTGTTGCGAGGGCTCCAAGATCATAGTGAGGGTTGGAGACACCCGCGCTGAAAGGCGATTTCAAGAGGCTAGACAGCTTAATCATCATTTCCTGAGTTAGCGCCTCATCGATTCTTTCGGATTGTTCATGGGGATAAAACAACATGATTATCGCTTCCTGTTCCTCTTGAATGCCGACAACATTAGCGTAAAGCGAAAAACACTCTTCTAATATATTGATTACGGCTGCATACATCGCTTGTTCAGACCAGTATTGTGGCATAACATCACCTAGGTGATTTACAGTAATGATGACAAAAGAATGAAAGGGAGGTATGAGCTGTTCTTCAAAGTAGGGTAATGGAATGCCATAAAGTAGATCAGAAAGGCGTTTCTCTCGAAGATTCTTTTCTCGCAGCTGCGAGACTTGCCTGTGTTGCTTCTTCAATTCCAGACGTTCATACACACTTGTTACGACTTCGAGGATATTTTCAACTGAATTTGGCTTGACCAGATATTCTCGTACACCGTACCTTATGGCTTGGCTGGCATAGGAGAAATCCTGATAACCAGTGAGCAGTATCGTCTCGGTGTCAGGGTAACATTCATGGATATGCTTAGAAAGCTCGAGTCCATCCATGCCAGGCATACGTATGTCTGATATTACAAGGTCAATTGCCTGCTCTTTTAACAGTTGTATCGCTTCTAATCCGTTCTCTACTGAACCAATGATGCTAAAATTATGGTTCGCACTTCCCAGCATTTCTGACAGGGATCGTCGGACAAAACTTTCGTCGTCAACAATTAACACTTTCATCACTTCGCCCCCTACCCTTGATCGAACTGTAATGGAACAGTGACTTTTACGAGTAAGCCTCCGAGCTCGCTGGTTGATAAATGAAGGCCAAATCCATGTCCATAGATTAGTTCTATACGATGATTCAGATTGGAGAGACCGATACCCGTGTGGAGCAGCTTCTCCGGATTAACCTCGCCGCTGATTAAGGCCTCTGCCATTCTTGCCTCGCTCATGCCTTCTCCGTTATCTTCTACTGTTAGCACAAGTGAGTTGCCTTCACTATAGGCCCGAATACGTATAAGCCATACTTCGCGTAGTGTAGGTTCAAGTCCATGCGTGATAGCATTCTCTACAAGGGGCTGAAGGGTTAGCTTCATGAGCTGCCTATTCATGACCTCAGGATTCACGTGCAGATCAACCTGTAGTTTGTCCTCGTAGCGTAGTTTTTGCAGGTAAATGAACCTTTCAAGTTGTTGTAAATCTTCCTCAACCGTAACAAATTCCGATCCACGATCAATGCTGTATCGAAGCAAATCGCTTAGTGCAATAACCATCTGTGACTCTTCTCGCATATGTTTATTAGCCAGTGACCAATAGATGGTGTTCAATGTATTGTAGAGAAAATGAGGGCGAAACTGTGCTTTAAGAGCTACGATCTGAGCTTGTTTTTCACTGATTTGTTTGCTTGAGAGGTCAGCAATCGTATGGTCTAGGTTTTGAAGCATGGAGTTATAGCTTGAGTATAGGATAGCCATTTCTTTATTCATGGTTGTTTTTACAAACGGTAGCGTGGTTCCGCGTTCAACGTTGCTTAGCTTGGTTGCGAGATTACGAAGCGGCTTAGACAGTGTCCACGAGAAAAAGAAGGTAAACAATAACGCTGCGGCCATCCCGAGCAGGCCAATTAAAATAATATTTCTGCGAATGCCATTTAAATCTTTAACAGCTTCTTTAGAATCAATGTAAGCAAAAATGCTCCACTCGCTGTAGGGGGAATAAGCGTAGGATACGAACATATTGCGGGAGTTTATGGTATTTGGGATGATTCGTGCTTTATGATTACTGAATTGACTTAGAATTCTATCATCCATATACAGACCTATCTCATCTGGATCGGTGGAATAAACAATGGTGTTGAAGGAATCAACAATTTGGATTTTCTCATTCTTACCAAGATGAAATTGGCTGACAGCGTTATGGATAACCTCCACAGGAAGGACGAGAAATAGGGTTCCTAGCCGATTTAAATCATTCCAATCATTAATTTGCCTAGCTCCCATGACCACAGGGATCGTGCCGTTCTGCCATACATCTACACCAAACCAGAGCATACGGCCGTTATTCTGGGCTATAGCTGGAAACCAATAGGCGCCGCGGATTTCTCTCTCGCTGTCCCAGATTACTTTTAAGGAGCTGCTATTGGTATATACCTGATTATCTGAAAGTCCGAGCAGCTTGAACTGGATGTCATAATTGATGGAACGTGTCTGTTGATCGATGTAGCGGGTGATATCCATAGCGTCAGTAGGAGGTGTGCGGGATTCTGCTAAGTCTCCTAGTGTTTCTTGAATCAAGGGACTGAACATGATCGTAGAAGAGAGTTTGTCGTTATCTTGAAGGATAGCGTCCATTTTACCTTGAAGTTGTTTGACGGACTCCAGAATATATTGGTTCGACCGGTTAAGAACGGCTTGGGATGACGATCGGTAGGACAAAAAAATCGTAAAGGCTACGATAGTGAAAATGATCAGTGAGAAACCCATGATTAATTGAACGAGGATGGAGATTTTCTTGGACATGTCATCACCCGCATGAAAAGATATTCTTCCATACATTGTAACAAAAGCAAATGAAAGCGAATATACCTTGCCGTAAAATACACATATTTATATGGATAATCTCATATTTTTCGGGTAGCGGATGAAAGGTTGTTTTTGCTTGTTTTAATACTGGGTTAATCTTTCTTTACTTTAAAATGAAACTTTTTGCGGTCGGATGCGTCTAATACTATGTTTTGTTATAACGAACGTGGCAAAAAGCAATTCTTCCGCTCCGCTGAGAGCGGTTGCGTTTTTGCGGGGAATATAAGAGGAGTATGAAAAAGACAGAGACCTACTTATATTTACAAATAGGAGCAGAGGAGTCATATCATGGATTTGAAGAAATTAACGTTAGTTGCTGTTTTGGCCATATCTCAGGCCGCCTCGGCAGTGCCGGCTTTTGCTGAATCTGTCAATAGTACCTCAGGTAATACCAATGCAGTAGGAGCAGCTGCCACATCCGCGACGGATGTAATGCCAGAAGCTACTGACCCATTACCGCCAATGCCAACTGAGGTACCAGGGGGAGTCGTATCACCTACACCAACTCCAACTCCAATCCCTGGGGCAACAGCTGAACCGACGACAACAACTGAACCGACAACAACATCCGAACCTACAGCAACAACTGCACCAACTGCTACACCACTCCCAAGTGCAACACCTGAAACCACTACACAACCTACACCAACGGATGGTGTTCGTGCTGCAGCTAGTAATCAGCTTGTACTTATGATGAACAGCAACAAAATGTACCAAAACGGCGTTGAGTATTTGGCTAATCAGCCAATGGCCGTGAAGAATGGCGTCTCATACGTTTCGATCCGAGCTATGGTAGAACGCGTAGGTGTGAAATACATTTACGATTATAAAACGAAAGAGACCATTGTTACCAAAGGAAGCGACGTAATGCGCTTTAAAACGGACAGTAAGATCTATTCCGTTAATGGTAAAAATGTGACGATGAAAGGTCCAGCTTACCAAACTAATGGTACATTCATGGTTCCTTTGACGTCCATCACCGGGGCATTAGGCATTCCTTATACCGTTGATAATGTGCAAAAACGAGTAATTCTTACGCTGAACACGAAGCCAAAAGCTTCTTTTACAGTGCCAACTGAAATTTATGCTGGTGATCCTGTGAATTTTGTAACTTCCAGCTCTTCACCGAATGGTACGGCCATTGTCGATGAACGCTGGGAAGGAAATAAGCAAGATATCTATGATACACCAGGATTTTATGTAGTATCCTATTCCGTTATGGATGCGAATGGACAGTGGAGTGATCCTTACTCTGTGACCATCAACGTACTAAAACCAAATACCCCGCCAGTCGCTAATTTCACGACAGACAAAGATTCTTACAAGATGGGTGAAATGATCACTTATTCGGATCTAAGCAGCGACCCAGACGGTGATCCAATTGAAGTGACTTGGACGAACAAAGCAGAAGCTTTCTTTACACCAGGTCCAGCAACAGTCGCTATTCAAGTCAAAGATTCACATGGCGCAATCAGCACTTTTGAGAAGACCATTAATATTTCAGATGAAATCTTGTACAGTAAAGAAGATTTCTATAGATTATTCGGTGCTCCGGGTAGCGTATTTAACATCGACGGATCGATGGTTCCAACTTGGCAGAAGGTAGCTTATAATCTTTCTTCTGAGCCATATAACCTTATTCGCAGTAATAGTCCAGAAACAGTGAATACGGAAGGGATCACGTATAAAGAAACATCATTCGGCGGAACTCGCTTTTTGGTCCACCACAAGAATAATATGAATATTAAAACGAAGGTGTATGTGATTGCTAAGAATAACAATCTGTACCCTACGACAATTACAACAGAGTATGTAGGCTTTGGCGGTCCAAGTTCATTTCCAGAAGGCACTGGTAAAATGTCTGTGGAACGTTACTGGAAGTCTATGATTACTAGGGAACATTATAAGACAACGGTCCTTCAACCAGGAGAAAGCGTATCGATTCTTACGGACCTAAACAAAATTGCAATGAAACCAGGCGAGATTGTATCCCTCCAAGCGGATTTATTTAGCGATTATCCTATTGAATATAATGTCATGATGATCGAAGCGAATAAAGATCCTCTAACTACACTTCCTACACTTCCAATATTGGATCGTGATGGGGTGCATAACCGAGGAACTTATGCTGATTCTACACGCATCATCACGGTTACCGACGAAGTAGGAACAACTCCTGCGAGACTTCTTCTCGGTGACAATTCGAGTGATTTGAATTTGACCGGTGTAGACCCAATGAATGGTACTGAAGCATCCAATGCAGGTAATTTTGGTGTGTTATACAAAATCAAATTCGACCGTGTTGCACCTAATTCATTGATTACGTTTAATCCACGTGGCGGTAATTACATGGGACCAGTCATGGTTAATGGTCAAATCGTACAAATGCCGAATTCAGGAAGTCTCTCTAGTGCTGACATGAACAGTGTGATTTATCGTACTGGCGATTATGGCGGCTCCGTGGAGATTTTGTTCACAGCAGCTTCTGGTAGTAACTTGCCGGTGAATTTCCTGGTTACACCGCTGCCAGCGAAAAAATAACAAAATAGGTCCATCCATTAAGTTATTTGGGATTCACCTGAAATAAAAGTCCGGCTGAATATTCCGCAAAGGAATACTCAGCCGGACTTTTTGTATTTATATGTATGATTTTACTCTGATGAGCGCTCATACGCTTGGTTGTTTCATTGACGGGGCATTTATTTTGGGGCATTATTAAGAGAGTGAAATATAAATGAACTGAAATGTTATGGGAGATGAGCGTATGCTGTCGACAGAACAAATATTAGAGGTCATGTCGGGGCAAGGTCTGCGAATCACCGACCAACGCAAAACGCTTGCCAAGTTATTCGGCGAGAATAAGGGTTATTTGTCAGCGAAGGATGTCTATGAGCATATGGGCCGCAAGTATAGCGGACTTAGCTTTGATACCGTGTACCGCAATCTGCGTGTAATGGAAGAGCTTGGTGTACTTGAACAAATCGTCTTTGAAGACGGAGTGAAATTCAAGGGAAGCTGTAATCATCAGGATCACCATCATCATATGATCTGCCTTCAATGCGAGAAAACCTACCCGATTAATTTCTGCCCGATGAATTTAACGGATACTCCTGATCAATTCCGGGTAGTCAAGCATAAATTTGAGGTGTTCGGTTATTGCAAGGAATGTGAAGAGAACCGGGAAGAAGAACTAGTCGCAGCAGCTAATCGCAAAAAAGGGGTCTAAGAATGGCGACCCTTCGTAGAACGATTCAGGCTCCCATTCGGGTGTACCGCAAGTACATTTCCCCGATTAAGCCTGCCACTTGTCGCTTCTATCCAACCTGCTCTGCCTATGCACTAGAAGCTATTGAAGTCCATGGTCCACTTAAAGGTTCATGGCTTGCTGCCAAGCGGATTGCTAGATGCCATCCCTTCAATCCAGGGGGACTTGATCCGGTTCCGCCTCTTGAGGAACACCCCACAAAGAAGGATTCTGCTCGCGCGACTTGACACGAGCCCTTGCCATTGGGTATATTCACAGGTAATAGTATGAATTCCGAGGAACGGATGAGTAAATCGGTACGCCCATTACAGAGAGCCGGAACGAGCTGAAAGCCGGTATGGAGCGTTAGATTGAATATGGTCCGGGAGGAACTGTGTTCGAGCGGGAACTGCAATTGAGGTTCACGTAAGATAACGGCGTGTTCCAGCGTTAATGGACAGTTCCCGAGAGGGAACTGGCGAAGCCTGATCTCTGTGAAGAGACAGGAAATTTGGGTGGTATCGCGTGAGTTATACTCTCGCCCCATTAAAGGGGCGGGAGTTTTTTGTCTTTTTATGAAAGAAAGGATGATTAATCAATGAGCGAAAAGAAAACTTTTTACTTAACTACACCTATCTACTATCCGAGTGATAAGCTGCATATCGGACATGCTTATTCTACCGTAGCTGGAGATGCAATGGCCCGCTACAAACGTCTACGCGGCTATGATGTAAGGTATCTTACAGGTACAGACGAGCATGGTCAAAAGATTGAACGGAAGGCAGAGGAAGCAGGTAAAACCCCTCAGCAGTTCGTAGATGACATCGTTGTTGGCATTAAGGAATTATGGCGCAAGCTAGACATCTCCAATGATGACTTCATCCGTACAACGGAAGAGCGTCATAAAAAGGTTGTTCAGGATATTTTTGATCGACTGCTCAAGCAAGGTGACATCTATAAAGGCGAATATGAAGGCTGGTACAGTATTCCGGATGAAACCTTCTATACAGAAACACAATTGGTTGATATCGTTCGAGATGACAATGGCGTAATCATTGGTGCAAAAAGCCCTGATAGCGGTCATCCGGTTGAACTGGTGAAGGAAGCGAGTTATTTCTTCCGGATGAGTAAATATGCAGATCGATTGCTGCAATTTTATGAGGAGAATCCGGAGTTTATTTTGCCGGAATCCCGTAAAAACGAAATGATCAACAACTTTATCAAGCCTGGTCTGGAGGATCTTGCGGTTTCCCGTACGACTTTCGATTGGGGTGTTAAGGTTAAAGGCGATGAAAAGCATGTAGTGTACGTATGGATCGATGCATTGACAAATTACATTACTGCTTTGGGTTACGGTTCCGAGGATCGTAGTCTGTACGATAATTTCTGGCCTGCTGATGTGCATATTGTCGGCAAAGAAATCGTCCGTTTCCATACGATTTACTGGCCAATCATTCTAATGGCGCTGGGTGAGCCTCTTCCGAAAAAGGTATTTGCTCATGGTTGGCTGCTCATGAAGGATGGCAAAATGTCAAAATCCAAAGGGAACGTAGTAGATCCAGTTACATTAATTGATCGTTACGGCCTGGATGCACTTCGTTATTACCTGCTACGGGAAGTACCATTTGGTTCGGATGGTACATTCACACCGGAAAGCTTTGTAGATCGGGTTAACTATGATCTTGCTAATGACCTTGGTAACCTGTTGAACCGGACAGGTGCGATGGTAGAGAAGTATTTCGGTGGAGAGCTTCCAGCGTATGAAGGAAATGTAACAGCATTTGATGGTGAGCTTCAAGCTGCGGCAGAGAATACTTATGCCAAAGTAGAAGAAGCGATGGAAAAAATGGAGTTCTCCGTAGCGCTAACAGCGATCGGGATCTTTATAAGCCGCACCAATAAATATATTGATGAGACACAGCCTTGGGTGCTTGCTAAGGATGAGAGCAGAACAGCTGAGTTGGCTTCCGTAATGAGACATCTTGTGGAAGGTCTTCGCACCGCTTCCATTCTACTGCAGCCGTTCTTGACGCAAACCCCAGCGAAGATTTGGGAACAGCTTGGCATCGAAGTTGGTGAATTAACGACATGGGACAGCGGCAAGACCTTTGGTCTGATTCCGGCAGGAACAAAGCTGGTGAAAGGCAATCCAATCTTCCCTCGTCTGGATGTGGAGCAAGAGGTAGCTTATATCGCCGAAGCCATGGGCGCTGGTAAACCGGCTGCTGAAGCGACCGAAGCAGCACCTGCGGCTCCTGTGGTATCCGAGCCTGAGGAAGAGCATAAAGAAGAGATCGGCATCGACGATTTCGCCAAGGCTGAGCTTCGGGTAGCTCAGGTCATTGCAGCTGAGCCTGTGAAGAAAGCCGACAAGCTGCTGAAGCTGCAGCTGGATCTAGGTTATGAGCAGCGTCAAGTCGTTTCTGGTATCGCGAAGTTTTACACACCGGAAGAGCTGGTAGGCCAAAAAGTGATTTGTATTGTGAACCTGAAGCCAGTGAAACTGCGCGGAGAATTGTCCCAAGGGATGATTTTAGCGGCTTCTAAAGGTGATCAGTTAACCATCGCTACAGTTCCAGACAGCATGCCAAATGGAGCTATTGTGAAGTAAGAATCGTTATGTAGAATCTATATATGTAATTGTTATATAAGAAAGGGAATGCTCCTTCAGCCAGCTAGGCTGTGGGAACATTCCTTTTTCAACGTATAAGCAGGGATAAAATTCAGAATCATCTTATTAGGATTTATTGTTGACTTATCGTAATGATTACTATTATACTTCTAATAGTAAAGATTACGATTTGAGAGGGAGATCAATTTAATGGTTGCTATGAAGTCACGAATAAGTCTGCTTATACTTGCATTGGTGCTTGTATTTACACTCACTGCATGTGGACCTAAGAGCAGTGGAAGTATAGTTGAAGGGAAAGTAAATGTTGTAACTACTTTTTATCCTATTTATGAGTTTACTCGGGAAATTGGTGGAGATGATATAAATGCCATTAACCTTCTTCCGGTTGGTGTAGAGCCGCATGATTGGACACCACGCAGTCAGGATATTGTCAATACCTCCAAAGCGCAATTGTTCTTGTACAATGGAGCAGGGCTTGAGGGATGGGTTCCTAATTTTCTAAAAGGACTTGATAGCAGCAGTAAAGTGGAAGCTGTTGAAGTAAGTAAAGGTGTTGATTTAATAATGACCGATGAAGATGACGGACATGATCATGGGGGAAGCGGCGAAGAGGATCATCACGAAGATGATGCTGATCATAATAGCCATTCTTCTGAGGACAGCCTTCATACGGACCCGCATACCTGGGTAAGTCCGAAATCAGCGATCATCATGGCGCGCAATATAAAAGAAAGCCTTCAATCTGTGGACCCTGAGCATAAAGATGGTTATGAAGAGCGTTACAATAAGCTTGCTGAACGTTTACAGGCTTTGGATAGTAAATTTGAACAGGAGCTTACCAAGCTGCCTAACCACAAAATTGTAGTTTCACACCAAGCTTTTGCCTACCTTGCCCGTGACTATAAGCTTGAGCAGCATGCGATTATGGGATTATCCCCAGACGCTGAGCCGCGTGGACAGGATTTAGTAAACCTGGCGAAGATGGTTAAAGAGGAGAAAATTAAATACATCTTTTTTGAAGAGCTTGTCTCCGATAAACTGGCTAAGACGTTAGCGGCTGAAGCTGGTGTGTCTACTATGGTTCTTAATCCTGTAGAGGGTCTTACTGCGGAGCAAGAAAAGAACGGGGATAACTACTTCACCTTGATGGAGAAAAATTTGCAAAATCTGATTATGGCTTTACAATAAAAAGGAAAGTATAAGGAAAAGGCGGTGCTAAAGCATGCAATCGGTATCCTTGGACTGCCATCAGCATATCATCGATATACAGGATCTTTCTTTTTCATATGGTGAACAGAAGGTGATCTCGAATCTTAACTATAGTGTAAGAGAACGAGACTTCCTTGGTATCATTGGTTCTAATGGCGCTGGTAAAACTACACTGATGAAGATGATCGTCGGTTTGCTTCCGGCAAGCAGTGGTGAAATCAAATTATTTGGAACGCCTGTCCGCAAGTTTAAAGACTGGGAACGGATAGGTTATGTTCCACAAAAGAACGCCTTCAACCCGCTGTTTCCAGCAACGGTGCGTGAAGTAGTGCTATCTGGTTTGTACAACAACAAGAATCTTATTCGAAGAGTATCTAAGGCTCAGCATCGTCAGTGCGAAGATGCACTAGAAGTGATGCGGATACAGGATATTGCGGAGAAAAGAGTAGGCCAGCTGTCGGGCGGCCAGCAGCAGCGTGTATTTCTAGCACGTGCGTTGATCAACCATCCGGATCTGCTGATTTTGGATGAGCCTACAGTCGGTATTGATGCTGAATCACAAGCAGGATTCTTTGAATTAATTACACATATGCATGCCCATCATCATATGACATTCCTAATGGTGTCGCATGATATTGACATGATTAAGAATTACTTAGGGAATGAACCTGTGCAAACGAACGGTAAGATTAACTTTTTCTCCCGTCATTCTCATGATTTGCAGAATTGTACAGAGGAGAACCTGCAGCACACGCTCTCTTAGGTCATAGTTAAGCTCTGGTAGAAAAAGGGAACTCTCGATTATTGTGGGCGTACATAGAGCGTGGGAGCAGGGTTTCCCTCATCTTTAATCCTTTCCGTATACTAAATACCGCGACGCTGTAAGCGTGCCCCGTTAGGGGTGAAAGCGATCCTTCTTCGTCCTGACTATGTTCAGTAACCCCACCTCCTACGCCAGTTGCACTTGACGGGTGTCCAGAGGGCAGAGCCCTTGGGGCCCTCCCTTGGAAGGGAGGGTTTGGGAGGGATCGAAAAAAGATTTTAATAAAAGATTTTAAAAATGTTTCAATTGTTCTACGGAGGAGAGTTAAAGTTGGAAATTCTATTTAGCGATTTTTTTCAGCGAGCGCTTGCGGGCGGTCTTCTGATTGGCATTACAGCGCCGCTTATAGGCGTTTTTCTTGTGCTCAGACGTTTATCTATGATTGGGGATACGCTGGCTCATGTTACGATAGCCGGTGTGGCACTTGGTTTTTTGACAGGATTTTACCCGCTGGGAGCAGGTCTTATTTTTGCAGTGGTGGCTTCCTTCGCGATAGAGAAGCTGCGCAAGGCTTATAAGAGTTATGCAGAGCTCTCGATAGCCATAATTATGTCGGGCGGAGTGGCTTTAGCCTCACTCTTTTTCACTTTAGGAAAAGGTTATAATGCAGATGTTATGAGTTACTTGTTCGGTAGCATTTATACGCTAGACAATACCGATTTAATCGTAGTAGGGATCGTAACGATAGCAGTTGTAGTAGTAGTATCTCTGTTCTTTAAGGAGTTCTTCTTACTTAGCTTTGAAGAGGATGCTGCGAGTGTCAGCGGACTCCCAGTGAAGCTGCTTAACATGTTGATTACCATTCTGACGGCGCTTGTAATCAGTACTGCGATTAAAATTGTTGGATCTTTGCTGGTATCAGCTCTACTGACCATTCCTGTGGCCATCAGCTTATTGTTATCTCGAAGCTTTAAATCCTCAGTCATTCTATCCGTCATCATTTCGGAAATTGCTGTTGTAGGCGGACTAGTGGTTGCAGGAGTTTGGAATCTGGCGCCTGGTGCAACCATTGTGCTTTTACTCATATCACTATTAGTGTTGACTTTGATTGGTAAAAAGGGTTTGCCAGCATAAACAGCGAATAAAATATAGGGTATGCCCTGAAGTGACTCGAATGCTGGAAGGAGAGCCGCTACCTTGTCTAATATCAATGCAGGAATAGCCTTAGCAGCAGGGGTAGCATCATTTATATCACCCTGCTGCTTACCGCTTTATCCCTCTTATTTATCGTATATTACCGGATTATCCGTTCAGCAATTGAAGTCAGGCAGCAATACCAAAGAGGTCCGTATACGCACAATAACCCATACATTGGCATTTATTTTAGGTTTTTCAGCGGTTTTTTACACCTTGGGATTTGGTGCAGGACTATTTGGACAATTTTTTAATGGACAGCGTGATCTGATCCGGCAATTATCGGCGATTTTGATTATTGTGATGGGATTATTTTTGCTTGGGATCTTTCAGCCGCAATTTCTACTTCGCGAACGTAAGCTTGATTTAAAATGGAAGCCGGCGGGTTATGTGGGATCCTTTATTTTTGGGATCGGTTTTTCAGCGGGCTGGTCTCCATGTATTGGACCGATTCTGACTGCGATTATCGCACTTTCTGCAAGTGAGCCTGGCACGTGGTTTACGTTAATTACGGCTTATAGCATAGGGTTCGCATTGCCATTCTTTGTCTTAGCCTTCTTTCTTGGGGGAGCCAGACGTATCCTTAAATATTCAAATGTGCTGATGAAGATTGGTGGCGTTCTCATGGTATTTATGGGCGTTCTGCTCTTTACAGATCAAATGTTTCGGATCACAGTTTGGCTACAGGGAATCACACCAGATTGGCTCATTTTTTAAGTGAAATAATCAATTCCTGCTTCTGGAAAATGTTCGAATATCCGCTCTGTGATAAACTCTCGCAGGGCGGTTTGCTGTTCATCTGGATAAACATATTTATTTTGTCCCCAGCGTCCCCATTTCTTCTTACGCTTCTCCATGTCCATTTCTAGCTTGGATTTGGGGTAGCGCTTCTCTATAACCGTCTTTGCGGTTTTGGTGAATCGATGCTGAATCATTTCGAAGGTTAGTCCTTTTCCGATTTCAGGGGGAAGGGTCTGGGCTAACTTGGCCAGTAGCTCAGCATAACCTTCTTGCCAGCCGTCATACCAAATAATTGGAGCAATGATAAAGCCAAGTGGATAACCCGCCCGTGCTACCTTTCCAGCGGCTTCAATACGCTCCTCAAAGCGGGAGGTGGCAGGCTCGAAATTTTTGATTACATAATCTGCGTTGACGCTGAAGCGAACTCGGGTATGTCCGTTATGCTCCAAAGCAAGCAGTGGTTCAACATGTTGGTATTTGGTCACAAAGCGCAGACGGCCAAGGGGTTCTTTTGCCATAAATGTAATTAGTTCTGCTAGAGAGCCGGTAATATGCTCAAGTCCTAAAGGATCTGATGTGCAGGCAGCTTCAAAAGTGGTGATTTCTGGATTGCGCTCCTCAATATATTTTTTGGCAGCATCTATAATGTCATCTGTGTTTACATATACGCGAATGTAGGGCTTTGCTCCTAAGGTAGTCTGCAAATAGCAATAATGGCAGTGCCCCATACAGCCGGTGGCAATGGGAATAGCATAATCAGCCGATGGCTTGGATTGGTCAAATTTCAAAGTTTTGCGTAGGCCGACAACAAGCGTTCTTTTGGCAATTTTATATTGCTCGACCTCAGTTTCACCAGGGAAATTCATAATACGATTATGTGATGTGGTCATACGATATGGGATATTGTTAGCCTTTACCCATTCCATTATTTTTTCACCTTTAGGGTAATTTAAAGCATTCGGTTCGAAGAAAACAAGCTCTGGAAGAAAAAGTGCAGTAGGTTTTCTGGGTCTTTTTACAGTAGAGGGCTCTGGCGTCACTATAGTCATAAATTCACGCTCCTTTTGAATGACGAGTATGTTTATTATGTCTAACTCAGCCCCAATAGAAGCATGGCAAACATGTGCAACTCATCTGTAAGTTCCTTTGAAGGACTTGCCAAGGTGCGTTAGAAACATGTATCATTGTTAGAGCAAGGTTTGGCCCGGCGCCATGCTCATTATAGAAAAGAGGTAAAGTTTAATGCCAACACCCAGCATGGAGGATTATTTGGAGCGCATATACAAGCTCATAGATGAGAAAGGTTATGCGCGGGTCTCGGATATTGCCGAGGGACTGGAAGTACACCCCTCCTCTGTGACCAAGATGATCCAAAAACTGGATAAGGACGAATATCTCATCTATGAGAAATATCGTGGGCTTGTCCTAACCAACAAAGGGAAAAAAGTAGGAAAACGTCTGGTTGATCGCCATCAACTATTGGAGGAATTCCTCGGGTTGATCGGAGTACAGCAGGAATACATTTATAATGATGTTGAAGGAATCGAGCATCACTTAAGTTGGGATTCGATTACGCGTATTGAAACATTGGTAGAATATTTCCGCCGCGACGAAGAACGTGTACAGACTTTATATGCGATTCACAACGAACTGACAAGCGATTCTTGAAATGTTTTTCCCGAAACGGATACTGTCCTAAAAGTTATGCGCAGCAAGGCTTTCGTGAGCATAATCAGTGGATAGTATAGCCGTTTCTATTTTGTTTAGTGCAACCTTTCCCAGTTTTTAGCGTCAAAACGGATACAGTCCTTTTAAAAATATAAGAGAGTATGAGTTTTATTCGGTACTTCTTATATTTTTTGCAGAGACAGATACCCCCTTTTTAGAAGGAGGCATTCTCTCATCTGCTTGAAGGATTTATCCGTTTTTTCTTATTTTTGGATACATATTTTTTAGATTTGGGGAGGAATTATGAATTATCGTAAATGGATGTTGAGCTTGTTAGTACTTATGTTGTTTCTGCCTTTATGGTCTCCTGGTGCACGCGCGGCAGCGGTGCAAATTACGATTGAACTGGATGGAGAGGCGCTGATTAGTGATGTGCCTCCGTATATCACAACTTCTAATGTAACGATGGTGCCAATAAGTGTGATCAGTAAAGGATTAAATGCCGGCGTAGTATGGAATCAAAATAGTAAGACTGTAACGATCACTCAAGGAGATACGGTTCTTAAGCTGACCAGTGGCCTGAAAAACGCATGGGTAAACGATACTTCGGTAGCGCTGGATACATCCGTGCAGATTAAGCAGGGGCGGGTAATGGTACCCATTCGTTTTGTAAGTGAGCAATTGGGACTGCAGGTGTTATGGGATCAGGCTAATAAGCATATTTCCTTGATCTCCAACACTGAACCACCACAATCTGTCGATCCAGAAACACCAACGACACCAACGAAACCGACGACACCGACGACACCAACAGTGCCGACGTTACCGACTATCCCTGGTGGATCGACTGGTAAGGAGATGAAGGGGGCTTGGATCTCTACCGTATTCAACCTGGACTGGCCTTCAACGTCTTCGGCAGGAAATGAAGCGAAACAAAAACAGGAGTTTGATAATTTGTTAGACAAGCTAAAGGCTGTTGGCTTTAATGCTGTATTTGTTCAGGTTAGACCTTCAGCAGATAGTCTGTATCCATCGACTTTAGTTCCTTGGTCTAAGGTATTGACGGGTACACAAGGGAAGAATCCAGGATATGATCCTCTAAGCTATATGGTCAGTGCTGCGCATTCCCGCGGCATGCAGTTTCATGCTTGGTTCAACCCATTCCGTGCAACGACGGATGCTTCCACCTCAGCGTTAGCAAGTAACCATGTGGCAAAAGCACATCCAGAATGGATTGTGAATGCCGATGGTAAGAAATACATTAATCCAGGTATTCCAGAGGCTCGCCAACATATCATCGACACGGTGATGGAAGTGGTTAAAGGTTACGATATCGATGGTGTCCATTTGGATGATTACTTTTATCCTTCAAATGTTACTTTTGCCGATGATGCTGCTTATTCTACCTATAATACGAAAAAGCTTTCTAAAGCTGATTGGCGCCGAGATAATATTAATGAATTTGTCCGTCAGTTGGGAGAACAGATTCATAAGGTGAAGCCAAAGGCTTCTTATGGAATCAGTCCTTTTGGAGTATGGCGAAATATTAAAAATGATAGTACAGGTTCGGACACGACTGCAGGGGTATCTGCTTATGACAGCATGTATGCGGATGTTCGGACATGGATTAAGCAGGGCTGGATTGATTATGTCGCTCCGCAAATTTATTGGAGTTTGTCCTTTAGCACAGCTCGTTATGATAAGTTAGTTGATTGGTGGGTAAAAGAAGTCGAGAATACGAATGTTAAACTCTACATCGGGTTAGCTGGTTATAAGGTCGGAGCCAGTGATCAAAAGGCTGAATGGCAAAGTGGAGATCAAATTATTAATCAGCTCAAATATAATGAGAAGTACGAAGAGGTTGCAGGTAGTATTATGTTTAGAGCGAATGACGTCGTAGTCCGCAATCCGTTCGGATTGTCGAGCTTACTGACCTTTTATTTTAAATCCTAATAGTTTAGTTGTTATTCATAAGGAGTCATGAATGTTCCCCCGTGCTCATAGATAAGCAATAGAATCTATGGGAAACGGGGGATTTTTGTGTATGGAGATTAACGCAGTATTTGAAGGAGGAGGCGTAAAGGGGATTTCTCTTGCGGGAGCAGTTGAAGCTACAGAAAGGGCAGGCTGGACTTTTAAAAGGGTAGCAGGAACCTCCTCAGGTTCGATTGTAGCCACTTTACTAGCAGCGGGCTATGAAGGGGAGGAAATGTGTCGGATAATCCAAGGGACATCCTTTTCATCGTTTCTGAAGCGAGGTCCCATTTATAATACGGCTATCGTTGGTCCTGCGCTGCGAGTGTTATTGAAGAAAGGATTATATTCTGGGGAAGCCTTGGAGTCCTGGATAAGAGCATTATTACTAAAAAAGGGGATCATCACCTTCCGTGATCTGCCTCCCGGTAAATTATCTATCATCGCATCCGATATCACAAATGGAAGGATATTGGTCTTGCCAGATGGCTTGGAGCAGTATGGGATTTCTGCGGAGCATTTTGAAGTGGCCAAGGCAGTGCGAATGAGCTGCAGCATTCCTTATTTTTTTGATCCTGTGATGTTAAGACTAAACGGGCAGGCAGCAAGAGGGAAATCCTTTGCCGAGCAGTTTGTGTATGTTGTAGATGGTGGGCTCTTGAGTAATTTCCCTTTGTGGCTATTTGACGGCAAGAATAATGGGAGCAAACAACCTGGGAGCAGAATTCCTACGGTAGGTTATCAATCGGTAGGTAAGACCGATCCACAGCCGCATAAAATTAGAGGGCCATTCAGTATGCTCCAAGCTATGGTAACCACCATGCTCTCTGCTCATGATGAGAAGTTTATTGAAGGGGATAAATTTGTTCGTACGGTAAAAATTCCTACGCTTGGGATTGGAACGACTCAATTTGAAATTACAAAAGCGCAAAGCGATGAAATGTATGCTGCTGGACTCAAAGCAGGAGAAGATTTCTTTAAGGAGTGGCGACCAAGATAACGAGCGAGGTATCCATATGAGAAAAAAGCATCCCGCACGTTACTAAAACGTGGAGATGCTTTTTGGAGTTCTTATGAAGTTAGTGATACTTCGGAAGCTGATCATCATTTTTCCCTTTACTTCCTTCGATCACTTGGAAAGGATAGCTTTTGCGTTTGCCTGGTGCAGCTTGAGTCTTGCGAATTCCTGCTACCTTTGACATGGTCTTCTGGGAAGGCTTCACTTTAACCTTAGATCCACTGCTGCTACGAGCGTATTTGCCTGGTCCCATTTTTTTGTAAGCATAATAAATGATTGCTAACAGTACTAGGGGGAGAATCAGCTTCGACAGCGTAAAGAAGGGCTCGGTCAAGACTCCAATCACAAAACCGAAAATCGCAAGCGTAACCGTAATCCAAAAAATTAAAGCATGCCTGATCATAGATCACTCATCCTTTCGCAGGATCCAATATGCCGCCTGACACACTTGCCTCCGAATATCCTCTTGCTTCAATCGCAGCATCAAGCTCACGCATACGGTTAAAAGAGGCAATAGATACTTCTACCTGATCGTCTTTTGGCTCTTTGGTTGTAAGGAGTTGCAGCCACAATCCAGGGTAACCCAGATATTTAAGGCCTGGTACTTCTCTTACCGCATTGGTTCCCTTTAGAACTTCGAACGATACACCAATTACGACTGGCAACAAGATAATCCGCTGGATCACTCGTTCCCAAAGATTATCCCATGGGACTACGGAGTAAATGATCACACCGAGGATAATCGTCAGCATCATAAAGCTACTTCCACAGCGGTAATGCAGACGGCTGTATTTCTGAACGTTCTGAACAGTCAGTTCTTCGCCTGCTTCAAAAGCGCTGATGACTTTATGTTCGGCGCCGTGATACTGGAACAGTCGCTTGATCACAGGTGTTTGAGAAATCGCCCATAAATAGACCAGCAAGAGAATCATTTTGATGCCGCCTTCTATGAGGTTGTGCAGTACGTAGTTATCAAATACATTTTTAAATAAAAAATCCTCTACAAATACCGGAACAAGCGTAAAAATGAGCTTTCCGAACAAGAAGGAGAGAATACCCATTACAGCAACCCCAAAAATCATTCCAAGGCTCCAGCCCTCATCCTTTTTCTTCGGCTTCGCTTTTTCCTTCTCGATATCTTCCGGTTCCAATTCATCTTCAGCGTAGGATTCGGCTGAATAGTTCAAGTGCTTAGAGCCTTTAGCGCTGGCATCTATTATACTGACAAGGCCGCGAAGCAGCGGAATCTTGCGCAGTTTCGTGACCCAGCTCTTATCGCTTTTGGGTACTTCTAAAAATGTGATTTCCTGATTCTTGCGTCGCACGGCTGTTACATTGATATGCTTACCGCCGAACATGACGCCTTCAATGACGGCTTGGCCGCCGTAACTGGGAGTTTCCTGGGACAACCAATTCACCTTCTCGTATTTAATATGATTTATATAATACATTGTAACTAATTTTTGAAGACATTACTAGTTGGATCGCCTTTTGCTGTACATACTATCTTCTAGAGAGAACGAGAGATAAATTGGCATTGAAAATAAAGAAAGCGAGGCAATTTCATGAGCAAATCACATCAACAACAATCGGGGCATACAAATATTTGGCTTTTTGCACTCGAATTAGGTTTTTTTGCAGGATTAATTTGGGGTGGGCTTCATTGGCTAGTCTATTGGTTCAGTTTTACCAAAGTAAGCCCTGGCTTTATCGCAGAGCCTTTTTTCAGGCATGCGTTTTTGACAACAGCATTTGGACATTTCGTGGGATATATGATGTTTATTGTATTTTCGGTCATCGCCTCCATGCTGTATGTACTGCTTCTCCGCAAGCTGAAGGGACCTTGGCCAGGCCTGGTCTACGGCGTTTTATGGTGGGCGATTATATTTATTCCTGGTTCGCAGATGTTTCTTATGCAGCCCCCATTCAAGCTGCCGTGGAACACTGTCATTAGTGAGTTCTGCATTTTTCTGCTATGGGGAATGTTCATTGGATATACAGCAGCGATCGAGTATACGGACGAACGGAAGCGTGAGCAAAGTACAGCGCTTGCCTAACGGCGCGAAAAAACTTCTCAAGGGGATATCCCTATGTTAAAATACAATGTGGCTATTTCGAGAGGAGAATGAAAATGGGTAACAAGCGTGTCTCCAAGCTGCGTAAGGTTTTGCAGGATCAAGGATTGGATGCAATGTTGATAACTAGCGGTTATAACCGCCGCTATTTAAGTGGATTTACCGGATCGTCCGGTTATGTACTGGTGACAAGTGATGATTGTTATCTGCTGACTGACTTCAGGTATATGACACAGGCCGCGGACCAAGCAATGGGGGTTAAAGTTGTAGAACATACAACTAAGTTCATTGATACAGTTCGCGAGCTTCTGCCTTCTGGTAAAGAGGTACGTATCGGTTTCGAACAGGATGATGTTTCATTCAGCGCGTACACCTCATATGCAGAAGCACTTAAGCCGGCAGTGTTAGTTCCAATTTCCAAAGCTGTGGAAGACCTTCGTATGTTCAAGGATGAGGAAGAGCTTGCCGTTATGCAACGTGCAGCAGATCTGGCCGATGCTACATTCAGTCATATTCTGAACGTGATCAAGCCGGGCATGACTGAGCGCGATGTTGATTTGGAAATGGAATTTTATATGCGGACCCATGGTGCAACTTCTTCATCGTTTGATACGATTGTTGCTTCAGGTGAACGCTCGTCTATGCCACACGGCGTAGCAAGCAGCCGTGTAATTCAAGGTAATGAATTCATTACCCTTGATTTCGGTGCATTACTTGATGGCTATTGCTCAGATGTGACAAGAACTATCGCACTCGGAGCACCGGATCCGAAGCTGAAAGAGATCTATGATATTGTGCTGGAAGCTCAGCTACATACTTTAGCACATATCAAGCCGGGTATGACTGGACGGGAATGTGATGCCTTGGCACGTGATATCATTGCTAGCTACGGATATGGTGAACAATTTGGACACAGCACAGGCCATGGACTTGGAATGGAAGTTCATGAGTGGCCGCGTTTGTCCAAACTTAGCGACGATATTATGCAGCCGGGGATGGTAGTAACTGTGGAGCCTGGTATTTATTTGCCGGGAATTGGCGGAGTACGTATTGAAGACGACATTGTGATCACGGAGAGCGGAATATCACTGCTGACCCATTCGTCTAAAGAATATACAGTACTGTAAGTAAGTGTGATGTATTAGATTGATTATAAATTTTGGAGGGATTTTTAGTGATTTCAGTAAATGATTTTAAAACAGGTTTGACCGTAGAGGTAGAGGGAGATATTTTTACCGTTATTGATTTCCAACACGTTAAGCCAGGTAAAGGCGCAGCATTTGTTCGTTCCAAGCTTAAGAACTTGCGTAACGGTAATACAGTAGAGCGTACATTCCGTGCAGGTGAAACGATTGGCCGTGCTATTATCGAAAACCGTGGTGTACAATATCTCTATGCCAGTGGATCGGACCACGTATTCATGGATAACGAAACTTATGACCAATTCGAATTGTCCGAAAAGCAATTGGAATGGGAATTGAATTTCCTTAAAGAGAACATGACTGTAAACATCGTTAGTTACAAAGGTGAGATTCTTGGGATCAACCTTCCTACCAGCGTAGAGTTGAAGGTTGTTGAAACTGAGCCTGGCGTTAAAGGAAACACGGCTCAAGGTGCTACGAAATCGGCCAAGCTTGAAACCGGACATAGTGTTCAGGTTCCATTGTTCATCAACGAAGAAGACATCTTGCTGGTTGATACTCGTGAAGGTAAATATATCTCCCGCGCGTAGGAAACAGAACAATAACCTAGATATTACCAGAAGAGCCTCCCCGTTTATACGGTGGAGGTTTTTTTATGAACAGTAACGGATAAAGATGCTATGGAAACCTACATTAAAATACTGGAAGTTGAGTAAAATAAGCACAGCTGAAGGGCAGATGCTGACCTTATCTTTTTTTTGACAGCGGGGAAATTTAATAAATTTTTTATGAAACCATTAACGCAAGGCACTGTTTTCGTATTATACTGATTTAAAGCGGGAAACCGATTAGAAGCAACTACATAGACCGATATGGGGAGTGAATGGGACTTTGTCACTTTATGTTATGAAATTCGGAGGCAGCTCCGTCGGCGACACTGAACGAATGAAACGCGTCGCCAAGCGCATCGCAGACAAGCAAGATGAGGGACATCGCTGCGTTGTGGTTGTATCTGCAATGGGGGATACAACAGATGATTTGATCGATACGGCGAAGCAACTAAACGGGCAGCCGCCCGCACGTGAAATGGATATGTTGATGACGACAGGTGAACAAATCTCCGTCGCTCTATTGTCCATTGCCCTGCATGGGATCGGGCGGAATACAGTTTCTTATACAGGATGGCAGGCTGGATTCCGAACAGACGAAACTCACGGCAGAGCTCGTATCAATGAAATTGACCCGCGTCGTGTATTAGCGTCTTTGGAGCGTGAACAGATCGTGATCGTTGCAGGCTTTCAGGGAATGACTGTGGACGGTGAGATCACCACATTAGGCCGCGGTGGTTCGGACACAACAGCCGTAGCATTGGCTGCTGCTATTCAAGCAGATGTATGCGAGATCTATACCGATGTAGATGGTATTTACTCCACTGACCCACGTATCGTGAAGACGGCACGTAAGCTGAAGGAAATCTCTTACGATGAAATGCTGGAGCTTGCCAATCTGGGAGCAGCTGTATTACATCCACGTGCAGTGGAGTACGCTAAGCGTCATCAAGTTAAGCTGGTCGTTAGATCGAGCTTTAATCATAATGAAGGTACTGTTGTGAAGGAGGAAACAAGCATGGAGCAGGGAATCGTAGTTAGTGGTATTGCATTTGATAAGAATGTAGCACGTGTCAGTATTCTTGGAGTTCCTGATGTACCAGGTGTACTCGCTCAGGTCTTCGGCAAGCTTGCTGAAGAGGGCGTTAACGTAGATATCATCGTACAAAGTGGTGTACAGAATGAGCAGGCTGACTTCTCATTTACAGTTTCTCTTGATGAACTGGATCGGGCGAAGGAAGTAATTAAAGAAATTCATAAAACTTTGCCTTATCGTGAAGTTACCTCCGAGGATAACCTGGTGAAGGTATCCATCGTTGGTGCTGGTATGGTCAGCCATCCAGGGGTAGCGGCTCAAATGTTTGATGTACTCTCCCAAGAGGGTGTAAGCATCAAGATGGTCAGCACTTCTGAGATCAAAGTATCTTGCGTCATTGAATCAGGCAATTTGCCATCAATCATACAGGCGCTGCATACCGCCTACAATCTCGATACAACAGAGCAGGCTTTCGTCGGAGGTCCTAAAGATCGCCGATAAGAGCTGCTGGGGAAATAAAAAGGGATGCTTACAGCTAAATGGCTGTAAGCATCTTTTTTTATTGTTTAGGAAATTATACAATACAAAAAAATGTGGATAACTCCGAAGAAAGAGGAAGGAGGGGTGAACGTGAAGAAGCAGGAGACATGAAATAAACGAGGGGTCATCCGTCAGATTCTAAAAACCGAGCGGACCTTATATCCTCCGAAATGCATGTTTTAGTCGAGCCTACGGACAAATGTATGCGAATAATCGAATACAAATGTGCCGCCGGTAAAGTAAACGAGCCAAATGTATGCGAAAAAGCGAACACAATGTGCCGCCGGTAAAGTAAACAAGCCAAATATATGCGAAAAACCGAATACAGTGTACCGCCGGTAACGTAAACGAGCCAAATGTATGCGAAAAACCGAATACAGTGTACCGCCGGTAACGTAAACGAGCCAAATGTATGCGAAAAATCGAATACAATATGCCGCCGGTAACGTAAATGTGCCAATTGTATGCGAAAAATCGAATACAATGTGCCGCCGGTAACGTAAACGAGCCAAATGTATGCGAAAAAGCGAATACAATGTGCCGCCGGTAGCGTAAACGAGCCAATTGTATGCGAAAAATCGAATACAATGTGCCGCCGGTAGCGTAAACGAGCCAGCGCTGTTATTCGCCCCAGATCACCGGGAAGGGGCTTGTTATTAGGGAATAAGTGCAATACGGTCCGTCCCTAATAGATGTGCTCATTTCATCGAAATAAAGCCATTCGGTCCGCAAGCGGAACCACACTACGAAGGTGTATATGGATACGAGTATGGAATTACGGATGTACTCAGCTTGTAACTCTACCTCCAAGGACGACGTCAGGCGTTTTTCTTGTTTAGACTTACAAACCGAGTTTGTTGCGGTATTCCTGCGGTGTTATGCCATAATGCTTCTTGAATAGATGAATGAAATAGCTAGGTTTTTGATAGCCAAGCAAGGTAGAAATTTCATAGATTTTTTCAGGCGACTGCTCTAGCATGAGGATTGCCTTCTCCATACGAACACGAAGCGTATATTCACTGATTCCTTCACCAGTTTCAAGTTTGTAAATCTTCGAGAGATATGAAGGATTCAGATATACGCTTGAAGATATAGTCTGTAGTGAAGCTGTACCAGGGTTCTGCGCGATGTAATCCTGTACCTTGCGGATAATGGAGTTTCGGGAATCCTTCTCCACACTGCTAACCGAGCGTCGGTAGCTGGCGATGACCCGTTCACTCCAGTTGCATAGCTCATCGACTGTTTGCATAGGCTGCCCGCTAGTAACGGTGTAGAAATCTTCACCGATCGTGTCAGCCAGCCATTTTTTGGTGCGATGAATAAGAGCAGAAATGGAGGAGGCAATGGCGAAATAAGCTTCAAGGATATGCTCCTGTGAGTCTCGCCATTCTTCTTCCAGCTCACTTACGACGGTTAAGGCCATTGGTAATAACTATTACTATAAAACCGGCGAGAGTATGGAGAACAACGTTCTTAACACTTATATGAAAGATAATCTGGGCATTGATGTGAAATATGATTGGGTTGTCACCGACACCAACCAAGCCTATCAGACGAAGATTAGACTTATGTTGTCTTCAGGTGATAAAATGCCGGACGTGATCACTTACCGCGGCGATATGGAAACGGTCAATATGCTGATTGACTCCGGACAGTTCACAGATGTTGGTGGCTTGATCGACAAGTATGCTGGCGATGTATACAAGAAGGGTATGGAGCTGAATCCGGATACATTGTTACCAGTAACACGCGATGGCAAAGTTATGGCGCTTCCGGTTCTGGATTACGCTTATAATGACGACATGGTTCTCTGGCTGCGTCAAGATTGGATGGATAAGCTGGGTCTGCAGGCTCCTAAGACACTTGCTGATTTCGAGAACATCATGGACGCTTTTGTAAACAAAGATCCTGATGGCAACGGTAAGAAAGACACTCTTGGTCTCGCAACCGGTTTTAAAAATACTTACTTGAACTGGATCGCTGATATCAGCTGGTTGTTCGGTGATTTCGGCACCATGCCAGAACAATGGAACAAAGGTACAGATGGTACGCTGAGCTATGGCTCGATCGATCCAGGTGCGAAGCAAGCACTGTCTACACTGAAGACATGGATGGAAAAAGGCTATATCACTAAAGATGCAGGTCTTGTCGATGAAAATGGTGGTTACGAACAATTCACTAAAGGTCAAGCGGGTGCAATTGTAGGCCGCAACTGGCTTCCAGACTGGCCGTTTGGTGATCTGCTGAACAACGTACCTGGTGCAAAATACAAAGCTTATGCAATTCCTGCCGGTCCTGATGGCAAAATTGGTACACAAAGTGGTAACCCGTCTGTTAACGGATGGATGCTGATCAATAAAGATTCGAAGCATCAAGAAGCACTGCTGCGTTATTATAACTTCTTATTCGATAACTGGGCGAATCCACAAAAAGGTGGCATTTTCGAAAATGGCTTTGCTGAAGGTTATGACTATGCCAAGCAAGCAGATGGTACTGTAGTTAAAGACCCGGCGAAATATCCGGATCTATTCCCTGGCTATGGCGACCGGACACATTTAGTTGAACCGATCTACTACTCTCTTACCTTTGACGGTGCCCGTGAGCCGGGATTGTACGCAGAGACGATGAACAAACTGGCAAGCGGTGGTACGCCTGAAACACCGTACGAGATCGCTACAGCTGCGGTTCGTAAACCGGAGAATATTGAAGCCATGAAGATCGTCTTGGAGCAAAAGGATATTCGTATGAAGAATTACTTCCAAGGACCTCTGACTGAAACCATGAAATCCAAAAATGAGCTATTAAAGAAATTGGTACTTCAAACGTACTCCAAGATCATTTACGGTCAATCCCCTATCGAAGAGTTCGATACGATGGTGGCCAACTGGAAGAAATCTGGCGGTGATGAAATTACTAAGGAAGTGAATGACTGGTATATTTCCGCTAGTAAAAAATAAGCAAATAGCATCACTAATAAATGAAAAGGAACGCTGCAGATTTGAATGCAGCGTTCCTTTTCATTTATATAACAGCAAGGGAGGTAGGTCCCTGAATTTATCCTAATCGTTTGAACCGGCCCTGAATCTCTACAGTCTCCACAACATTGACGAAGGAGCTTGGGTCTGCCTCAAGAATAGTTCTCCGCAGATTTGCAAGTTCATACCGAGTCGTTACTGTCATTAGCATGGTATTTCCCTCATGACTGTATCCACCCTCTGCATTGACGACAGTGATGCCATGAGGTAACTCTCTGAGACGGGTCAGCATCATCTCCCGTTCTTTGGTAACGATAAAGCAGGTCAGCTTCACATGGCGAATATGGATCATATCGACTACTCTACTCTTTACAAAAATACAGAGCATAGCGTATAAGGCGGAATCCCAGCTTTTAAAGAAGCCTAAACTCAGAATAACTAATCCATCCATTAAGAACATGATATTCCCCATGGGAATATCCCGTTTACGTGAAATAATCGAGCCTAATATATCAAATCCCCCAGAAGAGCCCCCAGTACGGAGAGAAAAACCAACGCCCCCAGCAATAATTACTCCGCCGAAAATACTTGCAAGAATGGGGTCCTTGGTCATTTGCACCTCAGGAATAATGGTAATGAACCAGGTGGTGGCCACGACGGAAAGCAAGCTTAGTAAGATGTATTTTTTCCCCACTGCAATAAATCCCCAGACAATTAAAGGAAGGTTTATTACAAAATAAAGCTTAGAAATGTACTTCGGATCCGTTAAATAACCGACGACCGAAGCCACCCCTGCTACCCCACCGCTCAGAAGCTGATGAGGAATTAGAAACAATCGCATCCCGCTTGCAATTAAAAAGGCTGAAAAAATAATGATAGCTACTTCCTTGAGTGGTCTGACTACGGTCCGCATGTTTTGCGGTAACCCGTAACTTCGAACTTGCATGACACAAATCCCCTCTTTTTCTTATGTCTTTATAGTCTGCTCTTTTTGAAAATATAAACCCACTATATTTCCAATTAACAAGGATACCACAGATGGAAGTGTTCGTAAAAAATAATTTTATCGTACTGATTATATTTATTTATATAGGTGTGTACTATGAACTCTTTCACAGTTGGACTTGCAATTCTGTCATTTCTCCTTGTCTAAAGTGAGTAATTATCGCATATCCATGGATAAGAGAAGGACAAACAAGCCCTGAATATCATTCTGTGTGAAATAGTAAAAGTTAGGAGTGGAGTGGATTGGACAAGTATGTAAGCTGGATGGCGACTCTTCGGCTGTTCTCGGGTAGTGCGGAGATTATAGCTGCACTGATTATGCTGCGGTTGAATCAGGTAGACAAGGCGCTTGCAGTCAATTCTGGACTAGCTTTGGTAGGCCCGACGATCTTGATATTGACGACAGCGATCGGACTTACAGGGATGGCTCAGCAGTTGTCCTGGAGCAAACTGGGCTGGGTCGGTTGCGGTGTAGCCTTTCTCTTAATCGGGATTCTAAAAAAATGATAGATGATAGGCATATTGAGCGCGTACAAGCATAAATATGGAATAAAGCAATTAGATAGAGGACAACTTGGGGGTACTTTGTATGGCAGATGATTGGTTGCAATTGTTTCCTGAAAAAGTAAGAGCACTATTAAAGTGCCTTCCCCTTCCGCTACTTGGAATGGTGGAAGAGATTCGGGTCCGTGAAGGTCGTCCGCTGGAGATTAACTATTCAGGTAAATATCACTTTCTTAGAGCAAATGGCAGCGTAACGCAAAGGCCGGAAGAAGCCTATAGGCCGGATCGGGAGGACACTCATAGACTGCTAGATCTGATCAGCAACCATTCACTATATACGATGGAAGAAGAGCTGAGAAAGGGATTTATTACGATTCCTGGCGGCCATCGAATAGGACTTGCTGGTCGGACGGTGCTGAGTGGTGGTGGTGTGGAGCATCTACGCGACATTACAAGCTTCAATGTCCGCATAGCCCGTGAGGTTCCTGGAGTCGCGGATAAAGTGCTACCCTATCTGCTGGACAAGGGGAGGCAGCGAATGATGCACACCTTGATCCTCTCGCCTCCACAGCACGGGAAGACAACACTTCTTCGCGATATCGCGAGACAAATCTCATTAGGAGATTTGGGGAAGCGTGAAGGCGGAAGACCCGGTTTGAAGGTGGGGATTGTCGATGAACGTTCTGAGATTGCAGGAAGCAGACGCGGGATTCCCGCCTTTGATGTTGGTCCGCGCACAGATATTCTCGACGGCTGTCCCAAAGCTGAAGGCATGATGATGATGATTCGTTCCTTGTCACCGGATGTATTGATCGCTGATGAGATTGGTCGTCCTGAAGACGCTGAAGCAGTCACTGAAGCGCTGCATGCTGGAATATCAGTCGTTGCTTCGGCTCACGGTAAAGAAGTAATAGAACTGGCTCGTAGGCCCGGGCTTGGCGGGCTATTGGAACAAAAGATGTTCGAAAGATACGTCATTCTGCATCGCTCAGAAGCAGGGCTCTCCTTTCGTGTTCTGGATGGACAGAAACGCGGATTACTTCTTATCTCACCCGGGGATCGATTAGGTGGTGATTTACATGCTTAAGCTATTCGGTGCCGTTCTGATTGTGCTGGCTGGTACGCTAGCAGGGCTCCAATTTGCAAAACAATATGCAGACAGGCCAAGACATATCAGAGGCTTGATAGCAGCGCTACAGCGGCTGGAAACAGAAATTATGTACGGCTTTACCCCATTGCCTGAAGCTATGCGGCGTATTGGGATTCAGTCTAAGGAACCGCTCAAAACGTTGTTTATTAAAACAGCTGAGGAGATGAGCCCACCCCTTGATCGAAGTGCCCAGGATGCCATTCAGAGGGCTATGGACTCGCATTGGAAGTCTACCGCATTGAAGGGGACAGAAAAAGAGATTCTCCGCCAGCTCAGTTGTACTCTCGGTACAAGCGATAGGTCCAATCAGAGCACTCATATCGCGTTAGCATTGCAGCAATTGAAGCAGGAGGAGTCGGTGGCCAGAGAGGATCAAGGCAAATATGAAAAATTGAGTAAAAGCCTGGGTCTGCTGCTTGGAGCATTGATCGTCATTTTGATCTTTTAGCGAGGTGCCAGGAATGAATATTGAAGTCAATGCGATTTTTCAAATTGCCGGCATTGGCATAATTATCGCCATGATACACACGGTGCTTAAACAGATGGGAAAAGAAGATTTCGCACATTGGGTTACCGTAATCGGGTTCGTCGTTGTGCTATTTATGGTTATTCGAATGCTGGACGGACTGTTGCAGGAAATAAAAACGATCTTTCTTTTTCAATAGGCGTGCTATGGAGATCATTCAAGTTGTTGGAATAGGGCTGATATCGACCATATTGATTCTCGTGCTGAAGGAACAAAAACCGATGTTTGCCTTTCTCCTCGCTACTGCCACAGGGATTCTGATCTTCCTGTTTCTAATCGGCAAGATTGGAATGATACTTTCCACACTGGAGCGGGTGGCAGAGTCATCGGGGATGGAAATGATCTATTTGAAGACCGTGTTCAAAATCATCGGAATTTCATATATCGCTGAATTTGGAGCACAGATTGTGCGTGATGCAGGGCAGGAATCGATTGCTTCCAAAATAGAGCTCGCCGGAAAAGTCCTCATTATGGTACTAGCTGTACCCATTATCAGCATCATTATTGAAACGGTCATGAAGCTGCTACCTGCTTAAAGCAATTGAAGGAAGCTAAGCAACGATTAGGGAGGAGAAGTTATGCAAAAGTGCAGTGTTTTTCGTCCTCCAAAATTAAAAATAATACTGCTGCTGCTCCCATGCTTCTTCATTCTATGGTTTGCAGGTACAGCTCAGGTGGCCATAGCTTCTCCAGCGTCAGGATCGGGCGGTAATGCCTCCCCAGTAGACCAGTGGGTCAAGGGTCAGGTGAACAATCTGCCAACAGATAAGGTGGAGTCGTACTGGGATCAACTGATGAAGGATTACGGAGGTTTTTTTCCAGACGGGGCAACACCATCACTTATGGACATGCTGCTTCCAGGGGATAAGGGACTCAGCTTACAAGGTGTATTATCTGGGCTTCTTGGATTTATGTGGCATGAGGTGCTGTACAACGGAAGGCTGCTGGTCACGATTGTCATGGTCAGTGTGCTCAGCATGATACTGGAGACGCTACAAACCGCTTTTGAGCGAAAAACGGTCAGCAAGGTGGCTTATACGCTCTGTTATATGGTAGTGCTCGTTATTGCCGTGAACAGCTTCAATATCGCTATAGGTTATGCGAAGGATGCTATCGACCGGATGATTGATTTTATGATGGCCATGATTCCGCTACTGTTCGCGTTACTAGCTTCCATGGGGAACATTGTTACCGTCTCGGTCACACATCCACTAATTGTTTTTATGATTCATACCGTTGGCACACTGATCCACACCATTGTCTTTCCACTATTATTCTTCTCGGCGGTGCTGCATCTCGTAAGTGCATTGTCGGAGAAATACAAGCTGACCCAGTTGGCGAATCTGCTAAGAAATATCGGAGCCGGATTACTAGGAGTACTGCTCACTGTGTTCCTCGGTGTGATTTCAGTCAGGGGAATTACGAGTTCAGTGACAGATGGTGTTACGATCCGGGCCGCTAAATATATTACAGGCAACTTTGTTCCGGTCATCGGAAAAATGTTCGCAGATGCAACAGACACAGTGATCTCAGCTTCACTCCTGGTGAAGAACGCTATTGGGCTATCCGGAGTGATCATCATTTTGTTCCTTTGCGCTTTTCCGGCGATCAAAATTCTGGTGCTTGCTCTGATCTACAATGTAGCTGCTGCTGTAATGCAGCCATTAGGAGAGACGCCGATTGTGGTCTGCCTCCAGACCATCGGAAAAAGCATGGTGTACGTATTCGCTGCTTTGGCAGCTGTATCGTTAATGTTTTTTATGGCCGTCACGATCATGCTAACCGCTGGCAATTTAACCGTCATGATGAGGTGAGCTTGAAGGCTATGCTAACAAAACTTAGCGGGTGCTTACGAAGCTAGTTTTGTACGAAGAAATTCTCTGAAGGCTATGCTAACAAAACTTTTAGGAGGGAAACGATGAGCTGGTTGGGCGATTGGCTACGAGAGATCATACTTGTCGTGCTGCTAGCATCATTCGTTGAATTACTGCTCCCAAGCAAATCCATGGAGCGTTATGCAAGGCTGGTGCTGAGCCTCCTGATCTTGCTTACCATGCTTAGCCCGATCGTTTCTCTCCTTAAAGGTGATGCAATAGCCGAGCTGAGTATAGCCATGGGGCGACAGGAGAAAGAGGGAGGCTTATTCACAGGAGGGGGAAGTGGAGATCCCTCTTTGGAAAAGATTCTGGCAGATGGTCAAAAGCTTGCACAAGGGCGACAGGATCAAAGCTTAAAGCTGGCCGCAGAAGAGGTTGCTGAGCAAATGAGGGAGCAGATCATAAGCGAGACCGGCAAACGCGGGGTTAATGTCACTGTAACGCTCGGCATGGGGAAATCCGGCAGCTCCGGTAATGAAGATATTCCTGTCATCTCTGCAGTGAAGGTCTCAATGTCCCAAGCAACAGCTAATTCCATAGGGGCTTCCGGTAATTCCAGCGCAGCCGCTGCTCCGCCGATTGCAATCGCTCCTGTAGAGCCTGTAGAAGTAAAGATCGGTACGAATCCAGAGAATGGATCAGCTTCTGCAGATGAGCCCAAAGCAGTGAACGGAAATGTAACAGAAAATAACACGCCTTCAACTGAAACGGAGTCCATCGTAAAGCTGTTGGAACAAAAATGGGATTTAGATCCCAAAGTAATCCAAGTAGATGGCGGCGTTGTGAATAACGTCAAGTTATGAGTCTGTAGCTTCTAAACTATCAATGTTAGGAGGGATAGGAGTGGGCAATTGGCTGAAAAAGCTGGAGCAATGGGCTGGGGGTGGGGCTGGCAGTCCGAAGAGAAGTCATACTTTTCGCTGGCTAATCATTCTGGGTCTGCTGGGCGCAGCGATTATGCTGTTTAATTCCTTCGTCAATGTGAAGAAGATTGATAACGAGAATACGGGGCGTGAGCCACCGCTGAATCAGTCCTCCCAAACGGCGCTGGTACAGAGTGATCCTGGAGCTACTAACTCGTTCGAGAGTATTGAACAGACACTGGAGAACCGGACGAAGGAGATTTTGGAAAAAATCGTTGGTGTCGGTACCGTTGATATCATGGTCACTGTGGAATCCACGGAAGAAATTGTCGTGGTGCGAAATATGAACGACTCCCAGCAGCTTAGTGAGGAGACGGATGCCAGTGGTGGAAAACGTCACACGACACAATATACGAGGGATGGCGAAATCGTAACCTACTCGCAATCGGGTGATGAAACACCTATTGTGACGAAGCGGATTAAGCCTCAGGTACGCGGCGTACTGGTAGTTGCCAAAGGTGCAGAGAACAAAGTCGTTCGTGGACTTATCGAGCAGGCTATCGAAAAAGGCTTGAATGTCCCAATTCAGCGCATTTCAGTAGTACCACGCAAACAAGAGTAGCAGGAGAAAGTCAAGAAGTGAGTGCTTCCGAAGCAGCCACTAGATTAAATTTTAGGAGGAATTAAGAATGAACGGCAAAAGACAAACAATATGGTTGGTTTCTATGCTCAGTTTGATGGTTGTACTCTCGGCATACTATTTATTTACTGAAGATTCAGGTGCATCGGTTCCAAAAGACACAGCAGGAACTATGCAGGTAGACTCCTTGAAAAAAGATACAGCAAACGCAGCATTACCAACGGTTGGCGACAAAGGTATCGTTGTGAACGAAGTGGTCAATCAAGGAGATGTTGTTGCTGATGGAGGCGTTGTAGATAACGCTACAGCCACTGACGATAGTGCAGCTACTGCAACTACTGATGACAGTGCAACTACAGCGGTTAAGGATGATAGCAGTAAAGCTGCAGCAGACAGCGGTAACTCTGAGAAAGCTTCGACGGACACTGCTGCAAAAGACTCCAGTAAAACTTCTGACACGGCAGCTAAGGACACAACAGCTAAGGACACAGCAGCTAAGGATACAGCAACTAAGGATACGGCAGCTAAGGATACAGCGGCTACTACAACATCCAAAACCCCTGCTAAGAATGATAAAGAAATCCTGGATGAAGTAGCTTCACAAAGTGTATCGGCGAGCAGCATGTTCACTAACTACCTGTATGAACGTGAGCAAAAGAATCTAAAGAGCCAACAAGACTTACTGGCTTTGATTAACAATATGGAGAAGACGCCTGCTGATAATGCAGTTGCTCAAGAACAGCTCCTTAACCTTGAAGAAAAAGAATCTAAAATTACGGGCATCGAAGAACAGCTTCAACAAAAATATGGGGAAGCCATCGTGAAGGAAGAAGCTGGGGACAGCTATAAAGTAGTCGTACTGAGTGACAAGCTGGATGTAAAACAAGCGGTTAGCATCGTTGATCTCGTAATGAAGGAACTGAGTGTGTCTCAAGATAAAGTTAGTGTTCAATACGTTTCCGAGAAATAATAAGACGTGAAATTATAGGAAAAATGACGAAAGAGCTCGGGTTCTCCCGGGCTCTTTCCATTTCTAGCGTTTATGATATAATACATAAAGTTATCTTGTCCGCTTAAGAAGTGGCTTCGAGAGAAAGCTGAAGGAGTGAACTAATGTATGTTCAAGTTGAGCGAAATTAAGGAATTAATTAAATTGCTGGACCAGACCTCCTCTGTACATGAGTTGGAGATCGAAAGCGAAGGAATGAAGCTTGCAATTCGCAAACCGGATCGCCCTGAAGCTGATGGAACAGCAGTACTGGCGACTCCTTATAATGCCTATCCCTTTACGCCTGCCCCGCAGCCGCAGAGCGTGCAGCAAGTGTCCTATCCAGTAATCAGTGAGGTTCCTCCAGCACAGCAGCCACAAGCCGTCGCAGAAGGCAATCTACATAAAATTGTATCTCCAATGGTGGGAACATTTTATAGTGCCGCTTCTCCGGAAATGCCATCGTTCGTTAATGTTGGAGACCGTGTTGGTGAGAAAACAACGGTATGCATTATCGAAGCGATGAAGCTGATGAATGAGCTGGAAGCGGAGATTAAAGGTGAAATCGTGTCCGTACTGGCTGAGAATGGTCAGCTTGTAGAATACGGTCAACCACTATTCTTGGTTAAACCGGAATAAATACCGCAGATTACTTATGGAGCGGAAGCTTCGCAAAACTTTGGGAGGAAACGCATGAACATTCAAAAAGTGTTGATTGCCAACCGCGGCGAAATCGCGGTCCGCATTATTAGGGCCTGCCGAGAACTGGGCATTTCCACCGTCGCGGTCTATTCGGAACCCGACCGGGATTCACTGCATGTCCGGTTGGCTGATGAAGCTTACTGCATCGGTCCGATGCCGTCCAAGGACAGCTATCTGAACTTTACAAATATTATGAGTGTAGCCACCTTAACAGAATGTGATGCCATCCATCCTGGTTATGGATTTTTAGCTGAGAATGCAGATTTTGCAGAAATTTGTGAATCTTGCAATATTATCTTCATTGGGCCATCTCCAGATGCAATCAACCGTATGGGTGATAAAGCTGTGGCGAAGGAAACCATGAAGCTGGCTGGAGTTCCGATCATCCCGGGCTCAGATGGCCTTGTAGGTGATGTTGAGGAAGCCGTCATGCTGGGTCGTGATATCGGATACCCGATTATCATTAAGGCTACCGCAGGTGGCGGGGGTAAGGGCATTCGGATTGCTGAGGACGAGGAATCATTGGTGAAGCAGATTACTGCTGCACAACAGGAAGCGCAGAAGGCGTTCGGCAACGCTGGTGTATATTTGGAAAAGTACCTTACAGGTATGAAGCACGTAGAGATTCAAATTATTGCAGATAAGCATGGTAATGTAGTGCATTTAGGTGAACGCGACTGTTCCGTACAGCGTCGTCGCCAAAAGCTGATTGAAGAGGCACCTTGTTCTGTACTTACACCGGATATCCGTGAAGCGATGGGGAATGCAGCAGTTCGTGCAGCACTCGCTGTGAATTATTCGGGAGCGGGAACGCTTGAATTCTTGCTTGGACCGGATGGACAGTTCTACTTCATGGAGATGAATACTCGTATTCAGGTAGAGCATCCGGTAACGGAAATGGTTACGGGTGTGGATTTGATCAAGGAAATGATTTCGGTTGCAGAAGGAAATCCTTTGACATTTACACAGGAAGATATCGTGATTAATGGCTGGTCGATTGAATGCCGTATCAATGCGGAAGATCCAGAACGTAATTTTATGCCTTCACCAGGTAAAATCGGCTTTTATTTGCCGCCTGGAGGTCTCGGTGTTCGTGTAGACAGCGCGGCGTACCCTGGGTATACGATTTCCCCTTTCTATGATTCTATGATTGCAAAGCTGATTGTATGGGCACCCACACGTCAGGAAGCGATTGCAAAGATGAAGCGCGCCTTGGCTGAATTTGCCGTGGAGGGAATCCATACTACGATCCCTTTCCATCAGAAACTGTTGGAGCATCCTGTATTTCTGGATGGTAATTTTGACATCAAGTTTCTGGAAGAGTATGAAATTTAGGACGACTTCGCTTTGTTTGTCATAAAGTTCGTCAAATGATATAGTATGTTTAATAAGAGACGTGCTTTACGCTTGAATTTATGAGAATCTTTGTTGAAAGGTGTGAAGTCTAAAATGAGTACATTGCCGACAGAATACGAACGGACAGAAATCGGTGAGATCCAGATTGCTCCTGAAGTGATCGAGGTGATCGCAGGTTTAGCGACCGTTGAGGTTAAAGGTGTAGCTGGCATGAGCGGTGGTTTCGCCGGTGGTATTGTTGAGCTTCTCGGACGTAAGAACTTGTCTAAAGGAGTTAAAGTAGAGGTTGGACAACGCGAAGCTGCAGTGGATGTTTCTGTAATCATTGAATATGGTAACCGTCTTCCTGAAGTGGCTGCTGAAATTCAGCGTAATGTTAAGCGTTCCATCGAGACTATGACTGGTCTGACTGTTGTGGAAGTGAATGTGCATATTCATGATGTGCAATTCAAGAACAACAACACTGTAGACAAGAACGAGGAAGCTGAAACGGTTCTTCGCGTGAAATAACAGTCGTCGTTCTTCCATAAACCCCCGACAGCAAAGTCGAGGGTTTACTCTAATTTAAGGAGGTTATGAGACTCGTGGCAAAAATTTTGGACAGACTTTTGCTGTTTGTCTACAGCTTAAGTATCGGAATATTATCTGTTATTGCCATCCTCCTCTTGAGCGGTGCTATTCCTAAAACTTTGGAGATTGAGAATGGACCAGCAGCTTATATTACTGCAATTGTAGTAGCAGTTGTCTTGTTCCTTCTGAGCATCCGATTTTTCTACATCTCTTTGCGTCGTGATCGCGCTTCTTTACCTTCTGTTGATCAGCGTACAGAGTATGGGGATATCCAGATTTCAGTGGAGACCATTGAGAATCTGAGTCTGAAGGCTGCCGGTAAAGTGAAGGGAATCAGAGATCTCAAATCGCGTATTCGCGTTTCTCAGGCGGGCCTTGAAATTACAATTCGCGCAGTAGTGGATGGTGAACATTCATTGCCGCTACTAACCACAGAAGTGCAACGTCAGGTGCATGATTTTGTGCAGGAGACAACCGGAATTCCGGTTGCGGATGTGTCTGTATATATTGCTAACCTCACGCAGTCTCCAAGCTTCAAAAGTCGAGTGGAATAGAGGTGAATTTCCCTTATGTCTTGGAAAGAAGTATGGGAAAGTCACGGGGGTAGAATCGCCGGAGTGACTTTCGGCATTGGTCTAGGTTTGATATATTTAATTTGCGGTTTTTGGGATATGTTGTTCTTTGCACTGGTAGTGTTCATCGGATATACGTTCGGCAAAAGAAAGGATAACGCAGAGGCTCCCCTGTTTCAGTGGCAGGAGCTGATTACGCGTCTATCCGGACGCTGGCGTCCCTTCAAGTGAACCGCGATAGTCTTTTTCCCGGAGCAGGAAGCCGTAAGTTTGTGTTGTCCAATGCCCCTGGAAGAAAGACTTTGCGGTTTTTTTAATTGTGAAAGATATCTTTAACGGACATCGGACAATAATCCTCTAAGGATTAGGGATAGAATTCGAAGGATTTGGGCTTAAAATAATTATAGGCGATGTCATTAAAGTCTGAATTATTATCACACTTGAGGTGTGAAGTTATATTTATGGTTGCCCGACGTTATAGAAGTTTGAGTAAAGATGTTAATGCGATATAAGATTTTAGGAGGAACACATGAAAAGACGTATAGCGAGAGAGATTATTGTCCAAAGCCTGTATCAGATGGAAATGAACGATGTAGAGAGCGCGGAAGCTGTGGAAATGCTGCTGGAGGAAGCTTCAGAGGAGAATGAAACAGAGCGTGTAATTACGGACGAAATTCAGCTTAAGCACTATGTGGTGGAGCATGTAAACGGTGTGTGGGAGCACAAGGTTGCAATTGACGATATGCTTGAGCATTACTTGAAAGGCTGGCAAATGAGCCGTCTGTCACGTGTGGATCGTCAAATTTTACGTCTTGCGGCGTATGAAATGGTGTTCGCGAATGATGTTCCGGCTAAGGTTGCTGTGAATGAGGCTATAGATTTGGCCAAGCATTTTGGAACGGATGATTCCGGTAAGTTTGTAAACGGTGTGCTTGGTAAGATGATCCAGGAGATAGATACAATTAAAGCTGACCATTCTTAATTTTTAAAAATATAAGCAAGTATAAGTTATTCACCTATTCTTTATGTTTTATATTTCTAGCATAAACGCTTACCGTCCACGTAAGGACGCCGAAGGCGTTTATGCTTGTACAATAGTAAAGTATATAAAAGGGGAGAGACTATCATGACAGCAGCAATCATCAGTGGTAAACAAGTATCTGAGGAAATTCGTATTGGTATTGCCCAGGAGGTTGCTGAACTGGCGAAACGTGGCGTGAAGCCCGGTCTGGCAGTAATTCTAGTAGGTGAAGATCCAGGATCACAAGTTTATGTTCGCAACAAGGAAAAATCTTGTATCAGCCTTGGTTTCCATTCGGAAGTGCATAAACTGGATGAGTCTACTACTCAAGAAGAATTGCTGGCACTCGTAGCGCAGCTTAATGGACGCGATGATATTGATGGGATTCTAGTTCAACTTCCATTGCCTAAGCATATTGAGGAAAAAGCTGTTATTGATGCGATCTCCGTGGAGAAAGACGTTGACGGCTTCCACCCTGTAAATGTAGGTAACCTAGTGATTGGTGCTGACAGTCTGCTTCCTTGTACACCTGCAGGTGTAATTGAACTAATCAAACGTACAGGAACAGGAATGGCTGGTAAACATGCTGTGGTCATTGGCCGCAGTAATATTGTAGGTAAGCCAGTGTCTTTGTTATTGCAACGTGAGAATGCTACTGTGACGATGTGCCATTCCCGTACAGCTAATATGCAAGAGATTAGCCGTCAAGCAGATATTCTGGTTGTTGCGATCGGACGCGCGAATTTCATTGACGCTTCGTACGTGAAGCCGGGTGCTGTTGTCATTGATGTGGGTATGAACCGTTTGGATAACGGTAAGCTTGCGGGTGACGTTGATTATGATAGTGCAAAAGAAGTTGCCGGATACATCACACCTGTTCCTGGTGGGGTTGGACCGATGACGATTACAATGCTGATGAGCAACACGCTGATTGCGGCTAAACGCCGTCACGGCTTGGAATAGGGGTAGGAATTCATGGCGGCAGAGCGGCAGGTCTATTCGATAAAAGAACTCAACCGTTACATCCGCATGAAGCTAGACTCGGATAATTTACTTTCGGATGTATGGATTCGCGGAGAGATTTCCAACTTTACGCATCATGGTAGCGGTCATATGTATTTCACGCTAAAGGATGAGAGCAGTCGGATCAAGGCGATTATGTTTGCTTCTCATAACCAGCGCCTACCCTTTATTCCGAAGGAAGGTGCTCGGGTAATTGCTAGAGGTAATGTGACCGTATATGAACGGGACGGGCAGTACCAGTTCTATGCCACACACATGCAGCCAGATGGAATTGGTAGTCTATATTTAGCCTATGAGCAGCTGAAGAGCAAGCTTGAGCAAGAGGGACTGTTTGCAGAAGCGCGTAAACGTCCTTTGCCTCGCTTTCCAAAGTGCATTGGCGTGATTACTTCGCCAACGGGGGCAGCTGTGCGGGATATCGTGATTACACTCCAGCGGCGGTTTCCGCAGGTGGCTATTGTAATCTATCCCGTACTGGTGCAAGGCAAAGGCGCCGCGCCATCGATCGTCAAGGCGATTGGAGCGTTGAACCGCATGGATGAGGCCGACGTGCTTATCGTCGGCCGCGGCGGCGGTTCGCTCGAGGAGCTGTGGGCGTTCAACGAGGAGGAAGTCGCGCGAGCGATATCGGCATCAAGGATTCCGGTCATCTCGGCCGTTGGCCACGAGACCGATTTCACGATTGCCGATTTCGCCGCCGACCTCCGCGCGGCTACGCCCACAGCGGCCGCGGAGCTGGCCGTGCCACACGCCGGCGAGCTAGCTGCGCAGCTTCGCCAGCAACAGCAGCGGCTGCGCCAAGCGCTGCAAAGACGCGCTCAGCGCGGACGCGAGCGTCACGCGGGGCTGGAACGCTCGCTGGCGCTGGCAGGCCCGCGCCGCTCGCTGATGCAGCACACGCAGCGGCTGGATCAGCTGCGTGAGCGGCTCCAGCGCTCAGCGGATGCACGGCTCAGCCGTTCCCGCGAGCGCAAAGCTGTGCTGCATCATAGTCTGCAGCGGTTCCATCCGCACGGCAGTGTTGCCGCTGCGCGTCAGCGCACCGAAAGCATGCGCCGTGAGCTGATGGGTGCTATGCAGGCCCGCCTGCAGGAGAAGCGAGCTCGCTATATAGCGGAGATTCGTCATCTGGATGCACTGAGCCCTCTTAAAGTTATGTCGAGAGGCTACAGCTTAGTCTATGACGAAGCAGAAGAACATTTAATCAAATCGCTGACCGAAGTACAGCTTGGCGATCTTGTAGTGATAAAGATGAATGACGGACAGCTGAACTGCCAGGTATGGGGAATGAAGGAGGATGGCAAAGACGATGACGAAGGAAGCGGAACTTGATTTTGAAGGCGCCATGGACCGGCTGGAGGAAATCGTACGTGAGCTTGAACACGGCGACGTTCCCCTGGAGAAGGCCATCGATTTATTTCAGCAAGGTATGAAGTTATCTCAGCTTTGCGGCAGCAAGCTTGAGCAGGTAGAGCGTAAGATCGAAATGATTACCCTAGAGGACGGAGAACTGCGTAAGAAGCCGTTTGGTGCACGTCTGGAAGGGGACGCCGATGACTCGCTTTGAGCATGAGCTTGAGAGAAACGCTGAAGGAGAAACAGTGCGTCAGCCACTGGAGGATTACATCGCGTCCTTAAGCGATCTAGTCTCACATGAACTAGAGGTTATTCTCCCCACGCAATGGATGGTTCCAGAGAATTTACAGCAAGCCATGAAGTATTCACTTATGGCTGGGGGCAAACGCCTCCGACCACTGCTGGTGATTATCGCATGTGAAGCACTGGGAGGAAGTCGAGAGGCTGCCCTGCCTGTCGCTGCTGCTATAGAGATGGTACATACCTACTCGTTAGTTCATGATGATTTGCCTGCCATGGATAATGATGATTATCGGCGCGGGAAGCTGACGAATCATAAAGTCTTTGGCGAAGCGACCGCTATTCTTGCGGGTGATGCCCTTCTGACCCATGCTTTCTACAGTGTGGTACAAGCCTCGCGTAAATTTGGCGTCCCTGCGGAAAGTGTACTATCCATCGTGGAGGATTTGGCGGAAATGGCAGGTCCTCGTGGTATGGTTGGCGGTCAGATTGCAGATATGGAAGGCGAGCAGGGTCTAACCGATCTTGCACAGCTAAAGTACATTCATCTGCATAAGACAGGAGATTTGATTATCTTTTCGCTATTAGCTGGCGGTCGTATTGCAGGTGCTAACGAGCAGCAGCTTGAGGCTTTGCATAAATTCGGAACAGCCATTGGACTCGCTTTTCAAATCCAGGATGACATTCTGGATTTGATTGGAGACGAAGGTAAACTTGGCAAAAAAACAGGCAGTGATGTTAAGCAGCATAAAGTAACCTATCCTTATTTTATCGGCCTCGAAGCATCGCGAGAAGAAGTGAAGCAGCTTACAGAAACAGCCCGAAATGCTGTTCTGAACGGTGGCTTTCATGACAGCCAGCGCCTGCTGGAAATTGCAGATTACTTAATGGCACGTGATCACTAATTATGAACTTTCGAAACGGCTGTATTTCGACAGCCGTTTCGTTTGTGTTATAATGGGTTTTATATAATTTACAACATCTAGGAAAGCGGGGAACTATACGTGCTGCTTCCACAAATAAATGATCCTAAGCAACTAAAATCATTGTCAGTCGATGAATTAACTACCTTAGCGGAGGAAATTCGTCGATTTCTGATTGAGAAGCTTACAGCAACTGGGGGGCACCTCGGATCCAATCTAGGAGTCGTGGAGCTCACTTTGGCTTTGCATTATTGTTATAACAGCCCTCGTGACAAAATGATTTACGACGTTGGGCACCAGGCTTATGTTCACAAGATCCTGACTGGTCGTCAAGACCGCTTCGATACCCTGCGTAAATATCAGGGCTTGTGCGGCTTCGTTAAGCGCTCCGAAAGTGAGCATGATGTATGGGAAGCTGGACATAGCAGTACCTCATTATCGGCAGCAATGGGGATGGCGATGGCTCGCGATCTCAAGGGTGAAGACAATAAGGTTATTGCCGTGATTGGTGACGGTGCTCTTACTGGTGGAATGGCGTTTGAAGCACTTAACCATATTGGCCATGAGAAGCGTAAGCTGATGGTTATTTTGAACGATAATGAAATGTCAATTGCTCCTAATGTAGGGGCGATGCATAATTATCTAAGCAAAATACGTTCAGATCGCCACTATTTGCGTGCCAAAGATGAAGTAGAGGGGCTGCTTAAGAAGATTCCGGCCATCGGAGGACGATTAGCAAAGACTGCTGAACAGTTAAAGAATAGTCTCAAATATATGATGGTACCTGGAGTATTGTTTGAAGAGCTCGGCTTTACGTATCTCGGTCCTGTAGACGGACATGATCTGGAGAAGATGATTGACACCTTCCACCAAGCAGATAACGTGGCTGGACCTGTGTTGGTACATGTACTAACAACTAAAGGTAAGGGCTACAAACCCGCTGAGACCGATTTCTATAAATCACATGCCATTTCACCATACAAAATTGAGTCGGGTCAGGCGCTTAAAGCTGTGGGTCCTCCAATGTACACGGAAGTATTTGGCGAGACGCTGATCGAACTGGGTCGGGAAGATTCCCGTCTGATTGCTGTTACACCTGCGATGCCAGGAGGCTCGGGTTTATTTCCTTTTGCTAAGGAATTTCCCGATCGTATGATTGATGTCGGGATTGCTGAGCAACATGCGGCTACGCTTTGTGCAGCTTTGGCTATGGAAGGGATGAAGCCGGTATATGCGGTGTATTCTACCTTCATGCAGCGTGCCTATGATCAGATTGTCCATGATATTTGCCGACATAACGCGAATGTTATGTTCGCCATTGACCGCGCGGGGTTTGTAGGTGCGGATGGTGAGACTCATCAGGGTGTGTACGATGTTGCTTTTATGCGCCATATTCCGAATATGGTGATGATGATGCCAAAAGACGAAAATGAGCTGCGTCATATGATGAAAACGGCGCTTGAATATAATGACGGTCCGATTGCTTATCGCTATCCGCGTATTAACGGTACAGGTGTAGCAATGGATCCTGAGCTGCGTACTATTCCAATCGGATCATGGGAACGACTGCGTACAGGCGAAGGTTATGCTGTTGTAGCCTGTGGACCTATGGTTCAAGTGGCTGAAGAAGCCGCTGATTTACTGAAGCGGGAAGGGATTCAGGTAGGCGTCGTGAATGCGCGGTTCCTGAAGCCACTCGACAACTCCATGCTGCTTGATTTGGCTCACGCTGGAACCAACATGGTTGTTATTGAAGAGGCTTGCCAAGCGGGAAGCCTCGGCAGCTCGGTATTAGAATTCTACGCAGAGAATGAAATTTATGACGCTCGTGTACATCTGATGGGTGTACCTGACATCTTTGTGGAGCACGGCTCTATTAAAGAACAGCGCCAGGAAACAGGTCTTACTGTAGAGGCGCTATGTGCACGTATCAAGTCCATGATGGCTTTGAGTGCTTATAACTACAAAACAACTTCGTCTTCCTAAATGGAAGCCGGAAATTAGCAACCCTTTGAACGATCGGGAGATGACCATGGAACACCGTAAAGAACGGATAGATGTACTACTTGTTGAGCAAGGTTTTTATGAAAGCCGTGAGAAGGCTAAAGCAGCCATTATGGCAGGACTGGTGCTCGCGGATGAAGAACGCATTGAAAAGGCTGGTATGAAGGTGTCACGGGAGGCTACCCTTAAGGTTAAAGGCTCTGTGCATCCTTATGTCAGTCGTGGAGGACTAAAGCTGGAGAAGGCTCTACGCCAATTTAATATTGATCTTACGGGACGGACCATGCTGGACATCGGTGCTTCTACTGGAGGCTTTACGGATTGTGCACTTCAGAATGGAGTAAGCCATGTGTACGCGATTGATGTTGGCTATAATCAGCTGGATTGGTCGCTGCGTAATGATGAACGCGTTAGTGTGATGGAACGAACGAATTTCCGATATATGACGCCTCCAGATTTGGTGGGTCCGATTCCAGATTTTGCGAGTATTGATGTTTCATTTATCTCCTTAAAAATAATTCTTCCACCGCTCAAAGCTTTGCTTAAGCGCCCGGCGGATATTGCTGCGCTGATCAAGCCACAGTTTGAGGCAGGACGGGAGAAGGTTGGTAAATCAGGTGTAATTCGTGATTCTGCTGTTCATAAAGAGGTATTAATTAATGTACTGACCATGGCGGCAGAGCTGGGTTACCAGCTGCAGGGATTAACTTTTTCACCGATTACAGGCGGGGAAGGCAATATTGAGTTTCTTGCTCACTGGAGACTAACGCCTGAATTGGCGGAAGCTGAAGAAGGTACATTACAGCCTTCAGATGCTGCATCATCAGTCATTCCAGTGGAGGATTTTCCATCCCTAGCGGATGAAGTGATTAAGCAGGCTACGGGTACTTTTAATGTAAATTCGACTCATGGAAACTCATCGCGCCGGTGAGTTTCTTTTTCCATATGGAAAATAACAATTATTCGGAAAGCTTCTAAAAAGGCAGCTTAGAAGAAGGAATTGGCATGGCTTCACGCGAATAAATCACCGAGGTGATTGATAGTGGCGGGTAGCTCTGACAAGGTCGTCATGGCGTTTATTGGAGTAGCATTATCGATTTTTATAATTTATCGGATATATATATGGCTGCAAAATTCTCCGCGTTCTTTCATGAAGGATCAGATCCCGTTTAATAAAGTGATTATTCCTCACCCGTCTATAGACATACTAGAGGATGAAGGGTACGAGGTCGTTGGAGGGAAGCTCAAAATCCCGTTGTCCTTCAACGTAAACGGGGCGCAGATGTATAGCCGGTTATTTATAGATTATGTGGCGACTAAAGAGGAAGGATCAATATATTTGGTTATCCTTTCTAGACCACGCAAACCTTTGGATTTCACAGGCAGTGGCTTACGAGATACCTTGCTTCCGTACTTGCTGATTTATCCGGAATGTAGCGGAGTTTTGTATGTTAATACTGCAGCGGGATCTATTCAAGTGATTAAGCTTGGCAGAGATGACGGAGAATCAAACTGAGTCCATTTAACTAGGTGTATGCTTCCGAAGTAGTTTTGCCGAAGCAATTCGGAGAGCATCGCTTACAAAACTAAGTCCATGCTTCCGATGTAGTTTTGTCGCTGCTAATCTGGAAGTGTCGCTTACAAAACTTTTAGGAGGCAACAATGAAGGGTCAACGACATATTAAGATACGTGAGATTATTACGCAAAAGGATATCGAGACACAGGACGAGCTGGTAGAAGCCTTGCGTGAATCTGGTTTTCAGGTTACTCAAGCTACAGTATCTCGAGATATTAAAGAGCTATTGCTCATCAAGGTGCCTATGGATGATGGAAGATACAAATATTCGCTTCCAACTGACCAACGGTACAATCCAATACAGAAGCTGAAGCGCGTTTTGGTGGATAATTTTGTGCAGATCGATTCATCGGCTAATCTTGTGGTGATGAAATGCTTACCGGGAACGGCTAACTCAGTCGCTGCTTTGATTGATAATATTGACTGGCCACAAATTATGGGGACCATCTCTGGTGATGATACCATTCTAATTATTTGCCGCCAGCCTGAGGACAGTAAGACTGTAATTTCACAAATCATGGGTTACATTTCTTAAATTATAAGAAAGTATAAATTTCATTATATTCTTATCATCTTCTCGGAGGTGCTCTATTAGTGTTAGAAACCTTGTCTATCCGCAATCTAGCCGTCGTTGAGGCGGTAGATGTGCATTTTTATCCTGGCTTCCATGTGCTCACAGGGGAGACTGGGGCAGGTAAATCCATTATTATTGATGCGCTTGGTCTGATTGCCGGAGGGCGCGGCTCCGCGGATTCTATTCGTTACGGTTGTGAAAAAGCAGAGATGGAAGCGCTCTTCAGCCTCCCAAGCGGTCATCCCGTCTGGGATACTTTAGAGCGTCTTGGCATTGAGGCTCAGCGTGAGGAGCATCTTATAATACGCCGTGAGCTCACCTCTCAGGGTAAAAGTACATCACGAGTAAACGGACAGATGGTCAATCTTACTATGCTACGTGAAATTGGCGAGCAGCTGGTTAATATTCATGGACAGCATGAACACCAAAACTTATTGAAGGCAGAACGACATTTGGGACTTTTAGATACATACGGAGAACCCATTATCGGGCCGCTAAAAGCGGTATATCAGGAAAAGTATTCAGCCTTTGCAAAAGTGGAGAAAGAGCTCCGAGAGCTGCAGGAATCCAGCCAAAAGGCTTATCAAATGCTTGATTTGTACCGTTTTCAGTTAGAAGAAATTTCATCTGCAGCATTAAAACCGGGAGAAGATGAATTACTTGCCGAAGAACGGGTCAAACTATCCCACAGTGAGAAAATGATGGATTCCGTATCCGGTGCATATGAGCTTCTCTACGATAGACAAGGCTTAGAATCCATAGGTAATGTCATTTCCAGACTCGAGGATGCGGTTCGTTATGATGAAAAGGGTCTTAAATCCGTGCTTGAGCAGCTGCAATCATCTTATTATCAACTAGAGGATGCTGCATTTCAGCTTCGTGATTACCGAGAAGAGATCGAATTCAATCCACAGCGACTCGAAGAAATCGAGAATCGTCTCGATTTAATTACCGGACTCCGCCGTAAATACGGAGATAGTGTAGAACAGATTTTGGCTTATTATGAACAAATCCATCGGGAAACCGATCTGCTTGAGAATAAAGATGAATATCTGGAGAAACTGACGACCAAACGCGATGCATTGCTGTCTGTATTGATGGAAGCAGCTACTGAATTAAGTGAAGCACGGAAGCTGTGTGCGTCTGATTTAGCCACGCAAGTGGAGAGTGAGCTTAAAGATCTTCAGATGGAAAGAACCTCGCTACAGGTTAAATTAGACACGTTGGAGGACCTACGTGGAGTTGAATATAAGGGTCGGCGTATTCGTCTTACAAGACAAGGGATCGACAGTGCGGAATTTATGATTTCCCCTAACCCTGGCGAGCCGTTAAGACCTCTTGGCAAAATTGCCTCGGGTGGTGAGTTGTCGCGAATTATGTTGGCAATGAAGAGTATTTTTGCGCGTCATGATGCGATTCCAGTTCTGATTTTTGATGAGGTAGATACCGGTGTGAGTGGTCGGGCTGCTCAATCCATTGCAGATAAACTGTATAAGCTGTCCTCCACTTGTCAGGTGTTCTCCATTACGCACTTACCGCAGGTGGCTTGTATGGCTGATCATCAGTACTTAATCCGCAAAAAGGTTGAGGACGGAAGAACCATGACGGAAGTGGAATCACTCTCGAATGATGGACGTGTAATGGAGCTGGCCCGAATGCTGGGTGGGGTGGAAATTACCGAAAAAACATTGCACCATTCGCAGGAAATGCTTAATTTGGCCGAGGCAAGTAAGGCTGCAACAAGCTAAGCGGAACAATGATTGACAGTAATAAAAGCCTGGGGGCAAGGTTATCTTATAGGTACGCAATTGGCGACCACCTTTTTCGTCAAGCGAAAGAAGCAAAAGGGAGCGTGACAGCCATTGAAGCCTAACCTCAGGAAGTTAATGCCAGGCCTTTTATTTGCCTTCTTTCTTAGTTTATCGGGCATAACGGGAACCCACCAAAGTTTTGCCGCACCACTGAACAGTGAACCTGCCAAGGTGACTGCGCATGGAATGAAACCGGAACTGAAGGTGATCCCGGGAGGTCAAACGATCGGAGTAAAGGTGAAATCAGCAGGTGTTCTGGTTGTTGGACATCATCTGATTGAAGTATCCGAGAAATCCAAGCTTTCCCCAGGTGAGGTCAGCGGTTTGGTGCCAGGTGATTTGATGATCTCCATTGATGGAGAGAAGTTGGACGAGTTATCTAAGGTGGCCAAGCTTGTGGATCGTGCTGGAAAAGCGAATAATTCTCTGACGATTGTCTTTAAACGCGCTGGGAAAGAGCATACAGCCAAGCTGAAACCCGCGTATGATATTAATGACAAAGTCTGGAGGTTAGGCCTGTACATTCGAGATTCTGCAGCGGGTGTCGGCACGTTAACTTTTTATGCCCCGAAACAGGGGGTTTATGGAGCTTTAGGACATGTGATTACGGACATGAATACAGGAACACCAATTGTTGTTGGCAGCGGTCATATTGTTCAGTCCAGTGTAACTTCGATTTCTAAAAGCCAGGATGGCGATCCGGGTGAGAAACGAGCCCATTTCTTAAAAGAAAGCCAAGTGCTTGGTAATGTGGAGAGTAACACAGATTTTGGCATCTTCGGTAAAATGAGTCGTAATCCCGAGCATAGTCTTTATAAAGAACCTATTCCTGTGGCAATGAGCAATCAAGTCAAGGAAGGTCCAGCTGAAATTCTTACCGTTGTAGATGGGCAGCAGGTAGAACGATTTAAGGTTGAGATCATTCATGTGGCACATCAGCAGACGCCGGCGACAAAGGGTATGGTCATTCGTATCACAGATCCGCGACTGATCGATAAGACAGGTGGTATCGTTCAAGGGATGAGCGGAAGTCCAATCGTTCAAAATGGACGGCTCATCGGCGCTGTAACTCATGTGTTTGTAAATGATCCTAAGTCCGGCTACGGTTGCTTCATCGAATGGATGCTTAAGGATTCTGGTGTAACCCTACAGGAGAATAGGTATCCATTAAATCTTAAGGCGGTTTAGCCTTAAGATTTTTTTGTCGAAGGATTACGAAGATCATCGAACTTTGAAATAAAATATTTAATTATAATCCATGCCAGAAAAAAAATAAAGAAAAATAATTTTCGACAGAAGGGAATTCAATCTCCATGTCGAAAATGTTAAGAGACAAGAAAAAAATGTTATTTTCGAATAGCAGATATAATTAAGGAGGAAGCAGCCAGTGCAGAATATTGAAGTGTTGTTGGCCGATGATAACAGGGAGTTTACGAATTTGCTTTCCGAATACATTTCTGAACAAGAAGATATGACGGTAACGGGTATCGCCTACAATGGTGAAGAAGTGCTTCAAATGCTAAGCGAAGCACGCAAAGTTCCCGATGTCCTTATTCTTGATATTATCATGCCACATTTAGACGGTCTGGGTGTCTTGGAACGTCTGCGTGATATGGATCTGAATCCTCAACCGAAGATCATCATGCTGACCGCTTTTGGTCAGGAGAACATCACTCAAAGAGCTGTACAGCTTGGTGCATCCTATTATATTTTGAAACCGTTCGATATGGAGGTCCTGGCAAATCGTGTACGTCAGCTTGTAGGGGTCCAAGGCAGCATGAGCTCATCCTCTAACATGTACAACTATTCGTCGACGTCCAGATCGAATGTAGTGCCGCTTACGAAGGGCAAGAATCTTGATGCTAACATTACCTCGATCATCCACGAGATCGGTGTTCCAGCACATATTAAGGGCTATCAGTACCTGCGCGAAGCGATCACCATGGTATATAACAATATCGAGATCCTTGGTGCGATTACAAAAACACTCTATCCAGCCATAGCAGAGAAATTCAAGACCACGCCTTCACGCGTTGAACGTGCCATTCGCCATGCGATTGAAGTGGCTTGGACCCGTGGCAACATCGACTCCATCAGCCATTTATTCGGCTACACGATTAATATCTCCAAATCTAAGCCTACTAACTCGGAATTTATTGCCATGGTAGCCGACAAGCTGCGGATTGAGCATAAGGTTAGTTGAAAGGGTTAGGGACAGTGCGTGGTAAGGAATTGTAGGTTGCTGGTAGTGACTTACAGTCAGAACAATTATGGCGGTAAACATCTTAAATCAGCCGCTTGAAGCCAACTAACTTCTATATGATAAATGTACTGATACCGTTGTTTATTGGGTTTGTCAAAAACCTAATGAAGGGCGGTATTTTTTTATGACAGACATGCAATTTCAATTGGACAACTTTATGCTTTATTGTTCATCCAAGAATTTGTCACGGAAAACACTTGCGAGTTACGAACAGACACTGAAGCTTTTTATGCTGTATCTTAAAAACGAATTCCAAATTGAAGAAGTCAAGAAAATTCAAACAGGACATATGAGGCACTACATCAAGTATCTAAGGGAGCGTGGCAAATACACAGTAGTTGCTGCGTCAAATTCTAATCATAACAACCATCCAGAAGGCAGAAAAGATTACAACTCAGAAGTATCAACGTCTACAATTTCTAATTACGTCCGCAATATCAAAGTTTTTTTCAATTACCTTTATCAGGTCGAAAAAGAAATTACCAAGAATCCTATGGAGAAAATAGAGAATCCTAAAGTTGAACGCAAGTTAAAGCAAACTTTGTCACCTAATCAGCTCAAAGGTATTTTTAATCATTTTGAATCCAGTACATTTCATGGTTACAGAAATCGTGTGATCACCAGACTACTTCTTGATACTGGAATGCGTGTTGGTGAATGTTTGAGTTTATTGCCTGAGAATATTGACTTCCAGCATAAGAGTATCCATGTGATAAACGCAAAAAACAAACAAGAACGTTTCGTTTATTTTTCCTATAAAACTGCAAATGAGTTAAAATCATGGTTGCGGTTCAGAGATAGATATTCTGACAGTCCATTTATGTTTCCTACCACCAAAGGTACGCAGCTTGAAGTGCGGAATTATGAACGTGCTTTACGTCAAGCTGGTGAAAAAGTTGGAGTTCATGTCCACCCACATCTGTTAAGAAACAATTTTGCAAAATATTATATATTGAATGGAGGGGATTGGTTTAGTCTTTGTAGAATATTAGGTCATTCCTCAGTGGAGGTTACTCAAAAAGCATATCTTGATTTTTCAGACGAAGAGATTGGGAAGAAATATCAGAAACATAGTCCGCTGACTTTCATTGAACAGTTATGACGCTGATTAATGTATATGTCAGATTGATATGCAAAGGAAGGTCGATATTAATTCTAATGCTGCAACTATGCCAGAAGATGCTGATGTTGTACGATATATCATTAGATCTTCAATAAACTTAGAGTTTAGAAGAATATCTGATTAGCGGCAAATTAAAGTGTGGAAGGATGATCATTTCTTTACTCTCAGAGACGCTCTCAGAGCGATTCAAATATCAGTGGGTGCCATCTGTAGAAACAGAATAGGTAAATCTGCCCATAGAGGATACAGCGGTATTTAAATGATGTGGGATGGTTGTGGTGAGGTGTGATTTGATTTGTGGTTTTGGGAAAACTTGCATTTTTATATTTTTGTGCTATTCTTTTTCCTGTTATCCCTTGTTATTTAGTCACAAAGAATAATCCGTCACTTTTGTAGGGTGGGCGGATTATTTCTTTTTGTTCAGCCTTTAAGAAAAAACGCACCAAAAAGAGTAATCCATCAACTTTCTCAGGGCTGGGGGTGGATTACTCTTTGTCATTTTACCTGTATCAACGTATTTCGCTTCCGCAGGAAGCCTTGGGCGAAGCGTCCAAAGGCGAAGCCGACAATTGGGGAACTCCGTTCACCAGAGATATAGAAGAGAATATTAAAGATATAAAAAAGAATATTATATCCTAATTTTGGAGGGTTGAATCACGCCGCAGAGCCTCGTCAGAGGGTAAAACGGAGGTTTCAATCACGGAGCAGCGTGTCAAAATTTGCTCTTAATCCCTTGTTACATATAGCTTAGATCAATATCCGCTGGCATATCCTAATTTTTTGGGTTTCGATCACGTTCGGAGCCGCCTAGAAACCGAAGAATTTAGGTGTGAATCAAGGGGTATAAAATGCCTTTAAAGTATTTAACCATTCCTTATTTTATACCACTTTATGTTGGATATTTGAGTAGAAAAGCAGCGCACTTAAGTGGAATTTGAAAGCTGAGTGTGTTGCTTTTTTGACTTTAATGGAATTACAGGGCGTCGATAGCACTGAACATGGTGCTGAAAACGATTCATATATAGCTTAGCGCTTCCTAAATCTCTTGGGCAGAGGAATGATAGCGGAAGTAAGAAGGAGTGTTACAACGTGTATGAGCAGCTTCGTAGCTATGAAGCGTTACTGAGCGAGAGGTAAGCTTATTCCGCTTCAACAACTCTATGCTTTAGGTATTTTTGTTTCGTTCCGTCACAGATTCCTAAATCAAGCTCCAGATGAAAAAGGAAATTAGATATCGCATTATGTTCTTCGTCAGTTAAAACAGTATTTTCAGTTTGATAATGATTTAATAATGATACTAAACAGAAGTCTTTCGGAATGAAAACCCCATCTTCGCCCTTGATAACTCCCATCTCATTCAATGAATTATCTGAGATCATAGTTGATCCTCCTTCTTGTCGCCTACGATAGTAAACAATTCGTCCAACGTAATGTTCAAATATCCGCAAACGTTTGCTAGTAAAGAAGCTGGAAGTCTTGCTCCTTCAATATCATTGTTAGCCAACTTGTAAATTGTACCTATTCTTTCGCTGATTTCTTTTGATAGCTTATATGGAGTAATTTCTTTTTCGGCAAGGATTTGGGCGAGATTGCAGTGAAGAGAAAACATATTTTTCATAATACCCCTCCAAATAAATATAATAACTATTGACATTAAACGTCTATAGTCCTATAGTTTAATTATAGTCTTTTAACGTTTATAAACATAAAACGATCATATCATTTAAATGAAGGAATGTATACATATTTCCTTGTTTAACTATGCCCATTTTACGAAGGAGAATGAATAATAATGCTGAGAAACGGAAAGAGCTACGAATCAATGCTAAATGACCTTGGAAACTCAAAGGAAACTTGGATAAAACTTCTAGAATACAACAAGATACATTCTATCTGGAAGCAAAAACTGGACTTTTTATTACAGAACGAAGCTGATCTGAGAGAGTGGAACACCTTCTGGAGTGGTAACATCGACACAATTCCTGCTGATATCAGTGACTTTCGTCAGCGTAAAATGCTACATATGCAGAATAGCCTGACATTTTCGCAATTTGAACTAATGTATCAAGGCAACAGAAAAGAAGCGTTAGAAACTCTATTCGTCGAAGTTGTTCCTGAGTGGATGATAGAGAAGTTGGAAGCGAAAAGGATTACTTGTAAAGTCATGTATAGGGCAAGGATAGAGGGAAAAGAGCATATATGGAACTTGATCAATGTTGCATAGTGTGTTCAAGACTAATAGTATAAAAAAAACCGAAAAAGGGCGACCTAAAAGGTCGTCCTTTACATATTATAGGAGTTGTTTTATGATATAGTTGGTGTATTTTTGGGTTTGTAATTTGGACAAAAATATACCATTTTATTATTTTCAATACCTGAGATTATATTAACCTTTAATAAAGGGTATTGTCAATACCTTTAAATGAATTAAAAGGTATTGTCACTCTCTTTTAATGAATGGAGCTGATAGAAGGGTGTGAGATTGTACTAGGAGATGAAGAGAAGGAGTGAAGGTGATTGGATGTAATTGAGCTGACGAATGAGAAATTTCAGATGTCCTTCCTTAAGGGGTTTGGATTAGGTGGGTGCTTTGTTATTATCGTTTATTTGATATGGAGGGCTTGGAACAACAGGAATAAGTAATACAACCAGAAAGAGTGTGACAATAACTATGGTAGTTGATAATAAGGTTAGATTTTTAACGGAGTTAGAAATGCAACAAAACAATTTTGAAGTTGAGAGAGTAGGAGATAGGGTACTCACTACGGTAGATATTGATATTTTTAGAGGAACAGCTATGGATGATTATATCGGTAAATACTGGAAGGTGATAATTGGTTGTGAAGCTTTCAATATCTTTCATTCTTTTCTAATGAGAACTACTAGTACGAATAATGCAATTCAGGTTTCGAAAAAAGAAATAAGTGAGGAGTGTGGCGTTAGCATCACAAGAACGAGTGAGGCTGTAAGAAGATTAAAGGAACTTGGATTTATTCAGGAAATTTCATTGAATGAATATGTAAGAAACGTCTATGTTGTTCGCAATCAGACGATACCAATAATCCCGCAAAAGGAGTTTGAGAAGTTTCCTGAACATATGAAACTTGAGCATGATGAGTACCTGAGTAGTAGGATTTAGCATGACACTTCGTAGGATTTGGAACAACAAGGATTAAAGGAGACTGATATTTCATGGAAAAAATGGACTTAATGCAACTAGTACTAGATCAAATGACGGATCTGTATGCCAATGACACTCAGCTTTCTCCTGAAGATAGAAAAAAACTGCAAGCTGAATTTGAAAAGAATATGGAAGAGTTATCGCATTATAACAATGAATCTCGAAAAGAAAGAGATAAGCGGAGGCAGGAGTCCAAGCCTATTCAACCAAAATCTTCATTAGACAAGTTGGCAGCTGAACTTAAAGAGGTAAAGGAGCAGTTGGTAACCATTCAGAGTGAAGGGATTGAGGATACCTCCCACTTTGACCTACCAGCGCGAGTAAGAAGACTTGAACAGCTTCTGGCAACCAACGTACAGGATATTAATACCTGTTGGGAGCGATTGAGAGAGTTGGAGCATGAAATTGGTCGATTGAAGTGAAGCTCACTGGAAGAATTGGAGGGATAAACTGACATGCAAATTACAATATCAGAGGACACAATGATGTATATATACCTCAAAGACCGCAGCAAACATAAATACGCGAAGAATAAATCACGCTCAGATGTAATTTGCTATCTCCTTTACGATGCTGCGGACAACTTATTGGGAATTAGAATCATAAACAAGCATGAGGATAAACCATCGATTGATATGCAGTTACCCAAAGTTGGTAAGGTAGAGTTTCCAATGCACAACGCACAGATCACAGAAACAGAGCAGGAGATACTCATTGTCTTTAATCAGGATACTCCTATTGCAAAGGAAACGGCACATACATGCGTTCTTGATGTTTGCAAATCAGGCATTATAGGAGTTGAACCAATGCCATATGTTTATATTGGTGGAAAAGAGATGATGAAACCTTTCATAATCAGAGACGAATCTGTTCCAGTACATCATGTGTTTTCTCCTCCTGTCAACTGCACCTGTGGCAATAATAGCTTTACAGATATAGAACGAGAAGACTCGATTTTTGGATTTCAAAACGGATGGAAGTGTGCGGAGTGTGGACATGTGTATCTTCTCATGTGACAGGAGCTTGGCAAGCCACCTAAAAATGCTGGGTTGCCTGTAGAAGAAGCGAAACGCATATCAAGAGAAGAGTGCGTATAGAAGATCAATAATACAAAATGGAGGAATGAAAAACATGGAAACAAATATAAATGAGAAATTGTCTAAGCTTGAGCAAACGGTGCATCTCATGAAGATGAAAGATGTGCGTAACGATATGGCGAAAGATGCTATGCTGCATCTGTATAATGAACTAAAGGGTAAGTACGACAATATTCAAATTGAAATGAAAGAAATCAAAGCAAGGCTTGCTACTAAGTAGGTTGAAAAAGTGGTTGGTGCGTAACAATACGATTGCCCTTGCGCACCAATCTTCTATATAAAGAATTTTTTAGGAGGAATAGTATCATTGAGTAGTGTATCGAACGAATTTTTCAATTTAATTCCGCAAAGCCAAAAGGAAAACCTTCTTCCAATTGCTTTTATGGAAACTGCAAATGTAATAAAAGAATATATAACAGCTTCTAGAATAGGTGAAGATGTACATTGGGTTTGCGATTCTGCCCCTGGTCATGGTAAAACAACAGCTCTCAAACAAGTATTGATGAAGGAGTGTAGAGAGCCGCTGCTTATTGTGTTTAATAATAGAGATACAATGCGTAGTTTTTACAATAGTGTTTTTCAATACTATAAAGAGGAAATAGGCGCAACAAACATTATTCAATATGTCGATGCAGACAACTTGGATAGCGTTACAGAGAGTTTAAGTGGTTATCTCTTCGTCTGTATCACACAACAACGTCTTCGTGATCTGGCTATTGGAATGGGTAATAAAAACGTCTATATGTCATATCAGGCTCAAGAGGGTATGAATAGGAGATTGAAAAAACGGCAACTCATAATTGACGAAATGCCTATATTCTTTAATGACTGTGAATTTGACATATCAGAAGAGAATAACAGTGTTGCTTGGTTTGATGAACTTGCGAAAAGTAGTGATTTGGAAGAGTTTGAAGCTCAAAGTGCAAGAATCACTATCATGAGCTTAATTGTAAATGAATTAAAGTCTAAGGTGCAGCCATCTACTATGCGCTTAATTAGGACTATTGAAGGCTCTAAGGAAGAGATGAACCTCCGAAACGCTTTGGGGAAGTTGACCAAGAATTGTGATTCTCCAACATTATTGAGACAATTTGAATGGTTCCTAAAACTGCTTGATGAAGATGGGAGTGGTTACATTGACAGGCAAAGAGGTCTACAAAAAATTCTTTGTTCTGTGAGGATTGACTATAGGAAGCTGGGAAGTGTTTTAATACTAGATGGTTCGAGTCCATATTCAAAAATTCTCTATAACAATGAGTACCAATTCATTGAAATGGAGAACTATCACGATTATAGTAGGCTATTTGTTCATTGGAGAGACATCAATACTAACTTAGATGCTCGAAGAAGCCCAAGCAAGGGAGTTCAACAGGCAATCTCAGATGATATTAAGCTTTTACGTGATAATGAGTATGATGTATTTCCACTGATGCACAAAGGAGATACAAAGGACTATCTGAACTCAGGAGTAATTACCTCAGATCAGGCAAAGCTTTTTAATGAACGAGAGAGTGATAATGACTTGCCTTTGAATTTGCTAAATACTGTAGGTAAAAACGTGCTAAGTGGATATGACTCGCTTGCTCTATTAAATCTACCAATTCGTTATCCTGTTTACTATAAGAAGATTGCTATTGGTATATACGGAACAGATATTGATTTATCAATGGCAGAGAAAGGTATAGGAAGATGGTTTCAGGATATAAGAGTTGAGCAAATATATAATGAATGCCTCATATCAGAGTTAATTCAGATCATTCATAGAAGTGGCTTGAGAAATGTTACTGCCACATCAGATGTAAACATATTCATATACTCGAAATCAGAGCAAGTCGTAAAACGCTTGTCTGAATCATTAAACGTTCCTTCTGATAACTTCACGACAACTAAGTTGAACAATAATTCTCTTTATGGTTTTGGTGAAAAATGCAGAGAATGGGCAGTGAAGACAAGGGAGTTCTGCCTCAAGCATGAGTCTGATTTTAATAATACTCTCCATCTTGCGCGTAAAGTGGGAGGCAGACCCTTTAAGGAATGGCTCAATAGCAATTGGGTAAAAGCAGAACGAAGGAGAACAATAGAACAGGAGTTTTCAAATATGGGGCTAATAATACAGGTAGAGAAGAATGGCTATAAGAAAATTGGTTTAGCTTAAGGGAATTATAGGGAAGAGATGAAGTGACGGGTGGTTTCTTATATATAGAGAAAAGTCTCGTCGCTTTTTTGTTTTACATTTTCAGATGTTCTTAGTATAGATAAACAAATGTAATACCTTATCTTTATAGGGATTGGTATGGAATGAATTTAATATAATATAGTTGGGGGTGCTGGACCAACTATTTGAGATTTTTCGTTCGCTGAAGCTCCGCAAAACTCAAATACCTCCCGCACCACCCCCACGTGCGCAAGCGCACTTCCCCCTCACGGGTGCTTTTTATCCTTTTTACAGTTCCACGCCGCGCCGCCTGTTACCTAGCGATAGAATGTGTGAAAAAGAGTTGAAATGCCATCAATTCAATCGCAAAAATGCTGCTAAATTTGAGTGAAGCTGAGATTGGAAAAATTCAAAAATTGGCTGAGGTTTACGTGAATTGAAAATAACGAGCGATAGCCAGTATCGTACGAAATTCTATTATTCATATTGCCAATTATGAATAAAGATATCAAGGGTTTGCAGCTTGAGTTACAGGATTTTATAAGGGAACAAAGAGAGAGTAATAAGCGAGTAGAGGATATGCTGGCAGAATTGGTAGAGAATCTTGCGGTTAGCGATGGTTCAGTGCTGAGGGAAGAACAATTTGGGAAAAGATTGAAGCAATTAGAAAGAGTGATCATGCTTCTGAAGACTGACATGCCAAGGTTGACCAAAAGAGTCAATGAGCTGGATTCAGATTTTACTGATATGAGGTACAAATGTAAGAAAGACTGAGTAGTGGAATGGAGCCTAGCGATAGGCTCCTATTTGATAGGGGAGGGGATTCCTAGCCTTTCTACGATACATCACCTCTGTGTCATTTGCGGAGTGTTGGGTATACTTTTTGATAAAGTTCTTCTTTCATTTCTGTAACATTCGAAAATCGCATGCTTTTGATCGGTGATATCGCTTTTAGTATGAACTGTTTTAGTGGCTCATTCTTTTCCGAATGATAGTTACTAGTGCGTCCAGTTAAGACGAAATAAATAACCTTTCCAAGCGCAAAAGTTTCATGTCTTATCTCGTAGTTTTCAAATCCCACGACTTCGAGATCGTTATAATCATTTAAAACACCTTTTATTTCAGTGCCTAGTCTGGTAAGGGTGCTATTCATACGTTTGACGTTTCCGAAATCTGAAATTTTTGCATAGGTTGAACCATCATCGTAATGTTTGACTAATATATTGGTTAAGCTGATATCTCTATGAAGTATACCTTTGGCGTGAATGTACATGAATGCGCGAAACAGTTGCTCAATTAGCACTCTCCTATTTTCGAAAAGAAGGGTATTGTTGCTTCGGTTTATATATTTGCTTAAAGTTTCGTCAGCATACTCCATTACATATTCATTTTTTTTATTATCGAAGGAAAACGCCTTAATGATAAAAGGACTCGATAAAGAGTTTAAATCATTGTATTCATTTCTGAATCGTTCTAGTTCATCTGAGCGTAGGTCGTTTTTAGCTCTCTTCACTGCATAGTAAGCATTATAAAAGGGGTCTTTGTACTTGAATACAGTTGCATAAGAACCTTCGCCAATTAAGCGCATTTGTACAGATGTACTGCTTAATGTGCTGGATAACGATTTTGTATTAGCTATGTTGAAAATGGGTTGATCTTCAATAATGTTAATGAGATCAAAGTCCTCAGGTATCGTGCTTCCTCCACTTGTTGAAAGGAAGGAGATACACTTGTTCATGATGTCCTCATAATAATCGTTTATGTTAAATGCATATTCATCTTTAAGGTTCCCATGAAATGATTTAGTGAATTGAATTAATTCTTTAAGTGATCTACTAGGTTCTGCATTGTAATGTCGATTGAATTGTGTTTTTTCATTCATAAAAGAAAATAAATTATTGAATTGTGCGTGAAGTATTGAGAAAATCTTTTTTAAATTGATGTTCTCAATGTTTTCGTAATATCCACTTAAAAGCACAACTTCATCAGAGTCATATCTTGAAATTTGATTTAATTTTAATTGGATAAATCTTGCTTGATGATTAGTCAATTCAAGTCACCTCATTTAGTTACATTTCCAACCCTCCTATTATCCTACCTCAGAACAATATGATTTTCTATTTATTAATTCCTTACATTTTTAGTGTGAAGTAAAGTTGAGTAAGTGAATAATTTATGCCAACTATCACCGAGGGAATGTCTCAAAAACCTTCGTATTTCAGACGAATGGAAAACGCAATAGAAGAAGCCGGAAAAGGAAAGAAAATAGTTCCTTTAATCGTTTCTAAATCTATGTTGTAAAAACGTACATTAATGGTACAATGAGTTTATATATAGACATTACGGAGGGATATTAATATGAAGATAGGGTATGCAAGAGTTTCAACGGCTGATCAGTCTTTGGATATGCAAATGGACTCTTTAAACAACGCTGGGTGTGAACGTATATACACTGAAAAAGCTAGTGGGGCAAAGGATGATCGAGTTGAGTTACAGAAGGCTCTTGATGCACTACGGGAAGGAGATGTGTTTGTTGTCTACAAGCTTGATCGCCTAGCGCGCTCCACTAAGAAGCTGATTGAGGTCTATGAGCAGTTGGTGAAGCTGGGAGTTGAACTAGTGAGCGTCTGTGATGGATTGGATACTACTACACCTACAGGAAGAGCCATGTTCAAGATGATAGGGGTCATTGCTGAACTGGAACGAGAAATGATAGTAGAGCGAACTAAAGCTGGATTGGCGGCTTCCAGAGCTAGGGGGAGAAAAGGAGGGCGACCTAAGACTGATTCAAAGAAAATTGAACGTGCTTTGAAACTTTATGACAGTCAGGAACATTCTATTGCTGATATTGAAACAATGACTGGTGTGAAGAAGGCAACTCTGTACAGGGAATTGAACATACGAAAAGGCAAGCTGAGTAAAGTTGAATAGAGACAAAACTTGAGAGCATCCACAGGATGTTCTTTTTCATATACCCCCCATACCTTTAGATCAGAAAGGTGTTTTAAATTACCACAATATCCCATGCACTGTTCTGCCTCGATAGGTCAAGTGAATTGAGCGCACCACCTAGTGGAAAAATTCCACTACCCCCTAATAGGAATATAAGCAATAAATAGAATGACTATGGTGAATTTGAGAGCATAAATAGGCTTTTTTTGCTGATCTATCCACATAAAACAGTATATCTTTATTAAGAATGGGGCAAAGAATTATATTTGGCTCTCCAATTATCAAATACCCTAGTGGAAAAATTCCACTAGGGTGAAAAGCACTTAACGTAGGATGTGCCATATATGAAATATGAATTTTATGTAAAACAGGGTATTAGATCAAAGCTAATGAATTTGATTGATTTGACGTAGAATACTGTTGAAGTTAACCCTGACAACATCTTTTTCATGTCTTCCCACATAACTATTATGTGCAACAAGGTTTCTACATTCAGCCATTTCGTTTATTTTGGTTATTATCCAATTTTGGTCAGGGAAATACTTAGAGAAAAGAGTCCAATTGTTACTTAATATCATTCCTAGTTCTTTGAAGTCGAGGTAGAATAATTCGGAGTTCGCTCTAACCCTAATCCATTTATTCTTTTCTTCTTGCTTCTTCCTAATGTCGATACTATCTTTGATGCTCTTATTTAGGTTTATCATGCTGAAGTAATCAACCCCATAAGTTTCTTGACAAACTTTCTCTATAAAAAACCTTATGGAGTTTTCAACACTATATAGGTAGATGTAGGCTTCTGCCATTTCCTTTCCTTTTTCTTTTACATCTGATGGAAGTAGTTCTTCAATGCTATTTGAAAGCTGGTTGACAGTATCATCTAAATCTTCGATCATAGATTTTTCAACACTGTATATCTCTAAATTTGGAAGAAAATCAACGCTCATCACATCAAATCCAGCTTCAGCAGGGATTAAACGATGACATACACTTATGAGTTTCTTATTAAGTTCTTTGTCAACTAAATCTAAATTATCAATTAGGATATAGAAGGCAACCTCTGTCCACTTTGCGTTCCATCTTTGTCCAGAAAATTCACGATCACTTCGGATAGAACATTTCCCGCCCTTCAGCAACTTAACTAGCTTATCCTCCTTTGTCTTTTCCAAATACTTCATCAAAGTAGAAAAGAAAACTTCTTCATCTGGTTTTTCATATGTAAACACGATATCACACCTTTTCATTTGATTTGTTCAGATTGTCGTTGATGATCATAGCAGTATATTCGTTCATTGAAACGTTTGGGGTTAGACAAAAAAATTCTTTGGTCTTATTCGTGACAGGCTTACCGCATCTGGCAAAGATATAAAGGTCTTTTTCTGGATTAATAGGAAAGACAACATTTGAAATGGCATTTTCACTTTCAGGCTCCTGATCAGTTGAATTTATCGTTTGAGCTGCATTCACCTTCGACATTTTCTCTATCAGAACTTCTCTGTCCCATAATTTTACTCCAAGACGCTTCGCACTATCTTTAGCCTGAGCTTTAAATCCACTGTTGGTTATGACCCAAGCTTCGACACAGCCATATACATCTTTGCTCGTGTAAGCTTGCTGAATGGCTTCGTAGCCTGCGTTCATCTTCCACCGCTTGACTTGAATGACAACTTTCTTTGTTGCTGAGGTCAAAATCAGGTCAGCACCATAACCACCTTTCCCACTAGTACGCTTAACTTGCCATCCTTGTCGTTTGAAAAACTGCTCCAATAGCGTTCAAACATTGTGCCGCTCATTTTGTTGATCTCGTTGATGGTAGCCTTCTTTAGCTTTTCTTGAACATAGGCAATACGCAAGGTAATTGATATAACCAACGTAATAATAATGATGATAAGTAGTGGATTCAGCCATGCTCCACCAATTGATGTTCCATACTTACTGAAGGTGAGGTTGAAGGCAAATACAAAGGCACAACCCACTGCTAATTGCATTGCTAGTTCTACTAAAGAAGGCTGCTTTTCACGTCTTCTACCCAATTTGCTATGCTCTTATTCATATGGAGTATGGTAGTATATGTATAGGTCATTATAACTATATTTGTAGATTTGTGGAATACATGAAGTCACATATAATTGCAGAATTCGAGGGGGACGCCATCTATGAATAAGTATGGATGAACAGTCTGAAGCACTTACTAAATGGAATGTGGTTGCTTCAGAGGTTTTCGGAGAGCGGAGTTCGGCACATCTTAAGGGCTACCCTAAGAACGCGTTCCTAGGGCTGTGTGATGCTGGTATGGTTAAGGGTATCGGAAAAGGTAATTATGCTAAGCGGAGTACGTCTCAAAAGAACAAGGGCTACGCAATCAAGGCGGTACAACTGCTGACGGAGAAGCCAGAGTTGACAGTTGATAAACTCAAGCTGTGGAACGAGGTCACGAAAGGCGTGAACCTGACACAGAACTCGCAGATGAACCTTGTAATAGCTCTATGGAAGAACAATTTAATCGTTTTGGAGTAGTGTGATTGCTCAATGTATAGAAACTAAAGTGAATTTTATGATTCTGAAGGATGTAGTAATTATTTGTTTTATTTAGCTGAGGAGGAATTCATGAAAGGTTCTACAAAAGTGGTCATAGGAGTAATTGTTGTAGTTTTAGGTATTCTTGTAGGGAGTGGGATGAACGGAGTGGCGACTCCGAACGTTGATCAACAGACAACAGCAAAAAAAGACCCATTTAAAGAACTGCGAAGTGATGGAAAGCATACTGAACGAGAAAAACTAATAAAAGATAAAGTTGATAAGTATATGTACGAGAACTTTGGAGGGACATTCAAGACTACATGGTTTGATTCAATATCAGCTAGCGGTGCTGTAATTAATGAGTACGGAAAGTTCTTTATAGTAGTATCAAAAGGGGAAGATGAAAAAGCGATTGATTATGTGAGCGGTCTTTTGAGTTTCTTCAATGATAAAACGATTGATAAAGACTATAAGGTAGCAAAGGTTATTCTTGTAGATGAAGAATACAAAGTATACAAAGTGATTAAACAAGTAAATACAATAGAATGGTAGCTTGCTTATCGAAATGGACTAGTGGAGCAGGTGAAATGCTAGAAAGAGTCTTTATAGGGTGTGAACATGAAAGCATATACAGGATGCGGTTATTCATAGACCCCGGGTATTTTTAGATCAAAAAGTGCTTACAATTTCCACAATATTCCACGCACTGTTCTTCCGCGACAGGTCTAGCGAATTGAGCTTGCTACCTAGTGGAAAAATTCCACTACCCTTTAGACAAAAGTAAGCGATTAATAGACCAACTCTAGAGAAAATCGAGTATGTGATAAGTTTTTTTGCAGTTATATCCGTTCCAAACAGTATCTCTGCTAATAAAAATGGAATGAGCAGTACAGATGGTACTCCATTTAGCAAATACCCTAATGGAAAATCTCCACTGGGGTATTACAAACTGCTTGAATACTGAGTGTGAAAAAATTTTTACTATGTGTTTATTGATGTTTTTATAGCACCATTTAAAAACCATATATTAACTCAATAGTAATTTATTGTTGACTTACTGAATACTATGTGTTATAATATTCATGCAAAAGAGGTTTCTTTAATCATTTTTGTAAGCGCTTACAAAAATGATTGTAAAAAATAAATGTTTTTGAGCAATGGGAATACACAATAAGAAAGGGAAATGAAGAGAAGTATGACTATTAAGAAAAAAAAGACAAAAAGTAACAAGATGGCAAAATGGTGGAGAAATTTGAATAGTAGATTTTGCAATGATATTGCAAAGACTCAAGCGATTACAAGTTTTGAATTATCCGAAGAGGATAATACAGAGTTGGTTATTCTGTTGTTAAAATCATGTAGAAATTCAATCATGAGAACTAAAGACAAAAATAAACCGACCTATTACGGGTTGCCACATTATTTCTCTGATTACAGGAAGATGGCGACAGCTTTAATTAAGAGAGTAGATTTTCTCGAATGTTGGGTGAATTGCTATAAGGCGTATAAGGATAGTGATAGAAGAATGAATTTAAGACCAACATTAGGACGAATTAATCACAACAAAGGGTACAACTTGGCGAATATTGAAGCACAACCATACAGCCAGAACACATCAGACAGAGCAGTGGAGAGGTTTTCAGCGCCATGCATAGCTGTAGTTGCCACCAAAGCAGACTCTACGGCAACTGTGTTCGAATCTCCAAGCGTGGTCAACGCAATTTTCCGAATTGATGAAGTCATGGAATTAGGAGTCACGCGTAATATGATGCATGGCAATCTCAACAATGGTATCCGGCGTGTCACAGAGAACTATTCAATGTTCATCATAGGTAGAGAGCGACTTATGGATGCGCCAATAATTGTAGATATGGGTATTCCAGTTAGCGTTGTAACGGATGATCTAAGTGTACGCTATGTCCATATACCAGTTCTTCAAGAAGAAACGAAAAGCTGCTTGGAACTGAACGTTGATGATTTTGGGGTTGTTTATATAAAATTTGTTGAAAGTATCGAAAATATGAAAGAAGAGGTAGCAGTATGAGTTTATGTTTTAGTTATTTTGGTAAGAATCAGATTTTTGTGTGTGCGGATAGTCGTGTGTGTGTCGGAGTTAATGGGGAGAATCATCACGTTACAGATGATTATAGGAAGATTAGGAGAGTTGGCAATAAAGTTCTTTTTATAAGCGGCGAAGTAGAGGTCGCTGAGAAGATATTTAATAATATTGGAGCTTCATCCACAGTTCAAGACATTAAAATTGAAGCTGAGAAGGAATTTCGTTATTATGAGAAACTTCATCCACATGAGGATGCTGGTATAATCGTAAAAATCCTCCTAATGGAAAAGCAGATGCCAGCATATTACTTTTTGAATAGCAAAGATTTCGTTTTGGAGAAACAGGATAGCAGTGAAGGGCAAATTTACTCTATTGGAGCGCACCAAGAGGAAGCTATGGCATATTGCCTTGGTGTACAAGGTTGTCAGTCTGGTATTGGTATAGATGAAGCGATAGTAAGCGCTTATCATCATGTAGCTGACGAGACAGTTGGTGGCAAGCTGCATTGCTTCATGATATCTAACGATGGCATTGCTGAAGGACAAAGTAAAATCAAAGATAGTAAGCCTCTAAAGAAATCCAGAGGAAGAACATTCCCTTACCATTGTTCGCTTGACGGCAATTTGGTTGCCAGAAACGCGACACTGGTCAATGCTGACATCAGTGGCAACATCAACATGACAAGTGGCACAATGTCTTGGAGCAATATTAACAGTGATCCCACGATTTCAACCGCACAAACGACAGCTAACACAGCGATAAATGGAGTTTCTGCTATTGCAAGTGGAACATACAGTGGTACTTTTATCAACGGCAAGATGATCTACTCTCCAACTCTCCAAGGAGGAAGAATCATCGGTAACTCAATTGAAGGTAGTACTATCACAGGTGCAACGATTATAGGGGGATTGTTCAAAACTTCTGATTCAGGGAACAGGATTGAACTAAACTCTTCTGGACTTAATTCTTTCAATGGAAGTAATCAATTGCATGGTGTGAGGATTGAAAGTTCGAACTATTCTTCATTAGGTTTTTGGAGTGATGGAACCTTTAGAGGCTCAGTTGAAGCAATTAATGGAGATTTGCAGATTAAACCTTCTGGTGGGAATTTAGTATTGAACGCAAACACTAATACGGTGGTTCTACAAGGCAAGGTTGATTTTAGTGACGCGATAGTAACAGGTCTTGTTCCTGTGTTTGGCTAATAAATTTCTTCTTTCAGTGATAGAAACGTTTTTAAATAAACTAGAAGGGCGTCTAATGCCCTTCTAAATTAAGATGGTCTGTAATTTTAATCAGAGTTAATTTTGAATTATTACTCTGGGAGTATTCTACTATAAATTAGGTGTCATAGGTGTCATAGGTGGCAAAGGTGTTATCCTTAGGGGATTTTGAATTTTAACTTATGTTATTATAGTTAAGGATAAATCTGCTCTGGAATAGAAGTAATTCAAAGGAATTATAGAAGTCTATCGTGTTAGGGGTGAGATGTTTGGAATTGTATGACTTGTTTTCTTTAGGTGACGTTGAGGAGGAATTTAAGCGTTACATATTAAATATTGAACAGACTTTCCCAAAATGGCTAGAAGAACAGAATGAAGAACATGATACAGCACTATATTTACTTTTGACATACTATTACTTTCTTAATTATCTAGCTGACTCAGAAGTGTTGTCGCATGCAGATCAAGGTAGTTTCTTATTAGCATCAAAAACTTCAACAGATGTATATGCGATTTATAGTTTTTTGAAAAGCGGCTGCGTTCATCAAGCTTCAATTATACTCAGATCATTATTTGAGACAGCAGTAACAACTAAATTCATTTATGGCGACCTTAAGTATCGAATGGAATTGTTTTTGAATTATAAATACATAGAAAAGCATCTAGCAATAAAGAAAGATAAACGCATAATACCAGCAAATGAGCATGCTGAAATCGGACGGATGTTTGAGCAAATAAAACATCAATATAATCTAAAATCAAGTTGGTATAGTAAACACCTGTGGGGAATAATGGAACAGGATTCTAAGTTGAAGCATAAGTATCGTAAAGCAAATTTCAAAGCATTATGTGAAGTAGTTGAGATGAATGGCGATTATGATAAGTTGTATGGTGCATTGTCTATGACTGTTCACGGTTCTCCAGTGGTAGATCATTTGTTTGTTTCTAAGGGGAATTTCACTGCCGCACCAGTATTTAATTCCATGCAGATTATAACAACTTCTAGTCTTGCGATTCATTATGCTCATACAGTGTTTCGTTATATCGTGGAACATTCGGAGAATCAGAGAGCTAAAAAGATGATTGATTATTCTACATGGTTATCATATGCAAGTGCGAAGGTAGCGAAGGAAGCGAATTTTTTAGATTAATAGTAAAAGTGTAATGCATACAAAAACAAAGCAGTGTTTTACAGAGAGGCAGTCGAATGTGACTGTCTCTCTTCTATGTCGAAATATCCAATAAATTGATTTATTTCCAAGAGTAATATGGTATGATTTTACTAGTTTGTATTGGAGGTAGCCCTAATGGTCTATGTTTTACTTGTATCAATGGTTGTAGTGATTGTTGTACTTGGTTTGTTATTCTTGAATTTTCAACGTAAACAAAAGAGATCAGCAGTTTTTATTGAAGAGAATTATGATTTAAAAGCCATCACCATTGCTGAAATAGACAAAATGGAAGATGGTACTGGCTTTGAAATGTATCTTTACAGACTGTTTATGGAGCTGGGCTACTCAGGTGTCTACAAGACTGTGGGAAGTAGGGATTTCGGAGCTGATGTGGTTTTCACTGATCGTGAAGGTATAAGGAATGTCGTGCAAGCAAAGCGGTATCACGTTGACAATCCAGTGGGAATTAGTGCTGTGCAGGAAGTCTTCTCCTGCATGCGGTACTACAAAGCTAAAAAAGCCATAGTGATCGCTACAGCCAAGTTTACAGAGCCATGTGAGACGCTTGCTGGCATCAATCATGTGAAACTGCTTGATCGAGCTGACTTGATGCATGTCATTGAGGCGTTCAGAAGTGGTGACACTATTGCAGCGCGTGACATCATTGAAGGAGAGCCAAGGATGATTTTGGAGTCGTGGTCTGAAGCGAATAGTGGTGTTCTACATGAAGTGCGTAAGGATTACAAGGCTGAGAGACACGTAATGAAGGTTATGGGGAAGTAAGGAGGAGAATACATAGTTGAATATATGGATTAATATTGGTTTTGTCGGAGGATTAATAATTGTCTTGATACTAATAAGGAACGTGTTAGATGAGCTGTTTTCCAAATGGCTTATGCCAACTGCTGAAAGAATTGGCAAACGCGTAGGTACAAAAGTACAAAAACAATCAATGATTGTTTTTGTTGAGATATTTACTCTTTTAATACTTCTTATGTTTGTAATAGGACATTTAATGCTTTTCTTAATTATGGGGACGGAAGGCTTCTTTATATTATACTCGTTTTTAATGATGATTGTCCTTTTTGTTTTAATTCTTGTTTCAAGTGCTGTAATTCAAGAATATAAACGATTAAATCCTCAATATGTATCAAGCATCGGTAAGGGACTTAGGAGGATTGATATTGGTAAGAAGTTTAATAGTAACTATTTGCTGAATCGTTTATGGCTATTAATGGGACAATCTTTAGACTTGTTTAAGTCTTTGATGATTTTACAGATATCCTTCATTTGTTTAATTGTATTACAGTGGTCGCCAAATTTTTACTTCTTAAGTCTGTGTTTCATTCCTTTGTATGCTAATTATTGGGTGTATTTTGTAAAAGTCTTAACTCCTAATAATAATTCTGAAGGGGTCTTTATAAGAAGAGCATTTATGTATTTAATTTTAATGGCATTAGTGATTTTTGAAGTGTTTAAGAGATATCAAGGATACCTTATTGAAGTACCCTATACTCCAAGTATTGACGTCTTTTTATTAACTGGTTCAGGAATTCTATATATTGCTCTCGATAGAGTTTTAAAAGAGATTCTGGGCGATTATTTGAAGTTCAAAAATGAACGTACAAAAGCAATTAAACTAAACGAGAGACAAGGAGATTGGTCGATTTAGTTAATCTGATTTAATAATACTAGATGTTATATGTGAAGCAAATTGCATGTTTGGAAGAGAAAAAGCGAATAAAGGAGCGATAGGGATGAATCAAAGAGTTATCGAGAGTCCTAAAGTATTTATATCTTACAGTTGGACAACTCCCGAGCATGAAGTTTGGGTTGTAGAATTAGGAACTAGGTTGAGAGAAAATGGAGTTGATGTGACTCTAGATAAGTGGGATTTGAAAGAAGGACATGATACAACTTTCTTTATGGAGAGCATGAAAGCGGCAGACAAAGTTTTGATAATTTGTGATAAAGGTTATAAAGAAAAAGCAAATGGTCGAAAGGGTGGTGTTGGAACAGAAGCTCAAATAATTACTCCAGATGTTTATGGCGATGTCTCCCAAGAGAAATATATTCCCATTGTGGCGGAGAGAGACGAAATGGGGCAGCACTATATCCCAACATTTATTGAATCTAGGCTTTACATTGATTTATCATCATTTGATAGTTTTGAAGAGAGTTATGAAAAGCTTTTGCGTAATATATATCAAGCACCCTTGCATAACAAACCAGCCTTGGGAAAGGCTCCTGAATACTTGTTCCAATCTGAAGCAAGCCATAGTAAGACAGCTTCTATTTTGAGACAAATGAAATCAAACGTTGATAGGTATCCACAAAGATTGAAATATCAATGGGGAAATTTTGTTGATGCTTATATAGAATCCTTGAAATATTTTACAATTGAAAAAGTTGACAATCCGAATGAAATTGATGAAGTTATTGTTGAAAAGCTTTTAAGTATGCTTCCTATGCGCAATGATTACATCGAAGGGTTAGAACTGATGGTATTATCAGATTCATTAGAAGTAGATGATATTATCGACTTTTTTGAAAGAATATACATTTTTACTGAATTTCAAAATGAGGGTTCATTTTATGAAGTTCAGTTTGATCACTACAAGTTCCTAATTACTGAATTGTTTATGTATACGACACTAATATTGCTAAAAACTAAAAAGTACAATTTACTATCACAGTTAACTAATGCTGAATTTATAATTAATTCCAATAATAATCATCGGGTGCTTAAAAGCTTTACTCGGTTAAGGTTCTATCCTTCTTCTCTTGAAAATAGAAATAAAAGGTTGGAATTACGTAGGACAAGTTTGTATGCAGATATTTTAATTCAAAGAGCAGGAACAAGGTATAAACAAGAATTAATTGAATCAGATATTGTTTTATACAACATATCAAAATTTCTCGTTGAAGAGGCTTGGGGGCGAGTCTGGTTTCCATCGACATACATCTATGCAAGTGAGTATGGTACGATTAAACTCTTTCATAAATTAAAGTCACGCAAGCATTTCGAAGAAATAAAGGTTTTGTTTAATAATCCTAAAGAGGATGTTTTTAAAAGCAAAATAAATGAAATGTCTGTAGAACAAGGTTATCCAAGTAGCTGGAATGAAGTTCCACTAATTAGAAAGTATATAAATCCAGAGGAAGTTTGTTCAAAACCGTAATTTTTATATAGTATGAGAATTGAATCAAATCCGAATTTTAAGGAGTCGTGTGAGAGGCTGCTGAAACGTGTTTTGTGTACTTAGTTTTTCTTTTGAGAAAAGGTTTGTCAAACAGGGGGATTTCTATATGAGTGATACAGATGATAAGACTTTTCTTCTCGGATGTATGGGTTCAATAGCTTTGTTTATATTGTTGTGGATGATCACAGGGAATCCAATATTGGCATTTTTTATTGGGCTTGGCACATCAGGGGTCACTTTATGGTACGCTAAACGGAAAAAAACAGAACAAAATTATAATGCCGATAAACAATTGTACGATTATTTGCATGATGTTAAAGATTTCAAAGTTTCTGACTATCATATTTCAAAGGATAAGAAGTCTTTAATCGCTGTAGATGAAAGTTCCCAAAAAGTTTGCTTCATTGATAATAATCATGGAGTTGCGAAAAGAGTATATTCCTATAAAGACTTAATCACATCGGAAATTGCGGAAGACGGAGAAGCTGTTACAACTACATCTAGAACGAGCCAATTAGGTGGGATAATACTTGGTGGTATGGTTGCTGGAGGTGCTGGAGCAGCAGTGGGTGCTTTATCGGCAAACAAATCTACAAAAAGTGAAATCAAAGCAATTACACTGCAAATTACGGTAAATGATACTAGAAATCCTGTCTATTATATTAAGTTCTTGTATGTTGTTGAGGCGATTCGTAAAAATAATCCTGAGTACCAATATGCAATTAAACAAGCGAATCATTGGCATGGGCTTATTAGCGTGTTAATTAGAAGGGCAGATGCTGATACACAGGAAACAAAGCAACAGGAGTTGGTTTCTGCTGTAGCTTCGAATACATCTAGAGAAGAACCTCCTGCCTCGATAGCATCTACATCTGTGGCTGACGAGTTAGTTAAACTAGCGGATTTATTGAAACAAGGATTGATTACGTCTGAGGAGTTCAGTGAAATGATGAAAAAGTTAATTTCGCAATAATTGAATTTCATGAAACTGAGTAATGAAAATTATTTTTACGCTTAATAGTTTTCTTCATGAGTGGCATATTGCGAGTCACTCTTTTTTTGTTGAGGGTTGACATAAGAATGTGAATAATATACATTCATCCTGTGAGCAAGGTTAGCAACCAATTTTCACACTCAAACCCAATAAACAACCTAAAATTACATAACTTATATAGAAGGAAGACCCGTGGCAACATCGACTCCATCAGCCATTTATTCGGCTACACCATTAATATCTCCAAATCTAAGCCTACTAACTCGGAATTTATTGCCATGGTAGCAGACAAGCTACGGATTGAGCATAAGGTTAGTTGAAAGGGTTAGGGGCAGTGCGTGGTAAGGGATTGTGGGTTTCTGGTAGGTGTTTAGGCTGAAACGATTTTGCCTATAAACTTCTATTTGTATATGTATAAATTTCACTCCTTTATTGGGTTCGGTAAATCCAATGGAGGAGTGTTTGTTTATGACTGATTTTCAATTTCAGATTGATAATTTTGTTGTACTGTACTTCGCAGGGAATATCTTATAAAACATCTTGTGAAAAATGAATTAGAAGCAGATGAACAGTTAACTTTCTTCAATAAAGTTAATTATAGAGATTATCTAATGGAACAATTTAGCATCTGATAAAACAAATATTTTATCTAAAAGGAGACATCTGAACTTGAAAAAATAATGGGAGTTGAAATATGAAAAAAATATTATTGGTTTGTATTATGATAATGTTGATGCTAGCATCGGCTTGTGGAAATGTTGAAATGACATCAAATTCAAATACTTCTAGTGAGCCTAAACCTGCAACGGATGAGTCTATTATTCCAAAAAACACATCCGTATATTGTGCTCAGGAAAGTATAAATTTGGATAGTGAAACTGAAAAATATTTCTATGGAACTTGGAAAGTTGAGAAGCTTTTAGGATTTGCAAATTCATATAATGATGCTTCTGAATATCCAACAGGGCAAAAATTTATTGGAGATGAAATTATCATCAAAAAAGACTTTTTTTCATCAAAAGGACTTAAAAACTATAGTGTTTATCAATATGAACTAAAAAAACCATTATATGAGATTACAGCGACATGTTATAACTCTGACTCTTTTTATAGATTATATAAAATAGATATCCCAGACTTAAATATAAATGATGTAGTAAAAGTAATAAATATAAGTGACCCTTCTACAAACCTTGGAATACCTTTAAGTTTTTTTGTTGTTAATAACGATAGGCTTATCTTGTTAGCAGAGGCAACTATTTTTGAGCTTAAAAAAATTACTGATTAAATGAATGCGATTCTGAAAATGCCTGTGAAAATTAAAGGTTTACTTAAAAGAGTTAATGGGGAATTGAGTCTTTGTAGAATATTAGGTCATTCCTCAGTGGAGGTTACTCAAAATGCATATCTTGATTTTTCAGACGAAGAGATTGGGAAGATATCAACTACATAGTCCTCTGGCTAGTATGGATATATAATTATTCAAAAAGACAGCTAACTCTATTGTTTAGAATTAGCTGTCTTTTTGTTGTTTTATATTCTATTCCATCTGAAACCAAACTTACATACTCTCGAACTATTCATGTGGTGAAATAATGAAAATATTCTATAATAAAACGATTATTTACTCAAAATAATAGTTAAATATTAATGGCTTCTTAACAAAATTGGAGGGTGTAAACGTGAATCGATATGTAGTTGGTGAAAATGTTACAACGCCAGATGGTAAAGGAAAGGTTTATGCCTATAGTAATAACTGGTATACAGTAAAGTTAGAAAAGCATGGTGAAATTAAATATTACACAGAACTGCAATTAAGCAAAGTATAATAACACTGCTAATTAAAAAATGAATCCGAAGGAGATTACATAAAATGGGCCTATTGAAAAGGAAGCAAAGAAACGAGAGGCAAAAGAGCTGCGTAAGGCACTTGAAGCCGCTGGTCGCACCAATTACGTTATGATTCATCACATTTCTAGGTTCCCCAAGTCTGAAGCAAATGTAGTAATGGGGATGGGCAGGGAGTCGAAAAGAACACAATTAGAATAAACGGTGAGACTGTAACTGTCACAGGTTTGGAATGGCGTATAACGAACTATGACAAGCATTTAGAAAGCGTAAGGAAACACGATTCTCAAGAAAAAATAAGAAAAAGAATTAGTTCGAAAACAGAAGGATTAATGGAAAGTTTAAGAAATGGACAAAGGAAAACAAGGATAGGTTAAGGGTATATAGAGATAAAAGGACTGCTAAAAATTATATTATTACTGACATAGAGTGGACTAATTGTAAAAATTATTTTGATAATTCGTGTGCTTACTCTGGATTAAAAGCAGATGATCATTATATTCCAAGAGGCGCTACCATGCAAAAACATGATCTACACAAAGAACATGTGAACGACGATGGAGCAAACGATTTATCCAACTGTGTACCAGCTTGTTATAGTTGCAACAGCCAAAAATGGAAATTCTGTTTTGAGGACTGGTACAATGAAAGCAACAAAAGCTATACTGAGGATCGGATTAATAAGATACATATTTGGTTAAAAATTGACTTTAGAAGATATCTGGAAAGTTAATAAATTTTTTGTTTTACTAAGATATATATAAACATGGTTAAGTTGAAAAAGCTAAAGATAATTAAACTTGAGAGAGCATTAAACATACATAAAAAATCAGGCGCGTTACAGAATTTACTGTATAGTGCCTGATTTTTTCCATAAAATTAACTACTCCATAGAATTCCATTAGTATTAATTAATTCTTTTATTTCTTTTCTGTATTAAGTAGAGAATTCCGCCAAATACGAATCCACAAATTACTCCAGCCAATAATGATTTAAGTACAGCGAGAGCAATTTCTTCAGTTGATGAATCAGTTACTGCAATATTAATAATAAATATTAAACTGAATAGTACTGTCGATACAAGGAAAGACTTTGATTTTAGAAAATTAATCATTTTTTCTCCTCTATTGTTTTTTAGTTGACAGTTTTATCCCAAAGTACTCCTCCACTTTTATCGCCTTCTTGGAATACATTATAAAATTTATCCTGAACAGTTAGTCCATAACCTGCGATTTCAAGTCCGAAATGAAATTTACCCTTTCCGAAAATTCTCACTTTTCCAGTCATTTCATAGGTAACTCCTTCTTCCCAATCGTCAACCTGCCAAATTGACAAAGTGCCTTTGTTATACCAAGCATCGACTAGATGAGGATTAACTGCTGTACCATTATAGGTAAAGTACCCTTGTACACTAATTGAAAAAATTGTGTTTCCCAGTATACTTTTAACATCGAGAGTATATGTTTTTGTTGGTGTTGCTTGACTTGCTGCTAATTTAGCCATATCGCTCGATAATAAAGCACTATCAATGACTTGTTCATCATCAGTTACTGTCTCGACAATAAAGAATGGGGAATCAGTTAATGTAATTTTAACATTATCTGAGATAATATGTTCTTTGAAATTTCCATTCTCAATGTTAGTTCTTAAATAACTTTTGAGATCCATGTCGCTATCAGCTTCAGTTTCTGGAAGAACAGTTTTTTTGGTTTGTATTAACAAAGTAATCCGTTATTAAGGATTCATTCACAGGATTATTTTGAAAAAATGAATTGATTGCTTGATTTGCTTCTTTCGTATTGTCAACATCAGCCTGTTCCAAATTCTTGATAAGATTATCTTGAATACTTTGTATTTCTTCAAGATATTGAGTGTTCACTGCTGTAGCACCCACAGTAGCTGAGAATAAACTGAACAATAGTAAACAAGAGAATAAAGACATTAAACATTTCTTCATAACATAATCTACTTTGTGGTATATTTGTAATAATATGGAGTGTATGGAAGCCGAATCTAAAACTAAAGAGTAATATTAAAGCCCTTGAGGATTATCTCAGGGGCTTTAATATATGTGTCTATTTCATATACTTTATTGAGTAGTTCTCAGTAATGACCACAGTTTAGATTTTAATCTCCTGGCTATAATTGTTATATGCAATTACGAGGGAGAACGTTTCATATGACTAAAAAAACCAACAAGAACGAATATAAACTTGTTATTCATTACGCCACTCCTGAAGCACATGATAAAAAGATCGGTAAAAATCAGATGAGCAAAAGGAACTATAAAATGAATTTAAGTTAGTTATTCACTATGCTAGCGAGGAAGAATCTAAGTCTATTGAATACTTTGAGGAAGAACTGATAAAGCGGTACTGATGAGGCAAAAAAGTTGGGTTTCGAATGGGGCGGAGATTGGACTTCGTTTAAAGATTATCCACATTTTCAATTGACGTTTGGACTGTCTACAGCAGATTATCGTAATGGTAAACAGCCAACTCAAACAGTTTTTGCCTATGCTCTTATTAGTCCGAAACCAGATAAATCAGTTCAAAAAGAGGATGATAATGTGGAAGCAGTTAAGGACGTTCTAACTAAAGATAATAGTGTACATAACGGATTTATTAAAGATAATGAGAACTATGTTCTAATTAGTGTATTGAAAGCACTAGGTCATAAGGTAAGCTGGGACAATGTTAATAAAAAGCTGTATATCAGCTAATTTATAGGTGTGATGCGAAAATGCATTGCACCTATTTTTTTATTTATATCTGGCCACGTAGTATAGTCACAATGTAATGTCATTGTTAACTCTAGATGCTTACGACATAATAAAATATGTAAACAATTTTGCGTACTAATGTCTAACCGTATGCCAATAAAGTCTATGAACAATTAACATAACCAAGATGTGAAATCCCTTACCCCATAAGGGCTACACCATTAATATCTCCAAATCTAAGGCTACTAACTCGGAATTTACTGCCTTGGTAGCTGACAAGCTGCGGATTGAGCATAAGGTTAGTTGAAAGGGTTAGGGGCAGTGCGTGGTAAGGAATTGTAGGTTGCTGGTAGGTGTTTACAGTCAGTATTTAAAAACCGATAAACTTTTTCCATCTCACCCGATAAACCTATATGGTTTATTGGGTTTTGTTATTATATTAGGCAGTATGTTGCGGCAAGAACTATCAACAAATCAATGCAGTAAAAAGACACTGAGATCTTATTCATCAGTGTCTTTTTTGTAGACATTTTCCCACCAGAGGGTTGTAGTTTAAAGCAGCTTAATCAGCTCTTCTAGCTCGTCAACCATACCTTTTGCAAGTTCAAAATTATTGTCTTTTAAAGCTAATTCTATTTTCATTTCAACTGCTTTTTTATTTTGTTCATTTTCTAAATAATCTTTATCAAAATGACTGGCATAAATCATCTTTCTGAATTTTCGCATACTCATTTTTCTAATCGTCTTATCGTCAATGATTAATACATAATCCATACCATTTACTACAGAATAGAAATCATGAGAAATCATGAGAATCGCACCTTTATAATCTTCAATGGCTTTCTCCAGTGCGATTTGTGTATAGGTGTCTAAATGACTTGTCGGTTCATCAAGAAGCAATAAGTTTGCTTTGCTAGCAGAAACTTTTGCCAATTGCAGTATATTTTTTTCGCCACCAGATAAAGATTCTATCTTTTGATTAAGAATTTCTCCTTCAAAGCCATAGTTTGAAAGATGTGCTCTAATCTCGTCATAAGTTGCAAACCCAGCATCGATGAAGTCTTCTAGTATGGTATTAGAATCCTTAAGCACTTCGTCTTGAAGCTGAGAAAGATAAGCCACTTTAATATCAGCATTTATTTCAATTGAATCATGATTATTTTTAAAGATATCTCGGAGTAAAGTCGTTTTCCCGGTACCGTTTGGACCGATAAGGGCTACTTTATCTGTAGGTTTCATCTCAAAGTTAACATTTTCTAAAATCAACTCATCAAAGGAAACACTATAATTATTCACATTTAAAACAGTGATGTCTTCTTCAATTTCATTGTCCACACCAAAACTGATTTTCGGTTGCTTAATATCAACGAATGGCGCTTTAATTTTTCGTGCTTCCAATCTTTCTTGAAACTTAACCCTAGCTTTTAACGCTCTCCCTCTAGATGCTTCTGAATTATAGGTTGCGATCGCTCTAAGATTATCAATAATGTTATCGTATCTCTCAATTTCTTCTTGTTCAGCGACTGCGATTTCTTGTAACTCAATTTTCGTCTGAAGTAATGAGAAGTTATACTCAATATATCGCCCATCGAACTCTTGGATCTCCATGTTTTCAAGGTGTATAATTTTGTTAAAACAATGATTCAATAGATAACGGTTATGCGTAACAACTAGCAATATTCCTTTGTGAGCATTAATAAGATTTTTAAGTGCATTTAGGTTTTCAAAATCTAAAAATACATCGGGCTCATCCATAATCATTAAGTCTGGACTAGTCAGCATTTCCTTCATCACTTGAATAAGCTTGAATTCCCCACCACTTAGATCGGATACCCTAGCATCTTTTAGCTTCAAGAGGTTGGCTAAATTTAGTTTCTTATTAATATTGCTTTCAAAATCATTTCCATCCATTAAATCAAAGGCATCTAGAGCTAATTGATACTTTTCGAGTAATGAATCAATATCTGATGATGTTTCCATTTCAGTGAGAATAGCTGTTATTTCATTTTGTATCTTAATAAATTCTTCTCCTATATATTCAAAAACGGTTGTTTCTTTAGTTCTGTCTACTTGTGAGAACTGACTTACATATCCAATTTTGCAGGTTGGGTCAATTTCTAACTTGCCTTCGAACAAATATTTTTCAGGATCCATCAGTATATCGATCAGTGTACTTTTACCACTGCCACTTGTTCCTATAAAAGCGCAATGTTGTGCTTCTTCAAGCGTAAATGAAATGTTTTTATATAGTTCTTTTTGCGGGAATGCGAAGGATAAATTATCAACTTTTATCATAGTGTTACCTTTCTTTATAACTAAAATAGTGACTATTAATAGATGTACGGAGGATCATAAGATTTTGAGTTTACCGTTGATAGAGTAACATTGTTTACAACTAACATCAATCATTTCGAAATAAAAGAGCTTGATATACAAAAAAACACTCCTTTATTGGGTTCGGAAAATCCAATAAAGGAGTGTTTTTTTGATTGAATCTAAAATTCCCAAATCATTGCTCGCCCAATTCTTTTACTTTAAATTATGAATTTATGATTTAGTAGGGCCCACGAATTGATTTCTAGAAGCACCTAGACCAAATATAAAGAGTAAGACAGATGCGCCAACTAATATGAAGAGTGGAAGGGTCCAACTGTTTGTTACATCATGCAAATATCCGATTAACGCCGGGCCAATTGCAGCAAGCAGGTATCCAATGGATTGTGCCATACCGGATAGTTCTGCAGCCTGATGTGCATTAACTGTACGTAAGCTGAAAAACATCATGGACAAACTAAAAGCGAAACCTCCTCCGATTCCGAGTATAATGATCCACAAAAGAATCATACTTGGACTCCCGTAAATTAATCCTAGTGTTCCAATCAAAAGCAGAGTCGATGTAATGGCAACTAAAGAACGTTGGCTAGACATGCGCCCAGCAATGATAGGAACGATAAAAGTAAATGGAAGTAGTGCCAGCTGCATAATTGAGAGAAACCAACCCGATTGACTAGAACTGATGCCTTGATGTTTTAGGATTTCAGGTAACCATGCAATTAGAACATAAAATATTGTAGATTGTATCCCCATAAACAAGGTGACTTGCCAAGCAAGCGGGGATCGCCATATATTCACATGATTGTTGACCACCTGCTTATTGCCATCAACAGAAGTTTGTTTCGTCCGATATTTCATTTGTGGTAACCAAAAAATTATGGATACAATGCTTAGAATACCCCAGATTCCCAACGCACCTTGCCATTTCAAACCTAATCCAACTGCAAGAGGAATACTAATACCAGAAGCAATCGCGCCACATAGATTCATGGAAATGGCATAAACACCTGTCATCGTACCAACTTGTTTAGGAAACTCCCGTTTAATAAGACTCGGCAATAATACATTACACACTGCGATTGCAAATCCAATGATAGCCGTTCCGATATACAAATTAACCGCTCCAGTTAGGGAACGTAAAGCAATGCCAATGGTTAAAAAAATGAGGGAAATCAGAATGATGAGTTCCGCTCCAAACTTTCGACCTAATTTAGGCACAAAAGGTGATAACAAGGCAAAAGCAAGCAGAGGGACTGTGGAGATCAAGCCTGCTAAAGTATTGGAAATATGAGTGTTGTCCCGGATGAGACTTACTAAAGGTCCAACCGAGGTTAGGGGAGCACGTAGATTTGCCGCAATAACAATAATCCCCAGTATAATTATCCATCTTGCAGATTGCATGTGGTTTTTATGACTTGATGTTTCATCTTTACTATTAATAAATTGGTTTTGCGAACTCATGATGTCTCCTCCTACATAATTATCTTAAAAATAAATCAATACTGGTACTATCTTTTTATCTTTTCTTCTGATCTTTAAAATCTCAACCATTCGCGCGAATAAAATAAGTATATTATAATTAATATATTATAACAACTGGTATATTATAATATATTAATGTGAATTCAACTTCTTTATATTCATTAATCTTTAATTGGTTATTTTTAAAATGAGCAAAAAAATTACACAAAGAATCCTCGTTGAATGAAGATTCTTTGTGTAATTTGATAATAAAACAAACCGGAATTTTCCGAATATTAAATTCCATATTTTAAGGTGATATGTAGAACAACTTCGCTGTTCGTATGATTTGAATATGAATGTGAACCATCTGCACGAAAACTAATCGAATCATATTGATTCAATGTGTAGATTTCTTCATTAACATGAATGGTAATGGTGCCTGTCATTACCGTCGCAATTTCGGTTGTATTCATATGATGAACTTCCGGATGGTAAGAGCTGTTAGGTTGTAAATATGCACGGTACATTTCGATATCATGGCTTGCATTTTTAAATATTGGTTCAACGACCCAATTCTTTTGATCACTAGCAAATCGTAGTCCTTCACCGGCTCGGTAAAGATTTACAGGATTTTCTGATGAGAACAAAGCCATAAACGGTAAAGATATGCCTTTTGAGATTTTCCATAACATTCCAACCGTTGGATTTGTTTCTCCGCGTTCAATATTTCCAAGGGTAAGTTTGCTCACACCCGTCAGTTCTGATAATTCTTCAAGGCTCAGTTGTTTTTCTTTTCGAAGTTTTTTGAGTGTTGAGCCAACCTGTAATATAATTTGTTTTGGATCATCAACTTCCACTTGATTTCCACCTCATTCGTAGCAAATATATTGTTAAGTATATTAGTTTTCAGGATTCATTACAAAGTCAGTTTGTCATCCTAACTGAAATTTGTATTAGTTCAAATTAAGTTTCAAAGCATAGTCCATCAAATGAACTTTTTGCGAAGAAAAGAGGTTCGATCTGATAAATGTTTATCTTGATGATTTGCGAGACTGCCCAGAAGGATTCACTTTGGCTAAAACATTTGAAGACGCTGTAAAACTTTTTGAAAATAATGAAGTGAATATTCTTTCGCTTGACCATGATCTAGGTGAAGACACTGAGGGAAATGAGCTGAAGAATGGGTATGATTTTGTGAAATACTTTTGTGAGCATGGTTTAAGAGCAAATAAAATTTATCAACATACGGATAATCCTGTAGGCAGAATGAATATGTACGAGACCTTGTTGGCTGCTCAACGAAGAGGTTTTATAAATAAGGATATAGAAATTTATTATTATCCCATAACAGTTAATAAGTATAGTGGAGATTGATAAAAGAGGATTCAGAGGTTAGATTTGTTATACTTCATGTAAAGATGTCCTAATTACTACATAACTTTATACCCTAAAAGCGAGGCGTAACGAAATGAATACATCTGAGTTTCAACAGTATGTGAAGAAGTTCAGTGAAACCAAAGGTTTTGACACGAGCTCCATTGAGCAGAGAATGCTGTACTTAATGACTGAAGTAGGGGAATTGTCCAAAGAGGTGCTATCCGTATCCTTCGACCCCGGTGCAGAGAAGAAAGAAAACTTGGGATTTGAGATGTACGACGTGGTGTGGAATATTTTTGATCTGGCCAATAAACTGGATATTGATCTAGAGCAGGCATTTAAACGTAAGCTGGAAATCAATGAACAGAGATCATGGGAGTAATACAAAAAAAATCCAAGACTACCCGCTCGGGAAGCCTTGGATTTTTTGATTTATAATTTTTTATTTAAATGAAGCATAACCTTCATCAGCCATTACAACACTACCGTTAATTGCACTAGCTTCTGGTAAGGAGAGCAAGTATACAGTGTCTGCAACTTGTTCAGGCAATGTTAATTTGTTACCCATTACTTTGCTCTTCATCTGGTCGACCATTCCTTGATCTTTATATCCTTGGATAATTGGCGTATCTACAGCGCCTGGAGCAACGGCAAGCACGCGGATTCCATGAACGGACATTTCAAGTGCTGCGGATTTAGTCATCATAATGACCGCACCTTTAGAAGCGTGATATGCGAATGTACCTGGGGAAGCTAGGAATCCAAATACAGAAGCTGTATTGATGATGACCCCTTTGATGCTGAGCTCACGCATTTTTTTACCTGCTGCGATAATACCGTGGGCAACACCATGCTGATTGACATTAATAACACTATGATAATCTTTAAGGTCTTGGTCTAGTACAGGAGTGACGCGGCCGATCCCGGCATTGTTGAACATAACGTCAATTCTTCCATATGTGGCAACGGTTTTCTCAACCAGTGCTTCTACCTCTTCGTATTTTGAAACATCCGTTTTGACGAAAATAGCTTCGCCACCATCCTTGATAATCTGTGCGACCGTTTCTTCACCTAATTGTTGATTGAAATCGGCAACGACCACTTGATCACCTTTTCTTGCAAATTTAATTGCGGTTTGTTTCCCGATTCCACTGGCTCCACCTGTAATTACGGCTACTCTTTTGTCTGTCATTTGGGACTCCTCCTCGAGAAATATAGTTATACTAGAAATATAGGTTTATAAGGTGAAAAGGTTATTTACTAACTTATTTACATTGTAGCACTTGTCTAAATTAATTAAAATTTAAGTAAATTTAATAGGTGTTAAGTAAATATTAACTTAGGGAGTGATTCAAATGAATTTAGAGCAATGCGAGAATATCGTAGAAGTCGCAAAGATTGGTTCACTAACCAAAGCTGCTCAGAATCGTCATATCACCCTGTCTGCCATAAGCCAGTCCATAACACTGCTGGAAGCGGAGCTTGGAGTTACTTTGTTCATTCGTTCGCGAGGCCAACGAGCAGTTCCCACAGCAGAGGGACAAGCCATTATCGGCAAAGCAAATGAAGTCTTGATGAAAGTAAATGAATTAAAAGCTGAAGCACAGATCTACAGCGATGCGCTTAGTGGTCATTTGAAGATTGCTACGATTCCGGGACCCATGCATCTAATCGTGAAGGTTATATCCGGTTTTAAAGCGGATTTTCCAAATGTGAAAATAGAGATTTTTGAAAAGGGGCCTAAAGAAATTCTGGATAATGTGCTTCAGGATGAAATGGATATCGGACTGATGGTCTCGCCAGAGGGCTTATCAGAGAAACATAAAGGGGTCGTATTCGAGGAATTAATGGAAGGTAAGATTGTTGTAGGCGTACATCCTCAATCACCACTAGCTTTAAATACAATAATTACGCCCGAACAGTTAGTAGGCCAGACGTTGGTTTTATACGATGATCATTACATACAGGACTTTGTGGAGCGTTATTTACTGAAAGTTGGGCCGATGAATATTCTTTTTACAAGCAATAACACCCGTGCCATTGATAATGCAGTGGCGTCAGGACTCGCGATCACGATTGGGATGGATTATTCCTTTCTAAAAACATTTGAGGGTTCTCAGAAGATCATGAAGACGATCGAGCTACGATCACCAGATCATAATACTCCGGGGTCCATTGTTTCAGCTTCTAAACAAGGATCGAAAACGGTCAGAAGATTCATCAACAGGTTGAAACATGAATTTGAGGAGGGGATTAGAAGAAGTTAACAGTATGCCTTGGTAGATTTTATCTAACCTTTACGCTTCCTAGTTAATATGAACCCTATGATGTTGTCCATTTCAGATCGTAATAAGGACAGCCAAGTGGGGAGGATGTCAACACAGTGAGAAGGTATCTAAGGCAAATTAATGTGGCAGTTATTTTTGTTTTGTTGATTTCGTTGTTGCAGCCGGGAGTATTTGTTCACGCTTCCATTTCTGATCTACCAGCAACAAACTACGGAACCGTTATTGATATACGGCAAACAGAGCTTGCACCTGGGGCGATGTACACCTGGATGGATCTTCAGAATGAACGTGGTTTACAAAAGATACATGCAGTGGAGTTCAACCCAGGGCAAGGCCATTTAGAACTGCGGGCAGGTACGAAGGATGGAAAGGTATACGGTATGAAGGGTGTTACAGAAATGGCCGCTTATGCGGATTCGCCTGGAAACCGGGTGATCGCAGGGATTAACGGTGATTTTTATGAAATCTCCGGTTTTGCCACGGGTGTTCCAAATGGATTATTTATGGATGATGGTGTAATCCTGAACAGTTCGATTTCAGCTTTTACTTTCGGTTTAAAAGAAGATGGCAGCTCGATTTATGGGGTGCCGAAGCTGACCAAGAACGTAACGATTAATGGAAAAACAACTAATCTAACCAGCATCAACCGTTATCGAAATACGAATGAGCTGGTTCTTTATACGGAAGATTATAATACAACTACAAAGTCGACCAATGAGGGTGACGAGGTTGTTCTAGATATTGTCGAGGGAGAAGTGAAGAGCGGTCAGACCTTGAAGCTGAAGGTATCTGAGATTCGCAACAATCAAGGCAATACGCCGCTTACCAAAGGAAAAGTAGTTTTGTCTGCTAACGGAACGTCTCGTGCTGTTCTGCAGGGGTTATCGGTTGGCGATAACGTTACTGCGACCTTTGCGCTTAGCGGAGAATGGAATGATGTGAAGGTAGCCATTGGCGGCGAAGGGCCGCTGGTAAAAGACGGAGTAGTTCAACAAGGTGTTGGACCTTTAGGAATTCATCCGCGTACAGCCATTGGGACAAAAGCGGACGGAAGTCTCGTTTTATTCGAAGTGGATGGAAGATCGCCAGGTTTTAGTGAGGGCGTAGATACCGATGAGCTTGGCAACATTCTGAAGGATATGGGCGTAGTGAACGCCATGAATCTGGATGGTGGCGGCTCTTCTACTTTTGTGGCCAGAATGCCGGGTGCATCTGGTGTCAAAATGATGAATCAGGGCTCTGATGGCTATGAACGTAAAACCGGCAACGGTTTGCTGGTCGTCAACACAGCCCCAGAGCAATCTACAGCTTCTAAGCTGGTTGTGCAGCCGAATGCGGAACGTATTTTGCAAGGCTCCAGCTTTATGTTCAAAGCAGCAGGAGTGGACGAGAACGGCCATCCGGCACCTTATTCGGGTACGCTGAATTGGCAGGTGGACGCTGACCTTGGTACTGTCGATGCGAACGGAGTCTTCACCGCAGGAACCACTGCCGGCACAGGAACGGTAATTGTAGAGGCTGGGACAGTCAAAGGCAGTGGGGAAATCGAAGTCGTGGATAAGCTCACAGACCTTAGGTTTCCTGATGAGATCAAAACTTATTCTTCAGGTGCTGCTGCGCAATTAACTGTGAAGGCGCTACGTAATGGACAGGTAATTCAAGCTGACAACCATAGTTTTGAATGGCGGGTTGAGGGCGAGATCGGAAGTGTGGACGAGAAGGGTTTGTTTCAAGCGACGAGTGAAAACGGGAAGAACGGGAAGATTTATGCTAAGTACGGGGACGCCCAGACCTCATTTGAAGTAAATGTGGGGTTGCCGCCTGTAATGCTGGAGGATTTTGAGAATGGCATTGATAAATATATAGCCTCCAGTGCAGCAGCTAACAGTGTAGCGATTCAGGAAGTGACGGATCAGGATTTTGTCCGCAACGGGGATAAAGCCTTGAAGCTGGAATATGATTTTGTTAATAAAACAGGCACATCCGGTGCTTATTTAGCCGCAAGCTCAACCGCCAATCGGATTCAGATTCCGGGGTATCCTGAGAAGATCAGTATGTGGATCTACGGAGATGGCAAAAAGCACTGGCTGCGGGGACAAATTCGTGATGGCAATAATGCGGCAGTGCCTGTGGATTTTACAGATCAGGTGAATGGAGTGAACTGGACGGGGTGGAAATACGTCGAAGTATCCGTTCCTAAGGGAAAAACCACCCCGTTAACGATGGATATGCCTGTCCGCTATATGGAGACAAGCAATCTTAACAAGAGCGCAGGTGCAATTTACGTTGATGATATTCGTGCCATTTATGGTCCGATAGAGGAGGATAGAACACCTCCTGTGCTTAAAGATGCCTATCCTGGCGTGAACGAAATTGTCAAAACAGCTACACCGACCCTTTCCGTCAATGGTGAGGATGATGGTTATGATCCTGTGGTGCATCCGGGAACGACCTTAATCGATCCTGACAAAACACGTGTGTATGTTGACGATCAATTAGTGGAGCATGGCTTTTATCCTCCAAAAGGTCAAATCACCTATAAACCAAAGGTTCCGCTTACAGAAGGCCGTCATAAAGTAAAAGTTGCCATTCGCGATTTGAGCGGTAACCAGACGATAAAAGAATGGTATTTCACAGTGAATTTGGGCTCTCCATTCTATGTGTACAAAACACCAGAAATCGTTTATGCCGGGAACACTTACACTTTGGATGTAACGGCAGAGAAGGCGGGCAAGCTGAAGGAAGGAAATCTTACGTTTGCTTTTAATCCGGCTGCAGTTAAAGATTTGCAGGTAATTCGAGGGGATAAGGTATCAGAAACGCAAATGGAGTCAATCATTGATCCAGCTTTGGGCACTGTGCGTCTTAACCTAACGAATATCAATTCCTCCAATCTACGAGATACGGATCTCATCGGACAAATTCAATATACGGTTCGAAATGATTATGTGGGTCCCTTTACACAGGAGCAGCTCGCTGGGGATACAAGCAAACCTTTTGTAATTGAAAATACATCCGGATCTGTAACTTCGACAGAAGGTACCGGGGTTCCTATTTCTTTTATTGGAGCGGCTGTTGAATCTGTTGTAAAGACACAGCTGATGCTCACTTGGAACCATTATGATCTTGCGAAGGGCTTTGATGCGTCTTTTGCGGTAAAAGATCTGAATGGAAGTGTTGTTGAAGGTGCGAAGCTGCTGTTCGATGGATTGGAGGTACAAGGCGCAACTTCAGAGGGAAGTGGGACACTTACTACTGGCTTTGTCACTTCAGCAGAAGGAACTTTTAAATTGCAGGCGGTAAAAGGAAATACCTATAGTCCTGTAATGACGTTCAAGGTTGCTCCATATGACGGTACTGCTGCCCCGCGCAATGTTAATGTTACGATGGGCCAGGATGCAGCGACTTCTCGCCAGTTTACTTGGCAGACAGAACCGCTAACCGTGAATACTGTAGTAGAATTGGTGAAAAAGGCAGAATTCACAAGCTTTCAAGCCGCGAATGTAATGAAAATTACTGGCAACAGTTCAATTTACAACACCAACAATGATGGAACGATGCGAGTTCATAAAGCGGAGGCAGTAGGGCTTATCCCTGGAACCGAATATGTATATCGTGTGGGGGATGGGGAGTCAAATGTAAGTGAGCAAGGAACCTTCGTTACAAGCGGGGGGGAGAGCGCTTCTACAAAATTCTTGTTTATCGGAGATTCTCAAGCAGATTCTAAAGCGGGGTTTAGTCTTTGGGGCAATACGATAGAGGCTGCTTTTGCCTATATGCCGGATGCTGAAATGCTGGTCCACGCTGGAGATATGGTGGATAAAGGCTTTGAACAAGAGCAGTGGAACTGGTGGTTTGATGCAGCCCAAAAGCAGCTGATGAATACCACGCTTGTTCCGATTATTGGGAACCATGAAGTGATGGGAACCAATGGCGATGGGGATTACCTGGCGCAATTCAATAACCCGCAAAACGGTGCGGCGAGCGTAAAAGGTACGAATTATTCTTTTGACATTCAGGATACACATTTTGTGGTTATGAATACAGAGCATTCAGGTGCTCCGTTCACTGAACAGGCAGAGTGGCTGGATCAGGATCTATCTGCTACAGATAAAAAGTGGAAGGTGATTTTTTTCCATCAAGGGCCCTATGGCAGCATCTATTCGAATGAACAGGTGCAAGCAAAGTGGGTGCCGGTGTTTGATAAGCATAATGTGGATCTAGTGATGAACGGTCATGATCATATTTACTTGCGAACTTTTCCAATGAAGGATGGTAAGCAGGTAGCAGAAGGCGAAGGCACACGATATGTTATCGGCGGTTCCTCCGGTCCTAAGTTCTATGCGCTGACGCCACGTTTTTGGCAGGAAAAAATATATGACGAAGATGAGCAAATCTATACGGCTGTTGAAATTGGGAAGAACGAGATTACGGTTACGGCAAGAACGGTAGACGGTGTAGAAATTGACCGTTTAGTGATCGAAAATTTTGTTCCAAAATCCATTAAGCTGGATCAAATAGCTGTTGAGCTTGAGCCTGGTGCTAGTCTGCAATTGCAAGCTAAGGTAGTGCCGGATGAGGCTAATCATCTGACAAAAATTTGGTCCATCGTTCCTGACACGACAGAATCAGTAGTTACCGTAGATGGAAATGGCTTGGTTACAGCTCTAAAACCAGGGACAGCTAAGGTGAGAGTCACAGTGGCAGGTTACCCGAATGTTTTTGCGGAAAGTAAGATAACTGTAGATGCGCTGCAAGCGATTAAGCTTCAGGGCAAAGGACAACTTAAACCAGCAGAGGTCGACCAGACAGTCACCGAAGCTGTCTATGCATCCGGTAAACGAATCCCAATATTGGATGGACTTCATTATTCCAGCTCGAATGAGCATATTGCTACAATCAATGAACAGGGCTTGGTCCAGGCTCATCAGGAAGGCTCTACTGTGATCTCAGTAACCTACAGGGAGTTCGCCTCGGAGTATAGTCTCGTCGTAACAAATGATGAGGCTCCTATTCTTACAGAAATAACGATAAAAGGGCCGGATTCGCTGGAACAGGGAAATAAAGGCTCCGTTGTTGTTCAGGCGGTATATAGTGACGGAAGCAAGCAAGAATTGGTCGAGGGCGTAAGGTATGATACATCTGATCATTCCATTGCAATGATTAGTGAGAATGGGGAGCTTCACGCATTGAGTGCTGGTATAACAAAAGTCAGCGCTGTTTATAAGGGGTTCAGCACTGAATATATTTTGACAGTGACTGAGAGCACGCCAGGTACGACTCCGACACCAAGCCCAGAGCCAACACCGGAACCAACACCAAGCCCAGAGCCAACACCAACACCAGGAGGCTGGGTGCCGGGACCTGCTGTGACACCAACGCCAACTGCTACACCGACACCAACTCCGTCGGCATCTGCACAAACAGGTGTAGTAACTATAACAGCCTCTCAACTGTCAGAGAACAAGAATGCTCAAGGTGAAGTTGTGGTTTCTGTTGACGGATCGGTTACGGAATTGCTTTTGCCAGGCAATGTGGTTGAACTGCTTGGACGCGCACCGCTTAGAGTGGTTATGCAGGATTTATCCGTTACGATTCCTGCTACAGTACTGGCAGAACTTAGTAAGCTAATCTCAGCTGAGGCTCTTGCCAAGAGTACGATTTCACTACGGTTGAACACTTTAGCTAGTAATACAGCCGTGGATCTGTTGGATCGTGCAGGTACACTAGCTGGAGCACAATTGAGAGCGAAAAGTGATCTGCAAGAATGGTCGCTCAGCATCCTCACAGAAAATGGCCAGTCCTTCTCATTAAGACAGTTTGCAGAGCCGATCACGATTTCATATAAGGTCGGTGCGACTGTAGAGCAAAGCTTACTGGGTATTTATTTTATGGATGATGCCGGTAAGTTGGAGTATATGAGCAGTACATGGATGAATGGTTATCTATCTGCTGCTGTCAGTCATTTTAGTAAATATGTTGTATTAGAGTATGACAAAACATTCAATGATCTGAAGCCGGATTACTGGGCTTACCTTGCTGTGAAGCAGCTTGCGGCAAAACAGCTTGTACAGGGGGTAGCTGTGGATCGTTTTGATCCAAACCGTGCGGTTACACGTGCGGAGTTTACAGCGATGTTAGTCCGTGCGCTTGGCTTAAAAGGTCAAGCAGTAGCTGGTTTCACTGATGTACCTGCTGATAAATGGTATGCAGAAGCAGTAGGGTTAGCAAAACAAGCTGGAATTGTTAACGGTCAGACCGCTTTACTGTTTGAACCGGATGCCAAGACCTCTCGTCAAGAGATGGCAGCGATGCTGGCTCGTGCATATGCATACGCCAATAACAGCGTATCTGTAGCTAGTCTTAACGTTTCAGCATTTAATGATATTGGCACTGCATCACAATGGGCTCAAGAGGCTATCAGCGAGGTGTACAGACTTGGATTGATGCAGGGACGTGCTGTAGGGCAATTTGCTCCGAAGCAAAACGGCACACGTGCCGAAAGTGCACAGATGATCCTCAATCTGTTGAGTGTTTTGGAGTAACGATTATGGCCAGTTCCAGGTTGTTGGGACTGGCTGTTTTTTTAACAAATTGGATTAGCTGGAAGCACACAATGGTTTGCATACAGTAGATGGTTTGGGATCATTATGGACTGTATTGCAGCTATTTCAACTTTTTGGTGGTCTTTTTCCAAGTTTTCGGACATCATAACTCTTATTGTCATACTTTTGCACCGAACCGTAGTATATTTAAATGAACAGTTGCATCTGAGTCCGATAGCTGAGTGAAATGGCATAAATCAGCTTAATAAGATCTCCTCGGTCCGATACGCTGTAATTCCCAACCAACGATTACAATCCAGAGCCTGGCAGATGAGTATCAAATCTTCTCCTATATTTTGGATATCTAGTATTATATTGGGTTTTTGGTGCTAAGAATCACCCTTCAGAGGCAAGTAATTACTAGTATTAATTGTTATAAGCCAACACAAATTGTTATGTTGTGTTATGATAGTAGGGAGGTGACTCCCATGAATGATTTTGAGAACTATCCCGATGAGCTGGGTAATTTCATTCGGCACATCAGAAAGACGAGAGGGTTAACCTTAAGAGGACTGGAAGAAAAGAGCGGCATAAGTTACTCACAGCTTAGCAAGATCGAGCGTGGAGAGAGCATTCCGCTAAAAGACAATCTGGACAAGATCATCGAAGCACTTGGAACAGATCTGAAGAATCGGATGTATCATTTGGCAGACTATATGCCAGATATTGAATATATCAAGACCTTAAAGCATGGTTATGAGCTGCCACAGCTTAAACAGTCTCAGGACTACATTTATGAGACGGCATTTAACAAGCTTAAGGAATTCAGGGCAAAGGAAGGTAAAGAAACATCTTACGTTTCCTTTGATTCTAATGAAGTCATAGTTTATGAAACGGAATATGGGGCAGGAATGGTAATAGAGAAGATTGAGAAATACAATCTTACCGACGTCCTGAACGATAAGTTTGAGGGTTGCCTCGACTCCTTAAGAAAGAGCCCTCGGAAAGGGCGTCAAGCCTTTCTATTTGGCGAGTGGTTACGGGAGTGCGTTTATGAGCTGAAGGAAGAAGAACAGGATCAGGTCATACAAGCGCTCAAAGAATTTACGCAGTTTAAAGTACAACAGATAAAGGGTGCTTATAAATAATGTGTGTTTCATAAATGATCTCAAAAATGAATAATGTTGCCCTTTCTTGCAGCCATCTATTCATCTTGATCCATAAACTAACAACTAAAAATGGTTTGACAGAAAAGGGGATATTAATAATGAAAATTAACATGAAGTTTACCAGCAAGGGAAAAGTCGCTATAGAGAATTTTAATAACGAGGAATTGCTGGAGATCTTCGCACGATACATCAAGACATTATCCAAAAAGTATGATATCGAAGTTGATGTTCCTCTTGAAGAGAATCAAAATATTGTTGGTGATGGCGCTGTAATTGCGACTGCACAAAATGTGAAATGCGATGTAGAAACATTTTTCAAAGAGCTGGGTAGAGATATTAAAGTTCCTTTGAAGAAAAGACTTGGCGGAAAATTGGAAAATGTATTTAAAACGGAAATTACTGAGTAGAAGATTACTCTATTTCAGGGAGTAGTCCTTACTGAACATAAAGAAGGTAGGGCCTTCAGGAGGCTCTACCTTCTTTATGTTGATGATGTTAACATGAAGACAATCTAGAGAACACTCGCAGTGAAGCCATAGGAAGTTATGTAATTATGTCATAATTTGCCAATTAATTTGTGTATGGGGATGTTATGATTTTTCAGTTTGTATGAGATCTCTACTGTCTAAGATCTCTTTAACAATCTCTATGAAATCTGGTAAAGCTTGTGCCTCAAGCGCTAATTTATAGATGTTAAGTAATTCTTCATCAGATATTGATTCAAGAGATGAGGGGCGTGGTGAGGGATGAAAATAGTAATTCATTTGGTTCCTCCATCATATATTTGTTTTTATTACACATTTATATATATGGTATCATTTGGAATACAATCCGTCTCCTGTCATTCACCCTACGAATTTTCCTTTACATCTTAGGGGAATTATGGCATAATGACTATTTTTATGTGATAATAGATTGGTTTACTTTGAATTTTAATAAACAAAAACAATCCCGACATGTATAGTACATGTCGGGATTGTTTTAATCAGAGTCTTTCTTATGAGTAGATAAGTACTTCTTTAGGCGAGGTTCATTGGATTCCGAAACGGTAGTGAACTGCTTACCTTGATTAAAGCATACAATCTTGCGTCCGGGATCATAGCCTTCTATGTTGTTGATATTAACGACGTTGCTGCGGTCAAGGCGTTCGAATCCCTTACCCTCATACGCTACGGAAAGATCGGAAAGCGTGGTGGGGAGAATAAATTCGCCTTCTTTCGTATGGACGAATATTGTATTCTTATAATTCGAGAAATACAATATATCTTCCTCTAGAATATCACTAGAGGAACCGTCTTTCTGTAAGACACGCATCTTTTCCCCATCCTTGTTTGATTACTTGCGCAGTTCTTTCGGAACTTCAGGACTGTAGAGTGCTGGTTTTAGAATTGTTGCAAAAACAACAGCAGAAGTAGCTAGTATGTTAGAAGCATAACGAGCTAAATTTTTCTTCATTTGATTGGCCTCCTTTGTAATGGAATTATAACTGTAAAGGATTGAACTAAAAATGCCAATCCAATGACAGACGAATGGATCCAAAAATTCAAAGAAACCAGAATTATGGAAATGATCTTTAAACCCAAATACCATTCTTTAGGAATCTGAGCATTAGCATCAGGATTTGGAGCACATAGAATCATTACAAGCAAAGAAAAAAGATTAATCCAAATAAAATGGTTATGTATTAGATAAGTGATATGAGGGATCAGTGAACAGATAAAGATAGATACAATATTGCAGGCCCTTGCGGTTTTTAGATGCACACCACCAGAAGACATTCTTAGGAGTATGAAGCTAAATAAGGCTAAGAATGTTTCCTTTAGCTGTCCTGTGAGCCCGCCAATGCATAACGAGGTTATAATGATTAATAAAGTATTCAGAATAATGCTAAGGGCATAATGCATGATTTCAATGGAATGTGTTTGCTCGGGATTACTTTTCTTAATGACCTCAACAATCTTAAGAGTTAAATGATTCATAATTATTTCTATCCTTTTTGTAGGAGAAATAAAGATATCCCCATAATATTATTCCATAGAAAATTGGGATCAAGAAAAAGAAAAAGGATTCAAGAAAGTAGCTGATTGAAGTAATGACAATTAGTGTAGGAAGATTAAGAGCGAATAGTATTTTTTCGCTAGTCGTTGGTTTGATTTTTACATCGGGTTTATCAGGTACAAAGTCAAATCCAATACGTTTATGACCCACATACATACCAATGAGAATCGCGGTTAATGCTGATAAGATCTGCATTGTAATCATGTTTATTGTAATCGGGTTCGAAGTATTTAGAGACATGTTGATTACAGAGTCTAATAGATACATAAGACTGGGTTGAATCACAAAGTATGTTTGATAGACCATCCCGGTTAATATAGAAGCATAGAAGGGATGAATCCGGAATAACAGCCACATAAAACAAAGCATTAGCGCATATTGTGTGAGGATATCTAATTGAAATAACTCATAGTTGATTCTAATTGAATAAGAAAAAAAGCCCATGATAAAACTAGCAAACACCATCTCTTTATGATAAATGTCAATTTTAAAGATTTTGAAAGCCAGAAAGAACATTGCATATGTCTCTAGTCCTGAAAATAATATAAACAGAATAAAATCTATCATGCCGACACTCCCGATGTCTTCTAGTATAACTAACCCTATTATTGCAAGTATCGTATAAAATGGACTAAAATACAACAACTACAGTATAATTTTCCTCCTATTTTTTCAAAAAAATTCAAAATGAGAGGGGTTTAGACATGGATCGACGTCCAAAAAGCAGTGAGTATCTTGAGGAATTATCAAAGTATGTCGATTTAGTGCCAGTTGAAGGGGACATTTGTACTGTTTTTAGAGCGCAGACGGATGAGATTTGTAGCTTTATTTCGAACCTTACGGAAGAACAAGGAGAGCATCGTTACGCTCCTGATAAATGGAGTATTAAGCAAATGGTTGGCCATCTAGCGGATACTGGAAGAATTATGTCTTATCGTTTGTTGCGCGTTGCAAGAGGAGATACGACTCCGCTGGCGGGCTTTGATGAAAAGGACTATGTGCCTACCGCAAATTTTGAAGCAAACACTCTAGAAAAACTACTGGCTCATTACAAGCTTGTCCGAGAGTCAACGCAAGCTCTTTTGGACACTTTGCCGGAAGAAGCATGGACTCGTAAGGGAACGGTTAACAATGCAACCATCTCCGCGAGAGCAGTGGCGTGCGTAATGATTGGGCATGATCATCATCATTTGAATATTCTTAAAGAAAGATATCTGGTTTAATCGAGTTTTATTTTAAAAAAGCATTCCTGAGGCCATTGCGGCTTCGGAATGCTTTTTTAGCTAAAGGTATATATTTGGGGCCCCCCGAAATGTACCTGAGTAAGCATCGAAGCAAAGCCTCACTTTGTGGGTATATTTTATAGTGGAGGATTCTTGTGACATTTACGGCATACTGGATAGTAGGCTTCATTGCCGCCAATTTGGATTTGCTTGCCGCTGTATACAGGCTTACCATTTTCTACTCTTAGAGCCATCGTTGCTTTGCGCTCGCAGAACCAGCAAATGGTCTTCATTTCCTCGATTTTATCAGCGTAAATCAGCATGTATTTGCTGCCTTCAAATAGCTGGTTCTGGAAATCATTTTTAAGTCCAAATGCCATAACGGGAATGCCTAGTTCATCTACAATCCGTACTAGCTGTAGAATGCAGTCCTTGCTTAGAAATTGACATTCATCAATTAGTACACAGTGGGGTATGGGCTGGTTACTGCTGACGATATTATAAATATCGGTATTCTCGTCGACGGGTATGGCCTGTTTCCGCAGCCCAATACGGGAGGAGATAAAACCAACTTCGTCCCGATCGTCTATGGATGGAGTGAAAATGAGCACCGATTTCCCTTGCTCTTCATAATTATGCGCAACCTTGAGTATCTCAATAGATTTACCGCTGTTCATTGCTCCGTATTTGAAAAACAATTGTGCCACTTCCATCTATCCTTTCGTATAAGCCAATTATCTAATCTTAAAAATGCGACCTTATTAGAGTATCATATTCGTGTCAGCTGTATCCAGTGAAAACATTGCGATAGAATTGAATGTGGTATGATAAAAGGAATCATGTGATTGGAAAGGAAGTAATATGTGTGACTGAAAAAATAGACGAATACAAGGAACGGTTAGCTCTGATTCAGCAGAATGAAAATCTTTCTATCGAGGCTGAGGCTTTGCTGGAAGAGATGATGGCAGATTTGGTGGAATTGAATCGAAGCAATAAAGCGCTGCGGCGGGCAATAATGAAAACTGGGCAGGCCTCCACAATGTCGACTCGTTTAAGGGATGCACTGTACGAATAGAAAAAGAGGGTATGCGAATGGGTTTGATTTTCTCTTTTCTCAAAAAATATAAAGTCGCTGCAATAGCTGCCCTAGTGATGATGCTTATTGAACTAGCGGTGGAATTGTCACAGCCTTTACTCATTTCCAAAATTATTGACCAGGGCATTAAAGAACAGAATTCCTCTGTAGTATGGCTCTGGGGCGGTGTATTGATCGGCAGCGCAGTAGTCGCGTTTATAGCTGGGGTATTAAGTTCTTTTTTTGCTGCCCATGCGAGTCAGAGCTTTGCGTTTGATCTTAGGGACAAGTTATATGAAAAGGTACAATCCTTTACATATGAAATATTCAATCGGTTTGCTACCTCGTCGCTGATCACGCGTCTGACCGGCGATGTATCGCAGCTGCAGGACACTATATTTATGAGCCTCCGCTTTATGACACGGGTGCCACTGGTTGTGGTGGGCAGTGTGATTATGGCATTGGTTGTTCATGTGAAGCTGGGATTATTTCTCACTGTAGCTCTACCTTTGTTGCTTCTCTTCCTTTACTTCATCATGAGAAAAGCTTCTTTGTTATTTCGCAACGTACAAAATCGGCTTGACGGTGTGAATGGTGTAATCCAGGAGAATTTAACGGGAATTCGCTTAATCCGTGTGTTCGTGCGCATGGGGCATGAGATTGGACGTTTTACGGTCTTTAGCGGGAATTTGATGAAATCCACGGTATCTGCGCTACGTTTGACGGAGACAACGATGCCATTTGTTATGCTTATTGTGAATGCAGCGATTATGTCGATCCTATGGTTTGGACGGATTGAGATTGCAAATGGGGATGCTACTTTAGGAGAAACTGTTGCAGTTATTAACTACTCTTTACGAACCATAGGAGCGTTGTCAGCTATATCTGGACTTGTCGTTACAATTTCCCGAGCACGTGCCTCCTCACAGCGTATTACAGAAGTGATGTCAGCAGGCGCTGGAGTTAAGGAAGGCGGAACCGCAAAGGGCGAACCGATACAGGGTCACGTCCAATTTGAAGGCATCAGCTTCAAGTATCCTGAGAGTGATATTTCGGTGCTAGAGGATATTACTTTTGAAGTTGCTGCTGGTGAGCGGGTAGCGATTATGGGAGCCACCGGATCAGGAAAGTCTTCTCTTGTCGGTCTAATCCCACGTTTATATGAAGAGACAGACGGTATCATTCGCATTGATGGGCAAAAGAGCACCGATATCGATATTTCAAGATTGCGGCGATCGATCGGTTACGTTCCTCAAGAACTGCAGCTCTTCAGCGGATCGATTCGCGATAATATCGCTTGGGGCAATGAATATGCCACACAGGAACAAATCGAACACGCAGCGGCTGCCGCACAAATTCACGCAACAGTGATGGGTCTGCCCAAAGGTTATGACACAATGCTTGGTCAGCGAGGGGTAAATCTGTCTGGTGGGCAAAAGCAACGGTTGACCATTGCTCGGGCGCTTGTGAGGAAACCTGCTATTTTGATCCTCGATGACAGTACGAGTGCGCTTGATGCTGTGACAGAAGGACTTTTGCTGGAGGCACTGAAAGAGATTTCATGTACAACCTTCCTGATTACTCAGAAGATTAGTTCTACAGCATCTGCAGATTTGATTCTGCTGTTGGACGAAGGACGCTTAATCGGTAAGGGAACACATGACGAGCTTATGACAAGCTCTGCGCTGTACCGCAAGATTTATGAATCACAGGTAGAGGAGGCGAAGCAGCATGTTCAAAGCAATTCTTGAACCCTTTCGTCACCCAAAACCCGTCATTGAGCTTGGAGCAGGAAGAAGCCTTGGCTCAGCTGCTGGAGGGAAGCCAAAAGCAAAGGCGAAGGATTGGGGCGGCACGCTCATGCGGATTTGGAGCTACCTTGCCGAGCGTAAAGCTAAGCTTTTTCTCGTTCTGTTAATGGTAGTCTTCAGCTCGGCTTTAGCACTGCTCGGGCCTTATATGATTGGTAAAGCTGTGGATGATTATCTGGAAGGCACTGGCGGACGATCGTGGACGATTTTTCTGATCAGTCTAGCTAGTGTTTATATCTTCTATTCATTAACTTCTTGGCTGCAAAATATATGGATGATTGAAATTGCCCAGGAGACCGTATTTCGGATGCGCACGGAGTTGTTTTCCCATCTTCATCGGTTGCCCATCTCATTTTTTAATCGGAGACAGCAGGGCGAAATTATGAGTCGCCTCACCAACGATATTGAGAACGTCAGCTCTACGCTGAATAGCTCAGCTATTCAGATCTTTTCCAGTGTTTTGACATTGCTCGGAACGGTGGGGGTAATGCTCTGGCTCAGTCCTCTATTGACGCTGCTCACGTTCCTGGTTGTGCCGTTGATGTTATTAGGCATGCGCTGGATTACTCGGCGTACGGGTCCGCTTTTTAAGGAACGTCAGCGCAATGTGGGTGAGTTAAACGGTTATATAGAAGAGACGTTATCCGGTCAACGGATTATCAAGGCTTTTTCACAAGAGGAACGGGTCATCGCTGGTTTTCATGAACGCAATGAGCGAATTATGCTCTCTGGATACTGGGCACAGTCGATTTCTGGCTTCATTCCTAAGCTGATGAATGGACTTAATAATTTGAGCTTCGCTATTGTGGCTGGAGTCGGTGGTTTGTTAGCGATTCGCGGAGCGATTACGGTCGGTGTGATTATTGTGTTTGTAGAATATACGCGTCAATTTACTCGCCCTCTTAATGACTTAGCGAATCAGTGGAATACACTACTGTCAGCGGTTGCAGGAGCGGAAAGAGTGTTTGAAGTGCTGGACGAAGAGACGGAAGCTAAAGATGAAGGTGCAGCCACTTCGCTGGTTAAAGTTGAAGGTGCAGTGAAGTTCGAAAAGGTATCTTTTTCATATGACGGAAGTTCTAACACACTGCATGATATTAGCTTTGAAGCGAAGCCTGGCGAGATGATTGCCTTAGTAGGACCTACCGGTGCCGGCAAAACAACACTTATCGGGCTGTTATCTCGTTTCTATGATCCTAATCAGGGTAAGATTACGCTGGATGGCTTAGATGTCACTTCGATTCGGCGTGAAAGCCTGAGGAGCCATATGGCGTTTGTATTGCAGGACTCCTTTTTATTCAAGGGCAGCATCCGCGATAATATTCGTTACGGTAGACTGGATGCTTCCGATGAAGAGGTCGAGGCGGCGGCCAAGCTGGCTAACGCTCATTCTTTTATTATCCGTATGCCGGAAGGTTATGATCGAATGCTCTCTGCAGATGGTAGCGGTATAAGCCAAGGACAGAAGCAATTGCTATCCATTGCAAGAGCCATTCTTGCCAATCCTTCGATGCTTGTTCTTGATGAAGCCACTAGCAGTATCGATACGGTGACCGAAATCAAGATTCAGGAAGGACTTCAGGCGCTAATGAAGGGACGGACCAGCTTCGTTATTGCCCATAGACTGGGCACTATCCGTGCAGCTGATCGAATTCTTGTTCTTCAAGGGGGCAGATTGCTGCAGCAGGGCTCCCATGAGGAGTTGTTGAAGCAAGGTGGCTTGTACAGCGAGTTGGTGCAAGGCGGTCGTAGGGAAGTGCTTGATAAGGCTAGGCTTTAAGCTGTGCATAAAAAGGCGGGAGTTTTCAAGGAAGCGCAGGTCGCGTCCATGAAAACTCTCGCCTTTATGTAATGTGTGGATATTCATTATACATATGAAGTGAGCTGTTGGATGGTTTAATTGCAGAATGTGCAATAGATTTCGGTTGTACAATGAGGGGATGATTAAGCTGCTTATGAGATCGTTTCTTGCGCGGCAGCTTGTTTCGCTTTTTGTTTCTCCTTGAACCGAGGGCCAACATAATTACGTTTGCGGTCTCTTGTTAGAATCCAGCCGCCAAGGAAAGTCATACCTGCTGCAAAGAGAAGAAACCCTCCGCCGAAATGCAGCCAAGCGAAATCTGGAACAACGGAGTCATCGCCATGCATAGAGATATAATCAAAAATATCGTCCTTCATCATTAAGAAGCCCTTCATTGCGATTAAACCAGGAAACACAAGAATAAGGATGGCAATGAAGCGTGAAATTAATAGTTTCATAAGTGTCTCCTACCCCTCTTAGCCCATTAGATTCAACCATATGATAACGCTTTAGTAAGAAAAAGTCCATTTGGATATGACGTTTATAAGTTTTGTAATACTCTAAAAAGAGAGTACAATATACAATGTAAAATGAACTTACGTGTAATGACTGGAGGATACATATCATGACAATTTCATGTGACGTGGCCATACTTGGCGGAGGAACCGGGGGATATGTGGCAGCCATTCGCGCTGCACAGCTTGGAAAGTCCGTCGTCGTCATCGAAATGGACAAACTGGGAGGAACCTGCCTGCACCGTGGCTGCATTCCTAGCAAATCGCTGCTCAGAAGCGCAGAGGTATATGCTGAAATCAATGAGAGCGAGAGCTATGGCATTGAGACAAGCGGTGTACAGCTTGTATTCCCAAAAGTACAAAAGCGCAAGGAAGCGGTAGTTGAACAACTTCATCAGGGCGTACAATATTTGATGCGCAAAAATAAAATACAAGTTATTAAAGGCAAGGGGCGCGTAACGGGTCCCTCTATTTTTTCCCCGCGTAGTGGTGCTGTTGCTGTGGAACTAGAAGACGGTGAAATGGAAACAGTGGTCTCTAACCATCTTATTATTGCTACAGGATCTCGTCCGCGTGTATTACCTGGTCTGGAACCAGACGGGAAAGTTATTCTTAGCAGTGATGAAGCGCTCACCCTCGACGAGTTACCCTCTTCCATCATTATTGTTGGAGGCGGAGTAATTGGGGTGGAATGGGCCTCTATGCTGGTTGATTTCGGAGTGCAGGTAACGGTAGTTGAAGCTGCTGGTCAGTTACTGCCACAAGAGGATGAAGAGGTAGCTAAAGAGCTGCAACGTTTACTTAAAAAACGTGGGGTTAAAATACTGACTGAAGCTACAGTGGATGCTGCAACCTGCAAGGTAACGGACGATGGAATTTCGATTGATGCCCGTAAGGGAGAGCAAACTCAAAGTCTATCCGCAGAAAAGCTACTTGTATCCGTAGGTAGAGTAGCGAATGTAGAGAATATTGGTCTGGAAAATACTGATATTCGCTTTGATAAAGGAATTATTGCTGTAAATGCTAGTATGCAGACGGCTGAGCCACATATTTATGCGATTGGTGACTGTATTGGTGGACTACAACTAGCTCATGCAGCCAGCCATGAAGGCATTATGGCGGTCAACCATCTCGCTGGTGAGAAACTTCACCCTTATCATACACATCTTGTACCGCGTTGTGTCTACACACGTCCTGAAGTTGCGAGTGTGGGTCACACTGAGAAGGAAGCTAAAGCATTGGGACATGATGTAGTAACTGGTAAATTCCCCTTCTCGGCCATTGGCAAGGCGATTGTGTACGGTCAGAAGGACGGGTTTGTTAAAGTTGTGGCGGACCGAAGCAGTGGAGATATTCTCGGTGTGCAGATGATAGGTCCGCATGTTACCGATCTAATCGGGGAAGCTGCATTGGCTCAACTGCTGGATGCAACACCTTGGGAGGTTGGCGAGGCTATTCATGCTCACCCTACACTTTCGGAGATCGTTGGAGAAGCAATGTTAGCTGTAGATGGAAGATCTATCGGGATTTAGCTTTTCTTTTTGGGTAAAAAGGGATTATAATAAACTCAAACCAAGTCTTAGTACCAGGTTTTAAGATCAGGATACAATTGGTCTTAAATCCTGTAAGACTCAGGCTTTATGAATAAGGAGGTATCTCTTTATGGAATCCCAAGATACTGTAGAAACGATTAACAGACATAAGCAGCTTGGACTAAGTGACGGCCAGGTCATCGATATGTACAGATATATGCTGCTCGCACGTAAATACGACGAGCGCAGTCTGCTGCTTCAGCGCGCTGGCAAGATTAACTTTCATGTCTCCGGCATTGGCCAGGAGGCGGGTCAGGTAGCAGCAGCATTTGCGCTGGACCGGCAGAATGATTATTTTTTACCTTATTACCGTGATTATGCTTTCGTACTCTCCGTGGGTATGACTACTCGTGAATTGATGCTGTCTGTGTTCGCAAAGGCAGAAGATCCAAACAGTGGTGGGCGGCAAATGCCAGGTCACTTTGGTAGTAAGCGTCTGCGTATTGTGACAGGCTCAAGTCCTGTAACCACGCAGGTCCCTCATGCGGTTGGTTTTGCTTTGGCAGCCAAAATGCAAAAGAAAAAATTCGTCTCATTTGTAACCTTCGGGGAAGGCTCTAGCAACCAAGGCGATTTTCATGAAGCTTGTAACTTTGCCGGAGTGAATAAGCTGCCGGTTATTATCATGTGTCAGAATAATCAGTACGCGATCTCTATTCCTGCTCACAAACAGCTTGGCGGTAAGGTCAGCGATCGTGCTCTGGGTTATGGGTTTCCAGGTGTGCGTGTAGACGGCAATGATCCACTGGAAGTATATCGTGTCGTTAAGGAAGCTCGGGAAAGAGCACTTGCGGGTGAAGGTCCTACGTTAATCGAAGCCATGATGTACCGTTTATCTCCACACTCCACCTCGGACAATGATTTGGCTTATCGGACCAAAGAAGAGGTTGATGAGAATTGGAAGAAGGACGGCGTAGCAGGATTCCGTAATTACCTGATCGATCTGGGACTTTGGAGTGACGAGCAAGAACAAGATCTTATTGCCGAATGCAATCTTGAGCTTAAAGCAGCAATCGAATATGCTGACAACGCTCCGTTCCCGAAACCGGAAGATACACTGCTGCATGTTTACAGTGATTCCGACCTGAAAGGAGGAGCATAAATCATGGCTATAATGGAATATATCGATGCCATTCGGCTCGCGATGAAGGAAGAAATGGAACGCGATGAATCCGTGTTCGTGCTTGGTGAGGACGTGGGGCTCAAAGGTGGCGTATTTACCACAACAAAAGGCCTGCAAGAACAGTTCGGAGAAGAACGTGTACTAGATACACCGTTAGCGGAATCAGCTATAGCTGGTGTGGCGATTGGTGCAGCTATGTATGGTATGAAGCCGATTGCTGAAATGCAGTACTCTGACTTCATGCTTCCAGCAACGAATCAAATCATTAGCGAAGCGGCCAAAATCCGCTATCGTTCAAATAACGATTGGAATTGCCCGGTTGTCATACGTGCGCCTATCGGCGGCGGTGTATTCGGCGGTCTGTACCATTCTCAGTGTCCGGAATCGATTTTCTTCGGTACACCAGGATTGAAGATTGTCGCACCTTACTCTGCTTACGATGCAAAAGGACTTTTGAAGGCAGCCGTACGTGATCCTGATCCGGTTTTATTCTTCGAGAACAAAAAGTGCTATAAGCTGATCAAGGAAGAAGTGCCAGAAGGTGATTACACCGTTCCAATTGGCGAAGCTAATCTGCTGCGTAAGGGAACAGATATTACGGTTATTGGTTATAGTTTGCCATTGCATTTTGCGATGCAAGCAGCAGAAGAATTGGAGCGCGAAGAAGGCATTACAGCGCATATTCTGGATCTGCGGACCTTGCAGCCTCTTGATCGTGAGGCGATCATAGCTGCTGCTCGTGAGACAGGGAAGGTTCTTATTGTGCACGAGGACAATAAAACGGGCGGTATTGGTGGCGAAGTGGCGGCGATTATCGCTGAGCATTGTCTATTTGAACTAGACGCGCCGATCTTCCGTCTTTGTGGTCCCGATGTTCCAGCGATGCCAATCAGCCCGCCAATGGAGAAGTTCTTCATGCTTAGCAAAGAAAAAGTGAAGGCGGAAATGCTTCGACTGGCGCAATATTAAAATAGTTGAGTGGACGCGAAGCTTCGTAAAACTTAAAGATTATGCTTACGAAGTGAGTTTTACTTCGTAAAACATTTGAGGAGTGAAAAGATGTCTGACAACCAAAAGTTGACTGACGTGATCATGCCGCAGCTGGCGGAATCGCTAGTATCGGCGACGATCGGCAAATGGCTGAAGAAACCGGGCGATCCGGTAGAGCAATACGAACCAATATGTGAGCTTATTACAGATAAGGTAAATGCTGAATTGCCTTCAACGATAGATGGAGTTATGGGTGAACTATTGGCGGAAGAAGGTCAGGTTGTCAATGTCGGTGAAGTCATTTGTCGTATTGCCGTGCCTGTGACTGCACCTGCTGCTGTAAACGTGACTAACACTAATACAGTTGCAGCTAATAATGTTGCAGAACAAAATGCGACTTCAACTGCTAACGATACGATGCGTGCACGCTACTCTCCTGCGGTACAGACTTTGGCGGCTGAGCATAACATCGACCTGACTTTAGTTATGGGTACTGGTATGGGTGGCCGAATTACCCGTAAGGATGTGCTGGCCTTCATCGAAAGTGGCGGAGCTACATCTCCAGCTTCGATTTCTGCTAGTCAACCAACCCCAATGGTGTCACAACCGCCTGCTCCACAGTTCGTTCAAGCCCAAGAGAAGAAGGCGGAAGAGCCTCTTCGCCATTCGGGTCTACATTTGAGCGAATCTCCTCGTATTCCAACAATTGAAGTCGAGGGTGGACGAGGCAGCAGTTCGGAATACCTGATTGATGTAACACCAATCCGGAATACCATCGCTACAAGAATGCGCCAAAGTGTCTCGGAGATTCCGCATGCTTGGACAATGATTGAGGTAGATGTGACTAATCTGGTCGCACTGCGCAATAAACATAAGGATGAGTTCAAGCGTAAAGAAGGTATCAATCTAACCTATCTGGCTTTCATGATGAAGGCTGTTGTGAGTGCGATTAAGGATTACCCGATTATGAACTCTGTCTGGGCTGTAGACAAAATTATTGTCAAACGTGATATCAATATCTCGTTAGCGGTAGGTACTGAAGATTCGGTTATCACTCCTGTAATTAAGAAGGCTGATCAGAAAAACGTTGCCGGGCTGGCACGTGAGATTGATGAATTGGCACAAAAAACCCGCGAAGGCAAACTGAGTCTGGAAGATTTGCAGGGAGGGACATTCACTGTAAATAATACCGGCTCATTTGGCTCCATTCTTTCTTATCCAATCATTAACTATCCACAGGCAGCGATTTTAACGTTTGAATCGATTGTAAAAAGACCTGTGGTCATTAACGATATGATAGGTGTAAGATCAATGGCTAATATTTGTCTGTCGCTGGATCATCGGATTCTGGACGGAGTGATTTGCGGTCGTTTCTTGCAACGCGTCAAGGATAACATTGAAGGATATACCCCAGATACGAAACTTTACTAAAAAATAATAACGAGCCAAACTGTGCAGGCATGAGACTGAAAAAGGGGACCTGACGGTATGAATAATTCGGATATTCGTAAGCTGCAGATTTCATATGACCCTATTATGGAGTATGGGGAGGCTTGGGATCTGCAAAAGGAAAGTGTGCACGCCATTGATGCTGGTGAGCAACCGGAACGATTGATTCTTTTGCAGCATCCACCTACCTATACTATTGGTTCACAGAATCATCCCGAACATCTTCTTCTAGATGAAGAGCAGCTCAAAGAAAAAGGAATTGCGCTGTTTGAAATCGACCGGGGAGGAGATATTACATATCACGGACCGGGTCAGCTTGTAGGTTATCCGATCCTTATGCTCGGTGAAGAAGGTAAGGTGGATTTACGCGGGTACTTGCGCAGTCTGGAAGCAGTGATTATTGATTATTTGGCATCCTACGGAATTGTAGGAGAACGGAAGCCGGAGTATACAGGGGTATGGGTTGGCGACGAGAAGATCTGTGCCATTGGTGTTAAGTTTAATAAAAGCAAATTCCGAAGAGGGTTTGTTACTAGCCATGGTTTTGCTTTTAACATTTCTGAAGGAATATCTGGATACGGCTTTCAAGGGATTATTCCATGCGGTATCACTGAATTTGGAGTAACTTCCCTAGAGGAGTGTGCAGGTCGTCATTTTGAACTTCAAGATGTTGCCAAAGAATTGGTTCCATATTTCCTAAGACACTTTCCTTATGAAGAGAAGGATGAGTTCTTTGGCACTATGGCTTAAGGTTGATTAACGAACTAACAGGCAAGCCAAATAGCGGCAAGGGGGTCCCTAGCCGCTATTATCAATGTTCCTTGTGAAGATATTATCCTGCAAGGAAAGGCTCGATAACCATAAAGAGCGTAGAGGCAATCATGGCGAACAACATGACGTAGATGAAGATTTTGAACCACTTATTACGTTGCATGAGTAACTCCTTTAGATTTAGTTTAAGTTAATAGCATAAAGATGGTCTTTCTGTACAACCATTGTAACGTATTCACGAAAGAGAGGGAAGTCCAGTGATTTCACAAGACAGATTGATTCAAGAATTTATGGAGCTTGTCCAAGTTGATAGTGAAACAAGAAATGAACGGCAGATTGCCGATGTGCTCAAGAGCAAATTTAACGCTCTTGGCTTAGAGGTTACCGAAGATGATTCCCAGGAAAGAACTGGACATGGAGCGGGTAATCTGTTCATTACCTGGCCGGCTGAGAACGGTGGATCTGCGCCAAAGTTACTGTTCACTTGCCACATGGATACAGTTGTTCCTGGACAAAATATCAAGCCTACCCTCGGCGCGGATGGATGGATTACAAGTGACGGCACTACGATCCTTGGAGCAGATGACAAAGCTGGGCTAGCTGCATTGTTCGAAGCGATCAGAGTGATTCAAGAGCAAAAATTGCCACATGGTCAGATTCAGTTCGTAATTACTGCGGGTGAAGAATCTGGATTGCTAGGTGCACGTTCGATGGATCCGAGCAATTTGGATGCAGACTTCGGTTTCGCACTCGATTCCAATGGTGAAGTCGGTGCGATTGCAGTTGCGGCACCTACACAAGCTAAGATTACGATGCAAATCTTCGGAAAATCAGCTCATGCAGGTGTTAATCCAGAAGACGGCATCAGTGCGATTCAAGTAGCCAGCAAAGCGATTGCTGCCATGAAACTTGGTCGGATCGACAACGAAACGACTGCGAATATCGGTAAATTCGCTGGCGGCGGACCTACGAATGTGGTGTGCGATCACGTTCAATTGGACGCAGAAGCACGTAGTATCGTGCAGGAAAAAGTTGGCGATCAAATCGCTTCGATGCGTGAAGCACTGGAGACCACGGTCCGCGAATACGGAGCAGAATGCGAATTCCGCAGTGAAATTATTTATCCAGCGTTCAGCTTTAATGAAAATGATCCAGTGGTACAGCTTGCACAGCGGGCTATCACTTCTATGGGTCTTACGCCGCGTCTGTTCCACTCTGGTGGAGGAAGTGACGCTAACGTATTCAATGGCTTAGATGTTCCGACCATTAATCTCGCAGTAGGATACGAGCATATCCATACCACTAAGGAACGGATTAAAGCCGAAGATATCGTTAAAGTGGCTGAGCTTGTAGTAAATATTGTTAAAGAGAGTGTGAGGGGCTAACCTTCTTATAAAATAACAGAGCAGCGATCCTACCGTAACGGTGGATTGCTGCTCTGTATTTTTTTATGGGGAGTTTAATGCAGCCAGATTTAGGGGCATCCAAAAAAGTTATTTGAGGCTAAAGGACCCAGATGACGCTATAAGCAAATTTATCGCCTTTTGGGACACCTCTATATTCGGATGCACATGTATGATTAAATCCTAAAGGAGAGAGTGAATTTAACCTGCTTTGGTTGGAATGATCTTGGATTGATCCTTTAGGGAGAGAATGTATGAGAGAGGCATATCGGGCCCATACCGCTCTATCCACCTAGCTAAAATGGCCTTGATTTCCTCCGGTTTACCTACCATTGTAACTGCGGATGAGCTTGTACGGCTGAAGATTTCGTTCATCTGAAATTCCTTCTTTCCCTTTAAGTTTGCTATAATACACCGTATGCACAATAGAGAAAAAGGAGACCAGAAACTTTATGGGAGAACAACATTTGCACAGCAAACCCGAGCTTGATGAAGTGACATTGTCTACGCAGCCTGTTTTTGATGGGAAGATTATATCTTTACAGGTGGACACAGTGAGACTGCCCGATGGAAATACTGCGACACGTGAAGTTGTGAAGCATCCCGGCGCCGTAGCGGTGCTTGCTTTAAACAACAACAAAATGCTTGTTGTAGAGCAATACCGTCAGCCCATGCAACGCACTGAAGTAGAAATTCCGGCTGGGAAGCTGGATAAAGGTGAAGATCCATTAGTTGCGGCTGGTCGTGAACTTCAAGAAGAGACTGGATTTCACAGTGGAGATCTGAAATTGCTTAAATCCTTCTATACTTCTCCCGGCTTCGCAGATGAGATTATTCATTTGTATGTGACTACTAATGCAAAGCCAGGGGATATGTCCCTGGACGAGGACGAATTTCTAGAAGTTTCGGAGCTTACCCTGGAGGAAGCGTATCAATATATGGCTGACGGGCGCATCGCGGACGCGAAGACGATGATGGCAGTGTATGCTTGGCATCTATACACGCTGACAGGCCAATGGAATTAACAACTGAATTGAAGAGTTTCTATTGCGATCTGCATGTTCATATTGGACGAACGTCGGAAGGACAAGCGGTCAAAATCAGCGGTAGCCGCGAGCTTACCTTTGCGGGCATTGCCAAAGAGGCTGCAGAGCGCAAGGGACTAGAAATGATCGGTATTATTGATAGTCATTCACCAGGCGTTCTACGTGATATTCAGCGTTCCTTGGAATCTGGAGAGATGACGTTAGCTGAAGGTGGAGGGATTGCTTACCGAGGGACTACGATCATTCTGGGAACAGAGATTGAAATCCGCGAGCCTGGGCGAAAAGAGTGCCATGTGCTCGCCTACATGCCGGACGTGGAGCGCATGACCGATTTTAGTGCGTGGATGAGCCGCTATATGCGGAATGTGAATCTAAGTTCCCAGCGCCTGTATGCTCCGGCTAGGGAGCTTCAGGATGAGATTTATGGGCGGGGAGGCATTCTTATCCCTGCACATATATTCACGCCTCACAAGGGCTTGTACGGCTGTGCAGCGGAGCGTATGGCAGACATCTTTGATCTGGATCGCATAGCAGCAGTTGAGCTAGGGCTGAGTGCAGATTCGGAAATGGCGGGTTATCTTTCTGAGCTGGATGACTTCACATTCCTAACGAACTCTGATGCGCATTCACTGGGCAAACTAGGTCGCGAGTATAATGTAATGGCGTTGGCACGACCTTCTTTTGCTGAACTACGACTCGCACTAGAACGTAAGGAAGGGCGGAAGGTAACTGCCAATTTCGGACTTAACCCCCGGCTGGGTAAATACCACCGAACCTACTGCGGAGGTTGTGGCAGTATTATTGACGAAGCTTATGTCACATCGGAACGCTGCCAGTATTGTGGCAGTCTTAAATTGGTGAGAGGTGTATTCGACCGGATCCTAGATATCGCAGACCGCAAGACGCCTCTAGTACCCGCAAACCGTCCGCCTTATCACTATCAGGTTCCACTTGAATTTATTCCAGGCCTCGGGAAGGCTAAGATGAACGCGTTACTGCAAGCTTTTGGCACGGAGATGAACATTTTACATGGTTGTGGTGAAGCGGAAATTGCTAGCGTAGTAGGAGTGGATTTGGCGGCTATGATCGTTCGGGCCCGCTCAGGCATATTGGAATTATCAGCAGGCGGTGGGGGAACATACGGTAAAGTCGTACAACCTGGAAAGTAGAGTTATTGTCCTAAGGACAAGTCATATCGCGGGACGTTTTCTCATATGGTGTAACATGTAACCGGAAAGGGGAACGTCTCGATGCGTAATTTAAGGCTGATGATGAAGGAACAGACGCCTCTGTATATTTTTGTCGGCGTATTATTTCTGGTAGGTGTTGTATTTGGAGCTCTTATCGTTAGTGCGCTTACGATGGATCAGCAACAGGAGCTGGGGGATTATCTAGGAAATTTCTTTGTAACGGTTGATCAGCAGGGTCTACCCGCAGCACCTGATTCGTACTGGAGTATAGCGGCCTTAAATCTGAAATGGATTGGGCTGATCTGGATCCTTGGATTATCAGTCATCGGGCTGCCGGGAATCTTGATTCTTGATTTTCTTAAAGGGGTATTGATCGGCTTTACGGTCGGTTGTCTAGTAAGTCAATATTCATGGCATGGAATGCTGTTCGCATTAGTCTCCGTGGCTCCGCACAATCTGGCACTGATTCCTGTGTTGTTAGTAAGTAGTGCAGCGGCGATCGCCTTTTCCTTACAGATGATTCGTAGCCGAGTGCTAGGACAACGTCGGACGCCAGTGACTCGACCTTTTACTATGTACACCATATTGTCACTTGTAATGGCACTGTTGATTCTGGGCATTTCTAGTTTTGAGACCTATGTTACGCCGATCATGATGCGCTGGGTTACGCCTTCACTTGTACAAGCAGTGACTACCTTGGGCTTGCAGTAAAAGCGTTTGACTTCTCAAAGCGACACCCCCTATAATGGAAGAAGTGGTTTGAAGACCGGTGAGGTTATTTTCCAAGGGGGAGGGAGACAATGGAAGCTCGGATAGACAAAATTAAGCAACAGTTACAATCCCAAGGATACAAGCTTACACCCCAACGGGAAGCGACCTTAAGAGTGCTGCTGGAGAATGAGGAAGATCATCTTAGCGCAGAAGATGTTTTTATGCTCGTGAAAGAGAAAGCTCCCGAGATCGGTCTTGCGACTGTATATCGTACCCTGGAACTTCTTAGCGAGCTTCACGTCGTAGAAAAGATTAACTTCGGTGACGGTGTCGCCCGTTATGATCTGCGAACAGATACTGCGAAGCACCATCATCATCATTTAATTTGTGTGCAATGCGGTAGTATGGATGAGATTCGCGAGGATTGGTTAGGTCCGCTAGAAGAGCGACTGGAGAAAGAATTTAATTTCACAGTGCTTGATCATAGACTTGATTTTCATGGGATATGCTATCGGTGTAGCGATAAGAATAATTCAAACGGAAATCCGTCCTAAGTCATCTTATAATGAAATTCACTTCATAAGCTCTCCCCGGTTTTTTTGCCGGAGAGAGCTTTTTAAATGATTGGTCTATTGGAGATATACATATCAGTCCGTTTTGGTGCATAAGGTGAAGGACGAGCAGATCTTAACTGTATGTTAGAGGGAGGCGTCCATATGATCGTTTCTGTGCCCAAAACAGTTCGAAAGCTGTATTTTATGATCATGTTTGTGGCTCTAAGCTATTTGCTCTACAGTGCTATGAGCTGGCTTGGTGAATGGATCAGTCCGATAGAGAATTATGGAATTCCTGAAGGCTCCGCTGTTCGGGCTTTTGATCATGCCGATCGTGGTGATGATGGTCTGGATACAAGACAGCGTTTGCGCTTCTATTACTGGTATGGAGAATGAAAGCTTCGCAGGAAGCAGGAACAAGCGAGAAGAATGTCGAAGAAAACAAGGTGGATTCATGCAGCGTATACTAAATGTACACATCTGCAGAACCCTCATGCTGAATGTGCTGCAGGAAGTCACTATGAGTAGCTGCGCCAGGACAGGAGCGTGAAATAATGAAGTCACACTTGCAGCCGTTTTTACATTATTTGTCCGGAGATAAAGGCTTGTCCCCGAATACACTGGAATCTTACGGTAGGGATGTATCGCAGTTTCTGGAGTTCGCTGAAGAGCGGGGGGCTAGTCAGCCTGATGAGATCCGAAGATCGCATGTGATATTATATCTTGGCTCATTACGCGGAGCTGGTCGAGCAACAGCAACGTTGAACAGGAGCGCAGTGTCCCTCCGTGCTTTTTTTCATTATTTACTGAAGGAACGTTTGATTGAGCAGGATCCAACACTGGACATGGAGACCATGAAGCCTGATAAGAAACCTCCTATGGTGCTTACCATTTCGGAAATAGAGCAGTTATTGGCTGCGCCGGATGTAAGTACGCCACAAGGGATGCGCGATAAGGCTATGCTGGAATTACTCTATGCAACAGGCATTAAGGTCTCTGAATTAATCTCACTTAACGTGGATGATGTGCACACGGATATGAAATTTGCGCGTTGTACAGGAACTTCTGGCAAGGAGCGGGTAGTTCCCATTGGAACCCTTGCAGCTGAGAGTGTAGCGGCTTACACTTCACTTATGCGGGACAAGCTGCTTCGTGATCACCAGGAGGAAACAGCCATGTTCCTGAATAGTCTAGGGGGAAGATTAACCCGGCAAGGCTTTTGGAAAATCATAAAAAAATATGCACGGGAAGCAAACATTGAGCAGGATATTACCCCGCATACACTTAGGCATTCCTTCGCAGCCCATTTACTGGAAGGCGGAGCAGATTTGCGTTCCGTACAACAAATGCTGGGTCATGCCGATATTTCGACGACTCAGATTTATAACGGTATAGCCCGTAAGAATATGAAGGAAGTATATGAGAGCCACCATCCTAGAGCTCGATAATTCTGCTTTAAAGATGCTTTTTGTGAGTAAGATGGTTATGATGGAATCATACTGAAAGGATAGACTGGGGAATGATCCGCAGGTTATCTTTTAGCAGAAACGGATACCTGATAAGCGGTACATTGTATCGCTGACTTCGGAAGCGTATGTCTTCTGGAAGACGGTACAGCCGTTTCTTCTTGTTGGTACGAAAGAATATCTATATTAAAAAAGGAGTGAAGACAACTATGTCCTCATTTAAACGAATTGGTTTTATTGTTCTAGATAGTGTTGGTATCGGTGAAGCGCCAGATGCTGCGAATTTCGGTGATGCTGGGTCGCACACGCTTGGTCATATATTGGATCGTGTTCCTGGTTTGAAGCTTCCTAATCTCCAGAAGCTCGGGTTAGCTAATATTGCTTCGCTGCCACCGCTAGAGCCTGTAGCTTCACCAACAGGGTACTACGGCAAAATGCAGGAAGTATCTGTAGGCAAGGATACGATGACCGGACACTGGGAGCTAATGGGGCTGAAGATTGAGGTTCCTTTCAATACGTATCCTGACGGTTTTCCAGCAGAATTGATTGAGAAGTTCGAAGCGGCAACTGGTCGTAAGGTAATCGGGAATAAACCGGCTTCCGGTACGGAGATTCTTGTTGAATACGGCGAAGAACAAATGAAAACCGGTGCTTGGATTGTCTATACCTCTGCGGACAGCGTATTCCAGCTTGCTGCACATGAAGATATCATTCCACTCGAAGAGCTGTACAGCGCTTGTAAAATAGCCCGTGAGCTGACGATGGCTCCAGAATTCTCGGTTGGTCGCGTGATTGCTCGTCCATATGTTGGCGAACCAGGGAAATTCGTTCGGACGCCAAACCGGCATGACTATGCTGTGAAGCCGCCAGAACCAACGGTAATGAACGCGCTGACTGATATCGGTAAGGATGTTATCGCAGTTGGTAAGATCAACGATATCTTTACAGGAGAAGGAGTTACGGCTTCTTATCCAACGAAGAGCAATGAACATGGAATCGAAGTTACTATTGAGCAGCTTCGTCAACCGTTTGACGGTTTCCTGTTTACGAATTTGGTGGATTTTGATTCTTTGTATGGACATCGTCGTGACCCAGAAGGATACGGCCGTGCACTGGAAGTGTTCGATCAGGCCCTGCCTGAAATTCTATCTACGCTCGGTGAAGATGATCTATTGATTATTTCTGCAGACCATGGTAACGATCCGATCCATAGTGGAACTGACCATACCCGTGAATATGTACCGCTCTTAATCTATAGCCCGCGGTTTAAACATCCAGAAAGTTTGGGCATTCGTGAAACCTTCTCTGATGTAGCTGCAACCATTGCTGATAACTTTGGTGCGAAGGCGCCGCAGTATGGGACAAGCTTTTTAGCGAAACTGCAATAAAAGGGTTGTGGGTTGCTCCACAACATCAATGAAGGAGGATCATCCATGAGCGCATTAACTCAAAAAGAAATTCAAGAAGCAGCTATTTATATAAAAGACAAATGTCCGGTGGCTCCGGAAATTGGATTGATCCTTGGTTCAGGCCTCGGTGTGCTTGCAGACCTTATTACTGATGGAGTAAGCATTCCATATGATGAGATTCCTCACTTTCCTGTGTCTACTGTAGAAGGACATGAGGGCGAGCTATTAATTGGTATGATCGAAGGCCGCCGAGTCGTGATGATGAAGGGCCGCTTTCATATGTATGAGGGTTATGGACCAGAGGTAACGGCATTCCCTGTACGGGTTATGAAAGAGCTTGGTATAGCGAGTTTACTAGTAACGAATGCAGCTGGTGGAGTGAACACAGATTTCACGCCGGGTGATCTTATGCTTCTTACGGATCATCTTAATATGACTGGGCGGAATCCTTTAATAGGACCTAATGATCCTGCACTTGGTGTGCGCTTCCCAGATATGTCGACCGCCTACAGTCGCCGCCTGATCCAGGTAGCCAAGGAAACGGCAGCTCAGCAGAATTTCGAGTTCAAAGAAGGCGTATATGCAGGTCTATTGGGACCTTGCTACGAAACGCCTGCTGAAATCGTAATGCTTCGTACGCTAGGTGCCGATGCTGTGGGCATGTCTACTGTATCGGAGACCATTGTTGCTCGTCATGCAGGTATCGAGGTATTGGGCATCTCCTGTATTACTAACATGGCCGCGGGAATCCTGGATCAACCTCTCAATCATGAAGAGGTGATGGAAACTGCAGAACGTGTGCGTGAACGTTTCTTGAAACTGGTCTTAGGCTTTATTCCGAAAATGTAATTTCGGGCACTGCATTTTGAATTACTGGGAGGTCATATTTATGACACAAGTGATTAAATTTAAGCCATTGACGCATGAACAGGTAGTTAATGTAACTAAACCAAAATATATCGGATTTGCTCGCGCAAATGTCCGTGAAATGCAGGTGTAAAATGAGAGCTGTCGACATTATTCAGAAAAAAAGAGACGGTGGAGAGCTGAGCCGTGAGGAAATATCCTTTCTAATTCAAGGCTATAGTAAAGGTGAAGTTCCTGATTATCAACTTTCCGCTTGGGCCATGGCGGTTTATTTTCAAGGTATGAACGCACGGGAGACCGGCGATCTAACGATGGAAATGGCGATGTCTGGTGATCAAGTGGATCTGAGCCCAATCGCAGGCATTAAGGTTGATAAGCACTCCACAGGTGGAGTGGGAGATAAAACCACCGTGGTGCTTGCACCGTTGGTAGCCTCTGCTGGAGTACCGGTAGCGAAGATGTCCGGCCGCGGACTTGGGCATACAGGAGGTACACTTGATAAGCTGGAGTCGATCACTGGCTTTTCTATAGAGATGGATCGCGAGCGTTTCTTTGATCAAGTAGGGGAGATCGGAGCTGCCGTGATCGGCCAGTCGGGCAACATTACACCCGCTGACAAAAAGCTGTATGCCCTTCGGGATGTAACAGCAACTGTTGAATCCATCCCTCTTATTGCAAGCTCAGTGATGAGCAAGAAGATTGCAGCGGGTGCAGACGCCATTGTACTGGATGTCAAAACCGGCAGCGGTGCTTTTATGAAGACGCTTGATGATTCAATTGCGCTTGCCCAGGCTATGGTGGATATCGGCACCCATTTGGGTCGTAATACCGTTGCGATCATCAGTGATATGGATCAGCCACTGGGTTACGGGATCGGAAATGCGCTGGAAATTAAGGAAGGAATCGAGACCTTGAAGGGTCACGGTCCTAAAGATTTGCAGGAAGTCTGCCTTATTCTGGGCAGTCAGATGCTTGTTCTTGGCGGTAAAGCCAAGGATGAAGCGGAGGCTCGTTCGATTCTGATGACACATATTGAAGATGGCACAGCGCTGGAGAAATTCAAACAGATCGTGAGTGCGCAAGGCGGAGATGTTTCACAAATCGATGATCCGGAGAAACTCCCTGCTGCTAAACGATTCATTGAAGTGAAAGCGAAGACTAAGGGTTTCATTGAGGGGATTCAAGCAGAAGAAATCGGCATTGCTGCTATGCTGCTTGGTGCAGGACGTGAAACTAAGGAATCTGTAATAGATTTGGCTGTAGGTATTCAACTCTCTAAAAAAGTTGGAGATGCTGTAGAGATTGGGGATACACTTGCAGTATTGCATATCAATGATGCCAGTGATAAGAAAGTAGAGGAAGCTGAGGGCAAGGTGCTGGAAGCTTACCGTATTACTTCTGAATCGGTTCCACCATTACCACTGGTATTCGCGCTTGTTACGAAGGATGGAGTAACACGGTACTAGCCAAGGAAATATAATTATTGTCATGACAAAGACCTGAAATAGACAGTACAATAGCGAGCCTCCCGTATTAGGAGGCTCGCTGTTTTGCGTTTTTGATGGAGCAGCTACAAATGCTTATCGATAAGATTGAAAATCTGAGAAGCCCCGCTGCTTGTATTACATAATACGACCACAGTCTCTCCACTAGCCGGATAGATAGCCGATCGGAAGGAAATACCGGGATCGTATCCCATAATGTGAAACTTGAACACTTTTTCTTCTCGGAGGGTGATCCATACACCATAACCATAATAGCCTTCACCATCCACATGTATGTGGGGAGTAAGCAACAATGAAGTGAGTACTGGACTCAAAAGGGTATGGTTCATTAGCCCGTTCCAGAATAACTGCATGTCGGGAGCGGTTACGAAAGCTCCACCGTCAGCGCCTCCTTTTACCGGGATTGAATAGATGTTGCTTCTCCAGCTACCGTTCTCTTCTTCTATGTATCCTAGTGCACAGTTGGCTGGTAAGGCATCTAACGTAAAGTAACCGGATTGCTCCATTCCGCAAGGCTTAAAGATGTGAAGCTCCACATAATCGGAAAAGGACATTCCACTCAATTCCTCCACCAGAAGACCTAGCACGATATATCCGGCATTGTTGTAGTGGAAACGTTCACCAGGGGTCCACATCATGGGGAGGTTTCTAAACATCGGTACAAAATCTTCCAGTTGCCGTAAAGTGTACATAGGTTGTGTCTTCCACAGTTCTTCGAAGTCATCCATGATTGTTTCATCAAAATAATCTGGAATCCCAGAGCTATGCGTAAGCAACTGATGTATGGTGATTTCAGAACTAAAGAGAGGGAACTCTACCTTCTTCAGATAGTCTGATAATCTGCTTTCGAAAGAAATCAATCCCCTTTCTACCAGTTGACAGACGGCAATTGCTGTGAATATTTTACACCCGGAAGCGATCCCGAACCGAGTATGAATATTGTTTTCGCGCTTATCCGACTTATTGGCATAACCGTGACAGCTGTTGGCGATTTCTTTATCATATTGTTTTGCTAGTACTACGCCTGAGAAATCGTTCTGTTTTGCTTCTGTCTCAATATAAGTTTCTAGTGGGTTCATTCGTATATTCACTCCTCTGTAAGACAGTATAGGTTCTTAGTTAACATTCGTGAAAGTCTACGATTTACCTTTAAAAGTCCTAAAATGAGAGCTAAAAAAATGGAAATACTTTAAATTTGAAATATTATTTAATCTCCCCTATAATAAAAATGCTCTGCAACTGCTGCTGGGCTTTTTTTAATTGATGACATCCTTACTTCTTGAGATAAATAATTGTGGTTATTTCCTTAAAAATGGAATAATTTTCACCCTTTCTGACGAAACTGGAACACAGTACCTGTGATATGAAGGTTAACGTTCAGGAGGGGAACCATTGTGAGAAAAATGCGTTTTGCTGTGCTTGTGCTCTGTATCGCTGTATCGGTTCTAGGACCTATGTCAGGCGCTTATGCAGAAGAAAAAACCAAGGACTCTGGCAGTAATGCTGCCGCTGTAGACCTCGCACCGGGAGCACGTTCTGCTATTTTGATGGACGCTGGTACCGGAACTGTTATTTATGAGAAGAACAGCCATGATAAGCTGCCTCCCGCAAGTATTACGAAGATTATGACGATGTTACTAACGGTGGAAGCGCTGGATGAAGGAAGGCTGCAGCTGACTGATAAGGTGCGAACAAGTGAATATGCGGCTTCTATGGGCGGATCGCAGATTTTTCTGGAGCCTGGTGAAGAAATGTCGGTAGACGATATGCTTAAAGGTATCGCTATGGCTTCTGGTAATGATGCTTCTGTGGCGATGGCGGAGAAAATAGCTGGTTCAGAGAGTGCTTTTGTCGATCTGATGAATAAACGTGCAGAGGAACTGGGTCTAAAAGATACCCATTTTGCCAACTGCAACGGTCTTCCAGCCGCCAATCACTATTCCTCAGCTTACGATATTGCGGTCATCAGTCGTGAGCTTTTGAAGCATGATCAAATTATCAAATATACCGGTTCCTATCAGGATTACTTACGTAAGGATTCAACCAAACCGTTCTGGTTGGTGAACACGAACAAGCTAGTGCGTTTCTACACTGGTGCTGATGGTTTGAAGACTGGTTATACTGCTGAGGCAAAATTCTGTCTGTCCGCTACAGCAGCAAGAGATGGCCTACGTGCTGTCGCTGTTGTGCTAGGCGAGCCGAACACAAAGACACGCAATAGTGAAGTGTCAGGCATGTTCGATTACCTGTTCTCGCAATATAAAGTACACACGATCCACAATGAAGGGGATGCCATCGGCACCCTAAAGATTGAAAAGGGCGTAAAATCTGAGTTGCCGATAACAGCCAAAGAGACGTACAGTGTTCTTTTGAAAAAAGGTGTGACTCAAGAAGGCATTCGCCACGAACTAGTATTGCCGGAAAGCGTGAAGGCTCCAGTAGCTGAAGGTCAATCTGTGGGCAAGCTAGTGGTCTACCAAGGAACCCAAGTGATTAAGGAGTATGAATTAAAAGCAGGGGAAGCTGTGCCGAAAGCAGGCTGGTGGAAGCTCTTTAAGCGCACAACAGGCTCGATGTTCGGCGTAGATTAAAAACAGTTTTTTTGTAGATTACCCCCATGTACTCTGTAGATTCATAGGGGTTTTCTTCTAGTTTTGTCGTGAGGCAGGATTCCTGATTTGCCGCGTAGAAAACCTTGTCCTTGAAGGGAATAGGTACTGTCTTTCAAGGTCAGTTTTCAAAGCAACGAAGAGGAGAGTGGCAAGCATGAATTCTCATGTGGAGATGGAGCATCACAGGGGTGTGTTGATTGTCCGTTTATCAGGGGAGTTGGATCATCACGCAGCCGATTTTGTAAGAATGGATATGGATGAAGCGATTATGCGTGGTCAGGTATCGCATTTGGTTCTTAGTCTTAAGCATCTGCAGTTTATGGACAGTTCAGGCCTAGGCGTGATTCTGGGAAGGTATAAACTGATCCACAGTAAAGGTGGAAAAATGGTTGTGTGTGACGCAACGGCACCTGTGAAGCGGCTGCTGGAAATGTCAGGCCTGTTCAAAATCATGCCCCTATATGACGACGAGAGTACTGCACTCTCGGATTTGGAGGTTGCGTTATGACAAATAGTAAGGCTGGTAACTTCATGAACGTGCAGTTCGCTGCACGCTCGGAGAACGAATCGTTCGCACGTGTAGTCGTAGCGGCGTTCGTTTCCCGGCTTGATCCTACGATGGACGAGCTGAATGATCTGAAGACAGTCGTGTCGGAAGCGGTCACCAACTGTATTATTCATGGGTATGATAGTGATCCGGAAGGTATTGTGACCATTTCGGCATCGCTGGACAACGAAACGGTACATCTAACCATTGAGGATCAAGGACGGGGCATTGAGGATTTGGAGCTGGCGCAACAGCCGCTGTATACCTCTAAGCCAGAGCTGGAGCGGTCGGGCATGGGCTTTACTATTATGGAGAATTTCATGGATGAATTTGAAGTCACTAGTGAACCGGGACACGGTACTTCTATCTCAATGAAGAAAACCATCGTCTCGAAAAAAGCTTTATACAATTAGGGGTTGGAGCCATGGATGCAGAGTCAAAAAAAGCTCCGCCGACCTATTTGGACGATGCGGAGGTCAAACGTCTTATCGCGCTCAGTCAGGCCGGAGATAGTCTTGCCCGCGACACGCTTGTAAGCTGTAATATCCGACTGGTCTGGTCGGTAGTACAGCGGTTTATGAACCGCGGGTATGAGCCTGACGATTTGTTCCAGATCGGTTGCATTGGACTCCTGAAGTCCGTTGATAAATTTGACCTCAGCTATGAGGTCAAGTTCTCCACTTATGCGGTGCCGATGATTATCGGTGAGATTCAGCGTTTCCTTCGTGACGATGGCACCTTGAAGGTCAGTCGTTCCCTTAAGGAAATGGCTAATAAAGTTCGTAAGATGAAGGACGAAATGTCTAAAACGCTTGATCGTCTGCCTACGATTGGTGAAGTTGCGGAAGCGCTAGGGGTTACACCCGAAGAAGTGGTGTTCGCTCAAGAAGCCAATAAACCACCGACCTCTATCCATGAGACGGTGTTTGAGAATGATGGAGATCCGATCACGCTGATTGATCAAATCGCTGACGAATCACAGGAGCGTTGGTTCGATAAGCTGGCATTAAATGAAGCTATCGGAGGCCTCAGTGAACGTGAACGTCTGATTGTCTATCTTCGCTACTATCGTGATCAAACGCAGTCGGAGGTCGCCAGTCGTCTAGGGATCTCTCAAGTGCAGGTATCCCGGCTGGAGAAGAAAATATTGCAGAATATCCGTGAGCAGATTGCTCAGTAGGATAAAGTTATTCATGTAATGACGCTTGTAAAATAGCGAATTAGAACAAAAAGCCGCCCCGAATAGGGGGGGCTTTTTATGTGGAGGTGATCTCAATATGCATTCACTCGGTGACGAGAATGTGATCACATGGTCTATGGATATGGAAGAAAATCTGTTGACGATGTCGAGAATTTTAGAGGAATGGGCTGGTTGCACAAGTAAGACTAAACCGCACAGCCCTAGTTTTTTACGGGAACTTGTGAATGTAGTAGATCGTGATCGATATGATGCCTACATGGAAAGATTAAATGCTGGTCATATCAGTAATCTTGAGTATCGGATGCAATTACCTACTGCAGGACTGAAGTGGGTTCAAAATATCGGCACTCCTATCCTAAATAAGAAGAACAAGGTCTGCCGAATAGATGGAATTATGCTGGACATTACTGAACAAAAAACGGCACAAATTCAATTAGAAAGCACATTTTCTTTGTATCAACAGATGTTCTCTAATCTAGATGTGGCGGTTTGGTCTTACGATTACGTATCTAAGAAAGTGTTATTTATATCGGATGCCATTCTCAATATCACCGGTTATTCCGTTGAGCAGGCGAAAGAGGATGACTTTTGGCTTCGTATTGCACATAAGGAAGAAAATCCCTTGTTTCAAGAGATCATATCATCAGTTGGTCAAGGGATTCCACAACTTAGTGAATATCGAATTATCCACGCAAGTGGTGAGCCTCGATGGTTACAGGTCAGAATCATACCCAGTCTAGATGAATCCCAAGCGGTAGTTCGGCTTGATGGGATCTTGGCAGATATTACTGAAAGAAAGTTAATGAAGGAGGCTTTACTCAAAAGTGAACAGCGCTATAAATCCTTATTTGACTATAACTCAGACGTCGTATGTGAGGTGAATCTACAAGGTAATATTTTGGCAATCAATTCTGCGGCACAGCAAATTACTGGAGAAGCTTTAAGTATGGTCGGAGAGAACTTGTCCATCATGAATCTATTTGGAGTAGAAAATATAACGAGGATGTCGGATTATTTCGGAAGAACAGTACGGGGATCTGCTCAGCATTATGTTGTGGCCTCTTCCCGTAAGGATGGATCAGTGAGCCATTGGACTATGAAAAACATCCCAATTTATGTGAATAGTCGTATTGTGGGTGCTTTTGTTGTCGCTAAAGATATAACATCTACAGTAGAAGTAGAACAAAAGCTGGCACAGCGAGAAGCAGAGTACAGACTAATTATTAATAACATGAAGGATATGATGGGGGTTCTGGATCAGAAAGGAAATTTCATTGTAGCCTCCCCCTCCTGTGAGACCCTAATCGGTATTCCTGTAGGTTTAATCAAGGACACTACCATCTTAGAGTATATCGATCCAGATGAGCAAGAAAGCTTGCGTGAACAAATAACAAATATTTTTCGGACAAAAGCAAGTAAGATGTTTTACAATCGTTTTATTCACACAAAAGGTTATATCTTAAATTTAGAATGTCTTGCTACTCCCGTTCTAGGTGAGGATGGAGAAGTAATGAGTATCGTAATTGTAGCAAGAGACATTACCAAGAGAGTCCAAATGGAACAAGAATTAAGGGAAAGCGAGGAATTCAATCAGCAGCTGATCAAGATGTCGCCTGAAGCGGTCGTTCTGCATAGCGATTATAAGTTTGTTTATGTGAATTTCTCTTGTCTTGGATTATTTGGAGTTAGCGATGAGAGTCAATTGATCGGTAAAAATATTTTCAATTGGGCACATCCGGAGTATCTGCCGCTGGCGAAAGAACGCATGCGTGAGATCTATAAAGAACCCTATAAGATCTTAGTTCCTATTGAACAAAAGGTCGTACGTTCAGATGGGACGATTATCGATGTAGAGGTAACAGCTAGCTCCATTTTGTACAAAGGAAAAGTCGCATGTATCTCTATATTTAGGGATATTAGTGATCGAAAAAAAGCAGATGAGGATAGACAACATACAGAGCAGATTATTCGAGAGAGTGAGGAACGGTATTTTCGCCTGCAAACGAGTCTCGATCAGTTCTCCGAAGATCTTTTTGGTGTAATGAAGATTAGTCATATGGAACAGCGGTTACTTAGAGAAGTCAGAGAAACTCTGCAGATAACAAATATAAAATTTATCGCAGTTGAATCTAACCATGATAAATTATGTGAAATTATCGAGACGGAGCAAGGGTATTCACTCAAGATCGGGGAGTCCCGAGGAAAGAGCTACTTGCTATCGATTAACGAGAAGACGCTTTTACTAGAAATCAGTTCTATTCGAGTGTGGCTGGAGACGATTACCCGTTATGTCAGTGTTCTCTTTGATCATTTTTTGCTTATCGAAGATTTAACGAAGGATCTTGAGCTAGCGGCTTCTAAGCAAGTGGCCCCTACATGGCTTCTTCGCTTTATGTTTAATTTATCAGAGAATGAGCGAAAACGGCTTGCTCAGGATTTACATGACTCAGCGCTCCAAGAACAGATTATCTGGTATCGTAAGCTGGATTTTCTCTTAGGTGAAAGGTCCATTAATGGGGAACTTAGAGAACAACTAGAACAGATCTCAGAAGGTTTACTTGATGTTATTTATCAACTGCGGATTATTTGTAACGAGCTCCGACCTCCTGCATTAATCAATGAAGGTCTTATCTCCTCGCTGGAGACGTTGTTTGAATTTACGCAGCTACGTACCAACTATCAGATTTATTTCGAGTCTGAAGGATTCACGCATAAGTTAGATGATGAAGTGCTTATAGGTCTGTACCGTATTGTGCAAGAGCTTTTAGCTAATGCAGCAAAGCACTCTTTTGCGACAGAAGTCCACATCACCTTAGTTAGTGAAGACAATCATATTCATTTGGATTATAAAGATAACGGAATCGGAATGAATTTATTTGGTGAGGATTCACTTACAAGTATGGGGATTTATGGGATGAAGGAAAGGGTTCGAAGTATGGATGGGTCAATAGTATTCCGATCGCCAGATAAAAAGGGATTAGCGGTCAATATATCTATACCTGCAGATTAATCATGCGGCATAACAATTGGATAGAGGGGTAGTCATAGGCATGATTCAAATATTGTTAGTGGATGATCATCCATCTGTTATGGAAGGGACTAAAATGATATTAGAGCAAGAGGGAGACATGAAGGTTACTCTAGCTAATTCAGCGGATGAAGTGCTTGAAATGGTGAGTAGTCATTCCTTTGACGTAATGTTATTTGATCTTCATATCGCGGATGTGAATGGGATTGATTTGGCGAAGCAAGTATTAACAATGAACGCGGATGCGATTATCTTAATCTACACCGGATATGAATTTACTAACAAATTTAACCTGATGATCGAATCGGGGATCTTTGGTTTTATCTCAAAAACAACCAATAGAGAGCAGTTGATTACAGCGGTACGATGTGCATTAAGAGGGGAAGTCATTCTGCCGCGGACCTTAGTCAAGCAGTTAAGAAAAGTACCGCCTAAAGGATTAGAAATCAATGATGAACAAGCAACCTCCATGATTAGCAAAAGGGAACATGAAATGCTGACGGAAATCGCAAAAGGAAAAAGTAATAAGGAAATAGCGGAGATTGTGCTTATGAGTCAGCGGTCACTAGAATATAGTTTAACGAATTTGTTCCAAAAGCTAAATGTGAAATCTAGAATTGAAGCGGCTATAAAAGCTAAACGGCTCGGAATATTGAAGGAATCAGATTTTACTAATTCATTGTGAAAATACGTAACAACCCTATAGATTGAAATCCCGATCACTAGATAGTGAGGCGGGATTTTTTGTTTTGCGCGTCATTGCGGAGGTACGCAATAATTTTGCGTGATCACGCTATTTATTTTCGGTTACCATATTCTTCTTACCGTTTATGATGAAATAGTTCCTAAGAATTACTAAAAATTGACTAACGTAATGAGGTGCAGAAGGATGAAATGGTTTTATAATTTGAGAACAGCAGTGAAGCTAATCTCAGCATTTGTGTTGGTATCAGTCATTTTATGCTTTGTAGGATTCTATGGAATAAGTAATTTGAGTAAGATGGATGAGTCCATCGAGGATATGTATAAAAATCGCTTAACACCGATTGCCTATCTCGGTGAAGCGAATGAACTTTTTTTAACGAATAGAATAAACATCCGGGATATAAATACGATGGCCCAAACCGAGGTGAAGAAAAAAGAATATCGGGATAAATTACATAAGAATGTCCAAAGCATTGAAGACATCATGAGTAAATATAGTAAGACAAGATTGAGAGAAGAAGAATTAGAGAAAATGAAGGATTATCCTGAGATCTGGCAACGCTATACCACCAGCGTGGATCATGCAATTGAATTGGATAAGAAGATCATTAGTAATGAAGAATATACGAATTATTTGCTAACAGGAGATTTACAGCTGGCCACTACGGAGATGACGGATTTCTTGCAAGGTTTAATTGATATCAATATGAAGCAGGCACAGGAATCCAGTGATAACGCCAATGAATTATATCAATCCTCTCGGTTGATTACCTTTAGTGTTACTATCATTGCACTTTTAATCAGCGTGGGTTTTGGCTATCTAATCTCGCAAATTATAGCACGGCCTCTTAATCAAGTGATGCGCCTGCTAGGTAAAGTAGCCAACGGAGACTTAAGCGAAACTTCGAATCTAAATTCTAAGGATGAGATCGGAAAACTTGCGAATTCTGTGAATGAAATGGTTCTGAACTTAAGGCATACTGTGGGGGGGATTTTGTCCTCTGCGGAAAGTGTCTCGGCGGCAGCACAGCAAATATCAGCAAGTACTGAGGAAGTAGCTAGCGGCAGTATGAGTCAAGCCACTGCAGCGCAAACGATGAATGAGTTGTTCCGAGAATTGTCTGAAGCGATTAATTCAGTAGCTCAGAGTGCAGAGCAAGCCTCAGAGCTGTCAGATCATACGATGCGTATTGCTCAGGATGGAGGCGCGGTGGTTACTGACTCCATTCAAGGGATGACGTTACTTAACAACCAAATGTCTAGACTAGAAGAAGGCTCAGATAAAATTGGCGAGATCATTGCGGTCATTGATGATATTGCAAAACAGACAAATCTGCTGGCTCTTAACGCAGCTATTGAAGCGGCTCGTGCAGGTGAACAGGGCCGAGGTTTTGCTGTTGTAGCGAATGAAGTAAGAAAGCTAGCAGAGCGGAGCAGTGAGGCTACTAAGCAAGTCACGGACATAATTAAAGAAATGCAAAAAAATACACACCAAAGTGTGAATGCGGTAGTCGATGGCGTAGCTTTTTCACAAAAAAATGGGGAAGCCTTTGATCATATTCTCTCTATGGTGAACGATACCGCTCATAAAGTAACAGAAATCGCTGCTGCCAGTGAAGAACAGGCCGCGCAGTCATCAGAGGTGTTGTACTCGATCGAGAGCATATCGGCAGCAACGGAAGAAATGGCGGCAAGCAGTAGTGAAACGGCAACGACGGCTAATGCATTAGCACAGCTTGCGGAGGAACTAAATGCACTCGTATCTATTTTTAAAGTTAAATAAACAGTGTCATGGGGATCATCATTGATAGGAGAGGAGAAGTAGTGCAAAAGTTAAAGGTGCTCGTTGTAGCTACTTCAGTAATGATGCGTAAACAGATCTCGAACCTTATTGCGGAGGATTCAATTATCGAGGTCATTGGAGCAGCTCGAAATTCATCCGAAGCGGTTAGCATGGTTCAAGAACTCAGGCCTGATGTCGTGACGATTGATATAGAAGTGCCGGAATTGAATAGTTTAGTAGCGCTCTCTAGTATTATGTCACAACGTCCAACCCCTATCCTTATCCTAAGCTCGGGGTCAAAGGATGGAATAACAGCAACTATCACAGGTCTACAGAACGGAGCTGTAGATTTTATATCCAAGCCCACTCAAATCCATGGACCTGATTTATCCCAAATAAAAGACGAGCTAATATTCAAAATTAAACAAGCTGCTCAAATTCCTTTGAGAACCCTTATCCTTAACAATATTACTGTTTCGAAAGTGATGACAGGACTACAGGCAGAAGACAATTCTAAGAACGGATGTACGGAAGAATTCGATCAAATCGTAGCCATAGGATGTGGAGTTGGTGGTCCGAAGGCGCTTGAAATCGTAATTAGCTCGCTCCCGGCAAACTTCCCATATCCTTTATTAATCGTTCAGCATATGCCACCCAAGTATACGAAAGTATTAGCAGAACGATTGAATCGATTCTCAAGTGTACGGGTGGTTGAGGCGAAAGATGATCAATTGGTACATGGCGGAACGGCATATATTGCACCTGGTAATTGTCATATGACCGTAGTTCAGCAAGGGCAAGTATGTAGAATCAAACTTCACAAGAAAGCTTCAGTGAACGGATACCGTCCATCCATTGATGTATTGTTCGAATCGATTTCTGGACTGAAAATCTTGAAGCAGCATTTGATTCTAATGACCGGAAGGGGAAACGATGGCGCGAGAGGCATGCTGAATGCCAAACAAGCTGGCGCCCAATCTACCCTTGTAGAGTCGCAAGAGACTTCGATTGTAAATGAAATGCCTGAAGCGGCGGTTGAGCTCAAGTGCGTGGATTATGAAGTTCCTTCATTTTTGTTAGCCTCGAAGATTATGGAGGTTACGGGGATGTTGGACGAACAAATTTGATGAATAATCATTACCATAGGCGTTGGTAGGAGGAAAATCCACCAACGCTTTTTTTATGTAAACCTAGGGTTTCATCCCAAGTGGGGATAAAATTCCTATAGATCTATTCTATGTTGACACTTCCAAATGATAACGATTATCATTTGAGTTGTGAATGGCTTTATTTGTATTGGCGAAGAAGGAGAGGCTTTCGATGGCTTTAAAAATATTGAATTTGGAGATTCATGATCTTTTTGAACAATTTACAGAGCGGATAGAAGGGCATGTTGAGCACAACCAGTGGGAACAACGTCTTACCATACCCTCGCATATCGGTCAGGGAAGCATTACACGTACGCGGATTCGTCCAGGCATGGAGATCATGTATACGGATATAACTTACGAACAAGATATGAAGCTCTATATTCAGGAAGCTTGTCCGTTATTCGAACTAAGCTATAACGTGAGTGGAGAAATCTATTGCGAATGGAACGGCAAGGAAAGTCACACGGAGAAACAAACAGGCAATGTTCTTTTTTTAGAGGATGTTCAGGTGTATGAAGAGAAAAAAGCTGGTGTCTCCAATCAATTGTTAGAAATACGGCTAGCTCCTAGCGAACTGCTGTATTATGCCGGAGATCTAGCGGAGAAACAACAGATGGAGACCTGGCTTAAACATCATCGTGGAAATATTGACCGTTATCCTGACACTGCGGCGATTCGAAAATGTGTCTTTGAAATGATCCATTGTACTTATCATGGAACATTGAGACGATTATATATGGAGAGCAAAGCGCTTGAATTTATCGCTTTATTTGGGGAGTCCGATGGTTACGGCTCTATGAGCGGGAGTATGACGTTCCGGCATGATGATATTATAAATCTAAAGCGGGTACATGAGTTGGTGCAAATCCATTTCGAACAACCGCTGTCCATACGTGAGTTAGCCAAGCGGGTAGGCATCAATGAATTCAAGTTAAAAAAGGGTTTCCGTGAGTTATTTGGCATGACGATCTTCGAGCTTGTTCGTATAAAGCGGATGGAGAAGGCACTTTGGTACATGGAGGTAGAAGGTTTGAATATAGGAAAAACAGCCGTTTCGGTCGGATATAGTAATGTCAGCAATTTCACGACAACCTTCCGTAAGCACTACGGCTGCAATCCAAGCGAGTACTTAAAACGTATCGAACAACAGACTTTGGAGCGAAATAGGATCTAGAAGGATTTGTACTTACAGATGGCTTCATGCAGTAGGACATAGGGTTCGGAATCGAACACTATATTCTGCCTGTTTGAGGTTTTTTTGTGTTTGCTCCCTTATCAAGGATTAAACCTCCCTTAACAGGTAGAGAAAAAGACTATTCTAATTGATAATCATTTTCATAGATTTCATGGAGAGGTGGTCATACAATGCAAGAAGTTGATTCGCGACGTTGGTATGCGCTATGGGTTATTCTACTTCCAACATTACTCATTTCATTGAATACTTATATGATTCAAGTCGCCCTTCCATTAATGCAACATCGCTTGAATGCGAGCTTCTCTGAAGCACAGCTTATCGTCACCGGATTTTCGCTAGGATTAGCTGTGGCGTTGATCATTAGTGGTAAGCTTGGGGATATATACGGCAGAAAACGAATGCTGATTATCGGAGTGAGTGGATTTACGATTATGGCAGTGTTGGGTGGTTTGACCTCAGATCCGACACTTCTGATTGTTATTCGCATCGTACAAGGTATGGCAGCTGCGCTTATCCAGCCTCAGGTTTTGTCTACACTTCAGGTCAGCTTTCTGCCAAAGGAAAAAGGGCTTGTTTTCGGTATTTATGGTGCAATGATTGGCATTGGATTCGCTTTCGGATTCATTCTCGGAGGCACTATTGTGAATTGGAATCCGTTCGATCTCGGTTGGCGGACGGTATTTTTTTTCAATGTGCCTTTCGGACTTCTCGTCTTGCTGTTAATGCCGATTGTTCCTGAAACACGAGCCGAGCAGACGCACAGTATTGATTGGACGGGAAGCTTCCTACTGCTGATCAGTTTGTTTCTGCTGATCTATCCGTTATCTGAGGGACAAAAACAAGGGTGGCCCTTGTGGATCTCAGGCTGTCTAATTATAGCTTTATTCGTGTTGTTTACTTTTATCTGGGTTGAAAATCGGAAAGGAAAGCAGGGGAATTGTCCATTAGTCGATCTGTCTATTTTCAGACATAGAACATTTAGTATAGGTCTGGCGACCGTGCTTGTCCTTTATCTAGGCATGTTCTCCTTCTTTTTTGTTTTAAGCTACTATATGCAATTTGGCTTGCACTATAATGTTCAAGATACAAGTTTGGTTTTTTTGGCTATAGGTATAGGCTTTTTTCTGACTTCCCTAATCTCGTCTCGAATGGTCAAAAGATGGGGGATGAGTGTACTTAAAATAGGAGCGCTGATGATGGGATGCTCTAGTTTATTGCTTATATGGGAGCTAAATGTGGATGCGACGCATCTGCTGGGCGCACGAAATATTTTAATATTATTGATATATGGCTTCGGTCTCGGCATGGCTACTACACCATTAGTCAACGTCACGCTCAGTTCAGTACCAGCAAGGATTACGGGCACAGGATCAGGTCTGATCACTACATTTATGTATTTAGCAAACTCGTTAGGGGTGGCTCTAATCGGTATTTTGTTCTCCACTTCGTTGAAACATTCTCTTTTGGAAGCAGATTTATCGGATTATGTAAGGGCGTTTTCCTTCTCACTGGCAGCTATCGGAGGACTTGCTTTTACTGGTTTTGTTTGTCTTTGTTTCTTGCGAGAGCGGAAATGATAGAGGAGGAATCAAGTTTTCTTGTTCTGTGAGCAATCTAACAACCGTTCTCTTCACTTAGTTTTATAGTATTTACAGGAATAACATAATTCCATTTAATGTTAATCCGCCAAGCTATGAAGGGGACGGTGCGAGCATGTCTATTCTAGAGGTAGAGAATCTCTCAAAAGAATATAAAGGCAAGGGCAAAATGAATGTGTTTCGGGCGCTAAACGGCATAAGCCTGAGTGTGGATAGCGGAGAGCTTGTAGCGATTATGGGGCCTTCGGGGAGTGGTAAAACGACGCTGCTGAACATCCTTAGCGGGATCGACACGGAATATAGTGGGGTAGTCCGGATTGCAGAGACTAGTATAAGCGAGATGTCTAAGAATGAGCTTGCACTGTTTCGCCGGCAGCGAATGGGGTTCGTTTTTCAAGATTACAATCTACTGGATAGCCTGACCCTACGGGAAAATATAATGGTGCCCATGGTTCTGGATGACCAAGAGGGAGACGACATCAATACCAAGACAGATGAGACGTTATTACTCTTTGATCTGGGCGAGGTGAAGGATAAATATCCGTATATGGTTTCAGGAGGACAGCAACAACGAGCGGCGATTAGCAGAGCGATTATTAATGATCCGGAGGTGATCTTTGCGGATGAGCCGACGGGGAATTTGGATTCCAAATCTTCAAGTATAGTGATGAAGACCTTCGCCAAACTGAATGCTCTGAAAGGAGCAACGATTGTGATGGTCACACATGATCCTTTTGCGGCCAGCTATTGTAATCGCGTGCTCTTTATCAAGGATGGGAAGGCTCTATTAGAGATTACTAGGGACAATAAAGAGCGGAGAGCATTTTTTGATAGGATTCTGGAGAGTCTGGCCTTCATTGGAGGGGGAGAAGATGACCTTTAGGAGAATGGCTATTCAGATTTTTAAGGCGAACCTTAGAAGGTATTTGTTATTTTTCCTATGCAGCAGCTTTACGATTAAGGTCTTTTTCGCCTTTTACTCCCTGTATACCAACCCTGATTTTAATGACCCCTATCAAGTAAATGGAATGGTGTCTGGTAATTTATATGCTCCTTTCTTGGTTATGAGAGTGTTTGCTGTTCTATTTATTGTATATGCGCAAATGGCCTTTTTGAAATTTAGAAAAAGCGACTTTGGGCTGTTAATGGTGCTTGGAATGACGAGCCACAATATCCGTAAAATTATTTTGTTAGAAAATAGCTTGATTGCATTAGCTTCGATTCTCACGGGTTTAGGTGCAGGGACGGTCTTCTCCGGTCTTTTCTTCTTCATCATCTCGTTGTTTGTTAATATAGGGGGCAGTTCTTTTTCACTTACGCTGGAAAGTTATCTGTATACCATTAAATTCTTCGGGATTATTTACATAGCTGTGATTGGAATCCAATTAATATTAACGCTGAGATACAACATTGTACGCCTTCTAAAAGAATCCAGAGCCGCAGAACGTAGCCTTCTTCATGGTAAAATCACAGGGATTATCGGAGTCGTATTACTGGGGATCTCCGTTTATGATATGATTACAAATTACAGTCCAGATGATGCCCGTATGATGTTGATCAATCTGGGAGTAAGTATGGTGGGTGTCTATTTGCTGCTGTCAGGACTTGGGGACTGGATGAAACTTTTTATATCGCCATCAAGCAGAGCCTATCACAAGCACCTGCTGTTTAGTTCCAATTTGATCTATACCCTTGGTCGCTCCAAAATAGTGCTTTCTCTTATCACCTTCCTCGTCTTCATAACAATTTCTCTAAGCGGTATTATTTTTTATTTGACCTGGAATGCTGAGGATATTCCTGTTGCAAACAATCCATATGATATTGCCTATGCAGAAGTATTCGGGAAAAATAGCCTTCCTTCTGAGACACTCAGCGAAATCACGGATCATGGTGCTACACCGCTGATTTCACACCAAACGCTTGAATACATTGATTTGTTCAATTTCAAAGTATTTTTGGATCAAAACATCAACACATTAATAGGCAGTGATTATCATGTGGAGAAAGATCACTTTTTTAATCTTGCCTTAGTTGCTCGAGGAGAAGAATGGAAGAATCAAAGACCAGAGATGCCCAGCTTCGAAATGAAGCTTTCTTCCGGGAATCATACGTTGTACTCACAAGGACTTATATTTAAAATGCTATTTAACCCTGTGCCGAATCTTATGAATGGTCTTCATGTCATTGTTAACGAAGAGGATTATATAGCGCTGAAAGCGGAAAATAAAAAAGCGATCGGTAACCTTCAGCTCTTGAATTTTAATGATTGGAAAAAAACTGCGGATATAGATGCTAAGTTAAATGCCGCTTTAGCCAAATATAACAAAGACAATACAGAGTCCTGGTATGGCAATGAGCGGCAAGAGGCGCTCGTATTCTCTACGAAGTCTAGAATAAGTGACTATCTACAGTTACAGGAGTCTGGCCGATTCGGAATCTTCGTAATTTCATTTGTTGGTTTAATATTTTTCGGCGCCTCCGGGATAGTACTGCATTTCAGTATTCAGACCGATTTAGAGCGTGAGAGGATCAAATTCAGGAAGCTGAACAAGATTGGAATTACTTCTAAGGACGTGGATCGCATTATAGGCGGCCCTTTAAAAGTGCTGTTTTTTCTCCCGTATGCATTAGGTATTGCATTGTCTTCTTTTTATGTTGTTAGTTCTTCCAGGGTTGAAATGTCTACAGCTCTGGAGCCGATGTGGTTTTGTTTGTTGGTAGGCGGAGCGTATCTTTTATTTCAAGTCCTCTTTTATCGTATATACACCAAAATATACACTCGCAATATGCTGGCTCATATCGAACTGCTTGATGTTCCCACAACGAATAATACAAGATGTAAATTTAATTCCAATTATGATAATATTAACAAATAAAATCGTGGGGGGATTCCATTTGAAAAAGATTTTTTCCAGAATTTCAGTCGCATTAATGATCTTGATCCTTGTTGCGATAGTCACTTGCTTTTATATTGGTGAATTCACCTATGCGTATGGATTAATTTTGGTGCTGTTTTTCGTATTTGCGGGGATGGGGCAGCTCTATAAGCTTAAAAATGATGAGTATATGTACAAAAAATTAAATAACACTGATGAGTATAATGAATATACTAGATGATATAAATTTAATAGAAACTTCTTATGTATAACCAAAACACCCCACTTTAGGCGATGCCTAATAAGTGGGGTGTTTCTTTATGTGTCTATTCTTATTTCTTACCGTTGCGCTCAAGAATCATATCAACGAACAGATCGATTTGTGCGGTAATGGCAATAGGATCATAGCGATAAAAAGTATCAAAATCGTTGTAGAACAGATGGTCGTTCTTCGCAGCAGCAAGTCCGTTCCAAACGGGTGATTCCTTCAGCTCTTTCAGCTTATCACCTTTTTTATCAGGATCATAAGTAGTTAGGAACATGTAATCCGCTGCATATTCTGGCAACAGCTCCATGGATAGCTGCAGTGTTTGGTTGTCATTGCTGTTCTTAGTAGGCATTTTCAGCTTAAGTGCATTATAGAGGGCTTGTCCACCACGGCCCGCATTGTTACCGAAGGTCCATAGCTCACCTTTGTCAGTCAGCTCATAAATTCCGAATGTATCATTTTCATTCACGACACCTTTAAGCTTTTCGCGGCCTTCAGCAGCCTTTTTCTCAAAGTCAGCAATGAATTGCTCAGCTTTATCAGGTGCTCCTACAATATCTCCAAACAGTTTTACGGTTTCATAGATGTTCGTAGCAGTTCCGTATGGAATATGAATGGTTGGAGCGATTTTGGATAAAGCATCATAGTTGTCATCGTACATAACTACAATTAGATCAGGTGCAAGTTCTAGTGCTTTCTCAGCATTGACTGGAGCACCAACATCTTGTGTGTTTTTGAGCAGGTCTTTCAAGAAGGGGTTATCAAAAGTACTAGGTTCAACGCCTATGACGTTAGCTCCAACGGAGAGTAATTCCCCACCATAATAATCTGTAACGATCCGCTGAGGTTTAACTGGGATTTGAACAGTACCTTTAGTAGTTTCATAGCTGCGCATTTCGGCAGCGGAAGCATCAGGAACAGCTGTTGCCTCTGCACTCGGGGCTGTTGTTGCTTCAGTTGTCGCTGTTGGTGTATTAGATGAAGCCTTGTTGTTTCCCCCGCAAGCCGTCACAAATACAGACAATAACATTACGAGTGCCAGGATGGGGAAAAGGGTCTTTCTTTTTAGCATGGTAAACCTCCCTAAGTATATGTACCAAATGATAATAATGAGAATCATTATCATCATTATTATCAATTTGAACTGTATCAAAGCTTAGAATTTCTGTCAATGCAATAAATTAAATGGTACCAATTAAATCTATCTATTGCCAAACCTAGGAAATGTAATTTACAATAGTCTAATGATAATGAGAATCAATTTCACAGAAATAGGGTGGCATTCATGAATCAACAGATAACTACCAGGATAGGAGCCGATAAAGGAGTAGTTAAACGAGAATTTCGTTCACGTCCTTGGGCGGCAACATTAATCTTGGTCGGCGGTCTGGCGCTATTATTATTAGGAATCGCTGTTTCCGTCTCCTTCGGTGCAGCAGATATTAAGCTGTCTGTGGTATGGTCAGCTGTGTTTCACTTTGATCCGGAGATCATGGATCATCAGATTATTAGAGAATTAAGATTACCTCGTGTACTTGGCGGAGCAATGATAGGGGCTAGCTTTGCAGTTGCAGGTGCCATTATGCAAGGGATGACGCGAAATCCATTGGCTGATTCAGGTCTGATGGGTATCAACTCAGGCGCAGGATTTGCGCTTGCACTATGTTTTGCTTTTTTTCCAAATTTATCGTTTATGTATTTGATTCTATATTCTTTCGTGGGTGCCGGCGTAGGCGCGGGTGTTGTATACGGAATAGGATCACTTGCTAAGGGAGGATTAACTCCTGCTCGTTTGGTGCTGGCCGGTGCTGCTTTTAGTGCACTTTTGTCTGCGCTGAGTGAAGGGGTAGCTTTATATTTTCACATCGGTCAAGATTTAGCCTTCTGGTACGCGGGAGGTGTGGCTGGAACGAAATGGATCCAACTCAAAATCATGTTCCCTTGGATAGGGGCCGCTTTAATTGGTGCAATGGTAATCTCTCGATCGATCACGATGCTCAGTTTAGGTGACGATGTTGCGAAAGGTCTAGGTCAGCGTACAGGGCTTGTGAAGTTGGCAGGTGCATTAATCGTATTGATTTTGGCTGGATCATCGGTTGCAGTAGTTGGTGCAGTTGGTTTCATTGGACTAATTATTCCCCATTTGACACGATTTTTTGTGGGTGTCGATTACAGATGGATTATTCCTTGTTCAGCGATCCTCGGCAGTCTACTTGCTGTATTTGCAGATTTAACTGCGCGGATGATTAATCCACCTAATGAAACGCCACTTGGCGCTATTATTGCACTGATTGGTGTACCTTTCTTCCTTTATCTTGCACGTAAAGAAAGGAGGGAGCTGTAATGATGGAAAAGACGACATTCGGTTCCTTCGAAGCCGCCAAAAACAAACGGGGCTTAATTATCATGATTTCGTTGGCTGTACTAATTGTGATTGCTTTTATTATTAGTATGAATACAGGTTACATACGTTTGACTCCTATGGAGTTGATTAATACATTGTTCGGTAAAGGAACCGACAAGCAGGAGTTAATCTTGTTTCAGTTTCGGCTGCCACGTATTGTGATTTCCGTTCTAATTGGGGCAGGTCTGGCTGTATCCGGTGCTGTGATGCAGGGCGTCTTTCGTAATGCGTTGGCGGACCCTGGTATCTTAGGGATTAATGCTGGTGCAGGAATTATGGTTATGCTGTTGATCTCTTTTTACCCTACGGCAACCGCGGCTCCAGTGTATCTGCTGCCAATGGTAGCGTTCGTCGGTGCGGGGCTTACAGCTGCCTTAATCTATGCTCTAGCTTATAAACGGCACCAAGGAATATCGCCTATGCGTCTACTGTTGACTGGTGTAGCTGTCGCAGCTGGGATGAGTGCAGCTATGATCGTGCTTACGCTAAGGCTTGATCCAGAAAAATACCAATTCGTCGCTACTTGGCTAGCAGGCAGCATTTGGGGAACAAGCTGGAAGTTTGTACTTTCACTCCTACCGTGGATTCTTATTCTGGTGCCTTATGTCATCTATAAGGCAAGGGTGATGAACGTACTGAATCTAGGGGAGCAGACCGCTGTGGGACTTGGTGCCGCAGTAACGAAGGAACAATTTCGGCTTCTTGCGGCTGCGGTAGGATTAGCAGCGGCGAGTGTCGCTGTCAGCGGTGGAATTGGTTTTGTGGGATTGGTCGGACCCCATTTGGCGAGACGGTTAGTTGGGCCGAAGCATCAACTCATGCTTCCGACTTCGGCACTGCTTGGGTCACTACTCGTTATTACAGCGGATACCATTGGACGCTGGATCCTCCAGCCGTCTGAGATTCCTACGGGTATCGTTGTAGCTGTAATTGGAGCACCATACTTTTTGTATTTGTTAGCCCGTACGAAATCTTGATGAAAGTAGGCTGATCTCTCACCAGAAGGAGCGAATTATTAACATGTTGCGTCGTTTTTTTGCTTACTATAGGCCCTATAAGGGATTGTTTATTCTTGATTTTTCTTGTGCTATTGCTGCTGCACTACTTGAACTGGTCTTTCCGTTAGCCGTTAACCGGGTAGTAGATGATCTGCTGCCAAGCGGCAATTGGAGATGGATACTCTATTCATGCCTCGGCTTGCTGGGGATATATATTGTCAGTGCCTTTATGCATTTTGTCGTCACTTACTGGGGGCATAAGCTGGGGATTAATATCGAATCGGATATGAGAAAAAAGCTTTTTGACCGAGTTCAGAAGTTATCTTTCAATTTCTTTGACAACAACAAGACCGGCCATCTAGTATCCCGGATGACAAATGATTTGATGGACATCGGTGAGATTGCCCACCACGGTCCAGAGGATCTCTTTATAGCAGTAATGACACTGCTCGGTGTGTTCGGCATTATGCTCAGTATCAATTGGCAATTAGCTATTCTGACGTTTGTGATCGTTCCGCTTATGATTTATTTATCCATGTACTTCAGCCGGAAAATGTCTAAAGCCTTCCACATTATGTTCGCGGACATTGCTGACTATAACGCACGTGTGGAGAACAATGTAAGCGGGATCCGCGTTGTGCAAGCTTTTGCTAATGAGAATCATGAAATTTCCCGTTTTGCGGTCAATAACGAACGCTTCCGTATAACAAAGCTAATGACCTATCGAATTATGGCTTGGAATTCATCCTTTAGCTTTGTTCTCATGAAACTGGTCTCGTTATTTGTTCTCGTATGCGGAACATATTTTGTAATCCAGAAGCAAATGACCTACGGTGAATTTATTGCTTTTGTGATGTTGTCCAATGTATTTTTAGGACCATTACAACAGATTAACTCGGTCATTGAGACCTATCCCAAAGGCATTGCAGGTTTTAAACGTTATCTCGAACTGTTGGAGACGGAGCCGGATGTTGATGATGCGATTGACGCTAAGACAGTTCATGATCTTAAGGGGAATATAACCTTCCATGATGTGGCTTTCGCCTACAGCGATAAAGAGAACGTACTCCAAAATGTGAATCTGTCGATTCAAGCAGGAGAGACCGTTGCTCTGGTCGGTCCATCTGGTGCGGGTAAGACAACGCTTTGTAGTCTACTACCTCGCTTCTATGATGTAAGTGAGGGTAACATTAGCATTGATGGAATTGATATTCGTTCCATGAAGCTTGAATCTCTTCGTTCACACATCGGGATTGTACAGCAAGATGTATTTCTGTTTGACGGAACCATCCGTGAGAATATCGCTTATGGGCGGTTGGGTGCCTCCGATGAAGAAATCTGGGAGGCAGCACGGCGCGCCCAACTGGAAGAGCTGATCAAATCCCAGCCTGCTGGGCTGGATACTATGATCGGGGAGCGGGGCGTTAAGCTCTCTGGAGGTCAGAAGCAGCGGCTGTCCATTGCCCGGATGTTCCTGAAGAATCCAACGATTCTCATTCTAGACGAAGCCACATCGGCGTTGGATACCGAGACGGAGTCCGCAATTCAGGAAGCACTTGCGGAGTTGTCACAAGGTCGTACGACGCTTGTTATAGCTCATCGATTGGCAACGATCAAGAATGCCGACCGTATTGTTGTTGTTGCGGAAGGTGGTATCGCTGAACAAGGCAGACATGAAGAACTGTTACAGACTACCGGAATTTACAGTCGACTACATGAGGCACAATTTGGAGCGTAAGAAGCTAAGGGCATCAATAGAATATACTTTTGGAGGGACATAATGAACAATCAACTGGAATTATACGATGTAACGATTATTGGCGGCGGACCTGCTGGGATGTATACAGCTTTTTATAGTGGAATGAGAGACCTCAAGACGAAGTTGATTGAAGCGAAGGATGAGCTCGGAGGAAGAATGCTTATTTATCCTGAAAAAATGATCTGGGACGTAGGCGGAGTAACGCCGACTCTCTGTCATCAGCTGATCGGGCAGCTCAAGGAGCAGGCGCAGACCTTTGAACCCACCATTGTGCTGGGACAGCAAATCATGAATCAAGAGAGACAGGAAGACGGGACATATATCTTAACCTCGTCTACCGGGGAACAACACTGGACACGAACCGTTATTCTGGCAATTGGCTACGGAATCCTACAAATGGCTAAGCTCGAAATCGAAGGTGCGGATCGCTATGAGGTGACGAATCTTCATTATACCGTTCAGGAGCTAGAGCCATTCCGTGGCAAAAGAGTGCTGATCTCCGGCGGAGGAGACTCTGCAGTAGATTGGGCAAATGAACTGGAGTCCATTGCAGCAAGTGTAACGATTGTGCACCGTCGTGAACAGTTTGGAGGTCATGAGAAAAATATTGTGCGGATGAAGGAATCTTCGGTCAATGTCCGCGTGCCCTATGCAGTAAGCCAATTACACAGCAGTAATGGGGAAACGATAGATCAGGTGACGATCAACCACATAGAGACAGGTGAATCAGAGCAATTTGAAGTGGATGCAGTGATCGTAAACCATGGTCTTAAGAGCGATTTTGGTCCGTTAAAAGAGTGGGGCCTTGATATGGGCGAATGGTGTGCGAATGTATCTGATAAGCTGGAGACCAATCTCCCAGGCATATTTGCAGCTGGTGACTTTGTGGATTATACAAGTAAGGTACGTTTAATTGCCGGTGCTTTCACAGATGCAGTTCTGGCGCTTAATAGTGCCAAGCTGTTCATAGATCCAACTGCGGCTAAAGTTGCTTATGTGTCTTCTCACAATGAGCGGTTCAAAGAGAAGAATAAGGCGCTTGGTGTCGTTGACGACCATTAATAGCGGTAAATTCTTAAGGAATAGGTTTGATTTTAATGTTGAGCGTATAGGGCTTCTTATCCATTTCGAGCGGAGAGAAGCCTTATGCGCCTTCTTTATATTTCAAGCTTTAATAGCCTGATGATCTGGAAGGGAGCAGGAATGAAGCTATCTAATAATAACCTGGTACACAGAATTTATATGTTAAAAGAGGCTGGGAAACGCCAATGCGGCGGTGGTCATATCAGTAATCTCCAGATGGCCCAGTCCCCACTTTTCCTGACACCAATAGAAGCTACCGTTCTAATAACCATTGAAGGAGAGACAGTAGCTCTTAAAATAGGTGAAATTCTTTTTTTAAGCGCAGGTGCGACTTATCATATTAATACTCCATTAGAGACCGTTATCTCTGTTCTAGCAATCTCCTATGAGGTATATGGGCTAAGCAATAGCACTGAGCAAGAATTGGTCTATGGACTTTGCCGTGAATTTTTTCCTGTCAATGGGATTTTACCAGTACGTACGACGAATAAAATAACCCGCTTATTCAGCGAATTGGAAGATGTTGCTGCCAATAATTTAGAAGCACAGGCAGATAGAATTCAATCCTTGCTGCATCAGCTGCATCAACTGGTCGTAGAGACTGATACTGAAGCAGACATTACGGATAGTTCATATTTCAGAATGCTCTCTTATATTCACCAGAACATCCAAAAGGAGATTACGCGAGAGATGATGTCTAGAATGATGGGATTTAATCCTCGCTATTTCTCAGTATGGTTCCGCAAGCAGACGGGGTGGAGCTTAACCGAATATGTAGCTCATTTAAGAGTGAATAAAGCGAAAAAATATTTGATGTCCAGCCAAGCAACAATCCAGCAAATTTCTCAAAAAGTAGGCTATTCAGATGGACTATATCTGAGCCGGAAATTCAAGCAAGTCACCGGGATGACTCCAACAGATTTCCGTTTGCGTCCCAAACCGAAGCGGATTGTAGCGTTGCAATTTTTCGGGGATTTACTTGCGCTGGGTGTGAAGCCTGTCGCGGTTGAAAAAGATGTGATGAACTACTCATTGCTTTTACAGCCGGAACTGGCGGATGTACGATCGTTTGAGTTACAGGGATGTCCGGCGGAAGCGGACTTGTCTGGACTGGAAGCTGATATAGTCATTGCACCGACCTATCTGAGCCCCCGTCAGCTTAAATGGATGGAAAAGTTGGGTCCATTAGTTACGGTGGAATGTGATGAAATGGACCGCTTAGAACAGATTCGTTTATTCGGCAGACTGCTGGGAGAAGAGGAGAGGGCAGAAGCATGGATAAGACACTATCATTTGAAAATAGATTTGGCCAAGCAGCGCTTGTCCTCACTAATTGAATCTGGTGAAACGGTAGCGGTGTATGAGATTAGGCAAGATAACAGTATTTATATCTGGAATCATACAGCCCGAGGTGTGTACAATCTGTATCCAATGCTAGGGTTAGCTCCGCCGGACAAGGTAAGGTCAGATGTTCTGGAGCGGAATGATCATCTATGCATCTCACTGTCGGAATTGCCAATATACGCGGCTGACCATATGTTTGTGGTTGTATCAGGACGAGAGGACTGGATGTCGAGAACACGTAAACGCATTAGCAAGAGTGTGGTTTGGCGCAATCTTCCAGCATTCAGGAATGAACGCATATATTACCTCAAGCTTGAGGAATTTTGGGGCAGCGAAGGGCTTGCACTCGAACGTCAGTTGGAGATACAGACAGATTTGTTAATCGGCTATAAGTTAAGCTGACAATCGTCCATAGCCAAATTGATGTATTAGCGTGTATATATGTTTTCCCACGGAGACGTTATATTAAACATGGATCTAAATGATATTGATTATCAATATCACAATAATATAAAGTCTCAAGGGGGATTTACATTGTACAGAGTAATATCGTTAGGAAAAACAAGTATGATAGCCGTTGTACTTACGCTGGTGCTAATGTTGAGCGCATGCGGACAAGCTGCTAATCAGGGGAATGCTCCAGCTAGCACGTCTGCTGAAGTGGCTAAAAGCACTAATGATTCTGTAGTTGCCAGCACGGAGCCGGCTGCTGATGCAGAGTACTGGACATACGAAAGCGACAAAGGTCCGGTGCAGATCCCACGCAATCCACAAAGAATTGTAATTCCGGTACAAGACTTTATCGGTGATCTTCTGACGCTGGGGGTGACGCCCATTGCCGTAGCTGGGAATGACATCTTGAATCATCCATATTTCAAAGAGGCGCTTACAGGTGTAGAAGTAGTGGGTGATGACATGACGGTGTCCCTGGAGAAAATAACGAGCCTGGAACCGGATTTGATTATCACTTATCAGGAAGATACCTATGAGCAAATCTCCAAGATTGCTCCGACTGTCTTTATTCCTTGGGGCAAATACGACTATAAGGAACGATTGATCGAGATCGGGAAAATCTTGAACAAGGAGCAGCAGGCTGTAAAATGGGTGGCGGATTTCAATCAGAAGCTGGAAGCGAAGAAAGCGGAATTGGCCGATCTGATCGCAGCTGACAAAAAGGTGGCAATCTTTGAAATTGCCGGTAAAGAGCTGTATCTATACGGTTCGTCATATGGGCGTGGTGGAGAGATTATATACAACGGATTGGGGCTGCATGCACCTGATCTTGTCGAAGAGGTAGCCTTTAAGGAAGGCTGGGCTTCCCTTTCTCTCGAAACGCTGCCCGAGTATCTAGGAGAAGCTGATTATATATTCCAAGGCTTCAGCCGTGGTGTGGAGCAGGACAAGCTGGACATTCTGGACAGTGTCTTCTGGAAAAGTCTACCTGCTGTTAAGGCGGGTCATGTGTTCACCTACGATCTCAAAACTTATTATCTCTCTGATGCTTATGCGCTGGACAAGCAGCTGGATGAGATAGTCACGTTGTTGAAGTCCCTACAATAAGTTAAATTTGAAGCGTGAGATAAAAACACTCACAGATAAAACGCATTTAGATGCTTATAAGTTATCTTAGTAGGAATTTTGTACAACAATAAAGGGATGTCCGCTTAGCCGCTATGGCTTCGGACATCCCTTTTCCTCATGCATTATTTATTATTTATTAGCCAATCGGCCAGCTCTTCGGTCTGGGTTAATACCGCGATAGGGTCATAATACCAGGAACGTTCTTCTTTCCAAACATAGAGGTGTCCATTTTTGACTGCAGGAAGGTTGCCCCAAAATGAATCAGCCTTGTAATCAGCTTCTGTAAGGTTATTTGAGGTTAAGATAATATAATCTCCGGCATACTTAGTTAACGCTTCTTTAGATATTTCCGCCCATTGCTTCTCCATAATCTCCGCTGCTACTTCTGTAGGCGGCTTGCGACCAAGCGCTTGATAGATGGGCTGTCCGCCTCGGCCAAAGTTATCGCCATAGACCCAGATAGATTTTCCACCGTCTTCCATGATGGAGAAGGTTGCATCCGCCGGGAGGACCTTGTCCACTTTTGCTTTAGCTTCGGCTATCCGTTTGTCATAATCTGCAAGCCAATTCTTTGCTTCTTGTTCCTTTCCAAGGAGTTCTCCGAAATAGGTTAATTCTGCATGAGCATCTTTTAAATCCCCGTAAGGCACAATGATGGTAGGAGCAATTTTGCTAAGCGTTTCATAGCTTTCTGCTTGTCCCGAAATAATCAAGTCAGGATTTAGTGCGATGATTTTTTCAGGTGACATTTTACCGTACGCTCCTGTGTCTGTAACACCGGTAAGAGCCTCCTTATAATACATATTCTCTAAGGTCAAGCCTGGAGCTCCGATAGGAATGGTATCAAGAGCTATTAGACTTCCCAAGTATTCCTCAGCGACAATTCGTTTAGGATGAACAGGGATTTCAACATCACCTTTTACGGTATTTACTGTCTTGACAGCAGGGGTTTCAGCACTTTCTGCTTCTTGACTAGTTTCGGTTGGTGCTTGTGTTGCTGCTGTTGTATTACTGGTGTTACTGGTACCACCTGTATTCTCCACCGTAGTATTGGAATTTCCACAAGCTGATAGGACTAGAATTAACGTCAGCATGAAGGGAAATAGAAGCCAATGATTCTGTTTCGAAGTATTCTTTTGTAGATTATGCAATTTGTTGTTCCTCCTATGGTAATTGATTATCATTCTCAATAAGAACTTTACAATCTTCTCTGGTTATTTACTATGGACGAATATGATCTTCGTTTGTGCATATTTATGATGTCATCACACGCAGCAATTCTTTAAGCTGTGCTTGAGAAGACAGCGGATCAAATCCATAGAACATGTCACCCTGGTTCAGGATGTATACCCGATTGTTACGGACTGCATCTAACTGCTTCCAATCACGAGAACGCAGAAGGCGAGAGAGGCGTTTTCTTCCCTCAGAAGATGATGGGATGCTAGTGATAATAATATAGTCTGCAGGATAGGTTCCGATTTCCTCAATAGAAGACACTAGATACCCTGAATCCATTATTCCGTTCTCCATAATGATAGATGGTGGCTTGAATCCAAGATCTCCGTACAAAATCTGACACCCCCTACCGTAACTGCTACTGAAACAATAAGCTGCTCGGGAACTAAGCTCCCAAACGATAGCTGTCCCTCTTTCCGATCCTATCGAATGGTTCAGTTTCTTATTGGCAGCATGGCAGAGCCCATCGTAATGACCTAACCATTCTTCTGCTCGCTGTCGCCGGTTGACTACATCAGCGATCAAACCAAATTGCTCTCGCCAGCTCATTTGCATAAAGGGTAATTCAATGACCGGAGCAACTGGAGTCAGAATCTTATTCTCAGGAATATTGTAGCTGATAATGATATCTGGTTCTGCTAAAGCTATCGAATCAAATAGAAGGGAAGAGTTACCTTCGTTCATCGTAAGTTGTTTGGAGGCTGGCACTTGCTCTAAGCTCCGATGCCAATCCGAATAAACACCGAGTTGAGGCATAATTTCCAGTACCCGTAGGATAGCTGTGTGATTGTAGTTTAAAGCAACAATTTTTTTGTTCTTATTCTGATAGGCTGTAGGTGAAAGACCCACAAGCTGCTTGAATTTACGGCTCAGATAAGTTCCTTCTTCATAACCAACCTCATGCGCCAGCGTTGTTAGATTTGGGGAACTGGTGAGGATTCGCTGCTGTGCTCTGCGGATTCTTAACAGTGTAATATAAGCGCCGAAAGTTTGACCCATAATTTTACGAAAGGTACGTGAGAAGTGTTCAGGGCTTACCCCAGCTAACGTAGCCATCTGCTCCCGAGTAATATCTTCGTTGTAATGAGCTTCTATGTATTCAAACACATTTTCAATCCAGCTTCCTGACGTCTCCTTTTTAGCAGCCAGTTCATGATGAAGATCCACGATGAATTGAGTGAATAATTGCTGGACCTTAAACGGTTTCCGATCATCGGGTTCTATCCAAGCACTGTAAAGCTCACCAGATAGTGCGATCAATTGTGTGGAGGCGTGGTGTAAGGCTGGGCTGCCATTTAGAAAATTTTGCTCTTGCCTATGGTTGGGCATACTGGTGTACTCTATCCACATCCCCTGTAACTGTTGCTCAGTCTTTAGCTTCAATTTTGAAGTTGCAGCAAAGGTCATGATGATTCCGGATTCGAGGCTATGAAGTTCGCCATCTATCTCAAGCTGACCTTTACCTTCCCAGACAAACATAATACAGGAATTCGTAGCTGGGATGTTATCGGTTGCGTAGTGGGAAAGACTTGTTAGGCTACTAATCTTAACAGGCATATAAAAAGGATGGGAATGATGTGGCATCCCGCCGGATTGGATGGGCATGGTAGAAATCGCTCCCCTTTTCAATGATAATCATTCTCAGTTATAGTATACCAGTCTTTCTTTCTATTGACTATAATGGCTCTTATGATAGTGTTTAGAATAATCCGCTAACGGAATATTTTAGGCATGAAAGGAATGGGGATTTCATGACAACTTGGAATTTACAAGGAACCGTAAGTCACTTGTTGATATGTAATGGTAGCAGCTGCAAGAAACATAAAGGTGAAGAGGTAGCTGAAGCGATAGAAGATGAGATTGAAAAGCAAGGTGCACAGAGTCTTATACATACGACGGTAACCCGTTGTAATGGTAGATGTTCAGATTCCTGCGTCGTGATCGCATACCCTGAAGGTGTGTGGTATAAAGAGATCACACCTAAATCAGCGAAATCGCTAGTACGGAAGCATTTACAGGGCGAGAGACTTGAAGATCATCTGCTGTATACATATGATGGTCAGCTGATGGCTGCAAATGACAAGGGAGCTAAAGGGAAGAAGAAAAAATAGCTGTCAACTGATCGAAGCTTCGCAGCTAAGTGAAATCAAAGTAGAAATGATTGAAGTACCGTCAATGCGCTGGCGGTATTTTTTTGTCTTTTCAGGAAAGCAACTTCGTTTCTTTTTGTTTAGTAGAGGATTATGATTGAATGAAAAGAAGATCTAGGGGGAATAGACATGTTTAAGAGGCTTACAATGGATGATCATGCAGAAACGGCGCAGTTGTTTGCGGAATCTTTTTGTGTATTACATGAAGAAACTTTTCATACATATATGATGCTTGCGACTGAAGAATACAGTACTACGATTGCAGAATTCATGGCGTAGCAGATGCCAAAAACCCGGATTCTAACAAAGTATATCAATCGATTGGTTTTGTGGAGGCGGGCAGAATTGCGGATATCAAATTTGACTTGCGCCCCTAACGTTGACTATGCTATTAAAAAGTGAATAAAATAACACTTCATATAAGGCGCATGGGGGAGAGGGTTCGATGGAGAGGCTGCAGGTGTGGCCGGGGAAGTTTAAGAAGTTTTTTCTGAACAATAAATTTGTGGTAACCTTACTTGTTTTATTGTTAACTGGGGTAACTATCCTGGTGTTCTCAAAGATACCGTTTATTTTTACGCCTATATCTGTATTGCTGCACACGGTGGCTGCACCATTGTTACTATCCGGTATCGCTTATTACTTGCTGAATCCGTTAGTAGACCTAATGGGAAAAAGATTCAGGATGAAACGTGTATATGCAATCATCATTCTTTATCTGTTAATTGCGGGTATTATTACGTTGATTCTGGTGATGGTGATTCCGATTCTCCGAACGCAATTATCTGGTTTGATTGACGATTTTCCAAGGTATAGTGACTTGATCCAGGAACGATTTATGAATCTGACGGGAAGCGAATTCTTTGGTCAAGTTCAAGATAGTATAGGAACTAACCTAAGTGAAATCACCAGTAAAATTACGGCTTGGGGCACTTCTTTTCTGAATAATGCGCTAACAGGTGTAGGGAGCTTCGTCGGAGCCGTTACGGAGATTGTGCTGGCGGTGGTGACGACACCGTTTATTCTATTCTACTTGCTTCGTGATGGGAAAAGATTGCCAGATTACATTTTGAAATTTGTACCTACCGCGCTGCAGCCGCAGACTCGGATGGTAATGTCGGAAATGAACGCCCAGGTATCATCCTATATTCGAGGGCAAATTATAGTAAGCTGCTGCATTGGTGTGCTGCTCTATATTGGCTACTTGATTATTGGTCTGGAGTATTCACTTGTCCTTGCCATTGCTGCTGCATGTACAGCAGTTGTTCCCTATTTGGGTCCGGCAATTGCTATTACACCAGCCTTAATTGTGGCCATGGTCACTTCGCCATTTATGCTGCTGAAGATGATCATCGTTTGGACGGCTGTACAGCTGATTGAAGGAAAGTTTATCTCTCCGCAGATTATGGGCAAGACACTGAAGATTCATCCGATCACGATCATTTTTGTGATTATTTTTGCCGGCAAAATGTTTGGCGTTCTTGGCATTATCCTTGCAGTTCCTGGTTACGCGGTGCTCAAGGTTGTATTTACACATATTTTTCAATGGTTCCGGTTCCAGTCCGGATTGTATAAGCAGATTGAAGAGAATAAGGAATAATGTGGAAGGGTGAAATGTAATGGTAGGACCGATAGCAGTAACCTCTTACGGTAAGCTTCAAGGACGAGAGGAGGATGGCGTGAACGTTTGGCGTGGAATCCCTTTTGCCGATCCACCAGTTGGAGAGCTTCGATTTCGTGCGCCGCAGCCACCAGAAGCTTGGAGCGGAATTAGAGATGCTTCTGAATTTGGTCCAGTTAGCCATCAGCCAGCGGATACGAGAGGTACGCGTTTCGGTGGCTTAACACCTCGTCATTCTGAAGATTGTTTATATTTAAATGTATGGTCACCTGCATCCCCAGGCGAGGCACTCCCTGTAATGTTTTGGATCCACGGGGGTACATTTGTGACTGGTGCTGGAAGTCAGCCACAGTTTGATGGCACTAGTTTCGCGAAGAATGGTAATGTAGTCTTGGTGACGATTAATTATCGACTGGGACCATTTGGTTTTATGCATCTGTCTTCGCTTGGTGATGGATTTGCGTCTAATCAAGGCTTGCTGGATCAAATTGCCGCGCTGGAATGGGTAAAGCTTAATATTGCCGCCTTTGGAGGCGACCCTCAGCGAGTTACGGTATTTGGAGAATCAGCTGGCAGCATGAGTATCGCTGCCCTTCTGGCTATGCCTGCTGCAAAGGGATTATTTGCTGGAGCGATCATGCAAAGTGGGGCTGCTCAAACCTTGCCAAATCAGCAAGGAAAAGATATTGCTGTAGCATTACTTACTGAACTAGGCATTTCTCCTGATGGAGATACTAGCCTACTTAATACGTTCTCAGCGGAACAAATTATAGAAGCAGCCACAAGAATGACTATTAAATTAACGGGTGGTTCAATAGGCATGTTATTTCAGCCTGTCATTGATGGGGATACGCTTCCTGTAGATCCTGCACAGGCTGTGGCAGAAGGATCAGCCCAGGGTATTCCTTTGTTGATTGGAACCAATCGAGATGAGGGTAATTTATTTTTCAGGGGAGAAACACCAGGTGCAGACTTTGATGAATCGCTCAAGGCGCTGGAGCAGATGATGGGAACTGGAAGTCTGGCGGAGGTTGCCAGCCACTATTCTTCTACATGGGAAGGACAGGCGGAGATTCTAACGGATCTATATTTCTGGGGAACCTCTATATCCTTAGCTGAGAATCAATTGGCCTATGCGCCTGTTTGGATGTATCGTTTTGATGGGACGGTCCCTGGCCATCCATTGTTAAATAAAGCTGTACATGGTGCGGAAATTGTCTATGCTTTTAACAATCTGTCTCATGTAACTCGCTTGGGTGCGGAAATTACACCGGCGATGCAAAAATTGGCTGAAAGTATGCATACGGCATGGATTGCCTTTGCTCATCGAGGAAACCCAGCTACATCTGAGCTATCATGGCCTGAGTATAATCTGGAAGAACGTCCTACACTGATCTTTGATGAAGAGATGCGAGTAACTCAAGATCCCGATTCAGAGAAACGCAAGAGAATTGTCTCTATTCTGGTTTGAGAAGTCTGAGGAGATGAACGGGGATGAAGGTCCAAGGATTTAATCATGTGACGGTAAATGTGAGTGATTTATCACGTTCATTGAATTTTTATACTGGTATTTTGGGTCTTCAGCTAATACACAAAGGGAATACAGATGCCTATCTGGAATGGGGAAGCGCCTGGATTTGCCTCATTGAAAAGCCAGAATACACTGAATTAATGGGCAGTGTAATTGGGATAGACCACATTGCCTTTAGTATAGCGGAAGAACATTTCGAGGAGGCTGTACAGGTACTCCGTACCCACGAAGTACGAATCATTAGAGGACCTGTTAAAAGGGGAGTAGGCTGGACCGTCAACTTTCTCGATCCAGATGGGATTCAGTTAGAGCTACACACCTCTAATCTAAGAGAACGAATGGGTGTTTGGAATAACAAACAAAAATAAAATAGAAAGGGGAGCTTCTTAGCCAATTGGCTAAGAAGCTCCCCTTTTTTCTATCGACCTAAATATTCCTTAATCCCTAGAACTACTGCTTCGGCTATCCTATTCTGTACATCTACTGTGAAGAGTAATGCTTCGTCCTTGGTATTACTTAAGTAACCACATTCTAATAAAATGGCTGGCATTTTAGTTTCTCTTGTTACATGATAATTTGCTTGACGAACCCCTCGATCCTGAAGACCTGTAGCAACAGTAAGATATTTATGAACGGTTTGCGCGAATAATAAACTATCTTTACGTGTGTAATAGGTCTCTGTACCACTAGGATTGCTCTTACTGCCCACTGGGATACTATTGGCATGGACAGAGATAAACAAATCTGCTTTTACCTTATTGGCGAGGTTGGATCTGTCCTGCAGGGTCGGGTATGTATCATCACTTCGAGTGAGCACAACCTCAATATTTGGCTCTTTCTTTAGTAATTCTGCAATTTTTAGTGCTGTTGGCAAGGTGAAATCTTTCTCTTTGCGGTTACTTCCAGTGCCAGGATCTTTCCCACCATGTCCTGCATCAATAACGATTATCTTCTTGTCTGTGTTGCCAGTAGAAGGTGGAGGCGTTGTGACCGGTACTTCAGGTACAGTGGTTGCAGGAGGCGTTGTGCTTGTCCCATTTAGATCCACTATAATAAGTCCATCGTTAGCATTCGTTACACTGTAGTTATTCGCACTGTTCAGATCAATCACGATCCGGATCGTAGAGGGAGAACTACTGAATAATGAATAACGAATGGTTGAGACGTTAGGATATTCGGTAATCGTCAACTGCCCACTTTGGTTTTTTCCGACAGAAAGGTTCTGATGAAAGCTGTCGCCAAAGCTGGTATTCGGTAAATCTACGACAATTCGGTCTTTATCTGTCATTGTGAATACATTTGGTGTTACACTGCCGTTCATCGCGATGATGAGCTTGTTATCGATAAAGCTAAGATTTGTGACTGCTGCCGTCGAGGTGTTTCCATCAGTTGTTGTGTTACCATTCGCTCCATTATCAGAGGGTGCGGTTACAGATGTGTCTGGAACTGTAATTTCTGGTTCGCTTCCGCCAATCTCTGGTACTGGAGAAGTTAAGTATACCGTTTTGGTCACATTATCCCAACCGACAGTAGTTCCTGTCTGTTCACCAACAAATCTTAAAGGAACGAGGGTCGTGTTGCCACTGAGAAAAGGAGGGTTGTCCAGTTTTACCTGTTTCCCCGAAGCCTCTGCCATCGCATTATTCACGATAAGCTTTAATGTCGTTCCCTTTTGCTCAATGGTTGCAGTCTTGGTCACATTATCCCATTTCACGGTATAACCAAGCTGCTCCGTAACGAGGCGAAGTGGAACCATCACGCTTCCATTTACAATTTGAACTTGTGCTTCTTTTGAAATCTTAAGATCATTGCCGTCTAGATTGATGTGTGTCTCTGCAGAGCCGGCATAACCAGTTCCTGGATGAACCAGCACCAACAAAAGCAGCAGTAACGCCAAAAAACCAAACTTCTTCATCTGCAATCCCTACCATCCCCGTTTCTTGGTTTCTAGCAATTCTTACTTTTTCTTCCTATGATGCAGTTTCGGCTTATATAAATCTTAAACGACAATAGTTTCCAAAAGTTGCGCTCTTTTATAGTGAAAAAGGAAAAATTTCGGTATAAAAAGCGAAAAGAGAGCTTTCCCAAACATTTGGGTTAGCTCTCTTTCCCTAACAATATTTTATTGCAAAGAAGTATAACCCGTTTTTTCTACCAATTCCTGACCTTGAGCAGATTGCATCCAATCTAGAAAGGGCTGAATATTGGGGTTGTCACTTCCAGCAGTCACAGCATAAAATTCTGTAGCCAAAGGGTACTGTCCACTGCGAATACTCTCTTTGTCGGGCTTAACACCATCGATGGCGAGTAGTGCAATTTCCCCACTTTGATTCATTTCTGAGGCGTAAAATAAGAAGCTGTACCCGAGTGCATTTTTATAATTGCGATAACTGGAGGTTTGTTTAATAATTCCGCTCATAATATCCGCCACGTCTTCCTTAGGAGGTGTCATGAGTGTAGTGTCTCCCATAAACTTTTGCAGCATCGTCTGGCTCCCACTATCCTCTGGGCGTTGAAAAGCGCGAATACGGTTATTAGCTCCGCCTACATCTTTCCAATTGGTGATCTTGCCTGCGTAGATATCTTTAAGCTGGGCGGTGGAAAGTCCAGTTACTTCGTTTCGTTTATTCACAAAAAATACGAAAGCCTCGCGGCCGATGGGTGTGAGCTTCAGCTCGACGCCTTTTCGCTTCGCATGTTTCTGTTGGGCAAGAGAAGGAGCAGCGACAAAGATAATATCAGTTTCACCTTCGATTAGTCTTTTGTAAGCTTCCGGTGTGCTACTGCAAATCACTTGACTTGTTTGAAAATCATATGGATTATAACTGGCCGCAGGATAAGCAGATTGCACGAAAGCTGAATACAGTGGGTATAGTGCGGTTGCGCCATCCAATTTTGGTAAGTTGTTATCGATATGATATGAAGAAGGTTTATCCAGATTCACTGCTTTGGTATTCTCAGCAAAAGGTTCGTATTGTACCAAATTAACTTCCCGATCATCGACCGTGGCAATGCTGTTGATATATGCTTGTTTGATCTCATATCCTGCGGTTACGAGCACACTAAGTCCGAGGATGGATAGCAATATAATATTGCTTGTTTTTCGGGACAACACATTAAATATAAGGAGTACAACATAAATAGCTATCACAACAGATAAAATCGCCACAAGTGGAGTATAAAACATTAGTCCCCCGAAAAGCGCGGTAATTATTGAACCTATGAATCCTAAAAAAGCTATGACTCCGACAGCAAAAAAGGAGAACAATAACTTCGTCCAGAATGACTCCTTCATCCAAAATGATTCTTTCATAACAACCTCCTTAGAAAAATTCCTAAACTATGGAAAAATAAACATAATTTCATTATACAGATTTTTTTGGATGAGACAGTAGAACAATAACGAATAAAATATGTAAGAAAAGCTGTGATACATGAAAATTTTATGTATATTTTCATAAAGTACTGGACGAATGGCAAGAAGAGGTTTATTCTGAGATTGTGAAAAAAACAACGGAATACAAGATTCTCGGGGTAGGGTGAAATTCCCAACCGGCGGTAATGTTCAAAGCGAACTGAGCCCGCGACTCACTTGTTCTGCTTGCAGAGAAGTGACTGATCTGGTGTGAATCCAGAGCCGACGGTAAAGTCCGGATGGGAGAGGATCATAAGATAAAGGCGCTAGGAGTCTATCCTGTACGTCTTTATTGATAATGCCCCCGAGACGACCATTTATGGTGATTCGGGGGTTTTTGGTCTCTTATCGAGGGTTTGTATCGACAAGGAGAATGGAATTATGAGTAATGTAACAGCTTCATCATCAGCTAATAAGGTAAGCAGCACGTCGCCGTTACGCAGTGGGTTTTGGCTCGTTGTGTTCGGTGCAGCACTATGGGGCGTTGATCCGCTCTTTCGTATTATCCTCTTAAAATCTTTGACCTCATCGCAAATTGTTCTTTTGGAGCATGTGGTGCTTTTCTTGGCTGCTTCCCCTGTTCTTTGGCGTCACCGGGCGGAGCTAAAAGGTATTGGATTTCGCCAGATTGGAGCTTTGCTAATTGTTTCCTGGGGAGGTTCTGCTGGGGCGACAATTCTATTTACGATGGCACTCTCCAGTGGGGATTTAAATGCTGTGCTGTTGCTGCAAAAGCTTCAGCCAATATTCGCTATCGGTCTTGCAGCCTTAATTCTTAAAGAACGTCTGCCTAAAAATTTCGGAATCCTCATTATTGTGGCACTGGTAGGAACCTATCTGCTGACCTTTGGCTGGAGTATTCCATTCGGACATGTGAACAACTTTATCGGTGTTAGCAGTCTGATGGCCTTAGGAGCGGCCGCATTGTGGGGTGGCTCAACAGTAATGGGACGTTATCTGCTTGGGTCTATGAAATATGAGACAGTGACTTCCCTAAGATTTATATTGGCGCTGCCGTTGCTTTTCGTTATCACCACATTAGAAGGTGCTCCTTGGCAGATTAATGGTGGATTTGGTGCATCTGCTGCCATAGCCATTAATTTGTTGCTGCAGGCTCTGCTGCCAGGACTACTCAGTATGCTGATGTATTACAAAGGACTCAGCACTACCAAAGCTTCCTTTGCTACATTGGCTGAACTAAGCTTTCCTATGACGGGAGTAATCATTAACTGGATCGTATTCCAGCAGCTTGTCACGCTACCGCAAATTATCGGGTTCGCGTTGATCTGGACCGCTTTATTCTTCATATCGAGTCAACAATCTAAAGCACAAACGCTCTGAACAGACTCTGATTGTATAGATTGAACAAATAAAGTATAAAGGGATGACTGGAATGCCTAGCGGCTTTCGGATCATCCCTTTTTGTATGTCTCTACAATACATTAGACTGCAAAAACTGCAGAAATGTTTCGTACGTAGCATATAGCGCAATAATTTAAGCCTTTACAATAGAGAAGACGATAACAGTGCTTGAACAAGCTATCATCTGTCTACCTCATTTTGCAGGCAGAAATTATCTATGCGTTAATGAAGATTATTTGTACAATAGAGGCTATGACATTTGAGTCGGAGTGTGAAGGAAAGTGTATAGATATAATTTATTTACCAAAATCGTAAGTATCATGGTCATCATGCTGATTCCTATTACGATCCTCTATTTCTATTCCAATAAGACGACCACGGATGTGCTACGTACGGAGTTAAATACTTCGAACAGCAATCAGCTCAGTTTTTTTCAGAATCAAGTAGAGAGTAATATGGAGCTGTTGTCCTCCTGGCCGATCCTGCTCATTCATGATCCTGATATTTTGAGCTTGAAGGATACTTATTTGAAGGGAACACATTTGAACCTGGATGCGATTAACCTGATTAAGCGGATTCAGACCAAAATCAGTATTCAGGAAAGCTCCTCCAACTGGAAGAGTAAGTTGTACCTCTATTCACCGTCCATCCACCGAATGGTGTCAGAGAATGATGCTATACCGTATTCGGATGAGGATTTGAAGCGGGAAGTTAAGTCAGGCTGGCATGTAGAAAAGATCGTTGAGCAAGATGGCGACCATTTTGTGTTCTCTTGGTTTTCTTTTACCCCCTTCATGTCAGAGTTCACTCCTGAAAAGGTCAATACGATTATGAAAGTGGAGTTTGACAGCCGAAACATTGAAGATATGCTGGATAAATTCAAAAGTGATGGCAGGAGAGATCCTTTTTATTATAAACAGGGTACTGGACTTATCTTTAACCGTAGTGCTGACAAGCTGCTAGCTAATGAATTGGTAAAAAGGCTGGAGCAAGAGCAGCTGAAGCAAAGTGAAAATCGTACAGTGAACATTAATGGTGAGTCCTACAGTGTAAACATAGTCTATTCGGATAAAATGGGCTGGTATTTGATCGACTATATGCCGCTGTCAGAAATACTACATCCGATCCAAACCTCCAACCGCTTATTTTATTTTGCTATTGGTGCATTGTTATTAATGAGCTGTCTCGTAGCCTATCTACTATATGTTCAGGTGCAGGTGCCCGTTAGATTATTGGTTGGAGGCTTCCAGAGATTGAAGCAAGGAGACTACTCTGCTCGGGTGGAGATCAAAGGTAAGAATGAGTTCAGCTTCCTGTCCGGAAGGTTTAATAGCATGGTGGAACAGATTCAGAAGCTGATTGAGAATGTGTTAATGGAAAAGATCCATGTCCGAGAAGCTAGATTAAAGCAGCTTCAATCCCAGATTAATCCGCATTTCTTTTATAATTGTTTCTCATTTATTACGAGTATGGCGAAGCTCGATAATATGGGTGCTGTCGTCGGTATGTCGCATAATTTATCCCGATATTACAGATATACGACCCGCCAAGAACGCGATCTTGTCGCTTTATCTGAAGAAACGGAATTTGTGACTCACTATCTGGAGATCCAAAAAATGAGGATGAGCAGACTTCAATATGAAGTTCTTATCCCGCCGCAAATGCGGAAAAGAGATCTTCCTCCGTTGGTTCTTCAGCCTTTGGTCGAGAATGCGGTTATCCATGGGATTGAGCCTGTCTCTAAAGAGGGGCTGGTGCGAATTACGGGCACATGCAACGGAAGAGTTATGACATTAACGGTTGAGGATGACGGAAAAGGCATGACCCCGGAGGAAATTATCGTATTGGAAAATAAGCTAGGCAAAGCGATGGATGAAGAAATGGGCTGCGGGCTTTGGAATGTGCATCAGAGAATGCGGCTGCGTTTTGGTGAGGATGCTGGATTGACGATTGCACCATCATCACTCGGAGGATTGCAGGTTAAACTTCAGTGGTTGTTACCGCTAACTGACAATAATATGGATGACATCTAGGAGGGAATATGATGATAGAGATATTGTTAGTCGATGATGAGCCTTATGTAACAGAAAGTCTGGCCCGCACGATTCCGTGGGACGAGATTGGCGTAAAGCAAGTGCATCAGGCGGCATCGGGTGCCGAGGCTCTGGAAATATTGGAAACGCAGGACATAGATATCATGGTTACTGATATTTCGATGCCTGGAATGTCCGGTTTGCAATTAATTGAAACGGTGAGCGAGAGATGGCCGGATATCCGGTCGATTCTGCTGACAGGTTATTCTGATTTTCAGTACGCTAAGAAGGCGATTCAGCTACAGGCGTTTGATTATATTTTGAAGCCAGTAAGTGATGAGGAATTTATTAATAGTATCTCCGGAGCGATAGAGTCTCTAAAAGACGAATGGGAAGCACATGATAAATATCATTTACTACTCTATAATCGCAAAGCCGATTACAGTGTTTTACGGGCCAACTTGATGCATGAGTTACTACTTGGTAGAGTGCTGTCTGAGCGGACACTTGCATTAAAGCTTAAGGAATATGAAATCTCTTTCGAATCAGATGTTGAAGCGGCGATGTTATTGATTCAGCTGGGTAAACATTATGCCGCAATGGATCATCATTCAGTTTCCCTAATGGAATATGCCATCGGCAATATTGCCGAGGAGCTCTTTAAGGAGCAGTTCCATGTCTGGTTTTGCAAAGCACCCCATGATTGTTTAATTTTGCTTGTGGAACTGAAGCCAGTCATCCAGCGAGAGTTAGAGAAGTCGAATAATTACGATGCTGCGAGACAACAAATCCTTAAGTCAGCCATTGCTAACTTCAGAATTAGTGTGAGTAACTACCTGAAGGGTGAGATATCGCTTATCGTAACGGAGTGGTTTGCTTTTCCCGAAGGGATGACGGCTGCCTATCGAAGTGGCTTAAGTTCAATGTATTTGACAACACATAATGAAACAGGCTCGGTACTTTATCTGGGGGATCGTCATCTTCAGGAGATGATGAGCATCAAATCACTCGAAAGCCTTTATCGTCCGCCAACGCTCATTCATTTGCTGGAATCTAAGCAATGGGATACAGCCCGCCAGAAGATAGCTGATGTGTTCCGAGATATGGAGAATGCACGCTTTTCAAGTGAGCATCTGTATGAAGTCTTTCTGTCCATTACTAATGCATTCATGTACATTGCCCACAAAGGGGGGCAGTTCATCTCACAAATCGACCAATATGCGTTCGATCCGATGTTGACTCAGAGCATCATTGTTTCTTTTGACAAACTGAAGGACTGGGCGTTCGATATGCTAAACAAGCTTCAGAAGGAACTCTCAGAAAGTGATCAGAACACGAAAAGTTATATTATTAAGCAGGTACATGAGCTGGTAGGGAACCATTCTGGGCATGATCTGTCGGTCAAGACGATAGCGGATCATGTGTATCTGCACCCCGTATACTTATCTAAAATATATAAGGCAGAGACAGGAGAAGGGCTCGGAGACTATATTATCCGCATGCGGATGGAACGTGCACTTTATTTACTTAAGAATACGAATAAAAAAATCTATGAAATCACTACCGAACTCGGATATCAGAATCCGCAATATTTCAGCAAAATGTTCAAAAAGCATTACAATATGACACCAAATGAATTTCGTGACGGATAGAGAGGTTGAGAAAGGTGCAGAAACCTTGTTTAAATGACGTATTCGACATCATCTTCGTTCCCTATAATTAAGTCATAACCAACACTTAAGGAATCTAAGGGGGAACAAAATGAGCGCGATGAAGAGAAAAAAATGGCTGCCGCTCCTGTGTATGAGTATGCTTTTGGTAGGTAGTCTCGCAGGTTGTTCGGGCAATAATGCCGCTGATGGAAAGAATACAGCCGGTGATACGACTACCAATACAACATCTAATTCTGAAAACGCCTACAAGGATAAATATGATCCTGAGGTAACCATTACAACGGTATGGGGTGTTGACCCTGAGCTTAAATTCAAGAACGGGGAAAGCATTGAGAATAACGTTGCTACGAAGTGGACAAAAGAAAAGTTCGGCATCAATATTAAATCACTTTGGTCCATCACAGATACGAATGGTGCTTTTGGAACCAAGCTACGCCTGTCGATGTCATCTGGTCAGGAAATGCCTGATGTTGTAACGATCGGTACAGGTGATAGCACGATTGCTCAGGATTTGATCGATTCCGGTATGTATGCTGAAGTGGGGACCCTGTTCGATAAATACGCCTCAGCTACTTGGAAAGAAGCCATGGCACAGGATCCTAACGTATGGAACCAATACAGCCGCGATGGCAAAAAAATGGGTCTTCCTGTACTTGATTACGCGTACAACCATGATTACATTCTCTGGATCCGCCAAGATTGGCTAGACAAGCTAAATATGCAAGCACCTAAAACGATTGATGAGCTGGAAAAGGTTATGGATGCCTTCAAGAATCAGAACCCTGATGGCTTGGCACCAGATAAAGTAACTCCGCTCAGTATCGGCTTTAAGACATCGATGAACACTTGGATGGGCGATCCTTCTTGGATCTTCGGTGCTTACGGAACTCTTCCACAGCAGTGGAATCTTGATGCTGATGGTAAATTGGAATACGGTTCTGTAAATGCAGGTATGAAGCAAGGGCTGGAAAAAATGAAGGAATGGCTCGCAAAGGGTTATATTCCTCAAGAAGCAGCACTTTGGGATGAGAACAAAACAGCTGAGCCAGCAGTGGCGGGTACAGCAGGTATTCTCCCAGGACCTTACTGGATGAGCGGTTGGCCGCTTCAGGATACTGTGAAGAATGCTCCGAATGCTGTATGGGCTCCAATTGAAATTCCAGCGGGACCAGATGGTAAAGTTATGCGTCATGGTACACAGTTCACCAACGGTGTAACTCTGATTAGCACTAAAATGAAAAATCCAGAAGCATTCTTCACCTATCAAAACTATCTGTTCGATAACTTCGCTGATCCTAAGCCTGGTAGCGAGCTAGATAACGGTCTCTTCGCAGGATATGACTATGAACTAGATGCAAACGGTAAGATGATTGATAATGAAAAAATTGCTGGTGGTTATGTGAACAGCGTTCGTTATATGCTGGTTCGTGACGGTGCCCGGATTCCGGATGCCCAAATGAAAGCTCTTCTTAACCTTGCAGATGGTGCTGAACCAACCACTCGTTTGGAGAAGGATGTAGCTGTGAACTATGGTAAGGATACCCCTGCAGCTGCAAAGGTTCTACTGGCACAAGAGGATAAATCCTTCAAAAATATGTTCACCGGTCCTACTACTGAAACTATGAAATCGAAGATGGATTATCTGAACAAAATCGAGAACCAAACGTTTAATGAGATTATCTATGGCAACAAGCCACTAGAAGCTTTCGATACCTTCGTAGCGACCTGGAAATCAGGCGGCGGCGACCAAATCACTAAAGAAGTAAATGAATGGTATGACAGCGTAAAATAATGCTTTGTTAAGGGTATGAGTAGCACAATTCGGGACTGTTTCCTCAGCTGTTTATTTAGCTGTGGGAACGGTTTCTTTTTGCGTTAGCGGTTATCCGAATTTGTATAAATTTGCTTCTGTTTCTATACGGTAAAGAGATTGGTTTTGTACCATATATATTGGTTTTGCTCGCTATTTGGGGGATCCTGTCGTTGCTATAATTTGAGTATGGTTACAGAAGAACTTGACACGATATGGGGGACCAAGAATGAGAACACTTAAAAAAACATGGCCATTTCACTTAATGTTGCTGCCGGCGATGATATTCCTGATCATCTTCAGCTTTATACCGATGGGCGGAATTGTGATGGCGTTTCAGGATTATAAGCCATGGCTAAAAATTTCGGGATCAGCGTGGGTTGGATTAGATAATTTCCGCTATCTATTTGAACGTAATGACAGCATGCAGGTCATTTGGAACACATTGATTATTGCCGTTCTGAAGATGATCTTCAATCTGGCTGTGCCGTTTGTGTTCGCCATTCTATTGAATGAGATTCGCAAGGTTTATATACAGCGTACAATTCAGACATTGGTTTATTTACCTCACTTCTTGTCTTGGGTCATCCTTGGCGGGATCTTGCTAGATTTGCTTGCTACAGATGGCTTCGTCAATCAGATCCTCGGCAGTATGGGAATTAAACCCATATTTTTCTTAGGTGATAATAACTGGTTCAGGTTCACGGTCATTCTCACAGATGTATGGAAGGAATTTGGTTATAACACGATCGTCTTCCTGGCTGCTCTAGCAGGAATTAACCCTTCATTATATGAAGCTGCTGAAATAGATGGTGCAACCCGCTGGAAACAGACACGTTTTATCACAATGCCTTCTCTACTGCCAATGGTTGTTGTGGTAGGTACTCTGGCTCTCGGAAATGTATTGAATGCAGGGTTTGACCAGATCTTTAACCTCTACAATCCGCTGGTCTATCAGAAAGGCGATATTATCGACACCTTCGTATACCGGACAGCTATTCTGAATGGTGAGATGGGCTTTGGTACAGCAATCGGACTGTTCAAGTCAGCCATTAGTATGGTCTTAATCCTTGTATCGTACAGTCTGGCTAAAAAATGGGCAGGATATCGCATTTTCTAAACTACCAACGGAAGAGGGAGACCTATGTATTACAAAACTAGAGGTTATCGTATTTTCAACATATTCAATACTTGTTTTCTGATCATACTCGCACTCATGTGTATTGTTCCTCTGATTCACGTATTAGCTGTATCTTTCAGTGCCAAGTCTGCGGCTGACGCCAATCTGGTGGGCTTGTGGCCAAAGCAGTTCTCTCTGGAAGCTTATAAAAAGACAATGAATAATCCGATATTCCTACACTCCATATGGGTATCTGTGCAAAGAACTGTACTCGGAACCGGACTTACGCTTCTGATTACTTTTCTGGCAGCTTATCCGCTATCTAAGGAAAACTCAGCCTTCAAAGGCCGGAATGTTTATTCCTGGTTGTTCGTGTTCAGCATGGTGTTTAATGGTGGTCTGATTCCATTCTATATTGTTATTCAAAAGATTGGCTTAATGGATTCCTTCTGGGTACTCGTTCTGCCAGGCGCGGTGAATACATTCTTGGTAATTCTGATGCTGAACTTCTTCCGCGGTATTCCTAAAGATTTGGAGGAAGCTTCGCTAATTGACGGTGCAGGACATTTCCGTACCTTGTTCAGCATTTACTTACCGATTTCATTACCATCGATTGCGACGATTGCACTGTTTAGTATGGTGTTCCACTGGAACTCCTGGTTCGATGGACTGTTGTACTTGAACAATTCCAAGCAGTTTCCGCTGGCGACCTTTCTGCAGACCGTTATCATTCAACGGGATATGAGCTCCATGAGCATTAATCCGAAGGAGATGGAATTAATCTCGCAGACAACGGTTAGAGCCGCGCAAATCTTTATCGGGGCTGCTCCTATTCTAATCGTATATCCATTCTTGCAGAAGTATTTTGTTAAAGGAATGACACTTGGTTCTGTAAAGGAGTAGGGATGATGATAACGACATTTATCAATGGAATGGACATCTCGTTTTTGGATGAAATAGAGCAGGGTGGAGGCAAATTCCATAGTCGCTCTGTTCGGACTGCTGAGGAAGGTGAGGATTTACTCCACATCCTTAAGGACAATGGAGTAAATGCCATACGGCTGCGGATTTGGAATGACCCTCCAGGTGTCTTTTGCAATTTGGAACGGACGCTGGTTATGGCAAAGCGGATCAAAGAAGCAGGGCTGGATTTTCTACTGGATTTTCATTATTCAGATATATGGGCGGATCCAGCTAACCAATGGAAGCCAAAAGCTTGGGAGGCACTTGACTTCAGTGGTTTGACATCCGCCGTGTATGAGTATACACGCGAGACCCTTGAAGCTTTACAGTCCCAAGGCACACTGCCCGATATGGTGCAGATCGGTAATGAAATTACGCCAGGCATGTTATGGGGAGAAGGCAAGGTTGATGGAGATTGTGATACTCCGGAGCAGTGGGAGCAGTTCACTACGCTAGTTAAAGCAGGTATAGCGGGTGCGAAATCCGTCGATTCTGACTTGTCCATCATGATCCATATTGACCGGGGTGCTGATCATCCGGCGAGCCGTAACTTTTTTGATCGTTTCTTAGAACATGGTGTAAATTATGATGTTATCGGATTATCATTCTACTCTTGGTGGCATGGTACTTTGGACGACTTACAGCTTAACCTGAACGAATTAGCGCTGCGTTATAACAAGGATATCATTGTGGTGGAAACAGCCTATCCATGGACACTGAATGCACCTGAAGGATTTCCAGTAATTGTGAATGAGGAAGCCCAGCTCCATGATGGTTATCCAGCCACAGAAGAGGGTCAAGCTAAGTATATGAAGGATTTCATAAACGTAATTGAGAATACACCTAACGGAAAAGGAATCGGCTTTTATTACTGGGAGCCTGCTTGGATTCCTTCGCAAAAGGAATGGTCTGTTGGGCATGAGAATGGGTGGTCCAATTTAGCTCTGTTTGATTTTGAAGGCAAGAAACTGGATTCGCTCCATTTCTAAAGATTATTAGAAAAGAAGACAGCCAATGGTTAAGCACCGTGGCTGTCTTCTTTTTTAATTCAAAAAGGCATCTAAAGCCACCGTAGGCTTACCAGAAGAATCAAAGGCACCTTTTGTGTAAGCGTACCATGTACCATAACTCTCCGGTTCCCAATAGAACACGCCAAGCCCTTTGCCGCCACTTACCGATTTTGTTTTGCTAATGATGTCGGTAAGAAAAGCTTTCGCCGTTGTTGGAGCACTAACGTCCATGCCGACCTCTGAAATGATCACCTCTTTACCATACCGGGCAACCATATCATTCATATTCGTTAATGTCTGAGCGTTCAGTGTAGACCAGTTGCTTGTAGTGGGATATAGTGACATGCCGATCACATCATAGTTGGCACCGTTAGACTTCAGACCGTCAAACATCCAGCGGAATAAGGAATTGTCGTAGCCGTTAGAGAGGTGGACGATGACTTTTGAACTACTACTGACCGCTTTTACTGCACTATATCCTGAATTGATCAACGCGGCAAAATTACTCATACTTACAGAAGCTTTTCCATCCTCCCAAAGCATTCCATTATTCGTCTCGTTCCCTACCTGTACCCATTCCGGCGTAACACCGCTAGCTTTGAGTGTATTCATAACATCATACGTGTGGTCATATACCGCTGTCTTTAGAGCTGTAAAGTTCTTGCTGGTCCAGGCAGCAGGTTTCTTCTGATTGCCGGGATCTGCCCATGTATCACTGTAATGAAAGTCAATCATGATTCGGAAACCCATGTTCTTGGCCCGAACGGCCTGTTTCACAACATCGGCTTTGTTAGAGAAATTAATGGAAGGGTTAACCCAGACCCGTAGTCTAATGGAGTTCATTCCGTGATCTTTGAGAATTTGCAGTAGGTCTTGTTTCACACCGTTATCATTGTAAAAAGACCAATTATAGTACTCCATCTCCGATAGCCAGCCTACATCAGCCCCTTTTGCAAAAGTCGTAGCAGCTTCCGCTGGTTTGTTATTCCCAAAGTTGAAACACATACTAAACACGAGAGACAGGCAAACGAACAATTTGAACGTTGTTTTTGAGTTCTGTTTGTTCATGATCATAACCTCCGGATTAGGATTTTAACAACAGGCGCCCTTAGTTTAGCGATGTTTGTATCCGTTTACATAAAACTCCTTCCTTTCTCTTTTATAACAAGATTGTAAGGTGGGGTAAGCATTCCCGATACCAATAAAAATTCAACATTTCAGCATCTTTGGAAATTGATTCAGAGCTTCAAGAGTAAAAATAAGGCTTTACTCCCATACTACCGTTATCTTGCACCGGAGCTACTTGATCACAACCTTTAGGAGGAATGCGGATGAAACAACATTCTGCTCCCGCCATCTATATACAGCTTAAGAACCGGGTGACGGTGCCCAAAGGTAAAGGTGTCACATTGGGTGATATTGCATTTTTGATCGCGGAGCCAGAGCTGAAAGAGTCGTTGGAATCGATTCTGCTAATGAAGCCAGAGCAAAGTGACGGTAATCTAATTTTGATTGACCTTCTGATGGTTATTCCCCGCATTTATGAGCTTTTGCCGGAAGCGGATATTGAGCCGATCGGTGAAGGGAGAACGATTGTGCAGATTGAAGGTCCAGTGGAGAGGCGGAAGCCTTCAGTAGCGATGTTTGTCTTAGTGTGGCTGCTGCTGTTCTTCGGATCTGCGCTGACAATCATGAATTTTCATGCGGATGTAAACATGCAGGAGGTTCAAATCCGAATTGTGGAGATGATAACCGGTCATCGGGATGAACATCCGGTTGTATTTCAGATTGCGTATTCTGTAGGAATCGGCTTTGGGATGGTCATTTTTTTCAACCATTTATTTAAGAAAAAGTGGAATGAAGAGCCTACACCGCTAGAAGTGGAAATGTACCTGTATCAGAAAAATATCGACCAATACGTCATCAATGAGGAGTATAGCAAAATGAGGCGCCGTGGAGAAAATCAACCAGAGAACGTGGAGGACGGAAGATGACGGCACCTATAACACTAGGGTTGAATTTGCTGCTGGGTATTGCAGGGGGGATCGCTGTAGGTGGTGGTGTGATCGCTTTATTTGTGGTTCTCGACATGGTGCCCCGTCTGGCTCAATTAACTTCTTCTTACGATAAAGTACATTGGTACGAGGGTGCGATGGTAGTTGGATCATTGCTAGGAACCGTAAGTGATTTTTGGAATTGGAAAATATCCTCAGGTCCTTTAGTTGAACTTGGTATAGGACTTTTTGACGGGATTTTTGTCGGGATGCTCGCTGCAGCATTGACCGAGGTATTAAATGTGCTGCCGATACTCGCTAAACGCTTGAACATGACACATTATTTGTTCGGGCTGTTAATGGCGATGGTAAGCGGGAAGGTCGCGGGTTCTTTGTTCGACTGGTTTGTATACCGACAGTAAACGGAGGTTATGGAATGAGCAAATTTATTCACAGCGGTGATTCTCTGCCAGAAGAGGATCATCAGGAAGAAAACGCTGCGGCTGCCGCAGCAATGAAGAATACCGCAGAGGATCTAGTTGATGATCATACCGAGGTTAACGGAGCTTCTATGACCAGTGAAGACGCAGATCCGGCGGAAAATACTACAGCAGCTGATCCGAGTCAAGAACAGCAGGATGCAGAAGCATCTGCGGAGCTAGGAGCAGAAGAGCAGAGTACCGAAGCGTCAGCACAGCCCGATTCCGGGCAACAGGATACAGAAGCATCTGCGGAGCTAGGGTCAGAAGAGCAAAGCGCTGAAGCATCAGCTCAGCCGGATTCCGGGCAACAGGATGCAGAAGCATCTACGGAGCTAGGGGCAGAAGAGCAAAGCACTGAAGCATCAGAACAGCCGGATTCCGGGCAGCAGGATGCAGAGGCATCGGATGAGCTTGGGGCAGAAGAGCAAAGCGCTGAAGCTGCACAGCCGGATTCCGGGCAGCAGGATGCAGAGGCGTCAGATGAGCTCGGGAATCAGGAGCAGAATGAGCCTAGTAAAGGATTTTTTGCCAGGTTATTCGGCTTAGATTCAGACTCTGAATCCGAAGATGAGGCGCAAGATCAGAATACCCAACAAACAGGCGGATCAGAGTCCGCAACAGAGTCCGGGGAAGAATCTCAAGCCAAAGTGACGCCAAAGTCCAAACTATCTAAAAAGCAAGCGCAACAAGAGTCACAAGACAGCAATAAAAAGGGAAGCAGCAAGCTACAGAAGAAACGAGATCGCGAGCACTCCAACTCATTAAAAGAATCCGTCATTTACTGGCAAGGTAATGATGAAATCCCAATGTCCTTGCAAGATACGAAACAAACACTTACTGAGGTAATGGGACTGGGCACAAGCTTTGATGTAACGTTCAGACAGATGTCCTTTGGCGGACATAAGACAGCTCTACTCTGTTTAAGTGGTTTTACCAACACAGATGTGACCGATGATATTCTAAAACGTCTGACCTATCTCACCTCTGAGAATCTCTCTACGGGTGTGCTGTCTAGCTTTATGAATGAATATGTCCCTCACATCCAGGTGGAAGAGGGGAATTCTTTAAGCGAAAGTATCGAGAAGGTACTAGAAGGCTTGAGCGTGCTATTCGTCGAAGGTGAGAACAAAGTTATCATCATGGATACTCGTTCTTATCCTAGTCGCAGTCCAGCCGAGCCTTCGATTGATCGGGTGGTGCGCGGTGCGCGCGACGGTTTTACAGAGACTTTACTGAGCAATATCTCGCTTGTCAGAAGACGGGTTCGAGATCCAGGGCTGAAATATGAGCTATTTCGGGTTGGACGACGGACACAAACAGATGTATGCGTGGCTTACATTGATGATATCGTTGATAAAACACAGGTTATGTCTGTTATCGACAAAATCAAAAGCATTGATATTGATGGTATTCCTCTGGCAGATAAACAATTAGAGGAGGCGATTATCGGCGGTGGATGGAATCCATATCCTATGGTGCGTTATTCTGAACGCCCCGACGTCGTAGCTTCCAATTTATTGGAGGGACGGGTAATACTGTTTGTAGATACCTCACCAATTGTTATTGTTCTTCCGACTACTTTTTTTGATCTTTGTCAGCATGCAGAGGAGAATCGTCAGACTCCTTTTATGGGAACGTACTTGCGGTGGGTCCGTTTCATCGGTATATTTGCGTCCATGTTCCTGCTGCCGCTATGGATGTTGCTTGTCATTCATCCTGAACTAAAGCCGGCTATGCTGGATTTCATTGGACCTCAAAAGACCGCCAGAATTCCAATACTCGCCCAGTTTCTAATTGTGGAGCTTGGGGTTGATTTACTGCGGATGGCTGCAGTACACACACCAACGCCTTTAGGTTCAGCGATGGGTCTGATTGCAGCTATATTGATTGGCGATATAGCGGTTCAGAGTGGTTTGTTTGTAAACGAGGTAGTTCTGTATATGGCTGTAGCCTCCATTGGTATGTTTGCAACCCCGAGTTATGAGCTGGGTCTTGCGAATCGAATCGTCAGGCTTGCGTTGCTAGTTGCCGTAGCGGCATTCCAGGTGCCAGGATTTATGATTGGCACGACGCTACTGACTATTTTCCTTACTACCCATCGCTCCTATAACTCGTCTTATATGTGGCCGTTTATACCTTTTAATGCAAAGGCAATGAGTGAAATTCTAGTGCGTAAGCCAGTCTTAAGCTCGAAGACAAGGCCGTCTTTCAACAAAACTAGAGACAATACAAGGGTGCCGCCTACTCAAAAGAATGATTAACAATCGTAGGAAAATACAAAACTACTGCAAATTAGTCCATTCAATGGAGTTCCCACTGTCTGTTATACTGAATACACTAAAGACAGGGTGGAACCTTGATATTCCACAGAAATTGGAGGACTAAAGAATGTTTCTACACGGTACTAGCCGAATTAACGATGCTGGGCATTTGGAGATCGGCGGATGTGATGTAACTGAATTGAAGGCGGAATATGGAACCCCGCTATATATATTGGACGAGCAATTGGTGAGACAACGTTGCCGGGAATATATGGATGCTTTTAAATCCTCTGGACTTGGGTTCCAAGTAGCTTACGCAAGTAAGGCGTTCTCAGTAATGGCTATGGTTCGTTTGGCTGATGAAGAAGGCTTGTCGCTTGATGTTGTATCTGATGGCGAACTTTATACTGCTTTGCAAGCTGGCTTTCCTGCAGAACGCATTCATTTTCATGGCAACAATAAGACTTCTGAAGAGATCGAAATGGCGATTGATGCCGGGATCGGCTGCTTTGTAGTCGATAATCTGGTAGAGCTTAATCTTTTGCAGTCGATTGCATCACGTAAAGAAGTTAAGGTTAACATCTTGTTACGTGTGACACCAGGTGTCGAAGCTCATACGCATGAGTATATAACAACAGGCCAGACCGATTCCAAATTTGGATTTGATATCGGTAATGGATCAGCTTATGAAGCAGTTAAAGCGGCAGTCAGCAAAAAGAATTTAGTGCTGCTTGGCGTACATTCCCATATTGGTTCTCAAATTTTTGAAACGGATGGATTCCAGCTTGCTGTTGAACGTGTAGCGAGTTTTGCTCGTAGTGTTAAAGAAGGTTTGGAAGTGGACTTCCGTGTAGTAAACCTAGGTGGAGGTTTCGGTATTCGTTATGTTGAGGGGGATACCCCATTACATGTTTCTGAATATGTAACTGCAATTACGGATGCCGTGAAGACTCATTTTGCTGGAATCTATAATGCTTTGCCTGAAATTTGGGTGGAGCCGGGCCGTAGTATTGTTGGAGATGCAGGTACTACACTTTATACAGTAGGTACGAACAAGGATATCCCAGGCGTGCGTAAGTACGTTGCCGTCGACGGTGGGATGACTGATAATCCACGTCCTGCATTGTACCAATCTAAATATGAGGCATTACTTGCTAATCGTGCGAATGAAGAGGCTACAGAAACTGTATCCATCGCTGGTAAATGCTGCGAGAGCGGAGATATGCTGATCTGGGATGTAGAGCTGCCTGAGGCTGAAAGCGGCGATCTGTTGGCTGTAGCCTGCACAGGCGCTTACAATTACTCCATGGCGAGCAACTACAACCGGCTTCGTCGTCCGGCTTTAGTGTTCGTTCAGAACGGACACAGCGATCTTGTAGTGCGTCGCGAAAGCTATAATGATCTTATTGCCAACGATATTGTTCCTGAGCGTATCGCTAAACAAGCTGCTGTTGCTAAGTAACAGCCGTTAATGTTAGGTAGGGAAAACTGGTAAGGCATAAAGAGCAAGCAGGAATTACTCCTGCTTGCTTTGCTTTGTGCGTAGTTTCATAGTAATATAATTGAGGTATTCTAAATTTGTTAATTTTGAAAGGGGTCATTTACATATGGCAAAGCAAGCGAAAATTACTCTTGAAAATGGCGGCGTAGTGCTGATTGACTTGTTCGATCAAGATGCACCAAACACTGTAGCTAACTTTGAAAAGCTAGCAAAAGATGGTTTCTACAATGGATTGACATTCCACCGTGTTATCCCTGGTTTTGTAGCTCAAGGCGGATGTCCTAACGGAACTGGATCTGGTGGTCCAGGATACACAATCAACTGCGAAATCAACCCAAACAAACACGAGCGCGGAACACTTGCTATGGCACATGCGGGTAAGAACACAGGCGGAAGCCAGTTCTACATCTGCTATGCACCGCAACCACACTTGGATGGAGTTCACACTGTATTCGGTAAAGTAGTTGAAGGTATGGATCTTGTTGATACTTTCAAAGGACGCGACAAAATGACTTCGGTAGAAATCATCGAAGCTTAAGAATTCTTAATTTAAAAAGGCTAGTCTCCGGATTATCGGAGGCTGGCCTTTTCTTATTTAATAAGGAATCCGGCTTATTCGTTTACGTCTCGATTTACGCTGCTCTGGCACCCAGAAGAATACCAAATACATGAGCAGAAACACAATGAAGGCAAACAACTCTTCAACAAGCAGGTAATAAGGATAAGGCCCGAAATAATCCAATACAGAATAAGTGCTGGGCTTATGAGATAAGAACATGTAGTTAGATCCTAGGATGTAATTGGCGATCCACACACAAGCGGCCACAATGTTTAGTCCAAGCATGGTGAACAGGAGAGATTTCCAAGTGGGCTTATAGCCCTCAATCCAGGTCATATAAAGTGAAGCGAGAACAATACCACCATGTGCTATAAAGAACAGTAGAAATCGGAAATGAGGGAATGGATAGACCAGATTCGGTGTGAGTAAAGCAATGAATGCTCCACCAATCCCAGCAAAATACAGAAAGGAATATAGTGCTCGGCTACGAGTGATCAGCATGATAACGGATAGTAGTAAAGTAATTCCGCATAGTTCGAGCGGGAGTGAGCTGCTGGATTGCCATACGCCTTGAGAGAGGTACCATATTTGAAGTCCTGTTTCTGAGAACAAAAGAATAATAATCAGCAGCAAGCGCACACTTTGCCGAAGTCTCACATCAGTCCGAATCTCGAATCTTAAACTGTAAAACAGTATACAGACCAATGTAATGATAGACAGAGCAATCCAATGTGAAGGGGAGAACATAATGAAATCCTCCGTACGCTGTCGATCAAAATAAGATGAAAGATGCATGAACCAACCTCCTTCGTACCTAAAAAGCACTTCAAAAAACAACTTTGTAAATTTTTGATATTTTCTGTTTCTGAACATCCATAAAATGGTTATATATGTATGCATTCTGTCAGCTAACCCACAAAAGGATGGCTTTTCATTATTTTAACATAAGATGGGGCAATGGGCGCGGAATTACATAAGAAGCATTCGAGCATGAGGAATGGCAGAGATTACGCTTCAAGAGGGGATACAAACATAGAAAAATCAAATTGGAAAAGGAATTGGAGGCTTTAGGATAATGTTAAAGAAAAGAATAAGTGTGATGATCGTTATTCTGATGCTTGTAGCGCAATATGCCTATGGCATCGGGTTCACTCCACAAGTACAAGCAGCGGCAATCGATCAAGAGCGGAATATCATCACCAGTGTCTCAATGGCTGTATATGGTGAAGACGGGCAGACGGTTACGGATAGCGTCTATGAGCAAGAAGCTAATGTAACATTAGATTATACGTGGTCTCTTCCTAAAGCTCATCCGTACAAGCAAGGTGACACCTTTACCTTTCAGCTTCCAGAGCAGTTTCAGCTTTTTAATGATATTAGCGGCTTGTTGGTCTCAGAGGATGGAGATGTAGGAACTTTTACAGTTGAGCAGTTATCACACCAAGTAACAATGACCTTTAACGACTACATAGAAACGCATGATGACGTGCAAGGAACGCTTCGGATCAATACTAAGTTTGATAAACAAAAAATCTCAGGAAGTACTGTTCAGCAGATTTTATTTCCGGTGAGCGGTGGTGTTCAGACGGTTACTGTGAATTTTAAACCGAATGTAGGATCGACCATTGAGAAGAGGGGGATTCCTCAGGGGTTTAATGCAGACCATATTCTATGGTCTGTTGACGTAAATAAATCATTAAAAACTGTTGGAAATGCAGTCGTAACGGACCCTATACCAACAGGTTTGTCACTTAGCACTCCGGTTACTGTGAGTGTGTATCAACTGAGTATCCAGTTGGACGGTTCGGTAACACAAGGCGCACTACTCGATACCAGTAAATATTCTACAGAGTTCACTGGAGGATCGTTAAATGTTCATTTCACTGATCCTGCGATTTCGAGTGCTTACCGTATTGAATACTCCACAGCTATTACTGATGAGCATCGGCTAAGCTTCACGAATACAGCGACTTTTACAGGAGATGGGCAAGTTCCTGCAAGTTCTTCTGCTACTGTTCAAGTAGAACGAGGAGGAAGTTTGAACAAGTACTCTAGCGGATATGACTGGAGCAATCAAATCATTTCCTGGGCAATCGAATATAACTATAATAAAAAAACGATTCCGCAAGGAAATGCTGTACTAAAGGATTTGTTTAATGATTCTCAAGCGTTAGTAGCCAATTCTATAAAAGTATACACGGTGCAACTGGATTCAGCGGGTACAGCAACGTTGAGTAATCTTTTGACCAAGGATATTGATTACACTGTAGTTGCAGCTTCAGACGTGAATAAGTCAGGGTTCACCTTACAATTTAAACAAGATGTAACATCTCCTTATCGAATCGAATATAAGACCAAAGCTGTAAAGCGTGTGTTTGAAGATACCATAATCACTAATACAGTTACGGACAGTACCTATACTGGAGAAGCTACACGCTTAATACGGTCAGCCATTTTGTATAAGAACTTATCAGGCGTAGATTATCAGAATAAAACGGTTGGATGGAAAGTCACATTAAACAGTGATAACTATCCAATGGGTCAGGTTGAAGTTACGGAGTCATTCCCGTTTGGCGGACTGAAGTTTATTCCGGAATCACTCGTAATTAGAAATTCTAATGGGAATGTATTGAATCCTTCCAAATATAGTTTGGTTTACAATGCTCCTGTTCAGGCTAATAAAGGATTCAAGGTTGTCTTTAATTCGCAGATTACTGGTCTTTATACGATTAGCTATACAACGGAATTTAATAAGGATTGGATTTGGTCTAATACTGAAAATTTCAATAACAAGGTTAGGATGGACTGGTTAGACACGTCCGAAATTCCTCGCACAACAGAAGCAGAAGGGCTATTTATTCCAAGAACTGAAGCGAAAAGCAATGGTTTGAAGTTTGGTTCTTATAATGCTTCAACTAAAGAATTAGCTTGGACATTAGGGGTCAATTATAATAGCAAAACGGTTGCAGAGCCAGAAGTCGTGGATATTTTGAAATCGGGTCAAACCCTGGTTCCTGGATCGCTGAAAGTATACACCATGAATGTTGCTAAGAATGGAGACCCAACGAAAGGTGTCGAGGTAAACAGTAGCAAATACACTTACGGTGTTAATGGTAATAATGAGCTGAAGCTCTCTTTTACAGATGCTATTCAATCCGCTTATTATATAGAATTTCATACAAGTCTTGAAGGCAAAGTCATTGGCACTTCTATTGATAATAAAGCCAATCTCTATGATGGGGCAAAAAAGGTATCCAAGGATTTGAACGCTACCGTAAAGATTCCTTATGGAGACGAATATCTCTTGAAAAATGGTGTTCAGAATGGCGAAAAAATCGATTGGAGCATTCAAATTAATCGTAGTCAGTCTACTGTGAAGAATGCGTTAATCAACGATACTCCTAGCGCTAATCAGATTCTGCTGCAGGATTCATTCCATCTGTATCCTACAATCGTAGCTGAAAATGGGGATGTAACAAAAAGCGGACCTGAATTGATTCAGGGTATCGATTACAGCTTAGAAATAAAAACAGATGTAGACGGCAAGCAGTCGTTTGATTTAAGCTTCGCCAAGGAGATTAGTAAACCTTATATTCTCGACTATCAATCCCTGATTATGGCGAATACAGGAGACAAAGTTATTAATACTGTTCGTTTCAGTGGATTTAATGTTATCGAAATAAGCAAAGATTCTTCTAAAGAAATTATCGTCGGTGTGTCGAGTGGATCAGGATCAGGTAGCGGGGTTAGAGGTTCCTTGATGATCAAGAAGCTGGATGCAGAGGACAACTTGAAGACGCTGGCAAATGCAACTTTTGCACTCTATCGCCTTAACGGCTCAGACCGGGTATTTATTAATAGCTTAACCACAGATTCCGCTGGTACAGTAACATTCAATAAATTATGGTTGGGTAACTACGTATTGATTGAGACGACAGCTCCTAGTGGCTATGTACTTGATCCTAAAGAGCATCCAGTGTCCATTCATTCTTCATCAACGAATCAACTCGTATTTACGAATCAAAAAGCAGTTGAGCCTACACCTACTGCAACGCCAGAACCAACTATAGTCCCAACCGCAACACCATCAGCTTCATCGGAACCGACGGCTACTCCGTCAACAGAGCCGACATCAGGACCTACGTCTACACCAACCTCAGGAACCCCAGGAGGTCCGTTGACACCTACACCTACGAGTTCGCTGGTGCCAGGAGTAATCATCAATGATCCGGCAGTACCTGCTGGCCCTGGGAATACGAGCGATCTGGAATCCGCGACATCAGAAGAAGTAGGAACTCCTGATTTAGTTATTACAGATGAAAATGTTCCTTTGGGTGAAGTCGACATTGTTGATGAGGAAGTTCCGAAAGGTACAGTCAACAACAGCACTTCAAGTGCCCCTCAGCTTCCAAAGACGGGAGAAAGTAGCCCTGCGCCGCTCTACATGACAGGTATTGGATTAATAGCCATAGGCTATATTCTAAACAGTGTGTTTAGACGTGGAGGAAACTTAAAGTAAGTGAATAAGTATGATTTGAAATTGAACTGAAAGAAGCACCCGGCGTGATTATAGTCGGGTGCTTTTGTTTGTGTTCAGAACCTATTCACTCGCAGGGAAGGAAGTCTCGAATTCGGTTTGTTTACGTGAGCTTTTGGCTGAAATTGTTCCACCGTGGAGCTCTGTGATGCTCTTGGCAATCGCGAGTCCTAAGCCGCTTCCGCCAGTCTCCCTGGAACGTGACTTATCTACACGATAAAATCGCTTGAATAAGTGGGGGAGGTCCGTGGCAGGGATCGGGTTACCGTAATTCGTGCATGTAGTAATCACACTGTTATCTTTTCTATAAACGGAAATATCTAGAATTTTACCTTCTTTACCGTATCTAACCGCATTGGTAAATAGGTTCTCATATAATCGTACTAACTCGTCCGCATCACCATGGATAATCAAAGGGCCCATATCCGTATGAATACGGCAGGTCATATCCGCTTGCTCCAATACGGGAGCGAATTCCTCGACAAGCTTTTTGAGCAGCTTGCCGAGATCTAAAGGCTCCATATTAAGGGGAAGCCCGTTGCTGCTAACACGTGTATATTCAAATAAATCGTCGATCAGCTTTTTAAGAGTCAGGCACTTCTCATAGGCGATATTCACATAATAACGCAGCTCAACCTCGTTCTTATAACGATCCTTCTCCACATATTCCAGGAATCCCAGTACAGAAATTAGAGGGGTTCGAAGATCATGGGATACACCAGTGATTAGGTCATTTTTTGCTTTCGCTGCTGCTCGTTCTTCATCTATAGCGGATTTTAGCTTGCCCGCCATGAGGTTCATATTTTCGGCGAGTTTACCGAGTTCATCCGTTCCTGTTACTGGTACCTTGAAAGATAAGTTGCCGTCAGCAATCGCTTGAACCCCGCTTGAAATGTTATGAAGATGGCTTGTTGTATTTCTGGATAGCTTCAGGATGAAAAAAATAAATAAAGGAACCCCAATAAGAATCACTATAGGAGTAGAACCGATGTTATTGGTCACCCAGCGGATGAGTTTAACGCCCCAGAAGGAATGAGAAGGATTGAGCCATAGCAAAAGGGATGTCCCATAATAGCCGACCAATAAAATTGCTGCTGTAAGAGCTAGACTCGTTAGGCTAAAGCCAACTATTTTCCAAGATAAGGTATCGAATCTTTTAAAGTTCATCTAGAAGAACCTCCTTTTTCCAGTTTGTAGCCAACGCCCTATACCGTCTTTAAATACTGTGATTTTCTTGAATTAGCTTCAATTTTTTCTCTGATTTTTCGAATGTGTACGATGAGTGTATTACTGAGTCCAGTGATTTTATCTAGTTCCTGACCCTTGGCAGATCGGGAATTTTTGTGTTTCCCGAATTTTTATACAGGCCTCTATACCGTCCGTACTACAAGAAGTATACAATATTCTCGATTGAAATCCTTATTTGAAGGCTGGCGAGGATCGATGGGAAACAGTTTGTTTAGCTCTTTGAAAAACTTAAGGCTATTATAAAACCGTCCACATACCAAAGATGAAACAGGCGAACTTCCCAATGGCGGCATGTAAAAGTAAAAAGTAAACTTAATAGTTTCTTAACAAGCCTTAAGATTTGGGAAGCGGCTATGCTATAATAATTTCAAATTCAATAGGTTGGAGGAGAATTGGAAGATGTGGAAAGAGTTTAAAGCTTTTGCCCTGAAAGGAAATGTACTAGATTTAGCCATTGCTGTCGTTATCGGAGCAGCTTTTGGTAAGATTGTGACTTCATTAGTATCTGACATCATTATGCCAATTGTTGGCTTGATAACAGGTGGTATAGATCTGAAGGATCGGGCTCTAAGTGTTATGGTTATGCATAATGAACTGCTTATCCCTTATGGGCAATTTTTGCAGGCGGTAGTTGATTTCTTTATTATTTCCTTCTCAATCTTTATGGTGATTAAACTGGCTAATAAATTCCAGCGCAAAGAAGCCGTTAAAGTTGAAGTGGTGGAGACGCCAGCACCCGCAGAAGATATCGTGTTGCTAACGGAAATTCGTGATTTGTTGAAACAACAAGAACACGGATTGTAATTGGAAAAAGAAAAAGCGCCTGGAGATACAGTCCAGGCGCTTTTTCTTTTGTTATGTAAATGTATGGAATGGGTTTTAACTGTACATTTGCAGGCTATGTATAACCATGTCGTTTCTTCTAGTAATCACCATACCTCTCAGAATTAAGTTACAAATTTTAAGTAAATATATAAAACGCACTTGCATTTCGAAGGTGTAAGTGATAATTTTGTTAGTAAGGAAAAGTTGAACCTCAATTAAATAAAGGATCAATCCTTCAGGGCAGGGTGTAATTCCCTACCGGCGGTGATGTTGTTGTAGAGTGCTTATTTATTAAGTTTATCTACCACACTTAGTCCGCTACCCGGCTCGCGTTGTTGACGCGAACGGTGGACCCGGTGAAATTCCGGGACCGACAGTATAGTCTGGATGGAAGAAGGAGAGGTTAACCGCTTGTCTGTAATAGACAGGTGGACTGCAGTGTTTTCATTTATTATGTGCGATATTTCACAATTGCCGTCGTTTGACGGTTATTTACGCACACTTTTATTTGGACTGCCGATAAACTCTCGCATAACCCATCTTTACTCCTCCTGGAGAATGAGATGGGTTTTTCTGTTTTTACGCATCAGATAGACAGTAAGTGGATAGGGGGAACGAGATGGATAATATGAATGACGAGTTTTATATGTCGTTAGCGCTGGATATGGCAGAACGGGCCCAAGGACAGACGGGAATTAACCCTGTTGTTGGCTGTGTTGTTGTAAAGAATGGAGCGATGATTGGACTTGGAACTCATTTGCAGCGCGGAACAGGTCATGCTGAGGTTCATGCCTTGAATATGGCGGCTGGCCAAGCACAGGGCAGCACTGCCTACGTAACACTGGAACCATGCAGTCACTATGGCAAGACTCCGCCCTGCAGCCAAAGGCTGATCGACGAGGGAGTAGCCAGAGTGGTAGTCGCTTGTGAAGACCCTAACCCTCAGGTTGCGGGTCGCGGCGTTCAAATGCTGCGTGAGCATGGCATTGAAGTAGAAGTAGGGTTGCTGCGAGAACGTGCGCTGCGGTTGAATGAGCGTTTTATCAAGTATATTTTGACAAAACAGCCTTTTGTTACGCTCAAGAGTGCCAGCACGCTGGATGGTAACCTAGCTACCAAATCTGGTGACAGTAAATGGATTTCAAATGGTGAAGCGCGGGAGATCGTACATACGCTGCGGCATCGGCATCAGGGAATAATGGTCGGTGTGAACACAGTGATTGCAGATAATCCTTCACTGACGACAAGAACGGAAGTGCCGGGTATTCATCCGATACGGATTGTGATTGATTCTGGACTACGTATTCCTTTGGATTCAGCAGTTGTAAGTGACGGTCTAGCGCCTACTATCATCGTGACAACTGAAGCCGCAGATGATGAAAAGAAAGCAGCACTTCTTCAAGCAGGTGTGCAAATCATTGTTAGCGGAGCAGGACCACGGGTGGATTTGAAGGCTGCTATGGTAACACTCGGTGAAATGGAAATCGGATCGATTTTACTTGAAGGCGGAGGCACGCTAAATGGTGCGATGCTGGAGAGTGGGCTAGTTGATCGAGTGATTCTCTTTTTCGCTCCAAAGATTGTTGGCGGTGGTGCTGAAGCGAAAGGGACGTTCGTATTTCCTGGTATAGAGCTAATGAAGGATGCGATTTCTCTGGAGGGATTGGAAGTAAAAGTGCTCGGAGATAATGTATGTATCAGCGGTACTCCGGTACGCTAAAGTAAATGGTTACAAAACTTAATCGTGTGCTTCCGGAGCAAGTTTTGTTCGGAGAGATAGCGGAGAAGTGTTACTCACACAAAACTCCTAGGAGGGAAAGCATGTTCACTGGATTAGTCGAAGAAGTTGGCACTCTGAGAAGTGTCTCCACCGGTGGAGAAATGATGGTGCTGAACATTGCCGCTTCCGTCATCATGGATGATTTGAAGATTGGTGATAGCGTATCGGTTAATGGCGTCTGTCTTACAGCGACAGCTTTAGGCGAGAACTATTTTACAGTGGATGTCATGCCTCAGACCTATCGAAACAGTAATTTGAAGGAGCTACGTCCTGGCAGTCGAATGAATCTGGAGCGAGCAATGGCAGCCGGTGGTCGATTTGGAGGTCATATTGTTCAGGGACATGTCGATGGCACTGCTGTCATCAAAAGCGTAAAGCGTGATCAGAATGCAGTAGTTTATGAGATTGCGCCGGATCGCAAATCGCTGTTTAAATATATCATCCCTAAAGGGTCGATCACGATTGATGGCATTAGCTTAACAGTAGTAAAGACGACGGCTTCATCGCTTACTGTATCCATTATTCCGCATACGTTAGGGGAAACTGTGCTAACTTATAAGCGGGCAGGAGATAGTGTGAATATTGAGTGTGATGTCCTGGGCAAATATGTAGATCATCTTCTTCATTATGGCTCAGCTGCACAAGATGAAGAAAGTGATAGCAGCTCCGGGATTAGTCGTGATTTCTTGGCGGCAAACGGATTTGTTTAAATAATGAGTAAGCTTACGAAGAAGGGAATAATCCTTCGTAAAGCTATTAGGAGGATAGGATCATGAGCGAACAATCGAAGAAGGATAGTGTCTTGGATCCGATTGAAGAAGCGATATATGATTTAATGCGCGGCAAAGTCATCATCGTGGTGGATGATGAAGATCGTGAGAATGAAGGGGATTTTATAGCTCTTGCTGAACGGGCGACACCAGAAGTCATCAATTTTATGATCACTGAGGGGCGTGGTTTGGTCTGCATGCCAATTACCGCTGAGCGTGCGGAAGAGCTTGAACTACAGGCTATGGTCAGTCACAATACAGATAATCACGGCACAGCCTTTACTGTATCGGTTGACCATATAGATACAACTACTGGTATATCAGCAGGGGAAAGATCCTTGACTGTAAAGGCCATGATTGACCCTAAAGCGAAGCCGTCTGATTTCCGTAGACCTGGCCATATGTTCCCGCTGATTGCGAAAAAAGGCGGTGTACTGCGCCGTTCCGGACATACAGAGGCTGCTGTTGATTTAGCCCGTATGTGTGGTGCATATCCAGCCAGTGTGATTTGTGAAATCATCAAAGAAGATGGCTCGATGGCCCGGTTGCCTGATCTGGTTGAGATTGCTAAGAAGCATGATCTTAAGTTGATCAGCATCAAAGACCTCATTCACTATCGGAACGAGAAGGAACAGCTCGTCAATCGCGAGGTGTCTGTACGTCTGCCTACCGATTTCGGTGAGTTTCAGACCATTGCCTATACAAATGAAGTGGATGATAAAGAACATGTAGCATTGGTGAAGGGCGATATTTCCGGTGATGAGCCAGTGTTAGTACGAGTACATTCCGAATGCTTGACGGGTGACGTATTCCACTCCCATCGCTGCGATTGTGGTCCCCAGTTTGAAGCAGCGCTTCGGCAGATCGAAGCTGCTGGTAGAGGCGTATTGCTCTATATGCGTCAAGAAGGCAGGGGCATTGGTCTTATTAATAAGCTTAAAGCCTACAAGCTTCAAGAAGAAGGACTCGATACTGTAGATGCCAATCTAAAGCTTGGTTTTCCAGCAGATTTGCGTGATTACGGGATTGGAGCACAAATTCTGAAGGATCTAGGTATAAGTCAAATTCGTCTCTTAACGAACAATCCTCGAAAGATCAAAGGGTTGGAAGGTTATGGATTGGAAGTTGTTGAGCGAGTGCCAATTCAAATGCCGGAGAATAAGGATAATACTAATTATCTCCATACGAAGCAGGCGAAACTTGGGCATTTGCTGTCTTTTGACGACATTGAACAAAATGAGGATTCGAAAGTATAATCACACACAATAAAAAACGAAGGGTAGATGAATGATATGCCGAAATATTTAGAAGGACATTTAGTTTCCGAGGGGTTAAAATACGGAGTCGTAGTAGGACGTTTTAATGAATTTATTACTAGTAAGCTTTTGTCAGGTGCACTTGATGCATTTAAACGCCATGGTGCTAACGATGATGAAGTAGATGTTGCTTGGGTTCCAGGCGTGTTTGAAATTCCGTTAATTGCTCAAAAAATGGCGGAAAGCGGTAAATACGACGCTGTAATCACTTTAGGAACTGTTATCCGTGGCTCTACAACGCACTATGATTATGTATGTAATGAAGTTGCAAAAGGGGTAGCTGCGATCAATCTTAAAACCGGCGTGCCGACGATTTTTGGCGTAGTAACTACTGAGAATATTGAACAGGCCATTGAGCGTTCAGGAACCAAAGCAGGGAATAAAGGCTGGGATGCTGCGACTGCTGCGATTGAAATGGCGAATCTTAACAAACTGTTTAAGTAAGACAGCTATTGACGAATCAGTCGAATTCGTGCTTATTTATAGTATAAGAAGAAAGCATGGATTATAGAGCCCTTTCTACTTGTGTAGCGTCCTTTAGGGCGCTGCACTTTACTTTTTTTGGCGGGAGGATGCTTCGTGACTGTATTGTACAAGCTGGAAACGTTTGAAGGTCCGCTGGATCTGCTTTTGCATTTAATTGATAAGGCGGAAATCGACATCCAGGACATTCCGGTCGCCGAGATCACCGAACAGTATATGGAATACCTGCGAAGTATGCAGGAGCTTGAACTGGATATTACGAGTGAATTTCTCGTGATGGCCGCAACCCTATTATCTATAAAGAGCAAGCTATTGCTGCCCAAACCACCGGTCATTGAGATCGATGATTTTGAATATTACGAAGAAGATGAATTTGATCCACGAGCTGAACTTGTTCAGCGACTGATTGAGTATCGTAAATTCAAGAGTATTGCTGTTCATTTAATGGATATGGAGAGCGAGCGGAGCTTGATTTTTACGAAGGAGCCGGAGGATCTGGGTCCATACGTGCCTGAAGAGATTGACCATACGCTAAAAGGACTACATACTTCCGACCTTATAGCTGCTTTCCGTAAAGCACTTAGTAAGGCGGCAAGAAGGTCATCTTACCAGCGGATCACCCGGGACGAAATATCGGTAAAAGATCGTATACGTGATGTATCGGATGCGCTGCAGCGCAGAGGGAAGGGCGGTAGGCTCCACTTCTCAGCACTGCTTCACGATGAAATGGCGCGGCACGAAATCGTAGTAACTTTTCTTGCGATTCTGGAACTAATGAAAATGAAGGCGATTTTTTGCTATCAGGAGAAATTGTTTGAGGACATCGTAATGGAGTGGAGAGGAGGAGAACACTTCAATGGATTACAAAACGCTGAAATCGATTATTGAGGGCCTGTTGTTTCTATCAGGTGATGAAGGGATCTCCGTACGGCAAGTAGCCGAGATTACAGAGCAGCGGCCAGAGCTTGCAGCTGGAGCATTAGAAGAACTGAAAGAGGATTATGTAACGCAGGAGCGGGGGTTACAGGTAGTCCAAATCGCCGGGAATTATCGGCTGGCTACCTTGCCTGAGCATGCCCATTATTTCGAGCGATTAGCTTATTCCCCTTCAAGATCAACCTTGTCACAGGCTGCATTAGAGACATTGGCGATCGTGGCCTATCGTCAGCCCATTACACGGGTGGAGATCGAAGAGATTCGAGGCGTGAAATCCGAACGTGCAATTCATACGCTGAATAATAAGGATTTGATCCATGAGGTTGGCCGTGCCGAGGCTGTAGGACGCCCAATTTTGTATGGGACTACTAAATCATTCTTGGAGAGCTTTGGCCTCGCAAGTCTGAATGAGCTGCCTGAACCATCAAACTTCGAATCCACTGATAATTTGGAAGAGGAGACGCAGCTACTGTTCAATAAGCTGGATACTCAAATGACGTTCGAGGATATTGAGCAACCATAGTTTTTTTGTTATTTCGCAATGATTTGTATTGCTGGGACTGCCCATAAACCATTCATATGGTTTATGGGCAGTCTCTATTTTTTTGTAAAGCCACTTTTTTTAACCAAACCCCGAATTTTTTCCAGATTAAATTGCCATACTAAACCAAAGGTTCCCATTATTAAGGTTTCTTGGAGGTAAATACGTGACGTTATGGCTTGGAATACCCCTCGGATTGCTGGTACTGGCAATGATCCTGGTTCTGTCTTCATCTATCGATTTCCGCATCCGGTGCTATAAACATGACAAAAATGATCTGATCGAGTTAGATGTTAAGACACTTTTTGGTCTGATCAAACTCCACTATGAACTGCCTCGATTGGTCTTTAAGGGATTGGAGCAAGGCGTGCTTGGGAAGTTTAAAGAGACGGGTACCGCGACTACAGGTGTTGACACTGTAAAGGAAGAACAATTCGATAAAGAAAGAATTGAGCGCTGGCGGGACAATGTACAGCTAGCAGTGAAATCCACACGTGGATTGAAGAAGTGGTTCAAGGAAACTGTATCACATGTCAAAATATCAAAGCTCGACTGGTCCACAGACTTCTCACTAGGTGATGCGGCAGACACTGCCATAGTATCAGGAGCCGTCTGGGGATTGAAATGGAGCATCGTTGGATTTATTTCGCAGAGGGTCAAATTGAAACACAATCCACGAGTGTTTGTGAAGCCTGTTTTTCAAGATGAGCATTCTTTTTCAATGGAGTTCGTATGTGAGGGTAAATTGTCCGTTTCCTATGCCGTATACGCATCATTGCAGCTTATTCTTCGTGTCTTGAGGGAGGCGGGGGGAATCAGTAAGTGGAGAAAAATACTAAAACGGATGCGTAGGGAGTCTCATGGGCAAAGTTTAGAATGAAAGTTACATACAAATGCGTGGATGTGGGGATGATAAGCGCTGTAGAAGCAAGAGAAATCGTACTCAATTAAGGAGGAAACAATATGAGCGACCATCCTATTCAGGGTCTAATGCAAACAGCGATGGAAAATATCAAGGGCATGGTAGATGTTAATACGATTGTTGGAGATCCAGTACAAACACCTGACGGTAGTATTATTCTGCCGATTAGTAAGGTGGCCTTTGGGTTTGCTGCAGGGGGTAGTGATTATCGAGTAGAGGATTCTATAAGTGGATCAAGCTCCCAAGGCGGTGTCAAAATGCTTCCTTTTGGTGGCGGTAGTGGGGGCGGTGTCTCCATCAGACCGATCGCTTTTCTAGTGGTTGGTAAGGATGGGGTAAACATTGTGCCACTCGACAATCAAACGCATTTGTTCGAAAAAATTATCGATGCCACGCCTGGGCTCATCGACAAAATCCAGACCATGTTCCAAAGCAGCAGTTCTTCAGGTCAAGCTGGGTCAACTGCTACACAAGCACCACAAGCACAAGCACCTGCTAAACCCGATCCAAGTACATCCCAATCTTCAACACATTAGGTACACATAATTCAACAAATAGCCTCGGGGATATCGCCTTACATCAGGCGGTGTCCCTTTTTGTGTGGAGAGGACATACCCTAAGGCTGGTCCGCATACACTTGTACAACATAAGCATGAAATGAATGACTTTACTTAAGAACCGATAAGAATCCGGAGGATAAATATGAAGACAATAACCCGTAAATTTCCAATCGCCTTATTACTGAGCGTTTTGCTGCTGTTTCTGACACCGCTAACTTTGATTCATGCGGAGAACAGCTCCATATCTACGCATGCAAGGGCAGCGGCGCTGATTGATGTGGAATCCGGGCGTATTTTGTATAGCAGTCGAGGAGATGAGCCGATGCTTATTGCCAGCCTGACTAAAATAATGACTGCCCTCGTCGCTATTGAGAATGGTGATTTAGCATCCAAAGTCAAAGTTGGTAAAAATGCTTTCGCCAAAGAAGGCTCCTCTATTTATTTACAGCAAGGTGAAGAGATGACGCTGGAAAATATGCTGTATGGTCTAATGCTGCGATCTGGGAATGATGCGGCAACAGCGATCGCTGAACATATCGGCGGTTCTGAAGAAGGGTTTGTATACCTGATGAACAATAAGGCTGAAGAGCTCGGATTAAAAAACACTCATTTTGCTAATCCGCATGGTCTAGATGCTGAAGGTCATTATTCGAGTGCTAACGACTTAGCCGTACTGACGGCGTATGCTCTTCATAATCCTGTATTTAAGCAAATTGTGAAGACACAGGAGAAAACTGCGGACAATCCAAATGAGAAATGGGATTACAAGTGGAGAAACAAGAATAAAATGCTGTACTTATATGAGGGCGCAGACGGTGTGAAGACAGGATATACCAAAAAAGCGCTACGCTGCCTTGTCAGCTCAGCGACCAGAAACGGCCAGCAGCTTGTCGCAGTGACCATAAATGATGGGGATGACTGGAATGATCATGCCTCACTGCTAAACTTTGGATTTAATCACTACCCACTAAAAACAATGATCGAACGCGGGGACCCCGTGAGCGGTTATGACTTCGTGACAGCCAAAAAATTCGCCTATCCGCTCGGACAAGGGGAGCAGGATAGAGTGACCACCAAACTTGTCTTAAATCAGATCCCTTCGGCGTCAGCCAAAGCTGCAAGATCAAACTTTGGATTACAAGGGGTTCTCGTTCTTGATCTAGGTGGCAAGGAGATAGGCCGGGTTCCAGTATATACACGAGAGTCCTTACCTCCTGAGGAATCCGCTTATACTAAAAAATATAGTACAACGCAAGCACACACTTATCCTGCTGATAATTGGTTTCAGGCTATAGGGAGTGCACTGAAGGCGTTATTTAAATTGGGCGAAAGTTCCAAGTAAGCAGATAGCTGAATAATGAGGAGGGAGGCGTATCCATGATTAACGGGATCTGGCTAGGAATGATCATCATCGGTTTTCTGTTCGCCGCCGTTAACGGCAGAATGGATGAATTTACAGCCGCCGTATTCGACGGAGCCAAGAGTGGGGTTACAGTAAGTTTCGGCTTAATAAGTGTGCTTGTATTCTGGCTAGGAATCATGCGGATCGCAGAGGATGCTGGTTTGCTTAAAAAAATAGCCAAGATTCTTGGGCCTATCGTAGCCTTCCTCTTTCCAGATGTGCCGAAGGGTCATCCTGCAATCGGATATATTCTCTCCAACATGAGCGCTAATTTGCTTGGACTTGGCAATGCGGCTACACCTATGGGGATCAAGGCGATGCAGGAGCTGCAGAAGCTCAACCCGGATAAAGAAACGGCCACACCAGCCATGTGTACCTTACTGGCGCTTAACACAGCAAGCATTACGCTAATTCCCGCGACACTAATTGCGATCCGATTGAATTACAATTCGGCAGATCCTGCGGGAATAGTAGGCACAACCCTCGCCGCAACGGCTGTGGCGACTCTTGCGGCTATAGTTGCTGACCGGTTTTTCCGAAGGATGACATTGCTGCGCAAACCTCCAAAGCCGCCGTCAGCAAAGTCTGGTTCTGCTCCATTGGCCAAGACGTCGCTGCCTAATTCTTCATTGAAAGGGTGAGCATGACTTGTACCAGTTAATCAGTCTCCTATCGGCATGGGCGATTCCGGTCATGATTACGTTCATCCCGCTCTATGCTTTTACGCGTAAAGTCCCGGTGTATGAGTCATTTGTTGAAGGGGCGAAGGATGGATTTGGAACGGCAATCGCGATTATTCCTCATCTTGTGGGAATGCTTGTGGCGATCAGCGTCTTTCGCGCATCGGGCGCACTCGACTTCCTAATGGGATTCATATCTCCTGCTCTGCGGGGACTTGGCGTACCTCCTGAAGTACTGCCGCTCGGCCTTCTGCGGCCCCTCACTGGGACAGGCTCGCTTGCTTATACCACGGATCTGATTCGCGTTCATGGTCCGGATTCTCTAATCGGCATGATTGCCTCCACCATACAAGGCAGCACGGACACAACGCTCTATGTATTAACGGTTTATTTTGGAGCCGTTGGTGTGCGTAACGGACGTTATGCACTTAAGGTAGGTCTATTCTCCGATGTCGTTGGCTTCGTCGCCGCGATCGCGGTCTGCCTCCTGCTTTTTGGGTAGGAGGCGTCACCCCCTTTCCTTCCTCAACATATGCTATTGCAGCAATGTGGAGGGAGGCAATCCGCTATGAACTACAAAGGTTTTATTCTGCATCAGTCTCGCTGTACTTCCATTAATGGCAAAGGCTTTGATTTCTGGGTTGATGTGGACGGAGCCATTTATGCAGCACCGCTGCTGACCGATCCGGAGTATATTCACATTTGCTTGGAAGGTGATTTCAGCTGGGAAGATGGCATTCCTCCATTATCTGGAAGGAAGGAACAGCTATTTGCCACAGGTAAACTCATTTTAGAACTGGTAGAGCGCTACCAAATCTCCCCTTTAATCATCGAACCCCACAATAATTACTGCCCAGGAGCATTTTTTCCATGGAATGAACTTGTGATTTATCCCTCTGATGGTTATCATTAATCTGAGGTGACTAGTCGAAAATGGAAAGATTACAGAAAATTTTGGCGCAGGCAGGTGTGGCGTCCAGACGTAAGTGTGAAGAAATGATTTTGGCCGGTAAAGTGGAAGTCAACGGGGAACTCGTAACTACGCTTGGCACGAAGGTGGACCCCGCAACAGATATTATTAAAGTCTCCGGTAGACTGATCCGGGGCGAGAACAAAATCTATATTATGTTCAACAAACCTAAAGGAGTCATTACAAGTGCTTCCGATCCAAAGGGTCGCAAGGTTGTAACAGATTACCTTAAAGGAATTACAGAACGGGTTTACCCTGTAGGCCGTCTGGATTACGATACGGAAGGACTGCTGCTGTTAACGAATGATGGAGATTTCGCTAACTTGCTTACCCATCCTAAGCATCATGTACCTAAGACGTATCACGCTACGGTCAAGGGTATTCCGCACGGTACTGCACTGGACAAGCTAAAGGCTGGGATCAAGCTGGAAGATGGTATGACAGCGCCTGCCGAAGTAGAGTACAAAGATATTGATGAAGCGAATAAAGAAGCAGTAATCAGCATTACGATTCACGAGGGACGTAACCGTCAGGTACGACGCATGTTTGATGCGATTTCACACCCCGTTCTCCGTCTGAAGCGGATTTCATTCGGGGATATTATGCTGCAAAATCTTAAACGTGGATCCTACCGTCATTTGACTAAAGATGAAATTAACCATCTGCAGCAAATTGCCAAAGCAGGATTACTCAAAGAAAGAACTCCACGTAAAGAGTCATAAAGACACACAATATTCACAATTAAACCCCCTAATACTGTGACGAAATTCGCTATAATGTTCATAGGATGTTCACACCTTACAACATAAGTATGAGTTGCGTCACAGAAGGGGGCTTTACATGTGGGTAAAGCGAGAAAACCAATTCAAATCGTAATTCTGTTTCTAATCGTTCTAGTGGGTGGTTATGCAATTGGTTCCTCTGTATTTGGTGGAAGCGGAAAACCAGAGGAAGGTAGTAAAGCGCCTGCCATTGATTTGCTGGGTCTTGATGGACTTGGGCATACGTTAGACGAGTATAAGGGGAAGGCTATTGTGCTGAATTTCTGGGGCTCATGGTGCACGCCATGTGTAAAAGAAATGCCGGCTCTCCAAGCACAATGGGAAAAATGGAAGGACAAAGATGTAGTCGTTATTGGAATCAACGTAGGTGAAGATCAGATGACTGTCGAGAATTTTGTGAAGCAAGTCAATATTGATTTTCCGATTTTGATGGACACGGGACGAGACGCTGTACGAAGTTATGGTATTTCTCCACTCCCCACTACTTTTTTTATTAATGCAAAGGGTAAAATTGACAGCATTCATATTGGTCAGCTTGATTTAGATTCACTAGATGATCAAATTGGGAAGCTGGTGGATTGATGAGTGAACGCGAGGCTTTTATAACCAATACCAAATGTGAATGTGGCCATCAGAACCCTGTAGGCACTGTTCTATGTGAAGCATGCGGAAAGCCGCTTGGCAAAGAATCGGACTGGGGCGAGAATCTGGAAATGCGTTATGATGGTGTAGCCCGTCGTTCGCAGCGTGTTAATCCAAACATTATTGATCGAGTTTGGAACTTTTTTTCATCTGTCAAAATAGCGATATATCTAATCGTTTTGACACTGTTAGGCTCTATGCTGGGAACCATTTTCCCTCAGGAGAGTACTTTCCTTAATATTGATGCATCGAGTTATTATAAGCAGGAGTACGGAACAGCTGGGGACATCTACTATAAGCTTGGACTTTCACATACATACGAATCCTGGTGGTTTGTGACTCTACTCGTAATGATTGGTGCTTCACTAGTCATTTGTAGTTTGGACAGAGTACTTCCGCTATATAAGGCATTAACTAGGCAGAAGATTCGGAAACATCGTCAGTTCTTAACTCGGCAAAAGGCTGTGCTAGTTACTGAAGTGCAAGAAGAACCAGAAGCTTGGGTTGCTCGGGTGGTTCAGCCTATGCGTAAAAAGGGCTACCGAGTCAAGACGGATGGAGGAGCTCTGCTGGCAGAAAAACACCGCTTCAGCCGCTGGGGGCCTTACGTAATACATATTGGTTTGATTATTTTTTTACTTGCTGTACTGGCAAGAGGATTGCCGGGTCTCAACATGGATCAGCATCTTGCTTTCCCGCAAGGGGAAATTACACAGATTCCGGATACTACCTATTATTTAAAAAACGAGAAATTCACCGTAGAGTTCTACACCGATGAAGAGATGCCTGAGGAGTTTCGAGGCAAAAAAATCCTTCCAAAATTATTCCAAACTAAAGCAGTGCTATATAAATGTACCGCGGATTGCGCAGATCCTACTAAGGAACCGCAGCTTACTGAGGTGACAACGCATAATATCCAAGTAAACTCACCTTTGGATTATAAAGGATTGAAAGCGTATCAGTTTGATTATGATCTAACACCTGTGCTGCGTTCTGTACAGCCAGTGCTTAAGAATTCCACCACTGGGGAGTCGTACGGTAAATTCAAACTGGATATGAAGAATCCGCAGCGTACAATTACAGCGGGACCCTATACGATGACTTTAAAAGAGAAGTATATGGATTTTGGACTGAATGAGGATGGTCAGCCGATATCTAAGTCGCCTTATCCGAATGCACCAGCATTCTTATTCTTGATTCAAGGACCGAATTTGCCAGCGGAAGGGCAGCAGTACTTCTATTTTCCTAAGCAGGTAGATAAGTCTCAGTTTCAGCAGGTGGCTATTAACGATAAGCTTGGTGGCAGCAATAGATTTCTTGAGCTTGAAGTGGACAACATGAGCGATGTTGATTTTTCGGAATCGACTACATACTTGAATATACGTATTGATCGTGCAATGCCTTTTGTATGGTTAGGTGCAGCAATCGTGATGCTGGGTTTAATCCTTGGATTTTACTGGCAGCATAGACGCATCTGGCTTACCGTTGTAAACGGAGAGCTAATACTCGGAGGACATACGAACAAGAATTGGTTCGGTTTCCGTCGTGAGATCGTTTCTATTTTAGAAAAAGTAGATATGGTAGTCGATGAAAAATCAATAGATAATGGAGGAGGCCTTACATGAGCTTGCTCGATATCAGCAGTGCCGTCTTTATTGCCGCATTCTTATTATACAGCGGGTCGTTTATGTTATTCACTATCGCTATCATGGGTCGCAAGTGGTCGGGCCGCAAGCCAGAGGAACATACTGCTCGATGGGGTAAAATAGCTTTTATTGTTTCTTCTATAGGTCTTATCTTTCATCTTATTTATTTCTTTACACGTTGGTTTGGTGCAGGACATATTCCAGTCAGCAATATGTATGAGTTCATGACTTTCTTATCCATGATGGTTATGGTAGCCTTTACAGTGATGTACGCGATCTATCGCAAAGTTATTCTCGGTCTGTTTGCAGTTCCAATTAGCATTATTGTGATGGCGTACGCAGCTGTATTTCCACAGGAGGTTCAGCCGTTAATTCCATCCCTGCAATCGAACTATCTCAAGATTCACGTAACACTGGCAGCACTAGGTGAATCCTTTTTCGCGGTAGGTTTTGCGGCAGGGCTGATGTATCTGCTACGGACTGTTAATTTTTCCAGTAAAGAGAAGGCGGATCGTAAGCAACAGAGACTGATTGAATTTACTCTCTTTTCAATCATTGTTATAATTGGGTTTCTGGGTTCAGTTTTTGCTTTCCGCGGAGCAGGTTATGAGACTGTTTTTGTTCGTCCCAACGTTACGATTGACAGCGCAGGGCAGGAAAATAGTACAATAGAGAAAGTGAGTTATCGAATGCCGCCGATTGTGGCTCCTCACAATAGCGAAATTGAAAGCTTCCAGTCGTTTCTTGGCATGAAAGAACCTCTCTTTGAAGCTCCTTCATGGATGAATGGTGTGAATGCTGGCCGGAAGTTTAATACTGTAATCTGGTCGATTCTTTCCGGATTACTCCTTTACGGAATTCTTCGCTTGATCGTACGCAAGCCACTAGGCGCAGCGATTCACCCGGTTATGGAGGGGATTGATGAAGGCGATCTAGATGAGATAACGTATAGGGCGATAGCCATTGGCTTTCCTATTTTCACATTAGGCGCTTTGATTTTTGCAATGATATGGGCGCAAATAGCCTGGGGAAGATTCTGGGGATGGGACCCCAAAGAAGTCTGGGCACTCGTTACTTGGCTTTTCTATAGTGCTTATCTTCATTTACGATTGGCTCGTGGATGGCAAGGGCGAAAATCTGCCTGGCTTGCCGTTCTAGGCTTTTTGGTCGTAATGTTTACCTTAGTTGGCGTTAATCTAGTCATCGCCGGACTTCATTCTTATGCGGGGACGGACTGAGCATAGTTTACCTGCTAACACAGCACAATGGATTTAAGGTTACGTTCTACTGTATTTGATGAAGGGGTTGTTGTGAAATGGCAGATCATTTAAACAGAATTCTGGTAGTGGATGATGAGGAACGCATTCGCCGCCTGCTAAAGATGTATCTTGAAAAAGAAGGTTATGAAATCGACGAAGCTGAAGATGGCGAAATCGCTCTACGCAAAGCAACAGCAAATGACTACGGTCTAATTTTGCTGGATGTTATGCTGCCTGGCATTGATGGAATGGAAGTGCTGACCCGACTCAGAGGGGTCAAATCGACACCTGTCTTAATGCTTACAGCTAAAGGCGAAGAGATTAATCGTGTACAGGGCTTTGAAATGGGCGCGGATGATTATGTCGTGAAGCCATTTAGTCCTCGCGAAGTGATTTATCGCGTGAAGGCCATTATGCGCCGTTCTTCAGCAACAGCATTTTTGTCCAAAGAGAGCAACTCCAGTAATAACATTGTATTCACTCATCTTATTATTGAGCATGACGCACACCGAGTAACTGCTGGCGGTGAAGAAGTGAGTCTGACACCGAAAGAATACGAACTGCTGCATTATTTGGCGATTTCACCGGATAAAGTGTTCTCTCGTGAAGAACTGCTTAAGGATGTTTGGAATTATGAGTTTTTCGGAGATTTGCGTACAGTCGATACTCATGTTAAGCGTCTTCGTGAAAAACTGAATAAAGTATCACCGGAATCCGCGGCGATGATTACAACTGTATGGGGTGTAGGCTACAAACTTGAGGTACCTAAATAAGTGAACTTCTGGAGAAGTCTTGTCGGCAAGCTGTGGGTCACGATCATCTGCCTGGTCGCTGTCGTGCTTATTACACTCGGGTTGTTTCTACTTCCCTATATCGATAGCAACTTTGCTAATTCCGGCGATATCAAACGTTTATTTATGTATACGTGCATGATCGGATTTTCTTTGACGACATTCTTCGCGTTGTTCTTGTTTACCAAGATCACTCAACCGATGCAACGTGTCATCGAGGCTGCAAACAACATTCGACGTGGTGAATACGGAACAAGGCTGACGCTGGTCACAAGTGACGAGATTGGCCAATTGGCGACTTCCTTCAACCATATGGCTGAGGAGTTGGAAGAGAATATTCGCAGTCTGCACCATGAGAAGGGCCATCTATCCAGTGTATTACGCAGCATGAGTGATGCTGTAATCACCTTTGACATCGAAGGCCAGATTATTCTGACCAATCCGCATGGTCAATCGCTACTTGAGAGCTGGAGCGATTTAGAGTGGGAACAAGAGAGTGACATTGAACCTCATACGGAAACGGCTGAGAGTAATGTTCCACCTCCCCTGCGTCCTTTATTTTTGAGCACGTTGAAACAAGGCGGCGATGAGCGTTCTAATGTACATGTCCGGCAGGGCGTGTGGTCCGTCCATATGGCACCTTTATATTCTGAGGGTAGCATTCGTGGAGTGGTTGCTGTTCTGCGTGATGTGACTGAAGAAGTACGACTCGAAAAAATGCGCCGTGACTTCGTGGCAAACGTCTCTCATGAGATTCGGACGCCATTATCGATGATGCAAGGTTATAGTGAGGCTTTACTTGACGGCATGGCTTCTTCACCAGAGGAAAGCAGTGAACTGATTCAGGTCATTCATGATGAATCGCTCCGTATGGGACGTCTTGTAAAGGATCTGCTCGACCTTGCGCGAATGGAAGCTGGACATACGGATATGTTGAAGGCAGAAGTAGATGTGAACGAACTGCTGGAACGAGTGTATCGCAAATTTTCCGTACGTGCGAAAGAGCGTGATATTCATCTGCAGCTAAATAAAGAGAGCGATGTCCTTGTTCTTAAGGCAGCGGATGAAGATAAGCTTGAGCAGGTCTTAACCAATTTGCTCGATAATGCTTTTCGTCATACGCAGGGTGGCAAGAAGATCACAGTTCATACAGGAACTTGTGTCTTAGAAGGGCGTCGCTATTTTGAAATTAAAATTCAGGATGAAGGCGTCGGCATTCCGCAGGAAGATCTGCCTTATATATTTGATCGTTTCTACAAAGCCGATAAGGCACGTGTACGGGGAGAATCAGGTGGAACGGGACTCGGGCTTGCGATTGTTAAAAATATTGTTGAATCGCATCACGGAACCATTTCAGCTTCCAGTAAGTTGGGCGAAAGTACAACCTTTACCCTAAGACTTCCTGTCGAAAAACAGTAATTCCAAACACAATGTGTGATAGCGCCTCTGACAGCAGAGGTGCTTTTTGTTGAAACAAACACATTAATCTTGTTCATCGTGGAACATATCTCATTGTTTATGCTTGGGAGGCCATCAAATGATTTTATCTTTAGACCAAGGGACTACCAGTTCACGAGCCATAGTGTTCGATGAGGACGCTAGAATCGTCTCACAAGGGCAATATGAGGTTAAACAATCTTTCCCACACCCTGGCTGGGTGGAGCATGACCCAGAGCAAATTTGGGCGTCACAGCTTGCAGCTGCAAGAGATGCGATTACTCAGGGCGGGATAACGCCTCAGGAAATATATTCCATTGGAATTACAAATCAGAGGGAAACGGCCCTGATCTGGGATAGAGCAACAGGTAAGCCGATTTATCCTGCGATTGTGTGGCAGGACAGACGTACTGCAGAGCTGTGTGAAGAGATCAAGAGTAAGGGGGTAGAGGTACTCATTGCTAGCAAGACGGGACTCGTTGTGGATGCTTATTTTTCTGCAACTAAATTCTCCTGGATTCTGGATCATGTAGACGGCGCACGAGAGCGGGCGAATAATGGCGAGCTACTAGCTGGGACAGTAGACAGCTGGCTAATCTGGAAGCTTACTGGCGGGGCTGTACATGCTACTGATGTAACTAATGCATCGCGTACGATGCTATATAATCTTCATGAGCGCTGCTGGGACGAAGAGCTAATGGAGGAGCTTCGTGTACCACGCTCCATCCTGCCAGAAGTGAGGATGTCCGGTAGTGAATTTGGAGCAGCAGACGCGCAGTGGTTCGGGACAGAAATACCTATTCACTCTGTATTGGGGGATCAACAAGCTGCTTTGTTTGGACATACTTGTCTTGAACCTGGCAGTGCCAAAAACACATATGGAACTGGATGCTTTATTCTGATGAATACAGGTACAGAAGCTGTAGTCTCCAGTCATGGGTTGTTGACCACTGTAGCTTGGGGAATGGGGGATGAACTCTATTATGCACTCGAGGGCAGTGTGTTTGTAGCCGGAGCGGCTGTACAATGGCTTCAGGAGGGGTTAGGACTCATAACGGAGCCGGCAGGCTCGGAAGACAAAGCACGGGAAGTAGAGGACAGTGAAGGGGTTGTCGTCGTACCTGCTTTTACTGGACTAGGTGCCCCTTATTGGGATATGTATGCACGTGGAGCAGTCTTCGGTCTAACTAGAGGAACCACCTCGGGGCATTTGGTAAGAGCAACGTTAGAGTCATTAGCATTTCAGTCTAGAGATGTAATTGGGGCGATGGAAAAAGATGCAGGCATGCCATTGACCGGACTTCGTGTAGATGGTGGAGCGGTTCGTAATGATTTGCTGATGCAGTTCCAGTCTGATATCCTCGGTAGTGAAGTTACTCGAACTACATATGCGGAGACGACTGCGCTGGGAGCAGCACTTCTGGCTGGATTAACCTCAGGAGTCTGGACAAGAGAGCAGCTAGAAAGCTTTAACAAAGCTGAGAGGGTCTTTTCACCTGTAATGGGTATAGATGAGCGTGAACGACGTTACAACGCCTGGAAAGACGCTGTAGCGCGTACCATGGGCTGGGAAAAACATGAAAGATATCAGTGATCAGGGAGATGCATATGTCTATGTTTAATGGAACAGAATCTGATCTACCGAGTGGACTATCTAAGCCTGCACTTCGAGCACTTCATGGTGCTGGGTATACACAGATTCACCAAATCAGTAAGCTCACTGAGTCAGAGCTTCTGCAGCTCCATGGGATGGGACCAAAAGGGATTGATGTACTACGGCGTGCGCTCACTGAAAAGGGGTTATCCTTTGCCAGCGAGTCCTAAAGAACAGATCAACCTAAAAAGCGGCAAGCTAAGGATAATCCTTGGCCTGCCGCTTTTTAGGTTGTAACGCTTAATATTCAATAACAAATGCAACGTTTTGCCATCCAGCGCCCACTGTCCAGAACAGAACTTTATCTCCGCGTTCGATCTTTCCTGTAGTAATAGCTTTGTGTAGAGCGATAAACGGGCTACTGGTTGAGGTGTATCCGAATTCATCACCTATGTAAACCGCAACCTCACGATCAATACCCACTTTTTCACAAACACCAACGATATTAGGTAGTGAAAGCTGTGAGAAACAGGCCGCTTTTATAGATTCAGGCGCTATGTTGTTATCAGATAGAAGCGTGCGAATCGATTCAGAAGCAGCATCTACGCAAATGGAATCATCAAATGGAATGAACTTCACATTGAATTCTCCAGCCGCGACGCCTTTTCTACCCAGATTAGCCAAGCCTTCAGCCGGGAACATGGAGTTGCCGTAAACGCATGTGTCTGTTTGATAGACAGAATCAATGAAGCCTACCGCATTATCATCGCGCACAAGAAGGACTGCCGCAGCTGCATCACCGAAGTTAGCATAATAGACAGGATCATTCTTATCTGCATGAGGTGCTACATAATCGGATCCGATGACCAAAGCACGTTTAATTCTAGGATTGGCTTGCATTTGACGGCTCACCTGTTCTACGGAAGCAGTCATACCTGCACAGTTAGCGTTGCTATCTATACAAATTGTATGGGATGCGCCGTTAATTAAACGGTGAATCATTAAAGAGTTAGTAGGAAAGATATATTCAGGAGTTTGACTTGCATAGGCAATAAGATCGATATCAGCGCCAGTGAGACCATTTTTATCCAACACATTACTGGCAGCCTCAAAAGCCATCGTAAGAGAATTTTCTTCCTCATTCTTAATGCTATAGCGCGTATCACGACCTAAAGTGGTCAGTAGACCTCGGATATCAATACCCTTTTCGTCAAAATGCTTAATAAAAAAGTCGTTACCAACTTTATTACTGGGATGATAGATATCAATGTCTTGAATACGAATTCCGGTCATATGAATGAATCCTCCTGAAAAACTCTATAGTTTTTTTAGTTATAAGAAGAATTAAGCTGTAACGGTGGAAATGATCTCGATGTTTTCTAGTCCTGCTTTACGACCCAGACGAGCAAGCTGCATTTTAAGAATTGGGTTATTCTCAAGGGTTAGATTTACTTTTACAAATCCATCATTCTTAAACATTACGAAGCAACCTTCCAAAAGAGGCACAACATCAGGAGCAGTTACGTTTAGCTTTCTGCAGTCGATTTGTAATTCATAGTCAGCTGGAGTGATAGGATTAATAGTTTGTTGATAAGCTTGGATAGATTTCAGACCATCTTCTTCAGAAAATGTTCCTTCCAGCTCAATATTGATCACTTTTTTAGTAGTGTCTGTCTTTAAAGTAAACTGTCCCACGTTAACATCTCCCGATATTTTAATTTTACTGAAAATAGTTACTTTATTTCTTCAATCGTTTCGAGAAGAATATTAAAAGCGGTGATGATTCTAGGTGCCCCTATAGCGGGTACTAAGTGTAATAGAATACCTTTGAGTTGTTCTACAGTAACTCCCACACGAAGAGCCATGACATAATGAACACCCAATTGATCAAACTGACCCATCGAAATCAGGGCAGAGATAACTGCGATTTCCTTCCAGTCAGCTTCGATTGTGTTGCGTTGAAAAATATCGCCGTAGGCATTCCCCATAATAAATTCAGCCAAATCGGGGAAATGTTCTTTAATCGGAGCCAGTGCTTTAGCTCCGTAGTCTCCAGAGAGATTCGTGAAGTGGTTCAGACCACTGTTTACATTGTCTTTCATAAGTGACCTCCTAATTTAGGTTCAAAGTACGGTGAGCAGTCGGAGGGACCTCATCACGGTCTGTTAGCAGTTCAATGACGGCAACACGGTTGATGGCAACAGCATCCTTGATGGCTGTTTCGAACTCCTCCGCTGTCTCACATTTGTAACCCTTAGCGCCTAGTGATTCTGCGAATTTCACAGCATCCATAGGGACTTCGTAGATAGTTCCGTCAATACGTCCTGTAGTTTTTTCCATACCTTTTAGAGCCATATCTAGCTGTTTATTATTCACAACAATGAATATGACAGGAATATCCTTGCAGACAGCAGCGTTAATCTCTGCGCCTAGCATCATAAAGCAGCCATCTCCTGTAATGCAGAAGATCGTTTCTTCTGGAGCAGCAACCTTTGCACCAATCGCCATTCCGATGGAATTACCCATACAAGCAAAGTAAGCATCGAAAACAAAACTGCCCGGTTTCTTAACCTTGTACCATTTCGCAGCATGGAAACCGTGACTTCCATCATCAACAAAGACTGTGCTGTTATAAGGAATCAAATCACTCATCGTACTCAAGACCGATGCAAGTGAAAGGTTTGGTAAAATCGGAGGCTCTTCGGTATAATCGGAATTTGTCGGTGCTTCGCGTTTTGTGATGTTGTTCGTGTCAATATTATTGAGATAGTAAACTAGATTGTCCCGTAGATCTCCAGTCACTGGAATCGTTTTAGAGAACAATATTTTTCCGACAAAAGTCGGATCGCTATCAAACTGAATTAATGTTGCAGGATGATTTTCCCTTTTAAGATTACAAATTGTCATATCACTTAAACGTGAGCCGAGAACGATAAATAGATCACTTTGATTCAGCAAGTCATCCCCATGGGTACAACCGCCTACTCCAATTGGACCGTGATAGAGTGGATGATCCCAAGCTATAGCCCCTTTACCACCTGGAGATGTAACTACAGGAATATTAAATGTTTCCGCTAATTGAATTAGCTCACTATGTGCTCCTGAGCGGTTAACGCCTTTACCCGCGATAATTATTGGATTCTTAGAGTTATTTATAGCATCAAGTACACGGTCGATATTAGCATGGCTAACCAGTGATTCGCGTTCAGGGATTACAATATTACATTCCTCTAGCAATTCCGTTTGTACATCAAAGGGAATACAAAGGTGAACTGGACCACGATTACCGCTCAAGGCAATGGATATGGCATGATTAAAGATTGTGCTAAAGTGGTCTCCACGTTCAATAAGCTTGCTATATAAGGTGGCAGGTCTAAACATATCAGCTAAATCAGCTAGAAAAGAGGTAGAGTCCTGACATTGGGGGATTCCAAGCTCTTTAATAGATTGATGGCCAGTAATAAATAGGACAGGTAGGTTGTTAGCCTTAGCATGTGCTGCTGCAGTTAATAGGTTTGTTCCACCAGGACCTGAAGTACCAAAAGCTACACCTAGTTTTCCAGTTTTAAGCGCATACCCGGCTGCTTCGAAGCCGGAACTGGACTCATGTCTCCCGGGAATAAATTCAATACCGTAATCTACCATTTTAAGAACAATAGGACAAATGGATTTCCCGATAATACCAAAGGAATGGGTAACACCTAGGTTCCGTAGTGCTTCCGACATGTAATCTGCGACTGTCTTCAAAAAATACACCTCACAAGTTGATTGTTATTTTAAAATCAAACATTAGAAAACCTGTGCTCTGAATTAGGGCACAGGTTGGTGGCATAAATCGCCATAGAGACTGAACAATTGTTCAGTCGTCTTGGTTTTCTGCAACCTGGCAGTCATGGCCTCTGATTAAAAATGAGGCTGTAGATCCATGGTTTTGCGTCATCCTCTTTCGAAGATTTTGCCAATATTAATTTTAAAATTTATAAGAAGAATTTTCCTTTACAATATATTCCTAGAGAACCTTTGTCAATATATTTTCGCAAATTAACTCGAATTTTGACGAAAGTCTTGTCCAACCTATGAAATAATAGATATAAAAAAACTCCCCCTAAGTCAAAACTTAGGAGGAGTTTTTGGACTTGTTTATATATTTTTGCAAGTGACTTAAAACTTGAAAATATGGATAGTCTTCTGTAGATTAAACACAGCCTGTGTCATTTTCTCAGTTTCTTCAGCAACGGACTGCAGGGCATTAATTTGTTCATTCATAGCGGCGGATACTTCCTCGGTGCCGGCAGCGGTTTGCTGTGTGATTGCAGAGATATTCTCTATTGCACTTGAGATTTTCAAGGCACTTTCCAACATCAGATCACTTTCAGCAGAGAAGGAAGAGATTTGCTCGGTAATATACTGCACACTTTGCACAATTTGAGCAAAGATATGAGCAGATTGAGTGATCATCTCATTCTGTACCTGTACGACTTCTTCGTTGATAGCGATATTGTCAATCGCTTGTTTGATATCAGTTTCGATGCTCCGAACTAAGCCAAAGACTTCCTTCGTTGAAGCCGTTGATTCTTCGGCAAGTTTACGAACCTCCTGTGCGACTACAGCAAAACCTCGACCATGCTCTCCGGCGCGTGCTGCTTCGATGGAGGCATTCAGCGATAAGAGGTTGGTCTGCTCAGCGATCTCTGTGATGGTTTTTGTAATCATCGTAATTCCGCGAGCATTATGAGACAGGGCTTCGATAGTATCAGCTACTTTTTGAGTAGCCTGGATGTTTTTGCGCATGCCTTCAGCTTGAGTATCAACGGACTGCCGTCCTTGTTCAACTAGTTCTAATGTATGTATTGAACGTCTGTTCATTTCTTTCGTTGAGTTCGTATAATTGGATACTTTATTCTCAATATCTTTAATAGATTCTGTCATTTCAGCGATATCCGTAGATATTTCATTTGCACCAAGAGCTAGCTCGTTAGACGAAGAGGCTACCTGTGCCATGACAATTTTCAAATTCTGATTCTTATCTTCGATTCCACGGCTTGCATCCATAACTTGACGAGTGATTTGTGATGCTTCTGTCAAAATCTTCTTGAGCTTGTCAATCATAGTATTAAAGGAACGACTTACGTCCCCCATAGACCCGTTCTCATCGGCTCTACTAGTAAAATCCCCTTTTGAAATACTATGAGATACATTCGCGATGTCATCAAAAGAAGATGTAAGCGTTCTCTCGATAAAGCGGGCCACGGGGAAAGTTAGAGCAGCAAGAACTACGATTAGAACAATACCCAAAATAATGTTGCCTAAGATCATAAAAGTAACTAAAACAGGAATAGCAAATAGTGCGGCAACGAGGTAACATCCGGCAACAATTCTTTGTTTTAACGGAAGTTTATGCATCCAGTTCATTGGTATAATGTCCTCCTTATTAATATTATGTATTGGTGTTATTATATGGGATTTAAAGGTGATTGGTCTATAGTAAGAACTGACATAAATCTTCTTTTCGGAGTAGTTCTTTAGATTTCGTGTCAAAAATCCTCATAAATAGCGGAAATTTTTGCGATAGCAGACTTTACCATCTCTAAAAGTTCTTGCGGTGAAAGTACAATAACCGAGGGACTAAAAGAAAGGATTATCCGGCAGGCCGACTCGATCGTATTAAATTCGGCATCTACGTTTACCCACTCTGCTTTGCTAGTTGGCTCTATCAATTGGACAGAGACGAATCTTTCTCGCTGTAATTCTTTTAAGATAGATGTTCTAACCCTTAGCTTTACTTGATACTTTGGCAGTGCTGCTTTAAAGGCAGTGGTGGACTCTTCCCAGTACTGTTTTAAATCAAAGTCATCAGGTCTTTTAAACCACTCATGAGTCTCCTCAACGTTAACTAATCTGGACACACGAAAGGTCCGTAGTTCATCTTTGCTTTTGGCTACGACATACCATACTCCGCGTTTTGCAACTAACCCAAGAGGTTCAATGAAACGGACCGTTGTCTCGTTGCTCCGGAGATAAGTGATTTTTACTTTGCGGTCCTCCCAAAGTGCTCTCTGCAGTACAGAAAGGAACGGATAAGTCTCATCCGAAGGATGCCAACTGGCGCCATCAATATGAATACGCTCGCTTAGGTAATTTGCTGGGTTACTAAGTCGATGTGAGGATGCAGCCTCTAGTTTGAGAAGAGCGGAAGAGTAGTCGTCTTGTATCCCCAGATCATTCATTATAGATGCGTCAGCGGACAGAAGCAGTGAACCAATCTCTTGTGGCTTCATTCCCGTTAGGGAGGTTCGGTACCCTTCAGTAAGCATCCAACCTCCTTCACGACCACGTTCAGCTAAAATGGGTATTCCTGAAGCACTTAATGCTTCCATATCACGAAACACAGTTCGTTCTGATACCTCGAGTGTTTGGGCCAATTCTCTAGAAGTCATTTTTCCACGATTTTGCAACAGAAGTAATATTGATAACAAACGGTCGGCTCTCATTAGGCTATTGTACCTCCTCGAATTATTGATTAGACGATCACCATTAATCATTTCTAAATCATGATTATATTATATATGTCAGTTGATGTCATATATACGGGCTATACTTATAAAACGTAAGGAATGTTCACAGAATATTGAAATCCGAATTCAGGTGGAAAGGGTTGAGGGCTATGACATTGAAAGGGAAAGTCGCATTGGTTACCGGGAGCAGCAGAGGTGCTGGGAGAGGGATCGCTCTAGAACTAGCAAGAAGAGGTGCTTTTGTCTATATTACAGGGAGGACCACAGATGTATCCGTCACAGAGCATATTAAGGGGAGCATAGATAGCGTACTTAGAGAAATAAAAGAGAGTGGAGGTTCTGGTGCGGTAATACGATGTGACCATACGAAGGATCAAGAAACAGAAGCAGTGATCCGCCAGATCGCTGAAGAGCAAGGTCGGCTCGATATCTTAGTTAACAACGTATGGGGAGGCAATGATTTAGCTATCGAGCAGAAGCCTTTTTGGGAGCTGCCTACAGCTCATTGGGACAATATGTTTAATGCCGGTGTGAGAGCACAGATGATCACAAATTATTACGCAATTCCCTTGATGCGCAAGGCAAAAACTGGTGGTCTAATTATCCATACAACCTTCTGGGATCATTATAAATATTTAGGCAACTTTTATTATGATCTTTCTAAAAATGCACTTTTACGTATGGCTTTCGGATTGTCGAAGGAGTTAAAGGATGACGGCATTGCGGTTATGCCACTTTCACCTGGATGGATGAGAACAGAAGCGGTTCTAGAAGCCATGAATACAGATGAGGAACATTGGCAAGAAGTTGAGGAACTGAACATGAGTGAATCGACGACATATATTGGTCGAGCAGTGACTGCACTAGCCGCTGATCTAGAGGTTATGTCTATGTCCGGTGAGCCACAGCAGGTTGGAAAGCTTGCTGAAAAATATGGTTTTACAGATATTGATGGAAGGATAATCCCTTCGTTCATAATATAGGAAGAAAAAGATTCGTAAAATATAAGAAAGGCCACTCCAATACATTCTGGAATGGCCTTTCTATATTATAGATTAAAGAAGGATGATTTCTTCAGCAGTGTTAATTTCTGGTAAACCAGCGAGTTTCACAAGGACTTGCTTAGGAACGGCTTTGTCAACGGTCAGCAGCATGATTGCAGCGCCCCCAACAATTTTACGTCCCACTTGCATGGAAGCGATGTTTACATCGTTCTCACCAAGCAATGTACCCACGAGTCCGATAATCCCTACTTTGTCGTTATGGGATACAAAGATTTGATGACCTTCAGGAGCAATATCAACTGGGAACTTATTCACTTGAACAATCCGTTCTCCGTAACCTTGCAGCAGGGTGCCGGCAACAAGATACTCTTGGTCACGATCAGCTTTTAGAGTAACAGTAATCAGGTTGGTAAAGCCTTTAGTTTTAGAAGCTTTAGTTATTACTACGTTCACGTCGCGTGTTTTCGCTAAATGCATGGAGTTTACGATATTAACGTCCTCTGCAAAGTGGCGGGATAGCACACCTTTTACAATGTAGCGGGTTAGTGGTTGGGTATCTACATCCGAAAGATCACCAGCGTATTCAACATGGATCTCACGGATAGCAGCAGCTGCAATTTGGGTAACAAAGCTGCCCAGTTTTTCCCCAAGCGTGAAGTAAGGTTGAAGCTTATTCATTACACTTGGAGCCACTGGAGGAATGTTGACCGCGTTAATGAACGGTTCATTACGCAGAATATGCAACACTTGCTCCGAAACATCGATCGCCACATTTTCTTGAGCTTCAATCGTAGAAGCGCCAAGGTGAGGAGTCACGATGATTTTTGGATGAGACAGGAAAGGATGATCTGCTTGCGGCGGCTCTTTCTCGAATACGTCGAACGCAGCGCCAGCAACAATACCGCTATCTATAGCTTCTACTAATGCCATTTCATCAATTACACCACCACGTGCACAGTTGATGATGCGCATTCCCTTTTTCATCACTTCGAATTGTGGGCGAGAAATCATATGGCGTGTTTCCGGAGTAAGTGGAGTGTGCACAGTAATGAAGTCTGCTCCGCGAACAACATCGTCTACGGAAGCCAATTTAACTTCCATCTTTTCAGCACGTTCAGCTGTTAGGAAAGGATCAAAAGCAAGAATTTCCATACCGAAAGCTTTAGCACGTTTAGCCACTTCGCTACCGATTCTGCCCATTCCGAGTACACCTAAAGTTTTGCCACGAAGCTCTACACCTACGAATGTTTTTCTATCCCAGGTTCCACCGATTGTTTTTGCATAAGCTTGTGGAATATGACGGGCCAGAGCCATCATCATTGCGAAAGCATGCTCACAAGTCGTAATTGTATTTCCATCAGGAGCATTGATTACAACAATACCACGCTTTGTTGCAGCATCCAGTTTGATATTATCTACACCAACACCTGCACGACCAATTACTTTTAGATTTTTTCCTGCTTCGATGATTTTGTCTGTTACAGTAGTTTGACTGCGGACAAGGAGGCCATCGTATTCACCGATAATTGCAATGAGTTCGTCTTCGCTGAGTCCTGTTTTTTTGTCAACAACTACATCTTCTGCGTCCATCAATTGCTGAATGCCCAAATCACTGATTGGATCCGATACTAATACTTTAAACATGGTTTCTTATCCCCCTTAAAGTTGAAAAGCTTTATATGTCGAGGACGCCTTTTTGGGCAATCCACAATACCTGAAGATTCACGAACTAGTAGAGAAAAAACATGTGATAATAGTAGATCAACGCGGTGTCGCATAAAAGAAGCTGCGTGCAGAAATGCCGCGGAATCGGTAACTTTGGGCAAAAGGATAGTATAGATTAGGTATTTAGAAATTAAAAAAACTCCCGACCCCCATACTACTGCCGTAGTAAGGGACGAGAGTTATCTTCGTGGTACCACCCTAATTCACTGCAACTTGGAAGAAGCAGTCTCATTGGCCTGCAAAGGCCACACTGGTAACGGAGTTGATCCGATTGCACCTACTTTAAGGTTCGATACAATATCTCAGGAGCGCTAAAGACATCTGTTTGTCACCGGTTTGCACCAACCACCGGCTCTCTGAAGACTTCCAGAATCTTTGTTCCATCATCGTTTTTGATTGATTAATTTTTTCATAATGTAACACGGTAATGTAGATGTGTCAATAGGCTTTGAAAGTAAGCTTTCTTGAAGTGAACTTCATTTTTCGTTATGATTCAATGACTGGTTCTATTCATAAAAAAACGGGAGCTGTGGAATCGTCTCCTTGCTATAGTACTGCTCTCGCCACTTCATAAAATCCTCTACCTGTATAGCACCTGTGGAAATAAGCAGGGTTACTGAGGACTGAACATCCGTAAGATTCAATGAACTGGCTGTACCAGAATGTATCAAATCGTCTATTTTTGCAGTAATGTCCTGAGGATCGTAGGCTGCAAAAATTCCGCGATTTAACATCATATCAGCGATGGATGCGTTCTTTTGAAGGAGAGGCATTTTTTTCCACTGGATAAAGGACATGGTCTTTAGCTCACCAGCAACAGAAGGGATTTTCTGGTTTGTCTTAGAGCCCCACTTTAGCATAGAATCATAAAAGTTCTTTTGTGCGAGCAATCCGAATTTAACCGCACCGGCAGTATAAGGATCATTTTTCAGCAATTTTGCCGTCTCTGCACCAGATGCACTTGCACTTATTTCACCAGAAGCTTTTGAGAATAAAGTTAAGCTTTTGAGTATGTTTAGCTGTGATTGATGTAATAAGGGAGAGTCGGAAAAGATAGAGTCCTGGTTAACTCTTTCATATTGTTTATCTGCTAGAAGGCTAAGATTCTTCATAGCTGCTGCATTTACACGGGCATCTGTACTGCGTGCCAACTTGTCCACTTGTGTGTTCCAATTCTGCTTGAATTCCCGATAAGGCAAAAATACGTTATGATAGAAAGTAACAAGATCCTTCTGTTGGTAAGAGCCCGTGAATTCTTCTAATCCATATCCATTACTGCTCTTTTGTTGCTCATATTTAGCTTCCGTTTTGTCTGCGCCAACCTTGACGCCTGTGAAAAATGCGGCGAAGGCGCAAATAAGGAAAAACAAAAAAAATAGAGTGTACAACATTTGTGTACGGGAGTTACGTTGGCTCATAATAAGTGCTCCTTTTTCTGGGGGAATTATCCTATGTATTATGTATTGATAGCAACATTATGGACGGTTTCTCTTTCGGAGCTGCCCCAAAAAATTAAAGAACAGGCAGGTCACGATGAAAAAATTCAAATTTGGCGAGATTAAGATAAAAAAAGTAGAGCCAGGTCAGTTAACAGACCGTCTTCTGCTCCTCAATCTCTACATTACTCAGGGGCTTACATTAATTATCGGTTTGATATGGATATTATTTCAGAAAAGAAATCCTTTTCAGCTATTAATTTTTCCAGAAAACGTACATTTTGTGGCATGGGGTCTTGGACTTGCTGCTGTAATGCTGGTAGTTGATTATTTATTGACTCATATTGTACCTGAAGAAAGTATGGATGACGGGGGAATAAACGACCTTTTATTTCGAAATCGGCCCGTATGGCACATTGTTGTAATTGCAGCTATGGTATCGATCTGTGAAGAGCTTCTGTTCAGAGGAGCCATTCAGTATTCCATTGGTCCTTATTGGACGAGTATTTTGTTTGCTCTTATTCATGTTCGCTATTTGCGCCACTTTGTACCTACCGGATGGGTGTTCTTAAGCAGCTATGGTCTTGGATATATATACATTCAATCAGGAAGCCTATGGGCACCTATACTATGTCATTTCTTCATCGACCTTTTCTCTGGTCTGGTGATCCGCTACAGGAGGGAATCATGAGTGAGGAATTGAGCCGGTTGAAGTCTCGTCAGAAAAAGCGCAGTGGCGAAGGCAAAACTTCTGGCAAAAGTAAAAAAACGAATCCGCGATCGGAGGGGGCTCCTAGAAAGAGCAATCATTCCCGGACAACAACGGCAACTTTATCAAGGAAAGCGCGCCGTCCGGCAGCTTCTGCGAAGGGATCTAGCGCTGGAAACAAAGAGCAGGAAGAATCTGTTCCATCACGTTCGAATACGTATTCATCAGAACGTGTTCGGCTTAGTAAAATGTTTGTTAACTCTCTGATTTTCATTTTTGTAATATTGCTGGTAGCGCTCCTCTGGTGGGGAATCGAAGGGGCGCCGCCTTTGAGTACTTTATGGTGATTTTTTGGATTTGGGGATTGGTTGTGGTTGTGCTTTTGATTGCGCTAATCATTGCAGTGATTATGGTGAGTAACGCCTTTAGAAGCAGAATTATTACCGAGGAAATAATTTTGAAGTCGCTCCCAGATGAGTTTGATGGATTTCGTCTCTTATTTATAACTGATATCCATCGCCGCCGCCTTCCAACAGCACTGCTGACTCCGTTAAAGGGAAAGGTGGGTGCTGTTTTATTAGGCGGTGATCTAACGGAAAAAAACAGTCCTCTGGATCGACTGACTGATAATATGACTTTAGTGACTTCTATTGCTCCTACCTATGTAGTACATGGAAATCATGATTATCGAGCTGATATTTCACTAATTGATCAGATTATCCGGGGCAGTGGTGCAAAGCTGTTAATGGATGAGAATGTGCGTATTGAACGTGAGGGAGCTTCTCTTTGGTTAACGGGAGTGGATTTTCCGAAAAAGGGTGGTAACACTTCTTATCGTCCATTACCTGAATTAACGTCACGTGCTTCTTCAATAAATAACACTTGTCGTATCATTCTTGTTCACGATCCGCTCTGGTTGTCCAAACGTCAAAGTGTGCCAGCGGATCTGATATTAGCAGGCCACACGCATGGAGGGCAGGTCATTCTTCCTTTTTTGGGTCAAAGACATGTGGAAAATTTCTATCATAAATATGATGCGGGAATGTTTCAATGGCCCAGAAGAGATGGGACAGGAAGGGATGCGAAGCTGCTGATTAGCAGAGGGTTTGGAACCTCTCACTTGCCGATCCGCTGGGGAAGTCCTGCTGAGATGCACGTGCTAACGCTCCGTAAAGAAAAACATTAGAAAATTGTCTTTGTACCGATTGAACGGGTGGACAAAAAAAACAGGTAATCTCCTTTCCATCAAGGGGATTACCTGTTTTTATTTATCCTAATTAGGAATTAGCGCATCTTAAGCTCAATACTGCGAGGATCTACAAAGCTATAACCCTTGCCTTCAAGAGTAGTAAGCAGTTTATCCAACGCTTCAACTGTCCAAGGTAGCTCATGCATCAGAATATTACTGCCAGAATGCAATTGATCCGTCACATTTTTGATTAACTTATCTGTTTTTCCGGTTTCTTTCTCTTTCATTTCCCAGTCCAGTGATCCATTGGACCAGGTCATATACAACATCCCATTCTCAGCGGAAATCTTCTTCCCTACATCTCCGCCAGCACCATGTGGGGGACGGAAAAACTGAGGGGCTTCACCAATAATCTCCTTGACCGCATTTTGAACGTCTTCGATTTGCTTTTTGACCTCAGTGTAAGACTTGTCCTTCAACACAATATGATCCCAGCTATGGTTGCCGATAATCCCTCCGCGGTTATGAATTAACTCTAGAAGCTCGGGATGCGCTTTAACGCGGTATCCATTCACGAAGAAGATCGCTTTGGCCTGATGTTTGTCCAGAACATCCATTAACGGATTAATCATTTCCGCATCTTTGGGACCGTCATCAAAAGTGAGTAACACGACTTTTTTATTTGTAGTTTCCTCATTTGGGACGATGTCGTAATTTTTGTTCATATGGTACAGCAGTGGAATTTCAGCGGAGGCTTCATCCTTACTGGCTGTATTATTACTACCTGTAGTTCCTCCATCTGCTGACGCTTCAGGGGTAGGGCTGGCTGTAACTTCAGGGGAAGGCGCTGTAGTTTCTGCGCTCTGTGTAGCTGCCGCCGTAGGCGTATTGTTTGTGGTGTTTGTATCCTCGGCTGTCTTTCCATTCGCACCGCTGTTGCCACAGGCTGTCAGCAGTAAGGTAGCCAGTAGGAGCACTGATGTCATTTTACCCACTTTTTTCAACTCGCTTTCTTCTTATTAGGTTGCATGAGCGGCAATCTTTCCGCGAACACTAAACATGATTTTACCATACAAGGAGGCTGGAAATATGAATACTTCGTCATTTTTATGTGGGGTGCTGATGGGCGTCGCAGCCAGTATGATTATGTCCAAAAAGCGGAATTCTCTAATGTCTTCGCTGGGGCAATCGGGCGGTTCCATGAGTGGAGCAGCAGATAAAGCAAAAGAAAAAATAATTGGTATGGCTACGACAGGGTTTGGAAACACTGCTGCTTCAAGCAGCAATGCAAGCAGTAATACAAGCAGCAATGCTCAAAGTAATGGTTCGAACAGCGGAACCTCTGAGCATAAAACGGAATCACCGGCAAAATCAAAAGAATCCAATCTCAAATTACTGAAGGATTTCATTCGCAACAATCCTGAAGTGAAGAGCGAAGTGGAGCAAATTCTTAAAGAAACGCATACTGCCATACCGGGATTGTAACCGTAAAGGACTCCTTCAGAATCATTTTGAGGATGAAATATTCCGCAGAATGATTCTTTTTTATATTCAAGGGCTTGAAAATGGTTTATGAATTAGAATAAGCTCTTCAGTAGTGGCAATGCTTTAAGAGGATTTTATATATTTATTTTCGTGCATTTATCTCTGCAAAATGATAACATACATACATAGTAACCATTTTTGGCTCATTACTCGGGACTCATCATACATTATAATAAATGAGCTTGCAAAAGGAGGATCCTGTCATGAGAATAGAGCGATTAAGTCAAGATAAGATACGGATTTTCCTCACTTTTGACGACCTGAGCGAGCGGGGCATCCAGAAGGAAGACATGTGGCAGGAAGTTCCCAAGGTTCATGACCTGTTTACGGAGATGATGGACCAAGCATATAGTGAACTAGGTTTTGATGCTACCGGTCCGCTTGCCGTAGAAGTTTTCGCATTGCCCGCCCAAGGCATGGTCGTTATAGTGACCCGAGGAAAATATGATCACCATCAGTACGGTGCGTCCGGGGAAGAAGAATTGCCAGAAGAGATTTACGAAATGGAAGTTACTCTTGAACAAAGCGACTCCATTGTATATGCATTCCGCGATTTCGAGGTTCTTGTTGAAGCGGCCCATGTGCTCATTGGTAATATTACTTCCCAGGGGAAACTGTATTCTTATAACAATAAATGGTATCTGTACTTCGATCCTAAGGAATTTGAAGAAACAGCGTTGTCAGGTCTTGTTGGCGTACTAGCTGAATTTGGAGATTCCTCACCGGTTACTGAAGCTGTCCTCGATGAATACGGGAAGACAGTAATGCCGGAGAATGCAGTCCAGTTATTGTGCACTCATTTTAAGCGTCAGGATTAAATAGCATGATAGGGCTGATAAGCATCATTTTAGCTGATAAGCCCTATTCTTGTTCTTGATGGTATGGCGGTCATTCTTGAATTAAAGCTGTTATCTGCCTTGCTGTAATCAGCAGAATAAGGCGCTAGGGATATAGGGAGGTTATTCGGTGCTCGTGTTATCGGTTATTTCGTCGGCAGTAGCGCCGGGACTTGCTCTGCTGACCTTTTTTTATTTGAAAGATAAGTATGATCAAGAACCGCTTCATATCGTTATTAAGGTGTTCCTGCTAGGCCTTCTGATTGTATTCCCTGTTATGATCATTCAGAGAGGACTAATGCTGGGACTGAATGGCGGTCCTTATGTGGAGTCGTTTCTCATATCCGCTGGCGTGGAAGAATGTCTAAAATGGTTTGTGCTTTACCATATGATTTACAATCACACCGAATTTGACGAGCCATATGATGGGATACTATACGCCGTAGCGATTTCGCTCGGCTTCGCAACAATAGAAAATATAATGTACGCTTGGTATAGCAATGCATCAATCGGTTCCATGTTCCTGAGAGCACTGCTTCCGGTTTCTGGACACGCTATGTTTGGTGTAATCATGGGCTATCATTTAGGGAGAGCCAAGTTCTCAAAGGGAGCTAAAACAAAAGGGATTCTGTTAATCTCTATCTTGCTGCCATGGTTGTGGCATGGGATTTATGACTTTATTTTGAGTACGACAGCTAACTACTGGATATGGTTTATTGTTCCTCTGATGGCTATTCTATGGTACGGAGGGATGGGGAAAGTGGATAGGGCGAATAGCCGGTCCCCTTTCCGCTTTCTGAAACGAGAAGAAGAGGTTAACCTATAATCGAGATGGACACACTTATATTCAAAGGATTGTTCCTTAGCGGGAGATTCCAGAGAGGAGAGAGGTGTCTTTTTTTGCGTATAAAAGTCCGTATACTTTGCAAACAATGCGGTGAGACCTACATATTAAGAGGGATAAAAGAGCAGGGTGTGATTCAAACCGGCTTTAAGCAATGCCTTTGCAGTAATAGCAGTGGCTTTGAAATCGAAGAGAGAGCATAAGCGCTATGCTATGCAAATTTGGAGTGAAATCCCTCTATTCAAACACTTTAGTCATATTGTGTTACAGAAGGGTGCATAAGACTCCTAGTTTATTGTCAAACTAACGCCAATAAGCTATCGAAAGGAGTCTTGTAGCCCTATGTACAAAAGATTAAGTGCTGTAATGTTCCCGCTGACTGCGCTGCTGTTAATTGGAGCGCTCGTGTGGGGTTATCAGGAGAATCAGGAGAAGAATGCGATCCTAATTAAGGCGGAGAACCAATATCAGCGTGCCTTTCATGATTTGTCTTACCACGTGGAGCGTCTTCATGGAGAGCTGGGAAACACACTAGCTGTTAACTCCGCTTCTAACGGGATGCACCGCAAAGGACTTGTTAATGTGTGGCGGATGACCAGTGAGGCGCAAAATGAAATTAATCAGTTGCCACTCACATTACTGCCATTTAGCAAAACGGAGGAGTTTCTGTCTAAAATCTCAAACTTTTCTTATAAAGCTGGGATTCGTGATTTCGCTAAGAAGCCTTTGACAGATGGTGAATTGAGCAATTTAAAAGCATTGTATAAGAGCTCTGGAGAAATCTCAAAAGATTTGCAAGATGTTCAGAATAAAGTGATTGGTAGCCGTTTGCGCTGGATGGATGTTGAAACCGCATTGGCTACAGAGAATAAGGCAGAAGATAATTCGATTATTGACGGCTTTAAGTCGGTGGACAAACGTGTCGAAGGTTACCCTGACCTGGATTGGGGTCCTTCAGTTGCAAGCATTTACGATAAACGCTCTGTAAAAATGCTCGGAGGTACCCCTGTTTCAGTTGAAGATATCAAACGTAAAGCCATTAAGTTTGCTAATGCAGGCTCAAATGCTAAGGTAGACGTTAAAGAAAACGGAAAAAATACGAAGTGGCCTTCTTATACGGCTACAGTCAGTGGTTCGAATAATAAGCAGATTATCAGTATGGATTTCACCAAAAATGGTGGTTTACTGATCTCTTATTACGATAACCGTGAGATAGGACCTGCTAAGGTGACCCTAGAAGAAGCAGTTACCAAGGCGGAGCAGTTTCTTAAGAAAAAAGGATATCCTCATATGACTGCGGTTAATGCTGACCGTTATGATAATATCGGGAATTTAACCTTTGTAACGAGCCAAAATGATATCTTGATTTATCCTGAGAAAATGACGATCCGCATTGGACTTGATACTGGGACAGCGGTTGGATTTGAGGCTAGCGAATATGTCAATGAGCATAAGGACAATCGTAAAATTCCAAAGCCAAAGCTGACTCTGGCGGAAGCGAAGAAATTTCTGAATTCGGATTTCAATGAGAATTACCATCGCATGGCGTGGATTAAAAATGATGACTCCGTAGAAGTCTTGACTTACGAATTTGGCGGAGAGGTAAATGGTACTCAGTATCGTATTTATCTTAATGCGGACGACGGCATTGAAGAGTCCGTGGAAGAAATCAGGCCTTCTTCAGGAGTAGAACAAAAGTGAAAAAACAGGGCTCATCCATTATTTGGATGGGCCCTTCTTTATTTTTGAAATTCAAATAATATTTATCTCATTGGGTGATATTCCCATGCTATAATCATTGTTAACTATACTGATTTGGCGGTGACATCTTTGTATCCTAAAATTAATGAATATCTATACATACAGGTTGCTTCCAGTGACGCTGCTGAAGCAGAAGTTGAATATAGATCGAGAATTGCAGAGACAGAGGACGACGCATTCCTGATTGAAATTCCTATGCAGGAGAGTGACGGTCGTCTGAAACGACTTTTTATGGGGGACGAGCTTTCGGTTTATTTTATTACTGAGGGTGGCATTAAAAATTACTTTAATACTCATGTTCTCGGGTTTAAAGAAGATGTAATTCGTATGGTCCGGATACAAAAACCAGAGGCGGATTCGATTTTCAAAATTCAGAGGCGAAGCTTTTTTCGGGTGAATGCAGATCTTGAATTAGCTGTGAAGGATAGCTTTGGCAAAAGATTCCTTGTACGTACAGATGATATCGGCGGCGGAGGAACGTCTTTCTTGGTGGATCACCAAGTGAAGCTCGAGGTGGGAGCGAAATTATCCTGCTGGGTTCTAGTGCCTTATCGAAATGGTAGTATTGAGCATGTGGACTTTGAAGGTGAAGTGGTTCGGATTAAAAAGCTTGAAAACGGGCGCCAATTGGCCATGCTGAAATTTGTGGCTATTACGGATAATGAGCGTCAGAAAATAATACGTTACTGCTTTGAACGACAGTTTGATTTCCGCAACCGATAGGCATTTTTCTTAGCTCTATTAAGTGTTCTGATTTTGCACTGAAGTATAAACTGTGGTATAATTTTATAAGTCGCAGGCAATGCCTGCTTTTTTCTTGATAATATCATCAAGCATATCCATTTGTATGTGCTCCTTGATATTGCAGGAACGAACTTGACATCGCTAGATGCTTTTCTTATGAAAGAGTGTTTGAGGAGGAATGCCCCGTTGGATAGGCAGGGTACACATACTTACGACAGAATTAACGTCGCCATCGACGGACCTGCCGGGGCAGGCAAGAGTACTGTAGCCCGATTGGTAGCCCAGAAGTTGTCTTATATTTATGTCGATACAGGCGCAATGTACCGGGCAATCACCTGGTATATGATCCGAGAAGGCATAGAACCGGAAGATCAGAATCAAGTGAACCAAAAAGTTCACGATATGGTTATTGAGCTTATTCCGGAAAAAGACATCCAGAAGGTGCTGATTAATGGGGAAGACGTAACGCCGCATATTCGGAGTCTTCAGGTTAGCGGCCTTGTGTCGCAGTATTCGAAAATCGAAGGTGTAAGGTCCAGACTGAGTCATTTGCAGCGTCAGATGGCGCTTCGCAAAGGCGTTGTAATGGATGGCCGCGATATCGGTACGACCGTGCTGCCCGATGCCGAAGTAAAGATTTTTATGACGGCAAGTGTGGAAGAAAGAGCTCTCCGTCGTTATAAGGAATTGAGAGACGCGGAATCGGTGACGCTTCAGCAGCTTGAACATGATATTGCACAGCGGGATCGTCTGGATGAAGGACGGGAGATTTCACCGCTGCGACGTGCGGAAGATGCGATTCTTCTCGACACGACCTTTATGGATATCGATCAAGTCGTGGAGGCCATTGTATCCCATTGTAGATCTCATGTTGACGGGGAGAGAAATCATTTATGATTTATGTATTTTGCCGAGGATTGCTTCGCTTGATTTACGCAATTGTTTTCCCGCTTAAGATTGTGGGGGAAGAGAATGTGCCAAAGGAGGGCGGGGTGCTGCTCTGTGCCAACCATATTAGTTTGCTGGATCCGATGACTATCGGGATTAAGTTAGACCGTCAAGTAAAGTATATGGCTAAGGCAGAACTTTTTGAGGTTCCTGTGCTTGGCTGGCTCATTAACAAATTGGGTGCTTTTCCGGTCAAACGTGGTGGTGTAAGCAAAGAATCCATTAAAACGGCCCTTAACACACTTCGTGGTGGTAATGTCATGGGTATCTTCCCGGAGGGTACGCGTAACTCTGACGCCGGAGTTGCCAAGAAAGGTGCTGCAAGCTTTGCACTTCGAAGCGGTGCTGCAGTTGTTCCAGCCGCTATTGTCGGTGAGTACAAACCCTTTCGACGGATGGTTGTAGTCTATGGGGCTCCTATAGATCTCAGTCAATTTGCCGGTGCAGGAAGTGAATCTCTCGAGGCTGTTACCGATGTCATTATGGAACGCATCAATGAGATGAAGAAGTCGGGTATACCAACTGTTGGTTAAGGGATAAACGGAATCACAAATTTCGTCCTGTGCTATGATTAAATAACGGCATAGTCGCTATTTTTTGGAACATACTATCTTCAAGTGTAATTTGTAATACCAAGCAATGCTTGTTTTGAACTCTGCTATACGCAGGTTTAAATAAATGGGGTTTTGAATCGAGGAGGCTAATCACATGTCTGAAGAAATTAAAAATCAGGAAACTACGGAGAGCAATGAAACCGTAGAAGCGGTGGAATCCGCTGTGACAGAAAATAACGGAGCTGTAGAAGAAGTTGCTGCCGTTAACGAAGAAGAAGTGACTAACCAAGCTGACTTGGAAATCATTTCTCTGAAAAAAGGCGATACCGTGAAAGGAACAATCGTCAAAATTGAAGATAACCAAGCTTATGTAAGCATTGGATATAAATACGACGGTGTGATTCCGATTCGCGAATTGTCCGCAGTACAACTGGACAACGCTGCTGCAGCAGTAGAAGTTGGACAGGAAGTAGAATGTAAAGTTGTTAGCATCAACGACAACAAGGAAAGCCTTGTTCTTTCCAAACGTGCTGTTGATAGCGAAAAATCATGGGAAGATCTTGAGAAGTACTTTGCTTCCCAAGAAGCTTTCGAAGTTACTGTGGCTGACGTTGTTAAAGGCGGTCTAGTAGCTGATGTTGGAGCACGTGGATTTATCCCAGCTTCCATGGTTGAGCGTCACTTCGTTGAAGATTTCAGCGATTACAAAGGCCGTACCCTTCGCGTTAAAGTGAAAGAACTTGACCGTGAGAACAGCAAAGTAATCCTGTCCGCTAAAGAAGTTCTTGAAGAAGAGTTCGAAGCTAATAAGCTTAAAATTATGGCTGAACTGTCTGAAGGTCAAATCATTGAAGGTACTGTACAACGTCTGACCCAATTCGGCGCATTTGTTGATGTTGGCGGAGTTGACGGTCTTGTACACGTATCCGAAATCGCTTGGAATCACGTAGAGAAGCCTTCTGATGTAGTTTCTGAAGGTGATAAAGTACGTGTTAAAGTACTTAAGGTTGATCCTGAAAAAGGAAAAATCAGCCTGAGCATTAAAGCTGCTGCTCCAGGTCCTTGGGACTCTGCTGCTGGCGAAATCAACATCGGTGATGTTGTAACAGGCGTTGTAAAACGTCTTGTGAACTTCGGAGCATTCGTTGAATTGCTTCCAGGTGTGGAAGGTCTTGTGCACATTTCACAAATCTCCCACAAACACATTGCTACTCCACACGAAGTATTGAAAGAAGGACAAGAAGTACAAGTGAAAGTACTGGACTTCAATCCATCCGAGAAACGTGTTAGCCTGAGCATCAAAGAAACTGAAGAAGCTCCAGCACCTACTGCTAGACCTGAACGCAGCAACAGCAGAGACAGAGCTCCTAAAGAAGTATTGAATAACCCTAACGTTTCTCTAAGCAACGAAGGCCTTAGCTTTACGCTTGCTGAACGTTTTGGAGACAAGTTGGACAAATTCAAAGGTAATAACTAATCCTGCTTTTTGAATATACGGGTAAAGTAATCGGCGAGCCCTCGATACGGGGGTTCGCCGATTCTCTTTTTCCAGTGACAGAAAGATTTATTGGAACTAACATGAGTGTTAGCCAATTTTAATGTTTTTTGCTATGATGAGTATCGTAAGGATGACAGGAGGAATGAATATGGCAAGACCCGTTGTGGCAATCGTTGGGAGGCCTAACGTCGGGAAATCGACGATTTTTAATCGGCTGATTGGCGATAGATTGGCCATTGTAGAAGATAAACCGGGGATTACACGTGACCGGATTTATGGTATTTCAGATTGGAACGGTAAGTCGTTCAGTGTGATTGATACCGGAGGTATTGAAATTGATGGAGATGACACGATTCTGAAATCAATCCGCGTTCAAGCGGAGCTGGCGATTGAAGAAGCGGATGTTATTGTATTTATGTGTGAGGCGAAGAGTGGTGTGACGAATTCAGATGAAGAGGTAGCTCAGATTCTGTTCCGTTCAGGTAAACCGATCGTTCTTGCCATCAATAAAGTGGATAATATGAAGCGTGCAGATGATATTTATGAGTTCTATAGCCTAGGTTTTGGAGATCCAATCGGAATTTCCGGTAGTCATGGTACAGGACTCGGTGACTTATTGGACGCTGTCGTAGAACGTCTGCCAGAGAAAATAGATGATGAATATGATGACGATGTCATTCGTGTAGCTTTGATTGGCCGTCCGAATGTAGGTAAATCCTCTTTGGTTAACGCAATTCTGGGTGAAGAACGCGTTATCGTTAGTGATATTGCAGGTACTACTCGCGATGCTATTGATACGCCTTTTGAACGTGATGGACAACGTTATGTGCTTATCGATACTGCAGGTATGCGCAAAAAAGGCAAGGTATATGAGAACATTGAGAAATACAGTGTTATGCGTGCGATGCGTGCGATTGAACGGGCTGATGTGGTTCTCGTTGTAATTAACGGTGAAGAGGGCATTATCGACCAGGACAAGCATATCGCTGGTTATGCACATGAAGCTGGTAAAGCATCTATTTTTGTTGTGAACAAATGGGATGCCATTGAGAAAGACGACAAGACTATGCAGAACTTCGAATCTAAGATTCGTGACCACTTCTTGTTTATGAGTTACGCACCGGTTGTCTTCTTGTCGGCTTTAACTAAACAGCGCCTGCAAAAACTGCTACCAGTGGTGCAGCATGTATCTCAACAGCATGCACTACGCATTACTACGCATCTGGTGAACGATGTTGTATCGGACGCCATTGCGATTAACCCTCCTCCAACTGACAAAGGCCGTCGCTTACGTATTAACTACGTAACGCAGGTTGCGGTGAAGCCACCGACGATCGTGGTGTTCGTAAATGACCCATCGCTGATGCACTTCTCCTATGAACGTTACTTGGAGAATAAAATCCGCGCGGCGTTTAATTTCGAGGGAACGCCAATCCGTCTCTTTACACGGCGCAAATCCGAAAACGAAGGTTAGGGGAGAAGAAGTGTGGCGCTTGAACTTCTGGTTATCGTTGTAAGCTATTTGCTTGGTTCTGTCAGCTTTAGTGTGCTGTTCGCCAAGCTACTAAAGGGAATTGATATCCGTCAATATGGGAGCGGCAATGCGGGGGCTACCAATACACTTCGTGTACTGGGAAAAGGTCCTGCGATATCTGTGCTAGTGCTGGATGTACTGAAGGGTGTTGCCGCAGTTTGGTTAGGAACTTGGGTAGGCGGCTGGGGAACCTGGGTTGCTGCTCTTTGCGGAATCGCTGCCATTGTCGGACATAACTGGCCGCTTTACTTTCGTTTCCGTGGGGGAAAGGGCATCGCTACTACGATCGGTGTTATGGCCACACTGTGTTTATGGCCTGCACTGCTCGCTGGTGTTATCGCCATAGGATCTATCTTTATCACTCGTTACGTGTCACTTGGCTCGTTGATTTTTGTCGCGCTGACACCGGTCTTTCTATTGTTGACAGGATTTACACAGCCTGTGCTCTGGACCAGTATTATCATTGCGGTTTTTGCCTTCTGGCGGCACCGGACGAACATTGTTAAGATTGTAGAGGGCCGTGAGAACAAGATAGGCTCAAAAGTAAAAGGAGGGAATCGTGTTGTCTGATAAAGTAACCGTACTAGTAGCGGGGAGCTGGGGAACTGCGCTGGCAAGTGTGCTGGCTGCGAATCACTCGGAAGTTTATCTGTGGACACGTAACTCTGATCAAGCTGCCGAGATCAATGGTTCTCATTTCAATAATAAGTATTTACCGGGGATTTCTCTGCCTGCAAACATCATTGCAACCACCGATCTGGAGACCGCAGTTTCCGGTTCTAAAGCGGTTGTTATTGTAGCCCCATCTTCAGGTATGCGACAGGTTGCTCGCAGTCTGAAGCCGTTCTGGAAGGATGAAATGCTATGCGTTCATGCTACGAAGGGCTTTGAGACTGAAAGCAAGAAACGGATGTCCATCGTTATTGCTGAAGAACTCGGCTGTGACGAAGGGCAGATTGTCGTTCTCTCCGGACCGAGTCATGCAGAGGAAGTAGTGCGCCTGTGTCCTACTACAGTTGTTGTGGCTTCACCTGATGATAAGCGTACTGCTGAAGCACAGGAATTGTTCATAAACAATGATTTTCGTGTATATACGAACCGTGATCAGGTAGGAGTAGAGCTTGCCGGCGCACTAAAGAATATTATTGCACTCGGTGCAGGTCTATCCGATGGTCTAGGATTTGGGGATAATGCTAAGGCGGCGCTTCTGACACGTGGACTGGCCGAGATTTCTCGGGTGGGCGTCGAGCTTGGAGCGAATCCTTTGACCTTTGCAGGGCTTGCAGGTGTTGGCGATCTTGTAGTGACTGCTACGAGCCAGCACAGCCGTAACTGGCGTGCTGGCTTTATGCTCGGGCAAGGGAAACCACTGGATGAGGTACTGGAGTCGATGGGAATGGTTGTCGAAGGTATTCGTACCACGGAGGCAGCTTATGCTATTTCCATCAAGCTAGGGGTCCAAATGCCCATTACAGATCAAATTTATCATGTCCTTTTTAAAGGTAGAAGTCCGCGTAGTGCTGTTGAGGCTCTGATGGGCCGTGATCGTAAACCTGAGCTTGAGGCAATATCTCAGGAAACTTGGGAGCAGTGGCATTCCTGATCCTGTTCACCTTTTTCCGCAAATTCTCATATGTTGTATTGGGGATTGACGGAGGAGGGATGAAAAGTGAGCAGAGATTTTTCCAAGGATGCATTGAACGCCATTAACAAAAAGGCGGGCAAGAACATTACGGAAAGTGCCGTCAAAAAGCTAGCCAGTACGGTCAAACCAGGAACTACGCAGAATGAAGCCCAGCTCCGCCAGTTAATTAAGCAGGTGTCATCGATGGCGAAAGTGCCGGTCAGTGAAGCTACTGTGCAGGAAATTGTTAATGCCGTCAAAAAAGGCGGCGCAGGTTCCGGCACAATGGAGTCTTTAATGAAAATGATGCTTAAAAAATAGCTTTAGGTTGGGTGAGTAAAAGATTCAGAATCCATGAGATTCTGTTATCTTTTGCTCTTTTTTTATTTATTGGTAAACTCTCACAGCTAAAATATCTTAATAATAATATATAAAAAATGATGTTTTTTTACAGAATAGGATAAGGTCATGATATAATAATCCCTAATATATTACAGGCGAATGGGGGCTTTGACCTTGGATCCGATGACAAAAATGTGGTTGTCCCTGATTGCAATGCTGATTATGGGACTGTCTGTATTTCTAATAACTTTTGCTCGGAGCAAAACAAAGGGACTGCTTAAAGCACTGCTATCTATCCTTGCGTTTGTCATCATGTTAGTTGGCCTATTGGGCGGAGTTGTTTCGATTATGTAAGCAGTTACATAATGTTGAGGAAGGAAGTAACATCATGAAATCGCAAAATGGCGTCACCGTTATGTTTCAACCTGAAGGTCGTAAAGCTGTGGTGAATCGTGGTATCTCGTTAATGGAGGCAGCTCGTAAAGCCGGAGTGAGCATTACCACTCGCTGTGGAGGCAAAGCAGGCTGTTTGATGTGCAAGGTTAAAATTGCGACTGAAGAGGCCACAGCGCTGAGACCGCCAGGGGATATTGAACGACGTAAGCTTGGAACTACGTTAGAAGAAGGAGTGCGTCTGGCTTGTCAGGCTGCCGTATGGAGCGATGTGACCGTTCAGGTGCCAGAAGATCCACTTAAGGCTGCTGTACGCCGTAAGCTTGAAGCTGCGCGGCGTGGGGAAGAAGATGAGCTGTGGTAGTGTTAGATTGTCACCGTGGGAGGGACTCGGTTGGAGTTTATACGAAGAAAGAAGAAGCTAAAGGCAGGAGCAAGACTTTTTCTGGTAGTGATGTCAATCGCTCTTACTCTTTCCGGATGTCTGTATCCTGGAGAAGAAAAGCGTGCTAGCGTTAATTATCGAGAAAGTGTTAAACGGATACAAGCAGCCGTTGATGATTTTCAACAAGAGGAAGGTGTGCTTCCGATCCTTAATGCGGATGAAGCTACTCCAAGATATGAGAAGTTCCGGATAGACCTAGGCAAGCTGAACAATAAGGGATATTTGGATGATATTCCGGCTACGGCTTTTGAACAGGGCGGAAGCGCTTATTTTCTTATTTTGAATGAGGAAAGCGATCCAGTTGTTAAGGTGATGGACCTTGTTACCGTTCAAAAGGTGAATGATGTGCAGCGTCAGATTAATCGTTATAAATCAGCTCATGACGGCTCTTTGCCCGTACTTGATGAGCTATATCCTGGACTTTACACCATTGATCATAAGAAGGCAGGAACAAGCTCCATATCATTAACTAGCGTCTATTCCGGGCAGGTTCTTGATTTCATCATGGATAAGGCTGGAACGGTCTATGTAGATTATGTCTTTGATATTATAGCTGCCATCGAAAAGAATGGTGGAGAACATGACGAGAAAAAAGATTTGCGACTAGATCTGGAGGAAGCTTCCTATTACGTGCCCGTAAAGTCTTTGCCGTATCTATGGATTAACAATCAGCCTGTCCCGCAGTCTCCTAGTTGAAGTGAAAGTTAAAGCTTAAGAGCGTCTAAGCTTCGGTTATATCCGAAGGATTAGGCGTTTTTGTGTTGTTCAGATATTGCCTTAACTGAAGCTTAATTGTCTTACATAAATCGTAGATGGAATTAAGGTTCAGTTTCATAGCGCGTAAGACTGGATTGCTAGAAATGATGGTAAGAAAGGAGATTCAGCTCAAGCTAGAAATAAATCATGAAATAATCGTAACCGTATAAAATTAGAGGCAAAAGGATGTAGATGACATACGCTAAAATTTCCTTCATGCATATCCACTAAAATAGTTCTATCAATAAATCCTATCTCATATGATGGATGAGTAAGCTTCCGGGCGTCAGACGCCTTGCGGCGCGCACAACTAATTTTTAGAAATTACATTGCAAAATGCGCGATTATGGGTCATAAATTCGTTCCGGATACATATGATGATACTAGTCCAAATGCATGTCCGAGCATTCGGAGTTTAGCGCGGGGCCAGTACGTCCCGGTCGAAAGCAGCTAGGCTTCGGGCGGGCATACGATAAGTCCGGTTGATGTCCTGCAAGGGTCAGATTACCGGCGGAACGCGAAGTCGATGCTCTTCAGGCATTTTTTCTTCGGAGTAATATGAGGAGGGGATCTCTTTTGGAAAAAGTGGATATTTTCAAGGACATTGCCGAGCGTACCGGCGGAGACATTTATCTTGGCGTCGTCGGCGCGGTTCGCACGGGGAAATCGACATTTATCAAGCGCTTCATGGAAACAATTGTCCTGCCTAACATCACGAATGAGGCAGATCGGGTAAGAGCTGTGGATGAGCTTCCGCAAAGCGCAGCAGGCAAAACAATTATGACCACTGAACCTAAGTTCGTGCCTAACAACGCAGTCCAAATCAAGGTTGCGGAAGGGCTTGAGGTTAACGTTCGACTGGTAGACTGTGTGGGTTACGCTGTAGAAGGCGCTAAAGGCTACGAGGATGAGAATGGACCACGAATGATCTCTACACCTTGGTTTGAGGAGCCAATTCCTTTTCAGGAAGCGGCAGAAATCGGGACCCGTAAGGTCATCCAGGAGCATTCAACACTTGGTGTTGTAGTAACAACAGATGGTACGATTGCAGAAATTCCGCGGAACTCGTACGTGGACTCTGAAGAGCGCGTCATTGCAGAGCTGAAGGAAGTGGGTAAGCCATTTGTGCTTGTCATTAACTCCACTCGCCCACGCAGTGAGGAAGCACAGCAGCTCCGTAGCGAGCTAGCCATCAAATACGATATCCCTGTCATGACACTCAGCGCAGCAAACATGACCGAAGAGGATGTAACAGGTGTACTGCGTGAAGTATTGTACGAATTCCCTGTTCATGAAGTAAATGTGAACTTGCCAAGCTGGGTCATGGTGCTTGGAGAGAATCACTGGCTGCGTAGTAGCTATGAGAACTCCGTTCGCGATACGGTAAAAGACATTCGCCGCTTGCGGGATGTCGACCGGCTCGTATCTCAGTTCACAGAGTATGATTTTATCGATAAAGCTGGCCTAAGTGGTATGAACATGGGTCAGGGTGTAGCAGAGATCGATCTGTATGCCCCAGAAGAGCTGTATGATCAGGTTCTGATGGAGGTAGTAGGGGTTGAAATCCGCGGTAAGGATCACTTGCTCCAGCTGATGCAGGAATTCTCACACGCGAAAAGGGAGTACGACCGTTTCTCGGAAGCTTTAGAAATGGTCAAGACTACCGGTTATGGTATTGCTGCTCCTTCACTAGCTGAAATGGCGCTAGATGAACCAGAGCTGATTCGTCAAGGCTCTCGCTTTGGGGTTCGCTTAAAAGCCACCGCACCATCTATTCATATGATTCGTGTTGATGTTGAATCTGAGTTCTCACCAATCATTGGTACAGAGAAACAAAGTGAAGAGTTGGTTCGTTATTTGATGCAGGATTTCGAGAACGACCCGATTAAGATTTGGGAATCCGATATTTTTGGGCGCTCCTTGCATTCCATTGTGAGGGAAGGTATTCAAGGCAAGATCGCGATGATGCCGGATAATGCGCGCTACAAATTGCAAGAAACGCTTGGTCGGATCATCAATGAAGGCTCAGGCGGACTTATTGCAATTATTCTCTAACTTAAATTTAAGCAGATTGGAAGAGTGGGAGAGATCCCACTCTTTTTATGCGTAAAAATAACGAAACTTGATTCCTAGTTCCTATAATAACGGTGAATCTGACTCAATTTTTTTTCTGGAAAGAAGAATTAACCTGGTCTTATAGGTCTATAAAATTAGATGGGAATTAGATGTTTATGCAAGCATAGATGATAATTTCTACTCCTTTTTTGTCTAACTGCTTGAATTTATGGATGGGCTGTATTACTATAAGTTTGTTGCGCTTCAAGGTCTATGGGCGCCAGTGTTCAGTAATAAACGGGATTATCACGTATATTTTACGTTTAAACGGAAACAGTGTATGATACCGGAAATTTACTCAGGGAGGTGAGAAAACATGAATAAATCTGATTTGATCAATGTAGTTACAGAAGCAACTGAACTTCCCAAGAAGGATGCTACTAAAGCTGTAGATGCGGTTTTCGAAGCAATTACAGAAGCGCTGCAAAGCGGTGATAAAGTACAACTGGTTGGATTCGGAAACTTTGAAGTGCGCGAACGTTCCGCACGTAAAGGCCGTAACCCACAAACTGGTGAAGAAATCGAAATTCCTGCAAGCAAGGTACCGGCATTCAAACCTGGTAAAGCGCTGAAAGACGGAATCAAATAAAGATTTCTACATATCAATCCCATAGTCTTTTTAAGTAACAACTATGCCGCCCTCCAAGGCGGCATTTGTTTTTTGGAATAGCATGGGCTGTACATTAGGTTTAGAGGAGGATCAGCGATGACGGATAAAAATACGAGCGAAAATCCGCTTCCGACAGGTAGCGACTATATTGTGGTTAAGGCCAAAGAAAATGGCGTTCAAGTCATTGGGCTAACTAGAGGTACGGATACACGCTTTCATCATACAGAGAAGCTAGACAAGGGTGAGGTGTTGATTGCCCAATTTACCGATCATACCTCAGCAATGAAAATCCGCGGAAAAGCTGAAATTTTAACGAAACACGGACAATTGGAAAGTGAAAGCTGAAAAGCAGGCATAGCCTGCTTTTTTTCAAAATATAGTAAGGGTGAATGATCATATTCACAAAAAAAGTGGGTACTATGGATAAGGGGGCGTGTCCATGAACAAAGCCTGGTTGATTGGTGCCGTATTACTCTTGACTGCGACCTCTGCTGTTATTTTGCCGAAACTGGCAGACTTAGACTCATCCGTACAGCAGAGAAATGGGACAGTGGAGACTTTTACTGGCAGCCATAACACAGTGCTGGGCAATGACAATCTTGTTGATGTTCTGGGCGCTCTTCCGTTGACCTTATCCATAGATAGCGTTGGCTGGGAAGATCATGTTCTGTCACTGGATCTGAAAGTGAGCGGGAACGATCATGAACCTGAGGAACTCTATCAAAATATGGCTCAGGCCATTTCCTTTGCTATTCAGGAAACCTCGAATGTGGATCAACTTCTACTTCGCATTGTGGTAGAAGATAAATGGCTTGGTAGCCGCCGACTGCTGTTAGCTGGTGATATCAGACGTTCTGAATGGTCTTATACGCTGCAAGATGAACTTCAGTCTGCGGGTAATCTTCCTATATCGGATCGTCTCAAAACGGGCTTCCGCATTAGTGAAACCGAGCTCTGGAAGAAACAGTTCATTTATCCTTGAAAGGATTAAAAGAAACTCAGGCGTACCACAGTGCGTGACAAAAAAACATGTGATATAATAGACAAGATTGTGAACAAACGAATTATTATTATGTCAATGGCTTCGGAGGCTGAAATGAAACCGTACTGCATACCGCAACTGGCTAAACCCTACACCGACTACGACATGATTCAGAAGCATACGGATTTGCCGCCGTTTTCTGATGGCCGGGGTCATTTGTTATATATTTTTCTAAATCATGCTTCTTCTGCAAAAGGAAGTGCCGGAGAGTTGTACACGCTTGTGACAGCGCTTGTTCAACTAGGTCTGGACACGCATGAGGTCATTGACCGTTCGAATGATAGACGGGGGGGAGACCCTATGCGTTCCCGTCAATTGAAGGTTCTAGCTGGCGATTACTTCAGCAGCTGGTTTTACCATTTGCTTGCAAAGAGTGATCAGATCGAGATGATTGGAATCTTGAGTAAGGCGATTGCAGATTTCAATGTCTTGAAAGCGAATCTCTACGTGAAGATGAGAGGCATACGTCTTTCGGCTGAACAATACTTGCGGCACATGGTACAGCTGAATATGCGGCTGTTCCTTTCTTTTACGCCTATGATTGAGAACTCCTTAGTGGAGCTGTGGGAAAAACTGCTGGCAGAATTCAGTCAGTGCGAGACCGTTGCTATTGAGCTTCTTCGTAGTGATGATCCTGCGAATGCAGGGAATGGCTATTGCTACTGGAAGATGATGGAGACTGCAACGGAGGAAGAACGTAAGCAACTTCAAGACCTGAACCTTGATCAGAAGGAATGGAAGATGCTAAAAATGAAATATAAATGTGATTCGCAACTGACGGACAAGCTTCATCAATCGCTTCAGTCTATTCAGGGGCTATTGCAAAGCGTTAAAGACGAGAGTTTACTTAGAGAGCTAGAGATCGCGCTGGATCGTTTTCTCCTGCAGATGAAGGTCACAGGACAAGCAGCCGTGGAGGGTTAAGGGATGACTATGGAAAAAACGACAACTGCTGTGGGTGACAACAGCAAACCAAAAGAGCAGTTTGTACATTCCGTATTTGAGAGTATTGCTGGAAAATACGATTTGATGAATGACATCCTAAGCTTTCGCCGCCACAAGGCATGGCGTAAATTCACGATGAAGAAGATGGGGATGAAGCGCGGGGATTCGGCCGTTGACCTATGTTGCGGAACCTGTGATTGGAGCATCGCTTTGGCGGAAGCTTCGCAGACTGGCAATGTAATCGGACTGGATTTCAGCGCAGGTATGCTTGAAGTAGGTCGCCGCAAAGTGGAAGAGCGCAAGCTTCAGGACCGTATTTCGCTGGTGCAGGGCAATGCTATGGAGCTGCCTTTTGAAGACAATGCGTTTGATTATGCAACGATTGGATTTGGACTACGCAATGTGCCAGATCCTGTTCAAGTGCTTAACGAAATGAAGCGGGTAGTGAAACCTGGTGGAATGGTTGTATGTTTGGAGCTATCCAAGCCGATGAAACAGCCGTTTAAAGGTGTATATTTCTTTTATTTCCAGCGTGTGCTTCCATTGCTGGGTAAGTTATTCGCGAAAAGGTACGAGCAATACAAATGGCTGCCAGAATCATTGGCAATGTTCCCAGACCGGGAGCAACTGGCCACTATCTTCCGTGAAACCGGACTTCAAAAAGTGGAATCCTTCCCCTTGACCGGAGGCATCGCGGCATTACATATTGGGCTCAAGGAGAACGGGAATGTTTAAGAAAATCGGTATCTTTTTACAAATGATTAAGTTTGAACATACGGTATTTGCTTTACCCTTTGCCTTTATGGGTGCTTTACTGGGATCTGTGGTCATGAATGATAGCCTCCCATCCTGGAGTCAAATTGGCTGGATTGTAATCGCTATGTTTGGAGCACGCAGTGCAGCTATGGGATTGAATCGATTGATAGACCGAATCAGTGATGCCAAGAATCCACGCACAGCGGGAAGAGCGATTCCTGCAGGGTTACTTAAGATCGGTGAAGTTGTCATTTTTATAGGCATTTCGTTTTTCTTGCTCTTTTGGGCAGCCTTTAAATTGAATCCTTTGTCAGCTAAGCTGTTACCTATCGCTGTATTCCTTCTTGTTATTTATTCATTCACTAAGCGCTTTACATGGGCATGCCATCTTATCCTCGGCCTCACCATTGCGCTTGCACCGCTGGGCGGCTGGGTAGCTGTGACCGGTAGTGTGAATTGGACTTCAATGGTATTTTACTTCACAATTGTGTTTTGGACGGCTGGTTTTGATGTTATATACTCTTGTCAGGATGTTGAATTTGATCTTAAAGAAGGCTTAAAATCCATTCCAGTGCGATTTGGGGTCCAAGGTGCACTCGTTATTGCTCGTGTGTTTCACATTCTTACCGCGATTGGATTCGTATCGCTGCTGTTTTTGACGGATTTAAGCTGGTGGTATGTGGCTGGTATGATCCTCGCATATATTATTCTCTTTTATGAGCATTATATTGTATCTCCGAGTGATCTCAGTCGTTTACAGACCGCTTTTTTCACTATGAACGGCGTGCTAAGCATCGTGGTGTTCTCTTTCACTCTGATTGACTTGGTGGTGCATTTCAAAAAATGACGCTTACTAAACCGAAAAACTTCGTGGTAGGAATTACAGGGGCAAGCGGTGCTATTTATGGTATTCGTCTGATCGAAACGTTGCTATCGCTAGGCTACTCCGTTCATTTGGTAGTAAGTAATGCGGGCTGGCGCGTTTTTAAAGAAGAACTAGGTTATATCGCATCAGACCGGGAAGGCTTTTTGAACGAAAAGTTCAAAGGCTATCCCGGTTCTCTACTTTATCATCCTGTCGCTGATATCGGTGCATCTATTGCAAGTGGTTCGTTTCGTGTGGAAGGGATGATTATTATGCCTTGTTCCATGGGAACATTGTCTGCGGTTGCTAATGGAACCTCCGACAATCTGATGACTCGTGCTGCTGATGTTATGCTTAAGGAAGGACGTCCACTGGTCCTTGTTCCTCGTGAGACACCTCTGCATGCTATTCATCTTGAGAATATGTTGAAGCTGTCCCGTCTGGGGGTTCGGATCATTCCGGCAATGCCGGCGTTTTACTTTGGGCCACAAAGTATGGATGATCTGATTAATTTCATGGTGGGTAAAGTGCTTGACAGCTTTAATATTGAACATCAATTATTTCGCAGATGGGGGGATTGAAAGGATGGAGAATAACAGCCACACCATCATAGGCAAAATCAGCTATACTAACTCATGGCCGGTATTTCACAATTTTCATCCCTCTGCACTGAAATATCCGGCAGAGATGGTGAGTGAGGTACCTGCCATTCTTAATCAGGGGATGAGTCGTGGAACGATTCATGTGGGTGCATTATCCTCTTTTGCGTATGCTGAAGCCAGTGATAAGTTATTGCTGTTACCTGATTTATCGGTAAGTGCGGACGGTCCTGTGAGGTCTATTTTTCTTTTTTCTCGAGTGCCTCTTGCACAGATAGGTACAGGTACGATTGCTGTTACGAACACTTCTGCAACATCGGTAAATTTGCTGAAAATTTTAATGGAAAAGGCTTTTGGCAATAAACCAGAATATATTAGCGCTAATCCTGATTTGGATGCTATGATGCATCAAGCAGATGCCTGCTTACTCATTGGTGATCATGCGATTAAAGCCTCTTGGCAGGATCAAGGGTATATCGTTACGGATCTGGCGGAGCTTTGGAAAGAATGGACGGGCTTAGGGATGACCTTTGCGGTCTGGGCAGTGAATCGAAAAGCTGCGAATGACAAACCGGAAGCCATTGCGGAGATTGCAGAAGCTTTTGCTGAGAGTAAACTGCGGGGACTAAGTGATTTAGATCCTATAGTACTTGCAGCCTGTTCGACAATTGGAGGAACTAAGTCTTATTGGGAAGGGTACTTTCGCAATTTAAGCTATGATTTTGGAGAAAGGCAGCAGAAAGGTCTGAACCTCTATTTCCGCTATGCCTATGAGATGGGTCTGCTGCCGCAGGCAGTGAAGATGGAGATTTGGAGTCATAAACTGTTGACACGGGTGAAGGAATGAAACGACTGCAAATATTCGGATTACTGAACAGAGACATGGATCAGATTGAAAAAGATTTGTACCGTAGCGTACAGGGTGATGACGACCTACTAACCGAGACTTCTCTGCATTTATTAAAAGCTGGCGGTAAAAGATTGCGTCCCGTATTTGTTTTGATGGGTGGGAAATTTGGAAAGTATGATCTTGAGAAGCTGAAGCGTGTGGCGATACCGCTAGAACTAATTCATAGCGCTTCACTAGTTCACGATGATGTCATTGACGATGCAGAACTGCGCCGGGGTGAACTTACTGTTAAGGCCAAATGGGGCGATAAAATTGCCATGTACACCGGTGACTACATATATGCGAAAGCACTGGTGATGACGACGGAGCTGAAGAATCCGCGAATTCATCAGATTTTGTCCAAGGCCATGATTGAAATGTCGATCGGTGAGATGGAGCAGATTCGTGACTTCTTCAACAGTGAGCAAAGTGTGCGTCATTACCTGCGGCGGATTCGCCGCAAAACAGCGCTGTTGATTGCAGTCAGTTGCCAATTAGGTGCACTTGCTGCTGATGCTGAACCAGAGGTGGCTCGTCTACTTTATAATTATGGATACAATGTAGGGATGGCTTTCCAGATTCGTGATGATTTACTTGACCTCTCAGGCACCGAAAAGCAAATCGGTAAACCTCCAGGAAGTGATATGCGGCAAGGGAACATCACCCTTCCTGTCATTTATAGCCTGGAGGATGAAAGATTGCGAGCTCCGCTTCTTGAGGAGTTGAAGTCTATTCGTGAAGGGCACAGCACAGTAGGGCGTGCTATTGATCTTATTCTTTCTGGAGACGGAATTGTCCGTTCCGAGGAGCTGGCTTCGCGATATATCGCGAAGGCACTTGCTGCACTAGATCAGTTGCCTAACAACAAGACTAAGCGTAATCTGCGCGATATTGCCTTTTTTGTAACAGGTAGAGCTTATTAGTATTTTGGTGATCATGAAATTAAACGTTTCCAGAAAGCTCGGTTTCTGTTAAGATAGCGTCAAAACAACCCAACTAATGGGAAATTGGAGAGTGCCTCTATGGAAAAGACGTATCTGATGGTCAAACCGGATGGAGTACAACGTGGATTAATTGGGCGTATTGTCTCACGCTTTGAAGATAAGGGCTTTAAGCTGGTCGCTGCAAAGCTGATTACAGTTAGTGAAGACCAAGCAAAAAGACATTATGCGGAGCATGCTGGCAAGGACTTTTTTTCAGAGTTGGTTTCTTTTATAACTTCAGGTCCAGTGTTTGCAATGGTATGGGAAGGTGATGATGTTGTAGCATTATCCCGTACGCTCATTGGTAAGACGAAGGTAGGAGAAGCCTTGCCGGGTACGATTCGAGGCGACTTTGCCAGCCATACACCGCTTAATTTAATTCATGGATCAGACTCGCCTGAAAGTGCAGAACGAGAAATTGCTAATTTCTTTACTCCAGATGAATTGAATCTTTATAACAAAGAGATCGCAGTCTGGATGTAGGAGCCAAGCGGGAGGCGGGGGATTAACATGTCTGATCGTAATGTTGCAGCATTAACAGCAGATTCAGATTACATCGGGTTTATTCATCATGTTAAGCAAAGCACCGGAATTGATCTGGCTCAGTATAAAGAAGCGCAGATGAAGCGGCGTTTAACGACTCTTCGTGTGAAGAATGGATATCAAACCTTTAGTGATTTTTTTGCCGCAATGATGAAGGACAAGGAATTATTTTATGAATTTTTGGACCGAATGACGATTAATGTCTCCGAGTTTTGGCGGAATCCGAATCGGTGGGAAGTACTGCGAGATATCATTCTTCCTGACATACAACAATCTGGTCGCAGATTGAAACTGTGGAGCGCTGCATGTTCCACTGGAGAAGAACCCTATACGCTGGCTATGATTTTATCGGATAAGAATTTATTGGGGCAGACTGGCATTCTGGCTACGGATATTGACGACGGTGCGCTTTCCAAAGCAAAGCAAGGTTTGTATCTGGAACGTTCTTTAAAGGATGTGCCTAAGGATGTTGCTGCGCGTTACTTTAAACCCGAGGGTCATTTATTCAAAGTTAGCGACACGCTTAAGAAAAACATAGATTTCCGTAAACAGAACCTACTGCTGGACAAGTTCGATGAGGGTTTTGATCTTATCATTTGTCGCAATGTAATGATCTATTTTACTGAAGAGGCGAAGAATAAGCTCTACCATAAGTTCTCGGCTAGTTTACGTCCAGGCGGGTATTTGTTTGTAGGTAGTACAGAGCAGATCTTTACGCCAGCGCAATATGGCTTTGAATCGACGGAAACCTTTTTCTATCGTAAAAAATAAATACTTCTTGCTCCTTCGTCTGTGTACTTTTATAGGTATACTTTCGCTATCGTTCAGTGATACTGGGTAGTAGAATCTGTAAGCTAAGCGAAAGGATCGTTAAACCGATGGACAAAAGCAAGGTCATTGCCGCGTACAAACGAGGCTTTATTACCGTTCGTGAGTGCGGGCAAATTCTCGGTGTAGAAGAAATGCAATTGAAGCGCCTTCTGCAACTGGAAGAGCGTAAGTCTACATTTCCTTCAACAAGTCAGCGGATCGGAAGCTAACAAGTGCCGGACCGAGCCGAGGAGCGCCATTCATACTCTTTAGAGTATGAATGGCGCTTTTTCTTTACACAAAAACCAATTCATTTTGTCGCGAATGGAGTCGTTTTAGGGAGATCCCTTTCTTGTCAAAGAGGATTGCCTATACTATAATGAGCAAAGATCATTAGGATTTTAGCGGTTTACAGTTTAAAAGTATAAAAGGGGGAACGCAGCATGAGTTTGCGCTATTTAACAGCGGGGGAAACGCACGGCCCCCAGCTTACGGCCATTATTGAGGGATTGCCAAGTAATTTGACATTGGATTTTGAAGAGCTTAATTTTCAATTGCAGCGTCGACAAAAGGGTTATGGACGTGGACGTCGCATGCAGATTGAGAAAGATACGGCACAAATTGTAGGTGGAGTGCGTCATGGCTATACTACAGGTGCTCCAGTAGCCTTGGTAGTAGAGAATAAAGACTGGACCCACTGGAAGAACATCATGAATATCGAGCCTATTCCTGGCAGTGACGAAGAAAAACGCCGCGTAAATCGGCCGCGTCCTGGCCATGCAGACCTGAATGGCGGATTGAAGTACAACCATACAGATCTTCGTAACGTACTGGAGCGCTCCAGTGCTCGCGAAACAGCAGCCAGAGTTGCATGTGGCGCTGTAGCCAGACAGCTGCTTGCAGCTTTTGGCGTGAAGGTAGCAGGGCAAGTTATTCGTATCGGTGAAATTGAAGCGCCTGCTAACGATCTGCCTATTGATGAGCTGATTGAGCGGACAGAACAGTCCTCTGTCAGAGTTGTCGACAAAGAAACGGAACAGAAGATGGAGGCTTACATAGATCAGATTAAGGAAGAGGGAGACTCCATCGGTGGGATCGTTGAATGTATCGTCGAAGGACTTCCTATCGGACTTGGCAGTTATGTACAGTCTGATCGGAAGCTTGACGGAGCAATCGCTGGGGCGGTAATGTCGATTAATGCATTCAAAGGCGTTGAAATTGGCATTGGGTTTGAAGCTGGCAAATTGCGAGGATCGCAAGTCCATGATGAAATTATGTATGAAGCTTCTAAAGGATACTACCGTGCAAGTAATCGCTTAGGTGGTTTTGAAGGTGGTATGACTAACGGCATGCCGGTTGTAGTTCGCGGTGTCATGAAGCCGATCCCTACCCTTTATAAACCGCTTCAAAGTGTGGATATTGACACGAAAGAACCATTTACAGCGCAAGTTGAACGCTCCGACGCTTGTGCAGTTCCAGCGGCGTGTGTTGTTCTGGAAAACGTAGTAGCTTGGGAAATCGCAAAAGCTTTCCTTGATAAATTCGGTGGCGACTCACTGGAAGAAATTAAAGCGAACTATGAAAATTACCTATCACAGCTGGAGAGCTACTAATTATGCGTACTATTAATGTAGATTTGGGCGACCGCTCGTATCCTATTCTTATCGGTAGTGGTTTACTAAAGGACATCGCCCATTATTGTACTGAGGCCGGATTTTCGGAGCGTAGTCCACTGTTAGTAGTGAGTGATACTGAAGTAGCGCCAAGGTACTTGCCGGCACTTGAAGAAGCTTTACGTTCTCACGGTTATACTGTGGTTAGTCACATAATGACGGCAGGTGAAGCCTCTAAATCATTAGCCGTGTATGAAGAAGTCATGACAACCGCGATTCAAGCAGGATTAGATCGCAATTCAGCAGTTTTAGCTTTAGGCGGCGGCGTGGTTGGCGATTTAGCAGGATTTGTAGCAGCAACCTATATGCGTGGAATCGGCTTTCTGCAAATTCCAACGACGATCCTAGCTCATGATAGTAGTGTGGGTGGTAAAGTGGCGGTCAATCATCCATTAGCCAAAAATATGATAGGGGCTTTCTATCAACCGTCAATGGTACTCTACGATTTGGATACATTACGTACTCTTCCAGCACGGCAAGTGTCATCAGGTCTGGCTGAAGTGTTAAAGCACGGTCTCCTCGTGGACAAAGAGTTCGCATATTGGTGTCGTGATCATGCCGAAGAGCTGCTAGAGCTGAATGTCGAAGCCTTAGGTTATGCTTTAGAGCGTGGCTGTGCAATTAAGGCAGATGTAGTGGCGAATGATGAGCGTGAGCATGGACTTCGAGCGATATTGAACCTTGGACATACGATCGGACATGCCATTGAAGCAGTTGGTGGGTATGGTGTGTTTCTGCACGGAGAAGCGATTGCGATTGGGATGGCGGGTTCAGCGCTATTGGCTGCGAAGCTTGGGCGGGATACTTCCATTTATGAGGATACTGTATCTATGCTGACCGCGCTGTCACTGCCTGTACGGCTTCCTTCCGAGTATGATGAAGATGAACTGATGGACGCTATGATGCATGATAAGAAATTCAAGGAAGGCAAGATGACCTTTATCGTGCCTGATTCCATAGGCTCTGTAAGCATTGTGAACGATGTGCAGGAGTCGCTTGTGCGAGAGGTTCTCGCAGAGCTTAAGAAGGAGGGAAGACCGTGGTAAACCGAGGAATTCGCGGAGCAACAACCGTGACTAAGAACGAAGAGGCAGAGATTTTACGTGAGACCGTTATATTGCTGCGGGAGATCGTAGAACGTAATGATGTTATAGCTGAGAATATAAGCAATGTATGGATTACGATGACCAATGATCTGGATGCTACTTTTCCTGCAAGAGCTATTCGTGAGATTGAAGGCTGGGAAATGGTTCCACTTATGTGTTCAACGGAAATCCCGGTTAAAGGAAGCTTGCCGATGTGTATCCGGTTGATGGTACAGATTAATACGGATAAATCGCAGCGTGAGATTCGCCACGTTTATCTGAATGAGGCTCAGAAGCTACGTCCGGATTTATCAGAGAGCAAGTCTTAAATTATAGTTGTGGGTTGTCAATGACCCTCGTCATCATGTATAGTGTAGTTAGCCGAGTATAGAAGAGTTTAGTTTAGTTGAGATGAGTATAGTTGAGCAGAGTGCGAGAAGTTTTTTAGATTAGCATGTATCGTGTAAGCAGAGTCTTTATTTTGATATGCACTGAAGTCATTTATCAGTGATATATCTTATTTAGGGATAAGTCTGTAAACACTACATAATTATGCTAATCAATGCTCAAAAACATATACTTACTTACACAAACCCTCTACTTCGGTAGAGGGTTTTTTTGTATTTCGGAACCATTCATATATCTAAGGGGGCATCTAACAATGACGAATCCAAGTGTTCAAGAGGTGGTAAAGCTGTCGCGGGATTATAATCTGATTCCTGTTGTAAAGCGACTGCTCGCGGATATGGAAACACCTATCCGATTATTCCAACGTTTCGCTGAACGTGATCGCGCGTTCTTACTTGAAAGTGTAGAGGGTGGAAAACAATGGGCACGGTATTCGTTCATCGGTAGCGATCCCTTTTTGATGATATCCGGTAAAAAGGGTGCAATTAACGTTGAAGTCGGCGGAGAGAAGAAGCAACTATACGGAAAGCCGATTGAGGAGCTTAAAGCGTTACTTCGTTCATACCGTAGTCCTAAGCTTGACGAAATGCCTCCATTTACTGGAGGGGCTATCGGATTTTTCGGATATGATCTGCTGCAATATTATGAGAAGTTACCTCAGCATCCTGTGGATGATCTCCAAATGGATGATATAAGATTTATGTTTTGCGATCGGATTATTGTTTTTGACCATGTGAAGCAACAGATTCTGCTTGTAGGTAACCTGCATGTAAAAGACGGAGATACAGATTCGGATATCAGATCCAATTATGAAAGTCTGAGTCGTAAGCTGGAGGCTATGGCCGAAGATCTACAAAAAGAAGGCCCTAAGGAAAATGTGAATCGTCGCAGCATTCCGCAGGATATCGAGCTTGGAGAGATTCATTCTAATCTCACTAAAGAGCAGTACATCAACAATGTAGAACAGGCGAAGGAATATATTCGCTCAGGCGATATTTTTCAAGTGGTATTGTCACAGCGGTTGCATATTGAAACGGAAGTTTCTCCATTGCATGTATACCGGATGCTCAGAACTCTTAACCCCTCTCCTTATATGTACTATTTGAAAATGGACGAGGAGATTATTGTTGGTACTTCACCTGAAGCACTCGTAAAGGTAGATGGAAATCGTGTGGAGACACGGCCGATTGCTGGAACTAGACCAAGGGGTGACAGTGAAGCAGCAGACCGGGCGTTTGCTGCGGAGCTCTTGGAGGATGAAAAAGAACGTGCGGAACATCTGATGCTTGTTGATCTGGGTCGTAATGATCTAGGGAGAGTATCCAAATTTGGTTCAGTAAAATGTGATTCCTTTATGGAGATTGAAAGATACTCCCATGTCATGCACATGGTATCGAATGTGTCAGGCACGCTCAGTGAGGATAAAGATTTCTTTGATGCCTTTCTCTCCTGTCTGCCTGCCGGAACGGTTTCTGGGGCACCGAAGCTGCGAGCAATGGAGATTATAGCAGAGCTGGAAAAAGAAGCTCGAGGTGCTTATGCCGGAGCAATTGGATATTTAGGGTTCTCAGGAAACATGGATTCTTGTATCACCATTCGTACCATCATCTTCCGGAAAGGTCGTGCGTACGTACAGGCCGGAGCAGGTATCGTTTGGGATTCGGTTCCTGAGAAAGAGTATGAAGAAACGGTGAATAAGGCGAAGGGCATGCTGAAAGCTATTCGTATGGCAGAAGCTATGTTTCCAACCGAAGTGAAAGAAAAACAAGTTATCAACCAAGATTATATGTACGAATATACCCCTGAACAAGTGGTTTGATTTATATAGTAACTCATTAAGGCTGGGAGGAAGAACATTATGGATGCAACGAAATTAATTCAATCAGGAATCGCCGGACTAATCGAAGGCAAGAATCTGACACGTACAGAAGCACGGGATATAATGGGTGCTATAATGCTAGGAGATGCTTCACAAGCGCAAATCGGTTCACTGCTGACCGCTTTACGAATTAAAGGAGAAACCGTGGAGGAGATTACGGGTTTTGCAGAAGCTATGAGAGGGTTCGGCACATCCGTACTGACTGATCGCGCACGCTTGTTAGATACTTGTGGTACGGGCGGTTCCGGCATCCATAAATTTAATATTTCAACCGCCTCAGCAATTATTTCATCAGCGGCTTCTGTAAGAGTTGCCAAGCATGGAAATCGCTCTGCTTCAGGCAGAGCGGGAAGTGCGGATGTACTTGAAGCCCTTGGCGTAAACATTCATCTGAATGCAGACCAAGCCCGAGAATGTCTGGATCGTATCGGCATTTGCTTTTTATTCGCACAAATTTATCATCCTTCGATGCGGCATGCAGCAGCTCCTCGCAAGGAGCTTGGTGTACGTACGATCTTCAATATGCTGGGTCCTCTTACGAATCCCGCTGGAGCTGACCGTCAGCTCCTAGGGATTTATGACCGAAATAAGACGGAGACGGTGGCTAATGTACTGAAGGAGCTGGGTTCCAAGCGCGCAATGGTTGTAAGCAGTTCGGATGGTCTGGACGAGATCAGCATCTCAGCCTCTACATTAGTGTCTGAACTAAAAGAGGGTGTAGTGAGCACTTATGAAATTACTCCGGAGGGATTAGGTCTTAACAGACATCCACTTGAAGCTGTTTTGGGTGGAGACGCAGCAGAGAACGCAGCAATTATTACCTCTGTGCTCCAAGGTGAGATCAATCCCTACCGAGATATCGTGTTAGCTAATGCAGGAGCATGTATATATGTTGCGGGTCTGGCAGATACCATGGCCGGAGGCGTCGAGAAAGCTAAAGAAGTAGTGGATTCGGGTAAGGCATTATCCAAGCTGAAACAGCTTGTTGTGATGACGGAGGAGCTTAATTATGTATCTTGATAAAATTGTCGCTACAAAGATCAAAGAGGTGGAGGCGCTCAGTAATAGCTTTTCTCTAGCTCAAGCTGAACGTGATATAGCAGCACTCCCTCAGACTAGAGGCTTTCGTAAGGCTCTGACCCAGGGGAAGAACAGGGATATAGGTTTGATTGCGGAGGTAAAGAAGGCATCCCCTTCAAAAGGGCTGATTCGTGAGGATTTCGATCCTGTTTCCATTGCAAAAGGTTATGAAGCGGGCGGCGCTGATTGTTTATCTGTTTTGACGGATACGGATTATTTTCAGGGAAGCGCTGCTTACTTGCAGCACGTGAAGGAAGCTGTAAATCTGCCGCTGCTACGCAAAGATTTCATTATCGATGAGAAACAAATTTATGAAGCGCGTATTCTTGGAGCAGATGCGGTGTTGTTAATCGTTGCTATTTTGACACCGGATAAACTGTCTCATTTTATAGAAATAGCTACTGGACTTGGAATGGATGTATTAATCGAAGTTCATGATCGGAATGAGCTTGCGGTGGTATTAAGTACAGACAAGATAACACATCCTAATATTCTGCTGGGTATTAATAATCGTAATCTGCGTACCTTTGAGACGTCCTTAGAGACAACGGCAGAGCTGGCAGCACTAGTACCTCAAGGGGTACCTGTGATCAGTGAAAGCGGAATTGCAGGGCCAAGTGATATTGACTACTTAAGAACGACTGGCGCTCACGGGGTCCTCGTAGGGGAATATCTAATGCGTCAGGCAAATGTAGAAGAAGCGGTAAATGGATTGCTAGGAATGCTTCCAAATGGAAAGGACCGTGTCCGGCATGGCTGAGACATTGGTAAAAATCTGTGGACTTCAGGACGTTGAAGTGCTAAAATCTATGTTACACTTACCACTAGATTATATTGGATTTGTATTCGCTCCTAGTCGTCGCAGGGTTACTCTGGAGCGTGCTTCCGAACTGATTGCTGAACTTCCGCAATGGAAGACTAGTGAAAAACCTAAAGCTGCAGGGGTTTTTGTTAATCCAGAGCTGAATGAGCTGAGCGAACTGCTTTCCGTTGTGTCACTAGATGTCATTCAGCTACATGGGCAGGAAAGTCCAGCCTTTTGTCAAAAGGTTCGGCAAGCTTTCCCACAAGTTCAGGTGTGGAAGGCATTGTCTGTTGCTGATAAAGAGCGTGATGACGCTGATAACAAATATACATTGGAACAATACGCAGGCTTCGTCGATGCTGTGTTGTTAGATACTTATGATCCTCAGCAGAGCGGCGGGTCTGGGCGCACGTTCGCTTGGGAGAGGTTGCCTGATTATCAGGAAATCGCGCTACGAAATGGGTTGCCGTTATTTGTGGCTGGCGGACTTCATCCTAATAACGTAGGAGAGTTGCTAGATACTTATGCTCCGTACGGAGTAGACGTGTCTAGTGGAGTAGAGAGTGAAGGCGTTAAAGATATTATTAAAATGACAGCTTTTGTGGAAAGGGTGAAGCAATCATGACACAAGTACCGGACCAGCATGGACGTTTCGGTTCATTCGGAGGGCGCTTCGTGCCCGAAACTTTGATGACTGCATTGATTGAGCTGGAGGAAGCCTATGAGAAGTATTCGGCAGACCCTGCTTTTCAAGAAGAAATAGATTATCTATTAAAGCAATATTCCGGACGGGAGACCCCACTGTATTATGCGGAACGTCTAAGTAAACATCTGGGAGAAGCAAAAATATATTTGAAGCGTGAAGATTTGAATCATACGGGCGCTCATAAGATTAACAATGCGATTGGTCAGGGAATTCTGGCTAAAATGATGGGTAAAACCAAGGTGATCGCTGAGACCGGAGCTGGTCAGCATGGTGTAGCTACTGCTACAGTTGCAGCCCTACTTGGTATGGAATGTAAGGTGTTTATGGGGGAAGAGGATACTCGTCGCCAGGCACTCAATGTATTCCGTATGAAGCTGCTTGGTGCTGAGGTAATTCCCGTTACTTCCGGATCGCGTACCTTAAAAGATGCCGGCAACGAAGCGCTTCGCTACTGGGTTAGCAATGTGGAAGATACTTTTTACATTCTCGGTTCTGCCGTAGGCCCACATCCTTATCCGATGATGGTTCGTAACTTTCAGCGGGTTATTGGTGATGAAACGCGGCGCCAGATTCTGGAGGCTGAAGGAAGACTGCCGGATGTGCTTGTTGCTGCAGTAGGCGGCGGTAGTAATGCTATCGGCATGTTCTATCCATTCGTAGAGGATAAAGGTGTCGGTATGATTGGTGTTGAGGCAGCAGGCAAGGGAATTGACACACCATTTCATGCGGCGACGATGAGCAAGGGGACTCATGGCGTATTCCAGGGTTCGATGAGTTACCTTCTGCAGGATGAACATGGTCAAGTAACAGAGGCTCATTCCATCTCCGCAGGTCTGGATTATCCAGGCGTAGGTCCTGAACACTCCTATTTAAAAGATATCGAACGCGCAAAATATGTTCCGATTACGGATGCAGAGGCGCTTGATGCACTGAAGCTGCTATGTGTAACGGAAGGTATTATTCCAGCTTTGGAGTCAGCACATGCGATAGCCCATGTAGTGAAGATGGGTCCAACCCTTACCAAGGATGATATTGTTGTTATCTGCCTGTCAGGCCGGGGAGACAAAGATGTGGAATCGATCATGGCGTACACAGAAGGGAAGGGAAATGAATGACAACCGAAACTACAAACCGGATGGATTTGGTATTCCGGAAGCTTAAAGCTGAAGAACAGACGGCATTAATTCCTTTTCTGACGGTTGGAGACCCTGATCTGGAGACTACGCTTGCCATCATCGCAGAACTGGAGGCGGCAGGTGCAGACATTTTGGAGCTGGGAGTACCTTACTCTGATCCGCTAGCAGATGGCCCTGTCATTCAGCGAGCGTCTGCACGAGCTCTGCGGGGGGAGGTTCACCTGCGTACCTGTATGGAGACCGCGTTAAAAGCTCGTCAAGCCGGAAGCAGCCTGCCCTTTATTTTGTTTTCCTATTACAATCCTATCCTGCAAATGGGGCTGGATACATTTTTCGCAGAACTGAATGCTCATGAGATTAGTGGTCTTATTATTCCAGATCTTCCTGTCGAGGAATCAGAGGAGATGCGTCGCCGCAGTAGTGAAGTTGGCGTTAATCTCATTCCACTAGTTGCACCGACCTCAAGTGAACGTATTGCGAAGATTGTCTCAGGTGCGAGTGGGTTTATCTATTGTGTATCCTCGTTAGGTGTGACAGGGGAACGATCCACTTTCCATGCTGATGTAGAGGCGTTTATTGATTCCGTGCGTCAAGCTACGGATCTGCCGGTGGCTGTAGGATTTGGGATCTCAACTGGCGAACAGGTTGCCCGCTTTGCTCAGATTTGCGATGGCGTGGTAGTAGGTAGTGCGATTGTTCGTAAAATAGAAGAGGTCATTCCGCTGCTCGATAATCCCGCTACACGAAATGAGGGGCTGTTGCAAATTCGAGAATTTGTGGCACAATTAAAAAGACCATAACAGTGTCATTTTGACCTGTGTATAGTGGAGTAATCAACTATGGAGAGCGAGGACTATTCATGAATCCAAAACCGAATATAGTTAATCTCCCTGTCTACAAACCAGGGAAACCTATAGACGAAGTTAAGAAGGAGCTTGGCTTAAGTGAGGTTATTAAGCTTGCATCCAATGAGAACCCGTATGGAGCTTCCCCGAGTGCTAAAGAAGCTATTCTAGCAGAGCTTGAGAATCTTTATCTATATCCAGACGGATCGGCCGTTGAGTTGACGGCAGCACTTGCCAACCGTCTTGGTGTGAACAGCGATAATATTATTTTTGGCTGTGGTTCTGATGAGATTATTGCTCTTATTGCTCGTGCTTTCTTCTTGCCAGGTGATGAGACAATCATGGCTGACCAGACCTTCTCTGTGTATAAGAGTAACGCAGATATCGAAGGCGCTGTGTCCATCGAGGTACCACTTGTAAATGGTACACATGATCTGGATGGGATGTTGGCCCGTATTACGGACCGTACGAAGGCTATCTGGATTTGTAATCCGAATAACCCAACAGGAACGATTGTACCAGAGGAAGCCTTGGTTTCTTTCCTTGATGCTGTTCCTTCCAATGTAATGGTTGTTCTTGATGAAGCATACTGTGAGTACGTAACAGATCTATCTTACTCCAACGGTATCCAATTATTAAATCGTTATACGAATTTGGTTGTGCTTCGCACATTCTCCAAAATTTATGGCTTAGCCGCATTGCGTATTGGTTATGGCGTTGCTAGTCCTGAGATTATTTCATTGATCAACAAGGTACGCGAGCCTTTCAATACCACTCGTCTTGCGCAAGCCGCGGCTCTTGCTGCCTTGAATGACCAAGAATACGTGGAGGAATGCCGTCGTCTTAATAGCGCGGGTATTGTCCAATTACAAGGTGAATTCAAACGTCTGGGCCTTGAATCCTTCCCTGCACACGGGAACTTCATTATGGTAGATGTTCGTAAACCTGCAACCGAGGTTTTCGATGCTTTGATGCGTAAAGGAATCATAGTAAGAGCGGGTCATCAAGTTTACCCTACTTATATTCGTGTTACTGTGGGCTCAGCTGAACAGAACACAGCGTTTATAACTGCGCTGGAACAAACGCTTATAGAGTCTGGTGTGCGCGCTTAGTAATAAACAGCAAGACTAGACTAAAAAAGGCAGGTAGTTCAAAGAACATGACGACAAAAATAGCTATATTCGGTGTCGGTCTGATCGGAGGCTCACTGGCCCTTTGCTTTAAAGGCAAGGAGGGCCTGACCGTCGTAGGACATGCCCACCGTCCTGAATCCGCGAGTAAATATATAAGCAGAGGTGTGGTTGATCAAGCCACGCTTTCTGTTGAAGAAGCGGCACTTGATGCTGATTTCATTTTTTTATGTGTACCGGTAGGGATGTTAGAGGATTATCTGCAGCAATTAAGTAAATTGCCTCTAAAACCCGGCTGCATTATTACAGATGTAGGAAGCACGAAAGCTAGTATTGCCGCATGTGCGGTCTCCTTAGATATTCCTGGAGTACATTTTATCGGCGGACACCCAATGGCAGGATCAGAGCGCTCAGGTGTTGAGGCAGCTTCATCACTGCTATTTGAGAATGCCTATTATGTGTTGACGCCTCCTCCAGGAGTGCCAGATGAGGCTTATCATGCACTGGAGTCTCTACTACACCACACAAGAGCACAGATAGTACGCCTTGATCCAGAACGCCATGATGAGATTGTAGGTGCCATTAGTCATTTACCGCATATTATTGCTGTTGCTTTGGTAAATCAGATTCGTGCCTATGACGATACCGACTCCTTATATAGCACGCTAGCTGCAGGGGGCTTTCGGGATATCACTCGGATTGCGTCCAGCGATCCTATAATTTGGCGAGACATTTTGCTGAACAATCGTTCCGTAATGCTTCGTTTATTGAAGGATTGGAACGAGGAAGTTTCTTCTTTTGTTCGTCTCCTGGAAAGTGAAGATGGCGTAGGAATTGAAGAGGCTTTCCAAGAAGCGAATGGCTTCCGCAGTCAGTTGCCTGAACGGCGTAAAGGCATGATCGCACCTTTATTTGACCTACATATTGATGTACCGGATCATCCGGGGATTATCGGTCGTATCGCTACTGAGCTGGGGGATCAAGGCATTAACCTTAGCAACGTACAAATCATCGAGAGTCGTGAAGATGTGCCGGGTATTATGCGCCTATCTTTTCGACAGGAGAACGATATGGAACGTGCGAAGGTGCTTCTGCAGCAGCACGATTATACCGTATATGTGTAGTTAGTAGCCCTTCCAATATGGAGGGGCTTTTATTTCGTTTTAGGATCTGAAAGAGCATACTGTTGAAAACAGCTACTGCTTCAAGTGGATGCAGAAGAGGGTATTAATAATGAGTGGGGCTAATACAGCGCTTACAGGACAAAAAAAGACCGCTTACAAAGTAAGCGGCTACAGTTCACAATAAATTGGAACCGTGTAGTATTTGGATAGGAGTGGAGAGAAACCATACTGTACTTTTATTATATGTATACGTTTACATTTTGTCAACAGTTTATTAAAAAGAGATTAAAGTCACATTACAGTGATCAAAGTCTTATGGTTGAACTTCATGTTCGTTTATAATCTGTTGTCAGGTCATGCTGACGAGATTACTGCTCTGAAGTCTATTAATGTCATCCTATGAGAATCTGTGATACAATAGATCTGGTATATTTCTAGATTCGTTATAAAATTTATATGCTCATAGAAATATGCCATTTTTCTTTTTATATTCATCACAATCATCATGCCTTAATTATTGGGTGTTTGAATATACATAGGTGTATTTCAAAATTGAAGAACGGATAAGTTGCACGTCATATATTTTCCCTTAAATTCCCACAAGGAACGTTTGTCTTACATAAAAGGTCGACAATATCGTTTCTTCTTGTAATAAACTAAAAAGTTGTAGTAAACCAGCGCAACTTTTAAAGCCCAAACCGGTATAATAAGTACGGACCGGACGGGAAAAGACGTGCAAGGGCGAGGAGGGCCAATCTCACCATGACGGATTCCCAGTTGATCCAGGAAATTAAACAAGGCAACACAGAATTATATTCAGAATTAATGCGTCGTTATCAACGAAAAATATTGGCATTTGTATATCATATGCTTAGAAACTCACAAATGGAGCTAATTGCAGAGGACCTTTGTTCGGAGACTTTCTACAAGGCATTCCGTAGCTTGCATTCCTTTCGAGAGGTAGATGCTTCCTTTTCAACGTGGTTGTACACTATTGCTCGTAATACCGTGCTAAGTGAGCTTCGTAAGAATCGTGCCGGAAATGTATCCCTAGAAGAGAGTGGATATACTCCCGTTGCACCGTTTGAAGTAGCGCCTGAGCAGGCTGCATTGCGTAAAGAACGGATGAATTTGGTTCGTGAGGCAATTAATAATCTTCCGGAGAAACAACGCTCTGCGTTAATCCTGCGTGAATACGATCAGATGGATTATCAAGAAATTGCAGAAATTTTGGATCAGAGTGTAAGCTCCGTGAAATCATTGTTGTTTCGTGCCAGAAGTAGTGTGAAGCTTCAACTCGAATCCTATTTCAATGAGCCTGAAGTTGAAGAGCAGGTTGAGAGGGTGTAAGGCGAATGAATTGCAGGGAAGCGCAAGAATGTATTCCGCTCTTGTGGGACGCTCCCCCCACACATCCTAGGCGGATTTTGCTCGAACAACATATTGAAACTTGTCCTTACTGCGCTGCTGAATGGTCTCTGTGGCAAGAGAGTAGCCAGCTTATGCATGATTTGAAAGAAGAGATTAGTGAAGAGCGTGCAGAAGTTATAAATGTTAAAGTTATGGAGCGGATTTATCTAGAGAGTCCTTGGTTGATGCCAGGGGATGGGAAATCCGCAGGGACATCTGCCATTGTTCGTCATAGGCTTAGTCTCTGGATCGCTTGCTTCCTGGCGGTATTTTTGTCTAGTGTTCTTTACTTTACTATGTTTAGAACACCTGCAGATATCACTGTGGCTCAAAGTGGAATTGTAGAGACTGGCGTTGCTGGCTCTATGGAATGGACTTCTACTTATCCCATTTTAGGCTCTGAAGGTGGGATTATTGAACCGCTTGTAGTAAATATGGGACCTACTCATCCTCAATATTGGATGATGTTATCCATGCTTGGCGTGGGTTTTGCAGTGTTTTCGTTAACCCGGCTGAATCGATATCGCAGATCATAAAGGGTCTATTGATGTATGACTTAACTATTGCAGTATATAATAGTGTTAAGAATGATGTAGGAGTCCCTTTATGTAAAGATAAGGGGCTTTTTTGTATTCTAATACGCATAAAAGAAGACTTTTTATTTCATCCATGTTACATTAAGAGACAAATACTTGGGTGAAAAGGGGGAGGTAATATGCTAATCGGCTTGATACGCCATGGATTGACGGACTGGAACGCAATTGGAAAGATACAGGGGCAAAGTGATATTCCGCTTAATGATGAAGGACGGATGCAAGCTGCTATGCTTGCTGACCGCTTATTACAAGAGCCGTATCGCTGGGATTATTGCATTACAAGTAACCTTTCCCGGGCAGCAGAGACAGGCAAGATCATCGCTGATAAATTAAATGTACCGTTGCTTGATCCTGATGATCGGATCCGGGAACGTGCCTACGGGCAAGTAGAAGGACTTACTGCCGCTGAGCGTGAAGAGAAGTGGGGGAAAGATTGGAGTCAGCTTTCACTTGGTCAAGAAACTGACGAACAGCTTCAAGCACGTGCACTTGCCTTTATGGAGGATATTTCTGCGCAGCATCCCAATCGGAACATACTAGTTATATCTCATGGAGGGTTCCTCGCTCAACTGTATACTGCATTTTACAAAGATAAGTATTCTGAGCGAATTGGGAATTTATCCCTGACAATTTTGGAGAAAAAAGAACGGGAATGGAACCCTATTCTTTATAATTGTACTCGCCATATCCTGCAAAATCAGCGTTAACCCGTGCATCGGGTTATTTTTTTTGCGCAAAGGGGAATAAAAAGGGCTGTATTTCCCATAATGGTAGTAAAACGGTGAGGCGATAAAACATGAATCTGGCGGATATGCTCACTTATGCAGATATTGGACAGCTGACCGCCATAGCGGGACGCTACCGGTGTGAATGCAAGCAGAATTCCAAACATGACTTGATCCAGAGTATTTTGATTATGCTTGGAAGCAGAAGTTTTATGGAGTCTCATATCCGGGAATGTACTCCGGAGGATCTACGGTTTCTGAATACATTACTTTTTGATGAACGCAGCTACTTTAGTCTGGAAGATTTGTTGGCTGTAGCTAGACAGGCTTCTTTTGATGCTCCAGAAGGAAAGACCGGAGGCTTCCGAGAAATGGTGTCTCGTTTCAAAAGCGGAGGCTGGCTCTTTAGCGGTTCCTCCCAGCAAACCAGATACTTGTTCCAAGTGCCTAAAGACTTGAAAGAGCGCTTTCGTGAGACGATGAGCGCACATATCAAGGATAAGGTTGCGGTTAGCTCTGAACCAGCCATGTATCGAAATGAAGGAGAATTGTTATTAAGTGATCTGGTTATGCTTCTGAGATATATCAAGGAAAATGAGCCAGAGCTTAATCAGGAAGGGGCAATGTATAGGCGGTATCAGCAAGGAGTGATGAATGCACTTCATATTCCGGAGGATCTTCTTAGCAAAGGCGGCTGGAGATTTGGTTATGGTAGGGCATGTGAGCATTATCCGCCTAGATTAGCGCTCCTGTATGATTATGTTCGTCATCGCCGCTGGATCACTGAAGAAGGTTTTCGGCTAAGGCTTACGGCGACAGGAGAGGCAGTGTTAGCCAACGGAAAATGTGACTCGTTGATGCAGATATTCTCTTTTTGGTTAAAACTATATAAGGGGGCTGTACCAAACCTGCCTTCACTTGTGTATTGGGTAAGCATTAGTGCTGGGAATTGGGTGAGCGTACCTTCATTAGTGGATGGTATTGGGTGGTTAATTAAACCGTTCTATTATGACAATGCTGCCTCTATTCTGGAGCAACGAATTATTCGGATGATGGTGCACCTTGGGATGCTTAAATTAGGGGAGACTACTGCTGGTCTCACTGTGATGATGACGCCGTGGGGGATGGAGATAGCCGTGCCTAAACATCTATAGTAGTATGAAGGCATACAAGCAAATGCTTATGGGGATTACATACGTAGATGAGGACTTCGCTTTGGTTGTTGATAGGAACAATAGATGAAGTATTGATCAGAATGGGTAAATATGTAGAACGTAGACAGGATTGTTGAATATGATTTAGTAGGTGCCGTCACTTTTGAAACCGAAAACAAAATCATCTTGATGGATATCAAAATATTAAAGCAATAAGGATCTCTTAAACAGCGGAGGTGTATCGAATGGACAAAATGAAGGCTACGTACGAAGTGATGCTAGGACTTGCGGCAGAAATGGTGTGGGATGAAGCGCTGCGAAAGCGTCGCTCCGACATCTTGCACCGTGAGATTGACACGGCGCTGGCTACAGGAGATAAATTGGCTTTTCGAAATCTTACAGAAGAACTTAAAAGTTTGGCATAAAGAAATGCGCTAAGCGCATTTCTTTTTTTATTAAATAGGTACCTGTTCAACTCACTTTCTGTATCAATTAGAGGTGAATGAAGACGAGTGAAAATCTAAATCTAGACGGTTGTCTTCCTCTTTCAATATAATGGGATTTATAACATCGGGCAAATTTGTGAAAAGTGGACGCGAAGAAGGATCGCAAATAGGGAGATGACATTAATGAAATTCAGTGATTTTGAAGTTGAACAGTGGGAAGAAAATCGAAAGTTCTATGATACATGTCTCATACCTTTTACAGGATTAAGTGGGTCCGAGAGTCCTCCTGAGACGGTTCAAGCATTAGAAAGATTACGTGATTTTATGGATTTGGTGGAAATACCGTTTAAGGGACGGATTGTAACTTACCCGGCGATTCAGTATGGAGGAGAAGGATATGTCGATCTAATTAATGAGGTTTGCCGAAAAGTCAAATCCAGTGGTTTCCAGTATGCCGTGGTGTTAACAGCAGATATAGCACTTCTGGAACAAGAAATTTTTGAAAGCGATTTAGTACTCTCTCTGCCTATCATTGAGGGCTCTCTGGAAGGTAAGATTAATAGTGATATTGGTATGAAAATTCAAAAGATGTGGGGACGGTGAGTCTCTTTTAAATGTGACAGAAAATCAACAATTGTAAGTGAAAATCACTTTTTGGCCTGTCACAAATTAGACAATATTCTTGACGGGTTTTAGTGCCTAAGCTATTATTAGGTTGAATCGAAATGGTATGTGATGTATTTCATTGAAAAGATTTGAAAACGGATTATTTATAGTAAGGCATCTCTGATCGGACACCTTAGATACTTTCTTATATCTTGAGAAGGGGGTTATATAACAGTATGAGCAGCCATAATGATCAACAGGATATTTGGCCTGAACAACCACCCAGCCGTAAAGAGATGTCGCGCAGGCAATTTTTGACCTACACGCTAGGTGGCGCTACTGCTTTTATGGGGGCAGGTACAATTCTCCCAATGGTCCGTTTTGTCGTGGACCCAATATTACATAAGAAGGGCGCAGGTGATTTTATAAAGGTTGCTGAAATTAGCAAAATCACCGAAGAGCCCCAAGAGTTTACGTTTGAATTGAAACAGAAAGACGGATGGTACGACAGCACAGCGACGCTGACTGCGTGGATCCGTAAAGACGCAAAGGGTGATATTTATGCGCTTTCACCCATTTGTAAACATTTAGGATGTACGGTTGGATGGAACAATGATAAGGCACATCCGGACGAGTATCACTGTCCTTGCCACGGTGCGCGTTATACCAAACTCGGCAAAAATCTCGAAGTAGCTCCAAAACCGCTTGATCAGTATAAAACGAAATTTGATAACGGGTGGGTTCTTTTGGGTGATATTGTGCCTAATACAGTAGCTAGTGAGGAGGCGTAGGTTCTAATGTTTAAAAATGTCTATAACTGGATTGACGAACGTTTGGATGTTACGCCAATTTGGAGAGACGTGGCCGACCACGAGGTTCCTGAGCATGTTAACCCGGCCCATCACTTCTCTGCGTTTGTGTATTGTTTTGGCGGACTGACCTTTTTTATTACAGTGATTCAGATCTTATCGGGTATGTTCTTAACGATGTATTATGTTCCAGATATTATCAATGCTTATGCAAGTGTTGAGTATTTACAATCTAGTGTTGCCTTTGGACAAATTGTTCGCGGAATGCATCACTGGGGTGCCAGTCTTGTCATTGTTATGATGTTCCTTCATACGATGCGCGTCTTCTTTACAGGCTCTTATAAAGCTCCGCGTGAGATGAACTGGGTAGTTGGAATGCTCATCTTCTTCGTAATGTTGGGGCTTGGTTTAACGGGTTACTTATTGCCTTGGGACAATAAAGCTTACTTCGCGACTAAAGTAACACTCGAAATTGCTAACTCTGTTCCAGTGATGGGACCCGTATTGAAAGAACTTATGCAAGGCGGTACGATTGTTGGTGCAGAAACGTTGACTCGGTTCTTCGCACTTCATGTATTCTTCCTCCCAGCGGTGCTTCTTAGTCTGCTCGTAGGACACTTTATTATGATCCGCAGACAAGGGATTTCTGGACCGTTGTAAGTTAATCTAAGAGAGGAGGAATACGGATGGCACATGGAAACAATTCTAAGGAAAAGGTTGTATATGTCGGTGATACCAGAGTTCGTAAAGGCAATGGATTTATCACACCTCCAGACTATTCAGCCTATCCTGGTAAATCGGAAGCCTTTATCCCTAACTTTCTACTGAAAGAATGGATGGTTGGCGTCGTTGTACTTGTAGGAATATTAGTGCTTACTATTTCAGAGCCAGCGCCGCTAGGGTTTCCAGCGAATGCGAGTGCTACGGTTATCCCAATTCCTGACTGGTATTTCTTGTTTCTCTATCAGTATTTGAAGCTTCCTTATGCTTCAGGTGATTATATCGTTCTGGGTACATTAGGTGTAACCGGTGTAGCTTTTGGTTCACTTCTTTTAGCACCATTTCTTGACACGGGCAGAGAACGTCGCTTCTATCGTAGACCGATCGCTTCATCTTTGATGTTCTTATCGCTAGCGGCGATTGTGTACTTAACAAATACCGCTTGGACGGAATACAAACATGAAATGGCTGAAACTGGTCAAATTCCTGAAGATGTTCAACGGGAAGAGAAGGCGGCAGAGAATAGGGCGAAGGGGCTTCCAACCTCGAGTGCAGTTAAGGCAAAGGAAGTAGCGATTGTAGATAAGGATGATCCGGCTATGGGGCTGTTTAAGCAAGCTACTTGCATCTCTTGTCATGCGGCGGATTTGAAAGGGGCAGGCGGGCCTTCACTTCGCGGCGTTGGGGACACCCATGATAAAGAAGCAATCCTTACTATTATAAAAGAGGGTCAAGGACAGATGCCGAAGATGTATGATATTGCTCTGGGAGCGGGGCTTTCGGATCAAGACATTGATGCCTTGGCAGACTGGCTTGCCAAACAAAAAAGCGAACAGTAAAATAAAAATAACGCAAAACCTGATCGAAACTGCGGTCAGGTTTTTGTATGTCTAAATGTAAAGTTGCCACTACTTGGGAGGTTAATGATCTGTATGTCCGTTCTTGATAAACTGTTTAAGCACCGAGGAATCATTTGGTTGTTATTTATTGTGAATCTTCTCGGTACCATTTATGGCTACATATGGTATGGCAATCAATTGGAGTTCACGGCGGCTAACTTTCCGCTTTGGCTGCTCCCGTTTGTTCCAGATAGTCCAACCGCGAGCCTGTTCTTTACCTTGGCGCTGTTGCTAATGCTCTTTCCTCCAAAAAGCTATACGGGAAACAATGTAAGGGAGCTTATTGAGGCGTTAGCGGTTGTGACGTCTGTGAAGTATGGGATTTGGGCAGTAAGTATGATTTTTGCTGGAGGTTATCAAGGAGATATTCTAGTTTGGAAAGACTGGATGCTGGTGATCTCTCATTTGGGGATGGCGGTAGAAGCTTTGATCTATGCACGATTCTTTTCTTTCCGCAAAATGATTCCGCTAGCGCTGTTCTGGACCCTTGCTAACGATATGCTGGACTATTCCTATGGAATATACCCATGGTTACCTTCTGTACTGAATGATGATGTCACACAGGTGCAATATTTCACGATGGCGCTTACGGTGTTTAGTGTAATTGTTGCTTGGTTGTTTAGTAGTAGACAAAGACCCGTAGACTCTATCTATCAGTTTAAGAACAGGTTATAGTAAGCGGTTCTAACCCTTGTCCGCCTGCCATACATTTAGAATTATAAGAAGTATAAGTTTTATACTATACTTTATCCTTATAATTTTACGAGAAACGAATATCGTCTAATAAAGACGACAACGTCGTTTCTTCTTAGGTAGGAGGGGGATGTCTCATGCTCCGAGGGAGATATTATGTGTTGGTTATTCTAGTGTTTTGCTGGTTATTGACCAGCATGAATGTTGAAAAAGCCTCAGCAGCGCAAGGGAATGCTGGTGAAGGTTCTGGCAAGGTTTCGAAGCAAAGCGCCGACGTTAGTTCGGGCAACGGTTTGACAGTGATGAGCGGAAAGACTGGAGCACAGCAGCTAGAACAAGCCGCTGAGGCATTGTATGGGTATGTCTTGGAAGGGGATGTGATGAAGGTCCGACAAGAGACCGAAGAGATCTCTAGGATCATAGTGTCCTCTTCTTTTGAAGGAATGACCTCTGTAGAGGGCATTAATGCGTTGTCAGGGGTCATTATGGACCTGAAGGCTGCTGTGGCAAGTGCAAAAGTATCTCAGCAGCAATTGGAGGCTACAGCTACCAGGTTACGATTAGCTGCCAACAGTCTTAATCAACCCGGACAACCCATTTGGCTTCAGTATTATAAGCTAATTCGCGAGGATTTAAATGCGATGGAACAAAGTGGTGCTACAAATGATCTGACGGGATGGAAAACGGCTGTAGAGAGGCTACAGGGCAGGTATGAAAATATCCGGCCAGCGGTGATCGTCTCTCGGAAACCTGAAGTTGTAAATGCATTTGATTCTTGGCTCTCATATGCCGCAGGCATTCCTTCTTCCTCACAAAAAATCGAACGGGCCCGGTTGCTTGAAATTGTGTCTTATGGTCAGGATACTGTGCGGGTAATGTTCGGAAAAGAGAAGGATGAGCCGGCTTTGTCAGTACCCCTGGCCTCACAAGAATTTGGGATTTGGGGAGGACTAGCCGCAGGGTTTATTATCGCTGTATTAGCTTATGCGGGTTATCGTAAGTACCGTGGAGAGAATCAGAACTTCAAACCAATTTAGTGGAATGGTTATATAAATAAGTAAAAGGAGCGGGGAAGAGTCCCCCGCTCCTTTTTTAACGAATCAAAACTTATATATTTGGGGCCCCCGCAAAGTACCTGAGTACGTATCGAAGCAAGACCCCAGTTTGTGGGGATATTTTATGTTTCTCTGAATCCCTCGCCTTGTACGTCGTGCACATCGCTAATAATTACGAACGCGTGCGGATCAATCGATTTGACCAGTAAACTAAGACGGCGAATTTCCTGCCTTGAAACTACACAGTACACCATATGTTTGGCTTGCTTAGAATACGCACCGATTGCAGGGATGAGTGTTACACCTCGTTCTAGTTCAGCAGTTATTAGATCAGCAATTTGAGGTGCCTCATCACTAATGATTGTAAATGCTTTGGCGGCATAAGCGCCTTCCTGGATAAAATCGATGACACGGGATGCTATGAACACTGCAACGAGTGTGTACAGAATTTTTTCTTTGGGAATATAGAAGATGGAAGAGCCGATAATGAAAATGTCGATGGCCAGAATAATCTGCCCCATACTCCAGCCGAAATTCCGTCCCAGAATTCTTGCCACAATGTCTACGCCACCTGTAGTGCCACCAAAACGGAACACAATCCCAAGTCCGGTTCCAAGGGTTACCCCTGCGTATAGTGCAGCAAGAATAAAGTCATGTTCGGTACTGAAAGGAACAATCCATCCAGCAGAGATCAATCTTTCGAAGATCCACAAGAAAAGGGACAAAGATCCGATTCCTACCCCTGTGTATACAATTTGGCGGCCGCCTAGGACTTTCCAACCGAGCAGAAACAATGGGAGATTGATTAGAAGTGTTGTTAAAAAGATTGGAATGTCAAAGGCATAATTAAGCAGCAGTGTGATTCCCGTTACGCCGCCTTCCATTAGTTGACTGGGAATGATGAAATACAATAGTCCGAATGCATATACTGCGGTTCCGAGCATGATAGGGGCAACTGTTTTGCTGATTGAAATTACCTTGTTTGAATTCATGGAATCCCTCGTTAGGCCTTGTTAAGGCAGTTTTTCTTTTCCTATAATAAGTATACCTTTTCTTGCAGGTGTTAAAATATTCAAAAAAGATTTGTCTTCAAAACGTCTTTACGATAACATAGGGGCAAACAGAAGGCAAGATATACAGAGGGGGCAAAGATACATTTTATGGATAAAAGTCTTGGTGACATTCAGCGTGAAGTAGACGCTTATATATCGCAATTTAAAGAAGGATACTTCAGTCCGCTGTCTATGTTAGCCCGCATGTCCGAAGAAGTCGGAGAATTGGCGCGGGAAGTCAATCATGAATTCGGTGAGAAGCCGAAGAAATCTGATGAAGCAGAGAATTCTATAGAGCTTGAACTGGGAGATATTTTGTTTATTACTGTTTGTTTTGCAAATTCTCTTGGGATTGATTTGACTGAAGCACATAATAAGGTCATGCATAAGTTTAATACCCGAGATGCTGGTCGTTGGACACCAAAAGACACCGATTAGGCCTCTATAACATATGCTGTACCAAACGAACGGGATTTAGCCGTGAGGATGGTGAGGATATGGATCAAAGGGATTATGTAAGAGAAGCCTATCGCTCTATATTGCGTAGTGACTTTGCAGAAGCTATTGTATGCTTTGAAGCCGCGATTGCAGCAAGTCCGGCTGATGCTGAAGTCAGATATCGTTGTTCCATAACGTATGCCCGCAGTGGTATGCTAGATAAAGCTTTAGTTCATGCTCAGGCGGCTATGAAGTTAGATGGCAGCAAACCTGAGTATAGTCTACATCTACAGCATCTTCAAGCTATGATGCATGTACAGGAAGCTAAGCGGTTGATAGAAGATGAAGATAACAGAACTCGTAACCCGTATCATCCGATTACGCTACTTAAAGAGGCCATCACCCTTGATCCATTATATGGGGATGCTTATGTATGGCTTGCCATCGCACATAGTCGGGTGAATGAACATATGCAGGCTATGGCCGCCTTGAAAGAAGTGATTTCTTTACATCCGGATGATTCTGGCTTGCGAGAATTGATGGTAGACCTTCAGAAATCCATACAATCGTATATGCAGTAACTATATAACTAGTGAAAGCGAGGATGAAAAGATATGAGCAACAAGATCAGAGTTATCGTATCCGGTGCAGGCGGGAGAATGGGTAAAGAGGTTGTTAAACTTGTGCTGCAGGACGAAGAGTTGGAACTAGCGGCTGCGGTAGATCGTTCAACAATGGATATAGATGCAGGCCGTCTAGTAGGTCTCGAAGACTCAGGAGTTATTGTAACTTCAGATCTTGAGGCTGCCCTCGCGGGAAGCAACGGAGATGTTGTGGTCGATTTCACTACACCACAATCCGCGTATATGAATACAGTGCTAGCCATTAAATATGGAGTGCGTCCGGTTATCGGTACAACCGGATTCACACCGGAGCAAATTGTGGAACTGGACAAGCAGTGTCAAGACCAGGGGATAGGTGGACTTATTGCTCCAAACTTCTCCATAGGGGCTATTCTGTTGATGAGATTTGCGGCTCAAGCTTCAAAATACTTTCCACATCTGGAGATTATCGAGTATCATGGTGACCAAAAACTGGATGCTCCATCCGGAACTGCAGTCAAAACTGCAGAGATGATTTCAGAAGTACGGGAAGAGCTTCGTCAAGGAAACCCTAAAGAAGAAGAAACGATTGAGGGTGCGCGTGGGGGTTACTATAATGGATTCCGGATACATAGTGTCCGTCTTCCTGGTGTGTTTGCCCAAGAAGAAGTGATTTTTGGTGGGTTCGGACAATCCTTAAAAATCCGGCATGATTCTTATGAGCGAGCAGGCTATATGCCAGGCGTTAAGATGGGTATTCAAAAGGTAATGGGATACACTGGCTTGATCTATGGATTTGAGCACTTTATAGAATAGACAGGGGAGAACACCATGTTAAAGATCGCATTTATTGCACATGATCGTAAAAAAGATGAAATCGTAAATTTTGTATTAGCCTATGAGCATGTATTTGTAGGTCATGAACTATTTTCTACGGGGACTACTGGCCAACGGATCATGGATGTGACTAGCTTGAAGATTCATCGCTATATGTCAGGACCATTGGGTGGAGATCAGCAAATTGGGGCAATGGTAGCCCAAGATGAATTGGATCTTATTATTTTCTTGCGCGACCCATTAATGGCACAGCCACATGAACCAGATATTACAGCTTTACTTCGTCTATGTGACGTATATGGTATCCCTGTAGCAACGAATATCGCAACAGCTGAGGTGCTTGTGAAGGCGATTGATCGTGGTGACTTTGCTTGGCGTGAACTCGTCCATAAATACAAACCAGGTGTTGATGAATGAAGCTGGACATTCTTGTATTTGGGGCTCATGCGGATGATGCGGAGATCGGAATGGCAGGTACGATTGCGAAGCATACCGCTGCAGGACTAAAAGTAGGTCTGTGCGATTTAACAGCTGCGGAAATGTCCTCGAACGGTACTGTAGAGCTACGCATGGAAGAGGCACAGCAAGCTGCTGATCTGCTTGGCGTGTCTGTGCGGACGAATTTGGGTTTATCTGACAGAGGGCTGTTTATAACAGAAGAGCATGTGGCCGCTGTGACAGCAGAAATTCGCCGGTTTGCTCCTGCGATTGTTTTTGCTCCTTATTGGGAAGATCGTCATCCGGATCATATTGCGTGCAGTAAGTTAGTAGAAGAGGCTGTTTTTAATGCTAAACTACGTAAATATATGCCGGACAAGCCGGCAGTTCCGGCTCCACAGCTGTTTTTTTATTTTATAAATGATCTAGGACGTACGGATCTTATTGTAGATGTTACTAAACAATATGGGCTGAAGGAGCAGGCGTTGTCCTGCTATCGCTCCCAGTTCACCAAGCCGCTCGGTGCCGATGCTGTATCCACACCGCTAACGGAAGGTTATATTGAACGTGTTCGTTCCAGAGACATGTTGCTTGGACAGCGGAGACTTATTCCCTATGCGGAAGGGTTTGCAACAAAAGTTCCCTATGCAGTAGATCTGTTTACTGCAGGGGATCAAACTATATAAGGTATAGAAGGGGACGGAATATGGATCGTTTGAAAATAGGCATCACTTGTTATCCGTCTCTTGGCGGCTCAGGCGTAGTAGCGACTGAATTAGGAAAACTCTTGGCCGAGAAGGGACATGAAGTTCATTTTATTACACACAGCATTCCGTTTCGGTTAGGGAAATTCCAGAAAAATATATTTTACCATGAGGTAGAGGTTAATGATTATTATGTATTCAAATATCCTCCTTATGATTTAGCACTTGCTACGAAGATGGCTCAGGTTGCCAAAATGCAGAATTTAGATCTGTTTCATGTTCATTACGCCGTTCCGCATGCTGTTTGTGCTTTCCTTGCTAAGCAGATGCTTGGTAATGATATAAAAGTTGTAACGACTTTGCATGGCACTGATATTACGGTACTTGGACAGGATGAATCGCTAAAAGATCTAATCCGTCTTGGAATTAATGAAAGTGATGCCGTAACAGCCGTATCGAAGGATCTCATTAGAGAAACACGAGAAGTGCTGGATATTACGCGCGAGATCGACCTCACTTATAACTTCGTTGATCATCGTGTCTATTATCCACGGGATGTATCGAATCTGCGAGAAGATTTTGCTTCTCCTGAGGAGAAGATCTTGATGCACATCAGTAACTTCCGCCCAGTTAAAAGGGTAAGCGATGTTGTCGATATCTTTGCTAAAGTGAATCGTGAAATCCCTTCACGTCTGCTGCTTGTTGGCGAAGGGCCGGATCTTCCTAAGATTCAAGCTAAGATCAGTGAAATGGGTCTGGATGATAAAGTCCGCTTCTTAGGAAGACAGGATGAGATTGCTCAAGTTATTTCGTTGGCTGATCTTCTTCTGTTACCTTCTGAGAAGGAAAGCTTTGGTCTGGTCGCCCTGGAAGCGATGGCCTGTGGTGTTCCGACTATAGGTTCGCAAACCGGAGGCATTCCGGAGCTCATAGAACATGGCAAGACAGGATTCATTGCTCCAATTGGTGATACAGAAACTATGGCGAAATATGCAATCAAATTCCTATCGGATGATCGCATGGTGGAGCAGTTCAGACAAGCTTGTCTGGAAACGGCCTGCAAAGATTTCTGTAAGGATTCGATTACAAGTCAGTATGAGGATATATATTACCGTGTGCTCGGGCGCAAGGTACCTAGACTGGATACAGTCAGGGGGTAAGGAGTTCGTAATGAAATGGAAAATGGCGCCATCTGCTATGGCTCTTGCGGCGGAAAATGTAATTTCTGAGCTAACGCAAAACGGCCATGAGGCTTTTTGGGTTGGAGGCTGCATTCGCGATGAGCTATTGGGTAGGCCAGTGCATGATATGGATATTACAACTTCAGCAGTGCCGGAGGAAGTGATAGCCATCTTCGCACGCAGTATTCCGACAGGGCTAGCACATGGGACGGTCACCGTGCTTCAGGATGGGCATGGATTTGAGGTGACGACATACCGAACTGAAAGCGGATATGTCGATCATCGTCGTCCGGACCATGTTGAATTTGTTAGTGATGTGAAGGAAGATCTTCGTCGTCGTGATTTTACGATTAACGCGATATGCTGCGGGCTGGGTGGAGATTTGATTGATCCCTTCGGAGGCGAGAAGGATCTAGCTCTCCGTGTGATCCGCTGTGTGGGTGATGCAGAGGAACGGTTCGATGAGGATGCGCTTCGCATGCTTCGCTGCGTTCGTTTCGCATCGGTGTTAGATTTCTCCATCGCTAAGAATACGTGGAGGGGGCTCCTGCGTCAGCGAGATAAGCTGGCGCATATTGCTGTGGAGCGTGTCCGCGCGGAGCTGGACCGCATCGTAGAGGGGCCGCATCCTCGGCGCGGCCTTGCTATGCTAGCGCGCTGTGAGCTGCTCGCGCGCGGCAAAGCCCCGTTCCCCTGGACCGGAACCGATCTGGCGGCTGCTGCCGCTTTAACGGCCGGGATAGGGGAACTGAGAGCGCCCACCTGCGGTGGGCGCTTCTCCTCCATGCCCTGAAGCAGTCGGCCCAAGAGGCCGATGAGCTGCTGCGGGCATGGACGTTCTCTGGGATGACGCGTACCAGCGTCGTCCAGGTGCTGCGGGTCCGCGAAGCTTGGACCGCTGCCCTGGAGGCTGTGCCGCCGGGGGGACCGGGCGGCACGGATCTACTGCGGCGGCGCTGGATCGCCGCAGTGCTGACCTTCGGCGTGGAAGCCGCCGAAGGGTGGCTCTCGCTGCTGGCGATCCTGCCAGCAGCTGCCCTTCCCGCTGCGAATCAGCCAGCGGTCACGGAAATCTCGCCCGCTGTCACTATGGTGCCTGCAAGAGAGTGGATCGCACAAATGCCATTGAAGAGTCTCTCGGAGCTTGCTGTTACAGGCAATGAGTTGGCGGAAGTGCTTGAGAAACGTCCAGGACCTTGGCTTGGCAATATGCTAAGTGCACTTCTGCAGGCGACTGCTTCGGGAGATCTTCTTAACAATAAACAAGAATTGCTGCTTGAAGCAAAAAGGATGGATGGACATGAGCTATGAAAAAGCGCTGTCGCTAACCGGGTTGAAGCAGGAAGCTTCTGATTCGAATTGGCTAGACAGAGTTCAGCTCCTGGAGTCTGTCGTATCTACTCAGGAGGAAGCCAAACGATTGGCGGAAAACGGTGCGCCAGAAGGAACAACCGTAATCGCTGAAGAACAGACCGGTGCTAGAGGGCGAATGGGTAGGAAATGGTTTTCTCCTCGTGGCAAAGGCATTTGGATGAGTATTGTATTGCGTCCGAAGTTACCTTTGTTACAGACTCCTCAGTTAACACTGCTTGCTGGGGTTGCTGTCTGTAAGGCAATTCGCCGTGTAACCGGAGTAGACGCCGGGATTAAATGGCCAAATGATTTGCTTGCGGGCGGTCGAAAGATATGTGGAATTTTGCTCGAGTCTTCTCTAAGAGAAGGAGAGCTTCATTATTGCATCGCCGGGATTGGAATTTCTGCGAACTTGACTGAAGACGATTATCCTGATCATCTGAAGGAAGTAGCGACTTCTCTTCGGATTCAGCGGGGCGGTGTCCCTATTGACCGTTCGGAGCTGGTAAGAGTTGTATTGAATGAGTTAGAGCTGCATTTCAATCTATACATGGAACAAGGTTTTAAACCTATCAAAGAGCTGTGGGAGTCGATGTCAGTTACTTTGGGTCGCCAGATCGCTCTGAATAGCCCTCAGGGACGATCTGAAAGTGTTGTGGTAGGTTTGGATGAGTTAGGTGGACTAATCCTTAAAAACAGCGCAGGAGAGATTTCTAGCGTATGCTCAGGTGAAATCGAGCTTTTATAAATCTTTTTTATATGACAGGGTGTCATCCCCTGTCATATTTTTTTCGTGTATTTCCGAGTCCTTTTTGTTATACTATGGGGCAGAGGCGGTATCGTTTTGCGAACTGTACTCTTGATCTGATGAACTTATAATGGTTTTATTATTGGAATCACCTTCATAACTGCGTTAGACGGTTACGTTGGATTCTGCTCTGAGCCGTAAGGACCGAGACAGAAGGGACGATCGCGAGTGACTCTTTTTTGCCCTTCGGACCTTTTTAGCAAATCGTTGCTAAAAGGTTTTTTTGTTGCGATTTTTACGGGGATGTAATTTCAAAAAGGAGGACGAAGAGAGAAATGGCAAACAAACAAGCACTTAATATTGTGAAAATGAAAAAAATGAAAGCAGATGGTGAGCGGTTAAGCATGCTGACTGCTTATGATTACCCATCGGCTCTACTTGCTGAAGAAGCCGGTATCGATCTTATTCTGGTGGGTGATTCCCTGGGAAATGTGGTACTTGGATATGATACAACTTTACCTGTTACGATTGACGATATGGTCTACCACACTCGTTCGGTAACTCGGGGCGCACAAAAAACATTCATTGTGGCAGATATGCCATTTATGACCTACCACGGAAGTATAGATGAAACCTTGCGGGGTGTGCGCAGACTGATGCAGGAAGGGCGGGCTCATGCCGTCAAAATGGAAGGCGGTCTCGAAATTTGTGAGACAGTTACTGCGGTTGTAGCTGCGGGAGTTCCTGTGCTGGGGCATATTGGACTTACACCGCAATCGGTAAATATGATTGGCGGCTACCGCATTCAAGGTAAGGACGCCAAAGATGCAAAACGTCTGATGGATGAAGCTAAGGCCCTTGAAGCAGCAGGTGCTTTTGCAGTGGTACTGGAGCTGGTGACAGAAGAAGTGGCACAAGCAATTTCTGAGGCACTGAGCATTCCGACCATTGGGATTGGTGCAGGTCGTTATTGTGATGGACAGGTATTGGTTTTCCATGATTTGTTGCGTTATGCCTCACCCTACCGTGAGAAACGTTTTGTCAAAACCTACGCGGATGTGGGTAGCCTGATTCGTGAGGGTATCAGCCAATATGTGCAAGAAGTGAAGAATCGCTCGTACCCAGATGAAGGTCATGTTTTTAAAGCAGATGAAACCGTTCTGGAATCTTTATACGGCGGTGCCGGAAAGGATGGGGAATAAGATGAGAGTCGTCAGAAGCATTAAGCAACTGCGCGAAGCTTTGGAATATATGAGACAAGGTGGGCATACCCCGATTGGGTTTGTTCCAACCATGGGATACCTGCATGAAGGACATGCCAGTCTGCTTCGGCGGGCAGGAGAAATGAGCAACACGGTCGTTATGAGCATATTTGTGAACCCGCTGCAGTTCGGACCGAATGAGGATTATGATTCCTATCCGCGCGATGAAGAGCGTGATTTGGAGCTTGCGGAACGCGAAGGTGTCGATATTGTATTTATCCCCAGTGTGGAAGAAATGTATCCGCAGCCTACCCGGACTACTGTCTCGGTATCAGAGCTTACCACTCGACTTTGTGGGGCTTCGCGTCCAGGGCATTTTAATGGCGTAACAACAGTTGTTAATAAACTATTCAATATCGTGCAGCCAGATTATGCTTTCTTCGGGCTAAAGGATGCTCAGCAAGTAGCTGTGCTCCGCAGAATGGTATCTGATTTGAATATGAATGTTGAAATTGTACCTTGCCCTATCGTTCGTGAAGGAGATGGACTTGCACTTAGCTCGCGTAACGTATTCTTATCTCCAGAGGAACGTTCTCAAGCACTGGTGTTATCTCGTTCCTTGCGTGAAGCACGTCAGTCTATTGAAGAAGGAAAAGTAACAACCGTTGCTGAAGTGCGGGAATTGTTGACCTCGGTTATTTCCAGCTCTCCTTTGGCGATCATTGATTATGCGGAAATACTGACTTTCCCTAATCTGGAAGGCTTAGAGAACGAAGTTTTATTAACGGATGTAAATGAGGAAATTATTATTGCGCTTGCCGTGAAGTTTGGCAGAACGCGATTAATTGACAATAATGTATTTATTCCAAAGGAGGTTGCCGCTCTTGTTTAGACATATGATGAAATCCAAAATTCACCGCGCGACGGTGACAGAAGCGAATTTGAATTATGTGGGAAGTATTACCATTGATGAGAACTTAATGGAAGCGGCAGATATTCTTGAGAATGAAAAAGTGCAGATCGTGGACAACAATAATGGTTCACGGTTAGAAACCTATGTTATTCCAGGGCCTCGCGGCAGTGGTGTGATCTGCCTAAATGGTGCAGCTGCACGTCTTGTTCAACCGGGAGATACAGTAATTATTATTTCGTATGCGATGTTGTCTTCGGAAGAACTGGAGTCGCATAAGCCAACGGTGGTATTCGTGGATGAGAACAACAGACCAGTGAAGCTGGCTGATCATGAATTGCATGCTACAATCGCTTAAATTATGGACTTACGCCATGTAATGAATGGCAGGGATGAAAGACCCCGTTCTCGCAGAAAATGAAGTCAGGCAAGCTGAACTGATTTCATCTTCAGTAAGGGGGGATAGCCCATGTTTCAACATTTGTTTGCTGAAATGAACAAGGTGCTTCAGGAGATCGTTACAGATTACCCTACAGCGGAGGGTGCCCGCCGGAATGAGCTTTTATGCAATTATAATATGCTGCATCGACTTAGTGATAAAGTGATGGATGAATGGCTGGCCTTTGCAGAGAAGCTAAGTCACTTTCGTGAAAGTGTAGATTTTACGACTGTGGTTGAAGAGGAAGTGCCAGAGCAGGAAGCACCCGAGCTGTGCATGGATACTTTTGTCAGAGGTCAAGGGTATTATAAGCTGCTGATGTATGGGAAATGTATTGAACAGTTTAAGGAAGTTATTGTGCAATATCCGGATAGCTTGGCTGCTCGATTATATTTAGCCATCTCTTACCTGCAGGAAGGGGAGGGGGAAGCTGCTTGGAGTCATCTGAACCATATGCTCGGTTTGATACGGGAAACCAAGCTGAAGGCAATGGTTTATAACGCTTTAGGTTGCATCAGGGCCTCTCAAGAACGGTTCAATGAAGCGCAGGAGCTGTTTGGCCTTTCTTTGCAACTTGACCCGGCACTTCCTGAACCAACCGTTAATTTGGAGGTTTGCCGCCGCCGAGGAGGTAAGCTTCATTTCGGAAATCAGCTTGTTTCATTATTGTAAATTATTACGTTTACGGTTTATTATTCCGCATTTTCATTCAAGCGATGCATCCCCTGAACCAGTGGTGTGCATCGCCTTTTTTCGCAACTTCTGTTATGCTGATTAAGAGTCTCAATTGAAAGGGAATAGAATTATAATGAAATTTGCCGTGCTTGATTTTGAAACAACGGGAACCCAATCCGTGGGTGAAATTATCCAGGTTGGCCTTGCAATTATAGAAGAAGACCGGTCCATCTCCCGGGTATATGGTTCCTATGTCAAGCCCGGAACGCCGATACCTCCTTTTATAACTGGTCTAACGGGGATTACCGACGATGATGTAAAGGATGCACCTGAGCTGGATGAGATGATGATGGAGCTTGTCCCACTCTTGGATGATGTTGTGCTTGTAGGGCATAATGTCGCATTTGACTTCCATTTTTTGCAAAATGCTTTAGACCGATGTGGGTATTTACCATTTCAAGGGCGGATTTTAGATACGATTGATTTTCTGAAAATCTGCTTTCCTTCTCTCACATCCTATCAACTAGGATCAGTTAGTGCACATTTTGGAGTGACGCATGATCGTCCGCATCAGGCAGACAGTGATGCACTCGCAACTGCTCTTGTATTGCTGAAATGTCTGGAGGAGCTCTACGATTTGCCTCTGCTGACGATTCAGAGACTCTGTGAGCTGTTTACGGAAGAGGATAGTGATCTGGGTTGGTATTTTGATGGTCTGCTGCGTGAACGGGAAGCGGAGACGCTTCAGCCCGAAGGTGATCTGACTTTCTATCGTCAATTAGCGCTTGCTGTAGGAGACTGGAATGAATTAGCTCCACCTCGAGACGAGCATGCTGAGAATCCACTACACAATTTATCTTTTACAGATTATATGGATGAAGTAACGAAACGACTTAAAGAAACTTTGCCACAGTATGAAAGCCGAGAAGCTCAGGATATTATGATCAATGAGGTGATGACGGCACTTGCCGAAGACAAGCATCTATTGATCGAAGCAGGGACAGGAACCGGTAAATCCCTTGGTTATTTATTGCCTGCCATATACCAAAGCGTACGAACTAATGAAAAAGTCATGGTCAGCACTCATACTATTAATCTGCAGGATCAATTGCGTGAGCGTGATATTCCTTTGTTAACGCAGGTAGTTCCTTTTCCATTTAAAGCTGCAATTTTTAAGGGCAGAGGGCATTATTTGTGTCTTCGTAAGTTCGAACATAAAATTAATAAAAAAGACTTTATAAGTCCGAGGGAAGATGCGCTTACTGCGGCTCAGATGATCGTTTGGCTGACACAAAGTGAATCAGGAGATGACGAAGAGCTCAATCTAAGTGGACGTGGCGGAGATTTTTGGGAGACGGTGGCAAGCGATACCGATTCTTGTCTGGGTCGCTCGTGTCCTTGGTTCCGTAAGTGTTATTATCATCGGGCTAAGCATGAAGCTGGTATTGCAGACGTGGTCATTACGAACCACTCTAAGCTTTTCGCAGATGTTAAGGCTGGGCATCAACTACTTCCCGCTTATGAACATCTTGTAATAGATGAGGCCCATCATCTGGAGGACGTGGCTGGCAAGCATTTAGGCATGCATATGAAGCATTTCACGGTGGCACATACATTATCGCGTCTTTATAAGGATAGTCGAAATGGCCAACTTCCTACACTTCGCCAAATGCTTCAGTCATCAGGCAGTGAGGAAGCTTCTGAATGGAGCGGAGTGATCGATAGAATCTATCCGGACCTGCTTACCGTAAAAGAAACCTGGGATCTGCTTAGTGATAAACTATTCAGCCTCTTGCCGGAACGTAGCGATGCAGCGGCGGGAGAAGCCGGCCAGTTAGTCATGCGGCTACTTCCTACCCGTAAACCGAATGATTGGGATGAATTGGTTGCTTTAGAGAATACTATGAATCTGACATTAAGCGAAATTATCCGTAAAGGTGATAAAATGCTTAATGAGATGCGAGATCAAGAAGGTCAATCTTCCTCAGATAGTCTAGTTACCGATATTAGCGGCTTATTTAAGGATTTAGCTTCTATACGTGAGCAAGTACGGTTTTTTATGGGATTAAATGATGAGAATGTAGTATATTGGCTGGAGGCGAATGGAAATTATCGCAGTAAATCGCTACAGCTGTATGCCGTTCCTGTTGATGTTAGTACTCAGCTTAAGGAGCTGTTTTTCGACAAGAAGAAAAGTATCGTACTAACTTCGGCGACACTCTCTGTGGATAAATCTTTCCAGTTTATGATTGATAATCTCGGACTTAATGAAGCTGCGGAAGAGGGGCGTCTGATGACATCACTCCTGCCTTCTCCCTTTAAGTATCGGGAGCAGGCGCTGTTAGTTATTCCGCGGGATTTCCCTAGTGTGAAGGGGAGTGTAGGCGATGCCCGATTTGTCGATACACTCGTACAGTCACTAGCAGAAGCAGCTATTACAACACGTGGGCGGATGCTTGTCCTGTTTACTTCTTACAAGATGCTACGCCAGGTTTACGATCCTCTGAAAGAGGCTCTAGCCTCACAAGAGATCACGGTGCTAGGTCAAGGCGTGGAGGGGGGCAGCCGTAGCAAGCTGATCCGCCGTTTTCAGGACAGTGCAGCTTCTGTACTATTAGGAACAAGCAGCTTTTGGGAGGGTGTAGATATTCCAGGTGAAGCATTAACATGCTTGGCCATCGTGAGGCTCCCATTTCAACCGCCAAACCACCCTCTAGCGGAAGCGAAGTCTGAGTTATTACAAGCCCAGAAAAAGAATCCGTTCATGAAGTTGTCTGTTCCTCAGGCGGTTATTCGCTTCAAGCAAGGATTTGGGAGGCTGGTACGGACAGCGCAAGATCGGGGTATTGTTATTGTGTATGACACAAGGGTGATAGAATCTCACTATGGGAAGTATTTCCTCTATTCGTTGCCTGGCCCGAAAATGGAGCATATGCTTACGGATCAAATGGTTCCTCGTATAGCGGAGTGGTTGGAAGACGGAGGCGTTTCTTGAAAAGAACGTCATCGATCTTATTAATCACTCTACAAGGAAGGGCGGTATAAGAATACCGCTCTTCCTTGAGACGAGGTGCAGATATTTCGATAGGATTTGAACAGAATATCACTTAAATTAGGAGGTAAATTATGAAATCGGATAAAATATCAGAAGCCGTTGTTCGCAGACTTCCTGTGTACTTGCGTTTCTTGAATGATCTCCAGAAACGTGAAATATTAACCGTTTCCTCACAAGAACTAGGACAAAAACTTGATTTAAATCCTGCTCAAATTCGTAAAGATTTAGCTTATTTTGGAGACTTTGGTAGAAAAGGTATCGGGTATGACGTAACTTATCTTATTGAAAAAATCCGTCATATTCTGAAGCTGGATCAACAATTGAATGTGGCTTTAGTAGGTGCTGGTAACCTTGGACATGCATTATCTAATTACAATGCTTATCTGAAAGATACTATGAAGATTACCGCTATATTTGACTCCTATGCACCTAAGGTAGGGCGGAAAATCAACTCTCTTACCGTTCAACCGATGGAGGAGCTTGGTCAGACGGTTCGTGAGCAAGGTATTCGAATTGGGATAATTACTGTGCCTGATTCAGAAGCGCAGAATGTAGCAGATATTCTCATTGAGTCTGGCATTGAGGCGATTTTGAATTTTGCACCAGTGATTCTAAAAACACCATCGAATATCCGTGTTCATGCTGCCGATTTTACAACGGATTTGCAAAGCCTTGCTTATTATTTGAAAGACGGAAAGGAAGAAAGCGGAAATGAAGAGCAGTAAAACGATTATTAAGGGCGGGCGTTTTCTTATTCCGGGAACGGATGAGCCGGTTCTGAGCGGATATATGACTATTGAAGATGATTTGATCACTTACATAGGAAAAGAAGAACCTTTAATGGAAGATGATGTGCAAGTTGTTGATGGCAGTCGTCTGCTGTTTATGCCAGGTCTGGTAAACACACATGGCCATGCCGCAATGTCATTGCTTCGTGGTTATGGAGATGATTTAGCACTTCAGGTGTGGCTTCAAGAGAAGATGTGGCCGATGGAAGCGAAATTCACTGGAGAAGATGTATACTGGGGAACCTCCTTGTCGGTACTGGAAATGCTAAAAGGTGGTACTACAACCTTCTTGGATATGTATGATCATATGGATCGAGTAGCAGAGGTAGTCGAATTATCAGGCATCCGTTCCGTACTGATGAGAGGCGTAATCGGATTATGCCCAGAGGAAGTACAAAATCACAAGCTTGCGGAAGCGATTTCTTTTGCACGAAATTGGCATGGTAAGGCTGATGGTAGAATTACGACGATGATCTCGCCACACGCCCCATATACTTGCCCACCGGACTTCTTTGTTAAGTTTGTACAAGCGGCACATGATTTGGATTTACCGATGCATACCCATATGTCCGAGACCAAACGCGAAGTGGAGCAGAATGTGGTGGATTACGGACTTCGGCCTGTAGCGCATTTAGAGAAGCTTGGAATGTTCACACGTCCGTCTATTGTTGCACATGGCGTTCATTTGAATGATGAAGAGATCGAGATACTGGCTCGTCATGATGTAGGCGTGTCTCATAACCCAGGAAGTAATCTGAAACTGGCTAGTGGAGTGGCTCGGGTTACGGATCTTCTAAAGGCTGGTGTGAAGGTGTCACTGGGTACAGATGGTGCGGCAAGCAATAATAACCTGGATATGTTTGAAGAGATGCGTCTTGCAGCCCTCATCCATAAAGGTGTAAGTGGTGATCCGACGGCTGTCCCAGCTCCGGAAGCGCTGCGTATAGCTACAGAGTATGGCGCAAAGTCTATCTTTTTAAATGATGTGGGTAGACTCGCTGTTGGCATGAAAGCGGACTTTATCGCGATTGATATAGACCAGCCGCATTTGCTACCACACACAGATCTGTTGTCTCATGCTGTATACTCTGCCAGCGCCAAGGACGTTGAGCATGTATGGGTGAATGGTAAACAGGTTGTAAAACATGGAGAATGTATAACGCTAGATGAGGAAGCAATCCGTCGTAAGGCGCAAGAATCATTTGATGGACTGCTTAAACGATAGTCTAAGATCATAACGAATAACTGAAAGGCTGTGACTTTCTGCGATTGCAAAGTTACAGCCTTTTGTGTTTCTGATAATTAGATCATTGAATTGGATATGAAACTTTGGATAAACACACAGGTGTGTTATATAATCAAAAAAGATATATTACTAGAAAGGGAGCTGTACCTTGAAGAAAAGGAAAAAATGGATCCTCCTGGGGTCAGTTCTGATTCTGCTCCTTCTGTTCGGACTTATCCAGTTCTATGCTTATATTATGAAAGATCAATGGAACGAGCGAGATATCGCTAAGGATGTCGCTAAAACCAGTGCTGGTCTGACAGAGGTAACCAAAGCGCAGAAATCCGTGTGGGATGATAATGCGGTGTACTGGGTCTTAACAGGGAAGAATGAAGCCGGGACCGAGTTGATGGTTTGGGTACGTTTTACTGTAGACGGGAAGTTTGCTGAAGGAACCGACGCAGTATATGCTGAAGAACTAAGTAAAGGGACCTCTGAAGCGAAAATGCGTAGCCTTATAAAAGCCGATCTTCCGGACATCAGCATTGAGCGGTTGTTGCCAGGAGTATATAACGGGGAGTATGCTTGGCAGCTTTTTTATAAACAAAGCGGTCGATATTATTATCAATTTTATCGGTTCTCAGATGGGGCTCGAATGGGTGAAGGTTACAGTTTACCTAGCCGCTAAATTAAACAAAAGCATTATAGGAGAAACAAGCGGACCATTTATGGTTCGCTTGTTTTTTAAATGACATATTATTTGATATACTATAAGTACACGAATTGTGATATACTATAAGAGTAGTTTTTATGTATTGGTATTTAAAGATTCATACGAAAAAAGGTCTGTTAGTTAAGAGTAACAGCCCTTTTTTTTGTCGAATTAAATCAATAAATTTAATAAAATGGAAAGAATTAAAAAATAAAATTTTAAATATCTTCACACTTTTTTTCAATATAGTATATACACCTGTGATATACTACTGTTTGTAATTAGAACAGTGTTAGTAGAACGTCAGGCTCTGATGAGCTCTTAGCAGCTATGACTTTGGATCATTCTGTTTACATTTTTTCATCTTTGAGAGGAGGACGTTTCTTGAAATTACGTCTTGTACCTGTACTGATAACGTCTCTACTGTCGGCTATGCTATTATTCGGAGGATTCTTTTTATATCGTCAGTTTGCTTTACAGGAACCGCTCCAAAAGATTGTAACCGGATTTGAGGGAGTAAATACTTCACATATTAGTATTAACCGCGATGAGGTCACTTTGAAACTTGATTTGCAGCCGGGCACGAATTTACGTGATCTAGTATCGTATGTATCCAAAGAAGGAAAATCAGTGATTGAAGGACGTAAACTTAAACTCGATGTGGAGCAAAATTCAAGTGAACTATTGGATGATTACTGGGATAAAGCGATGTTCTCTGTAGCTGAAGCCATGGAGAGCCGTAAATATACGATTATACCTACAGAACTTGATAGATTGAAACAGCAAAATACGGAATTTAAAGATGTGATAGCATCTACTGATATCGACGACAACAATGTGTACGTAAGCTTGAGTAATGGAAAAGAAAGCAAATTTATTATTTTGCCGCGAAAACCTGCGACCTTGGGGGTATGGAATAATGCCTAAGTACCTTAAAGAAATTTTACTCGGATTTATTCCTGTGCTGTTTATTTTCATGGCTTTTTTAGGTATTAATATATTCCCGATTGTTATAGCAGCTGGAATGCTTACTGCATTACTTATAATTGCTCATTTGCGTGGCGGGCTTACGGTGAACGCTGGTGCAGGGAAGAAACGCCAGAAGGAAGGGCCTTCAAAGCTCACTTTTGAAGAAATTGGTGGGCAAGACAATGCGAAGCAAGAGCTTCGTGAGGCACTCGATTTTTTGATCCGGCACGAGGAGATTAGTAAATTTGGGATTCGTCCTTTGAAAGGGATTCTGCTCACTGGCCCTCCAGGAACAGGTAAGACCCTTATGGCCAGAGCAGCAGCGCATTATACAAACTCCGTATTCGTAGCTGCATCAGGTAGTGAATTTGTAGAAATGTATGTTGGTGTCGGGGCTGGTCGGATCCGCGATTTGTTCAAGGATGCTCGTAACCGTGCTGTTAAGGAGAACAAACAAAGTGCCATTATTTTTATTGATGAAATTGACGTAATTGGCGGTAAGCGCGAAGGCGGTCAGCAACGTGAATATGATCAGACCTTAAATCAGCTATTGACCGAGATGGATGGTATTTATAATAACGAAACTCCGCGTATTTTGCTGGTAGCTGCAACAAACCGGAAAGAAATGCTTGATTCAGCATTGTTACGTCCTGGACGCTTCGACCGTCATATTCAAGTGGACATGCCTGACAAAAAGGGCCGCAAATCGATTCTCGAATTGCATGCGAAGAATAAGCCTCTTCATACAGAGGTGAGTCTCGACAAAATCGCTGAAGAAGCCTATGGCTTTTCCGGTGCTCAGCTTGAAAGTGTCATGAATGAGGCTGCGATTTATATGATGCGTGAGGACTTGACGAAAGTTGAGCAGCGGCATCTGTCGATGGCGATTGACAAGGTAATGATGGGTGAAAAAACGGATAGAGAAACAAATCATGAAGAGAAAAAGAGAGTCGCCATTCATGAATTGGGACATGCCATCATGGCAGAGCTCCTTCGTCCCGGAAGCGTTAGTCAGGTTACGCTGACTCCGCGTGGGCAAGCCCTTGGTTATGTGCGACATAATCCTCAGCAAGAGCAGTATTTGTACACCAAAGATTATCTCGAAGATCAGATTATGATTGCACTTGGTGGAGCAGCTGCTGAAGAAATGTATTATGGTGGACGAAGCACAGGTTCACGCGGTGATTTCGATCAGGCGCTGAATATTGTGGAAACGATGATGAAGTCAGGTTTAACTTCGCTGGGTATCGCTAAGCTGGAAATGGTTACCACTGAAGAGCTTATGAAGGAAAATAGTAAGATATTGGATGAGCTGATGACACGCACTCGTGAGCACCTTGAAAAGCAACGAAATGTATTTGATTACTCTCTTGACATTTTAATGAAGGAAGAAGTACTCTCTGGAGAGCAATTTCGATGTCAATTTCGTGACAGCGTCCTTTTACCAGCATAAATATTTATGCTGGTTATTTTTTTTTACTTTTCAGGCATGCTAAGATATCATTATATGTCGGGCTTTATAAATTTTTGCGACAGACAAGGTACAATACAAAAGTATAGATACCTGAAAGGATGGAGACTTTTTTATGAATTTCAAAAAAATAGGTGTCATCGGCGGTGGCACAATGGGACAAGGTATTGCTGAAATGTTAGCAGCCAAAGGCCTGGATGTATTACTAGTGGAGAAAACCGCGGAGAAACTGGACTACTCTTACGAAATGATCGAGACAAGTCTAGATAAGCAACTGGAGAAATGGGCGATCACTCAAGCTGAGAAGAAGCTGATTCTTAGCCGCATTCAAAAAGTGACACATTTCGCGGAGCTCAGCTCTTGTGACATGGTTATCGAAACCATTGTTGAGGATTTGGAAGAAAAGAAAAAGATTTTGAATCAATTGGATCAAGTATGCCCGAACCACATTATTCTTGCCAGCAATACATCAACACTTAGCTTGACTGAACTTGCAAGTTCTACGATGTATCCGGAACGCGTGATCGGAATGCATTTCATATATCCTGTAGCTAAAGTGGATCTTGTAGAAATCGTACGTGGTCTGAAAACTTCAGATGCTACTTTTGAAGATACAAAATCCTTTGTTGATGAGATTGTTGAGAAAAAAGGTGTAATGATTTATGAATCCCCAGGATTTGTAACATCACGCCTCATTTGCTTGTTTATCAATGAAGCTATGCATGTGCTGCAAGAAGGCGTTGCCTCCGCACAGGATATTGACGATGCTATGCGTATTGGTTATCAATTCCAATATGGACCGCTTGAAATGGCTGACAGATTTGGCCTGGATTCGGTACTTGCGGCACTCGAAAATATGTTCCGTGAATACGGAGAACTGAAATACCGTCCTTCTACAATTCTTAAGAAGATGGTACGTGCAGGACAACTGGGTATGAAATCAGGAGAAGGCTTCTTCAAGTACGACAAGGATGGTGACCGTGTATGAATATTTTAGTTATTAACTCAGGTAGTTCTTCTTTGAAATATCAGCTGTATAACATGACCGATGAATCGGTTTTGGCTAAGGGTTTGGTTGAACGTATCGGGATGGATTCCTCCATTCTGAATCATAAACCTACTGGCAAAGCGGAAGTGACAGAAGTAAGCGAAATTCTGGAACATAATACTGCGATCCGCAAAGTCCTTGCTTGTCTTACAGACAAAGAGCATGGTGTAATTGAATCTATTAAAGAAATTGATGCTGTAGGTCACCGCGTAGTGCATGGTGGAGAGTTCTTCAAATCCTCCGCACTTGTGGATGCTGACGCAAAAACGAAAATTCGTCAATTGTTTGACCTTGCACCACTGCATAACCCAGCAGCAATGATGGGGATTACGGCTTCTGAAGTAAATATGCCAGGTGTACCGCAGGTTGTTGTATTCGATACTGCATTCCACCAAACCATGCCTGAAAAAGCTTATATGTACGCTATTCCTAGAGTATTGTACAATAAATATAAAGTTCGTCGTTATGGCGCACACGGTACATCACACGACTTCGTAAGCAAGGCTGCTGCGGAGTACTTGGAGCGTCCGCTGGAAGATCTGAAGATCATTACTTGTCATATCGGTAACGGCGGTAGTGTAACTGCAGTTCAAGGTGGAGTGTCCGTGGATACTTCCATGGGTATGACCCCTCTGGAAGGTTTGATGATGGGTACTCGCAGTGGTGATCTGGACCCAGCAATTGTCCCTTACGTGATGAACAAGGAAGAATTGTCCGTAGGCGAAGTTAACTCCATGTTGAATAAACATAGTGGCCTCTTAGCAATTTCGGGCGTAAGCAGTGACATGCGCGATATTATTGATGGTATGGAAAAAGGTGAGCCTAATTCCACACTAGCTTTTGAAATGTATGAGTACCGCTTGCGCAAGTATATCGGTTCATATACGGCTGCTATGAACGGTGTAGATGCGATCGTATTTACTGCCGGTGTTGGTGAAAATGCTTCATTGCTTCGTGAGAAACTGCTAAATAACCTTACGTTCCTGGGTATTGAGTTGGATGCTGAAGCTAACAAAGTTCGTTCCGGCGATCCACGTCGTATCTCTACGGAAGATTCCAAGGTACAAGTGCTAGTAGTTCCGACAAACGAAGAACTTGTCATTGCACGTGATACACACCGTATTGTGCAAGGAATTAACGGCTAAATTAGAGGAGAGATTGAAGGCATGGCTAACAAGAGTGTAATTAAGAACGTGAATGAACATGTTGGAGAGAGTGTTGTTATCGGTTGTTGGGTAAACAACAAGCGCTCCAGTGGTAAAATTCAGTTCCTCCAGCTTCGCGATGGTACAGGTTATATTCAGGGAGTTGTAGTGAAATCAGAAGTGCCTGAAGAGGTATGGGATGCAGCTAAGAGCCTCACACAGGAAAGCTCTTTGTATGTGACCGGAATTATCCGCGAGGAACCTCGCAGTCAATCTGGTTTTGAAATGACTGTAACTGGAATTGAAGTCCTGCATCTTACAGAGAATTATCCAATTACTCCGAAAGAGCATGGCGTAGATTTCTTGATGGATCACCGTCACCTTTGGCTGCGTGCCTCGAAGCAGCGAGCTGTTCTGGTAATTCGTGCGGAAATTATTCGTGCAATCCAACAGTTCTTCAACGAGAGTGGATTTACAAAGGTGGATCCTCCGATTCTGACGCCAACGTCAGCAGAAGGAACTACTAACTTGTTCCACACGAAGTACTTCGATGAGGACGCCTATCTAACACAAAGCGGACAGTTGTATATGGAAGCTGCTGCAATGGCACTAGGCCGTGTATATTCCTTTGGACCAACTTTCCGTGCAGAGAAATCTAAGACTCGTCGCCACTTAATTGAGTTCTGGATGATCGAACCAGAAATGGCCTTTACAGATCACGAAGAAAGCTTGAAGGTTCAGGAAGAATTTATTAGCTTCGTAGTGCAATCTGTATTGAAGAATTGCCGTGCGGAGTTGGAAGCGGTAGGTCGCGATATTTCCAAGCTGGAGAATATCAAAGCACCATTCCCACGCATTACTTATGACGATGCGATCAAGTTCTTGAACGATAAAGGCTTTGAAGATATTGCTTGGGGTGATGATTTCGGTGCACCTCATGAAACAGCAATCGCAGAAGCATACGATAAACCTGTATTTATTACTCATTATCCTGCTTCTTTCAAAGCGTTCTATATGAAGCCAGATCCAAACCGTCCGGAAGTCGTACTGTGTGCGGATATGATCGCTCCAGAAGGCTACGGAGAGATTATTGGTGGTTCACAGCGGATCGATGATCCTGCGCTGCTTGAAGAGCGTTACAAAGAGCATAATCTTTCGATGGACTCTTACAAATGGTACATGGATCTGCGTACTTACGGATCTGTACCTCACTCTGGTTTTGGACTTGGACTTGAGCGTACTGTAGCTTGGATCTGTGGCCTTGACCATGTACGTGAGACTATTCCATTCCCACGTACACTGTACCGTCTCTACCCATAAGTTCTTATATTTGAAGGGGGACGTTCATGGACGGCAAAGGATGGAGTACCTGGGGCGAAGGCGTCTCCTTCGGTCTGGAGAACGGAATGGCCGTCATACCTTACGCATTACTGAAGTATTACCGGAAGCTGAATTTAAGCGGAAGTGAAGCTATGCTGCTGATACATCTGCTTTCTTTCAGGCAGGTGGAAGGGATTGACTTCCCTTCTCTTGAGGAGCTTCAGGTTGTAACTGACCGTAGCATATCTGTACTAGCAGGAGAGTTGCAGAAGCTTATGAAGGAAGGTTTTATTAGCATCGATGGAGACAACGATGAGCTAAGAGACATCCATTATGAACGCTACAATTTCTCAGGGTTATACGGAAAGCTTGGTGCTTATCTAGCGACAGTTGTACAAGAGCATGAGCAAGATAAGCACGTAGGTGGCTATGCAACGTCGGCACCTCGAGCTGCTTCAGGGGGTGGATTCGGCGGAAAGCCCCCCTCATCTCCTTCTCAACTTGGGGCTGAAGAGGAAAGCCGAAATCTATTCAGTATTTTCGAAAAGGAATTCGGACGTCCGCTATCTCCAATGGAGTGTGAGACGATATCCAGTTGGGTGGATCAAGACCGGTATCCCGAGGAGCTGATTCTGTTAGCGCTGAAGGAATCTGTATTTGCAGGAAAGGTTCATTTCCGTTATATTGATCGAATATTGCTGGAATGGGCCCGCAACCGGGTCAAGAACGCTCAGGATGTAAAGAACTATACACAAAAATTCCGCAATGGTGGAAGATAGATAGATTAGGAGAGAACCGCACTGCTTTAGCCCATCGCTAAAGTCAGTGCGGTTCTTTTTAATATTTTTATAAAAAAATGCAGGGGTAGTTGTTATCGGGCGCGTCTATTGCTGTGGGAAGGAGGGGAGAGTCATTGAAGAAGAGGTATTAATCCAGCGGATTTGCCAAGGTAACGAGGATGCGTTCCGTCAATTTGTAAATACATACAGTCAGCAAATTTACAAAATTACTTATTCTGTATTACGCGATGTCAAAATGGCTGAAGATGCTGCTCAGGAAGCTTTTTTACAAATGTACAAATCTCTCCCTGACTACCGTTATCAAGGCTTAAAGTCATGGATTACACGGATCGCCTTAAATAAGGCAATTGATGCGAAACGTAAACGTGATCGACTTAGGGAACTTCCTGTTGACTATGAGCTTGTACTGAGCCAGACCGCTTCCAACGAAGAGGATGTGTTGTCAGGTGTTATACGCCGTGATCGGATGGATCGGCTGCTCGGTGAAATCAATAGCCTGCCTGAAACTCATCGTGAAATTATGGTGGCTTATTATCTGGAACATAAAAAATATGATCAGATTGCTGCAGAGCAGGGAATTTCCCTGAAGACGGTAGAGTCCAGATTGTATAGGGCGAGACAATGGATCCGAAATCATTGGAAGGAGGACGAATGGCTATGATGAAGCGTGGAGACGATCTAATCCAACGGGAACAAGCGAAATCTTATATTGAAGGTCACATGGACGAGGCGACCAGAGAAGATTGGGAACAGTTGCTGCTGGAAGATACGGAAAGTTTTACTTCATACATGGAAATGTTGGATGAGCTACAGGAGGATCTGCCTTCATTGGAGAATTCGTCTATTTTTACAGAGAGGGTTATGGCAGATTGGGCTAGTATGACGGAATCGTCAGCAGCATTGGAACAAGTGACGGTTGAAGAAGGGGTACGGCGATATCGCTGGTATGAAAAGACAATCTTTCATTATGCGGTTGCCGCGTCACTTACGCTGTTGATAATGACATCTGGTATGTTTGATAAGCTGCACACAGGTCAAATGGAGCTTATGATCCCTAAAAAAGATAATTCCCCATCATTTAGCGAGCAAGTCATACAGACAACTAGCGGATGGTTGGATCAGCTAATGGGCAGCAGAAAGTGATGAGAGGAGAAATGAAATATGCAACAGCAGCGTAGTAAATTAAAAGCTTTTTTTCTTAATTTGATTCCTGGAGCAGGTCATTATTATATGGGAAAACGCCCACAGGGAATTGTTTATCTTCTGTTAAGCTTTGGCATCTTATTTATGTCATTCTTAATAGCTGTGGCTGAAGGTGCCGAGGATATTCTATTAATGGGTGTGATAGGGTTCCTACTTATTGGGACGGTTTCGATGGTGCATCTGGTGGTTAAAATGCTCCAGATGCCTGCTCCGGCAATGACTCCAGATGGATCGAATTTTGATTTTTCTTCAATGCCCGTTAAGACAGACGATAATGAGCGTGTACATGTAATTTTATTATCGTTCATTCCAGGATTGGGTCATTTTCATATGGGGTTGATGCAGCGAGGATTGTCTTTCCTCATTTCTTTCTTCGGTTTTATGACCGTGATGTTATTCCTGGCAGGGATTACGTCAAGTGATGTTTTCCTTCTCCTGTTTGGCGTATTACCAGTGATTTGGTTATATTGTATGTTTGATGCGGTTCAGTTAATCCATCGTAAGCAAGCTGGAGAAGAAATGGTAGATCGTACTTTATTCGAAGAGATGGAGGCTGGGCGTGAGGAGGGGCGCCGTAGCAAAGTTTTGGCTACATTGCTTTCTGCTTTTCCGGGTGCCGGACAAATGTATCTAGGGCTGCAAAAAAGAGGATTACAGCTCATGCTGCTATTTCTAGGGAGTATTTATGTCATGGACCTACTGCGTTTAACGCTGCTATTCTTCCTCATTCCAGTCATTTGGTTTTACAGTTTGTTCGATGGCTTACAGCTTGTCAGCCGACATGGACGTGAACCTTTACAGGATAAGCCAGTCATAGAAGGATTTTTAAATCATCAAGGATGGCTTGGAGCTGCTCTGATATGTCTAGGACTGTATTACATTGTAGTTAATGTCGCAGTTCCTGCGCTTGATATCAGATTTCCTGGATGGCGTTTAGAGTATATAGTCAATGAATATTTCAGGACTTTTATCGTATCTGTGCTGTTGATTGGCGGTGGTTTGAAGCTGATGGCGGGAAGCAAGAACAATAAAGGGAGAAAAGGGACGGGTGGTCATTCTTGAATAATCCGACAGAATTACAGCAAGGAGTTAATGTTTCAAGTGAACGTCCGGTTGCTGAAGATAAATCAAGACGCTGGCGTGTAGGAACGTTGTCGATGGGATTGAGCCTTTTATTTCTGGGAGCTCTAATTATGGTCTCGCAGTGGAGGGGCGCGGAGGTGTTCGAGACGACGTTAGCTTGGTGGCCGATCATTTTTATATTATTAGGCTTAGAAATTGTAATATACACTTTATGGTTTCGTGGAAAAGGAAAAATGTATTATGATGTGCTAAGCGTTCTGTTTGTTGGGTTTATAGCTGTATGTTGTCTAGTTTTTGCGGGATTTAGTTCTTTAGGATTAACACAGGAATTTCGCCGTACCGTTTCAGCTGTGCAAGAAAGTTACGCATTGCCAGATTGGAAGGGAGCCGTTCCAGAGGGCGTTAGTACCATCATTATCCAAGCTGCAGAACCTTATGGGATTAAAGTAGATCAAACGGGTGGAAACGAGCTGAATGTATTCGGGAGTTATTCTTCAAATAAAGGGAAGCTACAAGAAGCACAAGAGCAACAGCTGCTTCAAACTAAGCATGTTGGGAATACGCTATACATCATTTTAGGGGAAACTCCTAGAGATCTGCTATTCGATAATTCTAGGAACACGCTGGACGTGACTGTTGGGGCTCCGGCTAATGTTAAAGTGATTGTTCGAGATACTTATGGAAATGTTGTAACGGGCTAATCATGGCCTTAAATTGAAAAAAAAGATCGCTTCCTGACCAATGTGGTATGGGAAGCGATCTTTTTATTTTACGAATGCAGCTCTTTCTCAAGCGCAGCGCCCATTTCACGGGAACGTTCGGCACAGCGATTTACTGCCGCGATGACAGTTTCAAAAAATTCTCCCTGCTCGAGTACTTCTATCGCTGCTTGTGTAGAGCCATTCGGGGATGTGACCTTCTTACGAAGTGCAGCTGGATCCTCGCCCGTCTGTTGTACCATTCTAGCAGCGCCTAGCACTGTTTGAACAGTTAGCTGTGTGCTTTGTTCAAGCGGCAATCCACCACGGATACCTGCGGCGATCATAGCTTCCATCATATAATAAATATAGGCAGGCCCACTGCCGGAGATACCCGTTAAGGTCTCCATGCGTTCTTCATCAATGACTGTTGTTAGTCCGACAGCTTCAAAGATGTTGAGTGCTAGGCGTCGTCCTTTCTCATCTACTTCTTTGGAAAAGGCTATGCCAGTGGCACCAAGACCTATGGAACTAGAAGTATTCGGCATAGTACGGACGATGGGTTGCTCTTTGCCAAGCAGACCTTGCATCGTTCGAATGGACAGCCCAGCAATTACAGAGACTATGATCTGATCAGGTGAGAGAAGTGGGCTGAGTCCCCGAAGTGCTTCTGCAGCGTCTTTTGGTTTCATAGCCAACACGATTACTGGTGAGTTCCGTAGGTAATCTGTTTTTTGTTCAGGATCATTTGTACCGATTACACCGTAACGACTTCTTAGTTCTGCCAGACGTTCACTACTGCTACGGTTAAGCATAATAACATTATCGGATTTTACGATACTACGGCTAATCATCCCGCGAACGATGGCTTCTGCCATAGAGCCTGCGCCATAAAATACAATATTATGATTCATAAGTGGAATGGAAGGTTGCTGACACATGGCTCAAAATCCTCCTAAAAGTGGTGTAATTAAAAACGGATGCATGGACACTAACCCCGAATTTGACCTGTTCCGTAAATCTTATATTTGGTTGAAGTAAGAGCAGGCAGACCCATCGGTCCACGGGCATGGAGTTTCTGTGTACTAATGCCGATCTCTGCACCAAATCCAAATTCAAAGCCGTCTGTGAAGCGGGTTGAAGCATTGTGGTAAACAGCTGCAGCATCAACCTCCTGTAAGAAGCGTGAAGCGTTATCCGGATCTTCAGTTACGATACATTCCGAGTGCTTCGTGCCATAATGGGCGATATGCTGCATAGCTTCGTCTAAATCGCTGACGATTTTGATATTCAAGATATAATCATTATATTCAGTAGCATAGTCCTCTAATGTTGCAGGTAATGCCCATGGGACAAAGGATAATGTTTCCTGGCAGCCACGTAATTCAACGTTAACATCACGGAAAACTTCGGCCAAAGAAAGCAGATACTCGTTTGCGTAATCCTTATGAACGAGTAGCGTCTCCATGGAATTGCAAACTGAAGGGCGCTGTGCTTTGGCATTCAGACTAATGTTCTGAGCCATTTCTGGCAAAGCGCTTGCGTCGAGATAAGTATGGCAGATGCCTGCACCCGTTTCAATGACGGGCACGGTTGCGTTAAGCACAACATTTTGAATCAGAGAACTTCCTCCGCGAGGGATAATCACGTCAAGTAGTCCGTTGAGCTTAAGCATTTCATCAACGGAGGAACGGTTGGGATCTTCGATCAACTGTAGCGCATTTTTCGGCATTGAAGTATTTGCTAGAGCGTTGTGAAGAACCTCGACAATTTGTCGGTTGGAGGACAGGGCGGAGGAGCCACCACGCAACACAACAGCGTTACCAGTCTTTAGACACAGACCAGCGGCATCAACAGTTACGTTTGGACGTGCTTCATAGATGATGCCGATGACACCGAGTGGAACACGGAGTTTCTGGATGTTGAGACCATTTGGACGTTCAATAGTTTCTAGCGTGTCACCAATTGGATCAGGTAATACAGCGATTTGTTGAAGTCCTTCTGCGATACTGTTAATTCGGCCTACATCTAACGCTAGTCGATCAAGCATGGACTCGGGAGTACCACTTAAGCGTCCGCGTTCCAGATCTTCCCGGTTGGCAGCAATGATAGCTGGAGCTTCACGGCGCAGTGCATCAGCCATAACTAAGAGAGCTTCATTTTTTTGGCCGGTAGTTAGACTTGCTAATACTCCGGTTGTTTCTTTGGCTAATTTTGCTTTATCGACAACTTCACTCATGACGATTCCTCCTTAAATTTGTATGGATAAGATTTCTTACCTCAATGTAATCCATTCGTCACGGTGAATGACCTCCAGCCGGTGTACTTCTCCCAGCTTCGGTACAATCTGACGGCTGGGTAAGCCTTGAATACTGCGCAGCTGAGCGTCATCGTAATTCACAATCCCGCGTCCCAGCAATTTGGAGTCTGGTCCAAGGACTTCTACAACATCACCAGCGTGAAAGTTGCCTTCGATCTGCTTGACGCCGACAGGCAGAAGACTATGACCGCCATGAAGCAGCGCTTCAACGGCGCCTTCGTCAACGTACAGGGAGCCGAGTGGGGTGGACATAAAGCCAAGCCATTGCTTTTTAACAGGTAAAGAAGATAACTTAGTTGCAAAATAAGTACCTCGGCCCGTGCCTGACGCTGCGAGTTGTAAATCTCCGGGCTCGGTAGCTCTCCCAACAAAGACGGGCACACCGCCTCGTGTAGCGATCTTGGCAGCATCGATTTTTGAACGCATGCCACCTGTCCCCACACTAGAGCCAGCTCCACCAGCAATAGCATAAATCTCCGGCGTAATATCATCAACGAACTGATAACGAATAGCATCGGGATGTTTCCGAGGATCTCCACTATATAAGCCATCCATGTCGGTTAAGACGAGCAATCTGGTGGCTTTCAGCAAGTTAGCTACGAGCGCGGACAAAGTATCGTTATCACCGAATTTCAACTCATCAACGGAGACGGTGTCATTCTCGTTAAATACGGGTACCGCTCCTTGGCGAAGCAGCTCTTCTACCGTCATCATAGCGTTGTTCATAGCTCTGCGACTACAAAAGTCGGTACGGGTTAGCAGGATTTGTGCAGTCGTTATTCCATGCTCGGCAAAAGCCTCCTGATATGCCTGCATGAGCAGCACTTGGCCTACAGCTGCCGCTGCCTGCTTCTCATGTAGCAGTTTCGGACGTGTGGGATAACCGATACTGCGAAAGCCTGCGGCTACAGCACCTGAGGTTACCAATAACACCTCGCAGCCATTTCTTTTCAATTCGGCAATCTCTGAAGCAAAAAAAGAGACGGCTTCGCGATTCAATCCACCTTCCATTCCAGTCAGCGAGCTGCTGCCTATTTTGACTACGATTCGTGTGGTCATTCTGTTCACTTCCTCAATAATTTATAGATCCTGAAAATGACAAAAAGCCCCCATCCTTAGACTTAGCAAAGGACGAAAGCTTGTAAACTTCCGCGGTACCACCTTCATTGATGAGGGATCATCCGACTTCATTCTCGTAACGGGAGGATCCGTCCTGCTTAGCACAGGCCGCTCGGGGGTAGGATTCGGAACGAAAACCGCGGTAAATTCTTTCAGCCTGTCGGAATTTACTCTCTAGGCGCGGTTAGACTCATTCTTACTGGTCCCGTCTGCACGTTTCACTTATTTTCAATAGAATACCATGGAGATGGTTGCTTTGCAAAGGAAAAACGAAGGAACTATTTCTCGCATTAGAAAGCTTTGATTATTCAGTTTAACCTCTAAGTAAGGGGGTTGGATACTTATAATCTGTTACCAAGAGGTGGATTAAATTGACTAAAGACAACAATCCTGAGCAGGCGCAGAATCAAGATCTAAACGAAAAAGCGGCCAGTTAATGAAAGTGCGGCTCGGTGTCAGATGATCTGAGCAGCCTTCCAAGGGACTATTCTTCGGTTAATTCAGATACCGTAGATTTAAATGTTTCTACAAAAGCCTTAGCGGCTTTAGATAAATAACGTCCGCGTCGATAGGCTACGACAAGTGTTCGGCTAGGGGCAGGATCAGTGAGCGGTAAGTAGACAGGGACGAATTCACTCCGCGGTGCACGGGCAATAAAATGAGGCACAAGAGTTACACCCATTCCAGTGGCGACCAGTGACTGAACTGTTTCCATGTTATTGCTCTCAAAAACAATTTTTGGTTCGAAGCCAGCGTTTCGGCACAGATCCATAGTCATTTTACGGAAGCCTTGGCCTTCTTTAAGTACGATAAATGGCTCGTCCTTTAGTTCTTCCAAAGAGGTCTTAGTTCCATCTAAGCTACGTTTAGCTAGCGGGTGTTCGGGTGGGACTGCAAGATCGATCCTTTCCTCACCCAGTTCTTCGTAAGCAAGAGCCGGAATTTCGAGCGGCAATGAGAGCAGGCTTAAATCAGTCTGACCACTCGCAGTGAGCTTCTCTAGGTTCATGGAGGAGTCTTCGAGCAGAGTGATTTCTACTTCCGGGTAATTTTGTTTAAAAACCGGAAGCACATGCGGCAGTAAATGTGCACCAGTGATCGGCATACTGCCTACAACGACGCGCCCGGTACGCAGTTCAGAAATATCAGACATTTCTTGTCGCAGCAGTTCTACGCCATCAATGATGATTTGAGCTTGCTCTACGAATTTAGATCCAGCATAGGTCAGTTCAACAGAGCTGGTATTTCGCTGGAACAGCATTACACCGAGCTCTTTTTCCAGCTTGGAAAGCTGCTGACTGAGTGATGGTTGGGCAATGTGCAGCTTGTCCGCTGCACGGGAGAAGTTTTTTTCGGCTGCGATTTGCAGTACATATTGTAGTTGTCTCAGTTCCATGTATAAACTCCTTTGGGAGATTGTTTTTACTTATAAGTATAAACTATGAAACTGAAGTTTTATATAGGTTCACATGTAAGTTCGTGCACGAACGCACTGACCGGCAAATAGGAAGGGGTGGATTACCAGTATTCGCTGGAGTCCTTTATGTTTGCCGGTCTAATTTCGATGCTACGCTATTAGTCTTACTATACTTTGCGGGCTGGAGAGATGCTTTGAGGGTTGTTAAATATATTTCCCGGGTCATATTTAGCTTTGACTCTCCGTAATCTAGGATAGTTCGCTCCATAATATACTGGTCCGGAATTTTTAATTCCCTGGTCTGGAACGTTGATGTAGCTCCCCACGATAAATGGCTGCAGCTTCCGGCGTGTATTTCGTACTACGAATATATTTCTGGCAGCTTCCGATTTCTTGATCCATGAGCTATTCCACTCAACATAGAATTTCGCTTTACGCCAGTAAAAGGCTGTAGATTTGGGTGACTTACGGCTCACAGCTCCACCCCAGTTGAGGAAAAAGAAACCTGCGAATTCTCCCTCCACTTTCTCTAAGAATTCACGCATGGACTTAATTGCCTTGTCCGGGAAGGATTTTCTTACGAAACCGCTGGAGAACTGGTTGCTGACTCTTTGAGTTAGCACTGGATCAGGCGCTAACATAAAACTCACTACTTTTGTATAGGGCAAAGAGCGGATGATTTGATTCGTAGGCGTTCCAACGCTCGTAACGGGCTTTAAGAGGCGGGAAGCCTCTGCCTTTGATCCGAGGAACAGCCCTGTCATAGTGACATTACCGCCTTTTTTCGGACCAATGGATAATTCACTGCCCAGTTTGGTATTAACGCAAGGAGCCCAGAGTTGCCAAGCTTTGAATACCTTCTCGAACTGATCCCAAGGCCAGGTGATACGAAAAACGGTAGCCGAAGCTGGAGCAGGACGTACTTTGAATTTGTAACTGGTGTAAACTCCGAAATTCCCCCCGCCACCTCCGCGGGAAGCCCAGAGGAGATCAGAGTTACTATTCTTATTGGCACGAATAATTTTCCCTTTAGCATCAACCATTTCGAGTTCGATTAGATTATCACTAACAAGGCCCACGGTTCGCTGGAGCGGTCCGATACCCCCGCCTAGGGTGATGCCTCCGATTCCAACCGTAGGGCTATCACCGAATGGAGCCATATATCCTTGCCCAGCAAGCGTGTGTGCAATTCTCCCCACTGTATTTCCGGTACCCACAACAACAGTTTTTGATTTTTTATTTAGTTTGATTTTCTTCATTTCACTTACATCGATGACAATTCCTCCGGTGACCTGTGAAAGATTAACCTCCAGAGAATGTCTACCGCTTCTTGCGCGGATGGGGACTTTATTCTCGTTAGCCCATTTTATGGCGTTCGCAACATCTTGTGTTTTTTGTGCGAAAACAAACACTTTCGGGAATTTGTCAGTATGCGGATCCCAATTCTTACGTGCCGTTTCATACCCTTGATCACCTTTGAAAATAACTCGCCCGGTAAGTCCCGTTCCTGACCTCAATTGTTCCAACTCCTTCTGCGCTAACAAATGCACTGCATTTCAACAACCAGGACCCGATATAGTATGAAGGGCATTCGTCTAAGGAGTGGGCTGACTAGGGTCTCAGCAAAAAAATCATCTTCAATTTATAGGTTAAACCTATCACTTCTATAGATATCATATCTTGGAATTATAAAGATGGTGATGTTATATTTAGATCATTCAAGAGAGACTCCACGCTCTCTTCCAATGAACGATTCTATTAATGAGGTGAAATTATGAGCAACAAGACAATGTTTGAAAAGATTTGGGATAATCATGTTATTCATCAAGAGGAAGGTAAACCTAGCATTATTTATATCGATCTGCATTTGGTTCATGAAGTAACTTCTCCACAAGCTTTCGAAGGACTTCGCCTCAGTAACCGCAAGGTTCGCCGTCCTGAGCTGACTTTCGCTACAATGGATCACAACGTTCCTACCAAGGATCGTTTTAATATTAAAGATCCAATTTCCAAGCAGCAAATTGATACACTTTCTAAAAACTGTGCTGATTTTGGTGTTAGATTGTTCGACCTGAATGATATCGATCAAGGCGTTGTACACGTAATGGGACCTGAGATCGGCTTGACGCACCCTGGTAAAACTATCGTTTGCGGTGACAGCCATACCTCCACACATGGAGCATTTGGTGCGCTGGCTTTTGGTATCGGTACTAGTGAAGTTGAACATGTAATGGCTACCCAATGTTTGCAGCAATCCAAAGCTAAGACTATGGAAGTTCGTTTCACAGGTAAACGCAATCCTGGTGTAACAGCAAAGGATATGATCCTTGGTGTTATTGCTAAGTATGGTACTGATTTTGCAACAGGTTATGTAATTGAATACACAGGTGAAGCTATTCGTGAGCTGTCGATGGAAGAACGTATGACCGTCTGCAACATGTCGATCGAAGGTGGAGCAAGAGCAGGTTTGATCGCTCCTGACGAAACTACTTTTAACTATCTGCGTGGACGTCAATATGTGCCGCAAGGCGAAGCATATGACGCTGCTGTTGAAGGATGGAAGAGTCTTGTTAGTGACGAAGGTGCTCAGTATGATACGGTGGTTGAATTCGATGTGGAGACATTGATTCCACAAGTGACTTGGGGTACTAGCCCGGGCATGGGTACAGATATCAACTCTAGCGTGCCAAATCCGGCTGACTTTACCACTGAAAATGAACGCAAAGCTGCTGAAAAAGCGCTTGAATATATGGATTTGACTCCTGGAACTCCTATTTCTGAAATTCCAATTGATTATGTATTTATCGGTTCTTGTACTAACGGACGGATCGAAGATTTGAGAGCGGCAGCCGTGGTAGCAAAAGGCCATAAAGTCTCTGACAAGGTTACTGCCATTGTTGTTCCTGGATCTGGTCGTGTTAAAATGCAGGCTGAGAAGGAAGGGCTTGATAAAGTCTTTACTGACGCGGGCTTTGAATGGCGCGAAGCGGGATGCAGCATGTGCCTTGCGATGAACCCTGATGTACTGCAACCTGGGCAACGCTGTGCATCTACCTCGAACCGTAACTTTGAAGGACGTCAAGGTCGCGGTGGACGCACGCATCTGGTATCCCCAGCAATGGCTGCTGCAGCTGCGATAAAAGGCCGTTTCACTGATGTACGTGATTGGAATTATAAGACGGAAGCTGTCAGCTCATAGAACTAGAGAGAACACGGGAGGATAAAACTATGGATGCTTTTAAAAAATTAACAGGAATTGTTGCACCAGTAGATCGGGTGAATGTAGATACGGATGCTATTATCCCAAAGCAGTTCTTGAAACGGATTGAACGGACGGGATTTGGACAATTTTTGTTCTACGAATGGCGTTTTGATGAAGCTGGTAACGATAACGCTGCCTTTGAAATGAATAAGCCACGCTATAAAGGTGCTTCTGTCTTGATCTCACGTGCTAACTTTGGCTGTGGTTCCTCACGGGAACATGCACCTTGGGCGATTATGGATTATGGGTTCAGAGTTGTCATTGCACCTTCTTATGCAGATATCTTCTACAACAACTGCTTTAAGAATGGCATTTTGCCGATCAAGCTTTCGGAAGAGCAAGTGGATGAGCTGTTTAATCGGACAGCCGAGCATGATGGCTACCAATTGACCGTGGATCTTGAGAGCAATACACTTCACGATGAATTTGGACTGAGCATCAGCTTTGATCTGGATGAGCACCGTCGTCAGTTCTTGCTGCAAGGTCTGGATGATATCGGATTAACCCTTCAGCATGCAGATGAAATTGCTGCGTATGAAGAGCGTCATGCGGCTAAGTTATTCTCTTAATAATAGGATATAACTGGTTTCGTTCTTAACTTTTACAAAAATTACGCAAAACTTCTATTTCCGGGTGTCGGAAATAGAAGTTTTTTTGCTATAATCGAAATATTGATTGGTGATAAAGGAAACATTTGGTGATTTCTGTCGTCTTAGTACTTATCTAGATCTATTACTTGCAGAAGGAGCGGGGAAATGAAAAGAGTTGGGTATCGAACGTTGCTACTATTGTTGCTGCCATTATTATTACTATCATTCACTGGACGTGAAGCTGCCGCAGCTGGTAGCAGCTCAGGCAGAATTATTATGGACAATCAAGAGCTTGCTTTACCAAAAGGAATTAAACTTGAGAACGTCAATGGTAGCGTTATGATTCCCGTCAGAGTGGTAGTGGAGAATCTTGGATTTGAGGTATTGTGGGAGCAGCAGGCCCGCAAAGTAACGGTTCACCAAGATGGAAAAAGCATTGAGCTGGCTGTAGGAAAAAAAACAGCTGATGCGGATGGAGTAACGTTTGATTTAAATGCAGCACCCAAGCAAAGCGGTGGTACAGTTCTCGTTCCGATTCGCTTCGTAAGTGAGCAGTTCGGTCTAAAGGTTGGCTGGGATAATAGCGATAAAACGGTCTATTTGACGGGTGGACAAGCTTCGGTGGCTACACCTGAGGGAACCGTTACTAGTCCAACAGCAACAAGTACTCCTTCTCCAACTCAGATGACTACACCCGGCGTGGATAATGGCACAAGCGCTGGAAGTGTTTTGCCCTCACCGACACCACAATCATCCTCAGTACCAGGAAGCACTGGTGTGAATGCAGCAGGTCCGCTTGTAAATGGGGTAGCCTTCACTGAGAATCGATTAATCATCGCTGTTTCTGGGGCTCCTAAACCTAGCATCACAAAAATGAGCAGTCCAGATCGAATCGTCGTAGATTTTCCCGGTACAGCTTTTGCTCCAGATTTCGTAGGAGGTCTACCGAGTATTACCACAAACGGAAGTCCGCAAGGGAAGCTGGATGTTACTGGTTACCCTCTAGTTTCTGAGATCCGGTATGCGTTGTTCAGTGTAAGTCCTTCTACTGTTAGGTTCGTGATTCAAACGGTCGGGAGCCAGCCTTATCAATTAAGTACGGATGAAAGTACTGGACTGGTGACACTAGATTTGAATGTTACAGGGAGTGAAGGGAATACCTCAGGTGGTAGTGGAATGACAGGAAAGCCAGTTGTAGTTCTCGACGCGGGCCATGGAGGGACACAATCAGGAGCAGTCAGTCTCACGGGTAAGCTGGAAAAAGACTTCAATCTGTCAGTTATCCGTAAAGTGCAAACACTACTTATGCAGGAAGCTTTGGTTGACGTCGTATTTACTAGGACTGAAGATATTACGTTGGGTCTTCAGGATCGAGTAAATATCGCAGAAGCAGCAAAGGCTAATCTATTTATTTCAGTGCATGGGAATTCACTAGAGCTGGGTTATCCGAATAGAGACAAAATAAATGGCAGTGAAACGTACTATTCGCGTAGTGGGAGTCTGCCGCTTGCTCAGGTCATGCACAAACATCTGATAGCAGGTACTGGATTCAAGGACAACGGAGTAAGAACGAAAAGTCTGCATGTTACAAGAGAAACCAGTATGCCGGCAGTACTTCTAGAAGTGGGGTATCTTACTAATTCAGGAAATGAATCAGGGATGTATAGTGAGCAGCTTCAAGACAAATTAGCGAGAGAAATTGTAGCCGGTATTAAGGAATATCTAGGACTTTAATGCTTAATGTTGGTGAGATTTCTCAATTTTTATGGAATATATTCGCAACCTTTATAGATTATTAGCGTCTAATAGAGGTCTGAGGTTGACGTAGACAGGCCATCACGATCGCCATTCACAGGCGAATACTAGATTTAGAGGTGAAGAATGAAGAAATTCAGTTTGATGTTGTTTTTGTTGCTCTTAGTATTTGTTTTGCCTGAGAACGGACATGCTGCTGCCGGGAATAGCAAGATTTTTCTGGACGGCAAGGAGCTGACCGCAGGGCAAAATGTCCCGGTTGAGAATGTGAATGATACAATCATGGTGCCGTTAAGGTTGATCTCTGAAAGCCTTGGATATAACGTGGGTTGGGATCAGAAGAGCAAGACGGTAACGATTGAACAGCAAGGAAAGGTCATCAAATTGGTTGTGAATCAAAAGATAGCCTCAGTTGATGACAAGACAGTAACACTTACCACAGCACCTATCCTTCGTAGTAATACGACACTTGTACCGATTCGGTTCATTAGTGAACAGTTTGGATTAAATGTCTCGTGGGACAACGTGAAGAAGAGTGTGTATCTTATTACCCCAGGATCCTCAAATGATAACGGCAGTTCAGGTGGAAATACTGAAAATGGTGGATCTGAGGTTGTACCGCCGGTAGATCCTTCTAAGAATTTAACGATGGTAAATGGTGTGAGCTTTAGCGAAAATCGTTTGAGCATTGCCATGGAGGGTAATTCAGTACCGAAAGTGACAGTGATGACTGGGCCGGATCGGTTAGTTGTTGATTTACCTAATGCCACCTTCTCAGACCTATTTGGCACAGGACAGATCCTTGATCCTGACCTAAACGGTAGCTTGGAAGTGAAAGATTATCCCGATGTATCAGGAGTACGTTACTCCCTTTATAGCACGAATCCTTATACAGTACGTTTTGTAATCGATTTGAACTATGCTAAGAATTACAACGTTAGCGTAACTGGAGACGATTCTAAGCTGGTTGTAATCGATCTAAATGCGGAAAGCACTGATGATACTACTACACAACCAGGAAATAATGGCAGAAAGCTAGTAGTATTAGATGCAGGGCATGGGGCTAAAGATTCTGGAGCAGTGGGTGTTACAGGTAAATACGAGAAGAATTTTAATTTGGCCATCGTACTTAAGACAGCTGAATTGCTGAAAAAAGAAAGTAATATTGACGTCGTGTTAACACGAAGTAATGATACTTTCTTGGAGCTTAAAGAAAGAGCAGCTATGGCGAATAATTTAAAAGCTGATATCTTCATATCTGTACACGCCAATAGCTCAGGTTCCTCATCAGCTAGTGGAACAGAAACGTATTATCAACGGGAAGCCAGTAAAGCATTGGCGAACGTGATGCATAAATATCTTGTTCAAGCTACAGGGCTTAGCGATCGCGGTGTACGTTATGGGAATTTCCATGTTATCCGTGAAACGAAAATGCCTGCAGTATTACTTGAAGTGGGATACCTTAGCAACAAAAAAGATGAAGCATTGCTCTTTACAGATGCACTTCAAAACAAAGTTGCGGCTTCAATAGTGAGTGGGATTAAGGAATATTTGGGTATAAAATAACAGACCAGTGGCAGACGAGCGCCGCAAAGTCAGCTTTCTGCTTTTATTTTAAAAGGCAAGAAGTGGTTTTGCGGTACCTGTCTGCCCGTATTCATCTAGAGGAGGCGTTTATTAATGATGAAACAAAAATGGAGTACAATTGGGATCGCTACACTGCTTCTGCTAGTGATTGCTGGCTGTGGAGACAAGCCTACTGCGGCTCCAGCAAATGGTGTGGAGCAAGATACTTCAAATGTTGTAAGTGGTGCGGGGGAAAGTACACCGGCTCCAAGCGATGAACCAGGAAATGAAGTGACTAGCACTCCGCAACCGACAGCAGATAATAGCAACACAGAAACTCAGGCAACTGCAAAGCCAGTAGCAGATGAGAAGCAAAAACAGAGCCAGAGTATCGATGCATATTATACGGATTCACAAGTTATGGATCTGATTCCTGCTAAGACTAGCATTAGCTTCTCTGACGATGCCCAGAAATATACAGAGACGTTCAAAGCATTGCAAAGCAACGAGAATACTGACCTTGTATCATTATGGGGCAAAATTGAACTGAAATCGTTAAAGTTTGTTGATGGTCAAATTGTGATGGATCTTCATAAACCTGATGAAGCACAGCTGGGTGCTGGTGGGGAGTCCTTAGCGATTTCATCACTTGCCAAAACCTATTTTCAATTTGAAGAAGTAAAAAGCATCGAAGTTTTGGTGGATGGTGAAAAGGTTGAAAGCTTGATGGGTCATGTTGACCTAATGCATCCTATGACTAGAGATAATATCTAATTGTTATTACAACAAAGGATAAAAGCATCTAACTGACGAACTTTAAACTATACTATTTATTTGAGTCATAGAGAGGGGAATAATCTATTGTCCGCGCAAAAAAGGTCAAAACGTCCATTGAAGGCTTATTCTACGAAAGCAGTATCGGCTGTTATGGCTGGAACCATGATTTTTAGTGGCGCAAGCGCAGTGTTTGCAGATACAGCCGCTACAGCAGCAACAACTACTACACAATCTGTAGGCATTTTTAGCGATGTGAAGGCAGGCTTTTGGGCTGAAAAGCATATTTATAAATTAGCATCACAAGGAATTGTGGTTGGAAATAATGGTTTATTCCGCCCGGGAGATTCTGTAACTCAGCAGGAAGCCGTGCTTATGGCATTACGGTTTATGAAGTTGCAGGATAAAGTGGATACTTCTTCAACGGTTGCCTTACCTAATGATTTTAAGGTTACGAATTATTACAAGGATTATGTAGTGTTGGCCTTTCAACAAGGTCTACTTGATAAGGCTACTGAAATGGCTCCAGATAATCTGAAGACTTCTTGGGGAGAGCGTAAAGCCTCCCGCGAATGGATTGCTGAACTCTTAATTCGTGCACTAGGAAAAAGTGCAGATGCAGCCGTAGCAGCTAGTGCGCCGACAGGCTTTGCGGATGATGCTAAAGTGTCTGCAAACAAAAGAGGGTACATCAACGTTGCTGTTGATCTGAAACTAGCCAATGGTCTTGACGGTAATCGCTTTGATCCACAAGGGGCTGTGACCCGTGCTCAATTGGCGACCTTTTTCAGCCGCGCAGAAGCTCACAATACGGTTGAATATGACAACACGGTATCAGGAACAATCAGTCAATTAGCAGGTGGGAAACTCTCCGTCTATAACAACGGAAAGACTTCTACATATACCCTGGGAGCAAGCACCGCTTATTACACAAGCGCTTCTGAAAGTAGAATAAATCTAAGTGATGTCCAACCTTACACAAAGGTTACTGTAATTGGAGCGACATATAATGCAGCCTATGTTGAAGTGACTGACCCTACACAACAAGTGGAGAGCCTTTCCGGAAGCTTCGCAATGGTAGCACCTGGTAATAAGCTATGGCTGAAATCAGCTACTGGGTTCACTGAATATTACTACGATGAAGCGACTACCTTTGAAGATGCGAATGGGACTTCAATTGAACCTGCTTCGCTGGTAGCAGACAGCATAGTTACGTTACAGCGTGAAACTTATAGTGGTTCACATAAAGTGGTCAAGGTTCAAGTGACTTCAGGCGTTGTTAACAAAACGACAACAGGTACCGTTCAAAGTATAGATCTTCCTGGGAAAAGCATTACGTTTAAAAATGCTGCTGGTACGGTGGAAACCTTTAAATGGGAAGATGGAACTTCATTATTCAGCTCGCAATCATCAGTGCTGCAGCCAGCAGATTTAAAGACAGGTGCTGCTGTTAAATATACGATTAAGGAAAATGTGATACGTACTGTAGAAGTGACAGAAGGTGTTGAACGGACAGTTCAAGGTGTACTTACCGAACTGAGTAATTCAACAGTTGTGTATAAAAAAACGGACGGAACACGTGAAGTTAAACTGTTAGGCACGAAGCCGGTGATTGTTATTCCGAATATGAATAGCGCTGTGGCTGATGATCTTATAGCTGATACAGTAGGTGGGGACAAAATTCAGCTTACGCTGAACAGCAGTGATCAAGTCATAAAGATTGAAGTGTTAAGCCGTCAAATTGAGCAGTATAGTGGAGCGACGGTTATTGACTATAATACTAAAACACAGCTGTTGACAGTTATGGATACTGAAAAAAAGGCACATGTCGTTCAGTTGGATGAAAAAACAAAATTGTTGATCGAAGGCGTACTTCCTAACTTAAGTAATGTCGGTACGAAACTTGTTGAGAACCGTAAAGTGAATTTAACGGCAATAGGTCAACGGGCTCTGTCTTTGGAAATTGTCACAAAGTACGAAGGAACCCTGTCTGCTGTTAATTCTTCTTTTAAAACAATTGTATTGAAGCTTAAGGACAGTGGGCAAACTATAACAATGCCTTATCCACAATTGGTTGATATTTTTGGGAAGACTAATCCAACCTTAAGTGATGTTCCTGTTGGTAGTAATGTGACAGCCTCACTGACAACTAGTCAGGATCTAATTGCAGTATTGAAAGTAAAGACCGTTCTTCAGGTTGAAGCAGCAACCGTTAATTCTGGAACCAACCGTATAAGTATTAAATGGAATGGGGGGACCAGTGAGATTAATACTGCAGCGCTCCCAATAACAAATGAAGCCGGTGAGAGCATTAAGCTAACCGCTTTGAAATCGGGAGATTATCTGAATGTGACTTTTGATGGAAGCACACCGCTCGCTATTCAGGCAGTTAAGCTTACTACGGGTCAGATTAGTTCAGTAGGAGCTGCAACGAATAGCTTAATTGTGAAGGAGTATGCTGGAGCAGCACAAAACTTTACTGTAAGCGGTGGGGTTAGAATCATACGTGATGGCGCCACAACAACTGCTCTTAGTAACTTAACAACAGCGGACAGAGTGGAGATTCGTAAAGACACGGATGGAGCGACAGTCATTCGTGTGTTACCACAGTTAACTCGTTCATTCTCTCGCTATGACAGTACGACGAACTCATTGGTGACTAAGAGAGCTAATCTGAACGATAAGTATCAGTTCACTCTTGCTTCAAATGTATATATTCATCAAGGAGATACGACATTGTCCGTGCAATCTCTGAAAGAAAATGATAATATTATAATGTATTTCAATAATGATATCGTGGTTGAAATTGTGAAACAATAGTAGCAATGGTGGATTTCTGAGTGAATCACCGTCTTGACACAGGAGCTTTGCCTGCGTCAAGACGTTTTTTTTGAAATATAAGAAAGTATAAGAGTTGTATTTTCTTGAAATGTATGAAACCATACGTTATAATACAGACTTTGCTTATATTTCTTTACATTAGAGATGACACGCTCATGTGAGTTTTAATGAGCGTAATCGCTCCGTGGAGGGGACGCTATGAAAGTTGCAGAGGTCCGCCACATTTTGGATACGATTGGAGACTTGTTCCCTGATGCTCATTGCGAGCTAAATCACAGTAACGCTTTTGAATTAACGATAGCGGTACTGTTATCAGCCCAATGTACGGATGCAACGGTGAACAAAGTGACCGTGGACCTGTTCCAAAAGTACAAAGCCCCCATCGATTATATTTCTGTACCGCTGGAGGAATTGGAGGGGGATATCCGGCGCATCGGCCTATATCGTAACAAAGCTAAGCATATCCAAAGCCTATGCTCTATACTCATAGAACAGTATGGTGGCGAGGTGCCTGAGGCTCATGACTTGCTTGTAACTTTACCCGGTGTAGGTCGTAAAACTGCAAATGTAGTAGTATCCAATGCTTTTGGAGTTCCTGCCATTGCAGTGGACACGCATGTGGAGAGGGTTGCTAAACGACTTGCATTAGCAGGCTGGAAAGATTCTGTGCTGGAAGTGGAAAAGAAGCTGATGAAGGCTGTGCCACGTGACGAATGGACGATCACTCATCACCGGCTTATCTTTTTCGGACGATATCACTGCAAGGCACAGAACCCAAAATGTCAAGTTTGCCCGCTCCTTGATGTATGTCGAGAGGGCAAAAAACGTATGAAAACAGCTGTTGTCAGGAAAGCTAAAGATCATACGCCAAAAAGTTAGAGTTGAAGAAGAGGATGGGATAGAGATGAAATGCATTTCTGTATACACAGATAATTTTGAAGTGTTCTCGGATATTTTTGATCGCGTAGTGGAAAGCCCACTCGAAGAGAACGAAGAGCAAGAAGTAGAAGGTATCACGATCAGTCATTCCGGTGACGTTCCTGAACACTATTTTGAGCGTATGTCAGTGAAACCTGAGGTTGTTGTAATGAGAGATAAATCTCGTGGTTTGACTATTCTGCAACACGGAAAAGTATTCGAAATTCTGTTGCCTGTTTCGGAAACTGCATAAATTTAGAAGTGATAAAAGGAGTCGGCCCTAGGGTTGGCTCCTTTTTTGCTTCTTACTTTTCTAGCGAAAAAGCAGAAAGATGTTTGAATAACCTCATTTCGTAAGAGATGATAGGTTATTTTGTAAGTAGTGTGTATTTAATTTGTGTCAAACTGGTGATAAACTGTAATTATTATTTATAAAAAAGGTTCTGCGTGACATCACAGAAATTACACCTGTATAAACATTGAATAAGCATAAACGTCTTCGGCGTCCTTATAAGGACGGTAAGCGTTTAAGCGAGAAATATAAGGATAATGTGAAACTTTTACTTTCTTATATTTTAAAAATGAGTCTGATTTCGTATTATTGAATGGGTTATATTCAAAGCATGATTAGATGGTAACAGTGGAGGTGGAGAGTCAGTGAGAGCGGAACAGGTTAGAATCGAGAAAGAGACATTAAGTGAAACGGCATCGCTGCTTTTCCAGTTGCGTGGATTAATGCATCGCTGGGGTGATGAAGGCTCTGAACGTATATATGAAGATTTACAACATAAAGAGGGTGGGAATGAGCTGACCCTTGCTTTTTGCGGACATTTTTCGGCAGGGAAATCCAGTATGATCAATCTTCTTTGCGGCAGTTCAGTGCTGCCTTCTGGACCTGTGCCGACTAGTGCGAATATTGTCTCTATTCGCAGTGGAGTTCCACGAGTGCTTATTTATCCTAGAGTTGAAGGAAGTAAACATGATCCTGCTCCTATAGAGACAACTCCAGAAAAATTACAAGAATACTGTCGAAATGGTGGTGAATATTCCGCAATTGAAGTGTGGAATGAGATACCACTGCTAGGCAAGGATGGCGTACTATTGGATACACCTGGTGTAGATTCGACGGATGATGGTCATCAGGCGGCCACCCGCTCTGCGCTGCATTTAGCTGATGTCGTATTTTATGTAATGGATTATAACCATGTACAGTCAGAGAATAATTTGGCCTTTGCTAAAAATCTTAGTGACTGGGGTAAACCTTTGTATCTGATTGTTAATCAGATCGACAAGCACAGGGAACAAGAGATTTCCATTGAGGAATATAAACGTCAACTTGAAAATGCTTTTGAACAATGGGGGATTCATTGTGCGGGAATTCTATTCACCTCTCTCAAAAAGAAAGAGCATCCTCTTAATCATTGGGATCATCTACTCAGCCTTATAACCGAACTGTTGGAACAAAAGGAACAGCTCCTTCAATATAGCTTGTCTCGTTCTATTCATCATACAGCGGATTCTTCTCTAACTGCATTCCGTGAAGATCAGCAGGAGGAAAGAGCAGCTCTCCTTGAAGAACTAGAAGGTACGAATGCAGAGACAGTGACGAATGAACTGAAGTCACTCGAAGAAGAGAAGGAACGACTTGAGGCGTTGCCTCAGCAGTCACGAGCGAGTTTGCGAACTGGCCTAGACACCTTACTTAATAATGCTAATCTAATGCCTGCAGATGTAAGAGAGGCGTCGGGAAGTTATATGGAAAGTGCTAGCCCTACGTTTCGATTAGGGTTATTCTCTACGGCTGCACGGCGGGAGAAGGAACAAAGTAAACGATTGGCAGTCTGGCAAGGACTGTTGACCCGAGAGGTTTCCGCTCAGCTGGAATGGCATTTGATTCAGCTGGTACGTGATTGGGCGGAGAATCTCGGGCTGTGGGAGGAGGAGGCGGAGACGACTCTGAAGCAAGGATTCCCGGCGGTGAGCCAGGAGTGGCTGGCGGCTGCAGTTAAGCCGGGAACGGGGTATAGCGGCGAGACGCTGCTCAATTTCTGCCGCACACTTGCGGCTGATATTAAGAGCCAGTTCCGCCGTGCCGCGTTAGCGGTGAGCGATGAGCTGTTAGCGAAGCTGCCGCCGCTCATGGAGGAGCAGCGTGCCGTACTCCAGCGCCGCGAACAGGCTCTTGCGCGGCAGGCGCGCGCCGTTGACGCGCTAGCCGCGCTGGACCGCGCGGCAGCTGCCCGCGCGCACGAGCTCGCGGCGCTGCTGCCGCCGCGCCGGCCCTCACCCCCGGCATCCTGCCGGAGGTGAGGGTAACCCCGCGAGCGGCTGCGCAAAGCGCCGCACCGCGGGAGGTCCAGCCGCCGCAAAACGTCGCGGCTGGAAGTGCCGCCGCCGCAAATTGGGCGGCGGGAACGGCTTCACCGGCGGGCGGACGCCGCCGGCTATCGGCAGCCGCTGACGCGCTGGCGGCTGCGGCAGAGCTGCTGCGCCGCGAGCCAGCGATGGCATCGGCGGCGCGGAGTCTGGCCGCACGGGCGGAGGATCTCGCCGGCGGCCGCTTTACCCTCGCGCTGTTTGGTGCATTCAGCGCGGGTAAGTCCTCCTTCGCCAACGCTTTGCTCGGCGAAGAAGTGCTGCCCGTGTCTCCACATCCCGCCACGGCTGCGGTCAACCGCATATTGGCGCCGGAAGGTGACTTCCGCCATGCCAGCGCGGTTGTCACAATGAAGACCATGGCAGATTTCTGGGATGACATCTGCCATTCTTTCAGTGTGCTGCAACTAGGAGAACCACAGCAAAACTCATGGACAACAGTTCTAGCAAGCTTGCCTGCTAGGGGAGTTCATCCCTCTGCGTTGCCACATGCTGGATTTCTAAGGGCAGCAGCGGCTGGCTGGGCAGAAGCTGAGCCCTTGCTGGGAACGGTGCGAACGGTTGATTTAGAAGAATACCGAGGCCTTGTAGCGGAGGAGACCCGAGCCTGTTTTGTGCAGGGGATTGATTTGTATTATGCCTGTCCATTGACCGAAAGCGGAATTGTACTCGTGGATACACCAGGAGCCGACTCATTGCATGCTCGTCATACAGGCGTAACCTTTAATTACATGAAAAACGCAGACGCGATTTGTTTTGTTACCTATTACAACCACGCCTTTTCAAAAGCAGATCGAGGTCTGCTTGCGCAGCTAGGCCGAATTAAAGATAGCTTTGCACTTGATAAAATGTTCTTTATTATCAACGCTTCTGATCTTGCTTCAGGCGAAGATGAATTGGAAGAGGTACGAGAACATGTTGCTCAAAATTTACGTGCAGGCGGCCTACGCTCGCCGAGAATTTATGCACTCTCTAGCTTGCTTGCTCTGGAAGGTAAAACTCAGCATGATTATGAACGCTATGAGGCTTCCCGTTTCCATCATTTTGAGCAAGCCTTATCAAGCTTTGCGGGAGATGAACTTCCTCAGCTTTCACTTAACGCAGCTGCAGAGAGCATCGCATCTGTTCGCCGCAGGGCGGAAGAGTGGCAGAATCTCGCTTCCATGGCGGCAAACGAGCGTGAAGCAGGATTAAAAGAAATGCAAGAACGTCGTCAGCTAGCTATGAAGAGACTTTCCCTATTGGAGACCGAAGAACGTCCTAGCAGAGATCTTGTTCATGAAGGTGAGGAACTGATCTATCATGTCTGTCAACGAATTAGCTTCTCCTTCACCAGAAATTTTCAGGAATCTTTCCACCCCTCATTATTACGTGAGGACGCAGGAAATTTAAAAGCTATCTTCGCTGCGTGTGGTGCAGAGCTGATGCGTACCACTAAGCGTGAATTGGAGCAAGAGCTGTGGGCGACAACGCTGCGACTAGAAAGTACCGGGCGTAGACTTGTTCATGAAGCGGCTGAAGCGGCTGCTACTGAGCTGTTTTTCTCTACTCAAGAGTTTCATCTGATGGAGAATGAAGAAGCAGCATGGCCTTCTCCTAGTGAGCTGGAATGCCAGCTTCAGTCCGTGGAATGGCCAACCTTATGGGGACATTTCAAATCCCCTCGCTATTTCTTTGAAGGCGCTGGCCGGGAGCAAGTCAAAGGTGCGGCTGAGCCTCTTGTGAAAGAAGCTGTTAATGTTGCGGCTGCAGAGCAGAAGAAAAAATTGCTTGCGCATTATGTCGATTGCATAACCAGAGAATTAAAGGTTGCTGCAGAACGCCTACAAGAAGGGTTAGCGGAGCAAGAGAAAGCGATGTTAGATCTCCTTAAAGGGGGTGAATCCGCAGATCATTGGGGTCAATTAGGTCACCAATTATCTCACTTGGAACAATCTTTCGTTGATAGATTAGACAAAAATCTTTGAAATTTGTAGGAAATTGTCGAAGAACACTTGCAATCTGGCGTATGATGGATGAAAATAAAGAAGCCTGAAAATATACAATGAAACTGTTTTGTTTTCAGAAATTTATGGAAACGAGATAGTCAATTTGCCGAAAGAGGTTGAAATCGACAATGTGGGGAGCTCCTTTTTCAGCTCAAAGCCGCAAGCTGCTGCTACTGGGCAGCGGGGAACTGGGTAAGGAAGTCATAATCGAAGCTCAACGTCTTGGCGTAGAGACCGTAGCTGTAGACCGTTATAGCGATGCACCAGCGATGGGTGTGGCTCATCGTTCACATGTTATTGATATGCTGGATGCAGAGGCGCTTAAAACGCTTATTCGCTCAGAAAAACCGGATGTTATTGTTCCGGAGATTGAAGCAATCGCTACTCATGCTCTTCAAGAGCTTGAAGAGGAAGGTTTCTTCGTTGTTCCGACCGCACGAGCGGCTCGTCTGACCATGGACAGAGAAGGCATTCGCCGACTTGCTGCTGAAGAACTTGGATTGCCAACAGCGGATTATCGTTTTGCAGATAGTCTGGAAGAACTGCATCAAGCCGTTGCAGAACTAGGCACTCCTTGTGTCATCAAGCCGATTATGAGTTCTTCCGGTAAAGGTCAGAGTGTTTGCAAAAGACCGGAGGATGCGGAAGAATGCTGGAACACTGCTTTGGATGGAGCGAGAGCTAAAGGGACTCGTGTTATCGTAGAGGCATTCGTTACCTTTGAAAGCGAGATTACACTTTTAACGGTGCGGTCCGTGTCTGGCACGATATTTTGTCCACCTATTGGGCATATTCAGAAGGACGGGGATTATGTCGAATCATGGCAGCCTCACTTTATGAAGGCGGAACTTTTGGATGAAGCTCAGTCTATTGCCAAGGCAGTTACCGATCAGCTCGGAGGTTTTGGTATTTTTGGAGTGGAGCTTTTCTTGACGGATCGAGGCGTATTGTTTAGTGAAGTGTCCCCTAGACCTCATGATACGGGGATGGTAACGATGGCAACGCAGGATTTATCTCAATTTGCAGTGCATGTCAGAGCTATTCTTGGTTTTCCAGTCCAGTCAGTACAATTACTGACACCAGGTGCCTCAGCTACGCTGAAGGCTGAAGGAGAAGGACGAGCTTTTGTTGTGACCGGAATTGGTGAAGCTTTGGAACTACCTAGGACTCAGGTTCGGGTGTTTGGTAAACCAGAAGTCCGTCCAGGGCGGCGGATGGCTGTAGCGTTAAGTGCGGCGGAAAATGTGGAAATCGCGCGGACGGTAGCCAAGCAGGCAGCGTCTATGCTAAAAGTGGAGGTAAATGAGGATGAACAGTAGTACCATGGCACCTGTACTGGAAATTCGCAAATGCGGCTTGAATGATCTGGAGAGAGTGACAGCGCTTCTGCGTGAATTCGGCTATCCAACAACGCTTAGCGTGATGAAAGAGAGACTGGAAAGCATGGAGAATAACCATCTCCAATGCACGCTTGTTGCAGAACTAAACAATGAAGTTGTGGGAATGGTCGGTCTTAGACAGGTAATCTCGTATTACAAACAGACAGATTGTATCACTGAGATTACTGCACTTATCGTATCAGAAGAACTCAGAGGAAACGGACTCGGTAAAAGACTTGTGGCCGCAGCTGAAGAATGGGCACGTGAGCAAGGTTGCTGTCAGCTCTTCTTGAGAAGTGGTAACCGCGTAGAACGCGCACCGGCACATGCTTTTTATCGTCATCTAGGTTTCGAAAAGACAGCAGGCTATCGCTTTAACAAAGCGTTGCTATAATACTTATAGGTTCCGATCATCCCCATCCCAGCTACGGCGGGATGGTTTTTTTTGCTCAAAATCTATTTAAATAACTTAACCATAGATGGAATAGTTTGAATCATATAGAATGAATTTTACGACAGTTAAATAAATCTTTTCCAAAGAGGGATGAGAAATGTACAAGTTAATTCTTGCTGAAGATGAAGAAGATGTTAGAGAAGGGGTCATCGGGCAGATTGATTGGGAGCACTATGGTTTCGAAATTGTAGAACAGGCGGAGAATGGACGAGAGGCAGCGGATGCGATAGATCGTTTGCTCCCGGATGTAGTGGTGACTGATATTCAAATGCCTTTTATGAACGGGCTGCAGCTGGCGGAATGGATTCGCGATCGGCATCCTAATACCAAGATCATTATTCTGACGGGGTATGATGAATTTGAATATGCACAGAAGGCGATTAAACTACAAATTGATGAGTATATTTTGAAACCGTTTTCTTCTCAGGAATTGATTGATGTTCTTGTTAAGGTTAGAGCCACCATAGAGGCTGAAATCGCAGAGAAAGAAAATGTTTTTGTACTCAGCGAGCATTATCGAAAAAGTCTGCCTGTACTGCGTGAACAGTTCTTATCTTCACTAGTTTCACGCAAGCTACGAATGAATGAAATAGACGAGAAAAGCTCGGAATACGGAATAGATCTACATGGAAAATGGTTCCAAGCCTCGGTAATTAGTGTGGATTATATTCGTCCAGAGCGGGAAACGGTTGGACATATCTCAGGTAAGCAAATTTCTTTACGTGATACAGGAGAGAGGAATTTACAGCTATTCGCTGTGCTGAATATTGCAGAAGAACTATGTACTAAGCATAGTTTTGGCAGGGTGTTTATCCATCGTGATGAGGTAGTGCTCCTTTCCATTTGTGATGCAGGTGAAGAAGCTGAAATTACGGGGAAGACCTTTGAGATTCTAGAAGAAATCCGCCACAATGTGCAGCGGTTTCTAAAGCTAACGGTAACCGCTGGTTCTGGAACGGTGTGTCACTCGCCGGCTATGCTATTTAACTCCTTTGGAGATGCCATGCAAGCGTTAGATTATCGGCTCATTCTCGGCAATAACCGAGTCATTTGGATCGAGGATGTGGAGTCACGTTCGAATACATTCTTGACCTATGATGAACTGACCCAGCAGTCCTTAATCCGAACCATTAAGATGGGAACCGTACAGGAGCTTAAGGAAGTCGTTGAGGAGTTATTTGGCGGATTAGATGCTGAGCAGGTATCTACTCAGGATTATCAGATTTTTTTGCTGGAGATTATTACATCCATCCTGCGTGTAGCCAAAGAATCCGGTAGTGATGCTGCTAAATTCGTAGGATCTGGCATTTCTTCATTAACCGATATGAATAAATTCAATAGTATGAGTGAAGCCAAGCAGTGGATTATTACGATCTGCAGCCGACTAATGGACTCCATTGCTTTAGAACGCCAATCCAGCTATAAACTGCTTATTGATGAAGCTAAAGATTATATCCGTAGCCACTATGAGGAATCAGATATTTCTATCGGAAAGGTTTGCCAGCATTTACATATTAGTACGGGTTATTTTAGCAGTATTTTTAAGAAGGAAATGAAGATGACATTCGTTAGTTATCTCTTGCAAATCCGATTAGAGGCAGCAAAGGAGCTTTTACGGTCCACGGAACTGAAGGCTTTTGAAATCGCTGAGAAAATTGGCTTTGCTGATCCTAACTATTTTAGCTTTTGCTTCCGTAAAAAATATGGTCAGTCTCCCAAAGAGTATAAAAATAGCTCCAGAGGAGGGTAGTCATGCGGCAAGAAAAGTCCTATTCTTTTCGACTTCGGCCGCAGCATCCCAAAGGGGGGAAACGTCGATTGTCCTCCAAGCTGCGGAGCATTCAAGTGACAATTACGCTCACTTTTACATCCGTTGCCGTTCTAGTAGCCGTCGTTGTTAGTCTTATGCTGTATAACAAGTTTGCGAAGACAGCAGAAGAAAATGCCAATATGAATATGCAGCAGATTATTGAGCAAGTGAACTATAATTTGGAGCTTTATGTAAAAGGTATGCGAAATATTTTTGAAACCGCAGAAGATCAAATTACGAATAGTCCCTCCGTGGACTCCGCTTTACTGATGGAAAGAATGGCGATGTTAATGGGAAGTAGAGAGGATCTGGTTTCTGCAGCGGTTTTTACTCCTCAGGGGAAATACGTCGTGGGTACAGCAGGACAGAAGCTGCGCAGCAACACACAGTTAGAAACTCAGAGTTGGTTTACTACGGCCAAAAGAACATCGGAGATCTCCTATTCAGCGCCCCATATTCAGAACTTGTTTAAAGGTCAATACATTTGGGTCGTGTCGATCAGTAAACTCATTCAATATCAGGAAAATGGAGTCCTAAAAACGGGTATCCTCCTGATGGATTTTAACTTTCGCACCATAGATGAGCTGAGTAAGCAGGTTAAGCTTGGTAAAAGAGGATACGCTTACATCCTCGATCAGTTAGGCAACATCGTGTATCATCCGCAGCAGCAGCTTATTTATGCTGGTTTAAAGTATGAGAATGTGGAGCCGGTATTGGAATATGCTTATCGTAGCTATTTGGATGAGTCTACAGGTGAAAAACGATTTATTACAGTACGTACGTTAGAACAGACCGGGTGGAAAATAGTAGGTGTTGCTTATTATGACGAGATCGTGACCACCAAGCGTGATCTGAACACCTTTTTATCCTGGTTCTTAGCGGTAGTTATTTTATGTGTAATTATCGTATCTGTCGTTTTGTCTGCGCGAATTGCCCGCCCGATCCGTAAGCTGGAACGGACACTTCAGCAGGTAGGAGAAGGGGATCTTAATACTCGAATCGATGTGAGTGGCGCCTATGAGGTAGAACAGTTGTCTAAACGCTTTAACCTCATGCTACAGCGTATTCGTCAATTGATGGATCAAATTATTTATGAACAAGAGACGAAACGTAAGGGTGAGCTTGAAGTTCTGCAATCCCAGATTAATCCACACTTTTTGTACAATACTTTGAACTCTGTGATCCGGCTTGCTGAGCGTGGTAAGACGGAGGAGGTCGTTACAATGATTCAATCTTTATCTAAGTTTTTCCGAATTAGTCTAAGCAAAGGGAATAATATGATTACCGTGCAGGAAGAGCTTGATCATATTCGTCATTATCTTGTCATTCAGAGCTTTCGTTTTAAAAATAAATTCCGCTACGAGATCATTGCACAAGATGAAGTACTGCAGTGTCAGACGATTAAGCTGATTTTGCAGCCGATTGTAGAGAATGCCTTGTATCACGGAATAGAAATGATGCCTGATGAAGGCTTTATCTCTATCCAAGCAGAACTGAAGGACAATCTTGTCATTATAAGGATTAGTGATAATGGATTAGGAATGTCCAAGGAGACTATGAAGGTTATTTTGACAGGCGGCAGTAAGAGTATGAGTGGTTCGGGGGTAGGCGTAAGAAATGTGAATGAGCGTATTGAGTTGTACTATGGCCGTGAATATGGACTTTCTTTTGAAAGTGAAATTGAAGAAGGCACTACGGTTACCCTTATCTTCCCGGCACTAGCAAAAGGCGAAGGCAATGAAGGGCTTAAGGAGGATGAGACATCGTCATGAAAACCTTTCGTTTTTGGCTAACCTTGTTAATGTGTGCGGTGTTATGGACTACAGTTACCTCTTGTTTTAATTCAGCGCCCAATTACATCAATACAAATAAGACCCGTAATATTCATCTTATTGTGAAAATGAACAGGGGCGATTACTGGAATACGGTTAAATTGGGAGCAGAAGCTGCAGCGCAGGAATTCAACGTCAAACTAACCTTCAAAGCTCCGGACTCCGAGAGTGACATCACAGAACAGGTGAAGATGGTGCAGGACTCCATAAAAGAAAAAGCAGACGTGATTATTTTAGCTGCAAGTAGTTACATGGGGCTTGCTCAGGTTGTAGATCAGGCGGCGTATTCCAAAATTCCTGTCATATCCGTAGATGCGGAAGTAGGTTCAGCAAGAGTAAGGACATATATTGGCTCGAACGGCTATGAGGCGGGTCAAAAATCTGCAGAACGATTGATCAAGCTGTTAAAAGGATACGGCGAGGTTGGCATTATTAACTTCACCAATTCAACGCAGAGTGAGAAGCTGGAGTCTTCTAACGGCATTGAGTATGGTGCAAGAGACGCGGAGGAGCGGGAGAAGGGATTTTTAAATTACACTGCACGTTATCCGAATATACAAGTGGTTGAGATTTCATACACGACCTCCAGTATTAAGGATGCAGAAGATCTTACGCAACTGATGCTGCTGAAGCATCCGAATCTTCGGGGAATCGCGAGCCTGAATGAGACTGCTTCACAGGGGGCGGCAATGGCTATCCAAAGTCGGGGGCTGCAAAATATAAAAATGGTAGCCTTTGATAGCTCTCCTTCCATGATGGAATTGCTGCAGGACGGTACTGTTCAAGCAACAGTGATCCAAAATCCTTTTAGCAACGGGTATTTGGCTGTAAAACATGCCGTTGAAGTGATCGAAGGAATCGATGTACCAGAACGCGTCGATACAGGAACAAAGCTAATTGATTTGGACAATATGCTGTGGCCAGAGAATCAAAAGCTGTTATTTCCGTTTGTTAGATAGAAGCTGATTTAAAATAGGCGCCGAAGGCGTTTATGCTTATACGTTTCGTGTAACGGATACCATCCTTGAATGGGGCGGTATTCGTTTTTTATTTTAGAATATAAGAAAGTATAAATTTTTAATGAAAATCATCCTTATATTTCTTCTTGGGTTCATTAGAATTTTTATAGTAATGAGTAGGATTTTATATTCGCAAGCGTTTTCAGGTGAGGCATAATATGGATGTACCCGAGACGATCAGGGGCAAACAAAAAAAGAAGTATAAATAGGAGGTCAATGAATAATGAAAAAAATCACTTCCGTTCTATTAGCTAGTGCTTTGCTGGGTGCTGCTCTGACAGGCTGTGGTGGCAACAACAAAACTACAGATAGTGCTACAGACAAGGCAACTAACGCTCCAAAGACTGAGAACTCGGGCACTACAACAGAAACGCCTAAAGTTGGGGTCGCCATTTACAAATTTGACGATACTTTTATGACAGGTGTTCGTAACGCTATCGATAGTGCTGCTAAAGGCATCGCTACAGTAGATATTGTAGATAGCCAAAATTCACAACCCACACAAAATGACAAGGTTGACTTATTCATCACTAAAAAATATAACGGGATGCTGATTAACCCAGTTGACCGTACAGCTGCTGGCGTCATTATCGAAAAAGCAAAAACAGCAAACATTCCAGTGGTATTCCTTAACCGCGAACCGCTTCCTGAAGATATGAAGAAATGGGATAAAGTTTATTATGTAGGTGCGAAAGCAGAAGAGTCCGGTACAATGTCCGGCCAACTGATTGTTGACTACTGGAAAGCACATCCTGAAGCGGACAAGAACGGCGACGGAGTTCTCCAATATGTAATGCTGAAAGGTGAACCAGGACACCAAGATGCTGAGCTTCGTACTACTTACTCTATTCAAGCTATCGAAGATGCAGGAATCAAGGTAGAGAAGCTGGCTGAAGATACAGCAATGTGGGATCGCGTAAAAGGACAAGAAAAAATGGCGGCATTCCTTGGCTCCCACGGCGACAAAATTGAAGCTGTTCTTGCTAACAACGATGATATGGCCCTCGGTGCAATCGAAGCTCTGAAAGCTTCAGGCTACTTTACGGGTGACAAATTCATGCCGGTAGTAGGTGTGGATGCAACTGCTCCTGCGATTCAAGCGCTGGAAGATGGAACAATGCTCGGTACGGTGCTGAATGATGCGAACAACCAAGGTAAGGCTGCCATCACAGTTGCTGCTCTGCTTGCTAAAGGCGAAACGCCTTCGAAAGACAATGTAGGCTTTGATATCACTGACAACCAATACGTATGGATTTCCTACAAAAAGATTACGAAAGACAACATAGCTGACGCTAAGTAATTAACATCGGCTACAGAGTTACTCATGATCATATGACAGCACGGGGAGCGGATAACCGCTCCTCGGTATTTCTTTTAGGCAGGGAACAGGATGGAACCGCTGTGCCTCTCATAAAAAAGAAAAAAAGCGTAGGGGGCGTAACAACATGGAAAAAGCTGAGTTTTTGCTGGAAATGAACAACATTACTAAAGAATTCCCCGGCGTTAAAGCGCTGGACGATGTTAGTTTAAAAGTAAGACCGGGTTCGGTGCATGCACTTATGGGTGAGAATGGTGCAGGTAAGTCCACACTTATGAAATGTCTTTTTGGTATTTATTCACCGGATGCCGGTGAGATCTTTTTGGATGGCGAGAAGGCTTCTATCAGCAGTTCAAATGATGCGTTAAAAAGTGGTATTTCGATGATTCACCAGGAGCTGCATCCCGTGCCGTTCCGTAGTGTTATGGAGAATATCTGGCTAGGACGTTTTCCAACGAAGGGAATCGGACCGATTCAGTTTATTGACCATAAGAAAATGTTCACTGATACAGAAAATTTGTTTAAAGATCTGGATATCGACCTGAATCCCGAAACATTAGTGGGTAAGCTTTCCGTATCCAAAATCCAATCCATTGAAATTGCGAAGGCTGTCTCTTTTCACTCCCGAGTTATTGTAATGGATGAACCCACTTCTTCCTTAACCAGTGTGGAGGTGGAACATTTATTCCGGATCATACGGGATCTCAGAAGTAGAGGCGTAGCTATTATCTATATATCTCACAAAATGGAAGAGATTCTCGCAATCTCTGACGAAGTTACTATTATGCGTGACGGTAAAAAAATCGGAACCTGGCCAGCGGCGGAATTAACTACAGATATTATCATTTCAAAAATGGTGGGCCGCGATTTGACCAGCCGTTTCCCTGAACGCTTCAACGTACCTGGTGAAGTATACATGAAAGTGGAAGGCTTAACCTCTCCGGAGGAAAGATCTTTTAAAGATGTGTCTTTCGAATTAAGACGTGGAGAGGTCCTTGGTGTTGGGGGTCTGGTAGGTGCCCAGAGAACTGAGGTAATTGAGGCGTTGTTCGGTTTGCGAGCCTTGAAATCCGGAACGATCTCTATTAAAGGCAAGGTTGTTACTATTAATTCTCCGAAAGATGCTAAGAAACACGGAATGGCTTTGCTTACCGAAGAGCGTCGTGTAACCGGTATCTTCCCAGTTTTATCTGTCCATGAGAATGGTGCGATTGCTAATCTCCATCGTTACCAAAAACCGTACCTCTTGCTGAATAGCAAGAAGAAAAAAGTTGAAGTAGATAAAATGATTGAAAAATTACGAACTAAAACACCTACAACCAAAACGTTAATCATGAATCTTTCTGGTGGTAATCAGCAAAAGGTGCTACTCGCCAGATGGCTGCTTACTGAGCCCGAAATCCTGCTTCTGGACGAGCCGACCCGTGGTATCGACGTAGGGGCTAAATTCGAGATTTACTCCATAATTGCCGACTTGGCCCAGCAAGGGAAGAGTATCATTATGATCTCCTCTGAAATGCCGGAGCTGCTCGGAATGTCTGACCGTGTAATGGTCATGTCGGAAGGACGACTTACAGGAATATTAGAAGGCGAGCAAGCTACGGAAACCGAAGTTATGCGTCTCGCTGCACAGCATTAAGGAGTGCGGATAGGAGAATATGCTTGCGTAATTTTAAGGGGGATCACTACTAATGAACGTTAAAAAAGCTCAATCCTTTGTGACTCAAAACGCAATTTACATTGTGCTGGTACTGCTGATTATGGGGATCATCATATATGATCCAAACTTTATGTCCATCAACACCCTACGTGACGTACTGATTCAGTCGTCTACACGCGTTATCATCGCACTTGGGGTTGCCTTTATCCTTATTACGGCAGGTACTGACTTGTCCGCTGGACGGGTGGTTGGTTTTACGGCGGTTATCTCCGCTTCGATGCTGCAAATCCCAGACTATTCCCGTCGGTTTTTTCCAGATCTTCCGCAAGTGGAAGTAATCCTTCCTATAGCAATTGCTATCATTGCTGGTCTTCTCTGTGGACTTATAAATGGTATTGTCGTTTCCAAGCTTCACGTTCCGCCATTTATCGCTACCCTGGGTACAATGCTCATCGTGTACGGGCTGAACTCCCTGTACTTCGATATGGATCCTAACCAATCCCAGCCAATCGGTGGTCTGCGTCCTGATTTCACCAAGATCGGCTCGGGCTTCATCGGGAGCGGCCAATATTCAATCCCGTATATCGTGCTGATAGCCTTGGGTGTCGCCGCCATTGTGTGGGTGGTATTTAATAAAACTAAGCTGGGTAAGAACATGTATGCGATTGGCGGAAATATGCAGGCAGCTAAAGTATCCGGTATCGATGTTTCCAAGAACCTGATTTACATCTATGCCATTGCTGGTGCGCTTTATGGTCTGGCAGGCGTTCTGGAAGCTGCTAGAACAGGTGGAGCAACTAATAACTACGGTAACATGTATGAGCTTGATGCCATTGCAGCTTGTGTAGTTGGTGGTGTATCTACAACCGGGGGTATCGGTACTGTGCCGGGTGTTCTAGTGGGGGTTATCATCTTTACTCTCATTAACTACGGTCTGACCTTTATCGGTATTAGCCCGTACTATCAGTTGATTATCAAAGGTTTGATTATTATAGCCGCTGTCGCATTTGATATGCGGAAGTACTCTTCGAAGATGTAGCAGCGTGGTCGCGTGGTGATTAAGGGCTAACTCCGGGGAATATTGGGCTTACGATCGCTGTTGTTCTCAGATTCCTTGATTGATACCGCGTTAGCGGTTGGAATCTGAGAACAAAGGCGACCACTTCGTTTCTACAGCTCCAAAATTCCCCTCCGTTATCCTTATCACCTCGCTGGGGTAGGGCAGAAAAAGCGTTTGCTAGTTATCGCAAACGCTTTTTGGCATGCCTTTTTCGATGGCTTCGCTTCGAAAAAGTAGCAGGTAAAACAAACAACTAACACTGTCACAAATAAAATTGCGACAACCAAAACTGCTATAACTAAAACTGTTATAACTAAAACTGCCGCAACAACACTGCTACAACAATACTGCTACAACTAACACCGTCACAACCAACATCACTATATCCAATACCGCTACAACAATATCGTGCGAACACCTTCTCCTACTGCCGCCAGTAACCCTATAGCGATTTAGCCACGTCTAAGACCAACTTATATTACATGCAGACACTTCACTTGTTTTTGTTTGAAATGTGGCAAATGAACGGTATAAATCCCGTAGAATCAGCTGAAATGAGCTACAAGTGGTAAAAGAACGGTATAAATCCCGTAGAATCGGCGGAGTTGAGTTATTTGAAGCGGATGCATGAAGAAACAAGGGCATAAATACCCCAGAAATAGCGGAAAAGAGCCAAAGTGGAAGAATAAAGGGCATAAATACCCCAGAAATAGCGGGAAAGTGCCATAGTGGAAGAATTAGGGGTATAAATGCCCCAGAAATACCGAAACGAGCTGCTGTGGAAGAACAGGAGGTGTAACTGCCATGAATCGATAGAAACGAGCTACATAGTGAGATAGTGTTGACGAAACACGCTGATAGCAGCGGAGAGAACGGAATGATTGCGTACAAGCGGTAGCGTTCGCCTATGTCTCCGAATTTCATCCGAAACTGAGGTACAAATCAAGGAATTTGGAGACAGCAGCGATGGGAGCAACGTTCCGTTCGTGGAGCGGCCGCTCAGCACATACCGCATCATCACATCAATCGCACTTCCGTGCTCGCTCAGCACATCTCGCACAAATCAAACCCACCCACATACTTACTCTGCACATCCTACGTTACTCCTCGCTCCAGGCGTGCTCTATCCAAGTCCCTCCGCCCGTTAGTCCGCTCACGCAAGCCCCGCCTCACCACTTGCACAGCTTTCAGTCTCGCCGTCACGTTCTCCCTCACGCAACACCTATTACACACCCTAACCCTTCTCCCACACCTCAAAGATCAAAATCACATAAACCAACATTCTCCCATATTCTATAGGCAAATGCCTTTGTTAAAGGGGAGCGACTCGATGTTAAGGATTAGATTGAATGAGCTGGGGAAAGGGAATGACAATGGTCCATTGCAAGCGGATGTATGGAGATGGGACGGCATTGGCTGGAACGAATATATTACGCAGCAAGAAGAAGATTTCATACGCACAGAAGAGGAGCTGTTCGTTACGATCCCGGCAGAGGCGGGATTATATCGTGTAGACTACTCTAATAAGCCTTATGAGACGCCGTATGTATTACCGGAGTGGGTTGATGACGAATTAAGGAATACTGGGCTACATCCGGCGCCCTTTAATCTTAAAGAGGGTATGCTCTGGGGATATATTAACGACGAAGGTCGTGCTCAGATTGAACCTAGATACGAATATGCTGAGGATTTTCAGAAGAACGGGCTAGCAATTGTACAACGAAAAAACAGTAGCGGACTGATCGACAGCTCTGGAAGGGAGCGGGTGAAGCCCATTTACTCGTTTATTGCCCCTTTTTCGGAAGGACGCGCAGTAGTATCAGATGCGAAAGGGTACACATTTATCGATGAAAAAGGTAAAGAGGTGACTCCAGCCCGTTATGATTATCTAAACTCATTGCATGAGGGACTTGCATTATTTTCGAAACAAAATACAACGGGTGGTCCATCACTATATGGGTATGTAGATGCGCAAGGCAAAGAGGTTTTGCCTGCAATTTATGTGGACGCCAATGATTTCATGAATGGTGTGGCTTTGGTCAAGATTAAAGAGGGAGAGTACGCACTCATTGATCCTGAAGGGAAGATTCTCTATACGTACAATCACCCATTCGTAGGGAGTCCGGGTGATGGGCTGCTCTCCTATCAAGCGACTGAGAACGGTAAGTACGGCTATTTAAACACGGATGGAACAGTAGCTATTCAGCCACAATTTACTTCTGCCTTACCTTTCTCTGAGGGGCGTGCAGTGGTGAATACCGCTGAGAACTATGGCAACGCCTACGGGCTGATTGATAAACAAGGAAAAATGATTATCCCCGCGAAATATTATGAAGTCCTGCAGCTTGGTGAAGGTAGAGCAGCTATAGGAACACCAATATTCCCTAGTCAACCTTATCGAGGCTCACGTTACATTATCGCTGATGCAGAGACAGGAGCAATTCTGAGCAATCATACCCTGCTTGGTGTGAATAATTATCAGGACGGACTGGCATCTGTATATGATGCTAAGGAGACTTTTTTTATAGATCGAACTGGAAAAAGAGCAGCTCAGCCTCCAGTTATTCAAGGGACGGGAACACTTACCCTCAGTGGACGCCTAATTAGAGCAGATATAGATCAACGTACAGCATATTATGATCGTCAAGGGAAGCAGATTTGGAGGCAAAATGGAGTCATCCCACTGAGACCTCCATATTCCGTAGTCGAGAAGAAGTACAAACCGAACAGGGATTATCTGGTTTACTATCCGGTTGTTGAAGGAATTGCAAGCGCGGAAGTTTCTAGAGAGGTTAATGATAAATTACGGAAGCTTTCGCTAGTCGAAGACCCAGGTAGTAATGGAGCAACACAGGATTTCAGTTATAATGGTGATTTTTCAGTGTCCTTTTTCCGCAAAAACCTTCTAGTGCTGGAGTTAACGGGTTACCGTTATCCTTTTGGAGCAGCCCACGGCATGCCTACCAAAATCTATACACATACTAATGTACGTAACGGAAGGTTCTATAAGCTAGGTGATTTGTTCAAGCCAGGAAGTAGATACGTGGAGAAGCTCAGTAAAATCGTAGGTAAGCAGATTGAAAACGATCCTGAGTACTCCTATGTTTTTCCGGATACGTATAAAGGAATTACCTCAGCTCAGCCTTTCTTTGTAGATAATGAAGCGTTATATCTTTATTTCGCACCTTATGAGATTGCTCCTTATTCTGCGGGTTTTCCTACTTTCCGTATTCCTTATGCAGAAATTATGGGACTTATCTCTACTGAGGGAGAATTTTGGCAATCGTTTCACTAGTTACTTATTATCTATTAGCACACAGAAGTTGCTATTCTCTCGAGAATGGCGACTTTTTTTGCTTTTTAACGCCAATATCGAATGCAATTCATGCTCAGGAAACTTACAATCAAGACTAGTAAATGTTAAAAATTAGAAGAGCACAGCTGATAGATTTATGCTACAATGACTGAGGAACAAATTACAACTTTGTAACATTTGTAGCTAGTCACTCTAAGCAGAAACATATATTACACACAAGAAAGAGGAGATGGCAGAATGAAGAACAAGAGATTAAGAGCAATTATTGGTGGTAGTGTAGCAGCTGTTATGGCACTTAGTATTTCTCTTCCACTCGAAGCGAATGCGTCCTCAACTGAGGTAACAGTAATTAAATCAGGTACTAGCTATGAGCAGGTTTTACAATATTTAAAACAAGCTAACCTACAGGGACTCCCTATTTTTAATAGCACAATCGTGGTAACCAAGCCTCAAACAGGAACGGTTCCAAATAAAGATACATCTACCGGAACTCCGGTTACTAAGCCTTCGGATACAACTACTGTAACTAAGCCTGTAACTAAGCCTTCGGATACGACTACTGTAACTAAACCTGTAACTAAACCTACAGAAACTACACCTACTACAGGTGCTGCGAGCAATAAAGGAACTTATGTTCAACAGATCGTAACGCTGGTAAATAAAGAGCGTGCAGCAGCTGGTTTGAAGCCTGTTTCTGGGTTGGACAGCCTTCATAAAGTAGCAGCTACAAAGGCTACGGATATGCGTACTAATAACTACTTTTCACACACTTCACCTACGTATGGTTCACCATTCGATATGATGAAATCCTTTGGTATCACTTATAACGCTGCAGGCGAGAACATCGCTATGGGCCAAAAAACACCAGAAGAAGTAATGAAAGCATGGATGAATAGTCCTGGTCACAAGGCTAATATTTTGAATGCTAATTTCAATTATATCGGTGTAGGTTATGACAATAACTACTGGGTTCAAGAATTTATTGGTAAATAATCGAAAAAAATGTTGCTGGAATCAAACGTTCTCCGATGAAAATCGGGGAACGTTTTTTTGTACCCAAACTTTAATCGCTAAATTTTTTTGAAAAATTTTCGTATTCAGATTCGGGTTAAATAAGCGGATTAGCTGGATTTATTTCTATTTTAGACATTTGCAAAACCGGTATGGAAGATTTATGTTTATGTACATAGTTAAGATCTTTGTAAAATGTGGAACAATACATAATAGAACGGCACACGGAGGGATGGCTTTGAATGATTCAAAGTGGACATGGCGCACGGTCAGCCTGATTTCCATAGTAACAACAATAATTCTAATTGTAGGTTTAGTTTATGCGGTCAGAGACATCATCTATCCGGTTGGAGAAGCGTCAGGGACCAACTTACCTCAGCAAACAGCCGCTCCAGTGACGGAGACGGTTAAGAAGCTCAAAGTTGTTGCTCTCGGAGATTCGCTAACCAAGGGAACTGGTGATAACACCGGAGAAGGATTTGTTAAGCGTACGGTTAGTGGTTTATCCGCTAAAGGTGTCGAAGTTGATTTACTGGGTAATATGGGAATTAATGGTTTAACAACTGCTGGACTGCAAAGCAAGCTGGATGAAGATGGTATAGATTACGCGCTGCATATGGCGAATGTCATTCTGCTCTCGATCGGAGGGAATGATTTATTCAAGGACTCCAATATTTTGCAGAATAGTGGCGCACTTCAAAGTGAATCCACGACTGATCAAGAGCTGACTCCAGAGTCTTTGCTAGCAGCCCTTCCGGAAGCAGTAGAAAGATTAGGTAAGATTCTGGAGAAAATCACGGAAATCAATCCAAACGCTCAAATTTATTATATGGGGTTATACAATCCCTTTGGTGATATACCAGATCTACTTGTACCAGGTAATCAGGCGGTTGCGAAGTGGAATAATGCAGCAATGGATATTATTAATAAGCACAGCAATATGACATTGGTTCCAACCTTCGACTTGTTTAACAAGCATTTGGGCAAATACTTATCAACGGATCATTTTCATCCGAATGGGGATGGCTATCAACGAATTGGAGAGCGATTCATTCAGGCTATACACTAGAACAGAAGTGAGAGCCAGCTTTCTAAGAATGATGATTTGTATTAGATAAAATATCCTTTGAGCAAGTACTAGCCGAGGAAATGACAGTAACAAGGAGCTAAGGAGAATATGACAAAAGCGAACAGTGGAGAATCCAGCCCGGTCGTCTTGTCTGTAGACGGGGTACGGAAAAAAATAGGGCGAAAGTGGATTATAGATGATGTTACGTTTGATGTGAGAGAAGGAGAAATCTTTGGCTTCCTCGGACCCAATGGAGCTGGGAAGACAACTACGATTCGAATGCTTGTCGATTTGATTCGTCCAAGCGAGGGCAAGATTACGGTATGTGGTTACAATGTGAACCGAAATCCGGAAAAAGCGTTGCAATTTGTCGGCTCTATCGTTGAGAATCCTGAGGTATATACTTATTTGACGGGATGGGAGAATTTACAGCATTTTGCCCGAATGCAGCCAGGTATAGATAATGCACGTATTAATGAAGTTGTAGATATCGTTCGGTTGGATCAACGAATCCATGATAAGGTAAGTACATATTCGCTTGGGATGAGACAACGACTTGGTATAGCGCAGGCTCTTCTGGGACGTCCGCGTCTGCTTATTCTGGACGAGCCTACAAATGGCTTAGATCCAAAGGGAATTAAGGAGCTGCGAGAATTTATACGCAAACTAGCAGATGAGGGTTTAGCGGTATTTGTATCGAGTCATTTACTTAGTGAAATCCAGCTTCTCTGCGACCGTGTTGCAATTATTAGTAAAGGGCGAGTACTTGCAGTGGGTGCGGTTGATGAGCTGATCGCTCGAAATTCTCCGTATGTACTTTGGGAGCTGGAGCCTTTTGCTGTTGCTAAGGGATTACTGGCTGATCGCCCGGATATTCAGATTCAGAATCTGGAAGACGTTACCTTGGATGATTCAATAATTGCAGGTATGGGCCCGAATTCTTTAATCACAATTATGGAGCAGGATTTGATCCCCGAGATTGTGGCTGTTATGGTGACTGCTGAAATCGAAGTTAGGGCTGTGCATAAAATCAATCCGACACTGGAACAGCTATTCTTGAAACTAACGGAGGGTGAGAACGTTGAATAATATGCTTCCGCTAATCCGTAATGAATGTTTAAAAATCATAAAAAAGAAACGGTTTTATGTTATACTGCTGATTCTGATTGTACTGGTGCCTATGTTCACCTACGCTCAAATGCGCTCAGCTGAGCGTAGCCGAGATAAATTCAACTCCGATTGGCGCCTGGAGATCCAGCAGCAGATCATTGATAATCAAAATTCTTTGGGTAGCGACCGAATTCCAGAGGAATGGAAGACTTATCGGCGAATATTTGTACAGCAGCTACAGTACTACCTTCACCATGATGTGAATCCGAACGAGCCAAGTGGCGTTACCTTTACCCGTGAGTTTATGGATAATTCCGTTACTTTATTTATTCCGCTGCTCATTATGGCGGTAGCCTCGGATTTAGTTTCTGCGGAGCGAACTACAGGGACGATCAAAATGCTGCTGACAAGGCCAGTTAAGCGTTGGAAAGTTTTGTTTAGCAAATTAGCGGCTCTGCTTATGTTTGTCTCGCTTATTGTGCTCTCCACCTTTGTGATCAGCTACCTTATCTCTGGTCTTGCTTTTGGATATAAGGGCTTTAATATCCCTGTCTTTACAGGCTTTAAGATCAGTGGAGACTCGGTGGATATGTCTACTGTGCATGCAGTACCACAGTGGAAATATATGCTTATGCAAGGTGGATTGGTCTGGTTCGTAAGTGTCGTAGTTGCCCTGCTTGCTTTTATGATCTCTGTACTTGTAAGGAGCACTGCTGCTAGTATAGTGGTCATGATGGCAGCGCTGATCGCTGGAAATATTCTGACTAATATGGCCTCAGCCTGGACAACAGCGAAATATTTATTTATGGTAAATCTTGGACTGACTGGTTATTTGTCAGGAACTCCCGCACCCATAGAGGGGATGTCCTTGTCATTTTCCATGGCTGTACTGGCTGTATGGGGGGCTGCTTCGGTGATCATTTCATTCGCCGTCTTTACGAAAAGGGATATTTTGAATTAGAATGTACAAAGTGACGAAAACGTTTGTTTGCATTTCTAGAGATATAAGAAAGTATAAGTTTTGCACTTATACTGTATGTCTTATATTTCTCGCTTAAAGGCTTACCGTCTTTATAAGGACGCCGAAGGCGTTAATGCTTGAGTATAGAGAAAAGAAGGAGGAGCATGAATGCTCGAACAGATCGATATGTTTGCTGAAGTTTCTAATAACGGCGAGAATAGCCGTACTGGATACGATGCTGACGACATTCAAGTGCTCGAAGGTCTGGTTGCAGTACGCAAACGACCTGGCATGTATATCGGCAGTACAAGTTCTTCGGGACTACATCATCTAGTATGGGAAATTGTAGATAATGCTGTGGATGAGCATTTAGCCAAGTATTGTACGAAGATTGACTTACTACTTCGCAAAGATGGCTCAGTAACGGTGACGGACAACGGTCGTGGGATTCCAACTGGAATGCATAAGACAGGAGTGCCAACGCCGCAAGTTGTATTTACAATTTTGCATGCAGGCGGTAAATTCGGTGGATCTGGTTACAAGAAATCAGGCGGTTTGCATGGCGTAGGGGCTTCAGTAACGAATGCTTTGTCTGAATGGCTTGAAGTAGAGATTTATCGTGAAGGCAAAATCCATCGTCAACGTTTTGAATATTGGGTGGACAAGAAGGGGAAAGAGCATGTTGGGGAACCAGTAACGGGCCTTGAAATTCTGGGCAACACCAACAAAACCGGTTCGAAAATTACTTTTAAACCGGATATTCGCGTCTTTCCAAATGGAATTGCCCTGAATTATGATACGCTGGCAGAGCGAGTACAGGAGATTGCCTTTCTGAATTCCGGTCTGCGTATTACGCTGCATGATGAGCGGAGCAATCGTCAGGACGAGTTCTTTTACGAGGGTGGAGCAAGCCAATTCGTACAGTTCTTGAATGAGGGCAAGGATGTTCTACATGATGTTATTCACTTCAGCGCTGAAAAGGACGATATCGAAGTGGAAGTAGCCCTTCAGTACAATGGAGGCTATACAGAAACCTTGGCTTCCTTCGTTAACTCCATTCCTACTCGTAGCGGCGGTACTCATGAGACAGGCTTTAAGACCGCGTATACTCGTGTGTTGAATGATTATGCCCGACGTACACAGCTGCTTAAAGAAAAGGATAAGAATTTAGAAGGAAATGATTTGCGCGAAGGTATGATGGCTGTCATTAGTGTCAAAATGTCCGAGGTTGAATTTGTTGGACAGACGAAGGATCAGCTTGGTAGTGCTTCTGCTCGTAGTGCAGTAGACTATATCGTATCTGAGAATATGGCTCGTTTCCTGGAAGAAAACCCACAGGTAGCACAGAGCCTTCTGAAAAAATCAATTCAGGCCTCGAAGGCTCGGGAAGCGGCTCGCAAAGCCCGCGATGAGATCCGTACAGGTAAGAAACGTAGCGAGAGCTCGAATCTTGGCGGAAAATTATCACCTGCGCAGTCTAAGGACGTTACACGAACTGAGCTGTTTATCGTAGAAGGTGATTCAGCTGGTGGCTCAGCGAAGCAAGGCCGTGATTCAAAGATTCAGGCGATCTTGCCGCTAAAAGGGAAACCGATGAATCCGGAAAAAGCCAAGCTGCTGGATATCCTGAAGAACGATGAATATAAAGCGATCATTTCCACGATTGGTGCAGGAATTGGTCCGGATTTTACCGTCGAAGACAGCAATTATTCCAAAATTATCATTATGACCGATGCGGATACAGATGGAGCGCATATTCAGGTGCTGCTGCTGACATTTTTCTATCGTTATATGAAGCCGTTAATAGATGCCGGAAAGGTTTTTATTGCTCAGCCTCCGCTTTATAAGCTGACCCGCAAAACGGGCAAGCTGGAAACCGTAAGGTATGCATGGAGTGATGAAGAACTGCAAAATTACTTAAAGGAATTCGGCAAAAACTTCGAGCTTCAGCGTTATAAAGGATTGGGTGAAATGAACCCTGATCAGCTGTGGGAAACAACGATGAATCCAGAATCGCGTACACTGCTTCAGGTGCAGATAGAGGATGCTGCTAAGGCTGAGCGTCGTGTTTCTACACTGATGGGTGATAAAGTCGATCCTCGTAAACGTTGGATTGTTGAGAATGTCGATTTCACTGAAATTGTAGAGTAGTTGCAGTTAGTAGTGCTGCAAGTGACGATAATCCCGATTTTCAAAAAGCTTGGTGATTCTTGGAACGTTGGGGAATTTTGGAACTGTAGGAGCGATAGCGCCCGCCTTTGTCTCCCGATTTTATCCGCATTAGCGGTGTAATCAAAGAAATCTGGAGACAACAGCGGCCGGAAGTCCAAAAATCCCTGGAGTGTTCATGAGAATTACCACACTATTTTAAAACGGGCAGTTTGAGGAACAGAAGGTGAGCAAAGTGAGTAGTTTATCAGAACAATTTTTGCCGGCTTTTCTGGAAGAGGTCGTCGGTGACCGCTTTGGTCGGTATTCCAAATATATTATTCAGGACCGGGCGATTCCCGATGTCCGCGATGGACTTAAGCCTGTACAACGCCGTATTCTTTATGCGATGTACGATTCTGGCAACACGCCTGACAAGCCGTACCGCAAGTCGGCCAAAACCGTCGGGGATGTAATGGGTAATTACCATCCACATGGTGACTCCTCGATTTACGACGGTATGGTTCGTATGGCACAGCCATGGAAGATGGGGCATGTTCTTGTTGACGGTCATGGCAACTGGGGCTCGATGGACGATGACCCAGCTGCGGCAATGCGTTATACAGAAGCACGCTTATCTCCGATTGCAATGGAGATGATGCGTGATATCGAGAAGCGGACGGTGCTGTTTAAGGACAACTTTGACAATACAGCCAAAGAGCCTGTGGTTGTTCCTTCCCGGTATCCGAATCTACTCGTAAACGGCACGAGTGGGATTTCCGCAGGCTTTGCCACTGAGATTCCGCCACATAACCTACGTGAGGTTATTGATGCTTGTATCGCAGTGATGCAGAAGCCGGATATTGAACTTGAAGATATCATGACCTTTATGAAAGGTCCGGATTTCCCTACAGGCGGCACTATTATGGGCGGAGACGGCATCATGGATGCTTACCGCACTGGTAAAGGCCGTATTTATTTACGCTCCAAGACTGAGATTGAAAATATGCGTGGAGGCAAGCAACAAATCGTGATTACGGAAGTTCCATTCCAGATTGTAAAATCACGACTAGTTACCTCCATGGAGAATATTCGATTAGAGAAGAAAATCGATGGCATTGCTGAAGTTCGTGATGAGAGTGGACGAGAAGGACTTCGGATTGTAGTTGAACTCAAGAAAGAAGCGGATGCCCAAGGCGTTTTGGCGTATCTGCTCAAAAAAACCGATCTTCAAATCACCTATAACTTCAATATGGTGGCGATTGTCAACAAGGCTCCGCAACAGCTTGGTCTTAAAGCCATCCTGGAGGCTTATATCGCGCATCAGCGTGAAGTAGTGACTCATCGCACCCAATTTGATCTGGAACGCGCAGAAGACCGTGCTCATGTCTTAGAGGGCTTGGTTAAGGCACTGAATATTCTGGATGAGGTCATCGCTGCCATCAAAGCATCGAAGAACCGTCAGGATGCTCAGAACAATCTCGTGTGGATGTTCGGGTTCAGTGAACGTCAAGCGGATTCTATTCTTACCTTACAATTGTATCGTCTGACGAATTTGGAGATTACTTCACTCCAAAAAGAATTGGATGAAATGATGGCAAAGATTACACATCTGCGTGGCATTTTGGAAAGTGACAAGAAGCTCGTAGCTGTAATCCGTAAGGAATTGCTGGAGATCCGCGACAAATACGGGATCGATCGCCGTTCGCTGATCCAAGGCGAAGTTGAGGAGCTTAAGGTTAGCCTTGAAGCGCTGGTCAACGCAGAGGATGTGTTAGTAGCACTTTCCGCAGACGGTTATATTAAGCGTACAAGTATGCTTTCCTTTACCCGCTCTGGTGGGGAACGTCATACATCAGGCGTTAAAGAAGGCGATCATATCGTTAAGCTGCTCGATGTGAATACCCGTGACAGTCTGCTGGTCTTTACGCGCAAGGGGCAGTACTTCTTACTTCCGGTTCACCAGATTCCAGAGTTTAAATGGAAAGAACCAGGTACTGCGATTGTTAACGTTATCGGATTGTCTAAAGGGGATGGAATCATTAGCGTGATTCCGGTCAATAATCTTGATGATCCGCAGCAAAGCCTCGTGTTTATCACCCGCAGAGGTCAGGTTAAGCGTACAGAGCTCAAGGAATACTCTACAAGCCGCTCTGGAGCCGTAGCAGCCTGTAAGGTAGCAGACGGTGATGAGATCATTACAGTGGCTACTAGTACGAATGACAAGGACATTGTACTCGTGACTCGTGAAGGAATGAGTATTAGATTCCATGAGAATGAAGTTAATCCTATGGGCCGTGTTGCATCCGGTGTAAGAGGCATTCAGCTTCGTGAGGGCGATGAGGTGATTTCTTGCTTCTGGGTCAGTGAAGATGAAGGTGAAATCCTTTCTATCTCCGATATCGGATATGCGAAACGTTCATTACTAGTGGATTATCCATCTCAAAGCCGCGGTGGCAAAGGGATGCCAACCTTTGAATTTAAGGAAGGCAAGCGAGTACGACCAAATGGCAGTAAATTGGCAGGGGCTTTCTATTGCAGAGAACCGCTGGAACTTAATGCAATTACACGGGAGAATGCACATCATACATTCTCTTCTGAATCTGCACCACTCGGAGAGCGTCGTTCTACAGGCAAACAGATTGTTCCTGTGGAGAAAAAGGATGAGATTGTTAATCTTTTCCCAGCAGTTAAGTAAAACAAACTAGTAATAAACAGATTTGTTAAAATAACTTATCAAGGTGCTTAGTCAATTCTTCTTGAGAACTGACTAAGTGCCTTTTTTTAATTTTCCCGCTTATCAGTTTAGAAGATTTATTTTTCTTCTTTTGCAGGAAATGGAATTTGTTTCGCGAAAATGTAGTTATACCGGATAGAACCGCAAGGAAAGGAAGGAATCAGTGTGCACGCTTCTGAATTCAGTAAAATTTGGCATAAAATTTTAAAAGATTACAAACTACATATGGACAGTAATCTTGCCCCATCGCTAACGGATGCCCAACTCACAGTACTTGAACTGCTTCAGGAACGTGATGCCATGAAGCCTTCTGATCTGGCTCCACATCTGGCGACCAGTCCTGCAGCGGTTACTATGTTACTTGATCGGATGGAGAAAAATGGGCTTATCATTCGGGAGAGAGATGCTGCGGATCGCCGTATTGTATGGGTGAGTATAACGGAAATTGGAACGCAGGAGACTGTACGTGGTTTGAAGATCCGCAGTGATTTTTTTGCAGAAGCGCTTGATCCGATATCCTCTCATAATCAACAGCTACTACTCTATTTAATGGGCAAAATGGTTGTTACAACTACACCGGAAGGTTCTACACCATGAATATATACAACAACACTTTATTTCAAAAAAAAGAAGGCCATCCATTAACGGATAGCCTTCTTTTGTAATTCCTTGGACCATAAATCCCAAGGATGGGTTTGCGGAGGCAGGGAAATAAGTTCTACTTCTTCTTTAGTAACAGGGTGGGGAAAGCCTACAAGTGCAGACCACAGTGCAATTTGCTGTCCAGGTCTGTTCACCGAAGCTCCATACTTCTGATCACCGTATAAGGGGCAGCCGATGGAGCTAAGCTGCACTCGAATTTGATGTGAACGACCGGTAAGTAAATCGATCTTGAGCAGGCTGTAACCCTCAGCGCTGCCAAGTACTGTGTAATCCAGAATGGCTTCCTTACCGCCGGGTGTTCCTTTCCGGACTACAGTGACGGTATTGCTCTTGGCGTCTTTAAGCAGCGTATCGGTAAGACGGCCATGAGATGCTGGTGGTTTTCCGTGCACGACCGTTAAGTACACCTTATGAAAGCTGTGAGTTCTGACACACTCGGATAGTCTTGAGGCTGCTTTTGATGTCTTGGCAAAGATCATTGCACCCCCAACCGGACGATCCAGGCGGTGGACTAGCCCCATATAGACGTTGCCAGGCTTGTTAAAGCGTTCCTTCACATCTTCTTTGAGCAGGTTGAGCAGATCAGGATCTCCAGTAGCATCCTCCTGAACAGGAATATTCACGGGCTTCACTATGCCTAGAAGATGATTATCTTCGTATAACACTTCAAAGCGCTTCGACATTCCGTCCAGCGGCTCGTTGCTGCCAGATAAATGCTGTGTCATGGCTTACGCCTCCCAGCGTCCCAGAATACCGCATGGCAGGTTCATGCCGGAGGAAGTGATCGGAAGACCGATTTCACCGGAGGTGAGCTTCCCGCCATAACGTTTACCCATGGTCATCGACAACATATTACGTAGGACAGTTGGAGAAATCCCAGTGGTGTATGAATTGATTAGCATAAACAAAGGTTTGTCGCTCATTATTTGCATACAGCTCTCAAGGAAAGGATATAAGCTGGATTCCAGCTTCCACATTTCTCCGCCAGGTCCTCTTCCATAGGAAGGCGGGTCCATTATAATCGCATCATACTTACTACCACGACGTTGTTCACGTTGTACGAATTTGAATACGTCATCCGTGATGTAGCGAACTGGACGATCACCCAGGCCGGACAGCTGGACATTTTCTTTGGCCCATTGCACCATTCCTTTGGCTGCATCCACGTGAACAACAGAAGCGCCGGCACTTGCTGCGGCTACAGTAGCTCCACCAGTGTAAGCAAATAGATTCAGTACAGAGATCGGACGGTTAGCAGCCGCAATCTTGTCCATCATCCAGCTCCAGTTGGCCGCTTGTTCAGGAAATAACCCTGTATGCTTAAAATTTGTAGGACGCAAATGGAATTTTAATTTTCCGTAACTAATTTTCCAATCATCCGGAATTGTTTTCTTCATTTCCCATTGTCCACCACCCGCTGAGGAACGGTGATAATGACCGTGTACATCACGCCATTTCGCTGTCTCATTGGAGAGTGGCCAAATAATTTGTGGATCCGGACGGCGCAGGATAATGTCACCCCAACGTTCAAGCTTCTCTCCACCGCCAGTGTCAATTACTTCATAGTCTTTCCAGTCGCTAGCTATATACATTTTTTAATCCATCCTTCAAAAATTCATTTAGCCTTTATTGTACATCATTTCACCATATAGCTACAAACAAAATACGCACAAGCCCAACACTCTACTTATTTTATCCAATGAAGATTATGTGTATAATATTTCCATGCTCACAGCTATTATTCTGGCAGATCAAGCAATGATTGTGTATGATCAGATATCAGAGTCTTTACAATATTTATGATCGGAGAATAGCAGCTTATGTTCAATCTCGCGCCTCTATATTTCCCGATAACTGCAAATCCAGCACAAACTAGTGAATTTCTACCCAGTCAAGCTTTGCAGCCATATATTCGCTGTTTCTGGGGCTCTGTCACACCGCGTATTCCTACAGAGGCATCCGTTCACGTAGTGGACAAGGCATCTGGTTACGAACCTCGAATGGAAACAATTATTCCAGATACATGCATGGACATTATTTGGAATCTGAATGAGTCGACAGGCTTAACAACTACCGTTTTTTCCGGCATCAATGATGCTCCTTTTGAAGTCCCTTCAGACAGAGGGGAAGGTATGATCTCAACCTTTGGTATCCGATTTCATTTCTGGGCCGTTCATTTTTTTGCAGATGACCATCTCCGGGATGTCCTGAATGCATTTGTAGATGTGGACCAATACTTTTGTACTTTTAAAAAAGAGCTTGGATTTCTGCTGGAACAAGCAAATTCTATGAATGAAAGGATAGTGGCAGCTGAGGCTTATCTTTTTCAGCGTCTTGAGCATGGTGGACGGACTAATGATCGGATGATGAATGCAATTTATACCCTAATTAAACAAAAGGGTGTGGTAACAGCTGAGGATTTGGAAACCAGCTCTAATCTAAGCCGACGCCAACTTGAAAGACTTTTTCAAGAATACATAGGTGTATCACCTAAAAAAACAGCTGACCTTGTACGATTTCAAAATGTATGGCGGGAAATGTATCAACTGCCTGTGCAGACGAAGAATATGCAGGATCTTATTTTTACGTATGGATTCAGCCACCAGCCTCATTTTATAAACAGTTTCAAGAAATATGCAGGAAGAACACCACTTGAGGCTTTAGTCTATGCGGGCAGATAAATGTCGCAATTTTGCAATACAAAGGGTGCTAGCCTTGTTAAACTCAAGTAAGAAATGGGCACTATGATGATGAGAATGAAAGGGGACAAATTATGATTTCGTCTTTTGAAGGTACTAACATCTACACTAAGGATACTGCTGCGTTGGCTGCATTTTATTCGGAGGTGCTAGGGATTCCAATTCCGTTCGAAGGCTACGGCAATTTTGATGGCGCAAAGATTGGATTCGACAAGAAGCAGCCTGGAATCATCATTTGGGATGAGACGAAATGGGAAAAGCTCACGACTGGCTTTGTTAATTTAGTATTCAGCTGTGATAATCTCGATGAGACGTACGAGCAGTTAAAGGCTAAGGGACTGGATTGTCAGCCACCGGTTACGATGGCGTATGGCGGGAAAGAAATGAATTTCCGCGATCCAGATGGTAATCACATTACCTTGCTCGAAGGAGCATACTAAATAATTTTGAACAAAAAAGGGATTGAACGCAAACATCAACCGTGTGAATAAACGGGAGTTTGCGTTTTTTTTATTTTATTCATTTGACAATGATAATCATTATCAAATAGAATGAGGGTGAAGCACACATCATTTAAATTTTATGTTTAGTAATGGGAGGAACAGAAAGATGACTAAAGTGCTAGTGGCATACGCCAGTCTAACTGGAAACACTGAGGAAATGGCTGAATTGATTGTAGAGGGAATACGCCAAGCAGGCGGTGAAGCCGTTTTGAAATCGGTCACTGAATGTAACGCGGTTGAGATAAATTCATATGAAGGCGTTCTGTTAGGAGCATACACTTGGGGAGATGGTGAGCTACCTGATGAAGCTCTTGATTTCTATGAGGAGATGGATGAGCTTGATTTGACCGCTATGAAATCAGCAGTTTTTGGCAGTGGAGACACAGGTTACGCGATTTATTGTGGAGCCGTGGACTTATTCGTGGAGAAGTTAAAGGAACGTGGAGCTGTGATATTACAGGATAGTCTTAAGATTGAATATGGCCCGAACGCTGCTGAAAAAGAAGCTTGCCGTCAATTCGGTCGTCAATTTATCGAAGCTTGTATGGTGGCATCATAGGATGGGCGGGCCAGCGGGAAGTTGGATGAAGAAACAAGTGAATTTACATACGCCTCCATATAAACGACTGCATGATTATCGAGTGGAGCACATTATGCTTGGAGGGGCCGAGAATTTATCAAGCGGAGCTCCAGCGACCGGGCTCCCACGCTGGCGCCAGCAGGTTCAATATGCTGTAGGGCATACACTTAACGACTTTTATAGTTTGCTGCCTGAAGTTCGAAGGGAGACACCGATACAATTTCTGTTAGAGCGTCGTTGGCCACCTAGGGGGGATGCTTTTCCTTCATTACTGCAATATTGGGATATCAAGACGAGTATAGCGGATGAACTAATGCGTATCGTTTCGACCAATCATTTACTGGAAATTCCGGTAATGCTATACGAGCAGTGGTATGTGCCAGTCCCGGAGATGAGCTTGGAGCTTTCGATGATTACTCAATTAGCTTGGAATTCTACTCAGAATGGTCGAAGCCTGAACATTCAGAAATTTATGGTGAATGGCAATGAGGATACTATTGCGGGCTTTTTGCATATGACTAACGTCTTTTGTTATGCGGCTTACGGTGAACCTGCGGAGACCGTGGAAATCTACTCCTTGCTAGAGGGGCGTAAATACTCTTACAAGGGAAATGCAGTCCCGTATAAGGAGTCTTTGGATTATGTTCGATTGTTATCTGTATTTCTGGAGCAGGACGTGCACGCTGATGGCTCATTAAACTGTAGCGACCGTAGAAATGATAGAGGCGAAGCTAATGTTGGAGGCTTTGGGCTCATGTGATTACTCCTAATAATAAAATAAGGCCTCCTGCTCTACAGGCGAGAACGCCCATTAGACAGGAGGCTTTAATTCTATGGATTAGCCGATATAACGGTAATAATCCTGTTTATTCTGAATGATAAAGCCACAGCTTTCATATAGCTTAAGCGCATTGGGATTATCTAGAGCGACCTCGAGATTAATTCCATTATAGTTTTTACGTTCTCGTTCGATCGTTTGAAGGAGTGCACTTCGTCCAATGCCTAGCCCCCGTAGCTTCTTGCTGACAGTAAATCCATAAATCCAGGTTTCATTATCTTCGGTCCACAGCCGCATTTTACCAACAGGTTGTCCGTCCATTTCGATCATAATATGTTCTTGCAGGCCTTCCTGTTTCTGCAGGTCATAGAGTTCGGCAGCATCTTCAGTCTTTATGTCAAAGCCTCCACAATCCAGCTCAACGAGAATTGGGGCTTCGTCTTCGCGAGCAGGGCGTAAGATCACAGTCCCTGTGGCTGAGCTTGCTTCAGAAGAAGCAACCGAATTTCCGCCCCATTTCATTTGGTATTCCGCGTGATTAAACTCTAGTGGTAGCGTTTGAAGGAATGCTACACCAGATGATGAGGCAGCAGGAGCGTTTAGAAGTAGGGTATCAACATTGCCTCGTTTGATAATAGTTTGCGCTCGGTTCCACAGTGAGGTGAAGATGCCCCGTCGGCGGTAGCCTGGTCGAACCATGCCACAGACCTCCATATCGCTTCCAAATCCATAAAGTCCTAAGAAGCCGACGAGTAAATCATCTTCATATGTCACGAGCCATTCCGTATCTCCTACGCTTGATGGCTGGCGAAGCATATCCCAATTCAATTTCAGTGAAATTCCATCATATTGCTCACAGCGTTCTTGTAATTCTTCTATATTTCTCAAAGTATCAGTAGTAGTCAAACCCGTTTCCTCCTAAAGTGTATTTGAACTAAGTGTATTAGTTCGAATAGGTTAATAAAGCTTCACGGAAACGGGAACGGAGATCAGTCTCGCTCGCCTGTGTTCCCGCTCAGCACGTCCTTATACTCCGGATGCTTCTCAAATTGATGAGCTGCATAGGAGCACACAGGAACAATTTTTAAATTTTCATTTCGAGCCTTATCTACAACAGCCCGTACAAGTTCTTCACCGGTACCTTGACCGCGCAGTTCCTCAGAGACGCGAGTGTGGTCAATGACCAATTCCCCAGCATCTTTATCCAAACTGTATGTGATCTCGGCAAGGTCCTTACCGTCATTCGCAACAAAAAAACGTCCTGTTCCAGTTTGAATTTGCATCTTATGGCTTCACTCCTAAAATGTTATTGCCTATATTTTACTACCACGATTTGCAAAAAGCGAGGAACGAAGCAGATTGATTGCTCGCCCTGGACGTTTGATGGTGTTCCATAGATGGATTTATCGAGGAAGTTAGGATTATTGGTGTGAATGATGCGCTCATGTTACTAAAGGCAGTTGCTTTGTAATGTTTGTTCTGCAAGTAGTCTGGCTTTGCGGAATGGGGATAGGAGGCAGACGTGATCGAGTGACTTTTGGCGAGCCGAGAAGGTGGAAGGGGTTGAATTTCTGGACAACCTAGTGTGCTGGATACGCAAGCCGGCTCAGACATTCCCGGCACTCTGAGGTAGGAATATCCAGGACAGCCGGACTCATGGGAATCCTTGAGACCTCAGCATGCCCAAAATCCCTGTTATCATAATCATCCACTGGAGCTTTCGGACTCAGATGACGTTATTTGCAAATTTTTAGCCGTTTGAGTAAAGTTTCAGACTCCATTGCAGCTATTCCTTAGGAAAAAGCACAAATTAAGACGATTTCTATGCCAATAGCACCTATGGAGTCCGATAGAACCCCAAATTGGGGGGAATACTGCTTATAAGGTCCACTGTGCCCGATAGCAACTTCGTGAGGGTATGTGTTCACCGATGGAGCCGAACTGTAATGTCCTGCTGCATATGAGTAGCAATTCCCTTTTAGACTCTCGCAATCTCAAAATCAAAGTGAGATGCAAATAAATTCTGCATTCAAACAGTAGTCAAGCAGCAGTCAATGAATTTTTATACACTCCCGTTTATAAAGTAGCTTGCGTATTCTCAGGATAATACAATAAGATTAAGAGAATATCTCACTACTGAAAAGAACCGCTAGCAGGAGGAATCATTGTGGAATACAAAGTTGAGGTTGAATTTGGATCGATTTATGAGTTGTTGAATAGCTTACATACTTATCTATGCAAAAAATCCTATAAGAAGATTGACCTAGGGGTAGCGTGGGTTACTGAAATTGAAAGCACCCTAAGTGAGGAACTATTATCCCGTCTGAAGGAAACTGAACTAAACAATGAATGGAAAATGTTGAATCTGCTCATTTACTGTTGTCCATTCAAGGATGATGTAGACAGTGTATTGAACTGGATTGAAGGGTTAACAGTTGGCGAGTTATATGAGACCTTATCAAAATATGTAAAGGTATTTCCAAGCCATATGGAGGATTACCGTAATCGCGTAGTATTTTTACTCTCCGAATGGAACCGCCAGTACTTTAGTCAATGCAATCCTGCGATTCTAAGCAAATTACAACAGCATACGGATTTGAAGAACATGGAGCTTAATGCACTGGAAACTGCTGATTTTGTGAACAAAACGACCAACGGATTCTATTTCATGCCTACTGATGGGCTTAAGAAGCTTGTATTAATTCCACAGTATCATTTTCAGCCTGCTAATATCATCTATTGCTATGGTGAATTAACAATCTGTCATTATGCGGCCTGGATTTCGATGGAGAACGAGGAAATTTCACCTTTTATGTATAGAGCCATTCGTAGTCTGGGTGAAAAAAGCCGCCTGAAAATTCTCCAAGCTCTTAGCGGTGGTCGCAAAACATTCACCGAAATTGTTAAGCATGCGGGAATCTCGAAGGGGATTGTTCACGATCATATTTTTAATCTTCGTTGTGCGGGTTTGCTTCATGCCTATATTGAAGGGGAGAATGTCACCGGATATAGTCTGCGTCTGGAAGGCATTCATCGGATGAATGAGCAGCTATTTGAGTATTTAAAATAATCATTTCACAAAAAAAATATAACCATCTAAAAGTCAGAATTCTCTTATGCAGAGAGGGTTTTGGCTTTTTTTAGTTGTCTTAATTCTCATTTGATTCTGTTTATAGAGAATTTTTTTAAAGTTCTCTCTTTACAGAACTCAAAAACCTTTCTATAATGAACATCAGAAGTTATTCATACTTAACAGGTAGGAATTATAGTTATTATTCTATTAGAGAGAAAAGGGAGATAGGTACATGAGAAAAAATGCGATTGTAATCACTTCATTACTGCTTACGGGTTCACTGTTACTTTCTGCTTGCGCTAACAACAGTAATAACGAATCCTCGTCTGGTAACAACGCGGCTGCAGGGTCCAATTCAACCAATGTGGAAGCAACAACTCCGGCAGAGACTGTTCCTGCGGGTGCGCTAAGCGAGCCTTTTACCGCAACCGATTTGTCCAAACTTCCAGCAGTTGCACAGAAACGTACAGACACCATTATCGTAGGGTTAACGGACCCAAGCGGAGCTTTTACTCCGTATTTTCAGCAAAGTGGTTATGATGGCAATGTATCTTCACTGCTATACGCTTCTCTCGTAACTGTAGACGATAAAGGCGTTCCAACACCGGAGCTTGCAGAGAGCTGGGATGTTTCGGATGATCAGCTTACATACACGTTCCACTTGAGAAAAGATCTGAAATTCAGCGACGGTTCACCATTGACAGCAGATGACGTGGCTTTTACTTGGACGATCCAATACGACAAATCGTATGACGGTAGCTCCCAGCTTCCATCACTAAATGTTAAAGGCGGCAAAGCCTATAAAGATGGTACTTCTACAGCAATAGAAGGGATTAAAGTGATTGATCCACAGACGATCTCAGTGACACTTGAGCAACCAAACGCAACAGCGCTGGTACAGCTCGGCTCGAATGTTCTGTCGAAAGCTTACTATGGCAAGGACTATAAATTTGGAGATCTTGAATACATCAAGAAGCTGCATGAGAAGCCACTTGGAGATGGACCTTACAAGCTGGAAAAATTTATTCCGGGGCAAGAAGTACGTTTTGTGGCGAATGAGAATTATTTCAAAGGTAAACCCAAAACGGAACATTTCATTTATAAAACTACGGAAGGCGATGTATGGCAGTTCGTAGAAACAGGTGAGGTAGACTACGCTTCTTTTAGTGCGACAGACGAGAATATCGAGAAGCTGAAAGCGCTCGGTTTTGTGAATATTATTCCTTACACTCCAAGTACCTACGGTTATTTGCAAGTTAATCTGAAGCATGAACAGCTCAAGGATAAGCTTGTACGTCAAGCCATTGTGTACGGTCTGGATCGTCAGAGTATTTATGTAGATGCAGCGCAAGGTGCAGGCTCAATTGCCAACATCCCGGCATCCCCTATCTCTTGGTCTTACACGGAGGAAGGCATTAATCCTTACAAATATGATCCGGAAAAAGCAAAACAATTGCTGGATGATGCAGGCTGGACAGTAGGCGCGGGTGGTATCCGTGAAAAAGATGGCAAACCGCTTACCATTCACTACCTCGGCTCTAAGAGCAAAAATACAGATATTTTCATTGCTGTAGCTAAAGAGAATTTTGAAGCACTGGGTATCGATTTCCAGCCTGAGGTTTTTGCAGACTTTAACTCTTTGGTATCTAAGGTAGAAGGCGGGGACTACGATCTCGTATCCTTCTCCACTAGTATGTTGACTGATCCGGCTGACGGGTTCATGCAATTCTTCGATGGAGAAATCACGGATTATGACAATCCGAAATTCCTGGAGCTATACAATAAAGCCTTGGCTACTACTGATATTGAAGCACGCAAAGCGGTATACAAAGAGCTGTATCAGCTCTTCAATGATGAACTGCCTATTATTTTCACAAGTTACAAAAAGACTGTATACGCCTATAACGGACGTATTGAGAATCTATCGGTCAGCCCGTTCATCGGTCTTGCTGGCAGTCTGCCAACTTGGAGCCTGAAATAAATAAAACAGTGTCCCCTGCTCTGATGAGCAGGGGACAAATCATAAGGAGTCTGTCATGAGCGCTTATTTATCGAAAAGACTGTTGTATATGGTCATTATCTTATTTGCGGCATCATTATTGATCTTCTGCCTGTATGCATCAACCCCCGGCGATTTCATAACTGGAAATATCAAATTGACTGCAGAACGTAAAGCTGAGCTGCGTGAGATCTACGGCTTGAACAAGCCGATGCTTGAGCGGTATGGAATCTGGATGAAGAATGCGCTGCATGGCGATTTCGGGTATTCCTTAGCCCAACAAAAGCCTGTGCTGCAGCTTTTTAATGATTATATTTGGAATTCCTTTCTACTGGCTGCCGTTTCCACGTTTCTGACGTGGGTGATTGCAGTTATTATTGGTGTGATTTCAGCCTATAAGCAATATTCATGGTTCGATACTCTCGTGATGATCGCTATATTCGCAGCAATGTCACTGCCGTCATTTTTTATAGGCTTATTCCTGATCAAAATCCTGGCCGTCGATCTCAAGTGGCTCCCTCCGGGTGGAATAATCACGACAGGTAGTAATGCTACGGGTCTGGCGTATTTTAAGGAGATTGTAACGCATATGACCCTTCCGGTTGTTGTTATGACTCTACTTGGATTGGGCTCACTCACCCGTTATTTCCGCAGTAATATGATCGATGTCTTAAAACAGGATTATATCCGCACCGCCCGTGCCAAAGGCTTAAAAGAACGCAAGGTGCTATTTACACACGCCTTACGTAATGCCTTGCTGCCCGCAATTACACTGGTTGGTTTCGAGCTTCCAGCACTATTTGGCGGATCACTTATTATTGAAAAAATATTCAATTGGCCTGGGATTGGCCAGCTGTATATGCAGTCCTTCGGACTTAGGGATTATCCTTTGCTGATGGGCTTTACGATGTTTATTGCCATACTTACCGTCATAGGAACGTTGCTTTCGGATGTTTTGTACCGGATTGCCGATCCTAGAGTTCGGCTATAGAGAGGAGGAAGCTGACGTGGCAGTTCAAAGTAATGTAGCGGGAATCTCCAAGCCCCAGACCACCAAAGGAAAATCCTCTTTATTCCGGCAATCCCTTCGGAGGTTGTTAAAGAACAAGCTGGCGGTATCCGGATTTGTGGTAGTGATCTTTATGTTTGCGCTTTGTTTTCTTGGTCCTCTGTTCTCACCCTATACGGATAACAAAATTAATATGGCATTGATGAACAAGGCACCTAATATGAAGCATTGGCTTGGCACTGACGCGCTGGGCAGAGATATTTTGACCCGGGTGATGCAGGCAGGACGCATTTCACTAACCGTAGGACTGGCATCAATGGTTCTTTCGGTGTTTATCGGGGCTCTTTTGGGAGCCATAGCTGGGTATTACCGCGGAATCGCCGATCAAATCATAATGCGGATTGCGGATCTTCTATTGACGGTTCCGAGTTTGCCGCTGCTCTTTATTTTTGGAGCATTATTATCGGAGTGGAAGATTCCAACGGACTACCGGATGTATATCGTTATGCTTATGCTCAGCATTGTGAGCTGGCCAGGTATGGCGCGTATGGTACGGGGGCAAATGCTTAGTCTGCGAGAACGTGAGTTTATGCAAGCAGCTGTAGTATTAGGCCTTCGGGATCGCCGTAAATTATTTAACCATTTGCTGCCGAACATTATCCCGCTGCTGATCGTTATGGCAACGCTCAACATCGGTGGTGCTATTCTGAGTGAATCGGTTCTTAGCTTTTTTGGGCTAGGTGTTATGCCGCCAACGCCAACCTGGGGCAATATGATTGACGCAGCGAATAATATGATCGACTTCAAGGATCGGCCGTGGCTGTGGATTCCGCCTGGGCTATCCATCTTCGCGACAGTAATCGCGATCAATATTTTTGGTGACGGACTCCGGGACGTACTTGATCCTAAACAGAAGAGGTAGGTGACCCTCACATGAGTGATTTAATGAATATAGACGGTCTAAGTACATACTTCTTTACGGAAGAAGGAAAAGTGAAAGCCGTTGATGATGTAAGCTTCCGTGTCCGTGAAGGAGAGACGGTCTGTATCGTCGGAGAATCGGGCTGCGGCAAAAGTGTAACTGCGATGTCCATCATGGGTCTTATTGAAGAGCCAGGGGGCAAGGTTGCCCATGGTAAAATTGATTTTCAGGGTGAAGATTTGTTGCAAATGGACAAAAACACACTGCGAGCCATCCGTGGCAACGAGATCGCGATGATATTCCAGGAGCCCATGTCCTCTCTTAATCCTGTAATCAAGATCGGTGAACAAATTATGGAGCCGTTGATCGTGCATTTGAAGATGAATAAGAAGCAGGCGCGTATCCGGGCGATTGAACTAATAAAACAGGTAGGCATATCACGACCTGAGCAAATTGCTGATAGTTATCCACATGAATTAAGTGGAGGGATGCTGCAGCGGATAATGATCGCTATTGCTATCGCATGCAGTCCAAAGTTATTGATTGCAGATGAACCGACAACGGCGCTGGATGTAACGATTCAAGCACAAATTCTGGATATGCTTCGTGAAATTAAAGACAACTCCGGCATGTCTATTCTATTAATCACCCATGATCTGGGTGTAGTCGCGGAGATGGCTGATTACGTGATTGTTATGTACTCCGGAAAGATTGTGGAGGAGGGGGAGGTTGTTGAATTGTTCAACAATCCCAAACACCCTTATACGAAAGGGCTGCTCAAATCGAAGCCAGTTATCAATCAGCGGCAGGATGAGCTGTATTCCATACCAGGTCAAGTGCCAAATCCGCTAGAGCTGGTACCCTCTTGTTATTTTCATGACCGCTGTGAGCATTGCATGCCTGTATGTGTCAGCCAGCAGCCCCAGCTTAAAGAAGTGGCCAGCAGACAAAAGGTAGCTTGCTGGTTGTATGAGGAGGCGGTTGTTCATGCCTGAGGCACTGCTTGAGGTCAATCATCTGAAGAAATATTTCCCTGTCACTAAGGGATTGCTTAACCGGACGGTTGGGCATGTAAAGGCTGTTGATGATATTAGCATCACGCTTCAGCCAGGGGAGACGTTTGGGCTTGTAGGAGAATCCGGGAGCGGAAAGAGTACGGTCGGACGGACGATTTTACGGCTAACGGATAAAACGGCAGGCGAGATCAAATTCAAAGGGATAGACATTCATTCTTTGTCTCCCGCTGAATTGCGAAATATCAGACCCCAAATGCAGCTAATCTTTCAAGACCCGTATAGCTCACTTAACCCTCGGGTCCGCATAGGTGATGCTATCGGAGAAGCTTTACTGGATCATGGGTTATGCTCAAAATCAGAGGTTCGTGATCGGGTGCTTGAGGCGCTTGAGGCATGTGGTTTATCCTCTTATCATATTGATCGCTTTCCGCATGAATTCTCAGGAGGACAGCGACAACGGATCGGAATCGCGCGTGCGCTTGTGCTGAATCCTGAGCTAATCATTGCAGACGAGCCAGTCTCGGCCTTGGATGTGTCCATCCAAGCACAGATTATTAATTTATTTAGTAAGCTGCAGCAGAGCCGTGGGCTCACCTATTTGTTTATCTCCCATGATTTGAGTGTGGTTGAGCATTTATGTTCAAGAATCGGTGTTATGTATCTTGGATCTATGATGGAGACGGCTTCTAGAGATGAATTATTTAAGAATCCGCTCCACCCGTATACCAAGGCATTGCTATCAGCTGTTCCAATACCTATACCCAAGCTGAAAAGGGAAAGAATTGTCCTTAAGGGGGATATCCCGAGCCCAGTGAACCCGCCTTCCGGTTGTAAATTTCATACCCGGTGTCCCTATGCACAAGAGGTTTGCAGATCTGAAATCCCGGTATTCCGGGATGCCGGCAATAACCATTTTGTAGCTTGTCATTTGGTCTGATAGCTGTCAAAGATACAATGATGATTCGCTCCTAAGTCTTGAATAATTAAAGTTGAATTGTATAATAATACAATTTGACCTTATTTTTGCCTGTGCTCAAAAATTTTTAAGGGTTTCGAAGCCAGGTTAATGGGGTAATAGAGAGTGGTTAGGTTAGACGTACATATCTAATCGGTCTAGTATAAAATCCCTACTTAGGAGGAATCATCGTGAATACAACAGTACGTTTGACAGAAAGATCCGGCTCGACTTCTTCACAGCGCAGAAAAGGCTTTGTACCGGTAGTCGTGTACGGTGCAGGTTCAGATAGCCAGTCCTTTACAGCGGATGCTAAGACAATTACCGGGATTTTGGCTAATAACCCTCGGGCAGTATTAACCTTGGAATTACCAGACTCGGGTAAAAAGAACGTTGTCATCCAAGAAATCCAGCGCCAGCCAGTATCCAAACAACTGCTGCATATTGATTTTCAACAAATTGATATGAAGGCTAAATTGGATACAAAAGTGGCATTCCACTTTACAGGTGATCCAGTAGGTGTGAAGAGTGGCGGCGTGCAGCAAATTGAATTGCATGAGCTGGATATTCGCACACTTCCAGATAAATTAACGGCATCCTTTGAGGTGGATCTCAGTGGACTAGATATTGGTGATCAATTGCTGGTGTCTGATCTTCCGAAGCATGAAGGCTGGGAAGTATTGACGCCTGAGGACACTTTGATTGTCCGGATCGCACCTCCAGCAGCTCAAGAGCCAACCGATGAAGATGCTGCTGAACCAGCTGCAGTCGAAGCTTCTGGTGAAGATAAAGCAGAATAGAATAGTGATTAAATCATAAAGAGCAGATAGAATCCTACCCAAGGAGCTGTCTGCTCTTTTTGTTTTGTCTTCGTGAACACGAATTAATAAAATAAGTGCGGTCTTTCGTATAGTTTCTTAAATGGGATTTATGGTTGTTTCGCCTCATTTAGTTAAAATTTTACAGAAAATCGTTGACGAATAGGCCGCGAAGGCTGAAAATGAGGACAATTACCATGGTAAAGAATTCAAAAGTTCCTGTTGTCGCTGTTTGAAAACGCTTTAGTATTATGCTTCAAAGAACTCTCATTGCCCAGTTCATCATGATTATGAGGAGGAAAGTTATGAAGATGAGGAAGCTGTTTTCGATCTTAATGACAAGTCTGTTGGTGCTTGGGGTAGCTCTACCTTTTGCTGGAAAAGCGAGTGCAGATGCCACAAGTGATGCTTCAAATCGTGCTTTAATCTGGTTGAAGGCCCAGCAGGATGCAACAGCGGGGTATGCTTTTGAGGGATTGGTAGATAGCTTTGAGGATTTCTGGGGTCCAAACAACCCCAAACAGATTGTATACACGTATGATCAAGCTGTTGCAGCCATTGCCTTTATTGTAAAAGGTGAGCGGGCACGGGCAGAGCAGGTGTTGAACAAAATGCGGGACATTCAGGACCCTTCGGGCTTCTGGCTGAACTCTTATTGGTATAACAATGGCTACGGAGAAGAAATTCGTAAACATGTGGGGCCGGTTGTATGGATGGCAATGGCAGCTATGGCTTATGAAAAGCAATATAATGACACGCGATATCGTCCGATGGCGCTCAAAGCGCTCGATTGGAGCTTACAGTATAAAAAAGCAAATGGCAGTATCGCAGGAGGATGGAGTGCTTGGAGTAACTCCGATGAGCCTTGGAGCTCAACCGAGCACAATATCGATATTTACCGAGTGCTGCAGTATTATGCTTCGGTGGATTCCTCAAAGGCTGCCACATACAATAGCGCAGCTTCTGGAGTCAAAACTTTCCTGGATAATTATGTGTGGGATGACAGTGTCAAACGCTTCAAGGGAGGCTGGAAAAACGATACGAATCTGATTGATCCTAAAATTCCTTTAGATGTGAATCCATGGGGAGTACTGGCTTTAGGAGTATCTGGAACGCATAACTATGGAGCAAGCTTAGCCTATGTTGAAAATGCCTCCGGCACCCCGGGGACCCTTGCAAATCCGCGTTACAAGCAGACGCTTACTTACAATGATGCTGGGAATACGCTGACCGGCTATGATTTTGACTGGACGGATGAAGTTTTACCCGCATATGACGATAACGGGAATCAAATCGGTAACACGGGTGCTGATGTATGGTTTGAAGGAAGCGCATTTATGTCGCTCGCCTACTTTATGCAAGGCAATGTATCTAAAGCGGATGCCATTAACACTGAAATTATTAAAAAACAAGGCACAAGCGGCGCTTCGCTTGGGGGAATCCCGTACTCACTGAAAGGGACCAGCAACAGCTATTGGGTGATGGCGCAGCAAAACTGCGTGTCCAGCACGGGTTGGTTAATTCTATCCCTGCATCGATTTAACCCATTCACCGGGCAATACTTGACGGGTGGTGGTAATACTGGAGACACGATAGCACCTACTACACCTGCTAATCTGACAGTAACCAGCAAGACGGATACAGCAGTTAACCTGAGCTGGTCTGCTTCAACTGATAATGTTGGTGTAACGGGATATCTCGTTTATCGCGGAACACAGCAGGTAGCCTCTGTGGCGGGAACTACAGCAACTGTTAGTGGACTTACTCCGAGCACAGCCTATACGTTTACAGTAAAAGCTACGGACGCAGCAGGTAATTTATCATCCGCTAGTAATACCGCAACAGTTACTACTAATCCCACTGGAGGCAGCGGAGGCGGTGATCATGTGACGGCTGACTTTACAGCAGGGGTAACGAGACTTTCTTCAACAGAAGCGAGCATTTATATTACACCTGTAACCAGTGCTCTTTATGTAGATGTGCATTATAAGGTTAACGGGGGGCCACAGCTTAATTACCGGATGATCAATAGCTCAGGTACATGGAAACAGACTGTGAGTGGGTTAAGTGCTGGCAGCAGCATTGAGTACTGGTTCACTTATGAGAAATCCGGTCCACAATATGATTCAGCGCATTATACCTATGTGCAGTAAGGTTAATGAAAGACTTAAACGATAAGATTTGTAGATAGAGCAAGTAAAATAAAGAAGGCTGTCCCAGATGCCATAGTATTGGCTCGGGAGGGCTTTCTTTTCTTTGTTTTAGGCTATGTTAAATCATATTGTTGATATTTAAGTTTTACGAGCGTTTGTTCTGTTATTAAGATGACACTATGGTAAGGAGTTGATTACCCATTGGATTTGAAGGAAATGAAGTAAATTCCAACGGAATCATTTCAAGGTATCGTCGAAATGGACGAGGGGTTTAGTGCAACAAATTTACTTTTACAACGTATATATAGTGCTTCCATATTTAGGGATATTAAAGGGATTAAGAGGAATGTTACTGAAGTATATCTACGAACTAACAAGGTTTTCCATTAGTATTAATTCAAATAATTAGAGGTGATTTCATGAACAAATCTGGATTTATATTTTTTATTGCTGCAATTATATTTTTAATATCAGGATGTCAAAAGGCTGGTTCCAACGATGAATTAGCTAAAGCGCAGGTGCAGGTTAGTGCATTAGGATCATCATTTAGTATCCCTACAATGGATGGATATGAAGTTAGTTATGTACAACATAAATTCCCTCCAAAGGACAAACAAGGCAACTTTATTGGAGATAATCAAGAAGTTTTAGTCATATATACGAAAAACAAAGGGAAACTGGAGAAGTTAACAAAGGAACAAAAAGCGTCCAATGAAAGAGAAATCATCTACGGACCTTATCAAGGAGAAACACTCATTGAAATAACCTATAGCAATACTCAAGTTGATTTGAATGATGCTGATATTATTGGTATTAGCGGCAATCAGGTGCAAAAAATAAAAAAAAATGATTATACGTTTTTAGCATTCAATGTTTCAAAAGGTTCAATCACTTTAAAGTTCAACAGTTTGGATGAGGATACAATTCTAAGCATTGCTCAACAAGTAGTAAATGAAAATAAATAGGATGGAGTGCTGCTGTACATGGAATGCTTAGGATGTAGAATCGCTAACGGTATTGAACCTGACTTGAATATTGTTTATGAAAATGAATTTATTACTTGTGTGCTTGATATTGCTCCTTTTAATGAAGGACATACTCTAATCCTCCCCAAAAAGCATTACTGTGATATCGAAGAGATGGAGTCAGAGACTGCTTATGCTATCATGGATGCTTCGAAAAAACTTTCAATTGCTTTGAAGAGCTTGTTTAAACCTGACGGTATAAGAATTTGTCAAGATGGAGGGAAGTTTAACGACCTTACCCATTACCATATGCATCTCATTCCGAGGTACGAAGGTGATGGATTTATCTGGGGTGAACCATTACACCCACATGGTGCTGAAAAACGATTAAGCCAAACCAAAAAAAAGATTCTGAAGACATTAAGTGAAGAAAAGAGAAGGAGTCGATAAAGACTCCTTCTCTTTTTGCCATAAATTAATATGCTAGCTTAAATCAAAGAATACAGTGCGGGTAAAAGAGCGAAGATCCTCCTCTAGACGGAGGTTCACTCTTTTCTTGTGTCGTAAAATCTTGGAGGGAAACTTTAATGCAATGATTTGTTTCAGTAGGAGATTTAAGGGGGAGTGTTTTATTTACAACGTAACAGTGTTATGTTACGATGTTTTCGAGGAGTGATCGCATATGGAAGATGATTTGATTTCGAAGAAGCAACTACTGGATTTAACCGGTATTTCATATGGGCAATTGTACCGCTGGAAAAGGAAGCAGTTAATCCCCGAGGAATGGTTTATTCGCAAATCTACCTTTACTGGACAAGAGACTTTTTTTCCTAAAGAGATGATCTTGTCGCGAATTCACAACATTGTGAATATGAAAGATGGGCTTTCTTTGGATGAAATGGCTGATAAGCTATCGGATAAGGCATCCTTTGAGAAGGTGAGTTTAACTGCTAAGGAAATTATAGAACGTAACATTGTTTCGACAACAACACTGAGGAAATTTGGAGAAAGTCTCGGTGATGAAAGTAAATATACTTTTGAGGAGCTCGTTCATTTATTCGCTGTAGACCGCCTACTTAGTGCTGGGGAAATGAGTATGGAGGAGGCGGAGCTTCTGTTTCGCACTTTGCAGGAGAAAGTTTCAAGGCTCGAGAGTGGAAGCTGGGAGTTGTTTTTTGTCCGGAAAATGGGGGTTTCATCCTTCATTCTGGCACAAGCGCCTGCGGAGTTATGGTTTGATGAAGGGGTTAGATTAGTCAGTAAAATGACATATGCAGATTTGATCGAACAATTGAAAGGTAAGCTTGCCTACAAGCTTGTTGAATAGGAGGAAGAGTAATGGACAAAAATCAGCTGCCTGATTTGATAATAAACGGGGTTAGTGGTGGGGCCGGAGGTACTTACAACAACGTAAACATGGATGGTGTAGGTAAAGTAGTCGGACCGATCGTGGCGCGAATGTTTAAAGGAAATGGGCATATGAATTTGAATGATGATCTCACAGCAGAAGAAGCAGAATGCAACGGGGTCATCAAAGTGATGGGTAATATGCGTTTTGGTACCCTAAAGGTGGATGGGGTTCTTAATGTAGGTAAGAGTTTTCGAGGTGAAAGCTGTACCCTTAACGGAATGGTGAGTGTCAAAGGGGATTGTGAACTTGAGGATTTTGTAGGTGAAGGTAGCTTTAGTGTTGGTGGTTTACTAAGTGCCGGTCATGTGGATTTCAAACTGCAGAGTCAAGGGAAGGCTAATGAAATTGGTGTGGAAAGCCTCGTGATACGGCAAGTGAATAATGGGTTTTGGAGTAAGATGTTTAGCGGAATCATCCCTAAACTTCGACCTGAGCTATGTGCTCGAACGATCGAGGGAGATTTTATAGATGTAGAATATACAACTGCGGATATCATCAGAGGAAATATTGTCATTATTGGCCCAGGCTGTACACTCGGACGGGTAGAGTATCGCGAACAAATTACAGTGCATCCAGAGGCTAAGGTTGGAAAGGTGGAGAAGGTCGGTGAATGATAATCTGAAAATAATTGGAACAACATCTTCAGCCGGTGGTTCTTTCAAAGATGTTAAGATCACTGGAGAATGCAAATTCGCTGGAGATGTGAATTGCGAGAAGATGAATCTGACTGGAAATGCCAATATAGCTGGAAATCTGCATATGAAGCAAATGAAAATCACTGGCGAAATTGCACTCGAGGGTAATCTTGAAGGGGATTCCTTACGTGGACAGGGTGAAATAAAAGCAGCCTCCGTAAAAATCGATGAGCTTCATCTCTACGGAAATTTGGATGTGAAGGGTGATTGTGAAGGGGAAAAATTGCAAATTTCTGGTGCCTTAAGCGTAGCTGGATTACTTAGTGCTGAGCATTTGGAGATTAAATTGTTTGGTCCAAGTAGTGCGAAGGAGGTTGGGGGCAGTATCTTAACCATTAAGAAGAGTAAAACGGGGAGACTGCTGCATATGATGAAGCCAACTTCGAAAATACTGTTTGAAGCGGGGCTAATCGAAGGCGATGCTATTGATCTGGTCAATACAAAGGCTAATATGGTAAGGGGAGAACGTGTAATCATTGGTCCGGATTGTGAAATTGAAACGGTGGAATTCCGCGATACACTAGAAGTTCATAAGCACGCAACAGTGAAGCATCAAGTGAAGATATAAAGAGAATTGTATAATCATTTTTTTGAGAAAAAGAGGAGTGGAACATATGAGTGCTGCCAAATCGCCCAATCTGGGTATTGTAATCGCAGGTCTCCTATTAGGAATTTTGATGGCCTCCATGGACAGCACCATCGTTGCAACTGCAATGGGTAATATTGTTGGGGAGCTTGGCGGAATGGACAATTTTGTCTGGGTGACATCAGCCTATCTCGTAGCCGAGATGGCGGGTATGCCCATTTTCGGCAAGCTGTCTGATATGTATGGTCGTAAGAAGTTTTTTATTTTTGGAATTATCGTATTCATGGCGGGTTCGGCTCTCTGTGGAACGGCTGATACAATAACTCAGTTAGCTGCGTACCGGGCCATTCAGGGCATTGGTGGCGGGGCGCTGGTGCCAATCGCTTTTGCCATCATGTTCGATGCTGTTCCGCTGGAGACGCGGGGCAAGCTCGGCGGGGCATTCGGAGCAGTATTTGGATTGTCGAGTATATTTGGTCCATTACTGGGTGCGTATATTACCGATCATATTGCTTGGCAGTGGATATTTTATATTAACTTACCCCTTGGACTGTTGGCTTTTGCGATGGTCGTATTCTTTTATAAAGAATCGCATGAGCATTCTAAACAGCCCATTGACTGGTTGGGCGCGGGTACGCTGCTTGGTTCAGTCATTTGCTTAATGTTTGCGCTGGAGCTAGGCGGGAAAGAGTATGCTTGGAATTCTTCCATGATTCTTGGTTTATTTGCAGCCTTTGCCATCCTTGCAGCAGTGTTTCTTGTTGTAGAGACTAGAGCGAAAGAACCGATTATTTCCTTTGCTTTGTTTAAAAAAAGATTATACGCGGTGAGCATTATCTGTGCACTATTTAGCGGTGCAGCCTTTATTGTGGCTTCTGTGTATATTCCGATCTTTATTCAAGGGGTATTGGGCGGATCAGCTACAAATTCAGGACTTGTATTGCTACCAATGATGGTTGGCTCAGTGGTTACAGCTACGATGGGCGGATTTCTGATGTCAAAAACCAGTTACCGCAGCCTGCTGATTCCTACATTCGCACTTTTGGTGATCGGTACTGGACTTGTAGCGACACTCACGCCGGATGCTTCACGACTGCTTGTTACTTTATATATGATTTTAATTGGGCTAGGGATTGGTGCTTCATTCTCAGTGCTAAGTACGGCATCTATTCATGGATTGACGGCACAGCAACGCGGCTCTGCCAGCGCAACACTGAATTTCATTCGTTCATTGGGCATGACCATAGGCATTACTACCTTCGGTATCATTCAAAGTCACTATTTCTCAGGCAGTCTTACCAAGCTACTATCGGCTAATGGTGGAGGAGCGGCTCCGGCGGGAGCTATGGATTTTAAAGATCCGCATGCTTTGCTCTCACCTGAGACTAGGGCGCTCATTCCACCTGAAATTCTGGGTAAGATTACAGCTGGTTTATCCTCATCCATTGTAAACACCTTTGCTTGGGCGGTGATTCCTGCAGCTTTAGCGTTATTGGCTTCGTTCTATATGGGACGTCAGAAGATGGATGCCTCTGCGGAGGGGGATGTTCAAGCGTCTGGGCATTAGCATGTAGTCTAGATAATATTCGTTTGATTATGTTTCAGTGAAAATAGACATATAAAAAAACGACCACCACTTCGGGTACTTCCTAAGTGGTGGTCGTTTTTTGTCTAAAGACATATATGCCCTCCATCACTAGTCCCGCAAACAGGTAGAAAATGGTCGATTGTACTGCGAATTTGGTTCACAAGTATCTGACGGTTTCCCTGATAAGGCGTTCTGCTCTCTATCTCGCCAGAAGCTCAGATTCTGATACTCTGAAAACGTAATCAAAATCTGGGTATAGGAGATTCCGATATGGGGGTACCTGCTGGCGAACTGCTTCCCAGCGTCGATCCGGTTCATCGATCCCGCTGGAAGATGAAGAACAAACATAAGTTGTTCTTCATGGCTTTTCCATTTCTTGTTGTCACCTTTATTTTCTATTATCTGCCGATCAGCGGATGGATTTATGCCTTTTATGATTTCATTCCCGGAATACCGTTGTCTGACACGCCTTACGTTGGTTTGAAATGGTTTAAGACGATTGTATCTAATCCGACACAGACCGCAGAGGTTCTGCGGGTGCTGAAGAACACGCTTGCCATGAGTTCACTCGGATTAATTACATCCATCTTTCCAGTGATCTTTGCCATTATGTTGACTGAGATTAAGTCAGGCTGGTACCGCAAGTTGGTGCAGACACTAACCACGATTCCAAACTTTATCAGCTGGATTCTGGTATATGCATTGGCATTCTCGTTGTTCTCTGTAGATAACGGTGTCATCACTCACATTTTAGTGCAGCTTGGAGTGGTTGATGAAGGGTATAACTTCTTAGCCTCCAGCTCAAATATTTGGGTCACGATGATCGTTTGGTACTGGTGGAAATCGTTAGGCTGGGGTGCCATCCTCTATCTTGCTGCAATCGCAGGCATTGATCAGGAATTGTACGAAGCTGTTGAGGTGGATGGTGCAAGTCGGTTCCGCAAAATTTGGCATATCACCATTCCAGGTCTGATTCCAACCTTTTTTGTACTGCTGCTGCTCTCCATAGGTAATCTAGTCAATAACGGGATGGAGCAGTACTTTGCCTTTCAAAATGCGATGAATAAGGATTCTATTGAGGTGCTGGATCTTTATGTATACAACATCGCTTTCGCGAACAACTTTCCTTTTGCCACGGCCGTCAGCATGTTGAAATCGGTTGTCAGTGTAATTCTACTATTCGCAGCGAACACGTTGTCTAAGATGGTGCGTGACGAATCTATCATTTAAGTCAGGGGTGATCCCACTTGAGAAAGAAAAAACTAACGGCTGGAGAACTTATCTTCCAGATTATGATCTATACGCTCTTTGGATTGTTCACCCTGTCATGCATCTACCCATTCTATTATTTGTTCATCAATACGATCAGCTCGAATGATCTTAGCGCAGCGGGGGATATCAAATTTTATCCAAGACAGATCCATTTTGATAACTATAGTAAGGTGCTAAGAATCAGCGGTTTAGGACATGCGGCAACAGTCTCCGTGTATAGAACGGTTGTCGGGACGTTGCTTACTGTGGGGTCTTCAGCTTTTTTAGGATATTTGTTCACCAAAAAGGAAATGTGGGGCCGGAGTATTTGGTACCGGAGTGTCGTGGTTACGATGTATTTTAGCGCAGGTCTGATCCCTTGGTATATAACAATGCACAATTTGCATCTGACCAATAATTATCTGGCTTATATTTTGCCTACGATTATTACCCCATTCAACATCATTTTGGTCAAAACCTTCGTTGAGGCCATTCCTCCATCCCTTGAGGAGTCAGCGTCTATGGATGGTGCTGGTTACATGCGGGTGTTCTGGAGCATTATTGTACCGCTTACTACGCCAATTTTGGCTACGATTACGATTTTTTCCGCAGTGAATCAGTGGAACTCATTTATTGATACGGCGTTTCTGATGACAGATACGAAGTACTTTACGCTCCAATTCTTGTTATGGCGTTATTTGAACGAGTCCAGCTCGCTCGCAGCTTTAATTCGTAATTCACCAGATATGGCCGCTAGTGTAGCGAATATGCAGACTCCAACCTCTGTACGGATGACCGTAACGATGATCGTCGTATTGCCGATTCTAATCGTGTACCCATTCTTCCAGCGCTTTTTCGTCAAAGGGATTATGATCGGTGCGGTTAAGGGCTAATGAGCTACCGGATCGGTAACGAAATGGGGTTTTCCTCTGCTAGGAGCAGAGTTGAACTATAAGTGAAGATACGAAAGGGAGGGTATAAAGCAATGAGACTAAGAAGAGCATCGCTTGTCATGCTATCCGTAATCCTGGTCTTTGTTCTGGCAGCATGTGGCGGGGGGAATAATACGGCTAACTCGGGTAAAAACACGAGCACAGAGAAGCCTACTTCCGCTGCAACGAATGCGCCGGCGGAAGAAACAGCAGCACCGGATGACGGAGCACTTGATCATTCCAAGCCGCTGAAGCTGACCGTATTCTCTACAACAGCTAACTATGCGGGTCCACAAACCGGGTGGTTTGCCAAAATCATCAAAGATAAGTTCAATATTGAGATGGACATTGTTGCTTCAAACCTGACAGGTGGAGATACCAAAATCTCTGCAATGATGGCTTCCGGAGATCTTGGGGATATCATTATTTTCGGTGATGACAAAAACCATTATCCAAATGCGATCAAAGGAAAGCTTCTCTTAGACTGGACACAAGATGGACTTCTGGACAAATACGGAAAAGACATTGGGAGTACGTTCCCAAAAGCTATTGAGAAAGCAAAGGTTGCTTTTGGTGGTGGATCATCCGTTTTTGGCATCGGAAACAGCGTAGCTTCTAATCCATCTGGACCTTCTGAAGGGAGAGATATGACTTGGGGGCCAGACCTGCGATGGGATCTTTATCAACAAATCGGAGCACCTGAAATTTCAAAGATTGAAGATTATCTGCCCGTGCTGAAAAAAATGCAAGAGCTTGAACCAAAAAATGAGCAAGGAAAGAAAACCTATGCTTTCTCGATGTGGTCTGACTGGGACGGCAACTATAAAATGACACTGGCGAAACAGTTCGCCAACATGATGGGCTATGACGAAATTCCTGATACCGCTGTATATGTTAAAGCAGACGAAGAGAAATATTATGACTTCTTATCCGAAGACAGCTGGTATATGAAGTCGCTCAAACTGTATTTTGAAGCTAACCAAATGGGTCTGGTGGATCCAGATTCTATGACACAAAAATTCGACGATGTTGTAGCGAAATACAAGGATGGTCGTCTGTTATTCTCTTGGTTCCCGTGGCTAGGGGCAGCAAACTACAATACACCGGAAAGAACAGCAGAAGGAAAGGGGTTTGCATTAGTTCCGTTCAAGGATGAGCTGATGTATTCCACTGGCTTCAATGTATACGGTGGTAACGGTATTATAGCAATCGGTGCAAAAGCTAAAGAACCTGCTAGAATTATGGAATTCATTAACTGGATGTATACTCCGGAAGGTGCAATGATCTCTGCAGGAAGCGGAACAGCGGTGCCTAACGGACCTAAAGGTCTGACTTGGGATATGGATGCAAGCGGTAAACCTGTCGTGACTGACTTTGGTTGGAAGGCTTATGCCGATCAACAGAATACGCAAGTGCCTGCAGAATATGGTGGTGGTGATTACTACTACGGCTCTAATCAAATGAACTTCTCTTTTGTAGTTCCGGCGATGGTGAATCCAGACAATAAAGAGCCATACGATCACAATCTATGGACGACAACCCTAGAGCGTAATCCGTCTAAGCTTGATAGTGACTGGAGAGCGAAGATGGGCGTTCTGACGCCTAAAGAGTATTTTGAGAAAAATAATCTATTGGCCGTAGCACCACAAGGCTTCACTGGAAAAGAACCATTGATGATGGACAAAACACTGGAGCAAAAGAACAAACAAATTGGTACGGTCATTCAACAAATTTCTTGGAAAATGGTTTTTGCTAAAGATCAAGCTGAATATGACAAATTGAATAAAGAAATGCATGATAAGGTGAATGGCCTCGGCTATGCCGAAGTTATGGATTTCTCGATTAAAAAGGCTGAGGAACTGTTCGAGGCTCGTAAAAGCGTGAAATAAGGTGTGATTAGAAAAATACAAATAGGGCGGGGCGGCGTGGAGGCTGTTCTGCCCTATTCTATTCAATTAAGGATAAATGTGGTATTCTCACATTGATATATATATATAGAACGCTTACAGGAAGAAGGAAGAGGATCATTCGGATGGTAAGAGTACTTAAGCGTAATCATACCCCAGTTGTCAAATCCTTACGGAATACCTTATTCATCTATCTAGTTATCGGAACACTTCTTCCGCTTCTCTTAGTAGGATTCGTAACCTACACCTCTATTTACTCTATTCTTTCAGGGAAAATTGGCAATGGTATAAGTGCAAGCTTGAAACAGGAAGCCTCTAGCTTGGAGAATGCCATCGACAATATGGATTTTGCCTCTAAACAGTTTGCGCTGGATGGTCAGATTGTGGAAGAAATGTCCTCATTTATTCAGGAAAAGCAAATTTATCGCAAATCGCAAATGATGAACTCCATCAACCAGAAGATCAACCTCGTTAATTTCACGAATCCCTACATTGGACTTACAGCCTACATTATGCCAAGCAGTGATGATCCGGTTCTGTTTACGAATATGAGTGCGCGCAGAAATTTCGATATCAGTACGTTACCTTCTTTTATGCGATATAACGGAGCTGATTATTATGGACCGCATTCTACGATGTATGCCGTCGGCGATAATCTCGTGTTCTCAGAACAGCGCATTGTACGCGTACCAGGTGAACATAAGCTATATATTTATTTAGAGACGAATTACAGCCTGCTTCGCAAAATATTTAATCAGGAATCTTACGGAATGAAAGTAAACCATCTACTTGTGAATCAAGAGGGCACTAGCACTTATGTCATTGATGGTAAATTACCTCAAGGAATTATCAAAGCTGCTGGAAGCAACTCTAATCTATCACATGAAACACTTACCGGATATCATCTGTTTCGATACGCTAGTCCACAGGGATGGAAGCTTATTGCAGTAGTTAAAAAGTCCGAATTCAACAGTGAAATTTATTCTTGGTTCTATAAAATGATCCTGCTCGCGTTCTCGACACTACTCTTTGCCGGAGTTCTGGCTTGGATGATTTGGAAAAAGATTTATGGTCCTTTGCGCAAGGTTAACCTTGAAATTAATCGAATGGCGGAAAATGTTACCTCTCCGGTTGCCTACACGAATGTGGAAGAGTTTGATTTTGTGCTTAGTAACTTCCAGCAGATGAAGAAACAGGTGAATGAGCTGATTGTTGCGGTAGCCCATAATGAGAAGCAGAAAAGCCAATTCGAGATTGAAAAGCTACTTAGCCAGATTAACCCTCACTTTTTGCATAATACATTGAATACGGTGCAGTGGATGGCAAGGCTTAACGGTCAGAAGGAGATCGACAAGCTGGTTACTCTTCTTGTAAAGGTGCTGCATTATAATCTGGGCAAACAAAGCATCATTGTTACCCTTGGAGAGGAAATTGAAGCGATCCGAAATTATATGGAACTGCAGCGCATCCGTTATGACTATGAATTCGAATTTAACGTGGAGGCTGATGAGGATGTATTGTCTGTGGCTGTCCCCAGATTCTTACTTCAACCTCTTGTTGAGAACTCGATTTATCATGGACTAAGCGATAATGGCAGGGTGGACGTCTTGATTACAGAGCATGGTGAAGGAGAAGTTCAGCTGTGTGTAAGAGACAATGGGGCTGGAATGGATGTGGATACGTTAGATCAACTGCTGTCAGAGGATGGCGCCAAGAAACGGGGGCTCGGAATCGGATTCTCGTACGTGAACCGGATGCTCAGAACCTACTATGGAGAACAAATGAAGCTAGAGATGTACAGCAAGCTAGGGGAAGGTACGGTTGTATCTATCGTGATTCCGAGGAAAGGTAAGGAGGACTTCGATGATTAAGGCTGTAGTGGTTGATGACGAGAGACTTGTGCGGAAAGGCTTCATATCTCTAATTGATTGGTCATCCTTAGGGGTTGTGATTGTCGGCGAGGCGGGAGATGGCAAATCGGCCTTGGAGCTACTTCAACAACAGGATGTGGATCTGTTATTTGTAGATTTGACCATGCCCGGCATTTCTGGGTTCGAGCTAATTAAACTAGTAAGGCAGCGTTTCGCAGGTATTCGCTGTGTTGTGCTTACTTGCCATCATGAGTTTGACTATGTGCAGGAGGCCATGCGTTTAGGAGCCGTTGATTATATTGTCAAAACTCTATTGGAGATGGAAAATGCGGACGAGACTATACGTCGCCTGGTCGATCGCATCAAATGGGAGGACAATACAAGGGATGCACTGGTTCATGGTGAAGGTAAAAGGATAGCTGCAGACAAGGCACTGCTCTATTTACCATTAAGCAGCCACTGTAATGAAGAAGAGTTATTTCACCTATCCTTCGTGAAGAATAATCCGCTGATTACCTTTCATGAGATGTGGATGTCGCCCTTGCTTCACCGGTTCTCGGAAGAGGAGGGGAAGCGTGAGCTTAAGAACCAGCTTTCTGGGAGATGGCAGACCGCGCTCATCAGTGGGTTAAGAGATCAGTCACTACAGGAATTGGAGGAGCAGCTCACCACGAAGCTTCGGCATATGCTATTTTATCATTCTAGTGCTGAAGAACTGACCTTTCTGAATTATGAGGAACTAAAGAAGGAAATAGCGATTCCCCATTTAAAACCGGATGAAGCTGATCTATTCGTGCAAGCTCAAAATCTCAAGTGGACGATTGATGGAAACGAATGGGAGAATTTTGTAACGAACATACTCCTGCAGAAGCCAAGGCAAGATAGATTTCTAACGTTCGCCCATTCCCTTTTGCAAAGCTGGAGTTCTTTACTTTTGAAGTCAGAGGATGCTGTTCAACTGGAACGGGATATTTCTTTTAATTTGAACTGGTGCCATTGGAAGACCTGGCTGCGCCGATTTTCTGATCATGTGGGAAGGAGAATGCTCGAGCTAGGATTGACTAAAGAGGTGATGTCTTGCCTTATTCGCGCAGTTCGTTACATGCAGAGCCATGCAGGTGACAAAATCAATCAGAGCGACGTAGCGGCGGAAATTAATATGAGCCGTGGTTATTTCAGTCAATGTTTCGCTCGTTTTGCCGGGGAGACCTTCGGTGAATGTTTACGGGGAATGCGGCTTGAGTTGGCTAAATCATTATTGCGGGAGACTTCATTACCCGTCTGTGAGATTGCTTCAAGGTCTGGCTTTGAAGATGACCGTTATTTCAGTAGACTGTTCAAAGAACGTATTGGTCAACTCCCGAGTGAATATCGTGCGGAGGGGAAGGACCAATGATGAGATTGTGTAAATTTATCCTCTTACTTGTAATGATGATCGGACTTACATCATGCCGTGACCAGAACAAAACAGTAGATTCTACTCGAAGTCCTCAGGGTGAGGTCGAAGATGCTTCTGTAGCGTATAGCAAATACGAAGATCCGATCGTGATTCGTGTAGGATTTAAGGTTCCCGATTCCAGGCTAAATACAGGTGACAGCAACGACAACAATCCAATCACCCGTTATTTGGAGAGCATTACGAATATCAAGGTAGTTCACTCTTGGGAAGCGAAGGGTGAAGATGCTTTTAATCAAAAAGCACAGCTTGCGATCGATAGCAATGATTTGCCGGATGCGATGGTTGTTGATCGAGATCAATTGAAGAAACTCATTGATAATGACATGATAGAGGATCTTACAGAGACCTACAATGTATATGGCTCTGATTTAATTAAGGATATGTACAATTCTACTCAGGGTGAGGCATTATCCGATGCTTCTCGATACGGCAAATTATACGGATTGCCTAATGTAGCCATAGATGCGGATTCGCCTGTTCTGCTCTGGGTGCGTCAGGATTGGCTGGATAAACTGGAGCTGCAGGCACCGCAAACCTTCGAAGATATTGAGAACATAGCGAAGGCTTTTATTGAGAAGGACCCCGATGGCAATGGCAAAAGAGATACGGTCGGACTTAGCGGCTACAAGAATATCATCTATGGGACAAAGCCATTAGTAAATGGTCTGGATGCTGTGTTTAGTGCATTACATGCTTTTCCCACCAATTGGATCAAGGATAACGCTGGGAATATTGTATATGGATCCATTACACCTGAGACCAAACAAGCGCTTGCCAAACTGGCTGATTGGTATAAAAGAGGGTTGCTGGACCCTAATTTTGCACTTTATAAAGAAACGCAAGAGCCTATTATTACAGGGAAATCAGGCATGTTCTTTGGCCCGTGGTGGATGCCATATTATCCTTTGTCAGAGGCGGTTGCTCTCGATACGAAGGCAGAATGGAGAGCGTATGCTGCTCCACTTGATGAGTCTGGTAAGTTTGTTGCTCATTTGGCTCCGGTAACAGACCGTTACCTTGTTGTGCGTAAAGGTTTCGAGCATCCAGAGGCGATTATGAAGCAGTTGAACGTGTTTACAAGACTTGAGAGAAGACAAGACCCTAATTCGGAGGAAGTTAAGAAGCTGGATGATTTCTCTGCGCAAACAGGAATTCAGCTGCGTGCTTATTATCCGTTTGACCTTTTAATTGATTATTCGGATGCGATAGAGAAACATTATGCAGATATCCAGCAAGCTTTGCATGGCAAAATAGACCCGGAAACATTAAATCCAGATACCCGTCTCATTTATGATCAATGGGTGGAGGACACTGAACAACCAAAGAAAGATCTGGAAGGCTGGAAAGCAGCGAATGCATATAAATATGGAGTTGCCGTCTTAACCTCAACTGCTATTGAGGGAGTGCGGGGAGTATTTTACGGAAACACCCAACTAATGAAGAGTAAGTGGACGGAGCTTCAAAATCTGGAGAGCGAGACATTTTTGAATATCATTGTGGGCGATTCACCGCTTAGTGACTTTGATGTTTTTGTAGCGAAATGGAAGAGCCTCGGCGGGGAGGCGATTACGAAAGAAGTTGCTGAAACTGTAAAGGTGAAGTGAGCACGGGATGATATAGATTTTTTCGCTAAAAGTAGCGGAGTGAATGGACTGATTGTGGAAAAGTGGAGTGTCCTCACCAAGGAAACTGGAGCACTGATCGATAATTAGGGAATTTCTCCCTGTAATTCTGAGATTTCTGCTCATCTGACTAATAATTAGGGAAATTCTCCCTATAATTTCGCTGATTTGTTGGCAAATACCGATATTACTCTGATTTTTAGGGAGGATTTCCCTCTTTCTATTCATTTAAAACATTTACCAGCTATTTTCAGGGAGCTTTTCCCTAATAATTCTCAAAAAAAGAAGCTGTCCTTTAAGTAGCCTTTACTACTTTTGAGACAGTTTCTTTTTTTGTCCTATTCTTCGTCAGTGCTGATTTTTTGAAGTAAGTAGCGAAGCTGCTCTACTTCCTCGCTGGTTAATTTACCAACTAGGCTCTTGTTGTAATCATCTAAAATAGACTGAAGAATTGGCGAGAAATCGATTGCTTTAGGCGTTGGATACAGTAGTTGAGAGCGTCGATCATTAGGATCTGGTTTACGTTCAATATAACCCGAATTCTCTAATTGCTTCACGGAGCGTGCGGTGGTGGCTTTATCGAATTTTAGTTCAGAAGTTAGTTGATCTTGTGTAATCCCTGGTCTGGAAGTAATTAGTTTTAGAAAACTATGTTGCCCGCCACTACCTATTCCATAGGGCATGAATTTTTTTACCAATTGCTTTTGATTTTGACGATGAAAATAGGAAATCAACTTTCCTATAGGCTCTTTTTCCAAGATATAGACACCTCTTTGGGTTTATAGTTCGCGCATTTGCTACTCTGAGACAAAGTGTACAATAAATTCGTTGCGTGCGCAACTAAATTGATGTACACTGGGTAAGTAAGTTTTGTTGCGTACGCAACTAAACGTTGATTTTATATTCAATGAGGTGTTAGTTTATGAGTTCTATTAGCGCAACTTATCAGGAAGATAAGGAAATTCAGAAGAAACGATGGATGATTTTAATTGTTCTGAATATTTTCACCTTCATGTCCACACTTGATGGTAGTATTGTCAACATCGCTCTGCCAGAATTATCGAAACAATTGAAGCTGCCTATGGCACAAATCGAATGGGTAACCACAGGATATTTGATGGCAATTTGTGCTGCGATTCTTTTCTTCGGGAAGCTTGGAGATATTGTCGGGAAGATTCGAATCTTTAAGATTGGTACGATAGTTTTTGTTATTGGTTCTATGCTGTGTGGATTTAGTTTAAGTTTACCTGCATTACTTGCTTCACGTGTCATTCAGGCTATCGGAGCTTCGATGACAATGGCGAACAGCCAGGGAATCGTTACGGATATCTTTCCTGCCAATGAGCGGGGGAAAGCGCTTGGTTTCATAGGTACATTCGTGTCTCTGGGAAGTATAGCTGGCCCTAGCTTAGGTGGGATTATGGTTTCAACATTAGGCTGGGAGTATATCTTTTGGGTGAACATTCCTATTGGAGTGATCGCTATCCTGTTAGGCTGGAAGGTACTGCCTAAGGATTTAACTAGGACGAAATCTACAATAGACGTTCCAGGTAGTTTACTCTTCGCTATTTTTATCATAAGTTTGTTCGCAGGGCTATTATTGGGACAGCAGCTCGGTTATGGCGATAGCTTAATTGTGACGTCTTTAATCGTAGCTATAGCCAGCTTCATTGCTTTCTTATGGACGGAGCTTCGCCGGAAAGAACCGCTACTACAATTATCATTATTTAAGAATCCGTTGTTTTCATTAAGTATTTTATGTGGGTTTCTCGTGTTTACAGCGAACTTCTGCTTTAATATCATCGCGCCGTTTTATGCACAGAATATGCTGAATCTATCGCCCTTTGAAGCGGGATTCCTGTTGATGCTGTTACCGATATGTATGGTAGTCGTAGCACCAATAAGCGGTGCTTTATCGGATAAAATCGGGTCTGAATTCCTAACTTTTGCAGGGCTGGTAGTCATGGTTATTGCTCAGTTTGGATTAGCTGAGCTTCATGAAGGAAGCTCTGTTGTGCTGGTAGGCGTGTGGATCGCTATGTTAGGAATAGGGAGTGGTCTGTTTCAGTCGCCAAATAATTCGCTTGTGATGTCCAAGGTGCCTAGAACTCAGCTTGGTTCTGCGGGCAGCGTCAACTCGCTTGTTCGTAATGTGGGGATGGTCGTTGGTATTACGATAGCTACGACGATTCTCTTTCATGTGATGAGCAGTGAAGCTGGTTATCGGGTAACAGGTCTAGTTCCAGGTCGACCAGAGTTATTTATCAGTGGGATGCATGTAGTGTTCATGACTTCGGCATCCATATGCTTTGTGGCTGCACTGCTAACGGGTTGGAGAATGATTAGTGCAAGAAGCACCAGAGTGCAGACTTCGGAAAGACCATAAGGAATAAAAGAAGAAGATCCTTCTGACGCTACGGCGTGGAAGGATCTTCTTTGTGATGATATTGAAGGGCTTTCTTAATGGCTTGCAAGTATTGATACCGATAATGATCATCCGGTTCTAAATAGGCACCCTCAGCCCACTCGTTCCAAGCGTTAATATAAATAAAATCACTTTTGAACATCTTCTTGGTCCTCTCAATTTGTCGTGACAGGTATTGACCGAATTTGTGAGGATTTGCACCTAAAGTACTTTGTCCGGCAGCACCTTTGCGTGGTGTATTATCCCAGTTAACAAATGCTCCCGGATATATAATTTCCCCATCCCTATGAGGTGTCCGTTCTAACATAGATTCCCATAATTCATCGTAATCAATGACAATATGCTTTTGATCCTCCACCTGCTTGGAACTCCATAAGTGCTTTACACCACCATGTGCGAATGTGTAGTGAGGCTCGAATTCTAGACTGGCGTCGAACCCGTGCTCTGCCTTTAGGGGGAATCCGCCCAGTGTCCGGACAAGATGAAGCCCCTTAAGTCCGTTTTGCTGAGCTAAATCACGCCAACATTGAAGCATTTCATCACACCGAGGGATGCTGGAGGATCTATAGATAATAAATACTGGTTTGCCGTCTACGCAAATATATCGTTCATCTTTGAAGGCCTCCAACAAAGCATGAAAATGCATTCGCCAATCCCGTTCTTCTCCATATTCTTGTGGCATCAAGACATCTTCTTCAGTGCCATCCCAGCTTCGTGTCCAAGGTTCGTTAGCCCAAGACAGACAAAAGGGGAAGTCAGGCTCTTTGCTGGCAAGAATCTGCTGAACCGGTTGTTCCAGAAGTCGCCTGCCATTGAACCAATAGTGATAATAACAAAAACCATAAATGCCATGAGCTTTTGCAGTTTCTGCCTGCCATTGTTTCACATTAGGGTCCGTTAAATCGTAGTAGTTATTATTTAATGGTTTTTTCGGTTGATCATGTTCAGGATAAAGGGCTGTAGCCTTCCTGACATTTGTCCATTCTGTAAATCCCTCTCCCCACCAGGAATCGTTCTCTGCTATCTGATGAAACTGAGGCAATACAAAAGCGATGCATTTCAAGTCAAGTCACCCCCTATGGTTCCGTGAATATTTTTTTGAGAAGCAGCTTTCCCTGCTGAAGATAAGAATGATTGTACTTCACTTCCTTTAGAGCACGAGAGGCCGAACTTCTCCTTGCATCACTATGAGCAATATAGTACTTGAAGCTCTCAGAGAGCTCTTTAAAGTTCTGGAAACGAATAAGGCCTTCTTCTGTGATGGGGTAACTTTGAAAATGGGGATGATCTTCCACGAACTGAAATACACCGCAAGCAGCGACCTCCATAATTTGCTGCACAGATCCTGTGCAATTGATGATGATCCTTGCTCCATTATAATAGTTAGATATTTCTATTTTATCGTAGGTGATGTCTATGAAATTTTTGGTGGGCTCCCACCCGCTACCAAAGGTCATTATCTTGAGACCATGAAGTAGTTCCGAATGAGCTAGGGTTTCAAGAACACTATTCATTTGAAAATGGCCGAGAATGAGTACGTCACTGTGGTAACGGTTCTCCACACGTCTTGGATAATAGAGTTCTGTATCTGGAGCATAAGGGAGGTAGCACGAATGTTTCTCACGTAAACCTTGATAATAGATTAGATTAGCTATGTTCTGTGTGAAAATATAATCGAATAACAGCGCTAGATTACGTTCTGTTCGCGTAAGGCAGGTCGCATCTGCCATCCATACGGCCTTAGGAGCGTTATAAGCTTTGAGGGCAGGAATATTCTCCTCAGGGAACAGGGATTCTGATCCCAAGGCTAATATCAGATCAGGCTGATACTGGGCTAAATATTCTTCTAGATTATGATGTAACTTAATGGCAAGCACTTCTTTGACCAGATGCCTTAGCTGATCTTTAAAAAGTCGTACATTAGGCATTTTATCACTTATCTCTGAGGGGACCAGAAGCAATACTCTTAATTGCTTTAGTTCCCGTGTTATGGTTTCCGCTCTGTAAGAGTTCTCGAGAATGAGATTATGGTGTTGCGATTGATGAACTTGGCTGATGGAGACTTCGTGAGTTGAGGGCCTTTGAGGAGTGAGCCTAGTAGCTGTCTTCTTCATAATTCCTCCTGTATTCATTGGAGCCAGTCGTTCGCTCTAGCACCTAGTCTTGCTAATCATTATATGTGTAGGGGGTTCATTTGACTTTAGGTATAAGACCATTAATCTGAATCTTGAAGGAAAAAGCGGATTTAGTAAAAGATGTATATCTATCTATGACCGGATTGTCTTGTCTAACATAAAATATACTATAAAACCTGAAAGGGATGATCGTCTTGCCAACCTTCGATAATATTCTTGTTACAGGAAGTCAGACCATTCAAAATGATCTGCATGTTAACGGGAATGAGACTATCGATTCAAATCTGCACTTGAATGGTAGTCAGACGATAATGGGAAGCCTTAATGTGAACGGTAGTGAATCTATACTTGGTCATTTGGGTGTAACCGGTGAAATTAGTGGTGCAGGTACCATCAAAACTGCGACCCGTTTGATCGCGGTGAATCAGGCTTTGTCACCAGTTTCAGCACCTACGAGCCTTCAACAAGTCAGATATTTCGCTGTGGGAGTTTCAAGTCAGACAGGACTCGTGCTGAAGGGCACGGATGGAAATGACTATGTATTATTTATCGATTTGACCGGGGGAACACCTAATATTGGGATCCAGCGGGCTTAAATCTGATAACATTAACATCTTCAAGCTCTGAACAATAAAAAACAGCAAGTCGCCTAGGTACAATTAGGGACTTGCTGTTTGAGGTTTCTATTAGTTCTTAAAGCTGTGAATTGGAGCAGGAATTCGTCCGCCTCGGTTGATGAAGTTGGCACAATTGAAGCCGTTAACAGCCATGACAGGCGCATATCCAAGTAGGCCGCCAAATTCTACGATTTCGCCTACATCCTTGCCAATGACAGGAATGACGCGAACAGCGGTTGTTTTGTTGTTGACCATTCCGATAGCAGCTTCATCGGCGATGATGCCAGAGATCGTCTCTTTGGTGGTACTTCCCGGAATAGCAATCATGTCCAGTCCTACAGAACATACACAGGTCATGGCTTCTAGCTTCTCAAGCGTAAGAGCACCACGCTGTACGGCTTGAATCATTCCGTGATCTTCACTAACTGGAATAAAGGCTCCACTGAGTCCACCAACATAGGAGGAGGCCATCACGCCACCTTTTTTAACATTGTCATTTAGAATCGCCAGAGCGGCTGTTGTTCCTGGTGCGCCAGCTTCTTCCAGACCCATGACTTGAAAGATCTCCGCAATGGAATCGCCAATTTCTGGTGTTGGAGCCAGAGATAAATCGATAATCCCAAAAGGCACGTTCATCCGTTTCGATGCTTCCTGCGCAACTAGTTGTCCCACACGCGTAACTTTAAAAGCAGTCCGTTTGATCGTTTCACACAAGGTTTCGAAGTCCTGACCTTTTACTTCCTCTAATGCACGCTTGATTACACCCGGGCCACTGACGCCAACGTTGATGACACATTCCCGTTCACCGACCCCATGAAAGGCTCCAGCCATAAAAGGATTGTCCTCGACAGCATTACAGAAGACAACCAGCTTAGCACAGCCGATGGAATCCCGATCCTTGGTGCGTTCCGCAGTTTGAATAATGATATCACCCATTAATTTCACAGCATCCATATTGATTCCACTTCTGGAGGAGCCGACGTTGACGGAAGAACAGACTCTTTCAGTGACTGCGAGTGCTTCTGGGATACTGTCGATTAGAATACGATCACCTTTGGTGCACCCTTTTTGCACAAGCGCAGAGAAGCCGCCAATAAAGTTAACGCCAACTTCTTTGGCAGCCTTGTCCAAAATTTCCGCTACAGGCACATACGTATCCGTCTTCACGGCACCAGCAGCAATAGCAATAGGGGTCACAGAAATCCGTTTATTAACAATGGGTACACCGAATTGTCTTTCCAGATCTTCACCTGTTTTGACGAGCTTCTCGGCGGATCTAGTGATTTTGTCGTATACGTTTTGGTTAAAAGTTCTCATATCTGTATGTGCACAATCCATGAGGCTGATCCCCATCGTTATGGTACGTACATCCAGATTCATTTCACGGATCATCTTATTCGTTTCTTGTACTTCCACCAGTGATATCATGGTCATCCTCCTAAATGCGGTGCATAATATTAAAAATATCCTCATGCTGAAGCTTGATTTCCACGCCGATTGCTTCTCCGATCAAATGTAAATCCTCAACAATATCCTCAAATGCTTTAGTCGCGCCAGAAATGTCTACAATCATCATCATGTTAAAATAATCTTGTACAATCGTCTGAGAAATATCCAGAATGTTCAAATTGTGCTCGGCAAGATATGTACATACCTTGGCAATAATCCCTACTTTATCTTTTCCTAATACAGTAATAATCCCCTTCATAAATACAGCCTCCCTTTGTATATGGTGATTACGCCGTGTAAACGGAATGAACCATTCCAATCATTATTACAAATGCTGAAGCAAGCTTCAACCAAAGGTTTTTTGTCCGTTTGATCATTTTTATATAAAGTCCTATGAATTTAAAGAAAATTCGATTGACAGTATATGAAAAATATGATGAAGTGAGAGATTGATACGATACTCTGAAGGAGTAAATATGACTACACAAAAATATAAAAATATGGTTGAAGAGCGGACCAAACAAACCCTCCAGGAATGGTCGGAACTGTCGGAAGTTAACGAGAAGGACATTTATCGTTTTTTGCATAATTTGAAAGGTACGGCAGGAACAGTGGGGTTACAAGAAGTTGAACAGTTTGCCGATGCAACGTTGCCCTATTTCATGGAAAGTAGCCTTAAGAGCTGGTCTATTGAAGAGTGGGGCGATTATTTGTATCCGCTTATTCCACTGTTTAACCAAGATTCATCGGTTTCTCTAGGTTCAGTTAAGACGTTAGACAAAAAAGGAAATGATGATGCGCTCCCACATAATGATATTTTGCTTATTGATGATGATGTAGAATTAGTGGCTTATTTAAAAGAATCATTGGAGAAGCAGAACTATTATGTAAGCATTGCCTTGTCCGCTGAACGAGGTCTCAAGATTTTTTATGAAACCAAACCGGATCTAATTCTTCTGGATATTCTTTTGCCTGATATCAGCGGAATTGAGGTCTTGAATCAAATTATCGGCAAAGCCAAAAAAGAACGTATTCCAATCATCATTATAAGTGGGGAGTACTCCAAAGCGACTCAACTGCATGCGTATAGGCTGGGTGTGATGGATTTTTTATCGAAGCCTGTAGATATTGATTTATTTCTGGCTTTGATTAAAAACCGCTTTGAGTTAAAGCGGGAGTGGCAGGAATCCATCATTGTGGATGAATTGACGGGTGCGTTTAATCGAAAACACTTTAATCAAGTGATGAAGCAGCTGATTTGCGATTTTAAGCGCACGGAACGGGTGTTTTCTTTAGCACTGATTGATCTGGACTATTTCAAAAAGATTAATGATACATATGGTCATCTAATCGGAGATGAGGTATTACAGTCCTTGTCTGAGCTTGTAAAGGGTTCGATTCGCATGGAAGATACCTTTTGCCGCTTCGGTGGAGAAGAGTTTGCTGTGTTTCTGCCAAATACGGATGCAAGTTCTGCATTGACAGTAATAAACCGTATTCAGGAGCAATTTGCTGCCACCGACTTTTTTGCGAAGAATGAAGTCTTTCATGTGACCTTCTCGAGTGGGATATCAGAGGTAACAGAAGCTGAGAATATTGCCGATAAAATTGTAGAAGAAGCAGACCAAGCTCTCTATGCCAGCAAAGATGCCGGAAGGAATCAGACTACACTCTACACGGACCATTTATCGTCGACTAAAAAGCATTCGGTTCTAAATGTAATTGTTGTGGATGATGATGCGTTGATTCGAAAAATAGTGACTCATCAGATTGATACTTGGGAGCCGGAGGATATTGCTGAGGTGAATATCAGCAGTTATGCGAATGGGCTGGATTTCTTGCAATCGGATTGGTATTCCATAGATGAGAAATATATCATTCTACTAGATGGTGTGATGCCGGATCTTGATGGCGTTGAAGTCCTGGAAAGAATTCGCAAGACGTATCCGGAAGTGAATATATTAGTGATCATGCTGACAGGGAGAAATAATCAGGCGGATATTGTACATGCTCTGCAGATGGGTGCCGATGATTATGTAGTAAAACCTGTCCATATGCCTGAGCTGTTGTCCCGAATGGAACGGTTGGCTCATAGATTTTTGTTCTAACACGAAGGGAATTGTGCGAATATGCAAAAAATAATGGTAGTGGATGATGAAGAAGTATTACGGATGTTAATCGAGGATACATTGGAAGATTTGGAGAATGTTGAGATTCACACAGCGGAGAATGGGTTGGAAGCTCTAACTAAGCTGTCTACGGATCCTTATGATTTGGTGATTCTGGATTATATGATGCCGGAAATGACAGGGATTGAAGTGCTTCAGCAGCTGGATGAGGAGAAAAAGAAAACTACAGCTATATTAATGTTAACGGCCAAAGCTCAAGATGTAGATCGAATTCGAGCAGTTGAAGCAGGTGCGCGTTACTTCATGCCGAAACCATTTAGTCCGATGGAACTCTTGCAGATTGTGGAGGGGATCCTGAGTGGTGAAGAAAAGTAACGCTAATCACAGCATCAAAAATAAATATTTCCGCATCATTGTATTAGTGTTTTCTTTAATCATTCTTATGGGAACTGTTTTTTTTATTTTCATAAACTATGAGCAAGATGAATTAAGTAGAGAACGTGAAAGTTTGCAGTATAAAGCAGACACGATCAGTGAGATGGCGAGCACGTTAAATGAGGTGTTTTTCCGAGCTAGGGGATTCACTTTGCTTAAGGACGAGAATGAATTAAAGCTCTTAAATGCAGCCCTAGTAAAATTTGATCAAATTCTGGATACGTATTCTAATCTTAATTTATCCGCCGAAGAAGCCTTGTTTAGAGATGGTTTAAAATCATTTTATGTCCAGTATAAAAATAAAACGCTACCGGAAGCGATTCGGCTTGTCGAGGCTGATGATTATGCTGCTTTGAGAGTACTATCCGGAGATGGTATTACTAAATCAGTGAATGATTTTCTAACGTATACGAAAGAGTACAGACAGCGATCCGATGCAGCATTAAATACCATGGCTATGGATTATATCAAACGAGCTAACGAATTCACCTTTATCGCCTTCTTTTTTAGCACGATTATTCTACTGTTCTTTACCTTTATGATCTGGCGGATTCTTAAGAATTTGATTAATCCTATTTTGAAGCTGGAAGGGGCCACTCATTCCTTGGCTGCCGGTGAGGAAATTCTTCTCGGCAAGCTTAAGCATCAAGATGAGATTGGTCGGCTTTATAATGCATTTCTAAATATGGCCAGAAGTATTCAGGACAAAGAAGAAGAATTGATGATGCAGAATGAAGAGCTGCACGCGCAGCAAGATGAACTTCAGGATCAGCAGTACAGACTGCAACGTTCGCTTAGTGAAATAGAGAGTATGATGAAGGCACTCGATCAATCCTCAGCGGTGGGGATCCTTACAGATAAAGGCGTATTTACCTACGCGAATGATAATTTAAGCAAATATACCGGCTATAAAAATTCTGAAATTATCGGTTTTACCTATAAGTTATTTGAACTCTATAATATATCTAGAGAACAAATGCAGAAGATCTTCAACAAATTATATACGGGCGGGGTATGGAGCAATGAACTCCAGATTCTGACTAAAGACGGATTGCCAATCTGGATGCATCTGACTGTCGTGCCGTATCTGAACAATGAGGGTGTGATTTATCAGTACATTTTTATCGCGTATGATGTCACCTCTATGAAAAGTGTACAGCTGGAGTTAGCGGAAACGCTGAAGAATACAGAACAGACCAAAAAAATGCTTGAACTTAATAATCAGCTGAATCATGACATTACGTACACCTTAGATAAACAAGAATTTGCAGATAAGTTTATTCAGTTCATGCATCACCTGTATTCATTTGATTCGAGTTTCTTCCTTCTTGTAAAAGATAAGATCGCGGCTGTTAAAGGGATTCCTCAGGAAAATGTAGCGCGTTATCTCGATAATGAGAACAATGAAATGTTATATCGTTTGAAGACGGAAAAAACCTATCTGATTAAGCGTCTAGCTACGCAATCGGAACAGGGAATTTCTGCGAATGAGGTCTACTGTTATGATTTCTATACCACTGTTGTAAATGCAGAAGATGAGATTCTAGCTGTATTTTGCGGAACCCGGATTGGACATTCTTTCAGTAAAGAAGAGATTAATGAGGTTCAAGGAATGATGAACCGCGTAGCTCTGGCGATTGAACGTTTATTCATGTACGAAGAGATTGAACATGGGCGAAAGCTGAACCGCGATATCGTGAATAACGTAAACGAAGGCATTCAGTTCGTGAGTACAGAAGGCATGATGCTTCAGATGAATAAGGCGCTGTGCAACATCGTTAACTATGACTGGATTGAAGGTACACTGACTCCTAGAAAAGAATGGATGGATTATTTCATCGAACGCTCGAATGAGAACCATGAGCTTCGGTCGTTTTTTGAACAAGCAATCTCTGAGGATGCTCTGGAGTCCAGCAGTATGCAATACTCCATTGGAACGGAATCCAAGAAGCATATTGATGTTTATGCGATTCCTGTTTTCCGCCGGGAGCTTAGAATTGGTACATTGTTTGTATATAGAGATATCACTAGGGAGTACGAGCTGGATCTTATGAAATCTGATCTTGTCAGTACGGTAAGTCATGAGCTGAGAACGCCATTGTCGAGTGTATTAGGATTCACGGAACTGCTATTGTCCAAAACCATGAAGCCTGAGAAGCAGCTGAAGTATTTGGAGACGATTCATAAGGAAGCGAAGCGGTTGACTGAGCTTATTAATGATTTTCTGGATCTGCAGAGAATGGAGTCAGGGAAGCAGCAGTATATCACGGAGCATGTAAATCTTAGTGAAATTGTCCTTGGGGTTATCGATCAATATAAACTTAGTAGCACGCATCATGTGCTATTGGTGGATGAGGCTCTGAATGCGGAGGTAGATGTGGACAAGGATAAGATCGTCCAAGTTCTAACGAATTTGTTAAGTAATGCGATCAAGTTCTCACCGTCTAACAATGAAGTGAAGGTACTGCTGCATAATGAGCCGGATCATATTATTGTGCGTATCCAGGATAATGGTCTGGGCATTCCAAAGGATCAAATCGGACAGCTATTCCAAAAATTCAGACGAGTGGATAACAGTGCCTCCAAAAGAATTGGTGGAACAGGTCTCGGTCTTGCCATCTGCAAAGAAATTATTGAGAAACAAAAGGGAACCATCGGTATTGATTCGGTAGAGGGTGAAGGGACAACCGTTTGGTTTAGCCTCCCAATCCTTAATGCAGAAGCAAGCCGGCAGCAAGATGAGCTGAATAAATGGAATGCTGATAAAGAGCTCAAACCGAATGTAATGATTGTTGAAGATGATTATAGTCTTTCGTTGCTTTTATCAGAAGAGCTTAAAGGGAAGGGGTTCCGTGTTACCCATCACTATCATCCACAGCAAGCTTTTGATCAAGCCTTGAAAACACCATTTGTTGCGATCGTGGTTGATTTGATGCTTGGTGAAGAACTGGACGGCTGGGATTTGATCCGAATGCTAAAAGAGGATTCGAGAACAGAGAATATTCCGATTGTTATCTCTTCTGCTCTGGATCAATCAGATAAGAACCAATTGAATGATGTGATACAGAAGTATTTGACGAAGCCTTATCCGCCAGGTGAGTTATCAAATACGCTTGAAGAGATTGTGAAGATAAAGACAGGGGTAGGCGAGGTATTATTTCCCGAAAGTAAGAAGGATTTATAGTTTTTATTTATCACAATATTTTATAAATAGTATCATTTTTTATAATGAAACCGATCAAAACAGGGCAAATCATACTGTTTTGATCGGTTTTTACGTACTTTATTGATACTTTTTCAATAATTAACAATTTTTAGGTGAAAATGACTTCATTGATCGTTTACAAATATTGTGATAGCCTGATTTTATGAGGTTCTAAAAAAGGCTCAGATAAATTCAATTGAGGCACGGATCATAACCAGATTTCATGTTTAGGAGAGGTGGATATTGTTGCAACTACAGGTAACGAACAGTCCTTTTAACGAGAACCAAGTCGAGCTTCTCAATCGTCTTCTACCAACCTTAACGGAGACGCAGCAAATATGGCTCAGTGGATTTTTGTCCGCGATTGGACGTACTACGGCGGCAGCGCCAGCAGGTGCTGAACTTCAAGTGCCATCGAATACGATTGGAAACACAGAGGTTGGTGCTGCCGTAACGAGCCAACCAGCAGCCTCACGGGAAGTGACCATATTATTTGGTTCGCAAACGGGTAATTGCCAGCGGCTTGCGGGGAGCTTGTCCCGCAAACTGGAAGAGCAAGGATTTCAGGTCACACTCTCCGCGATGAACAATTTCAAACCTACAGCGCTTAAAAAGGTTGAGAATCTACTTCTATTGGTAAGTACTCATGGAGAAGGTGAACCACCTGATAATGCAAGGATTTTTCATGAATTTCTTTACAGTAAAAGAGCTCCTCAATTAGAGAACCTGCGGTTTTCAGTTCTGGCTCTGGGAGACACCTCTTATGAATTTTTCTGTCAGACGGGTAAAGAGTTCGAGCAGAGGTTAGAGGAGCTTGGTGGTAAGCGCCTAAGTCCACGTGTAGATTGTGATCTCGATTATGACGATTCCGTTGCCGAATGGTTTGAAGGTGTAATTGGTGCATTAAATGCAAATTTAAATGCTCCAGCCATTGCTGCAAAAGCGGTTCAAGCCGCGGAGGACGCAGAGTCACAAGAACCTCTATATACTCGTAATAATCCTTTTAAGGCAGAGGTACTGGAGAATCTGAATTTGAACGGACGCGGCTCGGACCGGGAGACTCGCCATTTGGAACTATCGCTTGAAGGCTCTAATATACAGTTTGAACCTGGGGATGCACTGGGAGTATACCCAGAGAATCATCCTGAACTGGTGGACGCTATTATTCATACTATGGGCTGGAATCCTAATGATAAGGTTCCGTTTAATAAGAAAGGTGATGAAGGAGCCTTACGTGAGGCACTTCTGCATCATTATGAAATCACTGTATTGACCAAACCTTTGCTGGAGCAAGCGGCAAAGCTGTCTGCTTCAAACAAGCTGAGTGAGTTATTAGCTCCAGATCGTGCTTCGGAGCTTAAAGAGTATATTCAAGGACGCGATCTACTCGATTTGATCCAGGACTTCTCACCGTGGGAAGGTCCAGCCAGCAGTTTTGTGACGATTTTGCGGAAGCTTCCTGCACGGTTATATTCTATCGCTAGCAGTTATAAAGCTAGCCCGGATGAGGTTCATCTAACCGTCAGAGCTGTACGTTATGAGGCTCACGGTAGGGAACGTTACGGTGTCTGCTCAGTGCATTGCGCAGAAAGAGTAGAGCCGGGAGATACATTGCCTATTTACATTCAGCATAATCCTAACTTTAAGCTGCCGACTAATCCGGATGCGCCGATCATCATGATCGGACCAGGCACAGGTGTTGCACCATTCCGCTCTTTCCTAGAGGAACGTGGAGAGCTGGGAGCGGGAGGGAAATCTTGGCTGTTCTATGGGGATCGGCATTTTGTAACAGATTTCCTGTATCAGACAGATTGGCAGAGAATGCTAAAGGATGGCGTTCTAAGCAAGCTGGATGTCGCCTTCTCACGTGATACCGAAGAGAAAGTATATGTACAACATCGCATTTTACAAAAGAGTCGTGAGGTTTATGAATGGCTGCAAGAAGGTGCTCATATCTACGTTTGCGGTGACGAGAAGTACATGGCGCATGATGTTCATTCTGCACTGCTTACGGTAATTCAGAGTGAGGGCGGACTGAGCCTTGAAGCTGCAGCGGCTTATCTGGAAGATATGCAACAGACGCAGCGTTACCAGCGTGATGTCTATTAATGGATAGATGGAGTTATCGAATGACTTCGGGGGGAGATAACAACAATGGCAAACAATGAGAAGGTTCAGCCGATCGGCGGGCCTCCAAGTGATGTTGAGTATATTAAATCGGAGAGTAACTATCTGCGGGGTGCATTAGTTGAGACACTAAGCAATCCGATTACGGGTGGTCTACCTGAAGATGACAATCGGCTGCTTAAATTTCACGGAAGCTATATGCAGGATGACAGAGATTTGCGCAATGAACGGGAACGTCAGAAGCTGGAGCCAGCATTCCAGTTTATGCTTCGCGTAGTTGCCCCAGGTGGTGTAGCTACACCGGAACAATGGCTGGTGATGGATGATCTGGCACAGAAGTATGGTAACGGAACCTTACGTCTGACTACAAGACAGGCATTTCAAATGCATGGCGTTCTCAAATGGAACTTAAAAAAGACCATTCGAAGCATCAATGATACGCTAATGACAACCCTTGCAGCTTGTGGGGATGTCAACCGTAACGTAATGAGCAATCCGAATCCTTATCAATCTGAGGTGCATGCAGAAGTCTATGAATGGGCGCGCAAAGTTAGTGATCATCTATCCCCACGTACTCCCGCTTACCATGAAATTTGGCTAGACGGTGAAAAGGTAGTGGATAGTTTAGGAGATCGGGCAGAAGTTGAACCGATCTATGGTCCGGTATATTTACCGCGTAAATTCAAGATTGGTCTTGCGGTGCCCCCTTCAAATGACGTAGATGTGTTCTCGCAGGATCTAGGCTTCATCGCTATTCTTGAGAATGATAAGCTGGTAGGGTTCAACGTTTCTGTAGGCGGCGGTATGGGAATGACGCATGGCGATACCAGCACGTATCCTCAGCTTGGCCGTATCATTGGTTTTTGCCGTCCTGATCAATTGATCGATGTAGCGGAGAAGACAGTAACGATTCAGCGAGACTATGGAAATCGTTCTGTCCGCAAAAATGCACGGTTCAAGTATACGATTGACCGCCACGGTCTGGAATGGTTTGTCGATGAGCTGCATGAAAGACTCGGATGGCAGCTTGAGGCGGCACGTGAGTACCATTTCGACCATAATGGAGACCGCTATGGCTGGGTGAAAGGTACCAATGGAAAATGGAATTTGACGCTTTATATCCAAAGCGGACGGATTCATGACCAAGAAGGGTACACATTGATGACTGGACTGCGGGAAATTGCCAAGATTCATACCGGGGATTTCCGGCTTACGCCGAATCAGAATTTAACGATTGCTAACGTAACCACTGCCAAAAAGCGAAAAGTTTCTGAGCTGGCTAAACAGCATGGACTTACGGACGGAGCTCATCTGTCTGCGCTACGACGCAGTTCGATGTCTTGTGTGGCGCTACCAACCTGCGGACTTGCAATGGCTGAAGCAGAACGTTATTTGCCTTCGTTGATTGATAAGCTAGAGCTTGTCCTTGATGAAGCTGGTCTACGCGATGAGGAAATCGTGATCCGGATGACAGGCTGTCCTAATGGGTGTGCAAGACCGGCACTAGGCGAAATCTCGTTTATTGGTAAAGGTCCAGGCAGATATAATATGTACTTGGGAGCAGGGTTTACGGGAGATCGCTTGAACAAAATGTATAAAGAAAACATAGATGAAAAAGAAATTCTGGAGACGCTGGAGCCAATTCTTCATCGTTATTCAAAAGAACGTCTGCATAGAGAGCATTTTGGAGATTTCGTGATCCGTGCAGGCTATGTCAAAGCGGTTTCGTCAGGTCTTAATTTTCATGACTAATCTAATATAGACTGAAGAGGTGTCCCAGAGCCTGCATTATGGCTGCTGGGACACCTCTTTGTTGGTTGGCCTTACCTAGAATAAGGGAAGTTTTTTAGTTTCAGACAGGAATAAATATTTTTTTTGCTTAATGATTTGGATTTCTCGTGTTTTTCTTTCATAATATAAAGGGGAAACTAAATACAAAAGAAGAGCCATTGCCCGAGAGTGATGTGTTCTGTACAGAAGAGGCGATATTATGATTATCATGAAAACGATGGAAGAAATCGAAAAAATGCGTGCGGCGGGAAAAATTCTCGCTGAATGTCATCGTCAAATTGCGCAAATTCTACAGCCGGGAATTACTACCTGGGAGATTGATGAATTTGCAGAAAAATTTATACTGTCTCAAGGAGCAACTCCTGAGCAAAAGGGATATAACGGATATCCGTACGCAACCTGTGCCTCTGTAAATGATGTAATCTGCCACGGATTTCCGAAAAAGGAACCACTTAAAGATGGAGATATAGTAACCATAGACATGGTAGTTAACTTAGATGGCTGGTTGGCAGATTCCGCTTGGTCATATGGGATTGGCAACATTAGTGAGCAGGCGACTAAATTGCTAGACACCACAAAGGAATCTTTATTCCGTGGTATCGAGCAAGCAGTTGCAGGCAACCGTATCGGGGATGTCGCTCATGCTATTCAAGTTTACGCAGAGTCTAATGGTTTTTCTGTTGTGCGTGATTTTATTGGCCATGGGATTGGTTCAGAAATGCATGAAGCACCAGAGGTACCTCACTATGGTCCAGCTGGCAGAGGACCTCGTCTTAAAGAGGGGATGGTATTTACCATTGAACCGATGCTGAACACAGGCAGCTACAGAACAAAAATTGATGCGGATGGTTGGACTGCACGTACTATTGACGGCGGTCTGTCAGCACAGTATGAACATACATTAGCTATCACCCCTCAAGGAACCATTATTCTGACTGAACTATAATTTAGGGTAGAAAATAGACCTGATTAGCTTCATCTTCTCATGATGTTGCTGATCAGGTCTTTTTGTTGTTCAATTAATCAGTTAATCAGTAATGTTGCGAGTATAATATTCAATGATATCTTTTCGACGAATAATTCCGACAAACACGCCTTCTTTATCAATCACAGGAACAAAATTCTGATCTGCGGCGAGCGTCAACATATCCTCCATTTCGGCATTTATGAGAACGCTCTCGTTATGAACATGCTTCTGGATATCGCTTACTGGAACTTCTCCTATATTGTCAAAAGTTAGACCTGCTGTGTTTTTTAGCTTCCACAATAGATCACCTTCCGAAAGTGTTCCTACATATTTTCCTTCATTATCAATAATAGGGATAGCCGTATAATGGTGCTGCTCTAATTGTTCTAAGGCTTCCAGCATGGATAGTGAATTAGTGATGTAGGCAACTTGATCTTTAGGCAACAAAAAAGAGGATATTTCCATCGGCATGAACTCCTTTGTATTGAGATTTTTTTAGTTAGGCTACTTTTATTTAAACATACTTTTTGAAGGGATAGGTGTTTTAAATTTTATTATTTAATTATAGGTGAAAAGACCTATTTAATGATAGTCGTATTTTGTCGATTAAAGATAAGGTATATTATCCTAGAGTGGAGTTGTTCAGATGGCGTTATATCGTAGGCTTTCTTTAACGGTTAAATTTGTTCTGGTAGTAAGTTTAGTTATCATTGTTATCTTTTTCTTTAGTCTAATCGCGAATCTGCTTAATCTTCGAAGTGTGAGCATATCGAACGGTGAACTAGAGGCGGAAGTTGCTGGGCGAAGTTATGCGGAAACTATTCAGAATAGTATGGTAGACATAGAGTCGGCAGCAAAGGTATTCACAGATGTACTGGTTGAATCAAGAGAACATCAAACTTTGAGTCGTGAAGAAGTTATTTCTACAATGAAATCGATGCTTGAGAATAGACCCGAGCTTTTTGCAATTAGTACATTGTGGGAACCCAATGCCTTCGATCAAAACGATCAGGCTAATATCAATAAGACGCCATATGATGATGGTACGGGGCGTTTTATTCCTTATGTTCTTAGAAATCAAGGTTCAATAACGGTTGAACCCTTAAAGAATTACGATGTAGAAGGTGCGGGTGATTATTACCTTTTACCTAAAAAAGAGAAAAAACCGATCTACATTGAACCCTATTCCTATGAGACGACTGGCGGGGCTATAGAGATGATTTCGGTTATGCTGCCCATTTTGGACAAATCAGGCACTTTTCTTGGGACGGTAGGATTTGATGTTTCGTTATCAAAGCTCCAGGAGGATGCTGATAAATATAAACCTATGGGTGGATACGTTTCTCTAGTCACGGGTAATGGTAAATATGCAGCTAATCCTAATGATCCAGAAAGTGTACTTAAAGATTTCGGTGATACGGAAGAGAAAGCTGCACTGTGGAGACAAGTGAAGAATGGGAAGTCGGTTCAGGGGTACACCAATAATTCCAAAGGAGAAAATGTACTTCGTATTTTTGTTCCGATTCCACTGCCAGAAAGCGATCAGGTATGGTATACGCAGACTGCGATTCCTAAAGCTACAATCATGGCTGATTACGAACAATCGAAAACAGAATCATTTATTATCATGCTTGTTGGGATGCTGATTCTAGGAATAGTTATAGTCTTACAATTATGGTTAATGGTGATCAAACCGCTTCGAGTATTATCTGAGAAATTGCAGCTTATGGCTCAAGGGGACTTAACACAAACATTGCAGGTTCGAAATGATGATGAATTCGGTAAGATGTCTTCTCATTTTAATCAGATGACATATAAGCTTCGAGAAATGTTTGGACTTGTGGCTGATTTATCGATGTCAGTGGGTGCTACTTCTGAAGAGTTGACAGCGAACGCGGAACAGACAGGGAAAGCTGCTGAACAGATTGCTGTGGCTATTGGACGAGTCGCCGAGGGAGCGCAACTGCAGAATGGTTATGCAGGAGAATCTTCTCTGGCGATGAGCGATCTTAGCATTGGAGTGCAACGTATCGCTGACTCTTCATCAGCGGTGTCTGCATCTGCAGACGAAGTAACCGATCAAACGAAGAGAGGCAGTGCACAGCTTCAAATGGCTGTGAACCAGATGACAGAGCTTAAGCAATCCGTGGATGAGACGAGTCTGGCGATTGAACGACTAGGTGAAAGATCTGTACAGATTAGTGGGATTATTGGTCTGATCTCGAATATCAGTAAACAGACTAATCTATTGGCATTAAACGCAGCAATTGAAGCATCCAGAGTGGGTGAACAAGGTCGTGGATTTGCTGTAGTAGCTTCGGAAATACGCATGTTGGCGGATCAAACGAAACAAGCTGCCGAACAAGTTACTGAATTAGTCGAACATGTGGTCCAAGATACTAATCAAGCCTCACAGGCTATGGCTGTTGGTAATGAGCAAGTACGTATCGGTGTGCAGGGTGTATCTGACAGTGATCTTTTGTTTACATCGATTCTTGCTGAAATGACACAGGTTACAGATCAGATTCAGGAAGTATCTGCTGCTGCACAGCAGATGACTGCTGGTACAGAGCAAATTTCAGCTAGTGTAAAAGTATTAGCTGAACTTGCATCAGAAGCGTCCGCAGATTCACAAAGTGTTGCAGCAGCCTCAGAGGAGCAGCTTGCTTCTATGGAAGAAATCTCAGCTTCGACGGAATCCCTCAGCTCAATGGTGCAAGATTTGCTGGACAAATTGTCTTATTTTAAAATTTAAACTGATGTGATATCGTGATTACAGGTGGGAAACCCTGTCCTTTTCTAAAGGATTAGGGTTTTTCCATTTATTACATAATCTAAAAGGTATCTACATGCCATCGGATGTGCTATAATCAATATATCGAAAGTAGTTACCTGCTAATTCACATAGCGTAGAGGGTTATTCTTAAGATGACAATAACCTTGTACCATATGTGAATTTTTATTTTTTTAGAGATTTTGTAAGAGATTTTTTTGGGATAAGAATAACATGTAAATTAAAAAAAGGTGGTAATTATATTATGCAAACAGGAACAGTGAAATGGTTTAACGCAGACAAAGGCTTTGGTTTTATCGAGGTTGAAGGCGGAGAAGACGTATTCGTACATTTTAGCGCAATCACTGGTGACGGATTCAAATCTTTGGATGAAGGACAACGTGTAGAATTTAACGTAGTTCAAGGCAATCGTGGTCAACAAGCTGAGAATGTTGTAAAACTCTAAAGTTGTGAAAAAAATCCCCAAACTTATAGTTTGGGGATTTTTTTAAATATAAGAAATTATAAGTTTCACACAATACTTTATGTCTTATATTTCTCGCTTAGTAGAAAGGTGGCGGATGTAAGTGCAGGTGTTTGAAGACTGGAATTTAAAAGTGAAGAAAACCTTTAACGCTACAAGCAACAAAGAAGTATTGACTGTGTCTGAAGCCGGTAGCTTGCTTGGTCTGTCTAAAGATCAAATGAAAAGCTATGTAGACCAGCATAAGTTAACCAAAGTCCCAATTATGAGAAGTGTTGTCAGGTATCTTTTACTGAAAAGTGAAATCGATACGATCCTGAACAAAACCTAATGTAACCTCAATATACTTTGCAGACCCATCCTTGATAGGATGTGGTCTTTTTTTTTGCCTCATAAATTTCTTATAAAAAGAAACTTATCGATCCAATGATCGTCTATAATAATGGGATATTTAGGTAATGGAGGGTAGGCACAAATAAAAAGTGATGTTCATTAATGGTGAGAAGTCGCATAAACAGAAAGGGTAATTCATTCAAATGAAAAATAAACAGAGCACTCATCCACCTGCTTCATTTGCTTTAAGTAGAATCGAGAAAAAGAAAGTGAAAAAGAATAAAATCAGCAAGAAAATGAAGATTTGGTACTTTTCGATCGCTACCATACTTCTTGTTGGGCTGGGATCCTTTATTTTCCGTAAAGAACTAATGATTTTTGGGTTTGATAATGTTGTAGCACCAACTATTGAACACACCCTTGAAGAGTCTTATGTGCCGTTGGAAGACACTGAAGAATCTGGATTACAAGCAACAAAGGGAAATAAAGACCGTCCTTTCTCTATCCTTCTACTAGGCACCGATCAGCGTGGCAAAGAAAACGGACTTTCTGATTCCATTATTTATACAGTTATTCGACCTGTAGACCATAAAGCACTGCTCGTCTCCATTCCCCGTGATTCATATACTGAAATTATTGGAGCAGAAAATATCAAAGGAGCACGAAAAGAAACCAAGATTAATGCAGCGCATTCCTACGGTGGTCCTCAGATGAGTGTGGATACCGTTAAGAATCTACTGAACGCACCTATTGATTACTATGCTACTATTAATTTTAATGGGCTTGTGGGTGTTACAGATGCTCTTGGAGGAGTGGTGCTTCCAATCACCAAGGTGATAGAGAATAAGAGCCCCGATCATGAGAAACTAAGAATTGAGCCGAACAAACCGATCTATTCCGGTAAGGAAGCTTTAATGTATGTAAGATATCGGGAAGATTCTGATTTTAAGAGAACAGAGAGACAAAGGATTTTCCTAAAAGCAGCGCTTGATCGGATGAAAAGAATAGATAATATTCTTAATATACAGAACATTATTGAAATTGCTGGCAGTAACTTTAAAACCAATATGAAGTCAGATTTTATTTTGGATTTGGCTAAGAAGGTAATTCTTGAAGGTAGAACCCCTGAAATAACGAGTCATATGCTCCGAGGGGAAGGAAAACATACGGATCAATGGTATTATATACTCGATGAAAATGATGTAAAGCGTACCCATGATATGATTGAGATTTGGCTGAATCCAGAATCTACTGAGGCTGATCTAATAACTGCTTCTAAGGATGATGCTGCATAATATTTTTGCTATTCTATTTTATATTCACACGGAGGTTAGCTTCTATGGCAGTAAAATCAAAGGAGCAAATGATACTCGAATTTAAGTCTCTTATTCCATTCGTGAAATCATTAGAAGAGGTGCCAGATAAACATTGGGATAAGCCCATAGCTACTGGTAAATGGACCGTGAAGGATATTCTCTGTCACCTCATGCTCTGGGATAAATATTTCTATGAAGGTGCTATTAAGAAGATTATTTTGAAAGAACCACTAACAACGAAACATTTGGATTTTAACGAATTTAATGCTAATGCGATTGAGTATGCCAAATTGTTATCCAAGCAAACCTTGATTGAACAATTTGTGCTCTACAGATCTAGAATTTTAGATGCAGTCTCTGGATTAACGGATGAAGAATGTGATTTGGAATATAAGGATGGAGACCGCAAGAAGTTCAGTGTTCGCAAGTATATGAGAAGTTTTATTCCACATGATAAGCATCATAAAAAACAGATTGAACAATTTCTAAAATACATACAGCAAGGTTGAAAGTTTGCCTTTTATGGCTTAAACTTTAGCGCGATTCTGAACCAATTTCATGGATTGGCGAATGAGTATTGGGCCGAACATGCTGCCGGCTGAGGCGGCTATAAAGGAATGTAAGGGAAACCTAATGGCAAAGTAAATGACCGTTCCAGCTACAAAGTCAATAAGAATGAATTTCTTGATCTCGGATAGTGGGATTGTGACGAATACAAATGATTCTTTATTTTTCAAGTGGTTGACCTCCTATTTGATAACGCAGCATATAAATCCACTGTTCATTCTATTTTGAGAACAAGATGTCCCATTCGAAATATTTAGACTAACGGCATAGAAGAGTAAAGGGTGAAGACTCGAATGGATAATCAGGATCATCAAAAAGAGCGGAAACCGCTATTATATATACAGACAGCAAATCATGTTATGGAAGAAATCAGGAAGAGAAAGCTTCAGTCACATGATCTTGTCCCATCTGAAGGGGAGATTGCGAAGTTGTACGGTGCCGACTTTAATAAGCCTGGCTTTGAATTTGTTCGACCATTACCTAGCCATCAGCTATATGAGCCCATCGTGACTGATATGAAGCGAGTAAATGGAAAACGGTTCTTGCTACGTTTACGCATGCCGGTACAAGCCTATGAATTATATGGTGCGCCGAAGGAACTTGAATTAGTGTATGATTTTGAGCATGAAGGTACGGTTGACGTATCACTGCAATGGTTCGGAAAAGAAGCCAACCGCCTTCCAGAAGCAAGCTGGTTCGGTTGTGCATTGAATGTCGATAATCCTAATCTTTGGTTGATGGATAAGATGGGCTTTCCAGTCTCACCTTTGCGTGTAGTGAAGGACGGGAATCGTAATCTTCATGCCATTGGACGTGGCGTTAGTTATCAGGGGGCAGATGGGAGCGCCTTTATCGAAACCATGGATGCTGCGTTGGCTGCACCGGGTCAAAAAAGACTGCTACAATTCGATAATTCTTTTGTTTCTCTAGATAAAGGATGGCATTTTAATTTGCACAACAATATCTGGGGTACCAATTTCCCTATGTGGTACGGTGAAGATGCAGTATTTCGTTTTCGTCTAAATTTACAATCGAACCGTAAGTAAAATAATAGATGTACTTGTGACTGAAATGCACCCCTTAGAATAAACATTGGAAAACCCTGGGTCCGAGGTCTTTCTATGAGGTGCATTTTTGCTCAGTTTCTGCAACTGATAAGATCTCAATGTTAAAAAGACAAATTTCCACTTGGAAAATTTGGTTTTCATAGGTGATATCCCATATTCCGCCGATTTCTTCTACCGCATTCTTTACGCTTTTTAGACCGATACCATGAAAATGCTTGTCTCGTTTTGTTGTGGCTAATTCTCCGAAATGATTCGTACGTATTGAATGCTGATATGGATTCTGTATTCTGATAAATAAAGTACCCTTATGATAATGAAGTTGGAATTTAATATAAGGCTGAGTCACACCTGGATGCCTGCATGCTTCTATCGCATTATCAAGGGTGTTCCCTAGAATAATGCTAAATGCATAAGCATCTAGGTCAAGCTGAGGTGGAATCTTAATATCCGTTTGAAAGGAGATACCCAGCTTTTTGGCAAATTGCGACTTGTAATTAATGATAGAGTCGATTAGGATGGAGCCGGTATTACTTTCACCTGAAGAGAGTTCTATTACTCCAAGAAGCTTATCCACATCATTCAGTCCGGCTTCTTTTTCCCCAGCTTGTAATTGAGACCTCAGGCCGAGCAAGATATTCCTGAAATCATGTTGAAACGTAAAGACTTCTTGCTGCCTTTCTTTCGTGAGCAGATACTGGTTCATATAGTAGGTGTTCTGCTGTTCCAACAAGTAGTTTTTATTCTGTGCCGATTGTATGGTTAATACACGATCACACAAAAGAATGATCAGGAAGTTGATCAATAGCATTCCTCCGGACAAAGTCGGATACAACGCCGGATATTCCCGCAATGACAGCTCGCCCGATAATTTTGCAATACTGAGAATGCTGATAAACGGAAAGCAGAACAGCCCGATCCAATACCAACTGCTTAGACTGCCCTCGCCAAAAGCTTTGGTAAAACGAAGCGTGATCTGTACCAGTATAAACATCAGAATCTTAGACAAAAACAAGGTAAAGATGTATCCGCTTGTCGTATACACAGGTGCAGTAGCTGCATCTGAAAGAATAATCAGTGCGACTATAAATAAAGCAGCACCAATACGCCATTGTATTTTTCCTTTATACAAAAAGGACAAGAGAACGATCCCCACTATATTAAGCCCTAGCATCCATAAGCCGGGGAGTGGGCTGTAATGAAGGAGGAGTACGAAAATATAATAAGCAGTGTATACGGAATAAAGGATTACTTTGGATTCCCAAAGTCGTGGGAAACAATGATCATAGAAATAATGAATGATAAATGGGAGAGCTGCCAGTGTGAGGGCATAGAACAGCTCATCCAGTAGAATATTATTCAAGCAGACTCCCCCTGAATTGCAAATAACTCTTTTTCACTACGGTGCTTTGCTTATCGCTAATCGGAAGTTCTTCCCCACTCGTTAATACAATTTTTTTGCCCTGAATTTGTTTTATGTAATCGAAATTCACAAGATACGATTGATGAATCCGCACAAACTGCTTCGAAGGTAACTTTCCTTCTTCTATAGATAAAGTACTGTAATATTCCGTTTGATCTTCCGTTGTTTGCAAAATGATTTTTCGGCGATCACTTGCCAAGTACATAATATTACGGATTGGAATAAGTAGTTTAGTTCCACTTTGGTGTACAGGCAGTAATTTTGGTTGGTTTTGCTGACGCTTGACCTTTATTTGCTGAATCATAGAGATTAGTTTTTTTTCAAAAGACTCGTTATGTATAGGCTTCTTTATAAAACCGGAAGGTTGAACGTCAAATAGTTGAACATGATACTCTTCGTGGCTCGATACGTAAATCAACCGAACCCTATCATTATCACAATCTCTCCGTAATATATGACCCGCTGTTATTCCGCTTATTCCCTTCATTTCTATATCCATAAAAATAAGATCAAATGGACAACCATGTTGAATGGCTTTCGTGAAACTTTCACCAGAATAGAATATCGATACCTCTATCTTTACAGTCTGCTGAATGGGATGGTTAAGGATCAATCTCTCAATATATTCTGTTGCCTTGAAATCATCATCACAAATAGCAATATGTATCATGTGAAATTCCCCTCCTGTGTTATAAATAATAATACATTATATGGGAGTATAATCAACCTTTATCCTTTTAGGGATCACTTGGAAGCGGCGAAAGTTACATTTATTCCCGTGTTTTTTACCATTGCGATTAGTAATTCTAGTAAACATGCTAATTTAATATCAATTAGTAGCAGACGGTATGGAGGAGTTGAAAAATGAATACAACAATCTTTGAAGCTGAGGGATTAACTAAACAGTACGGCAGTGCAAATGCGCTTCAAAATATAAATATGCAGATTAAACAGGGTGATATCTATGGTTTTGTAGGTGAGAATGGAGCAGGTAAAACCACACTCATGAAAATAATTAGTGGCTTAGTTTACCCTACAAAAGGGACTATCCAATTGATGGGTAAAAGTAGTGAGAAGGACATCGCACGAGTCAGGAAAAAAATGGGGGTTTTAATAGAGCTACCTGCCCTCTATCCCCATATGAATGCTGAAGAGAATTTAAGCTTTTATTGCAAGATTCATGGTATTTCGGATTTTAAGAGAATTAAAGATGTGCTGAATTTAGTGGGACTAACGGATGTTGAAAACAAAAATACAACGGAATATTCTCTGGGCATGCGTCAACGCTTAGGGCTGGCAATTTCCCTTCTCAATGAACCGGAATTTTTAGTGTTGGATGAACCGATTAATGGACTTGATCCTACAGGAATTGTAGAAATGAGAAAATTATTGGCTAAGCTGGCACATGAAAAAGGGGTTACCATCTTGATTTCCAGCCATATCTTGAGTGAGCTCCAATTGTTAGCTACCAAATTCGGGTTTATTCATAAAGGGCAGTTCATTAAGGAAGTCTCTGTGGAAGAACTCTTACAATCAGCCGAAGCGCAAATTTGTATTAAGACCGTTGAAATAGCTGCGGCAATAAACGTGCTTAAGAACGATCTTAATATTCATTCGATCACATTGTCAGAAGCCGGAGAAATATTGGTTCCCAAGGATTTGACAGATCTTGAACAGTTAATGTCAACGTTAATTAGAAATGGAATTCCACTTGAAGGAATTAACCTGTCCACAGCAAATCTTGAGCATTATTATATGGATCTGATAGGAGAATGAGCAATGAGGGATTTTCTGAAAGCTGAGTCTTACTTTATAAGAAGGGATATCATGTTTAAGGGAATTTCTCTTCTGTTCCTTATAGCAAGTCTGGTATTAGCAATCTGGATTGGCGGTAAAGCTGGTTTTGAAATCGGTAATCTCGCGGAACCCTTAACGATTGTGACACCTTTATCTTTATTTTTTTATTTTATTATTCCAGTTTACGTATGTTTTTTTGCAACCGAAGGATTTGAATATGGATCTATCAAAGTTATCCTGGCTTCCGGACAAAGTAGGTTTATCTATATCACGGGGAAATACCTTTCTGTTTTTAAAATTATTATATGGTGGATTTTACAATTTACAGTAGTGTTTTATCTCGCTTATATGATAGCTGCTTTGATAATTGGGACTGACATCGGTAATCGTAATTTTTTTGCTGACTTGATTCAGGTTTCCCGTGTACTGGGATTAAATATCCTTTATTTATCAGCTTATGCTGCTCTAATCATTATGGTAGGTATTCTTATTAAAAGAACGGCTTCAGCGGTGGTTGTAACTTTTCTAATTATATTCGGAGACTTCATGATATCCGGTTATTTCCGTGATGCTTCCTCCGCATTGTTAAGGGGGATTTCAGACCATGCTTTAACGACCCAAGTTATGAAGTTTTCCGGAATCTACGTCGTTAATTCACAACATATAGTCCTAACCGGAGCAAAGAGCTTTATGGAAGTGGTGCTGATTCCTGTGATTATCATAGCTATTAGTTTGTCTGTCACCTATATTTCGTTTGGAAAAAGAGATATACACGCGTAGATAAAGGAGGAATTGAAATGGACAGGGGTAATAGGTCACCAAAAACGATCGTTATTGTAGGTGCGTTGCTAGCTATTGTAGTTTTTGTTGTTCTTTTTGTTGGTATTGAGATGGGATGAGGCTAGTCTCAGTATATGTCGCGGGGAGTTATGTGAAATGAAATACAATGTAGTATGGATCAGCATTAAAGAGTTATTTCATCCTTACCGTAAAAACATTTGGATAATCAGTATTGTTATGTTGGTGACTTCTATAGGAAGCTTTTTGACTCCTTGGTTTACCAAGCAACTTATTGACATTGGTATTCTAGGTTTGGATTTTTATCGAGTTATTCAATACGTAGGACTAATTTTTTTAGTATTCCTTATCCAACAATTACTTGGTATTTTTCAATTCTATTACTACAAGGAAATAAGTGTGAGAATACCATATGACTTGAATAAGAAAGCTTGTAAACATGTGTTATCCGTACGCACGAAATTTTTTAAAGACAGAAATTTCTCAGTTGTGATGTCCGAGCTTTTTCAAGATATCGCCAACATATCGTCTTTGACAGACACGCAATTTTTAACATCTTTCGTTAATCTATTTAAAGTTTTCGCCGGCTTAACAGCATTGTTTTATATTAACTGGAAATTAACTCTAGTTATGCTCGCTACAATTCCAGTCAAAATGCTAATTAGCAGTTTTTTATATAAAAAGCAAGTAAAGGTATATGAAATCATTATGCACTTGCAATCAAATTTCTCAGAATGGTTAGGGGATGCAATTAGTGGCATTGAAGCGATAAAAGTATGGGGGATTACTGGAAAACGACTAGCGAAACTGAAAGTGAATCTGGATGGAAGTAAAAATGCTAAATCCAAGTTAATGCGTTATGGATTTATTGATAGTATATCGGGTTCATTTATGACGACATTGTTTACTTGTGGTCTTTACTTGTACGGTGCTTGGTTAATCCAAAAAGATGAAATCACTATTGGCGGTCTGGTATCTTTCATTTCGTACTCATCATTGGTATTTGAACCAATTACTATCATATCGTATTTGATTACTCAATTATCCAGCGTGAAACCAGCTTTTGAGCGGTTTTTAAAATTTCTAAATACGGATGCTGAAATTGATATACCGGAAGCGAAGGAATTATTAGAATCAATATCTATCAATGATCTGAAATTCGAAAACGTATCCTTGGTTTATGAGAATGAAAAAGCTCTGGATCAAGTGAATTTCACCATTCAAAAAGGTGAGAAAGTAGCGATTATTGGTTTGAATGGCAGTGGCAAATCATCCGTTGTAAATCTGCTGCTAAGATTCTATGAGCCTACTGAAGGCAGCATCAAAATAAACGATAAAGATGTGAAAGAGTATACTTTTGAATCCTATCGCTCAATATGGAGCTTGATGGCTCAAAACAATTATCTTTTCAATGATACTGTGGCGAACAATATCAACATTTCTGAAGAGCTTACACTTACTGAGATATTGGAAAGCTGCAAACAGTCAGGGGCATATTCATTTATCCAAGACCTGCCCGAAAAAATGGACACTCGAATTGGTTACAATGGCGCTAAACTATCGGGTGGACAAAAACAAAAAATAGCACTCGCCCGAACATTAGCACGTAAGGATACAAAAATTCTGCTATTGGATGAAGCAACCTCAAGCTATGACTATTACTCGGAGCAGGTTTTTAACGAGGAATTGTTATCTTCAGATCGTTATATGATGACTATCATTATCACGCATCGACCGGAAGTATTAAAGAGATTAGATAAGATTATTTATTTAAATGGTGGCAAGGTTCTTGGGATAGGAACTTTTGATGAGTTGTATACATCTCAGGAGAGTTTTAGAGATATGATTACTAGTACGCAAAGGGAGGAAACCCCGGATGCCTTTTATTCCTTTTCAAACGAGAGCGAATCTACATTACGTCTATGACATGAATAGAAACAGTATTTATAAAATCAAACAGAATCAGTATGAAGCGTTAAGTCATATTTCTGAAGGCAGTTATGAGGAAGCTGATGTAAATGTGCTTAAAGATTTTCAAAAGAGAGGGCTTTTAGCTGAATCTCCGATTCTACAAATTGAGCATCCGGCAAGTCAAATGTTGGAGTACCAGTTAGAGCGCTGTGTTAACTCAATCACTTTTCAAATGTCTCAAAATTGCAACTTGCGTTGTGGTTACTGTCCTTACTCAAGCAATGAAATTTATAATAATCGTTCACATTCTGCCCTGAATATAACCTGGGATACTCTGCAGCAAGGGATTGATTTCCTTGTAGCCCATTCTAAAGACGTGGACCACTTGCATGTAGCTTTTTATGGTGGGGAGCCTTTGATTGAAAAAAAACTCATCATAGATACTATGAAATATACACAGGAAAAAGTCAGCGGCAAAGAAATTTCCTTTGGTATGACTACTAATGGCACACTTCTGGATGATAGTTTTGCAAGGGAAGTTCGTGATTTTAACATATCCATTATGATTAGCCTAGATGGACCGAAGGATGTTCATAATGAAAATAGGACGTTTGTAAATGGACGTGGTTCCTATGAGATTGTATATCGTAATGTTGTACATATTCGAGATAACTATCCTGATCTATATCAAAAACTGAAGTTCAATACAGTTATTAGTCCAGATGGTAAGTTCGAAGAAATCTTTGATTATTTTAGAGCGGGAGAAGGAGTTAGTGACCTCTCTAAAGTTAACTTTAATACACTATCCATGAACTATACAGAGACGGAATTCGTTTATGGTGAGGCTTATTTTGAAGAACGAAATTACGAAGCTTTGAAGGCATATCTATTGCTGCTAGGAAAAGTAAAAGAAGAGCCTGTGGCCTATCATAAACGTGATATTGAAACCATTTATAGCTACAAAGAGTTTCTTTCGCCAATCAATGAGACCCCAAAAATTGCTCATCCTAGCGGGACTTGTATACCAGGCTTGAAAAAACTTTTTGTAGATGTAAACGGTAACTTTTTTCCTTGTGAGCGTATAGATGAAAATTCTTCACTGATGAAAATGGGGAATCTTCAGGATGGTTTTGATATTAAAAAGGTTCGAGAAATATTGAATGTTGGAGCAGTTACGGAACAACACTGTAAAGAATGCTGGGCCTTTCATTGCTGCTCTATATGCCCCGCTGCAGCGGATAATGGAAAGGATGAACATTATTCAGAAAGCTATAAGCTTAGCAAATGCAACAGGGTTAAAGCGTCGGCATTAGAGAATTTGAAGAACTATACGATGATGAGGGAATTTAAATATCAGTTTAAAAGAGAGGATATTTCACTGTGAAGAAAAAACTGGCGGTTTACCCTTTTCACAAAGGTCTGATGCCTTTATTGCTAACAGAAAGTGAGCTTCAGAATTTCGAGCTGATGTATGCCGTAGTTCCAAAAGGCTGGGAGTCATTCGATGAAGTGGACGACACTAAAAAGGCTTTAATATGTGATGAAGAGAGCTTTTATTTAAATGATCTGATTAACTCTGTTGATGTACTGTTATTATGTAAGCCTCAATTTCAAGTTGATGAATCAGGTTACTGCCGGTTAACTTCTCTTGCAGAAGAGAAGGGAAAGCATATTATGTACGTGGCTGAATTGAAAACTGTATTAAACCAATCAACCATAGAGGGTTGGGAATGTCTGAATCTAGAGCATCCTTCTATATCGAAACAGAAAGCATTAGCGAGTATCGACGTCCCAGTTATTTTAATTATGGGGATGGGGGAAAACTGCGGAAAATGGAATTTGCAGCTTAAACTAAGTGAAAACTTTCGCAATTCGGGATATAAGATGAGTTTGATTTCCAGCAATGCACTATCTAGATTATGGGGATACCATACAATCCCAGACATTATAGACGGCAATGATCTAACGTTTTCAGAACAGGTCGAGAGTATGAATGCCTATATTAAATATATAGAACAAGCTGAGAATCCAGATGTCATTATTATTGGAGTTCCAGGAAGCATTCTTAAGTATAGCACTTCAGTTCCCAATGGATATGGGTATATACCTTTCCTAATCAGTAATGCAGTCACACCAGATATCACAATATTAAGTTTGTATAACGGAAATTACGAAGAATCCCATTTGAAAGAAATGAAGTCCACTTGTTTATATAAATATGGCGTTAATATTGATTACTATCATATTTCTGAGAATGTTTGTTTATATAATCCAGAAGCAAGACAACTAGAATACTATTCTGTAGATTATCGAGACTCAATGGAAAACAATTCCTATTCTCAAGAGGGGATGTATACTTTTAATCTTTCTAATTTTACAAGTCAAGAAGAGGCTTTTAGAAGAATTATAAGTGAGCTACAAAATAATATTCCGATGATTTAAAGGAGGAGAAGGAGTTGTTGCATCTAAACGAACAGGTTATAGAAGAAACAGTCAAAAATTATGTCAAAGAATTCGATAGAACGACCAATCTATTAGGTGTAACTTCTGTTAGAAATATCATTTATATTTTAACAGATCTCGAGAATGAACTAGGATTCCAAATCAATGATTCTTTTGTCCGTGAAATCAAAGACTTAACTGTAGAAAAACTTATTGAAGTTATACCGAAACATCTAAAGTAGTGGCATAGAAATTTCGCTCTATCATTCTCAATGCTGACATAAGAGATGTATTCAAAACAGACCCTATGACAAACTGAAAGGAGGGGACTAAACAATGGAACTGAATAAAAACGCTTCTCAACAAGTAGCTCCTATGGTCTCTACATTTGCAGCTTGCTGGTGTATGTGCCTATGCCTTATTTTTACAGAAAAAAGACATAGTGACCAATTAGATGCTTTGAATGCTGTTAAAAATTAGTGAATTTATGCATCATTAATTGAGATCCTGTTTTTGACGAAGTTTTATTAGAAAATTGGCTGTTTTGGATACATCCTTTATGTCAGCATTTAAACTCTAATATAAAATCTCCGGCAACAATATTGCCAGGAGATTTTTTTGTTCAGGGCTTGTTTTGATTGGGCTGATATCGGAAGAGTACTGAAAGTCACAGAGGATTATTTTAATTATCGATATAATGAAAGCGTTATCTTTTTTATTGCAGTTTACTTAAATTAAAAGGAGATAAGCTATGAGAGTGAGCAAAGTTTCTTTTAACCAGCTTGTGTTTATTTGTTTAGGGATTCAATACATGTTAATGCATTTGTTCTCTGCAGGCGAGGCGATTGTCATCACATCCATAGAGCTTGTTATATACATGATTTTTACCGTTGTTGGCCTTGTAGGATTTTTTATGCGGAGCAGAAAAGTGGATAGTGAGGCTATTTCCGGATTGGTCGCATTATTCTTCAGTGTATTATGGATGGTATCTTTATTTTCGCAATTTAAGAAAGAAAGCTACCCAGATGCTTTAACGGTAATTAATTCGCTTGGCGTAGCTACTGCCTTACTTGTGCTTCTGGCTGAGTTCATCATTATAGCTAAGGCCTAGCGTAAACACAAACAAAAAAAACAAGGCAGGTCTATTTAAGACTTGTCTTGTTTTTTGTGCATCCCCAGAAATGAAAGCTCACCCTGTGCATTCCGCTTAAATTCATACTCTGAATCATGCTTCGTATGATGGAATCCTGTTTCCGAGATTGGATAAAAGGGAGTGACCTCTACATCATTCCAGACAAAATAGTAATCTTGCCCACTACGCTCCACGCTCGCTTTGCAGCCATATCCCTCATAGGTTCCCATATATGAAGCATAAATGCTGTCATCAAGCGGGAAGGCATGTGGAGAGACAGGCACCCTTTCAGGTTCGCCGAATACTAATCCAGCTAGCGATTCTGTTAACTTAGTGACGGGTACGCAATCATAATTAGTCAACATGATGACGCTTGTTTGATCTTCAGGGTATCTATGCAGTTCACTTCGGAAGCCGCGATAGGCACCGCCGTGATACATTCTTTTTCGATCAAAACGTTCGTCCAAGAACCAACCGAATCGATATTTGAGATTACTGGAATGAAAAGCCATCTCTAGGGTGTTATGAGACACTAATTGATCAGAGTACAAGGCTTGATCCCACAGGAAAAGATCGGCAGCCGTCGAATACATCCCGCCAGCGGATAAGATAGAACTCATATCTATGTATTCCCCCTGAGTATACTCTCCCCAAGAAGAATGATAAGGCGAGGCTAATTTCGGAATAATTTGCTGGTTGTTATAAACTCCTGTATTTACCATGCCCAGAGGCTGTAATATAAAAGTAGTGATATAATCTTCAAATGTCATCCCTGTAATCTTCTCAATAATCATCCCCAGCAAATAATAACCTGAGTTGTTATAGGCAAATGAAGTGCCAGGCATAAATGCAGGGGGCTGACTCACAAATAGCTGAAACATCTCCTGTGGAGTCAGCTTTAGCTTATTTAATTTTTGATTATATTCGGGTATGGAAGTGTAGTTGGCTATACCAGAGGTATGTCCCAGCAGGTGAAGGATGGTAATCCCCTCTAGTGCATGCTGCTGAGGGAGATATTTTAGGATTGGATCTTCCAGTCTAAGACGTTTTTGTTCTTTTAGCATCAGGATAGCCATGCCAGTGAATGATTTGGTAAGTGACCAGATCCGGAATTTGGTATCTAAAGTGTTCGGGACCTGATGTTCAAGATTCGCATATCCGTACGCTTTATGTAACTTGATTTCTCCACGCTGAGCTATTAAGACTGTGCCACTTAATGGCCAGCTTTGTTCGTATTTATCTAAATAGTGCTCCAGACGCTGGAATTGTGTATCCACAGGTAACCCCTCCTTAAAGGCATATTCTAACATAATAATAAATTCAGTTGAAGCGGAGAGAAATCGATGAGATATGATTGTTTGATTATTGATGATGAAATTGAACTTGCGGAGACCACCTGCGAATATTTTAATTTGTTTGATGTTCAAACCGCATTTGTTACGAGCGCCGATGCCTGTCGGAGCTTTTTGAGTGAGCATCAGGTGTCGATGTTACTCCTAGATATTAATTTAGGTGGTGAATCCGGCTTCCAGTTATGCAAAGAACTGCGTCAGACGACCGGGATTCCCATCCTGTTTATTAGTGCCCGCTCCAGTGAGGATGATGTATTAATTGCGCTAGATATCGGGGGAGATGATTATATTCATAAGCCGTATACCCTGAGAGTGCTGCTGGCAAAAGTAAAGGCGGTGCTTAAACGGTACAACAACGAAGTTGTAGCCGAGTCCTCCCTTCTTGAATCCGGACCCATACAGATTGATCCCGAACTCAGAAGGGCAAGTCTTAACGGCGTACCCCTCAAGCTGAAAACAATGGAATATAAATTGCTAAAGTTTTTGATCCAGCATAAAAATCGGGTAATCCCTAAAGAGGAGCTATTTGCAGGGGTATGGGGAGATGTTTTTGCGGGAGATGGCACCTTAAATGTACATATCCGTCATCTTCGTGAGAAGATTGAGCAGAATCCTAACGATCCACAGTACATCCGCACCGTATGGGGCATCGGTTATGCTTTTGAGGATAAATAGTGATGACTAAAAAATTGCTACTGGCGCTAATGCTCACTATACTCGCTGCAAGTATAACTCTCTTATTCTTGATATTTAATTTGAAGGTGGAGACCCCAACAGACCGAGTGGCGATCAATACCATTGTTAAGCTTACAGAGCAGCATTGGGATAAGCTTGAGCCGAAACTGTACAATGAAAGTCCCTATGATTTCGCCATTATTGATACCTCTGGTAAATTAAAATATCAGACTGAAAATGCGATTTCCGTTAGCGTTAACGAAGCTATCAATAATCGGGATACCTTAGTCGACGTTGTTGTTCAGGATCAGCTGGTGGGTAAAGTAATTATTAATAATGATTACCGTACGATTTTTATACATATGAAACAACAATTTATACAAGTTTCTGTTGCAATGCTGCTTTTGCTTACAATTCTAGGCATCCTCTATATTGGGTTCCTGAATAGATCCATTCTTCGTCCATTTCGCAAAATGCAGCTATTCGCGAACCATATCGCAAGAGGCGATCTTGAAGTGCCTCTGGAAATGGATCGTAATCATCTATTTGGTGCTTTTACCGAAAGCTTCGATATGATGCGGGAAGAGCTTGCGGCGGCTAGGCACAGTGAATATTTAGCGAATAAGAGTAAGAAGGAGCTGGTTGCTAGTCTCAGTCATGATATTAAGACACCAGTCGCTTCGATGAAGGCGATTACGGAACTGATGTTATTAAGCGCAAGAGATGAGAAGACAAGCAGACAGCTAAATACCTTGTATTCCAAAGCGGATCAGATTGATCGTCTGGTCACAGACATGTTCCATTCCACCTTGGAGGAACTGAATGAACTAAAAGTCAGCTTAACGGAGGAGCATAGTCACCTGCTGACCCAAATTATAAATAATGTGAACTTCTACGAACGGATTTCAGCTGCATCTGTGCCAGACTGCATCATTATGGTGGATCCCTTACGGATACAGCAGGTCATCGATAATGTGGTGAACAATTCCTATAAGTATGCCTTCTCCGGTACACCCATCGATATTACATTCGAGATTAGGGATCATTATCTGGAGATTGATGTTCTGGATTATGGTCCGGGTGTTCCTGAGGAGGAATTGCCTTTAATATTCAATAAATTCTTTCGGGGCAGTCTGGCCGTGAGCCAGAACGGTGCAGGTCTAGGTCTGTACATTTCTCGTTATATGATGCAAAAAATGCAGGGCGACATTGTATGCTCCAATCGGGAGGATGGATTTACTGTAAAGCTGCTGATTCCTTTAGCAGGATAGAATTAAGAATTCGCTAAGGATTGCACAAAGACATGTTAAGAACATTTAACGTACGATTAGGTTGCAATTACGAATGAGTCTGTGATTGCAGCCATTATATTGTGCGTAGAGCTAGGGTTACTATTAGCGTAATTAATGAGCATGAACGTAAATGGAGTGTTCAACATGAACGAAGTGAATAATAAAGTATTGATGCAGACCCATAAGCTTGGAAAAACCTTTTCCCATGGAGGAACTCAGCAGCATGTATTAAAAAATCTAGATCTGACCTTATATCATGGTGATTTCACGATTATCATGGGCAGCTCTGGTTCTGGTAAATCAACACTGCTGTATGCCATTTCGGGAATGGATAAACCAACGCTTGGAGAGGTCTTGTTTGAAGGTCAAGATATTACGGCGATGAGTAATGATCAGCTGGCGATATTCCGGCGGAAGAATTGTGGATTTGTGTTTCAGCAGATCCATCTGCTCGATTCAATGAGTGTGCTCGACAATGTATTATCAAGTGCTTTTCTTGTCCAAAAGGATAGAGCTGGGGCTGTGGAAAAAGCCAAAAAGCTGCTCTTAGATGTAGGCCTGGATGACACCATCTGGGGTAAGTTTCCAGCGCAAATCTCAGGAGGAGAAGCTCAGCGTGCCGGAATTATCCGGGCCCTGATCAACAGTCCAAAAGCGGTCTTTGCGGATGAGCCGACTGGAGCGCTAAATAGCTCAGCAGGAATAGGGGTACTGCGTGTCCTAACCGAGGTAAATAAGCAGGGGCAAAGCATAATTATGGTAACCCATGATCTCAAAACTGCGCTGCGTGGTAATCGGATCTTGTATCTGCAGGATGGAGTAGTCATCGGAGATTTGCGCCTTTCCCCTTATAGCGAAGATAGTGGACCTGAACGGCAGCAGCAATTACAGTCCTTTCTGACCGAATTGGGGTGGTAGGGATGAGAAGCTTAATAGGAAAGCTTGCTTGGTCCAATATTCGTAAAAGAAAAAGTGCAACGATTACGCTCTTCGTATTGATTATGATTGCTGCGCTGCTGCTGAACATTGGCCTCACAGTCAGCTTGAAGCTTAATTCTTTTCAGCAAGAAAAAATATCGAAGCTAAATACACCTGATATCACCGCTTATTTTCCTTTAAATGAGAATGTGAAGAATTATGAATCTCTGGTGGATAGCTATCCTTATACTGAAACATGGGAGAATGAGGCGGCGCTTCTGCTACCTGATGTAAAGATAAACTACGGGGGAAACAATACAGCTATTGCTTTCTTGATTCTTAATAAGGATTCGCAGCGCTCTATGGGACTATTTAATACCACTTCTCGGTTGGAACCTGCGGATCAAAATACAATTTATTTGCCGTATATCTTTCACGGAGGCTCAGGGTATAACCTTGGGGATACGATCTCGTTTGAATACGATAACAACAAATTTACTTATACCATCGGTGGATTTACGGAGGAACCCCTTTTTGGGACATTGACGAATGGGGCTTTGAAAATATTTTTAAACGATGAAGGTTATAAGCAATTAGAGGAACGGCTTGGGAAAGAAGTTCAATTTAATTTTTTATCTGTACAATTAAACGAACGGGAGAAAGAAGTCAAGCTGGAGCAAAAGTTGAGTGAACAGATTTTTGGATCTGGAAACACAAGTTCATTTTTAGTCATGCGAACTGATGTGGGGCTCGAAGGTAACCGCGTTTTTGTGAATATTTTAGCCGCTATTCTGATTGTATTTGCATTGATTATGGTTGTAATCTCGTTGATTGTGATCAGGTTTCAGATCTTCGGGAATATTGAGGATAACCTAACCAACATCGGTGTTTTGAAAGCGAACGGTTATACGTCAAGGCAGATCATATCCTCATTTCTTTTACAGTTCGTCTCAGTATCTATAATGGCCTCCATACCGGGAAGTTTGATCTCTGTTCTAGTCATGCCCTTAGTAGGTAATATGATTTCGTCTTCGGTTGGACTGTTGTGGCCGACAACTTTTGAATTATTAAGTGCTTTGTTGAGTTTGCTTATCGTTACGGTGCTGATTCTCTTAGTTGCCTACCTGTCTAGTAGAAAGATTCGAAGGATTACTCCGATAGCAGCTCTTCAGAGCGGGCTTCTTACCCACAATTTTAAGAAAAATCATTTTCCGCTAGCGAGCACTTCATTGAATTTGCAATTCGCCTTAAGTCTGAAGTCTTTATTTAGACAGACCAAGCAGAATTTTATGATCGTGCTGATCGTTGCAGGGTTGACCTTTTCGAGTATATTTTGCTCCATCCTTAATTTTAACTTTAAAGGGGATACTTCAGCCGTTTTAGATTTAGTGGGTCTAGAACGTACCAATTTGCAACTTGATCTAAAAAAAGCTGATCATGATCCAAAGATATTTGCAGAAGTAGAGGCCATGCCTGAGGTTCAGAAGATCTCCATATTGGAAGGTAGAGTAGCTTCTATAGATGATTCCAGTTTTATGATCCGTGTATCTGATGATTATGCCAAGCTGGAGACGCAGACGGTCTATAAAGGTAGGCAGCCCATTTTTGATAATGAAATTGCGGTATCCGGTGTAATTGCAAAAATGAAAAATAAATCGATTGGGGACGAGATTCCAGTTACGTTTAATGGGGTAACCCAAAATTATTTGGTGACTGGTCTTAGCCAGCAGATTAATCAGTTAGGTATGGTTGCTACTATAACAGAAGATGGAATGAGAAAATTGCAGCCGAATTACTCAGTCCAGTCCATTAATGTGTACTTAAAGGAAGGGGAAGATCCTCAAATCTTCATTCAAAAGCTTGAAGAACGTCTCCCTGGACAATGGAACGTAACGAACATTTTAGACATGTTAGAAAGCACGCTCAGTACATTCACTTCAGCAGTATATTCTATGACAGCAGTCATTACCGCGGTCACAATTATAGTGGTTAGTTTAATTTTGTATTTGGTGATTAAGACGTTGATTATGAAACGTAAGCGGGAATTCGGTATTCTTAAAGGTATCGGATATACGACCTTTAATCTGATGACACAGATTACGTTCAGTCTTTTTCCGGTGATTGTAGTTGGAGTATTATTGGGGAGTTTAGCAGGTTATTTTTTCTCGGATTCGGCGTTTGTATTATTGCTTTCAAGTCTAGGCATTTATAACGTTCAGCTGACGGTTAGTCTGCCTCAAGTGCTTCTACTGTGTGCTGTCATTCTAGTTGTTGCTTATGTGGTATCCATGTTAGTTGCAAGACGGATTCGGAAGGTCAGTGTATATGATTTGATTATGGACTAAGAGCTTGAACAAAAACAACGAGATGGAGGTAGGCCGCATCTGTATTAATAGGTTTCACAGCCACTCCATACTCGTTGTTATTTTTATTACATATTCATTCGTCCGTCATCATAATTGAATTGCCAATCGATGCCGAATTTATCTTTTAGACTACCATAACACGAGCTCCAGAAGGTTTCTTGTAATTCCATACCTACTTTTCCGCCTTCTTTAAGCTTATGGAAATATTTCTTTATGCCATCCAAATCTTTACTAACTACCGAAAGACTAATGTTATTTCCTTCCACAAAAGGCATGCCCGGAAAAACATCAGAGAACATTACATTACTGCCTTCGATATTCAAGCGAGTGTGCATAACTAAATCTTTGGCTTCTTCAGGAAGAGTGAAATTGGGATCAGGTGGTGTTTCGCCAAAGGTCATGATTTGTGGACGTTCAACGCCAAATACCTCCGCGTAAAATTCTGCGGCTTGACGGCAATTCCCGTTGAAATTCAGATAAACATCGATAGACATTTACTTCACTCCTTAAAAGTTTTATTGGCATCGAAAGCATAGTTTAAAGTTAAAATTTAAGATATCTCGCGACTTCCATATTGTATCATTTACCAGTGTATAAACAAATATACTTATAGTCTCATTTGGTATGAACTTTTACATGATTATAAAAAGGAGCCGCTGGAGTGTTATCCAGCGGCTCTTTCCCTATGATTTAATTCGTTTACCGAGCAGAATTAGTAGCCATATGATACCGGCTCCTACTATGGCATGACCGAGACCGGCAATATGCGGTAAGAAGCTGATATCAGTCCCGTTAATTTGCAGCATCCCGCGAGTGGCCATAGTACCGATCGTGATCAGGAGACCAATGTTATATACAATGTACCATGCGCCAAAGGATTTAGCTTCATGGATATTAAATAACTTGGCTAGGATCAATGCGATTATAAAGAAGAAGAAGCCCAGTACAAGGATATGAGTATGAAGTGCAACTAAGATGGTGTTTCCTTCGAAATCATTCATTTTGGTAATTTCACGATAAGCAACACCTGCTATCAAACCAAGAATGGCATAGAAAAAAGACGTGTAATACAATTTTTTCATGATCATGACTCCTTTATGTTTATTGTTATATTGAAATCATATCTTTCAAATAAGAACGCAGTATGAACAAATGATTATATAGTGATTAATTTCACGGAATTGACAAAAATAAATCTCTTAAGCATGTCCCACATAGTTTCCACACAATATTCATCTATAATCATTAATATTATTGAACCCCACTATTCATTGAATTCAGGGTGTTCGATGGCACGGGAGGATGAATATGAAAAAAGCGGATTGGATCATAGCCATTCTAGTTATGGGAATGGGTCTGATGTGCATGTTGGTTTCAGCAAATTTTTTTCGTATTGATTTTTTCCGTATTATAAAGTAGGAGATGGTTTTTTTGAAAAGAGGAGTATTTGCAGTAATCTGTGTTGTTATTTTGTCATTTGGAATTGGAACAGCAGCTTATGCTGCCGGGTTTGCTCCAAGCACTTTTAAAGAGATGTTGCCCTTTATGAAAGAAAGACATCCTAACTTAGGTGATTCCGAGCTAGAACAAATGTATAAGAGCTGTCATCAACAAGAGGGCATTTCTAATACTCGTGGAATGATGTAAGGCTATGCTGATATAGAGTCAACTATAAACAACGCCTTTTAAAAAGAACCCTTTGTTGCATACAACAAAGGGTTCTTTTTTTATCTTTATCATCGCATAAGTATCGTATTACAATCTTAAGTTACCGGGTTCAATGCTCCCTGATACTCATACATTAAATTGTCAATAATCTGCTGTACGGACAATATCTCTTTAATCTCATGAACTCTGGACCCGGCAAACACTAACCCGTTCTTAACATCTCCTCTAAGGGAAGTTAGCAGGGATTCCATGGTACAGAAGCGATGCGAACATACCTTTAGACAATTAGAGCATTTGGCTATTTTTAATTTGGCATCATCACTAATACGATCTGTGAATTCATTACGAATCGCTCTGCCATCTAGCCCAACTGTAGACTTAATTAGAATAGTATCACCTTGCTGAGCATCTACATATTTTTGCTTAAAGGCCAGAGGAGCATCACATTCATGGCTCGCCACGAAACGAGTTCCCATCTGAACACCAGAAGCGCCAATCCGAAGGGCTTTTGCGATATCATCTCCCGTCAGAATCCCACCAGCAGCAATAACCGGAATCGAAACGGCTTCTACAACCTCAGGAAGAATTTCGAACATGGATCTCTCTGTACCCAAATGGCCCCCGGCTTCAAATCCTTCCACTACGACTGCAGAGGCACCAAGTCTTTCGGATATTCTGGCTAATTTGGCGGAGGAAACAATAGACACCACAGGAGTACCATACTCTTTACCCCAAGCATAAATATCTCTGGAAATCCCGGCTCCAGAAATAATAAAGTCCACTTTTTCTTCCAAAGCGACCTTCATTTTATCAGCAAAATCCTTCATCGCGAATAGAACATTCACACCGATATATCCAATCCCTTTTGAGAGCTCTCTTGTTTTGCGAATATGCATTCTCAGTTCATCAGTGGTGATTCCTGTCCCGGAAATGGTGCCGATCCCGCCTGCATTGGCTACAGCAGCAGCTAAGCCACTTAAGGATATGCCTACGCCCATACCCCCTTGAATTACAGGAACCTTGGATTTAATATGCCCAAATTGGATTGTTGGCAGTTTCATATACGCACCTCTTTCACTAGTTGTAGACCGTTATAAAATGTCTACTGGAGTAACAGTTATAAAGGTATCACAGTTAAATCTTTGCAGATGTGACTGTGCGCATGCTCAAACTATGTTAAATATCATGTTCATATTATAGGAGGGGGAAATATAGAAATCCGTTTATGATACAATAAATAGCAATATTATAAGGAGAGAAGGACTATGTATGGAGTTTGAATATTTGCTTCGTGTAGTTGGAGCTGGAATTTGTGGTGTTTTAGTTGGCTTTGAACGAAAAAGTCGGATGAAAGAAGCGGGAGTTAGAACGCATTTTATTGTTGCTTTAGGTGCTGCACTTATGATGATCATTTCAAAATATGGATTTCAGGATCAAGCTGATTGGTCCTATGTTAAGCTCGATCCCGCACGTATAGCTGCCCAGGTAGTAAGTGGAGTGGGATTTCTTGGTGCAGGAATGATTTTCATGCATAGACACACTGTGAAGGGCCTGACAACTGCAGCGGGGATTTGGGCAACGGCGGGACTAGGGCTGGCGATTGGATCGGGTCTTTATATTCTTGGTGGAGGAGCAACGATTATTATCTTACTTGGGCAAAAGATTTTGCATGGCCGATACAGTTGGCTGGCCTCACCGAAAACGCAACAGATTGTGATCTGTCTGACTAATTCAGAAGGAGCCGTGAGTAGAATTCAACAGCTACTTGAAGAAAAAAATATTACCATTTTAAGCTTTCACGCTGAAAATAATAGTCTTGCCTCCGAATTGAATTTAGAAATTATCGTAAAATTTCCTGAATCGTTTAATGCTGTGAAATTGTTGTCACTGATACAAGAGGACGCGTCTGTTAAGGCGATAGAGTTTCAATAATTTTTTTAACACTCCGCATCAAAAGTTGGTTTCTATATGAAGAACTTGCTTTTGATGCGGGTTCAATCTCCATTTCACTATCAATCCGCGCACGATTCTACTCTTTTTCCAATATTCAGATTCACAAAACTTCTGCATCGATCCCAAACCTCTTTTTGTTTTTAAGATATTTCCTCCAACTCTAAATTAAGTTTTTCCTATTATTAGTTTCCACTCGGTCTATTATGAGAGAGGTTTTGGTCTTTGATGTTATGTTTGTGTTATGTATTTATTGGAGATTGTTATAAAAATCACATATTAAACGCTTTCATTTATTTCGAATAAAAAAATATGTCATTTATATTGACATACAATCAATGAGCCTTTATTATTAATCCCATCACTGGAGAAACTAAACTGAAATTTAATCAAATAATACATTAGCGTAGCTTAATTGGCAAATTTTTTCTTATTTTTATAGTTTTATTAGTTTGATTAATGCACTGAAGAAAATAATTAGGAGAATGTCTGTGAAAAAGCACGATCAGGATTTTATGAAGCGGCAAAATCGTTTGACGGTCTTCGAAATCATAAAAAATCAACAACCAATTTCTCGCGCTTCCATCGCCAAACAAACGGGTATGAGCCCTACAACTGTAAGTCGAATTGTTGGGGAATTAACTGAACAGGGCTATCTACTGGATTCGGATCAGGTATCGTCAGGATTAGGTCGGAAATCAACGTTGCTAGCTATGGTTGACGCTTCTGTATTGTCGGTTGGGGTTGAGCTGGATCGCAGTCTTATGATTGTAGGTATCGTAGATTTGCAAGGTAAGCTTCTCTGCAGCAAGCAATACCCGCGTACTCCGGACGAGAGTCCAGACAAGACACTGGAACGAATCAATGAAGCGATTGAACAACTGACGCAGCAGCATGTGATTGACAGAACGCGTATCGTCGGTATTGGCGTTGGACTTCCTGGCATTGTGAATAACGAAGAAGGTATTGTTGTCTTCTCTGTTCAGCTTGGATGGAAGAATGTTGCCTTAGCAAAACGCCTAAAGGAACTAACCGGTTTTGAAATTGCTGTTGATAATGAGTTGAAAGTTAGAGCTCTTGCTGAACACCTCAAAGGCGCTGCTGTTGGATCTGTCCGTACCGCACTATTGGGCTTCGGGCAAGGCGTTGGCTCGGCGATGATCCTTGAGGGAGAGATTTATCGCGGGGTGATGAACAGTGCTGGTGAAATAGGGCATACGACAGTGGATCCTAACGGAATGATGTGCGAGTGCGGTAAGGCGGGTTGCTTACAGACCTATATAAATATCAGTTCATTGTTGTCGGAAGCCAATCGGATTCGTCCGATTCGCACGATCGAGGAGTTATTTGAAGCAAAGGATGCAGGAGAGCATTGGGCGGTTCATTTGATCGAGCGTGCGCTCATGTATATGGCGATTACAATCAACAATGTCGTATGCATGTATAACCCTGATAGTGTGATCCTGAGTGGAGAACTTGTAGACAAATTTCCGGATATTTATGAAGCAGTCGAGAAGCTATATCTTTCACGCTTCACATGGGAACCCCTTCGTGGGTCTTTCTCCATTCATCGTTCGATGTTGAACGAGAATGGTGTAATTATCGGATCTGGACTACTATCGCAAAATCGTTTTTTCGCATTGGATTAAAATAATTACATCGAAGGAGGTTGTACATATGGGGTTTACAACATTAGTAGAAGAATATCGCGGTGGCTTACTGGAGAATGTCCATTATGGTGCAGTTAGCGTGGTCGATGAGAAAGGTAATATTTTGTATAAAGCAGGTAATCCGGAGCATATGACCTATCTTCGTTCAGCTGCTAAACCATTCCAAGCTTTACCGGTTATGAAGCGTCGGATCGATGAAGTTTACGGTTTGACAAGTAAGGAAGCCTCACTCTTTACTGCTTCGCATCGGGGAGAGGCCTTTCATATTGAAGCACTTGAATCTCTTTTTCAGAAAATGGGATTAAAAGAAGAGGGACTTCATTGTTGTTCTACATACCCACTGAATGAGGAAGCCAAGGCAGAACGCCATCGGGCGAATGAGCCCACTCGTAAAATCTTTCATAATTGCTCAGGTAAACATGCAGGGTTAATGGGCCTTAGCAAATATATGGGTTGGGATATAGATACTTATTATGATCCTAACCATCCCGTGCAACAGGAGATCATTGATATCATGGCTTATATCGCAGAAGTATCGAAGGAATCCATTCCTCAAGGGATTGATGGCTGTGGTCTTCCTATCTTCGCACTCCCTCTTCATAAAATCGCTTATTCATATTTAAAGCTAGCCTGTCCTGATTTGATTGAGAATACGGAAATACGTAACGCAGCTGCTGCGACTGCAAAGCTTATGAACGATAATCCGGTGATGATTGCGGATACGAAATTCGTCTGCTCAGAGCTTCTAAAGGATGATAATCTGACGGCAAAGGGCGGCGCTAAAGGTGTATATGGGATTGGACTCCGAAAGGAACGAATCGGTATCTCGCTAAAAGTATCCGATGGCTCCGAGCAAGTATGGCCTTGTATCATCGCATCGATTCTGGAACGTTTAGGCTATAGCAATCAAGATACGATTGATCGTTTATATGCACTCGTGCCGAACACTATTGTCAATGATGGCGGCACAATTGTGGGCGAGCGACGTGCTGTATTCCAATGGGAAGTCTGATTATAAGGATCGAGAATAATCTTCAAGTCTCATGAATAATCGGACTGGGAGCTTTTCTAATACATCGTTTCTAAAGGGGAGTGTATAACATGAAAGCAAAAGGAAAAGTATGGTCAATGTTCATGCTGCTGCTTATTACAGTAGTAGTGACTGCAGGGTGCGGCAACAAAGCGAACAACGAGGGACAAGGCGGCAATACCGCTGGTGGAACGGAAACTAGCACCCCAACTACAAAAAATGATAAAGACATTGTAATTGCCATCAATGCTAACTTTATTACGCTGGACCCTCATAACGCAAGCGATACACATTCAATCAGCGCTGCCAGAACGATGTACGAAGGTCTAATGGGTTTTGATGAGAATATGAACGTAGTTCCTGTCCTTGCTGCTAGCCATTCCATAAGTGAAGACGGGTTGGTCTACACGTTCAACTTACATGAGAACGTTAAATTCCAAGACGGTACTGACTTCAATGCTGAAGCGGTTAAAGTAAACATCGCCCGTATTCAAGATGAGAAGAACAATCTGAGATTGCGCAAAAGCTTTGCAAAGGTAGCAAAAGTGGAGACTCCTGATGCCAAAACCGTGGTTATTACACTCAGCGAGCCATACAACGCATTTTTAAATAAAGTAGCTATGGCACCTATTATTAGCCCGAAAGCTTTAGAAGAAAACGGAGCTGATATTTCGAAAAAACCTGTAGGAACGGGTCCGTTTAAGTTCAAAGAATGGGTGCAAGGTGATCGTCTAGTTGTTGAGAAGAATACGGATTACTGGCAAAAGGACTTGCCGAAAGTGGATAGTATAACCTTTAGACCCGTACCAGAGAATGGATCACGGATTGCGATGCTGAAGACTGGTGAGGCTGATTTCATTTATCCAATGCCTACCGAGCAAGTATCCGAGGTTGAAGGCCTTGAAGGAATTACTATAGATACCATCGATTCAACCATTGTTCGTTATGTAACTTTGAATACGATGAAGAAACCTTTCGATGATGTAAAGGTACGTCAAGCCATTAACTATGCTATCAACAAAGATGCGTATATCAAGGTGGTGAAATCGGGTCTTGGCGCTAAGCTTGATTCCACGATGTCATCCAAAACACAATATTATTCCCCACAAACAGGTTATGACTATGACATTGAAAAAGCTAAGCAATTGCTTGCGGAAGCGGGTTATCCAGACGGATTCGAAACCGAAATTTGGGGTGAGAATGAATCCGAAACTATGAAGGGTATGCAATTTATCCAACAACAGCTAGCGCTTGTAGGCATTAAAGTAGAAGTGAAGTCCATGGAAGGCGGTACTTTATCCGACCAAATTAACGCTGCTAAAACACCTGAAGAAGCAAAAATTCAAATGTGGTATGTCAGCTGGTCTCCATCCTCCGGTGATGCAGATGGTGCTACTAGAGGGTTGTTCAGTAGTGAAATGTTCCCACCAGCTGGCTCGAATACAGCTTATTATAAAAATGAAAATGTAGATAAATGGATTGCTGAAGCAAACAAATCTGTTGATCCGGAAGCGGCTAAATCCATTTATGCAAATATTCAAAAAACAGTATGGGAAGATGCTCCGTGGGCATTCATGGGCGTTGACCAAATCATCTCAGGCAAACGATCGAATCTGGAAGGTGTCAAAGTCTTCCCGGATGGTTCCATTAATGTCCTAAATGCAGAAGTGAAATAATTCAAGTCAAACGCAAGATTTAATTTCCCAAGAATTGAACGAGGCCGCTTCTTAAGAATGGTAGGAAGCGGCCTCAACTAAATCATTTGTCGATACTGAAGGGGGCTTATGAGTTGGGTAGATATGCTTTACAAAGACTCCTCGGGGTTATTCCGTTGCTATTCATTGTATCGGTATTAGTCTTTCTGTTTATTCACTTAATTCCGGGCGATCCGGCCCGGCTTATTGCGGGTAAAGACGCCACACTTGAAGAGATTCATGGCATTCAAGAGCAACTAGGTCTCAATCTGCCGCTGTGGAATCAATACATAAACTACATGAGCGATCTACTAAGTGGTAATCTGGGCAATTCGATTCGATCAGGGATTCCAGTAACCGATATGCTAGAAAGTAGAATAATGCCTACCTTGTGGTTAACGTTTCTCAGCATGGCTTGGGCGCTTGTCATTGGTCTTCTAATTGGTGTTATTTCAGCGGTTTATCGTAATAGATGGCCTGATCACTTAGGCACATTGACAGCCATTTCGGGGATGTCGATTCCTGGATTCTGGTTAGGTTTGGTACTCATTCAAATTTTCTCGGTAGAGCTTGGTTGGTTTCCGACCGGTGGTGTAGATTCCTGGAAGTCGTATATTCTTCCTTCCATTACACTTGGAATGGGAATTATGTCGATGCTGGCTCGTTACTCACGGTCATCGATGCTAGAAACGTTACGGGAGGATTATATCCGTACTGGACGTGCGAAAGGCTTACGCGAGTATGTTGTTATTAGCAGGCATGCGCTGCGCAATTCTCTAATACAGGTCGTTACTGTAGCTGGACTTCAATTTGGATTCTTGCTTGGTGGATCGGTTATGGTTGAGACAGTTTTCAGTATTCCTGGTCTTGGTAGACTGCTGGTGGATTCCATTTTGTTCCGGGATTATACAGTTATTCAAGCTTTGCTGCTGCTGTTTTCAACACAATTTATACTTATCAATTTAATTGTAGATTTATTGTATGGCGTACTCAATCCGAAAATCAGGTTTTCTCAGTAAGCTAGAGTAACTGAGAGGCAGAATTACGATAGTTTTCTATAGGGTGAATATAGGATTAGGAGGGATATCATGAGCGACAATTCGGCGGTAATGGGAACTAATTCTCCTATACCCGGAGAGGTAATAGCCCCGGAGAAAACAAAAGGCCGCGCGGGTGTTTTTATTCGCAAGTTCAGCAAACAAAAGATGCCCCTTGTGGCTGCATTTTTTATCATATTGCTTTTTTTTATTGCCATTTTCGGGCCATTTCTGACCCCTTATAATCCTGATGAACCGAACTATGATGCGCTAATGCAGGGTCCGTCTGCCAAGCATTGGGCGGGAACGGATGAATACGGCCGTGATATTCTAAGTCGCTTAATTGATGGTACAAGGTTGACTTTGGCGGTCAGTCTGAGCTCCGTTTTGATTGCAGGTGTACTTGGAACCATCCTTGGTCTTGTCAGTGGATATTATGGCGGTTGGCTGGATCGGATTATTATGCGTGGCAGTGACGTATTGTTCTCATTCCCTGATTTACTGCTTGCCATTGGGATCGTCGCTATACTTGGGCCTGGTTTATCCAACGTTGTGATTGCAGTTGCAGTCTTCGGTACACCCTCGTTCGCCCGCATTATTCGGAGCGTAACATTATCTGCGAAGGAAACATTGTTTGTTGAAGCTGCCCGTTCAATGGGTGCAAAGAATCGTCGAATCATTTGGCGACATATTTTTCCTGAAACAGTCCCTAGTATCATCGTTAATCTATCTATGAAAATTGGCGGGGCAATCTTAGCCGCTGCGTCACTGAGCTTTCTTGGAATGGGTGCGAAGCCAACGGAGCCCGATTGGGGGGCAATGTTAAGCATGGGGCGCGATTATTTAAGTATAGCTCCACATATCGTTTATTTTCCGGGTTTAGCTATATTTTTGACAGTACTTGCATTTAACCTGGTCGGGGACGGACTGCGCGATGCTCTTGATCCCAAAATGAAAAACTAAGGAGGGACAAGACATGACTCAAAATTTGCTGGAAGTACAAGGGCTGAAAACGGAGTTCAAACGCGGCGATGGAAGTATAACGGCAGTTGCAGGTGTTGACTTTGTGATTAAGAAAGGTGAAGTGCTGGGTCTAGTTGGAGAATCCGGCTGTGGCAAAAGCGTTACCTCACTGTCGATTATGCGGCTCCTTAAGGATACGCCAGGCAGAATTTCTGGCGGTTCTGTTCGTTTCGAGGGAACGGATCTGACAAAGGTTACGGACAAAGAGATGCGCCAGATACGGGGAAATGAAATGGCGATGATTTTTCAGGAGCCGATGACTTCGCTTAATCCTGTGCTGAAGATTGGTTTGCAATTGATGGAGCCGATAATGTTGCATTTGGGTTATGGTCGGAAGAAGGCTCGTGAACATGCCATTCATATGTTGCGGTTAGTTGGTATACCACGTGCGGAAGACTTGGTGGATGAATATCCGCATCAGCTCTCTGGCGGTATGAGGCAGCGTGTCATGATTGCGATGGCGATGTCTTGCCACCCGAAACTGCTGATTGCAGATGAACCAACAACGGCGCTTGATGTAACGATTCAAGCTCAAATCCTTGATCTAATGAAGCACCTGAAAGAAGAACAGGATATGGGAATGCTGCTCATAACCCATGACCTTGGTGTAGTAGCAGAACTATGCGACCGTGTAGTTGTTATGTATGCTGGTCGTGTAGTGGAGGAAGCTTCCGTTCATGAACTATTTGCAAGACCGCAGCATCCATATACGAAGGGATTAATTCAATCCGTTCCTAAGCTGCGTCAAAACGTACGTCGCTTGGATTCCATTAAAGGGAATGTACCTGATCTATCACAAATGCCAGCAGGTTGTAAGTTTGCGCCACGCTGCGATTATGTCACAGAGCGTTGTCTCTCGCAGGAGCCAGAGTTACTCCCGATTGAGGGACTAGAGCGAAAGAGTCGTTGTTGGCTTACACAGCAGGAGAACACGGAAGGAGGGGAACGTTTGTGAAGGAGACTCCACTCATTGAAGTTAAAAGTCTGAAGAAGTTTTTTTCGGTGAAGAAGGGCTTTTTCGGAACTACTAGATATTTGCACGCAGTTGATGGGATCTCATTCGCTATACGTAAAGGAGAAACGTTCAGCCTTGTGGGTGAAAGTGGCTGTGGTAAATCTACTACGGGTAGATTAGTGACTCGCTTGCTGGAGCCGAATGACGGTGAAGTGTGGTTTAAGGGTCAAAATATTAGCCATATCTCAGACAATCAAATGCGGCCTATTCGTAAAGATATACAGATGGTGTTCCAAGACCCCTATGCTTCGCTTAATCCACGGATGAAGGTGAAGGATCTTGTGGCTGAACCTCTGCTCATTCATACAAAGCTCTCGTCCAAAGAACGGGATAAACTAGCATGCGAGTTACTAGAGACAGTGGGATTGAATAGTATCCACGCCGAGCGCTACGCTTTTGAGTTCAGCGGTGGGCAGCGACAACGGATTGGAATCGCCCGGGCGTTGTCTGTTCGCCCAAGCTTAATCGTAGCAGATGAGCCTGTGTCAGCACTGGATGTTTCGATTCAGTCACAAGTGCTAAATCTGTTGCAGGATCTGCAGGAAGAGTATGGCCTGACATATTTATTCATTTCACATGATCTAAGTGTTGTTGAGCATATTAGTGATCGAATCGGAGTTATGTATCTTGGTTCGCTCGTAGAGACGGCGGATAAGGATACCTTGTATGATCGTCCAATGCATCCATACACACAAGCACTGCTATCTTCTGTACCTGTACCCGATCCTACCTTAAAGAAGGAGCGCATTATTCTGAAGGGAGATCTTCCAAGTCCGGTTGACCCACCGTCGGGATGCCGTTTTCATACAAGATGTCCCTCCTGCATGGAAATCTGTAAGCAGCATGTACCGATATTCCGAGAAGTCGAACCAGGTCATGAGGTTGCGTGTCATTTATTTGATGAAGAAATGCTGAAATTAGAGCGGTAGCTGAAATTGTGAGATAACTTTACGGAAAAGAAGGGACAGCGATGAATATCTTATTCGATTCCGCTAATGTGGCGGATACTATTGTCTATTTAGCTTATGACGAGGAGTCTTTTCCTTTTAAGCTGGGATCGCCCCACAAACAGTGCAGCAGTGTGACTTGGTTACATGCTCGCACTGAGGAAGAGTCTGATGTGTTAGCGGTAGGAATGGGAAAGCGCAAGGATATTACGCTTGAGAGGATTCGCCGAGCGGGTGGAGCTGCTGCTCGTGCAATTCTGAAGGAAGGACGCAGTAGTGCTTCACTTGTTCGCTTAGCATCCGAGGCTATAAATAGGAATAGGGATATTTCTGCTGCTGATGAATTACAAGCTTGGATGGAAGGCTGGATTCTCGGCTTGTACCGTTTCCAAACTTATCGGGGAACTACCAAGGTGGAAGGCTCTGTTGATTTACAGCTTCAATCGATAGATTGGCCTGAGCTGTCATCGATTGAATTGGAAGCTGTACGGGTTTCTGCGCAGATACGCGCTGAAGGAGCCGTAGTTGCTCGCGATCTTGTGAATGAAGTACCTGGGACACTGAACCCTGATCGTTTTGCGGAATGGATGGCAGAATTTTTCGACCGTGATGATGCTGCTTTGAAAGTCCATATCTATCGAGGACAGGAGCTTGTGGAACTTCAGATGAATGGGTTGCTCGCAGTTGGAGCGGGGAGTAAGCACGCTCCAGCCCTAGTTGAAATTCGTTACAAGAGTAACCCTGAATTACCGATGTTAGCACTGGTAGGTAAAGGTGTAACCTTTGACTTAGGTGGCATGAATGTGAAGACGGCTAGCGATATCAGCGATGCACGCATGGATATGGGTGGTGCGGCTGCTGTAATTGGGGCTATGGATATTTTGATACGGAAGCGTGCCAATGTAAATGTGACCGCACTTATTCCAGTTGTTGATAATGTGCCAGATGCTGAGGCGATGTTACCTTCGTCTGTTATCCGCTACCCTAACGGGCTAACCGTTCAGGTTGCGAATACGGATGGCGAGGGTCGACTTATCATAGCGGATGCGCTTATTCATGCCGCGAATATCGGAGCAACCCAAGCTATTGATATCGCTACCTTAACTGGAAATGTCGGTGCGGCGCTCGGATTAGGCATCGCGGGCATATGGGGCGATGCAGATATAACGCAGAGTCTAGTTGAGATTGGTGAGCGCAATGGAGAACGACTGTGGCCCATGCCGTTAATGGATGAATATGAAGCAGATCTCCAGAGTAATTACGCCGATCTCCGCAATGTTAGTACTTCCCCTTTTGCAGGTGCGATTACAGCAGCCCTATTTATTCGGCGCTTTGTAGCAGAATCTATGAGCTGGGTTCATATTGATATGGCTGGGACGGTACAGTACAAACAGGATGTGGGGTACTCTGAAGCTGGAGCGACGGGATATGGTGCACGTCTGCTCGCCGATTATGTCATGAAGCAAGTGCATCATTAACAACTGGAAGAGTGGGTGAAAGTTATGAGATTGGAAATCATCGCTACTTGTATGGATGATGCTCTGACGGCTGAGGCGAATGGCGCAGATCGTCTTGAGCTTATTACTGCCATTACGGAAGGTGGATTAACACCAGGAATAGGGTTGGTGGAGCAGGTAGCCAAATCGGTTAGCATTCCTGTCTTTGTTATGGTCCGTCCGCACAGTCGATCATTTAACTATTCCAAGGATGATATTTTGACCATGGCTGCAGAGATCAGGCAGATTGCAGCCAGTGGTGCTTCGGGAGTAGTTCTTGGCGCATTAACACCGGAAAAAAAGATCGATGAGCATGCGCTTGAAATATTATTGCCGTTGACAGATGGCTTACAAGTAACCTTCCATCGTGCTTTTGACGAGCTGGAGGACCAAATTGCAGGTTATCAGACGCTTTGTAATTACCCGCAAATCACTCGTATACTTACCTCTGCTGGACCAGGTCCGGCACCTGAAGCCATTCCCGCTATGCGTAGGCTAGTAGAGGAATCAAGAGGTAGTTCGATAAGTATTTTGGCTGGAAGTGGTTTGAAGCCAGAAGGTATTACATCGTTTGTTCAACAGACCGGAGTCACAGAAGTACATTTTGGATCGGCTGTTCGTCATGGCAAAGATGCTTTGTCGCCAATCGATCCAGTAGCCCTGCGGGCGTTAGCTAAGAATATTCATTCGAACGGCTAATAATAGATAGTGAAAAGGTGAATGGTTATGCATAAGGCTGAGAGCTATGTAGTAGGAATTGATTTAGGCGGAACAAAAATTGCCGCAGCATTATTCGATTCAAAGGGTACCATGTTGAATCGGGAATTAATGGAGACAGCTGGCGCGCGCACCGCTGAAGAGGTGGTGCAGCGAATGATCGGAATGATCCGCTCTGTATCCGAAGGGCGACCGCTGATTGGAGTCGGACTGGCTTCTCCTGGAGCTGTGAATAGCCAGGATGGAATCGTAATTCACGGTACCAATCTTCCTGAATGGGATAATGTTCCACTGAAACATTGGATGGAGTCAGAACTTGGCATAGAAGTGAAGGTGGTAAACGATGCGAACGCTGCGGCTTGGGGCGAGTATGTAAGAGGGGCTGGTAAAGGCTCGAACAACATGGTGTATGTTACCTTCAGCACAGGAATTGGAGCTGGAATTGTTATGGATGGTGAGCTACTGCTCGGAACGAACTCATTTGCAGGAGAACTCGGTCATAATATTATTGACCCGAACGGAACGGAATGTAGCTGTGGAAGATATGGATGCTGGGAAGTATTTGCTTCGGGTACAGCGATTCGGGATATGGCACTGCGGAGTATGGAGAGCAGAACGTCGATGATTACAGAGCTGGCTAGTAGAAGTGGTGAAAAGATTAATTCTCGACACGTCTTCGAAGCGATGGCACTAAAAGATCCGGTGGCTGTCGAGGTGATTGAGCGAACGATTCATTATATGGCGATTGGATTAGCTAACGCGGTACATACATTTAATCCTGATCGCATTGTAATTGGTGGAGGCGTAAGCAAAGCTGGTGAACTACTGTTTCCAGCGCTGAGAGAGAAAACAGAGGAACTTGTCATGAAGCCGTATAAAGGAACTTATACTATTGAATCAGCAGGTCTGAGGGATGATGTAGGTCTTATAGGCGCTGCAGCATTATTTCATACCGTCTAGACTATCTGAACTATTTATCAAAGCTAGCAAACGGAGGGGCTGAAGAGATGGGTACAAGAGAAGAAAGAACGAGATGGTTCTTACAGGATAGATTCGGTATGTTCATTCATTGGGGATTATATTCCATTCCAGCACGAGGTGAGTGGATTCGTGGAAACGAGCGAATGAGTAGAGAGCATTATATGACGTATTTCGATGAATTTGACGCATCTCGATATGACCCGAAGAAGTGGGCCAGCGCAGCAAAAGCAGCGGGGCAGAAGTATGCGGTTCTTACGACCAAGCACCACGACGGATTCTGCTTGTTTGATAGCAAGCTAACAGATTTTAAAGCGACTAACACGCCTGCTGGACGTGATCTCGTTCGAGAATATGTAGACGCTTTCCGGGCGGAAGGTATTGCTGTAGGTCTGTATTACTCTATTATTGATTGGCATAATGATGACTACCCTGGATATGGTGATAAAGCGCATCCTGATCGGGATAACGAAGCGGCTAAAGACAAGCCGATTGATTTTGATCGATACTTGGAGTATATGCATGGACAAGTGAAGGAACTGTTGACGAATTACGGCAAAATCGACATCATGTGGTTTGACTTCTCCTACGACAATATGACCGGAGAGAAATGGAAAGCAACGGAGCTAATCCGTATGATTCGCTCTATCCAGCCGGATATTATTATCGACAATCGTTTGGGTGGGAATATCCGCGCGGCCGAGCCAGAAGAATATGCTGGAGATTTCTTTTCTCCAGAGCAGATCATTCCTCCCGGTGGCATTGTTGACGTGAATGGTCAATCCATTCCATGGGAAGCATGCATTACGCTTAATGATAACTGGGGCTACCATTCCGAAGATAAAAATTATAAATCAACCCAACAGGTCATTCGCTCAATGGTCGAATGTATCAGTAAGAATGGGAACCTCCTCCTTAATGTTGGACCAGATGCTAAGGGTGAAATGACACGGGAATCACTGGTTATCCTTGACGAAGTTGGGGAGTGGATGCGCCTTAATGGCGAAAGTATTTATGGATGCGGGAAGTCTTCGCTGCCTAAGCCAGAGTGGGGACGTTATACGCAAAAGGGCAAGAAGTTGTATGCACACGTCTACGACCGTGGAATTGGCCCGATCTATTTCCAAGGCTTGAAAGGGAAGATTAAAAAGGCTAGATTACTACGTGATGGTACCGAGCTAAAGGTGGAGGTGCCTTGGATGGCTGAGGAATATTCGGATGTTGACGGTGGAGCGTTTATTACATTAAAAGGGGCTAAGCTTCCCGACGAGATGGATACGGTTATTGAGCTTGAGCTTCTTTAATTAAACCAGATAGAGTGTCCCATAAGTCATGAATGGTTGCTGGGGCACTCTATTGTCCGAAACTCTGTTTTAAAGGCTGGAAATTCGCAAATAACGTCCTCTGGGTCCGTAACACTTAGAGGGGGCTGACTGACACTGTGAAAGCTGTTGAAGCAGGCAGCCAACGAATCAGAATACAAAGCGGCGATTCTCCAAATAACAGGAGAATCGCCGTTCTGTGCATACTAAAGGCGAGCCTTGCGGAAGCCTTCATATATATTGAGGACCGCAATTAAAATCAAGACTGCTATTCCTCCACCTACTAGCCCCGTTTCAAACTGGTTAGCTGTAGTAGTTAATAAATTAGACATGTAGTTAATGAATTCTTGGTTAAATACATTCGGATTTATAAGGATAATAGCGAATACAATAAGCACAATGAGCTCGAGGGCCGTATTACATAATGCTAATTCTCTAGTCCATTGTCTCTTGATTAATTTATATATAGTTAATGCGACTTCTAATCCGATCACAATAAGAATAATAGGCCAATAATCAAGTAACACATGCTGATTAAAAGCTGGGGCTACGAAGTTAAGTGCGCCTTCACCGCCTCTATAGACTCTGATCAGGTGTTCAGCATTAAAATAAACAGTAGCCCAAATGGCAGTCCACAGTAAACTTCCGAACACTTCGAAGCTTGTAATTGCTTTTTTCTTATGGACAAGCGCGATATCCTTCAAATCATCAGGAGTCCATTTCCTTAATTTTGTAGTAAGTGGATGACCTTCCTTTCCTTTATCCGCCCGTTCGATAATAGCGAACACAATAGTTATCCAAAAAAAGACTTGGATTCCTACTTCAAGGAAGGTTCCAATTCCTCTACTTATAACTGCAGTAACAATATCCGCAACTGTTTTATCGCCGTTATAGCCAATCAAGTAATCAGCAACCAGAGCGATTAAAGAAACAACTACAGCGATGGGTATAATCATTTTTAATAACGTAACATATAAATCGAAATAGCGTGGGCCGATGAGATACATGGGCTGATCGCGGTACTCACTAGCTAAAATAGCGGGATTGCCCAATTTTGCAAGGACGGCTTTTACCTCTTTTTCGTCATAATCATCCGGTAACATATCCTCGATGGTAGATCGTAATTCGAGAGCGATATCCTCCCGATTTTGTTCCGGTAACCTCCGAGTCACTTCGTGAATGTAAATCTCAATCAGCTTCATGGTCATCCTCCCCTTGTAATAGGCCGTAGAGTTCTTTCGAATTCTTAAGCCATTCTTCCTTTAGCTGTAAAAAAATTTCTACGCCATAGTCACTTAGAACATAATACTTACGGGGTCTGCTCTCGGATGTGTCCCAGCTGCTCGTCACTAATTCCTGTTTCTCTAATCGGCGAAGTAATGGATATAGAGTGCTTTGATCGATGATGATGCTGGATTCCTCCAACAATTGAACGAGCGAATATCCATACTGGGGTGTTCGTAATTGACTTAAAACGGCTAGCGTTAACGTACCTCTTCTAAGCTCTGTGATTAAAGAATTTAATAAAGTACTCATTCACCCACCTCATTATTTAAAATATAAGGATTTATAATCTCTTATAAATTGTTCTTATATTTTTGGTTTAAACGCTTGCTGTCCTTGAGAGGACGTCGAAGCCGCTTATACTTACTATGTGTCATACAGTATTCGATCTATACTATGCATCATACACTATTGTTGTTCTAACATCAATTGAATAAAATAATCTTCTAAGAAATAAATAATAAAATTTTTCTATTTTGTGAAGCAGTTTGATTAAAAGGAGGTTGTGAAATGATTCCATTTTTTAGTGACATCCCGAATGCTTCTACATGGGAGGTAGTTAAACCGGTTCATAAGGGTTGGTCAAAGGGAAGTTGCTAATATGCTGAGCCGAGCGGAGAGTGTTCTGGAGTGGTATGATGATTTGCAAACCTATATTCCGAAGTGGTATTTGGCAAGTGTGTAGGGTTTCTACTGAGCTTGACTCCTCATCAGTTTACTAGTATACTCATATTAATAAATCAAATAACACATAAAATAAACAAACGATGGACGTGACCAAATGAGAAACAATGGATTCACTGAAGATAACCAATTAAGCTTATTGATCTGGTTGCGGCTGGTTAGGGTATATGAGAATAGTAACGATCTTTCCAATGAATTCTTGAAGCAATTTAACTTAACAGTTAATCAATTCGATACCTTGGTACAAATATTATTACATCAGCCTGTAACACAGATGGAAATTGCCGAGCATCTAACCATTACTAAAGGTGGGGTATCCCATATGCTTGGCAGATTAGAGAAAGAAGGATGGATTGAACGCAAACAGGATTGGAAAGTGAAGTACATTACTTTAACGGAAAAGGGCCAAACACTTATTGAGAAGGTACTGCCCTTGCAATCGGATTTCCAAGCCTCGTTATTCGATCCACTGACAGATGAGGAGAAGAAAGTGTTTTACAGCATGCTTAAAAAGATTCATCGCCATAGCCAAGATGAGAATCGACTCCCGCGAGGTGTTCAGTAGTATCGCAAAAGCTTTATTGATAATAAAGCTTACTTTTTTCTTCATCAGTATACTAGTAAACTTAAATTCGACAAAACTCATTAGGAGGTTTTTAAAATGAAACAACAACCCATAAACGGACAACATCATGTGTCTATGCTTACTAAGGATGCTAAACAAAACTTATGGTTTTATACAGAGGTACTGGGACTGAGACTTGTAAAGAAAACGGTCAATCAAGATGATCCATCCATGTACCATCTATTTTATGGAAATCGTAATGGTGCTCCTGGAACCGAAGTATCTTTCTTTGAAATGCCAAATGCAGGTCAGACCCGCAAAGGGACGAACAGTATTAGCTCTTTCTCCCTTCTTGTTCCTAGCGATGAAGCCTTGTCGTATTGGGCTAGTCGATTAGATTCTTTTGAAGTTCCTCATGAAGCGATAGTAAGTATCGGGGAACGTAAGTCGCTTACTTTTTATGATAGAGATGAATTGACGGTCCATTTAGTATCGGCTGAAAAAGATAACGGTATCGAGCTAGTTGAACCGTGGATTACAGAAGACATCCCTCCAAAGTATGCCATCGTTGGGTTAGGACCCGTTGAATTGACTGTACGTGAGGCTGGCCGCACAAAGGCGGTTTTGGAAGATATCTTGGGCTATACACAAGTTCGGACAGTACCCTCCATGGGTGATTCCAAGAATATGGTAGATATATATGAAACGGGGAAGGGTGGTTTATACACCGAGCTCCAGGTCAAAGAAGTAAATGACAAAGATCGGGAGAGACCGGGTAAAGGGAGCATCCATCATGTGGCTATAAGAGTGAAGGATATCGAAGAACTAACCGAATGGGCCGCTAAGATCACTGCTGCAGGCTTTAAAAATACAGGGGTCATTGATCGTTATTACTTCCATTCCTTGTATTTCCGGGATCCGAACCATATTCTTTTTGAGCTTGCTACAGATGGCCCAGGATTTGAGATTGATGAAACTTTTGACGCGCTAGGAGAGAATTTGACCTTACCTTCATTTCTGGAAGAACGTCGTGAAGAGATTGAATCGAAGCTTCATCCTATCCGCTAAACCTAATACAACTATGAAAAGAGGACATAATCATGATGGAACAATATAGAATCGATGAGAAAAAAGGGTTGGAGCTAGGTTTATACACGTTAGGTGATCACACCACAGACGCCTTAACAGGAAAAGCAATTAGTGAACGACAACGGATTCAAGAGATCGTAGCGGCTGCCAAATTAGCTGAGGATGCTGGATTAGATGTATTTGGGGTAGGCGAGAGTCATCAACCGAAATTCATTACCTCAGCTGCCTCGGTTGTCCTTGGAGCCATTGCAAATGCAACCGAACGTATAAAGCTTGTCAGTTCAGCAACTGTGCTAAGTACAGCAGATCCTGTACGTGTATATGAGGACTTTGCAACATTGGATTTGTTATCAGGCGGTAGAGCAGAGATTGTTGCTGGACGTGGATCGCGTCTCGGGGCCTATGAACTTTTTGGTTATGACGTAAGAGATTATGAAGAATTGTTCGAAGAGAAAATTGAATTGCTCATGAAAATAAATGAGTCCGATCGCATAACGTGGGAAGGGAAATTCCGTCCTGCATTAAATGATATGGAAATCTTCCCTAAGCCCTTAAATGGAAAGTTGCCAATTTGGCGAGCGGTTGGGGGACCTCCAGCAAGTGCAATTAAGGCGGGAAGAATGGGAATCCCGATGATGCTGACCACCCTTGGTGGACCGTCATCTGCCTTTAAAGGTTCTGTAGACGCGTATCGTATGGTTGCTGCAGAGTCAGGGTTTAATCCAGCAGACCTTCCCATCAGCACAACTTCTTTAATGTATATTGATCCGGACTCACAAAAAGCATTCCGCGATTATTATCCATATATCAATCACTTGATGAAAGAGCTTCGTGGGTCTTACTATCCGAAAGAACAATTTGCGGAAGCGATGAGTGTGAGAAATGCACTGCTCGTGGGAAGCCCGCAACAAATTGTGGAGAAGATCCTCTATCAACATGAGATGTATGGCCATAATCGTTTTCTAGCTCAGATTGATGTCGGTGGGTTACCTTATGCTCAAGTGGAACAAATGATTGACCTGTTCGCATCTGAAGTAGCACCAGCCGTAAGACGTGCTACAGCTAAGAAATAAGAAAGAGGGGATAGTATGAAGATCATTGGGATTTCAGGATCCATTGTTGGATCGAAGACTAGAATTGCTGTACAGCAAGCACTTAACAACATCACAGAAAAGCATCCGGATTTCGACGTAGAACTAATTGATCTAGGAGATTATAAGCTGGAATTTAGTGATGGACGCAGCTACATGGATTATACAGGTGATACCAAAGTTGTTCTGGAGAAAATCATGGCGGCCGACGCGTATATCATTGGCACCCCAGTTTTTCAAGCTTCGATTCCAGGAACACTTAAGAATCTATTTGATTTACTCCCGGTTAATGGGTTTAAGGATAAAGTTATCGGAATTGTAGTAACTGCAGGTTCTTCAAAACATTACTTAGTGGCAGAACAACAACTGAAACCGATCCTCTCTTATATGAGAGCGGTGGTGGTTCCTAAGTATGTTTTTATTGAAGAGAAACAATATGACCGGAAAGTAATTGTGGATGATGATATTATTTTTAGACTGAATCGACTAGCTAATGAATTGGTGAACACCACGAATGCGATGCAGCAAGTGAAGCAAGCGGAAGAAGCAGCGTTTTTCTTTTAAAAAGAAGGGCTCTGTTTAAGAAAATACCTTCAGTCTGTAATATAAAAGGGGATTTTATCCCTAACGTTGTATTTCGTGCAACAGAATGGATCCAAAAGAAAGGGGATCTGAATTCTGTTGCATTTTTTACAATTAAATATAGGTTAAAACTCTTTTTTGAAGGTTTTCTGCAAATTCTAATGTACGAAGTGCAACAGAAACCTTTTTTTGAGGTCTGTATATGACTTTCTATTGCACATTATGCAATGGAATGGAGCTCATATTCTAATTTAATCTCGTATTTCAATAGAATCAATAGTAATATCGACATAGACATGAGCAAGAACTTAACCATTTTGTTAAATAACTGGAAGTATATAATTTGAGGATTCATTTCTGAAAAGGGGGAGTAGTGTGACGAATAACCTTATTGCAAATAGTAGGTTGTATAATCAAATGATTGCAGGCTCTTTACATCACACACCAGAGCAGGTCGTGAAAAAAATGGGGGCTATGCAAGCGCAAGACTATATGCAGGCGGTTTGGGCCATCGGACTACGTTCTCCTGCTACGAAATTAGCTGATATAGAGCGTGCAATCGCTGACCGTAAGATTATACTTACTTGGACGCTGCGAGGTACGCTTCATTTCGTCCCAGCAGAAGATGTAAAATGGATGCTACAGCTCTCTGCACCGCGTTTAGCATCACAAACGAAGCGGCGAATGGCTGAGCTTGGACTTGATGATCAGACACTGGAGCGCTGTAGAGAAATTATTGTGGATGCTCTAAAGGGCGGGAAGCAGATGGATCGTTCGGTCCTACTTCAGCTAATAGAAGAGGAAGGCATCCACACGGGGAATCAACGCGGTTATCACATGCTCTGGAATAGTGCCTATCAAGGACTGATTTGTTTTGGTCCGATGAATGGTAAACAGCAAACGATTGTATTGTTAGAGGAATGGGTGCCAGATTGCCGTGAGCTATCTTACGAACAATCGTTGCAAGAACTCGCGTTGCGGTATTTTACAGCCCGTGGATTAGCGACCGTTCAGGACTTCGCTTGGTGGGCAGGCATAACCCTTACAGATGCCAGACGAGGGCTAGAATCTGTGAAAAAAGAACTTCAATCGACAGATATAAATGGCAGTGAGTATTGGATGTCTAACCATCGAGTAGTTTCAGCGGATGAAGAGTCAGGTATCTATTTACTTCCAGGTTTCGATGAGTACATTCTTGGTTATAAAGACCGGAGTGCTGTACTTGAACCTGAGACGGCTCCTTTAATTGTTCCTGGCAACAACGGTGTTTTCCTGCCTATGATTGTTGTTGGTGGCCAAGTTATAGGTACATGGAAACGTTCGATTAAGAAAAAAGGAATTGAGATAGTCATTCATCCATTTAGAGAACTTGGAAATGCTGAAGAAGCTGTGTTTAAAGCTGCTGAAAGATATGCTGCTTTTATCGGGCTGCCGATACTCAATTTTAGCGTGTCTTCTACATTGACATGAGAATGAAAATATCGTTCAGGGGTGAAGATCAAGTTCATGAATGAGGGCGAGTTAAGGTGCTTTATAGAAGACGAATACATATGGAACAGGTGCAGGCACTAACGCACTTATTAGCCCCTGAAAGTTGATTTTTCAGATAGTTCTGATAAGAACGTAACCCGGCAGGTGCGACCTGCCGGGTTTATTCATAAATCTAATTGACTATATGAACTAAATTCGTCTAGCTAATTCTGCACCCTCCCAAATAGCATTAAGCGCTCTGCGAGCTTGTACTGCATCCCCAATTACATGATAAGGAATGGAGCTTTCCTCCAAGAAGTTCTGAAGGGGTTGCTTGTTTAGGGCGCGTGATCCTACTGCGATTACTACATAATCGGCTGGCAGGCTGAGAAGCTCCCCATCTTTTTCAACCATCACGCTATTCTTTTGGATCGTCATGCACTTGCTATTGGTCATTAATCTAACACCGTGGCCATATAAGCTTTCCATTACACAGATTTTACGAAGGATACCCAGATCATTTGCTACATCGGCTTGCATTTCTACAACAGTGATTTGATTTCCGCGTTCGACCAGGAGCTCAGCGACCTCGAGACCGACCAAACCCCCTCCAATAATAACAACTCGACCTTCAGGATGAGCTGTTCCCCATAATACATCATGTGAATTTACTACATGACTACTCAGAACACCTTCTACTGGAGGAATAATTGGGGCCGATCCGATTGCAAGAATGACTTCATCCGGACTGATTTCTTGAATAAGCTCTGGAGTAACCTCCGTATTCATTCGGATTTCTACACCTTCACGTTTAGCCGTCTCTCCCATATTCAGAGCAGCCGCGGCCATTTCTTCTTTACGCGGTGCGGCACCAGCGATATAAAGCTGTCCGCCTAGAATGTCATTCTTTTCGCATAAAATTGGAGAATGCCCACGACGTTTCAGTGTGATTGCTGCTTCTAATCCGGCTGGCCCACCACCGGCTATAAGTACTTTTTTTGGTGTGCTCGCTCGCTGTAATTCATATTCACTTTCTCTTCCGGTAGCAGGATTAAATACACAGCTGATGAAAGGCACCTTCGGATTTACGAATCCATCGAAGCAGCCTTGATCACAACCCACACATTTAACAATGGTGTCCGCGCGTCCAGCTAATGCTTTGTTACAGAATTCAGGATCTGCCAATTGAGCGCGGCCAATAGCTACGAAATCAGCCAGTCCTTCGGCAATAATTCGATTAGCAATAGCTGGATCATTAATACGACCTACAGCTATAACTGGAATGTTAACCACGGATTTAATTTGTGCTGCATTATCTACATTGAAGCCCACAGGTAGATCGATAGGTGGTACTTCATATTTGATAGCTGCGCCTGCTGGAACTCCGCGCGATACATTAATCGCATCAATACCAGCATCCTCAGCGAGTTTCGAGAAGAGCTTCATATCTTCCAGTGTAAGTCCGCCGGGAAGATCCTCGATAGCAGAGATTCTCATCAAGATAGGGAACCTAGGTCCAACGGCTTCTCGAATGGCACGGATACAAGCGAGCGGAAAGCGACAACGATTCTCCCAGGAACCGCCGTACTCATCCTGACGGAAGTTCATCGCTGGGCTTAGAAATTGTTGTGGCAAATAACCATGACCAGCATGGAATTCTACACTGTCAAATCCAGCTTTTTTCGCACGTGAAGCAGCATCTGCGTAAGCTTGAACCATCTCACTAACTTCGTGATTCTCCAGCTCTCGGGGGATATGTGTTACACCCTCGAAAGGGACAGGGGAGGAGGAGACTTGAATCAGGTTGGGAGTTACTTTCCCTCCATGCCATAACTGAAGACAGCTTTTGCCGCCTGCATCACGAATAGCATGAGCCAATTGGGTCATACCAGGAATGAATTTATCATCATAAATGGCTGGAGCATCCTCAGAAGCAGCCGTTGGGTGAACGGTTGTTACTTCAACTGTATTTAAGCCGTTACCTCCTTTTGCGCGTGCTACATGGTAATCAATCAAGCGCTCGCTGACATACCCACCCGGAGCATTCATTTTTGTTCCCATGGCAGGCAAAATGACCCGGTTCTTAAGCTCCATATTTCCTATCGTACCTTTGCTGAACAAATGTGCGAATTCCATGCTATAACTTCCTCTCTATATATAGGTTAAAAATAACTAGGTTATTTTAACCTATACTATCGAACGGAACGATAAAAGTATGTGCATAAAATCACGAAGTATTTGGCACAAATGCAGTCCTTGAGGTAAGATAAGAAAATGACCGGAAATGAAGTCCGGTAGTTCGGAGGATGAATATGGATATTGAAGTCTTGATTCTGGCTCAATTAATGAAAGGGTCAAAACATGGTTATGAGATTAAAAAAAATATCATTTTCGTAATGAGTAACGATAAAATCGTTAATAATAATTCGCTGTATCCGAAGCTGAAATTGTTTGAAAAGCGAGGTTGGGTGATTAAAAAAACGGAAATGCAGGAAAACCGGCCTAAACGGTATGTGTATTCCATCACAGCCGAGGGTGAGGAGCGGTTTCATATCTGCTTGAACGAATTTTCACTGGAGACTATTCGTATTGATAATGAATGGTCTATTCGTCTTGCTTATTATGAGCTACTGGATCAGGAGGCCCGCCGAAGATTACTTGATTACAGAGAGACTTACATGAAAGAGAAGCTGGAACATTTACAACAGTTATCCCTAGTGGTTGGGAACGGTGAAGATTTGGATTACTCTGAAGAGCTATATTTTTATACCCGAAGTATGGTATTACATGAGCTAGAGTTAATCCATGAGCTTTCCCATAAACTGGACGCCTTGGATATGCATTGATCCGTATCTCGCTGTCGATCATCATTGTAACTGAAATTAATGGAGAAGGGGGTTTTCCTTGAGAAAAGTATACTTATTAACCCTTGGTCTTGTACTCCTGTTTATTTTTTCAGCCTGCGATCAAGAACAGGCAAGTGATTCTGTAATTAAGGAAGTAACGGTTACAACCAAGGGGAGAGTCATTCAATCTGTCTTAAAGCCACTTGAAAGGAACACTAATTCAGAAGAAGTTAATGTATCTTTCCAAAGCCTTATGGCTGAACCGGATGTTTCAATTCCCTATGTGAAGCTTGGAGAAATCATAGAAATCGAATTTAGCAATACAGCCCCAAACAGCTACAAATTGACAGATTATATTTTGAAAGATAATGGTACTTTAAAGTATAAAAAAGAAACAGCAGAGCCGGTAAATGTTGAATGGGCGGATAAGACAGCTACTTTTAAGCTCGATTCGACTATGGCGGCTTTTCTTAGTTCAGATAGTAAGGATTATGAATCAGGGGCAACTATACGGGGATTTTGACTGACAGGCGAGTGGCTAGACCAGACTAAGAAAATCACGTTTGTTATTCGAACAGATGCTAAGTAGGTATGGAGATCATCATAGTGTATAAGGGAGAACCCGGGATTGCGATTCATCAATCAAAAAGACTAACCAGAAAGTCTGGCTAGTCTTTTATGTTGTTCGATCTTTTTATTTCACTTTAATGCCCATGGCTTGCGCAACCTTAGTGAATACTTCGGTATTTTCGTATACTCCTGTAAACAACTGAGCGTTTTTGCCCATGGCCGTAATTGGAATATCCACTGCTGTATGACCTGAAGTTGTCCAGTCTACAACGAAATTCTGTTTAGAGTTAGCGATGGCAAACGGACCATCTTCTTTGGAAATGCCGTCACCTGATTCATCTTCAGCGTCTACGGCTTCAATAGAGAATCCACCTGTTTCATGGTCGGCGAGAACTAGGACAAGGGTATCCGGATTCTTTTTAGCGAAATCTTTGGCAATCTGTACGGACTTATCTAACTCTTGTCCCGCTTTAATCGTCATCTTGGCATTGTTTTGGTGTGCAAATTCGTCAGTACCCTCTTCTTCAACCATCAGGAAAAATCCTTTTTTATTTCCTGCAAGCGTGTCTATCGCTTTTTTCGTCATTTCAGGCAGGGATACAACCGGGTTGTAGATATCTCCTTCACCCTCTGGCTTTTGCTGGAACATTTCCTCATTTGCAAATAACCCGAGAAGCTTGCCGCTTTTCGCCTTTTGCATATCGGTTTTGTTCGTTACGTAGGAGTATCCAAGCTGTTTAGCTTTGTCTACAAGGTTCCCTTGCGTACCTTTGCTCTTCTCTGAAGGATCTTCAGCTGGCTCATCTGCGAACTTACCTGGATTCCCAGCAGGATACCAGAAGTCTTCGCCTCCACCGAGAAGAACGTCAACTTTGCTCTTGGTCAGAAGCTGCAGAGCGATATCACTTTGTTTGGAGCGATCTTCAACATGAGCACCGAAGGCAGCGCCTGTAGCATCAGTAATTTGGCTGGTAGTTACAACGCCTGTAGATTTCCCTGCTGATTTTGCATATTCCATAATGGTTTGTACGGACTTTTTATCTGCATTCATCCCAATGGCACCGTTATAAGTCTTGACTCCGCTGGCATAGGCTGTGGCTGAAGCAGCTGAATCTGTAACAGGGACAGTGGAGCTTGTATGAATTAATCCAGCATATGGCATAGAATCCATCGCTAGATTTCCTTTTTCACCTACTGTAGCTAGGCGGATGGCATTGCGCTGGGCAGTACCCATTCCGTCACCGACAAACAGAATCACATTTCTTGTGTTTGATGAAGCTGCATTGGCCTGATTTGGTGCTTGTGTAGTGACTACGTTGGAAACGAAGAGAGCAGTTGCTGCAGTCGCTACAATTGCCGTCTTAACGCCGTACTTTTTCGGTGATTTCATAATTTCCCTCCTAATGTATGTTTACAACCTCATACTATAGTAATTACATTAAGAGAATGTTTTCGGATATTTTAAAAAATGTAAATTGTAGCGTGCTTGAAAGGATAGGATTTACAGTAGGTAAGATTTCAAAATAAAATATATCTAGGTGTATTATTACAATATTGAATATATTCATCTCCGAATACAGATTTTAAATGCTGCTCTTCCTGAAGAATAAGTAAATGAATGGCTACTATGTTAAGAAAGAATATAATTAGTGTTAATGAATTTGGATACATAAGATACAATCCAAGAAACATGAGATCAAAACCGACAAATGCGGCATTTCTACTAAATTTATATATACCGTGCGTGATGAGTTTTGTTACAGTAGACTTATCAATCCCAACTCTCCACGAAGTACGCATGGCAATCATTGCTTGTATGAAAATGGAACATCCGAGGGTTACTACACCAACGCCGATAAAGTGAATCGCCGGATGATTAAAATGTTCTCCTACTAGTGTAACTATGTATGACTCCGCTAAGGAAAACGTAAACCACGCTGCTCCCCACACAAAAGTAGTAGTCTTAACGAACAGCTCGGTATAATGGATCATAGATCGTTTATTTCCTTTAGCTAATACGTTTCCTTTAATGTGGTTCTTTTTGTAAAGTATAAGGAGCTTCAAAAGGTAAGAAATAAGGAATATGGAGAAAAGAATTAGGGATAGGATATTTTTTAGATTACTCATTGTAATTTCCTCCTCACTAATACATATGAATGATTGCTCATATGTTTGCTTATATCTTATTTCCTGATGCTGTGCATGTCAACTAAATATTGATTTAGGGGGATAATGTGAAGACGTCAACGTATAAAAGATGGTGGTTAGGGGTCCTGATTATTTCGGCTATTGCATTAGTAAGTACTGGAATCGGAATGCTGGTCAAGCCATCGGGGTTGTCAACATATACTTCAAAAGAGTATAAAGTCACTTTGAAGTATCCCTCCGAGTGGGAAGTGAATCCAGAATATGCTGAGAGGTATCAGGGGAACGACGGATTTTTTCAATTATCCGCTATTTCTGGAGAGGGGTTATCCATCGATGAAGTAGCAAACAAGGATGCATTTCATCAACTGAAGCCTTATGGCTCTGATCCACAAATCATTGAACTGACACTAGAGGGGTTAAAAGCGGAAGAGAAAGCACGATTGATTGTGCCTTCTGCTGATCAGGAAGAGGAATGGAATCATCAGGCCGCTATTATTTTGAAATATCCAGAAGCGGTGAAAATAGGAGATTCTTTGTACAATTATTTTATTTTATGGGCGGATATAAAACATGTGGAGGACATAGGTCAGACTGTTCGATTTACTGGAAAACCGTAAAGTGTTTGCACACGAAGAAAGTCTGCTGGCTTAATTACCGGTATTTCTAGGAAATATTCCAACTGCCATTTTTGTGTTTTTTGAGCTTGACGACTCGTGGGATTATCCCATGGCGGGTACACTCGTAGTGCTCTTTTGCCACCCTCACCTTTATTGGATAATATATCTTGTTTACCTAGCACAGCTTTTGGAAATACAAATTGACCAAAGTGATTCTCATTGCGCGTACTTATAACGAAGAGATCAGCAGTATCTGATATATCATAGGGTTGGATGGGGCCATCTCCAATTCTCTCCCATAACGTGACAAACTGCCCGATCTTTGTAGGTGTGATTTTTGCAACACGGAATCTAATGGATAGCGCGTTTAAATTAAATATATACGCCCCATAATCAGCATTGTGTGGTTCATGAATGAGGTCAGAGCAATCAAGATTACACGGGTTATATACAAGCTCTTGGGTAGCAAGCAGATCACTATGAATGATACCTGAAAAGCTGTGATTCTTAAATTTCATCTGTTCAAATCTCCCGGTTGAGTTCCTTAGAAACTCCTAATGTTCTCTATCTTAATGCAAGAATAGGGAGTTCACAACCGTGAACAGAGCACCTTTCCCTTGAGACTGGAGGTAGTCGTATGAAATCCATACATAAATTAATTGAAATTTTTAAGCTGAGTGTTTTGAATATAGAGTCTGTTCCAGAGTCGTTTAGTTCTGAAGTGTATAAACTTACTCTTAATAATCTAGACAACGTATACGTGAAAATTCCATACAACAGGGATAAACTGGTTCGCGAATTTGAGATGCTTGAAAGACTAAAGGGTGTTATACCTGTTCCAAAAGTATTGGATTTCTGGGACGGAGATAATAGAAGTGTCGGTGCATTGCTTCTCTCCGCTATAGATGGGGTGCCGTGTACGAGTAACATTGATCAGAGTCTGGCGTTTCAAATCGGTAATTATCATGCCATGCTTCATGAAGTTACCATGCCAGCGTATGGATGTTATGGATCCGATGGTTTTCAGATGGTAGAGAACAATAGCTGGAGATTATACCTGAAAAATAATTTTGAAAAGTGGAAAGAACCTTGTAAGGAACTCCTTCATCCTGATTTATTTGAGAAATGTATTACTCACTTTGATAGCGTATATTCGGCGTTACCTGAACCTGATGGGCCTTGTGTTGTTCATATGGATTTTCGACCAGGCAATATATTAATAAAAGATAATGAAGTCGTTGGTATAATTGATTACGAGAGCGCTCGTGGTGGTTCCTCTGAAATTGATTTTACAAAAATAAACCGATACGTCTGGGAAGTGAACCCGCTAACACGGCTCCCTTATGTGCAAGGCTACGAATCGGTTCGTCCTTTACTTGATCTGGAAGCTATAATACCGTTTTATAGTTTTTATGATGCTTTTAGTGCGGTAGTTTGGTGTAAAACCAGAGGGATTGAGAACAATAAGGCATTTCTTCAGGAAAGTATAGAGGTATTGCAAAGGTCTATAGAAGGAATGAATTGATGGGAAAAAATGTGAAATGACTTTATTGCATGTTGGGAAGTGCTGTGCTTGCTTTATTGAATAATCCTATGCTTGGTAACGCTAGACTTAGAATGTTCAGAGGCGGTTATGAAGGAAGTATTTGAATTTCAAGGAAAAGAAAAGTAAATAAATAGAAGTGAAATGTTTAATCGTATGGGGGAGTAGAAGCTTTGGAAATAAAAAATAAACAAGTTGAACAACGGTATTGTCCTTTATGTAAAGAATTAAATCATTGTGGTGCTAATAGTGGTGATTGTTGGTGTTTTCATACGGAAATTCCTGCAGAACTACTAGAAAGGGTGCCTTTGGAACTGAGAGGTAAAGCCTGTATCTGTCAAAGATGCGTAGAGGCGTTTAAAAAACATTAAATTGAAATTTAACTAACTCAAGACGAAAACAGTAATTATATTGTGTATACTTAAATAGTAATATAAAAAAACATATGGGGGACACAGATGAGAAAGCCTATAATTGCAGTTGATATGGATGACACGATATGCCATCTAGTCAAACGAGCTATATACCATAACAACAATGATTTCCCCACTCATGTACTGAAGTACGAGGAAATGCTTGATTGGAATACGGATCATTTACGTCATCCAGATTGTACACAAGATGTATTCTATGGGCGGCCTGGTTTATATGAGGAGCTTGAATTATTCGACGAGCATGTTGTAGGTGAAATGGAGAAGCTGCACAATGCTTATGATGTTATTATTGTTACGGCGGCCCAGCCCAATGCAGTTGTTGAAAAATGGAACTGGCTGCAGAAGCATATGCCGTTTATTCCCATCGAAAATTTCTTCCCATGCAAACGAAAGAATCTTATTAATTATGATCTTCTGATCGATGACGGGGTTCACAACTTGGTTCCTGCATTGCAGGACGGAAGGAAAGTACTCTGTATTCCGCATCCATGGAATTTGAGAGCTCGTGAACAATATGGATTTCCATTATTGACCTCCTGGGAAGGTGCGAAAGAGAAGATTGATCAGATTTTTGGAAATTCAAGAGACTAGCTGATTTGAGGAGAGTTGCTCATATAGAGCAATTCTCTTTTTTTATGCTTTTTAGATTTTTTTGCCTATTTTTTTCGTGACTACTTCATCTGTCGTAGTAATTATGGTATACTGCAACTACTACGACAGATGAAGTAATCATAGGGGGTACCATTTTTGATCAGCAGTGATGTTATACGTGGTTACAATGATACGATGATCCTCTACATGCTGCTCGATGGGGAATCCTACGGGTACGAGATTTCTAAGAATATCAGGCAGCTGACTCAGGAGAAGTATGTCATGAAGGAAACAACGCTGTATTCCGCCTTTACCCGGCTGGAGAAGAACGGGTACATTGAATCCTTTTATCTGGATGAGAGTCTTGGCAAGCGGCGCACATATTACCGGATTACCCCGCTGGGTCTCGCCTATTACCGAGAAAAATGTGAGGAATGGAAGGTTACGCAGGAAGTTGTAAACCAATTTATCAAGGAGTGGTGATAGTGCATGGAGACGATCATAGTATATCTGGATAATATGTTTGCGGGTCTACCGAAGACTCCGGAACTGGAGCATTTGAAGCAGGAGCTGCTGTCCGGGATGGAAGATAAGTACCTGGAGCTGAAGCGGGATGGCAAGTCTGAGAATGAGGCGATCGGTATCGTTATTTCGGAATTCGGCAATATTGAGGAGCTGACTGCTGAGCTAGGCATCCGTCCAGCCGGACAGGAGAAGACTGTGCCCATGCTTAGTGAAGAAGAGGTTTATGCTTATGCGGCTGCCAAACGTAGCTCTGGATTATGGACCGGTCTCGGTGTTTTTCTCTGCGCATGCGGGGTGGCGCTGTTGATTACTCTTAGTACATTGTTTGAAAATAATGCTGATATGGCTGATAAAGGTTCGATGCTGGGGATGGTCGGAATGTTCGTGCTGGTCGCTGTGGCCGTTGGGATGTTCATTTATAGCGGCATGAAACTCGAGCGCTTCGAAAGTCTAGAGCAAGGCTTTCAGCTACCTTATGCGCTCAAAACGGCGCTTCAGCGCAGTCAAGCCCTTTATGCTCCGACTTATCGCCTTGCTTTGATTGTGGGCGTCTGTCTTTGTGTGCTGTCGCCGACCTTTATCTTCGCAACTTCTTATGTCAACGATGATTTCGCTGCTTATGGAGTTTCTGCCTTTCTAGTGATTGCAGCAACTGCGGTGTTCTTGTTCGTCTATTATGGAAATATCCAAGAAACTTATACGAAGCTACTGAATGAGCCACATATCGATGCAAAGTAGAAGGGAAAAGAACAATTTGTGAGAGGGCTGTGTTGTGGCCGTTGGCGACGGCGATTTTTCTGTTTACGGGCTTTGTCTATGGGCGATGGGACGTTAACTGGGCTGTATTCCCAATTGCTGGCATCCTGTCCGGTATGTTCAGCAATGTGTATCATATTCTAAAGCGCAAAAAAGTCTCCTGATTATGCTGACTGCACATTAAGGTAACCTCATCCTTTGGAGGTTACCTTTTTTCTTTTGTCCAATTTGCTGGAACATCATTGACATGATGTATTAAATGTATTTAAATGGAATAGACCGACGGTCGGTCTATAAAAAGGAGGACTCAGAATAAATGAGAATTTCCAAAGAAGCGGAAGAACGCAGAAATGAAATATTAGATAAGGCAGAAATGCTTTTTTTTACGAAAGGTTATGCGAGAACTACAGTGAACGACATCTTGCAGGAGATCGGGATTGCCAAGGGCACGTTCTACTATTATTTCAAGTCGAAGGAGGAGGTTATGGAAGCAGTGGTCACACGATTCATCGATGCTGGAGTAGACGTTGCGAAGATCATTGCTGCTGATTCAAAGCTCTCCGTACATGAAAAGCTACTACAAATCATAATGGCACAGAAACCTGATTCGGAGAGAAAAGGTCACATGATTGAACAGTTTCATCAAGCTGAGAATGCACTAATCCATCAGAAAAGCTTGGCTGAAACTATTTTGAAGCTAACACCTGTGTTGACAGAGGTGATTGAGCAGGGAATCGAGGAGAGCTTGTTTCACTGTCCTTATCCTAAAGAAACGATGGAATTTCTGTTGGTTGCTTCACAATTTTTATTGGATGAAGGGATTTTCAAGTGGCAGCCGGAAGAGATCATTCTCAAAATTCAGAGCTTTATTTATATTATGGAGACTACGTTGGGAGCTGAAAAAGGAAGCTTTTCCTACGTAACGCAAATGTTTGAGTAAGGTCCGTGCAGGGAGGATGAATGAGACGTAGGGGAGAGATCGTCAATGCTGCTACAAATTGTGAAAAAAGATTTTCAAAGAAATAAAATCATAACGATCGTCTTATTTATTTTTATGATGTTATCGGCGTTACTTGCTGCTTGTGCTTCTCAAGTCATTATGGAATTGTCCGGTTCTTTAAGTCATTTGCTGGATAAATCAAAGGCTCCCCATTTTGTTCAAATGCATGCTGGTCCAATAGATAACGCAGGTATTCAAAAATTCGCCTCTACAAATCCACTTGTTAAGAATCAACAGACAGTAGAAATGCTAAGGATAGATGGCTCGAAGATTGTCTTGGGTAACAGCAATAAGTCGGAAGAGAACAGCGTAATGGATATAGGTTTTGTTAAGCAGAACCCATCATTTGATTTGCTGCTGAACTTAGAGAATCAAGTGATTAGGGTAGCTGAAGGAGAAATCGCAGTTCCTATTTATTATATGAAGCAGAATGATCTGAACATTGGTGATCAGGTTACCCTTTCCAATGGACAGTTAGATCAAAAATTTATTGTTACGGATTTTGTTCGAGACATCCAAATGAATCCAGCTATTGTTAGCTCTAAGCGCTTTGTCGTAAATGACACGGATTATAATGTACTTAAGAAGAACCATGGAGAAGTTGAGTACTTAATTGAATTTCAAATCACCGATTTAAGTAGACTTAGCGAGTTCCGGAATATCTATCAATCCTCAGATATGCCCGCTAAAGGACCAATGATAGACTATCCTTTGTTTAAGACGCTGAATGCGCTGACAGATGGGATTATTGCAGTTGTCATTATTTTGGTAAGTATCCTTCTTATGATTATTGCCGTCCTATGTTTAAGGTTCACGATGATCGCGACTTTAGAGGAGGATTATAGAGAGATTGGCGTCATGAAAGCAATTGGGATCTCACAGCGAGATATTAGAAGGATCTATTTGGCAAAATATATGGTGATGGCAGCATGCGCTTCACTGCTAGGATATTTATTATCTTTGGGTGTGGTGCGATTGTTTACAGCGAATATCACATTGTATTTGGGGACTGCTCCGAAAACGATCCTTCAGCCTATTGTTCCAGTCTTAGCGGTCGGTTTGATCTTCGGCATGATTGTGTTCTTTTGCAGAGTTATTCTTAGAAGGTTTAATCGTATAACAGTAGTAGAGGCTTTAAGGTCAGGGACTGTGGGGGAGTTGAAAGGCAATAAAAGTAGAATGGTGCTGAGTAAGCGCAGGCATATAAATGTGAATGTTTTTCTTGGCCTAAAGGATGTTTATGGACGCTTCACCATATTCGGATTGCTATTCTTCGTATTTGTGATCTGTCTGTTTATCATTCTTGTGCCAGTGAATATATTAAATACCCTTCAGTCCCCTCGGTTTATTTCTTATATGGGTGTAGGTCAGAGTGACATGAGAATCGATTTACAGCCATCTGATCAAATAGAGAAGCGATTTAATGAACTGATAACGACGCTAAATAAGGACTCCGATATAGCTGAATTCTCACCATTAATTACTTCTCGATTTAAAGTGCTAGGCAGCGATGGCGTATGGGAGAATATTAATGTTGAAACAGGAGATTTCTCTATTTTTCCGCTCACCTATGTTAACGGAGGAACCCCTGAAAGTGGGGATGAGATTGCCCTTTCTGATCTGAATGCCAAGGAATGGAACAAAAGGGTTGGGGATAGCGTTCTTTTGGAGGTAGATGGCACTTCGAAAAAATTGACGGTTAGCGGGATCTACCAAGATATAACGAATGGAGGTCGAACTGCAAAAGCCCGATTACCTTATGACCCGAAGTCCGTGCTATGGTATATCGTAGCTTTAGATGTGAATCCGAATGTTTCCGTTCAGGAGAAAATGGATCAATATGCAAAGTTATTTTATCCAGCCAAAGTTACTCATCTAGAAAGCTATTTATCTCAGACGCTCGGGAATACGATTCGCCAATTAAAGCTGGTCACTGGCTTATCCATTGCCATCTCGATATCAATTTCAGTATTGATTACAGCTTTATTTCTAAAAATGCTGCTAGCGAAGGACGTCTCGCAAATTGCAATTTTGAGAAGCATTGGCTTTACGTTAGAAGATATTCGAAAGCAATATCAGGTAAGGCTACTACTGGTTTCTGGTCTTGGAATCATTCTCGGAACCTTTGCAGCTAATACCATCGGTCAAAAATTCACTCAATTACTCGGATCCTTTATGGGAGCATCCCAAATACAGTTTGTAGTTAATCCGGTAATAGCTTATCTTGTTCTCCCTCTTTTTTTCATGCTCATTGTAGCACTCACAACCGTAGTAAGCACGATATCGATGAAGAAATCCAATTTATCTAAACTGATTGTCGAATGAGGGTGAGGTGGTAGTATGTTCATATTAGAGACGAAGGGTTTAAATAAAACCTTTGTAACCGGGCAAGGAACCCCGCAGACGGTATTAAAAGATGTTCATCTACAGGTATCAAAGGGAGAATTCGTAGCTATAATGGGGCCTTCTGGCTCAGGGAAATCAACATTGCTCTATACGATCAGCGGTATGGACCGGATGACTTCAGGAAGTGTTGTTTTTAAAGGGCAGGACATCAGTGGTCTTTCTGAGAGTGAATTAGCTGAACTGCGTTTAAATCAAATGGGATTTATTTTTCAGCAGATGCATCTTTTAAAAAACCTGACTATTCGGGACAATATCATCTTATCCGCTTATCGAGCTAAAATCGTTAGTCGTAGAACCATCAATAACAGAGCCGCTGAGTTAATGAAAAAAACCGGAATCTCCGCACTCGCTGAGCGTGATATTACACAAGTGTCGGGTGGACAACTGCAAAGAGCAGCGATCTGCAGGTCAATCATCAATGAGCCTGATATTCTATTTGGTGATGAGCCAACAGGTGCACTGAACTCTAAAGCTGCTAGTGAAATTATGGAGATATTAATAGATATTAATCAGACGGGTACAACGATTCTACTGGCTACACATGATGCGAAAGTCGCTGCTCAGGCAGAACGTGTCCTGTATATGCTGGATGGCAGCATAGCTTCTGAGCAATGGCTTGGTAAATTCAATCGCATAAATGGGGACTTAAAAGAGCGGGAAGAGAAGTTGTCGGCTTGGTTATTGAAGTTGGGATTCTGATTGATAGGAAAGGGATACATAACATGGGAAATCTGAATTATAACTTAAATTTCGAAATGCTATGTGCAAAATACGGGTTAGGTCATTTAAAAAATGAACCAGAACAGGTAACAGGTGGTCTTCTACACAGAATGTATCGTCTACAAACGGACAAAGCGCTCTATGCAGTGAAAGCTCTAAATCCTCAAATTATGCATCGGGATACAGCCATGAACAACTATACTCTTTCTGAAAAGGTTGCAAATATGGCTTATCAAAATGGGATAAATGCAGTACCAGCTATCGTGTCCAAAGATAGTTTTATGCATGAATTCGAGGGTCAATTCTATTTATTATTTCCATGGGTCGAAGGTAAGGCATTGCCATCAGGAGGTATTAATATAGGGTGTTGTAAAAAGATTGGCGAAAACCTTGCTAAAATTCATAAGATCGATTTCGCTACACTTCTTGATCATCATCCTAATGAAAATCTTGAGGCAGTAAATACATCCACTGTTCGTTGGAATGAATATGCACTAAAAGCAAAACAGGATGGTTTGGAATGGTCTAGCTTGCTAATAGATAACCTGAACCAAATAAATCATTGGGAACAACTTGTAGATTCTTCAGCGGAACAATTATTAAATCATATGATTATCAGCCATCGGGATTTAGATCAAAAAAATGTACTATGGGATGAGCATCAGATACCCGTTATTATTGACTGGGAAGCAGCAGGACCTATCCATCCAACCCAAGAGCTAATAGATGTAGCCCTTTATTGGTCAGGCTTTGAATCGGGAAGTGTAAGCAAAGATGCTTTCTGCACGCTCATTAGTACCTATCGGGAGCAAGGTGGCGAGATTTATGCTAACTGGTCCGACGGGCTAAACTATGGTTTTCATGGGAAGCTAGAATGGTTAGCTTATAATGTCAGACGATCACTCGGACTGGAGAGTACAGATGATGCGGAGCGAGAGCTTGGAACCCGTGAAGTAATAAATACAATCACTGCTTTAAATGACTATGATCACTTTATTCCTCAGTGTATCGAATGGTGTAACCAAGACTACTAAAGGAGAACTTATATATGAATGTAGTAAACGCTACTATGGAGGATATAAGAGGATGGCTGGAGCTGGCGGCAGAGGTGGAGTCCCTTTTTGGGCCGATGGTAGATGATCCGAATTTCACTCTAGCGTTAGAAAAAAATATCAGACGACAAAGCGCTTTTTGTGTACGAGAAAACAATGGTTCGCCAGGTTCAAGATTACTTGGAGCTGTGTTATTCTCTTCATCCAATGCCCCTAATTACAAGATTGGGTGGTTATCTGTTTCAGCAATAGAGAGAAATAAGGGTGTAGCGACAGTACTTCTTAACTATATTATCGAAAGTATCGAAACCCCAGCAGAGATATTCGTTACTACTTTTGGTGAGGATCATCCAGAGGGCCAACCTGCTAGAAGATTTTATCAGAAGTTTGGTTTCTTTCCTTTGCAGGATGGGGTTCCAAATGGCCTCGAAGGTGGCTCAAGACAAAATTTCAAGCTGACGATCGCTCACAAGGATTCATTATGAAAAAAATAATTTATTTATCGGTGATTTCATTTTTCTTGCTAGCGATTTCTTTCAGCCCATTGTTCAACTATATCCGTGAGTATATGATTTCAGATCAAATCAATCAGCGTTATGAGATCAACCATGCTGAGAAAGGGTATAACACGTTAAACGTTCAAGAACTAACGGTTGATGATAAGCATATTAAGATCCAAGAAGAAAATACAGGCAGGAAAGCAGAGTTGACACTTTGGGATGAAGAGGAGAGTGTCCCGCCTGGAGATATTGTGAATGTTCAGTTTTTATTAAATGGTCAAAAAATCTCAACCCCTGATGAAATATGGTTGTCTAATCGGGAACGAGGAAGCAGATATTTCTCATGGATAGATATCCTTACTGTTACGGATCGAAAGACTGGCGAGAAAGAAATTAATATAGTCCAAAGACTTACAGATGATAGTCAGCCGATGGAAAAGAGAAAATGGAAAATAATCACGATCTCACATGACGGCAGTATAGAAGAAAAGATGCTGAGTTATGCTCAAAGAAGTGACAATCATCTAGGGGTGAAGCTTATCGAGTTCTCGGGTACATCACTTATGGGTATGGGCTACTATTCGGATATTACTAAAAGTTATCCAAGTGTATTTTTCCCTCTAATTTATCCATTTTTAACAGGTGTCGTGGGAATCTTCTTATTGATCATTATAGTTGTTCAATTACTGATCGAGCTTCATAATAGGCGCGTTATTAGGAAAAATGGGCGATAACGGTCATAAGATATGTTCTAAAATTACTTATAATTTCGAATCACCTTTAACTTGGTCAAGGTTAATAAAGCAAACAGTAGTAGCAGGACTCCGATGGAACCCATGACAGGGGCTGGACTGAAGTGATCGGACAGGAATGAAACAGCTGTAAGACCAAGTGAGGGTGCTACACTCATAATGGAGCCTAATACACCGAAGACTCTACCTTGTATATCCTCCGAAACTTCCAGTCTGAGGATTGTATTTATCAGCAATGTACAGAATGAGAACATAAAGCCAATTAGAAGAATGATGGGAATGGCTAAGGCAGCAGTAGTGACGAACGATAGCAGGAGGTACAGGGGACCCAGACATAGCAGTCCAGTCATGATAAAGAAGCCGCGATTCTTTAATTTAGAGCCGAGAAACAAGATCATGCTGGAACCAATCATATAACCTAGAGGAATACAGGCTTCCATGAGTCCAAACTGAAAGGGACTAGAATTCCATACTTTGACGGCCATAACTTGCGTTAGCATCAGTGAAGGCATAAAGAACAAAGTGAGCGTAGGAAGCATGATGATTATTGCTCGGGCGAAGGGGTATCTCCAAATATAACGAACGCCATCCGCAAGATCCTGTGTGAATTTTCTTTCTTCTTTAGGTCCGGTATTCACTCGGTTTGGGAGTGGAAGGGAGCGGACAGCAAGAACTAGTAGAAAGGAAACTAAAAATGTAGCTCCATCAAATAATATGGCATCTGCCGCTCCAAAACTTGCTACAAAAATACCTCCAGCCGAATACCCAATCGTCCTACAGATGTTCTCCGACAGGTTCAGAATCCCGACTGCTTTTTGCACATGTTCTTTTCCAACTACAGTGGTAATTGAAGCTTGATACGCAGGGGATTGGAATAATGCTGAGACTGTCGTAAGTCCCGTTAATATGGCCACGATAATGAATGATGTAGAAGACATGGAAATGGTCAGAGCAAGCGTAACTGCTAGACCGCAGCTTATCAAATCAGTGATTAACATAATGGTTCTGCGATTGATCCTGTCTGCGAGTGTGCCTCCTATCGATCCGAGTAAAGAACTGAGCAATAGATTGATTATCGTAATAATGGCAATCATTTTAGCGCTTCCGGTCGTCTGAAGTACCCATAAACTTAAAGCAATGCTGTGAAAGGTATTTCCAAACAAAGAAATGGAATAGGAGCTGAGTAGCAGCATAAATCTCCGGTTTCCCCAAAGGGTTGGGTAGGATTGAGCGGTGGTGGATGCATGTTTTGCTAATACAGGATCTGTCATGGGTAACTCTCCTCTCGACTTAAACGCTTAAGTGAATATCGAAAAAAAATTAATCAACAAAATAACGATTATTCTCTTGTTTGGAGTAGTCAGGACGATGTAATAACTCCTGCATTAGTTCAAAAGCAGTGGCTGATTTATCCCCAGTGAATATGAATTTCTGAACGTCTTCTCCAAGCATTTCTGGGCAATTACAGGTACATAGAACAGAAAGACGTGCGAATACCCCGGATTTTTCAACACAACTTCCGATAAACTCATTAATAACTATGGCCTCTTTGTAGATCCCCTCCGATAAGATTGTATTCAATTCTTCCATATTTTGAACTTTGAATATTGCTTTCTCAGGTAAAGGAAGACTATCTTGGATAAAGTTAGTGAGCAGGGAGTTATTTAAGCTCTCCATAATTAAACAAACCTGTGAAAGATCCTCCGGCATTACCTTCCGTAGAGCTGAACGATAATTGTAAAGAACTTGCTTAAACAGCTTATCTTCAATCATGCTGTCGATCAAAATCAAGGGGATACCTTCTACAAAATGTTTGGAAATCGAATAGAAGGATTCATCGTGCACATCGATCAGAAAGACGGCTTCGAGCTTTCTTTCAACGATGATATTCAGAGAAGGATGGTCAGTACCAAGAGAATATAGCAGCGTATGATATCCGGCATCCGTTAAACGCTGTTCCAAAGCACGAATAAATGTGAATTGGGCATAGAGTTTCCAAGGTGGCATATAAGCAGAATTATGGACAAGTACCCCTACTAATCCCGTTTTTTTATTGGCAAGCGAACGGGCTGCTAGATTAGGAATGTAATGAAGTTCTTCGGCAAGTGACAGAATTTGATTGCGGGTCTTCTCAGGAATGGTTTGGTTATCGACGCGGTTCAGAACATAGCTTACAGTCGCAACGGAGACATTAGCTTGTAGCGCGATGTCTTTCATTGTAGTCTTTTTCACCAGTAAACTTCTCCCTTGCTGAGATATTTATTTCCAAATATTATCATTAACACTTGAAAAGAGTCAACGATTGACTTTATACCAAGAAGCAAATGATGCTTGTGTTCATTTTTATAATTTGGGTAAATAGATATAAGAACCTAAATCAGTCAGCGAGAAGAGGTGTGACTCATGGGAACGAATCTTAATCGGGAAGAGAGCGCGCTGTGAAACCGCTTTAGATATTGACACAAATTTGTGAAATTATTCACTTAATTATTAAGAATTTTAATATATAATTAATTCATAATCAAAATTAGGGGGAATCGAAAATGAGACTATTTAAAATGATTTTAGTGGCTGGGGTTTCGGTAGCAGTATTGGCAGGTTGTGGAGCAAATGAGGATAAAGCAAACAATTCGGCGGCAACTTCAGCTCCGGCTGCTGAGCAGACAGATGCTGTCACTACAGCTTCGATCGTGAATCAAGCAGATGCGTTTACTAAGGCTGTTAGCAAAGATGGAAACTGGATTGTTGCGATTCTAAATGATGTAACGATTTCTGATGAGGTTGTTGTAGCTGGAGAATTCCGAAATAAAGGAGCCGCAGATGGCGACATCTACCGTAAGATTGCCCTTTATTCGCAAGATGCTGATCACAAGATCACTGCTACTTATACACTAACCGTGCCAAAGTTTACAGTACAAAGTGAGAATTTGAAAGTTGAAGGCGGAACGATTAAAGGCGATGTTTATGTAGAAGCGAAAGGCTTTACTCTGCCTGAAACCGCCACTATTGATGGTAACCTCTATTTCGCAAGCGAAGATCTGAAAACATCAGCTGTTATTGATGGAAAAGTGACTGGAACAACAGAAGTTAAATAATTTCGTAATCAACTTATACAGTAGAAGCCAATCCATAGACTATGGGTTGGCTTTTTTCTTTTTGTGATTATGTGATCTTCAGTTGATTTTCTTAATATTGAACTTATAATATTACTACCACTACTAGGAGGAACACATATGTCTAAGGAGTATTCACGCACATATATCGAAAGTGTAAAGCTTGAAATGTTAAATAGATTGGGACTTAAGCAAGTGTTCTTTAAGGAGCAAATAGGTGACGGCCTGATTTTTGAAGCGGTTGGTTTTGATAAAGGGAGCAAGCATCGTTTTTGTGTTAGACCGAAGACGAAAACAATTGACGAATTTATTTCAGGAAAATGGATGAAGGTCCGCAGCTTTACAATCAAAAGTGTGGAAATTTAAAATTGAAGTCTAAAAAGGGAACCCCATTTAAATCGGAGTTTCCTTTTTTATTTTTGAGAAGGATTCATTGATAATGTGAAGTATCGCCGTACAGATCGATGGTTGTATTGTTGTCAGTTAGGGTTACTTTACACAATGCTGTAGAGAGAATATCCGGTAGTTCCCCTAATTCCTGCAATGATTTATTGAGAAAATGAGCCATAATTACTTTCAGGGTCATCCGATGCGTGACAATAAGTACCTCATGTCCTTCATTATCGTTAATGATACGCTCAATAGTCGGCGTTACTCTTTGTTCAAGCTGACTATAGGTCTCACCTGGGGCTAGAGGAATAAAAAGATCAGGTCTGGTGAAAAAATGGGTGTACTGTAATGGATATTCTTGTTCAATCTGATCTGTGTTCATTCCTTCCCAAATGCCCATGTTAATTTCCATTAATGAAGCTTGCTGTTGAATCGGTAAACTCCGATTTCCTCGTAAAATCTGCGCAGTATGCAATGCTCTTGGACTAGTACTAGAATAAATGGCTCCTAAATTCTCACCTTCCAAACGTTCTCTCAACCATTCCGCTTGCTGTTCACCCAAGGTTGTTAACGCTGAATTTTGATGTCCTTGCATTCTTTTCTGCAAATTCCATTCGGTCTGCCCGTGACGGGTTAGAAATAATACTGTCTCTTTCATTAACGAAACCTCCCTTTTGAATAGTTGTAAGTATAAGATAAATAATTATAAATAAACAATATATAATAGTTAATATTCATAATGTATAGTTATAGTAAGAAAGCCGAAAGTCCGTTAAACAATGATTTTATTTTATATAGTTAGGAAGAAATCAGGATGAACTATCATGTATTAAAATTGTTTTATTATGTTGCAATAACAGGGAGTGTGACCAAAGCCTCTGAACGTTTGCACATCAGTCAACCCGCTATATCAGCGCAGATCCGCAAATTTGAACGGGAGAATAATATCGTATTATTAGAGGTCATAGGAAAGAGAATGGTGCTAACACCGATTGGGAGAAAACTGATCGAACCACTTGAAAAGTTATTTGCTATGGGTGAACAGGTACAGCAGATTATTGAGGATTATCATAAATTTCCTGCGGGCCATATTCGGATTGCAGGTAATTACCTGGCCACAAGCATACTCATCCCCCGGTGGGCATCATTATACAAACAATCTTTTCCGGAGGTTAAAATTCAGATCTCTACTGCTAATTCTCATGAAGTCATGGAACAATTAAATAACTTTGAAGCAGATGTGGCGATTTATAGTGATATGGCGTTTCCTTCTCATCATACAGGGGTGTTCGAACATCGTGAGTTGTACAAGGACGAGTATGTGTTCGTAGTTTCTTCAAATCATTCTTTAGCCAAGCAGGAGGTTAGCTTTGAGGAAGTGATGGCTGAGGCATTTATTATGAGGGAGGAAGGTAGTGCAGCCAGAGAGAGAATTGTACAATTATGTGAAGAAAGAAAGGTACAACAACCGAAGATCGAACTGCAATTTAATGGAGTAAATGAGGTTATTCAAGCCGTGATTGCCGGTTATGGGATTAGTTTTGTATCTGCGTTGTTAGCAAAGCCTTATCTTGATCAGGGTATGTTAGCCAAGGTCGAAGTGGAAAATGTAATCTCAAAGCATTCGATATGGATGAGCCACAGAAAGAAAGAGCTTCAAGAAAGCTATATCCAGTCATTTATTAAGCTCGTCATGAAACAATTAAAAGAAGCGGATAATTTATACTCGGTTCCAACGCATACACCTTAATTAAAATAACTTATGAATTACGATGTATGCATTGAACTGAGATCAAAGATTGGAATGTAATTGAAGCAACTCAGGTGCACTAATGTCTTCTGCTTCAGAAGATTTAAATTGAATGTTATATAATTGTGAGTATAGCCCATTCATTTCTAATAAAGACTCATGTGTACCTTCCTCAACAATCGAACCCTGATTTAACACGATAATTCTAGATGCTTCACGTATGGTGGATAGTCTGTGTGCAATAACCAATGTGGTTCGATTCTTCATTAACAAATCAAGAGATTGCTGAATCATTCGCTCAGATTCGTTATCGAGTGCGGAAGTTGCTTCATCTAGAAGAAGGAGTGGAGCATCACGAAGAAAAGCTCTGGCAATGGCTATGCGTTGTCTTTGTCCACCAGATAAAGTCGATCCATGTTCACCTAGGATAGTGTCATAACCATGGGGCATCTTCGTAATAAACTCTTCTGCACCTGCGAGCCGAGCGGCTTCTCGAATATCCTCTTCGCTAGCTGTACTAGAACTGAAGGCGATATTGTCTCGTATAGTTCCTGAGAACAAATAAGGGGTTTGGGGAACATAGGTAATCATTGCACGTGCTTCTTCAAGCTGATCATGTACAGACTTTCCATAAACCGTGATGCTTCCTGCAGTAGGCTCATAAAGTCCATTACATAATCGAACGAGCGTCGTCTTCCCTGACCCGCTTGGCCCGACAACCGCGATAGTTTCTCCATGTTGTATATGAATATTAAGCCCTGTAAATAGGGAGGCTTCATTATCCGTTTTACCCGAATAGTTGTAGTGGACATCCTCTATTTGTAATGCAGCTACCTCTACGGAAGCGAATGTTGATGAGCTGGATTCTGGCAAAGGATGAGTAGCTCCTTCATCAGGTGCATCAAGTATAGCGAATACGCGGTCAGCTGCACCTAAAGCCTCCTGGACACCTCCCCATGTTTGAGACATATGGACAAAAGGCCATTGAACCCTACCCATCAAAATAATAAAAGCGAGTACTTCACCTGCTGATGTTCCGCCACTTAGAGCTGATAACGCAATTAAAGCGGCGCATGTCACCATTACGAGATTGTTGATAAAGGCAGAAGATTGCCATAAGAGACCATTTAGAAGCGATTTTCGCAGCTGCATTCTTCTTAACTGCTCACGTTCTAACGCATATTTATTTAAGAGAGTTTCTTCAAGCGAAAAGGCTCTTACGACCTTCATTCCTTGAAGCGTTTCTTGTAAGATTCCTCGTAATTCCGCCTCTTTTGCATATATTTGAGTAGATAATTTTCGTAATCTGCGATCAAAGAAACGTCCGGAAAGAAAAACAAGGGGACCCGATCCAAGAGCTAACAGGGCGATCCAGACATCCATTTTAGCCAAATATAGAAAGGAAATGAAACATAGAAGTAGATTATAGCCTAGATCGTATACGATGCTGTTTATCATCCCCATGGCCATCCCTGCATCCTTAGTGTTACGAGAAGTCAAATCACCTGAATGCATGGACTGAAGGTAACGGAATGGAAGTCGGTGACTTTTATCAAACAGCTTCGCACGAATATCCCAAGCCATCCGACTTTGCATAACAAAGCGGAAGTAATGCTGCACCATAAGACAGCAGATAATGATGACACAAGCAATGGCACAGATTACAGTTATACGTGTTAATGCATCCATATTGGCGTTGTTGATCGTATCAATAAATACTTGCTGAATGGCTGCAAATCCTATGTCCATTACGAGTTTAGCAGAGAGCAGGAGTACAGCCACAATAAATCCAATTCGATAAGGGCTAGCGTAAGAGATTAATCTACGCAGAGCATACCCCAATTTTAGATTCTTGGATTCCATCTCATTCATATCTCTACCTCCCTGACCAGAGTAGAAATATCAGCCTTCTTCATTGAGGTCTCAACCATATTGTAATACTGTCCTTGTAAAGTCATTAACTCCAGATGAGTCCCAGCTTCAACAATAGAACCCGCCTCCATATAATAAATGTGATCTGCATCTCTGATGGTAGATAGTCTATGCGCGATAACAACCGTTGTACGATCATGCATGAGTTCTTGCAGGGCCTGGCCGACAATCTCCTCATTATGGCTATCAAGTGCAGCTGTGGGTTCATCAAGAAGGAGAAGCTTAGGCGCTCGGACAAACGCTCTGGCAATAGATAGCCGCTGCCTTTCACCGCCAGATAAGGTATGGCCCCGTTCCCCAATGGAAGTCTGATATTGAAGGGGGGTTCTCATAATAAATTCATGTATCCCCGCACTTTTTGCTGCTTTAATAATTTCTTCATAGGTTGCGTCAGGTCTTCCCCATGCAATATTTTCATATAGAGTTCCAGTGAACAGATAAGGCTCTTGAGAAACATAAGCCAAATGATTACGCCAAGACCGAGGGGGAATGCTGCTTAACGGCAACTTACCAGATTGGATGACCCCTTCATTAGGTTCATAGGTTGCGAGTATTAATTGAAGGAGGGTGCTTTTTCCACTGCCACTAGGACCGGCAAACGCAGTTACTTTACCTGGTTCTATGGTTAGATTAACGTTAGTTAATACTTGATGATTACCATAATGAAAACCTACATTCTCAAAGGTGATAGGGTACAAGCCACTAATTGCTTGGTTGTTATTCATCGACATTTCTTTATGAGAATCTTCCTGATTACATTCACGGCTTGCGTCTTCTTCTGGTAAATCAATGACTTCAAACAATCGTTTACCTTGCGCCAGCGAGGCTTGTAATTCTGTCCATAGATTAGCCAGCTTTGATACAGGGTTTGTAATTTGCTCGAAACAAATCAGAAATGCCGCCACTGCTCCCACATCCAATCTCCCTTGGATAACTAGATATCCGCCGTAGGAGAGAACATATAGCAATCCACTAAGAATAACGGCAAAGGGCATATTATAGCCCACAGCTTCTAAGCGTGTGACAGGTAAATGAATGTTGAAATATTGCCTAACACGTTGTGTGAATTGATTATGCAGCTTAGGTACAAGGGAGAAGGCACGCACAACCTCAGCACCCTGTACCGTATCTTGAATAAACATTTGTTGAGCGGTTTCAATTTGCTGTCTTTGCTCGTGCATGGAACGTAGGCGGGAAGTGAAGGGAATCATCACAAGTGGAACAAGCGAGCAAATCAATATAGTTCCGAGCGTTAAGACATATTGGAGTGAGAGCAGATAAGTTAGGAGAAATGTAATTTGCATCAGATTACTGAATAGTTCAATGGTCTTCTGATTGATACCTTGCTGAGCAGCTGGGGCAGAATCATTGATACGACTAATGAGATCAGCAGAATGATAACGATCCAAATCTTTCATCTGTACGTTTAATAATCTAGCTAGCAGTGATACCTGAAGCTTGGAGGTCGACTTGAATTCAAGCACACCTGATAAATAAGTCAATAAGAAGCTGGCTAAAGCATCTACAATAACGATTATTAGAGCAAAGATAGCACCAGACATCAAAAAGGACATGTTCTGATTCGTAGCAGCGTTGATTATACGTCGTAAAGATTCGGCTATCCCAACTGTTGCAAGGGAAACGACGGCAGCTAAGAGACATAATATGAGGTACCAGCCTAAATAGGGTTTTCCAAGTTTCAGTAAACGCATAAAAGTGTTAGAAACTACTTTGGATTTTTTGATCGAGTCTGCTTCTATGTTTGTAGATCCATTCAATTTAGACCCTCCCCACTATGGTTTTAATTTGCTGTGGTTCACTTAAAAGATAGGAGGTTCCTCATCGAGCATGACTTTTGTGGTGACGGCAAGTAATTCTCTCAATTTATCCATTCGAAGATGGTAATATAATCGATGATCGGTTCTTTTTAGTTCGATAAGGTCTAAAAAAAATAGGAAGTTGGCATGATAAGTTACTGCCGCGGGCGTTATGCCAAGTGCTGATGCAATTTCTTGTCCATAGTGAGGGCGATTCCTTAAGAGCAGCAAGAAGTCTAAACGTCGTTTATCCGAGAATGCTTTTAAAAAAAGTTCAGTTTTCTCTCGATCAGCAGCTGGTCCGAATACATGATCATTAAAAATGCCGAATATAACCCAAGCGATACGAGAACTTCCTGCGTAAAAGAAGAGAACATGATTCCCAACTTGTGAGAAAAAGCTGACATGAAAAGTAGTGGGAACATCATAAACTGCAGGTTCATTTTTGTTGATATCACGAATGAATCTTTCAGGATTCGCTAGGAACAAACCTTCATAACGCTGAGAGGCTTGTTCAGACTCCCTTCTTAACTCCTCTTTCCAAAGTGAAAAAACATCCTTGTAGAACTGGTTTAAGAGCTGCATATAACGTAGCTTAGTTTCTTCGGGATAAGCAAGGCACTCTAGTAATGGCCCCTGCGCTTCAATCACATCCAGCTGCGGTTTTGTTCTTGCCACAAGCTCAGCCATTAAGCGGGTATCCTTCTTGACGATTTCCCAATCGTTTCCTTCTAGCAACTCATCTAATTTATCGTAATACACACCATATACCATTTCAGCGACTACCTTTTCTGCAGGACTCTTTTCCAGTCGATTTATCCATGCTTCAGCTGTTTGTGGTTCTGGACAAGTGCAAATGGATTCATAGAAAGCAAAATCGAGTGCTTTATGAAAAAAGTTGTACTGGAAAAAAAACTGAAGTTCTCGGTAGGAGTGAGGTGACAACCGTGCTCGTGCATCTTTATGATAAGACAACGCTTGTGGGTCCATTTCAAGTTTGTAATCCTCAGCTGCCTTAAGCAACTGCTCTTCACAAGCAATCATTCCCATAGAAACAATGAATTCCAAAGCTTCGTTGTACGCAAATTTTATGTTCGAAAGTAAGGTGTCTTTCATGTTATCTTCCATCATAACCTCCAATATTTCTCGTTATAGAATTTAAATGTTGGGATGATACGACTAATATTTAATGATGACTTAATGTTAAAATAAACCATTCATTTTCTTTTGTAAAGGAATATTTTACAATTCGTACTAACTGCTAGGATTCGGTTGTCGTGCATGGTAAACTATGGATAAAAAATAGGAGGGGCCATGATGGAGCCAATCGTGTTCAAACAAATTGAATTTGTACGTAGTGTTACTGTTCGTGCAGTTGAAGAACTTTCCGAGGAACTACTAGATATCATTCCACAGGGCTTTAATAACAACGTTAGATGGAACTTGGGACATATTTATTTGGTGCAAGAGAAGTTCGCTTTTCATTCCGCTAGGGAGCTTATGCAATTGCCGGAAAGCTTTGAACGATTATTTGCAAAAGGTACTAAACCTGCAGAGTGGAGCGAGAAACCACCAACACTTGAAGTGTTAATTGAGATGCTTTCGGAGCAACCCAAACGTATTCAGGAAGCTATGCACAATCGCTTAAGTGAGCAAGTAACCCCTCTTACAACGGGTAGTGGATTAACCTTAAATACAATCGGAGAATTCATAAATTTCACGCTTTACCATGAAGGGATGCATTTTAATACAATCAAACTATTAAATCGATTTGCTGATAAAAGACTTTAGAGATCTTTAGTAGACAAAAGTCTAAGGTCAAGGAGGTATTCGATGGAGGTTGGAAGAATTTTAGGTATTGCATATAATGTGATCCCAGTTAAAGACTTGGAGAAATCTGCAGCTTGGTTTGTGAAACATTTGTCGTATCACTTCATAACAATTTGAGTTCTGAAGATGTGAAAGTCGGAAACATTAGCGATGAAGGTGAGTATGGGAAGTTTTTTGTATTTGAAGATCTGGATGGTAATTTATTTGATGTCTGGGAACACCATGATTGTGAACTGGTTTATTAGCCTCACAAAGGATAGCGAGTTCAATCGATATCCTTTGTTATATATTGGAATGAAAAAAAATTTGTAATGAAAACGGTTTTATGATAATCTAGTTAATGTAATACATGTAACCGGTTACACATTGGGGGATGAAATGAATGATGATGACGATTAAAGATGTTGCTAAAATAGCTGGAGTATCGGTGGCAACCGTTTCTAGGGTGTTAAATGATTCTGGTTATGTGAATATCGATACTCGAAAAAAGGTTGAGGCAGCAATCAAAGAAATGAATTATACCCCTAATGAGGTTGCAAGGTCTTTGTATAAACGGAAATCCAAATTAATCGGACTTCTATTACCTGACATTACGAACCCATTCTTCCCGCAATTAGCACGTGGGATAGAAGATCAGATGCAGGAGCATGGTTATCGGATAATCTTTGGTAATAGTGATGAGAACGAGGAAAAGGAATTCGATTATATTCAAACCTTTATCCAAAATAATGTCATTGGCATGATCTCATCCACTAATTTTCCTGAGAAAGATATTTATTCTAATTTAAAAATTCCGGTTGTATTTCTTGACCGTACTTCTAATGACAGTCCCTCCGTATATGCAGATGGCAGAAAAGGCGGACGCCTTGCTGCTCAAGAAATCATTGCACGGGGAAGCACCAAGATTACAGTCATGCAAGGACCGGCGCATATTAAACCGGCGCAGGATCGATTTCAAGGTGCGATTGAAGTACTTGATGAAATGGGAATCACTTATCAAGTGATCCAGACTTCATCTTTCTCCCACACGGAAGCGGAACAATGGGCTGTAGAGTTATTTGATAAATATATAGACACAGACGGCGTAATTGCAAGTAATGATATCGTGGCGACAGCAGTTATTCATGAAGCACATCGCTTAGGTAAAAGAGTGCCACAGGATCTCCAAATCATTGGATTCGATGATATCCCACTTAGCAGCCTGTTGTCTCCTTCGTTATCCACTATCCGTCAGCCTGCACATGACATGGGCCGTGAAGCGGCTGGTTTACTTATTAAGTTAATTGAGCAAGATAAAGTAGAAGATAAAATCATTCAATTACCCGTCAGCTTTGTGGAGCGGGAAACAACAAGAAGTAAAGAATAGATGACAACATAAGAAAGGTTGATGGACATGGCTAAGATTTGTGTAATTGGAAGTTGTTCAATGGATTTGGTGGTAACCTCATCTAAGCGACCTCACGCAGGAGAAACTGTTCTTGGAGAGAGCTTCGCTACCGTTCCAGGAGGCAAGGGAGCGAATCAGGCCGTAGCTGCTTCGCGTTTAGGGGCAGAAGTTATGATGGTTGGTTGTGTAGGTGAAGATTTCTATGGTACGGAGATCATGGAGAATCTTAAGAGAAATCGGGTTCTTACCACCAATGTGGAACCGGTTACACATACCAAAAGCGGTACTGCTCACATCATTTTAGCAGAAGGTGATAATAGTATTATCGTTGTAAAAGGAGCTAATGATTCAGTTACTCCTGCTTTGGTTGAGCGAGCACTTGATGCTATTAAAGGATCTGATATGGTGCTAATCCAACAAGAAATACCCGAAGAAACGGTGTCTTTTGTAAGCGAACTTTGTCATAAATTTAATATCCCTATGCTGCTTAATCCGGCACCTGCGCGTCCCATTAGTGACGCGATTATAGAAAATGCCGCCTATCTGACACCTAATGAACATGAATGTACGATTTTATTCCCTGGGATGAGTACTACAGATGCCTTACGGAAATATCCAAACAAGCTGTTTATCACAGAGGGAAGCAATGGCGTACGATTTTACGATGGAGAACAAGAAGTTCTGGTTCCTACTTACAAAGTTAACGCTATAGATACGACAGGTGCTGGAGATACTTTTAATGCGGCATTTGCAGTTGCTTTAGCTGAAGGCAGCTCCATTCTGGATAGTGTAAAGTTTGCCAATCGAGCGGCTTCCTTATCCGTTACTAAATTTGGTGCACAAGGTGGCATGCCGACAAGAGCAGAAGTGGAGGCGAATCTTTAGTTATGAAGAAACAAGGGATATTAAACAGTCATATTTCCAAAGTGCTTACTGACTTAGGCCACACTGATACAATTGTCATCGCAGATGTGGGGCTTCCAGTTCCACCAGGTGTTCCGAAGATTGATTTGGCGGTTAAACTAGGGGTTCCTAGCTTCCAAGATATCGTTGATATCATTTCGGAGGATATGGTCATCGAAAAGGTGATCGTTGCAGAGGAATTAGAGACTGATAATAAAGTCACCTCTCAATACTTGAATAATAAATTTAAGGAAATACCGATAGAAGCATATTCACATGAGCAATTTAAGCAGCTGACGATGCAGGCTAAGGTTATTATTCGCACGGGTGAAGCTAAGCCGTATGCAAACTGTATTCTACAAGCTGGGGTCTATTTTGGATAAAAAGGGGGTTCTAAGTGTATGCACATTACGATGAAAGATATTCATAAGTCTTTTGGCGCTAACCGTGTATTGACCGGTGTGGATTTTGAACTTAAGGATGGTGAAGTTCATGCCCTGATGGGTGAGAATGGCGCAGGTAAGTCTACGCTGATGAATATTCTGATCGGTCTGCACCAACGTGACCAAGGCACCATTCGTATAGATGATCAGGAGAAATACTTTACGAATCCCAAAGAGGCAGAACAATATGGAATCGCATTTATCCATCAGGAGCTAAATGTATGGCCAGATATGACGGTTCTGGATAATCTGTTCATTGGCAAGGAACGAACATCCAAATTCGGCCTGTTAAATAGGAAAGAGATGAAAGCGTTAGCAAATGAACAGTTTGCTAAGCTCTCTGTGACCATTCCTTTGAACCAAGAGGCGGGGGAATGTTCAGTAGGTGAAAAACAGATGATTGAGATCGCTAAAGCGCTTATGACTCATGCGAAAGTTATTGTTATGGACGAACCTACCGCTGCATTAACCGAGAGAGAAATACAGAAACTATTTGAAGTCATTGCCTCGTTAAAGAAAGAAGGCGTCTCTATCGTCTATATTTCGCATCGGATGGAAGAGATTTTTACGATATGTGATCGAATCACCGTTATGCGAGACGGGAAAACCGTAGACACGAAGCCCATTCCTGAAACTAATTTTGACGATGTAGTTCGGAAGATGGTAGGTCGTGAATTAACGGACCGGTTCCCTGAGCGTACTTCTAAACCCGGAGAAGTGGTTCTTGAAGTTAAGAATGCTTCAAAGAAAGGGCAATTTAAAAATGCTAATTTCTCTGTGCGAGCTGGCGAAATCATAGGATTCTCTGGATTAATGGGATCTGGACGTACAGAGATGATGAGAACCTTATTCGGATTAGAATCATTAGACCAAGGTGAGATTTGGGTGAAGGGACAGAAGATTACCATTCGGAATCCCAATGACGCTATGCAAGCTGGAATCGGCTTTGTTACAGAAGACCGCAAAGATGAGGGGTTAATCCTAGATTTCTCTATTCGAGATAATATGGTACTGACGAATTTATACGACTTTGCCCCTAAAGGTGTAATCAATGCTAAGAAGGAACAAGAATTCGTGGACATGCTTATTAAACGGCTACACATTAAGACACAATCATCATCCACTTTGGTCCGGAATTTATCTGGGGGTAATCAACAGAAAGTAGTTATCGCCAAATGGATTGGTATTGGCCTCAGTGTTCTTATCCTTGATGAGCCTACACGCGGCGTCGATGTTGGGGCAAAACGGGAAATTTATCAGCTTATGAACGAATTAACTGAACGTGGTGTCGCCATTATTATGGTATCCTCAGAACTTCCTGAAGTCTTAGGGATGAGTGACCGCATCGTAGTTGTTCATGAAGGGGAAATCAGTGGAGAACTTTCACAACAGGAAGCTACGCAAGAAAAAATCATGACGTTAGCTACAGGGGGGCAATAGCAATGACTACTATCAAAGATGAGAGTGTAAAGAAAGGTTTCCAAATCGGGCAAATCACGCAGAAATTAGGGCCATTACTAGGGTTAATCATTCTAATTATTATCGTAACCGTGCTGAACCCAAGCTTTATGGAACCCCTTAATATACTGAACTTGCTTAGACAAGTCGCAATTAATGCGCTTATCGCTTTTGGGATGACTTTTGTTATTCTAACGGGTGGTATCGATTTATCAGTAGGGTCTATTCTAGCTTTATCCAGTACCTTCACAGCCAACTTGATGTTGTCAGGCTGGGATCCAATCTTAGCTATTGTTGTGGGTTGTTTAGCGGGTGGACTGATGGGGATGGTCAACGGACTGATGATTACGAAAGGCAGAATGGCGCCGTTTATTGCTACACTGGCGACCATGACTATTTTCCGCGGATTAACGCTTGTATACACGGACGGTAATCCGATCACAGGTCTTGGTGACAGCATGACGTTCCAATTGTTTGGTCGTGGATATTTACTAGGAATACCTGTACCTGCTATCACGATGATTATAGTATTCGCTGTGTTGTGGATTGTACTGCATAAAACGCCATTTGGCCGTAAAACGTATGCTATTGGGGGTAATGAGAAAGCTTCCATTATTTCAGGGATCAAAGTAGACCGCATCAAAATAATGATCTATTCCTTAACCGGTATGTTATCAGCATTGGCTGGTGCCATCTTGACCTCTAGATTGAACTCAGCGCAACCAACAGCAGGTACATCCTATGAGTTGGATGCGATCGCGGCAGTAGTATTAGGGGGGACGAGCTTAACAGGTGGCCGTGGACGTATCGTAGGCACATTAATTGGTGCTCTTATTATCGGGATTCTGAACAATGGCTTGAACTTGCTCGGCGTATCATCATTTTACCAAATGGTAGTTAAAGGGATCGTTATTGCGATTGCTGTACTCATAGACCGTAAGAAAGCCGTATAAGGGGGATTCCATATGAAAAAGCTCACATTAATTTTTACTTCCTTACTCTTGATTCTTATGACGGGCTGTTCCTTAGAGCCTCCAGAGTGGGCAAAGCCGAACAGCGGCGGGGGCCCAGGGAATATGAAGATTGGATTATCCATTTCTACCTTGAACAATCCGTTCTTTGTATCTGTTAAAGATGGAGTTTTGGCAGAAGCTAAGAAGCTTGGTATGGAGGTTCTCGTTATCGATGCGCAGAATGATTCGGCCAAGCAAAGTAATGACGTTGAAGATTTAATGCAAAAAGGTGTAAATGCGCTGTTGATCAATCCAGTAGACTCTTCAGCGATCTCGACGGTTGTTCAGACAGCTAACAGTCTAGATATTCCAGTCGTTACTTTGGACCGTTCTGCAGATAAGGGAGACATTAAAGCCCTTGTTGCCTCTGATAATGTAAAAGGTGGATCAATGGCAGCTGAATATATTGTAGAGCAGCTTGGAAAAGGTGCAAAGGTTATAGAACTAGAAGGATCACCGGGAGCATCAGCTACCCGTGAACGCGGGAAAGGATTCCATGAAATTGCCGACACGCAGCTTGAGGTGATTGCGAAGCAAACTGCTGATTTTGACCGTACGAAAGGGTTGACCGTTATGGAGAACCTTCTCCAAGGAAATCCAGATGTACAAGCGGTTTTCGCTCATAATGATGAAATGGCTCTTGGTGCTATAGAAGCGATTCAGAGTTCAGGTAAGAATATTCCTGTCATCGGTTTTGATGGAAATGAAGATGCACTTAAATCCATTGAGGCGGGTAAACTCACAGGAACCGTTGCTCAGCAGCCTGCATTAATTGGGCAGTTAGCGATTCAAGCAGCGAAAGACGTATTAGATGGCAAGACGGTTGAGAAACTGATTGCCGCACCTCTAAAACTGGTCGTAAAAGAATAAGTAAATGACTATAGAAAAACACTGCATTCGCCGATTTGGTGAGTGCAGTGTTTTTGATATATATAAGCTTATTTTTCCTCAATTACTCTATCCGGTAACTGTGTTACATAACTATCTGATAGATGGAGAAGCTCTAAAGCACGATCGAACTCATCCTCGGTCGTTTGTTGCGTGTGGTTACCATCTCCAGATAAGGTATAATGCTGACCATCCTCGAAGCCACTGCCAGATAGGAAGAGCTCTTCATTATTTACGAACGATCCTGTTGGCAAATAATAGCGCTGAGGAAGTAGGTTATAAGTTGATTGATTCAATAAATCTTGTCCGAAATGAATATGATCCGCAAGAGAAACACCCAATAAATTAGATACAGTAGGCAAAATATCCACTTGACCGCCCAACTGTTCTTTTACACTTGGCGTTGTAATCCCCGTCGCTGATAGGATCAACGGAATATTAATTAATTCGCGTTCCGTATATTCATGACCAAGGATTTCCTGTAATAAGACGTGATCGCCCTCTTTTAGAGAGAAGATAGGAAGTCCGCGGTGATCTCCGTACAATGCAATCAAGCTGTTATCCCATACCCCATTTTGTTTGAGCTCATCAATAAAAAGTCCAAGTGCATAGTCAGCATAATTTTGAGCACGAATATAATCCCCGACTAATGTTCCTTCGAATCGTTCTGGAAGGGCCATTTTGTATTTATCCTCAGGGATCGAGAACGGATTATGCGCTGACATCGAAATAACATGGGAGTAGAATGGCTGATCCTTCTGATCCATCCTTGCTAGCTCTGCAGCTGTTTTCTCATACAACACCTCATCAGAAGCTCCATAAAATACCGTGTCCTCTTCACCATAATATTCCTTATCGTAATATCGATTAAATCCTAAGGCAGTATAAAGCTCGCCACGGTTCCAAAAGTCGACTTCATTGGTATGGAATGTTGCCGTATCATAACCTTGCGCTTGAAGCAGCTTAGGTAAGCTTGGAAGCTCTTTTGGCGCATACATTTGAGTGGCTGGACCATCAGGTGGAACATAGAAAGAAGTATTTACAATGAATTCGGCGTCAGAAGTATTTCCTTGTCCAACCTGCTGGTAGAAACGCGGAAAGTAATAACTGCTAGCCGCAAGCTTATTCATATTCGGCGTAATTTCTACTCCATCAATCTTTAGATTGATTAAGAAGTTCTGGAAAGACTCCATCTGAAGAATGACCAGGTTCTTTCCTTTGGCGGCTCCAAATTGAACCGGATTTGAGGTTGCTTGAATTCCTTTGGTCTCGTTAATCGCTGCTTGTGTAATCTTAGCGACGTCGATTTGTTCTTCTTCTTGATTGGCTAATAGAGAGTAAGCTTCATAATTGAGAATGCCCATTTGCTCGGCTTTAACGGTTTCGTTCATACTGGCTCGGTTAGGAAAAATATTCATTGCGCAAATGACGATGGAAACACAGAATAAGATCGCAACCGCTTTCCGGTTACTTTTACGCGACATGGCTTTTTTCCAATTAAGTGCCTTCTGTTTTCTCAACATGACCAAACCAATGACAATGATATCCACAAAAATAAGCATATATTGCGGACGCATGACCGAGAAAATACTTTTCTTAACGGCTCCAACTTGCTTGACCTGATCTAATACTTGTGAAGTAGCAATAATGCCAAAATGATTATGATATACAATGAGTGAGAAAAATAGTGTAGTGATCAACACATTGACCAGCATGTAGATGGCAATTTTTCGTTTCGTTGCGAACCATTCAATCAAGCAAAAGACTAGAAGCACAAAAGGGATTTCTTTAAGCCATGTGGTCCACGTAGGCCCGTCTTCAAAGAGAAAATACCAAGCAAAATAACTTTTAACTAGCATAATGAGAGAGAAAAATAATAGGGATCTTTTACTGAGTGTACGAGGTTCTTTAAACGGCATCTCTTATGCCCATCCTTTTCTTTTAGATTAGTTCATTCTATTACTTGAAGTGTTTAAAATCAACTAGATTGGGGTATAGAAGAGACTTATTTTCCTTAATATTACATTTAGGTGAATGAAACCATACATAGTATAAAAAAAGTTATTTTTATGGGAAATGAACTTTTTAAGTTACTCCTAACTCTTATAGGGGAGAGAGGTGAAGGCATGGATGTTGCTCGTTGGGTGAAAAAAGCCAAAAAGGGGAATAAAGAAGCATTGCTCCACTTAATCATGTCTGAAAAAGACGTTTATTATAGGCTAGCGTTCAGCTATATGGGGAATGCGCATGATGCCATGGATGCCATGGAGGAAATGATCGTCACACTTTATGAAAAGATCGGTCAACTAAAGAAAGAGGAAGCATTTTATAGCTGGAGTAAGACGATTTTGGTGAATGGCTGTAAACGACTACTTCATAAGCGCGGCAAGCTGGTGCTGTTAGAGGATTGGAGTAAGGTTGACGATAGGGAAATAGGCCAAGTAGTGAGTAGTAATGATCCTTATCGCAGAAGTGAGCAGCAAATGGATATGGAGACCTTGTTGTTACAAGTAAATGAACATCAGAGAGAAGCGATTCAATTAAAGTATTTTCATGATCTCGATTATCAAACGATAGCTGACATTACGAAGGTTCCGATAGGAACGGTTAAATCAAGAATTTACCATGGATTACAAACGCTCAAAAATCAGTACAGAGGTGATGTTGATGAACAATAACGTCGAGCAACAATTAGCTGATGAAAAGACACGCATAGCGTCCATTACCGCACCTGAAGAATTAGAAATGAGATTAAGAAAGGCTTTGAATTCGGATCCCGCAAAAAGAACGAAAAGAATAGCACCGATTTGGAAGGTTGTTGCGGTTGTTTTATTGGTGACAGTGATTTCTGGACAAAACTACAATGCTTTTGCTTATTATGGAAAACAGCTTTTTGGCTTTGATGAATTGCTTAATGGCACAACTTTACAACAGCTAAATGAAAAAGGGTTGGGCCAAAACATCAACAAGAAAACTACGTTACTAGACGGAACAACTCTTACCATTAACGGAATTATGGCGGACGCCAATCAATTCATTATGTATTACACCTTAACTAACCCAAATGGACTAGAGGATATGTCTGTAGACGCTTTTAGACCCTCAAAAATAAGTGGTTTTTTAACCGATTCTAACGTAGTAAGTGGTACATCATTAATCAATGAAGGTCATACGGAGATTAAAGGTCAGATGTCGTTTGACAGCGTAAATCCATTTTCAAAAAAACTAACGTTACACTTTTGGCAGCAGCTAGTAGAGAACGGCCAGATGAGCGAAGGAACAGTTACGTTCCCTTATAACCCTAATGAGGCCATGGAAACTCAGATTAAACAATCGATCAATAAAAAGATTAAAGTCGACAAAGGTACGATTACCTTCAAATCAATCACAGCTACACCAACGATGACTGTAGTAAAAGGGAAGCTGGATGTCGATAGTTTTGATCGAGTGAAGCTTGGATTACATGGGATACAATTAATTGTCGATGGAACACCTGTTGAGATCCTGGGTAGTGGTAATCAAACCTCATTAGGTGGAAGAACATTTGATATTCGCTTCGACACATTGCCTAAGGAGCTACATTCCATGCAGCTAGTCGTTAAAGAGTTTCCTGGATATCAAAAGCTGGAAGCAAAGTATTCCCTGACTTCCCTTAGTGATAAGCCATTTATGTTGGGTGATAAAGAATTATGGTTAAAAGATGTCTCCAAAACCTCTCAAGGCATCGAAATAACAATCGCTTCTGACGATGATGTAATGCTGGATGGTGTGTCTATAGAAACGAACAACGAGAGTACATCTTTAAAAACAACGATTAATCAAAAAGAGACAAAGCAAGTGGACGGCAAACTAATGAAAGAACGAACTTTATTATTTGATACACAAGCAGAGCCTGAGTCACTACTAATAGAAGGGATGCACTATTTGAAGATATACAATAAAGTGATTGAGATTCCAGTAAAGTGAAGAAATGTGCAATATCCATTTTTTATAACATATGGTAATCTATATGGACGTGAGAAAAGGAGGGGCACATGGATAATACAGAGGTTTATAGAGTGAGGCGTCCGTCGTTAATACCACTTCTGGTGTATATCAGTCTGCTAATGGGGATTCAATTATTTCAAATTTATAATCTAAACTATCGCTATACAAGTAGTGACAACTTAGTGCTTTCTTGTTTACTTTATGGTCAGGCTATTTTGTGTTTCATTGTTGCAATTGTTTTAGTCTACAGGATATTTACGATCAGAAGAGTTGTTGAAATTCAGATTCAACCGGAATCTATATTAATAGAAGATCTAGGAATAGAAGCAGAGCGGATTAATGACATATATATAAAAGGATATTTTAGTCCTGTAGTTGGGATTAGACCTAAAGTGAATAAATTTGTTCCTTATAAATTATGCTTTAATTTTCTGTCACAAAAAGATGAAGATGAAATAATGAAACAGTTAAAAGCTTGGGCCGAACGAAATCAGATCAAAGTAACTCATAAAAATTTTTCGAGATGGTTATAAGCTCTTCTAGACTAATATACGAAATGAAAGACACTGACTCCTTGTTGGTGTCTTTTTTTTGATTAAATCGTTATGTCATATGACATGTAACGAAGCTAATTGGTGACAGAACGTTTCTAGCTAGAATGACAATCCGTTTGTGATACTCAGAACAGGTTTACTATTTACAACTAACCCTATAGAGGAGAATGGATTATGAAGAAAAAGACACGCAAGCTTAGCGTCATCGCACTATTATTATCAACAGCTGTATTTACAGCATGTTCAGCACCAGTCTCCACTAACGCAACCAGTTCGAAAGGATCTTTTAATGGAAAAGAAATCGAGGCTTTCGCGGACCCTATATTTGCGCAGAAAATGAAGGAATACAATGTGAACGGATCCAATTTTGTAGTGGTTAAAGACGGAAAGGTGCTCGTGAATAAAGGGTACGGATATGCGGACAAAGAAAAGAAAACCCTTGTTGATAAGAATACCGTCTTTCAGATCGCATCCGTGTCGAAGACATTTACCGCTTTAGCAGCTTTGCAGCTAGTGGAACAAGGAAAGATGAATCTTGATCACGATATCAATGCGTATCTTGGCGGAATGAAAGTACCAAATGAAACGGAAACTCCGTTAACCTTAAGAAATATGTTATCTTACACAACGGGCTTTGATTACCCGGATAAAGCTAACTTTGTTGCACCGGAATATGTAGATCAGGACATCCCCATGAAAAAGTTTATGACGGAGCATATGCCGACTGTCGTTCGGACGCCGGGTGAAGCGTATACCTATGATAATTTTGCCTTTTTACTTGCGGGCTATGCGATTGAGAACGTAAGTGGTACCCCGTTTTATAAGTATATGGAGAACCATGTGTTCAAACCGTTAGGAATGAACTCTACTAGTGCTCGATTTACCCCAGAGCTTTTAGCTAGAATGGCCACGCATTATGGACCAGATGGTAAACCTCATCCAACCTTTGGGCATGCGCCTACCGATGGGCCACAGGGCAGCATCCTTTCCACAGGAGAAGATATGGCTAAATATTTAACTCTGTTTCAACAACAAGGTAGTGTGAATGGGAAGCAAATCATTAGTAAAGAAACCACGAAGATGATGCAAACCTACTCTGTATTTGCGAATGAATCGCTTCCGATGACGACGGTTGGAGGATTTGAAGGGTATCGTAATGATCTGATGAATGGCTATCATGTGGTTCTCAAAGGCGGAAATATGCCTGGTCATCAATCACTGATCGTATTATTGCCAGAGGAGAATACCGCTTTCTACATGTCCTATAACAATGACACAATGATGAGCTTAGACATTTATGAAGCCTTGATGGATCACTATTTTCCTGAAAAGAAAGCACCAGAGGCGCCAACGTATCTCCCATTGCCTGCATCAGAAGCTACTAAATATACTGGAACTTATTTGAACACCAGATTCTATTTCTTGAAATCGAACTTCACCTATGCAGATGGCAATCTGATTATGGAGACTGGAACAAGCGGTACACATACGTTACGAATGATTAATCCGCTATTGTTCGAAGATGAATTAGGTAACAAATTGGCCTTTAAAAAAGATCATAAAGATCAGATCGAATACTTTTATTATACGAATCCTAATAGCCCAGACTTTGTTTCAGATGCTCGTAAGGTTCACACGAAGCCAGCATTCGCTGATGTATCTGAGGAGAGCGTTTATAAATCTTACATCGACAACCTGTATTCGCTTGATGTGATAAGTGCTAAATCTGGCAACAATTTCGAACCACAGGGAACGATGACGCAAGGTGAGTTTATGGATGCTCTAATTCTTGCCCATGGATGGTACGGCTTTCCTCATTTAATTGAGGGGAATAAAGAATTAACGAAAAAAGGAATCCCTGGTTTTGATCGTAATGCTGTCATCACAAGACAAGTAGCAGCCGTTATGATTCAAAATCTAAAACAAGCTAAGCAAGCTTCAGAAATTACGCTTAAAGGTGACACAGACTCATGGGCCACTGATTCGATCATAGCATTAGTGTCACAAGGCATTGTAGATCCTGATACAAAAGTGAATGATGACGGGTCTGTCGATTTTCGTTCTAAAAAGCCTTTGCTTCGCCAAGAAGCGAGTGCTTTACTTGATCTTGCTTTTGGATACTATACGTTGCCAATCAAACACTAAGAATTGGACACCTCAGAGAGACTCTTTGGGGTGTTTTTTTTAATGATAGGTTTAAGAGCTAAATGAAATTATCGGTAGTATAAGGTTGTTTTAAATGCTAAAATTACCCAAAAGAATTTTCTTACAGCAAGGAGGTATTCTGTTGGATTACAAAGGGTCATCGGTGTATGACAATGAAGATTTTTTCTATAACTATTTATTGAGAAGAAACAGAGCGGATAGCCCAAATAACATTATTGAAAAGCCGGTTATATATGATCTTATGGGCGATGTACTTGGGAAAAAGGTGCTCGATTTAGGATGCGGGGATGCTAAGTTCGGATATGAGTTGCTTGAGCAGGGATGTAACTTTTACGAAGGTGTGGAAGGTTCAAGTACTATGGTCAAAGCGGCAAAAGAACTGTTAAATACATCTAAACGTGAGATTCACCATGCTACTATGGAGAGTTGGAATTACCCAAAAGAGAAATATGATTTGGTAATCTCTCGATTGGCTATTCATTATTTACAAGACCTAGAACCAATCTTTGATAGTATCCGTAGTGCGCTTATCCCTAATGGTCAGTTTATTTTTAGTGTACAGCATCCGGTTCTAACATCATCCATGAAAAGTGCAACAACTTCCGAAAGAAAGTCGGACTGGATCGTCGATAACTATTTTGAAATGGGTAAGAGAATGGAGCCTTGGATTGGAGAAAGTGTAGTTAAGTACCACAGAACTTTTGAAGAGTATTTTCAGTCACTGAAACATGTTGGATTTAAAATAGAGGATATTAGAGAATGTAAACCAAATCCTCAGTTTTTTAATAGTGAAGGAGAGTATAATAGAAGGATGAGGATCCCACTTTTTCTCGTGTTTAAATGTATAAAATAGTTTGTTGAAGTAACGCTAGTCTAATGAGCATATGAATGAAAAGAATTGCAATAAGGAGGACTAAGATGAAACGGATGCAGTACATACGCCCAACCGAGCATTACGATCAAAGAATTACTGATATCGATGAGCAGATTTGTGCATTGATAAAACAACGTAAGGAACGCTCGGATAATAATCCAGGATTCCCATCTTTTGAGTATATTTCAGATTGGGCGGCGAAGTTTGAACTCTACGAGGATTTCTTGAAAACGGTATTTGGGACATTATTTGGTGAAGATCATTTTAAGCCGATGGTCGAGCCAACGGATTTTAGAAAACATATTGCTGTTCTACAATCTATTGAGGCAGATGAGTTCTTCTATACACTGACCTCTATACGACAATACAGTAATGCAAGTGTTGTCACGCTTAGTATAGATTGGGATATTACCTCTGAATTATTTGCCAATAAACTTAACCATTTTGAGCTGTGTATAGGAGAAGCGTATGACAGTAGAATGACGAATGCCGGAAGTTCATCAGGACATGCAGCTTATAACTACGTAGTATCTCCGCCCCTCCCCGACGATATCTCCGGTATTAAATTAGAGTTCAGGGAATTTAGTTCACCCTTAAAGAAGGACGGGACAGGTACTGAAATTGTGTTTAAGCTAGAATAACTATACAAAGTATTTTAACAATAGAATCTAGCAGGAAGAGGTACGTATCTATGAATCAAATGATCTGGCTAACTGGACTATCGGGTTCAGGTAAATCTACGCTTGCAGAGGAACTGAAAAATCACATTGAGAATTGCTACATTCTGGATGGTGATACATTGAGGAGAGGTATTAATCAGGATCTTCAATTTAGCGAAGAAGATCGATTGGAAGTTGGTAGAAGAATTGGTGAGATTGGTAAGATTCTGCTTGATGCGAACCTGAATGTGATCGTTGCCTCGATCTCTCCCTACCGCTCTACACGCGATAAGGTCCGTTCTCTCATAGGGGATTCCTACAAGGAAGTTTATGTTCAATGTCCTTTGGAAGTATGTGAGGAGAGAGATCCGAAAGGTCTATATAAACAAGCAAGAGCCGGACAAATCAAGCATTTTACGGGTATTGATTCTCCATATGAGGAGCCCGTTAGCCCGGATGTGATCGTAGAGACAGACAAGTTTTCCTTAGATGAATGTGTGTCGAAAATCCTTCAACACACATCAGCTATGGGGAGCAAATAAAACATTTATTAAATTTGATAGAAAAGACGAGCAAACCATCAACGGTTGCTCGTCTTATTTACGTTCCATTGTCAGTAACACCGCTGGAAAATAGTTCTGCGAATATCATTGTAAATGATAATCATTATCATATATGATGGGGGTATAAATCTCTCAACATGGAGTGATAGAGAAGGGGGAGCGCAAGACGGTGACATTGAATGATCAAGCTTTGCTATGGAATCAGGCATTCATCAAGATCATAGATATACGACATAGAAGAATGGAACAAGACGAGGAGCTGCATGCGTACAGAATGCCCTCAAGCGTCTTCTTATATGTGACTAGAGGTAGCGCACATCTCCAACTGGACGGCATAGCACACCGCGTCAGCCGGTTTTCCTTGCTCCATGGGGGCAAGGGTCTCTACCTTGATATTACGGCAGATGAGCTGCTGGAATACTATATTATTTTGTATAAAGCGGTACTAGCACTACCATCCCGTCAAGAAACGATCAAGCTGATGGAGAAGCACAATCCGTTTCAAATGCAATATGTATTTAAGCCCCATTATCCGATTTCCGTTTTCCATCATGTCACCTCCATGAGCAAGGAGTGGCATCGTTCAGATCTACTCAATAAGCTTCAAGTTAAAGCGATATTTTATCAAATGGTTTATGAAATTCTAGAGCAGATGGAACGCCAGAATATCATAGCCGTTAAGCCTGACTTGGTGGCCCAAGCGGTTCGTTATATTCATGAACGCTATCGGGAGCCGATAACGCTTGAGACGCTGCTTGAACACCTTAGTTGCAGCTCCAGACAGCTACTGCACGCCTTTAAGAAGCAAGTGAGAACGAGCCCGATCGATTATTTGATTCAATTGCGGATGAGCAAAGCGAAGCAGTTGCTTCTATCCACAGATTTCACGCTGAAGGAAATTGCCGAGAGTGTAGGCTATACCGACAGCTATTATTTCAGCCGTATCTTCAAGAAATACGAGGGTGTTTCTCCCACCAGCTTTAAAGAAGCAGCGTTGCAACAGGAGCAGCGTCGAAATAATCCATCCTTCGTGTTCAGATCTCCCATTGTTGCTAGAAGGCAGCAACGTTATATTGGTAATGAGTTTGAGAATCATTATCAATATAAAAGAGAAGGGGAAATACCGATGTATCGTAAGTCAAGAACAACAATGGCAGCAACCTTATTATTTTGTTTCGTTCTCTTTTTGAGTGCATGCTCGACAGGGGGAACGAATGTCACACCGACAAGCAACAGCACTTCTACTAATAATGTTGCAACTTCCGCAAGTCCAGCTGCGAGTCCGTCGACGGATGTAAGTAATGACACAAGAGTGATTAAGCATGCGATGGGGGAAGAAACGCTTACCGGCGCCCCTGAACGTGTTGTCATATTGACCAATGAAGGAACAGAGGCACTTTTGGCACTGGGCATCAAACCGGTCGGAGCCGTTCAGTCTTGGATTGGTGACCCTTGGTACGACCATATCAAGAAAGACATGGAAGGCGTTACGGTTGTGGGAGACGAGCTTCAGCCGAATATTGAATTGATCGCGAGCCTCAAGCCGGATCTGATTATCGGTAATAAGGTCAGACAAGAGAAAATCTACGATCAATTAAAGCAGATAGCTCCGACGATATTCTCCGATGACCTGGCAGGAGATTGGAAGATTAATTTCAAGCTCTACTCCGAAGCTTTAAACAAGCAGGAAGAAGGAGCGCAGGCGATGGCGGACTTCGATAAACGAGTTGCGGAAGTCAAGGCGAAGCTCGGTAGCAAAGCAGACACGAAAGTGTCGGTGGTGCGCTTCTCCGCGAAACAAGTGCGTATTTATCAGAAGCAAACGTTCTCCGGCGTGCTCTTGAGCCAATTAGGAATTGCACGGCCTGAATCGCAGGATAAAGACTCCTTTATCGAAGTTATGACCAAAGAGACGATTCCTAGCATGGATGGTGATGTTCTCTTCTATTTCGTGTCGGAGACTCCGGGCAAGGACGATGCATCGAAGGTCGTGGAGGAATGGAAAAAAGATCCGTTGTTCCAAAATTTGAGCGTTTCAAAGAACAAAAAGGTGATTCAAGTCGATGAAGCAATCTGGAACTCGGCAGGCGGATATGAAGCAGCCAATCTGTTGCTGGACGAACTCGTTAAATACTTTGATGTGAAATAATAAAGGCGGATCGAATCAACAAGCTGGCGCTGTATTCGCGTCAGCTTGTTGACGATTCCGGCAGTTTAGTTGTTAAGACTGCCAATGAATAGGAGGCTCGGTGCAGACGTGAATGGTTCTTTCCTAAGCAAGCGAAAGCTCGCCGGCCTAGTTGTCGGTGCAATTTTGCTTCTAATTAGTATGTTATGCAGTGTATTGTATGGTCTTCATCAATTCAGCTTGAAAGATCTATGGCTGGCTTACAGTCAATTCAACGGTTCGAACGAACATCTTATTCTGACGAAGGTTCGTGTTCCCCGAACCCTGATTGCGGCACTGGTGGGGGCAAGTTTAGCAGTAGCCGGGGCAATTATGCAGGTTCTGACAAGAAATCCGCTGGCTTCGCCCTCTGTCTTCGGTGTAAATGCGGGCGCTGTGCTATTTATTGTCATCGGGCTACTCGTATTCGGTTCCTCGTTAACGATGAGCGGCATGGTCTGGCTTGCTTTCGCAGGTGCGGTCGCAACATCGGCGGTTGTCTATACGCTTGGATTGCAAGGAGGCGGTTTCGAGCCTGTAAAGCTGACCTTGGCCGGCGCTTGTATGGCAGCTTTCGCTTCCTCTATTACATCCGGCATTATTCTAATTAATAAGCAGTCGTTGGAATCAGCCCTATTCTGGATGATCGGCTCTGTAGAAGGAAGAAATCTGGAGCATTTATTGATGGTTCTGCCTTATATGGCAATAGGAATGACGATCTCACTATTACTATCGGGCTCGTTAAATATTATGGCGATTGGAGACGATAGCGCGAAGAGCTTGGGACAGCGTCTAACGCTGGTCCGCGTGCTGTCGGCTACGGCAATTGTACTATTGGCGGGAAGCTCGGTAGCAGCAGCTGGTCCGATTGCTTTCATAGGACTTATTGTCCCTCACTTATGCAGATACATCGTTGGGCATGATTTTAGATGGCTGCTTCCTTATACCGCATTAGTTGGGGCGATTCTTTTGGTGACTGCGGATTTAGCATCGCGCTTTATTCTGGAATCCAGAGAAGTTCCGGTTGGTGTCGCAACGGCGATTATCGGCGTTCCCTTTCTGATCCATGTGGCTAGGAGGAAACAGCATGCTTAAAGCGCGTATAGCGAAGCATTCGTTCTTGTTGTTTTTAGGTTTAACTTGTATCGTTGCCGCCTTGTCGCTCCTTAGTTTATCCGTTGGGGGAGTTAGCGTACCATTAAAAGAGGTACTTGCTTCTCTTACGGGGCGAAACGCAGAAGCCAGTAACCTGATCATTATGCAGTTCCGTTTGCCTCGAATAGTAGCCGCTATACTCATTGGCGCAGCATTGGCAGTAGCGGGTGCGCTATTACAGGGCGTCATCCGCAATCCTCTCGCTTCGCCCGATCTGCTGGGTGTAACCGGAGGGGCATCGGTAGCTGTGGTTGCCTTCATGACTTTCGTGACCGGGTACAGTATCCACTGGGTACCGTTCATTGCCATCGGCGGCGCGTTGGTTGCGACAACTATTAATTATGTATTTGCTTGGAAAAAAGGTGTTTCGCCGTTTCGGCTGGTGCTGATCGGTATTGGCATTTCTACCGCAATGGGCGCGCTCACTACGTTTCTGCTAATTAGCGGGCCGGCTTATTTGGCCGCACAAGTGCTGAATTGGATGACGGGAAGCATCTACGGCACCAATTGGAGTTATATTGAAGTGCTGTGGCCGTGGGTAGCGGTATTCATTCCTTTATCGCTACTGCTCGCGAAGGAATTAAATGTGCAATCCTTAGGTGAGGATGTCGCTCGCGGGCTTGGAAGCAGGCTTCAGTTAAGTCGGATGATTCTCTTATTTTATAGCGTTGCACTTGCCGGTGCTGCAGTTGGCGTAGCCGGGACGATATCGTTCATCGGATTGATGGCACCGCATATCTCCAGAATGCTTGTTGGAAATTCTTACAAGCTGATCATCCCGGTATCCGCGTTAATAGGTGCAATCATTCTACTGTTGGCGGATTTGGCAGGAAGAATGCTTTTTCAACCGCTAGATGTTCCGGCAGGCGTGTTCACAGCAGGCATTGGAGCTCCTTTTTTCATGTATCTGCTGTTTAAGCGCAAGAAGATTTAGATCTTCTTTCAAGAGGATGAGAACAGAGGGAGGCAAAGAATGGGTCAAAAATTGGAGCTTTTTGACGTAACTATAATCGGTGGAGGACCGGCAGGGTTGTATGCTGCCTTTTACAGTGGAATGCGCGACATGAAGACGAAACTGATTGAGGCGAGAGAGGAACTCGGAGGAAGGACATTAATGTATCCGGAGAAGATCGTCTGGGATGTCGGCGGCATGGCCCCCGTTCGCGCAGCACAGCTGACAAAGCTCATGATCCAGCAAGCTCAAACTTTTGATCCGACCATTGTACTGGGTCAACAAATTACCGGGTTAGAGAGATTGGTGGATGGCACGATGCGTATAACATCTGCGACCGGAGAGCAGCATTGGAGCCGGACGCTGATTTTGGCCATAGGCCATGGTGCGCTAAAGCTTGCTAAGCTTAACCTGCCCGGAGCGGAAAATTACGAAAAGGATAATCTCCATTATAACGTTACGGATGTGGCAAGCTTTCGCGGTAAAAGAGTGCTAATCTCTGGAGGCGGTGATTCAGCTGTAGATTGGGCTAATGAACTAGTAGGAATCGCTTCAGCGGTCACGCTCGTGCATAGGCGGGATCGATTCAGTGGTATGGAACGGAATGTGAGGCGGATGAAGGCATCGAACGTTCAAGTTCTTACGCCATATGCCATTAAGAATTTATACGGGAATGGCAATCGCCTTGATGCTGTTTCAATCGCCCCATTAAATGCGGACGGGGAATGGACGGATGAAACAGAACAGGAGCGTCTTGCGGTGGATGCCGTCCTAATTAATCATGGGCTACGCGGGGATTTAGGTCCTATTGTAGATTGGGGGTTAGTGAGAGAGAATTGGAATTTTAATGCGGACGAGAAGCTGGCAACCAATCTTCCGGGAGTGTTCGTGGCTGGAGATACGGCAAATTACGGCAGCAAGCTTTATCTTATTGCCGGAGCTTTTACGGATGCAGCGTTAGCCGTGAACAGCGCCAAGTTGTATATCGAGCCGGATGCGTCAACAAGAGCGCAGGTCTCCTCACATAACAGTAAGTTTGATGTGAAGAACAGGGCGTTAGAAATTGTAGAGGAACGAAGCCGAAGGGATGACTTACAAGAGGTTTAACTTCATTAATTATTTTGGAAATTTTATCTATGTTTGATGCAGAATTTCAGCTACTATTGTTAAAGGATAGAACAGTAACTGTTCCTGCATTAATGCACATAATTAATAAGACGGTACACTATCTCCCTTATAGTTTAGTGATGCTGAATCTGCTTATGTCTATGGATCTCTACCTATCTATCCTTCTAATTTATGATCGGAGATGGTATAGATGAACTCATTGAAAAATAAAATTGCAATCGTTACTGGAGCAAGCAGATCCACAGGAATCGGAACAGCCATATGCCGTTCACTTGCAAGCCAGGGGGCAGATATTTTCTTTACGCATTGGCATCCTTTTGATGAAACAGAAGGGAATGGTGGAGAAAAGGAATGGCCGGAGCAACTTTGTGCAGAACTGAAAAGCTTGGGAGTCAGGGCGAGTCACATGGAAGCAGATTTTTCCAATCCTGAAATCTCAATAAAGATTATGGATCAGGTAGAACAAACTTTAGGAAATGCTTCCATTTTGATTAACAATGCAGCTTATTGCGTGCCCACGAATTATCAGAACCTGAGCATCACTTCGTTAGATCAACACTATGTAGTGAACAATCGTGGCACGGTTTTACTCAGTACTGAATTTGCCAGAAGATTCGAAAAGAATCATTCAAAGGGGACTCCAGGTAGAATTATTTTTATGGTTTCTAAAGGGCCTGACCCTGATAACCTGGCTTATATATTGACAAAGGGTGCATTAATTGGATTAATTGAACCTCTTTCTGTTGGTTTAGCTCCGCTACATATCACAGTTAATGGTTTTGATCCGGGTCCTACGGATTCCGGGTGGATAACGAATGAGATGAAAACTCATTTTTTGCCTATGTTTCCAATGGGAAGAATCGGGTTGCCTGAAGATGCAGCTAGAGGCATTAGTTTCTTAGCGAGTGATGATTCGCAGTGGATTACGGGGCAAGTGATAAAGTCTGAAGGTGGATTTCTAGGAAAATAAAGACATGAGTATTTCATCCTGGCTACCGATTGAACGGTAGCCTTTTTTAGTTAGTGGGCAGACTATCGCTACAAAACATGGAAATTGATGATATAATATCCAAACTCAATAATTTAGATATGAAGGGAGAAGCCCATCATGATTACTCTCAGAAAGATCACACTAGAAAACCGACGTGCCATTTTCAATTTGGAGGTTTCAGACGATCAACGTCGCTTCGTAGCTTCCAATTTATCAAGCATGGCTTCGTGTTATGTCCTTGTAACCAATGGTGGTCATCCATTTCCGTTTGCGATTTACGCGGATGAAGAGCCGGTTGGTTTTGTGATGATGACTTATGGAATCACTGGATATGAAGTGCCATCCTTTGTAAATGATAGCTATTGTATCCTGCGACTAATGATTGATAAACGATACCAGAATCAGGGGTACGGCCGAGAAGCCATGACAAGAATTTTAGAATTTATCCGCACTTTACCGGCTGGCCCCGCACAATATTGTTGGATTTCTTATAAGGCTGATAACTTGCCCGCTAAAAGGCTCTATGAAAGCTTCGGTTTCCGTGACAGCGGCGAAATTATTGAAGAAGAGCTAACAACCATATTGCGACTTTGATTTGTTTTCCACTTTTCAAAGGTAGTTTCTTCAGCATTATGCTTAATTTAGAAAGCCCGAGGTGTGATATGGAAAGAGTAGCGAATATTAGAACGGAAGAGAAGAGATATCATGACATGTGTTACGATAGTTATAATTTATTCGAGCCAGGTTCCTGGCTACATAGACCCGTACAAACGGCAATCGATCTTTTAGAAGCCTACACCGATCAAGAATATTTAAGTGTACTAGATTTAGGATCTGGGATTGGTAGGAATAGTATACCTATAGCGGAATCCATGAAAAATAGAAATGGTAAGGTTGTTTGCGTGGATTTATTGGAGTCGGCCATAGAAAAATTAGAGAGTTATAGTCAGAAATTTGGGGTAGAACCCTTTATTGTGACAAAATTATCAGACATTGAACATTTCGTTATCGATAAGGAAAAGTATGACATTATTTTAGCAGTGTCTTCTTTGGAACATGTAAGTTCGGAAAAGGTACTTCACAGAAAACTTAATGAAATGATTTGTGGAACAAAAACAAATGGGACCAATTGCATTATTATCGGATCGAACATACAAGAGGTAAACCTTGAAAATGGACAAGAATTAGATCCAATGTTTGAAGTGAATTTATCTACAGAAAAAATGCTGGACTTATTAGTTCATCAGTACACTGAATGGGAAGTTCAACAACAATTTGTAAAACAATTAGAATATGAAATTGAAAGAAACGGACAAGCTGTAAAACTTACAATAGATTGTATTACCTTTGTTGCTAAGAAGTTATAAATAACACTAGGAGATGGTTATGCCTTTTACCTTTGCTCATCCTATATTTGCACTTCCGTTTAAATATGTGAAACCAAAATATTTTAGTACTACAGGCTTGATATTAGGAAGTATGTCGCCTGATTTTGAGTATTTTATTATGCTTGAGCCCTATCAAAGTATAGGCCATTCTATAACAGGACTATTTTTGCAGGCGATTCCCCTATGTGTGATCCTTGCAGTGATTTTCCATGTCATCGTAAAGGAAATATTAGTATTGCATCTTCCTTCAACTTATAATATTGATCAACGAGCATACAATACCTTAAGCAAGTGGAGATTGAATCCTAAGGGCTGGGTAGTGTTTATCCTATCTGTGATAATTGGTTTTTTAACTCATGTGTTCATCGATGGATTTACACATTTCAATGGTTACTTTGTTGAGCGATACTCCCCTCTAAGAGACCTAATGATTTATAATTTCCCTCTTTATAAAATACTGCAGCATTCTTTTTCGGCATTCGGATTAATCATGCTAACCTGGATGATAATTAGTTCTTTGTATCGACACCATGAAACGATAACGACAATACCAGCGGTTTCTACGAAACAAAAGATTGTTTTCTGGACATTAGTAGTTGTTGTAGCAGTTGTTTTGTCCAGTATAAAGTTATTTTTTAGTTCGAGCGGGAATATAATCGGTATTCTTGTGGTTTCACCTATAACGGGGATATGCTTAGGAATTGTACTTGCATCGCTCATTATAAGCGTGCTACAAACAACAAAACAATAAAAATCATCGCTTCATCAAAGCATCCATAGGGTGCTTTTGTTTTTTATTATTTTAAAAATGGTTGAGAAATACATAGTTAATAAGGGGAACTTTACTTATAATATTATTTTAGCGTATTTTTCCAGTACGCTGTATTTTAAGCAACACTAGGCTGAAAGGAAGTTATCCCTTGTTTGAGACTTTGCTTTTGAATTTCTTGTTTTTATTGTTTCCAATCTTAATTTTTCTACTTTTCTTTGAAAATCGTGCTTTTGCTTATAATAGTAAGATTCTAGTTCTACTGTCGGCAGTGACCATGTGTCTCTGTATAGCCAAACCTTTTAAACTCGATATGGGCTTTATTTTTGATTTGAGATATATCCCGTTTATCATTGTGGCTCTTTTTGGTGGATACAAGAACGTTCTACCGCTATATATCCTTTTAAATATCTATCGATTCTATGTGGGGGGAGAGGGTACGTTACAATCCTTTCTTTTCGCCACTTCAATCCTGATTCTGGTTCCTCTATATAGTAAAAAGTTCTTAAAACTAGATTCGAAAAGTCGCATCATCGCGGCAACAATAATTTCTTTTCTGACGATGGGATTTTACCTAATTATATTAGGTTTTACACAGGGGAGTTTAAATAGGGAATATTGGTTTCTTACCTTAAATGCCTTTACGACGCATGTCGGGGTGATGTGTATCAATATGATCTTAATAGAAAAGATTATTACTAATATTAAGAATCGCGACCGAATTATGCAATCTGAAAGATTAAATGTCGTGAGTGAGCTAGCGGCAAGTGTATCACATGAAATCAGAAACCCGCTTACAGTGACCAGCGGTTTTTTGCAGCTGTTGAATAAATCGAAGACGATCACAAGGGAGGAGAAACAGTACGTAGAGTTATCTCTATTAGAATTACAGAGGGCTGAAAAAATCGTGAGTGACTATCTCTCATTTGCTAAGCCGCAATCTGATAATATGGTTTATTCCAACATGCAGGAGGAGGCAGAATATACTAAAAATATCATCATGCCTTATGCCACTATGCACAAAGTAGAGGTTAAATTTAATTTTAATAATTCACTATTCAAAAATTATGATCGGAACCAAATACAGCAATGTCTTATTAATCTATATAAAAACGGAATCGAAGCCATGAAGGAAAAGGACGGTGGTACGCTGTTCATCGATATTTCGGAAAAAAAACAAAATATTATTATCAGTATTCGCGATACTGGCATTGGAATGACAAAGGAAGAAATATCGCGTCTCGGTAAACCGTATTATTCGACCAAAGCCGAAGGGACAGGACTGGGAATGCTTATGGTCTACAGTACCATTGATAAAGTGAAAGGCATTGTTGAAGTTGATAGTGAAAAAGGTAAAGGCACAACGTTCCTTATCACCATTCCAACATAAGGGCAAGTTGCAGAGCGTCTCGTTTGCTGTTTATCCCCCACTAGGAGTGTGTAATACCTTTCATGAAAGGATTTCGTGTCATAAGGGCAATGACCCTGTGCGAAGTCCCATCTGGAGGTGCAGTAATGGAGATATTTGTAACTATAGGTGTCAAACTGATCATTAGTTTCTTTGGTTTGTGGATCATTACCTTTATTACTGGCCGCAAGACGCTTAGTCAATTGACGCCACTTGATTTCCTGTCATCATTGATTTTAAGTGAGATTGTAGGGAATACGATATATGATAATGAGGTGAAGATCTGGCATCTGCTGTTTGCGCTTTTCATCTGGACCGCTTTGTCTTATTTGTTTGAAAAGGCAACGACCCATTTTGTGAAGTTCGGGAACATGGCGGAAGGCCGGACGGTGTTGCTTATTGACGATGGCAAAGTGAATCAGGATTTGATGGAGAAATACGATATTGAGTTTACCCAACTGCTGTTTATGCTGCGGCAGCAAAATATTTTTTCTCTAAGTGAAGTGAAGTATGCTCTGCTCGAAACGAATGGCTCTCTGTCGATTATGCGCAAGTCTGAAGAGGAGCAATCGGAGCAGTCTTCCTCTTTTTCCATTACAGTTATTGATAAAGGTAGGCTGCTGGAAGATTCGATGCGTGGCAGACCGATGAATAAGATACAGATCCAGGAATGGATCAGGGAGCATGGCTATCAATGCGTTGAGGACATTGCTTATGCTGAATACAAGGAAGACGGATCACTCTATATCATACCTAAAAACAAACCATAAACCTTGTTAATAGTAATATATTTTAATGGAGGTACATCTTTATGGGGATTTCTTTATGTAAAGCAGACGTAAGTGATGCGGAATTTATTCATCAAATGCAAGTCAAAGCCTTTATGCCATTACTGGAGAAATATAAGGATTATGAAACCAGCCCAGCCAATGAATCCGTAGAACAAATGATAAACCGAATTAATCAGTCTTTTACAGATTATTATATAATTAAGACTTCTGATATTGCTGTGGGCGGTGTCCGAATCGTTAAAAAGGAAAACAATACTTACCGTGTCAGCCCCATATTTATTATGCCAGAATACCAGGGGATGGGGATCGCTCAGCAGGTTTTTGCAATCATTGAACAGAGATATAATGACGCGAAAAAATGGGAGCTGGATAGTATTGAGCAAGAGCAGAGGAACTGTTATTTATATGAAAAGGTAGGATATAAACGAACAGAAGAAACAAAGCGAATAAACAATAAATTAACTTTAGTATTTTATGAAAAATATATGGATTAAAATTTAGACAGCGGACAGCTCGTGTCCACTGTCTTTTTTGATTAAAATTAATAAACTCTAATACGCTTCACAAATAACGATAAAATTAATCCGATAACTGCAATTGTTGCGATAAATAAGTATGCATGTGTAATTCCTGCGGTTAAAATTTCAGGCTGTGCAGCAGTTGGATGTGTATTAGCGAATCGTGTTTGTCCGCTAGACATTAGTGTAACAGCGAACGTTGTACCAAGAGCACCTGCGATTTGTTGAAGTGTGTTCATAACAGCAGCCCCATCCGGATAGTATTTCACGGGTAACTGATTTAAGCCATTGGTTTGAGCGGGCATAATGACCATAGCTAATCCGATAAACATAGCGCAGTGTATTAAAATAAAGGTCAGGTTACTGGTTTCAGTAGAATTGCTTGTAAATAGAAAACCTGCAATGGTTGCGATGGAGAATCCAAGCGGCAGCAATAATTTCGGACCGAATTTATCAAATATTCTACCCGTAACTGGAGCCATAGCTCCGTTAATCACACTGCCTGGAAGGAGTAGAATTCCTGCAGCTGTAGCTGATAACAATAAACCTCCTTTTAAATATAACGGTAATAAAATGGCAGAGGATAAGATGATCATCATTCCTAAAAAGACCATTATCAGACCTATTGTAAACATAGGATATTTAAACACTCGTAAATTTAGCATCGGCGTTTCCAACTTAAACTGTCTTAATACAAACAGGATTAAGCTGATGACACCAACGATAAGAGGCAGATAGACAATGATTTCACTTAAATCATGATCAGCGATGTTGCTAAATCCAAATACGATGCCACCAAATCCGAAAGTAGAAAGTAGAATAGATAAAATATCTATTTTAGGTTTAGAGATTTTGGCTACATTTTTGATAAATGTTAATCCGAAACCAAATGTAAATAATAATAAAGGTAAACTTGTCCAAAAGATAAACTCCCAGCCAAAATGATCCACGATCAAACCAGACAAAGTTGGTCCGATGGCCGGTGCACACATAATAACAAGTCCCATCATCCCCATGACAGTTCCACGTTTATGTGCAGGGAAAATTATTAGAATAATGTTCGTCATTAGGGGCAGCAATAAACCAGTTCCCAAGGCTTGCACTAAACGCGCAATTAATAAGGAGGTGAAATTGGGGGAGAGGGCAGCAATTAAAGTACCAATGATAGATAATAACAAGGATGCTGTGAATAATTGTCTAGTGGTAAACCATTGCATTAATAGGGCGGATATCGGAACGAGGATACCTAATACAAGTAAATATCCTGTGGTTAGCCATTGAACCGTTGAGGCGTTGATTGAAAATTCATCCATTAAGTTGGTAAAAGCCATATTTAAGGCGGTTTCACTAAATAGCCCGACGAATGCACCTAGCATAAGTGAGAAGGCCATTAGGGCGGGACGTTTAACTTGAACAGCTGCTGTTGATTCCATGATAGGGATAAACCTCTTTTCAGAATTGATTCGTATTATTTTTGAAGAATAGATGATATGTCAACTATAGAGCGGAGGATATGCATTTATGCCTCACTTACATTATTCTGCACACGAGTTAACAAAGTTGTTAGCGCTGAGTACTCCGCAGGAGAGAATCCTGTCGCTATAATTTCGTTTAATTTGATTGTCACCTCATTGATTGTAGTCTCTAATTTCCTGCCTTCGTCTGTGACAAAAACATTTACCGAACGACGGTCTTGCATACTTGTTACTTTATGAATGTACCCTTTGTTCTCTAAGCTAGCGATCATTCGGGCAACACTGGCTTTATCCTTCCCAAGTTTATTAGCAATCTCGTTCTGAGATAGACCTTCTTTCTCAAGCAACAAAGCCATAAGTAAATGTTGTTCAGGCGCAAGCCGAACGGGTGCAAGCAATTTCGTTAAATAATTGGCTATTTCTAAGTGTAAATCTCGAATCACTAATCCTAGTGGGTCTTTGGAATCCATGTGATCTCTCCTAATCAAAATATAGATGATATATCAACGTTCATGATTTGTTTATATTAACATAAAGTAACTAATACAAGTCAAGTTAAAGAAAAATCAAGTTAATAATTCCTCGGTACTAGCTCACGAATAGTAGATCTATTAAAAATTTATAGATTTTAGTACAAGCGTGAAGACCTCTTCCACAATATATTGTTATAAATACATTGCTGGAGGGGAATTTATGAGAAAAAGAATATCATCAATAAGAGGAGTCAAGAGTTCACTTTCTAAAGGATCAACGCTGAAACGCACTTCGAGTAAACCGACGAAAAGAGTAGGGAAGTCAAGAATTCATATTAGACAAGCTAATGCGTTTGAACTACAAGTATTTAGATTGGTCAACGAAGAACGGACGAGTAGAGGAATTGCTGCCTTAACTCTAAATACGCAGCTTACTGATCTTGCAGTTTTGAAATCAAGAGATATGAGGGATAATAATTATTTTAGCCATACCTCTCCAACTTATGGCACCCCATCTCAAATGTTAGATCGATTTGGAGTGGCTTGGCGTGCTTATGGAGAAAATATCGCGGCGGGCCAAGCAACACCTGAAGCAGTAATGAGAACGTGGATGAACAGTACTGGTCATAGAGCTAATATTTTGGATCCTCGCTTTACGGATATTGGGGTTGGTTATGTAGGGGGAACTGCTACAAGTCAATATCAACATTATTGGACACAACTGTTTATTCAGAAACCATAAGAGATTACAGAGAAGCCACTCTATAATGAAATACGCCTCTGATTGTGTGTCTAACCATTGAGGTGAAGTTCATTTATGGGGTGGTTTGTCTTGTGTTTTTGAACTGCTTTACAGAAACCTTTCTGGAAGAATGTCGTCTAACAAGATATGGAATTTTGAGGAGGGGAACTATGCGTAAAAAATGGATACTTATAGGCGTCTTGCTGCTTATGGCAATCACTCCATTGATTGATGTCACAAAGGTACAAGCCGCAAAAGTATTGTTTGACGGAACTAGTAGTGCGGAGCAACTAAAAGCACTAGCTTCGATTAATAAAATTCGGCAACAAATGGGGTTGGATGATGTGAAACTTGATCCTGCCCTCGTTAAGGCGGCGATTAATCATGCTCGCTACGCTAATGCTAATTTTACGATAAAGTCTGAAGGCGATTTATCTATAGAAGTGAAAGGTCGTGAGTTCTTTACCCAACAAACGCCTAAAGAGAGAGTGTTAACTTCGGGTTTTAGCGGAGAAGTACCGGAGATTATGGAAACCGTATATATGAAAGAGCGGGCCTATGATGAATTTGATATGGCTTCAGAGATTAACGAGCTAGCAGTTATGCATGATCGCAGGGAAGTGATGCTGACCCCGGCAGTTGCTTCTATTGGCATTGCACGAGTGGGTAAGTCTACCGTGATTGTTGGTGCTGTGAAGTCAGAAGGCGTAATGATTACACCAGCGACTGCGAGCGTATTTCCTTATGATGGAATGACGCGAGTGTGGGCAGGCAACATTTACAAAATGAATGCACAGCAGTTAATTCAAGGAGAAGCTACAACACTTACGGTGTTTAGTAGTCTACGGGATGTAGCAGACCTAAAGGCTAAACTAAGCACACAGGCAGGCAACCGCCACATTAGTATCCCGCTTAGTGTGAAGAAACTCAATTCTGGTTACGGGTATGTACTAACAGCGCAGCGTCAGTTGAGGGGGGATCGGGAGTATACCGCGGAGGTTTCATTTCAATCTGGTGGCAAAACGCTAGTGAAAAAATGGACCTTTAAGACAAGCCCATTCCTGTATCAGTTGAACATTGATGATATGCCACTTCTATCAGCACCGCCGCTAAACATTGTGAATGGCATTTCAGAAGTGCCCATGCGTTATCTCTTTGAGTTATTTGGAGCCAGGGTAGAATGGAACAAGGCAACTCGCACGATTACCGCTGAAAAAAATGGACTTTCTCTGAAGATGACCATCGACGATCATACAGCCTACATTAATGGACAAGCTGTGCAGATGAATAGCCCACCTCATCTATACGGTTACGCGACCTATGTTCCTCTCCGATTTATATCCGAAACGTTCGGATATGATGTAGAATACGATCCGATCGAACGTTCGGTGGACATTTGGACAGGTCTTTTATGAATATAAATAATCTATTTTTCCACATACTATATTGTAATTATAGATACTTCAACGACCCCAAGAGAAATTGGAGCAAGCTCGTTAGAACCCTTCAGCATCATGAACTTCTCTTAGTGACTGGAGGGAAGGGCAGTTTTATGATGGAGCGAAAACGACATTCGTTTAAAGCTGGTATGTTATTCTATATTTCTCCAGATGTTAAGCATTCAATAGAGATAGATGCTGAAGATCCCTTATGCTTTCTGTCCGTTCATTTCAACTATGCGAAGGTGAGCGTGAACGAGGAGAACTGGGGAATTAGTGGTGATGTGGATTCACTCCATTTGCAAGCTGTATCCGAATTGAAGGATTATTATCAAGTGGAAGATATCTTCGGACAAATGATTCAGAGCTGGAATACTAAGCTGCCAGGGTATGAATTTGTAGCGAAGACTTTGTTACAGCAGCTTATCATTGCAATTGCTCAAAATACACAAAAACAAAGTCAAAATTACTCCACTTCATTAAAGGTGGAAAAAATTATTAATTATATGCATCAAAAGATCAATGAGAAAGTTAGCTTGAGCGAATTGTCAGATTTGGTACAGCTTTCACCTGCTTATTTATCGAGAGCATTCAAAGAGATTACAGGTTATTCGATCATTGAGTTTTTTAATAAAATGAAAATTGATAAAGCGAAAGAGCTGATTCTTGAAGGGGACATAAAAATCAAAGCGGTTGCGCAAACCCTTGGATTTACGGATGAATTTTATTTCAGCAGAATTTTTAAAAGAATGATAGGCATCAGCCCTTCGGAATTTCAGAGCAAAAATGTCCATGGAGTTTAGAATAATGCATGGTATAGAGCCAATCTGACTGTTAATATGAGGTTGTTATTGTTAGCAGAAAGAAGGCTTTTTTTATGTCCATGTGGAAAAGGAATTTGATCGTTTGCTGGTTTGGTATGTTTGTAACGGGTGTAGGTATGAGCCAGATTGCGCCAGTATTGCCACTTTACATTAAGCATCTTGGCGTGGATAATGCCGATTCCGTTGCTCAGTTTTCTGGCATTGCTTTTGGGATTACCTTTATCGTTTCAGCCATATTTTCACCCATTTGGGGACTGGCGGCAGACAGGTTCGGACGGAAACCAATGCTTTTGCGGGCAAGTCTTGGGATGGCGATTGTGATCAGCTGTATGGGTTTTGCACCTAATGTGTATGTATTAATTGCACTAAGATTATTACAGGGCACAATAACGGGTTATAGTACAGCTTGTACTACATTAATCGCAACTCAGACGGATAAGGAACATGCAGGATATGCTTTAGGAACCCTTTCAACAGCCAGTATTGCTGGAGCCTTGCTTGGCCCAACGATTGGTGGTTTCATTGCAGAAAGCATGGGTTTACAAAGTTCATTTTTTGTTACGGGTGGACTGATGTTGGTTGCCTTCATTACAACGGCTTTGTTCGTGAAGGAATCTTTTCATCGTGAAGATAAAAAGACGCTAAGTATCAAGGAGGTCTGGAGCAGTGTTCCAGAGAAAAGCCTAACGCTAACCTTGTTTGTAACCTTCTTTATTCTAACTGTTGCTTTATACTCTGTAGAACCAATTATTACGGTATATGTTACTCAGCTCTCCAAGAGTGCTAGTCATGTGGCTCTGCTTGCAGGGATGACCTTCTCAGCTTCAGGGCTGGCTAACATTATTGCTGCACCAAGGCTTGGCAAGTTGTCTGACCGAATAGGTGCTCAAAAAGTTATACTAGTTGCGCTTATAGCGGCAGGACTTCTGTTTATCCCACAAGCGTTTGTTCAGAATCCTTGGCAGTTAATGGGTCTGCGTTTTCTACTAGGATTAGCGGCAGGTGGGTTAATACCTTCTGTGAATATCCTCGTTAAGAAAATAACACCAGATGCGCTTACAGGCAGAGTGTTTGGATTTAACATGTCGGCAGGTTATCTTGGCACATTTGCGGGTTCGGTTCTAGGTGGGCAAGTGGCAGCCTGGTTTGGGATCCGAGATGTATTCTTTATTACGAGTGTTTTGCTATTGATAAATGCAGGCTGGGTTTATTTTAAAGTATATAAAAAACTAAGCTAAAATGGGAGAGAAGACAATGGAAGACTTAAAGAGATCAGAAACTGAATGTATTGATGCAAAGAAAACGGCGCTGGTTGTAATCGACTTGCAAAATGGAATTGTTAACATGCCGAATAAGGCTCCACATACAGGTGAGCAGGTGGTTCAGAAGGGCAGCAGTTTAGTTCAAGCCTTCACGGAAAAGGGGGCATTTGTGGTACTTGTAAGAGTATCCTCGTTAGATGGACAGGATATGTTAAGACCTCAAACAGATCTGAACATGAATGCAGGAGCCATTCCAGAAGGTTGGGATACCTTGGTACCTGAATTATCTGACTTCAAAAACGCACATGTGATATCTAAACGTCAGTGGGGGGCATTCTTCGGAACGGATCTTGATTTACAGCTACGGCGTCGTGGTATAGATACAATTGTCTTGTGTGGTATTTCTACATCCATAGGTGTGGATACGACAGCTAGAGAAGCTTATCAGCTTGGTTACAACCAAGTTTTTGTGGAAGATGCAATGACTGCTTCTACGAAAGTAGAGCATGACTATGTGTGTAAAACCATTTTCCCTAGGATCGGCAAGATTCGGTCGAGTGTTGAAGTAATATCCCTGTTAAAATAGGATGAAAAGCCCTCATGCTCTCTGTAATCCCAGAGATTGTCATGAGGGCTTTTGTTTGAAATCATGTACTTACATGAAGATAAGGAGTAGTATCCCAGCCAAGAAGCAGTAATAAGAGAAGTACTTCAAATTACCTTTAGCCATAATCCCCATAAACCAGCGCATAGAAAAATACGTAACGATTAGTGTAGTGATAAATGCAATTAAGTATGGAATTGCTAGTTGCGCTCGGTTCGGGTCACTGGCAATATCAGATGCCCCCATAACAAGTCCGCCCAGACTGATTGGAATATACAGCATAAAAGAAAAGCGTAAAGCAGTTTCTTGCTTCATTCCCACAGCAATGGAAGAGATGACCGTTGCGCCTGAGCGACTTATTCCAGGAATAAGAGCTACAGCTTGGGCAAGTCCGACTATGACTGCATCCTTCGCTTTTAAATCCCCATCTTGTTTACGACCGCGAAGATTACGAATTAACCATAAAGCAACCCCGGTTACCAGCAAGGCGATGGACACGGTGTGTACTGACGAGAAGATCTCCTCAATTTGGTCCTTAAAGAACAAGGCTACGATAACCGCAGGCATGGTGCCAATGATAATGTACAAAGAGAACATAAAATCTGACTTATATTCCTCTTTGCGGGTCAGAATAAATTGAACGAATCCAGTGATCAATCTTCCGATATCTTTGCGGAAAATAAAGCAAATCGCAATTAGAGAAGCCGTATTTGTTAGGATTTCAAATGATAGCCCATTCTGTTTTAAGCCTAGCAATTTCTGCGCGATGATTAAATGGCCGCTCGAGGAAACGGGGATTGGCTCAGTTGCCCCTTGAACAAACCCTAGAAACAAGTATTTAAGCCACAGTATAATATCTTCCATTTTTCCTCCCAGTATTTTTGTAATCTTTTTAATCATATCTCATTCAATGAAGAAATGACAATAGAACCATCGTGCCATATCTAAGTTCATCCCCTTAAATGAGGACTTGACTGAACCAGTTATAATATTCTTGAATGGCTTGTACACTAACCGAGCCTATCGCGAAAGTAAACTAAATGAGGTGGAACTATTTGTAGTTCATTAATTAAAATTCATCGGCAGGGCATTCCGAAAGCCGCCAGCGTTCTGGCAGAAGCCTTCGCAAAGGATGATCCATTGTATCAGCATATTTTGCCTGATGAAACAACCAGACTCCGCGTTTTAAACATTTTTTTTCATCGTTATATTGAGATGTTGTATCCTTATTCGGATTTACTAACGACGTCAACAAATTATGAAGCTGTCGCCTTGGTGTTCCATTCGGAGCGTCAGAGCGGGACATTGATTTCGAACGTCAACTATATGAAACAAATTGGGCTTGCGGTTCTCAAGTGTTTACCGATTTGCCGAATCATTGGTGTGCGAGGATTTATTCGAGGGTTAGCCACTTTGAACAGTATGAGCTCCTTATGGTTATCGATGTTTGGAGATCAGAAGTATATGCATTTGGATATGCTTGTAGTGCAAGAACGTTACCGTGGGCAAGGATATGTATCAAAAATTATGATGCCGCTGCTCGCCGAGTGCCGCGAGAAGAATGCATTATGCACGTTAGAGACACAGACGCCAAGCAATCTACCTATCTATGAGCATTTTCAGTTCCGCACAGTTAAGGTTATCCCCTTACCCAACAGTACATTAGAGCAGTATTGCATGGCATGTACTCTAGATTCTGCAGAGTAGAAATGCGTGGATAGAATCTATTATTTTGTTTAACAATAAATAGCATAACCTTCGATGAATTGATATAATAGAAACATATATTCGCGTACTTCAGAACCCTATACGGATGTATACGGGTTTTATTTTTATTTGGTGAGGATGGCAGAAAGATGAATTGGTCGGATTTTGGCGAACGAAATAAACGATTGAATCCCCTATGGAATCTGGGGGCTGGGATGAACCTTGGCGAAATCCAACCGTACAAAGAAATGATATCTTTAAGCATCTTGTTGCAAGTCTATTATTTGGAGCTAGAATCCAATGAGAGAAGATCCAAGGAAGATATAATAGCGTTGACTTGGACTGCATTGGAACGGTTCAATATTGCGAATCTCGGGACTACCGAATCCGTAGAACGTTTAGTAGATGGCCTGCTCTGGAGCGGAAATGGTGGGGATTTCGAATCCTATTATTATGATGATGCGGCTCGGCAAATGTCTGTGCAGAAATATAAGTATTTCATGGTGGATGAGGATGCGACCCGCAGTAGCTGGGAAGAGAGCGGCAGAACAATCTATCGTCTCTCCGAATATGCCATGGAGCTTATTTTTATGAGTCATGAGATTATTGAAGAGTTCCAGATCAGCATCAAGCTGCTCGAGATTCAGATGCATATTAAGCATGGACGTGTAACTCGGGCGCTTCAGGATGTGAATGAGCTTATCTCCCGGGTTAGGAAGATGACTCATGAGCAGCAGGAATACCGGAATGCATTGCGCCGTAACCCGAAGCATATTTTTAGTGAATTCGGAGTGGCCCGGCATCAGAGACTTGAAGAAATTCATCAGCAATTCGATGAAGAACGCAAGCATTTTGATAATATTCATCGTTCTCTGGCCCGGCTAGCCAATGACGAGAAAGATGTGATCGACTTTAATGAGATCCGTATTCTTTCTGAACGAGTCGAGCTCTCAAGGCGTGTACACGATGAGCTGGCTGAGATAGTCTTGAATATTTTCGAGGTGGAGACCAACTTAAGATTGAACTTCCCTGAACTATTCTGGGGAGCCGCCGGCTTTAATTTTCGTACGCATGTATGGGAGGAATGGGTTAAAGAAGAGGGTCTGCCAAGCGGTGACAGCTTTGAACTGCTGCTCGGCGGATTGTTTGCTCCGAATCAGGATTTTGTCTATCCACTTCCTTGGGCTTGGGAGGAACAAGAGGTTGGTTTTATCCCGGATATAGTAATAGATGAACTTGAAGATGAGCACTATGCTGAGAATGCTCAATATATTCCTAAAGGTATTCCATGGACGGAAGTCGTTGAACTGTGGAAGCCTGTGTTCAGTGCACTAGCCCAGCGAGGGAGCTTTACGTTTACTACAGAAGCTTTTACCGAGGAGGAATTAACAAGATGGGCACGCACACCAGATGCTGTCGATCTGTGGGTGCAGTTTTTTCATTCAGAGATTGTAGTACAGGAACAGGCTCCGGAGAACAGCAACGGATCTGATGAATGCCAGCTGCTAATCAGGTACGTACTAGCGGATGATCCTCAACTGGAGAGCTTGCACGGCAAGCTGTTGCGGACGAGCATTGCGCAAGAATCAGCCCTAAGGGTACGCTGGTCTGGTCTAGACATGAGCCCATATACTATTACGATCGTGGAGAGGTGAGAGGTTACTAGCATGAGTTATACACTAGAACAGGTACAGCAAGCTTCACGGCTATTTTTTGAATTACTTCGTAAAAAAGTAATCCCTCTCGATGATCCTGCGGCAGCGGAATGCCTGCAGGATGCAGGAACATATGATGCGCTTCAATATGTTGCCAAGGAGGCAGGCTGCCGAGTGATGAATTCGGGACACCGTCTCCATTTGTTGGTCAATCCACTCGGGTCAGTGTTCGCCACCAACTTTACCCAGTTGAAGAATAAATACTCACGAATTGAACGCAAAACTCATTTACATATCATTAATATCATCATCCTTGTGTTTCTGGCCGAGATGGATCAGGACGAGACTCACTTTAAGTCCGGGCAGGACAGTATGTCCTATATACAGATATCCGATCAGGTGTCTTCACTTTTCCAAGCATGGATGCAGATGGATGATGAAGGCCGGTTTAGTCAGCAGTGGCGCTTGGATATCCAAGCGATGTCGAAGGTGTGGACTAACCTCTATATGCAAACTAAGAGTCAGGAAGAGAGCGATCTTCTGACAAGAGGCGCAGGCTCACGAATTGGGCTGATTCATGAAGGCATGAAGCTCCTGGAAGAGGAGAAGCTCGTGTTCATCTCGGAGTCAGAGAAGCGGATATTCCCACGGGAAGAGCTTTATGAGAGAATGCGGTATTTATATCATGATGTTGACCGGTATCAGGAATTGAAGAAACTCATCGGACGAACTTTAGCTGAGAAAGACGGTGCTATTAATGCCGCGGATTGAACGCATACGGATTACAGGACTTAAATATGAGAAAATGCTCAAGAAATATGATGATATGATTCTGGACCTCTGTAACGAAGAGGGGCCAAGCAATACGCTTATTACGCTTATGAATGGTGGCGGGAAGGGCGTACTGCTGCAATCCATATTTCAGTTATTAATGCCTAAAACACCATGGGGAAAAGACAGTGAGAACCAGGTGGAAGCATTTTTTCATAATCATAAAAAACAACTTAAACCTTATACCTTTCATGTAGCTATCGAATGGCATCTGGACAACAATGAGCGTAATGAATATATGACGACTGGTATTGCTATGACGGCACATAACTCACTGGATCAGCAGGATATTAAAGTGGATTACCTTCTATACGCACTTACCGATTATGGCGATGCGTCTGAACTCACCCTTTCGACGTTGCCACTCTTCGATGAAGAGACTGCTGAACCTACGAGTTTTGAAACGATCCAGCAATTTATACGAGATCGGCGGGGAGAAATTGTACCTTTCGGTAGCCATAGCTCGGATTTAAAAAGATATTATGATTTCCTGGCTACCCGGGATATCCATATCGCCGAGTGGCGCAATATGCGGCGGATCAATGGGGAAGAGGGTGGTATTAAAGGTTATTTTAAAAAGAATGACGCCTTTACCAACCATAACTTATTCGAAAAGCTAATTATCCCTGAGATTGGCTCCAGTCTAAATGAGGGACCCAAAGAAGAAGACAATACGCTGCAGCGGATGTTTATTGACACGGCGACAGTAGCTCAACGTCTACCGATGCTTGAACAGCGGGAACAGGTCTATACAGAGTTTCTTGGCATGGCTGCACCTTTATACGAGCTGGTGAAGCTAGGAGTAGAGGCAGAGAGTGTTGTTCAAGAAACTGAACTTCGTGGGCGTCAGATCTATACGGTTATTCATGAAGAACAGAGAAATGCGGAAGAAGAGCGAAGTAAGGTTGGTAATGAACTGGCTGGTCGTTATCAGGATGCGAAGCAATTGCGATTTGAGACGGACAATCTAAAGTATTTGCGCAGTAAGGAAGAAATGGAACTGAAACAGGAAGAGTTCAAAAAGCTTAGTGATGATCAGAGACGTGCACGTGGACGGCTGGACGATTCCAAGACTCAGGAGAAAAAGCTTGAAGTGGCTCATTTCTTAGCTAAACGTATGCTCCACACACGACAAATTGAGCAATGGCAGAAAGAAATTCAAGCGATCGAAGGATCTCTGGAGATGAAAGAACGTCAAGAGGTCATTCAGACGGCTAAAGAAAAGCTTCGTAAACAATGGGATGTGGTGTCAAGCCTCTGGCAACAAACGATCAGAGGATTTGGAAACGCTGAGCGAGCACTGACGACTGAAGAAAAAGGTCTGCGCAAGGAGCGGGAGAGCTTCCTGTTGGAGTTAGCAGGCCTGGATATCCAGATTAATGAATTGACGCTATCTATCCGTCAATATACAGAAGAACTCGGAACATTCGCAGCTCAGCATGGTCAGGACGCTGCACATGCTCCGGTGGCGGCGCTTCAACGTACGATTTCAGCTGCCAAAACGATACTTCTGGATATGGAAGTGCTAGACGAACAGCATAAAGAGGCAGAGAACCGAAAGCTGGCACTGCATAAGAATCACGCAGAACTCAGCGAGAAGCATCGCTCTTATGAACGAGAGGTAGACGAGCTCGGGGCACTGCTTGATTCGCAGACCTATAAAGAATCACAATTATGGTCACAGATTGTTGTTCTACTGGAAATGTTTGATGAACATAATCGTTTGGGAGCTACTGGCCTTTTTGAAGAGCAGGATACGATTCAACTACGATTTATCCGAAAAATGGATGAAGTGGAGCAGCAAACAAAACGTTCCAGACGAGAGTACTACAATCAGCTTATGGACGTGGAACTTCAGAATCAATCCTACTGGCTGCCGAATTCAGATATTCTCGCGGTCAAGGATACACTCGATTCGCTCAAGATTCAATCCACACCGGGCAGTTCCTATTTAAATGATCGTCCATACCTTGAACGTGAGGAAGAACTAGAGCGCCATCCACTCCTTCCTTATAGTCTGATTGTTACCCGGCGCGAAGCTGATAAAATCAAACCGGATTTGCTGAAGGACACGCTGCTGAAATCAGCGGTGCCAATCTTTATCCGTGAAGAGATGGTAGCTTCAGATCCAGTATCTTTTAAGCTTCTAGCTAACCAAGGCCCACAAATGGTACTGGAGCCAGATCGGTTCTTAAACTTTAAGAGCGGTATTCAGGCAAAGCTTAAGGAGCAAGAACAAGTGCTTCAGGACGCGGAGGCTTATTTATCGAAGTTGAAATCTGTGCGTCAGGAATATGAGCGGTTATATCAAACAGAGAACACTGTGACGATTACAGCCAAACGCAATACCCTTATGAAACTGCAGAGTGAACTTCAGCAGAGCATTATCAGTCTGAGCAACGAGATTAATGAGAACGATAGCACGCTTGCTCGGATCGGTCGGGAACTTATCGAGAATAAAGCGCTTAGTGCAGAGCATGAGCAGAGAGCAGCAGCGTTGCAAGGTTGGATTGAACGTTCGAAGAAACATGAGCAGGATCAAAAGGAGAAGAAAAAGTATACAGATCGTAAGAGTCTAGTGAGCAAAGAGCTTGCGAGTAAGGACCAGCAACTCGAGCATCTTGAAGCGCAAATGGTAAGCCTTGGCGGAGAGCGTGAGAAATGGATGGGTGATGCCAAGTATGCTCTGTTCCCTAGACTGCAGCATTGGTTCCCTGAAATTGTATTTCCGACATATCATCAGCTTTCGGATGATATGGAACCCACATCAATAGATCCCGTAGAGCAGAACCTTCTGTTGCAACAGCTCAGTACCGTTGAAAGTCTGCAGCAATCGCTGACGGAGAATGAGCTTGAAATTCGAACAAGAGCCGCCCAGATTAAAGCGGCGAGCGAAAATCTAACGGAGCTTGAAGCCAGCCTGAATCAAGTGGATGAGAATTGGCGGAAGGTAACAGAGCCTGCTGAATCTACTGAATCCATTATGGCTGCAAGAAACCGTCAAAAGTCGGAAACTGCTTCACTGGAAGAAGACTATCAGATGGTTCACGATTCTTTCATCCGTTGCCAGACCGAATTGGAGAATTTGCAGAAGGAATTGCGTAAGGTAGAAAAAGGAATCAAAGAGAAACATGAGCGTGCCGTGGAAATTTGGAATGAGCAACTCGAGCAAAAAGAGGCGGACATTCAGGAGCGTTTCCAAGAGAATGAGCTCATGCTTAACCAGTGTAAACGATCTTTGGAACGAATGGATGCGTTTATTCAGACGTTATCCAATCAAATCAAGATCATGAATGCGCATATTGAGGATCGGGTCAATCTACGGACTGTGCCAGAAGAATTAATGCTGAGCGTAAGAGAAGGCTGTGAGTCACTGGTTGCTGACTGGCTTCTTCGTATTAAGGATAGCCGAGTTAGACGGGACGAGGTTTCCAGAAAGGTGAAGGAAGAGAAAAATTCATTAACCGGAAAACTTGCCAAAAACGAACGGAATTCTGAACTGGAGACCAAGATTCTAGATCGATTAAATACGGTTCATTGGGATAACTTCGCTATTGCTCAGCAAGTTCTAGATTCGATGTTACGTAGTTCACGCGATCAGATTGAGAGCATTCAAAGCGATAAGGAGGATATGGATCTGTCCCGCAAGATGTGGGTAGCCCGTGCTTCTTATCGTGTAGTACAAATCATTGATATTATGAAGCGAATGGAACGTCGGATGATTATTCATAATGAGAATAATTATGCCTTCCCGCTAGTACGCCTGAATTATAAGAATATCAATATACCGAGATCAAGCGATGAGGTAGAGCCGATGGTCAGCGACTATTTCAATCGTTGTATCCATGAATTGCTCTCAAAATATCCAAAGATTGAACAAGTGCCAACACTTATAATCAAAGAGGTTATTAATGACGGACGAATCGTCTATGCGGCGCTTCAGAATCGCTTCCCGATTCTTCAGGTATATAAACCAGTAACGGAAAATTACTTCCTCTACGCCGCTCCGGAAGACTACCATTATTCCGACTGGGAAATCATCAATCGGGGTGCGCTGGATGAGGCTGTCGGCAGTGGTGGACAGCGCCAATCTGTACAGCTGCTGGTAGCAATGATGATCATGACACATAAACGTGTGAATCGTGAGAACAAAGGGTGGACGGTCTTTTTATATGACAATCCTTTTGGAGAAATGGTTTCTAATAACGTGCTTGATCCCGTATTTGAAATTTCTAAGGCTCTAAAATTTCAGTGGCTGATTGTAACACCACCGGAGCTAGTGAAGAATGACGTTAGCGTTCGCTTTGGTGTGTACTGGCAGCTCTATTTCGGAGGCGTTAAAGGGGATATGTTAGAATCCACCCTAGTCAAGGGAGGAAGAAAGCTCATTCCTGTTTCACTTTTTTGACCCCTTGTATCCATAATGAAAGAAGCTCTAGTAGCATAATGCTGCTGGTATTATCCCCTCATGGTTGACAGTGAAAAAAGAGCACATGGTATCATGTGTTTAACACAGTCGACCGGAGGGGATTTTTCATGGCTAAAAAGGGGCAGACGTTTACGAAGTATTCAGAAGAATTGAAGAACGAGGCGGTTCGACTTCACTTAGAGGAGCATATGAGCTATTCACAAATTCTAGAAAAACTCGACATCAAGAGCGATGCTCAGTTGGTGAGGTGGATACGTAAATTTAAAAGTGGGGAGACCTTTGAGGACCGACGTGGAAAAGGTGGAAGGAAACATTTTGACAGTAAAGACGAAGAAATCGCGTATTTGAAGGCACAGGTCGAATACTTAAAAAAGCTCAATCCCAATCTACATGGGGAGGGAAGTTGGATACAAATACCCGGTGCCAATCCATTCAAGAAATGAGCGAGCGATACCCGATTGTTTGGCTGTGCAAACTGGCTGAATTGTCCCGGGCTGCATACTACAAATGGAAAAAGACCTCTGACCTGCGGGAAGCACGCCAAGAGAAGGATACGAACCTTAAGGAACATATCTTAGCCATTCATCGGTTACGTCCTGCCTATGGCTATAAGCGAATGCGTACAGCGCTTCGAAAAGAGGGATTTCCCGTAAACCATAAGAAAGTTCGCAGGTTGATGAGAGAGCTAGGCATCCAATCAGTGATTCGCAAGAAACGCCCGTTTGCCGGGCGTAAGCCTTCTGTCTTATTTCCAAACGTACTCAACCAGGAATTCACAGCCCACGCTCTTCAGTAAAAGTTAGTCACGGATATTACCTATATCCGTACAGGCCACGAATTTGTCTACTTATCTGTAGTGATGGATCTGTACAACAACGAGGTTGTGGCTTGGAGAATCTCTGTCCGTAATGACTTGAAGCTAGTGGTAGATACTGTGAAATCTCTCCAAGACTCAAAGGCTCTCCTGCACTCTGACCAGGGCTTTCAGTACACTACTCGGACGTATGCCCAGATTTTAGAGGACAAGGGTTTGGTCGGTAGCCACTCCCGGCGGGGGAATTGCTACGACAATGCTTGTATAGAGTCATTCTTCTCTCACCTTAAGACCGAAAAATTGTATTTGGAGAAACCCAAGAATCTTGAAGATGCTGAACATTTGGTTAAGGAGTACATCCTTTACTACAACAAGGAACGCTTCCAGAAAAAACTCGGCGACCTGTCTCCGGAAGAGTACCGGAACCAGATCGCCGCTTAAAAGGCTTCTTTTTTACTGTCTACTTGACGGGGCTATGACCACTGCTGGAGCTTCTTTTTCGTTATACATTATCCTTATCTTTCTCGCTTATAACGCTTACCGGCCTTAAAGGACGCCGAAGGCGTATATGCTTACTATAATAGAATTAATAAAATTTCGAGACTGCGGAGAAATGTATGCGAAAAACCGAATACAATGTGCCGCCGGTAACGTAAACGAGCCGAATGTATGCGGAAAACCGAATACAATGTGCCGACAGTATCGTTAACGAGCCAAATGTATGCGAAAAACCGAATACAATGTGCCGCCGTAACGTAAACGAGCAGAATGTATGCGAAAAACCGAATACAATGTGCCGCCGTAACGTAAACGAGCAGAATGTATGCGAAAAACCGAATACAATGTGCCGCCGGTAAGGTAAACGAGCCAGCACCGTTATTCTCCCCAAATTACCCGGGAATGGGCTTGTTATTAGGGAATAAGTGCAATATGGTCCGTTAAGCGGAACCTCACTACGAAGGTATGGATACTAGTATGAATGAGGATCATTCATTGCGGCACTTCATATGCTATACCGCAGCTTCCTCTGGCTCTAAAATTTTTGGAATGGTTACCGTAAATGTAGTGCCTTGCTCAGGAACACTTTCTACACTGATCGCTCCGCCATGATTATGTACAATATTCTGCGTGATCATAAATCCAAGGCCTGTTCCTGTTTCTTTTGTCGTATAAAATGGTTTACCAAGTGCTTTAATCTGTTCCTCTGTCATCCCGCAACCTTCATCTTGCACGCTGATTCGGGCTTCACTTTCATTTGTAAGCACATGAATATATATGTTTCCTCCACTATTCATTGCTTCCATCGCATTTTTGAGTAAATTAATAAATACCTGTTTCAGCTGATAAGCCTCACCATGGATCCAAATGGAGTGATCTGTACAGACAGGGAGGATCTGAAGGTTTTTCAGTGCAGCTTGTCCATTCATTAGTGTGGTGACTTGTTCTAGTAAAGATAATAAATCCACTGGTTTACTGATATGCGTCGTTTGTGGCTTGGATAAGACCAGCAGCTCGTTAACGATAAATTCGATGCGTTTCAATTCTGACTCAATAATGAAAAAATATTTATCATTCATGCGCTCGGAAGAGCGAAGCAGCTTCATGAAGCCGTTAATGGCGGTAAGCGGATTTCTGATTTCATGCGCGATTCCAGCAGCTAATTGCCCTGCAGTAGATAATTTCTCGGATTGGATTAGCCGTTCTTCTTCCAGCATTTGCTGAGAGACATCTTTAAAAATTCCGATAAATGCCATGTTTCCATTGAAAATAATCGGTAATGTGAATCCATCCACAAATTTCTGCTGACCGTTTAAGCAATTAATTAAGTAGCAAACAGAGCCAATCGTGTCACCACTGTAATACCTTTCCCTTCGTTCTTGGAGGATTGCATGGTTGGTAAGGTCTACAATATTAGTAGTGGATGTACCCACCAATTGATTCAGGCTCTCCGCATGGATTAACTGTAAGCCCGCTGAATTCACATACTGAATAATCCCTTTTGCTGTAATAACAACGGTCAGAGGTAATCCCTCCAGGAGTTGCAGGAATGATTTATCTTTTTCTAGTAGACTGCTTTCCGCTTCTTGTAGCTGAGTTTCTATATGCCTGATCAAGGTCTTGTTCTCAAATTGAGTAAAATAATATAGGGGTGCACCATTAGCTCCCGAAACGATAGATATGGAGATCTCTATTGATAACAGCTGTCCGGTTGGTAGGTAGTAGGCCTGTTGGAATCGATGCGGATGGATGTTCATAGAGGAAAGAGACCTTCCAAGCTCAGCAATTTCATGGATCTGACTTAGAAGGGTTCGGACGGATGGTGAAGGTGTTATTAACTCGTTATGATCATATCCCAATAGGGTACTTAGGGCTGAATTCCATTTTAGGAACGTTCCATCTAACGAAACTAGAGCCATTCCAATTACAGCATGTGTAAAAGCAAAATCAAAACTTTGGAATTCATTGGACCGCACTGCTATTCACCTCTCATATTCTTTCCACTATATGTAATAGTCATAGTATAAAACATATAATCAAATAAAATATATAAATTTTTATGTGATCGAGAATCGTTCGAAATAGCTATGTGTTGTTGTGAAAATAAGGGTGCAAGAGTCAAACGATTTCAGTTAGAATTAAAGGATATGTTGTATTTTTAGAAAGTGGAGGCGTTGTGCCGTGGAATCAATCGTTGGTGAAATCAGAGAAATTAATCGCTATCCAGTCAAGTCATTTGCAGGTGAACGATTGGAAACCTGTGTAATAGAACCGTATGGAATGTTAGGTGATCGCTTCTGTGCCTTTTATGATGAGTCAAAAGAGGGCTGGTGGCGGTATTTTACGGCTAGAAATAATCCTAAAATGCTTACCTACCAAGCGCAATTTATCAATGGAGAAATTCATGTAAGGGCTTCGGATGGACGAACCTTTGGGTGGGATGAGCATTTATTGGAAGAAATCCAAAGCCAAACTAAAACGCGAATTACCATGTCTAGTATAAAAGCTTCACATCCACAGCCAGAGCACCCGCAATTGTTATCGGTGGATGGCGCCAGTATTTTACTCATTACGGATGCTAGTTTGAAGAAGCTAGAGGCTGCGTGGGGACATTCCTTAGATCAGCGCCGGTTTCGTGGGAACTTTGTTATAGCTCTAAGCGATGAATCTCTTTTCGAAGGGGATTGGATCGGGCGGCAGCTCTCCATAGGAGATGTTCAGCTACAGGTAGATAGTTTTTGTGAGAGATGTATGGTTATCACGATGGACCCGGATAGTCAGGAAAGAGACCCTAAATTATTGAAAAAACTAAACCAAGAATTTGAACTACACTTCGGAGTGTACGCTTCTGTAGTTAAGACAGGGGAAATCAGAATTGGAGACAAAGTAGAATTAATGGATTAGATAATGATATAAACGTCCTTTACATTCTCATATGGATAATTTACCCTTTAAAGGAATGGAAAATTCATAGCGGGAGGGAATGTATGAAGAAGAAAATAATATCCCTGTTGATGGTATCTTTACTTTTAGTAGTTTATCTTCCAACGAATGCATTAGCAGCGGATAGTAGCAAAACGCAAACATATGTGAACACTCAGAAGGTCGCAGCAGAGAAGGCAGCATTCTTAACGGAAAAGATAGGAACGACAAGTCTCCAATATGCTCTTATCGATGGCGATAATATCGTTATGAGCGGCACAGCTGGATACAGCCATGTGGAGAGCAAGACAGCACCAAGCACTACAACGATGTATGGAATTGGCTCGACGAGTAAAATGTATACGACCGCTTCTATTATGAAGCTCGTTGATCAAGGAAAGGTAGATTTGGATGCACCTGTCGTATCGTATCTGAATAATTTTACAATGGAAGATTCACGCTATAAGCAAATCACCGTACGAATGCTGCTGAATCATTCATCAGGTCTTGGGGGTTCGAACTTATCAAACTCTTTCTTATTCAATGATTCTGATTCTATCGCCAAAGATAATTTGCTAGCGACTTTGACAACTCAACGCCTAAAGGCAGATCCAGGAGCCTACTCAGTATATTGTAATGATGGATTTACGCTGGCGGAGTTGATTGTTGAGAAAGTTAGTGGAATGGACTTCACTACATTCATCCATCAGAATTTTATAGGTCCTTTAGGGCTTGGGCATACGAAAACGCCAGTAGATTCTGTGGATTCTAGACAGCTGGCAAGTGTATACAATGCTACCTACCCTGCCGCTTTACCCCAAGAGACGATTAACGTGATTGGAACAGGGGGCATCTATTCTACGGCTGAAGATTTGGTGCGATTTGCAACTATTTTCACTGGAGGATCGAAAGAACTTCTATCAGAAAAATCAGTAAAAGCGATGGAGCAAGAGGAGTACAAGCGTGGAATGTGGCCAAAAGGAAAAGATAATTCGTTTGCGTATGGATTGGGCTGGGACAGTGTAAATTTATATCCATTCAATCAGTACGAGATCAAAGCTCTGACAAAGGGTGGGGATACAACTCTGTATCATACTTCACTTGTTGTATTGCCTGATCAGCAGATGGCAGCAGCTGTGGTATCTTCTGGTGGGGATAGCACAACCGATCAGATGCTTGCTAACGAAATATTGCTCAGTGCGCTACAAGAAAAGGGAGTTATCAAGGAATTAAAACCTACACCTACATTTAAAGCTTCGAACAAAGAGGTTATGCCGCAGGAATTGCTGGATTATGCTGGTGTCTATGCGGATTCTACACAACTGATGAAGATAGAGATTAGTAAAGCTGGGGAATTGAGTGTATCTTCGATTATGGCACCTACATTTCCAGGTCAGAAATTTTCGTATAATACAAACGGTGAATTCTTAGATGCAACGGGTACTAATAAAGTCAGCTTTGTGAAGGAAAGCAATGGACGTGTCTACCTTTGGATTCAAGGGTATGGGGTCATTCCAGGGCTTGGTGAGACTGCTCTTTCTCAATATTCAGCTGAAAAGCTAGAGGCAAACGCTTTATCCAATGAGGTCTTGTCAGCTTGGCAGCAGCGTCAAGGGAAATTGTATTTTGATGTCAGCGAGAAGTATAGCTCACAATTTTACATGAGTATGCCAGTAGCTGGAATTGCTATGTTCCCTGATGCACCGGGCTATATGGGCTCAAATAAAATAACTGGGCCGAATAAAGCTGAAATGACCGTGCAAATTCCAACTTTAGGTGGGCGCGATCTTGCGGATATTGTTTTTGAAAATAAAGAGGGCGTGGAGTATCTCAAGATTGGAAACCAATTATTTATAACGCAGGATGCCATTAAACCTATCTATGCCGGCCCGCAATCATTGGTAACCATTCAAGCAGATGGATATGCGAGATGGTATGAAGTACCTGAGACAGCATCAGGCAAGTTGATGACAGTAGGGCTACCACCTAAAGGTTCCTTTGCTGTTTATGATGCGAATGGTGTGTGTATAAATTTCTCTACTGTCAGTGGTCTTACGAAAGTTAAACTTCCGAATAACGGGAAAATTGTATTTGTAAGCGATGTGGGTGCGAAGTTTGAATTGACAATCAAGTAGTAATAAACCATTCAATTATATTTTATTAGAAAATTCTATATTCCCTATTTAAAATTCTTAGAAAACTCTTTTATTTTATCTACAAAAATCCCCTTGAGCTGATCAGTACCTTCTTTGGGAGCCTTATAGGCTTTATAACCGCCAAAGGATTCGATGCAAACCGCAGCTTTCTTTAGATCATCCGGAAAATTCTTCTCAATTAATTCCTCCGTAGTCTTTGGTTTTTCGTTACAAATATAGTAGCCCATCTTCTTATTTAGTAACTCATCTTTATTTTTTTTGATAAAATCACGAATCGCTTTATATATTTTCTCGTCTCTTACTCCAGCACCTAAAATAATGCTATCAAATGCCTCAAGACTTGGCTTCTCTATTTCAATATTACAGATCTTACTCTGAGGAAGCTCTTCTGATAATACCTTTGCGCATTGCTCTGTTGCCCCTGATTTTGTAGCGTATAGAATAAGTACTGCCATTGTGGTCCCTCTTTTCAGTTTAAATTGTTCAGGTTTCAAAATACCCTCGCAAATCGAATATCTTGATAATCGAGATATTATCTATACTATCGAAAATGCAGATCTTTTGTCAAGTTAGCAATAAGTTCTCATGCGTTAATCAAACACCCTTATTATGGTATCATAGGGATAATTACGCTATCACTAACTACATCTTTTAAGAATCAAACGATAAAGAGGGGAGTGGAGATAAGTTGAGTATTATCGTAATGCTAGTCATCTATTTTTTGCTTGGAGTATTCGTGATTAAATTAGGCATCGATAACTCTAGAAGTACGCAAATATCAAAAGAAATATTAAATGAGTTAAGAGAAATCAAAGAACTAATGATAAGAAATAAATATGAATAACTTCTTAGAAGGAGGGCATCAGGATTGATCATTCCATTTTTATTATTAATTATTGCTTTTTCTGGTTTTTTTCTAAGGATATGGATTGTTGGCCCGGATAAAGAAAAACTTTCTGACGAAGGTAATGAGCTAAATATAAAAGGTAAATTAATACTCGGACTTATTGGATTAATTTCGGTAATTGTCATAATGATAGCTGATGGCGTACAGGGGATGGGAATGAAGTGGTTTTGGATTGTATTCATAATTATTTCCCTAGGATTTCAGTCATTTATTGATTGGAAATTTTTAAAGCATACGAAACAACATATCGTTTCACTGATTTTGTTAGTTGAAGGTGTGGTGTTAGTTTATTTCCTTTTCTAATCGTTTGTACCATAAAGCCTAATCTCCTGTCGCGTGCACAAGGGATTAGGCTTTTTTGCTTATTGTAGATAAACGATCCTTTTGATGTATTGATCACTTTTTCACATAAGAGGAGGGTTAAAATCTACCCTAGTTTTAGTTATTATTCGCCTATCCGAATTCATGAATGGAGCTTTATAATCTCAAATGTAAGCGTTTCCTAAATGGCTACAAAGGGGATGAGGAGATGACGACAAAAGGGACAAAACGTTTTATATGGGGATTTCTTATAGTATGGGTCATGTTAATGACGATCTTTACGTTTAATGATCTGAATCTATCCAAAGCTCTGTATAACGAACATGAATCGTTGTTTGGTTGGTTTTTTGAGGTATATGGAGAACATCCAGCTTTTCTAGTGTTATTCGCAGCTGGAAGTATTCTATTTAGTACGGTTAGAAATGAACGGTTGATAAAGAAGATTATGGTCCGTCTGGTGTCCGGATTATTCATCCTACTTAGTGGATTTGGTATTATAACGATTACTTTAACTCGTGGGTATGGGCTGGATGGGGATCATGTTATGATCAACAGTTTAATTATAACCGTACTCTTTGCAACGTTGTGTCAATGGCTATTGAACCGTATAGCTGTTCAAACGCTAAGACAGTATAATCGTGCTGCTTGGGCAGCTATCGTGATCGTATTCGCGGAGATTCTGCTTGTAAATGTCCTCAAAATCTTTTGGGGAAGGATGCGTTTTCGTAATATGGAGGGCGATTATTCTCTATTTACAAGCTGGTTTCTCCCCCAAGGCATTCAAGAGAACGGCGTCACAACGGAAGCATACAAATCCTTTCCTTCGGGTCACTCTGCCAATGGCTGGACCATGATGCTGTGGATGATGTTTATGCCTTTCGCTAATAAATGGCGCAATATCATGCTTGTCTGTGCGGTAGTGTGGGGAATCAGCACCTCGACTAGCCGCGTCATTATGGGAGATCATTTTGCAACGGATGTATTATTTGGAGCGTTTATTACAATTACTTGTATGCTGCTGTTCTGTAAGCTCTTTAAGGTTGATCTGTATCCTAATAGTCAGCCTAACGCTACCGCTCTGTTAAAAGATAAAAATGCCCCCTATTTTCGTTAAAATACGGACAGTTTAAAAGAATCAGCTTCAGTACAATGCAATTAAGAAAGCGCTAACAAAATGCGGCGCAGGGGAGATGGTAGTATGAATGAAAATCAAATGCCATGGAGAGAGCGAATCAGTTATGGGCTAGGGGATACCGCGTCAAATCTGATATTCCAGATGACAACACTTTACCTCATGTACTTCTATACGGATGTGTTTGGTCTGAACCCTGGTGCGGTAGCTGTGGTATTTCTTGTTGCACGGGTAATCGACGCGATCGTCGAGCCGTTCATTGGTGCCATGATTGACCGCACGCAAACAAAGTGGGGGAAATGCAGACCCTATTTTCTTTGGCTTGCTGTTCCTTTCAGCTTGACTGCAGTACTTATGTTTTTGACGCCGGATTTTGGTGATACGGGCAAACTTGTATACGCATACATTTCGTACACCGTGCTCGGTATTATGTATTCCGGTATTAATCTACCACTGTCTGCAATCCTGCCAAGTCTGACTAGTAATTCTAATGAACGTACAGTGATCAATACGGTTCGTATGATATTCGCCGTGATTGGGGTTGTTACAGTTAGTGCTGGAACGATGCCGCTTGTGAAAGCTTTTGGTGGTGGCGATCAAGCAAAGGGTTTTCTGGTCACCATGATCTTGTTCTCAAGCATTGCACTGCTGCTGTTTCTAAACATGTTTGCGAACACTAAAGAACGCGTAAAAGCCATTGATGAAAAACCGCTTCCGATGCGAGAAGGTGTTAAAGCGCTCAAAGGCAATGTACCTTGGTTGATCATGCTTCTGATGAGCTTGTTCTTGTGGATCACAACATCGATACAAGGACAGACCAGCATTTATTATATGACCTATTATATGAAAAAGCCTGAACTCATTCCTATCGTGAATTCCATGCAATTATTGATGATATTTTCGATGGTGATCGCTCCTTTTGTAGTGAAGAAAATTGGGAAAAGGAACACAATTATTATGGGATCAGTGGTTTCTATCATTGGCTACCTTATTGCAATTACTGGGGGGAATGCCCTTTCTGTTCCGGTGCTGTTGGCAGGGCTTCTTATAAGCGGGCTTGGCATGGGAGTAGGAGCAGGTCTGATTTTTGCAATGATGGCCGACACGGTTGATTATGGGGAGTGGAAATCAGGTGTTCGGGCACAAGGCCTACTTTATTCAGCTGCTAGTTTTGGGGTTAAGGTGGGGATGGGACTCGGTGGAGCACTTGGTGGGGTGATATTGTCGATGGGTGGTTATGTAGCTAACTCCACGGCGCAGTCAGAATCCGCATTAGATGCGATTTCATTTAACTATTTGTGGGCACCGATTATTGGCCAAATTATTATGATTACTTTGCTGTTGTTCTATCGTCTTGACAAGGATCAACCCGTTATGATGCGTGAGCTTGAGGAACGTCGCAATTCTTCTATCGCTATGTAAAGAAACTAGTCATTCATAAGGAGTGAAATGAACATGGTACCTAACATTCAAGAAATTATTGCACAAATGACTTTAGAGGAAAAAGCAGGTCTTTGCTCAGGACTAGATTTCTGGCAGACAAAAGCCGTCGAACGACTAGGTATTCCATCCATCATGATGACAGATGGTCCACATGGTCTGCGTAAGCAAAAAGCTGGGAATGATCATTTGGGTATATTCGATAGTGTCCCTTCTACTTGTTTTCCGGCAGGAGCTGGAATGGCTTGCTCTTGGGACCGGGAGCTAATGAAGCAGGTAGGCGCAGCCATTGGGGAAGAGTGTCAGGCAGAAGATGTCTCTATTTTACTGGGGCCTGGAGCTAATATTAAACGTTCACCCTTATGCGGCCGCAATTTTGAATATTTCTCTGAAGATCCGTATTTATCCTCCGAGATGGCAATAGGCCATATCGAAGGCGTTCAGAGCCAAGGCGTAGGAACTTCGTTAAAACACTTTGCTGCAAATAATCAAGAGCATCGGCGTATGTCTGTAGATGCAATTGTAGATGAGCGTACACTAAGGGAAATCTATTTGGCGAGCTTCGAAAGCGTTGTGAAAAAAGCGCAGCCATGGACCGTTATGTGCTCCTACAATCAGGTGAACGGTGAGTATGCTTCAGAGAATCCGTATTTACTCACGGATATATTAAAAGAAGAATGGGGACATGAAGGGTTCGTAGTTTCTGACTGGGGTGCGGTGAATGAGCGAGCTAAAGGCTTAGCTGCAGGTTTGGAGCTAGAAATGCCGTCAAGTAATGGTGCCGGTGATCAGAAGATTATCGATGCGGTTCAGAGCGGAACATTATCTGAAGCAGCACTGGATCGTGCGGTGGGTCGCTTGCTTTCTATTATTTTCAAAGCTGTTGAGAATGACAAAGAAAATGCTTCTTATGATCCTGAGGCACATCACCAATTAGCTAGAGTTGCTGCCAGAGAAAGTATGGTGCTACTCAAAAATGAGGATGGGTTGCTTCCTCTGAAACGTGAGGGCTCCTATGCCGTGATCGGTGATTTCGCCCGTAATCCACGGTATCAAGGTGGTGGAAGCTCACATATCAAGCCAACTAGGTTGGATGATATATATTACAGCCTTCTAGAAGAAGCGGGTTCATATGCGAAATTGAGTTATTCTCAAGGTTATGTTTCTGATAGCGATGAGCCGAGTCTGGAACTTATTGGGCAAGCCATAGAAGCCGCTGCACAAGCGGATACGGCGATTGTGTTCGTCGGATTGCCAGAGCGCTATGAGTCTGAAGGCTACGACCGGACTCATCTTCGTATTCCAGAGAGTCAGGTCCGCTTGATCGAAGCAGTCGCTGATGTTCAGCCTAACACTGTCGTTGTGCTGAGTAACGGATCGGCCATTGAAATGCCTTGGATCAGCAACGTCAAAGCTGTGCTTGAGGGTTATCTAGGTGGGCAAGCGCTTGGTGGTGCCATCTCCGATCTGTTATTCGGAAACGTAAGCCCATCAGGTAAGCTGGCAGAGACCTTCCCTTTACAGCTGGAACATAATCCTTCCTACTTAAATTTCCCTGGCGAAGGAGATACTGTTGAATACAAGGAAGGATTGTTCGTAGGATACCGCTACTATGATGCTAAGCGGATAACACCTTTATTCCCGTTTGGATATGGTCTCAGCTATACAACATTTGCATACTCTGATCTTTCGGTAAGTTCGCACTCTTTGAAAGATACTGACACGCTGCAAGTAAGCGTGAAGGTTACCAATACTGGCGCTATGCAAGGCAAAGAAGTAGTACAGCTATATGTAAAAGACGTACTCAGTAATGTGGTGCGGCCAGAGAAGGAGTTAAAGGGCTTCGCGAAGGTAGATCTGCAGCCTGGGGAAACGAAGCAGGTAAGCTTTACGCTTGATAGCAGAGCGTTTGCTTATTATAACGTGAAGCTGAAAGATTGGCATGTGGAAACCGGTGAATTTGAAGTTTTGGTGGGAGCTTCCTCCCAAGAGATCCTGCTTGTTGAGTCTGTGGTTGTTGAATCAACTGTATCCCTCGCTAAATCCTATACCCGTAATTCAACTATAGGTGATCTTATGGGAGATCCACAGGCTGCTGCTATTATTCAAGCCATGCTGTCACAAGCTGGTGAGATGATGCCCATGCTTCAGGATGGCTCGGAAATGATGATCGAGATGATGCGCAACATGCCGATTCGTGCAATGGTTATGTTCAGTCAAGGTGCTATGACGGAACAAGGGTTAGATGAGCTGATTAATCTATTGAATTCCAATAAATAAATCTGGGAGAGTGAGATAAAAGACATGATAGATTTGAAAGCTAAACCGTTTCATCTAGATGATGAGGGGATTAAATGGGTGGAACAAACCTTAGCCTCTCTGGATTTGGCGGGCAAGGTCGGGCAGTTATTTTGCCCGATCGGGTTCACCGATGATAAGACGCAGCTGGCACTTTTGACACAAGGGATTAAGATTGGCGGGATTATGTTCCGTCCCGGCCCAGGAGAGCTGGTGCAAGAAACACATCGCTACTTACAGGATACATCGGATATTCCGCTGCTAATTGCAGCTAATCTTGAAGCAGGAGGTAATGGTTCTGCGGCAGAGGGTACTTTCTTCGGTAAGCAGCTGCAAGTGGCGGCGACGGATAATACCGAAATGGCTCGTAAACTTGGTATCATTGCCGCGCGGGAGGGTGGTGCTGTAGGCTGTAACTGGGCTTTCGCACCCATTCTCGATATCGACTATAATTTCCGTAATCCGATAACCAATGTTAGAACATTCGGTTCTGATCCGCAGAGAGTAGCTCGCATGAGCAAGGCGTACACCGAAGCGATTCAAGAGCATGGCATGGCCGTATCTATTAAACACTTCCCTGGGGATGGCGTTGACGAAAGGGACCAGCATTTGTTGACCTCTATTAACTCACTTTCAGTGGAAGAGTGGGATGCTACCTTTGGGAAGGTATACGCGGATTGTATAGAAGCTGGCGCACATACGGTTATGGTAGGGCATATCGCTCATCCCGCCTATTCCAGAGAATTACGTCCGGGGATTACAGATTTGGAGATTATGCCTGCAACGTTAGCTCCTGAGCTTTTAAATGATTTATTGCGTAACAAGCTCGGCTTTAATGGATTAATTACTACAGATGCTACGCCAATGGCGGGATTCACGATGGCAATGAAGCGGGAGCTAGCGGTTCCGACATCCATCGCTGCGGGTTGTGATATGTTCCTCTTTAACAAGAGTTTAGAAGAAGACGTTGCCTATATGATGAAAGGAATTGAGACCGGCATTCTGACGGAGGAGCGCGTGAACGAAGCAGTGACTCGTATTCTTGCAGTGAAAGCTGCGCTGGGACTTCATAAGAAGAAACAACAAGGCACGCTCGTTCCAGAAAAAGAAGCCCTTGCCGTCCTTGCTTGCGAAGAGCATGTGCGTTGGGCTCAGGAATGTGCAGATGAGTCAGTAACATTAGTGAAGGATACACAGGAGATGCTCCCCATTAGTCCTGAGAGTCACAAACGTCTACTTGTATTCACACTAGGAGGCGAGGAAGGTTTATTCGGAGGGGCAGATATTGCACCGTACTTCATTTCCAAGCTAAAAGAGGAAGGATTCGAGGTAACGCTCTTTAATAAGAGTGAAGTTGATTTCAGTGCCATGTTCGGAGGTGTAAAAGCGTTAACGGATCACTATGATGCTGCGGTCTATATCTCAAATCTGGAGACCCATAGTAATCAAACCGTTGTACGGATTAATTGGGCACCTCCATTTGGGGCAGACATGCCATGGTTTATTCAAGAAATGCCAACGATGTTCATTTCTGTAGCGAATCCTTATCATTTGATCGACGTCCCGCGTATACCAACGTTCATTAATGCCTATTCACCAAGTAATTATGTGGTAGATGCACTGATTGAGAAGCTTGTGGGGCGTTCCTCCTTTAAAGGAGTTAATCCTGTGGATCCGTTTTGTGGCTATTGGGATACACAACTATAATTAGAATTCATAGAGATCTGTAATAGTATCAAGCGATTGAATAGGATAGTTCTATTCAATCGCTTTTTTTATAATATAATAGGGCATAAGACATATATTGAGAGAGTGAGAGGAGGGTGCTAGTTGCAAAGCTACACCTACGAAAATATTGAGATGGACGATCATCTTCCGGTCCACATGTTTTTGCACAGTACCCATCAGGTCCCGAATCATTGGCATGATAGCATTGAAATATTATTCGTACTCAAGGGGAAACTTGAACTTTTCACAAAGGACAGATTTAGAGAGTTAAATGAAGAAGATTTGTTCTTGATTAATGCTAATGAAATTCATGCGATTAAAGCTGAAGAGAATAATTTGGTGCTAGCGCTGCAAATTCCAGTTTCTTATTTACTTCTGATTGAACCTCAGATCGAAAGAATGTTATTCGATTGTAATTCTGCGGCTGCTAGCTATGAAGAACAATCTAAGTTTGATGAACTTCGTACATTGCTGGCTGAGATGATGCTGCTCCACAATAAGCGCCCACAAGGGTATCATCTACGCATACAGTCCTGTCTTCTTAATTTAACTTATTTACTCATGCAAGGATTTCGTGAACAAGACCAAAGTCCTGAGAAACATGATGATAAGCATCGTGAACGGCTATTGCGAATTACCTCTTATGTCAAAGAGAACTACAATCGGGCAATTAACATCCAGCAGTTGGCCCTTCAGGAGTATTTGACCGTTCCGTATTTATCGCGTTTTTTCAAAGAGTATATGGGTACTTCCTTTACCAAATATGTGAATGCGGTGCGTTTGGATAAAGCTGTAAAAGATTTGACGCTTACCAATCTATCCATCACACAGATCGCTCATGATCATGGGTTTCCCAACCTGAAATCCTTTAATGCGGTGTTTAAAGAGTTCTATCGACAGACGCCTGGAGAATACCGGAAGACCGTCTTGGACGGACGCAGTTCATTTCAGAAAAGCAGTGTGGCCCAGTTTAACTACTTTGACATGAATCCCACACAGGCGTTTGAGTCGCTATTCAAATATCTGCCTAACAAGAATTTATCAGCTTCTTCCAATCTACCAGTTGCCCTTCATATACATAAGCAGACCCATGAGATTTCGGTAAAGTCTAACCAAAGCAAGGAGCTTGCGCATACTTGGAAGAAGCTCATAACGGTAGGAAAGGCCAAAGAGGTATTGTTTGCAGAGGTACAAAGACATATCAAGCAAATGCAACAGGAGATTGGGTTTCAGTATATACGGTTTCACGGTATTTTTGATGATGAGATGATGATTTATGGCGAGAATGAGCGGGGAGATGTGAGCTTAAACTTTGCTTATAGTGATTCATTATTTGATTTTTTACTGTGCTCCGGATTGAAACCGTTTTTAGAGCTCTCTTTTTTACCACGCCAGCTTGCGGGAGAGGGAGCTACTTCTGTTTTTTATAAAAAGAGCTTTGTGGGTAGTCCTAAGGACCTCGGTAAGTGGAATCAGATGATTCATCAGTTTATTACACATTACATCCATAGATATGGCATTCATGAAGTGAGGCAGTGGTATTTCGAGGTGTGGAACGAACCGGAAATCCATATTTTTTGGCCAGATACTTATGAAGCTTACTGTGAGCTGTTCATTTCAACATTTCAAACCATCAAATCCATAGATTCTGAGCTACGTGTGGGGGGGCCAGGTGTTTTATCTCTTACGTTAATGCAGTCAGATTGGCTGACAAGGTTTATGAATGATGTGTGCAGACGAGGCGTAAAGCCTAATTTTATATCCTTTCACAGTTATCCGTATGATGAATCGTTAAGATCAACTCAAGTGATTCAGGTGGATTATGAAGAGAATCCGGATGTGTTGTTTCAGACAATAGAGCTTTCAGCGGATACAGAATATTTATCGCGAGTCATTATTAAATTGAAGAAAACCGTATCGGAAGCTATGGGAAGTGATGTTCCTGAACTGCATATGACAGAATGGAATGCCACAGGCTCTCACCGTGATTTAGTGAATGATACATGCTTTAAGGCAGCCTATATCGTGAAAAATGTACTGGAAAATATGGATGGTCTCCATAGTTTTGGTTATTGGACGGCTACGGATTTGCTAGAGGAGTTCAAAATGTCGTCAGAAACGTTTCATGGAGGTTTGGGGCTGATGACATATAACGGGATACCAAAGCCATCCTTCTACGCGTTTAAACTACTTGCAAAATTAGGCCGCCAATTCATTCATCAAGGGAAAGGATATTACATTACTAGTAGTGATATGGGGCTGCAGGTGTTGATGTATGCTTACGCGCATATCGATTCATTGTACCAAAAAGGTGATGCCTCGCTCATTAATCGCACGAATAGATACGATGTGTTCGAAGAAGGTGGAGACATAGAGTTGACGTTGGAGCTTGCAGATATTCAGCCAGGCTCGTATACGATCAAAAGACATACAATTAACAGGCAAAATGGAAGCGTTTTCGACCTGTGGGTACGAATGGGGGCGCCTCATCCTATAGATGCTGACACCCTTAATTATTTGAAGCAAGCCAGCTGCCCGCAACTGACCTTTGAACAAGTCGAAATAACGAGCACCTATTCGTTAATTAGTAAGTTGTCTCCGCATGAGGTGCAGTTGGTGGAATTGATGCGCTTATGATGGGTTATTTACAACTGGACAGAATCCTGGGTTCGTTAGACAAAGTTCCTCGGAGTATTGCGGTTGAAGCTTGGATAGCTCTGTGAAATAGTAGCTGATCATATGATTACCACTTGCCGATCCATTCTGAAATGACAGTGATAAAAAAGTGTGGACATGACTGTAATAGTACTTCGTTTCCCGTTTAGGTAGCCTGTATACATGTGGAGGCGCGTAGGTAACAACATCAAAGAGATTGGCATAACGGTAACTCTTGCGGACATATTGTTTAAAAGCATTAACGAAGTTCGGATCGCCTACACGTGGTGAACCATAGGTGTACAGAATAGGTGAGATGTGCGAGGTGTTGGCCGCAAGATCAATAGCACATAAAGTGGCGAGTGCTCCGCCAAGACTGTGACCAGTAATGTATAAGGTCTTATCGGGAGATAACTTAGCGAGTGTAGAGATAATCCCATCGCGCGCTGATGAGTAGATATTCGTGAAACCGCGGTGGGTAAGGGTATCTTCTTTAATGTAATTGAATCTCTCTTGTGAGGCCATAACGTTTGACATCCAATCGGTTGTGGAGCTGGTTCCTCGGAAGGCAACGATAATCTCTTGTGGAGATTCCAAAATAAATCCAAAGCGTTCCCACACCTCGCTGATAGATCTTGCTTCAATCGTATCCACGATCTGATAATCTAATGGAACGACGAACGAACCCTCTTTATTTGAGAACTGCGCATAGGTCTGTCCGCAGATAGCAGCTAGAAAGATAGCCCTTTGCTCTTGATCATTTTTGGTACCCATGTGCATCCCGCCCTTCTTCCTAAACTATATTAGGGGGACGAGGGAGAGATTCCTATATCATGCGAGACCCTGTACTAATGTGAAAGGGCTAAATTCTACACCGCTTGAATACTTACTTCAGATGATCTGTTATTAGGAGGTTTATCGATATGAATCTAACTTTAGTGTACGTAAATGATTAAATTACTTCGAAAGTCAAAAGTTCAGCGACGCTTAATGATTTCATTTCTGCTGCTGGCTATTATCCCACTGTGCACCTTCGGCTTTCTAGCTTACCATAAATCGAATGAAGCAATCACCTCTAAGACAACTACCTTTGTAAATGATATATTACGCCTCTTAGGAAGCAAGATCGGAACAGAAGTGGCCAAATATGAGACTTTCGCCGATCAAATCATGTTGAATGGAGATATTCAGCAAGCACTGCTCCGCTACAATAGATTGAGTGATCTTGATATTAGTAACATACATAAGAAGTTTGAAGACACTGTGTTAAGCGATAAATTTTGGCTGTTTGCTACAATCAAAACACTACAGATTCTAACTAATAATGGACAAGTTCTGTACGATTATGGATACGAAGAATTTACTACAGAGGATAAACAGCGAATATTTGCTCAGGCCAAACAGAATAAAAGTGCAGATATCTGGACCACAGCCCATACGACAGCTGGTGATAATATCCTTTCATTGTCTAGGAGGATTCCACTTTCATATGGATCGGGTGAAACTGTAGGGTTCGTCATTATGGGGATTGATGAGGAATTATTCTCACAGATTTTGTTTGGAAGCATTAATATGGGACAGGGTAGTGAACAAATCATTATGAATGATGCAGGAGAAATATTGACGAGCAACAACCACTTGTTTCAGTCGGATCAAGATTTGGAAGCTAATCGTACTTTAAATCATTTGATTAATTCCCGTATGGAGACGGGGACAGTAACGCTGCGGGCAGAACCCTACTTTTTCTTAAATACACATAATGAGGTACTTCATTGGAATGTAATTAGTTTAATTCCGCAAGCCTACTTGAATATGGGATCTGTAGAGATTAGAAATGAAATGTTCTTCATTGCCGTCATATGTGTAGTTGTTTCATCCTTATTTGCAACCTTCATCTCTGTTAGTATCTCCACCCCCCTTAAGAAGTTGGTGAGTGGAATGAACCAGGTCATGCGAGGTAATTTAAAGGTAGAAATAAACGACAATCATCCAGATGAAATCGGATACCTTTCAGGGAAATTTGAAGCCATGATCGAGGAAATCAAACTATTGATTGACCGTGTGGAGCAAGAACAGGCACAGAAGAGGGGTATTGAGCTACAAATGTTGCAGGCACAAATTAATCCGCATTTTCTATTTAATACATTGAGTTCGTTAAAATGGACGGCGATGCTAAGTCAGGCGGATAGTGTAAGCAATGGTTTAGGTGCACTGGCTGAATTACTTCGAAGTACAATTGTTCAGAAGAATGAACGGATAACGCTTGGGGAAGAGCTTCGGAACATCAAGAACTATGTAGTTATTCAACAAATTAGATACGGGATGTCATTACAGGTTGATGTGCAAATTCCTGAACAGTTATTAGATACTCAAGTGTTGAAATTTTTGCTTCAGCCCATTGTAGAGAATTCGATTATTCATGGACTAAGCGGCGAGAATATGGAACCTAGAATTACAATGACTGCTGAATTGAACGGAGAGGTGTTAAAGATTAAGTTAAGCGACAATGGGAAAGGGATGAGTGCTGAGAAGTTACAGGAGATATTGCAACTTAAAGATAATCATTCAGAGAATCGATTAGCAAATATCGGTATTGGAAATGTACGGGAGAGAATCAAATTACATTATGGAGACCCCTATGGATTAGAGATTTGGAGTAAGCCTGATCAAGGCACGGATGTTATCATCACGATACCTTATATTTCTACACTTCAGGAGGACTCAGCTGATGCGGATACTAATTGTGGATGATGAGAAAATAGTGAGGATTGCACTTAGTACACTAATTAAATGGGATGAATATGGTTTTAAATTAATGGGTGCTGTTGCAGATGGATACAAAGCTCTTGAGGTCATAGAGACAGAATCGATCGATATCGTGATTATGGATCTAGTGATGCCTAACATGGATGGACTTGAATTAATCCGAACGCTCAACGAACGCAAATTCACTGGGAAGTTTGTGGTGCTTAGTAATTATGATGATTATGCTTACGTGCGGGAAGCCATGAAACTTGGAGCAGAAGATTATATGTTGAAGCTGACGCTTAAGCCAGATGAGCTGATTGTCTTGCTGACGAAGATCTCGAAGCAATTATTAACGGAACGAGAGCTTAAAGAACAGGACATTCATATGAAAATTAAGCTTAATGAAACGCAGCTTCAGCAACGGAACAGCATATGGAGAGAGCTTCTTTTAGATCAGGAGCAGGACATGGTTTATTTGTTACAAGAAACACAGAAGTACGGGATACCCTTCGATAGACTTGCTGGTAATCTTATTATGATAAGAATCGATGATTATGTGGAGGCGCTAAGTAACGGCAAAATTAATAACAAGAGGCTACTTAGCTTTTCTATAGCGAATATTGTGAAAGAAACCGTGTCTGATCACTTTGCATTTGATTTCATAGAGATGGAGAGTAATCAGTATATTGTTATAGTTTATGAACAGAACGGTTATTCTGACGAACCCAGTTGGTTACTGTTGATGAATAACTTAGTGCAGATGCTTAAGCTGTATTTGAATTTAAGTGTCAGCATTACATTAAGTGATGCATTCGTAGGTTTGAAGCAGTTGAGAGAACAATACACTTTGTGTCTGCGAGCATCTACAAACAACTTTTATACGGGGCCTGCATCTGTCTTGGTTGCTGGGCATTCAAAGTTAACCCAGTCACTACACTCCATTAATTATGTGGAATGGTTGGATCAAGTCAAAGCAGCAGTTGAAGTAGGGAACACAAAGCTAGTATTGGAGAATATAAGCATATTATTTAATGAGGCAAAACAAATCAAATGGGACCCTTCAGCCTTAAAATTTCACCTTTTGGGATTATTATCTGACCTAGACAACTTGATCTTAAAATGGAACACACAAGTACTATCATCCACTGAACAAAATAGGGTAGGGGCAACAACGCTCTTAGAGAGTTTTGAGAGTGATATTTCACAAGCTGAGTCTATGGAAGGGCTTAGTCTATCTATTGAACAAGCGATGCAGGAAGCCATCAATCTATTGTATCAAGTTAAAAGTAATATTTATCGCAAAGAAGTACTTCGAATCACGGAGATTTTGCAGGAGAATGTTGAGAATAAAATAACGCTTGACCGTCTCGCTCAAGAAGTAAATATGAATGTTAATTACTTATGCCGTGTATTTAAGCAAGATACGGGTAGAAGCATTGTTCAATATATGAATGAACTAAAAATCAATAAAGCGATTGAATTGTTAAAGCTTCCGGATACGAGGATTAAAGAGGTGGCTTCACAAGTGGGGATAGATGATCCGTTTTATTTTAATCGAGTATTTAAGAAGATCGTGGGGCTTAGTCCTTCAGATTTCCGAAAGAAATTACTCGCAACTAAATAAGTCCAAGGAGGAGGCACCTGTTATGAAATATGTGGAATCTATTAAAAAGAGTTTAATTTTCGCAGGTGTGATCCTATTATTATGGGCTAGCGCAGGATGTACTCCTTCAGATTCGAGCCTGAGCAAAATACAATCCTCCCAAGTGAAACATGAGTTTGCGAACAAAATTCTGAACTTAGCTGTATTTGAGGGAGGGCAAGGAAAGGATTATTGGCTCGCGGTGAAACAACGATTTGAATCAGACTATTCAGGGGTAACTGTTAATTTGACTGCAAGCCCCAAGATCATGGAAATACTTAAACCGCAAATCGCAGTTGGTAATCCACCCGATATCATTTATATCTCACAGAGTGAGACGACAGGTATGATTGAAGAAATGTTGAGAGATAAATTATTACTCGATTTGACGGATGTATTTGAAGGGAATGCTCTTGATAATCAAGAACCTCTTAAGAATAAAATGCTGGATGGTATTTTAGATTATGCTAATCCCTTAGGGGATGGAAAAATTTATGCTGCACCGTTCTATACCTCTCCAATGGGGCTAATCTATAACAAGACTCTTTTTGAGAAAAAAGGCTGGAAGCTCCCAGAGACATGGGATGAATTCTTGAAGTTAGGTGAGCTCGCTAAGAAGGATGGAAGATCACTATTTACCTACCAAGGTTTGTTTCCGGGTTATTTAGAGTCTATTTTCTGGCCGTCAGTGGCATCTGTAGGGGGGATGGAAGACGTCTGGAAGGCGGAAAATTATGAGAAGGATGCATTTAGGTCCGATTCCGTCAGACAAATAGCTGAGGTGTTGAGTGCTATAGCACAAAAAGGTTATGTCATGCCAGGAACCGTTAAGTTAAGCCATACACAAGCACAGGCTGCTTTTCTACAAGGTAAGGCATTGTTCATTCCTTGCGGAATATGGATAGAGAATGAAATGAAAGGCACTCCACGCGAAGAAGGATTCGAATTTGGTTTTCTCGCACCACCTGTGTTTAATAAGGGGGATCAGAGGTATGTCATGTCCTATTTGGATAGCTTGTTTATTCCCGCCAAGGCGAAGAATATTGAACTTGCCAAGGAGTTCCTGCGTTATCAATACAATGATGATATCGTTCAATTAAATGCGGAGAAATCCAAAGGTATAGTCACGGTTAAAAATGGTCTGGAAATCGTAAAGCCGTACACTTCTCCAATATTCTATGATTCCGTTCAAATATCTCAAAAAGATGTAGCACCGATTGTTTTTCAATGGAAACAAGCATCGCAGCTAGTCATCAAAGACGTAGAGGCAATATGGAACCCCATAACTGGCCTAATGAGCAATATGCTGACTGTTAAACAGTGGCAAGATGAGGTTGAGAAAATAACCAAGAGTGTGCGGGAATTAAGTTCTTCTAAAGAATAAACCTGTTTATTGAGTGTCCTAAATCGTACAGGTTTTGTTCAATTCTGTTAATGGTAGCTTTAGCATTTAGCAGTGTAAAATTGGATTAACTATATGGGATTGGATGTGACGTGAATGAGTGTAGTCATTTCAACATTAACTCTTGAAGGTGCATTATTAGAAGGAGAGAATCCTCTTCCGATGTTCAGAAACAGAGACCATCATACAAAAGTAGGAGATAATGGTACACTTACGCCAGAATTGAGACAGCAGCTGGGTGAACATACAGGTGGGAGATATTTACCTTATCGCATGCAGGATCGCTATACACGTGAAAGAAAACCGATGGTTATGAAGTCGATTGTATTGGAAAATGACATCTTAAAAGCAGTCTTTTTACCTGAGTATGGAGGTAGACTCTATTCGCTTAAAGATAAACGTACGAACAAAGATATATTGTATACAAATCCTGTCTTTCAACCGGCTAATTTAGCGATTCTAAACGCTTGGTTCTCTGGAGGGATTGAATGGAATGTGGGACAGGTAGGTCACACCTTTACGACCGCCTCTCCCGTGCATGCTGCCAAATTGATGGATGATAAGGGCAATGAATTTCTAAGAATTTATGAATATGAGCGTTGTAAAAACATTTTTTGGCATATTGATTTTCATCTTCCTCAAGGGGCTAAGGAGCTCTCTGTCTATGTAAGAATCATTAATGATAGCAAAGCGTCGATTCCTATGTATTATTGGACAAATATTGCAGCACCGGAAACCTTGCAATCAAGAGTATTCTCATCCACTAGTAAGGTTATCTATATTGATCACCAAGTGAAGGGGTTTGGATTGGGAGATTTGCCAGTGCTTCCTTCAGTTCCAAATGAAGACTCGTCATATCCAATGAGAATTCCTTTCTCTAACGAGTATTTTTTTCAGACAGAAGCAGATTATAAATCCCCGTGGGAAGCAATTGCCTATGAGGATGGTAGTTTATTCTACGAACGTTCGACTAGCCTCTTAAGATATCGTAAATTATTTTGCTGGGGCAACCATGCAGGTGGTAGAAGATGGTGTGATTTCTTAGCGAAGCCAGGCGAAGGTAATTATGTTGAGATACAAGCAGGGCTTGCTCCAACACAGATGCATGGACTAGACATGCCTGCAAATTCAATATGGGATTTCACTCAAATATTCGGTATTACTCAGGTGGATGCACATAAGGCAAATCAAAGCGATTGGTCTGAGGCTCGGGATTTTATTGAAACGCAAGTCAATGAACAATTGCAAGAAGATGAGGTGTATATTCTTCATGAGAAGTTGCAAGCTTATGCTAATTTAACACCATCAGAACTATTGCACTCAGGCTCAGGCTGGGGAGCACTTGAGGACATTCGTAGAAAAGCTCATAATGAAAGGTCGATTCCGGATGGATTTCTATTCTTGGAATCCAGTATTGCAGCACCGCAACTTCCATGGTTAGCCCTGTTACAAGAGGGAGGTTTGCCAGTGGGAGATGTGCAAGATATTCCGGCCTCTTGGATGGTCCAAGAAGAATGGATGGAATTGCTTCGTACCAGTCTAGAGCATGCAGATAATCAAATATGGAATTCCTACTTGCATTACGGCATTATGCTCTATGAGTATGGAAAGGAAGATCAAGCAATAACTGCATGGTATCAATCGCTTGAATTGAAGCCGTCTGCTTGGGTTTATCGTAATCTGGCGATTACCTCTGAACAGAGAGGAGAGGCAGATCAGGCTCTGGTCTATTATGAACTGGCGTATTCTTTATACAATGGCTTTCCTGACAGAGCATTTGCAGATGAGTATATTAGCATGTTGATTAGAAATAAACAATTTGCTAAGGCTTGGAGTGTGTACGAATCACTTCCTGAAGAGTTCAGGCAAAGTGATCGTCTCCAAATTATTATTGGAGCTGCTGCTCAGGAGTTGGGTCATAATGAATTCCTATTATACTTATTCCAGAAAGAATTTGCTGTGATTCGTGAAGGCGAAGTTACGATTGTGGAGCTGTGGTATAAATTTCAAGCTAAAAAGCTAGCGGAGAGCCGAAATACTGTATTATCTGAAGAATTAATGAAGGAAGCTATCACCCTATATCCACCGCCTAATAACATTGATTTTAGAATAGTGGGAGCTTAACCAAGAGAGAGTTTCGATGATTTTAATCGAAGCTCTCTTTTTTTTAGGATGCTGAAGGTGATTAAAATTTAGATAAAATTGTGCATGCTTTGTTCAATATCGTCGATGTTAGACCTGAGTTGCTTCGTTATATACTTACTTGTGAAAGCACTTTCATATTTGAGGGGGATGCTACACACGTGAAAAAAAGACAAAAGAAGCTCACAGGTTTGTTGCTTGCTATGTCGATGGTTCTAACGTTATTGGCTGGTTGTGGATCAAGCAATACCACGAACAATGCTGCCCCGCCTGAAGCAACTAAGGAGAACACCCCTACAGCTACAACTGAGGCTACCACCGAAGTTAAAGCTTCTGGACTAGAAGGTAAGGTAGTATTCTGGTCGATGTGGAGCAGCACTGAACCACAAGCGAAGGTTATTGAGTCTGCAGTTGCTGAATTCAAGGCGGCTAATCCAGAAGTTGAAGTGGATCTGAAATTTACCGGTCGTGATATCTTAAAATTGATCAAGCCTGCTTTGGATGGAGGAGAGCAAATTGATATCTGGGAAGCCGATCCAGGTAGCCCAGCTGGTATTCAAGGGATGAAAGATTACGTTATGAAGCTTGATGATTTGCTTGCGGAGCCATCCATCGGAATGGAAGGCAAGTCAGTAAAGGATTCAATGATTCCAAGCTTGTTAAGCTGGATACAATCGCTATCCACAAAGTACGGTTTAGAAGAAGGTATTTATTCGATTCCGCAGCAACCGTATGCAGTACTCTTTTTCTATAACAAGGAAGTGTATGAGAAGGCTGGGATAACAAAAGCACCTGCCACTTGGGAAGAATTCCTTGCAGATGCTGAAAAAATCAAAGCAGCAGGTTCAGCACCGCTTACCTTTGATGACGCATATCGGGACTTATTTATTGGATCCTATCTGGCAAATGCGATGGGGGCAGATTGGGTAAGCCAGCTTGTGCAGGATAAGACCGGTGAGATGTGGAATGATCCAATCATTCTTCAATTCGCTAAAGATATGGCTAATTTAAACGCTAAAGGTTTTTTCTCTAATAAAATTGCCGGAAGTAAATATCCTGCGGCTCAGCAAGATCTCGTGCTTGGTGGTTCTGCTGCTTATCTAAATGGAACATGGCTTCCGAATGAAGTGCTTGCCACCTCAGGACCAGATTTCAAATGGGGCACGTTTCAATTCCCAGATGTTCCAAATGGAAACGGTAAAGGTGGAAAACAAGGGTTGATCTTTGGATCTCAAGGGATGTTCATTAATAAATCGAGCAAGAATGCAGAGGCTGCTTTTGAGCTTATCAAACATATCGTTAGTAAGCAGATACAAGAAAAAATGGCGAAGGATGCACTTGCGATCCCAGCAACTATTGATTCTGAATGGCCTGCGATGCTTGCTGAAGCAGAAGCTGCTTTTCTAAATGCAAAAGAAAATATGCCTTGGGGTGGAGGTATTGGTGATGGAGGCGACTTTACGCTTGCTACCATTGTGCCTACCTTCATGGAACTCATCACTGGCAAACTGAAGCCAGAAGAATTCGGGCCGAAGCTAAGTGCGGAAGCTAAGAAATTCTACGCTGGTAAATAAAACATGAGTTGAACATAAGGTTTATAGAGGTAAGGATCAGTCGTGACTGCGATGAATGTTTGGACTTCCAGCCGCTGTTGTCTCAAGATTTCTTGATTTACATCGCTTTTAGCGGTTGAAATCCAGAGACAAAGGCGGGCGCTATCGCTCTTACAGTTCCAAAATTCCCCTCCGTCACTTCGTTCCCTTTTCTCGAGTCTTTTTGTTCAATCTAGATTTTATGTAAATCTATATGTGGCGGTCAATAGCGGCAGCTGCATATAGATTTTTTTAGAGTATTAGGAAGAATAAGTTATGATTTATGCGTTCTTTTATTCTGGTACTTGAATAAGGACTCTAACTAAAAATTAGACCGGTTGACATGGCGTGTGGACAGAGCGGAGGTCGGAAGAACCCTCCGAACCCGTAGCGGTTGGTTCATAAACGGTCAACCGCTAATTTTGGTTTTGAGCCTTATAATTTCCTTGAAAATGATGCGGGGGATACAAAGATGAGAATTAGTAAACCGATTATGATGCTATTCCTTCTGCCTGCTATCCTGGTTTATATGTCGATCTTTTTTTATCCAACCTTGCGGGCAGTGTTTATGAGCTTTTACGAGATATCTAATATAAACAGTAGTATCAGTGAATGGAAATTCATTGGTTTAGACAATTACTGGGGGTTATTTCATAATTCCTATTTTTTAAATTCTTCATTAAATGTGCTTAAGATTTGGATTATTGGTGGACTCATTGTTTTCGTTATGGCTTTTTTCTTCTCAGTGCTTATTTCCTCCGGCGTTCGTTTCAAAGGCTTCTGGAGAGCCTTGATTTACCTGCCTAATACTGTATCTGTTGTTGTCATGTCAGTAATATGGCTTCAGTATGTGTATAATCCGACCTTTGGATTGTTGACACATGTATTTCGCCTTCTTGGACTTGAACAATTAGCCAATATTCAATGGACGGATGACCAGCATATATTTTTATCCATGCTGATCGCTTTTTGTTTTGGATCAATTGGTTATTTCTTATTAATTCTTGGTGCGGCCATGGATCGGATTCCTAATGATTACTACGAAGCAGCATTATTGGAAGGAGCAAACACAGTATATCAGTTCTTCCATATTACTCTTCCGTTACTCCGTGATGTGTTTAAGACCACGCTGGTGTTATGGACGGTTACAGCCATTAACTTCTTTGTATGGTCTTCCATTTTCGGGAGAAATGATCCACATACGATGACTCCTGGCTATTATATGTACTTGAAGGTATTTGGTGGGGAGAGAATTTCTGATACGCAAGCTTTCAATGTTGGAGCAGGGGCTGCGATTGGTGTGTTGATTACTGTTGCAATTATTGGCTTTTCCTTCTTGATTGGTCTGTTGTTTAGGAAGGATCGTTTAGAATACTAGGAAGGAGGAGACAATATGCGTCTTCACTCAATCACTCGAATCATACGATATGTTCCATTAGTAGTCTGGCTTATCTTTACAATTATTATTTTTGGATACGCATTCCTTGCTTCACTCAGCACAACAAGAGAGATATTTACGAACAAACTACTGGCGAGCGGATTTCATTTCTCTAACTATACCCGATTATTCGAAGAAACGAAGATCGGCTTGTACTTTTTGAACAGTCTAGTTTATACGGTAACCTCTTGCGTAGGTATTATTGTTGTTGCAGCTCCGGCTGCTTATATATTGGGACGAATTCAGTTTAGGGGAAAAAGGTTAGTTGATTTAATGTTTATCTCGGCATTATCAGTTCCGGGGCTACTGATCTCGATCCCGTTGTTTTCGTTATTTTATTCATTGAATTTAACAGGCTCAACATTTACGTTAATCTTTGTATACATTTTTACGAATGTCCCTTTTGCTGTATTTTTGCTTACAGGGTTCTTTGCATCCATTCCGAAAGAATTGGAGGAATCAGCAGCGATCGATGGATGTGGGCCGATTAAAGCTTTTATCAAAATCATCTTACCTATGGCACAGGCTGGTATTTTGACGTTAACGATTTTTAATGTGATGGGGATCTGGAATGAATATTTTTATGCTCTGATCTTTGCTAATAATCCGGATCGACATCCAATAGCATTAGCTCTTCAATCCATCGTAGTAGGATATACGAATACTGGTAATTACTCGGGTATTTTTGCTGCATCACTTCTGGTGTTTCTGCCCACGTTTATACTTTATCTTCTTGTGTCCAGAAAGATCGTTGCTGGAATTACAATCGGTTCTGTAAAAGGTTGAGGTAATAACCACCTAATAATATAGGTGGTTATTTGCGCACCCATAAGTATTCCTTCGGAAACTTAACTTGCGACAAGGAAACCCATACAGTACACTTTCTTTAACTAGTACAAACCTAAGATAGCTTGGGAAAGAACTTTGAAAAAGGAAGTGTTAAATAGTGGATTTAGAGATGGTCATGCAGGAGCTGGAAGCGCTTGGCAAGGAACGAACCAAGAAAATATATATGTCTAATGGAGCAAAGGAACCGCTATTTGGCGTGGCTACCGGAGCAATGAAGCCAATCTTCAAGAAAACCAAAATAAATCAGCCATTGGCTGAGGAACTTTACGCGACTGGGAACTATGATGCCATGTATTTTGCCGGCATCATTGCTGATCCCAATGCAATGACGGAAGCGGATTATGACCGATGGATGGATGCGGCTTATTTTTATATGCTGTCCGACTTTGTAGTGGCAGTAACCTTGGCAGAAGCAGATATTGCACAACAAGTTGCCGATAAATGGATCGCGAGTGGTGAAGAGCTGAGAATGTCAGCGGGCTGGAGCTGTTACTGCTGGCTGCTTGGCAGTCGGCCGGATGTTGAGTTTTCCGAAAGCAAGCTTGCTGGTATGCTTGAGATGGTGGAAAATACGATTCATGATTCTCCAGAACGTACCCAATACGCAATGAATAATTTCATGTACACAGTGGCCGTATCTTATTCGCCACTTCATGATAAGGCCAGTGAAACCGCAAGAACTGTAGGGCCAATTGAAGTTGATAAGAATAAGGCAAAGAGTAAATTGATTCACGCGTACGCAAATATTCAAAAAGCAGTCGACAAGGCTCGGCTTGGTTTTAAACGCAAGCATGTAAGATGTTGATCTAGCAGAAGCTTCTAGAGAAGAAAAAGGAAAAAGGATTCCCTGAAACTTCACTCTGCGTTACTATATAGAAATGACTCCAAGTGGGAGAGAGAAGGGGGAAAAGCATACATGGGCAACTTATTGGAAATTTTGCACAAGGAAGTCGTACCGGCAGAAGGCTGCACAGAGCCGATCGCAGTTGCGTATGCCGTCTCCTTGGCGGCAGAGCTTCTCGAGGAAGAAATAACGGGGATTCAGCTGCATCTCAGTGGTAATATTATTAAAAATGCAATGGGAGTGGGTATCCCTGGGACAGGCCAGACAGGTCTGCCTATCGCAGCAGCCCTTGGTGCGGTGGTCGGACGTTCGCACAAGGAGCTGGAAATCCTATCAGGCCTGACTCAGGATGAGCTAAAGCTGGCAAATGACCTGCTTGATCGAAAGCTGCTAAAAGTGGAGATAATGGACACTCCTGAGAAATTATATATTGAAGCACAGGTGAAGACAGAGAATCATACAGCGACTGCCATCCTTGCTAAGGAACACACTAATATAGAATATCTGGCTCTGGACGGGAAAAAAGTGACACCTAAGAAGTCTAAAGCAGATTGTGGCAAGCCTGGACTTTCTGATACTGAAGCTTATGAAGGCTCTGTAGATCGGATATTCGAGTTTATAACTACGGCTCCATTTTCAGACCTTAGCTTCCTCTTGGAAGGCGCTCGGATGAACAAAGCGATTTCCGAAGAGGGACTCCGAGGCGATTATGGGTTGCAAGTAGGGAAGAAGATGAATCAGCAATCTGCTGTGAATTTGTTCGGCAATGATGTAGCGAACAAAATAATAGCGGCTACTGCTGCGGCTTCAGATGCTCGCATGGATGGCAGCGCAATGCCTGTGATGACAACAGCGGGCAGCGGTAATCAAGGCATCGCCTGTACGCTTCCTGTTATATCTTTGGCGGAATTACTTGGCAAGGATGAAGAGACGCTAGCTCGGGCGCTTGCACTAAGTAATCTGGTCACTGTGCATATCAAGCATTATATTGGGCGGTTGTCGCCTTTATGTGGTTCAGGAATTGCAGGTGGAGTTGGAGCGAATAGCGGGATCATTTATCTCATGGACGGCACTCTTGAGCAGATCAAGCATGGGATACAGAATACGATAGCCTCTTTATCAGGCATGATTTGCGACGGTGCAAATTCAACCTGTGCGTTGAAGATATCTACCTCCACCAATACGGCGATTCAGGCAGCCACACTGGCGATGAACAATATTGCTCCTACAACCAAGGATGGAGTTATTTTCGAAGAGGTGGAAGACACTATCCGCAACATGGAGCGGCTGGTTCAGGAAGGTCTGGCGGATACTGACAAGACCATCTTAAATATCATGCTCTCCAAAGGCGGAGCGAATTAGCTTCCTTTAAGGTAATAACAGGTTAGAACATCATAATTTAAGACCGTCTGGTTCCCTACATGAATGGCAGGAGACTGGGCGGTCTTTTTATCTATTCAGTAAGGGTATTTGTTATTGCGAAGATTTGCATTAAATTTTAACATAACTTATTCTGAGATCATAAAGGCATAGACTGATGGTATAAAAAGGAGATATTATGACGGAGAAGATAGATATAGGATGGAACTTTGAGAACAGTTATGCTCATCTGCCGGAATTCATGTTTACAAGGATCAAACCAACTCCTGCGCGTAAGCCGGAGTTAGTTATTTTAAATGAACCATTGGCTACTGCCTTAGGGCTGAATAGCACAGCACTACATAGTAAGGAGGGTGTTCAGTATCTTGCAGGCAATGAAGTTCCTGAAGGTACTGTAACGCTTGCTCAAGCGTATGCTGGACATCAATTCGGACATTTTACCATGTTAGGTGACGGCCGAGCTGCGCTGATTGGTGAGCAGATCACACCCCAAGGTGAACGCGTAGACATTCAGCTTAAGGGCGCGGGAAGAACACCATATTCTCGTGGTGGCGATGGCCGAGCCGGACTTGGACCGATGCTTCGTGAATACATCATCAGCGAAGCCATGCATGGTTTAGGTATTCCTACCACTCGCAGCTTGGCAGTGGTAACTACTGGAGAAACGATCATTCGAGAAACAGAGCAGCCTGGTGCTATTCTGACCCGAGTGGCTGCAAGTCATCTACGGGTGGGGACCTTTCAATATGTTGCAGCGTGGGGTACTGTTGAGGATGTCCGTACTCTGGCAGATTACACATTACAAAGACATTATCCGGAAGCTGTTTCTCAAGAGAATCGTTATCTTTTCCTGCTTCGGGAAGTGATTGGACGTCAGGCTGAATTAATTGCCAAGTGGCAGCTGGTAGGATTTATTCACGGAGTAATGAACACCGACAACATGGCGCTTAGCGGAGAAACGATTGATTATGGTCCTTGCGCCTTCATGGATGTGTATCATCCAGAAACGGTATTCAGTTCCATTGACCAGCAGGGTCGTTATGCCTATGGCAATCAACCGGGTATTGCCTCTTGGAATCTCGCGAGATTCGCGGAGACTCTCCTGCCATTGCTGGCTGATGATCAAGAACAGGCGATTCAGCTCGCTGAAGAGGAAATTGCAGATTTTAAAGAGCGGTCTTACCATCACTGGCTCTCAGGTATGAGGGCGAAGCTCGGAATCTTCAACGAAGAGGTAGAGGATGTAGCGCTAATTGAGGATCTGCTAGATTTGATGCAGAAATATCGGGCAGACTATACCAATACCTTCCGTGCCCTAACTTTAGAGAAGCTGGAAGAAACCGCTCTGTTTGGTGCAGCGGAATTTACGAAGTGGCAAGAGTTATGGCAGGCTAGACTTAGCAGACAGCAGCAATCGAAAGAGGTTTCGCTGCAGCTAATGCGCAATAGTAATCCTGCGATCATTCCGCGGAACCACAGGGTAGAAGAAGCGCTCCAAGCGGCAGTACAACAGGAAGATTACAGTGTGATGGAGCGATTGCTTAAAGCTCTTTCCAATCCTTACGCGTATTCCCCTGAACAGGATGAATACTCGGCACTACCTGAGGAATCAGCACGTCCATATCGAACCTTCTGCGGCACTTGATTTGCTGATAATGATCTAAATAATGAGGTGAAGTAAGAATGTTTCATGCATATGATGTTCTGGCTAACCAGTTGCTAGCTAATGCGAATGATCCAAGTTGGTATGTGCCCTTTGAGGTAGCCGTAAAAGACTTAAGCGAAGAAGAAGCATTTTGGAAAGTAACGGAAGAAAGCAATAGTATTGCTGAGATAGTGCAGCATCTGCTCTACTGGAATGAAACTTGGCAAACAAGGTATAAAGAAAAGAGTATCCATGCGGTTCCTTCAGTGGATAACAATAATACCTTTGTCGTTGCAGAAGGAGTAACGTTCCAAGAGCTTCAACAACAACTCTTAGAAGTTCTTTTACGTTGGCAGGAACTGATTACAAAGGAACAATTGGATGCCGATGTTCAAGAATTCCAAGGCAGTCAGTGGTGGGAAGTAATAGGCAATGTGACAACACATAACGCGTATCACGTGGGGCAAATCGTTTTTATTCGAAAGATCCAAAAGAGTTGGAATCGCACTATGAAGTGAATTGAAGGACGTTAACGGATGTACATTCATCTGGCTAACGTCTTTTTTGCGAATATCAATGAAGATAAGTTGCGAAAATACTTACATATACTTATAATTACGTATTTAATACTTGCAAATACTTACTTAATAACTTATGATGACTTTAGGAGGTGCATACATGATGTTTCAAGAGGAGAGATTGTTAAAAATACTCGAATATTTGAAACAACACCAATCGATGAGTGTTCAAGAGATCTGTACGCAATTTGATGTATCCAGAGATACCGCACGTAGGGATATTGTTAGATTAGTACAAGAAGGTGTTGTGATCCGAACGCATGGAGGGGTATCGTTACCTGAGTTACAAAAAGAATTGTTATCTTATCAGGATCGATTGATCGATGAATCTGAGAGTAAGCAGAGGATAGGGAAGGCTGCGGCGCAGCTTATCCAAGATCATGAGACTGTGATTTTAGATGTATCAACCACCGTGCAGTTTGTAGCAGAACAGATCAGCGCGAAGGATATTACGGTTGTCACGCACTCGATTGATAACGTAGGGATCTTGTCACAGCGGGAGGATCTGCAAATTTATGTTCTTGGTGGTTACTTGAATGTGAAAAACCGCTTGTTATATGGCCCTTCTATTATCGATAAACTTAGTGAAATCCGTGCTAATAAAGCCTTTATTGGAGCATCCGCGATCCGTGCTGATGGACTCTATTATCCATATGAAGAAGATGTGCGGGTGAAGAGAGAAATGGCCCGAAGATCAGATCAAGTCATCTTAGTGGCTGATCACACCAAATTTATTGGCAAATCATTTTTCCGTCTAGACTTTGAGTTCGTTGACATTCTAATTACCGATCGGGAACTCCCCAGTGAGATCAGAGAAATTCTAGATCAGAAGAACATCACAGTGATTGAATGTCCAGAAGAAACTGAAGAGGCTCGAGAGCAAGACTGATAACAAAACAGAGGAGGATATTTATGTCTTATATTCTGCAAAATGTACAAGTGGCGCTTCAGAATCGTATTGTCCCAGCGGCTAATGTGTGGATTTCTGAAGGGAAAATCATAAAGATAGATACAGAGGATCTTTCGATTCCAGAGGGACAATATGAACGGATCGATGGTGGTGGCCATTTATTAGTACCCGGGATGATAGATGTTCATATTCATGGCGCCAATGGCTTCGATATGATGGACGGTACGGAAAAGAGTATTCAAGAGGTCTCAAGTGCTTGTGCTTCATCTGGCTGTACCTCATTTCTGGCTACATCTGTGAGTTCTACGCTAGAAGATCTTTTAGAAATGATTCGTAGTGTCAAGCGTGTGATTGGACATGAAGTGGGCGCAAAGATCGCAGGTATTCATTTAGAAGGACCTTATTTGAACCCGAAGCGAAAAGGAATGCAGAACGAAAAGTATCTACGCCATCCCAACTTAGAGGAAATGAACCTGATTTTTGAAGAAGCGGGTTCACTCATTAAGATGGTTACAATCGCTCCGGAGTTGCCGGGAGGGATGGAGCTCATTTCCTTTTTGAAAGAAAAGGGTGTAGTTATAGCCATCGCTCATTCGGATGCCACATATGAAGAAGCTAAACAAGCCTTTGCGTCGGGGGCAAGTCATGTTACGCATTGTTTTAATGGCATGCGGCCTATCCATCATCGAGATCCAGGGGTAATTGTGGCTGCTTTTGAAGAGAAGCATGTAAGTCTTCAAGCGATTGTGGACAACGTCCATCTGCATCCTGCAATTATTCGATTAATGCATACCTTGAAAGGACCAGAAGGAATGGTCTTGATTACAGATGCACTGCAAGCTATGGGATTAGGTGATGGGGATTATATGTTTGGAGGCCATCATGTTACGGTATCCGAGGGGGTAGCGAGACTGAAGGATGGAACGCTAGCTTCAAGCACAGTGACTATGAATGAAGCCTTACGTTATACTGTCGAAACTGGAATTCCATTGGTAGACGCCGTAAAGATGGCTTCAACTACGCCGGCCAATATTCTTGGACTTCAACAAAAGGGGACAATAACATCCGGCTTTGATGCTGATCTGGTCCTCTTGGATGATGAATTTAAAGTGTGCTGGACAATGGTGGATGGTCAAATTTTATAAATCATGATGAATACAGGTTACTTCTGCTCAATGCAGTTGTAACCTGTATTCATGTGCGGTTATGCCAAACACGCTTTTAAAATGCCGGTTCAAATGAGTTAAATCCACAAATCCACAATCTACTACAGCGGCATAGATATCCTTAGTTTTCTCAATGGACTGCTTGGCATGCTCTACCTTGCAATTCAAGAAGAATTGATAAGGTGATATTCCTGTATGTGTCTTAAACTCTCGGATAAATTGATATTTGGAAAGTCCAAACTCTTTACAGAGATCATCTAGTTTTAGTACATGTTCTAAACTGCAGTACATCATTTCCTTTGCTTTTTTGACAAATTTATTATTTATCCTGTGCTCTGTAACTAGTTCAGTATTAGATACTACATGAACCAGGTTTAACAACAGCTCACTGCACAAGGACTCCTCTTTGCCATTCTGGATGGCATGACTTAGCGCTAATATGCACTGTGCCAATTTGTCATCGTATAGAATGGGAGAGGCGAAGCGAAGTTCTTTTTTTCCAAGGATCTCTTGTATCAAGGTTGGTTTGATATATAGCATGACATAATCAATACCTGCTTTATCATATGAATTGCCATCATGCGTTTGCTCTCGATTAAATAGCATTACGCCATTTTTATGAGAGGATTGCAAGCTACCATCAAGGTTATATTGCTGAATGCCACGTAAGGTGACACCGATTGCGTATTCCTCATGGCAATGTTTTTTATAAGTGAAATCACTCATACTAGCTGACAATGTTAGGATATCTGCTGACTTTTTATAGTTGAATTTCTCCACGCTCTTAACCTCCACGACTTATAGGATTCCCGATATCATAATGGCAGAGTATACTAAAAATAGTGCCATCAGAGTATTTAGAACTTTTTGGTGATTTTGCAGAAATGCTCTGAAGATTGCCCCAAATACAACCCATGTCGTAAAAGCAAAAAATCCGATCACAGTTATAATTATAACAAACATAAATAAGGTGAGAGAAGAAGTATAGAATGGCATTACATAGCTGGGAATGACTGTTAAAGTAAATAAGAGCACTTTAGGATTCACAAGTTGCATAAGTAAACCCGACCGAAAATTGGCATTTGGATTAGGCTTGTCTTCCATTGCACCCATTTTAAAGATTTTATAAGCAAGATAGAGCATATATATACTTCCGACGACTTGCATAATGATCAGGATATTTGGGATGACCTCCACCAGAACACGATTCATCAAGGTAGAAAGGATAAGCAATAGACCAAAAGCCATCGTAGCCCCGTATACATACCGCATGGTTTTCTTAGCCCCTGAATGTTGCACGGAAGAAAGAATAACAATATTGGCAGGACCGGGTGAACATGTAACTACAATGCAATAGAGAAGAAAGGAAATTATATTCATGATGACCTCCAGTAAAAGTTGTCTTATGAATATAAACCTCATAACTTGATTGTTTATAGTACATTATTGCAGAGGAGATCAACATAATGAATGAGACAAAACATTTAACTATTAGTACACTCACTGAGGGCGATTATGTATCTACATGCCGGGTATTTGAAGAATCAATATCGGATGCCTTTAACAAAGAAGGATTAGGTCACTTACTAGAGGATATACAAAGTGAAACCGATCATAAAAAGCAAAAGGCGCTATCTTCACTGGAAAAGGCAAACTCGGATATTTATTTCTTTACCGCTAAAATCAATGGGAAGGTTGTGGGTACGATTTCCTATGGTCCCTGTGGTGAGACTATTCAAATCTGTGCAGAACATCAGTTGGATCATTTGGGGGAATTGGGGAGTTTATACGTGTTGCCAAGCTATCAGGGGCAAGGGATTGGTTCGGCATTAATTAAGAAAATGATGATATTTCTAAACGAACAAGGGATCGAGCAATTTTGTTTGGACAGTGGCTATAAACGTGCACAAATCAAGTGGAAGCGTAAATTTGGGGAGCCTTATAAGGTAGTAAAAGATTATTGGGACCCGATTCCGATCATATGGTTTGGTTGTGTAATGTAAGAAGTGATTAAATGGAAATTGTACATCATATGAAACGATAGCGTCGTAATATTATATATATAATGTCGCATTTTCCTACTAATAAAGGGTTTTGTTCTGTGATATTTTATTAGTAGATGTCAGAATAACATATATACGGGAGGCACAAGCAAATGACGATTAGAATTGGTAAGATTAGCTATTGGCATGTACATGCCTGGGACTATACGAAGCAAGCTCAAGAACATGAGGATACTGTATTGGCTGCAGTTTGGGATGAAGATGCAGAGCGTGGGAAAAAAGCTGCCGAAAGCTTAAATGTTCCTTTTTTCGAATCACTGGATGACCTGCTTGCGCAAGAGGATATAGATGCCGTCATAGTGGATGCGCCGACCAATGTGCACAGAGATGTAATTGTTGCTGCGGCTAAAGCGGGCAAACATATTTTTACGGAAAAAGTAATTGCCCCCACACATAAAGAAGTTGAAGAGATCATAAGCGCAGTGGAAGAGAACGAGGTGAAGCTGACCGTATCCTTGCCACGTCTAAATGATGGATACGCATTAACGATTCAAGAGGTTCTAAGTCAAGAACTGCTCGGAGAGATTACTTACGTTAGAGTTCGCTTATCTCATAATGGGGCTACAGAAAACTGGCTTCCCGATCATTTCTATAGCTTGGAACAATGTGGTGGCGGAGCTTTGATTGATCTGGGCTGTCATCCTATGTATTTGACGAAGCTTTTCTTAGGTCAAGATGTGACCGGTGTAAGTGCTAATTTTGGTTATGTAACGGGCAAGGAAGTAGAAGATAATGCAGTGGTAACATTATTTACGGATTCAGGAGCAATTGGTGTGGTCGAGGCTGGTTTCGTGAATAGTCATTCGCCGTTTACCATCGAGGTACATGGAACCGAGGGGACTCTTCTTTACGGAACACCAGAGGATAAGCTTCTTCTTAGAAGTAACAAATCCGCTGACAAAGAGGAAGGATGGAAAGAAGTAGCGCTACATGCTAATCGTGAAAGCGCATTCCATCAGTGGGTTAATCATATCCAAAAGGATACTTTCGCCACCGAGAATGTTCAAATTGCTGTGGAGCTCACGAGATTAATGGAGGCGGCGAATCGTTCTGCTAAAGAAGCTCGTATGATTCGGTTAGCAGATCTAGACGCTTAACCGGTCTCCACCTGTTAGGAGGATTTAACATTGAGTAACTTTCCCTATGAGATGATGTTTGAGAAGCATGATATGCTCGAAAGATTGGATATTTCAATCCAATGGGGACATTACGAGATAACAGTTCTTAGATTTCATTTGACCTCTTTTCCGCCGGGAAGAGTCATAGATTTCCATAATCATTCTGAATTCGAATTTCATTTTATTCCTAGAGGAAAGGGAGAAGTGACTCTTGGCGATTTAAAATACCCCTTGTCTGAGGGAATGTTTTATTTAACCGGACCGGGTGTCATGCACCGCCAAGAGGCGGATCCAGATGATTCTATGGAAGAACTGTGTCTACATGTGGACATCAAAGAGAAGATCAGAGAGGAGGTTGATCCTTGGGAGGTTGCGGAGGCTGAGACCTGTGTTCAGAAGCTAAAGCAGCTACCACTAGTTCCAGCGCAAGATTATCACAGCGCTATGAAATGTTTTCTTGAAGCCTATGAAGCTTGTGAAGGTAAACTAACGGGATATTACACTTCCATTAAACATCTCGTAATCAGCATTTTATTAAAGGCAGTAAGAGCGTATGATGCAGGTGGAATTCGAACAGAAGCACCTGTTAGAGATATGTCAACTTATCGGTACCAATACGCCATTCAATATATGGAAGCTAATTATTCAGGAGCTGTTACCTTGGAGAATGTTGCTGAAAAGCTGAATATTAGTTCAAGGCAGCTGCAGCGAGTGTTTAAACAAGTTAACGCCGATCAATCTTTCAGTAGGGCGCTTGAGGATATAAGGTTGAAAGCGGTCTGCCGTAAGCTTGAAGAAAGCAATTGTCCGATCGAACAAATCGCTCAAACGGAAGGGTTTACGAATGCTACATATTTGCATATTGTCTTCCGCAAGCGGTTAGGCATGACTCCAGCAACTTATCGAAATACAAAACAAACTAATTAGAAGTGAGGGTGAAAGATATGAGTAAAGTGTTTCGCGTAGGAATTATTGGATGTGGTGGAATTGCGAATGGCAAGCATCTTCCAAGTTTGAGCAAGCAAAGTAAAGTGGAAATCGTAGCTTTTTGTGACATTATTAAAGAACGTGCTGATGAAGCAGCGGAGAAATACGGTACTAGCGAAGCTGCTGTATATACGGATTACACAGAGCTATTAAAAGATCATTCGATTGATATTATTCATGTGCTTACGCCGAATGATGCTCATGCAGAAATTTCAATTGCAGCCCTTGAAGCAGGAAAACATGTTATGTGCGAAAAACCAATGGCCAAGACGGCAGCAGATGCCAAACGAATGGTGGAAGCAGCGAAACGTACAGGCAAGAAACTAACCATTGGATATGACAACCGCTACAGAGAAGACAGCTTATATTTGAAAAAAGCATGTGAGTCCGGTGAGCTTGGTCATATCTATTTTGCAAAAGCACACGCCATCAGACGGAGAGCGGTACCGACATGGGGAGTATTCCTCGATGAAGAGAAGCAAGGTGGAGGACCTCTGATCGATATCGGAACCCATGCGCTGGATCTAACGCTGTGGATGATGGATAACTATAAACCAAAAGTCGTGCTGGGCACCAAATATCACGAACTGTCTCAAAAAGAAGAGGCCGCCAACGCTTGGGGACCTTGGGACCCTAAAAAGTTCACCGTGGAGGACTCAGCCTTTGGGATGGTCGTAATGGAGAATGGCGCTACAATTATGCTGGAAGCGAGCTGGGCACTCAATTCTCTGGATGTGCATGAAGCGAAATGCAGCTTGAGCGGGACTGAAGCAGGTGCAGATATGAAGGATGGACTTAGAATTAACGGAGAGAAATTCAGCAAGCTGTACACTAATAAAATTGAGCTTGGGGCAGGCGGCGTGGCTTACTATGAAGGTAAAGCAGAAAGTGCACCTGACATCGAATTAAGAAAGTGGATCGAGGCTATTGAACAGGATAAAGACCCGGTTGTAACACCTGAACAGGCATATGTTGTTTCGCAAATATTAGAAGCGATTTATGAATCTGCACAAACGGGTAAGGCTGTGTATTTGGATTAGATTTTTGACAAGCATAGAGATATAGAGTAATATCCACTTGTGATTTAATTACAGGGATCTGAGACAAGACTCTCTCTTTACTGGGAGAGTTTTTTTGTTTTTTTTGCATGTTTGAATACTGGGTTATAGGGGGGGGAGAGCATGAACACTGTAGAACGCAATCAAGTACTTATTGTGGAAGATGACGATAATATTAGACGGTTTATAGCTATCAATTTAACGAATAATGGGTTTGTGGTTAGTGAGGCTGCTTGTGGAGAAGCAGCATTGCAGAGCTTTGAGACGAACCGGCCAGATGTTATTGTTCTGGACATCATGTTGCCGGATTTAAATGGGTTTGAGATCTGCCGGAAGCTAAGAGAGCAGGATCCTGGGGTCATTATCATTTTTTTAACAGCACGAGGACAAGATCTGGATAAAATCAATGGCCTTGAAATGGGTGCCGACGATTACATTGTGAAACCTTTTAATCCATTAGAACTGGTGGCACGGATCAAAGCGATATTGCGTCGTACAGAAACAGCTTTAAAACCGCAAAAAACTATCCTTCAAGCTGGACCGATTCGCCTGGATTTGAACTCGAACAAGATGTTTAAGCACGATGACATTATTGAATTAACCCCGAAGGAATTCCAGTTGATGAAGACCTTTTTAGAGCATCCGGATACAGCACTATCTAGGAATGAATTAATGAACCTGGTTTGGGGTGAGGATTTTATTGGTGATCCGAAGACAGTAGATGTTCACGTGCGTAAGCTAAGAGAGAAGATTGAAGAGGATGCCTCTAACCCGCATTGGATTGAGACTGTATGGGGGCTCGGATACCGCTTTAGAAAGGATGGTTGAAGAATGGGTATTCAGAAAAGATTAGTAGGAAGCTATTTTGTAGTGATCTGTCTTACTGTGCTCATTCTTGAGATTATTCTTAATTTATCTGTACGTTATTATTATTTTCATAATATAGAGCAAACCCTGATGAATCAAGCAGAACTGTCGGCTTCTTTTTATCAGCAATATTTTAGCGACGAGGATTTAGAGGCACAATCGGATAGGTTGTTAAAGGGCTTTGCCAGCCATTCCGATGCACAGGTACAGATTATTAATGCTGAAGGTCGGCTGTTGCAGGATTCTAATGGAATCCAAGGCGATTTTACGATGACAGATAATATGGATGTGCAAGCAGCCATACAAGGGCAGCCTGACAGTTGGAAGGGTGAGGACCCTGTAACCGAGGAAGCTATTTTTACGGTATCCTATCCTTTACAAGCCAAAGGTAACATCGTTGGGGAAGTAAGGTTTGTTACCTCCTTAACGGAAACGATACATACAGTTAATCAAATTGCGGTTTTGCTGATCGGGGTAGGTTTGCTCGTGATTGGTATTGTCACCTTGCTTGGATTATTACTATCTTGGACCATAACCAGATCCATTAAAGATCTGAAACAGGCAGCAGACCAAATGTCTGAAGGAGATTTTAGCATAAGAGTACAAAAGCGCTATCAAGACGAGCTTGGTTCCTTGGCAGATACATTGAATATGATGGCCAGTCGAATCTCGAAAAGTGAACAGCTTAAGAATGATTTTATCGCATCCGTATCCCATGAACTGCGTACGCCATTGACCTCGATCAAAGGCTGGGTAATCACCTTGAAGGCGGGTGGGGAGAGTAACCAGGCTCTGTTTCATGATGGGCTAGATATCATTGAATCTGAAAGTGACAGGTTAACTCATATGGTGGATGAATTATTGGATTTCTCCAAATTGGATAACGGAAGAATCGCAATTCACCTCACAACTGTGGATCTAACAGAGCTGTTGCAGCATATTGGCAGACAACTCACCCCTAGAGCAACCCGACAAGACATCTTGCTTCAAGTGAAAATAGAAGAGAATCTGCCTGTCATTCAAGCTGACGAGAATCGTGTGAAGCAAGTCATGATTAATCTCATTGATAATTCGCTCAAATTCACTAGTTCCTCAGGTCGAATTCTTATTACTGCCCATACGGTTCCAGGGAAAGTTGTAATTACAGTTGAGGATACTGGGTCAGGCATCGCAGAAGCGGATTTAGAGAATGTGCGGCGAAAATTCTACAAAGGGGATCAACAGGCGTCAGGCAGCGGTTTAGGACTGTCCATCTCGGAACAGATCATTACATTGCATCATGGCGAGCTGCGAATAAGCAGTATTTTAGGCAAGGGGACGATTGTCCAATTTGACTTGCCGATATAAATAGAGCTCAAATTTAACTATTTCATAACCACTTTCATCTCTTTCACAGATAAAATACTATATATGCGGACAAGCGAGGAGTCGATGATCCAAATGCCGAGCAAATTCATAAAAATAGGTGCTATGTTAACAACGATACTTTTGCTCGGAGGATGCGGAGTGCCGGCAACACCAGGAGAGCTCATTAAGCCTCCATCATCAGAAGCAAGCCTGCAGCGAGACAAAACGAGCCAGGAATTTATCAAATGGCTTCCCGACAAAGCTCAATTGATAACTCCGTTGGATGGACAAGAGGATAATGCTATCTCCTTTGGGGATATGGATGGAGACGGTATCGACGAAGCAGTAGTTGTATATGAGTACAGCAAAAACAAAGGTTCTTCTATAAAAGCAATGCTGCTTAGGCAGGAAAATGAAGCGTGGCAAAAGATTTCGGAGGTTGAGGGGTTTGGGTATGGTCTGGATTATGCCGGATTCTATGATGTCGATGATGATGGCCATAACGAACTCGCGCTGGGCTGGTCATTGGGCGAGGCGGGGAACGGACTGGATATTTATACGCTGAGTGAAGATAAATTAAAGCTGTTATCGAAGAAGGCGTATCAGGACAAATTTGATCTGAGATAATCATTCCACTTTATAATCCGCTGCACTTCAGCTTCATCTTGAAACAAGATGTATTAGTGCTCAGGCGGATTATTTATGATGCTCATTTTACAACAAGAAAAATACAGAAATTAAATAGAGGTTGTATCATGTTTCTCACCACCAAAATTGCAAAGCTGGACAGATCAGTACTGTTTCTCGTAACATGCCTAGTTGGTATTGGTACTGTTGCTATTTATGGCGCGACTACGGATACACGGTTAGATGGTCTTTACATCAGTTCGTTGTATTTATTTGCTTTATTTTGCATACCCATGTTATTCATCGCATTGGTAGATTATAAGATTCTATTAGGCTGGTTAGCGTATCTCTTTTATAGTGTGGGTATTGGTCTACTTGTGCTAGTCAAGCTGGTTGGGGAAAACCTCAATGGTGCCGTGCGTTGGTTAAGTATTGGAAGCTTTCAGCTCCAGCCCTCCGAACTGGCAAAAATATGTACGGTGCTGCTCATTGCTCATCTATTGGGTAAACGAGAAGGACAGCAGCTTCGCTTTTTTCAAGATTTAGTGCCGGTTTGTTTCGTTTTTTTTATTCCTTTTATTTTGATCATGGATCAACCCGATTTGGGTACAGCGCTCGTTTTTGCGGGCATATTGCTTAGTATGCTTTGGATAGGTAACATCCGTGCTCTATATATGATCTTGATCCTCGGTGTGGTGATTATTTCGATTGGCACGATACTATGGCTCTATTATGCCAACTTCGATTTGTTATCCAAGATTGTCGAGCCCCATCAATTGTCACGAATTCAGGCTTTTTTGGACCCGCAGAGTGATCCCGATAAATCTTGGCATGTCAAAAACGCAATGATAGCCATTGGCTCCGGTGGATTATCGGGTAGTGAAGGTATTTTTTTGCGAAAAGGATATATTCCATACGCGTATTCCGATTCGATCTATGTAGTCATCGGTGCAAAATACGGTTTTATAGGTTCATCCATTTTGCTGATACTATATTTATTGCTCGTCTATCGAATGATCTTTATCGCACTCGAAAGCAGGGATCGTGCAGGGGCATATGTTGTCACCGGGTTTATCGCCATGATTATCTTTCAAGTTTCTGTTAACCTTGGAATGCATCTTGGATTACTGCCCCTCACGGGGATATCCTTGCCGTTTATTAGTTATGGAGGTAGCTCGTTACTTACTAATATGATTGCGATTGGCATAGTGCTAAGTGTGAAAGTCCATAAGGATGAAAGCACGGATTGAAAAAGCTACTGGAACTGAGTGGAGGGAATTATGACTAACAAACGCAAATGGACAACAACTCGTAAAATTCTGACGAGCATTGGACTTATCTTAGGCGCAACGATTATCGGAATTGGAGTATATGCAGGGTATTTATACAAAAAGACGGATAACGCGATAGAGCGCATGGCTGCTCCAGTCAACGTCCAGCCAACCGCTGCCCCAGAGGAAAAAAAGGAAACGGTATCGGTTGAACCTATGATTTTTCTGCTTGCCGGGGTAGATAGTCGGGACGGTGGTGGTGGGGTAATGAATACGGATGTTCTAATGCTTGTCAGCTTCAATCCTGACACGAAGTCGACGAGTTTCTTATCTATACCGAGGGATTTGTTGCTAAAACCTAAATCGTTGCCCTCTCGCAAAGCTAATTATTATTATGCTTACCATTACATAAAAGATAAAACTGAAGCTATCCCTAATACAAAAGAGTTTTTCAGCAATTTATTAGGTCTGCCAATTGATCACATGGTTGTGGTGAATTTTGATGTGCTGAAGGAGACGGTGGACTTGCTTGGCGGGCTAACCATTGATGTCGATATGGATATGAAATATATCGATTCGGCAGATGGAACGAACATCGACTTAAAGAAGGGCTTGCAGAAGCTGGATGGCAAACATGTGCTTGATTTTGTGCGTTACCGCAAATCGAATCAAGGAACGGCTGAATCCTCCGATTTTCAGCGCAATGATCGACAGCAGCAAGTAATTAAGCAGATTCTCGATAAGCTGGGGAATTTCCAAGGCGTGTCCCAATGGGGGAATGTATTGGACATCATCGGTGAAAATGTGAAGACTGATATTCCACAAGCAGATCTCCAGCAATGGTTGTTGAACTTCCCTAAACTCAAACCAGATCATATCAATTCCTTACATGTGGAATCTCTTTGGAAGAGTCCATACGTGTATGTGAATAAAGAGGATCTTAAACAAGCACTTACTACTCTGAGTACGGAAGCGGGTGTTAGCTCCGAAAGTTCATTGCACCTGGAGAATATTGGAACGGTAGATTGAAAGACTATCACTTAAACTGCTCTTAGGAGCAGTTTTTTTGTGTACCACTAATAATCCCGATAACCAGTAAAGTAATCCGCCAACGGGTAGAGGCCTGACTTCCAGGCGTAGTACCATGAACACAGCGATTATGAGTCGTATATTGTTTAGGTTTACTTGAGAGGAGAAGGGAATTTCATGAAATACAGACTGGGTATTATGTTTCTAATCGTACTTACAGGGATGATATCGATAGCCGCATTTAATCCGATTATTGGCCCGCTTGCTCGAAATTTGGGACTTAGTGATTTTCAATCAGGATGTTTGGTATCGGTAGCGGGACTTTGCTGGCTGCTCGGAGGATATTTCTGGGAAAAACAAACATTCATGAGCCGAAAATGGCTGCTCGCTTCGATTATGTTCGTCTACATGGCAACACTAGTCATTTTTGCACTGCTGGCTGATTATGCAGTACATGCTGAGAGTAAAACAAGCCTATTTTGGAGTTTCTTTATACTTCGCGCAATCGCCGGTTTTTTCTTTGGAGGTATTCCGGCATTAGCACAAGCTTATGTTATGGGCTGGAGTACAAAAGAGACCCGTACTCAGGGAATGGCATTATTCGGTGCAGCCAATGGACTTGGCTTCGTAGTAGGACCTGCAATGAGCGGAGGAATGGCTTCGCTGGGACTCACCTCACCAATGTACGCCGCAGCGATATTATTATTCACCTTGGCTATTTTATTTCTAGTGTTTATTCCTAAAGAAAAGAATATCGAGATCGAACGGCAGGCGATTTCACTTTCACCCAACGACAAACGGATACGCCTCTATTTATGGATTGGACTATTGCTATCGTTTGCTCTGAATATCGTGCAGGTTACTATCGGATTTTTTGTGCAAGACAGCCTTGGATACAGTACCCAGCAAGCCACTCAGTTAATTGGAACGGGTCTGGCTATCTCGGGAGTAATGGTGGTGCTCTCGCAAATTGTGATCAGCAAATATCTCAAATGGCATCCTAAGAAGGTGCTGCTCGTAGGGCTATTATTTGTGGCTTTGGGTCTGCTAGGCTTATTATTGTTTATCAGATTTGCTTATGTGGACTTTACATTCTTGGGAATTGGCATCGGTTTTACATTGCTTGGCTACAGTGCGGGTGCTTCAATGGCGGTTCAAGACCATGAGCAAAGAAGCGTTGCTTCCTTTATTGCGGCCCTTCAAGGTGGAGGATCATTCATAGGTCCAGTTATAGGCACAGCTTTATACACCGCTAATATGGCACTTCCTTACTCTTTCTGCGTGTTGTTGATTTGTATTGTAGGTATCGCGAATTTGAAAAAAAGATCAGCGGATCGTGTGGAGAGTTGTTAAATAGAAATGCTGCTCATAGAGTAGATTCGAAGCTGTCGAGGGAGTCTCGACAGCTTTTTTATGATTACTACGCAAAATAAATTAGCAGATTCGGAATTCATGGTCTTATTTACGTTACTCCATAGTTTTACAAAACCTCCTTTTTCTCAATAAGTTATTTATGGAAACGATAGTATAATATTCCTAAAGGGAGAGTGATGAAGTTTAATACAGCAAGAGGGTTCATGAATTTGGGATTCGTAAGAAACATTGCGTTTATTAAGGATGCGAAGGAGTTTAGAGAACATACTATGAATTTATTTAAGAGAGTAGTCCCAAGAGATATAACATTGATAGTTTTAATACTACTGCTAATTACTGGAACATTTATTACCGCAGTTCCTTCTGCTAAAGCCTTAGAAGTAGGGAATCAGGATGCTAATACCGGTGTGAAAGTGCAAAAGATTGTTGCCAGCAATCTTCAATCCTATGCTTTAGATACCCAAGGAAATCTGTGGGCTTGGGGTCAATATAATAACTTTGGGGAGATAGGGAACGCAGCTCCTCAAGAAGTTTCTTTCTTTAAAGATAAGCCAATTAAAGATATTCAAGGTGGTAACCAATTTCTACAGGTGCTTCTAAAAGACGGTACGGTATGGGGACGGTTTAACTATTCAAAAGATACTGCATCATTTAGTCAGATTAAGGGGCTTAAGCAGATCGTACAGATCAGCGATGCCGAGGCATATGTTTATGCCACACAGAGTGATGGTACCGTCTGGATGTATGTGCCTTCTGAACCCGGCAAATCAGCGGTAAAAAGACCTGAGCTTTCAAATGCTGACTTTAAGGCATTCTTTGATACATACGCTATTAAAAACGACGGAACAGTGTGGAGTATAGGCAATAAATCATCGGTTCCTATCCAGGTTGAAGGTCTTTCTAGTATCAAGAAGATTATTAATGGACAAACGAACCAGCCCAATTATGCCTTGTCAGAGAATGGACAGGTATGGGGCTGGGGTGTCTCAACCATTTACACTTCAAGTCCAAACACAGGTGTAATCAATCTCAAGCTTCTGCAGGGAGAAGAAGGTGCAGTTGAACGGATTGAAGGGTTAGAGGGCATTCAGGATATTACTTCTGGAGAGAACTTTTACACCGTTCTGAAAGAGGATAGGACAGTCTGGGCCTGGGGTTTCAACGATCGAAACCAACTGGGAGATGGGACCACCAAGTATTCTGTGCAACCGGTCAAGGTTTCAAATCTGAACAATGCCGTTGGATTGAGCAGCGGATGTATGGCGGCTCATTCTTTTGCGCTTCTAGCGGACGGAAGTGCTGTAACTTGGGGAGATAACTCCAAGCAGCAGTCTGGTACTGGTTCAGATCAAAAGACTATTGCTACTCCGCAAAAGGTTCCCTTTTCCGCGTTAACAGGGGACGCAGAGAGACAGTTCACATTTACTTTTGATGGTGTTAAGGGAAACGAGCTAGGGCAAGCTGCAAGCAATGGTAAGGGTCTGATTATTATTCCTAAGCTGACGGGTTTCCTTGTATCTAAAGATGGAGGTGCAACCTGGAGTACAAGGCCTTTACCGATCAATTCAAGCAAAATAAGTATCACTTATCAACATGATCGCTTCTTTTTAAGTGATCAGAATTTAAGCGTACCTCATCTGTATTATTCTCTGGATGGAGAAAAGTGGATCGAAACAGCAGTTGAACTACAGTCATCGGTTTTGAAATCTTACACGATCACTTGGCAGAATAATCAATTCATTCTGTTGTCTTATCCGGATCAGACCATGAAGACGGAAGTTTACACTTCCACGGACGGAATCATGTGGAACTTGCAAGGAACGGTTGGTGAACGTCTGGATCAGATTTACTGGAACGGTAAGCGTTATTTGATGACTTACGGGGGATATACGTACTATGGCTCCGTGGGTACTCGGAATCAATTCATTTATATTCCGAGTGATAAACGAAATGTTGAGCTAATTGTATATACATCCGATAATTTAAACCAGTGGACCCAACAGTCTGGTAAAGTAAATAACAATCTAAAATATAAAGCAACAATAAATGGAAAACCGATTCGTAACTATTGGTTGACTTTTGATGAGCTTCAGTCTGATGGCACACTTGTATTTTATGATACCGAAGGCAATAACCTCAGTACTAAGGATGGGATTAATTTCAAGCTTGTGAGAACTTCAGATATGTTCTCCGGTCTGTACAGCCGTAGCGAAATATTCTGGAATGGCAAGCAATACCTAATCTACGCTACTCGATTTCGCGAAGAAGGTATAGTGTTTGTGTCCACTGATAAAGTGAATTGGCAGCAGCAGAAAATTCCTAATATGCCTCTGGGGATGATGGTGACCTATACCGGGAAATATTTTGTTGGTTATTCGGGTACCCGTCTGGCCGTATCCAAAGACGGTTTAAAGTGGGATTTAAAGCAGAGTGGGAAGCCAGATGCTTCCTTCAATCAGGTTGTAAAAGGGAATGGAACATATGTCGCCGTTGGATCACTCTATACGTATGCAGTTCCAACTGTTGCAACTAGTAAGGACGGAAAGAATTGGCAGCAGATTCTGCTGGGTAACAGGGAGGATACTACAGTAAACGGTCTGACCTCCGTGGCTTGGAACGGTAACGTTTTTGTAGCGGTAGGATTGCAATATGCCTGGACATCCAAAGATGGTATTGCTTGGAACAGAAACAATAAGCCTCTGGATGCCGAAATGAAACATGTGGTTTGGACTGGCAAACAGTATGTAGCTATCGGGCATGCTAAAGGCAATGATAAGAAGTCGATGATCTACTCTTCAGAGAACGGAACAACTTGGAAAAAAGTCTATGACTGGTCTGGTAAGCTGACGGACATTGCAACTCATAACGGAACCACTGTTGTAGTCGGAACTAATGGCAGTAAAGCCATCGTTGTGCAGAGTACTAATTTAACCAAATGGAATCTGCAGACCTTTACGCTGGGGAATGATCTTCCTAATTGGAAGCAACAGCAGAACGACTATGAAGAAGCTTACACTTTCTTAAATGTACAATGGGCGAAGGATAAATTCATCATTGTATCGGATCATATTTATAGCTCAACTAATGGTCTGCAATGGACAGCAGTAAAGGGACAATATGATGAATATATAAAAACCCATGCCGCCAGCAGTAACGCTAGTAGATTAGTCTGGACAGGAAAAGATTACCGGTTCATAAGCAGCAACAGAATTGGAGTCTCGAAGGATTTAAAGAGCTGGAACTTCTATGAGCATAATGAATTTTATAATTTTAATGAAATGCTTTGGACAGGAACTGATATGTTGGTGACCGGGGCTGGTGGATTGCTAGTGCATTTACGCGAAAACTAATAGATTAAGTAGCGGTCGATCCTCACAAGTGATTGAAGCTATTAGAAACCTTATGAAAAGACGAAACGTATTACATCAGTAACTATGCGTTTCGTCTTTCTGTATGCATGGAGCAAATGTCCAGCTAACGAAATTTTGGAGCAGAAAGTTTATTTTATCAAGTTTTTTACCTCGTAACAGTCTTCCAATTAATAGTATAATAAGAACTCGTAGGAGTTATTTGAATAAAGTTGTATACATACTCTATTTGAGGAAGAAGGAGCTGAGAACATGACTGTTAAGACTACAGCGGAACAAATCCGCATTATAGAATATGATCCTTCTTACGCTAAGGCGGTTGCAGAAATGTGGAACCGTAGCAACGAAAGCTGGGGTGGAGGCACCAATCAGAGAACAGAGGATACAGTACGCCGCGAGATGGAAATCTCGTCCAATCTGAATGTGTTTCTCGCCGTTGATGGTGAGGAAGTGGTTGGTTTCTGCAGTTTTGCCCATTACCGTCAAGACGAAGGAGCTTTGTATGTCCCATTGTTGAATGTACGACCTGATTATCACGGATACAAGGTAGGTCGTAATCTGATTTTGAACGCTGTTCGCACAACAATTGAAGCGGGCTGGCCACGTCTTGATCTGTTTACTTGGGCAGGCAATACGAAGGCCGTACCGATGTATAAGAAATGTGGATTCTTTTGGGAAAAAAATGAGGATTACGTTCATCTGATGAACTTTATTCCGACGGTTCTGCAAACGGAAGCACTCGCTCCTTATTTTGAACAGCTGGATTGGTATGCAGATAGTACCCGTGAACTGCCCATTCAGCCGGATGGTCGCCGGGAGCGTGGTTTTGATTTCTTCGATTACACTTGGCAAAAGGGAGAACTCTCCTTACGTGCAGAATTCGAGAAGACCGGTCGCGGCCTGACGGCTCTTGATACACCTGACTATGAAATCTCCACGGAGATTGACGATCACGATCTTGTATTCGGTTCCACCTACAAGATTCGCTATCACATCAAGAATCGTTCGGCGTCTGATCTGGCTATTGAGATCAAAGGCCAAAATGACAAGAATATTCGTTTTGGCTTGTCTGCTGCACCAACACTCGCGCCAGGAGAAACAGTTATCGTAGAAGGTGAGTTCGAGCTTGATCCGATTCGTGAAGAGCAAAACGACAAGAAGACTCACCCCGTGGTTATGAGCAAATGGATCATCGGTGGCAAGCGCGCTGAGTTCCGCATAGGTGTTGCTCCTAAATTCCCGCTGAAAATGATGATGGAGTTGCCAACACGTGAGCTGTATCCGGGTCTTCCCGCTGAGCTATATTTGAATGTTGAGAATAATTTTGCAGCGGAAGCGGAATTTTCTTTTGATTTGCCAGAGGAAGAATTTTTGACTTGGGCGGATCGGACAGTAAGCTTCTCGGTTCCAGCTAAAAGTAAGGCTTCCATCCGAGTACCCTTTACCCTAAATTCATATGCCCTTTATTCACGGGATATTGAGGTGACGGCCGTTCCGGCTGGAGAGAAGGCAGTGTCCTTCATCAGCAAATTATCTGTGCTATTGAAAGGAACACATGGCCGCTTTGGTGGGGAAAACGGGGATCAGTGGGTGGCTGTAAACGGCACCTACTCCGTACATCTTAATAATAACGACAATGGGATGTGGATTGAATATCCCGGCTCGAGCCATAATTTCTGGTTGACCCATCCGAAGTTAGGTAAACCATTCGCCGAAGAATTCTCGAAGAAACAGGCTAAAGAAGTAAAGATCTATTCCGAAGGAGAGGGCCAAATTCTAGAGACTCTTTATGAATCGGATGAATTCCCGGGTCTGGAGATAAAAAGAGTGGCTAAGCTCTTTGCAAACGGAATCGCTGAGTTTTATAGCGAGGTACGCAATACTAGTAACCAAACGTTGGAAGAGGATATGTATCTGCTAACGAATTTCGGATTTTTTGGCAAACGGCTCATCCTGCCTTATCAGGGTCATTACGTAGATATGGGCGATGCTTATTCGGGTGATCCGAGTTATTGGGACAGCGCTCAAATTACGGAAAATTGGTTGTTTAGCAAGGAAGAAAATGTCACATGCGGCGTTTGCTGGGACCCTTCGCTGAAGCTGCTTCGTCCGGAGTATCCACTTGGACTGGAACATAATCTTGGTCAAATCGCTGCTGGAGATGTCGTACGAACAAAGGCGCTGGTGTTCGCTTTAAACACCTTCCTGAAGTGGTCGGATTTCCGCACCTTTGCCCGGAAGCAGCTGGATCCGATCACACCTGTGTTGGATGATCATCTTGAATTAACGCTCGGCGGTGGAAATCCGTTTGCGGCGGGGGCGCTTCATGCGGAGTTAATCGAACGAAAGATGACTCCGCTTAATGGAAGCCTCGAGCTGTATGTACTAACGGATAGAGGAGAGGAGCAGAAAGTAGCTGAGATGGAGCTGCAAAGAGAGCAGAATCTGCACTCCGCGGGCTTTGAGCTCTCACCTGAGGAAGCGGAATCTTCTTCAGAACACAGCCAATCAGGACAGAAGGTACGAGTCGTCTATCGTGGAGAGGATCGTATTCAAGAGCGAACAGGCCTCTGGTTCCCTCAAACGGAAACAGCAGCCGTTATCTGTGATATAGAAGAGGGACCAGCGGGTCCTATTTACACTGTGAGTAACGGAGTACTTTCTATTGCAGCTACTCCTGATTTCGGCAGTGTTGTGCACTCCCTGAAGCACCATGGAGAAGAATGGCTGGATAGCTCCTACCCGGAAGCAGCACCACGTTCCTGGTGGAATCCTTGGCATGGTGGACTCGGTGTAGGTATTTCAGGCATAGGTGGATTTAGTCGTTTGGAGGAGCCAAGAAGCGCAGCTTGGACCGAGCAAATGGATGTTCAGGGCAATGTATGGAAAGGATTACGTATCACTACTTCAATCGAGAAGCAGGAAAAGAACCGAGGGATTGTTGTTAATCAGCATTACCTTATGCTCCCCGGCGTCCCTGTGCTCTGTGTGTTGCATTCGGTGACTAATGACAGCGGAATGACCTTGCCGAATTATTCGTTGTCGGAGGAGTATTATATCAAACCTTCGCCAGTCTATGCCGAAGGATGGATGGAATTCTCCAAGGAGGGCAAGTTCTTATTAGGAACGGTTGAAACCTATCTTGAGGCCAAGGGACTATTGCGAATTGGTGCATCTTCGCGTAAGGATATGCTGCATATGGTGAGCAGTCACCCGAATCAGAGTGCCTCGGCGTATGTGAACAATAAGGTATTTAATCACGGGGTGCATCATCATCTTCCGCTTCTAAATGGAGAAACCGTTTGGACACAGCCCTCCTTCCTGATCATGGGAGAACTCGCTCTGAATTCAGAGGATGTCCGCAGTCTTTTGAAGCTGACCTTTGCTAGACCTACTGACGAAAAGGAGATCTTAAATGCCGATCATTGATATTCACATTCATCTGTCGGACATCGACAGCTTTCATCAAACAGCACTGGATCTCTCCAAAGTCGATTACACTGCTGCCGGGCTCAAAGCGGAGTTTGATAAGAACGACGTTGTTCTCGGCATTGGAATGGGGGTCACGGAACAGACGAAGGGAGCTTTCCCTGACTCTACTTCCCCTAATCCGATGAGCCTTGACTTGGAGGATACTGTGCCGCCTTTCTTAATGGAATGCGTGGGGATCAATCCGAACATGCTCGGAGGAAAGGATGCACAAGAGGAACTGGATCGAATTGAGGCACGGCTGCAAGCGCCCGAGGTAGCTGGTATTAAGCTCTATGCCGGGTACTATCATCATTACGTTTATGACAAAATCTATTCGCCGATCTATGAGCTGGCAGCAAAGTATGGCACGCCTGTGGTCATTCATACCGGTGATACGTACTCGATGAATGGATTGCTAAAATATGCACATCCACTTACCGTGGATGAATTAGCGTTTCAACGACGTGATGTGAATTTTATGATCTGCCATCTTGGCGATCCGTGGGTGATGGATGCCGCCGAAGTGGTGGCCAAAAATCCAAACGTCTATGCCGATTTGTCCGGTCTTGTGGTCGGTGATCGGCCTCATTTTGAACGGTTCATGAATGAACCTCTGTTCATGGATCATTTTCGCCGAGCGCTGGTGTATTCCGACCACTATGAGAAAATGCTGTTCGGCACGGATTGGCCACTCGCTCCTATTGACCTGTATGCGGAATTTGTCCGCCGACTTGTCCCTGAGCAGCACCACGAAAAAGTATTTTACGAGAATGCCTTCGCCTTATTTCCACGCATCCAGCAGCGGATTGCGGCGCTCTAAGCATTACGAACAAGCCATCCTTTAGTTCTTCTAAAGGACGGCTTGTTTTTTTTTGTAAAAGGATATTAGCTCATCTAGCAACCCTATCATAGAGAACGTAATCCCAAGGCTCAAGTGCCTTGGGATTTTTTTGCTAAGAGGGGTAGTATAAAATCATGCTTAACCGGGTTATTGTTTGTCCTGGATTATGATATACATGGGGTTTGTCTGCGAGGAATGAGATAGAATCACCTGATTTCAAGAGGTATTCATTGTTATTGACACGGAAAGACAATTCTCCGTCAAACACGGTGATTAATTCTTCGGTACCTTCCATATGAGAATTGGCATCAAGGTATCCACCCTTGTCTATCTCCACGGTATAACCTTCAAACCGTTTACTTTCTTCAAATGGAAAAGATAGATACACTCGATATTTTCCGTTATCTTCAAGCAGTGGCTGAATGTCACTTCTTAAGATTACTCTTGTGTCAGGCTTTGGGTAATCTATCAGCGCAGAAAATGAAATTTTTAAGCCATTGGCGATTTTCCAAAGGGTTGTAATGGTTGGTGTCGATTCGCCTCTTTCGATTTGACCAATCATTGTTTTGCTGACGCCTGTTAATTCCGCAACCTTTTCCAGGCTTAACTCTTTACTTTTTCTTATCTTTTTTATATTTTCCGCAATAATTAGATTTATTTCTTCCACTGTAATTACTCCTGTCTCCATTTACTTTATAACGATCGTGATATACAATAAAACGCACGAATGTACGTTATAACGTCTGATGGATACATTATAGCATACAAGCTGGAAGGGGAGATATAATTTAGTGTTTGTTTCTTTGTTTTTATATGCATTTGTTGCAAGTTTTACTCCGGGACCCAATAATATTATGGCAATGGGTTTTGCAAACCAAGTTGGGCTCAAAAAATCAATGAAATTTTGTTTAGGAGTGGGTACAGGATTTTTTATAATCATATTGTTATGTTCCTACTTTAATCTACTTTTGAATAATCTTCTTCCACAAATTAAATCTATTATGGCTGTAATAGGCGGAATCTACATGCTGTATTTAGCAGTTAAAATGATTACAAGTAAACAAGCAGAAAGTGATACAGCTGGAGATAAACACAATAGCTTTATTGCAGGAATGCTTTTACAATTTATCAATCCAAAAGGGATATTATATGGGATCACAGTTACATCGACATTTATCCTTACCTATCCTTCTTCCTCTTTTAGATTATTGAGTTATTCATTAATTCTTGCTTTCATCGGTTATATGGGCACTTTTTGTTGGTGTTTGTGTGGTTCTCTTTTCAAAAAAATGATATCTAAATATAGAAGTCAATTTAATGTACTGATGGGACTGTTGTTAGTGTATTGTGCAGTTTCGATAGTGTTGGGATGAAGGATTATTAAGGGAAAATCAATATTCGACCAATACTTTTTTGTCTAGTTATTTTTTACTTCTAAAGCTTATGATATTGATGTATTGTGGATAGATACGAGGACAAAGGAGATGCAATATGCTACCATCACTCACATTTCTTAAACTTCAATTAGAGGGAGTTCTGCGTAATAAATTCGAGCAGGGGCATCAAACCTCCGGTTATTTAGCTAAGTTGGAAAAGCTCCCTGCAAGCTATGATGCCTATCTAGAATTCGCCCATAGCTTGGCTGTCATTCCAATGAGGGACAACTGGCCTTACTATGAGCCAAACGATTTAGATGAGATATGGCGGGAATGTGATCCGGCTCGACCTCTAGGTCAGGTCGGGATTTTGAATCTGAAGGATAGCTCAAAGCGTGTAGAGGCAGGTTTCCTTGCTTCAGTCTGTGGCTCAATGCTAGGCAAACCGATAGAGGTAAACCCCAGCTTGTTGGAATTACGTCAAGCGTTAACTTCTGTAGGGGAATGGCCACTGAATGATTACATTTCTGAAGAAACTCTCCATGCGCTGGATCGTCGTCATTGGTCTTGGTTTGAGACGACACGGGGGCGAATTCGTTATGTGGCACCTGATGATGATATCAATTACACATTAATGGGAATGATGGTGCTAGAACAATTCGGTGATGGTTTTACGAAAAGAAATTTAAGGGATTTATGGTTAAATCACCTTCCGATAAGTACAACTTGGGGGCCGGAAAGAGCTATTTTGATGCGATCAGGGATTAGCTATTTGGAGCATGATAAGGAACTATTCAATCATTCTGAAATAGAGGCTTGGCCTGATTTTATGGTGCAGGGAACGGAACTATGCGGTGCGGCGATTCGTGCAGATGCTTACGGATATGCCTGTCCTGGTCAACCTGCTCTGGCTGCTGAGCTAGCTTGGCGGGATGCAAGTTTTACTCATCGCCGGACCGGCATTTACTCCACGATGTTCATTGCTGCTGCGATTGCTGTTGCTCACGTGCAGCGCGATCCCATTGAAATAATCAATACGGCTCTGCAATTCGTACCTAAAAGAAGCCGATTCTACGAGATTACTAAAGATTGCCTTGAGATGGTAGCGAATGCAGATGACTGGCTGGAAGCGTATCAGAGCATTAACCATAAGTATGCGAATTATTGTCACTGTGATGTTTATCAGGAAATAGGCACCTTAATTAATACCCTGCGTTTTGCAGACAATGTTGGTGATGGAATATGCAAGCAGGTGATGCAAGGCAACGATACGGATAGCTTTGGAGCAACGGCTGGCTCTCTGCTTGGGGTTTATTTCGGTCCTGATCACTTAGAATCAAGGTGGCTTAAACCTTTTCAAGATCGGATTCATACGGGGCTTTCTAATTTTCATGAGCAAAGTCTTTCTTGTTTAGCGGAACGGATGGGGCGTTTACCAGAGCTGCTGCAAACCGGTCGATATCAAGTTCAGCCTAGTGAGCTCTATGTGAGCAAGAATACGGATCTCGATACATAATAAGCTTACAAAAAGTCCACAGCAACAAATGTTGCTGGTGGATTTTTTTGCTTTTTATTTTTTTGAATTAGAGATGAATAATTCAATCGTGCTTTACAAAAACTTTATTCGATTAAGTCACTACTTTGCCAAATCAGGAGGGGTCGTTATTAAACCATTTATCGTAATAGTAGCGCTATTGCTCGTTACAGCTTGTTCGGGTAATCAATCTGCCAACAACCAAATGACTACTCAACAAACGAAGGTTGGACATCATGCTGGCAAAACAGCTACAACAACAACCTTAACTCAAGCGTCTTCTATTTCCACAGAGAATGCTAGGAAATCAACGATTAATGCTAAACAAGTACCCGGCGATGTAACGAAATGGCTGGATGGGTTTATCCGCACTACTCCACCTACAGGTGGTACAACAGGTGATCAAACCACTTATCCGCAAACTTCCGCTAAGCCACAGTATTCTGCTAATCCGCAACAATCGGCCAACCCACAATATTCTGCTAATCCGCAAACCTCCACCAATGCATCGGCATCTGTGCAGAAAGTATTGGAACTGGTAAACAAAGAAAGAACAAACGCAGGCTTGAAACCCCTTAGTTTGAATAGTGAGCTGTCGAAAATGGCTTTGGCTAAAGCGCAGGATATGTCCGATAACAATTATTTTGACCATCAGTCACCAACCTACGGATCTCCGTTCGACATGATGAAGGCATTTGGGATCTCCTATAATACAGCAGGGGAAAATATCGCCAAAGGCCAGTCGAGTCCGGAAGAAGTAATGAATCAATGGATGAATAGCCCTGGTCACCGTGCCAACATCCTGAATAGTTCCTTTACTGAAATTGGAATAGGTTACTACAACAGTGAGTGGGTTCAAGAATTTATTGGTTAGTGTGATCAGCAATCTAAACGTCACATATTAAAAGCTAATTTTAAAACCCATGTCATCAGACATGGGTTTTATTTTTATAAAGGAGGGTAGTTAATTCCACGTATGGCTGGAAGATCGAAATCGATGATCACTATTTCGTCTGGGTTTTGTCGACATGCTCGGATGGTTGACCTTGCGATGATGGAGATTGCTGTGGCAGCCATTTTTGTACCAGTGGCCACATTAAATAAGTTATTGTGCCTACAATCAAGAAATTAAAGATGATGAGTTCTGAGGTACTCATGACGCGAAAAGAGGCCATTAGATTACGAAATGTTTCTTGTATGTTAAAGAGTGAAATGAAGTCAAGCAGAAAGGTCAGTGCTATTACTAAGATTAATAAGAGTATAGTTACGACGAATATTTTCATACTACTTCCCTGCCTTCATTGTTAATCTTCCAATAATATTTGCTGTTAATGGGTAGAATAATCACGCAAAGAGCAGCAAATAATGGAGAGAAAGGTGAAGGGCATGGCAGAGGATGGCAATGCAAGTAGCAAAAGTGCTGGAAGCAATCCACAATGGACCGTCCCTTCAATTCCGATTGATTCAACAGAATTAAGAGTCAATTTAGAGCAGATTCGCCAAAAGACAGGGAATAGTGGAGATATAATTATTCGAGAATTTACGATTGGGGGCTCGGAGGAGGAGCTTCAAGCCGCAATTATTTATGTGGATGGCATTGTTAACAATACAACCATTAATCAATTTGTCATGGAAGTCTTGCTGAACGTCATGCTGAGTAATGAACAAAGGACATTAAATGATCTGGTCCAAGTAATCACTGATAAAATTGTTCCAATCGGTGGTCTGAAGACGCTTGTTCAATGGGATGAACTCTATGATGCTCTGTTGTGGGGGCAGACTATTTTATTAATTGATGGATCGAATGAAGCCCTAGCGATTGCTACATCGGGCGGTGAAGTCCGCGCTATAGATGAGCCCGGTACGGATACTTCTATTCGAGGATCTCGTGAAGGGTTTGTTGAAAGCTTAACGACAAATATTTCGATGGTTCGGCGTCGCATAAGAAATCCTAATTTATGGCTGGAATCGATGACATTAGGTCAAGTTACACATACCAGGATAGGGATCATGTACATAAATGGGATCGCGGATGATAGCATTGTTGAAGAGGCGAAGCGACGTCTCCGCAAGATCAAATTGGATAGCATTCTGGAATCAGGATATATTGAGAAAATGATAGAAGATCAGAGTTTTACTCCGTTTCCAACGGTCCTACCTACAGAACGCCCAGATACCGTCGCTGCTAATCTTTTAGAAGGGAAAATTGCAATTATGGTGGATGGAACGCCCTTTATGCTAATCATCCCAGCCGTTTTTAATCAATTCTTTCAAATTACAGAGGATTCTTATCATCGGTATGATATCAGTGTTGCATTGCGGCTGTTACGAATCGTAATGTTCATCATTTCGATGATTGGACCTTCTTTCTATATTGCAGCAACAACCTTTCATCAAGAAATGATACCAACGCAGTTAGTGATTTCGCTTGTTTCACAGCTAGAAGCAACGCCATTTACCGCGTTTGTTGAGGCGCTATTAATGGAGGTTATTTTTGAAATTCTGCGTGAAGCGGGTGTTCGTATGCCAAAAGCAATTGGATCAGCAGTATCCATCGTTGGAGCACTTGTCATTGGGCAGGCAGCTGTACAAGCAGGTTTAGTGTCAACGGCAATGGTTATTGTTGTTTCACTTACAGCTATCTCTAGTCTAGCGACGCCTGTTTTCTCAATTGCTGTATCCGCGAGATTGTTACGTTTTCTCCTCATGATCAGTGCAGCAACGTTCGGTTTCTTTGGAATGATTCTTACCTTGATTATGATCATTGCACATATGTGTAGTTTACGTTCATTTGGTGTACCTTACATGGCTCCTTATAGTCCAATGATGCATGTAAAGAATAGTCAGATTCATGCACCTTTACCGATTTGGATGAGACATTTGATTCCAAAATTGATGAAGAAGCCTACAACAGAGCAAGTGGGTGATCAAGATGGGACGTAGAATGGCACGGTTTTGTTTGTCGATGGTTATGATTGCTCTCCTTACGGGTTGCTGGGATAGTCGAGAGTTAACGGATATCGGTTTTGTGGTTGCGATGGCGATTGATAAAGGAGAAAAAAAGAACATTAGGGTTACGGTTCAGATCGTGAATCCTGTAAATGTCTCAAGTACACAAGGAGGAGGTAGCCCAATGCCTTTACCTCCAACCACATATTCAGCAGAAGGAAATAATGTATTTGATGCCACTCGCGTTCTCTCACAAAAACTTTCTAGGCAATTGCATTATGGTCATGCGATAGTTCTCTTGGTAGGTGAAGAATTAGCTACAACACAAGGGATAAAGAAGCTTTTTGACGGCATTGAGCGGGATAGTGAGTTTCGTCCTTCCGCTACAATGGTTATCGCGAGGGGAACGACGGGAGAAGAAATCATTAAACAACGAACGAGTCTCGATAATTCACCTGCCATTAAAATTAAGAAAATGGTAGCTGAAACCGAGAAAGCATTTGGTGAAAATATTGATGAGAAAATATACCAAGTCATTCAAGCCATCGTCTCATCTGGTAAAGAACCTACGATTACTGGCATTCAACTCGATTCTACAAATAAAGAAGACAAATTAATGGCTAATGGGATTGCTACTTTTAAAGATGGAAAATTAATGAGGTGGTTAGACGGAAATGAAAGCCGTGGATTCTTATGGGTGTTAGGCAGAGTTAATTCGACATTGTTAACCATGGATTGGAATGGTCAGCCACATACAATCGGGATCGAGAATATACGAACCAAATCATCATTTCATTCAAGCTTTGATAAATCCGGTAAACCAATTATTGAGGTGAAGATTGGCGCGGATGCAAATATTGGTGAGGTTGATGTCCCAATTGATGTAACTAACCCGAAATTGTTCTTGCAAATTGAGCGCCTGTACATGCAAGCCGTTCATGATGAAGCGGTAGCCACGATTAAATTAATGCAACAGCAAAAGTCGGACATTTTTGGATTTGGAGAAGTGGTGCATCGTGATCACCCTAAGCAATGGAGAACGTTAAAGCGGGATTGGAACGATGTGACCTTTCCCACCATTGAAGTAAAAGTGAAAGTGGAGGCTTATTTGCGTAATACTGGGTTGCGTAATAGAACCATAATGGAAAGTATCGATAATAGCTGATAAATGAATTGTTCATAGAGAGAAGGAGTGACATTGGAAAAAGCAAAGATCAGTCCCCGTCAATTGCTTATCCTTGTATTGATGTTTGAAATCGTGAGTGCGATTATCTCCGGATTTGGTGCGGAAGCCAAGCAAGATGCATGGATCACCGCAATCCTCGGAATGCTCGGGGGAATTTGTTTATTTCTAATCTATCATCGATTGTTTTTATTTTATCCGGATCTTCCGCTCACGGAATATGCGAAAAAAATATTAGGGCCCGTTGTGGGTCGTATCGTCGCCTTGTTATATGTCGTCTATTTCTTGTTTAATGGGAGTTTTGTAGTCCGTGAATTCGCCTCAATGGCTGTATCCTTTGTTTTTACACAGACTCCCTTTCTCGTTATTATTGCCTTGATGCTACTTTCGGTTATGTATGTCATTGGAAAAGGTATTGAGGTGTTGTCGAGGACAGCGGAGCTCTTTTTTTCTGTGTTACTTCTTGTTACTGTAACCGGTCTAATTTCGATTGTTACATCTGGGAATGTAAATCTTCAAAATTTAAGACCTGTACTTGAAGAGGGATGGTTAACCGTACTGAGGCAATCGATTCCAAGCACCGTTGTATTTCCTTTTGGAGAGATTATAGTGTTCTTGATGTTGTTTCCCTATGTGAATAAACCGCAACAAGTGAAGAAAACAGTGATTACAGGATTATTGATCAGCGGATCTTTTATCGCGTTTGTTACGATGCTAAATGTGTCTGTCCTCGGTGCGGATCTATTTACAAGAACACAATACCCATTGCTGACAACCTCGGAGTTGATTGAGGGAAGAGCTTTATTAGAACGATTGGATGTATTGTTTCTCGTCACGGCTATTGTCGGTGGTTTTTTCCGTATCGGCATTTATTTATATGCGACGCTAATCGGTGCGGCAACATTGTTCGGTATTCCCTCCTATCGCAAATTAATGATCCCCGTGACTATGGTTATGTTTATTTGTTCCATTGCGATGGCAGGAAACTATGTAGAATTTATCTATACAGGATTACGTGTCGTCCGGTTCTATGTCCAGATTCCGATGCTGTTTATCATTCCACTAATACTTCTAGTGATGGGCTGGTTTCAAGAGAAGAAGAAGCTGAAATCTGCGAAATAAGGAGCTTATATTCTAGAGTTGCATTTATTAGCCTTTACAATTATACTCGTCATAGCAACTATAATCATGTCAATTATCTGGGGGCCATACCATTGGAATTAGAAAAATACATAGGCGTAATTGTACACCGGGCAGATTTAAAGCTGAATAACTATTATCAAAAAGTGGTAAATCCCTTTGATATTACGGTGGACCAATGGGAGATCCTCGTTATTCTTTGGGAGAGTGAAGGGATTACTCAAAAGGATATTGCTGAAAGACTCTATAAAGATCAAACTAACATTGCGCGTATGCTCTTCAAGCTTGAAAAGAAAGGCTTTGTTCATCGTGTAACCCATGAGACGGATAGAAGATCTTTACGTGTATATCTAACCTCTAAAGGGCGTGAAATAAAAGATGAGATTCTTGCTCCCTCTCTTGAAGCGTATAGAAAGACCATTGAAGGGTTAACTGAGGAAGAGGTTGAAACCTTTAGAAGGCTACTTTCTGTCATTCATAATAATGTAAAGGATTTATAGTAGATTTTGTTTGTAAAAAGAGAAGCTCTTCACGCCAATTAGTTGCTATGACGATTATCGTCAAGACCATTTGTTTTGAATCGTTTGTTTTTTATTACTTAATACTTGCTATAGCAACTAGTGCTTCGACAATTATAAGGAGGATACAAAGATGAGAACAAGCAATAATAAAATCGGGATTTTTGATGCCCAGTACAGAGCGTTGACTATCGGTATTATTCTGGCAGTCACAACAGTAGCATTTGAAGGATTGGGGGTTACGACGATTGCACCAAAGGTGGCGCAAAGTTTGAATGCGATCCATTATTATGGTTGGATTTTTAGTGCATTTCTTTTATCCCAAATCATTGGCACAATGGTCATTGGACAGCAGATTGATAAGAATGGTGTATATAAATCATTTGTAGTTTCTATTCTAATCTTTGTTACGGGTATCGTCATTGCAGCAACTTCCTTCAATATTTACATGTTGATCGGCGGAAGAGCTTTTCAAGGTTTCGGAGCAGGTGCACTTTTAACTTGTGTATACTCCAGCATTACTTTAAGTTACCCTGACAGTCTAAGAACAAAAATACTTGCAGCTTTCTCTAGTGCTTATATTCTTCCAGCATTAATTGGTCCTTATATCGCAGGGCTTTTAGCCGAAAACCTTTCGTGGAGGTTTGTGTTCTGGCTTGTTCTACCGTTCATTGTTCTATCTGTATGCTTAACGCTCCCATTATTTCGTAAGTTACAAACTGAAAATAATAATACTTCAACGACGAAAAGAGGGACGTATAAAGAAATATATGCAATTTTATTAACATTAGGAACAGGGCTGCTATTAGCAGGATTAGGATTTTTACCTTCTTGGAAGGGGATTGTGATTTCAATTGCAGGGGGCTTAATTATGATTCAACCTTTACGGAAACTGCTGCCTGAGGGTGCTTTAGTAGTTAGAAAAGGTTTGCCGGCAACCATTGTTACTAGAGGGCTGTTTGTTGCATGCTACTATGCTGTTGAAAGCTATGTTGTGCTAGCTCTAACAAATGTTAAAGGGTTATCGGCAGATATTGCGGGCTTAATCGTTGCTGCCGGGGCTATAAGTTGGTCAATAGCAGCGTGGATGCAATCCAAGCTTGATGAACAAGACCAGGGGAGGGGCCGTAGACAACGGGTGACGATTGGCGTTGCTTTTATGATAGTCGGAGTTGCGCTGGTCATAACCGTGATAGGCATTTCAGGTAATGGAATTGTGCTCGCAGTGTTCTCACAAATACTTACCGGTTTTGGAATAGGGCTGGCACATCCAACCACGGGAGCCATTGCGCTCCAGCATGCCGAAGATGGCGATGCAGGTTCAATTTCAGCGAATATTCAATTTATTGATGCGTTTAGTCCTGCACTTAGCATCGGATTAGGGGGTGCCCTAATTACCATTAGTGAATCCTTTGGATGGGGCGTAATGACAGGAATCCTCTTGGCCTTATCGATCCAGCTTCTTTTCGTAATTTTAAGCTTTTTAGCTACTTTCCGAATTGCGAAGAAGGCAAGCTGAAGTAGATATAATATATGACTGTGAAAGCGAGGGGGAAGACAAGGCTGTACTGACTGGAGCCTATTTAAACATCTCATATCCCATCTTTATGGGATTGGTCCTGGCAATGGATCTACTTATAATTGTTAGTAATTCTTAGACAAATATGAGTGGGGACGGGATCGGTATGATTGTTGCAAAAAATACAGAGCTAGCGGGCACCCGCAGGCGGCGGTTGGGTATGATGGCGGCTATTTGTATGGGAGCTTTTATTTCCCATTTTACAGCCGGAATTATGAATGTATCGCTTCCTTTTTTTATAAATCATTTTCAGACGGAGCTTGCAAAGGGTTTGTGGATCACAACAGGGTACCTACTAGTGATTACTGCGCTTCTCCCTGTGATGGGAAAACTGGGTGATCGTTATGGGTTTCGCCGCATTCATAATCTCGGATATGTGATTTTTACAGTTGGTTCGATCTTGGTCGCTTTTTCACCTAATCTGCCAATATTGCTTACGCTTAGAGTTGTGCAGGGCATAGGCGCTGCGATGTTCCAAGCAACGAATATTGCGCTCATCACCATCCATATGCCGACAGAGAAAAGAGGACATGCACTCGGAATTCTGAGTACGGCAGTCGCACTGGGCGGGATGACAGGCCCTATTGCGGGAGGGTTAATTGCGGAGTGGCTTAGCTGGCAGTGGCTATTTTTGATCCATGTTCCTGTGGCGATTGTGGCTACAGTTATGGCTTACCGGTACATTCCGAGCCGTGTGGAAGATCGTAAGTCGGGAACTGTCAGCATCGTGGGGGCTAGCTTGTTCATGGTATGGATCACCTTGCTTCTTCTCGTGATAACAAATGGGAGCAAGTGGGGCTGGGTGTCTACGCAGACGATGGCGAGTTTGATGGGGTTTATCCTGCTGTTGGTCACGTTTCTATTATGGGAACGGAGGCAAAAGACACCTTTTCTACCTCTTCGGGCGCTGAGAATTCCTGCTGTAGCGGGTGGCTTGATCGTAAGCTGTGCCTCCTTTATTCTTTCTAATACCTTGCTTGTCCTTATTCCATTTTATTTGATGGGAGCAGCGGTTCAGTTTTCGTCCTCCACGACCGGTTACATTATGGCGGCTTATCCCATTGCATTGGCCTTTGCTGGTCCTCTTGCAGGCTACTGGTCCGATCGTTATGGTTCTCATCGGCTGATGCTTATGGGGCTGAGTGCTATGGGAGGCGGGTTCGTCCTGTTGCTAGTATTTTTAGAGAATATCCCGGTCTATGGAATCGCTGCGATTCTATGTCTTATTGGACTTGGGATGGGGCTCATTGCTTCTCCGAATAATAGCTATATTATGCAGCAGACGCCTAAGGAACACGTAGGTTCAATTGGAGGAATAATTGCCTTAACACGAAATGCGGGGATGGTGTTTGGCTCAGCACTTGGACTTGGGATGGTGAGTGGAGAGATAGGGCAGGAGAATCAGCTACAGGCGTTCAAAATGGTTTTTGGGATTAATATTTTCATTTGTATAGGCGTTATTATAATGATGGTTGTTATCAATAGACGGCCATTTAAATCTGCTTGATCTAAAAAAATGTGTGTGTAATCACAACTCAAGGTTTGGTGTTCTGTTACGTTGAGAGTAACGAAAGATTATCTAAATATGGAGGATAACGATATGTTTTGTTACCAGTGTGAACAGACACCGACTGGCGGTTGCACCGTTGTTGGAGTATGCGGCAAAAATGAAACCATTGCGAGTTTACAGGACACGATGATTTTTGCCTTAAAAGGAATTGCAGCTTATGCAACACATGCTCGGCAGCTAGGATATAGTGATCCCGAGGTGGATCGAATTACCCACGAAGCTTTGTATATGACCTTGACCAATTCCAACTTTAATACGCAGGAGCATTTGGAAATGGCGATGAAGGTTGGAGATGCGGCGGTTCGCGTCATGGATCTGCTGGATCGTGCGCATACGGACCGCTTCGGGATTCCACAACCAATCACAGTCAGCCAGAATAAAATTGAAGGTCAATGTATTGTGGTGACAGGGCATAACCTGTATGCACTCGAGGAATTGCTGCAGCAGACGGAAGGAAAGGGCATCAACATCTATACCCACTCGGAAATGCTACCTGCCCATGGCTATCCTGCGCTCAAGAAGTATAAACATCTGAAAGGCAACATCGGCAAAGCTTGGTACGATCAACGCAGACTTTTCGAGCAGTTTCCTGGTGCGATTCTTGCAACTACAAACTGTGTGATGCCGATTAAGGGTACGTATGCAGACCGCTTTTTCTCATATGAAGTAGCAGGGCTGGAAGGTGTAGCGAAAATCACGAATGACGATTTCTCCCCACTGATTAATCGTGCGTTGTCATTACCTGCGGCTGATGTAGAGTCAGATCTGGTACTTACGACAGGATATCATCATGAAACAGTAATCGGGCTGGCACCAGAGATCATTCAAGCTGTCAAAGATGGGCATATCCGCCGGTTTTTCGTCATTGCAGGCTGTGACGCGCCAGGTAAAGGTGGGAATTATTACCGCGAGTTGGCGACCTCCTTACCGAACGATACCGTCATTTTAACCACTTCTTGCGGAAAATTCCGCTTTAATGACGTAGATTATGGAACTGTTGGAGACACAGGCATTCCGCGTTATATTGACCTTGGGCAATGTAATAATTCTGGTTCTACGGTGAAGATTGCTTTAGCTCTGGCTGAGGCATTTGATTGTACGGTGAACGAGCTACCTGTCAGCATCGTGCTGTCTTGGTTTGAGCAGAAAGCAGTAGCCATTCTGTTTGGTTTGTTCAGTCTTGGCATTCAGGATATTCGTATCGGACCGAAACCGCCTGAGTTTATCTCGGATGGGGTGTTGGATGTGTTGGTAGAGCTCTTTGGATTGAAGCTGATTACAACTGCCGAGGAAGATATGAATGCGATGTTGGCGTTGTCGTAGGTTTAATAATCATGTTATGTGGAATAGTTCGACAGAGGGTGTCCCAAAAGTCATAAAATGACGGAGGGACACCCTCCTTTTTTAATGTGGGGGCGTAGCGGTCATTTCCAAAATTCAGGTGAAAAGTAGGTAGACTCAGGACAAGCGATCACTATAATGGAAATAAGATACATTCATAGAACCGATTTATAGCATATAAACAAGAATTCGGCTGAGTAAATAAGCGATTAGAGGAGGCCATCTCGTGGGAAGATCATTCGCAAATTTGCATATCAGGTCGAACAACCTTGAGAACACGTCGAAGCATTAAGAAAGCTAAGCGAAAGGCATGGCGAATATTAGGTAAGTCAAATAATGAGGCTACAGAGATCAAAGTTGTCATGTACGTAAGCAAAAGCAACGAGAACTGGATCAGCGTGCTCCACGATTATTTTGTATGGGGTACGGTGAAGGAGATCGGCAAAACGTTGTCCTCGCTTATCGAGGAGCCTGTGATGACCGCCGGATATATGAATGAGGAAATATTCGAGTTGTCGTTTTTCGAGAATGGAAACCTTCAAGCCGAAAGAATCTTTTGTGAACAGTGGACGAGGGATGAATATGAACAACTCAAAGAAGAGCGTCTTAATGATGACTACTTGTGGAAAGCGTTGGATTTCCGTATTGAGGATTTTGAGGACCTCATTAGTATTACGAGACCGGAACAAGCCGTAGATAAGCTGTCAGAAATCGTAAGAATGTCTTTATGGAGTGATTCGGAGTGGATCCCGCATGAAGAAACTCTCAGAGAACGTTTTGGGACATATGAATTTTGAAAAAAGTATGAAGGAATACCGGAATCATGTTAGCGTTAAAGTTTATCTGTTATCTGGGTATTGTTCGTATGCCATTGATTCTCTGTAAACAGGAGGAGTATTTATGTACATCGTATCCCGGCCAACACCGCCGTCTTTTATGAACAGGATGCTGGGCAGGCGTTTGAAGTTATGAAGCAGTGGCTCTTGTCGAAAGAGTGCAAAGCGATTTCAGAAAATAACAGATGAACTGCTGCCATTAGAGGAATTAGAAAATACATGGAAGTTCCTAATTTATTGATCAGACGATAGTTCTTTAACCGCGAATATTAGTTCAATTAGCAGTTAATTCACGTCGAATTGATCTTGATATGTTTTAGTGGAAAGGATGATAGAAATGCCAAATGATAACCAAGCTCGTCCTTCAGCTGGTTCTGTTAGAGAAGTTGGTAGTTATCCTATCGATCTGACAGGTCCATGCAGTCACACTCTTGTCATTAAGCCTGGTGTGGGTAGTCTATCTATTGGTCCGTCGCAATTGGGGAAGAAGGCAGACCTTCATGTCGCGTCTGATGCGCAAATCGATTGGACCGTATTTGATGCCTTTGCCACGCCGGCTGGCTCTCCCTGGCCACGATTTCTACATTATACAGGCAGTGACCCAGGCTTCTTTGACTGGGCAAAGAAACGGCCCATTGAAGAGATGACGTGGACACCGATCCTGTCTGCAGACACGGTGGTGGACACCAGTCAGTCCAATTTGCATGGCTTGCATATCGAGTTGGCCCCATCCGGGAGTTCCCTTAGCCTAAAGCTTCCAAAGCGGTCTTTCCGTCTGAGTGTGTCCGGCGATCTAACACGCTTCTCGGCCACAGGCGATATGCCATCTTCCCTGACACTGGCGCCGCGTACCGGCCGACGCAAGAATGATATTCCTTTCTTGCTGCCCGACCTGGGTGAGTTGCACCAGGTAACGAGCTTGACGCTACAGAACACACCGCTGGGACAGCCTATCTCGCTGGAGTGTCTAAATCGGTATCCAAACCTTAACTCATTGAGTTTGTGGGGGAACTTCTGCGACCTGGACATATTGGCTCAACATGCCAAATTAACGAATCTGGAGCTACGTTTCATGCCGGATCTGGGGGAGCTTCCTACCTTGAACTCCTGGCCGTTGCTTGACAGATTCATCGCCTACAATGTGGAAGAGATCGCTGGCAAGCATCTGAAACAGCAAATGAAAAAACGAGCTGAAGCACGCCCTTGGACCGACCATGCTTCAGTGAGCCAATTACGAAAGCCTGAGTGGTGGACGACAGAGTTCGGCCGCCCGTTCTCGTCCTGGCCTAAACGTCTGGCCAAGCTGGCTAATGAAGCTTATAACGTTGCACAGGCAACTTTGTCCGAGGCCCGAACCTTTGCCGAAGCCGAGGCAGCCATTTCTGCCTTCACCGCGCGCTTTAACAACCTCAAAGGCATCGAAACCACCGAACGAGAAGACCTTGCTGAAGCGGTATGGCAACTCAGCCAGTCTGATCATCTGATTGGTCAGCCAATAACAGAGGAGATGGCTCAACGCTGGTTCGATGCATCGCGCGATTACTGAATGAATTGAAAGTCATTACAAGCCTTGAACAGCTACAATCTTTTAAGAAAAGATTGAAAAAATATGTAATTAGGAGCAATGGAAGGTAAGTAAAAGAATGTACCTCTATTGCTCCTTCTCTCATTTAACCCTCCCAATTTAAAGAGTGCACTACATTATACTGGCGGGGTTTTGTTATATGATCAACCCCATTTCACGGAGTCTATCTTTAATTTTCTTTATCCGAGCTTCTTTTTCGGAAGCTTCACTTAATACCACCACAGATGTTTCGTTATACTTCTTTATAATCCTCTTTAAAGTTAATTCTTTAATATCCTTTTTACTCTGCATTGTAACACGAGGGACAATTGTATGGTTTTCTATGGTTTTGGGATCTGCAGAAATTCGTTCTAGTAAATTAAGTAGAAGCATCAGTCTTTTGTGTCCCAACCTCGGAACTTGGTATAGTTTTTTCCATGTGGAATTTAGTAGGTGATCAAGGTTTATATATCCCTTGGAGTATAGAGCATTTATGAGGCCCGTTAAATTTGGTCCCTGCTCTTCTGCATAAGCAACAGTTACAATACAAGCAATATCCTTACTATAAAGATGCGCTGGAAGTGGGAAAAATTGTATTAACGCCGCATTTCCATCGATGATGTCATTCATGATGATTTACCTCCAATAAAAATTTTTGGTCATTATTCACGTATAGAATTCTGGTGAAGGTTGTGCAAAATATTATTACACTCTGCATTATTAAAACCCAAGCTACTGATCATTTTCTGAACATCAGCAAAGCCCATTGCATGAGCATGTAGAATATTCAGAAGATTTTACTATTTAATAAGTAACAATCGACTCGAATATTCGCTGCTGCGCTTCGTAATCAACACTAAGTAATGGTATGATGTAGGCATCAATTTTATGGGGTGCACTATGATGGATATTCGAATCAAAGAACTGCTTGATGCTACACAGCAAAAATATGGATTGGACAACTACTACTTACAATCTCATGAAATTTATCGCGACGTTACGATACTGGGAGAGACCAACTATTTTCTTAGTATGGAATGGTTTCCTGCACATATGAAGGAATGGAAGGGCGATTACAATCCGGAAGGAACTGCCGTCATCACGATTGACCTACAATCCCGCAACTATAAAAGTGTGATTTTTGTTGGCGGGATATCTTATGCGAATGGGACACCATTCCAAAATATAGATTTTAACGGAGTCATCCGGTGGATTGAAGATGAGGCAAGGATTGTATACGGTAAACAATTCCACTTAGAGAAGGAACAGATTGGAGAATATCATTTTATTGAAAAAATAGGTAGCATACCAGTCACTCCTGGTGGACGGATCGAGCTTCGCTTCGATGCGGAAGGCAGGCTTGTTTTTTACAGTGTATATGGCCAGTTTCCTTCCAGCTCCCTTGTGCACAAAGAGAACTATACTCTCACACTTCAAACGATAGAGCCACAGGCGAGGAAACAACTACAGCTTATAGAATATCCGGTGTACGAGACGAAGCAACTCCTGCCGATCTATGGGATAGAAGAAATCTACATTTCAAATGACGGAACAACCACCATCCCATTTGAGTTTATATCAGGTACGAGAGCACGACTGAGTATTGATCAAGTAATACATTGGGAGCAACAGAATACGGAGCTGGAGCCGTTCGAAAGGACGGAGATACGCCTACTTGAGGTAGTTTCCATTGAGCAGGCAATAGCTAGTGAGCCGCATCCGGACTCATTTCCTATCACAGACGCAGAACAAGCCGAATGTATAGCCGCAGTCGAAGCTGGTTTAAGCCAGCTCTTTCCGGATGAATCCGGAGAATGGATGTTGAAGACTTTTCAACGGGAAAGAGGACATATTCAGGCAACACTGAGGATGAAGGCGCCAAGTAATCGTATATTCCAGCGTAAGATCCTCCTGTTCATCGATGTGCAGAATTATAAGGTTATAAATTATATGGATAACAAGCCAATGCTCGATATATTTGATGAGTTCAAGAGCGAAGAGGGGATTTCTGTAAGCCATGACGAAGCTTATGACAAGCTCAAGGGATGGTTCGAATTAACACCCGTCTATGTGTATGATCCTGGGCAGAAGAAGTATGTGCTGTGCGGGAAGTTAGATTGTAATTATGCTGTGAAGGCCACTAGTGGAGATGTGGTGGAGTTGAGTAGTTTGGAATGATAGTGCAAGCTTTCTTATACTGAGTAGGACGAATAAAGGTAATGAAGTATAGTAAGGTGATGCAAATATAATAAAATCAGTAGAACTTACTAATTTTGTGAGTTACTTTGGGAGTTGAAAATATGACGACAGCTACAGGAACCAAGGAAAATCCTTGGAAGTTAAAGACACCACCGCAAACATCCGAGTATGAAATGTACAAGGTCGAAAAAGACGGTAAAGAAATTATAGTTTGCACTGTAGGGAAAACGGTTTTGCATTATGACTACCGCTGTATTGAAGATCTACACGCCATGCTTATACAAAATGGTGATTGGATGGAGTTAGGAAGTGCTGATGAGCAAAAACCAGCAAAAGAAGGTACCGTTGAAGCATGGGGGCGTTCACCTGAAAACCCTGTCGGCGGTTGGTATGGATTAAAGAAGGGACTTCGGGGGCGATTCGGAATGTATATCCCACCGTTGCTCGAAGAATTGGGTCTTGCGGAAGTAGAGCATAATCCAAGAAACAATCGGATGAAAGCGATCTTGTAAACGAAGGAGAGCCTAAAGGCTCTTCTTTTTTTGAGCCATGCCCCTAACCGGTGGTCTTTCGTACACATTGCAGTGATTAATTTAGTTACAAAACGTTTTTTTTAGTTACATAAACTTTCAAGAGCAGGCCCTTTGCCGTTAAGCTGATTGTAAAAATATTCACAAGGGGGCAAAGCTATAACATGAATAAAAAAGTAACCACTGCTCTTATTCTCGTTCTCTCAGTCATGCTTGTTATCACAGGATGTGGCAACAGCAACAGCAGCAATGGAAACGGGAACAAGAACACCAGCAAGAACACCAGCAAGATCAACGAGACAAAGGAAACTGAAGCCGTTTCGGGAGCATCCAAAGCTAGCTATACACCGTACGATCAACTAAAAGATAAATATGACATCATCATTATTGGTGCAGGCGGTGCCGGAATGTCTGCTGCACTTGAGGCGAGAGCAAAAGGTATGAACCCGGTTATTTTTGAAAAAATGCCGGTTGCCGGCGGAAATACAACAAAATCATCTTCGGGAATGAATGCTTCTGAAACGAAATTCCAAAAAGAGCAAGGCATTGAAGACAGCAATGATCTGTTTTATGAAGAGTCCTTAAAAGGTGGCCATGATACGAACGATAAAGAGATGCTTCGTTTCTTCGTAGACAATTCCGCAAGTGCGATTGATTGGCTGGATTCTATCGGGATTAGATTGAATAATATCACGATTACAGGCGGGATGAACGAAAAACGCACACACCGTCCTGAAGATGGCTCTGCAGTAGGACAATACCTTGTCAAAGGCTTGGTGAAAAACGTACAAGAACAAGGCATTCCCCTTTTTGTGAACGCCAATGTCAAGGAAATTACCGAAAAAGACGGTAAGGTCAATGGCGTCAAAGTTATCTTTGACCAAACGGAAGAGAAAACGATTACAGCGTCTGCTGTCGTGGTGACAACCGGCGGTTTCGGCGCCAATTTAGACATGATTTCAGGAGTCAGATCTGATTTGGAGGGGTACGTTACCACCAACCAGCCGGGCAGCACCGGTGACGGTATCAAGATGATTGAGAAGCTCGGCGGTACCACAGTCGATATGTATCAAATCCAAGTTCACCCGACTGTGCAGCAGGAAAAATCCTATCTCATTGGGGAGGCTGTTCGTGGGGAAGGAGCGATCCTGGTTTCAAGTGTAGGCAAACGTTTCACAAACGAACTGGATACCCGAGATAATGTCACCGCTGCAATCAATAAGCTTCCTGAGAAATCTGCGTTTCTTGTATTTGATTCCGGCGTAAAATCTCGCGCTAAAGCGATTGAACAATATGAAAAAATGGGCTTCGTTATCCAAGGAGATTCGATCGAGGCTTTGGCAAAAGAAATGGACGTACCAGCAGATCAGTTGAAAACTGCACTGGACACATGGAACAGCGCGGTGACGAATAAACAGGATGCCGACTTCGGTAGAACGACCGGAATGGACAATGACTTGTCCGGCGCGCCATATTATGCAATTAAAATCGGCCCTGGAATTCACTACACGATGGGGGGCGTGAAAATCAACACCAACACAGAAGTTTTAAATAAAGATGGACAACCGATTCCAGGCCTTTTTGCAGCAGGCGAAGTTACCGGAGGCTTGCATGGTCAAAATCGGATCGGTGGTAACTCTGTTGCGGAAATTATTATTTTCGGCCGCCAAACGGGTATGAAATCCGCTGATTTCGTAAAAGCTCAATAAGTTATCCCCCCTGTCTCTTTTCGGTTAGACAAACAAACGCTTGGGCTCATCTTAGCCATGCGTTTGTTGTGTTATTATGACGGTGTAGCGTATAAGGTCATAGCGATCCTTGCACGTATACGTTAGAATGAAGAAAAATTTCCGGAGGGACAGCTGATGAAAATTGGCAAACATACACTTCGGCTGCAAACTACAATTACTTTGATGATTGGTGCAGTTCTTATCATAATGCTGCTAGTGGTCTATGTGCTATTTAGTATAAAGGTTTCCTCACAAACAAAATCCTCGTTGGAACAAAAGGCTGTGATCATTTCCCGTACGTTATCGCGTAACCCTCTAATTATTGAAGCGTTAAACAAATCACGCAGCTCGTCTGAATTGCAAAGCTACACTGAGGAAATCCGATTGTTGAACAATGTGGAATTTGTTGTGGTCATGGATATGAATGCAATCCGATATTCCCATCCGGACAAGGACAAAATTGGTAAGCATTTTATCGGTGGCGATGAAGCTGCAGTCTTGCAGGGGCGGGAAAGTATCTCGGAAGCCGAGGGTTCTTTGGGCCCATCTGTAAGAGCGTTTTCACCTGTCTTCTCTGCAAGCGGGAAACAATTAGGAGCGGTGGCAGTAGGGATATCTCTGGGAAACATCAGACTTGCCATAAGAGAGAACGTGGGAATCCTTTATTGGGGATTGCTTATAGGCAGTCTAATAGGGGCTGCGGGAGCATTTCTGCTGGCACGTGTTATCAAAAAAATGATGTTTGGCATGGAACCGGCCGCTATTGCTAAGCTTTTGGAAGAGCGCAACTCCATGCTACAGTCAGTTAGGGAGGGAGTCATTGCCGTTGATAAAGATTCACGTATTACTTTGATTAATACAGAAGCCAGGCGTTTGCTTGCAGCCATTGGCATGCAGGATGATCCCTTGAACCAGTCGGTAGAGAGCTTTTGGCCATCACTGCGGATGAATACAGTGCTCAAAACCGGTGAAGCCAGCCAGGACTTGGAGGTGGAGCATAGCGGTGTTACGTTACTGGCAAACGTGGTTCCCATTCATGTAAAGGGAGCTGTAGAAGGTGCAATTGCCACATTCCGTGATAAGACGGAGATCAGCATACTTATGGAAAGGTTATCTGGCATCTCCTTATATGCTGAGGCATTGCGTGCCCAGGCGCATGAGTTTATGAACAAGCTGCATGTAATATTAGGATTAACACATATGAAAAGGTATGATCGGTTGGAGGCGTATATAACAAGTACTGTCACAACAACACAGGCAGAGATGGGAACGGTGGTGAGACAAGTGAAGGACCCTGTGATGGCGGGATTTCTATTGGGTAAGCTGAGCCGGGCCAGAGAAGCCGGAGTTCGACTGGTGCTTCTGGAGGATGGGGTTCTGCCGGAGCCTAGCGATCCGGAACGCTCCTGCCAACTCATTACGATAGTCGGTAATCTTTTGGATAATGCAATGGAAGCGCCGGAAGGTAGAGGCAGCAAATATATTCATTTCAGCTTTCAATATCAGGATAAGACGCTGATAGTTACGGTTAGCGATAATGGAAGCGGTATCCCAGATGAGAAATTGCCGCTTATTTTTCAACAGGGGTATTCGACAAAAGGAAATGACCGAGGCATCGGCTTGTATCTGGTTGAGCGGAGCCTTAAAGCTATGGGAGGTAAGATTGTTTGTGAAACAGGAAAGGGAGAAGGGACTCGATTTACGGTTAGTTTACCCTATCGAGCAAAGAGTGATGGTCAATGATTAGTGTATTGATTGTAGAAGATGATCCGATGGTAGCCGAGATGAATAAATTCTATTTGGAGCAAGTGGAAGGTTTTCAGTGTAAAGGCTGGGCAAAATCAGTGGGTGAAGCTCTGATCAAATTGGCAGATGAGTCTTTCGAGCTGATTCTGCTGGATATTTACATGAAAGAGAGCAATGGATTGGAGCTGCTGTCCGCTCTCCGTCGAGGCAGTAAACGAATAGATGTGATTATCATTTCAGCTGCGAGCGATAAGGACAGTATCCGAGACGCGCTTCAGAACGGTGCAGTCGATTACCTTATCAAACCGTTTGAGTTTCAACGCTTTCTCGCAGCCCTTTCCGCCTACAAGGAGCAGAATTTTCTGTTCCGCAATCAGGATTCCCTGGATCAGTCTGAACTAGATAAGCTAACCGGGTATAGGAAAGAGCCCTCGGCCGTTCAGGATTTATCCAAGGGCTTTACCCGGCATACATTGCGGACGGTCTGGAAAGCGGTGGAGACCCATAATGCAAATTCCTTTAGCACTGAAGAGATTGCAGTTAGTTCCGGAATCTCGCGGGTTTCGGTCGGGAAATATCTTGCCGTCCTCGCAGATATGGGAGCGCTGAACAGTGAATTGACCTATGGCACCATAGGAAGACCTGTACAGCGATATCGCATGTCTTCCCGCGGCAGTTCTGTGATTTCTAAATTCATATAATTTTTTGGAGTGGGCCGCCGGTTCCGTGTTTTATAAGGAATCGGCGGTTTTTGATTGCCTATTTTTGATAGCGCTTACTTTAATAATTTTTATAATTCAATCAATAATTACGTAAAAACAAAAGCGCTTTCATTTCCGCTACTATAAGGCTAGAAAAGAGTTTAGGAGGAAATGAAAAATGCAAAATACGATTCCATCACCTGTTTCCCAAGGAAAGGAAGGTCCCCTGCCAGAAAAGGCTGCCTTCATTCAAAAATGTAAGCAATTTAAGGTGGGTGTCTTTCCGCTCCCTGTGTATCTAGCTCTGGCAGTGGTCATTCTTCTTGCAAGTGTGGCGGGGAAGCTACCGAATGACATGATTGGAGGGTTCGCTGTCATTATGGTTCTGGGTATTCTGCTGAGTGATATCGGTATGAAGCTTCCCTTGTTGAAAAATATAGGCGGCCCCGCAATCATGGCCCTTATGATCCCATCCCTGTTAATTTACTTGAATTTGTTCAACTCTACTGTGACAGACGCTGTCACTACATTGATGAAAGAGGCCAACTTTCTGTACTTGTACATCTCCATCCTGGTGAGTGGCAGTATGCTCGGTATGCACCGCAAAACACTGGTAGCGGGTATTACGCGGATCTTCATCCCGCTGATCGTCGGGACGATTGCCGCAGTTATGGGCGGACTACTGGTAGGAACGCTCACAGGTTATAGCATGTATCATACTTTCTTCTTTATTATCGTACCGATCCTTGGCGGTGGAATCGGTGAAGGCATTCTTCCTCTCTCCATTGCATACTCAAGCATTCTGGGTGGACACGAAGCGGGTTATTACGTATCGCAGATGATCCCGTCGGCAATTATCGGCAACGTATTCGCCATCATTGTGGCGGGCTTCCTGAAACGTCTGGGCGAGAAAAAGCCCCATCTAAGCGGTAACGGTACACTAGTCAAATCCGGTGACGATCTACAGCATGACAATCCGGATAACAAACCCAAAGATTTCATGATGATGGGTGCGGGACTTCTGATCGCATGCAGTTTCTTCATTGTTGGGGCATTGCTTGCAGATTATGTAGGGATACCCGGACCGATTGTCATGATTCTGATGGCCGTACTGATCAAATGTGTCAAGGCACTTCCAGAAAGATTCGAAAATGGGGCTTACCAGTTGTATAAGTTCGTTGCTGGTAACCTGACATGGCCGCTCATGGTAGGTTTGGGCATGCTATACGTTCCTCTGAAGGATGTAGCTGCCATTATCTCTCTACCTTATGTGCTGACCTGCCTTGCCATCGTCTTCAGCATGGTGGTTTCCGGCTATTTTGTGGGAAGAAAAATCAATATGTACCCTGTCGATGCGGCAATTGTAACCGTCTGCCATAGCGGCTTGGGTGGAACCGGAGATGTAGCCATTCTCTCTGCCTCCAATCGTATGCAGCTCATGCCTTTTGCCCAGATCTCCACCCGGATCGGCGGCGTCAGCACCGTTATTGTGGCAACTATTCTATTGCGGTTTTGGAGCTGATTAGGATGTCAAGCATACGGCCAGAAAGCTTATAGAGAAAAATATATTGCAATTAACAGGAGGAACAGTAATGAAAATAATGGATGAAGTAATGAAGATGCATGTTGGCGGCAAGCTGGAGACCGGCTTGAAGAACCCTATTCGAAGCATGGAGGATTTATCCAAGGTATATACACCCGGAGTAGCTAAAGTGTGTCAGGCTATCGCCGCAGACCAAGATAAAGCATACGAATATACGATAAAGAAAAATTCGGTGGCGGTCGTTAGTGACGGAACAGCTGTACTCGGACTTGGCGATATCGGTCCCAAAGCAGCCATGCCGGTCATGGAAGGCAAAGCAGCGTTGTTCAAACAGTTTGCAGATGTGGACGCTTTCCCAATCTGCCTGGATACAAAAGATACCGAGGAAATTATCGCGATTGTCAAAGCAATCGCCCCTACCTTCGGAGGCATTAATCTCGAAGATATTTCTTCGCCTCGTTGCTTTGAGATTGAAGCGAGACTTAAGCAGGAGCTCGATATTCCAGTCTTCCACGACGATCAGCATGGAACGGCGATTGTGGTACTGGCTGGAATTTTGAATGCGTTAAGAGTATGCAACAAGAACATTAAGAATGTGAAGATAGTGGTGAACGGTATTGGAGCCGCCGGTATCGCCGTATCCAAGATGCTCCTGCATGCCGGTGCTGTAAATTTGATCGGTGTGGACCGCCAGGGTGCAATTAACCGTGCTGTCCATTACGATAAATCGCATTGGAGCGAGTTTGCACTAATTACAAATCCTCATCTGGAGATAGGTTCCTTATCTGAAGTTATTCAGGGTGCTGATGTATTTATCGGACTATCCGCCCCCGGTGCCTTAAAGCTAGGTGATGTAAAAAGAATGGCTGCTGATCCGATTGTATTTGCCATGGCCAATCCTACTCCGGAGATTGATCCTGAAATTGCCGTGCCTTACGTCAAGGTTATGGCGACAGGGCGCTCCGATTTTCCTAACCAAATCAATAATGTTCTCTGTTTTCCCGGTATTTTTCGTGGAGCCCTTGACTGTGGCGCTACTGAAATCAATGAAGATATGAAACTGGCTGCTGCAGAGGCGATATCTTCGGTAATTGACGCCAGTGATCTTCATGAAACTTATATTATGCCGAATGCGTTTGATCCACGGGTAGTGGAGCGTATCCGGGAAGCGGTTATTCGAGCGGCGCTCAAGAGTGGTGTGGCAAGAATAGGTACGTTAATGGAAAGCAATAATACATGATGTTAGGTAACTCTGCCTTATGCTTGTTTCTCCATTCGCTGGAAGAATATCCAAGCATGTCGGCGTAGGTATAACGCTTCGCGGTGGATTGCTGCAAGCGATCATTGGTTTGGCGTCTATGGGGATGATTTCTAATCTGCCGCTTCTTATCGTGATGAGGATCCTTTTTGTGGGGGGGATCGCACTAGCCGTTCCTTCACTTGTTTCGCTTGTTGGGCAAGTGGGCGGCAAGATGCGCGGGATAGCTGTATCTGTATATACTTTTATATTGTTTACAGGCACAAGCTTTGGTCCGATTATCTCGCTTCAATTGATGAATCATGTAAGTTATTTAATTACGTTTCTTCTATTGGCATGTATTCTGTGCATTGGGTTGCTAGCAGCATGTCTTATTCATCATGAGGAGGCAGGGGAGTTAAACAGCCAGTAAATTTGTGATCAATAAACAAAAGACGATGAAATGACATCATAACGATTGTTTATTCAAGGTAACTTCTTTTGAAGTTACCTTTTTACTTTGAAGTCACGTGGGCCCGTAATGTGGTCTGGAGAAGCTTATGTCCTAATGAAAATAGTTGTATAAAAATTTGATATACGCGCAGAGAAATTCCGGTGAATAGCGTCAAATAGAAGTGGACGTTAAAAAGATTTAATTTGGTTCATTATGTTCCTTGTTACAGTCGAACAGTGCTTAAGCTTTTTGTAAGAATCCGATAAGAAAAAAGAAAGTTCTGTTATGTACAATGTATGAAATGAGAGACTATAACTGTATTAAGGATGGTGGATGAGTTGGGTTTCAAAATACGTAAAACCACAGTGCAATCCGTCTGGATGATGTGGGAAAAAGCTTTTGCGTTGCTTTCACATTTTCGCGGATCGCATAAGTCGAGTTTTGGTATATGTACCGTGATGCTAAAAAAACACCGAGGACAGCCAATTGTATGCCAGGACGCCACGGTCATCAACCAGGGGGAGTGGGTGGGAGAGCTCCACCTCGATAATGGAAGCATCCTGAAGTTGATCCAGTCCGAAGGATCGGATCGTGCTGCACTCCAAACGGCTCGCATGCTGCGTAAATCAATGCAGCAAATCAATGAAGCCTTCGAATCGCAGTCCGAGTTCAGGCAGGTCAAGGCTTTATTGGGGATTACACTGCTCCATCGGGGATTAACACACGGTCTTGGTTTTGAACAACAAAATATAAAGTCCGGTGTTTTTGAACGCATCACCACCATTTATCTTCGATTGCTGCTGTCTGCTATGCATCCGGAAGGGAGACACAGAATCAGTCGGCGAACCGAACAACTGGTCCCGATGTTACTGATTCATTCACGGGCCTCACTGAAGAATAGGTTCTCACCCGGACAGAACTACTCTGGATAAGTCTTAAGCTTGTTATATGGAGGTGTAATTATTCTTACATATTTAATAGGAGGGATACTATGTACCGCCACTCTTTACATGTTTATTCCGAGTTTGATTACGCGAGTGAGCGGCTTTGGTGTCTTTCGCAAAGGAACGGTAAAAAAACAGGTGGCATTCACTTTTGACGATGGGCCACATCCGAAATATACGCCGATATTGCTGGATTTATTGAAGTTGCATCAAGTGAAGGCTACTTTTTTCGTGCTAGGATCGAGAGCGGAGCAGTATCCAGACCTGATCAGAAGAATGGATCGGGAAGGCCATCAGATTGGCATCCATAATTATTGTCATACCTCTAACTGGCTGATGCTGCCCCGTACTATTAGGCGAGAACATCTGGACCGCTCTGCTGATATTATAGAGTCTATAGTCGGAACCCGACCCAATCATTACCGTCCACCCTGGGGATTAATCAATCTATTTGATTTCTTTCGATACAAACAGTATCGAATTGTTCTATGGTCGCTGAAGGCAGGCGACTGGAACACCCGGGTCTGTCAAACCCGGATGCAGGCCACTCTGTTAGGTGGAATCACCGATGGCTCCGTTGTCCTACTTCACGACAGTGGTGAGACTGTGGGCGCGGACCGGCATGCTCCTTATTTTATGCTGCAATCTTTAGAGGAAGTGCTAAACCAACTGCAGGCAAGAAACCTGCAATTTGTTCGTCTTGACGAAATGTCTTGACGTATTCCAGTGTTTTTGCTGTTAAGACTTAAATTGTTTGCGGAAGCAGAGCGGCGAGATGCCCATCAATAATTTGAAGGTTCGTCCAAAATGGGAGGTGTTATCAAACCCAACCATTCCCGCAATTTCAGTAACATTAAAAGAAGAGCCGACCAGCAAATCACGCGCTTCTTTAATGCGGATGTTATTGATATATTCAATGAAGCTGAACCCGGTGGCTTCTTTAAAAGTTCGGCATAAGTAGGAAGAGCTTATGTCGAATTTCTGTGAAATCTCACAGAGCTTAAGCGGTTCCATATAATGTTGATTTACATAATTAACGATGTCCAGGACTTTCTTGTGTGTACGATTGGATTCCACCATTGGAGCAACACGGCTGTCGAATAGTTTACGATTAAGATAGAGGAGCAACTCCACCAATAATAGTTGTTGGTACTGTTCATATCCGCGGGCTTGCTTCTTCCCCTCCTGAATCATCTTCTGAAAAAGCTGTTCGATGAAATACTGATCTATACCGGTCATCTTCAAAGCGCGGTAATCACTTTTGAACAATTCGAGCAGTTCCTCACTTTGACCACCGGTACAAAAATGCTGCAGGAATTCTTTTTTAAACAGCAGTGTAACCCGTTCATACATATTGCAGCCGGAATTAACCAGTTTGTGCATTTCGTGAATATCCATAAATAGCAACGTACCGCCCGCAACCTGGTAGGTTCTGTCCCCTATAAAATAATAAAAATCCCCGGATATTAAATACAGAATCTCATATGCATCATGATAGTGTCTTGAAGGCATGCTGGTGTATACCTGTTTCTTGCGGCTGATCTCAAAAAGAGTAGACTCATAAAATACCGGTTTCATTCAGCACCTCCTAAGAGGATTGTAGACTTAATCTAGGGGTTATAGCAATATATGTATAAAAATTAATAATTACAAGAAAATACGTGCTGTTTGGACAAACTTTTTGAGATAAGCTTAAATTGAATTACCAAGTGTTGGAAAAAGGAGGGCTGTCATGCTCAGCTAGGTTGGGGATAAGGTTCGCTGCCACTCAAAGTTAAAGCGCTTAAACTATTTAATCAAAGGAGAGATTGCGGTGCTTAATTCAACGAATAGTAAGGTTTCCAAGAAGATGAGATTTTCATTGATGATCCTGCTCAGTTTTTCAATGATTTTTTCTTATGGCTATCTGTCCAGTGCATCTCAACAGAAAAGTTATGCGGCAGGGAACCCTGATTCTAATTTCTCACCGGCAACACTTCAATTCTTGCGCGACAACACAGGTCTGGATGGTGAGCAGTGGAACAATATTATGATGCTTGTCAACAAACCGGAGCAGGACGATCTGAACTGGATCAATTTTTACGGATATTGTGAAGATATTGATGATGACCGCGGATATACGATTGGAATATTCGGTGCGACTACAGGCGGCTCAAATGATACCGGTCCCGACGGTCCGGATCTGTTCAAGGCATATGATGCTGCCAAAGGCGCGAGTAATCCTTCGGTTAAAGGCGCATTGGCCCGGATCGGTGTCAAGGGTTCGATGAAAGGGAAGATCCTCGAAATCAATGAAAGCGAAGAGAGCTTCTGCAGAAAAATCGGCAATTTGCAAAATGATCCCGAGTGGAGAGAGGCTATGTGGAAAACGTTCTACAATATCTACATTAAATACAGTGTGGAGCAGGCCCGCAATCGCGGCTTTAACTCGGCATTAACTATTGGTTCCTTCGTGGATGCAGCGCTGAACCATGGAGCTACCGGCGGTTCCGAGACTCTTCAAGGGCTTTTGGGTAAATCAGGAAGCAGCACGGATGAGAAGACTTTCATGACCAAGTTCTATAAAGAACGGACCAAGATTGTAGATACTAATGAGTATAACGATCCGCCAAACGGCAAGAACCGTGTGAAGCAGTGGAGCAATTTGCTCAACATGGGAGAGACAGACCTGAAGGGTGCAGATTCGGCAGTCCTTCAAGTCACCGACTGGGAACTCCAATAACAGGAATGCGAGAGTAGACAAAACCGCCGTTCTTCTTGGAGACGGCGGTTCGATGATAAGTGAGATTAATGAAGAGGGAGATGGTCGAATGGATAACCACCAATCTTATCTCAAAAACAGATTTCCAAAGGTAATCAGTCTAATGGTTGTAGGTTTGCTGCTTGCCATGGAGTTGACCGGTTTTGTTTCAGCAGGAAGGGAGGGAAATGAGGAAGATCTTGCAAGCGAAGTTACTGCAGCTCAGGAAACGATTGCCCAGTGGATTTTTAAAGACAAAGGCGAGAACGGGGTATTTCCGGCTACAGGCGGGGTATATCAAACGGCTTCATCCATTCGTGATGTAGGAACAAATACGGATGCATACACCTATGAGCCCAGTGAGAACAGCGTACGCAACCAGGGCTGGCATGAAGGAACGGGCACTAAATACTGGCTTGCCACGCTTTCTACCCAAGGCTTCGAAGGTATCTTCCTCTCTTCACAGCAAACTTCTTCAAGTACAGGGCCTAGGGATTTTAAGGTGCAATACAGTATAGATCAGCAGGAATGGACAGATGTTGCGGGCGGCAACCTTGTTCTAGCCCAGAACAATTTTAATTGTTCCAATAATTCCTGCAAATTAACGAACCTCGTTTTGCCTGCGGGAACTAACAATCAAGATGTACTCTATATCCGCTGGGTGGTTAACTCTACGAAAAGCGTGAGCGGGGGAACAGTGTCCAGCTCAGGCTCAAGTAGAATCAAAGATGTAGTAATTAAAGGAACACGTAGCAACGGCGAACCTGGGGACACTCCCACACTTGAGGTAAGCAAAACTCCCGCTTCAGGGGCTGCAGATGTTTCCCTTAATGCAGAGATCACTGTGAAGTTTAATAAAGCCATCAGTCTCGATAGTGGTTATCAAGTTGAAATCACAGAAAACAATGTTCCTCTTAACAACATCTCTGCCTCGCTTCTCGGTCAAGACTCGGTCAAAGTTAGCCACCCCAATTTTACTGCCGGCAAAACTTACAAGGTGACCATCCCTAAAGAGCTTGTTAAGGGGGCTACGGATGGCCGGACACCGGAGAACGATATTACCTGGAGCTTTAAGACGAAGTCACCGGATACCGGCAACAAAACACCAACACTGCTGAACATGACTTTTAATGGGGACCCAAAGACAAGTATCGCCTTTGACTGGTATACAGCCGAAACTGTCAGAGGTACAGTAGTGCAAGTGGTGGAGGCCTCCAATGCGGGAGGAAGCGAGTTCCCGGAACAACTGGCAACCTCTTATGAGGGCAGCTCAACAGTTATTGAAACCTTAATGACATCAGGAGACAGAAGTTCCAAAAAGTATAAAAAGTTCGCTAGTCACAAAGTTATTACAAGCGGTCTCAATCCTGGAACTAAGTATATATACCGGGCCGGTAACGGTGATGCGGACGGCTGGAGCGAGGCGGGTTCTTTTACCACGGACAAGGCGGATAATCAGGATTTCCATTTCCTCTACGTGACCGACACCCAAGGCTCAAGTAAATCGAATTTCGATCTGTGGCAGGATACTTTTAAGAGAGCTATTGAGAAAACGGTAGATCCCAAGTTTGTTCTTCTTACAGGGGATCTAACGGATGATGGTGATCTGGAGCAGCTGTGGCAGTGGTTCTTGGGTGTGCCGAAAAAAGAATTTGCCAATGTGCCATTTGCACCGATTATCGGCAACCATGAGATAGAGGATTATCCGAATAATAACTTCTATAACCATTTTAATCTTCCAAAAGATGTCGGGACGGGTGCTCATGACGGGTCTGTATATGCTTTCGAATACGGCGATGCTCTGTTTATGCAAATCAATTCCCAGTACGAAGGGGAGGTCAAGCCGTACAAAGCAGATATTCAGTTCACGAAGCAATTGGAATGGATGCGGAATCAGGTGGCAAAGACCGATAAGAAGTGGAAATTCGTCTCTATGCATAAGGGAGCTTATTCCTCAGGGGATAATGCTTCGGCAGAAAGCGACCGGGTAGAATTTTACCGGAAATATCTGATTCCTGTATTTGATGAGCTGGGTGTGGATATGGTGTTTGAGGGACATGACCATATGTATATGAGGTCTTTTCAAATGCTAAACAACGTTCCGATTAAGAATGTCATTACCGATGAGCAAGGAAATGTGCTGAATCCCAAAGGGACTGTGTATCTAATGGGCAACTCGGCTGCTTCGAAATTCTATGCTATTAATCCAGACGCAGACACTTTTTTTGCAGCAAAAAACGATCAGCCCAACAAGAAAATGTTCGTGGATGTTTCCATTACAAACGATGTGCTGAAATTTACATCCTACACAGCAGTTAAAGATAAACCCCTTGCCGTCTATGATGCTTACAGTATCAAGCGGACTGACGTCAAACCCGGCATTGTCGAAAATCCAAGCGCAGTAAGACAGTCAGGGAACCGTGCAGTTCTTTCGTGGAAAGCACCAACAAATAGCCCTGAGCCGGTGCGAGGTTACCGGATTTATGAGAAAAATGATAAAGTTAGCACAAATTGGAGCGTGTATGTGCCGACGGTAAGCGGTCAGACGAGTTACAGCTATACATTAAACGGCATAGATTCTGCTAAATCCTACAATATCGTTATTAAAGCAGTGGGGACAAGAAATAACTCGCTTCCAGCAGAGGTAGGAATGCAATGAATCCTCGAAAAACAAAATTACTAACCGAATGTACCCTGGTTAAAAGACACTAGCTCACGCTAGTGTCTTTTTCCTTCCAAGGGCAAAGACCTATAAATATTGCACCTTATGTATATTTTATCTGTGTTTCGGAATTTTAATCCCCTTTATAATAAGGTTTGTAACAGGGTTGGTAGGCCGGCCGAGCTTTACAAAACGAAAAAGAAGAGGAAGCTACAATGTCAAATGAAGCAGGGAAAAAAATAAAGCTTTCACGAATCGGAAATTCGCTAAGGCAACAGAAATATCTTCAACTTATGGTGCTACCTGGTCTTATATGGCTAATTGTTTTTTGCTACATCCCTATGGTCGGACTTTTTGCAGCATTTTTTGATTATAATCCTTTTCTGGGAATTCTAAAGAGTCCATTTGTAGGCTTCGCGCACTTTAAAGAACTGTTTCACGATGAGTTGTTCTGGAATTCGGTAAGAAACATGTTCGGGTTAAGTTTAACGAAGACGGTTTTTGCCATCATCATGCCGATTTTGTTTGCCTTAATGCTTAACGAAATCAAGAATATGACCCTGAAAAAAATCGTTCAGACGGCGAGTTATCTTCCGCACTTTATCTCGTGGGTAGTTGTTGCAGGACTGTTTATTATGTGGCTCAACACCGATGGCATTGTCAATCATGTACTGATGTCGCTTGGTTTCACCAATGAGCCCCAAGCTCATCTGAATTCTCCCGGAGGCTTCTGGATCTGGATGGCAATTATTGACACCTGGAAAGAGACCGGGTGGTGGGCGATTATATATCTCGCTGCCATTGCTGCGATTCCTGTAGAACAATATGAATCTGCTGTGGTGGATGGAGCAAGTCGCATCAGAAGAATGATTAGCATCACTATTCCGTCCATTAAATCCACAATTATGATGGTAGTTATCCTTAGTATTGGAAGCATGATTTACGGAGGACTCTCCGGATCAAATCTGCAGCAATCTCTACTCTTTGGGAATTCGCTCAATTATGACAATTCCATGATTTTGGAAACCTATATCGTAAATATGGGGCTTTCCCAAGGTCGCTTCTCTTATGCTATTGCTGCAGGGTTAATCTTATCATTGTTATCGTTTGTGCTGTTCAGTGGAGCAAATGCAGTCAGCCGTAAGTTAACAAACACCAGTTTATATTAACAAGCAAATTCCCGTATAAAGTGAACCGTCAGGAGCGAAGGAAATGAAGGGAAATACAGAAGACAAAGTCATCAACATAGTTCTGTTTATTCTTATGTCGATTGTCACCCTGGTAACGTTGTATCCATTGTACTACTCATTCATCATATCCTTGAATGATGCCAATGACATCGCCGAAAAAGGCTTCATCTATTTATCTCCAAGAAAATTCACACTTGAGAATTTCAAGATTGTTTTTACAGAGAGCAAGTTAGCTCATTCATTCCTAATTACAGGGGCGAGAACGATTTTGGGTACAATTGCAAGCGTATTGTTTACTGCTTGCGTGTCTTACCCCTTATCTAAAAAATACTTGGCCCTTAGAAGCTTCTATATCCGGACGGGTGTAATCACCATGTATTTTTTTGGTGGAATCATTCCAACCTATCTGCTGCTCAACTCACTTGGATTAATTGATACCTTCTTGGTGTATATCATACCTTCCCTGTATTCATTTTTTAATGCCATTTTGTTTATTAACTTTTTTTCCTCCATTCCCGATGCGTTAGAGGAATCAGCCAAGATAGACGGTGCAAATGATTGGCGTGTTTTCTGGAAAATATTCCTTCCGTTGTCTGCGCCGATTCTGGCCACCGTGTCGTTGTTCTATGGAGTACAGCAATGGAATTCATGGTTTGATGCAGCCTACTACACCAATTCACCAGACCTGGCCACCCTGCAACTGGTTCTTTATCAGATCATCAGTCAATCGGAAGGAGCCGCGATTGCTGCAAATTATCTCGGAGCCGGTAAGCAGAATATTAACATTATTGATTCCATGAAGTATGCAACTATGGTTGTGTCCGTCGTTCCGGTAGCTCTCGCGTATCCATTCCTGCAGAAATATTTTGTCCAGGGCATGATGGTGGGCTCTGTAAAAGGATAATGCTCGATATCTAGGTCACTTGCCTTGATATATACACACAAAAAAAGGGGGAAAGAAGATGAGTAAGGGAAAAAGGATTGTGTCAATCTTTATGGCAGTAATGATGGCTGTTGTTTTTAGCGGGTGTCAATCGAATAAGGATGCGGAGAGTTCAAGTCAGCCAGCAACGGGTACAGAAGCAACTGCGGGTTCGGAAGAATTGACGCAGGAACCTCTAGTTATCAAGCATTTCTATAATTATGACTGGTTCAATGTCGATTGGACAAGTTCGCCCTCCGGTCAGGAAATTCAAAAGCAGGCCAATGTAAAGATTGAATTAAGCAAAGCAACTTCTGGTGATAATACCAAGCTAAATATGATGGTTGCTTCCGGTGACATTCCTGATTTGATTACAACCAACAAGGATGATCCCGCCATCGATTTAATGATCAAGAATGGCATGGTTTTGCCGATTTCTGATTTTATTGATCAATATGCGCCTGAGATTAGGGAGCAGAGTGAACCAGAGGTCTTTAAATACTACAACTATAAGGATGGAAAGCAATATTTCTTCCCGTCGTTTCTCGTTACCCCATATGACCTTCAACAATCAGATTATAATACGGTTAGCGGAGGTGATGGAGTAAGCGCTATCAGAAGTGATGTTTATGAGGCAATCGGAAAACCAGATATGTCAACGCCTGACGGATTCTTTAATGCAGTGAAAGCAGCAAAGGAAAAGTTTCCTAAGCTTACCGGCTGGTATTTCGGGGCTTTCAACAAAGATCTGACCTTCTTTAAAGCAGGTGAATTTCAAGGTTATATGTTCCCTGCTACCCAATTCGGCATCCATGTATATGATGTAAACGCGGATGGAAAGCTCACATCGGGTGTGCGTAATCCGAAATTCACTGAATTCGTAAAGTTCATGAATAAAATGTACACGAATGGATTAATGTCCTCTGAATCATTCGTAGATGCGCAGGATATTAAAGAAGCTAAGAAACAAAAAGGGGATACGATCGTATTCTCCGGGATCGTGAATGATTTTAACGAAACGATCAAAACTCAGGATAATCCGGAAGTGGGCTGGGAGCCTCTACCGTATTTCCCGGATGGTAAGTATTTCAAAGATGGCTCTGGTTGGACAGCTACGCTGATCTCCAAGAAAGTCGCTGACCCTGAACGGCTGGCTAAATTCATCTCTTTTATGACTTCTCAAACAGGTAGAGAGCTTGATGCTTATGGGGTAAAGGGCGTTCATTGGGAGATGAAGGAGATCGATGGGAAGCAAGTACCAAGACGGACTCCGGAATTCCAGACCTTATACGAAACCGACGGAAGCAAATATCAGAAGGAAACAGGGGTATCCACCTACTTTGCTTTCTCGGATGACTATATCCATGGCAGAATGGCTGCACTTACCGATTCCGAGAAGACAGATTACAGAAAGAACTTGGAGAGCATTGTCAAGCCGCACAAAGAAGCGGATATCGCATTGGGACTTATTCATCCATTGTCCACTTCTGAAGAAGGGATTATCCAAAATAAGCTCAATGAGCTCTCCAAAGCGTACTACCCTAAAATGGTTATGGCCAAGAACGAGGGTGCCGCTTTAGATACCTATAATGAGTTTGTGAAGAAGGCGGAAGACACCGGTTTGGCAAAACTGGAGGCTGCTTGGACCGCTAAGTATGCGGAGTTTAAATAAGTCAGCTTAGCAATAAAATAATGTTAATCAAAGAAGTGGATGAGTGTGACGAGAATCAGGCTCATCCTTCTTCTTTTCGCAAGGAAAACTCTTAAATCCACTACAAATCCGCGTTATACGTTTATTCGGGGGATACAATGAAGGAAACCATTAAAATCTGCAAAAAAGGGTATGACATTGTCATCGAGAAAGGTTCTGGCTGCATCAGGGAATTGTATGACAATAAAGATGCTAACCGGGTGAACCTTGTTGACCGCAACAGGCGATTCGGGAGCTTGGCCGCAACCTTTAAAGACAAGAAATCATACCATACAGAAATAAGCCATGTCGCAGAGTCCAAGAAACACATCGTTATAGATGACCAACTCATCACCCATTCTTTTTCTTATCTGAGAGGTTCCTGTGCCGTTTTTACCAATTTCGAATATAACTCCACCTTAAAATACGAATTTATGGACGAGTTTTTTATCCTTTCCATTGAAGCTGCAGACACGAATATCAGCCAATTCGGCATGAACCTTGATTTCAATTTTTTAGGGAAGTTAGGCACAGGATATGAGGATCAGGTGATCCCGACATCCCCCTATACCTCAGCAGACGGCAAAGCCTCCTATTATCTAATGACAAGGCCTAACGGCAGATGGGTTCTGGTTACCTCACCTCAACCCCTGGCTGGGTGGCGACTGGAGTATTCTCCCAATAATTTTGGACATTTTATTCTCGGATTGAAGATGTTTGAGAGCTTTGATGATGTTTTTGTTTCAGATTCAGGCACGAAACAAAAACATACGATAGCCCTTAGGATCGACTTTCCCGACACGTACAGGGAGGCCATGTCGCTTGCGAGCTCCGCCTTGGGATCCCCTGTTCCCTATTTTCCGGTTGCAGGGGGAACATTGGGGACAGAGCTTCCCATGACTATTGAAGGAGTATATAACAAAATTATCCTTCATTCACCATCAGGTAACAGCACGGATATTACAGAGCATGTAGTAGAAGATAGCGGCGGATATCAGGTTTCAATTAGGCTTTGTGAAGAGGGATTCTACAGGGTTGAAGCATTTGGAAATTCCCTGAACAGCCTGGACTGTGTATTATTCAGCTTCAGCGGTTGGAACGAGCTGTTCCGCAAGGCGAGCAGTACTATCGAACAACCCTATCACTGTGATGAGAATCTTGCTGAGGGAGGGGTGTGGTGCTGGGCTCTGTGTGAACATATCAAGCGGTTTGGGGTGGACCCGCAATTGGCGGACAGGGTTTTAGAACATATTGATCATAAAATATTGAATCTGTCCGGAGTCTCCCCTACGCCAGGATGCTCCATCGTACCTTATCCGCACAGGTTTGAGGGTCGGGAATATGGGCCTTACCATATCTTCGAGTCAACCCGAATACAAGAGCAGTTTTTTGGGGTGTCTATTCTTCTATCTGCTTATCAAGCATTTGGCAATTCAAGCTATCTGGAGTATGCGATTGATACCTTGCTGAACCTGCTCCATGAGCATATTGCCGAGAATGGGGCCATCCTGTGTTATGAGAAAGGAAGAGAGATCGATTATACCACCGTATGCGCCCCTGTAATTGCAGTGGTGGATATGGCGAAGGTGCTTGGGGAGAGGAGAGATCCCAGAGAGGCTGTCTTTCAAGCAGCAGCCGTGAAAATTGCGGATTATCTGCTGCAACGGGGATTTCATTTCCCTACGGAGGGGGATCAGGAATACTCACAGTCGGAGATGGAGGACGGCTCGATCTCCTGCACGGCATTATCCGTTCTGTATGTTTGCTTTCACATTGAATTCAAGCATGAATACATTCGATTTGCCGAAAGTATTCTACGGCTTCATGATGCCTGGAAGATGTACACGCCTGATGCCCGGATGTACCAGTCATCCTTCAGATGGTGGGAGACCATCTGGGAAGGCGATCAGGACGGCCCGTGCATCAATGCAGGACATGCCTGGACGATCTGGCGGGGAGAAGCCGATTTCTATTACTCACTCCTCACAGGGGATATGAACAGGCTGCTCTCTTCCTACAATGCTTATCTAACCAATCTCAGCAAGATTCAACAGGATGGCACTGTATATGCCTGTTATATTCCGGATTATATTCCTTATAGCACGGAACCTGGGGTGCTGGTCCACCGATACCCGCTGAAGCCAGACCATTCTCTCTCCAGGTATGTGTGGCCGCGGGCAGTGGACACCTGGTTTAAATCGAGCGGCATTCACAGCCAGAAGGGTAAGCCGATTGCTTTGAATGGTGAAGTTACGTTTCATGAAAATTGCCTGGTTTTTATGAGCACGGCTCCCGAGTTTAGTTATTTTTTTGTTGGTGATATAAGGGGAAGAATCAGGCTTGCTACAGAGAAAAGAATCACAATCATATCTCAAACAGAGTATTTGTCAGTATACCAGGGTCGTATTGAGGCTGCTCAGGGAATCCGTTGCGAGATTACACCGGAGAACAAATGGATTGAAATTGAATTAGGGTAATCTCCCATGCAAGAGGGCAGTAAAGCTCAAAAAATGTTCATTTTTTGTCGATTTCAGTAAGTATTGATATAATAAATACGGTCGCGGCAGTGGATATTGAGGGACAGAGAGGGACGAGTTATGTTAAGAATGCTTCGGGGACCCGTAAACACCAGCTATACTTGGAAGATCATGATTTCCTTTGTGCTTGTCCTTCTCATACCCGTAACCTTGTCGGCTGTTTTTATCTACATTCGGTCTGTCCAATATGTGGAGGATCAGTCTAAGACCGCCCTCAAGGAAGCCTTGGCAAAAGAAAAAGAGAATGTGCATCAAATTTTTAACGATTACCGAAAACTCGGGAGCCAAATTGCGCAATACCCTTTGCTGATTTCATATTTTGATGATTTATATATGTCCGATACCAACAAGATTGATTTTTCCTATCATTACCTCAATTCTTTTATGGATTGGGTCCGCAGCCTGGAGACTACGGAGTATCACTTCCGGTTCTTTACTGCGAATGACAACACCTTTCAGAATGAATGGATTTACCATTCTAAGCCTTACGGTAACGAAGCATGGTTTGAAGAAGCGATCCAGGCGACCTACAGCGCTCCATACTGGGAGAATCTCCACAAAGCCCGTATTTTGGATTATGACAAAGTCAAAAACCCAGCGATTCGAGATCAGGAAATCTCCTTGTTCGTGCCTATGTTATCCTATACAACCAACGATAGAAACACGCTGCTGGAAATTTTTATTGCACCTGACGCTATTTTTGGTGGTCTCGGCAAGATGGAGGAGTTCAAACAGGGAGCCGTGTTCGTATATGATAGCGTAGGTCAACTGGTCTATGAATCCAATAATCACCCGGCAGGTGTTCTCTCACAGCTATCCTCCCAATTAAACAAGGCTGAACAAAGTACAACCAATTTCGTTACGAAGGTGGGAAGCCAGTCCTTTCTGACGGAAATCCAGACATTAGAGAATCCTAACTACAGAATTATTGGAATGTTTCCTCAGAATCTGGTTATCCAAGAAACCACGAAAGCGCGAAACACCTTCGTAGTTTGTCTCGTAGCCGCACTTATCTTGATGATTCTCATCTCCTATGTTTTTTCCAGAAAACTGATGAAGAAAATAAAAAGGCTCGTAAAGGTCATGAGGAGCGTCCAGAAGGGCAACCTGAATACCCAAGTGGTAATTGAAGGAAATGATGAAATTGACGAACTCGGCAAGGATTTTAATAGAATGCTTAACAGGATAAATGAACTGATCGAGACGGTATACAAAACGGAAATTCTTCAGAAGGATGCGCTGTTGAAAGCGCTTGAGAACCAGGTGAATCCCCACTTTCTGTATAATACGCTGGAGACCATCAAGATGATGGCCGAGATCAACAGGGAAAGGGAAATCTCCGATGCGTTAACCTCATTGGGCGCTATGGTCCGCTACAATTTGACAAAAGACAACAGGCTGGTCATGATAACGGAAGAAATCGAACAAATCAGGAGCTATTGCAGTTTGCAGAATTTGATGATGAACGGCCGATTGGAGCTGGTATGCTCGATTGCAGAGCAGATATATTCGTTAAAGATGCTGAAGCTGATCCTTCAGCCGATCGTAGAGAATGCAATCCTCCACGGGTTTCGCAACTTTGATGGTCAATGTGTCATCAAAATTTCGGCCGAGGTATACCAAAATAATATCCGATTCACAATTTGCGATAATGGGAACGGCATTGAGCCCGGGAAGCTCAGAGCCTTGAGAGAACGGTTGGAAAACAACCATAAAAACAGGTTATCCCCAGGTGAGAACGGAATCGGTCTGTCCAATGTCAATGACCGGCTTAAGCTGGCGTATGGAAGCTGCTATGGTATAGAGATTGAAAGTGAAATGAGGGAAGGAACCCGAATTTATATCAGCATTCCGGTTATTGATTAACCAAGGAGGGATGAACGTGTATTCATTATTGATCGTAGATGATGAGAACATCATTAGAAAAGGGTTGCGAGTGATTATCGACGATCTTGGGTTCTCGTTCAGGGAAGTGGTGGAAGCCGAAAATGGAGTCCAAGCTTTGGCAATATATGAGAAACACAAGCCGGATATTATTATAGTCGATATTCAAATGCCTCATATGGACGGTATTGAATTTCTTAAAAAAATAAGGGATATAGGTGCTGATAGCCGGGTTATTATTTTCAGCGGCTACAGTGAATTTGAATATGCCAGGGAAGCTATTCGTTTTAAGGTTACCGAGTATTTGCTCAAACCGATCAAGAGACAGGATCTGGAGGCTGCCCTGAAGAGGGCTTTGGACGATCTGGACCAGGAAAAGGGAACGGAAGAACTGCCTCCTGGGAGCCTCTCCGAGACAGATGGGAATATGCTTAAAGATATGCTGCTAAGCGCTGGTGGGAGCGATGAGGTCTTTCAAATGTTTTTATCCGAACGAAGGATTGAAATGCCTTGCCCGCATTTCATCATTTTATATGCACAGTTTACCCACCTGCAACTTTTTTCAGATGCCGGACAGGGAAGTATTCTCCCTGCAACTATGCTCGGCAGTAAGCTGGTGGCAATGTTTCCTCAGGTACTGTCTGTTCCGCATGTGAAAAACAGTGTGATCTCTATCATCAACATAAAAAAAGGAGACGGTTTGAGAGAACTTCGAGCCTCCTTAAACGAAATAAATGAATATCTCCGGGAAAAAGGGCTTCGAGTAAACTGGGGAGTCAGCGGTATTAGCAGTAAATCTGTGCCTCTGTACACGCTGTTTAGGCAGGCCAAAGCCGCCTTCATGGAAAAATTGGTATACGGCGAAGGGAATATTTATTTTGCAGATGAACTGCCTAAACTCGCTGACAGGTTGCACTTTAACGAATCTGATATTACCCAAATGATATCCATGCTCAGAATGATGGACACCGGGAGGCTGGAAGTCTTCATCAATCAGAGGTGCAATGAGACAAGTATAAAAGGAATGGTAACGGTGAAGGAATACCAGGACAAGCTTTGCAGCTTGCTTATACAGGTGGGGTCCGGTATAAACGGTTCCGAAAAGGCCGGTGTTTTTATGGCTAATAACATCTATCAATTCGTGGAGGAACTGGAGGAATGTACTTCTTTACCGGCGGCCAATAAGCGCTTTATTGATACTTTAGTATTGATAAGTACCTATGACCATAAAGAAGGAACAAAATCAGGAGACAATAAATCAATTGCGCTTGTCAAACTATTCATCCAGAAGAATTTCCACAAGGTAATCAATCTCGATATGCTGGCAAATCAGGTTTCCATGAATCCTTCCTACTTCAGTGTATTGTTCAAAAAGGAGGAGGGCATATCCTTAACCGATTATATTGTGAATGTCAGAATAAACAAGGCAATGGAATACCTAATAGATCCCCAGTTCAAAGTGTACGAGGTCGCAACCAAAACCGGATTCAATGATGAGAAGTATTTCAGCAAGGTATTTAAGAAAAATGTGGGAATTACACCTAAGGAATATAAAGAAAAAAGCATATTCCACATGTAGGTTTATTTTTAACAACAATAAATGCGATTTCAATAAATATGGCACGCTTTCTTGAAATTTTCCATTCTTTTTTACAGGCAGTGTTGCTAATATTCAGATTGTAGTCCCCTACAACACAAGTTTAGAGGAGGAGAAAAAATGACTTGGGCTAAGAATAGGTTTTATTGGATGTTTTTTTTATCTTTTTTGGTAGCGTTTACAGTCGGTTATGTCCGGCATGCCGAAGCAGCAGGAACTAGTACAGTCTATCCGTTTCCGGCAAGTCTCGCTTCAAACAGCGATTTTCAGGTGTGGGTCGAAAACACTTCATCACCCGTATGGACTGCACCGGGAATGGCCGCTACCCCCAAAGCAGTTACCAGCTTCGCATTCACGGGTACGGTGACTGTTAAGGTACAGTACAAGTCCAATTTCACATCAGCTAATATTATGCCTTCCCAATACGGAATAACGTATACTAAACCGGCGGCCAACCAGCTTCAGTTCACGTTAAACGATTATAAAAAAAGCAAAATTATTATTCAGATCGACAACGATCCGAATAAAGAGCTTTTCTTGTTCGGGGATCCGCCTGTAGCGGCGCCTCCTGCCGGTGCAACCGTCTATCAAGCAGGGGCGCATTATCCCGCTAATAATGAACTCACGATGCAGGACAATCAGACGATTTTCCTCATGCCGGGAGCTGTTCTGCATGCCAGAATTGATACCGCTAACAATTCCAACCTAAAAATTCTGGGCCCAGGAATTGTTGTTGCCTATGATACAGGTGTGAATCCGAATGAATCAGAGTTTGAAAACAACATGGTATTCTATAAATCCAACAATGTCGAGTTGCGGGATTTCATCCTGGTACGAAATTTTAACGACAATCTGATCCATCAACTGGTTGTACGCAATACGGACAATGTGTCCATAGACAATGTTAAAGTTATTAGCGATGCTAGATGCTCTGACGGTTTATCGCTTGGTGGAAATAATGGGGTAGATGTTAAGAATTTCTTCAGTGTATCCGGTGATAATAATCTTGTCATTGGCTGGTGGGGCAAAACCGATAATGTAACGATCGATAATTACATTGCTTATTTCCCCGAACATGCCGGCATTGCTCAAACTTCAGCCATCTTCGCTCAGGGGATTGAGGGAACTAAGCCGGGCGAGGATACCAGCTCGATTGGAACTGTTCGCATTACTAACTTCTATGCCATAAAACAAACAAATGTACTGGGAAGCATATGGGGTAAAATTCAGGACAATATCGATAATTTTACGATCGAAAATCTCTATACCGAGCCGGGTTCGACTAGGGACAACTTGCTGTATTTTGACCTGAATGTATCCTCCAATAAAAATTTCAACCTGAAGAATGTATACTTTGATAAAACCACTGGAGGCTATCTTAGTGATAAATATTATGTAAGATTTGACAACGTATATTATAAAGGCAATTTGGTCGCCAATACTTCCGCTGCTAATGTTACAGGCTCTGGGAAAGTTCAAGTGTTGAATGGGACATCCGGGAAGCACTATGAATTTGAAAATGGTCAATTGAATGGGCCAATTGCCGCCAATAAGAATTATGCATCCTTTGGAAAAGCTGTGGCCGTTATGAACAGTGTAGGGAGTTTCGCGGAAGTTACAATAGATGTGCCTGTAGCCGGAGACTATATACTGGATATTGCCTATGCGAACGGATCGGGGGCGGATGCCGCCCAAAGCGTCTATGTAAATGGAATTTACAAGTTCCAGGCATCATTCCCCAAGACAAATGCTGGATGGGACCAGTCTGCCTCCTCATGGAAGAAAGTATCTGGCGTCGGAACGGTAAACCTGCAAGCGGGGACCAACAAAATTAAAATCCAAAAGGATTCCAATGACCTCTACACAGCAGACCTTGACTATCTTGAGGTAACTTTAAAGCCTATCCATGTGGAGATGGAAACCGGAACCGTTGAACCGTTGGTGGAGGCGCGCTGATTGTAAACAAGTACTATGCCTCCGGATTGAAGGCTGTAGGGGTTATGGATGCTGTAGGAAGCTATGTCAATCTCACCGTAACCGTTCCGAGTGTATTTGTTTTACCAGGCTCAATTGGTTCCATTTGAGTACAAATGTTTTCATGTATTCCCTCCGATTTTAATATGGAAATATTACTAAGCCCAGCCAGCAGTTGTAATGAGGTAAGTTAATATTTAACGTTAGTTTATCATGAAAATTGTCGGCCATGTACGAGTACCAAAATTTGTGAAAAGGTAATTGAACGATATGATCGAAACAGTAAAAAACCACGAAGTACAGTTTCACTGTATCTCGTGGTTTTTTAAGATTTAGGTATTCTATGCTTTTAACATCATTACTTCAACAACCATAACGCCGGGGAATTGGCAGGCTCCCAACTGGTTAGCGATGTATGGGCTTGACGACATTCATACACAGAACCATTATAGGTTACCAACGCACCGACTGTGTAAGAGGTATTAGGTGCCCAAGCTGGGGTTGTAGACGCTGTCGCGGTTGTTCCATTGATGGTGCTGGCCACTGATTGATTGTCTGCGGCGTCGAAGGCATATACATTGAACGTATATGTTGTGCCTGCACTAAGACCTGTTACTGTATAATCCGTTGTGGAGCCAGGTACAGTGGTGATTAATGTCGTTCCTCTATAAATACGGTAGCCTGTAACACCAACATTATCCGTTGACGGAGTCCACATTAACTGAATGCTGGATGATGTTGGGGTCCCCATAACATGTAAGCCGCCGGGGGCTGTCGGTGCTTGCGTGTCATTACCGACGGGTGCATCGGTAGTAACACTGACGGAATTGCTTCCATTTGAGATATTGCCAGCAGCGTCTCTTGCCTTGACACTAAAGGTATAGGCAGTATTCGCGGTTAATCCCGAAACGGTGTAATTTAATGTTGTGCCGGATACGGCAGCGACCAAAGTAGATCCGTTAAATACTTGGTACTCTGTCACACCGGTATTGTCCGTGGATGCGGTCCAGGCTAAGGAAACGCTGCTGGATGTTTTTGCAGTTGACGTCAAAGCTGCTGGCGCGGAAGGCGCTTGGGTATCTACCGGGTTGCTGCCGCTAAAGTTGACATCAATGACATTATAGAAGGCGTTCGGAGTATCTGCGACTTCCCACACAGCCAAGATGACGTGATATCCACTACGTTCTGGAACGTTACAAGTGTCTGAGTAAGAGAAGGGTGGCTGAACACCTCCATAGTTCACCGAACAGAAAGGAGTAAGGTCGAATGAATCCCGAGTAAGAGCGGAGTTAGGATTCCAGTTGGGCTTTGTAATATAGTATTTCCAGCTTGCCGTCGAATGAGCGGCAGTCAGTTTCCAAGTGAATGTATTTTGTCCAGCAGATATGTTGACTTTAGACCAGCGTGTTGCCGATTGTTCATCAAGCTTAGGAAAAGCTCCGTTAGCACTTGCAATCTTCCCGTCTGCTGGCCCTGCAGCAGGGAACCCCTTAGGGGCCTCTAGACTTTGGGGCTCATAAACAATCGGGCCACAATCTGTATTTTGTCCGGATTTACAGAGTGCTGCCCGGCTAGCAGGTCCTTCAACATAGCCGTGAGAAAAGGACCTTTCCGGGAATAACATTATAACCAATGAAAAAATCAACATGATACTTCCATAAGCTAGAAACTTTGCCGAAGGTGAATGAGAAATGCGAATGAATGACATTTTATTCCTCCTTTTTTTGAAATATGCACTACGAACGAATGTTACATTCAGAACCGAACGTCTTGTCTCAATTACAACTCCTTTCTTTGTTGAACGTATTTATATAAACTCACAAAGAGCTCATATATCGACATGAAAGGTAAGTGAAAAAGGTGCGTAGGGCTAAATTCATTGAATGATAACAATTGTTATAACACCACAGTGATTATATGCAAATAAATGGTAATTGTCTACCATAATTAGGATAAAATGAGAAAAGAATAAGCTGTTTTTTAGTATGAAATGACTTCCTCGGAACCTGATCTACATTCCCCCTATCTTTCCATATAAATCTTGGAATTTGAAAGATTCATTTTAAATTATGATCAAACGATTAATATACCATTTTCTTAATTTATCTCTCTTTTTATTTTGTTTTCTTCTTTTTTTGTGATGAAAAATGAAAACTCCTGTATGTAAAATAAAGAGGGAAACTATATATTATTCAGAAAATTACAATAACAACGCTTTCAAAGGTTGTTATTTTTGGTTTTATTTACTATTATTAGTTGGAATTACTAACAAAGGATGTAAGTGATTGAAATTAGTGTGGGATTAACTGTCTGGAGAACAGTTCAATTCATAGAATTATAAGCTTTAGATAGATAAAAAGGAGTGAGGAGATGCAATACTTTTTTTATTTGTTAACCTTCATTTTTATTGGGTTTCAAACTCTTTACACAGTCATCCCTTTATTTTTCAGTAAAGTTAAGAAGTTGAATAACGATTGTGATGAAAAATCGATTTCCGTTTTAGTTCCTGCTTATAACGAGGAGCTCACTATTAAGAATTGCATAGATGCAATGGAGGGCCTAAATTACTGTAATTATGAAGTCATCATTATTAATGATGGTTCAAAGGATAAGACGTTTCAAAAATTAAATGAGCTTTTGGATTTATCGATAAGTGATAGAGAGGCAGAGGGTAAGCTTTCATACGCTGCTATAAAAGGAATTTATTTTTCGGAGAAATATGAAAAAATATTTGTAATTGATAAATTAAATGGCGGAAAGGCAGATTCTCTTAACGCCGGCATCGATTGTGCGAATTCTGATGTTGTTATCACGCTGGATGCAGATAGCATGCTGGAAATAAACTCTCTTAAATATGTAAATCAATATTTTCAAGATGATAAGATCATCGCCTTAGGTGGCACGGTAAAGATCGTACAGGGCGCTGAGAAAAGGAACGGAGTTATCCAAGATAAATTTACTGGTAAAGGTATTATAAAAAGCCAAGTTATCAGCTACATCCATGGATTTTATGTTAGAAAACTAACACAATCGGTTTTTAATTCAATTGTCGTTATTTCAGGCGCATTTGGTGCTTTTTATAAGAGTATATTGGTGGACGTTAACGGGTTTAGAAGTACTGTAGGCGAAGATATTGATATTACCTTAAAAATTCACGAGTTCATTAAAGCGAATAACTTGAATAAGAAGCTCGTCTACGCGCCAGAAGCCGTATGCTACACGGAATGCCCAGAAAACTTAAGTAACTTTTATAAACAAAGAATACGCTGGCAAAAAGCTTTTGTAGATTGCATATTAATCTATTGGTCTAAATTATCGCGAAAGTTTAGCGTTGGCGTCAGTCTCTTTTTTGCTATTGATGGTTTTGTTCTAGGTACATTAACAGCATTTACAAGCGTTTTTTATCTTATACAATCGCTCTTTCTAGGTACAAATTTATTTAAGGCTTTTATTCTCTTGTTGTCTGTTATTGTCATTAATGCGCTGCAAATCGGGATTTCTCTCTATTTATGCAAAAAATATGGCAGCAATTATTCAGTTAAAGATTATTTTAGGATGTTTTTGTTTAGTCAAGTTGAATTACTAACCTATCGAAATCTGCTGCTTTATATGAATATCGTAGGCACATTTAAATACTTTGATAATGACGAGGGCTGGGGATTCGTTGAGAGAAAAGGTGTTTCAAGTATCAGCTAGTCTCCTATTGTAACTATCAGCAAACTATTCATCGGGAGGTATTTATGAATCATATATTGAAAGATAAACGAATCATATTTATAGATGTATTAAGAATAATGTCCATCATAGCCGTCATCATTCTACACTACACTGCAGACTTACTTACAAGGACAAATGATTTCAATACAACCTCTTGGTGGATTAGCAACTTTTTTAATTCGATATCCAGATTTGCTGTGCCAGTGTTTTTTATGATAAGTGGTGCAATGATCCTTAGAGTGGAAGTGAAATCATATCGGCAGTTTTATATTAAAAAAGTACTTCCTTTAATCATTTCCTTAGTTAGCTGGTCACTCATTTATGCCGTTTACACCCAATATTTTATTCAAAAAAGCAGCATGGGCGTTTATGATTTTTTCATTCATTTTTCGTACGGTTTAATCTTTGATAAAAATTATATACATTTATGGTTTCTATACGCGATTATTGCGATCTATATAACAGTTCCATTAATTAGTAAGCTGGTAAAAGTGTGCAGTGAAAAGGATTTGAAATATTATCTACTGATCTGGTTCCTGATAAGTATGGTTTATAAATTCATCTCCGATCTTGTATTCAGATTGACCTCCGAATATATCAATATTCCTATAACTAATATACCTTTTTTTATGGGTTATCTAGGATATTTTATCCTGGGATATTATCTCTTTAACTATACGATATCGATGAAAGCCAAAAATCTTTTCTTTAATTTAGGCATTATATCCTTTTTTGTTACGCCATTAGCGACCTATTTTTCTTCCTTGTACAGTGGTGTGTTAGATGAAATGTTCTATGGCAACTATTCACTCACGACATTTTTTATGGCTATTGGAACGTTTATCTATTTTAAAGAAAAAGAAACCGCGATTAGCGAGAAGTTAAATTACAAAGTCAAAAAAATAATCAGCTCCATTTCCAAGGCTAGCTTTAGTATCTACTTAATTCATTTGTTAGTTGAAATATTGGTATCCAGAAGAGCAGAAATACAAGCTACTATACTCCAATCCATATTTAACCTTGCTTTTAATGTCATTATTGTATTCTTAATTAGCTATATCACGGTTAAAGTCTTAAATCTAAATAAATATATTACACATGTATTATTTGGGGGAAGAAGTTAACATGATGAAAATAAGTATATATACAAAAGTCTTCCTGGCTATATTAGCTATAGGCATGGGAATTTACTATTACAATCTCAATGATTCAGACAAAAAAATAACCTCCGTGTACATACCGTTATGGAAAGATTTTAAAGATCTTAAGCTAAAAGACAAAAACATTGATATTGCTATTCTCGCCTTTGCCAAAATTAATAAAACCAATGTATATTTTGATCTAGACCCTGCTAAAAATGAGATCATTAAAGAAAATATAAAGAAACTGCAAGAAAATAATAAAAAAACGAGTTTCATACTTGGTGTTGGTGGGTATAAAGCGGACGGATTCTCCGATGCTTCATTGGATGAAAACCGGTACTCCTTTACTGAGAGTATGATCGCAATGGTTAAGGAGTTAGATTTAGATGGGATCGATATAGACTGGGAATATCCAGCCTTTGATTCCTGGAATACGACTAAAGCCCGACCTGAGGATACCAAGAACTTTACTAGTCTAATGAAGGAACTTGATGAAAAATTGGATAGACTCCCGCGTAAAAATAAAAATTACTATTTAACCTTTGCTGCAGGGAATGAAGAGTGGTTCTTCAAAAACGTTGAAGTTAAAAAAGTAGAAAAGTATGTGGATTTCATTAATGTCATGAGCTATGACTTGACTGGAGCTTGGTCAGATACAACAGGGTATAATTCGAATTTATTTATAGATAAGCATAAAAAGAGCAAAACCAGCGTGGATCGTATTATTCATTTATATTTAGATCGTGATGTTGATCCGAGCAAGCTTCTCCTAGGTATTCCAGCTTATTCCTACGGATGGGAGAATGTTAAAAGTGATGTGAATAAGAAGGCCTCATTTTTACTGGGTAAACCTATCAATATCGACAAAGTAGATTTAAGCTACAAGACGATAAAAGAAAAATATATGATCCAAGATGGATTTAAACGATACTTTGACGATACAGCGAAGACGGCCTATTTATATGATGGTGATACTTTTATTACGTATGAAGATAAAGAGGCCTTGCAGGCAAAAGTTAAATATATCAAAGATAAAAAACTGGCTGGTGTCATGGTGTGGGAGTATTCTCAAGACTCTGACGACGGCATTGTTAAGTACTTATCTGATAATCTGAATAAGTAGCAAGTGCTAAATAGAAGAGGAATAGTCTGAAGAGGCTTATTCCTCTTTTTTGTGTTTTCTTTCTTTAGCTATCCTAAAGCTGATTTGAAGTCTATGCCCGAAGTCGTCCGCATCTTTGCTGAACATCATCGTTGTTAAAGCTGTCCATTCCTCCTACGGTAACTCCTCCGAAAGACAGCTTCACTCTTCACCAGATCATGGTTCATTGCGCATTGGCGTGACTTCTGTTCCTTTTAACGGCATAGCCTTTGCATTTGTATCTTCAAAGTATAACGGCAGTCCTTATGCTAGAATAGGCAAAAGGGTTTGGGTTGGGTCTTGGCGCTGATGATGAATATGCAGGTGGGGTTCTGATGTGGAACCACTATTTCCTACATGTCCAAGCACTTCACCGGCATTGACGTGATCTCCAACTGCAACGGTAACACTATCTTGTTTGAGGTGATTAAGTAATAAGTAGGTTCCCGTCGCATCAATCCTGAGATAAACGTGATTTCCTTCCATGGAAATGAATTTTTCAGTACCTGGCACAATATCAGATTCATCGTCAAAAGCTGCAATAACCGTTCCAGATACCGGTGATAGTACCTTTTGCTTCCAAATTCCGTAATCTTCCAGATTAGTACTTTCTGTATTATAGGGTTCCATGACTAAATCATAGGCCCAACGTTCCGAAGGCCAAGTGGCATGAGGCAGATTATTGTCGGTGGAATCACCACCCCAGCCAACAACTGTTTGCTCAGAAAATGGCCATTTAACTGTGACTGAAGGGTGGACGTTGATTATACGTACAGGATATACCAACTGTATAATATTCATGGTCAGGAGGAAATGTGAAGCTAATACAGTACATAAAACGAGAGGCATCCATTTATCGGAAATTCTTTTCTTCTTGATAATAGAAACTAATATTAAAAAGATATTTAATAATACTCCTACGAAACCTAGCATTGGGATGATTAATTTAAGTGCCATCCATGCATAGACACCAGGTAAGCCATTAATAAATAATACGCAGATCCATGACAGTAATGCTGCAGCTAAAATTGTACTACCTAAATACCCGAATGCTTGAATTATTCTTTTCATATTCGCTCCTAACGTATAAGAAAGTATATAGTAGTTAGACGAATATAACTGGAAAATCACTTCGACTGCTATTTTGGATAATATCACCGCAGGGAAATCTGAAAAACAAACATTTGTACAACTATATTTGTCTTGTACCGTTCTTTGAAGTTGGTAATAGACTAAATCAATCTCAGAGAAGGAGTTGATTTAGTTGGCCAACAGTGATGTACGTCTTGCTCTATGGTCGGGTACTAATTTTACCAATCGCCGGATTCGATTCAGACGTGGAGGAGTTGCGGTTCGTGATCTTGGAGCGTTTCGGTTTAACAACGTTCTTTCGAGTTTCCGACTCAGAAATGTTGTGGAGAGCTCTCAAGTAACGCTTGTACTATTTTCACGCATTAACTTTCAGGGATCGTTCCGTGTGTTCCGTGGCAGCCAAAACGTAGCGAACTTGAATAATTTTAACTTTAACAATGTCACATCTTCGTTTATATTGGTAGGCCGTATCCTTACAAGCTCCGAAATTTCCCAAATTCAAAGTACTGGTAGAGCGCCTCGAGATATCCTCGTAATAAGACAATAATAATGCAAAGGGTGCCCCTAGGGCGCCCTTTTTTTTGCAATTATCAGTAGCACAGGTCAAGACAAAATATGCATAGAATTTAATATATAACAAGAGAATAGGTGCTGTCCCGCAAACAATCCTCCTTTAAACTAGTAACGTACTTAACAAAATCTGCTAGAGGAGGATTCAAATGCGCAAAAAGGTTATCGGGAGAATTTGCAGTACCGTTATGGTTTGTAGTCTGCTTGCAGCAGGCAACGGAACGACCTACGCCAGTGGCGCCAATAACTCTGATGCTCCTACCAACAAATCGGTCAAGAACGTGATCCTGTTTATTACGGATGGGATGAGCTTATCCGATGTGAACTTGGCCAGATGGTATCAGGGAGGTCAGGCGCTTGCGATGGATAAGTATTTCAGTGGGCTGGTGAGAACCTATTCTACGGATTCACTGACCACAGATTCCGCTGCGGGAGCTACGGCTTATGCCACAGGACATAAGGTTAAGAGTGAGACCGTATCCATACTACCCGACCGAATAACGATGCCGTTTGTGGGTGCAGTTAAGCCAGAGGACGTGAACAAACCTCTGCCTACCATTATGGATGCAGCGAGAATGGCAGGGAAAAGTACAGGAACGGTATTTACTTGTGAATTAACGGATGCGACGCCGGCTACATTTTTAAGTCATGCATACACGCGTGACAATGCGCAGTCTATAGCAGAACAGATGGTCTACAGTGGCGTAGATGTTCTTCTCGGGGGTGGGTCCGGGTATTTGGTACCCGGCAAAGAAGACATTAACCGTAAGGACGGAGAAGATTTAACCAAAATCCTGAAATCAAATGGGTATGAATACGTAACGGATAAAGCAGGTTTAATGAATTCTAAAACGAATAAAATCTGGGGTCTGTTCAACCCTGAAGCACTGGATGCTGATTTTGATCTGAACCCGCAAAAGCAACCGAGCCTTGCTGAAATGACCAAAGTAGCGATAGAGAAGTTGTCGCAGAACGATAATGGTTTTATTCTGATGGTCGAAGCAAGCCAGATTGACTGGTATGGTCATGATAACGATCCGGTGGGGATTATGAGTGAGACATTAGCGTTTGATAAAGCCTTTAAAGCCGCTGTTGACTTTGCAGAAAAAGACGGAAATACAGCAGTCTTGTCCGTTTCGGATCATGCTACTGGCGGGCTCAATATGACGAACTATGATTCCACCAAAGACCTAGTCTCCGTATTGAAGAAAGCGAAACACACCAGTTATTACATTGAAGGCAGTATTAATGAGCACAATTTCAAAAAGGTCCTAGCGGATAATTATGGACTTAGTGATTTAACCAAAGAAGAAGCGGATCAAGTCAGATTAGGAATGAAAGATAACCTTTCGCCGGTCATCGGTAAAATCTTGGGGAATAAGATAGGCGTAACCTTCTCTACGGATGATCACACATCGGAAGAGGTTGGATTGTTCGCCTACCATCCGGCTAATTATAAACCGACCGATTTCGTGAACAGCGGTGTAATCCAGAATACGGATGTGAATAAGTATATTCAAGAAGTGACCGGACTCAATCTGGCGCAACTTCAGGATACACTGTACGTATCCAGTGATAAATTCAAGGCCAAAGGAGCTACGATCACCCTAGACAAGACCGATAAGACTAATCCGGTGGTTGTAGTGAAAAAAGCAGGCCAAGTTCTCAAGCTGCCTATAGATAAAAACATCGCCATTCTGGATGGCAAAACAACGAAACTCAATGTACTGACAGTAATGATTAAAGATAAAGTGTGGGTTTCACAGGATGCATTAGACTTGATTCTCTGATTATTACAGTTCATGTTGTGATCTGTCGCCTAAAAGTTAAAGCGCTTAAACTTGAGAACCCCTTTTTATAAGGGGTTTTTGGGTTGAGAAAAGAAATTTCGACTTGAATTGAGAGGAGGAAAGCGAAGCTTTTATCGTTTTGTTGGAGGCTTTGTTCCATAGGTCATCAAGCGCCAAAGCTTTTCTAAAGGTCCCATGGAAAAGAACTTGAACCAGATGGTACTACAAATGATTTGAATAATATAAATCAGAACAGCGATGTAGAGAATATCTTTGGGTGAAACGACTTCGAGACCTATCGTTGAAATGATTGCCGTCCCTATAATGCTTTGAGCTACATAATTTGTAAATGCCATTTGACCCACCCGTGATATGGGTGTCAGGAATTTCACCATTTGTTTGTTTTCTAATAATAGAAATAATGTTGTTAAGTAAAACAAAGTGGTTGGAAGTGATCCTAAGCCCGTAACTGAATCTACATTGCTGCTCCCGCTTTGAGAAGCGTTCCAAATCCATAATGAGAAACCAACGAACAAAAGAAATGATGCCATTTGAATCCATCTAATTGGTTTTGATAATTCTTGTATATGTGTCAGCCAACCTGACTTTGCAGTTAAAAAACCGGCTAAAAACATAATAAAGATTTGCATAGCGTCATTAGAAAAAATATCAAGGATAGATGAGACTGCCCCTTGAGAGGGTGAAAATATTTTTACCATCAAGGAAATGATGTAAATGGATGTCATACCCATAAACCACTTTTTAAGTGTAGAAACCGTTGTGTGATAAAAAGGGATCAGAAACAATCCGATAATGGCGTATACGGGTAGAATGGTTCCCCAAAAGATAAACACATGAATGATTCCCAGCAGCAAGAGGATCAGTAAACGTCTAGCCATACGCCATCTAGGTTTATCTCCCCGGCTTTCGGCTCTTGAGGCGAAAATGTATAGACCTACACCAAATAGGAATGAAAAAATAGAAAAGAACTTTTTTTGTACGAAGATGATTATCAAAGTATGGATGATTCCATTAATGCCACTATAGTCTGGTAAGGGATTACCTTCCATAATAACTTTAAAGGCTCCAACATTTATCAGCAGAATGCCAAAAAGAGCAAGTCCGCGAATGATGTCGAGTGAAATGATTCTTTCTTTTTGTGAAATCGAGGGATTCATTAATAGTTCTCCTTTGAAAATAGTTTCATTTGCTTAGAAGTCAGTATAAGTTGAGAACCTTACAATAAATTGATGCCAACATTACAGGAACCTTAAATATGATAAAATGTTCCAACTCCAGTTGAATTAGAATCAGTTTTATGGTTAATATAAATACTAAATAATTATGGGGTGTGAACTAGAAATGTCAGCATATACTCAACCAATCTTTGTGGCAGCGATCTTTTTTGTTGTTTTAGCGTTTGCCTTATTTATCCCATGGCTCATTTATACATATAGAAAATACAATTATCTACCATTTTCCACCACATTGATTTCATTTTCGTTTATCTTTTACTTTCTAGCAGCGTTATTTTTAGTATTGTTGCCGTTGCCAGAGATACGCAATACTTGTTCGCTACAAAAACCGGGCACACAACATTATTCACTTATGCCATTTCAATTTATAGTGAACACCTTTGGGAATAGTGGGATCGTGTTATCACAGCCTGCAACTTATCGACTGTTATTTAGCCAACCCTCATTCTATCAAGCGTTTTTTAATTTCTTGCTATTATTACCTTTTGGTGTTTATTTGCGATACTTTTTTCAAGACAAGAAACACTGGAAGAAAGCTCTAGGCTTCACATTCCTATTAACATTATTTTATGAGATAACACAGGTCACCGGCATTTACGGGATTTATAATTGCCCTTATCGCATTTTTGATGTGGATGATTTATTGTTGAATACATCTGGCGGGGTATTGGGTTTCTTTATTGCTCCAGCTGTTTTAGCGCTATTCCCATCAAAAAAGAAAATTAATGAGAAAGCAGAAAGATTATTGGCTCTTGATGAAGTAAGAGGGATGTCTGTGTTGCTGGCAGTTATTATTGATATTTTTATCAGCAACATGGTAGTTCAAGTTATGTTGAGTATGACCAACGTTAATTTGGTTAGTGAATTTATTGCAAGTACAATTACGCTTTTTATAACCTTTTTTATTATTCCATGGATTTGGAATGGATCGACAATTGGAACGAAAATTATGCGCTATCGTTATGACAGTAAAGTAAGTCGAGTGGAAACTAACAAACGATTATTTAAACGTTTTGGTGCGATTTACGCGATGTACTTCATAACAGTCATTGCGAATACTTTGAATAACGTGGAAATATCAATGGATTCTCCATTTTATAAGGCATCTATATTCTTAACGCTAGGTGCTGGATTGACCTCTATCATTTTAACGATCGTGTTGTTCATTCATATTATATTAGTCGTGTTTGGCAAACAAAAACGCCGCTTTTACTTTGATGAAGCTTCTGATTTATATACAACGAGAAAAAAATGAATTCTTTTCAATCGTAAAGGGGTACTCCGTAGTCTTAAATGGCTACTGGGTACCCCTTTTTTTGGATTTAAGCTTATTGTAAGGTTGGCATGAATTTGCTGTAAGGTTCACAGCCTATAGTATAAGTATCAGCAAATTATGAGGTGAAATGAATGGAACCATTATTAAAAGTAGAAAACATAAAAAAAGTGTACGGGAAGTTAAGTGCTGCATACACAGCCTTAGAAAACGTGTCTTTTGACATTCATGAAGGTGAGTTTGTAGGGATTATGGGACCTTCGGGCGCTGGAAAATCAACCTTGCTAAATTTGTTAGCAACCATTGATTCTCCAACTGAAGGGAAGATTTATATGAAGAACAAGAGTATTCATGATATGAAGGAAGCAGCCTTGTCAGACTTCAGACGTGAACATCTCGGCTTCATCTTCCAAGATTACAATTTACTCGATTCCTTGACTGTAAAGGAGAACATATTGCTTCCTCTGGCGATTGCTAAAATTCCAGCGAAGAAAATCAATCACCTCGTGACTCAGATTTCTAAAGTATTTGGGATTGAAGATTTACTGGCAAAATATCCTTACCAAATCTCTGGTGGTCAAAAGCAAAGAACCGCTGCGGCTAGAGCGCTCGTGACAGAGCCTGCACTGATTTTGGCTGATGAACCAACAGGTGCGCTTGACTCTAAATCAGCAACAGATTTATTGGAAAGCTTAAGCACTTTAAATGAAAATAACAACTCGACCATTATGATGGTGACTCATGATGCCTTTGCCGCAAGCTTCTGCCGCCGGATCATTTTCATCAAGGATGGTTCATTTTCAACAGAAATATTTCGTCGTGATCAGACACGCAAAGCCTTCTTCCAAGAAATCTTAGATGTTCATGCGGCCATTGGGGGTGAGGTAGATGACGTTATTTAGTCTAGCAAGAAAAAATATAGCCAGAAACTTTTCACAATATTTTTTATATATTGCATCGATGGTGTTTAGTATCATCATTTACTTTACATTTGTGACCTTAAAATATAGCGATACGATAGCAGAACAGACGGCTTCATCCCAAAAACTTGGTTCACTAATGAGTGGGGCGGCAGTCATTCTCATCTTTTTCGTGTTCATATTTATTGCTTATTCCAATTCATTTTTTATGAAAAAGCGTAAAAAAGAAGTCGCATTGTATGCGTTGCTAGGGGTACGTAATCGTCAAATAGGTTTTATGCTCTTTTTCGAAAATTTATTGTTAGGATTATTCTCTTTAGTAATAGGAATTGTACTTGGGTTCCTATGTTCAAAAGGATTTATGACGATTTTAATTCATTTAATGGGTTATGACGTTGTAGCACCCTTTACATTTTCAGCGGCGGCAGCGATGAACACGGCTATCGTATTTCTAGTTATATTCTTAGTAACATCGTTTCAAGGCTATCGCTTGATCTATCAATTTAAGCTGATTGATTTATTTCATGCTTCCAAAAAGGGAGAAGTGGCGCCTAAACCATCTATGATAGTAGCCTTTCTTGGAGTGTTACTCATTGTCTTGGGCTATTGGCTTGCAATGCAGGACCTTTTCACTTCTAAGGTATGGGAAAAAATTGGATTCCCCTTGACTGTATTAATTATTTTAACAACGGTTATTTTGGGTACATTTTTATTGTTCCACAGTGTGACTGGCTTTGTGTTAGCAATGATTAAGAAAAATGAAAGGTGGCTTTGGAAAGGCCTTCATGTCATTACTATTTCGCAGCTGCTCTATCGTATTCGTGGGAACGCACGTACATTAACTGTGATTGCCGTGTTGAGTGCTACGACAGTAACTGCCGGTGGAGCGGTCTATGGCCTTTATTACAATACGAATGACTCGGCGAAAACGATTAATCCGAATACCTTTATGTATCAATCCACAGATGCAGAAATGGACAAGCAAGTGAGTGCTGTAGTATCAGATACAAAATACGATAAAAATATTGAAGCACTATCCATTACGTTTCATACGAAAGAGTTAAACTCGCCATCAACATTCGATAGCTCTGATAAAAGAGAATATACAGTTATCGATGAAAAAACATACAACCAATTAGCAAGTCTACAACATAAAGAAAAATTAGATGTAAAGGACAGCTACGCGGTTATTTTAGATATCGGATATGACAAAAGGTTCTCACCAATATATACAGGGAAAACTATAACAACAGGCAACGGCCATCCTCTCACATTCCAAAGCTTTAAAACGCAAAGCGTATTGAATGTAGGTACAGCAGGTATAACCGTGGTAGTCTCGGAGGATCAGTATAAAGTGTTGCAAAATGATGGGGAAGTGCTGCACTATCGTGTTCTTGGGGTAGATGATGCTTCTGTAGATTTATCTAAAAAAATTGCAAACCAATTACCTGAAGAAGCGTTATTTTCAAGTGGTCCACAAGATTACCAAACAAGTTTGGAAGGTGTGGGTTCTCTACTGTTTATCGGAAGTTTCCTTGGTCTAGTATTTCTGGCTGCTACAGGCAGTATCATTTATTTTAAGGTTTTAACAGAGGCAGAAGAGGATAAATCACAGTACAATATGCTGCATAAAATGGGTGTCAGTGCAAAAGAAATGCGAAAATCAATTGCGTCACAGGTATTCGTTATCTTTGTTGTACCGCTTGTAGTAGGGTTATTGCATAGTGTAGTGGCTTTAAAAGCATTCTCTAGTCTACTGATGATAGATTTAGCAAAACCTGTGTTGCTCTGGATGATTGCTTATACCGTAATTTACGGGTTGTATTATTTCTTAACCGTAGCTTCTTACAATCGTATTATCACACTAAATAATAGAACAGAAGGATGATTGAGATGAAAAAATTTCTAATTACTATGGGTATTTTGTTTGTTATTGGAGTTGTAGGGGTCTTTGCTATAGCCAAGATTGATTTCAATCGCTTCAATGCCGAAAATTACTACTTACAAATCACTGAGGATGGGGAACCCCATGAATATAAACTGAGCGATGGTTCGGTCATGACCTCTTATTCTTATACACTAGAGGCTACAAATGCCAAAGGTACTACAATTCCACTGGAATTTAATGCACAAAAAAATCTTCGTAAAGGCGCCTACTTGAAAATGTATGTAAAAAAAGGTGATCAAGTCTCCTCATACGATGAAGTGAAATTAGAGGATATTCCGCTAAAAGCACTAAAAAACTAATAAATTGAAGAAGGGCTGTCTCCAATAAAGTAAGTGGAGAACAGCCCCTTTCTCTGCCTAATAAGTAAGTCATTTTGAATTATAAAAGTATAGTAATGGTGGTACCGGTATTTTCAACGCTCGTCAAATCGAGTTTCCCCTCATGAGCCCAAATAATATCTCTGGCGATGGCCATACCTAACCCAGTTCCATGCTTACTCGTTGTGTTTGTACCCCGATAGTAGCGTTCGAAAACCTGTTCCAGATCTTTAGCCGGAATACCCTGGCCATTATCAGAAATTGTAATTTGGGTATGCGGACTAATGGTTTCCACTCGAATCTTCACCACGACATTTTCATCGTTATGCACAAGCGCGTTGTAGATAAAGTTAAGGATCGCTCGTTTTAGTAATTTTTTATCTACTTTATGTACGGCTTTAACTACATTTGCCTCAAACTCTATCTGCCGTTCACCAAAGGTCGGATCATTTAAAAGTTCAATCGTCATTTCTCGTAGAAACTGAACGAGATTCACCTCTTCAAATTGCAGGGATAGCTGGTGATTACGCAAACGTGTCGTTAAATTGAGGTCATTTAACAGATCTTTCATATACATCGATTTACTCTTGATAATTGACGTGTATTCCTGTAATTCTTGGGCTGTTAAATCTGTGGCACTGTCGTTAATAAATTCTGCATAACCTTGAATAGAAGCAAGTGGTGTCTTCATGTCATGTGAAACATTGCTAATCCATTCCTCACGCATTTGATCGAGACGTTTACGTTCCTCTTCATGTCGATCGAGCTTTTCAGATAGTTCATTCATATTACGAAAAACATCTTCATAAACACCTTTGGGAGTAGGCATTTTCTTAAAACGTCGTTCCCTGAGCTGTTGAATACCCTCTATTAATGTATGAAGGGGTGCAGTTAACTTTTTCCCAAATAGAAATCCAATGAGGATTACAATAAGCACATCAACGATTAAAAAAATGAAAAGAAAAACATTAACATCTTTGAAAATTTTAGCGTAGTCATAGGTCATTACGTACCGGCCTATTTTTGGATTATTAATCCCTAAAAAGTAACTGAAATTTTGGGCTTCGCTGACAAAAACCGTCGTGCGTGCATCTAATTCTTTATATTTATACATTTGTACAATTTCAATAGGAGAATACTCTGTTTTCAATTCTTCAGGGGTATAAAAGGCAGCTGCTTGCTCCCCTTGGTCATTCAAGAATTGTACCCAGGCGCTCATTTCTTGTAGTTTTTTGAGACCTTCTTCATTCACAACAGGTTTGCCGGCCTGTAATTCTACGTATTGTGAAAAGGTCCGGCTAAAGGTTTCTGCAGATGCTTCTTCAGTGCCAAAGTTATTATTATTTACCTTTATAACGAATAAGGAAAGGAACAAAATCGCGTTTACAATACCAACGATCACAACAATAGTCATAACCGATCTTAAAAAGCGGAGTGTCAATTTCCATTTCAACTAGTCTCACTCCTTGGTATTTAATTTATAACCTAACCCTTTAACCGTCAAAATAAAGGAAGGATTTGAAGGGTCGGCCTCAATTTTTTCGCGTAAGCGCCGAATATGTACCATCACTGTATTATCGGAACCAAAAAAGTCCTCACCCCACACCTGTCCAAACAAGGTTTCTTTGCTTAGAATCTGATTGGGATGATGCATAAAACAGCTCATTAAACCGACTTCTTTGGCGGTTAGCACGAGGACCTCGCCATTCTTTTTTAATTCTGTCTCATTGGCACTAAGCTCAAAGGGGCCAGCTTGTAAGCTTTTCGGAGCTTTTTTTTCTTCTGTAAAGCCAGCTCTTCTCAGTTGTGCCTTTACCCGATAAGCGACTTCTTTCGGACTGAACGGTTTAGTAATATAATCATCGCCACCTATCGCCAGTCCTAACAGCTTATTAATTTCCTCATCCTTTGCAGACATAAATAAGATCGGTGCATTTGATGTTTCCCGAATTTTTCTGCATAAGTCATATCCTTCTCCATCTGGTAGCATAATATCTAGCAAGATAAGTTCAGGATTATACTCCTGAAACTTGTCCCAGCCCTCTGCAACTGTCCCGGCAGTTACAACGTCTGCAATACCTTCTTTATGTAAAACTGCCTTCATCAGACGAGCTAAATCATCTTCATCGTCTATGATTAATACCCATTTATGACTTGCCATTTGTTTCCCTCCAAATCCGTCTTTATGTACATTATTACATTATAAAGGACTCTTTATTTCTTGCGCAAAAAAATCGCAAAAGAAAGGCTTGCATGAAGATGGGTATTACTTAAACGAAAATAGCAAAGCAATATTCGGTGATTTATTAAAATTCATTCTAGATATAGCCAAATCAGGTAAGGAGGAGAAATTATTACGCCCCCTGCCTTCCATGGCATTGATCTGCACTGTATATGGCCCTTTGAAGATGTTCGCTAAAATGATGGAAGAAGGTGAGTTACTGTATTCGCTTGAGCTCGAAGAAGAACTTGCAGACAGCTTTTGGAATGCCGTTAGATGGCAGCGACTTGCAAGGAGTGCAAGCAGCCTTAACAGGAACAACTGCAACCAATGCTGATTTACAGAATATTTCACAGGATGACTTTGTACGTACAGCCGTGATTATGCTGGTCGGGATCATAATTGTGCTAATAGTCATTGCGCGTTCTGTGTTCAGTTCTCTGTTCATTATTGCTTCCTTGGTGCTAGTGTACTTACTTCTCTTGGAATCAGTGAAATCTTGAGCTGGATCGTTCCATTTTTCAGCTTCATTATGATTGCAGCCCTGGGCGTTGATTACAGCATATTCCTGATGATGCGGTATAACGAGCTTGAAGGGGAGGGATGTTGGATCAAGAATTGAGTGGCATCACATTATATGGTTGGTGTAGTATTGTCTGCTGCCTTTATTCTAGGAGGCACCTGCGCCGCGTTGATTCCTTCAGGCGTAATGACACTTATACAGGTAGCATTCGTATTAATCATTGCACTATTATTACTAAGTGTAGCGGACATGCCGGTGTTCTTGACTGCATTAAAGCAGCTTGCTAGCAAATTAAATGGTTCAAGAAACGGTGCTACATCAAAGAATGTAGTTGACAAATCGAGTCATATTTAGACGGCAGTAAAATTTAAAAATACATGCGTATTACGTATGCTGAGAACAATAGAAAAAATCTTCGGGGACCTTTGTGGTCCCTTGTTTCACCATATCAGAAAGTATATAATTATCGACTATACCTTACAACTTTATTACGCTATAATCAACGTAAAGTCACCAGATGATCTAAGAGTAGGATGATTTTAATAGATTAATTAATATTAGCTTTTGATATGCCAAAACGTATTTTGTTATTGAAATAGGTTGTTTATATTGTTTATGATATTATTAAAGGTGTTAATTAAATCTAGAGTAGGTAGATTATGAGTCTAAATGACAACGTATTAATTAAAATTCGTGAGATGCGAGAGAGTTTTACACCAGTTGAACGATTGGTCGGAGATTACATTTTAGAAAATACGGAAGAGATCCCTCATTTGTCGATTAAGGAATTGGCTCAATCGAGTAAGACAAGCGATGCATCTGTCCTTCGTTTCTGTAAGACGATGGGTTACAGCGGATACCGCAATTTTATTGTGAGTATATCGGCATCTTTGGGTTCTCGTGATGAGGATTCAAAGGCTCAATATACAGATATTCAGCCAGGTGATGATCTCTCGACAATTATATCAAATATTTCATTGAATAATTGCAAGTCCATTGAGGATACGCTTAGTGTTATTGATCGAAAAGAAATTACAAGAGCTGTAGAATTACTATGTCATAGTAAGCGAATTGTTTTCTTTGGAATAGGTGCTTCGGGACTCGTTTGTATGGACGGGGAACAGAAGTTCTCGCGAATTAATAAGATGTGTCATGCCTATACAGATGGTCATAGTCAGCTCACGGCAGCAACTTTACTTGAGAAAGATGATGTTGCCATTTTCATTTCTAACTCTGGAGCAACTAGTGATATTATTGATGCACTGGAAATTGCCCAAAAGAATAGAGCGAAATGTATTGCGATTACGAAGTACAATAAAAGTGAGCTTGCGGAGCGGGCGGATATTGTACTGAGCATATCCACACCTGAAATAACAATCCGCAGTGGGGCTATGGGCTCGCGTATTGCGATGCTTACGATCATCGACATATTATTTGCTGGTGTCGCAAGTGCAGAATATGAAGAAGTAAAAACCTACTTAACAAAAACGCATAATATATTAAAGAAAAAACTTAGAAATTAGGTTCTGATAGAATGAATGTGGAGGAAAGCATTGATCATGGATCAATGCTTTCTTTTTTTTTGTATTTCATTCACTTCGTATACTTAAATATACTATTTATCAATCCATGTCAGATTATCTACATGATGAATACGTTGATCTAATGAATATAATAAGTAGTTTAATTCAATAATTAGTAGCTTGGCACACAATTATGAGGAAGAAAATGAATGGAATCGAAGACGAAACATCATCCGGTTGAACACGGATGATGTAACTTTATGTTTCGTTTGGAGCGACAATCAGCAAATAATACATTTTTTTAAATCGATTTAACCTTAGAGCCATAGCGATCAAAGCAATTGGTAAAAATTTAAATTGCATCTTGTAAGCGCTTTATAAATGTGGTATAACATAGTGTGTAAGGAATGAAATAAAACATCAGAATTTATTTTCTTTATGAAATTATATTTCAAAATCTATTGACGAAGCGATGGTGTTGTATTAGTATAAGAACATAATAATTGTAAGTTAATCTAACGCGTTTTGTTAATTACATGACAGATTAAGGCTGGGAAGAAGGAGGATGGCTATGAATGACTACCTTGCGGGATTGACAACAGAGGCTGTGAATCCAGACACATTAATGATTGATGAATGTACTACGGAAGAAATGATCCAGTTAATGAATCAACAAGATGCACTGGTCCCCAGAGCTATAGCTGAGGAGATTCCGCAGATTGCAAAGGCGGTAGATATTCTACATCATAGGTTGTCTAATGGTGGAAGAATGTTTTACATAGGAGCTGGCTCATCAGGAAGATTAGGTGTTCTGGATGCTTCCGAATGTCCTCCTACCTTTGGTACAGATCCTTCCTTGGTGCAGGGCTATATTGCTGGTGGTGATATTGCTTTGCGTACTGCGGTTGAAGGCTGTGAAGACGATATGGATGAAGGGATCGCATTAATCGAAAGCATTGGTGTAACAAACAAAGATGTACTTATTGGGATTTCGGCAAGCGGTAGTGCAAACTACGTTATTGCAGCTTTAGCGAAAGCAAAGGAACTTGGAGCAGCCACTATCGGTGTTTGTAACAACAGAGGCTCAAAGTTCGAACCCATTGTAGATGTTTGTATAACACCTGTTGTAGGACCTGAGGTCATTAGCGGTTCGACTCGATTAAAGGCAGGAACTGCTCAGAAGTTGGTGCTTAATATGCTGACAACATGCACAATGGTCAAGTTAGGAAAAACGTACAACAACTTGATGGTTGATCTGAAGGCTAGTAATTTTAAGCTCGTAGATCGCTCGATTCGTATCATCATGAACACGACTGGTGTAGATACATCAACCGCCGCAGAAACACTTGAAAAAGCATCTATGAACTGTAAGCTGGCAATTATGATGATTAAATCGGGGTTAGATGCAAAAGAAGCAGAACAAGTACTTAACGCAAACGGAGGACGCTTGAAACAGGCAATCGCATCATTGGTTTAGGTGTGAAAAGTGGAATAACAGGATGGATGCTATTAATAATTGAGGAGGCTGTTTTCGATGAAAAAAAGATCACGTGGATTAACTCTGTTTTTGTCAGGAATCATGATGGTATCACTATTATCGGCTTGCGGAGGAAACGGAAATAACGCTCCAGCTTCTACAGATTCCGGTAACACAGGAACTAGTAACGGTGGTTCTGAGCCTAAAAAGGATACGATTACAGCACTTTTACCTCCGATATCAGCGAACTATCAAACACGTTTTGCTGATATGGAAAAAGAATTTAATACACTACATCCTAACTTGACTTTGAAAATCGAGCCAGCGAGCTGGGAAGATATGACGCAAAAACTTGATACTCAAGTAAATGCAGGTTCTCCTCCAGATATTGCTTTTATCGGTGCTTCAGGAATTTCGAAATATGCAGCACTTAATGTACTAATCGACCTTAACGGTGCCCTTTCTGATGAAGCCAAGGCAGATTATGACGAAGTTCCATTGAAATATTTCCAACTAGGTGACGCTCAATACGGCCTACCAGCGTATATGGAAATCCACACTATCGGTGGTAACAAACAATTCCTTGAAGAAGCCGGAATTGATTGGAAAAGCATTCAACAAAACGGTTGGACTTATGAAGAGTTCCGTAATGCAATTTCTAAAGGCGTAGTGAAAAATGATAAAGGTGAAACTACTCGTTATGGTTTCGTGTTCGCAACATCTGGTGTAGCATCTAAAGACTATCTAGCTATTCTTGCTAAAACTGCAGGTTTACCAGATTACTTCGATAAAGATCTTAAATATACGTATACAAGCAAAAACTTCTTGGGTCTACTTACATCTATTCGCGAAATGATCAACGATGGTTCTATGCCTAAAGAGCTAAGCTCTATCGATGCTGGTAAACGGTGGAACATGTTCCTAACGGGTCAAACGATGATCACAGGTAAAGGTTTATCTGCATTTGAAAACTCTGCTCGTCTAAACAATGAGAAGATTAAAGCGAACGATGGTTCAGCTGTTGCAGATTCTATTGAAGTTGATTATATTTCACTTCCAGTCCCAACATTCAACGGTGCTGATTATGTCCCTACTTCAATCGTTGATGGTTATATCGCACTTCGTGGTAAAAAAGCTCCATCTGAAGAGCACATCAAAAATATTGCCCTAGCAACGAATTTCTTGTCTTCTGGTTCAATTGCTGCTAACTACAGTAATGAGCTGTTCTTATCACCAATTACTGAATCTGCACGTAATGCAGAAGTACTTGAAAAATTCCCTCGTAACGAAGATAACGTTGCTGCAGGTAAAGCTATGATGGCAAAAGCGCTTCCGGCTCGTACAGATATTCCTACTGATCTGGCTGCTGAAGCATTAAAAATTGAAACAGAAGTTATTATTCCTAAACTACAAGCCTTACTTGCAAATGAGATTGCTCCACAAGAAATGTATGATGCAGTTAAAGCAGCTGCAATTAAATCTTTCGGTAAAGATGGTATTGTAGTTGACTAGTCTGTCGTAGGCTGACATGTGAAAGCTGTGCGTAGCTAGAACGTACAGCTTTCCTTCTAAATTAGCTAGAGCTTGTACTGTTTTTAGAAGAGAGGTGCGACCCAATGAATCAAACGTTGACTAAAAGAAAAAAATTGAAACTCGAAAGTGACTCAGGTTGGGGATACGCGTTTATCGCAGTAGCACTTATTGCGTTTTCTTTATTTACCGCATATCCAGTCATCAATGCTTTTATTATCAGCTTACAAAAATATGGTCCATTAGGATCCACTTTTGTCGGCATGGATAACTTCGTTAACTCGTTTTCAGATGAACTTTTCTGGAAAGCACTGAAAAACACGTTAGTATATACGCTATTAACTGTTCCGTTTAATATTCTTCTATCATTTTTAATTTCAATTTTGATTATTCCTTTCAAGAAAAAAACACAAACGATCTTTAAAGCACTATATTACTTGCCAGCCGTAGCATCTGGTGTAGCGCTTTCTGTTGTGTGGCTGTGGATCTTCGATCCGTTAAAATCAGGTATTGCCAATAAGCTCGTGAGTTTTTTAGGTATTGAAAATCAAAACTGGCTTGGTTCCAGTGCAACTGCAATGTTCTCACTTGTGTTAATGTCATGGTTATCAAGTCATGGTACAGCAATTATTATTTATATAGCCGCATTACTCGCTATTGATAACAGCTATTATGAAGCAGCTGAAATTGACGGCGCGTCTTTCCTGCAAAAGCTTTGGTTTATCGTTGTCCCTTTCCTTAAGCCAACAACGCTATTCCTACTTGTTACTGGTGTTATCGGTTCCTTCCAAGTATTCCAAAACGCTTATCTTATGACAGGCGGTGGACCAGACCATGCAACAACAATGGTAGGTTTGTTAATCTTTAACAATGCGTTCACATATTTTGAGTTTGGTGAGGCAGCGGCACAATCATTAGTTCTAGCAGCGATTATCGGATTTATATCATTCCTTCAATTCAAGTTTATAGGTAAAGATGTAGAATACTAGGAAAAGGAGCAGAATACTATGGGTTTGTACAACAATAGCTTAAGAAGCAAAGGGTATCTGTTTATACGTAATGGTGCAAACATTACGTTCCTTATCCTATTTGCCGCAGCTACCATATTCCCGATATACTTTATGGTCATCTCCTCGTTCGGTGATCCGGTAGAAGCTGGTGCAATGAGCTATTCTATCCTACCATCGAAGATTTCATTTGAATCTTATAAATTCTTCTTTAATTTCAGCAAACATACATGGGACTGGTTATTGAACTCCTTTATAGTGGCAGCGTGTATCACGGTATCTAACGTATTTTTTGCTACACTTGCTGGATATGCTTTTGCAAAAATGAAATTTAAAGGGAAAAACATTTTGTTCGCTATTTTGCTGGGATCTATGATGATTCCTGTTCAAGTCACTCAGGTTCCACTATATATTTTGATCGTAAACATTTTTGAATTACAAAATACGTACACAGCGTTGATTATGCCGAGCATAGTAACGGTATACAATATCTTCTTGGTTAAGCAGTTCATGTCCTCCATTCCAGGTGAAATTATTGAATCTGCTAAAATCGAAGGTTGTTCCCAGCCTAAAATCTTCTGGTATATCATTATGCCTCTATCTAAAACAATTATGGCAGTACTAGCAATCCTAACGTTCATGGCGGCATGGAATGACTTTTTCTGGCCGTTCCTAGTAACGAATACGATGGATATGCAAACCATTCAGGTCGGCTTGAAAAACTTTCGCTTTGCGAATACAACTTACTTTGCACCGATGATGGCGGGGGCAACCATTTCAGCAGTTCCAATGTTTATTTTGTTCTTCAGTTTACAAAAATACTTCCTTGAAGGGGTAACAGTTGGAGCGGTGAAAGGCTAATGGACAAACAATCAAAAGTTGATGCAACATACTTAGTTGGCTTGATGTCCGGTACATCAGTAGATGGTATTGATGCAGCAGTAGTTAAGCTTTTCCCATCAGCCGAAAAAGAACATGGAGTAGAGATTGAATTACTGGCTTTTGAAAACACACCTTTTGAGATGCAAGTTAGAAACTCCATATTTGAGCTTTTTGATCCCGCTAGCGCTACGATTGATAAGGTTGGCGCAATGAATATGTGGCTTGGCGAATTATACGCCCAAGCCACATTATCCGTTATAGGGAAATGCGGCCTTTCGCCTTCGCAAATATTCGCAGTAGGATCGCATGGTCAAACAATCTATCATGCTCCGGATGGGAATGTTATGGGCGGTTATAATCTGCATTGTACCGTTCAGATTGGGGATGGTGCAGTTATCGCCAATCGCACAGGAATTCCTTGCGTATCAGACTTTCGAGTTGCTGACATGGCAATGGGTGGACAAGGAGCTCCGTTAGTACCATTTACCGAATACTTATTGTTTAACAATCCAAAGAAAACACTTCTGATGCAAAATATTGGCGGAATAGGCAATGTGACTGTTTTGCCTGTAAATGCCTCACCGGATGAGGTATTTGCTTTTGATACGGGTCCTGGAAATATGATTATCGATGGCCTTGTATCGCAATTATTTGCACCAATGACAATGGATGTTAATGGCGAAATTGGTGCGGGCGGTCAAGTGATTGATGAGCTATTGAAATGGATGCAGCAGGATAAATATTATACGATGCCGTTACCAAAATCGACAGGCAGAGAACGGTTTGGCCAACAATACGTGGCACAAATTATTGAAATGATGAAGGTTAATAACTGGAAAGCAGAAGATGTTGTTGCAACAGCTACGTACTTAACTGCCTGGAGCATCGTCGATAGCTATGAACGGTATATTGCACCGCAGCACCAGGCTGAGCAATTGTTAATTGGCGGCGGTGGAAGCTATAACAAGACGCTTTTGCGTGATTTACAGCACTTATTTGCACCGCATAACGTGCAGGTGCTGACGCAGGAGGATATCGGTGGTAATAGTGATGCTAAGGAAGCAATTGCTTTTGCTCTGCTAGCGTGTTACACGATGGAGCGCTTACCAAACAATATCCCGCTAGTAACTGGAGCTTCACAGCCAGTAGTAATGGGCAAAATTTCCTGGCCCTATATTGGACGTTCACAGGAGGCTTAAATGTTGCAAATCAGACCCTTTTCAATTGAAGATCACTCTGCAGTTGTAGAGCTTTGGAATCGTGAGGCTACAAAATATGATTATAAGCCATTTACAGATCGAGAGTTTCAAGATACATTCATCGACCATCCTTATTTTGACGCTGACTGTATATGGGTAGGCTGTGACGAAAAAGGGATTGTTGGTTTTGCAGCTGGCTGCTGCGGTGACGATCTCCCTCTTGGAGATGTGGCCGGTTATATTACGAGTGTTATTATAGATAACCATGTGGCTTCTCTGGAGCTTTACGATGCTTTTCTATTGCGTTTAGAAAAAAGATTCCAAGAACTTGGGAAAAGACAAGCGGATGTATTGTTTTTCAACCCTGTTAAGCTGAAGTGGAGTATACCAAGTGCACCTCAGCATGAGCATAATAATGCCCCGGGCATCAGTAAGGACCAGCCATTATATGAAGCTTTAATGGCTAGAGGCTACGAAGATCGAGCGACGCAATGCGGCATGTATTTAAAACTCGGAAGCTTTATTGTTCCCGAAGATATTTTAGATAAGGAAACCAATGCAAATAGCAAGGACTATTACATTACGTCTTATGTCCCTGATTTACATACAGGGCTTGAAGCAACGCTTGCTGCCCTGCAAAATCCGCAGTGGAAGAAGGATATTGTTACTTATGTGAAGGTTGGCGCACCACTTGTAGTAGCCGTGTACGGCAACGAGGTTGTGGGCTTTGCAGGTCCAATTATTTCGCAGCCTGATGGAAGAGCATTTTTTTGCGGTATCGGAGTGCACCCAGAGCATGAGGGTCATGGCCTTGGCAGTGTATTATTTTTCAGAATGGTTGAAGCTTTTCAAAATGTGGGCTGTCAATATATCTCTCTATTCACTGGAAATAATAATCCGGCTCTTCGAATCTATCAAAAAGCGGGCTTTACTATTGAAAAACAATTTTCTATATTGCGGAGGGAACTTTAAAGATGAGCGAAAAATTCACAGTATTAGCAATTGGAGCGCATGTTGGTGATGTGGAGCTAGCTTCTGGTGGTGTGCTCGCTAGTCATAGTTTAAAGGGAGATCGCATTGTGACACTAGCGTTAACTGCGGGTGAACGAGGGGTCCCGGCAGGACAGGATATGAAGGAATATCGTCAGCAAAAAGTGAAAGAGGCACAGGTTTTTGCGGATATGCTAGGCGGTGAAGCCATTGTATTCGATGATTATTGTGACGGAGAGTTGCCTGACAATCAAGAAATTCGTATGGAGGTTTGTGATGTAATTCGTCGCGTGAAGCCTAATATTATTATTACACACTGGAAAAACAGTATGCATAAGGACCATGCGCTAACGCATCATATCGTAAATGATGCCCGTTTCTTCGCAAGTCTATCATCCTTTGAACGAGCGCTCCCCGCGCACTTTGCAGCAAGATTATATTACTCCGAAAACTGGGAGGATGCGGTTGATTATGTCCCTTACGTATATGTGGATTTCGATCAAGCGGCATTTGATCTATGGATAGATGCTTTAAGCAAGCATTGGTTTGTGACGAATAGCAAATCTTTCAAATACATGGATTACTATAAAGCACTAGCAGTTGTTCGCGGCTGTGAAGCAAGAAAGACATATGCAGAAGCATTTATGGTGCCTGCTGAAACGGTGAAGGTTAGGCAGTCTAGTCTTTGGTAACTATTCAACTAGCTAAGAGGGAGTGTTTCTATGTATAGCAGGAAACATTCCCTTGTTCTATCCATTTATGCGAAAAAGCAGCTAGGAGGCAGCTTCATATGGTGTTAAATGGGATTGATTCTATAACGAATTATCGTTATTTGTTCGAAGGTAAGCGCGTAGGATTGATTACAGCGCCGACAGGTCTTACGAAGGATTTTGCATCAACGATTACTATATTACATGAAAATTTTAATCTTGCTGCGATGTTTTCACCTGAGCATGGCGTTCGCGGAGATTTGGATGCAGGGGCAGTAGTAGACACTTACATGGATCCTTTTACGAATGTTCCAGTCTATAGCTTGTACCGTAAAGACTCCAAGCGTTTAACAAAAGAAATGCTGAATGAAGTAGACATCATTGTATACGATATTCAAGATGTTGGTGTACGCTATTACACATTTATTTATACGATGCTGTATGCACTTGAAGATTGTGCAAATGCAGGCGTAGAATTTGTTGTTCTTGATCGTGTTAATCCGCTTAACGGGGTAACGGTAGAAGGGAATGTCTTGAAGCCCGGCTTCAAATCATTTGTTGGAAATTACGAGCTAGCCGTGCGATACGGCTTAACAGCAGGTGAGGTAGCAACGATGGCAAATGATCAAATGAATTGGAATGCATCGCTGCATGTCGTTCGTTTGGAAGGCTGGGAACGGAGCATGTCCTTCCCGGATACAGGATTAACTTGGGTCCATCCTTCACTTGGAATGCCACGATATGAAACAGCTTTATTATATACAGGAACATGTTTATTTGAAGGCACGAACTGCTCGGAAGGACGAGGCACAACGTTCCCATTTGAAATGATTGGTGCTCCGTTCATTCAAGCGCAGCAATTGGCAGATGAGATGAATGCAAAAGGTATCCCGGGTGTGCTTTTCCGTCCAGTTCATTTCAAGCCAACGTCATCTAAACATTCTGGCGAGCTATGCGGCGGGGTACAAATTTACATTACAGATATCCAAGTGCTGAGGCCTTTAGAAGTTGGGGTAACCTTATTATTTACGATAAGAGATTTGTACGAGCAATTTTCATTCCTGCCTCCTGTAAAGGAGGGCTCTCGTCCATTTATCGATTTGCTGGGGGGAGACAACATGTATCGTACGGAAAATATGCAAGCCAAGCAACTGCTTGAACAGTTTGCAGCGGAAAGCAAGCAATTTGCAGAAATAAAACAGCAGTATCATTTATATCGCTAGAGGAAGGTGAATAATTGATGAGAACAATAGAATATATGAGCTTGCGCGAAAAGATTGGACAAATGTTCGTAACAGGCTTCCCTTCAACCGAGATCACTCCTGAGCTGAAGGAAGTTATTGAGCATTATAAAGTCGGCAATATTATTTTATTCTCACATAATATCGACAATAAATATCAATTAGGCGAGCTTGTTACTGAGCTGCAGCAATGGTACACGACACATACTGGTATCCCGGGTTTTATTACGATCGACCAAGAAGGCGGTCGAGTCACTCGTATGCCTAAAGACGCGACCAATGTTGCTGGAGCCATGGCAATTGCTTCTTCAGGACGACCTGAAAATGCGTATGCAGCAGGCAGAATGACTGCCAGAGAATTGAAAGCATTAGGTATTAATTTTAATCTAGCTCCAGTTATGGACGTTAACAATAATGCATTGAATCCAGTCATAAATGTTCGTTCATATGGTGATTCTGTTGCAACAGTATCCCAGTATGGAATTCAAATGATGAAGGGATTACTCGATGGAGGCGTCATGTCCTCACTTAAGCATTTTCCAGGTCATGGTGATACAAATATCGATTCACATATTGGCTTGCCTACAATTGAAAAAACACTTGAGGAATTAGAGCAGCTTGAGCTGCTGCCGTTTAAGGCCGCAATTGAGCAAGGCGCTCAAGCGATTATGAGTGCACATATTTTATTTCCGAAAATTGAAAAATCCGGTGTGCCCGGAACTATGTCTCATACCATTATTACAGAGATATTAAAAGGAAAATTAGGATATAAAGGGTTAGTTGTATCGGATTGTTTAGAAATGGACGCGATCAAACGATACTATGGTACGGCAAAAGGAGCGTTAGGAGCTGTTAAAGCAGGTATTGATTTGGTATTCATTAGTCATACTCCTGAGACAGTGAAGGAAGCGATTCATTTGATCGAAGAAGCTGTAGCCATCGGTGATTTGGATGAAGCGCTAATTGATGCAGCTGTTACAAAAATTTTAGCTTATAAAGCACAATATGCGACGATTGAGGAGCTAGATTATGAACTAGTTGGCTGCGATGTACATCGCCGAGCAAATGAGCTAATGCGTACGGAAACGATCTGCCTCATTAAAGGTGAGCTCCAGCCCATTCATACCGGTGACGAGCAAGTGTTATTTATGGGTTCCTATTCATACCGCACCGATCTTGCGTCCAGCAGCTTGAATCAAGCTCTTAGCTTTCCGCAATATATGGGGGAGCATTTTAATACAGCTTATGAGATTATCGACATTGACCCGAGCGAGGAGCAAATCAACGCTGCGCTGCCAAAGGTACAAGGCTACAAGCATATTGTTATCGGCTTGTTCAATGCGCGTGAAAACAAAGGTCAGCTTGCGCTTGTTCAGAAGCTGCTGGCTGCAGGCTGCAAAGTAACGGCCATTACATTAGGTCGCCCGTATGATTTACCGTTAATCGAAGGCGAGTTCTGCGGAATTGCGGCATTTGAGTATACACTTGATGCATTCAAATCACTCCTTCCAATCCTAAATGGTGAGGTTGTACCCACCGCCAAGATTACGATACAGATGTAGATAAAAAGTACAACAAGGGGACATAGGTATGGCATTTATCGTTGGAATTGATGGGGGCGGCACGAAAACAGCTGTCACAATTACCCATGACCAGGAAGACGCTTTATTCACCTTTACTGTAGGGCCTATTAATTATAACGGTGGTGATGCTGATGCTATTGCCGCCTCCTTTGAGGAAATTTTTAGTCAAACGAAGCTCTACTGCGGTAATTTACAAGAAGTTGCTCATATATGTATAGGTGCGGCAGGAATAAGTAATCCGCTGGTCATCAATTTTTTGGAGCAGCATGTGAGAAATAACGGTTATATCGGGTCATTAACGATTACAGGCGATCAAGAAACCGCATTATACGGAGCACAAAATGCGATGCAAGGCATCATTCTCATTGCCGGTACAGGATCGATTTGCTTTGGGGTCAATGAAAAAGGAGAGCAGCATCGCACAGGAGGCTTTGGTCATCTGATTGATGACGAGGGAAGCGGTTATAGCATTGGGCGCGATCTATTATCCGTATTAGTTCAAGTGGAGGACGGAAGAATAACCGATACGGTCATCCCAGCGATGGTATATGAGCAGCTTGGCTTAAGCACTGTGAAAGAGATTATTGGCTTTGTTTATGATAAAAATACGACGAAAAAAGATATTGCGCAGCTCGCACCGATTATGACGACCGCATGTGAGAAGGGCGATGCACATGCAATAGCGTTAGCGGAGAAATGTGCAACCAATCTATATGAGCTTGTTGTGCCTGTTATTGAACGGCTTAAGCTATATGAAAGTCCGATTGCGATTGCAGGAAGTGTGCTGCAAAAGTCTCGCTTTGTGAAAGAAGCCTTGGAGCGAAAGCTCGCACAGAGCTACCCGCAAACAAAGCTGATTTTGCCAATTAAGGATGCAGCCTACGGTGCTGTCCTGTTAGGAAGATCAAAAATGAACAACGACTAGTTTTTGTCGCTATGGAAAAATAAGGGTGTGTCATAAGTCCGAGCAGTTGGACTTGCGACACATCCTTATTTTAAAATAGTAGGAATCAAAAATGGCTTAAAATTTATCGGTCAAATAAAACACGGCTTGTTGTTTCGGAAATAGAGCTTGAAGGATGTTAGCGTGCTCAGTACTGTCCTTTGCTGCGCCTTCTTCATTATAGCCAAACATGATATAAGTCATTAGCTCGCGTTCATCTACTTCTATTGAAGTAACGGGAATGGTATGATTACTAGCATCGGAAACAGAAAGCTGCTTTTGCTTATAATCCAAGTAGATACAGTCCTCATTGCTGCGAAGTGCAATATGCAGCTCCTGGTCTGCAATTATGTTGCTACGGTTTAGGCGATCTTCTAATTCAGGCTGAAGCTTATGGAAAGTTGAACTGAGATTGATCATTTTCCACATCGCCATATTGATTTGAATTGAATTTGCTTGATGCTGTTGGTAATAGGAATATAGCTTATGGTCCTCTGGGAGCATCGCTAATATTTGCTTTGCATTTTGGCGCAGCTGACATAAGGCATGAAACAAAGCTTCAACGCCGTTTTCGGCTTCGTTCAAATACAATAATTCATTAATAAATACTTGTTCAGTATCTTTCTTTTCAATGATGCCATAAGCGACGATTTTCCCATTTCTGCGAAGGAGCAAGCAGTCAACTTTCTTCCATTCCGGCCAGGTCAATAAATCATTCCAATACGTTTTACTTCGGATCACGGTGTAGGTACGATTCTTATTGAATTGTTCATAGATGAAACGGATATCATCGAGATAACAGGCTTCAAAAGGAATGATTTCATCACTGCTTTGCTGCTGCTCCAAACTTGCTGGTTTTTCAATTGCGAAAGCAGTCTCGGGAATAAGTCTCCAGCCAGCTTTTTCATAAAACGCATGCTTGCTAGCCAAAAGCAAGCTTATATCATAATCGGTTTCTTTCATATAGTTGGTCTGCGCATGAAGAATTTTGTGTGCAAGCCCCAGCCCGCGGTAATTTAGATCTGTACCGACACTCCCCATTGCACCTGTTTTCAAGATCGCTTGACCGACTCTAATATGAAACGGGAAAATTTGTACATTGGATGCAATCTTACCGTCAACCATCGCAAACCATGTTGTATCTGGATCATATGTGGTGTCTAGGTCTAATCTTTCTTGGAAAAAAGCTCGGCCAACGGAAAAGCATTCATCTAAAATATCGTAAATCTTTTCAAGCTGCTCTCTAGTTGGATGGTTCATTACGATGATGTTTGGTGTCGTCGTCATCTTTCATTTTCCTCCTGCGACGTAATGTTGGGATAAATTTAATAAATAAAAAAAATGGTTTTTTGGAATTTAATTTCTTATTTATAGTTTAATATTGAAATAAAAATTCGTCAATAATGGAACGTGTGGAATCGTAGAAGTGATACAAAGTTTAGATTACTCAATATAGTCTAAATGAGGATTAGGAAAATAGCGACTTCGGCTGAGCAATTACAAGCACAAAGCGCACAAATGAAGGCGAAGCTTAAAAAGAAGAATGATAAACCGTTCAAGAACTTTTTGCGAAAAATCGGAAATATTTTCATACCAATGATTCCTGCATTTGTTGGAGCGGGTTTAATTGCGGGGAAGTATGATTTCGCAAATTGAGCTAGACTTAAATGAATTGCCAGAATCAGAGAAAAAAGTAGTGGAGTACATTCTTGCAAATGCTAAAGAAGTGCTGCATATGACCATACATGAGTTAGCGACAAAAGCGGAGGCAAGTAGTGCGGCGGTTGTTCGTTTTTGTCGGTCGCTTGGAATAGAGGGCTTTCCAGCGCTGAAAATCCGTTTATCCGCGGAGGTAGAGAACACGCCGCTTGTTAGATACTTTGATGTTGAATCGAATGAAACGTTGATTCCATCATTGATAAAATGTTGTCAAATACAATACTGACCTTTCAGAATACGGCCAGTTAACTCGACGCGCAGTCTATTGAGCAGGCAGTGAGCCTGTTACAACAGGCAGAAGTGATTTATGTTTATGGGATAGGTGCCTCATTTATTATTGCAGAAGATGCAGCACAAAAATGGCTTCGGCTAGGCAAAAATGTATATGCGATTTCAGATCGTCATTTATTGGCGGCAGCCATGGCTACGAAATCAGAAAATGCCGTCTTCTGGGGGATTTCGTATAGCGGTGAAACGAGAGAGGTTATTCAATTATTAAAACGAGCTAAGGAACAGGGGATAAAAACAATCAGCCTCACTCGTCCTGGTAATAACAAGCTCTCTCAGCTTGCCGATGTTTCTTTATTTACATCACGTGCGCCGGAAGCGCAGCTTCGTAGTGCGGCAACAAGCTCAAGATTTGCGCAATTATTTGTGCTCGATATTGTCTTTAGCGCATATGCATCTGCTCAGCATGATTTTACTGTGGGGCAGCTAGCGAAGACAAGAAAAATGATTGAAATTTTGAATGATTAAATTGCGATAAGAAGCTTCTACCAGAGTATGGTGGAAGCTTTTTTATTGTAAAGTGCTTTAAGCAGATCGAACTATTCTTCCACTTAATAGTATAATCAAATAGTATTCCTTATTTTGAATGGAGGAGATTTTCTGGAAGCTAAAGTAGTAACATTATCCCCTTTTCATGTTGTAGGCTACAAAATTGAAGCAGATATTAAAGAATTTGAGTCTGGTCTTGGTAAGAGTATTTATCATTCGCTATTTGAAAGAAAAGACGAAATTCAAGACAAGAAAAATGAGAATGTAATCTTAATACAGATTTATCCTATGGAGCCCGATTTTAATCCTCAGGTTGACAGGTTTACACATATTCTTTGTTATGAAGTAAGTAAACAAGGTGATGTTCCGTTAGATATGATAGGTCATGCTGTCGGTGAGAGTAAGTATGTTACTTACACACATCAGGGACTTGAATCCGATCTCAGTCGTTCATATGACTATGTATATGGACAATGGATTAGAGAAACTGGAAATGAACCAAAGGATTATGATTTTGAAATTTGGGATGAAAGATATAAACCAGAAAGTCTAGAGAATGAGATTGATTTGTTTGTAGCATTGAAGTAATTATTTATGCTTTAGCCTAGACGTGAACAAGCTCCTGTGAATATCACAGAAGCTTGTTTGTGTTGCGGATTATTATTTTTTGCTGGGATTGCGCTTAGGGTTATCTGTCTGACCTAAAATATAGTCGATGCTTACTTTATGGAAATTAGCTAGCGTAATTAAAACGGCGCTCTGAACATCCAAATTTCCATTCTCGTAGCGGGAGTATCCGAATGAGTTAATTAAGCCAAGTGATCCGGAATTGCAGAAGATTAATCAGAAAATCATTAATTTTTTGGAGATACTCAAAGAGAGGTTATCCGAGGAAGATTTTGATCAAGTCGAAAAGTTATTCGATTTACAGAGTGACTCAAGTTCTATTTAGTGGTGATAAAGATTCTATTTAGTGGTGATAAAGATTCTATTTAAGATGGCATATAATAAGTCAGTAAAGGAACCGGGGTGTAAATACGCTTCGGTTTTTTTGGGGTTTATTTCATGGCAAATAAGAATAGGATTTCAAGCAGAAATATCCGTAGAAGTAATCAGGTTAGATAGTGATAAGGCAAGAATTAACTCAATGTATCCTTTGACTTCATGTCCATTTTTGCCAGAATAGAATACAAAACGATTAAGCGAAGAATGAAGCAGGACAAAGAGGCTGGAGTGAAGAAAGGCATTTTGACAAACGGAAAGCAACTGTTTCCATACTATTATGATAAGAACACAAGGTCGGTACTGGTGGATGAAATGAAGCATCCGATTTATCGAGCGATTGTAGAGAAATATCTTAATGGAACAAACCTGAGCAAGTACTATATTAAGCATGGACGGACTTATTTATACTCTGACGCAGTAATCCGCACCATTGCAGATACGAGGCGAGTCCTTTACCTACATAGAATTTCAAACAGATGTACTTGCCATAATTCAGTTGTCAGATGAGTAGCTCTGCGTAGCGAAAAAACTGGATAAATTGTTAATTTCACCCCAATAGTCACTAAAATCGATTATAATAAAATTTATGTTCAAGTCGATTACCTATCCTAAGTTAATAGGATAATCATACGCAAAAAGGCATAGTGATGAATCGCCTATGCTATAAGGGTTATAGAGTTTTGAATACACACTTATATATAAGAGGAGGCGAATGATATGACGATAATGCCTGTTATAGTAATGATCTTTGTATTTGTACCTGCCATTGTACTCATGGTAAGCATGCCTTATTTAACAAGAGAGACGATTAGTTTTGGGGTCACCGTCAGCCCTGTACAATTCCATAGTGAGCCTCTGCGCCAGATGCGGAAGTCATATGCTAGGATTAGTGCTACCTTGCATACCATCATATTCATTGTTTGTATCATCTGTCTAATATACGGTGATGAACATTCCAAGCAACAAAGTTGGATCATTGTCACTTATTCACTCGCCATGGTCGTAATCTCCCTAGTCATAAACATTAGCTATCATTTCAAAATGAAAAGTTTACTACCTATGCTGCCTATTGCTCTGGAACCATCGATCATGGCAGTGGACACTGGATTTCGGAAAAGAAACATTGGCTTGTCTAATAATTGGTTCCTCATTCATGTTTTAATTACTGTTGTTAGTATTGTAACTGTGCTATACAACTACGATCTGATTCCTGATCAGATTCCGATCCATTACAACAGCAGTTGGAACGTAGACCGCTATGCAGCTAAATCTTTTAGTTCTGTGTTTATGCCTACAATAATGCAAGTGTTCATAACACTTTTGTTCATATTTGAGAATTGGAGTATTCGCAGAGTAAAGCAGCAGGTTCAACCCAATGATCCTAACCGTTCCATCAGACAAGACGCAACTTACCGCCGTACTTGGTCATATTTTATGCTTACAGCAAGCTTCTTAATGGTTATCCTGTTTTCTGTCGTGCAACTAAACATGATATCTCTGCTTAACATGAATTTCGCTATCCCTATTATCCTAATCATAATAGCCCTTATTATCCTATACGCCTTGGCCTTAACGTTCTGGGCTGGTCAGGGCGAAAGCCGCTTGGAGCGATCTGCCGATAGCTCCAATGTCAGACCTGTCCATGATGATGATAAATGGCGATTTGGTATGATTTATTTCAATCCCAAAGATCCAAACCTAATCGTCAAGAAAAGGCTCGGAGTCGGCTGGGGATTAAATTTCGGTCACCCATTAAGCTGGCTGTTTTGGCTCGGAATTATTGTACTGTTAGTTGTGGTGCGGTAACAAGGCTTGGAGGTTAATACTCACCGGAGTATAGGCGAAGTTAGAGTTTCAAAACAAAATATTTACCGAAAAAAACGCCTAAAGGGCGTTTTTTATTATCTTTAAGTATCTCAGTAATATCTTTTTTGAATTAAATCGCATATCAAAGAGTATTTCTCGTATTAATATCTCTTTGTTACAATCAGATTGTTATCTAAAGGAGGGTATAAATTGAACTATCGCAAATTAGGAACGAGTGGTTTACATCTAAGTGAGATTGCTTATGGTAATTGGATTACACATGGTGCTCAAGTGGACAATGATACTGCCCATGCTTGTGTTCGCGCTGCATTGGATGTAGGGATCACAACATTTGATACTGCAGATGTATATTCCGATACGAAAGCTGAGATGGTGCTGGGCCAAGCATTAAAAGGAGTGCACAGAGCTGATATCGAATTGTGTACCAAGGTGTGCCATCCCACAGGGACGGGACGTAACGCAAGAGGTCTGTCTCGCAAGCATATTATGGAGGCGTGCCATGCTTCACTGAACAGATTACAGACCGATTATATTGATATCTATTATGCGCATCGCTTTGACGCAACAGTATCCCTTGAAGAGACCTTCTTGGCTTTTTCGGATCTGGTGCGTCAAGGTAAGGTTCTCTATGTCGGGATAAGTGAGTGGACGGCGGATCAGATAGCAGAAGGTGCTGTTTTGGCGAGGGAATTGAAGGTGCCATTGGTGGCTAGTCAACCTCAATATTCGATGTTATGGCGCGTAATGGAGACGGAGGTAGTTCAAGCTTGTGAGCGGGAAGGGATTGGACAGGTGGTCTGGTCACCGCTTGCTCAAGGGATTCTTTCAGGCAAATATATGCCAGGGCAACCATTGCCAGAGGGTTCTCGTGCTTCAACAGCTGCGGGCTCACCTTTTATGAATAAATTGGCGGGTCAATGGCTTCGGACTGAGGTGCTTGAGGCGATCTCGAATCTCTCTACCATCGCCAGCGAAGTTGGGTTGACGCTTCCGCAATTGGCTATAGCATGGGTGTTGCAAAATCCACAAGTCTCATCTGCAATTATTGGGGCATCCAAGCCTGAGCAAGTAATAGAAAATGCCAAAGCTGCGGGAGTTCGTCTGGATAGGGAAGTTATGATGCAAATCGATAGGGTGCTAGAAGGACTCGTTGAACGTGATCCTAGAAAAACGGGCTGAATATTATATCATTCACCATTAATAACTTCTGAACTCATTTGTCCTATGATCTCTAGTAACGCGGATAAGGAGGCACGATCGGAATCGGTTCTCCAAGCGGCATAAAGGGGAATCGATGGTGTGCTTTCTTCAAAGGGACGAAATACGACACCTTCGCGCTGAAAAATAGCAACTGAAGAGGGCACAATGGAAACTCCAAGATTAGCAGCTACCAAGTTTACAATGGTGTACATCTGAATGGCTTCCTGTACAACATTCGGATACATGTCGTGTTGGGCGCAGAAGCTCATAATGAGGTCATGAAAAGGAGCTCCTAAATGACGTGGGAACGATATAAACGGCTCTAAAGATAAAGAGCGAATGGATAACACCGGTAAATGAGCTAGGTGATGCTTCTCTGGCAAAACGGCAACAAGCGATTCATTGACTAAGGGACGATGGTCGATATGCTTGCCCGACTCTGTATAACGTACAAATCCAATGTGAATCGTTCCTTCATGTAAAGCCTGCCACTGCTGAGCAGATGTCATCTCATGTAATGTGAGTTGTACTTGTGGATAACGTTCCCGAAACATTTTTAACATATCGACCAATACTCCACCAGCTGCAGAATCTATAAATCCAATGTTCAAATGTCCGATAATTCCTTGATCGACTAATTGTGTTGTTTTAATAGAGCGTTCCAGTTGAGATAGAATGGATTTAGCCTCCTCTAGAAATACCGCCCCCGCTGGCGTTAGACGAACTTGTCTTTTGTTCCGTTCTAATAGTTTCACACCAATCTCATTCTCCAGAGCTTGAATTTGCTGGCTTAAGGGAGGCTGCGTCATATTCAGCTTCTCTGCTGCACGGTTAAAATGCAGTTCCTCTGCTACTGCGATAAAGTATTGCAATTTTTTTATGTCCATACTGTTCAATCTCCCTTGAAATGCTTCTCCAAGCAAGTATAAGGATCTTTGAACGAAAATGAAAGGAAGGGCTTGTCGTCCCCCCATAAGCCTCCTACCCCATCTTAATTTTTGACAAAAAACATTATTGCAATTAGATCGTAGAATTTGTTAAAGGGGACTAGAGATGGTTTTATTCGAGTGCACGATGCGCTAGACTAGATATGACGAACTGTTAGATTGGTCATAAGGGGGAGAACGACGATGATAAGAGGATTAACAACAGCAGGTTTGGGTGAACTCAGTTCTAATGAAGAATATATCAGACTTGCGAGCCAATTCGGCTTTCAGTCGATAGACGCAAATCCATTGGAGTTAGTGCAGCAGTATGGTAAGGATGGGGCTGTTCAATTGCTGGAAAGCCATGGCATCATGCTAGGATCATTTGGTTTAGTGGTAGATTGGCGCACAACAGAGGAAAGCTTTAGAGAAGGGTTGAAATCGCTTACCCAAATGGCTGAGGCCGCTGCTGCATTAAATTGTACGACATGTTGTACATATATTTTACCTTCGACAGATCTTCCGGTCGCAGCTTTTATGATTGCAGCCACGAGACGTTTAAGACTATGCGCGGAAATATTAGGCGCTTATGGAATTACATTAGCATTAGAGTTCGTAGGCCCTCATCACTTACGTACACAATGGGCAAATCCACTGATCTGGACGATGCAAGATACGTTGAGCTGGATGGAGACGATTCAAGTAAGGAACATCGGATTGTTATTGGATTCTTACCATTGGCATACGAATGGATTAACGAGTGAGGATCTGCTGAAATTACAACCGTATCAAATTGCATATGTCCATATTAATGATGCTAAACCTCTACCGACAGAGGAATTGTTAGATTTCGATCGATTGTATCCAGGAGAAGGTTCTATTGATCTCACAGGATTCTTGGGAAGCCTGAAAAAGATCGGGTATGCCGGTGTGATCGCCCAAGAAGTTCTGGCGCCAGCTTCCGCGCTAAGTTCATCTGAATTATTTTCTCGTTCTAAAACAGGCTTCGATAAAGTATTCTCATCACTGGAAAACGTACCCATATAGAATGAACTTGAAAATATTCAAAAAAGGGAAAAGTGGTCGAAGTCCAAACATTCTCTGGAGTCGCGACCAACCCGAAATAGGAAAATCATCAGATCAATCTATATAGCATTTGATGATCTCGCGTAAATTAAGTTCTATAAAAACTTCTGCCGAAGTGTTGGTAGAAGTTTTTTTCTGTTAGCAAACGCTCTCCCCATGTGATAGTATTTCACTAAAATACGGAGATGACTATTTAGCGGATCCAATGTTAGTGAGAGGGGAACAGTCGTGTCGATTCGGATAAAATTACTGTTATCTTATACGGGAATGCTAGTCGTTAGTTTACTTATCATCGTAATGACGGCAGCTTTATTTACAATTGCATCAACTGGAGATGTTCATAGTCTTCGGGATTTTTATAAAGTGCACTATCAATTAAATCCGTTGTCGGAGCAAGAAGAGTCGATTTTTTTAGAATTAAAGTATTTAGCCAAGCATGACCCGGATGAATTGCAGAACAAGGATTTGTTACTGGAATATGATTTTAAGCTAAAGACAGAGAAAGCGGGACTATTTGTAAGGCGAGTAAATGACCCTGTGTTTGAATCGCGCACCTTCAATCAACCTGAATTAAAGGATGCTTTACCTCCTTACGATCTCAATAACTATCAGATTCGTAACACGTTTAATATTAAAGAAAGATTTTATGGCTATGCCAAATTTGACTTTAAATATTCGGATGGGGCGAAAGGCAGTGTTTTCGTCATCAAAGAGCATAGTCCTTTTGCGGAACTCACACGGAGGCTGCTACCGATCTTTTCATTGATATTAATTGGCGTTCTTGTGGTTGCGAATGTACTATTATATCGCTGGATTACACGAAGTGTTATTAAGCCACTGAACAAGTTAAGGGATTCCGCAGAACGAATTCAAGAGGGTGACCTTCAATTTGAACTTAACCTGCAATCCAAAGATGAGATTGGGGAGTTAAATAAAGCGTTTGAGACGATGAGACAGAGGTTACAAGAGTCAGTGAGCCTTCGTCTGCAATATGAGGAGAATCGGAAAGAATTAATCTCAAATATTTCACATGATTTACGTACTCCGATTACGAATATTAAAGGGTTTATTGAAGGCATACGAGATGGTGTCGCCAATACACCTGAGAAGATGGACATGTACGTCGACATTATTTATAACAAAACCATTGGAATGGATAAATTGGTTGATGAATTGTTCCTATATTCCAAGCTGGATTTGAATCAGGTCCCATTTTCGTTCGAAGCTGTGGATATTATTGCATTCCTTGAGGATTGTATCGAAGAGATGCGCTACCATAACGAAAATAAAGGAGTTTCATTTCAGCTAGACGACCATAACTCCGAGCGTATTGAGGTTGTTGCAGATTTAGATAAATTAAAACGGGTATTACTGAATGTAATTGGAAATGCGCTGAAGTATATGGACAAGCCGGACCCTTTCATCCGTTTTTCTCTGCAAGTGGATAGTGAATGGGTGACTGTTGAAGTGAAGGATAATGGAATGGGTATTGATGCTGAAGCACTTCCACATATCTTTGAACGGTTTTATCGTGCAGAGCCTTCTCGGAATCTATCGACAGGCGGTAGCGGACTTGGTCTTGCGATAGCTCGTCAGATTATTGAAGGGCATGGTGGGTCGATATGGATGGAAAGTGAACCAGGTGTGGGATCAAGCTTGTTCTTTACTTTAAAGCGAACGACCGATGAAGGAGGATTTCATTCGCATGACACGGATTCTGATTATTGAAGATGAGGCAACGATAGCGCAATTGGAAAAAGATTATTTTGAACTGAACGGTTTTGCCGTTGATATATGTCATACAGGTTCTGAAGGGCTTGGGCAGGCTCTTGAAGGGGATTATAATCTTATTATCGTAGATTTGCAGTTACCTGGCATCGATGGCTTTGAATTATGCCGCCGTATTAGGGAGGCTAAGGAAGTGCCGATCTTTATCGTATCTGCGAAGAAAGAGGAGATCGATAAGCTTCGGGCGTTTAATCTCGGAGCGGATGATTATATTACGAAGCCCTTTAGTCCAAGTGAATTAGTGGCAAGAGCGAAAGCGCACCTAACGAGATATGAACGCATGCTCAGCAAGCTAGAGCCAATGGAGAAGCATGAGATCCAAATCCGTGGAGTTCATATCGATAAAAATGCCCGCAGAGTGTATGTACGTAATCATGAGGTTTTGTTTACCGCTCGGGAGTTCGATGTACTGGTCTTTTTAGCGAGTCATCCGAATCGGGTATTCAGCAAAGATGATTTATTCGAACGGATCTGGGGGATGGACTCCAGCGGAGATATCGCAACGGTTACGGTTCATATTCGCAAAATACGGGAGAAGCTGGAAGCGGACCCCTCGAATCCACAATATATTGAAACGGTGTGGGGTGCGGGATACCGGTTTACGGTGTAATGGCGTTTTTCTTTAAGGTTTTCGATAATTTTAAGCTCTAGTTAATACTTTATTAATAAATCGTTTCTGGGGAGTTTATTTCTTTCCTTTATCATTCAGTTATAGACATGAGCAACAAATAACTTAATGATTTTAGAGGGGGAAATACAGTGAGAATCGTTTCTAAAAAAGCAGCAGCATTAATGATCGCAGCAACACTAGGCGCAACCTCTTTACCCTTTGCCGTGTTAAATGTACAAGCAGCACCTACATCAGGCAACATAGGAATATCCGCAGCTGCATCTAAGTTATCAGATAAAGAAATTCAAGAAGCCGTTGAAGTACTTGCGGGATTAGGTGTGTTACAGGGTTATGCAGATCATTCGATGGGTGTGAACAATCCAATCAATCGTGCAGAATTAGCGAAAATGGTAGTATTGACTTTTAAATTACAAAGCACTGAAGAGAACACTGCCCCATTCACCGATGTGAATTCGAACGTATGGTATTACAAATATGCGTCAGTACTTGTTGGTTTAGGGATAATGGAAACGGAAGATGGTAAATTCAGCCCTAATAAAACGGTAACGGATGAAGAAATCGTGCAAGTTGTATCGAAGGCGTTGAAGCGTGATGTCTTATCGGTTAACTACTGGGCTAATAAATTGCAATCCACTTCTGGACCTGTAACACGTGGCGAAACAGCGGCCTTACTGAATACAGCACGTAAAGCAATGCCATCCGATAAAGCTCAAATTACAAGTGTGAAATCGATCAATGAAATTACATTAATCGTAACCTTAGATGCTCCTTTGACAGCTGAGAATGAGGTGTTTGCTAAAGCAAAAGAAGATTTTGTATTCAATGACGGTCTAACCTTAACGAATATGCCGCGGCTGAAATCGGGTTCTGTTGCAACGTACATTGTTCCTACATCGGTGCAAAAAGCTGGAACAACCTATAATTTAACGTACAAAGGTAAGAATGCAGGATCATTTGTAGGAAACGCAGCCAAGGTGGATATGACAGCAACCACTCAGGTAACCAACGACACCTTTGAGATTGAAGCACTGAAAACAAATGGCGTCATTGACTATGGATATGTCATCTCTGCATACAGTGGTGGACGTGGTGCTAACGCATTTGTTTTGGATGAGAACAACAGAGCAAATGGCATCACGTATCAAATCATTCCTTCCATGCAAGGTAGACAAGTAACGATTACCCCAGAAAATGGAGAATCCATCGTTGCCAAGTATGTTCCATTTACACAATCGACAGATGGTAAGATTGAGCCGAAATTCCGGCTTCCTGAAGGACAAGTCTTGAAACCAGGTGTGAAATATACCGTAACATCCGACTGGGCCAATATATCAAATCCTTCATTCGAAGCAAAAGAAATAGCGCCACTGCAAATCTCTGGCGCTGAAGCTGTCAGCGATACATCCATCAATGTATCCTTGGCTCAAGACCCTGGTGATGAATTGTTTTCGGGTCGTAGTGTACAACTAACCGCTCCAAACGGAGACAAATGGGCTGCAACCTATAAATTCTCCAGTCGTAAAGGTGCCGTAGGTGTATTCGATATTACGGATAGCGGTAAATTGGCTGCTGGGACAGTGTATACTGTGACACCACTAGGCGCATGGGCAACCTCTCAAGTCACATTCACTTCGAAATAAGGCGAGTCTACATGAAAGGTGTTGAATGTCATGCGCTTTCTCGTCTTAACACTCTTACTTTTTATATCAGGATGTCAGACCGATGATTTCAAGGTGTTAAACAACCAAGGGCAGCAATCAACTCAGGAGGTGAACAATGAAATGGATAAGCTGAACCAAGCACTGTTAGCTGCGACTCGTCAAGGAGATAAGGAGCTTATAACAAAACTATTAACAGACGGTGCAGATATTGATGTTACAGATAATGAGGGTAGAACGCCCGCTTTAATCGCTGTACACACGAATCAACTGGATATATTCAAATTATTGCTTGAAAAAGGTGCCAACATCAATATCCGCGACAATCGCTCGGATAATCCACTTCTTTATGCAGGCGCTGAAGGAATGCTTGATTTTGTGAAGGTATCTATTGCTGCAGGTGCTGATACCTCAATTGTGAATAGGTTTGGGGGGACCGCACTCATCCCTGCTGCAGAGCGTGGTCATATGGATATTGTGGAAGAACTTCTTACAAGTTCTGACGTCAATATTGATCATGTCAATAATCTGGGTTGGACTGCATTACTAGAAGCTATCATACTGGGCGATGGGGGCAAAGAACATCAGGCTATAGTGCAATTGTTAATACATCATGGTGCTGATATTCATATAGCAGATTCTAACGGAGTTAGTCCCTTACAGCATGCGCAAAATAGGGGTTATCAAGAAATGGTAGAAATGCTAATGAACAAGAGTAGTGATTCGATATAATTTAAAAAAAGGGAACTCCGCTCAAAACGGAGTTTCTTTTTTTTGTCCTTTGAAACTAGGATTACCCACCTCTAGAAACCTCATAATATAGTATAATCAGACTATAATATTCAATAGCGGAAGATGGGAATATAGCACTATTAAATTTATCGAAGAATGAGGCGTACATGAGAACTTCGGAGAATAAAATTAAGTTAAGTCATATGTTATACATAGTAGTATTTATCAGTATTTTAATTATTGTACGTTGGGGCTGGTATAATCATTTTTCGTTATCCAATCCTCCTGCTGTGAAGCAAGGCGTGTTAGATTTACGTGGGGTGGACATTGAATCACTAAGCACCTTTCCGCTGGATGGTGAATGGGAATTTTATCCTGAACAATGGGTGAATGCTACCAATATCGACAACGCTACGAAGGGGCAGATGCTTCAGGTACCGGGTAACTGGAATGCTATATTTAAGCCTGAAGAGCAAAAAAAGGCATATGGATACGGAACTTATCATTTGCGAATTCTGCTGGATCAACCCTTATCTGAGCCACTTAGCTTTTGGTTCCAATCTATCTATACTGCATCTGAAGTGGAGATTAATGGAACAGTTCTCTCACGGTTTGGTGTGTTATCTGATGAGAAAGAAGGCCATGTTTCTGTCACCAAGTCATTCCTGATCAGTTATACATCGATAGATCAGAAACAAATGGATCTGTTTGTTCGGGCATCAAATTATGAGTCTCCGTTAAAAGGAGGCATTGTTAGGTCTGTAGAGTTTGGCATTCAACATGAGATAGATACAGTCTACTGGAATTCCATCGGCTTGCAGCTAATCGTAGGGGTACTGCTTCTACTACATGGGCTGTATTTATTGATCATCTATTTGATGGATGTGCGAAAAACAGAGTTGATTATTTTCTTCTCGATGATGGTTGCAGCGGCTGTATCCATTGGGGTTGAACATAATGGACTATTGTTCCGGTTTCTTCAGGTTGATTTTGCCTGGACGTTGAAGCTAAAGGTTCTTTCGTATATAGGGTTCTGCTTGTTCCTGTTCCTGATGGGTAGAGAGCTTTATGGGAATCTGCGGAAAGGCAAGGCCTTTTATAGTTACATCTTCTCACTCCTCGTTTTTACACTATTTATAATCTTTGGTCCAGAAGAGACAGTGCTATATTCAATCGAAAAAGGGGTCTATATGATCCTGTATTACGTTCCAGTATGTTGGACGGCTTATTATTTTATAAAGATGGTATCCATTCGAGCTGAGGGTGCACTATTTTTATTATGTTCAGTGCTTGCTGTGATTAACAATATACTATGGGCGTCTGTTTATTACGTAGGAACCTCGCAATTTATGTTTTATCCGGTAGATTTAATTGCTGCACTAGCCACTTTTTCTGCCTATTGGTTTAGAAGATACTTTAATCAGTCCCATCAGAATGTGTTATTAAACGCTCAATTGGCAGAGACGAATAAATTAAAAGACCGTTTTCTGGCGAATACGTCACATGAACTACGGACTCCCCTACATGGAATTATGAATATTGCCCAGAGCGTGTTAACGAGGAAAAAACATGTGCTGGATGAAGAGAGTCAACGTGATATGGAACTGCTAATTATGGTTAGTCGGCGGATGTCGCTCATGCTGAATGATTTGCTTGATGTGGTGAGATTGCAGGATAAACGGATTGTGATGAATATAAAAGCAGTGCATGTAAGCTCCTTGGCTGAGGGCGTGCTGGATATGTTACGCTTCCTTACCGGTGGAACAAAGGTGGAGCTTAGCATGCATATTAATGAGGATTTGCCGCGTGTACATGCTGATGAGGAGCGATTGGTACAGATTCTGATAAATCTTGTTCATAATGCACTTAAGTATACCGAACAGGGTAAGGTTGAACTGGTCGCTGAACAAGTGGGTAGGGATGTATGGATACATGTTACGGATACAGGAATAGGTATGGATGAGGCATTGAAGAAACGTGTCTTTATGCGCTATGAACAAGGGGCTTACGGGGAAGGTGGTATTGGACTGGGACTTAGCATCTGCAAGGAACTGGTCGAGCTGCACGGGAGTGAATTATTGCTGCAATCGCAGCCGGGTCAGGGGAGTAAGTTCAGCTTCAAATTACCCGTAGTAGATGAGCGTGTTCAATCATCTATTTCGGATGTTCAACTAGAAAAGGATACGATAACATTATCACCATTCAGCGCATGGATAACAGCTGAGACATCTACTATGGTAGCTGCCACATATTCCACGAAGGAAGTAGAGCCACTCTCTATGGTTGATTCAGACTCTGATATTATACGTGTTCTGGCAGTTGACGATGATTCGGTCAATCTAAAAGTTTTACAAAATATTTTGTCAGATGGAACCTATCAGATGGTTACTGCGACTTCTGCACGGGAAGCGCTGGATAAGTTAAACCATGATCGATTTGATCTGATCATCACTGATGTGATGATGCCGGGCATGTCTGGTTATGAATTGACAAGATTGATTCGTGAGCGGTTCACGATGTATGAATTACCTATTATACTACTGACTGCTCGTAGTGAGCGGGAGGATGTCTATGCGGGCTTCTTGGCTGGAGCAAATGATTATGTCACCAAACCGGTAGATGCGATGGAATTGAAGTATCGAGCCTTGTCCCTTTCATCTATGAAGCGAGCGGTCAATGATCGGTTGAGGATGGAGGGGGCTTATTTACAAGCGCAGATCCATCCACACTTTCTCTTCAATACACTGAATTCGATCATGTCCTTAAGTGACTTTGACACTGCCAAAATGAGAGAGCTATCAGATGCATTCACAACTTATTTGCGCATAAGTTTTGACTTCTTAAATGCAGGCAAGCTCGTTACGCTGTCACAGGAGCTTAAACTGGTGGAGAATTATATATATATCCAGCAGCAACGTTTTGAAGAGAGACTCCTTGTGGAATGGGAAGTAGATGCAAATCTTGAAATGTTGATGCCTCCGCTTACGATTCAACCACTAGTTGAGAATGCTGTTCGACATGGCGTTTTAAGTCGGGCTAAAGGTGGAACACTGCGCATTCACATTGAGACACGTGCGGATGCTGTCCATTTTAACATTGTAGACACAGGGTTGGGAATGGACGAAGCACAAGTCAGCATGCTGTTAAATCCGAATGGCTATAAGAATCAAGGTATTGGGCTGCTTAATACGGATAGAAGATTGACACAACTATATGGACGTGGCTTGCAAATTCAAAGTATCCCTGGTTTGGGAACTACGGTGTCATTTATCATTCCTGATAAGGATTGATTGTGATCATGGGGGAACTCCTTGGAGTTATCCCTTTTTGGTGTTTCTTTAGAAAATTATGTGAATATTTCACTATTGTTGCATCATTGATTGTAAAAATAAAAGCTACCTGCCATTATTACAGAGAAAGGAAAATTTGTGATCAAAAAACCATTCATGATAGGAGAATTAGAATGACTAATAACTTATTTGTAAAAGAGACAAGAGAACAACTGAGCTGGATGAATTGCCCCGAGCGTTGGGAGTTTACAGACTTAGATGAGCTTACAATAATTGCACCACCTAAATCGGATTTTTTCCAAGACCCGGCAGGTAAACATTTCGCAAGTTCAGCGCCATTCTTATCCATCCCTGTGGGTACTTCCTTTGAAATGACGACCAGAATTAGTGTCGATATGCGGCATAAATATGATTCAGGCTGCCTCATGTTTATGCTGGACCATTATAACTGGGCCAAAATTTGCTTTGAGTTTGACGGACAGTATCCCATAATCGTGTCTGTGGTGACAAGGGAAGGGATGTCAGATGATTGTAACTCCGTACAAGTTGCTGTAGACAATCCGTATTTGCGTATTACCAAACAAAATCATTGTGTTACCTTCTCCTATTCAGAGGACGGAGCGAATTGGACACTGATCCGATATTTTGGAATGAAGGAAGGTGCTGAATGCGTAGCAGGTGTTGTCGCACAATCTCCCCAAGGTGAAGGCTGCTCAGTGAAATTCGACTATTTGAGTTTGTCGGAATCGAAGGGGGAAAGCCGCTTCTAACCAATCCAATGAAGCGAGGGATTCTATGAAAGCAGTTATCTGACTTTGATGGTTTAGTGCTTGATACGGAAACGCCATGGTATTACGTATTCAAAGAAGCTTATTTTGCGTACGGACTGGACTTGCCGTTGTTGCTTTGGGCACGGAATGTGGGCACAAACTTTGAAGAGTTCCGCTATTTGATGCAGGAGTTACATCTGATGATGTCAAATGTGTAAAGCTAGACCCGGAACTATATAAGCCGGCGATGCAGCAATTAGGCGTAAGCCCAAACGAAACCATCGCGTTCGAAGATTCACCTAATGGCTTGAAAGCAGCCAATGCTACAGGAATTCGTTGTATTATTGTTCCGAATGAAGTGACTAGAGAGCTGGACTTTCCACCTTATGAATGAAGAGTTGAATCTCTCCTAGAATTTGATTTTGGGCAATTGTTGTTGGAGGGTGAGCTACTCGATCTGGCATAAGGAAGTAAAAATAGGAGTTTAAATCAAGAGGTAACTCCTTGGAGTTATCTCTTTTTTGAGTAGAAAATCAATTCCTAATAAACAATCCTTTTCGGTCCACCTGCAATTCTTTTGATGTGATTTGGAGGATGAATTCCTCCACAGCAGATAAGGTTGCAATGATACATACAAAGACAGTCCAAATGGTGGAATGAATGAAGGAAAGCCATAGAGGAGTAACAAATAAGAGGAACCCGGTGAACTTATTGCCATAGGTGTGAGTGCTTGCGTAAGTTTTGAATCTGCGAAGGGCAATCCCAATTGATGTTATACGGATGCCCCCAATCAAGAAGATCCACAAGATGATTACATGCGTAAGTCCGAGAAACGGATACAATGTAAATAAAGAGACAGCTATCAGTATTGTGTCGGCTAAAGAATCTAGCTTTGCACCAAGACTACTTGTTGTGTTCGTCTTTCTAGCAATAGGTCCATCTATCAGATCGGTGATCCCACAAAGGACATAAATTACGAGGAAGACCGAACTTAGCGGCTTGAAGAATAACAGCATTATTGCCAAAATGATTCTGCTAAGCGTGATATAGTTAGGCACAAGCTTCAACTTCAACCCCACCTTTATTCATGACCTCATTTTATTCTATTTTACCAGAGGGAATCATGCATATGCTTTCGATTATCTACTTTTTTAAAACACCGAGTAAGCTCATTAAAACAAATGAAGAAGCCGATAGATAATGGGATGCTTTCAATAAAAAACAGGGAGAATTATTATAAGATGCTAAAAGAGAGAAAAAAAGGTTATTTTGTATTTGGTCTTCTGATTATGGCATTTTTTATGGCTTTTGGAAGCTTAGATCCACAAGTAGCGGTAGCTCAGACAAGCGTTCCAACTACAGCAGCAAGTTATGATGTTGTTGTCATTGGCAGCGAGATTCAAGGTGTTTTACTGGCCAGAGAGGCCAAGAACTTGGGTTTAAAAGTGATGATTTTAGATCCTCGAAGTAAGCCAGGCGGTGAATTGATTCAAGGGCAGATGTTTTTTCTGGATGATGTGAACGACAATAAGAAGCGAAGTCTCGTGCAAGGGGAGATTAAAAATCTGTTCACAGCTTATAAGGCTGGATCTATACGTAAAAAGGAAGATTTCGAGAAATATTTCAACAAAGTAATTAAAGGGATTCCTTTAAAAAGTGGAATTGTCATTGATGCCGTTGCTACTGTTCCATCAAATAAAGATAAGGCACTAAAGACTCTTACATATCATACAAAGGATGGCACCCAAACTACTATACAGTCTAAATACTGGGTTGAAAATACAGATTTTAATGCGCTTAGCAGCCACTTGCAGGTTAAACGAATTCCAGGTATGGAGAGCATTTATAAGGGGAAACAAGCGGATTATATGGCGGCCACTTATATGTTGAATTTCAAAAATGTAGACTGGAACCGACTGCATCAAGCCATTCTGGAAGATTATCCATTAACAAATGTTCGTAACAAATATGGCCCTAACACCTACGTCGATTGGAATTTCGCCACAGGGTTCAGCAATATTACCAATAAGTACAAAGCGGATAACAGTGATCTTAAGCTTCGTGGACTGAATGCAACGTACCAGAAAAATGGACAGGTTATTATAAACGGACTCCTTATTTATAACGTGAATCCTGCTGATCCGAAGTCTGTTCAATCTGCGATTACAAAGGCTCGAGCCGCAGCCCCTAGTATATTAGCTTTTTTACGCAGCAATATACCTGGATTCTCTAAAGCAGAGCTTAATGGATTTCCTGAGTATCTTTATATTCGCGATTATAACCGTCATGAGACTAATTATGTGCTTGAATATTCTGATCTAATGAATGGGACGATGTTCTGGGATAATGTCAGTATTGGCGGTTATTCCATCGATCTTCAAGGAACTAAAACGATTCCTACCGGAATTGGCTTTGGTAAACCGGACCGTTATGGATTGCCTTTACGCTCTTTTGAATTGAAATCGTATGACAATGTTCTAGTAGTAGGAAAAAATGTAGGAGCTAATATTAAGGCTTACGGTAGCGCCCGTATCATGCCAACGACAGCTCTGGCGGCACAGACCATCGGGATTATCCTTGGTAAGGAGAGTAAGCGATTAGCGGATCTAAATCCTGCTGATTTTGAGCGGATTCATAAATATCTGGAAAAGGATTATAAGATTATACTGAAGAAATAAATGTAGATTAGAGATTGAAAGTTAATACGGTTTATACAAAAATAAGCCGGAGCGAATGAATCACGCTCCGGCTTGTTTCTATATTTGTTAAAGCTTATTGCGCGGAAACAGACTTGAACCATTCGTTAACTTCTTTAGTGATTTGGTCACCGCCATTGGATTTCCAATTGGCAACGAATTGGTCAAAGGAATCTACTGGCAGTTTGCCGTAAATAATTTTGTTGAAAGTTTCCATTTCGGACTGACGAAGCAGGTTCCATTTGGAAACCATCGTTGGTGTAGCAGCACCAGTAAAGTAGTTTTGTTTACGAACGTCTAGTTGTGACATAACCACTTTTCCTGCCGCCCAGTTTTCTGGTTTACGGAACTCTGCCATTTGTTTTTCATAAGGTGTTACAGGTGTCTCGCCGTCAGCAAGTTTAACCAAAGTCTTCATAAACAGATCAGGAATACGGGCCGGACCTGTTAAGAATGGGAACTCATTGGAGAAGTCTTTAATCTTGTCTTTATCACTTGTTGGTTCTCCATCAATCATATCCCAGTCGTAACCTTTAGCAAAGCCATATTCATATTGACTGCCTGCAGCAGGGTTAGCTAAGTTATCAAGCAAGTAGTTATAGTACAAGAAAATAGCTTCTGGGTGCTTAGCATCCTTGTTAATCATGATACTAGCATTTACACCGGAATTCTGCCATTTGGTTCCAATCAAACCATCTGGTCCTGCTGGAACCGGATAACCTTTAATCTTCGCTCCAGGTACATTCTTCATAAGATCGGGAGCTGGCCAGTCTGGAACCCAGTTGGCGCCTGGCAGAATACCAGCTGCACCTTTCGTGAAGCTCTCAGCGGATTTACCTTCATCCCAAAGGGCGGAGTCCGTGTGAATATATCCTTTATCCATCCATTCGCTAAGCTTTGCGAGTGCTTGCTTAGCACCTGGGTTAATGGAACCATATTCAAGATTGCCATCTTTATCTTTGTTCCATTGTTCCTCAATTGTACCGTATGCCCCGAATAACCAGTCTAGTTGGCCCATCCAGGTATTTGTGTTGTTTTTCAAAGAAATTGCAAGCGGGTACACATCTTTAGGCGCTAAGCCATCAGGGTTTTCGTTCTTAAATTTGTCCATGATGTTCTCAAGATCGGCGATGGTCTTAGGCGCTTCCAGCTTCAGCTTTTCCATCCAATCTTCACGTAACCACAAGAGCGTATCATCATTGTCGGTATATTCAAGGATCGGCAGATTATATTTCTTACCGTCTTTAGTGAATGGGTACCAAAGTTCTGGATGTGCTGCAACGTGATCTTTTAAAATTTTGTTTGCATACTTATCAAACAACTCATCGATAGCGATGAACTGACCGGAATCAATAAGCTGATTGGTCAATACTGCGTTAGTTGGTGCAAAAACGAAATCAGGAAGCTTTTCGCCGGAAGCAATGGCAAGTTGAAGCTTTTGTCTGTATTGATCGTCATTTGCAGGATACCAAGTATCTTTATGCTTCATACCCAATGTTTCAAGCATCCAGCGATCGTGAACGTTGTTTTCTTTGGTATCACCTTGAACATACTTCTTAGGCATCAATACGGCACTGAACTCGATCGGTGGATCGTATTTGCCTTTTGCGAAAGCAGCATCTGCTTCGGATTGGGTATTATTGGTAGCGTTACCATTTTTGGCATTCTCATTAGATGTGCCGCTACTGCCACATGCTGTGAGAGTGATAAGTGCTGTGACCGTGAGAAGCGACCACATTTTCTTGAACTTGATCATTCTTCAATTCCCCCTACTGTGTATGATCTTTACAAGTGTAACTTTAACAACTTGTCGGGGATGTCATCTATATGAGATTTTTAGTTTCGATAGGACTCTATCATGTTATTTGTTAGTATCTCTATATTCCTGCGGCGTTACCCCAAACTGCCGTTTGAATACTTTGATAAAATAAGCAGGGTCCATATATCCAATTTCCATGCTGATTTCATAGACTTTTTTATTGGTGGTCTTCAGCTTATGACAGGCACGATCCATCCGCAAGCGCGAGATATAATCGCTAATGCCTTCACCTGTTTCAATCTTATAAATTTTTGATAAATGGGTCGGATGGAGATTTACATGGTCAGCCAGAACACGTAATGATACATCATCATGCAAGTTCTTATCCGTATAATCTTGAATTTTCTTTACATACTCGGAACGTATGTCTTTGATTTCGTTGGATGTGCCTTCTTTTAGATTGGCTAGAACACTTAGCGACCATTTTCTTAGTTTACTAATGCTGGTAAAAGCATCCCCACTTTGCAACGCTTCTATATCGGTCCCCATTAAGTTTGCTAGCGTATGACCATTGCGATGTGCAAGATTCGTGAAAGAAGCAGTAATTAAAAAGCCAGCCTCCATGCAATGCTCCCAGGATTCAGACCATTTCTCATCCAGTTCCGCACAGACGGCAAGCAATTTCTCTTCGGCCGCATCCCAATGTCCACTCTCCAGTAGATGAATCAAAGAGGGTGGGGTATAAAGAGCGTCTAAAGGTCCTTGTGCTGAGGGAAGCCCCAAGTCACTGACCCGCATAATGAATTCTCGCTCATCTCCGACAATTTGGCGGAAAGAGGAGGAGGCCTGATGAAAACGATTCGACAACTGCTCAGGAAACTTGAACCACTCCGTGATTACAATGGATAGTGAGCCTTTCAGAAATTGCTTGACCTTATATTGAAGTTGTAAAGAAAGCTTCTCTAATATGGATTCTTTTCCAAGGTCAGTTCCTTGTTCTTTAAGCTGGAGCAGAAACACAAGATATCCATGTTCCTCTTTAACGCCCCAGACTTCCATAAATTCTCCCATAATCTCTTCAGCCATATTAATAATCGCATATTCAATCAAGGTTTGATCGGTATTATCAAATTCTCTGAATTCTTCTTCCATTCGTACCAGCATCAATGCGGATTCTCCGGATTGGAAGGGCAGATCGTAACTCACGAGCTTCCGTTCCCATTCACCGGCTTGAAAACGATGACCTTGTAAAGCATCCAGTAGCAAGCGCCCCCGTAAAACAGGGAGGTTCTCCCGGAGGGTAAACTGGGTTCGTTTAAGAGAACTTATAAGCTCCCATTCAGCATTCAATTGATTGATCGCATTTTTGACTGCTCCGAGTAATTCATCATCAGTCGGCGGTTTAAGCAAGTAATCCACGGTCTTGTTCTGAAGTGCTTTTTTGGCATAATCGAATTCTGAATGGCCGGATAATATAATACATTTAATTTTTTTGTTATGTTTTCTTATCCGCTCTATCAATTCGATTCCCGTCATTTCTGGCATTTGAATATCTGAGATTACTATATCAATGGGATGCGTATCGATAATTTGTAGCGCTTCACGTGCGGAATAAGCTTTATGCACATGTTCAATTCCTAGCGTATGCCAGGGTTTAGTCATGGAAAGATTATCTACCCAGTGTGCTTCGTCGTCTACTATGATCATCTGCATGTTGTTAGTCTCCTTGATGTTCCTTTAATTTATAACTATCATCCTCAGTTGGGATTTCCCAGATAATTTCTGTTCGGAATCCACCGAGAGGGGATGGCTTGAAGGTAAGACTTGAATGATTGCCGAACAGGTGAATGATCCGCTGATTTGTATTCCAAAGACCACAACCCATTTCCTCCTGCAAAGGCTCCTGCATTTTACGGTTTAATGCTTCTAGCTGATCCGGATTCAGGCCAGGACCATCGTCATCGATATAAATTCTACAGAAGCCGTTTGACTTCTCACCACTAATCTTGATCTCACCTGATGAATAGGACTTCGCTACTCCATGAATCACAGAATTCTCCACCATAGGTTGAAGCATTAGGCGAGGTACAGATTGGCTAAGCATATCCTCAGGAATATCAATATGATAATCAATTCTGCCATTACGCAGTTTCTGGATATCTAAATAGTTGACTAAGAGCTTGATTTCTTCCTCCAAAGAAGCCGTCTCCCGTTCCATCCGGGTGGTATAACGATAGTAAGCACTTAGATTATAAGCCATTGAGACGACAGCGTCCTCATCTTTCATCTGGGCCATATTGATAATATAACCAAGACAGTTATAGAGAAAATGCGGGTTAATTTGTGCTTGGAGCTGCTTCAGGGTAGCTTCTCGAGCACGGATCTTTTCATTAAATACATTTTCTATCAGGTCTTGAATTTGATGGGACATATCGTTAAAACGACGGAACAGAAACGAAAACTCATTTTGCTCATTGCTATGAAGCCGTACGGAGTAATCACCTTGCTGTACGCGCTGTAAACCACTGACTAGTTTTTTAATCGGATATTGAACGTTTCTATACAGCAGAATGGAAGAGGATACTCCCACAACAAACAGCAGAATCATTGTGATATAGAATAAATCTCGACTAAGAGAAATCGGTTTGAGAATTTGATAAAGGGGGACAACATCTACTAAATGCCAATCCAAAGAGGCTGATTTCACAGAACTGACCAAATAGTTCTTCCCATTTAGTTTCACTACATCCTGAGTTGTATTCTCCGGAGAGTGATTATCCAGGTAATTAACTAGTTCGTCGGATAGCTGCTTGTCCGCGCTACGGTTGAGGATCGGTTTCTCCCCTTTGTGATAGAAGAACGGATCGCCTTGCCCACCTGCTTTGTACGAATCGAGCATGTTCTGAATGTTCGTATAACTGAAGCTGGCTTCAATGACTAGGCTACTTCCTGTTAACGTCCCCGGCTGAGCTAAGGAATCCGTTAAGAACCAGTAAAAGGATTTTAAATCGCCTTGAGATTCCACACCATGATCACCATACGTCCATCTTCCGCTCATATTTGCTTTTAAATAATCCTCATCATACCCGATGGGTCTGTCGTAATTGGCGATGACATCTTTATTCTGCTGTGAATGAACGGCGTATCTGGTCGGCCAAATATCTGTAACCCCAGCTTGAAGCACCATCTTTTCCTGGAGGATATATCTGGTCTGCATCTGATCATATCGATCTTCCCATACATTTAGTCCATTGAATGCCCTGACATTGGGATCTCTTGAAAGAATAAGGGTGAAGTCCATCATCTGATTAATTCGAGAATCGATCTGATTGGATAAAAAAGTGAGTTGTTTCGTATTGGACGTCTGCAACTCTTTGCCTACAACCTCGAAGGTGACGTTATTTGAAAAGGTATACATGATAATGATGGGAATGAATAGGAGTATGATCAAGCTGTTTATTTTGGCAAACAGACTAAATCGAGATTGTAAGTTTCCTCTAAGTATTGTAAAGCGCTTCCATAAATTCATAAATGCCCCTCCAGATGTTGTCCTAATAAAACCCTATCAAGCCTAACAATGTTATATAGTCAAACCTGAGAAACGCCTGATACTATTTATAGCAGAGATCCCCATCACACACAAAATATTTTTTTTGGGAACAGGAGAGAGCTATGGAGGCTAATATGGAGGTTAACTCGATACCACAGGCGAGCCTAGAAAGTCAGCCGAGTAAAAAAAGAAAAAAAGGCTTTAATCAACCATGGATTCTCCATTTTATGGTGTTGCCAGCGGCAATCATGGTTTTTATTTTTTCTTATATTCCGATGTCCGGAATTCTTATGGCATTTCAAGACTATAAACCTGCACTAGGTTTTTTTGATTCCGAGTGGGTCGGACTTAAGCATTTCAGGTACATGTGGGAGAATGATTATTTCCTGTCCATTACGTGGAATACGTTATTTTTTGCTTGCTCCAAAATTGTTTTGAACTTGATTATTCCGTTTATCTTCGCCTTATTGCTTAATGAGGTAAGAAGAATGGGCCTTAAAAGAACTATTCAAACACTCGTTTATCTTCCGCACTTTCTGTCTTGGGTTACACTTTCAGGGATTCTCATTGATATCCTTGCTCAGACAGGTATTGTCAATCAATTCCTCACATCTGTATTTGGCATCAAGCCGATTTTCTTCCTAGGAGACGGCAACTGGTTCAGGTTCACTATCATTGCTAGTGATGTTTGGAAAGAGTTTGGTTTCAATACGATTATCTTTTTAGCGGCACTTTCGGGTATCAATCCATCACTTTATGAAGCTGCTGAAGTGGATGGGGCGGGGCGTTGGAAACAAACGATGTATATCACAATTCCTGCGTTAATCCCAATCGCTATCGTAATCGCCACCTTGGCACTGGGTAATGTGCTCAACGCAAACTTTGACCAGATCTTTAACTTGTACAGTCCATTGATCTATCAGCAGGGAGATATCATTGATACCTTCGTGTATAGAGAAGGTCTACTAAGCGGACAGTTCAGTTTCGCAACCGCAGTTAATCTATTCAAATCGTTAATTAGCTTAGTCTTAATCGTAGTCTCTTACCGACTTGCTTATAGATTTGCAGGGTACAGAATTTTCTAGAAAGGATGACAACTGATGTACCATAAAACAATTCCATATCGAATATTCAGTATAATCAATAATGTGTGCTTGACTATCCTTTCCGTGCTCTGCCTGCTACCTTTGTACCACTTACTCATGGTATCTCTTAGTGCATCCGCACCTGCTAATGCTGGATTAGTCACATTCTGGCCGATTGGCTTTACCTTTGAAGCCTATGCAAAGACGTTTAATAATGTCAATTTCCTTAATTCCTTGTGGGTGTCTGTGGAACGGACAATACTCGGAACAGGACTTGCGCTGGTGGTGAATACGGTTGCAGCTTATGCGCTGTCTAAGGAAACAAGAGTCTTTCGTGCTAGAAACGTCTATCTTTGGTATTTTGTTGTCACCATGCTGTTCAGCGGTGGTCTGATACCGGGTTACATTCTAATTCTGAAGCTTGGTCTTATGAATTCATTGATGGCACTTATTCTTCCTGGATTAGTTGCTGTATTTAACATCATTTTACTTCTGAATTTCTTCCGTACCGTACCTAAAGATCTTGAGGAAGCAGCTTTTATTGATGGGGCAGGACACTTTCAGACCTTTGTGAAAATATATTTACCGGTCTCCTTACCTGTTATTGCAACCGTCTCTCTATTCCTTATGGTAGGACACTGGAACGCTTATTTTGACGGTATTATTTATATCAGAGATGCAGACAAGCTTCCGCTAGCGACGTTTATGCAGACGATTATCGTTCAAGCAGATATGTCTAAGCTTGATCCGGCAGCCGTTGCTAATTTATCACAACGAACCATCCGGGCCTCGCAGATTTTTATAAGTGCTTTGCCAATTCTATTGGTTTATCCTTTCCTGCAACGTTTCTTTGTAACTGGGATTGTGGTAGGTGCTGTAAAAGAATAATCTCTTTTTAGAAAAAGAGTTTGAAGAAGGAGCTACGGTTCTAGTCCAAGACTAGAACCGTAGCTCTTTTTTTATTTAGATGGATTTCATGGCTAAACTGGATAATTATTGAAAACAATAAAAATATTCAGAAAATTTTCATATGACGATCAAGCTAACATAGGCTATAATGAGGTCTAAAAAAGAAAAAAAGAAAACGGGGCATAAGAATGAATCAATTTAAAGGTGAAAAAAATCTTCTCACAGAGAAGAAGGAGCGGTTCTCTTCCGCCGGCTTTATTTTCGCAGCTATCGGGAGCTCAGTAGGACTGGGGAACATGTGGAAATTTCCTTATATCACTGGGGAAAATGGGGGAGCGGCTTTCTTCCTTCTTTTCATTGTATGTTTAGTGTTGATCGGTTTACCCGTATTGTTGGCAGAGTTGGCCATCGGTCGTAGCGGACGTGGAAGCGCGGCTACTGCATTTGTACGAGCCGGAGGCGGGAAGAACTGGATGGCAGTCGGATTTCTGCAAGTCCTTGCACCATTTTTAATTCTTTCCTTTTATATCATTGTTGCAGGATGGACGTTGAACTACGCAATGATTGCCTTCAATGGACAATTGTTCAGTTCCAGTAATTATGCAGGTGAATTCAGCTCCTTTATATCTGGACCTATGCCAATTGTTTGGCAGGGGATAGCAATCCTTATAACGGCGGGTGTTGTTATTCTTGGAGTATCAGGCGGGATCGAGAAATTTAATAAGGTATTGATTCCTGGTCTGGTTGTTCTCCTAATTGTATTGATGATTCGTGCGGTTACCTTACCAGGTGCAAACGAAGGAGTAGCCTTTTTCCTAAAACCAGACTTTTCGGTGCTGACGGCGGAATCTGCGCTAGTCGCATTGGGACATGCTTTCTTTTCATTGTCGCTTGGGATGGGAATTCTCCTGACTTACGGCTCTTATGTGGATAAAAAACAATCGCTAGGAACTGCTGCACTCGCAGTCGGGGCAGGAGATTTGTTATATGCGTTTATCGCAGGATTGATTATTTTTCCGACGACATTCTCATTTGGCATTGCTCCTGATCAAGGTCCTTCGCTAATTTTCATTGCTTTGCCAGCAGCTTTCTCAGCAATGCCATTTGGTGCATTCTTTGGTGGTTTGTTCTTTATCTTGCTGGCGATTGCCGCTTTAACTTCTGCCGTATCTCTGCTTGAGGTGCCTGTATCTTTCGCGATGGAGCGCTGGAATTGGAGCCGGAAACGTTCAGTTTGGATTTTGTCATTAGTATGTTTCCTCCTCAGTATTCCTTCGGCGATGTCACTGGGAATGGTCCCTGAGCTATCGTTTGGCGGCAAAGCGTTGTTCGATTGGGTGGATTTTGTAACTTCTAACATTATGTTGCCACTAGGCGGTCTGTTGGTTACCATCTTTGCCGGTTATTTCTGGAAAGGGGCAGCAGAAGCGGCTGGGCTTAAGGCAGGTTGGTTCCGCGTTTGGTTATTTATGCTCCGGTATGTTGCGCCGATTCTGGTGTTCTTGGTATTGCTTCATACTTCAGGGATTATTAAATTTTAATTTAATTCAATTTCTAAAAAATCATCAAAAAAAGCTCTACGACCCTTGTGGTTGTAGAGTTTTTTTTGATATTGAAGATAAATACATTATTCCTCTAAATCCTACTTGACTAGGTGGATTAATTGGAATATAGTATAAAAAAAGATTGAACGAATCAATTCAAAACTAATAATTGTATACAATTATACAAATATATTGTTGAGGCTCTTGCCCGACAGATTATCGATGAGGAGCTACATAAATATGGCGATACGATCACGGAGGTTGTCAAAGGATAATACCTATGATGCATTAAAACAAAAAATTATTGATAGTGAATTAGAGCCGAATCAACCTGTACATGAAGAAAATTTGGCAGCGTTACTAGGGGTTAGTCGTACTCCACTAAGAGAGGCAATACAGAGATTGGAGAACGAGGATTTTCTCATTCGACAGCCAAATGGAAGACTGCGGGTGGCTTCTGTGACACTCAAAGAGGTTGAAGAAATATTCCAAATTCGCAGCATGCTTGAAGGCTATATCGCAAGAAATGCAGCTAAGCATGCTACAGAGAACGATATTGTTAATTTAACGACGATGATTACAAAAATGAAACACTCCTTCCAACTTGGCGACAATCAGAATTTTGTAACCTATGGATTTGAGTTCCATGATTATTTATCAGAAATCAGTGAACTAAAAACATTCGAGAAAGTTCTGAATCAATTAAGAGATCATTCCCTTCGCTATTGTCGATTCGTCTCCATGCATGGAGATTGGAATACACAGGCGGATGAAGAACATGATCTTATCTTGCAAATGATCGCTGACCACAATGAAGATGGCGCTGAAAAAGCAATGCGAGATCATATTTTAAGCAGTCTAGCTACTGCACTTGACCGGATTAAAGGTATTGAAGAAAAGTTGGAAGCATAAAGAAAGGGGAGCACTTTACTATGAATATACTTAATGAGGTTGATCAAGCATTAGCGAATCAATTAATTGATGTTCGTAGAAACCTACATAGAGAGCCTGAATTAGCTTATGAAGAATTTAAGACCACAGAGAAATTACGGGAATGGCTGACCCATGCCAATATTCATATTCTAGACCTTCCTTTACAAACCGGACTTATCGCAGAGATCGGACAAGGTAATGGACCTGTTGTAGCTATTCGCTGTGATATTGATGCACTTCCGATAGAGGAACAGACCGGATTACCTTTTGCTTCTGAGATTCCTGGAAAAATGCATGCTTGTGGGCACGATTTTCACACGGCTACGATTCTAGGAGCTGCCTTATTGTTAAAGGCACGTGAAAGTGAATTGCCTGGCAAGGTTAGAGTATTGTTCCAACCAGCAGAAGAAACAGGGCATGGAGCGGAGAGTGTCTTAGCATCAGGAGGACTCAAGGGTGTTGAAGCTATATTCGGTTTACATAATTCACCAGACCTGCCTACAGGAGCTTTTGGAACAAGAACAGGAGCTTTAACAGCAGGTGTTGATCGGTTTGAAATTACGATAAAAGGTGTCGGCGCTCATGCTGCTTATCCTGAAAAAGGTGTGGATTCCATAGTCACTGCGGCTCAGATCATTACCTCGCTACAAACCATCGTAAGCCGCCAAAACAGTACTACAGAACCGGTGGTGTTAAGTGTCACCAGAATTAATGGGGGCTTCACATGGAATGTCCTGCCGGAAAAAGTGGAATTAGAAGGTACGGTGCGAACTTACAATGAAGAGATCCGTCACCAAATTCCAGTCCAAATGACTCGAATTATTGAAGGGATTGCTGCAGCTGCTGGAGCAGAGGCTAAGCTACATTGGTATCCAGGACCACCAGCAACGATTAATCATGGCGAATGGGCTGACTTTACCAAAGAGGTCGCTTCAGATGCCGGATATATAGTACATGATATCCCTCCGCAAATGGGAGGAGAAGATTTCTCTTTTTATTTACAACAGATACCGGGTGCTTTTGTAAATATAGGATCAGGCCCAGCCTATGCTTTACATCACCCTCAGTTCGATGTGGATGAAGCTGCGATTTTACCCGCTGCGAAGTACTTCGCTTTATTGGCAGAACAAGCGCTGGTGAAGCTACAAGTCAAAGCTTAATTAATCTCCTAGACCTAAATCCTAAAGATGATTGAGAGGAATGTATATGATTGAACTAAAACAGGTTTCCAAAACGTTCACTCGGAAAGGAATCACGATTGATGCGCTTAAAGGGATCGATTTAAAGGTCGATAAAGGCGATATCTTTGGCGTTATCGGCTATAGTGGTGCGGGGAAAAGTACATTAATTCGTTTAGTCAATTATTTGGAAAGACCTACAGAAGGACAGGTCTTCGTTGCTGGGCGTGATTTAGGAACGTATAACGATAAAGAGTTACGGGCGGCTAAGAAGAATATCGGCATGATTTTTCAACATTTTAATCTATTAGAATCTAAAAAAGTATTTGATAATGTAGCGATTCCTCTAGTTCTCTTAAAAAAGAATAAGAATGAAATCCGCCAGCGTGTACAAGAGTTGCTAGAGTTTGTTGGATTAAGTGACAAAGCAGGGAGTTACCCTAGTGAATTGTCAGGTGGACAGAAGCAGCGGGTCGGGATTGCCAGAGCGCTTGCCTCGAATCCATCCATCCTATTATGTGATGAAGCGACTTCTGCCTTAGATCCACAGACAACACATTCTATTTTACAGCTATTAAAAAAAATCAATGCAGAGTACAACATTACTGTGATGATCATTACACATGAAATGTCTGTCATTCAAGAGATTTGCAACAAGGTGGCGGTGATGGAAGAGGGCCGAATTATTGAGCAAGGAAGCGTTCTAGATGTATTCGGTAGTCCGAAGCATAAGACGACACAGAATTTTGTGAAGACGGTTATTCAAAATAGCATTACGCCAAGCGTCCAAAAATCCATCAAAACAGAACCCGGAAGTGTCCTTTATAAACTTAATTTTGTTGGAGAAAGCGCCTCTGAGCCTATCCTGTTCGAGATGATTCGATCCTTCGATATGAAGGTCAATATTTTATTTGCGAACACGACCGAGATTCAGGAAACGACACTGGGTACAGTAATTATTCAATGCAGTGGAGATACAGCTGAGATTAACAATGCGTTTTCTTTCTTAAAACGTCATGGAGTCGGTGTAGAGGAGGTAGAATCTAATGTTTTCGACCACATTAACAGGTGATCAATTTCTGCAGGCGATTATTGAAACGATTCAGATGGTTGGCGTCTCCTTGTTTGTTGGCTCTTTGATAGGGATACCCTTTGGGATATTGCTTGTAATCACTCGTCCTGGTGGGGTTTTGGAGAACAAAGCACTTTACGCCGTACTAAATCCGATCATCAACATTATACGCTCTCTGCCTTTTATTATTTTACTTGTAGCGATTGTACCTTTCACTCGTTTGATTGTTCATACTTCGATTGGGACAAGCGCAGCGATCGTACCTTTAATTATCTATATCGCACCTTATATTGGACGTTTGGTAGAGAACTCCTTGCTTGAAGTAAACCCGGGAATTCTTGAAGCTGCTGAAGCGATGGGGGCTACGCCATTTCAAGTGATTTGGTACTTTTTGTTGCCAGAGGCGGTTGGATCATTAATTCTGTCTTTGACAACGGCGACGATCGGGTTGATCGGTGCAACTGCAATGGCTGGAACGGTAGGGGGCGGCGGTGTCGGCGACTTGGCGATTGTATATGGGTACCAACGTTTTGATACGGTTGTCGTGGTAGCCACTGTTGTTATTCTCATTATTTTAGTGCAAGGCATTCAATCTTTAGGCAACACGCTAGCAAGAAAAATTCGCCGTTATTAGTCATTACATATTCCGGGAGGGAGTTTGGCAGATGAGTGAATGGAGCAAGCAAGATCGATTTAAAGCGATATTATCTGGAGAAAAGGCAGATCGCCCAATTGTAAGTGGTTGGCGGCATTTTATCGACAAAGAACAAACTGCAGATGATTTAGCGCAAACTACGATTTCTTTTACGAAACAATATGATTGGGACTGGGTCAAGATCAATCCTAGAGCAACTTATTTGGCGGAAGCTTGGGGCAATCAATATGATTTTACGGATTATCAGACTGTATTTCCAAGGCAGCAAACAACAGCAATTCCATCAGCGGTTAATCTATGGGATATCGAAGTTAAAAAGGCGGTGCATACAGCTTCCTTGGCAGAACACTTAGAGAGTGTTAGAAAAATTCGTCAAGGACTACCTGATACCCCACTAATCCAAACGGTATTCTCTCCATTGACTGTATTGCTATTTATTGTAGGACGTTCTGCTTATGTTACAAAAACAGTGTTTGGCATTGAGCATCCGGTAACTTTGGAGTCGTTATTTAAGGAGCATCGTGCGGCAGCGCACCATGCGTTACATGCGATTTCATTAACCTTAGCCGATTATGTACAAGAGCTGCAGCAAGTGGGTTCTGACGGTTTGTTCTACGCTGTGACAGGCACCGCTCACCCAGGATTATTTGATGAAGCCATGTTTGACGAGTTCTCCAGACCTTATGACTCTATTGTCTTAGAAGCTGCAAGCTACGGCAAAAACATTCTTCATACTTGTGGGGCTTATGCCCAGCCTGAGAAATTTAATGATTATCGAATTGATGGGATCAGCTGGGATACTGTAGCCGAGGGGAACCCTGGTTTAGAGGCGGATCTTAAAGCTACTAAAGTAGGTGGCGTCGATCATGGGCTGTTCGCTGTAAACGATATCGCACAAATTAAGCAGCAGGCTAAAGAAGCACTGACATTAATGAAAGACCAGCCTTTTATTCTTTCTCCAAATTGCGCTATCCCACTTAATGTGACGGATGAGGCGTTAGCACAACTAAAACAATCTATATTTGAATAGGAGATGAAGTTATGAAAAAGTTGATAGTAGTGTTGATGATAGGGGTTCTAGCGGTGTTGACGGCTTGCGGGAATAGTCAATCCGATAATTCTGGAGATAAGAAGAAGCTTACCATTGGATTTGGTGTGGGAACCTATGAGGAGCAATTCCGCCAATCGATCCTTCCGATCCTAGAGAAACAAGGCTATAGCGTTGAAATTAAGTCCTTTTCGCAAAACATGCAGGTCAATCCTGCGATGAAGGAAGGCTCCATTGACGCAAGTATCTTCCAAAGCACAGCATACATGGAGGCAATCAACAAAGAAATCAAAGCAGACATGGTAGGAATTGCTTATGCGCCTGGTGCACCACAAGGTCTTTATTCCGTAAATCATACTACACTTGACGATGTTAAAGATGGTACAACCGTAGCTGTTCCGAATGATCCGGTGAACCAAGAGCGTGCACTGCGTATCCTGGAAGAATTGGGTTGGATCAAGATTAAAGATGGCGCAGGCGTAGCTGATTTTAACATCAACAGCATGGAACCGGATAAATATAACATTGATATTAAAATATTGGACCCTGCTCAAATCCTAGTTTCACTGCAAGATGTTGATTACGGCGTTGTAAACGGGAATTATATTGCTAATTCAGACAGAAAGATTACGGATGCCTTGAAAATCGAAAATACGCCTATGGAACACAGAATTATCGTATCGGTTAATAAAAAGTATGAAAATACACAGTGGGCGAAAGACTTGAAAGCAGCTTATGAATCTAAAGAGTTCGAAGAATATATTCGTGGAATAGAGAAATATGATGGTTTCATTCTGCCTGAAGCATGGGACAACAATTAAGTAAGGAAGTGAACGCAAGTGACACAAGAAAAGATTCATTTTATTGGTGGAGGACAGATGGCGGAAGCGATCATTCGCGCATGTATATCCAACAACACCCTGTCGGTAGATCAAATTAGTATATCTGACATTAATGAAGCTCGTCTTCAGTTTTTGAGTACCAAATACGGAATAGATACGAAGAGCTCACAGGAGCAAAGCCTATCTACTGCAGATCTGATTGTCGTTGCGGTGCGTCCACAGGATGATTTAACTACACTTGGACAAATCGTACAACAATTCGCTTCACCTACCGCAGTCATCGTATCGATTGTGGCAGGTGTGACGAATGTCCAATTAGCTGGTTATTTTGGAGCTGAGAGGTCCATTATCCGTGTCATTCCAAATACATTGACGGATACAGGCTACGGATATAGCGGTGTAGCATTAAATGCTTACGCTAGCCGTGATCAAGTGGAGCATTTCTTACTCGGATTTGGTAAAGTGCAATATCTGGATGAGACATTAATGGATATTTTCACTGGATTTGGTGTGGCTGGCCCCAACTATATTTATTATTTCATTGAGTCTTTTGTAGATGCAGGTGTGCTTGCCGGATTGCCGCGTGAGCAAGCCTGGAATGTTGCACTGGAGAATATGATGGGATCGGTAGCTATGCTGCAGCAGACAGGGCTGCATCCAAGACAACTGCTAGATATTAATAATTCACCTGGCGGAGTTGGGATGCATGGCTTGTACGAATTAAATAACAGTGATTTCGCAGCAGGTCTGCAAAGAAGTGTTCTGGCAGCTGTGAAGCGTACTACTGAGCTAGGAGTGAAGTAATCATGGCAACAGTGAAATGGGATCACTTAGTACACTACGTCAATGATCTGTCTAAACCGGTTGAAATCTTTAGAGCTCATGATTTGGTTGCTTTTAAGGGAGGTTCTCATAAAGATTGGGGAACCTATAACGCATTAAGTTATTTCGGGCTAACCTATCTAGAATTTCTGGGCATTGAGAATCTTGAGTTGGCAAAGGCAACTGAACATAATCTAGTGGTGAAAGACGCTGTAAAACTTCTGCCGGAGCATGAAGTCTTGAGCAGAGTAGTCATCCGGACAGATGATATTGAAGAAGTAGCGGATTCCCTTAAGGCAGCGGGTTTATCACTATCTCCAATCATCGATGGGAAGCGTCTAGATAACGAGGGAAGATTAATCGAGTGGCGCATGATGACTATCGGTGGTGACTTTCAAGGCCTAGTCTATCCGTTCATCATTCAATGGAGCGGGATAGATGCAGAGAGGTTAGAAAGATTATCATCGTCTGGAGTCATCCAGCCTCATCCTGCAGGTCATGTTGAAATCGTGCGCTCTGTATTCCATGTCTCCGATCCTGCAGCTACCGCTAAACACTGGGGATCGATATTCGGATTGCCTGTAACAGAGTCAGAGGAAGGTACTTTTATCCTTACGATTGGAGATAAGTCTTTTGCTTTCGTACATGGGGACGAGAACCAGTTCAAACAGGTGTTTTTTGAAACGGATTCGTTAGCGCTGAAAGGGAAGACGGTTCAGATCGGTGACGGGGAGTATGTTTTTATATAAGGCATTAGTTTCTATATAATTTAAGATGAAAAGACTTGCTCGAAGGTATTGATACCTCGAGCAAGTCTTTTTGCTATCCATTGATGTGATTTTTTGTTTTAATCAATTTGTAAACCAGATGAAATTCCATTTTATAGTAAGATAACCATGATAACGAAGATTGAAAACCTCGAGTATGCAGTTAAGAGATAACTTTCAACGGATTAATTCATGTACCAAAAGTATAGTATCCACTTTGATTGGGATTGCAATTGAAGAAGGATGTATCCCTTCTGTTGAGATTACTTTGAATAACAAATGTTTTTTGCGATGATAACTTTTTCAAGTACAGATAATCGGCAGTCATCGAAATATCGTTGTTGTCACAAAACGACTCCTTATCTCGTTTTATATGCAGACGGAATAAGGAGTGGTTGCAATGAAAGAATTGACATGCATCGTTATTGGCGGAGGATATGCAGGTATTAATGCAGTTAAAGCGATTCGGAAAACATTTAAGGGGCAAGCAAGTAAACGAACACTCCGACTTATTTTAATCGATAAGAACACTTATCACTTTCGCAAAGTATTGCTTTTTAAGCCCGCGGTCGGAGATGAAGAGATTACTATCCCTCTGACTAGGTTATTTCCCGAGGGGGTTGAATTCGTTCAGGCTACTGTAACGAAAATCGAATCAGGGGAAAGAAGGCTACTTTGTCAGGATGCTGTAGGAAATAAGAATTCGATAAAATATGACTTCCTCGTTTTGGCGGTGGGCAGCGTCGTGCGGCAACCCGACCCTGATCAAGGAGGTATGGCATTAGCGAGTTTAGACGCTGCGTGGAAGATCCGAGAGGCATGGCGCGCGAATATAAAGAAAGCTGTAAAGGAAAAAAGCTCGAAAGAACGTCAGAGATTAATGACCATTGCCGTTGTTGGAGCGGGCATAAGCGGCATCGAGATATCTGCCGAACTAGCTTATTTTTTTCGTAATGATGCGGTATCATTGGGACTTGACCCGAATGCTGTAAGGATAAATTTATTTAACGCGAATAAGAGACTTTTCCCAGAAGGCCCGGCAAAAGTAGGCCTTAAACTGGAACGTTCACTTGACGCTTGCGGAGTAACTACCTTACATGGAAGTAGGGTATTACAGGAGAAAGAGGGAGTGCTAACCTTATCTAACGGCGAGACGATGTCCGCTGGCCTATGTGTCTGGACGCTGGGGCTGTTACCCAACCCAATGCTGCAAAGCATCGGGTTACCGATCACTCCGGAAGGATACGTGATCGTAGATGCAAGTTATCGGGTTCAAGGGGCCCAGGGTGTATACAGTATCGGCGACTGCGCGCGAATCGTAGACCCTGCTACCGGACGGGTGGACGGGAAGACGTGTAAGGAAGCGACCGCCCAAGCAGCAAGGCTTGGAAAGATTTTATCGGCGGATATTGCAGGGCGTCCGGCACCCATGCATAGGGAATTTATTGACTTTTTTTGTTTTGCCTTAGGTCCGGAGCAGGGAATGGTATGGACACATCAATGGGGGTTAGATATTATTTTTACAGGAAAGCTGGGTTGGCGAATAAGGAAATTCACATGGGATTCGGCAAGTCTGTTAAAATAATGTAACCAGAGGGTTAGTGGAAAAGGGTGGAATTTTAAGATGCAAGAGTTATATGAGCATTATAAAGGGCTGCTTTTTACGCTTGCCTACCAACTGACTGGATCGGTCTCCGATGCGGAGGACGCTGTGCAGGACGTATTCCTGAAGTTGTATGATGTAAAGCTGGATCGATTGGTTGAACCTAAAGCATATTTGTGCAAAATGGTAACTAATCGCTGTCGGGATTTATTCAATTCGGCGCGTAAGCGGCGGGAACAGTATTTCGGGCAATGGCTTCCTGAGCCCCTTCTTACTCCGAATGATGAATCGTTTGAATCGGTTGTTCAAGGCGAGCTGCTGTCTTATGCTATGCTCGTCTTGCTTGAAAGGCTGTCCCTTACGGAACGAGCAGTGTTCGTGCTTCGTGAGGCGCTCGGCTTTGAATATGCTAATATTGCTGAGCTCGTTGGCAAAAGCGAAGCGAATTGCCGCAAGCTGATCAGCCGTGCGAGAGGAAAAATGGGGATTACCCCCGATGAACCAGTCAATCCCGAAGCTGCAAGCGAAGAGTGGGTCCGTCGACTCCTAGCGGCTCTCGAACAGGGTAACGTGGATAGGGTTGTATCCATGCTCGCTAAAGATGTCGTGTTGGTCTCAGATGGAGGGGGTAAAGCCTTCGCCGCCGTCCATCCTATTGAATCGCGCGATCTCGTCTCCCGTTTCCTTCTCGGCTTAACTCGTAAGGCTCCTCATTACGAAGGAGGCGTGCATGTAGAAATGAGGGATATAAATGGCCAAACAGGACTCGTTGTCCGTTCAGGAGATGGCATCGTAACTGTTGCGCTAATGCATGTCGAGAGAAATTCGATTCGCAACTTATACTTTGTTAGGAACCCAGATAAGCTGAGGCATTTATTGAAATGAAAAGAGGATTTGAAAAAAATCGCCGTTAGAACAGTTATGGAGATGCGGGGAAGTGAGCACTCCGGTAACACTAACGGAGTTGATTACTAATAACAAGGAATTCAGGAGTGTAACAACACTACTAGGATCAGAATAAAGGAATACAGTGGATTAGCCAACAAATCACTTAAAGTGCTTGTTAGAAGTTAAGTTTAGTGGTAATCAAAGTGAGGGTTATGTTATGCCAAAAAATGATAATATGCTAAAAATTCTATGGATGTTGAATTCGGGAGAGAAATTGACTGCAAAGCAGATATCGGAAAAGTTAGAGATGAATATAAGAACAGTTTATCGGTATATTGATGCATTATGTGCCAGTGGTGTCCCTATCATATCCGACACAGGGCACAATGGCGGGTATAGCTTGCTGCACAATTTTATCAAATCTCCTCTGCTATTTAGTATTGATGAAAAAAAGACACTGCTTCATGCTGCCCTATTTGCAAAAGAAGCCGGATATCCTTTGAGTGAGGCATTAGAGAATGCAACATCTAAGTTGAAAATGTATTCGAATCAGGAGCAGGAAAGTATACTAAGCCATCATTTAGCCGGATTTGAAGTAATAAACCGCAAGGGATACCCCGCTGTTCAGCCGGTATTGCAGGAATTGGAGCACGCTGTAGCAAATGAATGGTCTGTAGAAATTTCTTATCGTAACAGTCATGAAGAGCAGTCCCCAAATAGGGTAATAGACCCCTATGGTGTGGTTAATTGGAACAATAAGTGGTACACAATTGCATTTTGCCACCTGCGGAATGAGATCCGCAGCTTTCGGGTAGAACGAATTCTGAACATCACACGCACGCCATTCTCATTTAGGCGTCCCAATGATTTTTCAGCGCGTACTTTTTTTATGAAAAATCTGTTACCAGATGTAGTAGGTAAATCCGAATTAATTTCTTTAATTATTGGTGGCAGGGCAGAGGCGTTGGATGATTTATGCATACATTGGTTTTTGGAGCATCATTTGCAGGAGCGGACATCAACGCAAGCAATTTTTTTACTTGAGGAAGAATCACTGTATACATATGTTCCGTATATAATTCTTCCCTATGGGAAATCCATTCAAGTTTTAGAGCCACAGAATCTAAAGAATAAACTTGTGGCGGTTGCTTCAGAGTTAATGGAATATTATCAAGTTTAACAACTTCACTGACAGCAGATGTCAGTGAAGTTGTTTTATTATAATGATAACCACTCATTAAAGATGAATGGTTGCTGTTACCTAATAAACTTTATGAGGAGCACTTAGAAATGAATAATACAGTATATCTTTATGTGTTTGATACCATGTCCGATTGGGAAATAGGTTATTTAGCCGCCGAACTGAACTCTGGAAGACACTTCAGACAGGGGCTGGCTCCAGCAAAAATAGTCACCGTTGGGATAGAAAAGACTCCAGTAACTACAATGGGCGGATTGAAAATAATGCCTGACATTAAAGTGGATGAGTGCAGCATTAAAAGCGTAGATGCACTGATTTTACCTGGTGGAAATACATGGACAGAAGCTATTCACGTGCCCATATTAAAAATTGCCGAGATGTGTTTAAAGGAAGGGATAGTAGTTGGAGCAATTTGCGGTGCTACCTTAGGACTTGCTCAAGCAGGATTGTTAGATTCACGTTGGCACACAAGCAATGATTTGGCCTACCTTAAAATGATTTGCCATTCTTACACGGGCGAAGAATATTACAAAGTGGAATCTGCTGTCACCGATGGGAAATTGATCACCGCATCCGGAGTAGCTCCATTAGAATTTTCTGTTCATGTTTTAAAAGCGCTAGATGTATTTTCTCCAAAAACATTAGACGCTTGGTATAGACTTAATAAAACTCAGGAACCTAAATATTTCTACGAGTTAATGAATTCAATCCAATGACAGTATAGGGATATTAGGCATGTGGAGTGCTGTGTGTTGTTGATTCACTAATAATGTCTGAAGACCACATTTACCTATAAATAGAAGCCCAGGCGTATTCAACGCTTGGGCTTTTGCAGTTTGGTCTAAGCCGCGCTATCATCCAATAATTCTCTAGGGGGTCATGATTTTTATTTGATCGGAATGTACAGATCTACTTTGGAATCAGGATGATCATATCCTAAATATCGTTGATCGTATAGCTCAAAATCCTCACGCTCGTCCATTTCCTCTTTCGTGTTAAGGAACCACGTTCCCCAAATATAATGGAACGTTTGGGGAAGCGTGCGCAGTGTACCAGTGTGAGTGAATACGGCGTAACGCCCCTCTGGAATTACCTTTTGTACAAATTTTGCAGGAAGTCCTTCAAAAGAATCCACTTCGATGCCAGCGACCTCCGTAAATAGCACCGTCTTTATATTCTGTTAAACCAAAGCCTTCGAGTTTACGAGTGTAAGCAATCTTATGTGCTGTATTTTCTGAAATAATATTGCCTAGCTTATACCCAATTTCATAGCTTGTTCCTTTCAAATCCAGTGTATGAACGGAAATCGTTAACATCCTGTTCCCTCCTTTTTTCTACAGTTTAAGGTGGAAAGGGAAGCAGTGCATGATATTTTGTGCTGTTTTTTTCGCTCAATACCAAAATCAGTTTTTTTACCGCATAACAGAAGTTAATGGAGGATATAACAAAGGACCAATTCGTAATTATTTCCGGCGTGAGTAGGAATTTAAAATCCGTCAGCTCATGTTATTTAGGTGATAGTCCATACTTTTAGAATAGTGGCGCATATTATATTTTAGGAAGTAAAAGGGAGGGATAATCAATGAGCTGTGGAGTTGGAGGCAGATTTACTTCTACTGGAGAAATTTTGGTTCTTTATATCTTATTGGTAATTATATTATCTGCTTGTTTCTTTGTATAATAGCAGGCTATCAGAAAGAACAATAGCCACTGTTCCAAGGCTATTGTTCTTTTTTTTGCAAATGTTGATGGACATGCCAATCCTTTATTTCGTTCCAATAACGAGAATAAATCCGATGTATTCATGATAACGGTCCATTATACTGTTGTACTTACTGATCACTTCCCAAATCGTGTGGTCAAGAAAGGAATCAGTGTCCATTTGTTGATAATGGTCTGGATGCTCTGTAAGATCCTCACTTGATTTAGGGAACAAGAAGGGACCATCTATCTGTGAATGATAAAATCCCATAGTGTTTACTAATGCTGACCATTTATTAAAGTCCCATAGATTCTTTACATGATAAAATGTACTAATCATTTGATTAATTTCTGTAGACATAGGTTTATATTGAATCATTTCTCTGTCAAAAAGCTTGCCTCCAGTCCGCAGAACCCTATAATATTCCGAGAATGCCTTTTCTGTATCAGTGAAAATGGATACAGACTCAACAAGAATCACATCAAATGACTCGTTAGGAAAAGGAAGCGAACTTGCGTCACCTACTAAGAATTGAATTATAGATTTCTCTTTTTCAGCCCGTATTTTTGCTTTTGAGATCATATCTGGGTGAATATCTATACCTATTACATCATGACCTTGTGCAGCTAAATAACAAGATGTTCTGCCAGTGCCACAACCAACTTCAAGGATTCGGGAAGCAGGTGGTAGTGGATATTGTTCAAATTGCTTTAAAGTTGCAGTAAACCCTCCAGGATGAGCATTTCCAACACCTAATTTAGCAAGCATATTCAAATATTCCATGAGTGTAAATTCCTTTCACTGCGGGTCTTATTTTATAATATGAAAAAAAAATAACTTTGTACCGCAGTGCTAAATATTAATGACTTAAAAACATACATAAAAAGAAAATGTTGGTTTATTTTTAAATTAAAAGCCAGGTCGTCAAGCAATGTGCGTAATTGCTTGACGATCTGGCTTTTTTTGCTAAAAAGGATATGATTGTCCGTTCTTTTAGTAGTCTCCGATTACAAGTTGGGGTTTTATTTAATTTATTCAAGAACGCTTGAAAATAATGTAAATGTAGAGTATTGTAAGTGATAAGTAGTAAGTAGTAAGTAGTAAGTAAATCAAAACGCTCACCATACGGAATAAATATCATCCAGTAAATACGAATTTATGGATAGGGGTGGATGGTTATGATGGATTTAAAATTAGCACCGAGTTTTTCAGTGATCGCGCTTAATGCACAGAGAAGTCTTCATATGACTACTGTCAAGAAAGTGTCTTTACGCTGTATGGCAGCAGCGGTTATATTGGAGCTTTACTTAGAGGGATGTTTTACGCAATCAGAGAACAAGTTAACTTTGCCCAAGGAAGGATTTGATCAAGCTCATTCAGCACTTTATAGAGAAACGGTTCTACAGCCCTTGCTTCACAAACATGCTGAAGTGAAGGGTGATCTTAATTGGTGGGTAAAAAAGGCCTCCATGCTGTCTAACAAACAATTAAAAAAGTTCGAGACCGCGATTTCAGATTATCTTAAAGCAATGGATTTGCTTGAAGATATCCCAAGTCTGTTAGGGAGCGACATGTATTTTGATACTGCCGAAGTTGAAGTTAGAGCGTATCGCAGTAATATGGAGGCGTACACAAGCATTACAGAGAACATTCGCGCAGAGATTTTGGAAGAGGGTTCAGTAACGGATGAGGTCATTTGTATGCTGTGGCTGCTTCGTGAATGTGGATGCATGCATGATTTCTTCTCGCTAAATGAAATAGAAAAGGTAAATATCAAACTACATGATCTATACCAAAGTAATTTATGGGCAAAGGCATTGCTTCCAATACAAATTCGCCATGGAATTGAGCTGGGAATCAAACGCTTTTTAGAATTGAAGACAAAGTTTGCGAAGACTTTTATCGGTAGTAGCATCAATCTTTTATTCCCTGCCCTAGAGCCATCGCGAGCTGTCTTTATAGAAACAGAGTCTTGGTTTGATAATTCTAATCAAAGACTAGACGCAGTTATTACAAGATTATTGTCCTATGGACATGAAGTTAAGGTGATGGAGAGAGGATCGATTGCGACCCTTAAAATTGATAATTTGTTATACGATGCGATCCCGCATTTTGTAATGATGAAAGTGCCAATCCAAGGTGTGCGTCTTGTTCCGAAGCGCCCGCTGTAAAGGAGTTGGTAATCAATGTCTAGACAACGCTCCATGGAGAATATTTTGGCTTCAGAGTATGTATCTATAGGTGAATTGGTAAGAATCACAAACTCTCGTTATAGTACACTCAAACATTACACAGAAGAAGGCATGCTTCCCTTTGAACAGGCCGAGGAGAATTTAACACGCAGATATAAAAGAGAGAAAACCGTCGCACGCATTCTTTGGATCAAAGAGATGAAAACAAACGGTTTATCTATCCCGCAAATTAAAGGAGCTTTAGGAATGAATTAAACATCGGGATTCCCGGTGTTTTTTGCTTTTTTAGTCAAAGAATTATAAACCCTCAGATAGCCGTGCCCCAATCATCTGAACAAATTGCTCAGCCGCAATAGACAGCTTTCGATCCCGTCGTACTGCAAAACCTATACTGCGAGGTAAAAGCGGATCTTCTAACTTCAACTCATGAAGCTTTCCACTATGAAGATCCTCTTGCACGAAAGAACGGCTGATAAAAGCTGCCCCATACCCTAATCTGGCGAACTCTGCTAGCAGTTCTATGCTCCCCAATTCAATATCTGGAATTACCGATAATCCCTTAGTCGCAAACCATTGTTCAACAAATACTCTAGTGCTGCTCCCTTGAGAAAATAAGATTAAAGGCAGCTCTGACACTTCTCTCATGGTTAGTGAACGACTAGCTAATTCTTGATAGGCTTCACCTACTACAAAACAATCCTCTAACACAGCCAGCGTCTGTATATTTAGCAGTGGATCGTGAAGCGGCATATGGACAAAGGCGCAGTCGATCTCACCATCTTTTAAACGCTTAGTGATGTCTGGCGTCTTCCCATGAGAGAGACGAATTCGTATACCTGGGTATGTGCTATGAAAGGTATTCAACTGCGGCAACAAAAGGTGCTTGATCAGATAATCACTGGCTCCGATTCGTATTTCTCCCTCATTTAACTGCTTCAAGCTCTCCAGATGCTTCTGTGCAGAATCCAGCATGGAAAAGGATTGCTCCACATATTCAAATAGCGCTCGTCCTTCTTCTGTAAGCTCTACACCTTTGGACAGCCTGTGAAACAGCTTCAGCCCTAAGGCTTCTTCCATTTGTTTAATGGCATAACTCACAGAAGGCTGTGTAATATGTAGTTCCCCTGCAGCTTTTGTTAAATTTCGATGACGTGCCGTTTGCCAGAAAATACGATACCACTCCAAGTTGAACATGTGGTATAGATCACCTCTATATCATTATGGTAAAAATCCAATTTCATTTATTTCATTTCATTCATTATAATCAGGCTAGAGGAATAATTCAAAGGGGTGGATGAAGTGGAATCCAATCAACCGGACTTAGAAGCACGTTCTCCATGGTCAACGAATAGCGATAAACACATAGTGAAGATTAGCCCAGCGAAAGCGGTAATCAATGGGACGATAACCATATCAGGAAGCAAAAGTCTGACGAATCGGGCCTTGGTAATCGCTGCTTTAGCTGATGGACGTTCAGAAATAAAGGGAATATTAAGAAGTGATGACTCTTACTGGTGTATTGAATCATTAAAAAAACTGGGGATTCCCGTTGTGATAGAAGAAGAGACAGCTGTTGTGGATGGATGTGGCGGCAACTGGCCGAATCCGACTGGTGAGCTATATGTAGGAGCGGCAGGTACGGTTGCGAGATTCTTACCGGCTGCACTCGCGGCAGGGACTGGCACTTGGACAATGAATGGAAGTAAACGGCTTTGTGAGCGACCACTCGCGCCATTACTCAATGCATTAACAACCCTGGGTGCACAATTTGAGTATAAACAAGCCGACCGTTGTTTACCTTTTACATTAGAGGCAAAAGGTCTGCAAGGAGGAAAGGCAACCCTGCCCGGCTCCACTTCAAGTCAATTTATAAGTGGATTACTGCTAGCCGCACCGTATGCCAAAGAACCGGTAACCGTGTATATTGATGGAGAAGTTGTGCAAAGAGACTATGTAGAGATGACCCTTACTATGATGGCCTCCTTTGGTGTAAAACCAGAAGCATCTCAGGACGGTCAATCGATAACGGTTCCTGCAGGAAAGTATCAAGGTCACACGATCACTTTAGAGCCTGATGTATCCACATGCTGTTACTTTTGGGCGGTAGCTGCACTTACGGCAGGACGTGTACGAATTGAAGGGATCAATGCTAGCAATACAAGTCAACCTGATATCGAGTTCTTAGACGTTCTGGAGGTAATGGGCTGTACCGTTGTTCGTGGGGAGAACTTTGTTGAAGTACAAGGTGTCCCACGGCTTAAGGGTGGATACACAGTGAGTATGAAGAAGTGGTCGGATCAAACACTAACAATGGCTGCTATGGCTATTTTTGCAGATGGTCCAATCACTCTAAAGGATGCCGCACATATCAGACATCATGAATGTGATCGGATAGCCGCGATATGTGAAGAAATAAGTAAGACCGGAATACGTGTGGAAGAGTTTGAGGATGGTCTAACGGTATATCCGGATCAGCCAATCCCAGCTTTACTAAATTCTCATGACGATCACCGGATGGCTATGGCGCTTTCTTTAATCGGCTTGAAGATTGAAAATATTCAGATTAACGACCCTGGTTGTGTCTCAAAGACCTGTCCAGATTATTTTGACCGTTTGTCAGCGTTAGGCGTACAGGTCCAATACTAAATAAGGAGTGCATATATAATGGCAGGAAATACATTCGGTGAAGTGTTCAAAATTACAACCTTCGGTGAGTCACATGGTGTGTCGGTAGGGGTCATAGTGGATGGTGTAACACCAGGCGTCGAGATTAACGAAGCGTATATACAGAAACAGATGGATCGGAGAAAACCGGGCCAATCTTCAGTGACTACTCCTCGTAAAGAATATGATGTTGTCCACATACAATCTGGAGTATTTGAGGGGAAAACAACAGGTACACCGCTCTTTGTAGTTCTTCAAAACCACGATATGAGACCAGAAGCGTACAGCGAGATCCAGGACGCTTTTCGTCCGGGCCATGCCGATTTTACTTATTTAGAGAAATACGGCATTCGGGATCATCGCGGTAGCGGACGTGCTTCAGGTAGAGAAACTGCGGCAAGAGTAGCTGGAGGTGCGATAGCTCGTAAGTTGTTAGAGAGAAGAGGCGTACAGGTAGTAGCATACACACAAGAAATCGGAGGCATAAGATGTGAATCCTTCGATGAGGGTGTGATTGAACAAAACGCTGTCCGTGCCTGTGATCCAATTGCAGCTGACAAAATGATTAAAAAAATTGAGGGGTTAGCCGAGATTGGGGATAGCTGTGGTGGCATTGTAGAATGCCGTATTCGTGGCGTGGTTCCGGGTCTTGGAGAGCCGGTCTTTGATAAATTGGATGCAGAACTGGCGAAAGCTATGCTTTCCATTGGCGCTGTTAAAGGGATAGAATTTGGAGCTGGCTTCGAAGCAGCAACGATGCTGGGGAGTGAGCATAATGATGCGAGGAATAGCGATGGTTTTCTAACTAATCATTCCGGAGGAATCATCGGGGGGATTAGCACAGGACAAGAAATCGTATTTCGGATCAGTGTAAAGCCTACTTCGTCCATCTCTGTGCCACAGCAAACGACTAACATCAAAGGGGAAGAACAAGAGATTCGCACCGAAGGCAGACATGATCCATGTATTTGTCCGAGAATCGTACCTGTCGTAGAGGCTATGGCTTGTTTAGTACTGGAGGATCAATACAAACGACAAGCTGCTATGCTTGGATAATTCTAGAGCGGCATAATGGTGATGTTTGATTTTGACATGATCATTGAATTATTTTCCATTTAATGATATTTTTAAGATCGATTCATTGTCTCAGTCTACCCTGGAAGGAGCTGTACCATGGAACGATCAATTTTTATGAAAAGCATTGCTGCCCCTCTCGGCTTAATCCTGTTCTTGACCAGTATCGGTCTTGCCATTTCATTTGCCGTCCCACAGCGGTCAAAAGCAGCGGTTGTTAAGTCTTCTTCTGCTTTTAGTTTGTTTGAGCAAAGAGTGAAGAAACCTTCATCTCTCAGTCTGGCCCAAGCCACCTTAGTCAATCGTATTGATGAGATGACGCCAGCAGAGGCTAATTTAGCCGTTTTACATTTGGAAAATGCCCTGAAAGCTTATCTACCTACAGCAATCAAACGAATGAATACGCCTGCTATTCAACAAGATATCAAAGATATTTATACTCCAGGCATGTCAATGGTGCTGGCTCGATCCAAGGTGAAGCAGTCCCAGACCCGTGTTGTTCTACAGGACTTGACTGCCATGGACTATAAGCTTGTATTGGGTGGCGGACGCTTTTATCCAATCATTCAATACAAAAGCTTCAAAGTGTTCAAACCTTACGTCTCCAAAGATTTGCAAGCCTATATCGAGCTGATGGCTACTGAGTCTGAGCAACCCTCTGCTGTGAACGGAACTTTGCTGATCAACTGGTACAAGGTCATAGAACGGGCTATGGCATATGAAGATTTTTTGTCAACCTATAAGTCTTCCAACCGTACAATAGCTATTAAGGAAGCCTATAACGTAGCCAAAGAATATGTGTTTAACGGTACCCAAAACTCTCCGCTCTTTGATAAGATAACGCAAGTGATGAGTGAAGAAGCGGCAATTGCATACGAGAATACATTGTCAGAAGCGGGGCCAGAGCAGATTGAAGCCAGCCCACTACTGATCCAGCTTGAAGAATTTTTGATGCTACTGGAGAAGAACGGGGATAAGAAGACGCAGGCTGTTAAGGATTTTCTGAAATCGATTTAAGCTATAAAAATTTCAAAATAATAACTCTTGGAAGGCACTAACGTCCTGTTAGTGTTTTTTTTGCGAAAGGAGAACCTATGAACCGAATACTAGTCATTGGATCTGCTGGATCGGGCAAATCTACCTTGTCTCGCAAACTACATTACATACTTGATCTCCCTGTTGTACATTTGGATACCTATTACTGGAATGCCGACTGGGTTCCTAAACCAAATGAAGAGTGGAATAATATTGTCGAACAATTTATCAATGAAGAGCATTGGATCATGGATGGTAACTATTCAAGAACGATGGATATCCGAATTAACAAAGCCGATTTAATAATTTTCTTAGATATGCCTAGACTTCTATGCATCTACCGAATTATCAAACGACGAATTATATATCACAAGAAATCCAGACCGGATATGAATCAAGAATGCCCAGAAAAATTAGATTGGGATTTTGTGAAATGGGTTTGGAATTATAGAAAAAAAGGTCGAGTGAACACTATAAAGAAACTTGAGCAGATTAAAGGACGTAAAGAGGTTGTTATTCTGAGAACGAGGAAAGAGATGGATGAGTTTATAGGGAAGGTGGAGAAGGAAGGGGCTGGTCTGGGATGACTTGCAAACTGTTAGTTCAATCTGTAAATAAGTCATTAGAAATTGTTGATTTGTACTTTGTACAAGGATGGTGTAGATACTATCACAACGGGTCATCCTGCGGTTAGAAAGTTTAACAATTCTAAGTTATGGGATGATCCTGAATGGGTGGATGGTGTTTTTGAAAAGCTTGAACAATATAAATTCGAACTGAACTCTTGAGCATGTAATTGGATGAAGAGCCAATAGAAATGATAAGCAATAAAAGCAGCGATGTGCTAAGGTTTTAATTCTCAGCCCTAGCACCGCTGCTTCATTTTTAGAGCATCTAATCCAATTCTGCTATCATCTCAAGGCTTTACCCAGGATCCCTTCAGATCCATTTCTCGAATACATTCAGCCGAGTCGTTCCTGTTGTCGTTAATCATTGGTGTGACCGGGTACACCTGCATTTCATCTGCTGAATAAGGCCGCAGAATCGGATTCAGTGCTTCCAGATCATTTGTCTCCTCATCAAGCCATCGAGTGATATCCTGTGGGGACAAAATCGCCGGCATCCGGCTCTCAAATTCGCTAATCAGTGGATTGGCATCTGTCATGACCAGAGAGCAGGTACGAAGAGGCTCCCCGCGCGTATCCCGCCAAATTTCGTATAGACCAGCCACTCCGAACATACTGCGATTATTCATGACTACCCGAACTGGATAAGTCTTCTTGCCTTCTTTTTTCCAATAGTAAAATCCATTGCAAGGGATAATACAGCGCTGCTTGTCCACCATCTTGCGATAGGTTGGATTCTGATGCACATTTCGGAGATCCGCATTGATCGCATCTTTACCCCAATAAGGAACGAATCCCCAGCGGAACTCATCCAGAATTCGCTCACCATCCTGCTGTAATACGACAGGCATATCCTGTGTGGGACTAATATTATAGCGGTCTTTATAGTAGTACATCACCCGTTTGATCTCAAAATGATCCCTAATGTCTTGTAGTTCGGCCGCCAGAGAAAAACGTTGACACATGAAACATCAGCCTCCTTTTGTTTCGTAGTGTTTGTAAAAGGAGGTAAATTATTCATGATTTCCATGGTCATTCATTCGCATTTTTTACAGTAGGCGGTTATTTTAGCAATCACTCCGTATTATGATGTAAACAGACTTAAACTGTTTCCAGGTATGGAGGTGGATATCGCGAGACAGGTCATATCCTGCTGATCGGACTTAAGGAGAATGTTCTAGCAGTTCGGGCTTTACTGGATGAGCATACGCAGGAGGGGGATTTTATTACTTTCAAGGTGCTGGACATGGCCGACGAACATAACCTTTGGAAAATCATCCCTTCCGAACTTCTACGCCATTACATCAACTGGACCCGGAGCTGCTTCGGAGATTAGATGCTTTTGATTTCAATGCAAAGGATATTTACATGCAGGGGGCAGAGACTTATAAGAACCTGATCACACCATTTGCTGAAACGCTTGGTGTACCTGTGATTGCCGGTAGTGATAGTCATCAATGTCTGCAATATGGGATGTTCTGAATCGGTTGAATGTTACCTGCTCGACGGTTGAGGAATTGAAAGAAACTTTTGAAGCAGCTCATTGGTGAAGCACCTTCCAGAGATGATGCAGAGGTTGGCAACATGGTCTAGCCGATTCCAAATATTCCTGGTATACTTTTTTCGTAAATGTAATCGGAGGTGGTACTGTGCTAATGCTGGTTTGCCCATTAGCTAGAAGTTCCTCACGCAAAGCCTAAATTAGGGCGATACTTTGCGTGAGGTGCGATAGGATGGATGATCGCCCAAACTAAATATTATCGTTTCTAATAATGGGCTTTGCACCTTATGGATTGTTCAAAACAAATAAGGGGCTGAAGAGCAATGAATACACCATTTATTAGAAACCATCAATATAATTTTATTAAAAAACAAACAGACATCCTTCTAAAAACACTGCGAACTGTAGCGGATCGAAGAGTCTTGGAGACGGTAAGATATCGTTCATCGTTGAATGTAGTAGAAGCTTTTTCAACACTAAGTGATAGTCAGGAACAGCTGCTGCAACAAATATCTGCCTTTGAGACTGCATACGATTTTCAGAAGTATCTTAGTGGATTAGAGCCTTATTTAGAACCTTATCCACAGATTACACCCAAACAGATTCAGAAGCTATTCCCTAAGAATAAGAAGCTGAAGGTACCTGATTTATCAGCAATCGACTTTCGATATATGACATATTTGAGCTGGATAGATATTGCTACCAATAAACTATTTATTGTATATCCGTTCGAAGGGCAGTTTATCGGTATTGAGGGTAGAATGACACCAATGAACAAGAAGGGGTATTGCCTGTTCTGTAATCGGCAGCAACAGCTCGCCTTCTTTACGGTCAAGACCAGGCTTGCGAAATCTTCGCCGGATGATTACTCCTCCATTGGCCAATATATTTGCATAGAGAGCCAAGAATGTAATCATAGGATTACGAATACAGCAGCGTTAGAGAGATTCATTCTCTCCACTCGTGCATAATGTTAGGATTAGCAAAGGCTGCTTTTGTAGGTAGCTTCAGACTATAGAGCAATAGGGTTTTGAAACGAATGATTTCCGTTTCGAAACCCTATTTACTGTTCGTTCAATTCTGAATTAATTATTTTGAATATTGTTGAAATAGAAACAAAAAAATAATGTGATATAATATTGTTAATGCAAGAGTGGGTGGGAGGACAGGTCATGAACAAAGAAGATCAGATCCTAATGGGTGTCAGGGACCTATATAATAAGATGGTTTGGCTTAACAAAGATAAGATGGAGGCAAGTCTTAAGGGTTATACATCTTCCGAAGTACATTGTATTGAATACATTGAAAAAAATGTAGATTCCAACGTAACAAAACTTGCGGAGTCCTTTTTTATGACTCGCGGTGCCATAAGTAAATTAACTAAGAAACTCATAGAAAAAGGCCTGATCGAAAGCTACCAGAAGTCGGATAACAAAAAAGAAATCTATTTTAGGCTTACTGAGCAAGGAAAAGTAATTTATAAAATCCATGAGAACCTTCACAAAGAGTTTCAAGAGCGGGATAAAGCAGTCTTTGCGCAGATAACCGAGGAACAATTTGATAGTATGCTTAGTTTCGTGGAAAAGTATAGTAGTCATTTGGATGCGGAAATAAAGAAACAGGGTAAAGATATTAAATCGGAATAAAATTTGAATAATGAAAATGAAACCACATGCAGTCGGGCGCTCTATGGAGAACGGCTGCATTTTTATTGTTATTATTTTGTTGACAAGGAAACGAAACGGCGATACGATAAACATGTTTCCTAGGAATCAAAACAGTAACTTTAAGGAGTGAACATAAATGTCCATATTTAAATCACACAATGAACAGAACACAGGACAATCCGTAGATAAACACGCCTTAATATTCGGTCTTATCTCTGTGTTTCTTTGCGGAATAGGCTTTAGTATCATAATGCCTGTCGTCCCATTCTTAGTGCAGCCTTATACAAGCAGTCCTGGAGAACAAGCAATAGTTGTTACGATGCTGACCTCGGTATATGCAGTCTGTGTATTTTTTGCAGCCCCCGTACTTGGAGCTTTGAGCGACAAATATGGCCGGCGTCCATTACTCTTAGTATGCCTGTTGGGTTCCGCCGTCGGGTACTTGGTTTTTGGCATAGGAGGGGCTCTATGGGTACTATTTGCTGGACGTATAATCGAAGGGATAACAGGCGGGAGCATAAGCACGATCTTTGCATATTTTGCAGACATCATTCCTTCGCAGCAGAGAACCAAATACTTCGGATGGGTAAGTGCAGTTGTAGGTGTAGGCACCGTCATTGGCCCAACGATAGGCGGATTACTTGCTAAGTTTGGTTATTCTGTTCCCTTGTATTTTGGAGCAATCATAACTTTATTGAATGTTGTTTATGGATTCTTTTTTATGCCAGAGAGCCTTGCCAAGAAGAATAGACTGAAAGAGATCACCTTTGTAAGACTGAATCCATTTTCACAGCTTGCAAACTTACTTTCTATGAAAAACTTAAATAGGCTGCTAGTCTCAGCGTTTTTACTCTGGATTCCTAACGGATCTTTACAGGCAGTATTTTCTCAATTTACGATGGATACTTTCAGCTGGAAGCCTGCACTAATCGGACTTATGTTTTCGATTATGGGTCTCCAAGACATCATTTCACAAGGTTTGATCATGCCAAAGCTTTTGAAGAAACTTAGTGATAAACGTATAGCAATTCTTGGAATGGCTTCGGAAATTATCGGTTACAGTTTTATTGCGTTATCTGCGTTGTTCTCATTCTATCCTCTTTTTATCGCTGGAATGTTTATATTTGGCTTTGGGGATTCGATCTTTGGGCCTTCATTTAACGGGATGCTTTCCAAGTCTGTCGATTCTAGTGAACAAGGTAGGATTCAAGGAGGTAGCCAATCTATTCAGGCTTTAGCAAGAATGATTGGGCCTATCATTGGAGGTCAGATTTATGTATCACTTGGCCATGCCGCACCCGCATTTATGGGGATGATCCTTATAGCAGCGGCCATACTCGTTTTGTATAAGCGTCCAGATGTAATTATGTAAACTACCTACGTTTAAGAACATATAAAAATAGGGTTTCAGAACTCAGGGACAAGTTCTGAAACCCTATTTGTCATAGTTATTGTTTGTTTTTGGAATCTTTATTGATAACCCGTGCAGGACGAGTTACCCAGTTCGTACGATTCATCGGTTTAACTGTATCAATTCTGGTATTTGACGGTTCATTTGAAGCTTCAGTCGATTCTGTTTGAGTAGATGTTGTAACTTCTTGATCCACGCTTTTTTTCCTTGATAGTCCTGTTCCATCATGCTTGCCTCGGTTCCATACTCTTCCCTTACTCATACATACACTCCATTTCTATACGCTTATTCATAAACCATATCATATTAGGACAAGTTAAGGAAGAAAGACATAAGCACAAATCGAAGGATTTTTCAAGTTATATTGGTTACTGGAGATTTCATTTGGCGATAGCTATAATAGTACTGATATTGAAAGGAGAGTACTTATATTATGGCAATCAAGATCATAACAGATAGCGGTTCTGACCTACCCCTTGACTACATGGAGAAGTATAATGTTTCCGTGGTCCATCTACCGGTTCATTTTGGGCATGAGTTAATGCCTGCGGATACGGATACGAAAACCTTTTATGCTAAAATGAGTGAATCCAAGGAGCTACCTACTACGGCAAGTCCAAGTCCAAACCAATTCCTTGAGACATTCAGGCAAGTAGAGGAAGGTACTGACATTATGGTCATTTGTATGTCCTCTAATATTAGTAGCACTTATCAGACGGCTATGATCGCTATGGAAATGTATCAAGAAGAAGGACACACCAATGCGATAGAGGTTATAGATTCCAAGACCTTTTCTGGCGGGTTGTCGCTGATCGTGGGCCTTGCGGCGAAGTGGTCACAGACTTGTTCAAGTCTGCAGGAACTGAAGGACAAGGTGCTTCAGCAAATGGATGAAGTTCGCGCATATTTTACACTGGATACACTTGAGAATGTAATGAAGGGCGGACGTCTAAGCCGGATATCAGGAGCGGTTGCTTCCGTGCTAAATATCAAACTACTGCTTAAAATCAGCGAAGAGGGTACTGTTGAGGTAGTGGAGAAGACCCGGGGTCTTACAAAGGCATTAAACCGGCTGCTTGCGCATTTGGATGAGAAGCAGCATGACTACGAGAAGGCTGTTATCGCTATAGTACACAGTAACTGTGAGAAGCTTGCACTTGAGATTAAAGAACGCATCTTACAAAAGCACCCGTTCAAAGAAGTTTTACTCTCAAGTATGGGACCTGTAATGGGAACCTATGCGGGTGAAGGTGGAATTGGTGTTGCTTTTTAATAGGACTCCGAGGGCGTTTATATTTGCCAGCAGATGTTCAGATTTCTGGAATTATACGATCGTACATGGGACGAGTTCCTGTGTGCGATTTTTATTTAAATATAAGAATTTGATGGATGTAATAATTTAGCTATTCTTTAGATTGCGTTTAGGTGGGTTTAATAATCGAAGATTATAGTTAGATGGGGTGATTACTGTGTATACAATTCTAATCGCAGATGATGAAGCAGAAATTGTGGAATTGTTGAGATTATATTTAGAGAAAGAGTACAACATTGTGGAAGCGAACAGTGGGACCGAAGCGTTAATGCAAGTGCAGAACCAAAAAATTGATTTAGCGATTCTTGATATTATGATGCCTGGTTTAGATGGACTGCAATTATTGAAGAAAATTCGTGAGTTCCATCATTTCCCGGTGTTGTTTTTATCTGCAAAAAGCGAACATTACGACAAAATACTGGGACTTGAACTCGGTGCCGACGATTATATTTCTAAACCGTTTAATCCATTGGAAATTGTAGCTCGTGCAGGAGCTTTACTGCGGCGGGTACATCATTTTGACGCACAGATTATTGAAGAAAAGGCAGCTGAACAAATTGTGTTGGGAGAATTGAGGCTTGATCAAAGCCAGTGTCTGCTCTATCGTTCAGGAGAGCCCGTCGTTCTTACCTCTACTGAGTACAAAATTCTGGAATTAATGATGAAACAACCGGGTCGGGTCTTTACACGAAAAAAAATATATGAGGCGGTATGGGAAGATTTCTATGTGTACGAAGATAATAGTATCATGGTACATATCAGTAATATCCGGGAAAAGATCGAGGAAGATTCCAAAAAGCCGGTTTATTTAAAGACTATTAGAGGGCTGGGATACAAAATTGAAGCGCCTATGGAGCAATAGAGATCAACGACCTTTACAATCATCGCTGACGCTGGATTTTTTGTTATTCATCTGCATTTTGTTTTTTCTTGTGATTGTTTATTATTTGTTCATTAACCTTGATGTGACCCATTTGTTCGAAAAAAATAAAATCGCTGATCCTGATTTGAAGGTTGAAGCGAGTGCCTATCGAGATAATCTGGAGCATGGGATAGAAACCAAACGGCTTCTGCGTAGCGGTGGGTGGATTGAGATCTTGGGTCAAGACAAGAAGGTCATCGACGTAGTTGGAGATAAGAAGGACGATGTAACACAATATACCGACAACCAGCTCTTAAATAACCTGGAAAACGGAGAAGATCAGGCGTACTTCTACTCGTTGACTACACGTAATAATGAGAATGAATCAGAGTGGCTGCTTTTGAAAATCCCTAGAGAAGTTATCGACATTTCAATTAATAGTGATCCATTAGTTGAATACTTCAACCACTCGCTTTCATACTATGTTTTTTTAGGAGTTGGAATGGTTCTCTTGCTTATTATCGTGTACAGCTATTGGGTGGCACGAAGAATCAGGAAGCCGCTGCGTATTATTACGCTTGGTTTGAAGCAGATGATTGAAGGAAATTATGATACTCGTATCTCGCTATATGCAGAGAAAGAATTTTCGCAAATTGGGGAGACTTTTAATTATATGGCGGACGTAATTGAGAAGACAACGAAAGAAAAACGTCAAGCAGAAGAAAGTAAGAAACGCATGATGGTTGATCTTTCTCATGATCTGAAGACACCCATTACGAGTATACAGGGGTTTGCACAGGCGTTGGTTGAAGGTCGTGGTGAGGACGAAGAACGCCAGAAACGTTATTTAACCTATATCTATAATAAATCCTCGCAAGTGACCAAGCTGATTCAAAATATGGTGGAGCTACTTAAAATAGATTCCCCAGATTTTTTACTACGAATGGAGCGTCATGAATTGGGCGAGTTTATTCGTGAAATCGTTGCAGACTCCTATGGTGAGATTGAACAAAAGAACTTCATCCTGCAGCTGAATGTTCCTGAACAGGAAGTCTTCGCAAGCTTCGATGCGGAGCTACTCTCGAGCGTAGTTCATAATTTGATCTCCAATGCTTTGACCTATAACCCGCCAGGCACTCATCTGCGAGTGGAGGTTATCCCCTCGGAGAGCGAGGTTACCATTGAAATTGCAGATACCGGAGTAGGCATTCCTGAAGAGCTTTGGTCAACGCTTTTTGATCCGTTTGTTCGAGGAGATAAAGCGCGGTCAACTACAGGTGGAACGGGTCTTGGTTTATCCATTGCTATGAAAAATACAGAGAAAATGGGTGGAACGCTTCATCTCAGTCGCGGAAAGAAGGAACCAACGGTATTCACCATACGTATTCCCAAATAACGAGATGAAAGACACCCGAAAATAGAAGATAGGAGAGAACTATGGCTAAACTGAACACATTCATTCGAGTTTGTATAGCGATCCTTTTGGTGTTAGGCATCGTATTTTTAGGCTCACAAGTTAATTTTATTTTCAGTCCAATCTTGTCTTTGTTTAATGTTATTATCGTGCCCTTAATGTTGGCAGGATTTTTCTATTATTTACTCCGACCTCTAATCAATACTTTGGAGAGATATAAACTAAATCGCTCTGTTGCGATCATCATCGTATATGTGGTCATTGCATTGCTCTTGTTTGGTTTTAGTATTGGAGTATGGCCTTCACTTCGAACACAGCTAATTAATTTTGTCGATAATATGCCAAATCTGATCGCAGCCGTGAATCAGCAGTTATTGAGGCTCGAGGACAGTGGATTCTTGGCTTCTATTATCCCAGCAGATATGGATCTTGCTTCCCAATTGACTGAATATTTGAATAAAGGATTTAATCTGATTTCGAACTACGTAACGGGACTATTCTCCTTTGTTTCAAATTTCGCGATTATTTTATTTACCTTTCCTATTATGTTGTTTTACATGCTTAAGGAAGGTGGGAAATTTGGTCGTAAGATTGTAAGTTTCTTTCCAAAGAAGTATCGTGGAGAAGGGACTACAATGATGAGTGAAATTGACAGTGCGTTAAGTGGATTCATTGTTGGTCGGGTATTAGTCAATCTGGCACTTGGTGTTCTGATGTATATTGGTTTCCTTATTATTGGACTACAGTATGCATTGTTGTTGACAGTGATTGCTGTTGTGATGAATTTTGTACCTTTCATTGGTGCAATTCTCTCCAGTATCCCAATTTTCATTATCGGATTCATCCAATCGCCGTCCATTGCAGTATGGTCCATCATCATCGTTCTTGTAGCTCAGCAAATTCAGGATAATCTGATTGCTCCCTACATTTTTGGGAAAAAGCTTGATATTCATCCGCTGACAACGATCATCTTAGTGTTGGTTGGTGGAGATATAGGCGGGATTATTGCGATATTGCTGATTATTCCATTGTATATGATTGTGAAAATCCTCTTGACCAAAGTGTATAATTTGTTTGTTAAGAACCACAGGGCAGAGTCAGAGGTAGAAGTAGAGGTAGAGGAGAGCCTTTAATATCTCTTAAATTAACAAATATGGAGGTTGTTTATATGAATGAAGGAACGGAGCAAGGATTAATTCATATCTCAGATGATGTAGTCACATCGATCGTTGGACAGGTGGTTCTGGAAACGCCAGGTATAGCCGGGATGTCAGGAAGTAATATTTCGGACAACTGGGCCAAACGTTTGGGCGGTAAAAATGTGAAAAAAGGATTGTCTGTAGAAGTGAAGGAAGTAGACGTTGCCATCGACCTGCGGGTTATTGTTAATTACGGATGTGTGATTCAAGAGGTCTGTTATATGCTGCAAAAAAATGTGCGTAATGCTGTGGAGAATATGATGGGCTTGTCCCTTGTTTCGGTAAATGTGAAAGTTGAGAAGGTAGCCCTTCCAGTATAAGGATATCTCTCAAATAGGCACCGTGATATAGGCTTCTGCATAGAATGGAGCAAATCCATTTACGGAGGTCAGAGCATCCATGTCGACATATAACACTGGGCAAGAGCAGAATGTGATTTATCAGGCCGATCCTGCGGTGATCCGGCACCTGCACGGTGTCCGTGATTCCTTGCATCAATCTTGCAAGCCCTACCTAAACCATAGGGTGAATGTACAGACTTTAGATGGCTTAGTGCATGAAGGCACTATTGCCGGAGTAGATAATAAACATTTGTATTTGAACGTTGCAGTTAATGGGCAAATGCCGCGCGGATATTATAACCCTTACCAACCGTATCATCCGGGTCCTGGTCATGGTCATGGTCATGGTCATGGTCCGTATCCCGGCCCGGGTCCTTACCCAGGTCCTCCTAATAATAATGTGATCTTGCCGCTTGTGTTGTTCGAACTGCTAGCTATTTCTTTACTCTAAAGTTGAATTCTATTGAATAAGAGCATGTACTGGTTTTGCGATCGTACGTTGACGCGACTAGTCATGTTCTTTTTTTGTGTAATTGATGTGTACTCTTGATATAATTGCTGTAATACTGGAGGTGTCATATGATTAAATATCCGATTTTGAACAAGAATGCGACAATAGGGGTGACAGCACCTTCATCTGGAGTAGGCGCTCAAAATGCACAGTTAATTAAGTTGGCTTCAAGTCGTTTGGAATCTAAAGGATTTAATATGATTTGCGGGGATACGGTATGGACGCAAGAGAAGGCTAAATCGGCACCGGCCAAAGTTCGTGCTCAGGAGTTTAACGAGATGATGAGCGCTGAGCATATTGATATCCTTATTCCGCCTTGGGGCGGGGAGCTGTTAATTGAGGTTCTTGAGTTTATTGATTTTGATACCATGAAGGACAAATGGATCTTAGGTTATTCAGATATAAGCGTGCTGTTGCTTGCAGTTACGTTAAGAACAGGGATTGCCACGGCCCACGGGACTAACCTTGTTGATTTAAGAGGAGAGTATTCAGATGATACCACAGCCATGTGGGAAGCGGTTCTAGAGACGAAAGCAGGGGGTTCTATTGTCCAGCATTCATCGCTTAAATATCAGGGGGAATGGCAACATGATGCTCCTACGCCTTATGTATTTCACTTGACAGAAGATACCCGTTGGAAGACAGTATCCTCTGGTCCTGTAACTATGAAAGGGCGTCTGCTAGGGGGCTGTATAGATGTAATAAGGCATCTGATTGGCACACCATTTGGCAATCTGCGGCATTTCCAAGAACAAATGATTAACAATGAACCGATCCTATGGTATTTGGAAAACTGCGAACTGAATACGGTTGATGTACGTAGGTCATTAGTTCAGATGAAGCTCGCAGGTTGGTTTGAGAATTGTTCTGGCATTATGTTTGGCAGAAGTCCTGCTAATCGACCAGTAGAGAACTATATGGCCGAAGACATCTACGCAGAGCTTTCTGAGGAGCTCCAGGTACCTATTGTGTATGATATCGATTGTGGTCATATTCCACCGCAAATTACGCTGATTAACGGTGCGTACGCTGAAGTTGATGTGACGGACGGAGTAGGAACGGTAAAGCAATTTTTCTATGAATAGATGCATACAAAAAAGGGACAACCATTTGGGTTGTCCCTTTTACTATTAGTTTCCTGTAGTTACAATTGCAGTGATTTCCTCATCTAGGTCTAGCCTTACATCTTCGCGGTATGCACGAATGCCATATTCGCTAAGCATGTAACGTAGGATCGCCTCGATCATGTTGGACTCAACTAAATATTGACTACGTCCCTGTACCCAAACCTCAGCAGAGTATCCGGTGTCTTCGTCCCAGCTCAGTTCTACTTGAACATCTTCAGGGCGAACCGCTTTACGTTCAGCCATGTGTAGGCAGAGGGCATTGATGATCTCATCCATGCTTAGAACCATTGTTGACATTAGTAACGCCCACCTTGATCTTCTAAGCGACGACGTTCTTTTCTGCGACGGAAGAAGGACATCACCAGCATTACGAGCACATAGATAGCAAGCATATTAATGACGAATCCTAGAATGTTACCGAAGGCACCCATACCGGCGAACATTCCGCCGAACAGTAACCCAGCCAAACCACCGATCATCATACCTTTCATTAAGCCACCACCGCTGAAGAATCCCCGTTTCGTATTCGCAGTAGATCCTGATGTGGAGCTTTTAGTGCTATCGCTTTTTCTTACGTTATCGGTTGTTGATTTTTTTGGAGTTGTTGAATAGCTGCGAGTGCCGGATTTAAATCCGCCACCACCTCGCTTCGCATCCACAAAGTTCGGGGTAGCTACGGCGAAAAATAGAGTAAAGGCCATTACAATCATCATTACGCGTTTCATTGGTTTCATTTAGTACGAAAACCCTCCTGTGAGTATGAATTTATGTGCATGTTCAGTATTACGCAGCTAGTCCTACTAGGTTTCAATTTTTATTTAAAATATAAGAAAGTATATGCTTGTCATAATTTATACTTTTTTAATCAGAAAAAAAGCGTGGATCCAGGATCCACGCAATTAGCAGATAGAAGGTAGTTACTTAAATCATTTATACCCATCAACGACAAGCTCAAGCGCTCCGGTAGCCGGATCGATGATCATGCCATGCACTGGTACATTTGGGGGTAGTAATGGATGCTTATTGATCAGATTCACAGTTTGGGATACCCCTTCTTGGATATTGTCAAACCCGCGTAACCACTTGGTAAGCTTGATCCCGGAATTCTCCAGCGTGTTTAGCACCTCTTCGGATACTCCGCGTTCTTTTATGGAATTGATCATATGATCTGCATTGAGGGAAGCCATACCGCATTCATAGTGCCCAACTACGATAACTTCCTCCGCGTCAAGTTCATATAACGCAACCATGACACTACGCATAACACTACCAAAAGGCTGAGAAATAACCGCTCCGGCATTTTTGATGATTTTAACATCACCGTTTTTAAAATTCATCGCTTTTGGTAATAGTTCAACCAGACGGGTATCCATACAAGTGATAATCAACATTTTTTTATCTGGATAGCGGCTTGTTAAATACGCTTCATACTCTTTATTCTCTACAAAACTCTTATTAAAGTTAATAATATCGGATACATGGCTCATGGCTATTCTTCCTCCCTAAAATCACTGAATTGTACTTACATTACGCATATCTCTTACCAGAATGTTTTTTCCGTAAATCTGTGAATCACTGTCTAGCTTAAAGGAAGAGAATCTTTCCTCGGCATCCAGACGCATCTTGTCCTCATAAAAGATTTCCTGCTGGCGGCTTACGATAAAGGGAAGGGAATCACTTTCCATCCTGGAATCGCCGTCCTCCACTTCTGAAACAATCAGTAATACATTAATTCCGTCACACCCGCAGCCTTCCGTATCATAAAAGAGCTTGAAAAATCCTGGCCGATCTTCAAGCCTTTCCTTCAACTTCCTTTCTGCGAGAGGTGTAACTTGAATCATCATAGCCTGTTCACGCTCCTTTGAATTTTGTGCGAAGCAAGATCTGCTTCTTATGTAACCCATTGAATATTTTAAATTAGAGATGTAATCTCTGAAGTTGATTATACTCATTCAAAAAAGTATCATCAAGAGGAGTCGGCAAAACAGAGAAAGCAGGTGTAATAAAATGGAACAGCAAGTGAAGGAACAGTGGGAGAAATTTAGCGAGTTATTATCAAAAATAAGTGGATATTCAGAGGCCATAGAATTACTTCACTGGGATTTACGCACCGGTGCGCCACGTAAGGGAGTGGAGGTTCGTTCGGGTACGATAGGGATGCTGAGTGGAGAACTGTTCAGACTCGGAATTTCGGAGGAGATGGGAGATTTTACAGCATTTTTTACCCGTCCTGAAGTGATTTCCCAGCTATCACATGATCAGAAGAAGATCGTTACCGATTGCCGTAAAGAATATGAGCGCAGCAAGAGCATCCCTTCCAAAAGATTTGAGGAGTACGCTGTCCTGTCCGCACATTCCCAAACCATCTGGGAAGAAGCCAAGGAGAACGATGATTTTGCTACTTTTGAACCTTACTTAAGCAAGATAGTTGCTCTAAAGCAAGAATTTATCGATTATTGGGGTGTAAAAGGAACGCGGTACGATACGCTTCTTGATATGTATGAGCCTGATCTTACGGTAGAAAAAGTGGATGAAGTATTCAGCCGCCTGCGCAGCCGTTTGGTACCATTGGTAGAAGCTATCGCTGCTTCGCCCAATAAACCAGACACAAGCTTCTTACAGCAGATCTTCCCTAAAGAACAGCAGGAAAAGTTCGGCAACTTTATTTTAGAGCAAATGGGCTACGATTTTGACGCAGGTCGTTTAGATGAGAGTGTGCATCCTTTTGCAACAGGATTGAATCCAGGCGACGTTCGTATTACAACCGCTTATCTGCTTGATAATGTGACTAGTGCCATATTCAGCTCACTACATGAAGGTGGACATGCGCTTTATGAGCAAAATATCAGCAAGGATTTTGTTGGAACACCACTGGCACAAGGTGCATCGATGGGGATTCATGAATCTCAGTCGAGACTATGGGAGAACATGATCGGACGCAGCCGGGCTTTCTGGCAACGTTATTACGGGGATCTTCAACAACAATTCCCGGAACAGCTTGCAAATGTGGAGTTGGAAGATTTCTACCGGGCGATCAACAGCGTGGAGAACTCATTTATCCGGATCGAAGCAGATGAGCTTACATACAATCTGCACATTATCGTGCGTTATGAGATCGAGAAGCTTATTTTTAATGAAGGCCTTTCTGTAAAAGACTTGCCTCAAGTATGGAATGCTAAGTATCAAGAGTATCTGGGTATTACTCCGCCATCTAACGCACTTGGTGTGCTGCAAGATGTCCATTGGTCTGGCGGGGATTTCGGATACTTTGCTTCCTACTCCTTAGGTAATATGTACGCTGCACAGATTCTGAATACACTTCGCAAAGAGTTACCGGAGTTTGATGAGTTAATTGCTGCAGGGAACCTGTTACCTATTAAAGAGTGGCTAACCGATAAGATCTATCGTTTCGGCAATAGCTTAACGCCTTCACAAATTATTGAGCAAGTAACGGGGGAACCACTGAGTCCAGATTATTTAGCTGATTATTTAGAAGCGAAGTATACGGAGATTTACAAACTGTAATCCAGTAGGGTACGCGTGGTATAATAGAAAGAAAGCTTAGACGGAAGGATATGGATATGGCAAATACTCACACCTACAGCCGGAGAGAAGAAGTCGCGAATGCGATTACGCACGGGATTGGAACGGTATTAAGCGTGGCTGCACTTGTTCTGCTTGTTGTTTTTGCAAGTCTGAAAGGAACGACATGGCATGTGGTCAGCTTCTCCATCTATGGAACGACAATGCTGCTTCTGTATCTGAATTCAACACTAGTGCATAGTCTCAAAGAGGGTAAGGCGAAGGATTTGTTCGAATTTTTCGATCATTCCGCTATTTATCTGTTTATTGCTGGCACGTATACCCCCTTTTTGTTAGTCGCCATTCGGGGAACGCTTGGATGGAGTTTGTTCGGCGTTATTTGGGGAATCGCAGTGTTCGGCGTTTTCTTCAAGGCATTTTTTGTTAAAAAGTTTCTGTTCATGTCCACCATATTCTACATCGCAATGGGCTGGCTAATTGTAATCGCTTGGAACCCTCTTTCGGCTGTTGTAGCAGACGGAGGAATGATCCTGCTGATGGCTGGAGGTATACTCTATACATTAGGTACTGTTTTTTATGTATGGAGAGGGTTTCCATACCATCATGCGATTTGGCATGTATTTGTCCTTGCGGGTAGTGTCACACACTTCTTCGCCGTATTGATTTATGTACTACCGATCCAATAATTTCAAGCGTATTTATTGCGTGAAAAAGGGATTTTTAATAAAGAAAGAGATGACAAGCAAAAATGCTTGACATCTCTCTTTCTTTTAGGTATCATAAGGGACGTTGTGAAGGTGTAAAGTGTTTTTCCTTGACGAAGGGAGTGCCCTTAATGAGTCAGGAGAATAGGCTCGAGAAAACGAATCGTATCAATCTGCTTTTTGCCTTTTATGAACGACTGCTTACAGATAAGCAGCAAACGTTTCTTAAATATTATTTTCACGACGATTTTTCCTTGGGAGAGATTGCCGCTGAATTTGAAATCAGCCGCCAAGCCGTTTATGAACATATTAAACGGGCGGAGCAAGTCCTAGAAAATTATGAAGAAAAACTTGGTTTATTAGTGAAGCATGAGAGTCGTACCAAATATTTAGAAGAACTGCGCAGACTGCCGGAGAATGGGATGCTGCCTGAGCAATATAAACTTCGGTTCGCGGAGATCGTGGATCGCTTGCAGAGGTTAGAGTAGCATGAAGGGAGAAACTGCATATGGCGTTTGAAGGTTTAACCGGAAGATTGCAGAATGTGTTCAGCAAGCTGCGCGGTAAAGGTAAAGTATCCGAAGATGACGTAAACGAAGCTATGCGCGAAGTACGGTTGGCCCTTCTGGAAGCCGACGTTAACTTCAAGGTAGTTAAAGAATTCGTGGCTAAGGTGAAAGAAAAGTCTATTGGCACAGAAGTGATGGACAGCTTTACACCTGGGATGGTCATTATCGACATCGTTAACAAGGAACTAACCGAGCTGATGGGCGGAAGCCAAGCGAAGCTGGCCAAGTCGAACAAGCCACCAACTGTCATTATGATGGCGGGTTTACAAGGGGCGGGTAAGACAACCACTTCGGGTAAGCTGGCGAAGCTGTTACAAAAGGGCAATCATCGTCCATTGCTTGTTGCGGCAGATATTTATCGCCCTGCTGCGATCAAACAGCTTCAAGTACTTGGAGAACAAATTAAAGTTCCAGTATTCTCGCTAGGTGATCAGACTAGTCCGGTAGAGATTGCCAGACAAGCTGTACAACATGCGAAGGATAACGGACTTGATTATGTAATTATTGATACTGCAGGCCGCCTGCACATTGATGAAGAATTGATGGAAGAACTGAAGCAGATTCACAACATTGTAAATCCTGATGAAGTTCTGTTAGTAGTAGATGCAATGACCGGTCAAGATGCCGTGAACGTAGCTGAGAGCTTTAATAAGCAGCTTGAGCTTACAGGGGTTGTATTGACGAAGCTTGACGGCGATAGCCGCGGTGGTGCTGCACTATCCGTCAAAGCCGTAACTGGTTGCCCGATCAAATTCGCTGCGCTAGGTGAGAAGATTGACGCATTGGAGCCGTTCCATCCGGAACGTATGGCTTCGCGGATTTTGGGTATGGGTGACATGTTGTCGCTGATTGAGAAAGCTCAAGCGAACATTGACACTGATAAAGCTAAGGAAATGGAACGTAAGATGCGCAATGCAGAATTTACGTTTGATGATTTCCTTGAGCAAATGGATCAGGTGAAGAAGCTTGGCCCGATCGATCAAATTCTTGACATGCTGCCTGGCATGAACAAAGCCAAGGGCATTAAGGATTTGAAGGTTGACGACAAGCAAATGGGCCGCGTTGAAGCCATAGTTCATTCTATGACTAAGACGGAAAAGCGTCAGCCCGAGATCATCAACCATAACCGCCGCAAGCGTATTGCTGCTGGTAGCGGAACTTCGGTTGCCGAGGTCAACCGCCTCATTAAGCAATTTGATGAGATGCGTAAGATGATGAAGCAATTCTCAGGCATGATGGGCGGAGGCGGCAAAGCCTCTAAGAAGAATGCGATGAAGCAGCTTAAAGGTCTAGGTGGAAAAGGTATGAAGTTCCCTTTTAAATGATCTTGCTGTTCTAATATCTCGAAACTATTATAAGGAGGTGATTTTTCGTGGCAGTACGTATTCGTCTGAAAAGAATGGGAGCGCATAAAGCGCCTTTCTATCGTGTAGTGGTTTCCGATTCCCGGTCCCCTCGTGACGGTCGTTTTATCGAGGAAATCGGTTATTATAATCCGATTGAACAACCGGCAGTAGTTAAGATCGATGAGGAAAAAGCTCTTAAATGGCTTCAAACAGGTGCACAAGCATCTGATACAGTACGCAACTTGCTTTCCAAAGCAGGCGTAATGAAGAAGTTTCATGAGCTTAAGCAACAGAAATAATGACTGATTGCGAGGGTCCTCTATGGAAGAATTAGTTGGAGTAATTGCTAAGGCTTTAGTGGATCATCCAGAAGATGTGACGGTACGAGCGGTGGAGAAGGATCACCTAATTGTCTATGAACTGTCCGTACATCCTGATGATGTTGGGAAGGTCATTGGCAAACAAGGAAGGATCGCTAAGGCGCTCCGTACAGTAGTCACATCTGCAGCAGTCAAGAGCGATAAACGCGTAACTGTAGATATTTTATCTTAAATGATGCGTACAATGAGGGGCTAGGGATAGTATATCCCGGCTCCTTTTTGTTCAAATATAGATTAGATGAAGCTCGTAAAGGAGAGGGTTGTATGACAGAAGAGTTAACCGTAGGCAGACTTGTGAATACGCATGGTATTCGTGGGGAGATTAAAGTGCTATCCCATACCGATTTCCCTGATGTTCGTTTTGCTGCAGGTAAGAAGCTGCAGGTGATCCCTGCAGATGGCAGTTCTAAATTCGAAGTAACTGTAGAATCCGCTCGTGAGCACAAGGGTATGTTCATCGTTAAGCTCAAAGGGTATACGAACATCAATGAAGTGGAAAAATATAAAGGAAGCCTCCTGAAGGTTCCGAGTAATGATCTGGTGGACCTCCCTGAGAACGAATACTACTTCCACCAAATCGTCGGTTGTGAGGTATACACGGATGAAGATGAAAACAAACCTCTCGGTACGATTACAGAAATCTTACAGCCTGGTGCGAATGACGTATGGGTTGTTAAGCCTGCAAAAGGACAAGACATTCTAATTCCTGTAATCAACGATGTAGTCCTGAATGTGGATATAGAAGCCAAACGAATTGTTGTCCATTTGATGGAAGGGTTATTGCCATGATGAGAATTGATGTGCTTACGCTCTTTCCGGAAATGTGCGAAGGCGTATTCAGCACAAGCATTCTTGGTAAAGCACGTGAAAAAGGAATCGTCTCCTTAAATGCTGTGAACTTCCGTGATTTCTCGGGAAATAAGCATAATAGTGTGGATGATACACCGTATGGCGGTGGCGGGGGTATGGTGCTCAAGCCTGATCCGATTTTTAATGCAGTCGAGCATGTGCTTGGTATTACACCGAACGAGGAAGATCACAATCGATCTGATGAAGTGGTTTCTGTGAAACCACGTATCATCCTTATGTGCCCACAAGGAAAAACTTACAATCAGAAGATTGCAGAGGAACTGGCGCAAGAGCAGCACCTAATCTTCATATGTGGGCATTATGAGGGATATGATGAGCGGATTCGTGAGCATCTGGTAACTGATGAACTTTCAATGGGTGATTACGTGCTAACAGGTGGAGAGCTGCCTGCGTTGACGGTTATAGATTCCATAGTCCGGCTTCAGCCAGGAGCACTTGGAAATGAAACCTCTGCGATATCTGACTCGTTCAGCACTGGACTGCTAGAATATCCACACTACACACGTCCTGCCGAGTTTCGCGGCTGGAAGGTACCGGATATTTTGCTGAGTGGTCATCATGCTAACATCGACATATGGCGGAGAGAGCAAGCACTGCTGCGCACGTTGGAACGCAGACCGGACCTGCTTGAGACTGCAGAACTTACATTGAAAGACAAAAAGACACTGGAACGTCTAAGAAATGTGGACAAACCGGAGTGATAATTTAATGAAACAGGTATATTTGACGTCTTTTTAACGTATCTTACGTTGAGGAGGCGTTTTTGTTATGTGTACCTGAGAACAAATAAAATAATAGTTTTCAAAATAATATGAGTATTGGTGCGTTAAAAGCTTCTTTTTAGGGTAATGAATAGAGGTGCCGCACTAATATATGCAGCTGATAACGCAGCAAGCTTAACTATTGAAGGGAATGAACTGAAGTGACTACGAAGACGCATGAAGAATTCAAGCCTAACGTGGACACAATCCACAAGGAAGCGGAGCCGCTCCGCACCGTGAATGATATTATCGATTTTTATACAAATCGCAATTCCCATTCGCCATTTAAAGAGTGAACATATAGGATTGAATGTTAGGGATTGATTGTTAGGCTTAATAAAACCATTAGATACAGTGAATTTTGTGTTCGCTGTCGCTAATGGTTTTATTCTTTTAGAAGGTAACAATGCTTGAATCCTATTACTCCGGTTAAACTGTAAATAACCACTTTCCGATGAGATCTAGTATCTCAGCGAAAAGTGGTTATTTTTGAAATTATAAGAAAGTATAAGTTTCACGATATACTTTATTCTTATAATTCTCGCACAAACGCTTACCGTCCTTAAAAGGACGCCGTAGGCGTTTTAGCTTGCTATAAAAGTTCGTGGAGGCACATGTTATTCTTTGCGTAAGATTTTGTGTACTCCTGTAAGGAGTGAGTACAGCGCAACACATACGAGAACAGTAACAGCCCATGCGTAGTTGCGAACGGTGTAAGTAAGTGAAGCTAAAATAACGAAAATGGTGATACGCAGTACGCCTTCTTTAATAAACTGTTTTCTTTCTACATTCATGAGATTGGCCTCCTCGAATGGATGGGATATTGCGGACTGCTAGCCGTAGATAGGTCTTACATTATCTATAGCCTTGAGGAATACGAAAGATACAAGGATCGAAAAAAGTAAATATTGACCCAAAGTCCGACCTATGTAAGTTCGCCGTTACCGACCTGTACTCCTACACATAGATTATATCATTACGAACAAGGAGGAGTACACTAGTGGAAGCTTATTATAATTGTTTGCGTTGTAAGGATAGAAGGGTGCGGATTCTGACTAGAGACGGTAGACAGCATGAAGGCGTTATTACAGATGTAGACAGATACAATGTTTACTTAAGAACTGACAATGGTTCTGTGCATACTTCTGCTTTTTGGGGAAATTCTTTTGCCGGAAATCAGATCTTAACTTTAAGTTTATTCACTCTGCTAGCCATCGCATTAATCTAATCGTTAGGAACCAAAAACAGACCGCCCGATTATCCCGGACGGTCTGTTTACTGCTGATTACTGTACTGTAATTGCACCTATATTTGAGCTTAGGGACAATAAGGGGCCGCCCCCATTGATATCGGTCTTTCCGCCTTCTACACCTTTGATTTGCCCGAGATCACTATTGGCTTCTAAGCTGCATTTCATACCATCGGCTAGGACAGCACTGAGGCTGCCGACCTCTGTTTTGGCTTTTAGGCTGCTATCATCCTTCATCCCTGCTATATCCATTCGTATGCTGCCAGTATCGGATTCTATAGTGGATTTGCCAGTGATTTTAGCTCTTTCAATATTGATCGCTCCAACGTTGCTGACGATTTGATAATTCCCCTCTAGATTGTGAAGACGAATTTGACCTACGTTATTTGTGATTTTATATTTATTCATGCTGGCGGGGAGCTCTATATTATAGCTTATGCTAAAATCTGAATATCCATATTTGTCTTGCGCCCATGTCCATAAGTCCTTTTTAGGACTTGATTTGGAATGCGTGGACACCTTCAACGTATCACCACTGACCTCTACTAAAACTTCAGCATCATCTATAATCTTTTGACGGTCAGACGCATGGAGAGAGCTGTTGTGGGCTGAGATCGTTGCATTTACATGGATCAGATCTCCTGTAACAGCTGTAACTTCTATTTCTCCTACTGCATTGTCCATGCTGAGTACGGATGCTGAACCGATCGCTTGAGATACGGAGAGTTCTTTGCTAATGCTGTCTGCTTTAACTTCGTCAACTACCTTAGTAGCTGTTTCCTCAACGGCTTGCTGCACAGTTGCAGCTGCTTTTCCTAGCTCTTGCTTGACAACTTCACCAATGTTCTGGTGCACATTCTCAGAAATACTCTTTTCAACCTCATTTTTGGCAGATTGTCTGCCTGGTAATTCAGTGCAACCGGCCAAAAGTACGATAGATAATACGGCTACTGCTGCTAATACACTATTATTATTCCTTTTCCTCATTGAAAAAACTCCTCCTCATATATGGGTGTATGTGATCTGACATATGTGATTTCGTTATGTACTTCTGTAAGTATAGCTTATGGAATTTATCTGTAAAAACGGCTGGAGGCGGGTTATTATACTGGACCAAAGACTAGGTCTCAAAAGTGTTCACTACACTTCGATTTTTAATTGTGCTAAAATAAATGAAAGATCACTCGCTGAATAAATACGATACGGGTACATATTTAAAAGGGCGCGGAAATCCTCATATAGAACCTTCAGCAGCTACTGGAAATCGCTTTTTTCGGATAGAAGTGCATAGGTGTGCTAAGGCTACATTGTATACAGATATAGACCGTTACCTCACTTGCAGAACAGGGCGGTCTTTTTACTTTCTTTCTTTAATAAATCCTGAAGGGTGGAGGGAGCCAAATGAAATATGTAGCCATTTTGCTTGCCTTAGTAGTTTTGACAGGCGTATATTTTTTAGTCTGGAAACGGAAAATAAATACTGCAAAAAATTATCCGCGTACCACTCAGAGCAATGTAATCTCAATGGATAGTCATCGTAAAGCCAAACAGAGCCCAGGGGAGCAGCCTTGCTCTTCTTGTAAGAAGAAGAATGGAAAGCTAGTCTTCTATGCACAAGATAATGGAACTGTGGTTGGTCTATGTAAAGATTGCCAATCGAAGGCGAAAAAAAGAGATATGCTACCGCTTTAAATAGAAAAAATAAGTTGTATTAGCCCGTCCTTTATGGTATTATTATCTCTGTTGTGTGGAATACGGTGGTCCGCTGCGGATAATGAGGGAGAGCAAAGATCTCTCCGGAAGAGGCAAGAACACCTGTACGGAAGGAGGAAGTCCTTAATGAATATCCTACAAGCTATTACGCAAGAGCAACTTCGTAAAGATATCCCGAGTTTTCGCCCGGGTGACACTTTGAAGGTGCATGTAAAAGTAATCGAGGGAACTCGTGAGCGTATCCAGTTGTTCGAAGGCGTTGTAATCAAACGTCGTGGCGGTGGAATCAGTGAGACTTTTACGGTTCGTAAAATTTCTTACGGTGTTGGTGTGGAAAGAACATTCCCAATCAACTCGCCTAAAATCGAGAAAATCGAAGTGGCTCGTCGTGGTAAAGTGCGTCGTGCTAAACTTTATTATCTTCGTGAACTACGTGGTAAAGCAGCGAGAATTAAAGAAATTCGTCGCTAGAATAGTGACAAAGGAAAGGGGCTTGAATTCAAGCCCCTTTCGTTTTATTATTTTATGAAAATATAAGAAAGCATCAGTTTCACGTTATACATTATTCTTATATTTCTCGTATAAACGCTTACCCGCCTTAAAGGACGCTGAGGGCGTTTTAGCTTGGCATACAATGCGTGCGACATATACGCTTGGGGATCAGCTTCTCCGAAAAGGCCTCCTGAAGGAGTATCTGTGGAGGGGTTTTTGGCAGGAGCTTTTTTGTGTTGTATAGTAAGAGTAGTATTAAGAGAGGACGGTGAACTATGCAGCAGGAACAAAGTGAAACTTTGGAATCAAGCGCGCAGAACCCACGTAAACCTAAAAATGAAGTCTTGGAATGGGTCAAGGCCATTGCGATTGCTTTAGTGTTGGTTTTTCTGATTCGCTGGCTTTTGTTCAAGCCTTTTATTGTAGATGGACCTTCCATGCAGCCTAATTTCCATACTGGTGAACGTGTTATCGTAAATGAGATTTTGTACGATATTAGATCTCCGCAGCGGGGCGAGGTTATAGTATTCCACGTGCCATCTGAGGGTAGAGATTTTATTAAACGTGTAATCGGTGTCGCTGGAGATACTGTGAAAGTAGAAGGGGATGTAGTTACAGTTAACGGGGAAGTTGTTAATGAGACCTATATCCAAGATGCAATTGATGCAAAGCATAGTATCAACGCTCTGTATAATAATAAAGATTTCCCTAATGAAGAGTTCCCAGATGGTACTGTACCTGAAGGACATGTGTTCGTTATGGGGGATAATCGCTCGGATAGTACGGATAGCCGAATGATCGGTTATGTACCTCTGGGGGATATTGTAGGCCGTGCAGATTTAATCTTCTGGCCGATAAAGGATATTTCACTGATTAACCATTAAGTTGACAGAAGTCAAAGGAGGTGACGGCAATGGCCATTCAATGGTTTCCTGGTCATATGACGAAGGCTAGGCGGCAAATCGAGGATAAGCTGAAGCTGATTGATGTTGTAATAGAATTGCTCGATTCCCGTCTGCCGCTTTCCAGCCGCAATCCGATGATTGACGATATTTTGCGGGACAAGCCAAGATTGATTATTTTGAACAAAGCGGATCTGGCAGATCCAGAAATTACACGGAAGTGGCTGGCGTACTTCAAGGCACAAGGGCATGTTGCTTATCCTGTTGATGCATCTACTGGAACAGGTGTAAAGGATATTCCAGAGCAAGTCAAGCTGCTGCTAAAAGAAAAGATTGACCGGCAGATTGCAAAAGGAATGAATCCGCGAGCGATGCGTGCATTGATCGTTGGTATTCCTAACGTTGGTAAATCAACACTCATTAACCGGATGGCTGGTAAGAGTATTGCTGCTACTGGTGACCGCCCAGGGGTAACCAAGGGTCAACAGTGGATTAAGACAGGCGGCAACTTGGAGCTTCTGGATACCCCAGGTATTTTATGGCCGAGATTTGAGGACCAAGAAGTAGGTTATCGCCTAGCGGTAACAGGTGCAATAAAGGAAGAAATCCTGAATATTGAGGACATCGCCTTTTATGCAGTGAAATATTTGGTGAAGGACTACGGCTCTAGATTTCAAGAACGCTTTGGCATTGAGAAGCTTCCTGAGGATCTGGAGAATCCAGATGAGATCGTAGCTGTTATGGAAGCCGTGGGTCGTAAACGCGGTTGTCTAATTAGCGGTGGACGTGTAGATCTGGAAAAAGCTTCGCGGGCCTTGTTGCATGAGCTACGGGCAGGTAAGCTTGGACGCTTTACGCTGGAAACGCCTTAAATGGTGTGAATTCTGCGTTTAATGGACTAGGTATGGAAGAGCCATCCGAAATTTCGGAGGCTCTTTTTTTATGTTTTGGGTCCTCGACAAAGTACCTGAGTACGCCTCAAGCTAAGCCCCACTTTGTGGGGATATTTTATGGGAATGGATTAAATTGGAACGTCTATTTTAAGATGACCATGTAAGCTTTACTATGATAAGCTGACTTATATAGATCATAGAATAATTCATAATTGGCGGTGACAAATTAGTGAGTTCGTTAGATATGTTGGCCTATGAAAAAGAAGGCTGGGAACAGTCTTATCGCCGAATAGCAGGCGTAGATGAAGTAGGAAGAGGTTGCTTGTTTGGGGACGTCGTCGCAGCAGCGGTGATTTTGCCAGAGGGGCTTATTATTGATGGAGTGAATGATTCCAAAAAACTTACAGCTAAAAAGAGAGATGCTTTATACGAGATTATAATGGAGCAAGCGCTGGCCGTGGGTGTGGGGTATGTAGACTCTACTGTTATTGATGAGATTAATATTAAGCAAGCTTCACGCCTGGCCATGAAAAAGGCGGTTGAGAGTCTAGAGCACACTCCTGACTATATGCTGATCGATGCTGAAAAGGTAGACCTCCCTTTGCCACAACAGGCAATTATTAAAGGAGATGCTAATAGTCAGTCCATTGCAGCAGCTTCGATTATCGCTAAAGTGACACGAGACAGGTTGTGTGAAGGTCTGTGGGAGGAATTATACCCTGATTATGGGATTGCGATACATAAAGGTTACGCGACCAAGCTTCACCGGGAACAAATTACGGCTCTAGGTCCAACACCTATGCATCGGCGCAGTTTTATTGGACGGATTCTCGCGGAGCAGCAAACGTTATTCTAGAAGCAATGCTTAAAAAAGTAGGATGAATACCGATATAGTAAGAAGAGAGAAAATGGAGGGAGGAGAAACGGTATGAATATCGGAACATTGATCCGTGGATTGCTTGGAGAACAAAAACCGGGTGCAGCGAAGTCTTTAGAGTTAAAAGAAGGGCAAGTTGTTCGTGGTGTTGTTCTCTCTGTATCGGATTCAGGCAAAGAAGCGGTTGTGCAAATCCAAGGTACACCTGTTCGTGCAGAATTAGAAACACCATTACTGCCTGGAGAAACCTTGAATTTACAGGTTGGATCACCCGGAGAAGGTGGATTACCCGTATTGAAGCCGGTCTCCCTCGGTGAAACGGCGTTAGTCACTCCCCAAAGCATGGGTGAGGCCTTGGAGTCGCTCGGATTAGCTGATTCCAAAGCAGGTCGAGAAATTGTACTAGCGATGCAAGCAGGAGGCGTTCCACTTACAAAAGAGACAGCGGCTTTGCTGGATGCGGTAATGAGTGCAAAACCAGCTGGTGTGCCTGCTTCAGAGTGGCTTGACGCAGCTGTCATTTCTGTAAAGCGGGGACTACCCGTTACAGCTGAGAGTGTGAGAGGATTGCAGCAGGCTGTATTTGGCCCGCAGCTGCATCAGCTTTTATCAGCACTGGAAGATCAGATTACTATATGGGCAGGTCAAATTGCTAATGAAGAAACAATAACCGCAGAATCTAAAGCTGGAATGGGTACAATTACTGGAAAACTCGAACCTTCGGTAACTGCAGGTGCTGGAAGTGGGAATAACATGGGTGTTGTAGAGAGTGATGTCACAGAAGCTGACCCTATACAATTGGCAGCTAAAGGAAATGGACAAGCTACAACTAAAACTGCTGAAGGCACTATCGCTAGCGGAAGTACCGCTCTTTCGGAAGGAGCAGCTGAAGGTGCTCTGAAACCGGTTGAACAAGGTACGCCAGTCAAGGTGACTCTTAATATAGCTTCTGATAATGAAACGGGGATTGGAACTGGCAAGCCAGTTGTAGTTGATGAGACAGGTGAAGGAGCTCAGATCTCCAAGGGTGGTATTGTTACAGAGCCTATGGCTGGTAAATCAACACCTGCTATGACATCCGGCGCTCTAAATAGTGCGTTAAGCGCTCAAGCTGATAGTGCGGTGAATAATCCTATCCGTTCCAGTGAAGTTGAGATTCAGGGTAATGCCTTGAATTTGAATAAGGATGGGGCATTGGATAGTGCTATACAGGCAGATAAGAGTCGGGCTGCCTCGATGGATAAGAGCGGGGCTATGCCGGGTGGCGCGAGTGTGAGCGCCGAAGGAACTGCTGCTGGTGCGGCGCCCCACGCAGCAAGTGGTACCGCCCTGCTTGCGAAGCTGCAGGGCGTGCTCACCGAGCTGCGCGGCAGCTTGCCGCAGCTCGCCATGGTCCCGCCCGCTGACGCGGCGGGAGCAAGCCCTGCCCCCGCGGCTACTGCGCCGCGCGGGGAGGCCCCGGCTGCGACGGCTTCGCCGGTGCAGCCGGACACCGCCCCACCCGCGGACGCGGAGTCGTGGGTGGGGCGGGTGCTGAAGCTGCTCGGTGCGGAGCACGAGCAGCAGGCGGTGCGCGGCGTCGCAGTAGCCGCCGCTGAGACGGCCCGCGCGGCGACAGGTACGGCCGCGCTTGGCAGTGCGGGTGTCGGAGGCGAACAAGCCACCGACACCTTAAAGGGCGTGCTGCTGCAGATCATGAGCAGCAGCGAGGTACCGCCAGCGGTAAAAGAAGCCGCGAGCGGACTAGTGCAGCAGCTGACAGGACAACAGCTGCTGCTCAATACAGATCGAACGGCTCCTTTCGCGCAAGTAACTTTGTTCTTGCCGCTGCAAGGTCCAGATGGGCAGGAGACAGCTTCCGTTCATATTCAGTCGCGCCGGGGACGCAAGGGTGAATTAGATGCTGCCAATTGCAGGCTCTGGTTTGATTTGGATATGAAGCAGATCGGCCAGACACTGGTTGATGTGCAGGTTGTTGATCGAATCGTTAGTCTTAAGCTGCATAATGATCATCCTTGGGTGCTTGAGCTGCTGGAACAGCGGCGTGATGACATTAAAACGGCAGTAGAATCTATTGGTTATCAGTTGTCGGGATTAAGAACTGAACCTTTACCAGAACTAAAGCTATCTACAGAACTTGCCAATCCCCATAGTAAGCTTGTTGATTATGTTCCTGATGCTTATAAAGGAGTGGATTACCGTATATGAACGAGAATGAGCCTGTACCTCCAATTTCACAAGGGCTCAAAAAAGCGGTCGCTCTCAAATATAGCCCAGGACAAAGCGAGGCACCTGTCGTTGTTGCCAAAGGACAAGGGGCGATAGCGGATCTGATTCTGCAAAAAGCTAAAGAGAGTGGGGTTGCTGTCCAAGAGGACGCAGCTCTCGTAGAAGTTCTTTCAAAGCTCGATCTAGATCAACAGATTCCATCTGAACTTTATCAGCTAGTGGCTGAAATCCTCAGCTTTGTGTATCAGAGCGACCGTTCCGCCGGTGAACGGAGACCGGAATGAAAGAGCCATACACAAGAGAACGCTACAACCGCAAACAGAAGGGAGCCGCTGCTGAAGACGGGGCTGTGCAGTACTTATCTACTTGTGGGTACAAGATCTTAGAACGAAATTGGCGTTGTCGAACCGGAGAACTTGATATTATTGCGGAGAACGAAGGCTGTATTATTATTGTTGAAGTTCGCAGTCGTAGTGGAGAGCTATATCAAGGGACTCCGGAGGAATCTGTGAATACTCGAAAAATACATCAAGTGCGAAATACAGCACAGGTTTATTTGCATATGAAAGGTTATGATGATCGAAGAGTAACTTTTGACGTCATTAGCATTTTACTGAATGAAGATTTAAGCATTGCTTCTTTGGGGCATATACGTGAGGCTTTTTAAGCTGCACCCCATATTCTCACGCCATTCATTATGGGCACTAGCATTCTTATGAAAAAAGTCTTTACAATAGCCTCCGCACAGTGGGTCATTTCTCAAAAGAAATGGGTAAACATTAGAGTAACTTTTTAATGTCATCATGAGGAGGGCTGTTTAAGTGAAGAATAAACCTTTTGAAATGCAGGTTAGTTTTGCTTGCCAATATTGCCAGCAGAAGATTGAAGTGAAATTTACCGCAGAGCCAGTATCCGTTGTCTGTTGTGCAAATTGCAATAAGAACTTCACGGTTATGCGGCCCACTATAGCTGAGGAAATATTAATCGATTGGAAAAATGAGGCGCTATTTCAAAAAATCCGTGCTGATAAATCACAAAACAGCAATAGCAGTCTCTTAGCGCTTGTTATAAAAGTCATAGAGCTTCTTACATGGCGTGATAAAGGAAATGGACAGGTGGAAGCGATTAAAGAGATGCGTGGCTGGCTCATTGAGAATGAAGAGACACCCCCTCTAGCTGAACTGATCCAGAGCGATAATAAAAAACGATCACATAAGCGGCGTGACTGGAGATAATCATACAAACTATGATCAAAAAAGAAAGAAGGGTGAACATGGCTAACGTTTTTTTTACATCCGACCATCATTTTGGACATAAGTTGATTATTGATTTTGAATCCAGACCCTTTATAGATGTGGGGCAAATGAATGAAGCCATGATTGAGAGTTGGAATTCGGTAGTAAATCCGGATGATAAAGTGTTTCATTTGGGAGACTTTTCGTTTCTTAATAAGGAAGCGACACATGCTATTGTGGAGAGGTTACAGGGCTATAAGATTCTAATTCTCGGCAATCATGATCGGGGACGCGGTCGGGATTGGTGGCTTGAAGCAGGCTTTGACGAGGTTAGTGAATATCCGCTGATTTATAAGGATTTCTTTTTTCTCTCTCATGAGCCTATGTATATGAATAAACATATGCCTTACGTAAATGTGCATGGTCATATTCACGGACAAAAATATGAAGGAAAGAATTATTTTAACATTTGTGTAGAGCATTGGAACTATAAACCGTTGACTTTTGAACAGATTAGGGACTCTGTCATAGTTAGTGAAGAAGGTTAATGTGGGTCTATGGAATTATTTATGCGTATTTATGCAATTTGATGTTTATTAATAATTCTTGATTACGCAAAGATTCCCTATATATAATGAGATATAAAAGCAAATTTATTACCGGAAAATAAGGAAGCACCTTTTTTCTTGAAGATGTGACACCCAAACAGGGGTGTATTTCAGGAGATGAGGTGTTTTTATGTATGGAAAAATGCATAGTGCATGTCTGTATGGAATTGAAGGGGTAATGATAGGTGTAGAAATTGATCTTGCGAATGGATTGCCACAGACGAATATCATTGGTCTGCCTGATTCTGCGATTCGTGAGGCAGTAGAACGAGTAAGAGCCGCTATTAAGAACTGTGGTTATCGTTATCCCCAGCAGCGCATTACGATAAATCTAGCACCAGCCGACTTACGAAAAGAAGGCTCTGCTTTTGATCTTGCGATTGCCCTGGGGATACTGATAACTAGTGGTCAACTGATAATGCCCTCAGCCAATGAGGTGCTTTTTATTGGAGAGCTTGCGCTTGACGGTAGTCTGCGTCCAGTATCAGGTGTTCTACCAATGGTGGAAGCAGCGCGCAAAAATGGATTTAAGGCTGTACTGCTTCCTGAAGGGAATGCTGCTGAGGCAGCTTTGATCAGTGGTATAAATATATATGCAATCGACCATTTGTGCGCATTACCGAACCCGGAAGAAACACTGTCCAATTCAGCAAAAGGTGAAGACGAACAGAACCGAAGGAGTGGGGGAGTTTCCGAAGATATGCCTTCTTTATCATCTCTTCCTTTTCCTGTAACTGTGACCAAGGGGATAGATGCTAATGACCGACCTCCGGTTCTTGTCCTTTCTTTGGAACATCTTAAATATACCCCAGTTTACGGTACTTCTGAGGACTCCTCATATGGAATGAACGAGATGATGGATGATTACAGTGATGTGCTAGGGCAACAACATGTAAAAAGAGCCCTAACCATTGCGGCAGCGGGTATGCATAATATATTGCTCATCGGTCCACCCGGTACAGGTAAGACGATGCTGATTAAACGCCTTCCAAGCATCCTTCCGATATTGTCTGAGAGTGAGGCACTAGAGGTAACCAAAATATTTAGCGCAGCAGGAACTTTAAAAGATGCCCACAACGGCTTACTGCGTAGTCGTCCTTTTCGCTCTCCGCATCATACCATATCGGCCGCAGGCCTTATTGGGGGTGGAGGCATTCCAAAGCCGGGAGAAGTTAGTCTTGCGCATCGAGGGATTCTCTTTTTAGATGAGTTGCCCGAATTCTCTCGGAATGTACTTGAAGTGTTACGCCAGCCGCTCGAAGACGGGGTTGTTACCATAAGTCGTGCTCGAGCTTCTTTTACCTATCCTGCAAAATTCATGCTGGCCGCATCGATGAATCCCTGTAGCTGCGGTTATTTTGGGAGTAATCTTTCTCAACAACATTGTACATGCAGCCCCGCTAGGATTGCTCAATATCGCGCAAAGATATCAGGACCCTTATTGGATCGTATTGATTTACAGGTGGATGTTCCTCGCCCGAAGGAATGGGATCGTCAAGGGCATGTTCTATCTTCGGCTGAGATGTATGCAGAGGTGATGGCGGCACAGACGATACAAGCTAAACGGTTTAAGCGTTTGCCTATTTCTTGGAATAGTGAACTTTCCGGCGCTTCCCTTCGGAGATATGCAAGTCTTAGCCGTGAAGGTGCCCAATTGCTGTATGACATTCTGGAGAATTTAGGTTTAAGCATGCGAGCGCATGATCGAATTATTAAGCTATCCCGTACAATAGCTGATCTGGAAGGCGCACCGGATATTACTTCCGCGCATCTTGCGGAGGCTGTGCAGTACCGTAATTTAGACCGGCAGGCGATGACAGAAGAATAAACTAAATAGAGCAGCGATTCCCGTTATTGGCGAATTGCTGCTCTGTTTTTGGGTTATTGATTTCACTCCGCAAAATTGTTAACGTCTCTGGAACCTTATGGACCCGAAAGACATGATATGGGCATTCTTAGCTTTTGGAGCGTGCTTTCGGACTCCAGAGACACTATTTTTTTAAAAACGGCCCAAATATAGTCTTTTCTTATAAATAGCTGCGATGGCGCCCATTAAAAATCCGAAAGTGGACAAGTATTGAATTTAAAATCATCTGTATCCGTTAGGGCTTCGTTTGAGAAAATAATTCTCTATAGTTCCTTTACAGTACATTCAATTCTACAGCGATATTGCCGCGGGTTGCGCGGGAGTATGGACAAGCGCCATGAGCAGCCTCTACTAAAGAGGTTGCGGTTTCTCTGTCAACGCCTTTAACTAGCACATCAAGTTTAACTGCTATGCCAAAACCTCCATCTTCAACTTTACCAAAGCTGACTGTGGCCGTTACTTCGCTACCTTCAATTTTCACTTTTCCGAGTCGGGCAACCATGTTCAGTGCACTATCGAAACAAGCGGAATAACCAGCTGCAAATAATTGCTCAGGATTTGTACCTTCGCCACCGGCACCTCCCATTTCGCGTGGTGTGCTGATTGTAAGATTGAGCTTAGGGCTTTCTGATTCGATAAAACCGTTTCTTCCTCCTACGGCTTTAACAGTGGTTTCATACATTTTTTGCTGGATCGTCATCATTGTGTATCTCTCCAATTCCTAATTAGTTTGTGTAAAATCTAATTTATCACAATTAACTATAATGTCAAATTATTTTTTCCTATTAACATGATGTTATGAGTGAATTATGATAAAATAAGGGTATAAGGCAGGTGATTAAGATATGAAAATGAATGAAGAAGATATGCAAAAGATGACGACTACACCTGAGCTGTTAATTGAGAATCAACTCTGTTTTACGATTTATGCTTGCTCTCGTGAGATCACAAAGCTGTATCAACCTTATTTGGATAAGATCGGTTTAACATACTCGCAATATCTGGTAATGCTTGTGTTATGGGAACGGCAGCAATGTACGGTTAAAGAAATTGGTGAGGCGCTATTTTTGGATTCGGGTACGCTGACACCTCTTTTAAAACGCCTACAAGCTGCAGGGTTGATCGTGCGTGAACGTTCGACACAAGATGAGCGAAAAGTTCTGATTTCACTAACGGAACAGGGCTGGGCACTTCAAAGCAACGCGGCTTGTATTCCCGGGAAAATGATGGAAGAAACGACTATGTCCGGCGATGAGACTGTAGAGCTGCTTGAGCAGTTCAAAAGCTTGTTAAATCGTGTTCATGAGGCGAACACTCAAGATAGTAAAAAGTAAGTATAATCAGGAGTCTGTGCGATCGTTCGCATTCCGGCATGAAATCAAGCGAAAAAATGTGTACAAATCATGAATATATTTAAGGAAAGCGTTTTAAAAACATGTTACACTATTCTGGGTTCCTTTATATGGCATATAGGTAAGTATAAGCTTAGTCTTATAGATTTACTCAATGTCTCTCACAGAAATAAGGCCATTCTTTTACGAGTGGTAGAGCAGTTTCTGTTGGTTCCGGAATAGTGCTGCATGTTTAGCATCAGCCTATCCCTAACCCCGCGGCAATCAAAACGGAAGGCGAGATGACAACAGGCTGCCTGTTAAGTCACCACGCTACTTTAGGAGGCTACCGCTATGAATATCCACGAGTATCAGGGAAAAGAAGTGCTTAAGAAGTACGGTGTGGCCGTACCGAATGGAAAAGTAGCTTATACAGTGGAGGAAGCGGTAGAAGCCGCAGAGTCACTGAGTACACCGGTTGTTGTAGTTAAAGCTCAGATTCATGCAGGTGGACGAGGTAAAGCTGGAGGTGTAAAGGTTGCTAAGAATATCGATGAAGTGCGTACTTACGCAACCGAAATTCTCGGTAAGACTTTAGTTACTCACCAGACTGGTCCGGAGGGTAAGGTAGTAAAACGGCTGCTCATTGAAGAGGGCTGTCAAATTGTTAAAGAGTATTACATCGGTATCGTTGTTGATAGAGGAACTGGCCGAGTGGTTATGATGGCATCTGAAGAAGGTGGCACAGAGATTGAAGAGGTTGCAGCTACACATCCGGAGAAGATTTTCAAAGAAATCATTGATCCGGCAGTAGGTTTGCAGACTTTCCAAGCTCGTAAATTAGCTTACAGCATCTCTATTCCTAATGAACTGGTAGGCAAGACTGTTAAATTCATGCAAGCGCTATATCTAGCTTTTGTGGATAAAGATTGCTCTATTGCCGAAATTAACCCATTGGTAGTTACTGCGGATGGGAATGTGATGGCTCTAGATGCTAAATTGAATTTTGACCCCAATGCCTTGTTCCGCCACAAAGATATTCAAGAGCTTCGGGATCTAGATGAAGAAGATTTGAAAGAAATCGAAGCCTCTAAGTATGACCTGAGCTATATTGCACTTGATGGCAATATTGGTTGTATGGTGAACGGTGCAGGCCTAGCGATGGCAACGATGGATATAATTAAATATTACGGAGGCGAACCCGCCAACTTCCTTGATGTAGGGGGCGGTGCAACTACCGAGAAAGTTACAGAAGCCTTTAAAATCATTCTATCTGATGAAAAGGTAAATGGAATTTTCGTTAATATTTTCGGCGGTATTATGCGCTGTGACGTTATTGCTAACGGTGTTGTGGAAGCGGCAAGTCAATTGGGATTGACTAAACCGCTTGTTGTTCGTCTTGAAGGAACAAATGTTGGATTGGGTAAGCAAATCTTGGCAGGATCGGGACTTAACATTGTAGCTGCTGATTCTATGGCGGACGGTGCCCGTAAGATTGTATCTCTTGTGCAATAATGGCTCGGAAGTTGAAGCCAGTTATCGTATTTGACAATATAAGTAGGGATGTGACTTAAGGCATGAGCATTCTTGTAGATAAAAATACGAAAGTTATCACGCAAGGTATTACGGGAGCAACGGGCTTGTTCCATACTAAGGGTGCGCTTGATTATGGAACTCAGATGGTTGGAGGAGTAACGCCGGGTAAAGGTGGAACGACAGTTAATATCACCCTTGAAAATGGCAGTGAAGTTAGTCTTCCGGTATTTGATACAGTCGCAGCTGCTAAGGCAGCTACTGGTGCAACTGCTAGTGTGATTTATGTACCGCCAGCCTTCGCAGCAGACTCCATCATGGAGGCTGTAGATGCAGAGTTGGATTTGGTTATCTGTATTACCGAAGGTATTCCTGTGCTTGATATGGTAAAAGTCTCACGTTATATGGAAGGTCGTTCTACAGTGTTGATCGGCCCAAACTGTCCGGGTGTTATCACTCCTGGAGAGTGTAAGATTGGAATCATGCCTGGCTATATTCATATGCCTGGTTATGTAGGAGTGGTCTCGCGTAGCGGAACGCTAACCTATGAGGCGGTTCATCAGCTGACCACGCGTGGAATTGGGCAATCTTCGGCTGTAGGTATTGGCGGAGACCCGGTTAAAGGCTCTGAGTTTATTGATATTTTGAAGCTGTTTAATGAAGATCCGGGTACGAAGGCAGTTATTATGATCGGAGAGATCGGTGGAACTGCAGAGGAAGAAGCAGCAGAGTGGATTCGTGAACACATGACCAAGCCAGTTGTAGGCTTCATTGGAGGAGCAACTGCACCTCCAGGCAAGCGTATGGGGCATGCTGGTGCTATCATTTCTGGAGGGAAAGGTACAGCTAGCGAAAAAATTGCCGTACTGGAAGCTTGCGGAATCAAGGTAGCCCCTACACCTGCTGAAATGGGTTCGACACTCGTAAGTGTGCTTGAAGAGCGCGGTATTCTCAATGCTTTTACATCGCACTAATTAGTGTAGTTAAGACAGAGAAATCAATCCACGTAGTGAGGTTATTTCGTGTATAATTAATTAAAGAGGTAAGCAACCTTTTGTTCCTATTTAGGGATGAAAGGTTGCTTTTTTTATTTTAAATAGAAATTTATTGAATTTAAAGAAATGCTTGCGTTTTCATGATGTGTAACACAAAATAGGGAAGGCTAGGCCTTCCATGTTAAGGGGCGAAAAATGATATGGAAGAACGGGAACTACTATTCGGCTTTAATGAAGTAGAAGGAATTGGCTGGAAAACTATCGACAAAATTCGCAGAGCTGGGCTTTTGTCAGAAAAAGCATTTTCTTGTAGCTCAGAAGACTGGGAAAAGGTTGGATTGAGCGAGAAAGTGTCGATTCAACTAGCTTCAATATATACGTTGGAGTGGATAGCAAACCGCCGCTTACTAATGGAAGAAAGTGCTGTAAACATGGTTACGATTTTTGATGCAGACTATCCCCATTTATTGAAGGAGACGGCTCAGCCACCATGGATTCTTTATTATCGTGGGCGTTTGAATCTGTTATCGACACCCAGTGTAGCGATGGTCGGTACTCGTGTGCCAACAGCTTATGGACGGAAGGTAGGGGAGATCCTCACGAAAGAGCTTAGTGAAGCAGGTCTAACAGTGGTTAGCGGATTAGCTAGGGGGATTGATAGCGTTTGTCATGAAGCTGCGCTAAGAAGCGGTGGAGGCACAATAGCGGTAGTGGCTACAGGACTTGATCGGGTCTACCCGCCTGAGAATAAGGAGCTTGAACGATTGATTTCCCTTGATGGGTTAGTGCTAACAGAGTATCCCCTTGGAACCAAAAGTCATCCAGGGTTATTTCCGCAGCGCAATCGAATTATTGCAGGCCTCACATACGGGACAGTGGTCGTAGAGGCGGATAGTAGAAGTGGATCACTTATTACAGCAGATGCTGCCTTGGAGGCAGGACGGGATGTTTTTGCTGTCCCTGGACCTATTACGTCTCCAAAAAGTAGAGGTGCTCTTGATCTGATTAAACAGGGGGCAAAGCTGGTAACCGGTGCACTAGATATTTTAGAAGAATACACTTCTTTTCTCCCGGCAAACCTCTCAAAAACAGGTGAAAGCGGTCCCTCTAAACAGGTAGCTGACGATTTGTTAATTGAAAAGAAATTGACAAATGAGGAGTTACACCTATACCATATACTGCATCAAGGCCCCTTTATTTTGGACGATCTGCTTGTGAGGACAGGATGGGATTTTGGACATTTGCATTCAGTTCTGTTATCTTTAATCATAAAAAAAGCGGTAGCACAATTACCAGGAGCTATTTATAAGGTAATTTAATATAGAGGTACGAGTGTTAACGAGGAGGAAGAGTCTATGGCAGATGCATTGGTTATTGTCGAATCGCCCGCGAAAGCGAAGACAATTGGCAAATATCTAGGTAGTAAGTATATTGTAAAGGCATCTATGGGACACATCAGAGATCTACCGAAGAGTCAAATTGGTGTTGAGGTGGAGAATGATTTCAATCCCAAATATATTACGATTCGTGGTAAAGGTTCTATATTGAAGGAATTGAAAGATGCTAGTAAAAAAGTGAAAAAAGTCTATCTCGCAGCTGACCCCGATCGCGAAGGAGAAGCGATTGCTTGGCACTTGGCACATGCCCTGGATTTAGATAATACACAGGAATGCCGAGTTGTATTTAATGAGATCACCAAACAAGCGGTGAAGGATGCTTTTAAGACGCCACGCAAGATTAACATGGATCTTGTGAATGCACAGCAGGCAAGACGTATACTGGATCGGCTAGTAGGTTACAAGATTAGCCCTCTATTATGGAAGAAAGTCAAAAAAGGGTTATCTGCTGGACGTGTTCAATCTGTAGCTGTAAAGATCATAATGGATCGTGAGAATGAAATCTCCGCTTTTGTACCTACTGAATATTGGAGTATTACAGCTAAACTTGGGATTCGAGATTCTGTCTTTGAAGCTAAGTTTCATAAGCTGAATGGTGTGAAGAAGGAACTTAATCAGGAAAGCGATGTTCAAGAGGTCCTTGAGGCAATCAAGAACGCAGCTTTTAAGGTAAGTAATGTGAAGGAGAAGGAAAGACAACGGCATCCTTCGGCTCCTTTTACAACAAGTTCCCTTCAACAGGAAGCAGCTCGTAAGCTTGGATTCCGTGCAGCTAAGACAATGTCTGTTGCCCAGCAATTATACGAAGGTGTGGAACTAGGCAAAGAGGGAACCGTAGGTTTGATCACCTATATGCGTACGGACTCGACACGTTTATCTGTCACTGCACAGGATGAAGCTAAAGAGCTGATTACTGCTAAGTATGGTGAAAAGTTCTTACCTGAAGCCCCTCGCCAGTATTCAAAGAAAGCGGCTGGAGCGCAAGAAGCGCATGAAGCGATCCGACCAACTTCAGCACTTCGTGAACCGGAAATGGTCAAAGAGTTCTTAAGCCGGGATCAATTCCGTCTTTACAAGCTGGTGTGGGAGCGGTTCGTATCCAGTCAAATGGCGTCTGCTCTTCTTGATACACTCTCGGTTGATATAGAAGCAGGTACAGCCACATTCAGAGCGGTGGGTTCGAAGGTTTCATTCCCAGGGTTCATGAAGGTTTACGTGGAAGGTAACGATGATGGAACTACAGATGAAGATAAGTATTTACCGCCTCTTGAAGCGGGAGATGCTTTAAATAAGCAAGAGATCGAGCCGAAGCAGCATTTTACACAGCCACCACCGCGATATACAGAAGCAAGGCTTGTAAAGACACTTGAGGAATTAGGGATAGGACGCCCAAGTACGTATGCACCAACGCTTGAAACGATTCAGAAGCGTGGTTATGTAGCGATTGAAGAGAAAAAATTCATGCCTACAGAGCTTGGAGAACTTGTCATCGAGCAGATGGAACAATTTTTCCCGGAAATATTGAACGTAGAGTTTACGGCTAATATGGAAGGCGATCTTGACCATGTGGAAGAAGGCTCAGAAGATTGGGTGAAGGTTCTTGCTGAATTTTACGAGTCTTTCGAGAAGCGCTTAGTGTTTGCCGAAGAAGAAATGAAAGAAATTGAGATTGAAGATGAAGTCTCTGATGAGATCTGCGAGAAATGTGGTAAACCACTTGTATATAAATTAGGACGCTTTGGGAAGTTCCTAGCATGTTCTGGCTTTCCAGATTGCCGAAATACGAAGCCGATTATCAAAGATATTGGTGTAACTTGCCCTAAATGTAATGAAGGAAAAGTTGTAGAGCGTCGTAGCAAAAAAGGGCGTGTCTTCTATGGCTGCGATCAATATCCTGGGTGTGATTTCGTCTCTTGGGATAGACCATCCACTAAACCATGTCCATCTTGCGGGGCTTGGATGATTGAGAAACGCAATAAGCAAGGCACCAAACTGCAATGTACGTCTTGTGACCATACAGAGGCAGTTTTAGACAACGAAGAAGAGTTAGCAGAATAATAGTCTCTACAGGAGGAAATAAGACAGTGACAGATACAGCAAAGGTAACAGTAATTGGAGCAGGTCTCGCAGGAAGTGAAGCGGCCTGGCAAATAGCCTCTCAAGGCGTACCGGTAAGATTGTATGAAATGAGACCAGTGGTGAAGACGCCAGCACACCACACCAATCAATTCGCAGAACTAGTATGCAGCAACTCCTTGCGTGCAAATGGTTTAGGCAATGCGGTGGGTGTATTAAAGGAAGAAATGCGACGTTTAAACTCTCTTGTATTAGGTGCGGCTGATCGCCACGCTGTACCTGCTGGCGGTGCACTTGCCGTGGATCGGGATGGTTTCTCGGGAGAAATTACGAGTACATTGCATAATCATCCGCTCGTTGAAGTCATAAATGAAGAACTTACGCATATACCGGAGGAAGGGATTGTTGTTATTGCAACGGGTCCACTAACTTCCCCTGCATTATCTGCTGAAATTAAGGGTCTATTAGGTGAAGAGTATTTCTATTTTTATGATGCTGCAGCACCAATTGTTGAGAAAGACAGTATTGATATGAATAAAGTGTATCTGGCTTCCCGTTATGACAAAGGGGAAGCAGCATATCTGAACTGTCCTATGACTGAAGAGGAGTTTGACGTGTTTTATGATGCGTTGATTTCTGCAGAGACGGCGGCACTCAAGGATTTTGAGAAAGAGATATACTTTGAGGGCTGTATGCCTATCGAAATCATGATGAAGCGCGGTAAGCAAACTGCATTGTTTGGTCCAATGAAGCCTGTTGGGCTTATCAATCCGCACACAGGTAAGCTACCTTACGCGGTAGTACAGCTTCGTCAGGATAACGCTGCTGGAACGCTTTACAATCTGGTGGGCTTTCAAACGCACTTGAAATGGGGCGAACAGAAGCGGGTATTCTCGCTGATTCCAGGTCTTGAGAACGCTGAATACGTTCGGTATGGTGTAATGCACAGAAATACCTTTATTAATTCTCCTAAACTCTTGCATCCTACTTATCAAATGAAGGGTAAAGAAAGGCTGTACTTTGCTGGACAGATGACTGGCGTGGAAGGTTATGTGGAATCAGCAGCTTCAGGTCTGATTGCTGGCATTAACGCTGCTAGAGCCGCACTTGGTCAAGAAGGACTGATCTTCCCACAAGACACGGTGCTTGGTAGTATGCCTGCCTATATCACTTCTGCTGATCCGGAGCATTTTCAGCCTATGAATGCCAATTTTGGTCTTCTGCCGAAGGTGGAGAAGAAAATTCGTAATAAGAAAGAAAAGAATGAGATGTTAGCGCATCGTGCACTAGACAGTCTTGCCGAGTACGCCAATGGTACGGGCCTTGCCTATAAAGAGCCGGAGGCTATCGACAACCAAGAATAAGCGCCTTGGGCGTCCTTATAAGGATGATAAGCGTTAGCGTTTAAGCGAGAAATATAAGGATAATGTATAACGTGAAACGTATACTTCTTATTTTTGAACAAAGCCCATCTTAAGGAGGTAACTACAATCATGGTACCCAGCTTTCATGCGACTACAATTTGTGCTGTAAGACATAACGGACAGGCAGCTATAGCAGGTGATGGTCAGGTTACATTCGGAGAGAGTGTAATTATGAAGACGACGGCCAGAAAAGTTCGTCGCTTATACAGAGGACAAGTAATAGCAGGGTTTGCAGGATCTGTGGCCGATGCTATCACTTTGTTCGAAAAATTCGAAGGCAAGTTGGAGGAGCATCATGGAAACCTGCAACGGGCAGCCGTAGAATTGGCGAAAGACTGGCGTCAAGATCGTATTCTTCGAAAACTTGAGGCATTGATGATTGTTATGGACAAGGAAGGAATGCTCTTGATCTCCGGAAATGGTGAAATTATCGAGCCAGATGATGATGTGCTCGCTATTGGTTCCGGTGGTAACTTTGCACTTGCTTCCGGTCGCGCGCTCAAACGTCATGCTCCAAATCTTGCTGCTGCGGATATCGCTCGTGAAGCTCTTCAGATTGCATCAGAAATATGTGTGTATACTAACTCCAATATTATTGTTGAGCAATTATAGGCTCAGTGCCATAGAGACAAGGAGGAATTCACGATGGTGAATCAATCGCTAACACCCCGTCAAATCGTAGCTGAATTGGATAAATATATTGTAGGTCAGAAACAAGCTAAGAAATCGGTAGCTGTTGCCCTTCGTAATCGTTATCGGCGCAGTCTGCTGGCTGAGGAACTGCGTGATGAAGTTGTTCCTAAGAACATCTTGATGATCGGACCTACTGGTGTAGGGAAAACTGAGATTGCTCGGCGTCTAGCTAAGCTCGTTAATGCTCCGTTCATCAAAGTGGAGGCAACCAAATTCACTGAGGTGGGTTATGTAGGGCGAGATGTGGAGTCTATGGTGCGTGATTTAGTTGAGACCTCTATTCGTATGGTGAAGCTAGAGCGTACGGAAAAGGTGAAGGATCGTGCAGAAGAACTGGCTAATGAGCGGATTGTCTCTATTTTAGTGCCTTCGTCTTCAAAAAATAAATCTCAGAAGAATCCTTTTGAGATGATTTTTGGCGGGAACTCTTCACAAGAGGATTCTAAAGAAGATTCCGAACCAGATGGAAGCTTAAGCGAACGCCGTCGCGGGGTTAGATTTAAGCTGCTAGCTGGTCAATTGGAAGAAGATATCATTGAAATAGATGTTGAGGATACAGCGCCATCTATGCTGGATATGTTTGCAGGGCAAGGGAACGACCAGATGGGGATGAATATGCAAGAAATGTTTGGCAGCTTGCTTCCGAAGCGGACGAAGAAGCGCAAGCTTCCTATCCGTGAGGCTCGTAAAGTGCTAATTCAGGATGAAGCAACCAAACTGATTGATATGGATGATGTCATTCAGGAATCTGTGACACGCGCTGAACAATCGGGTATTATTTTTATCGATGAGATTGATAAGGTTGCAAGTCAAGGTAAGGGTTCGGGCCCTGATGTATCACGTGAAGGTGTGCAAAGAGATATCCTTCCAATTGTAGAGGGTTCTACAATCATGACAAAATACGGTCCTGTGAAGACGGACTACGTGCTCTTCATGGCTGCCGGGGCTTTTCATGTTGCTAAACCTTCTGATCTGATTCCAGAGCTTCAGGGGCGTTTTCCGATTCGCGTAGAACTAAGCAGTCTGACACTGGAGGATTTTGTTTCCATCTTAACAGAGCCAGAGAACGCTTTGACGAAACAATATGTTAATTTGTTAAAAACCGAGGACATTGAAGTGGAGTTCCAGAAAGATGCTATTTATGAAATTGCCAAAATAGCTGCTTCAGTGAATCAAAATATGGAGAACATAGGTGCTCGGCGTCTTCATACGATTTTGGAGAAGTTATTGGAGGATCTTTCTTTTGAAGCACCTGAGCTGACGCTGGACACTATGGTTATTACACCAGAGTATGTGCGTGAGAAATTGGCAAGTATTGCACAGGATCGTGATCTAAGTCAGTATATTCTTTAATGCGACAAATTCTATTCTTTTGGATTTGGGCATATTGAATTAGAAAATTACAATTTAGTGTCATTAATAGGTAAAAAAATGTAAAAAGATGCAATTAAAAAGATAATTTTGAGTTAAAAAAGGAATAAAATAGCAATAAAGTGCTAAAAGCCCTGTCTTTTCTAAAAAGATAGGGCTTATTTCTTATTGTAATAATATACAAATTAAATGAAAATCAATGTATGTGAAAATACTAATAAGTTATACTTTGCGACAAGGTTCGACGTAGAAACTGATAAATAGAGGACTTTTATACTTTATTTGTCGAAATCAAGCAGGTTTTTTAAGGAAAGTTGTGGAATTCATTTCATTATGATAGCTTTGAAAGGAGGAATTATCTTGGGATTGCTGAATAGTGTCAGTTTTCAACGATTGCAGGGAGGCATTGATGCTGCCTACAAACGACAAAATGTTCTAGCGAATAATGTGGCTAACGAAGATACGCCAAATTTCAAACGTTCTGATGTTTCATTCGAAAGTTTCCTTCAGCAACAAGAAAGTGGAATAAAACCTACACTTAACGCGAAGGTAACGGACTCCCGACATTTTCAATTTGGTAGTAATAGAATTGTACCAGCAGCTGTCGTTAGTACGGATGAAACTACCTCGATGAATAATAACGACAACAATGTGGATGTAGAACGAGAAATGGCGTTAAGTGCTGAGAACCAACTCAGGTATAGTTCTTATGTCGAGCAGATCAACAGTCAAATTTCGATGATGCGAGCTGTAATTCAAGGAGGATAAGATTGCATGAACTTTGGGAGTAGTTTTGGGATAAGTGCATCAGCATTAACAGCTCAACGATTGCGGATGGACGTGATTTCCTCCAACGTGGCCAATGCGGAAACTACAAGGGCATCGGTGGTTGATGGCAAAGCTGTTCCTTACCGTCGAAAGCTTGTTGTTATGGAAGCTACCGAAAGCAGTAAGTTCTCGAATATACTAAATTCGAAATTAAACGGTAGTAGTAGTGAAGGTGTAAAGGTGCAGTCCATTATAGAAGATACTTCACCGTTAAAGCCAGTTTACAACCCGAGCCATCCTGATGCGGATGCCGAAGGTTATGTCTATATGCCAAACGTAGATATTACTAAAGAAATGGTAGATATGTTATCTGCATCACGTTCTTATGAAGCCAATGTCACGATGCTGAATGCATCTAAAGCTATGGTAAGTAAAGCACTCGAAATTGGGCGCTAAACGTAATTAACACAAGGAACGCTTCCACAGTGAGTTTTGTACGAAGTGAATCTAGGAAGCATATGCTTACAAAACTTTTAGGAGGGAAACAGTTGATACAGAATATCACTAATGGGGTTCAAGCTGTACAGCAGCTTGCCATGAAACCAACATCTACCGAAGTTTCATCCACTCCTGCTAATGCCATGGAGAGCTTTGGTTCTTATCTTGAGAATGCACTCACTAAAGTAGCAGATCAGGAACAACAAGCAAAGGATATGAGTAATAAATTTGTATTGGGAGAAGTGAACATAGACGAGGTGATGATTTCTTCCCAACAGGCTTTACTGAGTTTGCAGTTGACTACACAAGTCCGGAACAAAGTGATAGAAGCCTATCAAGAAATTATGAGAACTCAAATTTAATTAATTCCTAGCTTAGTTCCGGATGGGGTGACACTGTGAATGAAAGATTTGCCCAATATCGGGAGAAGGTGACCCTGTATTGGAACAGATTTAGTGGTAAACAGAAGATTTTATTCTTTTCTACATTGTTTATCATTCTAATAATAATCGTAGTATTAACCATGCAGCTTTCAAAGACAGAATATGAAGTAGCGTTTCAAGATTTGGACAGCACAGATTCAGCTGGAGTAATGAACTACTTGGATACAGCAGGTGTTTCATACCGATTAAGCCAAGATGGAAAGAGCATCTCCGTGCCAAGCACAGAAGCGGCTCGAATAAAGGTGGATATCGGTTCTCAGGGGATTGTTCAGGGGGGCTCTATCGGTTATAAGGTCTTTAATGAAAATTCGTCAATGATAGGGACGACAGATAGTGAGTTTAATGTGAAGTATAATAATGCATTAAACGGTGAAGTAGAACAGTTAATGAGACGTATGCAAGGAATTAAGGATGCTAAAGTGCTGATTAATCTGCCTAAAGAAACAGTTTTTGCTTCCCAGGCTGACCAAGAGCAAGCATCTGCATCCGTTGTGCTTTCATTTAATCCGGGATTCAGACCCACTCAAGATAATATTGATGGGTACTTTAACCTTGTAAAGACGGCTGTTCCAAATCTACCAATCGATAACATTACGATTGCTAATAATGAAGTCGAGTTAATGCCTACGGCCAAAGGTGGACAAGCTGGAGTTTCCAGCCAAGTCGAAGAGAACTTCGCTCTTCAGAAGAAATTCGAAGAAGAAGTAAAGAAAGATGTGAAACAATTCCTTAGCACTCTTACGGGTCCAGATAAAGTTGATGTTCTTGTATTTTCGAAGCTGAACTTTGACAAGGAAAACCGGAAGGAGAATCTCGTAACCCCTGTGGATACAGAGAACATGAAGGGGATTGAGATCAGTTCACAAATCATTAGTAATTCGTATTCGGGTCAAGGAAATACAACTGGCGGAGTGGCAGGCACTGGTTCACAAGATGTAGCGGGCTATCCTTCACAAGCCGGTACGGATACTTCTACTTCGGAAGAATCTTCTGAAACGAGGAACTTTGAAGTAAACCGAATTACAAAGGATGTTATCGCAAGTCCCTTTACTGTTAAAGATTTAACCATAAATGTTGCAGTTGAACCACCTACAGGACAAAATACTTTGGACGCTGCTACATCAGCAGCAATTCAAAATATTTTGGTAAATATTGTTCGTGCTTCGCTCGCAGATTCAGGTACTACATATACAGACGCTGATTTAACCAAAAAGGTTTCGGTGTATTCTCAACAATTTGGCGGAACCGCTGCTAATACAACACCAGGTGGTCTTGCCACATGGATGTTATGGGCTATCGGAGCAGCTGCATTGCTGGTTGGAGCAGGTGGAGGATATCTAATCTATCGGAGTCGTAAGAAGACTGTGGAAGAGGAAGATGAAGACATTCCATTGCAGGTTCCTACCGAATTTCCATCTATTAATTTGGAAAGTGTGACGAATGACAGTCAAGTTCGTAAGCAATTGGAAAGTTTGGCTAAGAAAAAGCCAGACGAATTCGTAAATCTGCTGCGTACATGGCTTGCAGACGAACAGAGGTGAACTAATGGCAAAGGCTAGTCAGCAGGGGCTTAGTGGCCGTCAAAAGGCCGCGATCCTGCTTATCACACTAGGGCCCGAGGTATCGGCGCAAATATTCAAACATTTAAGAGACGAGGAGATTGAACAATTAACTCTTGAAATTGCCAATGTCCGTAAAGTGGACAGCAGTGAAAAAGAGTCGATCATGTCTGAGTTCCATCAGATATGCCTCGCCCAGGAATATATATCACAAGGCGGTATTAACTACGCCAAAGAGATTCTGGAGAAAGCACTTGGTTCCGCAAAAGCAATGGAGGTCATTAACCGTTTGACTGCGACTTTGCAAGTAAGACCTTTCGATTTTGCACGCAAGGCTGATCCAAACCAGATTTTGAACTTTATTCAGAATGAGAATGTCCAGACTATCGCACTTGTATTGTCTTATCTGCAATTCGAACAAGCCGCAGCTATTCTCTCCTCATTACCTCAAGAGAAGCAGGCGGAGGTGGCTAGAAGAATTGCTGTAATGGACAGCACCTCTCCGGAGGTCATTACACAAATTGAACGAGTGCTGGAGCAGAAGCTTTCTGCTACAGTAACTCAGGATTATACAAATGCTGGCGGTATCGAATCAATCGTACAAATCTTGAATGGTGTTGACCGTGGGACAGAGCGTACAATTCTGGATTCTCTCGAAATTCAAGATCCAGAGCTCGCCGAGGAAATCAAGAAGCGGATGTTCGTATTCGAGGATATTGTCAATGTGGATAACCGTTCGATTCAGCGTATTATTCGTGATATTGATAATGCGGACCTGCAGCTTGCCCTTAAGGTTGCAAGCGAAGAAGTACGAGATGTTATTTTCCGGAATATGTCCAAACGTATGGCAGAGACATTCCGAGAAGAAATGGAGTACATGGGTCCTGTGCGGTTGCGTGATGTAGAAGAAGCGCAAACGCGTATTGTAGGTACGATCCGCAGACTCGAAGAGTCTGGAGAAATTATCATCGCTCGTGGCGGAGGAGATGACATCATTGTCTAAGCTGATTAAGCATTCTCAGTATGTTCCAGTTGATGTACTGAAAAGATTGGAGCAGGCCCGGCACTATGCGGGCCTAACTGAGGAGCCCGTTCCAGAGGAGACTGTAAGCGAGACTCACTATCATGATCCCGCTCGTGAAGAGGCTGAAGTGGCACGTAAGCAAATGCTTAAAGACGCCCAAGAATTTGCTGAAGAGCAAGTACGGAATGCCTCTCTTGAAGCGGAACAGATTGTTGAATCCTCAAAAGCGGAGGCTGAAGAGTGGTGGAAAGAGCGGCGTGAGCAGGATGAACATTTGGTTGAGGCCGTCAAAGCCGAGGCTTATCAGCTAGGGTATCAAGAAGGTGTTTCTCAAGCTGAGCAAGAGATGAAGCTCAAAATTGCAGCGATGATGGATGAAGCGCGTGCTGTTTTAACTGAAGCCTATAAGGCAAGGGATGTCATTATTCAGGAAGCTGAACCTTTCTTGGTTGAGCTAAGCTGTGATATTGCGGAGAAAATTGTGGACAGACAGTTAACGGTTGAGCCGCAGTTTGCAATGGATTTGATTCGGAAGAATCTAGCTCGTAAACGTGAGCAGGGGCTGATCTCACTGTGTGTATCACCTGCGCAGTTTGCTTTCGTAAACGCAGCAAGGGAAGAATTGTCATTAGCGGTTGACTCGCAGGCTGAACTACAGATCTTGCCTGACTCGACTGTGAAAGATCAAGGTTGTGTAATCCGCTCCTCCTTTGGCAGCATAGATGCCCGAATTGATACTCAGCTTGCAGAAATCAAGAAAGAGCTGGTTAGAATCGCGCTGGACACCGATGAGCAGAGAAATGGGGAAGAAGATGCTTGATAGTAACCGTTATAAGGAGCAACTTCGTAATCTCGATCCGGTGAGGATCAATGGGAAAGTGACGCAGGTTATCGGTCTTATGGTTGAATCGGAAGGACCTGATGCTAGCATTGGTGATGTGTGCTATATCTATCCTTCTAAAGGAAATAAGCCGCTGCAAGCTGAAGTCGTTGGTTTCCGTGACAACAAGGTGCTATTAATGCCACTTGGAGAACTGCAGGCCATTGGACCTGGTTGTGATGTAGTGGGAACAGGCAAGCCGCTTAGTGTTCAGGTGGGTTCAGAATTGCTGGGTAAGGTACTGGATGGTCTAGGGCAACCGCTTGATGGTTCCCTGATCCCAGCTCGAATGCCACATAGTTCGACCTTTAACATTCCGTCCAATCCACTCAATAGACCACGAGTGCAAGAACCTATTAGCATCGGCGTAAGAGCGATAGATGGTTTGCTAACAATTGGTAAAGGTCAGCGGGTGGGGATTTTCGCTGGTTCAGGGGTCGGCAAAAGTACGCTCATGGGAATGATTGCACGTAATACATCAGCAGATGTTAATGTTATCGCTCTGATTGGGGAACGTGGCAGGGAAGTACTGGATTTCATCGAACGCGATTTGGGACCTGAGGGTTTGCAGAGGTCAGTCGTTATTGTCGCTACATCTGATCAGCCTGCATTAATTCGAATTAAGGGAGCACTTATTGCTACTACGATTGCTGAGTATTTTCGGGATCGTGGACTTAATGTGATGCTGATGATGGATTCGGTCACTCGTTATGCTATGGCTCAACGTGAAGTTGGACTTGCAGTCGGAGAACCACCAGCTATGAGAGGTTACACACCATCTGTATTTGCAAGCTTACCTAAACTACTAGAACGCGCCGGAACTGGTCCTACAGGCTCTATCACAGCTTTTTACACTGTATTGGTTGATGGTGATGACATGAATGAGCCGATCGCTGATGCAGTGAGAGGAATACTCGATGGACATATCGTCCTTAACCGAAGTATTGCGAACAAAGGACATTTTCCAGCAATAGATGTGCTTTCCAGCATTAGTCGTGTAATGAAGGATATTGCGCCAGAAGAACAGATCGCCGCTGCAGAGAATGTTAAGCGACTAATGGCCGTGTACAAGGATTCAGAGGATTTAATTAATATCGGAGCGTATCAGAGAGGTTCCAATGCTCAAATCGATGAGTCGATGGAGTATATAGACAGTATATGGGAATTCACCAAACAAAGAGTGAATGAAAAAGTTACGCTGGCTGAAGTTCAACAGTCTTTAATTTCACACTTCTCGAGGAGTTGATTCAGTATCATGAGATTTCATTATACTTTTCAAAAAGTCGTTGACTTGAAGGGCAATGAGAAGACACAGGCAGAATGGATGCTCTCAAGCGCGCTTGGAGAATTGCAGGCACAAGAAAGAAGCCTGGATGAACTCACCTTTCAGCGGAGCGCTATTATGTTATCTTTACAAAATGCCGCAGAACAAAAGGCACCTATGGCGAAGATTCGTGAAATGCAAGAATATGTAGAATACCTGGATATATGCATTGCCCGTAAACATACGGACGTTAGGAGTGCACATCAGGAAGTCTTGAAGAAACAAGATCAGTTAAGCACAAAGGTATTAGATGAAAAAGTATGGTTAAAGGCAAAAGATAAGGCTGAGACACAGTTTCAGCAAAGTATGATTTTACGGGAACAAAACGAACTGGATGAGATGGCAACCGTCCGCTTCGCGATGAAATCCCTCTAACCCGGGAGGTTTCCGCTAGTGGCTAATATTGATAATGACATGGAACTTGAAAATGAAGGGTCAGCGGGGAAATTTGAGCGGTTCTTATTTCTAATGATACCGATTATCTTCACGCTAGTACTGCTTGGAGTACTGTTGACGCTTTTTAATATGGACATTCGTAATAACGTGCTTGAAGTTGCGAATAAAATTCCGATTCTGGAAAAATGGGTTCCTGATCCGCCAACAGATCCTTCTAAACCGAAGGAAGAAAGCAAAAAGCAGGAAGTGAGCTCAAACTCAACGATTAAGGAGCTCAAAGCTCAGCTTGCCCAGCAGGCAGATGAATTGATGAAGGTCACAGATGAAAAAACAGCCCAGGATACCAAGGTTCAGGCGCTAGAGTCGCAAATTGAAGGAATGAAGACGGAAGCTGCTGCAGCTGCTGAAATAAACAGTGAGGAAACAGAAGACCCTTATCAGAAGCAGGTTACTGATCTGGCGAAGCTGTACGCGGGCATGAAAGCTTCCAAAGCTGCACCGATTATGGAGAATTTGACTACAGAAGAGATGGTGCAGATATTCAGCGTAATGAATAAAGCGAGTAAAACTGCGATTCTGGAAAAAATGGATCCTCAAAAAGCGGCAGATGTGACGATTAAGTTGAAAGAAACTACCTCTTCGGGTGATATGGCAATTGCTGCTCTTCAATCTAGATTGAAAAAAGAAGCTGGCACTACTCAAACAACTAAAACCAGTACAAATCTGGATAAGGAAAAGTTGAACCAAACCTTTAGTTCAATGACGCCTGCCAATGCAGCTTCTCTACTAGGAGAAATGTATAAGATTAGCCCTGATAAAGTAGTAACGATTATGAATACCGTAAGTGATAGTGTTCGTTCTTCGATTTTGGGGGAAATGACTAAAAATGATAGTGCGCAAACCGCGAAGATTGTTAACCGTTTGATGGGTGCTAAATAAATATTGAAAGGAGGTGAAAAATAATATGAGTTTAGTGGTTCAATCGCTTGTGAGCGCAAATGCTACAGCTGCAAGTGGTAGCTCATCGACTTCTACTGGCACAACAGCTGCTGTACCTTTCGCGCAGACTTTAGTGCAAACTATGGGAGGAAACACAGCTAACACCACATCGGTACCTACTGATCCGCTTCTGGGAAATCTAGCCTCTTTATTGCAAGGTCTTTTAAAGGAAGTGCAGACAACTGGAGAAGATCAAGGGGGACAAGATTCGGAGAATTCTGATCTTATCGAGAAGCTAACTGCTGATGTTGAAAATCTAGATGAAAGCATCAATAGCGATCCTGCTGTGCTGGTAGCTTTGCAAGCTTGGCTTCTTCAGGTATCAGCACTTCTATCGGGAAGTCAAGCGACTGAGGGTGATGCTACATCTGATACGGAGTCGGCAGGAAGCTTGTCGCCGTTAGCTCAGCATGCGGATACGCTGCGATTTGCTGTTCAAGATGATTTGCAAAGTTTAGTTACTATGATTCAGGAAGCTGCTGTCAGTGGGAACGAAGAAGCTGCTAGTAAAGGAATAAGCCTGTTAAATAATTTTACAGCTATACTAGAACAGTCCTCCGCTAACACTATTAAGGGTAAGGGAAAGAGCTCCAGTTTAAATGAAAATTCTGGTGTATCTGTACAACAACCTATAGTGACTGAAAGCAAAGGTAATACGACGGACAAGACCATTCAAAACCTTAGTAACCGTGCTGGGGAAGCAGCTGCAATTAAGAATGAAGCAGTCCTAACTTCGCCTGTGACCTCAGGAACTGTTCAAGATCCTGAAGCAGAGCTTACCGCTCCATTGATTAAAAGCAGTGCAACTGGAGAAACAAAGCAGGCAGAATCAGCTCAAGATTCCACATCAGGAACTACTATCATAGAAGGAGATCATGAGGTTGTAACTGCTGGTCAACTAGCTCTTAGGGGAGGAATTACTGCTCCGTTGAAGGCTGAGGTTCCAGTAGCTCCTGTACCCGTTCATCAGTTTGCACAGGAAATGACCGGTTTTATTACAGGTAAATTGGAGATTGTGCAAAAAGGCGGAGTAGCTGAGGCTACGATATCACTCTTTCCAGAAAATCTCGGACAAGTAGATGTTAAGATTACTATGCAAAACGGCCATCTGGTTGCACAGTTTATGACTGAACATTCCGGAGCTAAGGATATGTTGGAACAGCAGATGAACCAGCTTCGAGCGGCATTGCAGTCTCAAGGCCTCCAAGTAGAAAAATTGGAAGTCACACAAAATAATACCCCCCTCAATTCAGGGTGGGGTCAAGAAGGACGCCAACCTGGTTCTGGAAGTGGTCAGCAGGGAAGACGCTCCAAAGAAAGTCGTGAGGAAGCTAATGATGCCATTCTTGCCGCAGAGCTAAATGGTGAATGGAAAGATTGGGTTTCAAACGCAGGGCAAGAAGATGATAATCAAGGGAACTCCTTCTCTGCCAAAGCTTAAACTTATCACAAGTGAAAGAGAGGTGAACGGTTATGACGACAACAACAACTCCTCCTGTTTCTACCAAAGACCAGTGGAATTATACAACTCCTGAATCTACTAAAACGACAGGGAATTCTGTATTGGGTAAGGATCAGTTTTTGAAGATATTGATCACCCAGCTGCAGAATCAAGATCCGATGCAGCCGATGCAAGATAAAGAATTTATTGCTCAAATGGCACAGTTTACATCTGTTGAGCAGCTGATGAATATCTCTACACAGCTTACATCAATGAATCAGTCTCTTGGCTCAGTATCCGGCTTGATTGGTAAAGATATCACATGGACGGATACCGCCACAAATCTACCTAAGACAGGGAACGTTGAATCAATCGTTGTCAGCAAGGGGATTCAATATGCGGTTGTGGGGAAAGACAGAATTGCTTTAACCGATATTACACAAATTCAGAATCCCGCAACAACAGAGAATGGTTCTGGTACAGATAGTAATACTCCGGAGAATAACGGAGGAAGCGAGGCGACAATATGAGTGACAGGCTGACCATAGGCCAACTGTATCCTGCGTCGTCCCTACATTCCTCAACGTTACAGCGATCTTCGATACCGAAGCAGACTGTGACTGGAGAAGCCACCTTTGAGAGCGTACTGCAACAGAAGCTACTAAAATTCAGCAATCATGCTGCTAAGCGTCTTGAACAAAGAGGAATTGAACTTGGAAGCAGTCAACTGGATCAGATTTCTTCTGCTGTGGATAAAGCTGCTGCCAAAGGCAGTAAAGAATCCTTGATATTAATGAAGGACTTGGCATTTATCGTAAGTGTCCCGAATCGTACGGTTGTAACCGCTATGGATGGGAATTCGATTAAAGATAACGTGTTTACGCAAATTGATAGTGCAATTGTGATTTCATAACCGGCTGGTCCTAACGGAAAGCCGAGGCGGCCGCTGACCGACTGACGCGGTCCCATTCACTTAGTAAGTTATTAGGACTCTATAATCTGGGAGGACAACACAAATGTTAAGATCTATGTATTCAGGGGTTTCAGGGATGAGAGGCTTTCAGACTAAGCTTGATGTAATCGGTAATAACATTGCCAATGTCAATACAATTGGTTTTAAATCAGGACGGGTTATGTTCAAGGACATTATGAGTCAAACTGTTTCTGGTGTAACTGCTCCTAGTGATGATGGTGCAGGTGGTATGAATGCTAAACAAATCGGACTAGGCGTAAGTATCGCTTCTATCGATACACTCCATTTACCCGGTAGTGCTCAAACTACTAATAACCCGACAGATTTACGCATTGACGGAGATGGTTTTTTCCTAGTAAAGCTATCAGAAGATCAAGAAACACCCTTCTTGACTCGTGCAGGAGATTTTCATGTAGATGCTGCACGTAATCTTGTAACTTCTGACGGACTTCATGTGCTAGATTCCGATGGTGGACCCATTCAACTGGGTGATGATGTAACAGCGTTCTCCATTTCCAATGATGGAACGATTGTTCAGACCATGTCGGATGGAACGACTCAAGGCGGAGTGAAGATTGGTGTAGCCAAGGTTACTAATCCATCTGGTTTAGAGAAAATTGGTGGTAATCTGTACCGTATGTCACTTAATGCGAATGCAGAAGGCGAACTTGTTCCGACTACAGCGAATAATACAGAAGATGGCACTGGCGCTATCATTTCTGGTCAACTCGAAATGTCCAATGTGGATCTTACGAATGAATTTACAGAAATGATTGTATCGCAACGTGGATTCCAGGCGAACTCCCGTATCATTACGACTTCTGATGAAGTGCTGCAGGAAGTAGTTAACCTGAAGCGTTAATTTTATTAATAATTTAATATCTTTTTTAAAGATTAACGCGGAGTCGTGGGGGAGGTACCCCTCCCCCTATTTTTGTTAGGAGGCCTGTTATGATATCGGTAACGAGATTAAATGGAACACCGATGTGGATCAATGCCCTACTGGTAGAAATGGTAGAAGAGAGCCCGGATACATATATTACGCTAGTAACCGGAAAAAGACTGATCGTGCTTGAAAAAGCTGATGAAGTTATTACGAAGATCCGGGATTATAACAGGGACATAGGCACATATGCTGCCACCATTAAAGTCCAGTCAATGGAGGAGCTAACATGAAGAAGATGCTGCCATGGTTACTTACGATTTTACTTGCGATTACACTTATCGTGATCGCCGCATTTTTATTAATGGACAAGATCTTTCCGAAAGATTCGAATGATGTAAATGCTGCGGTTCAGAGTGTGGAAACCAAGTATTTAACTGCAGATGAAATCGTCGAATTAACGGCAGAGATCAAAGATATCAAAACAAATCTTGCTGATCCCGATTATATCGTTCAAATAGATTTCGCCTTCCAACTGAATTCTGCGAAATCAAAGGAAGCATTCGAAAAAATAAAAGAGATCAAAATCAAACCGATTATTATCAAAACGCTTGCAGATACCAAACCTGAGGAGCTTAATGGAGCAAATGGCAAAGACCAGCTTAGCAGCAAGCTTGTTAATCTGATCAATAAGACATTGACCGAAGGCAAAATCACTCAGATCGAAGTCACCAAATACCTTTTGGCTTCTATGTAGCTTCAGGCATGATAATTCTTTGATAGGGGGGTGATTGAATTGGTTGATGTACTATCACAAAACGAAATAGATGCTCTACTTGCTGCACTTTCTTCAGGTGAGATGGATGCCGATGAACTTAAAAAGGAAGAAACTCAGAAGAAGATCCGATCTTATGACTTTAAACGGGCTGTTCGATTTTCTAAAGATCATATTCGTAGTCTTACAAGGATTCATGACAATTTCGCACGCTATCTTACAACGTACTTTTCAGCCCAATTACGCACCTTTGTGCAGATTAATGTCGTTCAAGTAGAGCAGCTCCCTTATGATGAATTTATTCGTTCCATTCCGAAAATGACAATACTGAACATTTTTGAAGCCGAACCTTTAGAAGGTCGAATGGTAATGGAAGTTCATCCAAACATCGCTTTCGCTATGCTGGACAGATTGCTGGGCGGTTTTGGGACTGCGCCATCTAAGATTAATGCTTTAACTGAAATCGAAACAACGATTATGGAGCGTATCTTCAGCAGATGTTTTGAGAGTTTGCAGGAGGCTTGGAAGACTGTGCTGGATATCCATCCGCGCATGGAAGCGCTCGAAACGAACCCACAGTTCATGCAAATTGTATCGCCAAATGAGACCATTGCATTGATCTCGTTAAGCACCAAAATTGGAGATACAACAGGTATGATCAATCTGTGCATACCGCACGTCGTTCTGGAACCAATAATGTCTAGACTATCTGTTCACCAATGGTTTGTAACAGAGAAGAAGACGCGGGATGCAGATGAACTTGAAGCTATTAAAGCTAGAGTTCATAAGGCGAAACTGCCGATTGTCGCTGAACTTGGAGAATCGAGCTTATCTATATCTGAGTTTCTTGGGCTTAGCGTCGGTGACGTGATCTCACTAAACAGGAATGTAGATTCTGGACTCTCGATTAAGGTAGGGGACAAGCTTAAGTTCATCGGAAGTCCTGGAATGGTGAAAGACCGGGTAGCCGTGCAAATAGACGAGATTGTCAGTGAAGGAGTTGAAGAATTTGACGAGTAAAGATTATTTATCCCAAGAAGAAATCGACGCCCTTCTGAGACAATCTGCGGAAGGCTCATTGGCTCCTTCAGAGAAAACGGTAAATGACTATTTAACACCGTTTGAACAGGATGCTTTGGGTGAAATCGGTAATATAACGTTTGGTAGTGCAGCGACAGCTCTTTCCACATTACTAGGGAAAAAGGTTGATATTACAACCCCTCAAGTTTCCATCATTACACGCGGGGAATTTGAAGTGGCTTTTCCTAAACCACATGTAGCTGTACACGTGGAATATGTAGATGGATTTCAGGGTATTAACTCACTTGTTATTAAAATTAGGGATGCACAGGTCATCGCAGATTTAATGCTTGGTGGAGAAGGCGAACCTAAAGATGAAGAATTGAATGAAATTCACATTAGTGCTGTGCAGGAAGCAATGAACCAAATGATGGGTTCTTCTGCCACATCAATGTCTACGATCTTCAATCGGTTTGTTAATATTTCGCCTCCGGGTATCGACATTCTGAACATGTCCAGCGGTGAAGGTGTCGGCAGCTTACCCAATGACGAAACCTTAATTCGAATTTCGTTCCGACTTAAGATAGGAGATTTAATAGACTCTACTATTATGCAGCTCTTGCCTGTCCAGTTTGCTAAGGATATGGTGACGATGCTTCTGGGTGATGTAAGCCCTGCAGCGCAGGAGGCTGCAGTTACGTCGACAGAGACTCCAGCTAAGCCAGCTCAAGAGACGCCTCCTGTAGCTCCTCCAGTGCAACAGGCGCCTTCACAGCCCGTAGGAGAAACACCTCCGCCGTACCCGCCGCAGGGGATGCCTGGTTATCCAGGGATGCCAGAAGGCGGATATTATTATCCTCCAGCGGGAATGCCGGCGTATGGCATGCCAGGGATGCCACCCTACGGAATGCCGCCTCAAGGCATGCCTTATGGGCAGACACCACCGCTTAGTCCTGAAGCGAATCGCAATGTAAATGTACAGCCTGTACAATTTGCTAACCTTAACGGTGGAGCTTTTGGTCATATTGATGAAAACAATTTAAATTTATTGATGGACATACCGCTTAGAGTAACCGTAGAATTAGGAAGGACCCAGAAGCAGATTAAAGATATTTTAGAAATGTCTCAAGGCTCGATCATTGAGCTGGACAAGCTCGCCGGTGAGCCTGTAGATATTTTGGTTAACAACAAGCTTATTGCCAAAGGTGAAGTCGTAGTTATCGACGAAAACTTCGGCGTACGCGTTACGGATATCGTCAGCCAGTGGGACCGAATTCAGAAATTACAATAAGCATACTTAGGGAGGATTTTGTAAAAATGGCTAACCGAATTCTAATCGTGGACGATGCAGCATTTATGAGAATGATGATCCGTGACATTTTGTCGAAAAACGGATTTGAAGTAGTGGGCGAAGCTCAGGACGGTTCTCAAGCTATAGAGAAATTTAAAGAACTGCGTCCGGACCTCATCACGATGGATATAACTATGCCTGAGATGGACGGAATCGCCGCCCTGAAAGAAATCAAGAAGGTAGATCCGGCTGCTAAGGTCATCATGTGTTCAGCCATGGGCCAGCAGGCTATGGTTATCGATGCTATTCAAGCAGGAGCAAAAGACTTTATTGTGAAGCCTTTCCAAGCTGACCGAGTTATCGAAGCTATCAACAAAACGTTGGGTGTGTAGGAAAAAGACATGCCCCTCAATTCAGAACCGCTCGGGAGCAATAACACCCTGCTGAATTTGCTTAACGTTATTATTGTCCTTGCGGTAATCATTGTACTTATTGTGCTGCTGATCCGTTTTCTTGGACGTCGTAATCAGACCTTTATGAGCGGGCGCTCCATTCGAACGCTTGGTGCTGTAGGGCTGGGACCTAACAAGTCGATGCAGGTTATTGAACTGGGAAGCAGCCTTTACTTAATCGGGATTGGTGAGAACATATCCATCTTGGATAAAGTCACTGATCCGGATGAGGTGGCTTTGATCATTGCAGCATTTGAGGATCAGTCCTCCAACCAGAATAATTTTCTCGCACCGCTTATTGCCAAGGTTAAGGTTAAGCTGCGTGGGGAGGTTCCATCAGAAGAAATCGAGCTTAGTGAAACATCATCTTTTTACGAGACACTGCAATCCAAGCTTCGTTCTGCACCAGAGCGAAAAGAGAAAATGGAAGAGCTGTTACGGGATGATGTTACTAAGGATGAGTCGAGGAATTTATGAAAAAGAAGCTAATTCTTGCTATTCTGCTGTTCGGGTTCATTAGTATAGTTATGATGCGGCCGATACATGCTGATCCTATACCTAATGTTAATATTCAGGTCGGTAATGAAGATGGTTCAAGCGGTGGTACCAGTTCCATATCAATTCTTCTTCTCGTTACGGTTCTGAGTATTGCTCCGGCGTTTCTAGTTCTTATGACCAGTTTTACTAGAATTGTAATCGTGCTCGGTTTTGTTAGAACCTCACTTGGTACTCAGGCCATGCCTCCGAATCAGGTGCTGGTAGGGCTTGCTCTGTTTCTGACCCTGTTCATTATGTCGCCAACTTTGGCGCAAGTGAATGAAACGGCATTACAGCCGTATATGAAGGGGACGATTACCCAGACTGAGGCTTTTGATAAAGCTGCTGATCCGATGAAAGAATTTATGTTTAAACAGACCAATTCCAAAGACCTTTTGTTATTTATGAAATATACCGGTTATACGGGATCGGCTAAACCGGCTACATACAGTGATATTCCACTGACGGTGATGGTGCCAGCTTTCGCAATTGGAGAATTGAAAAAAGCTTTTACAATGGGCTTCTTAATTTTCATTCCATTTCTGATTATTGATATTGTTGTGGCGAGTACGCTGATGGCCATGGGGATGATGATGCTTCCCCCGGTCATGATTTCATTACCTTTTAAAATTATGCTCTTTGTACTGGTAGACGGCTGGTACTTAGTCATTAAATCACTACTTCTTAGTTTTAACACCTGACCTTAAGAGGAGGCATGAGGATTGAGTACGGAGTTTATTATCGGTCTAGCAAGCCAAGCCGTATATTTAGTGCTGGAAGTCAGCGCTCCCATGCTGATTCTTGGTCTGGTGGTAGGGCTAATAATCAGTATCTTTCAAGCTACGACACAGATTCAGGAACAGACGCTAGCGTTTGTTCCAAAAATCGTCGCAGTACTGCTGGCTTTATTGCTATTTGGACCGTGGATCATCACGAAGCTAATTGACTTTACTAGCCAAATTCTAGGCAATCTCTATATGTATATTGGTTAACCAATGAACATGGATACCTTATTGCAAAGTTTACCCGTCTTTTTGCTTATTTTTTGTCGAATTACAGCCTTTTTTGTTGTCGTTCCTGTATTTTCTTCTCAAGGGGTACCGACAACTTTTAAGATTGGCATATCTTTTTTTGTAGCATTGGTAGTCTTTAGTGCTAATGGAACAGGGATTACGATTCCGCAGGATTTTAGTTATATTTTGCTGATTATGAGAGAAGTATTAATAGGTTTATTGCTAGGTTTCATTGGATATTTGATGTTTATGGCGATTCAGACAGCAGGTTCTTTCATTGATATTCAGATTGGCTTCGGTATTGCCAACGTCATTGATCCTATGACAGGAACGTCAGCACCTATTCTCGGTAATTTCAAATATATGATAGCCCTGCTAATGTTTTTGAGTATGAATGGACATCACCATTTACTAGATGCCATTGTGTACAGCTATAAATGGATTCCTATGAATAATGATTTATTTCTACGCATGGTTGATGGTAGTTTGTCAGAGTTTCTGGTCCGAACATTTGCGCAGTCGTTTGTATTAGCTTTTCAAATGTCGGCTCCATTAGTAACTGCACTGTTTCTGACCGATGTTGGTCTTGCTTTTTTAGCGAGAACGGCTCCGCAATATAATGTATTCGTTATAGGGGTTCCTCTAAAAATCATCATAGGTATTGCACTTCTTTTAGTGCTGATGCCAGGTCTGGCTGTGTTGTTTCAGAATCTCTTCGAAATCATGTTCGAATCCATGGAGAATTTACTGGGTCTCATGGGGAAGAAGCCGTAGGTGACCGTAAGGGGAGAGTATTATGCCTAAGACGAAGCGTTATAGACTAGATCTTCAACTCTTCGCCGGTGAAAAGACGGAAAAAGCAACCCCGAAGAAACGGCAGGATGCTCGTAAAAAAGGCCAAGTAGCCAAAAGTGCTGAGCTGTCTGGTGCGGTTGTATTGCTAGCTGCGGTAGTTAGCTTGATGATGTTTGGTGGTTTTATGAAAGAGCGTTTTATGAAGCTATACACGGACGTATTTCAGAATCGAATGATGCTGGACGTTACGCCTGAGAATATAACGCTGCTATTTAATCAGTATGGCTTGCAAATCTTGATTTTGCTAGCGCCATTACTTGGAATTACGTTTGTTATGGCACTTGTTTCCAACTTGGCGCAGGTGGGCTTTATGGCTACAGGAGAGGGGATTACTCCTAAGTTCAGTAAGATTAATCCGATAAAAGGATTCAAAAATATTTTCTCTATGCGTTCGTTTGTAGAATTCCTGAAATCAATATTTAAGCTTCTAATTATTTCTTATCTGGTATATAGCACATTATGGGGAGAAAAGAAGAACTTTGCATCCCTGTCGCATATCAGTGCGGAGGGAATTTTTAAGTTTGCGGCCAAGCTGACGATGAGTCTTGGTTTGAAAATAGGGGTTGCCCTGCTAATTATGGCTTTTCTAGATTTTATGTATCAGAAGTACGAGCACGAAAAAAGCCTGAAAATGTCTAAGCAGGATATCAAGGATGAATACAAAAAAATGGAGGGTGACCCTCTAATTAAAGGTAAGATCAGGGAACGCCAACGCAGAATGGCCATGCAGCGTATGATGCAGGAAGTTCCTAACGCGGATGTAATTATTACAAATCCAACTCACTTTGCTGTTGCGCTAAAATATGATGGTTCCAAAATGGAGGCGCCACAGATTATTGCAAAAGGGCAGGATTATGTAGCACTTCGTATACGGGAGCTGGCTAAAGAACATGGCGTCGTGACTATGGAAAACAAACCGCTGGCACGGGCATTATTCCAAAGAGCAGAAATTGGAGATGTCGTTCCAAATGATCTGTTTCAGGCTGTAGCTGAAGTGCTGGCATATGTATATAAACTTAAAGGTAAGAGGAAATAAGGCGGGGGGTTAGGACATTGAAAGCTAAAGATTTAACAGTTTTGCTAGGCATCATCGGTATTGTGCTTATGATGATTCTGCCTATCCCGTCCTGGCTTTTGGACGTTTTGCTAGTTATTAATATTTCAATAGCATTAATTATCATATTAGTTGCTATGAACACGAAGAATGCGCTCGAATTTTCAATTTTTCCTTCATTATTGCTTGTTACGACATTGTTTCGTCTGTCACTAAACATTTCGACAACGAAATTGATCCTGACTTACGCAGATGCCGGTTCTGTGGTATCTACTTTCGGAAGCTGGATCGCCGGTGGACAAATTGCCGTTGGATTTATCGTGTTTCTGATTTTGGTAGTGGTCCAGTTTATTGTTATTACTAAAGGTTCAGAGCGTGTAGCTGAGGTAGGGGCGAGATTTACCCTGGATGCGATGCCCGGCAAGCAGATGAGTATTGATGCCGATCTTAACGCAGGCATGATTAATGAAACACAGGCACGTGAGCGTCGCCGCAATGTTGAACGGGAAGCGGATTTTTTCGGAGCCATGGATGGTGCGAGTAAATTCGTTAAAGGAGACGCGATTGCGAGTATCATTATCCTGTTAATCAATCTTATTGGTGGATTTATTATCGGTATGGTTGTGCATGGAATGGATTTCTCCACTGCGTTATCTACTTATTCCGTATTGACGATCGGGGATGGTCTAGTCAGCCAGATTCCTGCTTTGCTCATTTCGACTGCAGCAGGTCTTATCGTTACTAGAGCTTCATCGGAAGGTAATCTGGCAGAAGAATTAACAGGTCAGTTACTCTCCTATCCAAAGTTATTATATATTGTTGCAGTTACTGTTGCTTTTCTAGGTCTCTTTACACCTATACATATGATTACTACGCTCCCGCTAGCTGGTTTACTGGCTTTTGCAGCCTATAGTATGGGACAAAATTTAAATCGAAAACAGATTGCCGAAGAGCAGCTTGTTGAAGAGAAACAGATTGAAGAGGTACGAAGTCCGGAAAGTGTAATTAATTTACTCTCTGTAGATCCTATTGAATTCGAGTTCGGGTACGGTCTTATACCTTTGGCAGATACAGGTCAGGGTGGAGATTTACTAGATCGTATCATCATGATTCGACGGCAATGTGCACTTGAAATGGGTCTTGTAGTGCCTGTTATTCGCATTCGCGACAATATTCAACTAAAACCGAATGAATATGTCATAAAAATTAAAGGAAATACTGTCGGCGGCGGTGAATTATTACTTAATCACTACTTAGCCATGAGTCCAGGCTATGATGATGAATCTATAAACGGTATTGAGACCATTGAACCATCTTTTGGACTTCCAGCGTTGTGGATTGACGAATCGGTTAAAGAGCGGGCAGAATTGTCAGGTTATACCGTGGTAGATCCACCATCCGTTGTTGCAACTCATTTGACGGAGCTGATTAAGCGTTATGGACATGAGTTGTTAGGACGACAAGAAACTAAGATGTTGGTGGATAACCTAAGAGACAATTATCCAGTGCTTGTTGATGATCTTATTCCTTCGGTATTAGCGATTGGGGATGTGCAAAAGGTACTTGCCAAGCTGCTGCGCGAGAAAATATCGATCAGGGATTTGGTTACTATTTTTGAGACGTTGGCGGATTACGGGACGTACACCAAGGATCCTGATATTCTTACCGAATATGTTCGTCAATCCTTGTCCAGACAGATTACTCAGCAATTCTCGCAAGTTGGAGAGACTCTGAAAGTTATTACGGTAGGACCTAACCTAGAGAAGAAAATTTCTGAGAGTGTGCAGCAATCTGAACAGGGCAGTTATTTGGCATTGGATCCAGCATCGACTCAAACGATCTATCAGCGGTTAAGTGAACAGATCAATCGACTGCTGCAGTCAGGACAACAGCCCATTGTACTCACATCACCAACCATTCGTATGTATTTGCGGCAGGTGATTGAACGGACAATGCAGGATATTCCTGTACTGTCTTATAGCGAACTAGAGCCTAACATTGAAATACAAAGCGTCGGAGTGGTGAATTTATGAGAGTGAAGCGTTATGTGGTCGATACGATGCCTGACGCCATGCATTCCATTCGTAGTGAGCTTGGAAGCGAGGCTGTAATTTTAAGTACTAAAGAAATTAAGATTGGCGGATTTTTAGGATTGTTTAAAAAGAAAAAAATAGAGGTAGTAGCGGCTGTTGAAAAAGCTCAAAAGGAGAGTGCTCCTGAAAAGCCTGTGAAGCCTGCGATGAACATTCCGCGCAGCGCTGTCCCGCAAGCTTACCAAAAAGCTTCATCTTCATCATCTGCTTCTACTGTAACGTTGGAAAAGCCGGAAGAGCCTCGGTCCTTTGCGGAAATCGCCGCTGCCTTGTCGGAAGCTATTGATGTAAAAGAATCGATAACCAAACATCCAGAGCCTGATCAGAAATCGCTTGAATCCAATCCAGATGAAACTACCTCTGTATCAGCCTTATATGAATCTTTAGGGTTAGATCAAACGCCAGAGGTTGCCTCGGCGCTGGAGAATGATGTTTTTCGTGAAATTAGAGATATGAAGCTTTGGATGGAACGAATCGCGAGGCAGTCTTCAGGGGCAAGAGAATTACCGGATAGTCTCCAGCAGCTTAGAGATCTTTTGATTGAGCAGGAGATGGATACTGTCCTTGTTGAGGAGTGGATCAGTAATATCTCCGAACGTTGGGCGGATGAAGGGCGTACTTGGGGACCTGAGAAATTTCAGGAGTCCTTGAAAGAACAGCTCGATGGATTCCTGTCAGGGCGAATCGCTGATGGAATTGCACCTGATACCCAAATCGTATATATTGCAGGGCCCACAGGAGTAGGAAAAACTACTACCATAGCCAAGCTTGCGGCTGAACAGCTATTCAAAAACGGACGCAAGGTTGGTTTTATCACCTCTGATACGTATCGAATTTCAGCTGTGGAGCAGTTGCGTACATACGCAGCTATCCTGAATGTTCCGCTAGAGGTTGTACAATCTCCCGGAGATTTACAAAGAGCACTCTTTCGATTGGAGAGTTGTGATCTTGTAATTATGGATACAGCTGGACGGAATTATCGTAATGATATGCTTGTAGCAGAACTGCAAAGCTTGCTAGCGAAGGAATTAAGAAGTGAGACCTATCTTGTACTCAGCTTAACTTCGAAAAGCCGTGATATGAAATTGATTGCAGAGCATTTCGGCAGGTACAAGCTGGATAAAGTTATTTTTACCAAGCTAGATGAGACGGGAAGTTATGGACCACTCTTTAACGTCCTGAATGATTTCCCTCTCACATTATCTTATATGACCAATGGTCAAAATGTACCTGACGATTTATTGATGGCTTCCAAAGAACAACTTAGTGAGATGCTTCTTGGAACAGGTGAATCATGATGGATCAGGCACAATCCTTGAGACAGCTTGTATCCAGTCAGGAGCCTAAACTAGCTGAAAAAGGGGAAACATCCGCCCGTATCATTACTGTTTGTAGTGGTAAAGGTGGCGTAGGGAAATCGAATTTTACACTTAATTTCGCTTTAACTTTAAAAGCAATGGGAAAGAGAGTATTGCTGTTCGATGCAGATATTGGCATGGCTAACATAGACGTGTTAATGGGCGTGTCGGCGAAGTATAACCTATATCATCTGTTAAAAAGAGAAGCGGATATTGAGCAGATTATTCAGTTAGGACCGAACGGGCTACCTTTTATAGCTGGTGGATCGGGCATGGATGAGTTATTTTCTCTTTCGGAATCGGACCTTAATTATTTCACAGCCCAGATAGCCCTTATTGCGGACAGCATGGATTATATTTTGTTCGATACAGGTGCTGGATTATCTAAGGAAACGTTGAAGTTTATAACCTCTGCGGACGATTGCCTAGTAGTTACAACACCAGAGCCAACTGCTATAACAGACGCTTACGCATTAATGAAGGTTGTGAATCGGACGTATCCGGAGATTTCTTTTAAACTGATTGTGAATCAAGCGGGTGATGAGAGAGAAGCATCAGTGACAAGTGATAAGATCCGTATGGCGGCCAGTCGTTTTTTGCAATTAGATGTTTCCTATCTTGGTCATATAAGCTCAGATGCCCATGTAGTGCAGGCTGTCAAAAGGCAGACGCCATTTTCATTGGCTTTTCCAAACAGTGTTGCTGCAAAAGATATACATCGGCTAGCCCTAAGTTATTTGACCATAGATGGTAAAAAAGAAACAAAAGTTCAAGGTATTAAAGGCTTTATCCATAAATGGTTAAAGCGAAGTAAATAATTGTTCTGAATCTGGAACAGAGGTGGAAATGATATGAAGCCATATAAAGTTTTGGTTGTTGATGATTCTGCATTTATGCGCAAGATCATTTCCGATTTAATTGAAAATGACGCTGACTTTCAGGTGACGGCAACAGCTACAAACGGTCGCGAGGCTATCGAGAAAATAAATAAACTTCGGCCGGATCTAGTTACTATGGATGTGGAAATGCCGGAGATGAACGGCCTGGAAGCGCTGAAAATAATAATGGCGTCAGATCCGCTGCCAGTGATTATGCTGTCAGGCATCAATGAAGAGGGCATGAAGGAAACCATTCTTGCACTGGAATGGGGCGCTTTTGATTTCATTCGTAAACCTTCAATATCAAATTCCCAGGATATAACGGGCGTAGGGGAATCCCTAAGAGAGCAAATGAAAGAAGCTATGTTGGCTCGAGAGCAACGTGAAGCGCGAGCATCTGCTTTTAGGATGCCTGACATCACGCCTTTAGAGCCATTACTGCCGACTGCACCTAGATTGTTACCGGACAAATCCAAGGCAGCACTTAAATCTTCTCTCAAAGATGAAGGAATGAGAAAACCTCGGGGGAAACAGCCAGTAGATAGTATTATCCCTAAAAAGGCAACCAAACCAATCATCTCTGATAAAACACCGTTAATCGAAAAGTCTAAACCAAAGACTAAAGTAGAGAATAAACCAATTCCGCCCAAACCGGTGATAGAGTCTTTAGTGGAGGTATCTTCTGAGCCTCCGGGACTTTCTCCGGATCGAATGGTTGGTAGCAAGAATTTGCACAAATTAGTTGCTGTCGGTTGTTCTACAGGCGGACCTCGTGCACTGAAGGTACTCCTGGAGAAAATTCCAGCGGATTTTCCAGCTCCTATTGTCATTGTGCAGCATATGCCGCCTAACTTTACGAAATCACTAGCCCAGCGTCTGAATACATTCAGTCCGCTAGAAGTGTTAGAAGCAGAGCAGGGGATGATATTACGAAAAGGAGCAGCCTACATTGCGCCTGGAGGCTATCATTTACAAGTTACCCCAACATCTAAAGGGCAATATGCAGTTGTACTCACGAAGGAGGAGGCGCGAAATGGCCACCGACCTTCAGTGGATGTTTTATTCGAATCATTGCTTCCACTCACATCTCTAGATCGGCACGTGTTGCTGATGACAGGGATGGGTAGTGATGGTGCTAGGATGATGAAATCTCTCTATGACTCAGGGGTTACCTCAACATTTGCTGAAAGTGAAGAGACCTGTGTCGTTTACGGGATGCCGCGATCTGCGGTGGAATTGCAGTGCGTCAAATATGTACTGCCTTTGCAAGAAATTGCTCCAAGGCTAGTGCAAGCCGTTAAATAACGGAAAAGCGAACTCGAAGGGGAGGTGCTCTACTATGGACATGAACCAATATTTATCCATGTTTATTGATGAGTCGAATGATCATCTGCAGTCATTGAACGAGAGCATGATGGGGCTGGAAGCGAATCCTGAGGATCTTAGTATCGTACAGGTCATATTCCGCTCTGCGCACACTTTAAAAGGTATGGCAGCGACTATGGGCTTTGAAGATTTGGCTTCACTTACACACCAAATGGAGAATGTGTTAGATCTTGTACGTAATAACAAGCTGCGCATGCAGGATTTCATTTTTGATACGTTATTCAAAAGTTTGGATGCCTTAGAGTCTATGGTTGAGGATATTACTAGCGGTGGCGAAGGTAAAGCAGATGTATCAGCCATTGTCTCATCCCTACAGGCTATCGTACGGGGTGAGATTCCTGTTGAAGGCGGTACAGCATCTGCTGCTAATATACCTGCTGCACAAGCAGCTGAAACTCCGATTCATTTAGATGAGTTCCAATTTTCTGTTCTAGAACAATCGATTCAGGAAGGGCATCATGCATTGTATGTGGACGTAACGATCCGTAAGGATTGTCAACTTAAGGCTGTACGTGCATACATGGTGTTTGATCTGCTCGAACGTTCGGGGGAAGTAGTTAAATCCTTCCCATCCGTTCAAGATATAGAACAAGAGAAATTTGACCAAAGCTTCTCACTCTATTACATAACCCAAAAAAACGCTGATCAGATTCAGGCAATGATTATGAATTTGTCTGAGATTGATAAAGTAACAGCAGTAGCACTAGATCAAGAATCCTTGAAAATGCTTGGTCAAGAAACGGCAGCTGCCGTGTCAGAGGTTGCCGCAACAGCCACTGTAGAGGAAACAGCTCCAGCTGCTTCAGTAGCATCTAAACCATTGCCTACCAAAGATGAAGCTAATAAGCCGGGAGCAACTAAAACAGGAGGGGCGCCTTCACGTACGATTCGTGTAGATATCGAACGCTTAGATGTGCTCATGAATCTATTTAGTGAACTTCTGATTGACAGAGTTCGTTTAGAACAGCTGGCTTCTGAGGTTCAGAATGGTGATCTTACGGAAACTGTCGAGCATATGGGCAGAGTAAGCGGAGATCTCCAGAATATTGTGATGAAGCTTCGTATGGTTCCAGTAGATACCGTATTTAACCGGTTCCCACGTATGCTTCGTGATCTAGCTAAGTCGCTGGACAAGAAAGTAGATCTAATTGTAACGGGTGCCGAAACAGAGCTTGACCGGACGGTAATTGATGAAATTGGTGATCCACTTGTACATTTATTGCGTAATGCGGTTGATCACGGAATTGAATCCATTGCTGACCGTATTGCTGCTGGTAAACCAGAGACTGGGACAGTTCATCTACGTGCTTTCCACAGCGGAAATCATGTCTTCATTGAAATTGAGGAAGATGGAACAGGCATTTATCCAGAGAAGGTTTTGAAATCTGCTGTGAAAAAAGGCGTGATCACGCAAGAGCAAGCGAAGAATATGACGGATGATGAAGCTTATCAATTACTATTTGCACCAGGTTTCAGCACGGCAGAAGTTATTTCTGATGTCTCAGGTCGTGGCGTAGGACTGGATGTAGTAAAATCTAAGATTTCTTCCCTGGGTGGTAATGTAACGATCTATTCTTCACCAGGCAAAGGTACGAATTTTTCAGTTCAGTTGCCACTTACTCTATCTATTATTGCAGCCATGCTTATTCGATTGGGTTCTGAGAAGTATGCCATTCCTTTATCCTCTATTGTGGAAACTGGAATCGTGCAGAACACTCAAATCCGTACGATTCATGGCAACAAAATGATAGAGTTCCGGAATTCTCATATTCCACTAGTTTCTCTAAGTCGTCTATTTTCGGTACCTGATTATGATGAGAGTACTGAAGAAGAGACAGAGATCGTAGTTGTACGTAAGGGAGAACGTCTTGTAGCCTTAGCTGTACAGGATTTTATTGGTCAGAACGAGATCGTTATCAAGAATCTGGGTAAATATTTACCTGAAATTCAAGGGATATCTGGCGCAACGATACTTGGAGATGGCCAAGTCGCACTTATTATTGATCCGAACGCTTTTATTAAATAACTAGGATAGAACAGGGAGGTTCGTTCCATGGCTGAAGATATTAAAGTGATAGTGTTCAAATTAGGTTCAGAGGAATACGGTATCGAAGTTGAGAAGGTACAAACCATTGAGCGCATGATGCCAATAACTCGTGTGCCTAAAACGTATTCGTTTATCAAGGGTGTAATTAATTTACGTGGTGTTGTTATCCCTGTGATTGACCTTCGAGGCCGCTTTGGGATCGAAGAGGCGGAGCAAACAGATCAATCACGTGTAATTATCGTATCTGTTAATGAAATGGAAGTAGGTTTCATTGTAGATTCAGCAAATGATGTAATAGATTTGAACAGGGATTCTATCGATACACCTCCAGATGTTGTTGGCGGCATCAAAGCGAAGTATTTAGATGGGGTGGCTAAGATAGGTGAAGAGCGCTTGCTGATTATGCTTAATCTGTCAGAAGTGCTTAACAAAGGCGAAATCGTTCAATTAGAAAGCCTAGAGGGCTAACCTGTGGAATTATTTAAGCACTATAAGGATTTTAAAATGGATGTGCTTAAGGAAGTCGGGAATATTGGAGCTGGGAATGCAGCCACCGCATTATCACAGCTCTTGAATAAGCCGATTGATATGGCTGTTCCCAAGGTACAGCTTCTCAACTTTGAAGAGATTACGGACAAAGTTGGTGGAGCTGAAGAACTAGTATATGCAGTTTTCTTACGTGTGGAGGGAGAAGCTCCGGGCAACCTGTTTTTCATACTTTCCCCGGAAGCCGCTTTGAACTTACTCAGTCGCATTGCAGGCATCGAGATTTTGAGTGACCAAGAACTTGGAGAAATGGAACTTTCCGCGCTGAGTGAAATTGGAAATATATTAGCAGGATCGTACCTATCTTCTCTTGCAGACTTTACCTCACTTTCTATGTATCCAACAGTTCCTGCACTTGCTATGGATATGGCTGGAGCCATCCTAAGCTACGGTTTGCTGCAATTTGGGCAAATGGGTGACGATGCATTGTTGATCGATACTACCTTTTTTGAGGGGAAAAACGAAATTGAAGGGCAATTTTTCCTTATTCCCGATCCGGAATCATTCCCGAAAATCTTCAAATCGCTAGGAGTTCCGTTTGAAAATGATTGAAGAACAAAGCATCATTAAAGTAGGGATGGCAGATCTTAACATTGGAAGCCAGGATAGTTTGATTCGTACAACAGGTCTTGGCTCCTGCGTGGGATTGACATTGTTTGACCCTGGAAAAAAACTCGCGGGAATGGCGCATGTGATGCTCCCTACTTCTGAGATTGCTAGGGAAGGGCAATTAAACATCGCTAAGTTTGCAGATACTGCAGTGCCGGAGCTCTTATCCCGTTTGCTGGAGCTTGGTGCGGTTCGGAGTCGGATCGTAGCCAAGATGGCAGGAGGATCACAAATGTTTGCCTTTGCCGGGGGGAGCGACACCATGAGGATCGGGCCTCGTAATGTTGAATCTTGTAAACTTGCTCTTGAGCATTTGAAAATTCCGTTAATTGCGGAAGACACGGGCGGTAATTATGGCCGTACGATAGAAATTGCCTGCAACACTGGTGTATTGTTCATCCGCAGTGTGCAAAAAGGCGCTAAGGAAATATAAATATGAAGATGATAGGAAACATTCTTATAAACTTTCTGTTTGGTTTGATAGGTTTTGTATTCACATTTTTTGTAACCTACAGTAATAATGTTCTCGGTACTAGTTTATTACGAAGCCTATTAGGATTTATCATCTGGTTTCTGCTTGCTTTCCTCCTAAGATGGGTATTGGGTTTTATCGTGTATCAATCATCACCTCCGGATGAACAGGATGTTGAGGGAGAAGAACTTGGTGCAAAGCTAGACATCAGTACCCCTAATGAGGATGAAGAGTTAATTAATCTACTCAAACCGAAGCCAGGACAAGGGAGTGGGAACAGTGAGGGGTTCAAGCCGCTCACACCCCCAAAACTAGTCTCTATGAAAGATCCTGAAGAATTGGCCAAGGCCGTTCGTCACCTGAAAGAAGAATAAGCGAGCGCTGTGGCGGAATCGGTTATCTTAAATATAAGAAAGTATAAGTTTCACTTTATACATTATCCTTATATTTCTCGCTTAAACGCTACCGTCCTCATAAGGATGCCGAAGGCGTTTATGCTTGTGACTAGGCAGGTTTCGCCGCGACAAGCTCTCTGACTAAACTTTGGGAAGGGTGAAAGCTATTGAACGAGCGTAAAGCTTCTCAATTGGAAACTGACGAGCTATGGGAACAGTGGAAAGAACACAGTGACCCTGAAGCCAAAAAGAAGCTGATAGAGAGTTATCTCCATATTGTTGATTATGTATCCAGCCGTTTGGCTGTGGGATTGCCCAAAAATGTATCTAAAGATGATTTAGCCAGCAATGGAGTAATGGGATTAATTGATGCGATTGAAAAATTCGACTACAAACGGGGATTGCAGTTTCAGACCTATGCTTCCTGGCGCGTACGTGGTGCGATTTTAGATTCCTTACGCCAAAGTGATTGGGTCCCTAGATCTGTGCGAGAAAAAGCAAAAAAAATCGAGGACGCTTATCAGCAGTTGGAACAGAAGTATTTGAGATCCGTTAGTGATGAGGAAATGAGTCTATACCTGAATATTAGTGTAACTGAATTTCAAAATATGTTGCAGGATGTGGCTGTAATGTCACTATGTTCACTGGAAGACCCGATTCGTGAAGAGGAATCAGAGACCCGAATGTCCATACTGGTGGACGATAAAGCTAAGAATCCGGATAGCAAGGTAAATGAGTTCTACTTACGCGAAGCCCTCACCAAAGGTATTGAGAAATTAACGGTGAAAGAACGGACCGTTGTGTCCCTTTTATATTATGAAGATTTATCATTGAGCGAAATCGCAGAGGTCATGTCACTATCCCCTTCACGGATTTCGCAGCTTCATTCCAAGGCTATTTTGCGGCTGAGGGGAACGCTTGAGAAGAATCGCGATCTACTTATGCAGAACGATTAACCGTTAGTGGTGACAAGGGGGAGCAAAATTGATCGGTCAAAATGCTTTGGATCAGTACTTAAGTATTACTTTTTCGGATGACAAAGGGATCGCGTATTTGCAGTTCTCCAAAAAGGATGAGAATTTTTCCTGCTCTCCTACAGAATTGGAAAGCTTCCTGCACAGTCACAATATTCGCTACGGGGTCCAGCGTGATATTGTTGGACGTATTTGTAGTCATCCGGAGGAGTTTTTTTGGAGTAAAGTCGCTATTGCTACAGGTGAACCTGCAGTAAATGGAGTCGACGGAAGTATTATGCTTACTGTTGATCTGGAAGAGGATCGCAAGCCGCTTGAAAAAGCGGATGGTAAGGTGGATTATAAGGATTTAGTTCGGCTTCGTAACGTCCTCAAAGGAAAGCTGATAGCTAGAATTATTCCTGCTCAGCCTGGTAAGCATGGTAAGACTGTAACTGGTGATGAGCTTGCTTTCAGAGCTGGAAGGGAAGCTCATTTTAAAGTGGGTAAGAACGTACTCGTTGATAACAATGGAACCTCGATGTATGCCGCAATTGACGGTCTTGTTACTTTAACCGATAGCGGTAAAATCAATGTATTTCCTGTGTATGAAGTGAATGGTGATGTGGACTACAGTACTGGAAACATTGATTTTGTAGGTACCGTTGTTATTCGAGGAAACGTACTTTCGGGATTTTCTGTAAAGTCCGCCGGTGATATTCGTGTGGTTGGTGGAGTTGAAGGAGCGGAATTAATCTCTGGGGGATCCATCGAAATTACGGGTGGAATTATCGGCTATAACAAAGGACATGTAACTGCTGGGAAAAATGTTAAGGTCTCTTTCATTCAAGATGGTAATGTAACAGCTGGTGAAGATGTCATTGTATCCCAGAGCATTATGCATTCCAATATACGTGCGGGCAGAGACGTTCTTTGTAACGGAGCTAAGGGATTGATAGTTGGCGGAACTGTACAGTCTGGGGAAAGAGTCGTAGCACGTACCATAGGTAATACCATGTCCACAGCGACTTCTATTGAGGTAGGAGTAGTACCTGAGCTCAGAAATGAGATTAACGAGCTACGTCAATCACTGCGTCAATTACTTGAAAATGAGGACAAAACCTCTAAAGCGTTGTATCTATTAAATCAATTGGCAACTAATGGTCAACTCCCTGCAGATAAAGTGGCACTTCGCGTTAAATTGAATGCTACCAAACAGTCTCATCAACGTGAGGAAAAAAGAATTAAAGAACGTGTACTAGAGATTGAAAGAATGCTAGAAGATACAGGCAGAGCTAGAGTTGAAGTGATCAAAACGATCTATGGCGGATCCAAAATTATGATCGGTAGATATACACGATTTGTAAAGGACCCTACAGAACGAGTTGTGTTTGTTTATAGTGAAGGTGATATATCCTTAACGCCATACAATTAATCGGGTGGGCAGCAATAGCGGCCGGCCATTCTTGAAATATAAGAAAGTATAAGTTTCACGTTATACATTATCCTTATATTTTTACTAGAAACAGTTATCGTCTTCAAAAGACGACAACATCGTTTCTTCTTATGAGAAGAGGGTTATGATGAGCCTAAAACCAGTGGAACTGCAAATTGCACTACCTCGGACTACGGAAGCGGGTAAGGTTCAGAATGAATCTCAGCAGCGCCCCGCTATTGATCAGCATCAACTGGCCGGACAAAATGTGAAACAAAGTCAGGAAATGACCATGCGAAGCGCTGAAGTGGATGAATCTTCTGAATCTGCTTTACGCGATGGCGGAGATAAAGGCAATCATCATTCCGGAGGGAATCCTTCCTCGGAGAAACGTTCGAAGTCAGGCACTCGTGATGCGGAACATCCTTACAAAGGACAGCGCATTGATCTGAGTCTTTAATAAGTAATTATATTTGATATGTAAAAGGAGATAAGGCACTTGCAACCATGGGTGTATATTGTGCTAGTAGGTGTCGCCGCTATTCTTTATGCCCTTTTACTTCCAGCGCGTATGAAGGAAGGAAAAGCAGAGCAGCAAAGCCTCAAAGAAACGGAGGCAGCGCTTGAGCTATATATGGCTGACATAGAGCGCGAGAATGAAGAGCTAGCACAGTTGGTCAGCAGTATTAAACAGCAATCACAAACTAATCATGTAGCAATGCAAGGGCAGATTAGTGATTTACAGCATCAATTGACAGAATTACAGCAAAGCTCTTTATTACTAGAGGGCCGAGTAACTAACGAAGAAAAGCGGTTAAGAGAGTTGGAAGTTTCGGTTGAGAAGGGTTCGTATGCTAAGGTTGCGGCGATCGGAGACCCGTCTGCCGGAGCTGAATTGAGTTCAATACAACCAGAAGTGAAAGCTAAACCCATTAGTTCTATTAAATTGCGGTATCCAAGATTATTTGAACTACATGAGCAGGGGAAATCGATAGACTCCATTGCCAAGACGGCTGGACTTCAGCGGGGAGAAGTGCAACTGATTCTGCAACTCGCCAAACAGGAGGAATCGGTATGATGAAGAACCGTTCTTTTTTGTTCGGTCTTGGCACAGGGCTAATTGCAGGTGCACTATTACTTCAGTTAATGATAGCCGGTGGAGCGGCTCCACTCACCAAGGAACAGGTAATACAAGGTGCTGAGAAATTGAACTTGAAGGTTATCGACGAATCTACTGAACCTCCTTCTGATGAGTCTGCTTTGGAGGACGCTGTTCAAGGTGAGAAGACAGACGGCGTTAATGAGGGAAGTACGGAGAACGTGGAACCTTCTAAGCCTACAGTAGCGGCTTCTCCCGCTCCTGTAGTGTCTCCTACAGTATCTGATAACCCCAATAAGGTTGTCCCTCCTAAAGAGCCCTCAACGCCTAAAGAAGGCACTATTGAGAAGCCAGAGGTCACTACTGCACCATCTGCTGTTGCACCTGATAAGCCTAAAGCCACTGCGAATGCAGGGGTTGTTGTTCGTATACCTTCAGGTAGCACACTGACAAAAACAGCAGATATTTTGGAGAAGGCTGAAGTCATTAAGGACAAGGCTAGTTTTCTTAAAGCCGCCAATCAACGTCAGATCAATACGAAGATTCAATCGGGTTCTTACACCTTTAATAAAGACGAGAGTCTAGATTCTATACTAGAAAAATTAATAAGTTTTCAATGATCGTTGCATACACTAATAAAATATGGTATAGTAATTGACGGTGTTAAAACACACGCCGGTTGATTTCGACAAGGGGTGCTTTCTTCTGAAGAAAGTCTTGCTGAAAGATGACGCACGGCGGAGGAGACACACAATAAACCAAACTTAGGAGGTGTGTGAAGATGGCAGTAATCTCCATGAAACAGCTTCTAGAAGCTGGGGTACACTTCGGTCACCAGACTCGTCGTTGGAACCCAAAGATGGATCGTTATATCTTCACTGAAAGAAACGGAATTTACATTATTGACTTGCAAAAAACAGTCAAGAAGGTAGAAGAAGCTTACAACTTTGTAAAAAGCGTCGCTGGTGACAACGGCACAATCCTATTCGTAGGAACAAAGAAACAAGCACAAGATTCCGTGAAAGAAGAAGCAGAACGTTCCGGTATGTTCTTCATTAACCAACGTTGGTTGGGCGGAACTCTTACTAACTTCCAAACTATCCAAAAACGTATTGATCGTTTGAAGAAATTGGAATCTTGGGAAGAGGACGGCACTTTCGAAGTTCTACCTAAGAAAGAAGTTATCCTTCTTCGCAAAGAGAAAGATCGTCTTGAAAAATTCTTGGGCGGTATCAAGAACATGAAAGGTCTACCAAGCGCGTTGTTCATCATTGACCCGCGTAAAGAGCGTATTGCAGTTGCAGAAGCTCGCAAATTGGGTATTCCAATCGTAGCTATCGTTGATACTAACTGTGATCCAGACGAAATCGACTACGTAATTCCAGGTAACGACGACGCTATCCGCGCCGTGAAATTGTTGACTGGTAAAATGGCAGACGCTGTTGTTGAAGCTCACCAAGGCGAAGACACAACTACTGCTTAAGTAGCGACTAACACATACAAGAACTTAAATGAAAAGGGTGGTTGGCAGGTGGATAACCTCTCACTGCCCTTTTTTTAGGATAAAAGCCTTGAATAATGTAAGAAAACGACAATTACCTGGAGGGAATAAACAATGGCAGTTGATGCAAAAGCAGTAAAAGAACTTCGTGAAAGAACAGGCGCTGGTATGCTTGATTGTAAAAAAGCGCTTGAAGAAGCTAATAACGATATCACTAAAGCGGCTGAATTGCTTCGTGAAAAAGGTTTGTCCGCAGCAGCAAACAAAGCAGGACGTATTGCTACTGAAGGCGTTGTAGAATCTTACATCCACGCTGGCGGCCGTATTGGTGTACTTGTAGAAATCAACTGCGAAACTGACTTTGTAGGTAAAACAGATTCCTTCAAGGATTTTGCTCGCGATATCGCTATGCAAATCGCTGCAGCAAACCCACGTTATGTTCGTCGTGAAGAAGTTCCACAAGAAGATGTAGAAAAAGAAAAAGAAATCCTGAAAGCTCAAGCTTTGAATGAAGGTAAGCCTGAGAAAATCATTGAAAAAATGGTTGAAGGACGTATTGGTAAATATTACGAAGAATATTGCTTGCTTGAGCAAACCTTCGTTAAAGACCCAGACAAAACGATCTCCCAATTGCTGAACGAAAAAATCAGCACAATCGGAGAAAACATCTCGATCCGTCGTTTTGCTCGTTTTGAACTAGGCGAAGGTTTGGAAAAGAAAGTGGATAACTTTGTTGAAGAAGTTATGGCACAAGTAAATAATTAATATCAGCTTCATCATAAATGTGAAGAATTGAATAAAGGCAAGCATCAGAAGAGCGGAACACGTACACGTAGTGTTCCGTCTTTTGCAGAAAGTGAGGGTATACATTTGGAACAGCCGGTATTTAAGAGAGTAGTCCTTAAGGTAAGTGGAGAGTCTTTGGCAGGACAAAACGGATATGGTATTGATGCCGACATGATTATTTCCATCGCTGAACAGATCAAGGAAGTTGTAGAGCTTGGCGTTCAGGTTGCGATTGTTTGTGGTGGAGGTAACATTTGGCGCGGGATCGCTGGTAGTGCAAGTGGCATAGATCGCGCTACTGCAGATTATATGGGCATGCTGGCAACAGTAATGAATTCACTTGCTCTGCAGGATGCATTAGAACAAATCGATGTGCCAACAAGAGTGCAGACTTCGATCTCGATGCAGCAAATTGCTGAACCGTACATTCGTCGTCGTGCGATTCGCCACTTGGAGAAGGGCCGTGTTGTTATTTTTGCAGCAGGCACAGGAAACCCTTTCTTCTCTACAGATACTACTGCAGCACTTAGAGCAGCAGAAATCGAAGCAGAAGTTATTCTGATGGCGAAGAACAAGGTTGATGGTGTATATTCAGCAGATCCGTTTAAAGACAGCACAGCCGAGAAATTTGAACAGCTCACTTACATGGATGTTCTGAACAAAAACCTTGGTGTTATGGATTCCACAGCTTCATCTCTATGCATGGATAATAATATACCGCTCATTGTATTTGCCATTACTGAACAAGGCAATATCAAACGTGTCGTTCTCGGTGAGAAGATCGGAACGATTGTTAAAGGGAGTGTAGATTAATGCCACAATCGGTCAAAAAAAATGCCGAAGAGCGTATGGAAAAAGCGATTTCATCGCTGAAACGTGACTTGGCAACATTGCGTGCAGGACGTGCAACAACATCACTGCTAGATCGCATTCAAGTTGAATATTATGGTTCCCCAACTCCAATCAATCAGCTGGCGAACATCAGTACTCCGGATTCCCGGACACTGTTAATCCAGCCGTGGGACAAAACATCGATGTCTGACATTGAACGGGCGATTATGAAATCGGATATCGGTTTGACGCCTGCTAATGACGGCACAATCATTCGTCTTTCTATCCCTCCGCTGACTGAAGAACGTCGGACGGATTTGGTGAAATTGACGAAGAAATTTGGTGAAGAAGCGAAAGTAGCGATCCGCAACATTCGCCGTGATGCCAACGATGATATTAAGAAGATGGAGAAAAACGGTATCTCGGAAGATGAGTCCCGTGGCCATCAGGAAGACATTCAAAAGACAACGGATAAGTTCATAGCCGAGGTCGACAAAGTGCTTGTATCCAAAGAAAAAGAGATTATGGAAGTATAAAGATATTCTAGAGACTTAAGGCCCCTCCGTTAATGGTGGGGTTTGTCTCTTTCTGATAAGAGCTTGGAGGAAACGGAAATGATCAAACGGGTTCAAGCGTGGCTGAGCCGTAAAGACAGGCAACAGCCAGTCGAGATTTCACCGGATAACATTCCCCGGCACGTGGCTGTTATTATGGACGGCAATGGGCGTTGGGCTAAGCGTCGCGGGTTGCCGCGCGTTGTGGGTCATCAGAATGGCATGAAGGCTGTTAAACGTGCTACAATCGCTGCAGACGAACTGGGTGTTGAGTTTTTGACGATGTATGCGTTCTCGACAGAAAATTGGAAACGACCAAAGGAAGAAGTCGATTATCTGATGCGCTTGCCAGTGGAGTTTCTAGCCATTGAGCTTGATGAACTGATTGAGAAGAATGTCCAAGTACGTATGATGGGGGATACTGATGCACTACCTTCATATACACGCAAGGCTATGGAAGAAGCGGTTTCCCGAACACAGGGCAATACTGGACTTATATTGAATTTTGCTCTTAATTATGGGGGACGTAAAGAAATTGAGGACTGCATGCGCAGCATTGGTAAGGACATCCAATCAGGGGCTTTGTCACCGGAAGATATTACGACTGATCTAATCGATAGCCGAATGTTATCTGGTGAGTTACCAGATCCGGATTTGCTTATACGTACAAGCGGAGAAATGCGACTTAGCAATTTCATGCTATGGCAGCTTGCTTATAGTGAGCTGTGGTTTACTGATGTGTATTGGCCTGAATTTGATAAGGAGCATTTGCATCAGGCAGTTGCTGAATATCAACGCCGTACACGCCGTTATGGTGGACTGAAGTAGCTTGATAGGAGATGGAAACCTTTGAAGCAGCGATTGATTACCGGAATTGTTGCCGGAGCACTATTTTTAGGCTTATGCGTGTTGGGAAACTGGCCATACCAGTTGTTACTTACTGCCATGGCTTTTATCGGGTTTTATGAATTTGTGAAAATGATAGGGATACCTGCGCTTTCCGGTTCTACCGTTCTTGGTTATGCAGCCATTCTAAGTTTTATGATCCCTTGGAATTTGCTTGGGATCTCTGCACCCTTATCGTGGGAACAAGGAATTTGGATTCTGCTGCTGTTGTTCCTTTTAGTTACAGTTTTTACTAAAAATAAATTAGATATTCGAGTAACAGCCTTGCTGTTTACTGGTATAGTATACATTGGAATGGGTTTTTCTTATATGGCCATGGCTCGTGCATCGGATGACGGACATGGTTTGTTCTGGACTTTTTTACTCCTTTTCTGCATTTGGGGTAGTGATGCCGGGGCTTACTTTGTTGGAAGAAGCATGGGGAAAAACAAACTTTGGCCTGCCATCAGTCCCAACAAAACGGTGGAAGGTGCAGTAGGTGGGGTACTGATCTCGATGCTAATCGCGATCGTATTTGCAATATTTGCTCCTGAACATCTAGCGATAGGACGAGCGCTACTTATAGGGCTTTCTTGTGCGGTCTTGGGTCAGCTTGGTGATCTTGTGCAATCTGCCTATAAACGTACGTATGGTATCAAAGATTCAGGCACACTTCTGCCAGGTCACGGTGGTATTCTTGATCGATGTGACAGCTGGATTATCGTATTTCCATTCGTACATATCCTAACGCTCATGCCTTACTATTAACGGAAGGAGAGGGTATAACTATGAAAAAAATAAGTGTTCTTGGTTCCACAGGTTCGATCGGCACTCAGACTCTAGATGTCATCGCTATGCACCCAGACTCTTTTCAAGTAGATGGCTTGGCAGCTGGAACGAATACAGCGTTATTACTGGAACAAGTTCGTCGGTTTAATCCTCGTCGTGTTTCTGTTGCAACAAAGGAGTTGGCAGATGAGATTAGATCCAGTCTGCCTTCTGGCATACAGCTATACAGCGGGAATGAAGGTCTTATTGAGGTGGCAGCTGGTGGAGATGCCGAAATGGTCGTAACGGCTGTTATGGGTAGTGTAGGCCTCCAATCCACGTTAGCTGCGATCGAAGCAGGCAAACATATTGGACTAGCTAATAAAGAGACTTTGGTAACGGCAGGACACCTCGTCACTGATCTAGCTAACCGTAATGGTGTTAAGTTGTTACCTATTGATAGCGAGCATTCTGCTATTTTTCAGTGCTTAAATGGTGAGAATCTCGCGGATATTGCTTGCATCACTTTAACGGCTTCTGGTGGATCCTTCCGGGATTTCACTCGTGATCAACTCAAGAATGTAACAGTAGAAGATGCACTTCGTCATCCGAATTGGAGCATGGGCGCGAAAATCACGATTGATTCTGCTACAATGGTGAATAAAGGGCTTGAGGTGATTGAAGCGCATTGGCTATTTGGTCTACCTTATGAACAAGTAAATGTACTTTTGCATCCAGAGAGTATCATTCACTCATATGTGGAGTTCCGCGATAGCAGCATTATTGCTCAGCTTGGTAATCCCGATATGCGTGTCCCGATTCAATATGCGCTCACGTATCCCGAACGCTGGGAATCGCCGGCACAGCGTTTGTCGTTAGCTGAAGTTGGACGTTTGACTTTCCGAGAAATGGACTATGAACGATTCCCTGCGCTTAAGCTAGCCATGGATTGTGGAAAAGCTGGAGGGACAGCTACTACTGCTTTTAATGCCGCGAATGAAATTGCTGTTGCTCGTTTCTTGAGTCATGAGATCCCATTCCTGCGCATTGAGGAGATCATCGGTGAAGTGCTGCATCGTCATATTAACGAGGACAATCCGAATTTGGAACAAATTGAATCCTGTGATAAGCGTGTTCGTGAGCTGGCAGCAACGCTGTAGAAGGTAGAAAGATCTCTTTTTAAAAATATAAGAAAGTATAAGTTTCACTTTATACATTATCCTTATATTTCTCGCGTAAACGCGTACCGTCTCCTTAAGGGACGCCGATGGCGTTATTGCTTGACTGGAAATACTTACTTTGCCCTAAAAATAGGTTGGGACAGTTGATTCTCTTGTGCCTGATCGGAGAATAATGATAAATTAAGAGGACATACTTCGGTCTTACACCTAAAGGGGGATGATACGTTTGGAAATGGTTCAAGTCGTTTTATTAACGGTGCTCATGTTTTTTGTCCTGGTGACTGTACATGAATGGGGTCACTATTATTTTGCCAAACGCGCCGGTATTCTCGTGAGGGAATTTGCTATCGGTTTCGGTCCGAAACTGTTTTCTTATAAACGGAATGAGACACAGTTCACTTTGCGTTTACTGCCTTTTGGCGGTTATGCTCGGATGGCTGGTGAAGATCCAGAAATTATTGAAATTGGCTCAGGACAGACCATTGCAGTAAGACTCGGTCAGGATAATAAAGTAAAAAATATTTATCTGGACGCACTGGATACACGTAAAAATGTAATCCGTGGTGAGGCTTTGCATACTGATCTTGAAAATGATCTGCAAATCCGCTTGGATGTGGATGGCGAAGTTACTACTTATGATGTTCATCCTCAAGCGATGATGATTAAAGGAACGCAACAGACTCAAATTGCGCCTAAAGATCGCCAATTCGGTAGTAAAACCGTGGGTCAGCGTGCATTGGCTATTGTTGCGGGTCCTGTGATGAACTTCCTGTTAGCCTTTGTTCTGTTTGCCATCCATTTGCAAATGGTTGGAATTCCGGTGGAGAATCCTACTTATGTTAAGATCGGTGATGTCTCTGAAGGAATGCCTGCACAAGAGGCGGGATTGCAGAAGGGTGACATTATTGTCTCCATCAACGGTGAGAAGATTGGTGCCGATTACCAAAAAATGATTGACTTAACCTCGGAGTCCAAAGGGAAAGAAATGAAATGGATGCTGCAACGTGGTGATGAGACCCTTAATGTGACTCTCGTTCCTCGTAGCATGGAGGGACAAGAAGGCGGTAAAATCGGGATTACACCTGAGCTTCCTACCCGCAAAGCAGGGGTTGGAGAGACGTTGACAGGTTCAGGTAAAGCTATGGTCGATACGACGGAAGCTATCTTTCTGGGCTTTAAGCAATTGATCAATAAATTCAATATGGATGATATTGGAGGTCCGGTTCGTACCTTTGAAGTAACCGGTCAAATTGCCCAACAAGGCATTCAGTATCTTACCTATTGGGCTGCTATCCTAAGCTTGTATCTGGGGATTTTCAACCTATTGCCGATTCCAGCACTCGATGGAAGCCGTCTGGCGTTCCTAGGTGTGGAGGCATTACGCGGTAAACCTGTAGATCCGAGTCGTGAAGGTATGGTTCACTTTGTCGGATTTGCACTGTTATTTTTATTAATGATTGCTGTTACGTATAATGATATTTTACGTTTGATCAGCGGCTAATTTTCTTCGGGAGGCATTCCATTACATGGCAAAAGATAAGCAATTCGTTACGGAAATCACGCCGCAAAGCGAGGATTTCTCACGCTGGTATATTGATGTTATAAAAAAAGGAGACTTGATGGACTACTCTCCTGTTCGTGGCTGTATCGTATTTAAGCCAGAGGGCTATGAAATATGGGAGCATATTCAGGAGGAAATGAACCGTCGCCTCAAGGAAACTGGGCATCGTAATGCTTATTTTCCAGTGTTCATTCCAGAGAGTTTCTTTCAAAAGGAAAAGGATCATATTGAAGGCTTTAATCCCGAACTGCCATGGGTAACTGAGGCTGGTGGAGACGTGCTTGAAGAACGTCTGGCTGTCCGTCCTACTTCTGAGACCATGTTCGGGCACATGTATTCCAAATGGATTCAGTCCTATCGTGACCTTCCTGTACTTATCAATCAATGGGCGAACGTGGTTCGTTGGGAGAAGCGTACTTTACCATTTATCCGCACTACTGAGTTTCTTTGGCAAGAAGGGCATACTGCGCATGAGAATGAAGCCGAAGCTCGTGAAGAAACCATGAAGATGCTGGATAACTACCGTGATTTTGCCGAGACATTCCTTGCCATTCCGGTGATCACTGGACAAAAGACACCTTCCGAGCGTTTTGCTGGTGCAGTAGATACGTATTCTATTGAAGCGATGATGAAAGATGGACGTGCTGTACAGGCTGCTACCTCACATTACTTGGGTACCAAGTTTGCAACAGCATTTGAGATCCAGTATTTGAGCCGCGACAATAATTTAGAATATGTGCATACGACCTCATGGGGATCCACTACACGCTTGATTGGTTCGCTGATTATGGTACATGGCGATGACCGTGGTCTTGTTCTGCCACCTAAGGTAGCTCCAACTCAAGTGATTATGATTCCGATCGGACCTCCTAAAACTCGTGAAGCCGTGATTGGACGGACAGACGAGCTGTTCAAGGAGCTGAAGAACGCAGGTGTTCGTGTACGTGTGGATGATCGTTCGGATGTAACGCCAGGTTGGAAGTTCAATGAATATGAAATGCGCGGTATACCTGTGCGCTTGGAGCTTGGACCACGCGATATGGAGAATGGCGTTTGCGTTATCGTATCCCGTGTCACAGGTGAGAAGAAGGTAATTCAGCAGGAGAACCTTGTTGAAGAGGTACAAGCAATGCTCGAGCAGGTTCATAATGAAATGTTCGAACGTGCCCTGAAATTCCGTGAGGACCATTTCTATTCTGTAGATTCCTTGGAAGAAATGAAAGCTTCAATGGAAGAAAAACGCGGCTTTGCACTAGCTGGCTGGTGTGGTTCCGAAGAATGCGAGTCCAAAGTTAAGGAAGAGACAGGTGCGGGTAGCCGTAACATTCCTTTCGATCCGGCGGAGAAGAAACAAGTCTGCATTTGCTGTGGTAAACCAGCTGAGCATACTGTGGTTTTTGCAAAGGCATATTAATCTTTTGGTACCGATCAACAGTCTTGTAGTATTTTAATCTAGCTTCTGGAGAGAGGAGTCAGCGGGCCGAAAAAACCCAATGCTTTTTGAATCCAGAAGCTTTTTAAAATATAAGAATTTATAGGCTTACGTAATAAATTATCCTTTTATTTCTCGCATAAACACTTACCGTCCTCATAAGGACGCCGAAGGCGTTTATGCTTGTCATATTGTACTTTCACTGAATATCATTGATTGTGTTTTACGGAGTTATCAAAGGTGGGAGGAAAGCATGGAACAAAACCAGGAGAGAAGAAAAATATTCGAGCTCTTGATGAAGCAAGGTGAAATTCCACCTGCAATTATGGATCCCTACTTTTTAGATGGATATATAGAGCGTGTAGAGATCAGCCGTGGTAACCGAGACTGGCAAATAGTGATTACGAAAGAAAGTCTGGTTCCAGCGCAGGTATACCGGACATTTTGCCTCAGAATGCGCGAGAAGCTACAGCATATAGCCAAAGTAAGCTTTTTATTCGTATATGATCAAAAAGTTAGTAGAGCAGAGCTAGTCCAAGAATATTGGGGATTGTTTCTGGAGTGGGTGACTCGCGAGATCCCTTCGGTTAATGGCTGGCTGACACGTTCTACCCAAGAGCTTAAAGATGACACTTTAATGCTGACGATGAGTGACTCCACTTCTATGGAGCTGGCTCGTAAAAAAGGCATCGATGGGGCAATTATTAAATTTTATGATAAGTATTTCGGTCTCTCCTTAAAAGTTAAAGTGCTAATGGCAGAGAACGAAAATAATAATGTTGAAGCATACGAAGAATTTCAGCAAAAGCTTCAGCAAGAACAACGCGAGATCGTTGAGCAGATGATGACTGCTGTAGAAACAGAAGCTCCTGCTGATGATAGCGATCCTAATGAAGTAATTAAGCTTCAAGTGGGGTATGAGATTAAGGAACAGGCCGTGCCGATTCTTGAAATTCAAGATGAAGAGAAGAAAATTACAATTCAGGGTACCATTTTTGGTCTGGATCGTAAGGAACTTCGCAATGGCAGTACTTTGTTCACCTTCAGTTTGACCGATTTCACGGATTCTCTACAAATGAAGATGTTCGCGAAGACTAAAGATGATCTGAAGGTTATGAGTCAGCTAGCAAACGGTAAATGGGTAAGAGCACGCGGAAAAGTTGAATATGACCGTTTTATGCAGATTCCTGAGCTAGTGATGATCCCTTCGGATTTAACGGAAGTTAAGGCACCGCCTGCGCGTAAAGATACGGCTCCTAAGAAACGGGTGGAATTCCACCTTCACACTACGATGAGTACGATGGATGCGGTCACTCCGATCACTACCTATGTCAAAACAGCTGCCCAGTGGGGGCATCCTGCGATTGCTATTTCTGATCATGGCGGAGTTCAGGCTTTTCCTGATGCGAACCATGCAGCTCATAAGCATAAGATAAAAATGATTTATGGCGTGGAAGCCAATGTTGTGAATGACTCTGTGAATATTGTCGAGAATGCTCAGCCTTTGGACTTGAAGACAGCTACCTATGTAGTGTTTGATATAGAGACCACGGGGTTATCGATTACCCGCAATAATATTACGGAGCTGGCGGCCATTAAAATGTGTGAGGGCAAAGAAGTAGACCGTTATTCTACTTTTGTTAATCCGCATGAGAAGATCCCTTATCATATTCAGCAATTGACCAATATTACGGATGAAATGGTTAAGGATGCTCCTGATCTTGAACCAGTGCTGCGTAAGTTTGTTGAATTTGTGGGTGATAGTATCCTTGTTGCTCATAACGCCAGATTTGATATGGGTTTTATTCAGGCCTCGTTACGTAAAATAGGTGAACCTGTGCTTCCGAATCCATCTCTTGATACGCTTGAGCTCGCTCGGTTACTATATCCAAGCATGAAGAATCACAGGCTGAACACATTAGCCGATAAATATAAAGTTCTTCTGGAAAGCCATCACCGTGCGATTGATGATACCATAGCGCTCGGCGGTATATTAACAGGATTGCTCGCAGATGCTGAAAAGATGAAGGGCATGACCCGCCTTGATCGACTAAACGATTATGTGGGTAATGATCTTTCGAACACAAGACCATTCCACTGTAATATTTATGCACTTAATCAAGTAGGCAAAAAAAATCTCTATAAGCTCATTTCCATGTCACATACGGAATATTTCAAACGTGTACCATGTATTCCGAAATCCAAGCTGGAAGAGCATAGAGATGGACTGCTCGTAATTTCCGGTTGTGAACGTGGAGAGTTTTTTGAAGCAGTACTCAACAAAACGACTGAGGAAGCCATGGAGGTTGCTCATTTTTATGATGTGCTGGAGATTCAGCCATTGACCATGTACATGCACTTGGTGGACAAGGGTTTTGTAGCAGGCCCTGATGAGCTTCGCGATGTAGTCCGCAAGGTTTGCGAAATAGGGGAACAGTTGAATAAACCTGTTATCGCAACGGGGAATGTGCATTATCTTGAACCCCGGGACAAGCTGTATCGTGATATTACGATTAATGGGATCACAGGCTTTAGTCCGCTTAAAGACCAACGCAAACCGGATGCACACTTCCGCACAACGGATGAAATGCTGTCTGAATTCGAATTTCTCGGTGCTGAAAAAGCGATGGAAGTCGTGGTTACGAATACAGTTGAGCTGGCAGAACGTTTTGAAGAGCTGGAGCTATTTCCAGATAAGCTATTTACACCAATTCTTGAAGGGGCGGACGAAGAAATTCGCGAGACCTGTTATAACACTGCCAAATCCATTTATGGCGAAGAACTACCTGAAGTAGTTATTGCCCGTTTGGAGAAAGAGCTTGCACCGATTATTAAATTCGGGTTCTCTGCCAACTATTTGATTTCTGAACGTCTCGTTAAAAAATCAAATCGAGATGGATATCTCGTAGGCTCGCGGGGTTCTGTAGGTTCTTCTGTAGTAGCTACATTTCTTGGAATTTCAGAAGTTAATCCTTTGCCTGCGCATTATATTTGCCTAAACCCCGAGTGTCGCCATAGTGAATGGTTCCTGGACGGTAGTGTGCGGAGCGGATTCGATTTACCAGATAAAGTCTGCCCGGATTGCGGTCAGAAGCTCAAAGGTGAAGGCCAGGATATTCCGTTCGAGACCTTCCTTGGATTTAAAGGGGATAAAGTTCCCGATATCGACTTGAACTTCTCAGGGGAATATCAGCCGAATGCACATAACTTTACCAAAGAAATGTTTGGTGAGAAAAATGTATTCCGTGCCGGAACGATTGGTACCGTAGCTGAGAAGACAGCTTTCGGATTTGCAAAAAAATACGAAGAACTTCACCAGAAACGTTGGCGTGGAGCTGAAGTTGGCCGTCTGGCGGCCGGTTGTACAGGCGTTAAACGTAGTACGGGACAGCATCCTGGTGGTATAGTCGTTGTTCCAGACTATATGGAGGTAGAAGATATTACGCCAGTACAATTCCCGGCGGATGATGTCAATGCCGAATGGAAGACCACACACTTTGATTATCACGCTTTTGACGCGAATCTGCTGAAGCTTGATATTCTGGGTCATGATGATCCGACGATGATGCGGATGCTGCAGGATTTGACAGGTGTTGATCCAACTTCTATCCCGATGAATGATCCGAAAGTAATGAGCATGTTTAACTCTACAGATGCGCTTGGAGTGAGACCTGACGAAATCAGATCACCGGTTGCGACCTATGGTGTGCCCGAAATGGGTACCAAATTCGTACGTCAAATGCTTATTGAGTCGAAACCATCCAGCTTTGCTGACTTACTACAAATATCAGGTTTGTCTCATGGTACTGGAGTTTGGCTTGGTAACGCGCAAGAGCTTATAAAGAATAACACTTGTAACATTAAGACCGTTATCGGTTGTCGGGATGACATCATGCTCTTCTTAATTTATAAAGCGGGAATGGATGCGAGCTTGGCCTTTAAAATTACCGAGAGTGTTCGTAAAGGTAAAGGTTTATCTGACGAATGGATCGAGGAAATGAAAAAGTGCAAGGTTCCACAATGGTATATTGATTCTTGTCTGAAGATTCAATACATGTTCCCGAAGGCGCATGCTGCTGCATACGTAATTTCTGCAGTACGTACCGCCTACTTCAAGCTGTATCATCCTATTGAATATTATGCGACTTATTTCTCTGTACGTGCAGCAGATTTTGATATTGAATTGTGCTGTAAGGGATATGAAGCGATCAACCGTCAGATCGTAGAAATTGAGCAAAAAGGATTTCAAGCCTTGCCAAAGGAAAAGGCTATGTTGCCTGTCCTTGAGATGGCTTTGGAGATGACGGCACGTGGGTTTACATTCAAAAACATTGATCTTTACCGTTCGGAAGCGAATAAGTTTATTGTTGATGACAAGAGTTTGATTCCTCCGTTTTCCGCATTAGCGGGAATTGGTGAGAATGCTGCTATCAACATTGCAGCTGCGAAAGATGCCGGGGAGTTCCTTTCTATTGAGGATTTCCAGCAAAAATCCAAGGCGAGTAAGACAGTTATTGAGCTGCTAACCAATATGGGCTGCTTCCGCGGCCTACCGGAGAGCAATCAACTTTCCCTATTTTAAAGGCTTTAACAACACTTATTTCATGGCTAGAAAAGAGAGCTCCAAAGGGGGAGTCAAGGGCTAGCACTTGTCAGTCCAGACTCACTATGGTATAATTTCTTTGGTAATAATGAGATAAGTCCGTTGTGTAAAGAGTGGGGAAACCCACTCTTTATCTTTGGTATATAGCAAAAGACAAGTTCGTGGAGGTAATTTTCTTTTGAGCACACCCAAATCTAAAATTAAACAAACGGTAGAGCAGATGCTCGGGCCCTATCTCGACGACAATGGTTTCGAACTGGTGGACGTTGAATACGTGAAGGAAGGCTCCAATTGGTTTCTGCGTATATTCGTAGATAAAGAAGGCGGCATTGATATTGATGACTGCGGAAGCATTAGCGAATATTTCAGTCAGCAGTTGGATGAGAATGATCCTATCCCTGAGGCATATTTCCTTGAGGTTTCCTCACCGGGAGCAGAGCGTCCTCTCAAAAAAGCTGCGGATGTAGCTAAAGCGGTAGGTAAGGACGTGTATGTGACTGTTTATGAGCCGATTCAAGGACTCAAAGAATTTGAAGGTCGTTTGCTCTCGTTCGAGAACGAGGAACTGCTCATCTCCGCGGGCAAAAAAGAACATGTAGTACCGTATGCCAAAGTCGCAAGCGCGAGATTGGCCATTATTTTTTAACGTCTTGAAAGGGGGGCCGGAAATTCATGAGTATGGAGTTTATTGAAGCAATGAATGAGCTGGAAAGGGAGAGAGGCATCAGTAAAGATGTGCTGTTCGAAGCGATCGAAGCGGCGCTGATCTCTAGTTATAAACGTAATTTCAATGCAGCACAGAACGTGCGTGTTGACATGAACCGCAACACAGGTGTCATTAAAGTGTTTGCCCGCAAGCTAATTGTTGAAGAGGTCCTGGATACAAGGACTGAAATCTCATTGCCGGCAGCCAGAGAAATTAACCCGCATTTCCAGCTTGAAGACATTGCTGAGCTTGAAGTAACACCACGTGATTTCGGGCGTATTGCTGCACAGACTGCAAAGCAGGTTGTAACACAACGGATTCGCGAAGCAGAACGTGGACTCATCTATAATGCCTTTATTGACAAAGAAGATGATATTGTAACAGGACTTGTACAACGTCAAGATATGCGGAACATTTACATTGATCTTGGTAAAATCGAAGCGGTCTTGCCGCTTAGTGAATTGATGCCAGGTGAGAAGTTTAAACAAAGCGAGCGTATCAAGGCTTATATCACTAAAGTTGAGAACACCACTAAAGGACCGCAAATTATGCTGTCCCGCAGTCATCCCGGATTGCTGAAGCGTCTGTTCGAACTAGAAGTTCCGGAAATTTTTGATGGTGTAGTTGAAATTCGTTCCGTAGCTCGTGAAGCTGGCTTCCGTTCGAAGATTGCTGTGTATTCCCGCAATCCGGAAGTGGATCCAGTTGGTTCTTGCGTAGGCCCAAGAGGAACACGCGTTCAAACCATCGTTACTGAGCTTCGTGGCGAGAAGATCGATATCGTCCGTTACTCTGATCTGGTGCAGGAGTATGTCGCTAATGCACTCAGCCCTTCTAAGGTGCTTGAAGTTCAAGTCTTTGAAGCAGAGAAAATGGCACGGGTGATCGTTCCTGATTATCAATTATCACTGGCAATCGGTATTAAAGGGCAAAATGCACGTCTTGCCGCTAAGCTTACCGGCTGGAAAATTGATATCAAGAGTGAAAGTCAAGCGGAGCAGGAATACGGTAGACCGAGAACTTCTATTGATGAAATGCATCAGGATTCCGTCTCTATTGATTAATTAACCTGCTTGACGGGAGGCGTATGTATGAAACAAAGAAAGGTGCCGCTGCGCAAATGCGTTGCTACCCAGGAGATGATGCCGAAAAAAGAGCTGATTCGAGTGGTTAGAACGCCCGAGGGCGAAGTACTGATTGATCTGACAGGTAAGAAGTCAGGCCGTGGTGCTTACATATGCGGCAAGCTTGAATGCTTTAAGCTGGCACAGAAGAATAAAGCACTTGACCGCGCTTTGAAATGTCAAGTGAGTCCTGAAATCTATGACCAGCTTGCCCGGGAGTTTACTTCCGTGGAAGAGCAGTTTCTAGCAGCAAAGGATAGTGAGGATAATGAGTAAGGCGCTTTCTTATTTAGGGCTTGCCATGAGAGCAGGCAAGATAGTCACCGGCGATGAGGCTGTACTCAAAGCTGTACGGTCTTCAGAGGCGAAGCTGGTCGTTCTGGCAGGTGACGCTTCAGATAATACCCAAAAAAAGTTCCGTGATAAATGCGGAACCTACGATATTCCACTAGTAATCGCATTTCACCGAGACAGCCTCGGTGCAAGTATTGGTAAAGACCAGCGTGTAGTACTGGCCATTACGGATAAAGGATTCGCGGAAATGATCTCCAAGCAACTCGGAGATACTGTCGGAGGTGGATTTATTGACTAAAGAAGAGAACAAAGATAAATTGCGCGTGTACGAATACGCCAAGTCACTAAACATGAGCAGTAAAGAAATTATTACAATTCTGAAGCGTTTGAATGTCCCTGTGAATAATCATATGAGTGTCATGGAGAACGGTTCCGTGAACAAAGTAGAGCAATTCTTCAAGGATATCAAGTCGAACGCTGCAGCCAAACGGGATACCAGCTCTAGCAGCCGTCCGGTGACAACCGGTGCGGTAACTGCCGAACCCCAAAGTGCTCAGAATGCCAACAAAAATCAACAGGAAAAGCAGGTAGGTATGAACAGTAACCAAAACAACAACCAATCGACGACGTCCCCAAGGCCCCAAAGCGGACAAGATTCCCGCAGAACAACAACAGGTTCAACGCAGAATGCACGTCCGCAACAAAGCGGAGCTCCACGTACTAACAGTACTAGCGGAAGCCGTCCGCAAGGAAGTAGCACAGGCGGCAATCGTCCACAAGGTAGCAACACTGGTGGCAGCCGTCCGCAAGGAAGTAATACTGGCAGCCGTCCACAAGGTAGCAGTACCGGTGGTAGCCGTCCGCAAGGTAGCAGCACTGGTGGCAGCCGTCCGCAAGGTAGTAATACCGGTGGTAGCCGTCCACAAGGAAGCAATACTGGCAGCCGTCCGCAAGGACAAAGCAGTGCACCTCGCACTGACAGCCGCCCACAAGGTCAATCTGGCACTGGCGGTGGCTTCACACGCGGTGACGACAGAGGTCCTAAGAAGAACACAACTGGTGGTAGACCAAATACGAACAATAGACGGTTTGATGATGGCAAAGGCGGTAACTACCGCGGTCGTGGTGGTAAGAATGGCCGCGGCAAGAATCAGCCAATGGTTCACCGTGAGAAGATCGATAACACACCTAAGAAGATTATCGTTCGTGGTAGCATGACTGTTGGTGAAACAGCAAAATTGCTTCACAAAGACGCTTCTGAAGTAATTAAGAAGCTGATCTCTATGGGTGTTATGGCAACCATCAACCAAGAGCTGGATATCGACACCATCCTGCTACTCGCTGCTGAATTCGGCGTAGAAGTAGAAGTGAAGATTCCTGTTGATGAGGATAGCTTTGAAACTGTGGAAGAGAATGATGCTGAAGAAGAACTTCAGTCACGTCCTCCAGTAGTTACGATCATGGGTCACGTTGACCACGGTAAAACTACTTTGCTGGATGCCATTCGTTCGACGAGTGTATCTCTAGGCGAAGCAGGCGGAATCACACAGCATATCGGTGCTTATCAAGTTGAAATCAACCAGAAGAAAATCACGTTCCTAGATACACCTGGTCACGAAGCATTTACTGCTATGCGTGCTCGTGGTGCACAGGTAACAGATATGACTATTATCGTAGTTGCTGCTGATGACGGTGTTATGCCTCAGACCGTTGAAGCTATTGCACACGCTAAGGCTGCTGGACTTCCAATTATTGTCGCTGTTAATAAAATCGACAAGCCGGGTGCAGATCCTGACAAAGTGAAGCAAGAGCTTACAAGCTATGAACTCGTTCCTGAAGAGTGGGGCGGAGATACCATCTTCGTTAACCTTTCTGCAAAACAACGTATTAACTTGGAAGAACTGCTGGAAATGATTCTGCTCGTTGCTGAAGTAAATGAGTACAAAGCGAACCCTGACAAACGGGCACGCGGTACTGTTATAGAAGCTGAGCTTGATAAGAATCGTGGACCAGTTGCACGTGTTCTGGTACAGAACGGTACATTGAAAGTCGGCGATGCATTTGTAGCAGGTAACTGCTTCGGACGTGTACGTGCGATGGTTAATGATAAAGGACGTAAGATCAAGGAAGCTGGACCTTCCACTCCAGTAGAAATTACTGGTTTGACTGAGGTACCACAAGCTGGCGATCCGTTTATGGCTTTCGAAGACGAGCGTAAAGCCCGTGCGATTGCTGATAGACGTTCCACATCCCAACGTCAATCTGAGCTGAATACGAACACCCGTGTAACATTGGATGATTTGTTCCAGCACATTAAAGACGGCGAGATCAAAGACCTTAACGTTATCATTAAAGCTGACGTACAAGGTTCAGTCGAGGCACTTAAAGGTTCCCTGGCTAAGATCGAAGTGGAAGGCGTCCGCGTGAAGATCATTCACAGCGGTGCTGGTGCCATTACGGAATCCGATATTACACTTGCAGCAGCATCTAATGCTATTGTTATTGGCTTTAACGTTCGTCCGGACGCTCAGACCAAGGCAGCTGCTGAACAAGAAAAAGTAGATGTTCGTCTCCATAACATCATCTACAATGTAATCGAGGAAATCGAAAGTGCAATGAAGGGTATGCTTGATCCTATCTATAAAGAGAACGTTATCGGTCACGCTGAAGTACGTAGCGTCTTCAAAATCAGTAAAGTGGGTACCATTGCAGGTTGTATGGTAATTGATGGTAAAATTACCCGTAATGCTGAAATGCGCTTGATCCGTAGCGGAATCGTTGTATTTACAGGTAAAGTTGATACCTTGAAACGCTTTAAAGATGATGCCAAAGAAGTGGCGCAAGGTTATGAATGCGGCATAACTTTGGAACGCTATAATGACGTCCAAGAGGGCGACATTATCGAAGCGTTTCTTATGGAAACTGTAGAGCGCTAAGCGAAGAGGTGAATATAGATGTCTAAAATTAGAGCAGGACGAGTGGGCGAGCAGATCAAGAAAGAGCTTAGTCAACTTATCCAAAGCGGACTGAAAGATCCTCGAATCGGTTTTGTAACTGTAACTGGCGTAGACGTGACTAACGATCTGTCGCAAGCGAAAGTATACCTAAGCGTGTTCGGGGATGAAGAGCAGAAGTCAGGCTCCCTTAAAGCGATTGAGAAAGCTAATGGTTTTCTTCGCTCCGAGCTTGGCAAGGCGATTCGCCTTCGGCATACACCGGAACTGATCTTCAAGATCGATGAATCTGTCGCTTATGGCAGTCACATTGAGAAACTTCTTGGAGAGCTTCATAAGAACGATTAGAAATAGGTACTAAAAGGAGTTCAAAATAGCTCAAGGCTATTTTGAACAACCTTTATAAAGGAGACGGCGAATGCAGAGCTATGAACAAAGTCTCCAGCAGACCCGTGAGTTTCTGCTGGAACACGACGATTACCTTGTAGTGTCGCATGTTCAGCCGGACGGAGATGCAGTCAGCTCCACCCTAGCGGTGGGCTGGCTTCTCTCATGTCTGGGCAAAAAATACACTATGCTGAATGAAGGACCGATACCGAAGCGGATGGAATATTTATGGCATTCGGATGAAATCATCAATATGGCCTCTAGTGAGCCGCCCCGTCAATACAGCAATGTGATCTGTGTGGATTGTGCTGATTTTCAGCGAGTAGGATTGACTCATCGCTATTTTGCGAAGGATGCTCTAATCCTGAACATTGACCATCATCCCACTAACAACGGTTATGGACTTGTGAATTTAATCAAACCGGATGCTGCTGCGACTGCGGAAATTTTGTTCGATCTGCTGAAGACGTTCGATATTGAATGGGACATTGATATCGCCACAGCTTTATACACAGGTCTTTTGACAGATACTGGTGGATTTCGATATACCAATACATCACCAAAAGTAATGGCAGCCGTATCTGAACTGCTTTCTTATGGCGTTAACGGTCCTGAACTGGCTGAGACATTACTTGAAGAAATGACATTGCCGCAGATTAAAATTTTAAATAAAGCGTTAAATACTCTTCAATTATCACCCGAAGGGGATATTGCCTGGCTCTATGTTACACCGGAGGATATGATTGAATGTGCTGCTGCTAATGAAGATTTAGAAGGTCTCGTGAACTACCCTCGCAATATTAGAGGTGTGGAAGTAGGGATTCTGTTCAAAGTCATTCATGAACATGCGGTTAAAGTTAGTTTGCGTTCTGCGGGTAAGGTCGACGTGGCTGATCTAGCGCAAACGTTTGGAGGTGGCGGTCATACCCGTGCTGCAGGTGCGCGTATAGAAGCTACACTCGAAACGGCAATAGCGCAGGTGCTTGAGGAGGTAAGACGTCATTTATGAGTGAATTAGAAGGTGTACTGGCGGTTTACAAGCCAGCCGGGTTCACTTCACATGATGTTGTGGCCAAGGCACGTCGTATTCTCGGCATGAAACGGATCGGACATACGGGAACGCTTGATCCACAGGTAACAGGTGTGCTGCCACTTTGTCTGGGCCGTGCTACTCGTGTCGTGGAGTATATTCAGGAGTTGCCCAAAGAATATGTGGCAACACTGAGACTAGGGATGTCCAGTGATACTGAGGACTTAACTGGGACTATTATAGAAACTGTAGATGAGGTGCATGTAACTGAAGAAGAGATTCTATCAGTGCTTGCTTCATTTAAAGGGGTTATTTCTCAGGTTCCACCAATGTATTCTGCGGTTAAAGTTGACGGCAAACGTCTTTATGAGTTAGCAAGAGAAGGTAAAACCGTTGAACGTAAAAGCCGTGAAGTAGAGATTTATGAAATTGAAATGACGGATATGACTTGGGAAGGCAATCATCCCGATATCACATTCCGGGTGCTTTGCTCTAAGGGGACGTACATTCGTACGCTCTGTGTCGATATCGGACGAGCACTTGGACTGCCGGGTGTGATGGTGAAACTAGAGAGAACAATGTCGGCAGGGATTTCTGCCAGTCATTGTCTTACGCTAGAGGATATTGCGATTCACAAAGAAGCCGGAACATTGGAAGATCATTTAATCGCTGCAGACGAAGCCATTTCTCATATGCCAAAGCACACTGTAATGGATGAGAAAAAGAAGGCAGCTTTGCAGGGGCAGCGTTTGTCCTCACGATTTATCGCTCCAGAGGTGAAGACAAACAGTCAATTTCGGCTATACGATCTTCAAGGTGGATTTCTTGGCATTTATGAATTGGAAGATACAGGTGCAATTGCTCCAGTGAAGGTATTTGCACAAGCTTAAATCAATTTTACCAAGTGAATTGTAGGTGAGAAACAGCGTGAGAACCGTAACGTTAACCTATCCGATGTCTCCGGAGACTGCTGCAGAGTGGGCTCAGCCTCAAGTGGCTGCTCTAGGGCAGTTTGACGGATTGCATCGTGGACATGCTAGCGTCATTACATCCGCTGTGGCCCTAGCCCGTAAACAAGGTGTGCCGGCCGCAGTCCTTACATTTCATCCCCATCCTAAAGATGTTATGGGTAAGGGTGATTATGAAGGGTATTTGACGCCACCCGTAGAAAAGCAGGAGATTCTTGCTAGTTTGGGTGTCGATATCTTATATGTTATTGAATTTAACGAGCAGCTTTCCCGTGTAAGTCCACAGAATTTTGTCTCTGTTATGCTTTTACCGCTACATATTGTAACTGCAGTTGTCGGCTTTGACTTTCGTTTTGGTTCTCAAGGTGAAGGCGATGTTGAAATGCTTCGCAAGCTGGGTGAAGGTGTTATGAATGTAGAGGTTGCTCCCCCTTTTCTGTTAGATGGTGAGAAGGTCAGCAGCTCCGGCATTCGTAAAAGTCTCCAAAACGGGGATTTAGAGCTGGCAAACTCCTGGTTCGGACGTAGCTACTATCTGCGCGGTGAAGTGGGTCATGGTGAGAAGAGAGGTCGCACCATTGGTTTTCCAACGGCGAACTTGAAGCTCAGTGCTCATTTTGTCATTCCGACTAAAGGTGTATATGCGGTCCGAGTCTTTTATAAGGATAAAGTTTTGTACGGGGTCATGAATGTGGGCGTTAAACCTACCTTTCATGAGGGGGTATTGACGCCAAGCTTTGAGGTCCATCTGTTTGACTTCGAAGGTGATTTGTATGATCAAGAGCTCAAGGTAGAGTTAGTATCTTACATTCGTCCTGAACGAAAATTCGAATCCATCGGTGCATTGATTACTCAAATCGGTGAGGATGCAGAAACCGCAAAGAAGATTTTGGGGTATAATCTATAGTCATCCCGGACAAGCCGTTTACTTTTGTTAATGGAGATGCTATACTAATAAACGTTGCTGGCTTACAGCACCATAACCTTAGCTTGGTTGCACGTTCTCACCGACGGTGACGAGGCTAATGGCGATTATATTGAAGGAGGTGAACAGGATGGCATTAACTCAAGAACGTAAACATCAATTGATCGACGAGCACAAAACTCACGAATCCGATACTGGATCCCCTGAGGTGCAAGTTGCTATCCTAACGGAGAACATCGTTAATTTGACTGACCACTTGCGTACGCACAAGAAAGATCATCACTCCCGTCGCGGATTGTTGAAAATGGTTGGACAACGTCGTAAACTTCTGGCGTATTTGAAAAACAAAGACATCAGACGTTACAGCGCCCTGATCGAAAGACTGGGATTGCGTCGTTAATTTTCCATAAGATAACCCTTAAAGCAGCCTGGTTGTATACCGTATGTCCTTCTCGGAGCGACAGCGGGACAGCTGGGTTGCTTTTTGAAAATTTAGGGAAAACTTTATAGCAAGACTGATGAGATTATTCGTAAAAACGGCCACTTTACATCATCTGTAAGACTTAGCCGTTTCTTCTTATATGCATACAGAACAGGCTACATACCTTAAATTATAAGAAAGTATAAGTTTCATGCTATACTTTATCCTTATAATTCTCGCATAAACGCTACCGTCCTTATAAGGACGCCGAAGGCGTTTTTACCTTAGGGACAAGCCTTTCCGATTCATTAGATCGATATGTGAACCTGCAATATTTGACTGCGGGTCTACTACTATTCAAGGAGGTATTTATGGAAAAACGTGTAGAAATGCAGCTAGGCGGAAGACGCCTTGTGCTGGAAACGGGCCGACTAGCTAAACAAGCAAACGCAGCCGTTATGGTGCGTTATGGGGATACTTCGGTATTATGTACCGTTACGGCTTCGAAAGAGCCGAAGGACCTGGATTTTTTCCCGCTTACAGTTAACTATGAGGAAAGATTATATGCGGTAGGTAAAATTCCGGGCGGATTTATTAAACGGGAAGGCAGACCGAGTGAGAAAGCGATTCTGTCCAGCCGTTTGACTGACCGTCCAATCAGACCACTGTTCCCTGAAGGTTTCCGTAACGATGTTCAGGTATTGAACATGGTAATGAGTGTGGATCAGGACTGCGCACCAGATATTGCTGCTATGATCGGTACTTCAGCTGCACTTAGTATTTCCGATGTGCCTTTTGATGGACCCATCGGCGGCGTTGCTGTAGGTCGGATTAATGGAGAATTTGTGATCAATCCGGATATGGCTCAGCAAGCAATCAGTGATATTTATGTAGTGGTTGCTGGAACGAAGGAAGCAATCATGATGGTTGAAGCAGAAGCGAACGAAGTGACGGAAGATGTGATGCTCGAAGCGATTATGTTCGGTCATGATGAAATCCGTAAGATCGTTGCAACCATTGAAGACCTGGTCAAAGTGGCTGGTAAAGAAAAAATGGCTGTGAAGCTGCATGCAGTGAATGCTGACGTGAATACTGAGGTCCGTGCATTTGCTGAGGCTCGTCTGGTGGAAGCCGTTAAAATTGCTGAAAAACATGCTCGTCAGGAAGCGATTGATGTCGTTAATGATGAAGCGGTTGCGTATTTCGTAGAGAAGTACATAGAAGCACCGGAGCTTCTGAAAGATGTTAAAGAAGTCCTACATGATATCGTGAAGGATGAAGTAAGACGTCTAATCACGCATGATAAGGTTCGTCCAGATGGACGTAAACTTGATGAAATCCGTCCGATTGAATGTGATACAAGCCTGTTGCCGCGTACACACGGTTCCGGTCTGTTCACACGTGGACAAACACAAATCCTTAGCGTTTGTACCCTTGGAGCTCTAGGTGATGTACAAATCCTCGACGGAATCGATCCTACTGAAACGAAACGTTTCATGCACCATTATAACTTCCCTCCGTTCAGCGTAGGGGAAGCTCGTCCGCTTAGAGCACCAGGACGACGTGAAATCGGTCACGGAGCACTTGGAGAACGTGCATTATCCAAGGTAATTCCTAGCGAAACTGAATTCCCGTACACGATTCGTCTAGTATCAGAAGCGATTGAATCTAACGGTTCTACTTCACAGGCAAGTATCTGTGCCAGCATTCTGGCTATGATGGACGCTGGTGTGCCAATCAAAGCACCAGTAGCCGGAGTAGCAATGGGTCTGATCAAAGACGGAGATCATGTCTCCATCCTGACGGATATTCAAGGTATGGAAGATCATCTCGGGGATATGGACTTCAAGGTAGCTGGTACAGCAGAAGGTGTTACAGCTATTCAAATGGACATTAAGATTGCCGGTATCGACCGCAACATTCTTCAAGATGCACTTCAACAGGCTAAAGAAGGCCGTCTGTTCATCTTGGACAAAATGAATGAAGCGATCTCTGCGCCAAGACCTAATCTGTCCAAATATGCTCCAAAAATCATTATTATCAACATCAATCCGGACAAAATCCGTGATGTTATCGGTGCTGGTGGTAAGATTATCAATAAAATTATTGAAGAAACCGGCGTGAAAATCGACATCGAACAAGATGGCCGTGTCTTTATCGGTTCTTCAGATGAAGAAATGATCCAAAAGGCTCGTTCGATTATCGAAGGTCTTGTGCGTGAAGTACAAGTCGGAGAAATCTATGTGGGTACAGTTAGACGTATTGAGAAATTTGGTGCATTTGTTGAACTTATTCCGGGCAAAGACGGATTGGTACACATTTCCCAATTGTCTACTGAGCGTGTAGCTAAGGTAGAAGATGTTGTTGCTATTGGTGACACCATTACCGTAAAAGTTACCGAGATCGATCTACAAGGCCGGGTTAACCTGTCTCGTAAAGCAGTGTTGACTTCGGAAACTGGAGCTAAAGCGTAAGATTGATCTTAGTAATAACCTTTACTAAAGGGATCTAATTTCATTATTAAAAGAGACAGAAGCGATTTGCGTTCTGGCTCTTTTTTTATATGAACGAAGCTGGAAAACTGTAGCAAACATTCCTATCTATTAGTCTTGTATCTGTTCATGACATAAATTCCTCCCTTGTCTCATAGATTGGGACAAAGTGTCTTTGTAATCGTGTGGAACGAACCTGAAATTCGTTTCTACCGGGGAGGAAGTCGTCATGAAGACGGAAAAAGTGGCATTAGTGGTTGCTTGTGTAGCAATCGTGATAGGAATTGGTAGCACACAGGGACCAGTCAAGGACATGCTTGCGCAATTGAAGCCGCAGGATGATCTTGCGGTGTGGATGGATATCCCTAAGGCGGCGAACAACGATCTTCGTCTGAGGATTGAGACCGCCGCGGCCAAGCTAAATGCACCTCCAGTGGATGCAGTGGTTGACCGGGTGTGGAAAGCCATTCCTGGTTATAACGGACTTGAGATTGATGTAGAGAGTACCTATCGGAATGCTCTTTTGGCACCAAAAGAACCCATAAAGTTAGTGTATCGGCAGATCGAACCAAAAGTATCGTTAAATGAACTGGGAGCAGAACCTATATATCGAGGAAATCCGGTGAAACCGATGGTATCACTGATGATTAATGTGGCTTGGGGGAATCAGTATATCGTGCCAATGCTGGATATTTTGGATGAAGAGAACGTGAAAGTTACGTTTTTTCTGGATGGAAGCTGGCTGAGTAAGAATCCAGAGCTTGCTACAGAAATGTTAAAGCGTGGTCATGAGATGGAGAATCACGCCTATACCCACCCCAATATGAGTACTTTAAGTCGAGCGCGGGCTACCGTTGAGATTGAGAAGACGCAAAAGCTGCTAAAGGAATCGCTTGGAGTCACTAATAAATGGTTCGCGCCTCCATCTGGTGATTTCGATCAAGAGACAGTAGAAATCGCTAGCAGCTTGGGCTTAAAGACTGTACTCTGGACTGTAGATACGGTGGATTGGCGCAATCCTTCTCCTGAATCTATAGTTGCTAAAATCACAAGCAAAGCTGAACCCGGCACACTTGTTCTAATGCATCCTACTGCCTCATCCTCCAAGGCGCTGAAGGCCATGATACACGGGATAAAGGCAAAAGGGTTACAGCTAGGAACAGTTAGCCAAACGCTGTCAGCGGAGCGTCTAATCCCCTCTGATGTTGAGTGAGTGATCTATTTCTGGTAGGATTATAGGCACGTGTATTAATTTAGATAGAACATGGCTATTGCCAGGAGGACATGAAGTGGAAAAAATAGTATTATCCAATGGATTACGAGTAGTGATGGAAAAAATTTCGACCGGCCGGTCCGTTTCATTTGGAATATGGGTGAAGACAGGTTCGCGGAATGAACACCCTGGAAACAACGGGATATCCCATTTTGTAGAGCATATGCTTTTTAAAGGTACGGACCGATATAGTGCTAAGGATATTGCCGAGCAGTTCGATGCTATTGGCGGCAATGTAAATGCGTTTACCTCTAAGGAATATACTTGCTATTATGCAAAAGTACTGGATGAGCATCTGCCTATCGCAGTAGATGTGTTAGCAGATATGTTCTTCCGTTCACGTATGGATGCTGAAGAGCTGGAGAAAGAAAAGAACGTCATCCTTGAGGAAATTTCTATGTGCGAAGATACACCAGACGATCTTGTGCATGATTTGATGTGTGCTGCTGCTTACAAGGATCATCCGCTTGCGTATTCTATCCTTGGCTTAAAGGAACGGCTGATGGAGATGAAGCCGGATGATCTTCGTGCCTACATGAAGGAGCAGTATACGATTGAGAATACGGTAATTAGTGTAGCTGGGAACATCAGCGATGGATTGATTGAGCTGCTGGAGCAGCATTTTGGTTCTTTTGCTAATCATGGCACATCTGCGCCGTTGACTCCACCGGATTATTATGGGGACTTGTTGTTTCACCGCAAAAAAACAGAACAGAATCATATCTGTCTTTCCCTACCAGGGGTCCGCTCTGGCGACCCATTGCAATATGCTATGGTGCTTATTAATAATGCCATTGGCGGCGGTATGAGCTCACGGATGTTCCAAGAGATTCGCGAAAAACGTGGCCTAGCCTATTCTGTATATTCATACCACAGTTCTCAAGCGGATTCTGGTTTGTTCACGGTCTATGCTGGAACAGCACCGAAGCAAACTAAGGATGTAACGGAGCTAATTAAGGAAATGATGTACGAACTTGCTACTGAGGGTCTTAGTGAAGATGAACTGAGAAAAGGCAAGGAGCAGCTTAAAGGTAGCCTTATTCTTAGCCTGGAGAGTACTAGTAGCAGGATGAATCGAATCGGAAAAAATGAACTTATGCTCGGAAAACATAACACGTTAGACGATATGATCGCCAAGATTCAGTTAGTAACGATGGACAATATCAACAGTGTGCTTGATAATATGTTTGCTGAGCCGCTTTCTTTAGCGATGGTAGGTTCAACAGATAAAGCTATTGCAAATGTTAGGAGAGATGATCTTGTCTTATTACGTACAAATCAATAAACTAGCTGGAAACGAGGATGTTAATCTTCCTTGTAAAATGTCAGAACAGGCTTCCGGGTATGATCTATATGCCGCAGTTGATAGCGAAGTCGTGCTTGCACCTGGAGAACGTGCATTAATTCCAACAGGCATATCATTAGCTATGCCAGACGGATTAGAAGCTCAGATTCGTCCACGAAGTGGACTAGCCTTGAAGCATGGGATTACGTGTTTGAACACACCTGGAACGATTGATGCTGATTATCGTGGAGAGATCAAAGTGTTGTTGATCAATCTAGGGCAAGAGCCGTTTGCTATCGCTCGTAATGAGCGCATTGCCCAAATGGTATTTCAAGCGGTTCCAGTGGTCACTTTGGTTGAAGTAGATGTTTTATCCGAAACAGAACGTGGAGCCGGAGGCTTCGGTCACACTGGCAAATAATATGACTTATTAAAAAGCTTGCGAATTTATGCCTAGTCGGCGTGATTCGCGAGCTTTTTTTTCGTTTAAATATGACGATTTATAAGTTTCACATTTAAGCTGCATGGTAATTCTTCTCCGCTTTTCACCCATTAAGAATGCCCAGCATAAGATGCTCTATAGTCGATAGTGTATGTTGAAAGGAGCGTCATCCCTATGCTTACTGGCGTCAGGATCGTGTTCCTGGGCGGGGACGCGAGACAGCTTGAAGTGATTCGGAAATGTGTGGAATTGGATGCGACGGTAAGCGCTGCCGGGTTCGATAAGTGGGATGCCCCTTGCCCAGGGGTGAGCCTGGAACAGATGACGGTAGAGCTGCTTAGTAATGCAGATGTATTAGTGTTGCCTACGGTTGGTTGTGATGATGAAGGGAATATCAGTGCTCTATTTTCTTCTGAACGCTTAATGCTCTTGGAGGAACATTTTGCTGCTCTGCCACCCCATTGTTTGGTGTATAGCGGTATGGCTAAAAGCTACTTACGCGGCATGTGCGCCAAGCATTCGTTAAAGTTAATTGAATTGCTTAATCGTGACGATGTAGCCATCTACAACTCCATCCCAACAGCGGAAGGGGCACTGGTTATGGCCATACAGAACACGGATTTTACCATTCACAGTTCCAAATCGATGGTACTGGGTTTGGGCAGAACGGGTTTTACAATGGCAAGAAGTCTACAAGGACTGGGTGCTAGTGTTAAAGCCGGTGTTAGAAAACAGGAACATTATGCACGTGCTGAAGAAATGGGCTGGAAGCCGTTTATGACCAGTGAACTTTTGCTTCATGTGTCGGATGTTGATCTGATATTTAATACGATTCCAAGTATGATCATCACCGCACAAGTACTCTCACGTATCTCACCGCATTGCTTAATTGTCGACCTGGCTTCCGCTCCAGGTGGATGTGACTTTCGTTATGCTGAGAAAAGAGGAATTAAAGCGATGCTGGCACCTGGACTCCCTGGCATTGTAGCTCCTAAAAGCGCTGGGATTATTATGGCAAATGCGCTGGTTCAGTCGATATCGGACGAGGCTTTAATCAAGGGGGACGAATAAAATGGATTGGCACGGAAAAACAGTAGGGTATGCGATTACCGGATCTCACTGCACATTTGCGGAGGTAATGCCGCAAATTCAACGCTTCGTAGATGGAGGAGCAAACGTAGTGCCCATAGTTTCAGCATCCGTACTAGGCACCGACACCCGCTTTGGAACATCGCAAAATTGGCTAAAACAGTTGAAAGATATAACAGGTAATGATATCATTTCTACAATTGTTGAAGCGGAACCGCTGGGTCCTTCCAAGCTGCTGGATGTGCTGACGATAGCACCTTGCACTGGAAATACAACGAGTAAATTGGCAAATGCTATGACCGATAGTCCAGTGCTCATGGCTGCAAAATCGCAGATGCGCAATGGACGTCCACTTGTTCTCGCGATATCTACCAATGATGGCCTAGGTCTTAATGCCGCAAATATTGCAAAGCTTCTAGTGGCTAAACATATTTATTTTGTGCCATTCGGACAGGATAACCCTGAGGGCAAACCTAATTCGTTAGTAGCGCGTATGGATCTTATCCCAGAAGCTTGCTATGCCGCTTTGCAAGGTAAACAACTACAGCCGATGATTATTGAAAAGTTTCATTCCGTCTAGAATAGGGCGGAATCGGTGGAGCTAGTTGCGGACATAAAAAGGGGAGATGCACTAAATGAGCAATGAGAAGTTAAATGCCGCCTTGGTCGGAGTTACTTCTTAATCAATAGATACGGTCGTAAACATTCAAAGCCAAGATCTGCTAAACCCATTGCTGAGATCATTGCCGCCAAAAAATATAAGCTTTACTGCTACCGTCCTCATTTCGAGGGCGGTACAACCATTTTTCAAAATAAAAGAAAATTACTTAAGAAATAAGCTTACGTACTGTAAAGGAATTTCTCATTAGAGACGAAATGAGTTCTATTTACGAACGATTAGTGTGTTTGCTTTGACAATAATGGAGGAATTATACATGGGTATTCTGGTACAAAAATTCGGAGGAACATCACTTTCAACACCACAAGCTAGAGAGCACGTCATTCGTAATGTCAAACGGGAGCTCGCTAGTGGCTATAGTTTGGTCATTGTCGTTTCGGCAATGGGCAGACGCGGAGAACCTTATGCAACAGATACTCTGCTGGATTGGGCTGTTCAGAATGGAGATTCACTCCCAGAGCGTGAGAAGGATCTCTTGATGTGCTGTGGTGAGATTATCTCTGCTACTACACTTTGTGGCCTGCTGGAGAATGAAGGGATTGCTTCTACGGTACTAACGGGAGCTCAGGCTGGTTTTATGACAGATAGCAACTATGGCAATGCAAGAATTCTAGATGTACGTCCTGAACGTATTCTTCGCGAACTGCGTGAAGATAAAGTAGTTATAGTGACCGGGTTCCAAGGACAGACTGAAGCTGGTGATTTGACGACTTTGGGCCGTGGAGGAAGTGACACCTCTGCGACTGCACTGGGTGCTGCCCTTCATGCAGATATGGTTGATATCTATACAGATGTTAACGGGATTCTTACAGCAGATCCGCGGATCGTTGAAGATGCAAAACCGCTAACGTATGTTAGTTATACAGAAATTTGTAATATGGCTCATCAAGGAGCAAAAGTGATCCATCCACGTGCGGTTGAGATTGCTATGCAGGCACAAATTCCAGTACGCGTTCGTTCAACATTTTCTGAGAATGAAGGTACGCTGGTTACGAATCCTGAAGGATTCAACGACATTCAGTCTGGCGGCATTGTAGATCGCTTCGTAACAGGGATTGCTTATGTCAGCAACGTCACACAGATTTCTGTGGAGTGTCCAGATGGAAATGGTACGGGCGTTCAACTGCAAATTTTTAAAAGTATGGCCGACAACGGAATAAGCGTTGATTTTATTAATGTAACACCTACTGAAGCTCTTTATACTGTGTTCGATGACAAATCAGAAAAGGCCATCTCAGTTCTTCAGCAATTGGGCTTGCGTCCTAAGAGTTTATCAGGTTGTGCAAAAGTTTCCGTTATCGGGGGCGGAATTAATGGTGTACCTGGTATTATGGCGCGTATCGTTGAGGCACTTAGCTCACAAAATATTCAGATTCTCCAATCCGCAGATTCGAATACAACGATTTGGGTGCTGGTGAAGAAAGAGGATATGGTGCAGTCCCTGCGTTCGCTGCACGCTATGTTTGAATTGCACCGCTAAGGAGGAATTCAAAGTGGATTTCGGAAGATTAATAACAGCCATGGTAACCCCCTTTGACGGGGATGGAGAAATCAACTGGGATGTAACTTCACAGCTTGTCGATTATTTAATTGAGGAACAGAAATCAGAGGCATTGGTTGTCTGTGGTACAACTGGGGAATCCCCAACGTTAAGTGATGAGGAGAAACTGCAGCTGTTTTCTTTTGTACTAGAGAAGGCGAATGGTCGCTGTAAAATTATTGCTGGAACAGGCAGTAATAACACGAAGCACTCTATTCACCTCACGAAGGAAGCGGAGAAAATAGGTGTGGATGGCGTACTTTTGGTCGTTCCTTATTACAATAAGCCTAATCAGGAAGGGCTCTATCAGCATTTTTCTGCGATTGCTACGGAGACTTCATTGCCAGTCATGCTGTATAATGTTCCTGGTCGCACGGGTGTAACTATGAGCGTGGACACAACCCTTCGACTTGCTGAAATATCGAATATTATTGCGACAAAAGAATGTGCATCTGTCGATCAAGTAACACTTATCGCTTCTGCGTGTTCCGATGACTTCCGTGTATATACTGGTGATGATTCTGCGGGCTTAGCTAGTTTAGCCGTAGGAGGATACGGAATTATCAGTGTAGCTAGTCATGTGGTTGGTGCACAGATGTCAGAAATGATCTATGCATACACCTCAGGAAATGTTCAGCGAGCGGGAGAGATCCATCGGCAATTGTTCCCTATTTACAAGGGGTTGTTCGAATGTCCACAACCTTTACCGAATCCTTCAGCGGTCAAATATGCTTTAAGTCTGAAAGGTCTGCCTGTTGGAGGCGTCAGATTGCCGCTTATTTCACCTACTGAAGCTGAGGCGGCCTTTATCGAGGCACTATTTCACTAAGTGCTGAACAATGATAATCTAGTCTTTAAACCGGCTTCTCCTGTGGAGAGCCGGTTTTTATATTTATTATATTTTGCTAAAATAATGGGTCACATTTAAGGAAAGAATTTGGATACGAGATAGGGTGACTTGTCTTTTGCCAAAAAAATCATGTATAATGATCTTAAGTGACTGGGTGCGGTTAAAATTAAATATGCGGTAATCTTCCGTCAATGGTATACATTGTGAGACAGGATAGGTCCCAAGATGAGTCTGTGTAAATGATTGAAATGTCTTCGCGCGAGGGGCGCGACGGTGAATTTTGACGGCATTTGTCCGCTTCAATATGAACTTTACTGCCCGGAATCGGGAGCTTTCGCATTGCGCATTTTACAGATATCAGGAATATCCTTGTTAATTAAGGAAGCTATCAGCTGTTTGAAGAATGTGTTCAGCGCCGCTGAAATAATCGAAGTTCAATATTTACCAATAAAAGTATGACGTCCAACATCATAGGAGGGTTAGATTCATTTGTCCAAAAAAAACAACAACGATAAATTGATGATTTTCGCATTGGGCGGAGTCGGAGAAATCGGGAAAAACATGTATGTCATTCAATATGGAGCTGACATTGTAGTCGTGGATTCGGGACTTAAGTTCCCGGAAGAAGATATGCTCGGTATTGATATTGTAATTCCTGATATCTCTTATTTGACAGAGAACCGTGACAAGGTAAGAGGAATTGTACTTACCCACGGACACGAGGATCACATCGGTGGTCTCCCATATGTCCTGAAGAATTTGAATGTTCCGGTTTACGGAACAAGACTTACATTAGGCCTTGTAGAAAACAAATTGAAGGAAGCAAACTTACTGGGTGACACCAAACGAATTCTGATCAATGAAGATTCAGAAATTCAACTGGGAAGTTCGCTCAAAGTTACATTCTTCAGAACCAATCACAGTATTCCTGATTCCGTCGGTGTATGCATAGAAACACCGGAAGGTAACGTAGTTCATACGGGAGATTTCAAATTTGACCACACTCCAGTCAACGGTCAATTTGCAAATCTGCATCGGATGGCTGAAATTGGTCAGAAGGGCGTGCTTGCTCTTTTGTCGGATAGTACAAATGCTGAGAAACCAGGCTTTACCCCATCTGAGAAAAATGTCGGTATCGTTCTGGAAGACATTTTCCGCAAAGCTGAACAACGTGTCGTTGTAGCAACTTTTGCTTCCAATGTGCACCGCATTCAACAAGTGGTTAATGCAGCAGAATCCACAGGTCGTAAGATTACAGTAATTGGCCGTAGTATGGTAAACGTTGTATCCATCGCTTCTGAGCTTGGATATCTGAACGTACCTGACGGTATGCTGATCGAGCCTGAAGAAATGAACAGAATGGCAGCGAACCGTGTCGTTGTTCTTTGCACAGGATCCCAAGGCGAGCCAATGTCCGCATTGACCCGTATGGCACGTTCCAGTCATCGTAAAGTAGATATCTTGCCAGGTGATACTGTTATTATTGCAGCAACACCGGTACCAGGTAACGAGAAATATGTAGGTCGTACCATTGATGAATTGTTCCGTCTTGGCGCTAACGTAATTTATAGCGGTTCCAATTCTGGTGTTCACGTATCCGGTCACGGTAGCCAGGAAGAGCTTAAGCTTATGCTCAACCTGATGAAACCAAAATATTTCATTCCAATTCACGGTGAATACCGTATGCAACGCAAACATGCGCTTTTGGCAGAATCTGTTGGCGTAGAGTCTCAGAACATTTTCATCACTGAAATCGGTGAGATTGTGGAAATTCAAGGCGGTGCCGCTCGTAAAGCTGGTAAAGTAACGGCTGGTAACGTATTGATTGACGGTCTGGGTGTAGGTGATGTAGGTAATATTGTATTGCGTGACCGTAAGTTGCTGTCTCAAGATGGTATTTTGGTTGTCGTGGTTACACTAAGCAAACAGAATGGTGCAATTGTCTCCGGACCTGACATCATTTCTCGTGGTTTCGTTTATGTTCGTGAGTCCGAAGGACTGCTTGACGAAGCGAACCGAATTGTTTCCAGTACATTGCAGCGCTTGATGAGTGAGAAAGTAAATGAGTGGGCATCGCTTAAAACAAGCGTAAAAGATTCACTCGGTCGTTTCTTATATGAGCAAACGCGTCGTAGACCGATGATTTTGCCAATTATCATGGAAGTGTAAGGAGAATTCTCCTTAAATAAATATATAGCTTGGGCATTGGCCCCTTTTCCCCGGAAATATTGGACGGTTTCTACGGGAAAAGGGGTTTTTGTATTGTTTATATTCACATCATGAGGAGAGGTTTGCATAATGCGGGGCCCTGAAATGTCATACTAATGAAAGTTAGTAAGGCTATAGCAGACCAGAGCTGCATAAGAAAAGGGAGAGCTGCGAAAATGAACTACATGAATGGATCAAATGGAGCAAAGAATGAGGAAGTTATACCACAAGAGGGAAATCCAAGTACAAATGAAAACATGCCGCCCACTACAATGGGTGCACTTAAAGAGCTTGGACAAACAGCGGTTCCTACGGGTGAACCGGATATCTTTTGCATAACGATCATCGGTCAGATTGAAGGCCATATTGTAATGCCTCCTCAGAACAAAACGACGAAATACGAACATATCATTCCCCAGCTGGTGGCAGCTGAACAGAATAAGAATATTAAAGGTCTGCTTATTATTTTAAATACTGTTGGTGGAGATGTAGAAGCTGGTCTAGCGATTGCCGAAATGATTTCTTCGCTCTCTAAACCAACGGTAACAGTAGTCATTGGAGGGGGCCATAGTATTGGCGTTCCGATCGCTGTATCCTCTACGTATTCAATTATAGCGGAAAGTGCAACAATGACGATACATCCGATTCGTATGAATGGCTTAGTAATTGGAGTGCCACAGACGTTCGAATACATGGAAAAAATGCAGGAGCGTGTAGTGAAATTCGTTACTTCTCATTCTCGGATTTCTGAAGAACAGTTCCGTGACCTCATGTTTAAGACAGGTGAGCTCAATCGTGATATTGGAACAGCCGTTGGGGGGTTGGACGCCGTTAAATATGGTCTCATGGATGAGGTGGGCGGGATCGGAGCTGCCTTAGCGCATCTTAACCGCATGATTGGTGGAGATTTCTCTGCAGCGCCTACAGCAGCGATTTCGGGAGGGCTTACGCAATGACACTCTATACGATAATGTCGATGGAACAGGTGTGGGAGGGGGCATTTAATAATTACGCTACAACGCGAGAAGTAAGCGTTCAGGGGATGCTCATGCAGGTTGAGCCGATGGAGGAAGGACGCGCGCGCATAGTAAGATTGCTGGATTGTCCTTTGGAGCGATATTTAGATCCGTCGTTCTCTCCTGGAGCGATAATTACGTTAACATAAAGATTCATTTTTTGACAAAAGAGAACATAGGTACGCCACGCCATTATATGGTATAATGTTGTTCCGGGGGTGGCTGGCGTGGCTAAACGAAAAAAGAAAAAGAAAAAAGCGCTGCTCGGCAGCGTTTTAAAATATGAAATTTACGGAATTTTACTAATAACGATATCCGTTATTGCTCTGTCTGGTGAAGCGGCGGTAGGACGGTCACTTTCAAGTATGGCGGGTTATTTATTAGGGAGATTTTATTTTGTGTTGCCGCTTATTGGTATTTTTTATGGGCTTATGGTTATGATCCATCGAAGATGGCCTTCTTCTTGGAACAGTCGACATACAGGCGTGCTTCTGCTTCTGCTATCCATGTGCCTTATGAGCACTATTTCTGCAATGGAGCAGAAGCTTGGCCCGTTGTCCTTGCTCCATCCTGGCAACGTGATGACACAAATACATAATGATCTTTCGGGATCTCTTTCGCCCGGTGTTAACAATAGTAATGTCTATATGCTGGGTAAGGATATAAGTGGTGGATATATCGGCGGATTGGAGTATGCTGCACTGCTGTGGCTCTTTGGTAGTCTGGGAGCTAAGCTGCTCATGATCGTTATGCTTGCCATCAGCTTTATGTTAATTACAAATCTCTCCTATGTAGAGATTATTACTCTTTTGCGAGTTCGTACGGTTAAGTTTGTAGAGGGGATTCGTCTCCATGCGGCAAACCGTCCGAAGGCAGTCCCAGTAGCTGCTAGACCTTCCAAAGCAGCCGCACCCGCAAAGACTCGGCCGGTGAAGCAGCCTGTCTATGACGAAGATGACGAAGAGGAAGAAGACGATCGATATTTACCTAATCGTAAGCAACCTGTTCTATTGAAAAAAATATCCGGTTGGTTCACAGGCTCCACCCGTTCAGAGGCGGAAGCCGATTCTGAGGATGATGATCAAGGTCCAATTGTAACAAGTGCTTCGCACGGTCCGATCATTTCTGGGCTTTCAGTAGATAGTCGTGTGACTCCACTTGAGGATATCCATCATGATTTTGATGATGCAGATATGGATATGGAACCTGTGACTCCAATTATTCGCGACTTCTTTGAGCATATCCGCTCAGAAGGGCTGAATGAGGAAGATCGGGAGGAATGGAGTGAATTCTCTCCAGCAGCTCGTGGTGTTACCGTCAAAGCTCCTGTTGCCGGGGTTAATCCAGTTAGTCAACAGCCTTCAGATGAGCCTGAGGAGAATGTGACTATAGACTTGGATGGATTGCTAAGCGCTACTCCTGATGGACAGATCATTCCTGCTCCACCGGCACCACCTCCACCAAAACCTTATAAGTTGCCATCTTTCCGACTTCTAGCCAAACCTAACAACAGCGGCAAAGCGGGAGATCAGAATGATTATATGCAGACCGCCCGTAAGCTAGAAGCTACCCTAGAGAGTTTCGGTGTTAGAGCAAAGGTTCTCGAAGTAGTTAGAGGTCCAGCGGTTACACGGTATGAGATTCAGCCGGATATCGGTGTCAAAGTTAGCCGCATTGTTAATCTGACGGATGACATTGCGCTTGCTCTTGCAGCCAAAGATATACGTATGGAGGCGCCAATTCCGGGTAAATCAGCCATTGGGATAGAGGTACCGAATTCCGAAGTGTCTATTGTGACCATGCGTGAAGTTATGGAGACACAGATCTTTCAGGAAGCTGAATCCAGATTATCGATTGCTTTTGGACGTGATATTTCGGGTCAGACGATTATCGGTAATTTAGCGAAGATGCCCCATTTATTGGTGGCTGGTGCAACGGGTTCTGGTAAATCGGTTTGTATTAACGGGATTATTACGAGTATTTTATACAAAGCTAAACCTGATGAAGTCAAATTCCTGATGGTGGACCCGAAGATGGTAGAGCTGAATGTCTATAATGGGATTCCGCATCTTCTGGCTCCAGTCGTTACTGATCCGAAGCGGGCGAGCTTAGCTTTAAAGAAGATTGTTGTGGAAATGGAGAAAAGGTATGAACTCTTCTCCAAATCAGGTACACGCAACATGGAAGGCTATAATAAGCTGATGGCTGAGAACCCAGCTGCTATACTTCCGTATATCGTTGTTATTGTGGACGAGCTTGCGGATTTGATGATGGTTGCCGCTAACGATGTAGAGGATGCTATCTGTCGGCTTGCACAGATGGCGCGTGCAGCTGGTATACATCTAATTATCGCCACTCAGCGTCCTTCCGTGGATGTCATTACAGGTTTGATTAAGGCGAATATTCCATCTCGTATCGCTTTCGGCGTATCTTCCAATGTAGACTCACGTACCATTCTGGATATGCCAGGTGCGGAGAAGCTGTTAGGTCGGGGAGACATGCTGTTCTTACCGATGGGGGCTTCTAAACCGATTCGTGTGCAGGGTGCCTTTATGAGCGATCAAGAGGTTGAGACAATCGTTCAATATGTCAGCAGTCAAGGTGAAGCAGAATATGACGAGTCCATTGTTCCAGAGGTTGATGACACAATTGCTGAAGACCAGGAGCCACAGGATGAATTATATGAGCAGGCCGTAACGATCGTGCTTGAAGCGAAGCAAGCTTCAGTCTCGCTACTACAGCGCCGGATGAGGGTTGGTTACACCCGTGCAGCCCGTTTGATTGACTCTATGGAGGCTCGTGGGGTAATAGGGCCTTACGAGGGCAGCAAGCCGCGTGAGGTGCTTGTATCACTTGAGCAGTATCAGCATAACAAGATCAGTTCTTAAGCTGAACAAGTCAGTTTAAACCTTAAATAGACAATAACAAGAGGCCGTCCCCAAGTAGTTTGTACTACTTGGGGACGGCCTCTTACTCATGCTGAAAAAGTGTAAGTGACACTTCAAATAATGGCTTTAGTGAAGCTACGAATGAGGCTCCGAGTGAAGCTTCATTAAAATAATTAGGGAATTTCTCCCTGAAATTCTGTGATTATTGGTTCTCAGACTTATAATTAGGGAAAAGCTCCCTATAATTTATTAATTTTGGTAAGAAATAAAGGAATTGGCCTGGTTTTTAGGGAGGAACTCCCTAATTCCATTCATTATCAGAGAATATCCATTATTTTCAGGGAGTTTTTCCCTAAAAGTGCGAACCTGTTACTTGGACTATTGTGAATTCATATCACTAAAATGTTGAAAAGTATGACGTATATCTATAATTTCAATTAATGCGTGGTTCCACAGTAAAATGTGGTCCTTTAAATTCATGATTCATATCAACTCCATGGTTTTCTTATTTCGAAAATAGTTGATAATTATTCTCAATTATAATGAAAAGCTATTTCTTCTTTTTTAGTAATGCATAGGATGCGTTGACAGTCGTCATAATAACTTTAGCCATCCATGCAGAACTTACAAAAGAAAGGTAGAGCGAACCCTATGAAGAAACAAAAGATGTGGATATTTGCTGCTTTAACTCTTGCACTTGCTGCCGCGCCGTTTGCAGGAACGTTTTTCAAGGGGAATGGCATTGTTCAGACCAAGCAAAGTGCTGCTGCGTCATTTGTCCACGAGTTAAATAATCCTGACGAAGAAGTCTTGCCGGCTTTCAGTACAACACCCATTAAACTTGGGTCCACGGGTCAGGATGTCTATGAATTGCAGGGAAGATTAAAGCACTTAGGTTATTATGCCGGAAAAATAGACAGTCATTTTGGACCAAAAACGAAGAATGCAGTAACCTGGTTTCAATGGAAATTCGGAATGAAGTCTGATGGCATTGTGGGTGCCAAAACTAAGCTGAAGCTGTATAACGCCACGAAGAACTGGAAGCCTACTGAGCCTTCTACGGGCACGGGAAATAAGACAGCACAGAATAACACTGGCAATAAAACAAATACGTCCAATAAAACGAATTCGCCAGGATTGTCTTCAGGTAATTCTTTGGGCTTATCGGAGAATGATCTGAAAATCATGGCTAATGCCGTGTATGGAGAAGCCAGAGGTGAGCCTTTCGAAGGTCAGGTTGCTGTTGCTGCGGTCATTTTAAACCGTGTGAACTCACCTAGTTTCCCGAATACGCCGTCTGGCGTTATTTTTCAACCGGGAGCATTTACAGCTGTGGCCGATGGTCAGATCTATTTGGAGCCCAATGAGCAAGCACGTAAAGCAGTGCAGCAAGCACTCAATGGTTGGGACCCTTCAGGTGGATGTTTGTATTACTTCAACCCTAAAACAGCGACCTCTAAATGGATTTGGACCCGTCCTCAGGTGAAGACGATTGGTCAGCATATTTTCTGTATGTAAAAAGAAGGATAGAGAATTCAGAGAGCAACCGGGAAGAGGCTTCCGGTTGCTTCCTTACTTTGGAATGGTTTAGAATGGTTAATAATTCATAAACATGATGTAGAGCAACTATCCACGCCGTAAAGGAGTTTTGGACTTGACTAATAATGTATTTCAGCATGGCACCGTAGGAGGCTTGCGCATTCACGTTATGCCAACCAAGGCATTCAAGACCTACGCGATCTCACTTTATGCGGGGATCCCTCTTGATGAGAATACAGTAACCTCTACTGCACTAGCTCCATTCGTGCTTCGCAGAGGTACCGCGACTTATCCGGAGACCACGCAATTCCGCGAGCGTTTGGAGGAACTGTATGGCGCTGGATTCGGGTTTGATATTTATAAAAGAGGCGATTATCAAATCGTTCAGTTCCGCATGGATACTATTAATGACTCTTTTGTACAAAGCCAGGAGAGCTTACTTGAACAATCCTTCGCTTTCTTAGGTGAAGTACTGACTCGTCCATTAGTTGAAGACGGCAGCTTCCGACCTTCGTATGTTGCAACGGAGCGTGAAACCGTTCGCAAGAAGCTGGAGTCCATCGTAAATGACAAGATACGTTACGCTGCTGAGCGCTGTATTGAGGAAATGTGCCGTAACGAGCCATATCGTCTTCACCCTCTGGGGCAAAGAGCGGATCTGGATCAAATCACTCCGAAAAGTTTGTATGAATCGTATAATTCCTGGCTCGATGATGCCATCCTTGATCTCTATGTAGTGGGTGACACAACAGCTGAGGAAGTAGAAAAGCTTGTACAGCGTCATTTCGGTCGGGTTCAGTCCGAGGTGGGCTTATATAGCTCTAAGTTCGTACCTGTATCAGTTAATGAGGTGAGGACTGTAGAAGAGAAGCTGGATGTCAGTCAGGGCAAGTTGAACCTGGGTCTACGCACCTCTATTACTTATAAGGATGATAATTACGCGTCCGCACTTATGTACAACGGAATATTAGGAGGGTATCCCCACTCTAAACTCTTCGTTAACGTACGTGAGAAGGCAAGCCTTGCATATTATGCTTCGTCTCGTTATGACGGCCACAAGGGCATTGGAACGATTCAATCAGGCATCGAAACGCAAAATTACGGCAAAGCCGTGGACATTATAGAGAAACAATTGGAAGAGATGAAAGCTGGCAATATCAGTGATCTGGAACTGAGTCAGACCAAAGCTATGATCCGCAATCAGCTTTCCGAGATTCCGGATTCTGCTTTTGAAATGATCTCTTACGACTTCAACCGCCAGCTGTCAGGAAAAGAACGGACAGCGGATCAGCTATTGGAGCAGGTGGAACAAATCGGTGCTGAAGATGTAAAGGCTGCCGCCGAAACCTTTCAGCTGGATACGATATATTTCTTGACAGGAAAGGAGGAATAACGATGGAACAAATTCATTACGACAGACTTCAAGAGACCATTTATCATGAGGTCATGGATAACGGACTTCAGGTATATGTGTTGCCGAAACCAACCTTCAAAAAGACCTATGCTACATTTGCAACTAAATACGGTTCCGTTGACAATCATTTTCATGTCGCAGGTGGAGAAGAAACCACTGTTCCTGATGGTATAGCTCACTTTTTAGAGCACAAAATGTTCGAAGAGCCAGAAGGCGATATTTTTGCTACCTTTGCTTCAAATGGAGCCTCGGCCAATGCTTTTACAAGCTTTGATCAGACCGTTTATCTTTTCTCAGCAACAGAAAATATAGAGACCAATCTTAGTACGCTCGTTGATTTTGTTCAGCGACCTTATTTTACAGATGAGAATGTAGAAAAGGAAAAGGGAATTATTGGTCAAGAAATTAATATGTATGCTGATAATCCGGACTGGCGCGTGTATTTTGGCCTTATTGAAGCGATGTATTCGAAGCATCCGGTTCGTATTGACATTGCAGGTACGGTAGAATCGATTAGTACGATCACGAAAGAAACGCTGTACACATGTTATAACGCTTTTTATCACCCTAGCAATATGTTGTTGTTCGTGGTTGGGGGTGTGGACCCGGAGAAAGTATTTTCCTTGATTCGCGCTAACCAAAAGGGTAAAACCTACGGCAAGCAGGGTGAAATCAAGCGTATTTTTGAAGATGAACCCGAACAAGTCGCTACAAAACGGCTAGAAAGCAAGCTTGCTGTTTCGATGCCGAAAATCATGTTTGGTTTCAAGGAAAAAGTAGAAGATCTAACAGGTGAAGCTTCTCTGAAACGCGACCTGATAACGAAGCTAATGCTCGATTTGTTGGTAGGTAGTAGCACAGCATTGTATCAAAAGCTTTATGATGAGGAATTGATCTCGGACAGCTTTGGACATGAATTTAATAGTTCTCCGCAGTATGCTTTTTCTGCAATGGGTGGGGATACAAAGGATCCGGACTTGCTTTTAAAACGAATTAAAGAAGAAGTAGATCTAATCTTAAAGTCTGGCTTTGCGGAGAAGGATTTCGAGCGGGCACGGAAAAAGAAAATTGGCGGTTATTTGCGCATGCTGAACTCCCCTGAAAGTATCGCACATGAATTTACACGCTACCAGTTCCGTGGTGGTGACCTGTTTGAAGTTCTGCCTATGTATGAATCGATTACTCTGGCAGAAGTAAATGAGCGTCTGCAAGCCCATGTAAACTGGGAACAGCTTGCCGTTTCATTGGTGGTGAGTCCTTAGGTGAGCGTTTTGGGAGAGAGCAGCAAACCACTAGGGGAAATGACAGTGCTCATTACAGGGGGAAGCGGAGGGATCGGCGGCGCCATTGCGGAACGATTTGCTTCTGTGGGGATGAATATAGTTATTCATTACAGACACTCACATGAAGCTGCGAATGATGTCGCTCGGCGTTGTATGGCCCTTGGCGCAAAGGTAATGACAGTAAACGCGGATATGAAGGATCGTAGTCAGATTGTACGTATGGCGGAAAAGCTTGAGAGTAATGGGATGCAGCCGGATATTCTCGTCAATAATGCCGGTAAATCGCATTACGGAATGCTAGCTGATGTGACCGAAGAGGAATGGGATGACATTATGTCCATTAACTTGAAGGGAACCTTTATGTGCAGTCAGATCTTTATGCCGTACATGGTGTCACAACGTTATGGTCGTATCATCAACGTTTCTTCCGTATGGGGAATCACTGGAGCTTCTTGCGAAGTAGCTTATTCGGCTAGCAAAGGTGGAGTGAATGCCTTTACAAAGGCTTTAGCTAAAGAGCTGGCTCCATCTGGTGTAACGGTTAACGCGGTAGCTCCAGGAGCGGTTAATACGAACATGCTGTCCAATTTACAGGAGGATGAAGTCCGTATGCTGGAGGATGAGATTCCAGTAGGGCGTTTGGCTACGCCTAATGAAATATCTTCACTAATTTATTTTTTGGCTTTGCCTGAGTCCGGGTATATCACTGGTCAGATTATTAGTCCAAATGGTGGATGGATTACCTGATCTTCAGTTGGAGAAAAACTCCAGCATAATAACTTAGCTTCTAAGACATATTATAAGTGTTGTTTTTAAATCTCACGTAAGGCGGCTTACAGCCTGTATGCAGGTGTTTGACCGTAAACATGAAGGAGGATTTAAGATGACACAAGAAGATAGCGTAATCAAAAATTTTGACACCTGGAAGAAATTTCTAGGAAAACGAGTTGTACAGGCGGAGAAACTTGGGATGAGTGAAGACACAATCTCAAAGCTGGCTTTTGAAATTGGGGAATTCCTCGATGAAAAAGTGGATCCAGCAAACACTCAAAACCGTGCAATCAAAGAGCTATGGGATGTCGGCAACGATGAAGAAAAGCAGACGATTGCTAAACTCATGGTCAAGTTGGCGAAAAATCACGCCTAAGCTTGCGGAAAAGCTCCCCTTGTGGGAGCTTTTCTGCAATTATTACAGGACTGACCTTGCCTTTCATTTTTATTTTATATATCATTAACATGACCCGTGTTTCAGACCGCTTTGTCTGAACGGCATTTTTTTGATGTATATCAAAGTGCGGGAAAAGGAATCTATGAGGTGTACAAGTGGAATATAAACAATGGTATATGGAATACAAAATTCACAAGAACAGACCCGGTCTGCTTGGTGATATCGCTTCAATGTTAGGGATGCTAGAAGTCAACATTCTGACGATTAATGGCGTTGAAGGAAAGACTCGCGGAATGTTGCTGGAGACCAATGACGATGACAAAATAATGCTGATGGGCGAAATGCTCAAGAAAGTTGATAATATTACAGTTTCAGCTCTGCGCTCTCCAAGACTCGTAGACAAGCTGGCTGTGCGCCATGGGCGATATATTGAACGGGATTCAGATGATCGGAAGACGTTTCGTTTTACTCGGGATGAGCTTGGTCTATTGGTCGATTTTCTCGGGGAATTGTTTAAAAAAGATGGAAATCAGGTAATAGGACTTCGAGGTATGCCCCGTGTAGGAAAGACGGAATCAATCATTGCTGGCAGTGTCTGCGCGATGAAGCGTTGGACATTTGTCTCCTCGACACTTTTACGTCAGACGGTTCGAAGTCAATTAGCAGAAGATGAGATGAACCCACATAATGTATTTATCATTGATGGTATTGTTAGTACGATCCGCTCTAATGAGAAGCATTATAATTTATTACAAAATGTTATGAGTATGCCAAGCACGAAAGTGATCGAGCATCCAGATATTTTTGTGCGGGAATCTGAGTACACCTTTGATGATTTTGATATTATTATCGAGCTTCGCAATAATCCAAATGAAGAAATATTGTACGAGTCGTTTACGACTAGCTACAGTGATGATTTATAGAACAAGAATGAACAATGATATTCATTGAAATTTACAGGAGGTGATGGTATGTCGGAACTGGGCCGGCAATTGAAAGAGGCGCGTCTGCAAAAAGGGATGAGTCTTGACGATGTCCAGGAAGTAACGAAAATTCGCAAAAAGTATTTGGAAGCCATCGAGTCTGGAGACTATAAGGTGCTTCCAGGAAGTTTTTATGTTAGGGCGTTTATCAAAACGTACGCAGAGGCAGTAGGGATGAGTCCTGACGAACTGCTAGAGGAGCATGGGAATGTACCTGCCCCTCCCGAAGACACAGCCATGGAAACGGTGATTCAAAAACGCAGCCGTAGACCAGAAACCGAACGGAATGCAAAATGGCTGCCAACAGTGCTAATGTGGACATTTCCAATATTAATTATTGTTGTGATTTACATTTATGCATCTAGTTTGAACAAACCGGATCCTGATCAGATTGATCAGACGAATCTGACGAATGAACAGCAGGATCCTACGACTGCTCAAACATCTCCACCGGCTTCAGGAGGTGGAGTTGTGGCGCCAACTTCTTCGGCAGGAACAGAAGCAACAACTGAACCTACTGCAGAGCCAACGCCATTACCAACACCTACGCCTTCCCCGCAATCCATTACAGTTACACCGGATGGGAAAGCAGGAAAAACAACAAAATTCAAGGTTTCAGCTCCGGCTGGAAGTGAAGTGAAGGTTGAGATTTCTGCTACTGGGGTAAGCTGGCTTGAGGTGTATAAAGGTGAGAACTCTAAAGGTGAAAAACTCTCATTTGGTAACACAGCGGCAGGAGATCGTATGAGCTTTGTGCTTGGAAGTGAAGGAATGTATATTAAATCTGGTTATTCACCAGCTACTGAGATTACTGTCAATGGACAAGTGATTACGGATGAAAAGACCTCATCTCGTCTGCTACTTAATCTGGATGATGGTACTGGAAGTGAAACGACCCAGAATGAAGGTACCACGGATACTACTGACCAGACTAATGAAACAGGCCAATAAGAAAAATGATGCATAGACTTTGGCTTTGCGGGGAACATAAGACTGTTTCTAGTTCTTAGCTAAAGTGGGGTGTACATTCATGATTGTTAGCTGGGTTGTAGCTGGACTTGGGGTTATTGTCAGTCTTATCGGATACTATATGACACCAAGTGCTTGGGGTTATGGAATTCTCGGGTTCGGTCTTGCACATATCGTGCTTGGAATTCTAGATATGTTTCGAAGCCCGCTTCGAAGCAGATAGAGAATTTAGAATGTGCGTCTCCAAGGGTATTTTCCATTGGAGACGTATTTCTACCTGAAACACAACTCATTTCGAAGGAAAAGCTCCACTATGTGGGGCTGTTTTCTGTGTCGGGTGAGGTACATATTATCCAATATTAGACTTAAGGGTATCATTCTTTTATAATAGTAGCAGACTAAAAAGTACAAAGGACGTGTAGTTATGAGTTCAGAAAGTTCATTTGATATCGTATCTAAAATGGATATGCAGGAATTAACCAATGCGATCCACCAAACAGAGAAAGAAATTGACAACCGCTTTGACTTTAAGAACAGCAAGAGCAGTCTGAAGCTGGAGAAAGACGCACTTATTATCGCCTCTGAGGACGAATATAAGTTAAACGCTGTTATTGATATTTTACAATCGAAGATGGTGAAGAGAGGTATCACGCTGAAAAACTTGGATTTCGGCAAAGTGGAGCCTGCTTCTCTGGGTAGTGTTCGTCAGCGTTTAGGTCTTAAGCAAGGAATTGATCAGGAGAACGCAAAAAAAATTAACATCCTGATTCGTGATTCGAAATTGAAGGTGAAGAGCCAGATTCAAGGAGATCAGATCCGCGTAACTGGTAAGAGTCGCGATGATTTACAACAAATTATCCAGATTTTACGTAAAGCTGATTTGCCTCTGGACCTGCAGTTCAACAACTTAAAATAGCATTTTGTACCCCGCAGTGCTTATCAGCGCCATTATGCGGGGTGCTTTGTATTTTTTTTGACACCTATTTATAGCTATAATATACTTGCTTAAGTAGAAATAGATGAGCCTGACTCAGGCAATTTGTATGAACGATTTAGGGGAGGAACTTCAGTGAATTTGCCCAACCGCATCACGCTAGCACGTATTTGCCTGATCCCGATTATGATGTTTTTCTTACTGGTGGATTTCAGTTTTTATCCAGAACCGATACATTGGGGCTCTTTTCAGCTATCTGTTAATCATTTGGTGGCAGCTGTAATCTTTTTGCTTGCAGCGAGCACAGATGGAATAGACGGCTACATAGCAAGGAAATATAATATGGTCACCAATCTCGGTAAGCTCCTTGATCCGTTAGCGGACAAGCTGTTAGTTTCTGCAGTTCTGATTTCACTTGTGGAATTGGGCAGATGTGATTCATGGATCGCAATTGTTATCATTAGTCGTGAGTTCGCAGTAACCGGGCTTCGCCAGATAGCATTGTTAGAGGGAAAAGTGGTTGCCGCCAGCAAATGGGGTAAGATAAAGACGGTTGTACAAATTGTAGCGATCTCACTGCTGTTGTTAAATAATTTCCCGTTTCAATTCGTCAGCATTCCTGTAGACGATATTGCCATCTGGGCTGCAGCCTTGATCACTATTTACTCTGGAATTGATTATTTTGTGAAGAATAAGGATCTATTACAGCTGCATAATGCTTAAGCGTTTTAGGCAGCTACATATAGGAGAGGTAATAGGTAAAGCACCTATTACCTTTTTTAAACCCTAAAAGCAGTGTATCTACATTATAACGAGGAGGCGAAAGCCAGCTATGAAAGCGGAGATTATTGCAGTAGGCACGGAGCTTTTGCTCGGTCAAATCGTAAATAGTAATGCCCAATTTTTGTCTATTGAGCTAGCTGCTATTGGGATTGATGTATATTTTCAAACCGTAGTTGGGGATAACAGCAGTCGCTTGCAGCAAGCCATTGAGATCGCTCAAAGCAGAGCGGATGTTATCATATTTACCGGTGGTATTGGTCCTACAGAAGATGATCTAACGAAGGACGCGCTGGCTGCTTCCTTAGGTCGCACACTTCATATAGATCGCTTAGCAATGGATCATGTACAACGTTTCTTTGATGATCGAAAGATTGTAATGACGGAGAATAATCGTAAACAGGCACTTATAATTGAAGGAACTACACCTTTGCCAAATGAGATTGGTCTTGCTGTTGGCATTGCTTTTGAGCATGAAAAGAAATATTATATTGTGCTTCCTGGTCCGCCTCGCGAGATGAAGCCGATGTTCGTAGATAAAGCTGTACCGTGGCTCCAGCAGCACGCTCTAACGACAGAAATGCCACTTTATTCTAAAATGCTTAAATTTGCCGGTATCGGAGAATCACTGCTTGAGGATAAGCTCATTGATCTTATTCACAGCCAGACAGACCCAACCATAGCTCCTTACGCTAAAGAGGGAGAGGTAACCGTTCGTATTTCGACAAAAGCGCCTTCCGAGCATGAAGCTTACAAGAAGCTGGAGATTCTGGAGAAACAGATCAAAGAGATTTTGCCAGAACATTTATATGCAAATATTGATGTGCCACTGGAGCAATTGATTGTGGATTGGATGGCGGATGCAGGTCTGACTTTAAGTGCGGCAGAGAGTTGCACGGGAGGCTTGCTGATGGAGAGTATCACTAACATTCCAGGCAGTGCTTCGATGTTTGCGGGAGGAATCGTCTGTTATTCCAACGACCTGAAGAAAAAACTTCTGAATGTGCCAAGTGCTTATTTGGAGGGGCCAGATGCTCCAGGGGCAGTTAGTCGTGAAGTTGCCGAGGTGTTAGCTGATCAGGTGAGAATGATCGCAGATAGTGATTTCGGTTTATCTGTAACTGGTGTAGCAGGACCGGGCTATTCTGAACGTAAGCCAGTTGGACTTGTATTTATTGGTTTAGCTGAACGCGGGCGTAAGACAGAAGTATACGAGCTTAATCTTAAAGGTACACGTGAAAATATACGACTGCGTACTGTTAAAGCTCTGTTGTATCGTCTATGGCGCAGACTTGAGGAACGGAAGGTGGAGACACCTCTTGAAGGCTCAGACTTGTAATGGGAGATTAGCCCAGTTATAATTGAGACATACGGAAGAACCGTGGCACTGAGATTTCTTTGCTGCGGTTTTTTGTATATCTGCGGAGATTTTGATCGCTGTTTTGGTTTTGATCATAAGTCGTTGATGTCCGGTGAAGTAGAGAAATCAGTTAACTTCTATGTCCGGAGGGAGGCTTACAATAAAAGGGATAATTAACGCTTGAGACAAAAAAAACGAATGTATGTTCGAAAAAAAGCTTGGCAAGACCTCAAAAACACGTTATTATATTATTATAAACAGTGAAGGAAGTGGTCTGATTGTCAGATCGTCGTGCAGCGCTTGATATGGCGCTTCGTCAAATAGAAAAACAATTTGGTAAAGGTTCGATCATGAAACTGGGAGAATCCACTCATATGCAAGTGGAAGTTGTACCTAGCGGATCTTTGGCACTTGATATTGCGTTAGGTATAGGCGGACTTCCCAAGGGACGTATTATTGAAGTATACGGACCTGAATCCTCCGGTAAAACGACTGTTGCTCTTCATGCTATTGCAGAAGTGCAAAAACAAGGAGGACAAGCTGCATTTATCGATGCTGAGCATGCGCTCGATCCGAAGTATGCACGTAACTTGGGCGTAAACATTGATGAATTGTTGCTATCTCAGCCAGATACGGGTGAACAGGCACTTGAGATTGCTGAAGCACTTGTCCGTAGTGGTGCAGTAGACATTATTGTCGTTGACTCCGTAGCTGCGTTGGTTCCTAAAGCGGAAATCGAAGGTGATATGGGTGACTCTCACGTCGGCCTACAGGCTCGTTTGATGTCTCAAGCGCTTCGGAAGCTATCTGGTGCCATTAGTAAATCGAATACAATTGCTATCTTTATTAACCAGCTTCGTGAGAAAATTGGTGTTATGTTCGGTAACCCTGAGACAACACCGGGTGGTCGGGCGTTGAAATTCTACTCTTCCGTACGGTTGGATGTTCGCCGTGTCGAAAGTATTAAGATGGGTAACGACGTTGTAGGTAACCGAACCAAGATCAAGATTGTGAAGAATAAGGTAGCACCTCCATTTAAACAAGCTGATGTTGATATCATGTATGGTGAAGGGATTTCCAGAGAAGGAAGTCTTGTAGACATCGGTACTGAAATGGACATCGTGAATAAGAGTGGTGCATGGTATTCCTATGAGGGTGAGCGTCTCGGTCAAGGACGTGAGAATGCCAAACAGTTCTTGAAAGAACATCAAGATATTGCACTTATCATTGAGAACAAGATCCGTGAAGCAAGTAACCTGTCCACTATTGTTGCTGCACCAAATGAAGCGGAAATCATTGCAGAGCAAGAGGAAGAAGAAAAGCTACTTCTCGAAATCGAACAATAGAATTTACTAAGGAATAGGACGCCCTGTGATTCATTGTTGCAGGGTGTCTTTTCTTAACAGTGTAAGAACATATATATTTGGGGTCCCCCCAAAGTACCTGAGTACGCACCGAAGTTAAGCCGCACTTTGTGGGGATATTTTATTGCTATGAGGTGACAAGCAACTATGGTAATACAGCTGGATATGGATTTTGAATCGGATGAGCAGGACGTACAGGTCCTATCTGATTTTCCTGATGGAGAACTTTTAGAAATTACTAAGGTAGAACGTCAGAAGAAGTCGGACCACCGCTACATCATACATTTCGGAGCCTATAACATGACTGTACACGAAGACGTCATGATTAAATATCGGATGATTACTGGAAATTCTTTTATGAAAGCCGATTTGGAGGAAATTGTTGTTGCTGATGAGCGACAACGAGCTTATGTAGAAGGACTTCGTTATCTAGAACGGAAGCCACGTACCGCTATGGAAATGACTCGCCGTTTACGGCAGAAGGAAATAGGGGAGACTATTATTGCGGAAGTGGTGCAACGGCTACAGCAGGAAAGATTTCTTGATGACCCCTTGTATGCAAAGCAATGGGCGGAGCAACGCATTACGAACCAGCGAAAAGGGAAAATGTGGATTCGCCAAGAGCTACGTGAGAAAGGAATCGACAAAACCTTGATCTCGGAAGCACTGGAGAATGTCAGTCCTGAACAAGAACTAGAAAGTGCACTTCAGATTGGTCGTAAGAAATGGAATCTTATTCGTGGTGAAGCCACAGATAAGCGCAGAAAGACTGGAGCCTTCTTAATGCGGCGTGGATTCTCGGGTGATATGGTGCGACAAGTGATCAATACTTTACTTGAGGAAGACAATTATGAGGGTGAAGATGAGGAATTTTACTAGACTCACTGATTCTCTTGACATTAATGCGCATATCGACTCTCTTGACAATGTCTTTTTATAAATAATAAAATATAACATGAATCGGCATAAAGTAAGAATCCTTTTTCCTTCCCAAAAAGGTGACTTTTTAAAACGGTTCGCGTACAACTCATATGAAATGTAATCGCCGGATAAGGCGGGCAGTGTGCATGTGCAGCATGTGCAGTATGGCAATCGGTTATTTACCGGTTTTTTGTATGGTGATGAACGGATAGTTTAACAACTGCACAATTCCCAGGGATATACCTTGGAGAGGAACCAACGAGGAGGTGAACAGATGCAAGCATGGATCTGGGTCATTATCGTTCTCGTTGTAGCTGCATTATTCTTTGGGTTCGGTTATTTTATTCGTAAATCCCTTGCAGAAGCTAAAATTCAAAGCGCAGAAAGAGAAGCCGTAGTCATCGTGGAGAACGCGAAGAAAGACGCAGAGGCGCTGAAGAAAGAAACAGTATTGGAAGCTAAGGACGAAGTCCATAGAATCCGTACTGAAGCTGAGAAAGAAACTCGTGAACGTCGGAATGAAATCCAACGGCAAGAGAGACGTTTGCTGCAAAAGGAAGAATCACTGGATAAAAAAATGGAATCGCTTGAAAGAAAAGAAGAACAAGTAGCTAACAAAGAGAAACGAATTGATGAAACCCAACAGCAAATTGATGTTATTTACAAAAACCAAGTCACTGAATTGGAGAGAATTTCCAATTTAAGCATCGAAGATGCAAGAAGTATTATTCTTAGCAATGTTGAGCAAGAAGTTCGCCATGAAACGGCTCAAATGATCAAAGAGATTGAACAGCAGGCGAAAGAGGAAGCGGATAAGAAATCCCGCGAAATCATCACACTCGCTATCCAACGCTGTGCAGCTGATCACGTAGCGGAGACAACAGTTTCAGTTGTTACCCTGCCGAACGAAGAGATGAAGGGGCGGATTATCGGTCGTGAAGGCCGTAATATTCGTGCACTCGAAACTCTTACAGGTATCGACCTCATTATTGATGATACGCCGGAAGCAGTTATTTTGTCGGGATTTGATCCGATCCGCCGTGAAGTGGCCCGTACGGCACTTGAGAAGCTTGTGGCAGATGGACGTATCCATCCCGCTCGAATTGAAGAGATGGTGGAGAAATCCCGCAAAGAAGTGGACGAACGAATTCGCGAATATGGTGAACAAGCTACTTTCGAAGTGGGTGTTCACGGATTGCATCCAGATTTGATCAAGATTCTGGGTCGTCTGAAATTCCGTACAAGCTATGGTCAAAATGTATTGAAGCACTCCATGGAGGTTGCTTATTTAACTGGACTGATGGCCGGTGAGCTTGGGGAAGACATCGTGCTTGCAAAACGTGCAGGATTGCTCCATGATATCGGCAAAGCGCTGGATCATGAAGTAGAAGGATCGCATGTTGAGATCGGCGTTGAACTAGCGAAGAAATATAAGGAACATCCGGTTGTTATCAACAGTATCGCGTCTCATCATGGAGATTGCGAAGCTACCTCGGTTATTGCTATGTTGGTTGGTGCAGCTGATGCATTGTCAGCAGCAAGACCTGGCGCTCGCCGTGAAACACTGGAAACGTATATTAAACGTCTAGAAAAACTGGAAGAAATCTCAGAGTCATTCGAAGGCGTTGAGAAATCATTTGCTATTCAGGCGGGCCGTGAGGTACGCGTGATGGTACAGCCAGAGAAGATTGACGATGCAGAGGCATTCCGTCTTGCTCGCGATATTACGAAAATGATTGAAAGTGAACTGGATTATCCAGGACATATCAAAGTTACCGTTATTCGTGAGACACGGGCTGTTGAATACGCTAAATAGGTGGAATATAAGGTTAAGGGATAAGATGTAACTTATACTTTCTTATATTTGTTGAGAATTGGCCCCTAAGCGGGGCCTTTTTTCTTTTGAATATGAGGTCTTATCCATTTAGTTATAGCGGTTAAGATTAGGAGGAGAGAATCATTAAAGTACTATTTATTGGAGATATCGTTGGAAATGTTGGCAGAAAGGCTCTTCGTGAGATGTTGCCCTCACTAAAAAGTAAATATCAGCCACATATCATTATTGTTAATGGTGAAAATTCTGCTGCCGGTAGAGGGATCACCAAGGCGATCGCTAATGAGTTTTTTAACTGGGGCGTTCACGGTATAACTATGGGAAACCACACATGGGACAACAAAGATATTTTTGAGTTCATCGATGATGAGGCTCGGATTATTCGTCCCGCTAATTTTCCGCCAGGAACCCCGGGAAGAGGTTATACAGTCGTTAAAGGGAACGGTAAAGAACTGGCAATAGTAAATTTGCAAGGCCGGACTTTCTTACCTGCTATCGATTGTCCTTTCCGTGTCGGGGAAGAAATTGTGGAAGAGCTTCGCAGAGATCACAAATGTATTTTAGTCGATTTCCATGCAGAGGTAACCTCTGAGAAAATCGCCATGGGATATTTTATGGATGGTCGCGCATCGATTGTTGTTGGGACACATACTCATGTTCAGACAAATGATGATGTGATTTTACCAGGAGGAACTGCGTATTTGACCGATGCGGGAATGGTTGGTTCAAGCGAAGGAATTCTGGGTATGGAAAGAGATGCAGTACTTTATAAGTTCACAACTCAGCTTCCAGCACGATTTGTTGTCGATGAAGGCAAGTGGCAGCTTCACGGTTTATTTGCAGAATTAGATGAAAATACTGGTGCGGCAACTCGTCTGGAGAAGATACGGTTACGTGAAGATGAATGGGTTATGAGCTAAACGTAGAACAGAGTATGGTTTAATCCGGGTAATTTCGCTGAGTTAGGGTAAAGTGTGATATTTTTAATATCATAAAAGAGTATCTTTAATACCGTTTTTGGAAGACGTGGTCCGTAAAAAGAAGGAATTATTTCTTCTCTCGCGAATAACATCTAAAGTAGTGGAAGAACACCATTATTTTCCCAGGGGAGGTACTTACTATGGATGTATTAAAAGTATCAGCTAAATCCAATCCAAATTCCGTCGCCGGCGCATTAGCGGGTGTTCTTCGTGAACGTGGATCGGCCGAATTACAAGCTATTGGAGCTGGAGCACTGAATCAAGCAGTCAAAGCAGTTGCCATTGCCCGGGGATTTGTTGCACCAAGCGGAGTAGATTTGATCTGCATTCCTGCGTTCACTGATATAGTGATTGATGGGGAAGATCGAACCGCGATTAAACTGATTGTTGAACCCAGATAATAGACCTATAGAATGATTGAACCTGTTTACTTTTGTAAACAGGTTTTTTGCTTTTGATTTATAGTCTGGCGTTTTTTTGCATAGTATCTGAAATAGGCATTTGGAAATGAAATGAACGGCTGGGACTGTGAGAAAGTGGGGTTGTAAAATGAGGGCTGATAAGTTTAAAGTAGCGGATTTCCATTGTGATGTGCTAAGCAAAATGCAAGCCTCGCCGGATATAAATTTTGACAATGATCCTCGATTAGATGTTACTGCAGAGCGGCTGGCTTCTGGCGGAGTGGAGTTGCAATGTTTTGCAATATTTCTTTCAACTAACAGAGGAAAACCAAGCTTTGAACATGTTCTAGGGCAAATTGATCTCTTTAGGCAAAAGATAGTGAACACAGATGGGCTTCAGTGGTTACAGTGGAAGGAGCAAGTAGGGAATCGATTAGTAGGAGCACCTCCACAAGCAATGCTCTCTCTGGAGGGCGTAGACGGCTTAGAAGGGAACTTGTTCTATGCTCAGCTCTGTTTCGAACTTGGAGTACGGTTTCTTGGTGTGACTTGGAATTATGCGAACTGGGCAGCAGATGGTGTGCTAGAGAAGCGTAATGGTGGATTTACAGAAAAAGGGAGAAAGCTGATAGAATGGTGCAACGAAAGTGGAATGCTGCTTGATGTGTCGCATTTGTCGCAAACGGGGTTCTGGGAGTTGGCCGATTTAAGCAATCGTCCGTTTATTGCCTCCCATTCGAATGCTGCAGCTATATGTGGGCATGTTAGAAATTTAAATGATGAACAGATTAAAGCTTTGATTGCAATGGATGGAAGAATAGGCCTGACCTTTTATCCGTGGTTTGTAAGTGATGATGGGAAGGCTCGCATGGATGATTTGTTAAAGCACATTGAACATGTATGTAATCTCGGCGGTGAGAAGCATATGATGTTTGGCTCGGATTTTGACGGCATTGATACTTGGGTAGAGAAGTTGGAGCATCCGGGAAAATACCCTGATCTTATAGAGCAGCTGCTCCGTTATTATCCAGAGGATACTGTGAAAGGCTGGATGTATGAGAATGCGGCCTCTTTTTTAAGCGCAAATTTACCCTCTCAGGTGTCTAAACCATGACAATCTTGTGCAAAAAACATAAATTGTCGAAAAAAGGGGCTTCGTTATGATGCAGCCCTTTTTATTTTTGGGTAAGAAGATGTATAATGGTTAATGGCTTGTACAGATACTAGAGAAAATACAAGGAGTGACTTTACAATGAGTAAGACTGTACCCGTAGGTGTGTCGGCTAGACATATTCACCTTACGCAAGAGCACGTGGAGGCTCTGTTTGGCCCAGGATATCAATTAACTGAGTTCAAACCACTTTCCCAACCAGGACAATTTGCAGCAAATGAACAAGTAGCAGTTATCGGTAGCAAAGGTAAATTTGACAAGGTAAGAATTTTGGGACCTGCTCGTCCGGCTTCCCAATTAGAAATTTCCCGTACTGACTCCTTCGCACTTGGCGTGAAAGCTCCAGTTCGCGAATCTGGAAATATTGAAGGAACACCTGGCATTACGCTTAAAGGACCTGCTGGTGAAGTAGAATTAGAACAAGGCGTTATCATCGCAGCTCGTCACATTCACTTCCACACTTCTGAAGCTGAAGCTTGGGGCATTGCGGATAAGCAATTGCTTAAAGTCCGTCTCGGTGGCGACCGCGGTCTCGTATTGGAGAACGTAATTGCTCGTGTATCCGACAGCTTCAAACTTGATATGCATATTGATACTGACGAAGCTAATGCTGCTGGTGCCAACAATGGCGACACTGCTGAAATCGTAGACTAGTCTTCATACGAATGATAAGAAGCGGGGGAGAAATCCTTCGCTTTTTTTGTTGTGTGTTGGGAAACGTTATTTGGCTGATACGCATACTTAAACATTTTTCGAACTGTATAGCAGCTATTTCGGTATTTTGATGTGTTTTGCTAAGGTATCGGACTGCATAGCTCTTATTAGCTATTAATTGTACTGGTATCCTGAAATGGATTTTTAATGAAAATTGGTGTGATGATAAAGAATATCTATTATTATGTGACTAATTGTGTTATGATTATTGTTTATGACGTGACAAATGGTTTTAATGTTAAGAATATATGTATTAGAAATTAAGGAGACCCAATGACATTTAACGAACTGAATATTATGCCTGCGATTTTAAAGGCTTTAACCAAAGAAAACTATACATCACCTACACCTATACAGGAGCAATCGATCCCAGCTGTATTAGCAGGTAGAGATTTACTTGGATGTGCTCAAACGGGAACAGGAAAGACAGCTGCATTTTCTGTACCTATTATTCAATTATTAAGCGAACAAACAAGTCCCAATAAATCAAGCAATGTGCGACGCATTCGCTCGCTGATCTTAACACCGACAAGAGAACTTGCGATTCAAATTGCTGATAACATAAAAGCGTATAGCCAATACACAGATATCCGCTCTGCTGCCATCGTTGGCGGTGTATCACAGAAAGTACAAGAGCGTGCCCTGAATCAAGGTGCTGATATCTTAATTGCTACACCAGGAAGACTTATCGACCTGATCAATCAAAAACGTGTGGATTTACAGTATGTCCAAATTCTTGTCTTGGATGAGGCTGACCGCATGCTAGATATGGGTTTCATCCATGATGTGAAGCGAATTATCGCCAAAATGCCAACGAAGAAACAAACACTGTTCTTCTCGGCAACGATGCCTACTGAGATCTCCAAATTGATCAAAACCTTGCTTGTGAATCCAGTAAAAGTAGAAATCACACCCGTGTCATCTACTGCGGATAGAATCGATCAATCGATCTATTTATTAGAGAATGGAAATAAGCAGAATCAATTGAATCTTTTGTTACAGGATAAATCAATCATTTCTGCTCTGGTGTTTACTCGTACAAAACGTGGTGCGGACCGTGTTACACGCGATCTAGCGAAAGTGAACATTTCTGCACAAGCCATTCACGGCAATAAATCGCAGAATGATCGTCAGAATGCATTGCGGAATTTTAAAAGTGGTGCAACCCGCGTTCTTGTAGCTACGGATATCGCCGCGCGAGGAATTGATATTGATGAGCTGTCTCATGTAATCAACTTCAACTTGCCGAATATTCCAGAAACCTATGTGCACCGGATCGGTCGTACGGGTAGAGCTGGGTTAAGCGGAACGGCAATATCTTTTTGCGAATCTGAAGAGCTTCCGTTCCTTAGGGATATTGAAAAATTGATCGGAAAATCGATTCCAGAAGTGAAGGATCATCCGTATCCGATGTCTCGTAAAACGCAAATGAAGACAGAACGATCTTCGAAACCGTCAGGTTCGAGATCTGCTTCTTCAAAACCATCGACCTCCAGACCTTCAACAGCTAAACCAGCGGGGGCAAAACCAGCGGCATCTAAACCTGCCAAAGCAAAGCCTAAGTCTAACCCTCCACTTAAGCCAAAGTCCGAGTGGTTCACTAAAGGAAGACAAACGAGCAGCAGATAAGTTACTTTGAACGCTGTACGTTTTTTATAGTAAGACCTCAAAACCGTCAGAGAAATCTGATGGTTTTTTTGTTAGTTGATGATAAGGGGAATTCAAGATAGGGTATAGTTTTTGTAATATTAGGGTGGGGTGGAAGTTATGAAGAAGATATTTAAGGCACCTAATTCGATCGTATGCGAAGAAATCATTCCGAGTATTTTTAACTCATGGGACAAGGATGCTTTGTTACTTCGAGTAAATAATGGGAGTGGAAAGTTAATAACTAAATTTGGGGTGGATAACTCTGGTGAGCGATTGATGAAGTTAAAGATTCACAAGAGGTAGGGAATGACCTTAGTACTGCATTTGAAAAGGTTAAACCTCTACTGAGTATTCTAGAAAATGGTTATTACCTGATGTCTTATATAGAAATGATACCAACTAACGGAGAAGGAGAGTTTTTTTGGAACTTATTTACTAAGAGGAGAACGTATAATGCGTCAGCTGATGTTTTTTACAAGTACCATTCAAGCAAGGGGGTTCCCAAATTCCTTCTACCTTCTCAACGAATCGATTGTTTAAACATTGAAAGAGTTATGAATATAGGGAGCGAATTAAAAATGGGGAGATCATGACTCGGCTCACATATTATTATGAAGGTTTTATGAGTACATTAATTGACGGACATCATAGGTCCACTGCTGCATACATAGAAAATAAAACTTTAGAATATCTAACTATACTTAAAGTTTCGGGTTATGGAATTGATAGTCATGAGCCAAAACATTTTTATGTTAGTAGTATGGGATATGAGTTCAAATTGCTCAAAAATAATAAGAAAGTCTACAACAATTTAAAAAAGGATTTTTCTTCGAAAAAAGCTAAGCTTACAGCGGATGAGATTCAGTTCATTATTGAAGACTGCGAGAAAATTAAATGTGAGAGAGAAGTGTCAAATGAAAATAGCGTTCTAGACTGAAAAATAAAGTGTTAGACTCGGCAAATAAAGTATTAGACTGACACTGCGTTATTAAGGTAACGGGCAGGTTAGTTCAATAGGACACGACATAAATTTGTTTAACCAGACATCTTCATTTAGAATAAAAGAAGAGATAGAAGGGAGTGTCGCAAATGGAATACCTATCAATTACGATATCACTTGTGTCCTTAGTTGTATGTTTAACTGTGTATAACAAAGTAAGTGCCATGGAAGCTCGTATCAAAACAATGCACGTAAACGTTGACCAAATTGCCAAGTCTGAAGGTCTGCCCCCACATCTTGTTCAAAATGAGGTTCTCCAGCTCGTACGTAACGGCAAGGAAGTAGCAGCTGTTAAAAAAGCGAGAGAAGTGCTTGGTTTGTCACTATTAGAAGCGAAGCAATATGTGGATGCCCTAAAGGAATAGCTGCAACAATGCGTCCATTCAAATAATAGCCCAAAAAAGACTATCGACAAGTCCATTCGATAGTCTTTTTTATGATATATTATCAAAAATTAAACAGGAGTAGTAATATTGCTGTCGATGGTACCTTTGCGGTAATGGCTTTAAGCTAATGGGCAGGTTAGTTAAAAGGGCGTTTTATTGAAATTAACCGAAGTAAAGGAATAGTGAAATGTTTACGATTCTTCTTGAACTAACGGGACACGTTAGTCTAGAGATCCTGGGAGCAGTTTGCCACCGCGGCAGCTGCTCCTTTCTTCGTTAAGTTAACGGAGGATAGTTTGTAAATGCTGATATAAGGATGTACATATTTGCTTGTGTAAGAATGTTCTAAAATGATTGGTATAATCCTTAAAAACAGCTGCTAAGCGCTTTTCTAGGATTATATGCGTACAAGTGAGCTTCTTGTACATAGTTTTCTGTGAATATTACATGTATAGAAGTGAATGGTTTGTGAAACAAAACCATTCCAACTCTATATATGCCAACAACTGAAGCGAGAGCGGAAGGCGTTAGTTAGAGCCAAAGATTCTTAATTCTTTGTTATTATTCAAGCGTTTTGTACAATCTTATCCAAGCGAAACTGTACATTTAGATTCAATCATTTACACCCTATCCTATTCTTTGGAGGAGGCCGGGGGCAGGATAAAATCCTGTTCCCCGTTGTCGGCGGCGAAATGGCACGTCAAAAATCCAGCCTGTCAAGGGTTTTAGGGTGGAGATTTTTTCTGTGCTGCGCCTGCGGCAGAATAAATACTACCCGCCCCTTGATAGGTTAGATTGGTGGAGTGGTGGTATTGGGATAATCTATAGATCATCCTGCACGGCAAAATGTGATATATTGGCTATAATCTATAGCTTAAAATGAGCTTAAAGGAAGGAATCGCTATCAATGATCATCGCTGTCGATGTGTATTATGAGGAAAATAAAGCGAAATCAGTGGGGGTTATTTTTCAATGTTGGGAAGATTCTAAACCACTCGAAGTCATCATGTCTTATACGGAAAATCCTCACAAATACGAAACGGGTTTTTTCTATAAACGAGAGCTCCCTTGCATACAGGAACTGTTGAAACTTACTGACATAAATCAAATACATACCATTGTTGTGGATGGCTATGTGTACTTAAACAATGAGAAAAAGCCCGGGCTCGGACATTATGTTTACACAAATTTTTCAGGGGAAATTCCAGTGATCGGTGTTGCAAAAAATGCCTTTCACGACAACGAAGCCTTTGTCAAAAAGCTTTACCGAGGCAACAGCTCCAAGCCTTTGTATATAACCTCTGTCGGCATGGAGCTAGCAGTCGCTGCCGAGCACATACAGAGTATGTACGGAGAATACCGATTTCCGCATCTGCTGAAATTGCTGGATAAGCAAACGAAGGAAGCCCGGCTATAATCAACAGGGGGGATTCAATATGTTGTTTTGGAAGAAAGAAACACAACTTGATCGAATAAAAAACAAACTCGAAAAGGCCATGCGCAAAGATACGGCTTTTTTGGTGTTTGGAGCATCTTCACATAAATACAAGGTTTATGAAGTGCTTACAGCAAAAGAGCTTGCGGACTGGCAAGCAAAGAATCAAGTCACACTTCCGGAGCCTTATGCCCAGTTTTTAACGAAAGTCGGAAATGGAGGTGCCGGGCCTTATTACGGGATTTATTCGATTGAAAAAGCAACTTCCTATACCGAAAGAAATGCATTCACTACAAAATGCGTTCTACACCCGAGAATGACAAAAGAAAAATGGAACCATCTGATCGAGCCACTGATCAGTGATGAAGACATCTCCGACCCGGAATACGACGCCGCCCGTGATAGGGTGATGGGCGGCATGTTGTGCATTGGCACACAAGGCTGTGAATACGATATGTATCTCGTACTTGAAGGGAAACACAGGGGGAAAATCATTTACACTGCAGTTTTTTATCCTGATCATCCCTTTTTCTTTGTCTATGAAGACAACTTTCTGGACTGGTATGAGCGCTGGCTGGACGAAATTATTCTGGATTATGATATCGCGTGGTTTGGCAGTAGAATGCCGGGCGATGAAAATGCGTTGATACAGGTTTATCAAAACGCCCCAAACGAAGAAATCAAATCAAAAGCGCTTGATGGAATGTTCAAGTTTAAGAAAATCTCGCAGCCAACCATTGATTTTTTAAGGAGCGTTGCTGAGCAAAGACAAAATGATCGCACCACAGCCATTCAGCTAATCTGCAAAACCTCTTTTGATGCGGGAAGAGACTATCTTCTGGAGCTGTTGTATTCTGAAAGAAATGAAGATTTTTTACAAGCTTTAATGATTCTGAATTGGTACGGTAAATCTTTTGATTTAGCGGAATTTATAAAAGTGATATTGCAAAGTCTTGACAGGGTTCACGATTCGGAAACGTTACGTCATGTGGGGTATGTTTTGGAATCTTCCGGCGCGATTACACTTCAGAACTTTGCGTCCTTTTTGTGCCACACCGACTCGAATATTCAATCTGCCGCAATCTATGCCACACGCAATTGCAATGACAAATCGGAAAGTTGGGAAATCATTGAACAGATGTTAGTGGGTGGCGATAAGGAGGTTGTGAAAAACACTATTTTATTTTGGGGCGTTATCCCTCATGAGAAGTTATTGCGTCATTATAAGGTTGCATGGCCGGAATATAAAAGCAATATTAATTTCAGAGAAAAATTTACAGGTTGTTTGAAAAAATTAAATTTGCCAGATGATTATTTTGACAAAGAATAATTACTCATTATTCATACAATGCGGATGCATGACCATAAATCAAACTTTATCCTATAAATATTAGTGGGTCTAATATCTACAAGACCAACAACCAATTAGTTTTAGGCAGGTCACGGTTTACACCGTGGCCTTATTTTTCTGTCGAATGACAAGAATATAAGCCGATTAATTACCGCGTAAATCGTGGTTTTATTGTTTTATCGGTACATATTCTTGTCAATGTACAATGTCAAGAATATGTACCGATTGCCAAAGAGCTATTAAGTTTTCTCACGAAGGCTCATTTATTCGTGAAATTTGTCAGCTTGATAAGTGACGATAGATAACGCTCTACAGGAATGCTAACGGGAAACGATAGTTCAACCATGACAAGGCTGCCAGCACGATTGGCAGCCTTGCTGCGCTAACGGGCAGGATAGCTCAGTAATTTCGCGAATACTCAACATACGGAATTATTCACGAAGTTCGCGAATAAGACGTTGTCTGAAACCCCTGATTATATAAACACAGAAACAAGAACGCTAGTTTGCATTTCTGTTTTAGGATAGAATGAAAGTACACTAACGTGTACGTTAGTGGAATAGCGGTTGCTTCGGCAGCCGTTTTTTATTTATTCAACTAACGGGCAGCAGAGCGTAAGCATTTCGACGAATACTTCATACATAAGAAAATTCACGAAGTTCGTAAATAAGGCGTTATATGAAACCGCGGTGCAAGGAAAGGATTGAAATCATGGATCTGATCAATGAAGAAATTATAGAATGGTTTCACTCAGTCTTGAGGAATAAACTTTCAACAAAGGAATTTGAACAGTGGCTTTATGACAAAGAAGAGATACTTGAAGAATCATTAGGTAAAGATGTCTATTTTAGATTGATTAATCTAAATTATAATTCTAAATATGTGATGGATGAATTAGAAGGGCAACTTACAAAAATTCTTAATTATAGGTCAGTTGAAGAGTTTAAGATCAGAGATCTATTAAATCGATTTGTTTATATTGAGGAGGAATTCATTAGTTCTTGTTCACAGATTTACAGGGAGTATTGTAATGGATATTCCTTTTTTAGGATGATAGCCCTTAAATATATTGTATTTGATTACGATGATCAACTTGCAGACCCAGTTAAAAGGTCAGAGTTTTCCCGACAATATAAAGATGAATTGTTAAATGAAGGATTGAGATTGCTTAGTTTTTTTGATTCTAATGAAATAGAAATAATTAGTGAGAATGAGTACGTAGATAAGAGACATAAGGATCTGAAGATTGAAGAGCAATATTGGACGTAATTCAAGGCTTAAAAAAAGATGTTGTTATATTGCTTGAATCAATTGTTTTTTTCGCTATTGGCTTGTTACTTACTGTAAATGTAGCAAGTAAAATTTATGAGAGTTTTGGAATTGAATTCTTTACTCAACTCTCAGAAGCCCCCTTTTAATGCTAGATTGATGACTTTCAAACTTCCAACAACACTGTACCATATATTGGGATTTTTATGTTATCGTGTCGTTAAGCTAACGAGGAACTAGAGTTCAATAATGAGGGCTGCCGAGAGGTAGCCCTTTGTTCAACTAACGGGCAGATTAGTGGAGTAAAGATATGGTAAAATATATAACATGCCCCCTTGATGGTTAAGGAGACTGACTTGGAATATTCTTAAGTCAATCGATAGCAAATTATACAAGGATAAGGTGTGCTGCGGATGACTGATTTTACAATGATTAAAAAGCTGTTTCATATTACGAAACGAAACGGGTTTAGTCATGACGAGATACAAACCATTAAAAATAATTTTGGTGAATTGCCCCAGGTGTTTATAGATTATTATTTGGAACTCGGTAAAGACGAGCGGCTGAACCATACGCAAGATAGTTTGATCAAGCCCGAGCAATTCCAATACTTCAAGCATAGCGAATATTTAATTTTTTATTGCGAGAATCAGCGTGCCTGTGTCTGGGGAATCCATAGGAACGATTTATCCAGGTCCAATCCCCCTGTCTATATGAGTTACGATGAAAAGGTATGGAAAATGGAATTTGAAACATTGACCGATTTTTTTCAGGCGATGGCCTATTTGCAAACCGTATTCGCTCTTGAATACGGCTGTGTATCGTTCTATTCCATTGAACAAACCGACTTGGATTTTATTCGTGAAAATTTTAAAAACAAAGGTATTTCCTTTCGGCATTGGATTGGCATCGAATTTTATGGGAATTACGATGACAGCATAATAACGGTGATGAATAATGACGATAGTTTTGATTTGATTTATGCTTCAAGCGACAAAGAACATTTTGATAAAATGGATCGGGTTCTCTCAAAACTAGGAGTAGTACTTTGAAATTTTCTGTTTCAAGAAGTCAACAAAATAGGGACTTCAGAATGTCATCAATAAGTTAAATAGCTTGGAATAGCCTTACAGAAGAAGTGCGAAAAATAGAGTTAAATCCAGTGGGGCAAGCATCTGTTGTACTGTTTGGAATTGAGGATGAACGAAATGCTAATTGGATAAAAAATAATTGTTCAAATCAGATAAAAGATGAATTTGTTGCAGTTACCTTAAAAACTAAAGACGATGAAAGGCTTGGTCCAATTATTATATATATTGATGTCCTGAGAAAATAAAGTTGTAGACTGAGAAAAAAAGTATTAGACTAGCGGACGCTTCATTAAGCTAACGGGCAGTTATGAGTAACTTCCAGGGAATGTAAACGTCTAAATAAAGTAAGGAACGAGGAGGCAGACATTTCATGAGAGGTACGAATGTATGGGAGGCGGAGTGGGAGGTTAACGAAGAGCAGGCGCGGACGCTGATCGGCAGACAATTCCCTCAGCTGTCATCGAAGCAAGTGAAA